>OZ253452.1:0-1587500 GCA_965261425.1 Candidatus Spongiihabitans sp.
CAGCTTATTCAAAACACACAAACCGCCGAAAAAGGGGTGGCGGTGTTGGAAACCATCGCCCAAATGGCAACGCAATCTGTCGATTATGCGGCAGCACTGGATGAATTATTAACCTTGATTCACAATGTCGCGTTATATCAGGTCAGCCCACAATCAGTAGAATGGAAGGGGATAGACAGTGCGGTGCTGGAAGAGCTTGCCAAAAATGTTGCGGCAGAAACGCTACAATTGCTTTATCAAATCGCAATCATGGGCAAACGAGATTTTGATGTTGCCCCAGATCCGAGAGCCGGATTTGAAATGGTGCTGATTCGGATGCTGGCGTTTCAACCGCGTGGACGCGGGACATCTAAAGTGGCGACAACCACGCCGCCAAAAATGCCGTCAATCGCCGATAAGACAGATTCTTCAAAAGCCGAATCGGTTGTATCAACCCAACAACCCATCGGCAACGCCTCGATAACGAGTCCACAAGAATTCATGCAAGCAGGCGGATGGCAGAAGTTTATACACAGTTCAGGATTGAATGGGATTTCGAAGCAAATTCTGATGAATATGGTGCCGCAATCGGTAAACGGTAAAATTATCAATCTGACTCTGGACTCCGCAAGCAGACACCTGTGTAATCGTGCTCGTTTAAAGAAGATTGAACAACATTGCAAAGACAATTTGTCGCTGGATATGCAGCTTAAGGTGGAAATCATCGATCTCAGAGATGCAGACGGTATCGAAACCCCAACCCAACAATTAGCCAGAGAGCAAAAACAGCAGCAAGCCGATGCCCGTCAAGCATTTACCCATGATCCCCATGTGCAGGAATTGGTCGATGTATTTGATGCAGAAATTGTCACCGAATCCATAAAATCAGGCTGATTGCACTCAATTTTCAGCGACCTTTTTCAGAAGTGGGTTCGTTCTCAAGCAGCGGCAAAAGCACTTCCGCCTTCTTATTTTTGAGTTATGCAAAGGTCTATCGAAATAAATGATAAAGATTGCCTTAATGGATTGAAACAACGACTGTGAATAGGGTAAAATCCACGACCTTGATGCGGGGTGGAGCAGTCTGGCAGCTCGTCGGGCTCATAACCCGAAGGTCGTAGGTTCAAATCCTACCCCCGCTACCATTTTTGCCGGCATGTTTTGACCGGTGTGGTACGACCTCGCATTGCGGGGTTTTGCTTTAATGGGGTAGTCGTATCGTATTGGCAAGGCTCTGATTGCAGGGCTTATTTTTTGTGTGTTTACGAGTGTGCATTATGCGTGGTGGAAGCGAAAAATTGCGAGCATTGCTTGAACCCGCAGTGGAAAACCTTGGTTATGAGTTGTTGCAGTTGCAGGTGGGTAGCCAGGGGAAACAGATGGTATTGCGCGTTTATATTGATGCTCCGGGCGGTATTCAGGTGGACGATTGTGCCTCGGTGAGTCGGCAAATCAGCGCGTTGCTGGATATTGAAGATCCTTTGAGCGGGGCGTATTTACTTGAAGTGTCTTCGCCGGGATTGGAGCGACCATTGGTAAAGCCAGTTCATTTTAAGCGGTTTGTCGGCGATAAAGCCAAAATTGTTATGGCCACCTATATTTTGGGACGGCGACGATTTACCGGCAAGATGGTGTTGGCTGGGGATGAAGCCGTTGTGTTAGATGTGGATGGTGAGTGTTATGAGCTGCCTTACAGCGATATGGAATCGGCTCAATTACAACCGTTTTTTTGAATATGCTTTTAGATGTTGAGGGTGTCGATGAATTATGGCGATTACAAATAATGAAATTTTATTGATGGCAGAAGTCGTTTCCAAAGAGAAAGATCTCGATAAGGAAATTATTTTTAATGCCATCGAAGCGGCATTGGCTGTGGCGACCAAAAAGTGGCATCGTGATGATATTGAAGCACGGGTGAGCATCAATCAGAATACCGGAAATTATGATTCTTACCGGGTTTGGGAAATCATCGCGGACGAAACCGAGGCGGAGTTTCCCGACCAGCAAATTGCCTTGACCGAAGCGCGGGAAAGCGATACGGATCTTAATGTCGGAGACATTATAGAGGAGCCTATGGAGCAGGTGGAGTTTGGGCGAATCGCCGCGCAGGCTGCCAAGCAGGTGATCATGAAAAAAGTGCGCGAGGCAAAGAAACATCAGATTGCCGAACGTTATAAGGACAAATTCGGCATGTTAATCTCTGGAACGGTAAAGCGTCTTGAACACGGCAATGCGATTGTCGATTTAGGCGATACCGAAGCATTATTGCCGAAAAGTGGCATGATTCCCCGTGAAGGACTACGTCCCAATGACCGCATCCGCGCCCTATTAAAGGAAATAGATTTAGAAGCACGCGGTCCGCAATTGATTCTGACTCGTTTGTCGCCACAGTTTCTGATTGAGTTGTTTAAGCTGGAAGTGCCAGAGGTAGGGGAAGGATTAATCGACATTTTGGGGGCAGCGCGCGATCCCGGTCAGCGCGCAAAAATATCTGTTAGAAGCAATAATCCGAACATTGATCCGGTCGGTGCCTGTGTCGGTATTCGAGGCTCGCGGGTGCAGAGCGTTTCCAGTGAAATTGCTGACGAACGGGTTGACATTATAATCTGGTCCGAAAATATTGCGGAGTTTGTTATTCAGGCACTTGCACCCGCAGAGGTCGAATCGATTTATGTTGATGAAGATGCCAAAACAATGGACGTGGTGGTTACCGAGGAGAATTTATCCCGCGCTATTGGGCGTGGTGGGCAAAATGTACGGCTGGCATCTGAGTTGACTGGTTGGGTACTCAATTTGATGACCGACAAGGACGCGCTGGAAAAACAGGATGCAGAGCAACAGGAGTTAGTGCAAAAGTTTATGGGTCAACTTGATATAGATGAAAACACGGCTAAAATTCTGGCCCAAGAAGGATTTAGCTCTCTGGAAGAAATCGCCTATGTTCCGAAGCAAGAATTGATGGATATTGAGGAGTTTGACGAAGTCTTGGTCGATGAATTGAGAAGTCGTGCTCAGGATAATTTGCTGACCGATGCGATTGCCAATCAGGAGGAAAAAGAGGCGAGCGAGGATCTGCTCGGGATGGACGGTATGGACGAAGAAACCGCTCGAGCCTTAGCACTTGGTGGTGTACGTACGATGGAAAACTTGGCAGATTGTGCATTAGATGAGGTGCTGGAGATTATCGACATCGAGGAACAACGCGCAAAGGATCTGATAATGACGGCGCGAGCTCCATGGTTTGAATAATATAAATATTCTTTAATATCAACGAGAAAAGTCAATATGTCTCAAATTACTATAGATAATTTTGCCAAGCAGATAGGCATCAGTATTGACAAACTGATTGGTCAGCTTGAGCAGGCAGGCATATCTGGTAAGGTCGCGACAACCTTACTTGCAGATGATGAGAAAGTAAAATTACTACAGCATCTAAAAGGGGATGTAAGCCAGAAACCAATTGCCAGAGAACGTATCTCACTAAAGAGAAAGACCACCGATCAAATCAAGCAGACTTCCAGAACGGGTGCTGCTCGAACGATACATGTTGAGGTCAAAAAACGTCGCACTTTCGTAAAGCGCAGTGTATTGGAAGCGCAACAAAAACACGATGCGGAAGAGCGCGAAGAAGCCGTCCAAGCTCAACAAGCAAAAAAGGCTGAGCAGGAACGGTTATCTGCCGAGCACGAAGCACAACAACAAGCTGATGCACAGCAAGCACAGCAAGCACAGCAACAGCCCGATGAAATTCAGGCGGATGAGGGCGATAGTGAGCAGGAAGCCACGCCTGAAGTGAATTTGGTGACTGAGACCCATGGGCAATCCGAGCCCAAGAAAGCCACCGTCAAAAAAACCGCAACGCAACCCGATACTAATAAGACCAAAGCGGAAAAAGCCGAGTCAACACAAATTAAAGCAAAGATAAGCAAAGCAGAAAAAACGGTTACCGATCCTCCCGCCCCCCAAAGCACGCCCAAAAGTACACCTGAACAGAAAGAGGATAAACCGAAAAAAGGCAAAAAAGGCAAACGGAATAAATCGGGTTTCGATGAACAATCCAAACGCACGGAACTCCATGCGACCAAACGCAGAAAAGATAAATCTCGTCGTCAATCGTTTAGAAAACCGGGCAATATTTCCTCATCAATGGCAGATCAACATGCTTTTGAAAAACCGACCGAGCCGACAATCCACGAAGTGCCTGTGCCTGAGACCATTACGGTTGGTGAATTAGCTCAGGCGATGTCAATCAAGGCAGGGGAGGTTATTAAGACAATGATGGCGATGGGTTCAATGGTCACGATTAACCAAATTCTTGATCAGGACACCGCGATATTGCTTATCGAAGAAATGGGGCATATTGCCAAAGTTGCGGATGCCGAAGATCCCGAAGCATTTATCGTTCAGGAGGATGACGAAGAACAGTTAGCACGCCCACCCGTAGTAACCGTCATGGGGCATGTTGACCACGGTAAGACCTCGCTTTTGGATTGCCTTCGAAAAACGACAGTCGCCGCCGGCGAAGCAGGTGGCATCACCCAGCATATCGGTGCCTATATGGTGTGCATCAATAATCAGGAAATTTGCTTTCTGGATACTCCGGGTCACGAGGCGTTTTCAGAAATGCGGGTGCGGGGAGCCAAAGCAACCGATTTGGTTATATTGGTGGTCGCCGCCGATGATGGGGTCAAACCGCAAACCATTGAAGCAATCAACCACGCCAAAGCAGCGGGGGTTCCTATCATCGTGGCAATCAATAAAATGGATAAAGATGATGCCGATTCGGAGCGGGTAAAACAAGAATTATCAAATTATGATGTGATTCCAGAGGCATGGGGCGGGGATGTGCTTATGACAGAAGTGTCTGCGATTAGCGGGCAGGGGATAACCGAGTTACTTGAAACGGTATTATTGCAAGCTGAAGTTGCTGACCTAAAATCGCGCTCGAGCGGCAATGCCACTGGGCTGATTATTGAGGCATGGCTGGATCGGGGCAGAGGTCCGGTAGCAACGGTGTTGGTACAACAGGGTACGCTTAAACAGGGCGATATTGTGCTTGCCGGTCAGGAAACCGGCAGGGTCAGGGTTTTAACCGATAGTGCGGGAAGAAAAACAACTCAGGCGGGACCATCCACACCTGTGGAAATTCAGGGTTTAACCGGTGTTCCGATTGCCGGAGATGATTTGATAGTCGTCAGTAACGACCGCACGGCGCGTGAAATCGCGCTCAAGCGACAAAGCAAATCGAAGGAACTCAAACTCGCCCAGCAACAAAAATCAAAACTGGAAGGCATGTTTAATCGCATGGAGGCGGGTGAAGTCAAGACTTTGAATGTACTGATTAAGGCAGATGTCCAAGGTTCGGTAGAGGCGTTGCGCGATGCCTTAGAAAAACTGTCAGTGGACGAGGTCAATGTCAACATCATTCACGGCATGGTTGGCGGTATCAACGAATCGGATGTGAACCTCGTTCTGGCAGCGGATGCTATCATTATGGCTTTCAATGTGCGGGCAGATGCGGCGGCGCGTAAGTTGATCGAGCGCGAAGGAATCGAGGTTTTCTATCACAATGTGATTTACGATGTCGTTGATACGATCAAAGCAACCATGACTGGAATGCTATCTAAAATTTCTAAAGAAGAGCATGTTGGCCTGGTTGAAGTGCGTGATATTTTCCGTGCCCCAAAAATTGGTGCCATTGCTGGCTGTTTCGTTTCCGAGGGCATGGTAAAACGACATCTTCCGGTGCGTGTGCTACGCGATAATATCGTCATTTTTGACGGCACGATTGATTCTCTTCGACGATTCAAAGATGATGTGGCTGAAGTAAAGAATGGCTATGAATGCGGTATTGGTATTAAGGATTACAATGATATTAAAATTGGCGATCAGATTGAAGTATTTGAAATTACTCAAATAGCCCAGACATTGTAGTCATTTATGCAATGCTCACAATAAAAGATTTGACACAGAGAACACAGAGAATAAAACGGATTTGCTAGATATAAAATGTGCTGCAAGAGTACTTTGTTTTTATTGAAGATATTGTTTAATCCAGTAAAGGCAAACCATGTTTGAAATAGATCGAACCAGACGAGTTTCAGCACTTATAAAACGCCAACTTGCGACCTTGATTGCCAGAGAATTGGATGATAGCCGTATCAATTCTGTTTCGGTGACTGGGGTAACGGTGAGCCGAGATTTGAAGCAATCAACCATTTACTTCTGCAGTCGTGATGAAACGCTGCCAGCCAGCCAAATAGAAAAATTATTGAATAATTCTGCTAAATATCTGCGCCATCTATTGAGCCAACAAATTGATTTGCGCGTTACCCCGAGGCTGCTATTCAAATACGATGACAGCATTCAGCGTGGCGTTGAGCTGACACAGTTAATTGATAAATTAAACAACAATGCCTCCTAATCGTGGTAAACGCGGGGACATTGTCGATGGCATGTTACTACTCGACAAGCCGCACGGTATCTCCTCAAATCAGGCGTTGCAAAAGGCAAAACGACTGCTCAATGCCCAAAAAGCCGGTCACACTGGTAGCCTTGACCCGATAGCCACGGGCTTGCTCCCGCTTTGTTTTGGTCAGGCGACCAAAATTTCCGCGATGTTTCTCAATGCGGACAAATGTTATGAGGTTGAGATTCAATTCGGTATAAAAACCGATAGCGGTGATTGCGCGGGAACGGTTATCGCCCAATCTGATGAGCGGGCCGCTTTGCCTACTCGGGCACAACTCGAACAAATTCTGGCACAATTTCGCGGTCAGATTGAGCAAATCCCGCCCATGTATTCTGCCCTCAAACGCAATGGTGAACCGCTCTATAAACTCGCCAGACAGGGCATTGAGGTCGCTCGGGAACCCCGTCAGGTTCGCGTTGATGAGTTGTCGATTATCGATTTTCAAAACGGTGTGGCAACATTGCGGGTATCGTGTTCCAAAGGATTTTACATTCGTAGCTTAGCTATGGATATGGGTGAAGTATTAGGCTGTGGGGCGCATGTGAGTGCGTTAAGACGAGTGGCTGTCGCAAGTTTCACCATCGACCAGACGGTCACCCTTGAGAAGTTGGCGGCTTTGGAATCCCCGCACCACAGACAGCGGCTTTTACGCCCCATTGATGACGTGCTTAATCACCTACCGAAAGTGGCGTTGACCGAAAAAACAGCGCATTACTTTTGTCAAGGTCAATCCGTGCAGACATTAAACCCACCCAAGCTCGGAATGGCAAGGATCTATTCCGACCATACGTTTCTCGGCTTAGGCGAAGTGAAGTCAGAAGGGCTGGTCTTGCCGAAACGATTATTTGTTTGAGGAAATTGCGACATCCTAGCACTCGACATCCAGCACTGGGGAATGCCAATATTGGGTAAAATATTGGGTAAAATATTGGGTAAAAAACTGGGTAAAAAATGGCTCCCCAGGACAGACTCGAACTGCCGACAAGGTGATTAACAGTCACCTGCTCTACCAACTGAGCTACTGGGGAACGGAGGAGCCGAATACTAATTGTACAATTCGTTTCGGTCAAGTCATTCTGGTGAAATTAGCGGAGAAATCCTCTAAAAAATTGTCGAGAAACAAGAGAAACAAAGGAAAATAAGGTGGAGCAGCCCGCCGGAATGCGCAACCATCGCCGCTAGACAATTGGTTGCTCAGTTTTGGAGAAGTGATTTTGTGGTGAGTTATGATGAGCCATGGTTTTTATTTTCTGTGGGATTAGAGTATTTGGTTATGTTTGTCGTGTTTAGAATGCTAAAATTGATGTTTAGAGACTGTGCAAGAAACCAACACCCGTCTTTCCTGCGAAAGCAGGAATCCAGTAAAACAGCCAAACCCGCAAGGGTTTTCTACATATAACATGCGCTAGCTTGGGGTTTTTGCACAGTCTCTTTAGGGGGTGCTTCAATAAGAGGAGTTGCTTTTTTAGCGACTCATAGATTATCTTTGAGTGTGATTCGAATGGTGATTACGAAGGGAGTTTATATGCAAAATTTAATGACGATAAGGGAAGCCAGTATTTGGGCAACTGAATATTTAGGGAAAGATGTGACCACATCGAATATATCTTATTTAATTCAATATGGTTAGGATACCTAAAAAGGAGACATTACTGCTTTAGGTTGACAGTAATTGTGATCGTTTCTTTATCCTAGAGACAGCACGAAAAATTCATCCGACTTATAGAGTCCCTTCCTCCACGCATCATAGCAATCGCGCAAATATAAAGATTACAGGGCAGAAATTTTTTCGATTTGCTTGGAGATTCCGACCATTTTGACTTTAATCTCTGCCAATTTCTTTTTTTCATTAGCGACCACCTGTGTAGGGGCTTTGGAGCTGAAGCCCGGATTAGCTAGTTTTTTAGTGGTTTTATCGTGTTCATTCTGTATTTTATATGCCAGTTTGCTCAGCCTCTCCAGTTCAGCATCCTTATCAATCAGCCCCGCAATAGGAATCAGTATTTTCATGTTTCCGAGCATCGCTATCGAAGAGTCTGGCTGTTCATCCGCATCACCAAGCGTGGCAATTGACTCGATTTTTGCGATCGAGTCGAGGTACATCCGATTGTTTTTTACGCGCTCTATATCCCGCGCTGAAGCATTGCTCAGCAACACTGGAACACGTTTTGCGGGCGCAATGTCCAGCTCGCCCTTGATTTTGCGTATCCCTAAAATAAATTGCATCACCCATTCCATTTCCTGCTCTGCATCGGCATCAATTTTATTGACATCAAACCGTGGATAGGGCTGGGTCATAATGGTCTCATCTCGTTTGATGTTTCCTTTGTGGGAAAGCCCCACAATGCGTTGCCAAATTTCTTCTGTTATAAAGGGCATGATGGGATGCGCGAGTCGCAATATCGTTTCCAATGCGGTGACCAGCGTTTGTCTGCTGCCAATCTGTAACGATTGGGCATTGTTCTCATTATTCAGTATCGGTTTACATAGTTCCAAATACCAATCGCAATATTTATTCCAGACCAAATCATAAATCTCCTGTGCTACCAGATCGAATCGGTATCTGGATATGGCTTCCTCAATTTTCAACGTGCTCCGTTGCAGTTGTGAAATAATCCATTTATCGGCAGTGGATAATGTTGCTTTGGCACTATTTTTAGCGTCATTCTGGGGACTGTCCTTTGATTCGTTATTAAGTAGTACAAAGCGCGCCGCGTTCCAGATTTTATTGCAGAAATTACGATAACCTTCAATACGCCCCAAATCAAAATTGATGTCGCGTCCATTGGATGCCAGCGTAGCAAACGTAAAACGCAAGGCATCAGCACCAAAGCTTGGGATGCCGTCTGGATAATCTTTGCGGGTTTGGTGGGCGATTTTTTCTGCGAGATGTGGCTGCATCATGCCTTTGACGCGCTTTGCGACTAAAGCCTCTAACTCGATGCCATCAATTAAATCAATCGGGTCGAGGACGTTGCCTTTTGATTTGGACATCTTTTGACCCTGTGCATCACGGATGAGTCCATGAATATAAACCTGTCGGAAGGGCACTTGCCCGATAAACTTGGTGCCCATCATGATCATTCTGGCGACCCAGAAAAAGATAATATCGAATCCGGTAACCAGTACGCTGGTTGGATAAAACGTATTCAGACGTTCGGTTTGTTGTGGCCAGCCAAGCGTGGAAAAGGGCCACAATGCCGAGCTGAACCAAGTATCCAGAACGTCCTCGTCTTGGCGTAATCGCACATCATCGGCAAGGGCATATTTGTGTCGAACATGTTGCTCGGTTTTGCCCACATAGATATTTTCCTGTTCATCGTACCAAGCGGGAATGCGGTGTCCCCACCAAATTTGGCGGGAGATACACCAGTCTTCGATGTTCTCTAGCCATTGAAAATAGGTTTTACTCCAGTTATCCGGAACAAATTCGATGGCACCGTTTTTGACTGCCTCGATGGCAGGATCGGTGATTTTCGCCTTGCCACCGAGTCGTCCATCGGCAAGCTTGTCGCGGGTTAAATCAACATACCATTGGTCGGTGAGATAAGGCTCAATCACTGCCGCAGAACGATCTCCCCGCGGAATCATCAACCGACGTGCATCAACGCGCTCCAGCAATGCCTGTGCGTCCAAGTCGGTGATTATTTTCTTACGCGCTTCAAAACGATCCAATCCGACATAGTCATTGGGTATGAGTGCGTCTGCTGTCTTTCCTGCCACATTATCTTCACGACAGTTGCGCCTGATGCTCGCATCATCGGTAAACACATTGATTAAGCCACCGTGAATCTGATTGGTCATTTCTTTGTTGTGCCGATGACGAATCCAAACCTGATAATCGTTAAAGTCATGGGCTGGGGTGATTTTGACACAACCAGTTCCAAATTCAGGATCGACATATTCATCGGCAATAATCGGTATTCGGCGATGGCACAACGGCAGTGTTACAAACTGACCGACTAGGTGCTGATACCGCTCATCGTTCGGGTGTACTGCCACTGCGCTATCCCCGAGCATCGTTTCTGGTCGTGTCGTGGCAACAACCAAATAGTCGGCACTATCCGTCAACGGATAACGCAAATGCCACAGGCTACCGGTTTCTTCCGCCGATAAAACCTCGAGATCAGAAAGTGCCGTATGCAGAACGGGATCCCAGTTGACCAGTCGTTTGCCACGATAAATAAGCCCCTCATCAAACAGCGAAATAAAGACCTCGTTGACTGCGTCGCTTAGCCCATCGTCTAAGGTGAATCTTTCATTTTCCCAATCTGGTGATGCCCCCATACGGCGTAATTGCTGGGTAATTATGCCACCCGATTCATTTTTCCACTGCCAAACTTTTTCGATGAATTGCTCCCGACCGCAGTCATGACGGTTTTGCCCTTGTGCATTGAGCAACCTCTCGACCACCATCTGAGTTGCAATGCCGGCATGATCCATGCCTGGTTGCCACAATGTCCGATCACCCAGCATCCGATGGTATCGGGTCAGCGTGTCCATGATGGTGTCCTGAAACGCATGTCCCATGTGCAGGCTACCTGTCACATTGGGCGGCGGTATCATAATGCAGTAGGACGATTTTTGTGGGTCCGGTTCTGTGGGAGAGAAGTACCCGTTACCCTCCCAATAGTGATACCAGCGGGATTCAATATCGTGGGGATTATAAGATTTATCTAAATTCATTTTTTAACTACTTTTAATAGCATCTGATGTGTCGTCGGTGAATTATATCAATTACCAGTGACGAATTCTTGTTTGCGATATTTTCTGTACAGGATGAAGACAGTGAGTTTAGAGATTGAGGTGCCCCTCTTCATTGTCTTTTCCGCGATGGCTTCATCAGTCCGCCCCTATGGTTATGGACAAAGGACAATTAAAATTGACAATGAATAATAATTATCAATTAGTTGCGCTACATTTAAAATGCTTAAACTGGAGAAAACGCAGAATGAAGTTATTCCAGCTGGCTGGTGTCCATGCCCAGGAGACTGTGCAAGAAACCAACATCCGTCTTTCCTGCGAAAGCAGGAATCCAGTAAAACAACCAAACCCGCAAGGGTTTTCCACATGTAACACGGCTTGGCGAGGGTTTTTTGCACAGTCTCCCTAGGGGTGTAACACTGGCAGCACCGGTTATCACAACTCTGGCACAAACGGTCAGCGAAGAATTATGCAGGCTTGAAGGTACCGCATTTCTATATCCTGTGATTTCTATCTGATATTTTTTCGTTATTGATTTGGCAACACCTTATGAGTATTACCAGAAACTTACAAACACCTTAAACTGGAGGAAACACTTAATATCCGTGTGGTTACCCCCCTCACACACACATCCGCAAGATGATTTTGGCGTATACTGGTTTGGAGCAATGATGTGCACCGCATTCAACAACTACGCAAGACTAACGAGATATAAGACCATGATGCGAAAAGAAACAGATCGACCAGAAAAGCCGAAGCACTTTGGCATTTTAACCCCCCCCCACACTGTCGCGCTTCCTTACCGCCGCCTTCTTCGTCCTGCTGTTTATCGCCCAGCCGAGCAATGATGCCAGTGCCCAAACAGATGATTTTACTGTTACAAAACAAACCAATCCTGCCACCAATGCTTTATACTCTATACACTTTACTGACAGTAATAACGGCTGGGCCGTAGGTATTGGCGCGGTATTGGGTCTCGGCGGACGCTATGCCAACACCATTGTGTTTGACAATTCAAGGCAAGTTCCGCGCAGCGGTAGGTCGTAAAAACTATCAAGAATGGGGCATTCAGGGCGTTATTCGCCAACAAGCTGGTGCCCATGAACGAGGGTTATCATTTAGCCTGCGCCCGAGCTATGGAACGACTGGCATCAGTGCGAATCAGGTATTGGAACAAGCACTATCTGATGGCAATGAAAGTAATAATAACAATAAAGGTAATGACCGTGCGCGACTGGATGTCAATATGAGCTATGGACTGTTCGCGGGTGGTGGGTTATTGACCCCATACAGCAACGTCAGCATGGGCGACAGTAATCACTATCGTTTGGGCTTACGCTGGGAAGCCGAATTCTCCATTCAACCTGCAACTGTACGGCGAACGCAACGCAAGCAGTGATAGTAATCGAATCCTGCTGGAAAGCCGCATACGGTTTTAGGAAATATTGAAAATTGAGAATTGATAATGAAACCGGAAAACCCTTGCGGGTTTGGCTGTTTTACTGGATTCCCGACTGCGCTTGAATCATTAACCGGATTTGGGGTGTCCTTATTCTTTTCCGTTTTGAGATTTATGGGTCAAATTGTGCCCGATAACTACGCGCAATGGCGATGGTTGCGTGGGCATTTTTTTGCTTGGTCATGACTAATTCTGCTGGTTTGCCGGTTAGTTTTCTGGCGCAACATAGTGCGGCCGCTTCGGCAACGCCATGACAACCGACTTGCTTGAAAACGAGGTCGGATTTCTCGCTCAACAGATGTTCAACTTGGCGCAGTTCGAGTGCGGAAAAGGTCTGTAATTCAATCCCCAGATGATTCGATAATTCGATCAAGCCGACCTCATCGGCTTTGAGGTCAATGCTGGCAAGGGCAGCATAGGGAGGTATCTGATTTAGCCCAGAAATATGACCAGAAACGCGACTTGTAACCTGATGAAGTAATTGTTGTAAAACATCCGCTGGACAACCGCGTTCACAACCCATGCCAATGGTGTAAATCGGGTGGCTGTAATCGCTGGTTGAGGTGACCACACAGTGTGCCGAAATAGCCTCAGCAATATCATGGGCAAAAGCAGTCGCACCACCTTCATGTGCCGAGAGCAAGGGGATGACATCGCGCCCAGATTCGTCTATGACGATGACTGCCGGATCGTGATGTTTGTCGCCCAATACCGGTGCGAGGGCGCGTATGACGATGCCGGTGGCACAAATAAAAATACAGCGATGACCGTTACGAAAACTGGATTGTGCGGTTGCCACAAAAGGGCTTGCGCGATGATAATGCGATGCTTCAGGCAGCAATCGCTGTAAGCGGGTTGCCAGCGTGTTACCGCGTTCGGTCAGGCTGAATATATCGACCGGCACGGGGCATTGAATCGCTGCAATTTGATTCGGAGTTGACTTCGGGGGACCATCATCACGAGTACGATTGAGAAGGAAAAGCGCAAAATACGGTGCTGGTTGCGAATCGAGGCGGGTAATATCATGCACAATTTTTTGCTTTTCCTGTCCGGCATATTCGATATAACAGGCATCATCCGTGCGCTGTGCTTGCGCGATTAGTCGTAACAATGCCGGTCGCCGTTTGCCCGGCTTCATGATGGCAACATTGTCAAAATGGTTTAAGGTATGCAGAATATCTTCATCGGTTCGTCTGCCAGAAATAATCGCGATGTTTTCGGCTAACAAGCCCAAAGGCTTTCCGCATAAGGCTGCGGCAGCGTTAATGGAGGTTATGCCGGGCACGATTTCAACCGTGTGGCGATGCTGTAGCCGCGCATACAGATAGGCAAAGGAGCCAAAGAAGAATGGGTCCCCTTGACACAAAAACGCCACATCTTGGCCGCATTCAAGATAGTCGGCAATGACCCGAGCTGCCTCGTCATAAATCGCATTGGCACGCTCCCGCGCCTCAAACATCGGCATCATAATCGGGTACTCTTTTTGCCGATGTGTTGAAGCGGATAGTATCGTAGCCGCAATATTTCGTGCCATCGTTCGTGTTTCCGAGTGTCCGAGCTCACTACGCAGATAGACAATCAGTTCACAGTGCTGAATCACGCGCACCGCTTTGAGGGTCAACAGTTCAGGGTCGCCGGGGCCCACGCCAACGCCATAAAACGTGCCTGCCGATTTAGCCTCGATGGTCATTTTTGATTGGTCTTGAGATTAGATGTGTTGGCGGGTTTAAGGTATTTTGCCAATACCACCAGCGACAGTGCTCGAAGGTCGTCGCTATCGGGCAAATTCTTTGAGACTTGAATTTCAATCCATTCGTGCAGTTTGCGGTTGGTAAAGGTGGCTAATGCACCGCGACTCGACTCGGTGACTGCCGAAGCGACTAATTTGCCACCCGGTTTAAGCCGTTGCCAGCCATATTCAAGCATCTCGCCGAGTCCGCTACTGCCACCAATAAAGACACAATCAGGCGATGGCAACGAGTTACAACACATCGGCGCATGACCTTCAATAATTGTTAAATTGAGTGCAGTCCCGAATCGCGCACTATTGATCTTGATGTGTTTGATACGTTCAGGGTCTCGCTCAATGGCATAAATATGACCTCGCTCATTCCAACGCGCCCATTCGACACTGACGCTACCACATCCGGCACCAATATCCCAAGCAATTTCAGCGTTGCTGGGTTGCATCAAGGACAAAATTGCCAGCCGCACTTCACGTTTGCTGATCATGCCGAATCCGGGCGGTGCGCCGGTGGAAAAGAAATGATCGGCGATGCCCGGAAAAGCGGGCAGGGCGGGGTTGTGACCGTGCAACCGGACGACACAAACGGTCAGGGCATGAAAATCTTGTTGTAACGCCGCCAGCTCGGCGACATGATGTTGGGTCACTTGTTGTTGTTGGCTACCCATCGCCTGACAAACCCAAATCTGTGATTCGGCAAAACCCTGCTCAAGTAATTCGCCGGCAATAGCGACTGGATTGGATTGCTGATCGGTCAATATGGCAGTGAGTTGCTGAGTTTTCAAATAGCGTCTAAGCACGCTGGGCGGTCGCCCATGCAGACTTATTATTTGCGCCTCCTGCCAAGCGAAGCCGAGATGATGAAAACACGCCTGCACACTGGAAATATTCGGATAAAAAACCAGATTCGCCTTGCCGACACGCTGATTGAGCCAATTCCCGATCCCATACAGTAGCGCGTCACCGGACGCTAAAACCGCTATCGCCTTATGCTGATTAGCGATAAGTTGCTGAGCCAATGCGGAAAAGGGCGATGGAAAGGGTCTTTTTTCTGCATCGGTGGCAATATGAGCAATTTTGTCAAAATGATGCGCTGCGCCGAAAATAATTTGCGCTTGCCGAAGCGCGACCTCGGCTGTCGGCATCAGCACACTGTGCGCGTTACAGCCTAGACTAACCACAGCAATACGCTGGCCACGCCATTGGATTGGGGTTGACTCAAGCGGTTGGAGATTGGGCATGGTTGGGTGAATTCTCAATTAACAATGCTGCTCTTCCGACAATAATGCAAAGGTCTCTAAAAATTGAAAGCCGTTTATTCGAGTTTTATTGTGCGATTTTAGAACAGCAGATTATTTCTTAAGCGGACTAAAGTGTTAAACGCGCCTGCGGCTAACGCGCTGCCACCAACGCGCCCTTGCAATGTAATACATTCTATTCCTAATGTAACATGATGACTCCATATATGATTTTTTGATTCTGTTGCGCCCACAAAACCCACTGGCATAGCGATGACCAGTGCTGGTTTAGGCGGTCCGCTTTGCAACATTTCCATCAAGCGAAATAATGCGCTGGGGGCATTGCCGATGATGGCAATGCTGTTATCCAGATAAGGTTGCCATCGTGCCAATGCTGACATGGTGCGGGTTTCTGCGTTGCTGTTGGCAATTTCAGCGGTCTCGGGGTGGTTGAGAAAGCACAGCGGGTCGCGGGTTAAGAAGCGTTTGGTTAAGCCCTGTTTGACCATTTCCACATCGCATAATACATGGCAGTCGCGTTTTAGCGCGTCAATACCCGCCTCAATCGCCGCGCCACTGATACGCACCTGTTGGGCGATTTCAGGATTGCCACAGGTATGTACCAGCCGCATCACGATTTGCTGTTGCTGCTCATCAAAACCAGAGAAATCGGTCTCGGCGCGGATGAGCTGAAACGACTTTTGTTCAATTTCAGCGGGGTTTTTTAGGTAGTCCACTTCAGTCTCCAGTTGCGATTGGTTGGGTCATGTTGATGGCATTAACCAGCCCATCGACCTGCTCGAATAATCGGTTCGCGGCAAGCAGAGCAGGGCGTGTTTGCACGAATAGCGGAATAGCCAGCGCACGGGCAGCATCCAGCTTTTGAGAAACTCGATGACAGCCACTATTTTTGCTCACCAGCGCGTCCACCTTGTGTTCCAGCATCAGCGCGTGTTCATTTGCATAATCAAACGGTCCAATCGCAATAACCTGAGTAATGCCCGCGGTTTTGGGGAATGGACGCGCACTACGAACGACCCATTGTTGATGTTCAGGTCGTTGGTTGGCAAACTTCAAGGTACTGACTCCAATACTGAAAAACGGGCGATTGTAGCGAATAATTTGCGGCAATAGGTCATCCCAATCAGTATAGTGATGCCAATCGGGATAATCGGCTGGATTCCAGCCCTGCCGATTGAGTCGCCAGCAAGGAATCGCAACCTGTTTGGCAGCGCGTACCGCATTTGCAGAAATCTCCACCGCGTAGGGATGGGTCGCGTCCAGCAATAATTCGATATGGCGATGGACACAGTATTGCGCCAGTCCATGAACGCCGTCCTTGCTCGTGGTCGTGTTGCTTGGATCGCTAAAGCCACCAACATGTATTTCGCAGGGCAAATTCGGCTGGCGCACTAGCCCGACTAGACTGTAAATAACGAAATGTCCGCGCTCGATTAGATTCTGTGCCAGAATTTTTGCTTCGGCAATGCCACCGAGGATAAGAATTCTCATGTCGGTTATCCAGATTCCGACAATGATGGTGCGAAACTGGTGCCGACACAGTGCCCTGATTTGTCGATGCAATAAACCTCTATATCGACCTTGTTTTGGGCGATTTTTAAGGCGGTACGGTGTGCCAGTTGGCTTATCCTATCGGCTAACGGAATCTGGTCTGCCTGACAGTATTTCAGGGCTTGCAAGCTGGTGTTAGCGTGTTTGATATGGTCGATTAAGGGCTTGTTGGCACCCAATTCATCCGCTAATTTGGCGAGAAAGTCGAAGTCAATCGAGGAATCTTTGCTGTGCAACGAGTGATGTCCGGCAGCCATTTTACTCAACTTTCCGAAGCCACCACACAGCGATAATTTCTGCATCGGGACTTTTCGTAAATGCTTGAGTACCGCGGCGACAAAATCGCCCATTTCCACCAGCGCAATTTGTGGTAGAGCCAGACGCTTTTGGATATAGCGTTCGCTGGTAGAGCCGGTGCTGGCAGCGATATGTGAGATCCCATTGGCGTAGGCGACATCAATCGACTGATGAATCGAGGCGATAAAAGCGGAGCAGGAATACGGCTTGACGATGCCCGTGGTGCCGAGAATGGACAGACCGCCGAGAATGCCGAGTTTCCCATTCATGGTCTTGAGCGCGATTTGCGCGCCATTGACTACGCCAATATAGATTTCAAAGCCGCCCGTATAACCACTTTCATCAGCCAGAATACGCAGATGTTCGGTCATCATTTTACGCGGTACCGGATTGATTGCAGGCTCGCCAACAGCAATCGACAAGCCATCGCGGGTTACCGTGCCGACCCCTTCAGCCGCATGAAAGCGCACCCCAGCCCGATCCGATAATTCCATCTCAGCAAAGATAGTCGCCCGATGAGTCGCGTCTGGATCGTCGCCGGCATCTTTGATTGTGCTGGCGATGGCACGGTGATTGCTGATATGTTCACAGCGTTCAAGCCGAAATTCGACCTGCTTGCCACGCGGCAGAATGATGCGACTACGGTCGCTGGATGTATTGTTAATCAGCAGGTTCGCCGCTGCCAGCGATGCTGCCGTAGCACATGCGCCAGTGGTGAAGCCACTGCGAAGTTTTCGTTTTGTTTCAGGGGATTCCTCGCGCATAATACAGAATCTACGCAAAAAACCAGTAACAACCAACCGCAATGGTAGCCGAAGCCATGACCATTCGACTCAACTGGACTAATTTTTGCCCAAACTCGGCAAGCCATTTTTGCAAATGCCCGAAAAACAACCCGAACACCAGCATCGCGCACAGCACGCCCAGCGAAAACAACACAACATAACTCAATCCAATCCACGCGCTGGTTGTTTTGATTACCGGAATCAACGCCAGAAGCGGTGCGCTACCAGCAAGACCGTGGGTTGCGCCGACTAGCACTGATTGATGGGTGTGATGGGTATTGTTAGCATGGGACAAATGGACATGGGTTATGTCATTGTGGCTATGCACCTGCAGAAATAATTTATGTTGCCGCATCGTGTAGAAAATCCAGCCCCCGAGTACAATCAAAAAAACACCAATCAGTTTCTCGGCGAAATCAGTAATCATCGCCGGAAGCTCAATTCCCGCAAGGATGAACAACAGTGTGAGCGAGCACAATACCGTGCCATGACCACAAGCCCATCCGCAGCAAAACCGCAACATACGCCTGATTGAGCAGCCATTGGCATCTTGACTTCCAGCCACTGCCAAAGCGGACACAGCCATGATGTGATCTGCATCCAGTGCGTGCAACAAGCCCAGACCGAAACCCAGCGTAAGGATGCTATACAGAATGGATGGTTCCATAATTTGGCTGAATAAAGGGGATTATTGCGGATTTTAGATGATTTCATCGCTTATACATGATTATAGTATCTGTGCCACGAAATGTCGTTGACCCTGTATGAGTTCACCATCTTTTTTATAATTACCACGAAAGACGGATGTTGGGGCGGGAATAACTGCACACTGACAACTGACAACTACCGGAAGCGGGTTTGCTTGTTTGACTGGATTTCTGCTTTCTCAGGAAAGACGGATGTTGGTTTTTTTCGGTAATCGTACAACAAGGCGACTGCGATGATGATGATCTCAAGCGCGTAAGCCCAGTTAGCGATTTCATAGGCGTTGAGGTTGGATTCAAGCATGTTGATACCGTTTACATAGGTTAAGGAAATGGCGAGCGGTAAGACCCATGCCCAGCAACTCGGTCGAATTGCTGCAAAAGGCAACAGCCAAATCATGTACCACGGGTTTGCCACTGGTGATAGCAGGAAAAATATCCCAAAAATCCAGTCAAATCTAGGCATCTGTTCACCACGATACGAAACGGCTAACTGATAGCGATAAAAATAATAACCCCACCATGTTATGAATATGCCCAGACACGCGCCGCGTGCGATTAAATCTGGCAGAAAATTCTTGAATAACTGGAATACGGTGGCATTGAATTGCCAATATTGTGCGAAAACACCGATCACGGCTATATCCGTGTCGCCTTGCAACACAAAAGGCAGATAAAGGGCAATCAACAGAGCGGCGACCAATAACCAATGGCGAAACGGTTGTTTGTAGAGAAAATACGGCAACGCTAAAACGGCAATGATTTTGCTCGCACAGGCAAGGGTAATCAGTGTTGTTGCCCAAACTGTTTTTTGGTGATGCCGAGCCGACAATGCCGCCAACAGAAAGAATACGCCGATAATATCGGGATGGGCAGTGAATGCGATTTCTTTGATGAGCAACGGACTCCACGCATAGAGCAATACATTCTTAGCGCAGGTAACACGGCATAGCAGTAAAATGACCCCAAGGTCAAACAGCACTAAAATAAATTGCAATGGCTGGATATTGGCGGGCGCAATAATATGGGCAAGGGCAAACACATATTGTAATATCGGCGCATAAATGGTCGGAAAATCGGGATAATTGACCCTAGTCAGCAGGTCGTGGCATTCTTTCGACAGGGAATTAGCATGGAATAATGATTCTGGCGCAATCCCGTAAGGCGAGCCACTAGAGATAAAAACACAGCCGTCTAGCAGATAACGATAAAAATCATCTTCCAGCATCGGCGAGCCAAAGACCCCGATGAGTCTGAAAATCACTGCCCAAAATATTACTGTCGCATAACTCGGGGTTACACGATGGTGGCGCAGATACAGCCAGTATGCCAGCACCAGCACGCCAATCGCCCAGTAGCCACTCAAGAAATCGAATAATTCAATCCCCGCATCATGATTCGATTGCATTGCCAGATAAGCGTAGCCCAGCGTACACGCTAGTCCGACAAATACCAGAATCGATATTTGCTGCGATGAACTTATTGAACTTGTGGTATTCAAGCGGTTGTCGTTTTCGGATTTAGTGGCAGAGCGACCCCGTCCGTTTCTGCCGATTTGAGATGTTTTCTACTGAGCGGGCGGTACAACCAGGGTGATTGCCAATAAAACACGCCACTGGACATATACTCATCTTTTCTGATTAGACAGGGCTTTCGCCACCCTGCCGATGGTCAGCCCCTGCACAACAATGGAAAAAATCACGATGGTATAGGTCATCAGCAGAAAAATATCGCGCTCGACACCGCTCGGCAAGGTCAACGCCAATGCCACAGAAATGCCGCCACGCAATCCACCCCAGACCAGTATTTTTATAACGTGTGGGCTGTAACGCCAAGTGGTCAGCGTTTGTAGCAGCTTAATGGGGATGCCTACGCTCATCAATCTGGCAAGCAGAATCAGTGGAATCGCCAGCAATCCGGCGAGCAAATAGATGCCTTTGAATTGCAAAACCAGCACCTCCAGCCCAATCAGGACAAACAACACCACGTTCAGAATTTCATCAAGCAACTCCCAGAAGTCATCCAGTCGTTGTCGGGTAACCGCAGACATGGCGCGGGCACGACCATGATTGCCAATCAACAAGCCGGCAACCACCACCGCAATCGGACCGGAAGTGTGCATTTCATGCGCCAGCGCATAGCCGCCCATAACCAGAGCCAGCGTGATCAGAATTTCGACCTGATAATTATCAACACTCTTGAGCAGACCGAAGCCAACAACACCGAGCAATAAGCCAAATAATATGCCACCAACCGCTTCTTTGGCGAATATCAGCGTGACCTGTGTTGCCGATACCTGATCGGGTTGCAACACGATACCCAAAATCACCACAAAAACCACCACCCCGACACCGTCATTGAACAATGATTCTCCGCCAATTTTGGTTTCCAGACTTTTGCTAATGCCAGCATTTTTTAAGGTTGACATGACCGCAATCGGGTCGGTTGGAGAAATTAATGCCCCAAACAACAGGCAATACAGAAAGGGCATATCAAAACCAAGCATCGTCAACAGCAACCATATCATGCCACCGACCGCAAAAGTGGAGATCAATACGCCCACAGTCGCCAATGCCCCGATAGTCCACTTCATCGCCGCCAAATCTTTGGCACTCACATGCAACGCACCAGCAAACAGCAGAAAACTCAACATACCTTCCATCAACGTCTTGTTAAAGTCGATACCCGACAACATGCATTCTGCCAAACTGCGAATATCTAAAATGCCCACTGCACTCAGCAGAATTGCCCCGAATGAAACCAGCAACGCAATCAACATGACCCCAATGGTGGTCGGCAGCCCGATGAAGCGAAAATTGATATAGGAAAATACTGCCGACAGCGTCAGGATAACGGCTATCAGGTTAATGAGGTTCATTGAATTGGAATTGGAATTGGAATTGAGGGTTATGATTGATCAATCCAACGCGATTTGGATTTGAGGGTTTCTTTTTTCCAGAATGTGGCTTTTGATTTCAGGTATTCCATTATTTGCCGACAGCCATCAAATGCGGCGGCACGATGCGTCGACCAAGCGGCGACCAACACAATTGGGTCGTTGGGTTTGATGTCCCCCACACGGTGTACAATCATCAAGTCGAGCAACTGGTGTCGTGTCAACGCTTGCTCGGCGATAGCGGATAACTGGTGTTCGGTCATGCCCTGATAATGTTGCAGATACATCTGCTTCACCTCAGCGCCCTGATTGAAATCCCGCATCGTACCGACAAACATGGCACAAGCACCATAGCTACCCGACACCAATCCGCCGTTTTCCTGATAATGACGGACTTCTTGCCACGGGTCAAATGCCTGCTCGCGAATATCGATTAACATGCCATTAACCCCCGTTTACCGGCGGAAAAAATGCGACTTCATCGCCGTCTTGCAGCCCCTGCTTAAAGTCCGCATATTCATGGTTGACCGCACAAAGCAGGTTTTTCGGTGGTGGGCGATTAACAACATCATGCCACACTGTCGCAATGGTCAACGAAGCGGTATGTGGTATCGTTTTATGATTGAATCCAAGCTCCTCGCTCAGGCTGGCGAAAAATTTGACCGTTATGCTCATTGTAATCATGCTTTATAATCAGGGTTGAAAACCAATACTACCACAGACCTTAATTTCGTACCCTAGCGCATGAGCATTTTAATGACAGAACGCACACTTATTCCCGTCAACATCGCAGTGTTGACCATTTCCGATACCCGAACGGAAAAAGACGACCGCTCTGGCGATGCCATCGTTACCAGATTACTCGAAGCCGGTCATAACCTGCACGCAAGAACGATTGTTGCCGATGATATATATCAAATTCGGGCACGGGTATCCGCCTGGATTGCCAATGCCGATATTCAGGTTGTTATCACCACCGGCGGCACTGGAGTGAGCGGTCGGGACGGCTCGCCGGAAGCCATCGCACCGTTGTTGGATAAAACACTGGGTGGTTTCGGTGAAATGTTTCGGAGCTTGTCCTATGCCGATATTGGCACCTCAACATTACAATCGCGCACCTTAGCCGGCGTTGCCAATGGCACTTATATTTTTGTCCTGCCCGGCTCTGTTGGCGCGGTCAAACTCGGCTGGGATAAACTCATCTCCTACCAACTGGACTACCGTACCCGCCCCTGTAACTTGGTCGAGATGATGCCAAGATTGCTTGAAAAGTAACTGCCATTTATAATTCCAATTTAAAGAATCGTATATGACGTACTTTAACGAACTAATGGAGCTAACCAAGTTAATTCCAGACACAATAGTTGACTTTTCTATTTCAAGAGATAAAACATCTCCCCCAACACAAGCTTCTTCTAATTTTATCACCAACAAAGAACAAGGAGATTGGGCAGAAGATTTGATATTTAGAGCAATAAATGAAACATCTAAAAACTATGTCGCAGTTAGATATGGAAAATCAGATGACATAATTGCTGGTGAAGAAGGGTTTGACCAATTCTACAAGGATTTTCAAGATGAATTAGATACTATTGGTAAGCGACCAGACCTGCTAATTTTTAAACAAGAGGACTTTGACGAAAGTCTCGGTCTTGATATTGGAAACATTGAACATTCAAAACTAACAGACTATGTAAAAAACGCAATTGCTGGTTTAGAAATTCGTTCAAGTGCATTTCTTATAGATAAATATGAGCAAGAAATGCAAAGTAGAACTGCCACCCATCTTGAACAAGCATTGATAGTGAAAAACACCATTCTTGAACAGTTTTCAGACTTACTCGAGCAGCCTAAGAAAAAGCACTTTATAGACATATTAAACAGCATAAATTCTGAAACTATTTCCGCTATTAACTTTAGAAGACCAAGCTGGAAAGCAACAGAAAGATTGCAAAAATTATCATCGCTATTCAAAGACCTAAAAAACCATATAAACATTGTACAAAAAAGAGACTATTTGAGTATCACACCAAAAATTGAGGATGTTAAGGTTGTTTATAAGTGGGCAGAAACTTTTAATGTTCCTCACTATTACTTTCAAGTATTTTTTGATAAATCTTATGGAATTTCATTTAAGAAAATTTTAACCTTATTAACTGAACCAGAAAAAGAGGGAGAATATTATGAGATTAGTCAAGATATAAAGAATCAGAATAAGACGACAGTTAAAATAAACACTACATATACCAGTCAAGTTGCGTATAAAATACTCGAACCAGAACACACCAGTGTTAGACGAGAAATGGGAAGAGGTCGATTACTGTTTTATGTAAGTTTTAAGAAAGGGACGGCATATTTAGACACAGGTAGTTTAATAAAACTGCTCAACATAACGGATTTTTAAGATGGGTATTGAGCAAACATATACTGAAAAAATCAACTTGTCCCATCGTAAAAAATTTGCTCAATTTTTTACTCCTCAACCAATTGCAAGTTTAATGTCAGATTGGCTACTTGGAAATAAAAAACTAAAAGAAGTATTAGAACCTGCTTTTGGTTTAGGTATATTTTCAAGAACATTATTAAACGAAAATATAGAGCTAAATATCAAAGGTTTTGATATTGATGAAACTATTCTTAGTGAAGCTAAAAAAATATTCGATTGTCAAAAAAATGTTTCATTAAGACTGGAAAATTATATGTATAACGATTGGAAAAACAAGTACGACGGAATTATTTGTAACCCTCCTTATTTAAAATTTCACGATTATGATAACAGGCAAGTTTTAAAAGAAGTTGAAGATAAATTAAAATTCAAGTTTAATGGATTCACTAATGTTTACACTCTTTTCCTATTAAAATCGGCTTTCCAATTAACAGAAAATGGACGGGCAGCCTATATAGTGCCGTCAGAATTTTTGAATGCCGATTATGGTAAATTAGTAAAAGAATACTTGCTCAAAACAAATTTATTAAGACATTTATTTGTCATAAATTTCAAAGAAAAAGTTTTTGATAATGCTATTACAACTGCTTCTATCCTGCTTTTGGCAAATGATAAAAATGATTCAGAAGTCAATATTACGACAATAAAATCTACGTCAGATTTAAAGTTAATCAAAAAATACATTGAGGCTTACCCTAATCAAAAAGGGGAGTTTTCATTTAATCCTAAATATTTAGACCCTAATATTAAATGGAGAAAGTATTATCAAGTTCAAAACGCAATCAATTATAAGAATCTTGTGCCTTTTTCAACTTACGCAAAAGTTGTAAGAGGTATTGCAACTGGTTCTAATGAATATTTTACTTTCAAAACATCTAAAGCAATTAACTTTTCTATTCCACAAGAAAATCTATTACCGTGCATCTGTAAATCTAAGGACGTAAAGGGCAATTTTTTCGCTTTAGAAGATTTTGATAAATTGACAAAAGATGACAGACTAACGTATCTATTTAATGGAATAAATTCTGAACACCCAAAAGTTAAGGAGTATATTAAAAGAGGTGAGCAAGAGAAGATTAACGAGAAGTATTTAACCAAAAGCAGAAAGACTTGGTATGCTTTAGAAAATCGTCCACCTGCTCCTATTTGGGTTTCTGTATTCAATAGAAATAATATTAAGTTTATTCGTAATGAAGCAAACATATCCAACTTGACTACCTTTCACTGCGTATATCCCACGAATGGAGATTTGTTTTCAAACAATAAAGTTAGCACAGACCTTTTATTTGCATATTTATTAACGGATATTGCGAAAGAAATATTTAGTGATAATAAGCGGGAGTATGGCAATGGATTGAATAAATTTGAACCCAATGATTTAAACACATCAAAAATGCTCGATTTATCAATACTCACAGGGCATAACATTATTCAAATACTGGAGTTATATGTAAATTTCAAAGAAAGCCAAAACGAAAAGATTATCAAGCAAATAGACGGAATTTTACGAGATATATTTAACAAACATAATCGTTGATTTTCTTACCGTATGGATGAAGCAAAGGTCTTTCATTGGTAGCCCAACGTGCGCTCCAGTGCCCTTTGGATTTGAAGGTTTCTTTTCCTACCAATTGGACTACCGTACCCGCCCCTGTAACTTGGTCGAGATGATGCCAAGATTGCTTGAAAAGTAACCGCCATCTATAATCACGCTCCAAACCCACCAACCCGACAACTAGCATGGCAAGAAAATCCACCACGTCATCGAAAAAACTCCTTATTGATACGCCCATCAAGCTCGATACGTTGTCCATGTCAGAGTTCACGGAGAACGCCTATCTGCATTATTCGATGTACGTTATTCTCGACCGTGCTTTGCCTAGCATTGCCGATGGTTTAAAACCAGTGCAACGGCGTATCGTCTATGCCATGTCGGACTTAGGCTTACATGCCACCGCCAAGTATAAAAAATCAGCACGCACCGTCGGTGATGTGCTCGGTAAGTTTCATCCACATGGTGACAGTGCATGTTATGAGGCGATGGTGTTGATGGCACAGTCATTCAGTTATCGATATCCTTTGATTGATGGGCAGGGTAATTGGGGCAGTCAAGATGACCCAAAGTCCTTTGCCGCTATGCGTTATACCGAATCACGATTGACTCGTTATGCCCAGCTATTGCTGGCAGAACTCGGGCAAGGGACGGTCGATTGGGCACTGAATTTTGATGGCACTTTGGAAGAACCCAAGCTCCTGCCTGCGCGCCTGCCGAATGTGTTGCTAAACGGTGCATCGGGTATTGCCGTGGGCATGTCAACGGATATTCCCCCGCATAACATACGCGAGGTGGTCACGGCTTGCGTGCGCTTGCTAGATGACCCAAACACCACGTTGGAACAAATATGCAGTCATATCAAAGGGCCTGATTTCCCTACTGAGGCGGAAATTATTTCCACACCCGAAGAACTTTTAGAAAACTATAAAACGGGTAATGGCTCGTTACGCCAGCGTGCGGCGTGGCAAAAAGAAGGCACTGATATTGTAATTACGGCGCTACCCTATCAGGTTTCTGGGTCAAAAATTCAAGAACAAATTGCCGCCCAGATGTTGGCAAAAAAACTACCGATGGTCAGAGATTTAAGAGATGAATCAGACCATGAAAGTCCCACTCGTTTGGTCATAGAAGCGCGTTCCAATCGGGTTGATAGCGAGGCACTTATGCAGCACCTGTTTGCCAGCACCGACTTAGAAAAAAGCTATCGGGTCAATTTCAATATGATTGGCATTGACCGCCGCCCGCAGGTTTTCGACTTGAAGTCTTTGTTGGTTGAATGGCTTAAGTACCGCATCGGCACGGTTAAGAGACGTCTCCAATTTCGCTATGATAAGGTGGTTGATCGACTGCACATTCTTGACGGTTTGCTGATTGCCTTCTTAAACATTGATGAGGTCATTCGCATCATTCGTAATGAGGATCACCCCAAGCCCGTACTAATGGAACAGTTTATACTGAGCGAAATTCAGGCTAATGCGATTCTTGATTTACGCTTGCGCCATTTGGCAAAGCTGGAAGAAATCAAAATTAAAAGCGAGCAAAATGAACTGGCGAAAGAGCGCGATTATCTTGAATCATTGCTTAAATCCAAAACAAAACTGCAACGTTTGGTGCGCGATGAATTATTGGCAGATGCCGAAGAATATGGCGACGACCGCCGCTCTCCAATCATCGCTAGGACTGCCGCAAAAGCATTCGATCATACGGCTTTGATTGCCGCAGAAGCGATTACAGTCGTGCTTTCCAGCAAGGGCTGGATTCGCGCCGCAAAAGGGCATGACATCGAGGGCGAAAAGCTCAACTTCAAATCGGGTGAAAAATTCTTCTGTTCAGTGCAGGGTAAAACCAATGATATTTTGGTCTGCATAGATTCAAACGGTCGAACATATTCCATTGCCGCACATAGCCTGCCCTCGGCACGCAGTTTTGGCGAGCCTTTGAGTAGCAGTTGCAAGCCAAAATCAGAGGCGACTTTTTGCGGCTTGATGATGGGCAATGCGAAAACCGAATACCTGCTGGCAACCAATGCCGGTTATGGCTTTATTGCTCCGCTGGACGAGTTAAATACGCGCAACAAAGCCGGCAAAGCAACCCTTAAAGTGGCTGACGGCACCAATGTCATGCGACCGCGACGGGTGCATGATTTTGAAGGTGACTGGATTGCAGTGATAACCAATGTCGGTCGCTTGTTGATTTTTACGGTCGGCGAGTTACCGCAATTAGCGAAAGGCAAAGGGGTCAAGCTCATCAATATCCCAACGGCAAAATTCACGCGCGGGGAAGAATATGTTGTCGATACAACCCTGTTTCAGGAAGGCAATAGTTTGCGGATATACAGTGGCAAACGCTATCTGAACCTCAAACCTACGGACTTTGACAATTATGTAGGGAGTCGTGCCCAGCGCGGCAAATTTTTACCGCGCGGATTCCGCCAGGTGCATTCTATTATTACCGTTTAGAAGTGGGTGGCGACAAAGCCAAAAATTATGTGACCAATAAAAATCTACGGGCTAACAAGCTAAAATAATCTATAATGAAGCGATTATGGACACATACGCAACCTTATCAATTCCTCATCCGTTTCCATACCAAGGAAGTAAAAGAAACATTGCAAAATACATACTCCCGCACTTTCCTCTTGATGTGGATTGTCTTATTGAGCCATTTTGTGGGGCAAGCGCAATATCCATAGCAGCTTGCGCCTATGGCTTGACCAAAAGTATCATGCTCAATGACCTAAATGAGCCACTTATGAGCTTGTGGATAGAAATACTTGAGAGACCAAATCAACTAGCAGATAAATACGAGGAATTATGGTTAGAACAACCACCAGATCGGAAGGCATTTTTTTTCAAAATAAGAAAGCAATTTAATCAATCACACCAACCCCATCATCTGTTATATCTGCTCGCACGCATTGTAAAAGGGTCTGTTAGATATAGTGCGGATGGCATATTTAACCAGAGCGCGGATAACAGACGTTCGGGTATGAAGCCAGTAACAATGAGAAAAAACATCCTGAATGTATCTCAATTATTGGCATATAAAACCACTATTGAATCTGTGGATTTTAGGGAAGTTACAAACAAAGCAGAGAGACTGGATTTAGTATATATGGATCCACCATATCAAGGCACGTCATTTACCCGAGATCATCGCTATTTTAATGGCCTAACTTATGATGTTTTTGTAGAAGCATTGTCGACAATGAATGACCGAGATATTTCATATATCATTAGCTATGATGGTGTTACTGGAAACAAAGTGCATGGAAAATTATTGCCAGAACACCTTTCGTTAAAGCATCTACATATACATGCTGGAAGATCAAGCCAAGCAACATTACTTGGTGGGAATGACGAAACTATTGAGTCTTTGTACCTTTCCCCCGCCCTAGCAGAACGCCTAGAAATTGACAATACAAAGGTTATTTATGCGCCAACAGAACAACAAGAATTGGTGTTTGTATGAGCATCAAAGATTATCCAGCAGACTTTATAATGCTCCTAAAAAGCGTAGCGGCAAAACGTCCAAAAACCGTCATCAATCATATTCTTGAACATGGTCAAATTACAACAGAAGAACTAAAAGATATCTACGGTTACAACCACCCTCCAAGCGCCATCAGAGATGTAAGAGAACAGGGAATCCCAGTAAAAACATTTCGAGTTACTGGTTCCGATGGCAGGAAAATCGCTGCTTATAAATTCGGCAATCCCTCCGAAGTTCGGTCAACTAAGCTATCTGGTCGTACAGCGTTTTCATCAAATCTCAAAGATGCCTTGATCGAAAAATATGGCACTCGATGCAACATATATCTTGAGGCATTTCCGGTGCGAGAATTACAAATAGATCATCTGCATTCCATTTGAAATTGCTGGAGATAGTGGGGAATTATCTGATGATTTAAATGAGTACATGTTGCTATCTGCCTCTGCTAATAGAGCAAAGTCGTGGAGTTGTGAAAATTGCCAAAACTGGGAAAGCAAGGAAGAAAAGTCATGCAAAACCTGTTATTGGGCACACCCAGAGTCATATAACCACATTGCTATGCGTGATATTCGGAGGATGGATTTGTTGTGGTCTGGTGCAGAAGTAGCGGATTTTGACGCGCTGATTAATGAGGCTACAAAAGTCAAAGAAGACGCGCCTGAATATGTAAAAAAGATACTTCGGCATCACTTTAAGAATAAAAACAGCTAATTCCATCAACAATGACAAATTCTGCGATAAACACGTTGATCGACCAAATTGATCAATGTCTGCCGCAAACCCAATGCACGTTGTGCAGTTATCCCCGATGTCGGGAATATGCACACGCCATTGCCCATGGCAAAGCCGACATCAATCAGTGTCCGCCGGGCGGTGAAGTGAGCATACGGGCATTGTCGTCCTTGCTTGACAAGCCGATATTGGCACTCAATCAAGCATACGGCACAACGGAAGCAAAACAACTCGCCATTATCGATGAAGCACGCTGCATTGGTTGTAAATTATGTATCAACGCCTGTCCAGTGGACTGCATTGTCGGTGCCGCAAAACTAATGCACACCGTTATTGCTGATGATTGCACCGGGTGTAAATTATGTCTTCCGGTTTGCCCCACGGATTGCATCGCACTGACCGCGCCTAACCCGCAATCAACCACACAAGACCGCAGTCCGTGGCCAGATTTTACTCGCCAGCAAGTTTCAAGGGCACGGCTCAACACCGAAAAAACCATCGAACGCAATCTACAACGCGAACAAGCACGCATGACGCGCAAAAGAACAAAGGCAAGAAAACAGATGCAACAGGAGATTCTCGCCGCGCTCAAACGGACAAAATCCAAAACTTCATTCAATATTACTATCGGAAGCGTCCAAAACAACCGCAAAGACTAACAGCAAGTTATGACTCCCCGACAAATTACCACTGCGTTCAGACGGTTGCAGAAAAACACGCCCGCACCAACCACCGAATTAAATTACCACTCAGAATTCGAGCTATTGATTGCGGTGATTCTATCCGCGCAAGCCACAGACGTTTCGGTGAATAAAGCCACCGTAAAACTTTTCGCAGTAGCCAATACCCCGACCGCCATTCAAGCCCTCGGCATCACCGAATTAAAACGTCATATCAAAACCATCGGTTTATTCAATACCAAAGCCAACAATATTGTAAAAACCTGTCAGATGTTGTTAGAAAAACATGCTGGACAAGTCCCACAAAGCAGAGAACAACTACAAGCGTTACCCGGTGTCGGTCGAAAAACCGCCAACGTCATCCTCAATACCGCATTCGGTCACCCCACGATTGCCGTGGATACGCATATTTTTAGGGTCTCCAATCGTACGGGTATTGCGCCCGGCAAAACGGTATTAACGGTCGAAAAAGCACTGCTGAACGCCGTCCCTGAGCGTTTCAAAAGAAATGCCCATCACTGGCTTATTTTGCATGGTCGATATACCTGTATCGCGCGCAAGCCCAAATGTGAACGATGTATTTTGAATGATATTTGCGATAACGCTTATTGTTATAATCAGTCATAACCACTCAGGCACTGAACATTAAATTAGGCTAAAATAGCACCAGTCAACATGTTGGATACCCCAAGCAAACCAAAGCAATGGATATTACGATAAACCACGATTTCAACCAAACGCTCAAAGCCAATAATTGCTTCCCCTTGCGGCGGGCGACGTTATCGGAGCTACAAGTTAATATCGGCTACTTGTGCAATCAGGCCTGCGAGCATTGCCATGTTGAGGCGGGGCCGAAACGTACCGAGATGATGAGCTGGGAGACGATGGAAAAAACGCTTGATTGGGCGGATGGCAATGTAAAATCGGTCGATATTACTGGTGGCGCACCTGAATTGATTCCGAATTTTCGTCAGTTTTGCGATGGCTTTCTTGAGCACGGCATTAGCATCACCTCGCGTTGCAACATCACGGTTCAATATGAAGCCAATCAGCAAGACCTGCCACAGTGGTATGCGAACCGCAAAATTCGATTAGTCTGTTCGCTACCGTGCTACACCTCAAAAAATGTCGATCAGCAACGTGGCAAGGGCGTATTCGGCAAAAGCATATCCGGTTTGCAAGCCTTTAATGCGGCGGGATATGGCAGAGATGAAAATCTCATTCTCGATCTCGTCTATAACCCCATCGGCCCGGTATTGCCGCCCGCCCAAAGCGGACTACAAAACGACTATAAAACGCGCTTGAAAAATGATTTTGATATTGATTTCAATCAATTGCTGACCATCACCAATCTGCCCATCAAGCGCTTTGAGCATTACCTGAAGCGCACCGGACAATTGCATAGTTACCAGCAATTACTGGTAGAAAATTTTAATCCTGCCACTGTCGAGCCCCTAATGTGTCGCCATTTGCTCAGTGTCGATTGGCAAGGCTATGTCTATGACTGCGATTTTAACCAGATGCTCGGACTGCCGCTGGCAGCAAGCGGTCGACAAAGACTCTGGGAAATTAAACGTAGCCAGCTCAACAATGCGCCCATTGCAGTCGCCAAACATTGTTTTGGGTGTACCGCTGGTGCTGGCAGCAGTTGTGGCGGTGCTTTAACTTAAAAATCAACATCCGTCTTTCCTGCGAAAGCAGGAATCCAGTCAAACAGCCAAACCCGCTAGGGTTTTCCGGTTTCATTCTCATTCTCAATTATCAATTATCAATTATCAATTATCAATGTCATCTTTCCTGCGAAGCCGGTGTCAAAATCTTTTAATTCATAATTCTCAACGCTCAAGATTGCGAAAACAACCATAGTAATGCCGCATAACGCGCTAATTTTCCGATGAATATCATGCTGATGCTGTACCAAGTCGGCAACCGCAAATACCCGGCCGCCAGACACAGAGGATCGCCAATTATCGGCATCCAGCTAAAAAATAATGCTGGAACGCCCCACCTTTTAACCCGCGACAACGCCGCATCCTCGAGTTTGAACCATCGTTCGATACGCTGATGCCAAGCAAACCCTGCAAGTCCTTGATAGACAACAACGCCCATAAAATAAGTGATTATTCCGCCTAGGGTATTGCCCAAAGTGGCAACCCCTAGTAGCGAGCCGAAACGATGTTCGCCAGACTGATAGAGATAATACAACAGCACCTCTACGCCACCCGGAAGCAGTGTGGATGCCAGTAACGAGCCAATAAAAAGTGCTATCAATCCAGTGCCCATAAGCAATATAACTGCACATTCCAGCGATCGATACTGCGACTCAAAACTATCTATCGAGGCGGGAAAATAGCCATAGAGTATGAATTCACGCCCCCTTAATTGACAAACTTTCCTATCAATTCCGCAACACCCTGTGCAAACTCGCTTTCCAGCGGAAACGACAACGTCCCCATGACCGAATATCCGAGCAACAACGGCATAATATAGAACCTGATCATGTAAAAAAACCATGCCACATAGAGCGGAATGACAGGTTGAATCAAAAACTTAGGGGTAATAAAAGAAAATAGCTTCAACAAAGGGTTGGTCGAGCGCACGAAGAATCGCATGAAGAAAAACGAACTGTCCTGAGGCAGGAAAATGCCCATTGCGAATCGCCCAATCAGAGTCCACATGATTACGCCCATAACATAGTCGATGGCTAATAGCCAGATTGGGAAATTTTCGTACATGTTTATCTTGTAATATGAAAGTGGGGTAAACCAGCAGAGTATAACCTGATTCCAATAATAAAAGTTACCGAGTGACAATTTGACCATCGATATGGAACGAGAAGATCACCCGCAGCAATAACGGAATCGTCATTCCGGCTCATGAGACCGTGCAACAAACGCTGGCTTACAAACCCACTATGGGCTTGTCGGTTAATTGAAAAATAATGTCAAAATTCACATATTTGTTCAAACGTGGATTCGCATAATAAACACACCATATGCAAAGGTCTCAATCTATTTGGTTCAAGGTTGATTCACGTTCGCTGAGCGGCCGCTTGAAATATATTTTTACTTGTTAGGTCGGTTTTTAAGGGCTGACTAGGTACTGTCTGCGTAAACTTGTCCGTGCCTATCGCCTAACAGATGTTCAAACTCCCCAAAATCATGCAATGAATCATGCACATTGCCAAGTGTAGTGGTCATTTTCTTGATAGCCATATTCATCAGTATTGGCGTGCAGCTTAAATCCGTAGGTACTTTTACGCTTACCGTCCGCCGCAGTTTTCACGTTCCATGCCGCTTCTGGGTCTTGGGTATTGTCGCCTTGTTTGTTCTTTTTAGAACGGCATTGCTTCGCTTCAATCACAGTCGCATCGATAATATTGACCGAGCCTGCGGCAACAATAAGACTGTTTTTAGCGAGATGATGATTGATCTGCGCCAATAAAGAATCAAGCAGATTTTCGGTGTGTAATAGATTTCTAAACCGCCAAATAGTGGAATGATCCGGTGCCGCTTCACTGAGACTCAAACCAATAAACCGGCGGAACATTAAATCTCGGGCTATCTGTTATTCTAAGGCTTCATCGCTTAAGTTATACCACGCTGGTAAAATCAGTATCTTAAACATCATCAAAGGCGGATATACCCAAAGGGCACAAGTGCTGGCACACCGCGCTTGCTGGCATAAAACTATTCGACACTTTTCGAATTTGGCTAAAATGCCTTGTTATATTTGTTCTAAATTCATTTTATTTGGCTATCTATAGTTAACGATAATCGCTTAAGTAGTGACCCACAATCTTTTGATGTTTCAGCGTACTTTCTTGTAAATATTTCTCCAGAACGCTGGTTAATCAATTTTAGTTTCGTTGACAGTTCTACTAATAAATCAAATATCGACTTTTCGATATTGGTTTGACTTTTCCAGCTTTGCAATGCAGCTAAAGTAAGTCCAGTTAATTGTTTTTCTGGAAAATTATTATTAATCAATTTTAATACTTTCCGTTCAAATCCAACTCTTTCAATAAAGCTACTCATTTACACACTTCCATTACAGTATTTATCCAACGCTCTATTTGGGTACGGTTATTTAATACTTTGCATTTAAGATCTGCTAAATTCTTCGGTTCAACTTCACATCTTATGGTTGCTCTTCGACATTGAACTAATTGAAAATAGAATTCTTTAGATAAAGGCAGTGATAACCTACCTAAATCAAAAGGTGCATACTTACTAAAACAAAGCCTCCCGTTTATTTTCAACGATGTTGTCATAGCAATGTCTCGAATAGCTAATCCAATCAAACCTAATTCAAAAACGATAGAAGCATTTGTCCCTTCTAGTTCACTCAAAGAAGACGTAGCTACTTGATTCAATTCAATAACCTCTTGATAAGCATTATTATGCTCCGCAGGCTTTCCGATATTTCTCAAAAAATCATTTTCTATAGCTTCTTTAGAAACTGGGACTGCATCTAAATACAAGTGCCAAGCAAATAAAGAACCTTTTTCATAAAGTGTTTTTATTCCACCTTCTGTATAAACAGACCATTCATCAGGGCAAGATATGTTTTCATTATCAGAAATAACTAACACATCAACATCAGATCCTGTATCAAAGTCACCATTAACAAGGCTTCCGAAAACATATCGTTCAGTTCCTATCATCGCCTTGATAACCTCTTAACAAGAACGGAGATAAAAAGGCTAAGAAGAACATACCTACAAAATATTAAAGGTAGTGAAACAGTAAGAGGGATATCAGGAGCTTTTAGCCCCAAAAACACCTGTAAACTCTTAACTAGAGACTCAAAAAGCTCGGTAAAAGGAGCATCAATTGCTAATGCAGCAAAAAAAATTACAGCAAGCATACTTAGGAAAACATTAAATAACGACTCACCGTTCCCCCATACCCAATCAAAAAAGCAAAAAGCTAAATAATTCCAAATATACTTTAGTCTCTCTATGCCTGAATATTTATTTCGATACCAGCCTTCTTTCGAAAAAGCAGCTTTTTTGAGATGTACCTTAGTAGAGCTTAATTCAGCTTTAATAGCTTTATTAACACCAACTGTATCCCCAATCTGCCCAAAATTAACCCGCAAAGATTGAGAGAACTCTAAAGCAACATTTTCGAATCCTGGCTGGCAGTTATCTAGAATACTATTGCTTATATTAGTATCAGAAAAACGAGAATAATCGAATGTGCTTCCAGTAAATTCAGAGCCTCTGAAGGTACTATTCTTAAATTGACCCCCCGTAAAGTTGCAATCTATAAACTTACAGTTACGGAAGTAACAATCATCAAAAGTGCTGTAACGAAAATCTACTCCCTCAAACGTTTGCTTTACAGCGCTAACACGTAAAAATGAATGTTTTGTGAGTGATAATTTTTCATAATTTAATTCTGCAAACTCTATATCTACAACATTTGTAACGTCATTTTTCTTCGTCATTACTGTTTCCAATCCTAGATCACGACTCATACAATAAATTCCTTATTCTCTTCTAACTCTTCCCCGCAGGGTGGGATTATGCTTCGCTTGTTTTTTGACCAAATAAAATATCTGCTCTAAATTTAGCATCCCAACATGCTCGTTGCATTTTTCCTGCGACACTATCTTTTAATGGATGCGATTTTATCAAGTTCAATAGCTTACGTCTGATTGTCGCTAAGTTTTTCGCTCCATCATCAGCATAAATTTCGGCTCCAATCATTCAGGGTAACAATTGAAAGTTAATTTGTAACTACTCAGGACAAAAAATTTTAACACTGACTATCTAAAATAAAAAAAGGATCGACTTGCTTGATCCTTTCTAGGCGTTATTCTATTACTTTCCTTTTGCTAATCACGTGAAACAATGAAAATAAGTGGCATCGATATCGAGTCGAATATCGAGAATATTCAAGCACAAATTAAAGCGGATAAAACGCTATCACCTTCAATGCGCACCGCTATGGATTTATTGCTACTTATCGTTACCTTGCTTTGTAAACGCCTCGGGCTCAATAGTAGCAACAGCAGTAAACCGCCTTCATCAGATCCAAACAGAAAGAAGAATTTAAAAACCAATAGTACCAAAAAATCAGGTGGTCAAAAAGGGCGAAAAGGTACAACGCTTCCGCTTGATATTGCGCCAGATATTACCCATAAATTGCCCGTTGATAGAGCGCTTTTACCGCCAGGTAACTAGAGTCTGCTCACAAAGTCGATTTTGGATATTCAAATCTGTTCCAGCCAAGCAATTGGCACAATCTGTACCCGTCCAATCGTAATTGGTGTCGCCCAGTGTTCGTTATCGACCCTATTAGTCGCCTTATTTTGGACACAAAAAAGACCGTCAGCAGGATGAGAAGGTTCATGACTAGGAAAATGCTGTTGATCCATGCAACCGAAGTGTCTGCTCGCTTGGCACGGATGTAATTCAGCCGATAACCGTTCTTTGCCTGACCAAATTTGCCTTCTATTGGAATCCGTTGTAGGTAATCCGCCCGGCGTTGGGCTTTTAATTGCTTCAACACATCTCGATTCGCTTCTGTTACCTGTTTGGGTCTGCCTAATGGCTTGCCCGAAAAACGGATGCCCAATCCTTTCAAGTAGTGCCGGTTCTCTCGACTACCATATATCGGATCACCGATAACGCTTACGGGGTAGCAACCATAACGTTCATGGTAACGCTCAACCTGACCCTGCAAATCATGCCCCTCATGAAACGCATCCCAACTTAAATGATCAACTCGGGATAACCCGTGTGCCGTTAAACTCACGCTCAACTTCGAACCAAACTCAACCGACTTACCTTGCTTACCTCGCACAATCGGACGCACATACGGTTGATGAATGCTCACAATCCGATTATCACAGCGACGGCTTTTGTTGCGGTACATCTCCCACTGCTGCGTATAGACATGCTGAATGACCCAGTAGTGGTATAGCAGCCTGCGTGACAAAGGCAACGCCGTGCCCATCGGGAAACAATCCATTAAACCCTCAATATGACCAAAATTGCGCCGCAAGTATTGCAGTTGTTGCTTGATCGCTCGTTGGGTCGCTTGACGTTTGGGACGACGCTGTTTGACCAACCCGAGAAAATCTTTGCGTGCTTGGCGACGATAGGTGCGTGGTTTCTGACTGAACTCCGTGTGTGGATACAATTCGTCAATGATCCGTTCCGTCATCTCACGCGCTTCATTCAGTAAACTTAAATCCGTGGGATACCGTATCGCTTGCTCTGCCACAGTCGCATCGATTATCAACTTACCTTCGTGGCTGGGTGCTTCCACAGTGGTGGCAGGTGAAATTGGGGAATTATCCTCCCCTTGTGGGTCTTGATTGGGTTTTGGTTCTGGTTTCGACTCTGGCACGGACTCTGGCTCTGATTCATCACCCGACTTGTTGGTCTGTGTGGATACCTTCAAACCATCCTTAACGCTACGTTGCGGCACGACCTGCGCCTTTTCCACTGCACCAATAATCGCTTGATGGAACACTTCAAAAACAGTATCCCCCATACGCTTGCGCACTTCAACCAGCAACGAGGGTACAAACGGGACTGATCTTTGATAACCGGCAAGCCCGACAAAGTATTGCAGATACGGATTCTCCTGAATCTGACTCACCGTTTCACGATCAGACAACCCTAGTTTGTGTTTGATGATCACCGCACCGATGACTAAACGAGCATCTTTTGCTGGCCGACCCCGCTTTGACGAGAGGCTTTTATGATAGCCCTGTGCTAACCCATCCCATGGAATGCACTGACCTAGTTTCACCCAGCGGTTGTGTGCATCAAGGGCGGTGTGAAACGGCCAGTCAAATTCTGCGATAGTACGTTGGTTGGAATCGTTATAATCAATCATAGCTGCAAGGTTTTAGAGGTTGTTGGGCTGATTTCCATGCAGAATTATACCACAAAATCACTATTACTTGTTTATATTCAGATAGATATATTTTATGAGCAGGGTCTAACTATACTGACAAAGGCGAAGAGATCCGCCAAGTCGTTGATATTGAGTTCAAGCGCGTTGTTACTGAATGAGCACAAATACTCGAAGATGAGTGGGGTAAACGCTTCGTTGCGAAGTTCCCCAATGACGTGAAAAGCCGTATTCAATATGGCAAGGGATTGCGGGCTCACGCGGTTTACCTCTCTCAGTACCAATTGCTTCCTTATGGTCGCATTAGAGAATATTTTGCTGATCAGCTTGATATTCCGCTCAGTAGTGGCAGCCTTTTTAACTTCATCAACACCGCCTATGACAATTTGGAAGAAACCCAAGCTTTAGCGATTATCAAAGCTAACTTAGTGAAAGAAAAAGTGTTACATACAGATGAAACAGGTATCAATATCAACGGGAAAAGACAATGGTTGCATAATGCCTCTTCTCTAGATTGGACCGATTTGTCAGTACACGAAAAACGAGGCGCTGAAGCGATGGATGAAATTGGCATATTGCCGCAATTTCAAGGCGTAATGTGTCACGACCATTGGAAACCTTATTATCGTTATAAGAGCCTACATGCGCTATGTAATGCGCATCATTTGCGTGAATTAATCCGTGCTTACGAACAGGATGGCCAAGTTTGGGCTGAAACAATGCGCGTGTTTTTATTAGAGCTCAATCAGGAGGTTGGTAACGCCGGCGGATGACTTAGCCCTGAAAGACAAGGCATGCTAATACTTAGTCCGCCCTTAAAAACATCTAAACAGTTTGATTTATATCAATAAAACAAACAAAACCATTAACCAAATCAACCGCTTTATGTTAGAACAACCGTTATTTTCTGGTCGTTTAGGTTAAAAAAATTATGCTGACTCCATCTACCCCAAACACAGGGCAACAAAATCTGTTTCACACCGAATTGTTCTCTCAATTAGACCCACGAGACCCTTTAATCCAATTAGCCAACGTCATCGACTGGAAGGTCTTCGAGGATGCATTGAGCAAACACTATTGCCACGATAACGGCAGACCCTCAAAACCAATACGCTTAATGGTCGGGTTACTGATGCTCAAACAACTGGAAAACCTGTCCGATGAGAATGTGGTCTTACAGTTCAAGCGTAATCCGTATTATCAATACTTCTGCGGTTATCCAACCTACACCCCTGCCATGCCTTGCAATGCAACCGAACTGGTGCATTTTAGAAACAGAATCGGTGTCGCCGGTTTTGAACTCATTTTTAAGATGAGTGTGATGTTGTACGGCAAAAAAGCCAATGAAAACACTGTTTTGATTGACGCCCCTGTACAGAAGGGAAAAACAGGAAAAAAACATCACCTATCCGACTGATTCTAAACTAGCCATCAAAATTATCAACCGTCTCAACAAATTGGCGAAAAAACAGGGCATCAAACAACGCAGAACCTTCGTAAAAGAAGTTAAAAACTGCCGCTTACGCATTCGCCACTTCCGCCATGTTAAAAAGCGCGCATCCGCTAAAAAGGCATTGAAACGATTGCGAACCATTGCCCATATTTTAATCCGAGAACTACAAAGGAAACTACCCCAACACGGACTGCTTGAAACCTACCAACCAGACTTCTTGTTGTATCAGCGGCCTTTTATAAGCAGGCGTGGGGCACAACAACCCAAAGACAAAAATAAAATTTATTCCCTGCACGAGCCCCATGCTTATGCGATTGGCAAAGGCAAAGACCACAAACGCTATGAATACGGCAACAAAGTATCCATCGTCTCGGGCAAAGACAGTAACATCATTGTCGGCGTTGTCAGCCATAAGAAAAACCAGCATGATGCAAAAACCCTACCCGATGCGATAAAACAAGCCAATAGCAACAGAACAAAACCCATCAAACAAGCGGTCTGCGACAGAGGCTATTGTGGGGTTAAACAAATGGGCGATACGGACATCATCCTGCCCAGCAAAGCCCTGAAAAAAGACAATCGTTATCAAAGAGATAAGAAACGCAAATTGTGTAAGCGACGGGCTGCCATAGAACCCATTATTGGGCATTTGAAATCTGATTTTAGGTTATCCAGAAACAGGCTTAAAGGACAAGTTGGCGATGAAATCAATATTTTAATGGCTGCTTGTGCCTGGAATTTGAGAAAGTGGCTGGTTTTTTGTCACGTCTGCTATTTATGGCTTAAAAAAGCGCGTTTTGTCCATATTTTTGATAAAAAGCCCTTGGTCCATTTGATTCAAGGTTGATTCACGTTCGCTGAGCGTTTGCTTGAAACAGATATTTACTTGTTAGGTCGGTTTTTAAGGGCTGACTAATTAATGGTTGACGGGAGCATTTGTACGGGGGCATCAGCACGGTGCGGCAAAAAACGACCAAGCCTGCGAAGCAGAAGGTAAGTCACGCGTCGGATTGAGTACCAAGACACATGCGGAGGTTGATGCGCTGGGCAATCCTGTACGCTCATCTATAACAGAGGGTCAATCCTCATAGTATGGTCAAGCGGATGCCCTGATTGAATAACGCAATCAGGTGGAGCGACTTTTTCAGAAACTAAAGCATTATCGCAGAATAGCGACACGGTACGAACGATTAACGAGAAACTACATGGCAATGCTGTCTTTTAGTGGCAACAATAAATTGGCTGGCTTAAATGAGAACGCCGACTAGGACACCAATGCCTACTCCGACACGGGAAATAAAAATGCTACGCGAAATTTTGAGCACGATTGAGGGTGAAATAAAATGAAAATCGCATTGCACAACGCAATCTGTGTAGTGTTCGCTTTGGTGCTATCTGCCAATACTTCATCTGACGACGGACGGCAATCTCATGTCAATTTTAGGTTGGTGCGACTATAAAGACGATTATTGACGGCGACACGGTTGCTATCGAAGGCAATAATAACAAGCGTTTTGTCATACGACTGTCTGATTTGGACACACCAGAAACATGACAGATTGCCCACATTTCCAGCTTTTCAGCTGTTATAATTATGCTTCTGTGTAAACCGAGTCACCAACAACATTAAACGTTAGGAGAACCATTATGAACAATATTACGCACATTGCTAGATATGTACTCACCGCTTGTACCTTATTCGTTGCTATCGGTATTGCCACTGTTGCCGATGCGGCCGGCCAGAGCAGAAGGCATCAGCGTGGCGGGTAAGGTCAGCACGCTCGGTCTTGGTGTTGAACTTAAATATCCGTTCCATGAAAAATTCAACGGCAGGTTGGTGTTTAATCGCTATGATCTAAGTTATGCAGAAACCGATGCCGGCAATCAAAACGAGGGAACGTTGAAACTAAACAGCTATGGTCTGATTGGTGATTGGCACCCCACGGGTGGTGGTTTTCGCTTCAGTCTTGGTGTTCTCGCCAATAAAAATCAACTGAGTGCCCGCACAAAAGGAGAGACGTTTGAGTTCAATAATCGGCCATATACCGGTCGAGCAAATATGTTGTTGGACTTTAAATCACTGTCCCCTTATTTTGGTTTGGGCTGGAGTAGCCAGAAAACGAGCGGACTGAGTGTTGATTTTGAAGTCGGCGCATTGTTCCAAGGGGCACCTAGGTTGAGTGGGAGTGGTACTGTAACCGGTAATAACAATGATTGTAGTTTCATCCTTAATACAGCAGGTGTCGCAACAGTGACGGGAAATGTATGTTCCACTAATGGTGTGATTCAAGCCAATTTCAAAAGAGATATTGAGGCTGAACATACCGAGTTACAGGATAGCCTAAACAGTTTCAAAATCTACCCAGTCTTGTCGTTAGGCATTCGCTACCGCTTTTAAACAGGGGAAAATAGCTAGCTCCAAACGCATCCGCCGACATGGCGGCATCCACAGAACGGAATTTAATTAGTCCGCCCTTAAAAACATCTAAACAGTTTGATTTATATCAATAAAACAAACAAAACCATTAACCAAATCAACCGCTTTATGTTAGAATAACCGTTGTTTTCTGGTCGTTTTAGTTAAAAAATTATGCTGACTCCATCTACCCCAAACACAGGGCAACAAAATCTGTTTCACACCGAATTGTTCTCTCAATTAGACCCACGAGACCCTTTAATCCAATTAGCCAACGTCATCGACTGGAAGGTCTTCGAGGATGCATTTAGCAAACACTATTGCCACGATAACGGCAGACCCTCAAAACCAATACGCTTAATGGTCGGGTTGCTGATGCTCAAACAACTGGAAAACCTGTCCGATGAGAATGTGGTCTTACAGTTCAAGCGTAATCCGTATTATCAATACTTCTGCGGTTATCCAACCTACACCCCAAACGTGCCTTGCAATGCAACCGAACTGGTGCATTTTAGAAACAGAATCGGTGTCGCCGGTTTTGAACTCATTTTTAAGATGAGTGTGATGTTGCACGGCAAAAAAGCCAATGAAAACACTGTTTTGATTGACACCACCGTACAGGAAAAAAACATCACCTATCCGACTGATTCTAAACTAGCCATCAAAATTATCAACCGTCTCAACAAATTGGCGAAAAAACAGGGCATCAAACAACGCAGAACCTTCGTAAAAGAAGTTAAAAACTGCCGCTTACGCATTCGCCACTTCCGCCATGTTAAAAAGCGTACATCCGCTAAAAAGGCATTGAAACGATTGCGAACCATTGCTCATATTTTAATCCGAGAACTACAAAGAAAACTACCCCAACACGGACTGCTTGAAACCTACCAACCAGACTTCTTGTTTTATCAGCGGCCTTTTATAAGCAGGCGTGGGGCACAACAACCCAAAGACAAAAATAAAATTTATTCCCTGCACGAACCCCATGCTTATGCGATTGGCAAAGGCAAGACCACAAACGCTATGAATACGGCAACAAAGTATCCATCGTCTCGGGCAAAGACAGTAACATCATTGTTGGTGTTAAGCCCAGTTATGGAAGATTGTCTTTGTCCGGCGTGTATCCATTGTCGCCAACCTCCGATGCGCCGGGACCATTGGCGGTGGATGTGGATAGTTGTTTTGTCCTCGATCAGTTGATTTCTGGTGTGTGGGATGGTCACGGAAAAATACCGGATTTAACCATCACGGACGGCAGTACGCTAAAGCTGTTATTGCCTGAAAGCGTGGTAATGGATGATCTGGATGACGAGGTAGCGGCCGATTTTAAACGCGCTGTCTCGGCACTTGCAGACGCGGGCGCGGAAATTCAAACGGTAGCTATGCCGGTGGTCGACGGTTGCGTGGATATATTCATGACACGGGCCGTGGTAGGTTATGAAGCGTTAAAACATCACGCCGAATTATTGGAAAATTACGAGCACGAGTATGACCCCTTTGTTTCCGGCCGCATGAAAAACTTTTCTTCGGTAAGCGATGAAGAACAGCAATCACGATATCAGGACAAAGCTAAATTAAAAGCTGAATTTACCCGTTTGATGAACGCCGGCGGATTTGACGGGATTCTCCTGACTTCGACGGTTCATATTCATAAACTATTGATTTATAAAGAAACACAAAAATACCTAGGCACTACAAATGCCCGGATATTGAAGGATTATGTCAATCAGTACAGTGGGTAAGCTGTGGTAGTCGCTTTTAATCCCATCACAGCATAGATTTTTTTTGCTTGTGGGTCGATTGTAGAAGGGATGACATAACGCTTATTCGTGCGCTTGTGTTTCAGGACACTATGTTGCACATGAATCAAGGCATTACGGATAACCTCCGGGGACAAGGCTTTATGTTGCAGCTTGATTCGATACATCAGCTGTCTGATACAGGCAAAAGCCATGAACGAAATAGCGATGTGGGCACGCACTCTTGAGGGTGTCCAATGGTAGATAGGGCGTACTTTCAAGTCATGTTTAGTGATTCGAAAACTCTCCTCGACCTGCCATAAGCCGCGATAGTGTGATAGCACTTCCTGATGCGGCGTATCGGGCAAATTGGTGATGACACCATGCAGTCCGTCCCAGCGGCTTTCGGCAGCAATTTTATCTTGGTTGATACTCAGGCTAGTCTTTCCTTTGATAATCAGAAACTTTTTATAGCCGTAGTTATTTAATAAGTCCTTGGGATTCTGGCTTTTACCTATTTTCTTGATGAGCCGATCGACCGCCTTTTGTCGGTCATGTTGATCTTTATCCGCACGCTTTGGACAATGCGAGACAATGAGCCGTCTCTTCTTGTGCGTCAGCTCGGCTGCGCTTGACCCGCCTTTGCCAACTGCCTGATAAGCTGATTTATCCAATACTTTGGTTTGTAGTGCACTTGGTAATTGTTTTAGTTTCGCTCCGACAATGTAATAAGCGCCCGCCTCATCCAGGGCGCTTAGATTGTCTTCATTCAACATGCCCCGATCAGCGACAAAGATCATTTTCCTGACATCATAGCGCGCTTGCATCGTCTGCAAAACGCTGATTAGGCTATGACCCTCGAAAGTAGCACCGGGGAACACTTCGTAGCCGACCGGCAGACCTTCGCGGGTGACCAGCAAAGCCAGCAATACTTGCGGCTGATTAAATTTACAGTCCTTGCTGTAGCCATTTTGTTTTAATTCGTCTTCCTTGAAAGACTCAAAATAGAGCGTCGTACAATCAAAAAACAACACATCCAGGGCACCAGGCAACAAGGATCGCGTACCTTCACAGGTCATCGCTTGTAGCCGGCTGATGGTGTCATCGTCAAGCTGATCCATCATCCGATAAACTTTCTCTAAGGACAAACAGACACCAAAGTCCTGCTCCAAGTGCTGCACGCTGCCGCGCTTGCTTTTAGGGTTAGCAATGCGTGCCATCACGCAATGGAACAGGGCTTCATGGGAAGCACGATACCGCTTCTGCGGCAACAGGGTATCGAATGATAACTGGCGATAGACCTCGCCATACACTTCATGGATGCCCAGCACCACCCGCTGTTCTTCCACCATCTGCCTCAGATCAACATTCAAGGTGGCTTTAGACGCTTTGGCTGCTTTCGCTTCAATCATCTGTTTGGCAACCGCCTCAGGCGGAAACAAACCGGGCTGGTGTTGGGCTTCAAGCTTCGCCTTGACGACTTCGGCCAGCTCTTTCAATCGCACTAACTCATCGTCATCCATGGCAATGCCGATATAACGGACAATCTTTTGCTTGACCTTATCGCCGACGCGCACAGATGAAACAATCTGAACCGATTGTCTTGGGCTATTGGGTGTAGATTTAACGCGAACGAACATGGGGTGAGTCTATACCATTCGATCACCGAAGTCAACACAAATATTCAGATAGGCACTACAAACCAACTTCTCTACCACCCCCGCATGTTTATTGGGCTGTGGGCGATCTGCATGGAGCCAACCGTCGAAGTCAGGAAAAACTTTTCTTCGGTAAGCGATGAAGAACAGCAATCACGATATCAGGACAAAGCTAAATTAAAAGCTGAATTTACCCGTTTGATGAACGCCGGCGGATTTGACGGGATTCTTTATCCGACCACAGCTTGTGTGCCGCCAAAAATTAGCGATGCTCAGGTTACGGAAAATATGTCCAAGGTTAATTTGCGCTGTTTACGTAACACTGCTTCGGCGAATTACTTTGACGGTTGTGCAATGAGCTTGCCGATGAATTCCGCTGGTACGGCGCCAACCGGATTTATGCTGTCGGCGGTACACGGTAGGGATGCCGAACTATATTCAATGGCGGCCGCTGTCGAAAAAATCCTCAATACTGCGCGATAGCCTCGTGATTACCTGTCCGTTTAACGTATATACCGTTTAACGCATATAGTTGGGTTTGAGTTTGATTTTTCGGTCTTCGGGTCGGGATAAATGCCGCGTCAGGTGTTTGTAAATCAAATTAGAAACATAAAATATCACCATTGATAACGCTAGAAAATACAAAGCGGCGACGGAAAAATGCAGAAAAACGTTGTAGTCTTTTTCGAATAGTTCACCCGCTTTGTTCATCAAATCTTTCTGTTCGTTGATCACTGGAAGGGTAAAGTAAACCAGCGCTGTGGCGTGAAACAAAAATACGATTTCATTGGTGTATGCAGGCCACGCCAGTCGAATCATATTGGGCCAGGTGACGGACCGGAATCGCTGCCATTTTCCCATGCCGACTGCTTCTGCGGCTTCAATTTCACCTTTCGGTACTGCCCGTAATGCACCATAAAATATTTCAGCGGCGTAGGCGCTGGTATTCAAAATCAGAATCATTGGACCCAGAAACAGCGGATGCAGAACAATATGGCTGATTCCCATGGGCTTCCAGTGGCTGAGGTTAAATGATAGCATCACCGAATAAAACATAAAGAGCTGAATAAAGAGCGGTGAACCCCGAAATGCATAGATATACCCGCGGCTCAGATTTGAGATAATTTTATTGGTGCTGTTTTTACCCAGCGCCAGCGCGATCGCGAAAGGAAAGCCCAGCGGTATGGATGCGAAGGCAAAATACAGGTTAAACGTAGACGGCCGCGCCAACGTAACAATGTCGTTTATCAGGGCGTTGTCGGTTAGCCAATTCATCGGTTAATCCGCGACCCGCATGCCATGGGATGCTTTTGCTTGAAGGCATTCGAAAAAACGCTCTGACAGCATCGCCATGATGATGTAAAAAATAAACAGGATAAGATAGTACTTCCAGCGCCAGTCGGGGTGAACCAGACCGGCAACTGAGTGGTAATTGGGTGCGCCCAATCGATCTGCTAACTGTACGATGTCAGCAATTTGTAACAGCGATAACAGGGAGGTGGCTTTAAGTAACAGCATCCAGACGTTGGACAGCCCGGGAAGTGCATAGACCCACATTTGTCTGACGTGGAATCGCCAGAAGACCTGGCGGCGGGAAAACCCGTAAGCCTGCGCTGATTCGAGTTGTCCTTTTGGTACTGCTTGCATTGCGCCATGAATGACATTTGCGGCGAAAGCACCATAGACGATGCCAAGGGATACGCAGGCTAGCGCCAGATAGTCATGGGTTGTTAAAAACCACTGTGCAGCGTCGCAAGGCGGCCAGTTTACACTGCTGGCGAGCTCTTCGGGTGTGCAGTTCGAGCGCGCGAAAAAATACTCAACGGTTTGTTCGAACGCCAATGGAAAGAATAAAAAGAACAATACATCGGGAACACCACGAACGATGGTGGTATAAAACAAACCCACCACGCGAAACGGTGCAAAGCGGGATTGCTTCATCGCCGCACCGATCAATCCAAACATCACCGCAAACGCAGCGCCTGCAAATGCCGCGATTAAAGTGAACCGCAGGCTGGCATACCACGTTAAGTGTTTGCCATTGGTAATATAATTGAGAATAGTCTGCCAATCCTCACCGAGCCATGAGGTCATCCAAAGTGGCAGAGAATCCAGCATTGTCAGTCGATAAGAAAAAACCTGCAGACAAAGATTGCCGGCAGGTTTGATGCGTAAAACTTTGAATTCAGCCTATTGATAAAAAGGGCCAGATTCGAAGTACTGCATGATGAGCCTGTCAACTGTGCCGTCTGCTTTCGCAGCTTCCAGTGCCCCGGCCAGGTCAGCAGCCAGATCAGCTTCATTCTTGCGCATACCGATTCCTACGCCGCCGCCAATCATTAGTGAAGGCCCGGTGAATTCAATTGCACCGCCAGAACCGTCAACGATGGGCTTGAGAAATTGGCCGTCTGCGAGCAGAACGTCGATATTTCCAGCCATCAGATCCGCAACCGATTGATCCGCTGTTTCATAGGTAATAATATCGTTATTCGCAGCGAAGTTCTGTTCGAGATAAGCCGATTGAATGGTTGCGCCCTGTGCGCCAACACGTGCGCCAGACAGGTTGTCCCAATCCAGATCAGTACCCGCTGCACCCGCATAAAGAGAAGGATCAGGTGGGTAATAGTCAGCACTGAAATCAATGCTTTGCTTGCGTTCGTCAGTGATCGACATGCCTGCCATGATCAGGTCGTAGTTACCTGCAACCAGGTTAGGAATCATTGAATCCCATTCGTTGACAACCCATTCACACTCAAGGCCTGCTTGTTCGCATAAAGCGTTACCCAGATCAATTTCAAATCCGGCGAGCTTGCCGCTGTCATCGAGAAAGTTCCAGGGGGCATAAGCACCTTCAGTTCCGATTCGAACTTTGTCCGCCATAGCCGGACCAGCGATCATCGAAACAGCCAGCGCCAGAGAAAGAATTATTTTTTTCATGTTTAACTCCACATTAGCCTCAAGTCAAGAATATCCAATCGCCGAAGAGGCTAGCTCGTCGATTTGGATAAAAATTGTTTCAGGCGTTCCGACTTTGGAGAGCCAAATAACGCTGTCGGATTACCTTGTTCCTCTATTAAACCATCATGGAGGAAAATGGTCTTGTTGGAAACATCACGTGCAAACGACATTTCATGGGTTACGACGACCATTGTCGTGCCTTCCTGGGCGAGCTTTTGCATTACGGAAAGTACTTCGCCCACTAATTCCGGGTCTAGAGCAGATGTTGGTTCGTCAAATAGTAATGCTTCCGGGCGCATTGCCAATGCCCGAGCGATTGCCGCACGCTGTTGCTGGCCGCCAGACAGAAATGCTGGATACTCACCCGCTTTTTCGGCAATTCCCACTTTAGAAAGAAACTCCATCCCGATATCTATGGCTTCTGCTTTACTTAAACCCTGAACGTGAATAGGGGCTTCGATAACATTTTGTAAAATGGTCATATGTGACCAGAGATTGAACTGCTGAAAAACCATGCCGATACGGCTTCGAAGATTTTCTACCTGACTTTGGGTTTTTGGTTTACGCTCTGACCCGGATTGGATGAGTTCAATTTCCTCGCCCTGCAGTTTTATGGTTCCCTGATCCGGCATTTCCAGTAAGTTAATGCAGCGAAGGAATGTTGACTTACCCGAACCAGATGATCCAATCATCGAAATCACATCCCCAGATCGAGCTTCAAGTGAAATGCCATGCAATACTTCAAGCTCGCCGAAACGCTTATGAATATGACTAATTTGCAAAATGGCTGCGCTCAAGGCGAAGTGACTCTGGATGATTGTTTTCTGTATCGCAAGTTTACAGAAAAACCATCGAATTTGGGAGAATATATTGATATAGCTTGAGACCTTTGCATAACCCACAAAACACTCGGCGCAAATCACAAACAACGTGATTTTTTTATAAACTCGCCTCATTTTTTCGCCCATATTCTCTCAATCATCAATATGGCACCAAAAAAACCACTATTTCGGCACTTTTAACCGCTTTTAGTCGGTTTTAATCTGTTTTATTGCCCATTTAGGCGCAACTCTCCTTTAAACGTTGCAGTTCTTTGAAAATATTCATCCCAGTTTTAAGGTTATGGCTTATGGCAATCAGCTGTGTACGAGTTTTGTTTCTGGCTAACCCCCAAGTATCTTGCCTTGCCTAATCCGTGATGCAATTTGAGTAAGCCAAAGGTACGTTCAACCACATAGCGGACACTGCTATACATTTTATTCAGTGCTTTTTGTTGCTCCGTTAATGGTGTGTTGCGATAAGCCCGGTGCAGGATTCTATTGTTTGCTTTACCCAGTTTCTCGTCATTGTCTTTGTTGGCACTTGTGCCCTGTGGGTATAAGCACTGTCTGCGTAAACTTGTCCGCGCCTATCGCCTAACAGATGTTCAAACTCCCCAAAATCATGCAATGAATCATACACATTGCCAGGCGTAGTGGTCATTTTCTTGATAAAACCATCTTCATCGGTATTGGCGTGCAGCTTAAATCCGTAGGTACTTTTACGCCTGCCATCGGATGCCGTTTTCACGTTCCAGGCCGCTTCCGGGTCTTGGGTATTGTCGCCTTGTTGGTTCTTTTTAGGACGGCATTGCTTCGCCTCAATCACAGTCGCATCGATAATATTGACCGAGCCTGTGGCAACAATAAGACTGTTTTTAGCGAGATGGTTATTGATCTGCACCAATAAAAAGAATCAAGCAGATTTTCGGTGTGTAATAAGTTCCTAAACCGCCAAATAGTGGAATGATCGGGTGCCGCTTCACTGAGACTCAAACCAATAAACCGGCGGAACATTAAATCTCGGCTATCTGTGTCCAATCGATGATTTCATGTGCATCATCTAGTTTGGACAACGACTTATGCTCAATTAAAAGGGCATCTGCGAATGAGTATTGGGCGGTTTGTTTCCAAGACATTTGAGGGTATCCTCAAGGTTTGTTGAATGAACGCTATTTTACCATTTTAAGTGGTGCCACTGGGTGGATTTATGCAAAGGTCTCGATTTATAAATGAAAACCGCTTTCGCCATGCGTTGCGTAATCAAGACCTTCGGCTTCTGATTGTTCATCAACACGCAAGCCAACCAGTTTTCTGATAAGCAAAATAATGAGCCATGAGCCGAGCGCAGTCCAAGCGATGGTGACCACCACACCAATAAGCTGAATCTGAATTTGCGCGCCGATGCTGACTGCCAGCCCGACACCACCGAAAGCGGTGGCACCAAATATCGCCGTGAGCAGGGTTCCGATGATGCCGCCTACGCCGTGTACGGCAAACACATCTAGGCTGTCATCAAATGCTAGTTTGACTTTAATCCAACCGACTGCCAGATAGCAGACTATACCGCCGACCAGACCGATAACCACGCCACCAATCGGCCCAACATAGCCCGATGCCGGAGTGATTGAAGCAAGACCGGCGATTAAGCCAGTTACCAGTCCAATCAGGCTGGGCTTTTTATAGCGGATGCTTTCAATGACTACCCACACCAAAGCAGCGGTGGCGGCAGAAATATGGGTTACGAAAATTGCCATAGCGGCACCGCCGTTGGCTGCCAGCATGCTGCCACCGTTGAAGCCATACCAGCCAACCCACAACAAGGAGGCTCCAAGCATCGTTGTACCCGGGCTGTGGGGTGGGGTCGGTTGCTTGTGACTGCGGCGAGGCCCGAGCATCGCCACCATCACCAAAGCGGCCACCGCGGCGGTAACATGCACCACTAGACCGCCGGCGAAATCCAGCACGCCGAGGTCTGCGAGGAAACCACCGCCCCAAATCCAATGTGCTACGGGGGCATAGACGATGAGTAGCCAAACCCCACTGAATAGTGCCACATGCACAAACTTGATCCGTTCAACGTAGGCACCGATGATTAACGCAGGGGTAATGATTGCAAAAGTCATCTGGAACAGGCAGAACAATATTTCAGGAATGGTTCCCCACATGGCATCAACCCCGACACCAAGCAGAAACGATTTGCCGAAGCCACCGAACCAAGCATTGGCAGCCCCGCCATCACCGAAGGCGATGCTATAACCGACCGCCAGCCACAATACCGAGGAGACGCAAGCCACCGTGCAACATTGCATCATTACCGATAACACATTGGTAGAGCTCACCAGTCCACCATAGAAGAGTGCAAGTCCGGGTAACGTCATCAATAAAACTAGTGCGGAAGCAGTTAATATCCACGCACTATCGCCACTATCGAGTACATTCTGTGCATACACTTCAGGCGACAATAACCCCAACCCCAACAGACAACCAAATAATCGCCAAAATGACCACGAGCAAAACACCCTAGCGGGCAAAGCATGGATTTGGGCAATGGGTGTTTTTATCAGTTCGATTTTGTGGCGGTAATACATATTATTTACCCCTTTTTAATTAAACGAGACTTTTGCATGATTTACATTAGCCATCAAAGTCTCTTAACTTTTCGTTAAAAATCTATTGTTATCTTGTTAAAACCGACATTTTTGTCTCAAGATAGGAGCAGTTTTAATCGCTACTCTGCCAGCATTTTGAATTATACAGAGGTGCCAATCATTAGTTGTGGGCTTGAAAAAGATCGCAATTATTTATCGGCTCATTGTGTCCACCTATTCAATAGCAGAAATGCTAATTCGCTGAAAGTGTAACACAATTTGTATCTGGGATTAGTGTTGCAGTTGCTACTCCAATCCACACGGTTTAGCAAAGCAAGTGACACTCGAGTCGTTTGGCAATTTCACCGTGCCAACTGAATTCCATGCCGTTATCAAAGGCTCATATTTTAAGTTTTTATTGAATATAACGCCTTAAATCGTCATTGAGTTTGATGTATTCTTGTCCTTATTTGGGCAAAGTGATGGGCTTGTCGGTTAATTCAAAATCAGTCTCATTTTAAAAAAAAATATGTTTAATAACAAGGGCTTAAGTGTTCAAAACAAGCTAAAAATCCCATTTTCCGACAAACCCATTATGTGGATTCAGGTGTTTCTGCCTCGGATTCTGGAACCAAATCCATTTTGTCGATATTTTCGATGTTAGGTGGGATATAATGTTCGTCGCCATCTGGAGGAGACGGTGCAAAAAACGAACATTTGTCATTGCATGCGAAGCATGTCTCGGCGTAGGCGGGGAACAGGAGTCCAGTAAAACACCCAAACCCGCAGGGTTTTCCACATGTAACGCATCCCTAGCGAGGGTTTCTTGCACAGTTTCGTTGGTGTGGCGTTTTGCGGTATCCGCCACTTCCGACAGGCTCTGCGGTACACCTAATCAATTTCTAGCCAAATATCAATATGAACTCAACCAATATCGCCTTCCTGTTTCCCGGACAGGGGGCACAATATCGCGGCATCGGCAAAGATTTATTTGCTGAGTTTCAAATTGTACGCGACACCTATGACGAAGCGAGCGAAGTGCTTGGCTATGACATTGCCAAATTATCTTTCGCTGATACAGATGAACAAATTAACTTGACCCGATTTACCCAGCCCGTATTGCTGACCCATGCTATCGCTTGTTACCGTGTATTTGTCGAGCATACGGATGCAATGTCGCCCACGCTGGTTGCGGGGCATAGTTTGGGGGAATACTCGGCATTGGTATGCGCCAATTCGTTGTCCTTCGCACTTGCTTTACAATTGGTAAAAAAACGCGGCGAGCTGATGGGCGAATACGGCGAGGGCGAAATGGAAGCATTGATGATTGATTTTGAGTCTGCTGAATCATTGGCTGAACAACACTATTGCGCCATCGCCGCATGCAATTTGCCCGCTCAAAATGTTGTCGGCGGACGCGCTGAAGACTTGGACGCACTGACCTCCACAATGGCAACGCAGTTCCCCGGCAAGCGTAGTGCCCGATTAAAAACTGAAGGTGCATTTCATACTTATTACATGGTCGAAGCCGCACGCCAATTTCGGCAGGTGCTTGAGCAGGCTGATTTCAAACCACCTGAAGTTGCGGTGCTGTCTAATTTTACCGGCGGGTTGCATGATACCGATATCGATTCAATCAAATCACGCCTCTTTCTACAATTATTTAATCCCGTGCTGTGGTATCAAAACCTGCGGAGTGCTGGCAATGCGGGAGTGTCATTGATGATCGAGTTCGGCGGCGGACTTGGAAAAGGCGAGGGCGCAACAGAAAAACGCCCTAATCTCGAGAGTATCGTTAAAAAAGCCTTTCGCGGTGTCGATTCGCCACCTGATTACCTATCGGTCATCAACCTCCCAACCTTACAGAAAACACTGGCTTCGCTGACCGCCGACAGTGCCTGTTCCAATCAAAACAACGACAAAAATTAGGCAAGAAAAAACGCCTGTCAAAACTTGAACATTGCTTATTAGCGGAAAGTGCTAACTGATGGACTCTAAAAAAGACCTCTCCGAAAGGGATATTTGCACTAAATTTATTCAACCTGCATTAGAAAAAGCAGGCTGGGATACGCTTACCCAAATTAGAGAAGAAGTGTCTTTTACGGAGGGTCGTATTTACGTTAGAGGTAACTTAACCAGCCGTGGCAAGCAAAAAAGAGCGGATTATATCCTCTATTACAAACCCAATATCCCCATCGCCCTTATAGAAGTTAAAAACAACAAACTCTCCGTTAATGCAGGCATACAACAAGGTTTACATTACGCTAAAATACTGGATATTCCATCCGTTTACAGCAGCAACGGCGATGGCTTTTATGAACATGACCGTACTTGCACTGCTGGTCATATTGAAAAAGAACTCTCACTGGATGAATTTCCATCGCCAGAAGTATTATGGCAACGTTATAAAAAATACAAAAACATAGAAACGCAAGAACAAGCACGTATTTCATCACAAGATTACTTCTTTGATGGCACAGACAGGAAACCGCGCTATTACCAACAAATAGCCATCAATCGCACAGTTGAAGCCATTGCCAGGGGACAAGGGCGTATATTGCTCACCATGGCAACAGGTACAGGGAAAACTTATGCCGCATTTCAGATTATTCACCGTTTATGGAAAAGCAACACTAAAAAGCGAATTCTATTTTTAGCTGATCGAAATGCCTTGATTGACCAAACAAAACGCGGTGATTTCCGTCATTTTAAGGACAAAATGACCGTCATTAGAAAAAAGCAGATTGACAAATCTTATGAGATTTATCTGGCACTCTATCAAGGCTTGACCAATTACGATGAAGACAACGATGCGTATCGACAATTCAGCCCTGATTTTTTTGATTTAATCCTTATTGATGAGTGTCATCGTGGCAGTGCCGCCATTGCCAATGAAAACAGAGATCTAATGGCAATCAACAATAAATTCGTCATGCAAATTACCGGTGATAATGAAGAAGGCAAGATGGAGCTGGATAACTTCATCAACCCCGAAGAAAAACACCCCGTCATTGCCACCACTTCAAAACTAATGACCACTGGCGTTGATACACAAACCTGCAAGCTCATTGTACTGGATAGCAATATCGGCTCCATGACCGAGTTCAAACAAATCATCGGTCGTGGCACGCGCATCAATGAAGAGTTTGGCAAAACCTTCTTTACCATTATGGATTTTCGTGGTGTTACCGACCTGTTTAGCGACTCCGATTTTGACGGCGATCCCGTTAGAATAAAAGTAATCGGTGAAGACGATGAGATTGAATCGCCTGAAGAAGAAATAAAAAACAATGAGCCTGTCTTTGACGAAGACGGTGAAGCAATTACTTTTGAGACTGAACCACCGTCAATTATTGACGGTGGCGATATTATTGCCGAACACAGCGCAAAATATTATGTGAATGGCGTCAATGTCGCCGTTCTCAATGAGCGCATCCAATACATGGATGGCAATGGTAAACTCATCAATAGTAGCCTAAAAGATTACACTCGCAACAGAGTCCGCGAACAATATCGTTCACTCGATGACTTTATCAATAAATGGAATAGTGCCGATAAAAAACACGCCATTATTAAAGAGCTAACAGAACAAGGTATCGTACTTGAGAATCTAAAAGAAGAGATTGGCAAAGAAATGGATATATTTGACCTCATCTGCCACACCGCCTTTGACCAGCCGCCGCTGACCCGATCTGAACGGGTCAAGAACGTCAAAAAAAGGAATTACTTCACCCAATACGGCGAACAAGCCCGCAAAGTATTAGAATCCCTGTTGGATAAATATGCCGATGAAGGCATCGAAAATATCGAAGACATGAAAATACTGCAAGTCAAGCCACTGGATCGGTTTGGCTCACCAGTTGAGATTATAGAATTATTTGGTGGTAAAATGCGGTATTTACAAGCGATTATAGAATTAGAGCAAGAAATTTATAGAGAGGTTGCATGATGGGATTATCGAAACATATTTTAAAATTAACCCATGTAAATGATATTCAAAATCTTTACGAAAATATAGACGAAAGCAACCAATTACTTTTAAGTCCCAATATAAAGTTTAAAAATCTTGGTGGTTCATGGAATGCCATTCAATTTATGTGTTCTTGGCAAAGGAAACATCAAGAAGTTTCCATTATTTTAAATAAACAAATCAATGTCAATACAGATAGATTTGCTAAAAATGAGGTATTGTTGGTCGCATTTTATTTGGCAAAAGAAGTTTTATTGAATGATGAAAATATAAGGCAAGATTTATTAAACAAATTCACTCCATTTGTGCAAAGCATGAATCCTTCATCATTAAATGAATATTTACATAAAAAGGGACCAAGGTTTAAATTTTTATTTTTGCATAAAACAAAAAATGAATTTTTAAGACTCTTTTACGATGTCAACAACAAATTCGAATTCAAATCCAAAAAGGAAATTGAAGCCTTGATAGGTGCTTTTTTAAATGCTCCCGCTATTAGTAAGCGGAAATATGGGAAAAACCTGAGCGATATAAAAGAAATTAGTTATGAACTTCTTAGTAATTCAGATAAACATGGCCGTAGAAAAATCAATCAAGAGGAGATGCCTAAAAACATAAGAGGATTTTCTGTTGATGTTTATGCTTTTACTGATATAACCAGAAAGAATTTCGTAAAAGATCAGGAGAATTATAGAAATTTTTTAGAAGGTGTAAAAGAAGTGTTGGTCATCTCTATTTTTGATAGCGGAGAGGGCATAGTAAAAAAATATATAGAAACCATTAACAACAAAAAAGAGAAGGATATGAGTTTTAAGGATAAACAGGACACATTATTAGAAGTTTTTTTGCCAGGAAAAACAAGTTCAAAAATACCTAACTCTGGTATGGGATTAACTTATGTAGAGAATAATATTAAAAAATTAAAAGGATTGCTATCAATAAAAACCAGTTCTTTAGAGTATTTTTTAACGCCAGATGAAAACAAAAAATACAAGAAAAAATTTTATAAGTGTCATTCATGTGCAGGGACATCGATTGTTATGCTCATACCTTTAAATTTTAAGGTGTAAGAATGAACGTGGATCCAATTTTTTCTTTTAAAGACAAAAGAGATAATGGCAGTTATGACATTTATCTTTTTAAGGATTTTTCAAGCATAAATGATAACGATAGAGATAATATTTTTCCTAGGTTAGATAAAATTAGGAAAAAAATTCATAGCCCCGATGCTGTGTTTATAATTTGTAGTGATGACAGTATTTTTGACAAAAAAAAGCATCGGGAAAGATTCACAGACACACCAAATATTCAGTACATAAAATATAAAGATGTTGAGGAACATATTTTTAAAATAGGCGTAAGTCAAATAGTAGACAACAATAAAGTGGTACAGTATGCACCGTCTGGAACCCAGTTCTCTAAAACTTCTGGCGATAAATCAAATTATTTTATTAAAGCGTCCCTGTCTTTATTGGAATATCCACAAATATGCTTTCTAGCACTAGCACTTCATCGAAAAATTACACCAGAAAAAATATCCACTATAAAGAAGTTTTATGTTGATACCAGCTCAATAATGCCACTTATTCAAGCACTAATTCATTATCAAAATACTCTACTTGCTGGAACGGAATTTCATCCTGAAATTATAAATTTTAAATCTTATAATGACAATTCTATCGATTTTAATATAGACAATTCATATACAGTTATCTCTGCATCTTCATCGGGAAATTTACAAAAAAAGATAGAAGTTGGCCAAGATAAATGTATTACAATTTTTTTGCCAAAATCTATACAAAAAGAATGTTTATTTCAGGTTAACATAAAATACACGCTTGATTCGAGTCAATCATTAATGTTAATCCCATTAACCTCAGAAGATTTTTCTTTAGAGTATTCTAAATCAGAAGAATTCATCATAAGAAAAAAAGATGTAGAGAAATTAGACGTAAAAAAATTGATAAAAAAACTACTAACAGATGAATTTAAAAATGTCAAATATTGTTTTCCATATGGTGAAACTTACAACTCAGATATATTGAAATTTGGTGATAGTTTTCTTAATAATATATTACAAAATTTTTCGGATAATATGCTTAATCGTTGCTTGTTATCTAAAAAAGATAATTACATTATTTATAACGGGAAAGAACTCAGTAAAGAAGAAAACACAATAAAAAGCATTGACTTCATAAATAATAATTTTCAGAAAAAAGCGTTAGAAAATAAAAATATAATTGTCGTTCTCAACCAATCTAATAAAAATGAATTGATACAAATTAGTCAAAAACTTAGAGGGATACAAGTTTTTAATATTACTTATGTAATAGGTATCTTGCTTACAGAAAATATTTCTCAATCTAAAAATTTACAAGATAATATTTGCTTTAACGACACTCCTTACAAATATGGGTTTTATTGTTATCTTGATTTACCTTTGTTGACCATTAGCAAACCTGATCTTCTTGATCAGAATTTGTCAGATGGGTTTGTTTTTTATGAAAGTGTAAAACCTAATGGAAGATCTAGCGAGTTAGATAGAAATCAAGTTTATTTGGTCGTTTGTGTGATATTGGAATTACTTCGACACGATGACAAACTTAAGGACAACATATCTTATCATGATGTAATTTCTCCTAAAAATTTCTCTCGTTTTAATGACTCGTTATTGCAATTATCAATATTATTTGCGGCAAAAGGAAGAGAATTAAATTTTCGTTCTAACATGAATTTGAGTCATGAAATGCTAAATGTCGTTATTGATTTAATGAAAGAAAATGAAAGAGTTGGAGATGTATTTATTAAATTTATAAAAGATAAAAAAATCTACCTAGCAACACAGGATTATTCGTCAATAAAATTAAAATATCAACAATTATTTGAAGAATAAGGGATATGACCAATATATCAGGAATCGTTAAATCCGCACGCAAAATAATGCGTCAAGACACGGGCACGGGCAGTGATGAGCTGCGAATATTGCAACTCGGCTGGATGTTGTTTCTGAAAATATTTAGCGACAAAGACAAAGAACTGGAGCTAATACAGGAAGACTATATTTCCCCTATCCCCGAGGCGTTGCACTGGGACGAGTGGGCGGGTAATGACGAAGGCATAACCGGGGATAAATTGCTGAAATTTGTCGATCAAACCCCTGTGTGTCAACCTGATCCCATACACTCCCTGTTTGGGATAACATAGATTTCAGGGCTATGGATGCAGGAACCACACAATGCCAAAACCACACTCAGATCCACTCAATACACAAGTCACACCAGAGCCCGCACTGGAGAAACGCACGCGTCGCCAGTTCAAGCCGGAGTATAAGCTACGCATGATGGTCGAAGCTGACGCCTGTAAGCACGGTGAACTGGGTGCCCTGTTACGCCGTGAGAAACTCTACAGCAATCAACTCTCCGCCTGGCGCCGCGAGTATGCCGAAAACGGGGTTGCTGGCCTGAGCAAGAGTGCTCCCGGCCCTGCACCCTCGAAGACACCGGCTCAACGGCGCATCGAGCAGCTTGAGAAAGAAAACAATCGCCTGAACCGCAAGTTGGAGATTGCCAACGACTGTCTGGATTTGCAAAAAAAAGCCTTGTCGATGCTCGATCGTTTACGCAGTGGGAAGGATGTGTGAATAACGTGATTACCCATCGCCCTGCAAGACGGTCATTGTCGCAAGCGTGCCGTGCGCTGGGACTCAATCGCAGCAGGGTTTATGCGCACAGAAAACGAGCTGACAGTGATCTAGAGCCGCAACGTTCTCCGGCAGTACGCTGTGCAACCAAGAGCACTGAGTGCCGAGGAACGCGCAACGGTAATCGATACGCTGCACAGTGAACCTTATTGTGATCAGCCACCCGCTGAGGTCTATCACCGCCTGCTTGAGCAGGCGCAATATCTGTGTTCGGTGAGCACCCTGCACCGGCTACTTCGCAGCCTGCAGGAGACCGGTGATCGGCGCAATCAGCGGCCTGCACAGCACCATGCCATACCGCGGCTGTTAGCCGCGGGCCCGCACGATGTCTGGACATGGGATATTACGAAACTGCCGCTGGTGCGACGGGGCATCTACTTATCACTATATGTGGTGCTCGACCTGTTCAGCCGCTTTGTCGTGGCCTGGATGGTTTCACGCAAGGAAAATAGCGCGCTAGCCAAGCAGCTGATGGACGAGGCCACCACCCGCTATGGTATTGAGCCTGGTCAACTTACCCTACACCAGGATCGTGGTTCACCGATGATCGCTCACGGGTATTTGGACTTGATGCGAGAATGGGATGTGACCTGTAGCCATAGCCGCCCTCGAGTGAGCAATGATAATGCGTTCAGTGAAAGTCAGTTTAAGACGCAGAAATACCAACCGGATTATCCCGGTCGCTTTGACACGATGTCACACGCGCGGCTCTGGTGTGAAGGTTATTTCCACTGGTACAACTTCAAACACCATCACAGTGGGCTGGCAGGGTTTACCCCGGAACAGGTCTTTACAGGACGATATCGTGACGTGGTCGAGCAAAAGCAGCGAGCGCTTGATGAACGTTACCGGCAGAACCCCGAACGCTTTGTTCGAGGACGACCGAGAGCATCATTGCCACCAGCAACAGTGGCAATCAACCCCGTAGAGTCCAGCAATGATGGGACTATGCGTTGCGACCGTGTTAACTTCCCGACACTCACGGCCGCTGGTTATGTGAAATAGATGTTATCTTTAAAATGACTGTCCATATGAGGTTGACACCTTCCGCTTCCCGACACTCACGGCCGCTGGTTATGTGAAATAGATGTTATCTTTAAAATGACTGTCCATATGAGGTTGACACCTTCCGAAGCCGTTTTGTTGCCGATCCCGCCAATGCTGGTCAATAACCGTACTTGTTGACGCAACACAGAATCGCCCGCAACCAACGCCTTGATTTCCTGTTCAACAATCACTATTTGCCGACAGATGTACCGAATCATCGCTTTGATTGATTTGCTGGCGGTCTTATTCAAACTCACTGGCAAACGATTCTTCTCTTGGGTTGATTGTTTGTTTAACTGCTCCAAGCGCGTCATCAGGCATTGTAACGCAACACTGGCTTCACTTTTGGGCTTGAACAGATTTTTCTCTAACTCACCTTTGACCACAATATGCTGACAATAACGCGCAATGCTGCCAGCATCGGATTTATCCGTTTTATTACGCAACATTTCCATCTTGACAAACGCATGGGTTCTCATTGGGTTCGCCACAATCACATTGTCGCCTGAGCGATGTAAATAATACGCCAAAGCAACTCCATAAACGGGGGTGGCTTCCATACAAAACACCCGCTCTTGCGCTGCGTCCAATGATTTTAGCCATTTGGACAAGGCTTTGAAGCCTTTATGATCATTAGCAAAAGACGGGTTGTGGTCAACACCCTCAACGCACACAGCACCATCAAAACGTGCTTTAGATATATCAATACCGATACATAACATAACATTCTCCGGTTATAATTGTAGATAGGTTGGATCATTTAACTTCGGTGCATCCTCGTACTATTCGTGCTCAGATTTTTGGTCTTGCACCAGATACTGTCCGCACTTGATGAAGTTAAAGCGGGTAGTAGGTGCGATACCTTATCAACAAGTTTAAAAACTTACTGGGGGCTACTGCATCACGACTACCCATCCAACCGCCGTTGGATAGGGTCCATTAAAAACCACTAAACGAGTTGATAATTTACCCGATTGGGATCATACGAGGGGGATTTAGGGGGTTGAGTTTTCCGCCAGCGCGCTGGCGAGGGTTTCTTGCATAGTCTCTGGCGCCATTATCCTTTGTTCAAATTGGGATGAATAAAATGAATAAGAAACTAACGCATAGACAGGATCAACAGTTTGAGGAAATATTAGGGCAAATCCAAACTGCAAAACAGCAGGCTTTACAACAGGTTAATAAAACGCTGGTGCAACTTTACTGGGATATTGGAAATTATGTTGCAAAACAGGTGACAGTCGCTAGCTGGGGGAAAGCACGGTTGAGCAATTAGCCGCATTTATCCATAAGAAAGAACCCGGCATCAGCGGCTTCACTGCCAGTAATATTTGGCGAATGAGGCAATTTTATGAAACTTATAAGGAAAATGAAAAACTCGCCACACTGTGGCGAGAAATTCCATGGAGCCATAATCGCCGTATCATGACAATCAAAACGCTTGAAGAGCGGGAGTTTTATCTGGAGGCATTAGACCAAAGCGAAAAACTCCTCCACGAAAACCCCAGCATTGGCGTGTTGCTGTGCCGTGAAAAAGATGATGAAGTCGTTAAACTGGCACTTAACCGCTCATTAAGCCCGACCGTTATTGCTGACTATGAAACCAGGTTGATTCCTAAAGAATTGCTTCGTAAAAAGCTGAATGAGTTTTACGCTTTGTTGGAAGGTGGGAAGTGATGGAAGAGTGGCGAAAAGTTAGACTTAGTGATTTTTTAACACTTTATCGTATTGAGCATCAAATACAAGATGATAAAACTTATCAACAAGTTACTATATCAAAAAATCATGGTATTTCTTTTCGGGGGTCAAAGCTGGGTAAAAATATAGGACGAAAACGACAGTTTATTGTCGACCTAAAAACATACCCTAATACAATGCTGTTTACTCGCCAAGGTGTGCGAGATGGAGCAATTGGAATTGCACCACCAGAAGTTGACCAGTGTATTGTTACAGAAAATATGCCAATGATGTCAGTAAATACTAATGCCATCGAAATAGCGTATCTCAAAAAACTATTGTTGTCAGAATACTTGTACGAAAAAATACAGTTATTAACAGTGGTTGGAAGTGCTCAAAAAAGCATCCATGAGAAAGATTTGTTAAATATTCAAATAGGACTACCAACTTTAGAACTGCAGAAAATAGAGTGTAAAAGATTTGATGTTTTGGATGTAGAGAATGGTGAACTCAAACAAGAACTCACCCACCAACAAAGCCTACTAAAAAAACTCCGTCAGCAGATATTACAAGAAGCGATAGAGGGCAAGCTCAGTCAGGATTGGCGAGCGGAAAATCCAAATGCCGAGCCTGCCGGTAAACTGTTAAAACGCATACAGGCAGAAAAACAACAACTGATCAAAGACAAAAAAATCAAAAATCAAAAACCACTGCCCGCAATTAGCGAAGCAGAAAAACCGTTTGAATTGCCCGAGGGGTGGGCGTGGTGTCGATTGGGGGATTTACTGAACAAGTTTTCAACTGGACCGTTCGGTAGTATGTTACATAAATCGGATTATGTTCCTGGCGGCATCCCGCTTGTAAATCCTACTAACATCGTCAATGGAGCGATTATTCCAAATAGAAAAATGATGATAGATCAGAGAACAAAGAAAAGACTTTCGAAATATATTTTAAAAGTAGGCGAGTTTATTATTGCTAGAAGGGGTGACTTATCGAAATGTGCCGTAATTGGGAAACAAGAAGACGGCTGGCTTTGCGGCACTGGCTCCTTCTTCATAGAGCCATCAAAAAATATTTCCAAAGAATTCTTTATGAAAACTTACAGATCATGCTTTTTTCAAAAACAATTAGCGGATACTTCTGTTGGTTCAACAATGGCAAATCTAAACCAGAAAATACTGAATGAGAGCCTTTTCCCACTCCCCCCGCTTGCCGAACAAAAAGCCATCGTTGCCAAAGTTGAAAAACTACTCTCCCTCTGTGACCAACTACAAGCCCAAATCACCCAAAACCAAAGCCACGCCGATGGCTTGATGCAAGCGGTATTAACAGCGGCTTTTAGCCAGGGTAACAACAAAGCGCGGCAGAGGGTGTTGCATGGGAATACACGATAAGAATACGCAAGCATTAATTATTCGCACTTTTGTGACAAATGGTAGATTTTTCTAGCGAATTGATCAAATGAGCGCTTTGCATAGTTCGAAAAATAGTCGGAAGCGAGGCTTTGCCGATTTCCCCCGGCAAAATCGGGGACTGTCGGTTAATTCAAAATCAGTTCAATTTTAAAAAAACATATGTGTGAGCAATGACTTAAACATTCACAACAAGCTAAAAGCTTCATTTTCCGACAAGTCCAATCGGCATGCCGTACATCCTGCACATAAGCCCCGCCATCTACAACTATCTTGCACGGCTGAAGCCGCACTTCCGGCAGCTAGGCGAAGATATTCAATACAAAACCATAACATTGATGCACTGGGATTAAATACAACGACCACAGCTTACCCACTGTACTGATTGATATAATTCTTCAATATTTGGGTATTTGTAGTGCCTAGGTGTTTTTGTGTTTCTTTATAAATCAATGAGTTATTATGGTTGACCGTCGAGGTCAGGAAAAAGATCAAAAAAAAAGCCGGGGCAAAAATGCCCCGGCTCTTGAGTAACACCGATAAAACTAATGCATTGAATCAAGCACAGATTTACCCGCAGGTACGCGGATTTCATCCACCATAGCCTGCGTTTCCGCATCAGGTTCAGCGGTCATCAGCGAAACCACGATCATGGCGACCAAACTCACTGGCATACCAATGATTCCGAAGCGCAAGTGATCAATGCCAAGAAATGGGTCATTGCCAAGAAATGCTGGGGCAACGTAGTACAAATACGCACTACCCGCAACGAAACCACAAAACATTCCCGCTAATGCACCCGGACGATTGGCTCGCTTCCACCAGATTCCCAACACGATTGGGAAGAACAGCCCTGAACAAGCAAAGTCAAATGCCCATGCCACCGCACCAAGGATGCTGGTGAGCTTGAGACTAGCGACAAATGCACCGGCGGCACCAATGACGAGTAACAGGATACGGGCAACCATCAATCGGTGCTTGGTATCTGCTTTTGGGTCAATGATTTTGTAGTACAAATCATGCGACAGTGCATTAGCGATTGCCAACAACAAACCATCTGCGGTTGACATTGCCGCCGCCATACCACCTGCGGCTACCAGACCGGAGATAACATAAGGCAGTCCGGCAATTTCGGGGGTTGCCAGCACAACAATATCCCCACGCATGAAGAATTCGTTGAGTTGTAACAGACCATCGCCGTTAGCATCAATAATCTGCACAAAACCAATATTCGCCCACTTCTGCACCCATTCCAGCGCATTTACATCGGCAATGGATTTACCAATAATACCCGTCGCTAAATTGGGATCGAGTATTTGCAGTTTGGTAAAGGTCGCCAATGCGGGTGCGGTGAAATACAGCAGGAAGATAAAGAATAGTGACCATGCCACAGATTGCCGTGCCGCTTTAACCGAGGGAGTGGTGAAATAACGCATCAAGATATGCGGTAATGAGGCAGTACCCGCCATCATACACAGCACTAGGGTTACAAACTTCCAGCTATCACCAGCCGCCGCATGAGCCGTACTCAATGCTTTGAGTCCTTTCTTTGCACCCTCAACGGCTTCCAGTCCGCCCAAGTTATACAGCATCTCGAGTTCACCGATTCGGCTTACCGCATCGCCATAAACAAGCTGAGGAATCAAGCCGAAACCTTGTTTATTGGACATCCAGAATACTGGCACCAGATAGGCAATAATCAAGACAATGTATTGTGCGACCTGAGTCCAAGTAACCGCCCGCATTCCGCCCAACATGGAACACAGCAGGATACCTGAAAGACCGAACCAAACGCCTACTTCAAACGGAATTTGCAAGGCTCGAGCGGCAATCGTCCCAGTGGCGTTAATCTGTGCCGTTACATAGGTAAACGATGCCACTGCCAAGACCACAACAGCGAAAAATCGCGCCAGATTACCGCCGTAACGGGTACCGATGAAATCAGGCACGGTGTAGCAACCAAATTTACGCAAGTATGGTGCCATTAACGCAGCCACCAAGACATAACCGCCCGTCCAGCCGACCACAAATGCCAGATAGCCATGTCCACCGAAGTAGATACCGCCTGCCATTGCCACAAATGAGGCACCAGACATCCAGTCGGCAGCCGTCGCCATGCCGTTAAACACGGCGGGCACTTGACGACCAGCGACATAGTAGGCATCAACCTGCATGGTGCGGGATAGCCAGCCGATGCCAGCATAGATGAACACAGTAAAAGCAACGAACAGGATGCCGATGGTGTCCGCACCAACGCCAGCCTGCTCCAGAAGCGCCATCAGTAGCACAAAGGCTAAAAATCCGCCCGTATATATGCCATATACCTTAGGCAGATTATCAATAAAATCACCTTTAATCATTGTCTAAGTCCTCCGCGAAACCAGTTGTCTCATCAATTTTGTGTTGTGCTCTGACGAACCAAACAATCAGGATAACAAATATTACTTCTGAACCCTGTGCCGCCATGTAATAGCCCAGTGGAAAGCCATTGAATGAAAACGTATTCAATGCATCGGCAAACCAATGCACTACGAACGAAAAAATAAACCATATTGTGAGCGTAACAATCATCAGTCGCTTGGTGCGCTCCCAATGAACCGCTCTTTGACTTGTATCAGCCATATATCCCCCTTACTAGGTTGGTTAATAATGTTAATATCAAAGTGCACGAAATGTACGGTCGTGACCCTAACAGCAAATGATATTAAAGTCACCCTTGATATAATATAAAATATATGGTACTAGAATTTTTTCTTATGTTTATCCCTAATTTAGTTCAATTATAAGTGTCCTTTTTAGAAAAACTGCGCCATTTTCTACTCTTTTTATTATCAGGAGAGGCCTGGAAAATATTCACCGTGCAAATGGGATTGGGGAAAAGTCGGGAAACCGCGCCCCTGTCCGATGCAGAATCTCTAGGCATATTCCTGCAAGCCCGTGCCAGCCATATCGCACAAACTGCACTGTATGGCTATTTAAGAACCCGAGCAGGCACCCGCTACCCTGAATTATTTAAACAACCGGAGATGCTGCTGTCAATCAATATGGCAAAATGGCAAGTCTGGCTCGCCTGTCTGTCCGATTTAACCATTTACATCGGCGGACTCATCGCGCAGCGTACCCATGCGACATCGGCTGATATTAGTACGGTTTTATCCGCCATCATCAATACCATACTCACAGAAACCGGCATCCCCGATGGCGCATCCACCGAATTCCAAGAGACTGCCGAAAGCGTTCGACAACGGGTCGCAAACTGTGACTTTTCATCCATCCCAGACAATGACTTTGCCTTTGTAAAAAGCCCTGAAGCTCTTTTCCATTGGGCGCCCATTGCCGATGAGCTCAAAAACCGCGACCAAGAGATTGTTGAAAACTCGGTGCGCTTTCGCTGGCAGGAAATTCGCCGAAGCGCTAGAAAACAACTACAAGCGGAGGCGGTTATGGGAATGGATAATTGAAAATTGACAATGCTGTCATTCCTGCGGAAGCAGGAATCCAGTAAAACAGCCAAACATGCAAGGGTTTTCCAGTTTCATTCTCCATTCTCCATTCTCCATTCTCCATTCTCAATTTTCCATTCTCAATTTTCCATTCTCAATTTTCCATTCTCCATTCTCAATTTTTCATTCTCCATTCTCCATTCTCCATTCTCCATTCTCAATTTTCCATTCTCAATTTTCAATTTTCAATTTTCAATTTTCAATTATCAATTATCAATATTTCCTAAAACCGGATACGGCCTTCCAGCAGGATGCGGTCGCTATTATTGCTGGTTTCACGTTCGCCGTACAGGTGCAGGCTAAGTGGCGAACTCGGTTTCCAGCGCAAGCCCAAACGATAGTGGTTGCTGTCGCTCATACGGAGTTCGCTGTAGGGGGTCAATAAGCCATTGCCTCCCGCAACAGACAGCCCGTAACCCATATTCACATCCAGGCTCGCGCTGTTCGTGCTTGTGCCGTTATTGTCATCGGCCAGCTCTTGTTGCCATACCTGATTCGTGCTGATGCCAACCGTGCCATAGCTCGGATTCAGGCTAAACGACAAGCCTTGTCCATTGGCATTGGCTTGTTGGCGAATCGTGCCTTGAATACCCCATTCCTGATACTCATCCTGACCGAGCAACGTGTGCAACTTGCCTTCAACCGTCAAGCCTGTGGTGTTGGCATAGTGTCCGCCCAAATTCAATACCGCGCCAATGCCAGAGGATTCGCCAACACCACCGTCATAGCGCAAGCCCACTTCCAGCAACGGCTTGAAGTGTCCGCCCGATGACAATGGGCGTTCTTTACCCATCTCCAGCAACAAGCGTAGTCGTTGGCTGGAAAGTTTATCAGCCGGGATTTTCTTGTCCGCAGACGCGGCAATGTCAACCTGTGCCAGTATGATGTCGCTCTTGAGCTTCAAGCCCGATTGCGATAACCGTCCAGAACCCCCCGCCGATAAACTCAACAGGCGCGTGTCACTGCTGCGCTCGCTATCTTCGGTTGGGGATTGCTGTTTAATGGCCAGTTTACCCTGTCCATAGCCAACACTGCCCCACAAATCAACCTCATCGTTCGAGCGTGCAAAGTACGGGTGAACGCTGGTGATCTGATGCGTGTAACCCCCGCGGGTCTCTTTCCCGTTCTGAGTCGTCAGATTGTAATCGACATCGCCCTTGCTCCACGACACCAAACCGCCCGCCAGCATATCCTTACCCAACCGCTGGTCGATACCGAGTTGAGCACTGAGCACATCGCCTTTCCAGTCGCCATCGCTGAACTTGCCACTCATTCTATTGTAATCACCACCGCCCCATACTGTCGCACCAGCAGTAGAACCCGCACCGCCCGCCGCATTCAACGGCATCACAAAGGCGGAACGAGACAACATTTCTTTCCAGTCCATTGTGCCGTCTTTCAGCGACTTGATATAGGTCGGTAATTTCTGCTCAACCGTGTTGTGCAGATTGGCGGACAAGCCGGTCTGGCTATCCAATTGCACCGTTTGACCATCGAACTGGTAACTCGCCACTTGTGGCGTGCCCGAGAAAGTGTCATCCATGCGACTATTCACCGCCGACACCGTGCTGCCAAGCATAGTGTGAATCAACCGTGGCAAAATCTCCTCGTTCAGTTGTTTAGCCAGTTTGTCCGCTCTGCTTGCATTAAACAATGCGAATGGCGAAAAACTCGTGGCAAGGGCTGTTACCTTGCGATTTATGGTATCGCGCCTAACATGCGGCAAGGCTTCCCACTTCCCCTTTGTCTCATCATAGTGAAAGACATACGGGTCTTTGCCTGCTGGCACATCGCCTGCTTCATAAGACAAGGTAACTTCACATCCTCTGGCAGGGCATGCATTCTTATCCACCGAAATATCAACTGCCGTATCCGCTACCAAAGTCGGGGTGATCGTGCTGTCAATGCTTGGTGGTGCTTTGGTGAAATCAATGCCACCTGTAGCAATAGCCTTATTCGCTATTGTTTGCAATTTTGCAGTGGGTACTTCTCTGGCATGGAAACGAGTGATTTTTTTATCTCCAGCGGTCGCCACTTCAACTTTAATCCCTCTGCTTGCAACCACAACCTCACTGCCACCAACCATAATCGTCTTCTCCACAACCTCCACAGTTTCGGTTGCTTTTACAGTCGGGGTGGTGTCCACTACATTGACGGTTCGGGTTGCTGTGACCTGGTTTGTGCCATCGGCTGCCGTGTAGGTAATGGCGTATGAGCCTACGGCATCAGTGAATGCAGATGAATCAATGGATACAGTAGAGCCATCATCAGCTGATGCGCCAAGCTCGGTATAACCTGCACCTTGTTCAATAGTCTGTGGGTTGGCACCGTTCAGGGTGATGATGGGTGCGGTGGTGTCCACTACATTGACGGTTCGGGTTACTGGGGTGGCCTGGTTTGTGCCATCGGTTGCCGTGTAGGTAATGGCGTATGAGCCTACGGCATCAGTGAATGCAGATGAATCAATGGATACAGTAGAGCCATCATCCGCAGTTGCGCCAAGCTCGGTATAACCTGCACCTTGTTCAATAGTCTGTGGGTTGGCACCGTTCAGGGTGATGATGGGTGCGGTGGTGTCAACTACGTTTACAGTTCGAGTTGCTGTTGCTTGGTTTGTGCCATCAGTTGCAGTGTATGTAATGATGTATGTTCCTACGACATTTCTATATTCAGATAAATCAATGGATACATCAGAGCCGTCATCAGTTGTTGCTCCGAGTTCTGTGTAATCTGCACCCAACTCAATAGTTTGTGGGTTGGCTCCAGTCAATGTGATGATTGGTGCTGTGGTGTCAACTACGTTTACAGTTCGAGTTGCTGTTGCTTGGTTTGTGCCATCAGTTGCAGTGTATGTAATGATGTATGTTCCTACGACATTTCTATATTCAGATAAATCAATGGATACATCAGAGCCGTCATCAGTTGTTGCTCCGAGTTCTGTGTAATCTGCACCCAACTCAATAGTTTGTGGATTGGCTCCAGTCAATGTGATGATTGGTGCTGTATTATCCAGGGTTACAGTAACAGAATTAGAAACATCAGAGATATTGCCTGCTTGATCAGTTGCAGTTGCAGTAAAGGTATTGACACCTTGTATCAAAGTTACATCAACGGACCAAGTGCCATCAGAATCAATGGTGACAGTGGATGTCAAGACATTGTCATTTTGGGTCAGTGTTACAGTGGAACCTTCAACTGTGGTTCCGGTAATTGTTACGGTATTTTCATTTGTCAGAGTTGTAGGTGAAGTGATTACTGGTGCGACAGGTGCTGTGGTGTCAACTACGTTTACAGTTCGAGTTGTTGTTGCTTGGTTTGTGCCATCAGTTGCAGTGTATGTAATGATGTATGTTCCTACGACATTTCTATATGCAGATGAATCAACGGATACCACAGAGCCGTCATCAGTTGTTGCTCCGAGTTCTGTGTAATCTGCACCCGACTCAATAGTTTGTGGATTGGCTCCAGTCAATGTGATGATTGGTGCTGTGGTGTCAACTACGTTTACAGTTCGAGTTGCTGTTGCTTGGTTTGTGCCATCAGTTGCAGTGTATGTAATGATGTATGTTCCTACGACATTTCTATATGCAGATGAATCAACGGATACCTCAGAGCCGTCATCAGTTGTTGCTCCGAGTTCTGTGTAATCTGCACCCGACTCAATAGTTTGTGGATTGGCTCCAGTCAATGTGATGATTGGTGCTGTGGTGTCAACTACGTTTACAGTTCGAGTTGCTGTTGCTTGGTTTGTGCCATCAGTTGCAGTGTATGTAATGATGTATGTTCCTACGACATTTCTATATTCAGATAAATCAACGGATACCTCAGAGCCGTCATCAGTTGTTGCTCCGAGTTCTGTGTAATCTGCACCCGACTCAATAGTTTGTGGATTGGCTCCAGTCAATGTGATGATTGGTGCTGTATTATCCAGGGTTACAGTAACAGAATTAGAAACATCAGAGATATTGCCTGCTTGATCAGTTGCAGTTGCAGTAAAGGTATTGACACCTTGTATCAAAGTTACATCAACGGACCAAGTGCCATCAGAATCAATGGTGACAGTGGATGTCAAGACATTGTCATTTTGGGTCAGTGTTACAGTGGAACCTTCAACTGTGGTTCCGGTAATTGTTACGGTATTTTCATTTGTCAGAGTTGTAGGTGAAGTGATTACTGGTGCGACAGGTGCTGTGGTGTCAACTACGTTTACAGTTCGAGTTGCTGTTGCTTGGTTTGTGCCATCAGTTGCAGTGTATGTAATGATGTATGTTCCTACGACATTTCTATATTCAGATGAATCAACGGATACATCAGAGCCGTCATCAGTTGTTGCTCCGAGTTCTGTGTAATCTGCACCCGACTCAATAGTTTGTGGATTGGCTCCAGTCAATGTGATGATTGGTGCTGTATTATCCAGGGTTACAGTAACAGAATTAGAAACATCAGAGATATTGCCTGCTTGATCAGTTGCAGTTGCAGTAAAGGTGTTGGCACCTTGTATCAAAGTTACATCAACGGACCAAGTGCCATCAGAATCAATGGTGACAGTGGATGTCAAGACATTGTCATTTTGGGTCAGTGTTACAGTGGAACCTTCAACTGTGGTTCCGGTAATTGTTACGGTATTTTCATTTGTCAGAGTTGCAGGTGAAGTGATTACTGGTGCGACAGGTGCTGTGGTGTCAACTACGTTTACAGTTCGAGTTGCTGTTGCTTGGTTTGTGCCATCAGTTGCAGTGTATGTAATGATGTATGTTCCTACGACATTTCTATATGCAGATGAATCAATGGATACCTCAGAGCCGTCATCAGTTGTTGCTCCGAGTTCTGTGTAATCTGCACCCAACTCAATAGTTTGTGGATTGGCTCCAGTCAATGTGATGATTGGTGCTGTATTATCCAGGGTTACAGTAACAGAATTAGAAACATCAGTGTATGTAATGATGTATGTTCCTACGACATTTCTATATTCAGATGAATCAACGGATACATCAGAGCCGTCATCAGTTGTTGCTCCGAGTTCTGTGTAATCTGCACCCGACTCAATAGTTTGTGGATTGGCTCCAGTCAATGTGATGATTGGTGCTGTATTATCCAGGGTTACAGTAACAGAATTAGAAACATCAGAGATATTGCCTGCTTGATCAGTTGCAGTTGCAGTAAAGGTGTTGGCACCTTGTATCAAAGTTACATCAACGGACCAAGTGCCATCAGAATCAATGGTGACAGTGGATGTCAAGACATTGTCATTTTGGGTCAGTGTTACAGTGGAACCTTCAACTGTGGTTCCGGTAATTGTTACGGTATTTTCATTTGTCAGAGTTGCAGGTGAAGTGATTACTGGTGCGACAGGTGCTGTGGTGTCAACTACGTTTACAGTTCGAGTTGCTGTTGCTTGGTTTGTGCCATCAGTTGCAGTGTATGTAATGATGTATGTTCCTACGACATTTCTATATGCAGATGAATCAATGGATACCTCAGAGCCGTCATCAGTTGTTGCTCCGAGTTCTGTGTAATCTGCACCCAACTCAATAGTTTGTGGATTGGCTCCAGTCAATGTGATGATTGGTGCTGTATTATCCAGGGTTACAGTAACAGAATTAGAAACATCAGAGATATTGCCTGCTTGATCAGTTGCAGTTGCAGTAAAGGTATTGACACCTTGTATCAAAGTTACATCAACGAACCAAGTGCCATCAGAATCAATGGTGACAGTGGATGTCAAGACATTGTCATTTTGGGTCAGTGTTACAGTGGAACCTTCAACTGTGGTTCCGGTAATTGTTACGGTATTTTCATTTGTCAGAGTTGCAGGTGAAGTGATTACTGGTGCGACAGGTGCTGTGGTGTCAACTACGTTTACAGTTCGAGTTGCTGTTGCTTGGTTTGTGCCATCAGTTGCAGTGTATGTAATGATGTATGTTCCTACGACATTTCTATATTCAGATGAATCAACGGATACATCAGAGCCGTCATCAGTTGTTGCTCCGAGTTCTGTGTAATCTACACCCGACTCAATAGTTTGTGGGTTGGCTCCAGTCAATGTGATGATTGGTGCTGTGGTGTCCGGTGCATTGACGGTGATGATTACTGTAGCCATCGCCATACCAGCATTATTGGTGGCGGTGATGGTGATGGTGTAGGGGATTGCTTCTGCAATCGCCGTTGGCGTGCCCGAGATTTCGCCACTGCTGGGGTTAATGGATAGTCCGGCTGGCAGGTTTGACATGATGCTGTAGCTATCCACCGCACCACCGTTATGGGTGATGATGGTGATGGGGGTAATGGCGGTGCCCACGGTGGCGATCAGTGTCGGCACACTGGGGCTGATGTCGGGGGCGGCTAAATTAACGTTAACCATAATTGTTGCGGTGCCTATTAAGGCTGGAGTTCCTCCGTCAGTTACTCTAACTGTCAGCGTGTAAACTGCTGTTGTTTCAAAATCTATTTTGTTATCTCCATTAACTGTAATTTCTCCTGCATTTGAAATTGCAAAAGCATCATTTGTGTTTCCATCTATGATTGAATAAGTTAATTCATTATTTGGAGCTTCTATGTCTGGGTCTTGACCCATTATGTCTCCAACACTTGCTCCATCTACTAAGTTTTCAAGAAGTTCAAATATTTCATCTGCTAAGGTTGGTGCTTCGTTTACATCATTTACATTAACCGTAATATCTTGTGTGTCTGTTAAGGATGGATTTCCTCCGTCAGCTACTGTTATAGTAATTGAATATGAAGATTTTGTTTCAAAGTTTGGATTGTCATTAAACGTTAGAACGCCTCCTGTAGTTAAGGTGAAAGCTGCCGCATCAGTTCCAGTAATTGTTTCACTAAAAGTTGGGGTATCTCCCGTATCAACATCAGTTACTGTTAGTGTCGCAACAGCTGGTTGATTTTCGGCTACTGTAAAAGTGTTTAATGAAGTTATTATTGGTGCTTCATTAACATCCGTTACGTTAACCATAATTGTTGCGGTGCCTATTAAGACTGGAGCTCCTCCGTCAGCTACTTGAACTGTCAGCGTATAAAACGGTGTTGTTTCAAAATCTATTTTGTCCTCTCCATTAACTGTAATTTCTCCTGCATCTGAAATTGCAAAAGCCTCATTTGTATTTCCATCTGTGATTGAATAAGTTAATACGTTATTAGGAGCAGTTGTGTCTGGGTCTTGACCGGTTATGTCTCCAACATTTGCTCCATTTACTGAGTTTTCAGAAACCTGTAATGTTGTATTTTCTAAGGTTGGTGCTTCGTTTACATCATTTACATTAACCGTAATATCTTGTGTGTCTGTTAAGGATGGATTTCCTCCGTCAGCTACTGTTATAGTAATTGAATATGAAGATTTTGTTTCAAAGTTTGGATTGTCATTAAACGTTAGAACGCCTCCTGTAGTTAAGGTGAAAGCTGCCGCATCAGTTCCAGTAATTGTTTCACTAAAAGTTGGGGTATCTCCCGTATCAACATCAGTTACTGTTAGTGTCGCAACAGCTGGTTGATTTTCGGCTACTGTAAAAGTGTTTGATGAAGTTATTATTGGTGCTTCATTAACATCCGTTACGTTAACCATAATTGTTGCGGTGCCTATTAAGGCTGGAGTTCCTCCGTCATCTACTTGAACTGTCAGCGTATAAAACGGTGTTGTTTCAAAATCTATTTTGTCCTCTCCATTAACTGTAATTTCTCCTGCATCTGAAATTGCAAAAGCCTCATTTATATTTCCATCTGTGATTGAATAAGTTAATACGTTATTAGGAGCAGTTGTGTCTTGGTCTTCACCTGTTATAGTTTCAACAGCCATTTCATTTGCTGAGTTTTCAGCAATCTGTAATGTTACATTTTCTAAGGTTGGGGCTTCGTTTACATCCGTTACATTAACCGTAATTGTTGCGGTGTCTGTTAAGGATGGATTTCCTCCGTCAGCTACTGTTATAGTAATTGAATATGAAGATTTTGTTTCAAAGTTTGGATTGTCATTAAACGTTAGAACGCCTCCTGTAGTTAAGGTGAAAGCTGCCGCATCAGTTCCAGTAATTGTTTCACTAAAAGTTGGGGTATCTCCCGTATCAACATCAGTTACTGTTAGTGTCGCAACAGCTGGTTGATTTTCGGCTACTGTAAAAGTGTTTAATGAAGTTATTATTGGTGCTTCATTAACATCCGTTACGTTAACCATAATTGTTGCGGTGCCTATTAAGACTGGAGCTCCTCCGTCAGCTACTTGAACTGTCAGCGTATAAAACGGTGTTGTTTCAAAATCTATTTTGTCCTCTCCATTAACTGTAATTTCTCCTGTGCTACTTGAAATTGCAAAAGCACCATCTGTATCTCCATCTATGATTGAATAAGTTAATACGTTATTAGGAGCAGTTGTGTCTTGGTCTTCACCTGTTATAGTTTCAACAGCCATTTCATCTACTGAGTTTTCAGCAATCTGTAATGTTACATCTTCTAAGGTTGGTGCTTCGTTTACATCCGTTACATTAACCATAATTGTTGCCGTGTCTGTTAAGGCTGAACTTCCTCCGTCATCTACTTGAACTGTCAGCGTATAAAACGGTGTTGTTTCAAAATCTATTTTGTCCTCTCCATTAACTGTAATTTCTCCCGTGCTACTTGAAATTGCAAAAGCACCATCTGTATTTCCATCTGTGATTGAATAAGTTAATTCATTATTAGGAGCTTCTATGTCTGGGTCTTGACCCATTATGTCTCCAACACTTGCTCCATCTACTGAGTTTTCAAGAAGTTCAAATGTTTCATCTGCTAAGGTTGGGGCTTCGTTTACATCATTTACATTAACCGTAATTGTTGCGGTGTCTGTTAAGGATGGATTTCCTCCGTCAGCTACTGTAACTATAAGTTCATAAGACGATATTGTTTCAAAATCTATTTTGTCCTCTCCATTAACTGTAATTTCTCCTGTGCTACTTGAAATTGCAAAAGCCTCATTTATATTTCCATCTGTGATTGAATAAGTTAATTCATTATTAGGAGCAGTTGCGTCTTGGTCTTCACCTGTTATAGTTTCAACAGCCATTTCATTTGCTGAGTTTTCAGCAATCTGTAATGTTGTATCTGCTAGTGTTGGCGCGTCATTAGCATCTGCAATTGTCACTGTAATTTTCTGCTTGTCGGTCGATACGCCGTCCGATACGGTGACCAAGACGCTATATTCTTGGTCTGCTTCTTCGTCAATCTTCCCGCGCGAGTTTCTTGGGTTTTCGTAATCTGGAATATAGTCAGTTTTGAAGTTTAGTGCTCCCGCGTCAGTTATCTCAAACAGTGCGGCATCGTGAGCTGAAAGCGTATAGGTCAAAGTATCCATGTCCATATCGCTGGCAGCTATGTCGGTTACTTTCTGGGTGTTTTCGGCGAGCATTATTTCCTTCAAAGAAACCATCATGTGAGAGGTAATATCCGGTCTATTATTAACGACAAAGGTGAACTCTCGGTGATTGTTTGTTCCATAGGGTAAGCGGAATGTTGCGGGGTGCTTCACGGCTGATATGATTATACGATATTCAGTTCCTACCACACCCGGGTCTTCGTTTATGGTCAGAACTGCTGCGTCTGCGAGCGCACCCTGAGCACTAGTAGGTTGGGTTAGAGTAAAAAAGTGGCTATCCTCTCCTGAAAGCACATAGCGCCCGCTTCTGCCCCTCGCCAGAAAAGCATTCTGACCATGAAAGGTAGCTACCTCGTCTCTTGCCTCAACTGTGGGTAAAATAGCTAAATCTACTAAGTCATGTGAAATATACCAAAGCCCAAGATTTTGAGTAAAGGCAGTGGCACCACCCAATATACCAATCATTTCCACAGAAGTCCGGCCACCATTAGGGCTGACATCCCAACGGCTGATATCTTGGTTGAATGTAGTGGCGCTCTGAAACACACTGTTCATATGGCGAACACTACTGACATCCCAACGGCTGATATCTTGGTTGAATGTAGTGGCGCTCTGAAACATACTGCTCATACCGGTAACACCACTGACATCCCAATTGCCGATGTTTTGGTTGAATGTAGTGGCACCCTGAAACATACTGAACATACGGGTAACACCACTGACATCCCAATTGCCGATGTTTTGGTTGAATTTAGCGGCATACTGAAACATACTGCTCATATCGGTAACACCACTGACATCCCAACTGCTGATGTTTTGGTTAAAGGCTCTGGCACGATAAAACATTCTCTCCATATCCTTTACCTCGCTGACATTCCAATTGCCGATGTTTTGGTTAAAGGCTCTAGCATCATGAAACATGCTCTTCATATCCTTTACCTCGCTGACATTCCAATTGCCGATGTTTTGGTTAAAGGCTCTAGCATCATGAAACATGCTCTTCATATCCTTTACCTCGCTGACATTCCAATTGCCGATGTTTTGGTTAAAGGCTCTAGCATCATGAAACATGCTCTTCATATCCTTTACCTCGCTGACATCCCAACTGCTGATGTTTTGGTTAAAGCGTCGAGCTTCGACAAACATTCCAGCCATATCGGTTACCTGAGATAAATTAGGCGCGTCGCTGGCTTGCTCACCAGCAAGGTTCCTCGCGTTAGCAAACGCCCTTTTCATTGAAGTCCATTGCCCTGTTCCCCATTGGTTGATGGCTATGATCTTCTGCGCATTAGGGAAATTACCCCGTGGGAAGGATCGGAATAAGGAGCTGGCATTAAAATAAATCCGTGGGAAACTGCCGCTGATACGGACGGTATAAGTCCCTGCAGCGGCGTAAATATGCATGGCATCACCGGTCTGGTTTGTGTCGGGAGCATCATCATCACCCCAATTGACGGTGTAATCATAGCCACCACCTGTTGTTGGAATAGTGATAGTCCTCGCTGCGTCCGCCCCTGCGGTTACGCGCCAAGTGGTAACGAAGTCGTCGGTTAGCGTGTTATTCGCTCCGTTTTGGGCATTAGCCGGCTGGGTTACAAATAATAGGGCAAAGAAAGTGGAGACGAGGAACGCGACAGCGGTGCCGACAAAATCATTGCCCTGCCCATAAGCCGAGCGCGGTTTGAAAATGTGGGGGGGGGGGGGGTGATAACTATATGATTATTAAGAGTTTTTATGGTAAACAATGATTTCATTCGGAATCTCCTCCAGTTAAATGGGTTATTTGTGCGACTTATTTGCGGAGTGTAAACACCTCACCGACTGCGTTACTGTAGCATAACTCATTGAAAATTGAAAATGGAAAATTGATAATTGAGAAGCAACCTAGTCCGTCATTCCTGCTTGCGAGCCTGTGCAAGAAACCCTCCTAGGTTGCGCTGTTGCGCTGGCGGAAAACCCAACCCCCTAAATCCCCCTTGTCAGGGGGACTTGTCACTTAATTCCCCCCTGATAAGATACTGTGTTAAAAATCCACTTATTTTCAACTTTTTTTCGGCTCATTGTTAGAATGACTTTGCCGACTGGGATTCCACCACAAACGCGCTATTTGCAAGCATAATTGACATCAAAAGGCTGTTCTGATTTTAATACCCCATAAGATATAACCAGTAGTTTCCGCATCACCGCGCACACTGCCACTTGTTTAGGTTTGCCTTTATCAAGTAGCCTATTGTATAAATTCTGCGTGACTGGATTGTGTCGCGTTGCCGTCAGTGCAGGCATATAGAGAGACTTTCTCAGGCGTTTGTGCCCTATTTTTGACAGACTACTCTTGTTGATACTACTGCCAGACTGGGTTATCTTCGGATTCAACCCAGCAAAACTGGCCACTTGCTTGGCGTTATCAAATGACGATATATCCCCCATATAGGCGAGGATAGCCCAAGCCGTTTTGTTGCCGATCCCGCCAATGCTGGTCAATAACCGTACTTGTTGACGCAACACAGAATCGCCCGCAACCAACGCCTTGATTTCCTGTTCAACAATCACTATTTGCCGACAGATGTACCGAATCATCGCTTTGATTGATTGGCTGGCGGTCTTATTCAAACTCACTGGCAAACGATTCTTCTCTTGGGTTGATTGTTTGTTTAACTGCTCCAAGCGCGTCATCAGGCATTGTAACGCAACACTGGCTTCGCTTTTGGGCTTGAACAGATTTTTCTCTAACTCACCTTTGACCACAATATGCTGACAATAACGTGCAATGCTGCCAGCACTTGTGCCCTGTGGGTATCGGATTTATCCGTTTTATTACGCAACATTTCCATCTTGACAAACGCATGGGTTCTCATTGGGTTCGCCACCATCACCTGGTCGCCTGAGCGATGTAAATAATACGCCAAGGCAACCCCATAAACGCTGGTGGCTTCCATACAAAACACTCGCTCTTGCGCTGCGCCCAATGATTTTAGCCATTTGGACAAGGCTTTGAAGCCTTTATGATCATGAGCAAAAGACGAGTTGTGGTCAACATCCTCAACGCACACAGCACCATCAAAACGTGCTTTGGATATATCAATACCGATACATAACATAACATTCTCCGGTTATAATTGTAGATAGGTTGGATCATTTAACTTCGGTGCATCCTCGTACTATTCGTGCTCATATTCTTGGTCTTGCACCAGATACTGTCCGCACTTGATGAAGTTTATGTACAAGGACGTACGGGCAAATAATTGCTCCTGCATTATTTGCACTTCCGCCATCCATGGCGGTCGTATGCCGGTTTTGCATCGTTACATGGATGTAACTTATTAGAACAATGCAGGAGCAATTGTCGAGGAGCAAAAACCGGTAAAGCGGGTAGTAGGTGCGATACCTTATCAACAAGCTTAAAAACTTACTGGGGGCTACTGCATCACTACTACCCATCCAACCGCCGTTGGATAGGATCAATTAAAAACCACTAAACGAGTGGATAATTTACCCGATTGGGATCATACGAGGGGGGCTAGGGGGGTTAGGAACGACAAATATTGGTTTTTTGCAAAGTCTCGGAAGCAGGAATCCAGTAAAATAAATATTCTTATCAAAACCTAGCCGTCATTCTCAATTTTCAATTTTCAATTATCAATTATCAATTGTCAGCGTCAATTGCCAGTAGAGTGGACAAACAACAGCGTCTGTATTAAAGTCCAAGTATGGCTTCTAATGCGCTCGCCTTTGATACACACCATTTCGTCAAACTTATGACGGCGGTCGGTATGCCTGTACAACAAGCCGAAGCACTTGCCGAATCTCAAGCTGATCTACTCAATGCCAACCTCGCCACCAAAAACGAATTAGCCAACACCGAGGCCACACTTAAAGCGGATATTGCCAATACCGAGTCCGCACTTAAAGTAGACATTGCCAACACCGAGTCCGTACTTAGAGCAGAAATTGCCAAAACTAACGTAGAAATTGCTAAAATCGAGTCTGCACTTAAAGCAGACATTGCCAACACCGAGTCCGTACTTAGAGCAGAAATTGCCAAAACTAACGCAGAAATTGTCAAAACCGAGGCCGCACTTAAAGTAGAAATTGCCAACACCGAGGCCGCACTTAAAGTAGAAATTGCCAACACCGAGGCCGCACTTAAAGTAGAAATTGCCAACACCAAAGTAGACATTGCCAACACCGAGTCCGCGCTTAAAGCAGAAATTGCCAAAACTCACGCAGAAATTGCCAACACCGAAGCGCACCTAATCAAGTGGATGGTTGGCTTAACAATGGGTAGCGTAGGGGTGATGGTTGCACTGTTCAGTTTTTTCCTACGCTAACAAATAATCATGGACACTCACAATCATTTTTCGTCCATGATACAAAGTGATTCTGACTCGTTGGGTGTTGCTCAATTAGGATGCTATTTAGCATGGTTATCGTGTCCACAGGCGATACCAACCCACACTTCGGGGACTTCTCCTTTCAAAACCTAACCACCATTTTCAATTATCAATTTACACCGTCCATTGTCCGCCGAAGAGTATTTATCGAAAAGCATTCACATGGATGAACAGGAGGATTGGCGCGGCTAAAGTCGCACTTCCGGCTTACTTGCGTGTGAATGGCAATCGGAAACGGAACTTCAGAGACTGCGGAAAACCCAACCCCCTAAATCCCCCTTGTCAGGGGGACTTGTCACTTAATTCCCCCCTGATAAGATACTGTGTTAAAAATCCACTTATTTTCAACTTTTTTTCGCCTCATTGTTAGAATGACTTTGCCTGCCGGGATTCCACCACAAACGCGCTATTTGCAAGCATAATTGACATCAAAAGGCTGTTCTGATTTTAATACCCCATAAGATATAACCAGTAGTTTCCGCATCACCGCGCACACTGCCACTTGTTTAGGTTTGCCTTTATCAAGTAGCCTATTGTATAAATTCTGCGTGACTGGATTGTGTCGCGTTGCCGTCAGTGCTGGCATATAGAGAGACTTTCTCAGGCGTTTGTGCCCTATTTTTGACAGACTACTCTTGTTGATACTACTGCCAGACTGGGTTATCTTCGGATTCAACCCAGCAAAACTGGCCACTTGCTTGGCGTTATCAAATGACGATATATCCCCCATATAGGCGAGGATAGCCCAAGCCGTTTTGTTGCCGATCCCGCCAATGCTGGTCAATAACCGTACTTGTTGACGCAACACAGCATCGCCCGCAACCAACGCCTTGATTTCCTGTTCAACAATCACTATTTGCCGACAGATGTACCGAATCATCGCTTTGATTGATTTGCTGGCGGTCTTATTCAAACTCACTGGCAAACGATTCTTCTCTTGGGTTGATTGTTTGTTTAACTGCTCCAAGCGCGTCATCAGGCATTGTAACGCAACACTGGCTTCACTTTTGGGCTTGAACCGGTTTTTCTCTAACTCACCTTTGACCACAATATGCTGACAATAACGCGCAATGCTGCCAGCATCGGATTTATCCGTTTTATTACGCAACATTTCCATCTTGACAAACGCATGGGTTCTCATTGGGTTCGCCACAATCACATTGTCGCCTGAGCGATGTAAATAATACGCCAAAGCAACTCCATAAACGGGGGTGGCTTCCATACAAAACACCCGCTCTTGCGCTGCGTCCAATGATTTTAGCCATTTGGACAAGGCTTTGAAGCCTTTATGATCATTAGCAAAAGACGGGTTGTGGTCAACACCCTCAACGCACACAGCACCATCAAAACGTGCTTTAGATATATCAATACCGATACATAACATAACATTCTCCGGTTATAATTGTAGATAGGTTGGATAATTTAACTTCGGTGCATCCTCGTACTATTCGTGCTCAGATTTTTGGTCTTGCACCAGATACTGTCCGCACTTGATGAAGTTTATGTACAAGGACGTACGGGCAAATAATTGCTCCTGCATTATTTGCACTTCCGCCATCCATGGCGGTCGTATGCTGGTTTTGCATCGTTACATGGATGTAACTTATTAGAACAATGCAGGAGCAATTGTCGAGGAGCAAAAACCGGTAAAGCGGGTAGTAGGTGCGATACCTTATCAACAAGTTTAAAAACTTACTGGGGGCTACTGCATCACTACTACCCATCCAACCGCCGTTGGATAGGGTCCATTAAAAACCACTAAACGAGTTGATAATTTACCCGATTGGGATCATACGAGGGGGATTTAGGGGGTTGGGTTTTCCACCAGCGTAACCTAACGAGGTTTTTTGCACAGTCTCTTTCGAGACTGTGCAAAAAACCCAATATCGTCGTTCCTGCGAAAGCAGGAACCCAGTAAAACAGCCAAACCCGCAGGGTTTTCCACTTTTGAATTTATACCCACAGAGTACAAGTGCAAAAGTCTCAATACCTCATAATGAATATAAAAGGGGACATTTGAGCTTTGAGTTGACAGTGCGCGAGTGTTTTGTGGGTTATGCAAAGGTCTCAATGAATAAAAAAAACAGAAAGTGTGCGGAAAGTCACACTATTTGCACTCTTGAATTCAAGAATGTTACTATTGGTATGTTTTAAGGGTTTACCAAGCAATCAAAACGAGATGAGGTTCCGAATGAAGTCATCATGCACCACAAAAACGCTTAATAACCATATAGTTGCCCCCCGTACCATACACAAGCCGCTCTTCGGCTTATTGCCGGGCAGGACGGTGATTTTAACATCAAGGTGTCCGTCAATGCCCTTGATGCGGTTCTTGGTCGCCGCTTTGTTCGTTTTACTGTGTATCACCTCGGCGTTTCTGGCACCGCCGGTTTACGCCGATCATGATGACAGCACAGCAGGTATATGCGCTCGTACCGCAGCAGTTCATAATGCGATTGTCAGAAAGATAAGCGGGGTAACCGATTGCGCTCGGGTGACGACGGCGCAGTTAGCAGCAATAGAATTTTTGAGTTTAGACAGCAAAGGCATCACCGCTCTAAAAGCGGGCGACTTTGCCGGTCTGTCTGCGCTGACAAATCTGGATTTGAGTAACAACCAACTCAGCACATTACCCGCTGGTGCTTTCACCGGTCTGTCTGCGCTAACAGAGCTGGATTTGCATAACAACCAACTCAGCACATTGCCTGCTGGTATTTTCTCGGGTCTGTCTGCGCTGACAGAGCTGGATTTGGTTGGTAACCCACTTGATGCATCAGCCATCATGCTGTTAGCTGGTTTACCGGCAACAGTCACTGCCATCACCAATGCGTCGGGTGGTATATGCACCCGCACCGAAGCAATTCGTAATGAAATTGTCAGCCGAATACCCGGTGTAACCGACTGCGCTCTAGTGACGACAGAGCAGTTAGCAGCAATAACATATTTGCGTTTAGGATATGCAGGCATCACCACCTTAAAAGCGGGCGACTTTGCCGGTCTGTCTGCACTGCCATGGCTGTTTTTGAACAACAACCAACTCAGCACATTACCCACTGGTGCTTTCACCGGTCTGTCTGCGCTGACATGGCTGAATTTGAATAGCAACCAAATCAGCACATTACCCACTGGTATTTTCTCGGATCTGTCTAAGCTGACAAGGCTGGATTTGCAGAACAACCAAATCAGCACATTACCCACGGGTGCTTTCTCGGGTCTGTCTAAGCTGACAGAGCTGGATTTGCATAACAACCAAATCAGCACATTACCCACGGGTGCTTTCTCCGGTCTGTCTAAGCTGACAAGTCTGAATTTGCAGAACAACCAAATCAGCACATTACCCACGGGTGCTTTCTCGGGTCTGTCTAAGCTGACAGAGCTGGATTTGCATAACAACCAAATCAGCACATTACCCACGGGTGCTTTCTCCGGTCTGCCTGCGCTGAGAGAGCTGGATTTGGTTGGCAACCCACTTGATGCATCAGCCATCATGCTGTTGGCTGGTTTACCGGCAACAATCACCGTCATCACCAATGCGTCAGGTGGTATATGCACCCGCACCAAAGCAATTCGTAATGAAATTGTCGCAAGCATAGCTGGTGTAACCGACTGCGCCCTAGTAACGGCAGAGCAGTTAGCAGCAATAACAGGTTTGGGTTTAGACGGCAAAGGCATCACCACTCTAAAAGCGGGCGACTTTGCCGGTCTGTCTGCGCTGACAGGGCTGGGGTTGAGAAACAACCAAATCAGCACATTATCCGCTGGTGCTTTCTCGGGTCTGTCTAAGCTGCCAATGCTGGATTTGAGTAACAGCCAAATCAGCACATTACCCACCGATGCTTTCTCGGGTCTGTCTGCGCTGACAACGCTGTATTTGAATAGCAACCAAATCAGCACATTACCCACTGGTATTTTCTCGGATCTGTCTAAGCTGACATTTCTGGCTTTGAATAACAACCAAATCAGTACATTACCCGCTGATGCTTTCACCGGTCTGTCTGCGCTGACAAGGCTGTTTTTGGGCGGCAACCAAATCGGCACATTACCCGCTGGTGCTTTCACCGGTCTGTCTGCGCTGACAGCACTGAGTTTGAATGGCAACCAACTCAGCACATTACCCGCTGATACTTTCTCGGGTCTGTCTAAGCTGACAAGTCTGAATTTGCAGAACAACCAAATCAGTATATTACCCGCTGATGCTTTCACCGGTCTGTCTGCGCTGACAGGGCTGTTTTTGGCTGGCAACCAAATCGGCACATTACCCGCTGGTGCTTTCACCGGTCTGTCTAAGCTGACAAATCTGGATTTGCATAACAACCAAATCAGTACATTATCCGCTGGTGCTTTCACCGGTCTGTCTGCGCTGACAGGGCTGTTTTTGAATAACAACCAAATCAACACATTATCCGCTGGCACTTTCTCGGGTCTGTCTGCGCTGACATGGCTGGATTTGAGAAACAACCAAATCAGCACATTACCCGCTGGTATTTTCTCGGATCTGTCTGTGCTGACAAGGCTGGATTTGTTTGGCAACCCACTTGATGCATCAGCCATCATGCTGTTGGCTGGTTTACCCGATGCCCGGATTGCCCTGGCCAAGATCAGCACCTATGCAGGAGATAGTAGCAGCCCGGCACCGACACTGATGGATTACACCGATGCCGGTGTTATGGATGTCAGCGCAGACAACCTGGAGGCGGTCAATGCGGCAGTGGCTGCTGCATCAACAGCCGCTGATGCCGATACCCTGGCCGACATCCAGGCCCTGGCGGCACCTGCCATTATGACGGCAGCGGCTAATATGGCAGCGCTGGCCAAGATCAGCACCTATGCAGGAGATAGTAGCAGCCCGGCACCGACACTGATGGATTACACCGATGCTGGTGTTATGGGGGTGAGCGCAGACAACCTCGAGGCGGTCAATATGGCAGTGGCGGCGGCAACAGCCGCTGATGCCGATACCCTGGCCGACATCCAGGCCCTGGCGGCACCTGCCATTATGACGGCAGCGGCTAAGGCAACGGCGCTGGCCAAGATCAGCACCTATGCAGGAGATAGTAGCAGCCCGGCACCGACACTGATGGATTACACCGATGCCGGTGTTATGGATGTCAGCGCAGACAACCTTGATGCGGTCAATGCGGCAGTGGCTGCAGCATCAACAGCCGCTGAGGCCGATACCCTGGCCGACATCCAGGCCCTGGCGGCACCTGCCATTATGACGGCAGCGGCTAAGATGGCAGCGCTGGCCAAGATCAGCACCTATGCAGGAGATGCTAGCAGCCCGGCACCGACACTGATGGATTACACCGATGCCGGTGTTATGGATGTCAGCGCAGACAACCTGGAGGCGGTGAATATGGCAGTGGCGGCTGCCGCAACAGCCGCTGATGCCGATACCCTGGCCGACATCCAGGCATTAGTAAATCCTGCCATCACCAATAATGCCCCCACTGCCGATGCGGGCACTGCTCAAACCGTAGCCGAGGGTGCTATGGTCACCTTAGATGGCAGCGCAAGTTCTGACCCTGAAATGCAAACCCTCGCCTATGCCTGGACACAAACTACTGGCGTGGATGTCACCCTGACTGGAGCCAATACCGCCAGCCCGACCTTCACTGCACCAGCCAATCTGGTGACGGATGCAACGCTGACCTTCTCACTGGTGGTGAATGACGGATTCACGAACTCACAGCCCGATATCGTCACCATTACCGTCACCGCTGGCATCAATGACGCACCAACCGCCAATGCCGGACCTGATCAGACCGTAGCCGAAGGTGCTATGGTCACCCTGTATGGCAGCGCCAGTTCTGACCCTGAAATGCAAACCCTCGCCTATGCCTGGACACAAACTACTGGCGTGGATGTCACCCTAACTGGAGCCAATACCGCCAGCCCAACCTTCACCGCACCAGATCAGATAACAGCGGATGCAACGCTGACTTTCTCACTGATGGTGAATGACGGCAACATGGATTCACCTGCCGACACCGTGACCATTACCGTCACCGCTGGCACCAATGACGCACCAACCGCCAATGCGGGATCGCCTCAGATCGTGGGCGAGTTCGAGACTGTGGCCTTGAGCGGTAGCGGCACCGATCCCGAAGGCGAAGATTTGACCTACGCCTGGACGCAAACCTCTGGCAGGACTGTTATTGCCTTGACTGGAGCCGATACCGCCAGCCCGACCTTCACCGCACCACCAGGGCAAGTGACCCAACGCATTAGGGGGAGGTTCGGTTCGGTGATCGGGGAGTTGAGGTTTACAAGGCTGATCTTCATCCTCACCGTCACCGATACGCGGGGAGCTATCGGTACCAGCCTCGTGGAAATCGTTGTCCACGGCAGGAATGACGCACCAACCGCCAATGCCGGACCTGATCAGACCGTAGCCGAAGGTGCTATGGTCACCTTAGATGGCAGCGCAAGTTCTGACCCTGAAATGCAAACCCTCGCCTACACCTGGATACAAACTGCAGGCGTGGACGTTACCCTGAGCGATGCAACTGCCGCCAGCCCGACCTTCACCGCACCAGACAATCTGGCGGCGGATGCAACGCTGACCTTCAGGCTCAGCGTTAGGGATGCGCGGGGGTTGTTCTCCGCATTTCGCAGCACCGTAGAGATCACCGTCACCGCTGGCATCAATGATGCCCCCACTGCCGATGCGGGCGCTGCTCAAACCGTAGCCGAGGGTGCTATGGTCACCCTGGATGGCAGCACCAGTTCTGACCCTGAAAACGAGATGCTGACCTATACATGGACACAAACGGCAGGCACGCCAACAGTCAGCTTAAGTGGTGCTGACACGGCACGCCCAACCTTCACGGCACCAGATCAGATAACAGCGGATGCTGTGCTGACCTTCTCACTGGTGGTGAATGACGGCAACGCGAACTCACAGCCTGATACCGTGACCATTACCGCAAAAGCAGGTATATGCGCTCGCACCGAAGCAGTTCGTAATGAAATTGTCAGCCGAATACGCGGTGTAACCGACTGCACTCAGGTGACGACAGAGCAGTTAGCAGCAATAACATATTTGAGTTTCTACAGAAGAGGCATCACCACTCTAAAAGCGGGCGACTTTGCCGGTCTGTCTGCGCTGACAAATCTGGATTTGCATAACAACCAAATCAGCACATTACCCGCGGGTGCTTTCACCGGTCTGTCTGCGCTGACAGAGCTGGATTTGGTTGGTAACCCACTTGATGCATCAGCCATCATGCTGTTGGCTGGTTTACCGGCAACAATCACCGTCATCACCAATGCGTCAGGTGGTATATGCACCCGCACCAAAGCAATTCGTAATAGGATTGTCGCAAGCATTGGGGTAACCAACTGCGCCTCGGTGACGACAGAGCAGTTAGCAGCAATAACAGGTTTGAGTTTAGCATTCGCAAACATCACCAATCTAAAAGCGGGCGACCTTGCCGGTCTGTCTGCGCTGACATCCCTGGATTTAGGCAACAACCAAATCAGTACATTATCCGCTGATGCTTTCTTAGGCCTGTCTGCGCTGACAGCGCTGCGTTTGCTGTACAACCAAATCAGCACATTATCCGCTGGCACTTTCTCGGGTCTGTCTGCGCTGACATTCCTGGATTTGAGGGAGAACCAACTCAGCACATTACCCACTGGTATTTTCTCGGATCTGTCTGTGCTGACAAGGCTGGATTTGTTTGGTAACCCACTTGATGTATCAGCCATCGCGCTGTTGGCTGGTTTACCAGCAACAGTCGCTATCAGTGTTTCTCCCGTCGCCGAAGCTGGACAGCCTCAGATCGTGGACAGAGGGACTGTGGTCACCCTGGATGGTAGCGCAAGTGTTTGTTTTAGAGGATGCAGCCTAACCTATGCTTGGACGCAAACGGCAGGCACACCAACGGTCACCTTAAGCAATGCCCATGCCGCACGCCCAACCTTCACGGTACCAGAGCAGTTACCAGCGAATGCTGTGCTGACCTTCTCGCTGGTGGTGAATGACGGATTCACGAACTCACAGCCTGATACCGTCACCATTACCGTCAATACGGCTAAGATGGCAGCGCTGGCCAAGATCAGCACCTATGCAGCAGATGCTAGCAGCCCGGCACCGACACTGATGGATTACACCGATGCCGGTGTTATGCAGGTCAGCGCAGACAACCTGGAGGCGGTGAATATGGCAGTGGCGGCTGCTGCCTCAACAGCCGCTGATGCCGATACCCTGGCCGACATCCAGGCCCTGGCGGCACCTGCCATTATGACGGCAGCGGCTAAGATGGCAGCGCTGGCCAAGATCAGCACCTATGCAGCAGATGCTAGCAACCCGATACCGACACTGATGGATTACACCGATGCCGGTGTTATGGATGTCAGCGCAGACAACCTGGAGGCTGTCAATATGGCAGTGGCGGCGGCTGCCTCAACAGCCGCTGAGGCCGATACCCTGGCCGACATCCAGGCCCTGGCGGCACCTGCCATTATGACGGCAGCGGCTAAGATGGCAGCGCTGGCCAAGATCAGCACCTATGCAGCAGATGCTAGCAGCCCGGCACCGACACTGATGGATTACACCGATGCCGGTGTTATGCAGGTCAGCGCAGACAACCTGGAGGCGGTGAATATGGCAGTGGCGGCTGCTGCCTCAACAGCCGCTGAGGCCGATACCCTGGTCAAAATCCAGGCCCTGGCGACACCTGCCATTATGACGGCAGCGGCTAATATGGCAGCGCTGGCCAAGATCAGCACCTATGCAGCAGATGCTAGCAGCCCGGCACCGACACTGATGGATTACACCGATGCCGGTGTTATGGATGTCAGCGCAGACAACCTGGAGGCGGTGAATATGGCAGTGGCGGCGGCGGCAACAGCCGCTGAGGCCGATACCCTGGCCGACATCCAGGCCCTGGCGGCACCTGCCATTATGACGGCAGCGGCTAAGATGGCAGCGCTGGCCAAGATCAGCACCTATGCAGCAGATGCTAGCAGCCCGGCACCGACACTGATGGATTACACCGATGCCGGTGTTATGGATGTCAGCGCAGACAACCTGGAGGCGGTCAATATGGCAGTGGCGGCTGCTGCCTCAACAGCCGCTGAGGCCGATACCCTGGTCAAAATCCAGGCCCTGGCGACACCTGCCATTATGACGGCAGCGGCTAATATGGCAGCGCTGGCCAAGATCAGCACCTATGCAGCAGATGCTAGCAGCCCGGCACCGACACTGATGGATTACACCGATGCCGGTGTTGTGCAGGTCAGCGCAGACAACCTAGAGGCGGTGAATATGGCAGTGGCGGCGGCGGCAACAGCCGCTGAGGCCGATACCCTGGCCGACATCCAGGCCCTGGCGACACCTGCCATTATGACGGCAGCGGCTAAGGCAGCAGCGCTGGCCAAGATCAGCACCTATGCAGCAGATGCTAGCAACCCGATACCGACACTGATGGATTACACCGATGCCGGTGTTATGGATGTCAGCGCAGACAACCTGGAGGCTGTCAATATGGCAGTGGCGGCGGCTGCCTCAACAGCCGCTGAGGCCGATACCCTGGCCGACATCCAGGCCCTGGCGGCACCTGCCATTATGACGGCAGCGGCTAAGGCAGCAGCGCTGGCCAAGATCAGCACCTATGCAGCAGATGCTAGCAACCCGGCACCGACACTGATGGATTACACCGATGCCGGTGTTATGGATGTCAGCGCAGACAACCTGGAGGCGGTCAATGCGGCAGTGGCGGCGGCCGCAACAGCAGATGAGGCCGATACCCTGGCCGACATCCAGGCCCTGGCGACACCTGCCATTATGACGGCAGCGGCTAAGGCAGCAGCGCTGGCCAAGATCAGCACCTATGCAGCAGATGCTAGCAACCCGATACCGACACTGATGGATTACACCGATGCCGGTGTTATGGATGTCAGCGCAGACAACCTGGAGGCTGTCAATATGGCAGTGGCGGCGGCTGCCTCAACAGCCGCTGAGGCCGATACCCTGGCCGACATCCAGGCCCTGGCGGCACCTGCCATTATGACGGCAGCGGCTAAGGCAGCAGCGCTGGCCAAGATCAGCACCTATGCAGCAGATGCTAGCAACCCGGCACCGACACTGATGGATTACACCGATGCCGGTGTTATGCAGGTCAGCGCAGACAACCTGGAGGCGGTCAATATGGCAGTGGCGGCGGCTGCCTCAACAGCCGCTGAGGCCGATACCCTGGCCGACATCCAGGCCCTGGCGGCACCTGCCATTATGACGGCAGCGGCTAAGGCAGCAGCGCTGGCCAAGATCAGCACCTATGCAGCAGATGCTAGCAGCCCGGCACCGACACTGATGGATTACACCGATGCCGGTGTTATGGATGTCAGCGCAGACAACCTGGAGGCGGTGAATATGGCAGTGGCGGCGGCGGCAACAGCCGCTGAGGCCGATACCCTGGCCGACATCCAGGCCCTGGCGGCACCTGCCATTATGACGGCAGCGGCTAAGATGGCAGCGCTGGCCAAGATCAGCACCTATGCAGGAGATGCTAGCAGCCCGGCACCGACACTGATGGATTACACCGATGCCGGTGTTATGGATGTCAGCGCAGACAACCTGGAGGCGGTCAATATGGCAGTGGCGGCGGCTGCCTCAACAGCCGCTGATGCCGATACCCTGGCCGACATCCAGGCCCTGGCGGCACCTGCCATTATGACGGCAGCGGCTAAGATGGCAGCGCTGGCCAAGATCAGCACCTATGCAGCAGATGCTAGCAACCCGATACCGACACTGATGGATTACACCGATGCCGGTGTTATGGATGTCAGCGCAGACAACCTGGAGGCTGTCAATATGGCAGTGGCGGCGGCTGCCTCAACAGCCGCTGAGGCCGATACCCTGGCCGACATCCAGGCCCTGGCGGCACCTGCCATTATGACGGCAGCGGCTAAGATGGCAGCGCTGGCCAAGATCAGCACCTATGCAGCAGATGCTAGCAGCCCGGCACCGACACTGATGGATTACACCGATGCCGGTGTTATGCAGGTCAGCGCAGACAACCTGGAGGCGGTGAATATGGCAGTGGCGGCTGCTGCCTCAACAGCCGCTGAGGCCGATACCCTGGTCAAAATCCAGGCCCTGGCGACACCTGCCATTATGACGGCAGCGGCTAAGATGGCAGCGCTGGCCAAGATCAGCACCTATGCAGCAGATGCTAGCAACCCGATACCGACACTGATGGATTACACCGATGCCGGTGTTATGCAGGTCAGCGCAGACAACCTGGAGGCGGTGAATATGGCAGTGGCGGCTGCTGCCTCAACAGCCGCTGAGGCCGATACCCTGGTCAAAATCCAGGCCCTGGCGACACCTGCCATTATGACGGCAGCGGCTAATATGGCAGCGCTGGCCAAGATCAGCACCTATGCAGCAGATGCTAGCAGCCCGGCACCGACACTGATGGATTACACCGATGCCGGTGTTGTGCAGGTCAGCGCAGACAACCTAGAGGCGGTGAATATGGCAGTGGCGGCGGCGGCAACAGCCGCTGAGGCCGATACCCTGGCCGACATCCAGGCCCTGGCGACACCTGCCATTATGACGGCAGCGGCTAAGGCAGCAGCGCTGGCCAAGATCAGCACCTATGCAGCAGATGCTAGCAACCCGATACCGACACTGATGGATTACACCGATGCCGGTGTTATGGATGTCAGCGCAGACAACCTGGAGGCTGTCAATATGGCAGTGGCGGCGGCTGCCTCAACAGCCGCTGAGGCCGATACCCTGGCCGACATCCAGGCCCTGGCGGCACCTGCCATTATGACGGCAGCGGCTAAGGCAGCAGCGCTGGCCAAGATCAGCACCTATGCAGCAGATGCTAGCAACCCGGCACCGACACTGATGGATTACACCGATGCCGGTGTTATGGATGTCAGCGCAGACAACCTGGAGGCGGTCAATGCGGCAGTGGCGGCGGCCGCAACAGCAGATGAGGCCGATACCCTGGCCGACATCCAGGCCCTGGCGGCACCTGCCATTATGACGGCAGCGGCTAAGGCAGCAGCGCTGGCCAAGATCAGCACCTATGCAGCAGATGCTAGCAACCCGATACCGACACTGATGGATTACACCGATGCCGGTGTTATGCAGGTCAGCGCAGACAACCTGGAGGCTGTCAATATGGCAGTGGCGGCGGCTGCCTCAACAGCCGCTGAGGCCGATACCCTGGCCGACATCCAGGCCCTGGCGGCACCTGCCATTATGACGGCAGCGGCTAAGGCAGCAGCGCTGGCCAAGATCAGCACCTACGCAGCAGATGCTAGCAACCCGGCACCGACACTGATGGATTACACCGATGCCGGTGTTATGGATGTCAGCGCAGACAACCTGGAGGCGGTCAATATGGCAGTGGCGGCGGCTGCCTCAACAGCCGCTGAGGCCGATACCCTGGCCGACATCCAGGCCCTGGCGGCACCTGCCATTATGACGGCAGCGGCTAAGGCAGCAGCGCTGGCCAAGATCAGCACCTATGCAGCAGATGCTAGCAGCCCGGCACCGACACTGATGGATTACACCGATGCCGGTGTTATGGATGTCAGCGCAGACAACCTGGAGGCGGTGAATATGGCAGTGGTGGCGGCGGCGGCAACAGCCGCTGAGGCCGATACCCTGGCCGACATCCAGGCCCTGGCGGCACCTGCCATTATGACGGCAGCGGCTAAGATGGCAGCGCTGGCCAAGATCAGCACCTATGCAGGAGATGCTAGCAGCCCGGCACCGACACTGATGGATTACACCGATGCCGGTGTTATGGATGTCAGCGCAGACAACCTGGAGGCGGTCAATATGGCAGTGGCGGCGGCTGCCTCAACAGCCGCTGAGGCCGATACCCTGGCCGACATCCAGGCCCTGGCGGCACCTGCCATTATGACGGCAGCGGCTAAGATGGCAGCGCTGGCCAAGATCAGCACCTATGCAGCAGATGCTAGCAGCCCGGCACCGACACTGATGGATTACACCGATGCCGGTGTTATGCAGGTGAGCGCAGACAACCTGGAGGCGGTGAATATGGCAGTGGCGGCGGCGGCAACAGCCGCTGAGGCCGATACCCTGGCCGACATCCAGGCCCTGGCGACACCTGCCATTATGACGGCAGCGGCTAAGATGGCAGCGCTGGCCAAGATCAGCACCTATGCAGGAGATGCTAGCAGCCCGGCACCGACACTGATGGATTACACCGATGCCGGTGTTATGGATGTCAGCGCTGGCCAAGATCAGCACCTATGCAGCAGATGCTAGCAGCCCGGCACCGACACTGATGGATTACACCGATGCCGGTGTTATGCAGGTCAGCGCAGACAACCTGGAGGCGGTGAATATGGCAGTGGCGGCTGCTGCCTCAACAGCCGCTGATGCCGATACCCTGGTCAAAATCCAGGCCCTGGCGACACCTGCCATTATGACGGCAGCGGCTAAGATGGCAGTGCTGGCTAAGATCAGCACCTATGCAGCAGATGCTAGCAGCCCGGCACCGACACTGATGGATTACACCGATGCCGGTGTTATGCAGGTCAGCGCAGACAACCTGGAGGCGGTGAATATGGCAGTGGCGGCTGCTGCCTCAACAGCCGCTGATGCCGATACCCTGGTCAAAATCCAGGCCCTGGCGACACCTGCCATTATGACGGCAGCGGCTAAGATGGCAGCGCTGGCCAAGATCAGCACCTATGCAGCAGATGCTAGCAGCCCGGCACCGACACTGATGGATTACACCGATGCCGGTGTTATGCAGGTCAGCGCAGACAACCTGGAGGCGGTGAATATGGCAGTGGCGGCTGCTGCCTCAACAGCCGCTGATGCCGATACCCTGGTCAAAATCCAGGCCCTGGCGACACCTGCCATTATGACGGCAGCGGCTAAGATGGCAGCGCTGGCCAAGATCAGCACCTATGCAGCAGATGCTAGCAACCCGGCACCGACACTGATGGATTACACCGCTGCCGGTGTTATGGATGTCAGCGCAGACAACCTGGAGGCGGTGAATATGGCAGTGGCGGCTGCTGCCTCAACAGCCGCTGATGCCGATACCCTGGTCAAAATCCAGGCCCTGGCGACACCTGCCATTATGACGGCAGCGGCTAAGATGGCAGCGCTGGCCAAGATCAGCACCTATGCAGCAGATGCTAGCAGCCCGGCACCGACACTGATGGATTACACCGATGCCGGTGTTATGCAGGTCAGCGCAGACAACCTGGAGGCGGTGAATATGGCAGTGGCGGCTGCTGCCTCAACAGCCGCTGATGCCGATACCCTGGTCAAAATCCAGGCCCTGGCGACACCTGCCATTATGACGGCAGCGGCTAAGATGGCAGCGCTGGCCAAGATCAGCACCTATGCAGCAGATGCTAGCAGCCCGGCACCGACACTGATGGATTACACCGATGCCGGTGTTATGGATGTCAGCGCAGACAACCTGGAGGCGGTGAATATGGCAGTGGCGGCTGCTGCCTCAACAGCCGCTGATGCCGATACCCTGGTCAAAATCCAGGCCCTGGCGACACCTGCCATTATGACGGCAGCGGCTAAGATGGCAGCGCTGGCCAAGATCAGCACCTATGCAGCAGATGCTAGCAGCCCGGCACCGACACTGATGGATTACACCGATGCCGGTGTTATGCAGGTCAGCGCAGACAACCTGGAGGCGGTGAATATGGCAGTGGCGGCTGCTGCCTCAACAGCCGCTGATGCCGATACCCTGGTCAAAATCCAGGCCCTGGCGACACCTGCCATTATGACGGCAGCGGCTAAGATGGCAGCGCTGGCCAAGATCAGCACCTATGCAGCAGATGCTAGCAGCCCGGCACCGACACTGATGGATTACACCGATGCCGGTGTTATGCAGGTCAGCGCAGACAACCTGGAGGCGGTGAATATGGCAGTGGCGGCTGCTGCCTCAACAGCCGCTGATGCCGATACCCTGGTCAAAATCCAGGCCCTGGCGACACCTGCCATTATGACGGCAGCGGCTAAGATGGCAGCGCTGGCCAAGATCAGCACCTATGCAGCAGATGCTAGCAGCCCGGCACCGACACTGATGGATTACACCGATGCCGGTGTTATGCAGGTCAGCGCAGACAACCTGGAGGCGGTGAATATGGCAGTGGCGGCTGCTGCCTCAACAGCCGCTGATGCCGATACCCTGGTCAAAATCCAGGCCCTGGCGACACCTGCCATTATGACGGCAGCGGCTAAGATGGCAGCGCTGGCCAAGATCAGCACCTATGCAGCAGATGCTAGCAACCCGGCACCGACACTGATGGATTACACCGCTGCCGGTGTTATGGATGTCAGCGCAGACAACCTGGAGGCGGTGAATATGGCAGTGGCGGCTGCTGCCTCAACAGCCGCTGATGCCGATACCCTGGTCAAAATCCAGGCCCTGGCGACACCTGCCATTATGACGGCAGCGGCTAAGATGGCAGCGCTGGCCAAGATCAGCACCTATGCAGCAGATGCTAGCAGCCCGGCACCGACACTGATGGATTACACCGATGCCGGTGTTATGCAGGTCAGCGCAGACAACCTGGAGGCGGTGAATATGGCAGTGGCGGCTGCTGCCTCAACAGCCGCTGATGCCGATACCCTGGTCAAAATCCAGGCCCTGGCGACACCTGCCATTATGACGGCAGCGGCTAAGATGGCAGCGCTGGCCAAGATCAGCACCTATGCAGCAGATGCTAGCAGCCCGGCACCGACACTGATGGATTACACCGATGCCGGTGTTGTGGAGGTCAGCGCAGACAACCTGGAGGCGGTGAATATGGCAGTGGCGGCGGCTGCCTCAACAGCCGCTGATGCCGATACCCTGGTCAAAATCCAGGCCCTGGCGACACCTGCCATTATGACGGCAGCGGCTAAGATGGCAGCGCTGGCCAAGATCAGCACCTATGCAGCAGATGCTAGCAACCCGGCACCGACACTGATGGATTACACCGATGCCGGTGTTATGCAGGTCAGCGCAGACAACCTGGAGGCGGTGAATATGGCAGTGGCGGCTGCTGCCTCAACAGCCGCTGATGCCGATACCCTGGTCAAAATCCAGGCCCTGGCGACACCTGCCATTATGACGGCAGCGGCTAAGATGGCAGCGCTGGCCAAGATCAGCACCTATGCAGCAGATGCTAGCAGCCCGGCACCGACACTGATGGATTACACCGATGCCGGTGTTATGGATGTCAGCGCAGACAACCTGGAGGCGGTGAATATGGCAGTGGCGGCTGCTGCCTCAACAGCCGCTGATGCCGATACCCTGGTCAAAATCCAGGCCCTGGCGACACCTGCCATTATGACGGCAGCGGCTAAGATGGCAGCGCTGGCCAAGATCAGCACCTATGCAGCAGATGCTAGCAGCCCGGCACCGACACTGATGGATTACACCGATGCCGGTGTTATGCAGGTCAGCGCAGACAACCTGGAGGCGGTGAATATGGCAGTGGCGGCTGCTGCCTCAACAGCCGCTGATGCCGATACCCTGGCCGACATCCAGGCCCTGGCGGCACCTGCCATTATGACGGCAGCGGATAAGATGGCAGCGCTGGCCAAGATCAGCACCTATGCAGCAGATGCTAGCAGCCCGGCACCGACACTGATGGATTACACCGATGCCGGTGTTATGGATGTCAGCGCAGACAACCTGGAGGCGGTGAATATGGCAGTGGCGGCTGCTGCCTCAACAGCCGCTGATGCCGATACCCTGGTCAAAATCCAGGCCCTGGCGACACCTGCCATTATGACGGCAGCGGCTAAGATGGCAGCGCTGGCCAAGATCAGCACCTATGCAGCAGATGCTAGCAGCCCGGCACCGACACTGATGGATTACACCGATGCCGGTGTTATGCAGGTCAGCGCAGACAACCTGGAGGCGGTGAATATGGCAGTGGCGGCTGCTGCCTCAACAGCCGCTGATGCCGATACCCTGGTCAAAATCCAGGCCCTGGCGACACCTGCCATTATGACGGCAGCGGCTAAGATGGCAGCGCTGGCCAAGATCAGCACCTATGCAGCAGATGCTAGCAGCCCGGCACCGACACTGATGGATTACACCGATGCCGGTGTTATGGATGTCAGCGCAGACAACCTGGAGGCGGTGAATATGGCAGTGGCGGCTGCTGCCTCAACAGCCGCTGATGCCGATACCCTGGTCAAAATCCAGGCCCTGGCGACACCTGCCATTATGACGGCAGCGGCTAAGATGGCAGCGCTGGCCAAGATCAGCACCTATGCAGCAGATGCTAGCAGCCCGGCACCGACACTGATGGATTACACCGATGCCGGTGTTATGCAGGTCAGCGCAGACAACCTGGAGGCGGTGAATATGGCAGTGGCGGCTGCTGCCTCAACAGCCGCTGATGCCGATACCCTGGTCAAAATCCAGGCCCTGGCGACACCTGCCATTATGACGGCAGCGGCTAAGATGGCAGCGCTGGCCAAGATCAGCACCTATGCAGCAGATGCTAGCAGCCCGGCACCGACACTGATGGATTACACCGATGCCGGTGTTGTGGAGGTCAGCGCAGACAACCTGGAGGCGGTGAATATGGCAGTGGCGGCTGCTGCCTCAACAGCCGCTGATGCCGATACCCTGGTCAAAATCCAGGCCCTGGCGACACCTGCCATTATGACGGCAGCGGCTAAGATGGCAGCGCTGGCCAAGATCAGCACCTATGCAGCAGATGCTAGCAGCCCGGCACCGACACTGATGGATTACACCGATGCCGGTGTTGTGGAGGTCAGCGCAGACAACCTGGAGGCGGTGAATATGGCAGTGGCGGCGGCTGCCTCAACAGCCGCTGATGCCGATACCCTGGTCAAAATCCAGGCCCTGGCGACACCTGCCATTATGACGGCAGCGGCTAAGATGGCAGCGCTGGCCAAGATCAGCACCTATGCAGCAGATGCTAGCAACCCGGCACCGACACTGATGGATTACACCGATGCCGGTGTTATGCAGGTCAGCGCAGACAACCTGGAGGCGGTGAATATGGCAGTGGCGGCTGCTGCCTCAACAGCCGCTGAGGCCGATACCCTGGTCAAAATCCAGGCCCTGGCGACACCTGCCATTATGACGGCAGCGGCTAAGATGGCAGCGCTGGCCAAGATCAGCACCTATGCAGCAGATGCTAGCAACCCGGCACCGACACTGATGGATTACACCGATGCCGGTGTTATGCAGGTCAGCGCAGACAACCTGGATGCGGTGAATATGGCAGTGGCGGCTGCTGCATCAACAGCCGCTGAGGCCGATACCCTGGTCAAAATCCAGGCCCTGGCGACACCTGCCATTATGACGGCAGCGGCTAAGATGGCAGCGCTGGCCAAGATCAGCACCTATGCAGCAGATGCTAGCAGCCCGGCACCGACACTGATGGATTACACCGATGCCGGTGTTATGGATGTCAGCGCAGACAACCTGGAGGCGGTGAATATGGCAGTGGCGGCTGCTGCCTCAACAGCCGCTGATGCCGATACCCTGGTCAAAATCCAGGCCCTGGCGACACCTGCCATTATGACGGCAGCGGCTAAGATGGCAGCGCTGGCTAAGATCAGCACCTATGCAGCAGATGCTAGCAGCCCGGCACCGACACTGATGGATTACACCGATGCCGGTGTTATGGATGTCAGCGCAGACAACCTGGAGGCGGTGAATATGGCAGTGGCGGCTGCTGCCTCAACAGCCGCTGATGCCGATACCCTGGTCAAAATCCAGGCCCTGGCGACACCTGCCATTATGACGGCAGCGGCTAAGATGGCAGCGCTGGCCAAGATCAGCACCTATGCAGCAGATGCTAGCAGCCCGGCACCGACACTGATGGATTACACCGATGCCGGTGTTATGCAGGTCAGCGCAGACAACCTGGAGGCGGTGAATATGGCAGTGGCGGCTGCTGCCTCAACAGCCGCTGATGCCGATACCCTGGCCGACATCCAGGCCCTGGCGGCACCTGCCATTATGACGGCAGCGGCTAAGATGGCAGCGCTGGCCAAGATCAGCACCTATGCAGCAGATGCTAGCAGCCCGGCACCGACACTGATGGATTACACCGATGCCGGTGTTATGGATGTCAGCGCAGACAACCTGGAGGCGGTGAATATGGCAGTGGCGGCTGCTGCCTCAACAGCCGCTGATGCCGATACCCTGGCCGACATCCAGGCCCTGGCGACACCTGCCATTATGACGGCAGCGGCCAAGGCAACAGCGCTGGCCAAGATCAGCACCTATGCAGGAGATGCTAGCAGCCCGGCACCGACACTGATGGATTACACCGATGCTGGTGTTATGGGGGTGAGCGCAGACAACCTCGAGGCTGTCAATGCGGCAGTGGCTGCTGCATCAACAGCCGCTGATGCCGATACCCTGGCCGACATCCAGGCCTTGGCGGCACCTGCCATTATGACGGCAGCGGCTAATATGGCAGCTCTGGCCAAGATCAGCACCTATGCAGGAGATAGTAGCAACCCGGCACCGACACTGATGGATTACACCGATGCCGGTGTTATGGGGGTGAGCGCAGACAACATCGAGGCTGTCAATAGGGCAGTGGCTGCTGCATCAACAGCAGCTGAGGCCGATACCACAGCCGACATCCAGACATTGGCGGCACCAGCCATTGCCCAGTCGATGGCTGATGATGATACGGGGCTGTCCCCAGAATCTGCCAAGAAACTGAACGAGGCGATTTTGTCGTTGGTTCAGTCCATGCTTGCCAGCACTATGTCGGCAGTGAACAGTCGTATGGATGGTGCTTTCTCGGGCAGGCCAGAAGTGGCAAGTTACCAGATTGATGGTCAAACGGTGCAATTGGATAGTCAGACCAGCCTGTCTGCTAATCTGCACAACACGGTTGAGCAGAAATTACCGACTTATATCAAGTCACTGAAAGACGATACGCTGGACTGGAAACGGCTCATCGGCAACTCATCCTTTGTTATGCCGCTGAATGCGTTGGACGAAGACGGTGGCGGTGCTGGTGTGACCGTATGGGGCAGTGGCGAATATATCAATCTGAGTGATCAGGACTGGAAAGGCGATGTGTTTAGTCTCCAACTCGGTGTCGACCAGCGTATGAAAAATGATTTACTGGCAGGTGGTTTGGTGTCTTGGAGCAAGGGCGATGTCGATTACACGCTGGGTCGTGAGCGCGGGAAATATACTCATCGGGTAACGAGCATACACCCATATATGGCGCGGTCGCGCGATGGGGTCAATTTATGGGGTAGTGTCGGCTATGGTCAGGGTGAGCTGTCCATTAAAGCGCAAGGAGATAATCAAAGCGAGCGGAGCAGTGACACGCGCCTATTATCCTTGGCGGCGGGCGTTTCTGGACGGTTGACGCAATATGGTCAATCGGGCTTGAGTCTCAAGAGCGACCTGTCTCTGGCACGGACTAATATTGATGGTTCTGCGGACATTCCTGCTGATAAACTTTCCAGCCAACGCCTACGCTTGTTGCTGGAGGTTGAGCAGGAACGTCAACTAGCATCGGGACAATTCAAGCCAGTGGTGGAAATCGGGTTGCGCTATGATGGTGTTGGTAACTCCTCTGATATTGGTGCGGTACTGGGTTTCGGTGGACGCTATGCCAACACCACTGGTTTGACAGTTGAAGGCAAGTTACATACGTTGGTTGGTCGTAAAGACTATAAAGAATGGGGTGTTCAGGGTGTTATTCGCCAACAATCTGGTGCCAATGAACAAGGACTGACATTTAGCCTGAGCCCGAGCTATGGTGCGACTAACAACAATGCAAATCAGGTATGGGAACAAGAGCTAGCCGATGGAAATAACCGCAATGACGATTACCGAGCGCGACTGGATGTGAATATGGGCTACGGACTGTTCACTGGCGGCGGATTATTGACCCCATACAGCGAACTCCGCATGGGCAAAAACAACCGCTATCGTTTGGGCTTACACTGGAAGCCGAATTCACCATTTAACCTGCACCTGTATGGTGAACGCAAAACAGGCAGTGGTGCTAGTGACCGAATCCTGATGGAAAGCCAGATACGGTTTTAGGAATTGAAAATGGACGGTGTAAATTGATAATTGATCCTGACTTCGACGGTTCGCTCCATGCAGATCGCCCACAACCCAGTAAACATGCGGGGCTGGTAGAGAAATTGGTTTGTAGTGCCTAATTGAATATTTATATTGACTTCAGCAATAGCATAGGGTAAACTCACCCATGGTCGTTCGCGTTAAATCTACACCCAATAGCCCAAGACAATCGGTTCAGATTGTTTCATCCGTGCGTGTCGGCGATAAGGTCAAGCAAAAGATTGTCCGTTATGTCGGCATTGCCATGGATGACGATGAGTTGGTGCAGTTGAAGGCTTTGGCCGAGGTCGTCAAGGCCAAGATTGAAGCCCAGCATCAGCTTGGTTTGTTTCCGCCTGAGACGGTCGCCAAACAGATGCTTGAGGCGAAAGCCGCAAAAGCCCAAGCCGCCTTGAATGTTGATCTGATGCAGATGGTGGAAGAACAACGGGTGGTGCTGGGCATCCATGCGGTGTATGGTGAGTTCTATCGCCAGTTGTCGTTCGATACCCTGTTGTCGCAGAAGCGGTATCACGCTTCCCATGAAGTCCTGTTCCATTGTGTGATGGCACGCATTGCCAATCCCCCAGAGCAAGGCAAGCGCAAGCGTGGCAGTGTGCAGCAGCTTGAGCAGGACTTTGGCGTCTGTTTGTCCTTAGAAAAAGTTTATCGGATGATGGATCAGCTGGACGATAACACCATCAGCCGGCTGCAAGCGATGACCTGTGAAGGTACGCGATCCTTGTTGCCTGGTGCCCTTGATGTGTTGTTTTTTGATTGTACGACGCTCTATTTTGAGTCTTTCAAGGAAGACGAATTAAAACAAAATGGCTACAGCAAGGACTGTAAATTCAATCAGCCGCAAGTATTGCTGGCTTTGCTGGTCACCCGCGAAGGTCTGCCGGTCGGCTACGAAGTGTTCCCCGGTGCTACTTTCGAGGGTCATAGCCTAATCAGCGTTTTGCAGACTATGCAAGCGCGCTATGATGTTAGGAAAATGATCTTTGTCGCTGATCGGGGCATGCTTAATGAAGACAATCTGCATGCCCTGGATGAGGCGGGCGCTTATTACATTGTTGGGGCGAAACTAAAACAATTGCCAAGTGCACTACAAACCAAAGTATTGGATAAATCAGCTTATCAGGCGCTCGATAAAGGCGCATCAAGCGCAGCCGAGCTGACGCACAAGAAGAGACGACTCATTGTCTCACATTGTCCAAAGCGTGCGGATAAAGATCAACATGACCGACAAAAGGCAGTCGATCGGCTCATCAAGAAAATAGGTAAAAGCCAGAATCCCAAGAGCTTATTAAATAACTACGGCTATAAAAAGTTTCTGATTATCAAAGGAAAAACCAGCCTGAGTATCAACCAAGATAAAATTGATGCCGAAAGCCGCTGGGACGGACTGCATGGCGTCATCACCAATTTGCCCGATACGCCGCATCAGGAAGTGCTATCACACTATCGCGGCTTATGGCAGGTCGAGGAGAGTTTTCGAATCACTAAACATGACTTGAAAGTACGGCCTATCTACCATTGGACACCTTCCAGGGTGCGTGCCCACATTGCTATTTCGTTCATGGCTTTTGCCTGCATCAGACAGCTAATGTATCGAATCAAGCTGCAACACAAAGCCTTATCCCCTGAAGTTATTCGTAATGCCTTGATTCATGTGCAACATAGTGTGTTCAAACACAAGCGCACCCAGAAACGCTATGTCATGCCTGCTCAAATCAATCCAGAAGCAAAAAAAATCTATGCCGTGATGGGATTGAAAGCGACTACCACAGCTTACCCACTGTACTGATTGATATAATTCTTAAATATCTGGGCATTTGTAGTCCCTAGGTATTTTTGTGTTTCTTTATAAATCAATAGTTTATGAATATGAACCGTCGAAGTCAGGATTAACATCCGTTACGTTAACCATAATTGTTGCGGTGCCTATTAAGGCTGGAGTTCCTCCGTCAGCTACTGTAACTATAAGTTCATAAGACGATATTGTTTCAAAATCTATTTTGTTATCTCCATTAACTGTAATTGCTCCTGCATCTGAAATTGCAAAAGCACCATCTGTATCTCCATCTGTGATTGAATAAGTTAACGTATTAAAAGGAACTGTTGTGTCTGGGTCTTCACCGGTTATGTCTCCAACATTTGCTCCATTTACTGAGTTTTCAGAAACCTGTAATGTTGTATTTTCTAAGGTTGGTGCTTCGTTTACATCATTTACATTAACCGTAATATCTTGTGTGTCTGTTAAGGATGGATTTCCTCCGTCAGCTACTTGAACTGTCAGCGTGTAAACTGCTGTTGTTTCAAAATCTATTTTGTTATCTCCATTAACTGTAATTGCTCCTGCATCTGAAATTGCAAAAGCACCATCTGTATCTCCATCTATGATTGAATAAGTTAATTCATTATTTGGAGCTTCTATGTCTGGGTCTTGACCCATTATGTCTCCAACACTTGCTCCATCTACTGAGTTTTCAAGAAGTTCAAATGTTTTATCTGCTAAGGTTGGTGCTTCATTAACATCCGTTACGTTAACCGTAATTGTTGCCGTGTCTGTTAAGACTGGATTTCCTCCGTCAGCTACTGTAACTAGAGTCTGCTCACAAAGTCGGTTTTGGATATTTAAATCTGTTCCAGCCAAGCAATTGGCACAATCTGTACCCGTCCAATCGTAATTGGTGTCGCCAAGCGTTCGTTATCGACCCTATTAGTCGCCTTATTTTGGGCACAAAAAAGACCTTCAGCAGGATGAGCAGGTTCATGACTAGGAAAATGCTGTTGATCCATGCAACCGAAGTGTCTGCTCGTTTGGCACGGATGTAATTCAGCCGATAACCGTTCTTTGCCTGACCAAATTTGCCTTCTATTGGAATCCGTTGTAGGTAATCCGCCCGGCGTTGCGCTTTTAATTGCTTCAATAACTCTCGATTCGCTTCTGTTACCTGTTTGGGTCTGCCTAATGGCTTGCCCGAAAAATAGATGCCCAATCCTTTCAAGTAATGCCGGTTCTCTCGACTACCATATATCGGATCACCGATAACGCTTTCGGGGTAGCAACCATAACGTTCATGGTAACGCTCAACCTGACCCTGCAAATCATGCCCCTCATGAAACGCATCCCAACTTAAATGATCGACTCGGGATAACCCGTGTGCCGTTAAACTCACGCTCAACTTCGAACCAAACTCAACCGACTTACCTTGCTTACCTCGCACAATCGGACGCACATACGGTTGATGAATGCTCACAATCCGATTATCACAGCGACGGCTCTTATTGATGTACATCTCCCACTGCTGCGTATAGACATGCTGAATGACCCAGTAGTGGTATAGCAGCCTGCGTGACAAAGGCAACGCCGTGCCCATCGGGAAACAATCCATTAAACCCTCAATATGACCGACATTGCGCCGCAAGTATTGCAGTTGTTGCTTGATCGCTCGTTGGGTCGCTTGACGTTTGGGACGACGCTGTTTGACCAACCCGAGAAAAGCTTTACGTGCTTGGCGACGATAGGTGCGTGGTTTCTGGCTGAACTCCGTGTGTGGATACAATTCGTCAATAATCCGTTCCGCCATCTCACGCGCTTCATTCAGTAAACTTAAATCCGTGGGATACCGTATCGCTTGCTCTGCCACAGTCGCATCGATTATCAACTTACCTTCGTGGCTGGGTGCTTCCACAGTGGTGGCAGGCGAAATTGGGGAATTATCCTCCCCTTGTGGGTCTTGATTGGATTCTGGTTCTGGTTTCGACTCTGGCACGGACTCTGGCTCTGATTCATCACCCGACTTGTTGGTCTGTGTGGATACCTTCAAACCATCCTTAACGCTGCGTTGCGGCACGACCTGCGCCTTTTCCACAGCACCAATAATCGCTTGATGGAACACTTCAAAAACAGTATCCCCCATACGCTTGCGTACTTCAACCAGCAACGAGGGTACAAACGGGACTGATCTTTGATAACCGGCAAGCCCGACAAAGTATTGCAGATACGGATTCTCCTGAATCTGACTCACCGTTTCCCGATCAGACAACCCTAGTTTGTGTTTGATGATCACCGCACCGATGACTAAACGAGCATCTTTTGCTGGCCGACCCCGCTTTGACGAGAGGCTTTTATGATAGCCCTGTGCCAACCCATCCCATGGAATGCACTGACCTAGTTTCACCCAGCGGTTGTGTGCATCAAGGGCGGTGTGAAACGGCCAGTCAAATTCTGCGATAGTACGTTGGTTGGAATCGTTATAATCAATCATAGCTGCAAGGTTTTAGAGGTTGTTGGGCTGATTCCCATGCAGAATTATACCACAAGACCACTATTATTTGTTTATATTCAGATAGATATATTTTATGAGCAGGGTCTAACTATAAGTTCATAAGACGATGTTGTTTCAAAATCTATTTTGTCCTCTCCATTAACTGTAATTGCTCCTGTGCTACTTGAAATTGCAAAAGCACCATCTGTATCTCCATCTATGATTGAATAAGTTAATACGTTATTAGGAGCAGTTGTGTCTTGGTCTTCACCTGTTATAGTTTCAACAACCGTTTCATTTGCTGAGTTTTCAGCAATCTGTAATGTTGTATCTGCTAGTGTTGGCGCGTCATTAGCATCTGCAATTGTCACTGTAATTTTCTGCTTGTCGGTCGATACGCCGTCCGATACGGTGACCAAAACGCTATATTCTTGGTCTGCTTCTTCGTCAATCTTCCCGCGCGAGTTTCTTGGGTTTTCGTAATCTGGAATATAGTCAGTTTTGAAGTTTAGTACTCCCGCGTCAGTTATCTCAAACAGTGCGGCATCGTGAGTTGAAAGCGTATAGGTCAAAGTATCCATGTCCATATCGCTGGCAGCTATGTCGGTTACTTTCTGGGTGTTTTCGGCGAGCATTATTTCCTTCAAAGAAACCATCATGTGAGAGGTAATATCCGGTCTATTATTAACGACAAAGGTGAACTCTCGGTGATTGTTTGTTCCATAGGGTAAGCGGGATGTTGCGGGGTGCTTCACGGCTGATATGGTTATACGATATTCAGTTCCTACCACACCCGGGTCTTCGTTTATGGTCAGAACTGCTGTGTCTGCGAGCGCACCCTGAGCACTAATAGTAGGTTGGGTTAGAGTAAAAGAGCGGCTATCCGCTCCTGAAAGCACATAGCGCCCGCTTCTGCCCCTCGTCAGAAAAGCATTCTGACCATGAAAGGTAGCTACCTCGTCTTCTGCCTTAACTGTGGGTAAAATAGCTAAATCTACTAAGTCATGTGAAATATACCAAAGCCCAAGATTTTGAGTAAAGGCAGTGGCACCACTCAATATAATGTCCATACTCACAGAATCCCGGTCACCATTAGGGCTGACATCCCAACGGCTGATATCTTGGTTGAATGTAGTGGCACCCCGAAACACATTGTCCATATGGCGAACACTACTGACATCCCAACGACCAATGTCTTGGTTGAATTTAGTGGCACTCCGAAACATACTGCTCATACGGGTAACATCACTGACATCCCAATTGCCGATGTTTTGGTTGAATTTAGCGGCATACTGAAACATACCGCTCATATCGGTAACACCACTGACATCCCAACTGCTGATGTTTTGGTTAAAGGCTCTGGCACGATAAAACATTCTCTCCATATCCTTTACCTCGCTGACATTCCAATTGCCGATGTTTTGGTTAAAGGCTCTAGCATCATGAAACATGCTCTTCATATCCTTTACCTCGCTGACATTCCAATTGCCGATGTTTTGGTTAAAGGCTCTAGCATCATGAAACATGCTCTTCATATCCTTTACCTCGCTGACATCCCAACTGCTGATGTTTTGGTTAAAGCGTCGAGCTTCGACAAACATTCCAGCCATATCGGTTACCTGAGATAAATTAGGCGCGTCGCTGGCTTGCTCACCAGCAAGGTTCCTCGCGTTAGCAAACGCCCTTTTCATTGAAGTCCATTGCCCTGTTCCCCATTGGTTGATGGCTATGATCTTCTGCGCATTAGGGAAATTACCCCGTGGGAAGGATCGGAATAAGGAGCTGGCATTAAAATAAATCCGTGGGAAACTGCCGCTGATACGGACGGTATAAGTCCCTGCAGCGGCGTAAATATGCATGGCATCACCGGTCTGGTTTGTGTCGGGAGCATCATCATCACCCCAATTGACGGTGTAATCATAGCCACCACCTGTTGTTGGAATAGTGATAGTCCTCGCTGCGTCCGCCCCTGCGGTTACGCGCCAAGTGGTGACAAAGTCGTCGGTTAGCGTGTTATTCGCTCCGTTTTGGGCATTAGCCGGCTGGGTTACAAATAATAGGGCAAAGAAAGTGGAGACGAGGAACGCGACAGCGGTGCCGACAAAATCATTGCCCTGCCCATAAGCCGAGCGCGGTTTGAAAATGTGGGGGGGGGGGGGGGGTGATAACTATATGATTATTAAGAGTTTTTATGGTAAACAATGATTTCATTCGGAATCTCCTCCAGTTAAATGGGTTATTTGTGCGACTTATTTGCGGAGTGTAAACACCTCACCGACGGCGTTACTGTAGCATAACTCATTGAAAATTGAAAATTGAAAATTGATAATTGAAAATTGATAATTGAGAAGCAACCTAGTCCGTCATTCCTGCGGAAGAGGCTGTGCAAAAATCCTCGCTCGGCATGGGTTACATGCGGAAAACCCAACCCCCTAAATCCCCCTTGTCAGGGGGACTTGTCACTCAATTCCCCCCTGATAAGATACTGTGTTAAAAATCCACTTATTTTCAACTTTTTTTCGGCTCATTGTTAGAATGACTTTGCCGACTGGGATTCCACCACAAACGCGCTATTTGCAAGCATAATTGACATTAAAAGGCTGTTCTGATTTTAATACCCCATAAGATATAACCAGTAGTTTCCGCATCACCGCGCACACTGCCACTTGTTTAGGTTTGCCTTTATCAAGTAGCCTATTGTATAAATTCTGCGTGACTGGATTGTGTCGCGTTGCCGTCAGTGCAGGCATATAGAGAGACTTTCTCAGGCGTTTGTGCCCTATTTTTGACAGACTACTCTTGTTGATACTACTGCCAGACTGGGTTATCTTCGGATTCAACCCAGCAAAACTGGCCACTTGCTTGGCGTTATCAAATAACGATATATCCCCCATATAGGCGAGGATAGCCCAAGCCGTTTTGTTGCCAATCCCGCCAATGCTGGTCAATAACCGTACTTGTTGACGCAACACAGAATCGCCCGCAACCAAGGCCTTGATTTCCTGTTCAACAATCACTATTTGCCGACAGATGTACCGAATCATCGCTTTGATTGATTTGCTGGCGGTCTTATTCAAACTCACTGGCAAACGATTCTTCTCTTGGGTTGATTGTTTGTTTAACTGCTCCAAGCGCGTCATCAGGCATTGTAACGCAACACTGGCTTCGCTTTTGGGCTTGAACAGATTTTTCTCTAACTCACCCTTGACCACAATATGCTGACAATAACGCGCAATGCTGCTAGCATCGGATTTATCCGTTTTATTACGCAACATTTCCATCTTGACAAACGCATGGGTTCTCATTGGGTTCGCCACAATCACCTTGTCGTCTGAGCGATGTAAATAATACGCCAAAGCAACCCCATAAACGCTGGTGGCTTCCATACAAAACACCCGCTCTTGCGCTGCGTCCAATGATTTTAGCCATTTGGACAAGGCTTTGAAGCCTTTATGATCATTAGCAAAAGACGGGTTGTGGTCAACATCCTCAACGCACACAGCACCATCAAAACGTGCTTTAGATATATCAATACCGATACATAACATAACATTCTCCGGTTATAATTGTAGATAGGTTGGATCATTTAACTTCGGTGCATCCTCGTACTATTCGTGCTCAGATTTTTGGTCTTGCACCAGATACTGTCCGCACTTGATGAAGTTTATGTACAAGGACGTACGGGCAAATAATTGCTCCTGCATTATTTGCACTTCCGCCATCCATGGCGGTCGTATGCCGGTTTTGCATCGTTACATGGATGTAACTTATTAGAACAATGCAGGAGCAATTGTCGAGGAGCAAAAACCGGTAAAGCGGGTAGTAGGTGCGATACCTTATCAACAAGTTTAAAAACTTACTGGGGGCTACTGCATCACTACTACCCATCCAACCGCCGTTGGATAGGGTCCATTAAAAACCACTAACCGAGTTGATAATTTACCCGATTGGGATCATACGAGGGGGGCTAGGGGGGTTAGGAACGACGAATGTTGGGTTTTTTGCAAAGTCTCGAAAGCAGGAATCCAGTTAAATCAATATTCTTACCAAAACCTAGCCGTCATTCTCAATTCTCAATTCTCAATTATCAATTGCCCACGTCAATTGCCAGTAGAGTGGACAAACAACAGCGTCTGTATTAAAGTCCAAGTATGGCTTCTAATGCGCTCGCCTTTGATACACACCATTTCGTCAAACTTATGACGGCGGTCGGTATGCCTGTACAACAAGCGGAAGCACTTGCCGAATCTCAAGCTGACCTACTCAATGCCAACCTCGCCACCAAAAACGAATTAGCCAACACCGAGGCCACACTTAAAGCGGATATTGCCAATACCGAGTCCGCACTTAAAGTAGACATTGCCAACACCGAGTCCGTACTTAGAGCAGAAATTGCCAAAACTAACGTAGAAATTGCTAAAATCGAGTCTGCACTTAAAGCAGACATTGCCAACACCGAGTCCGTACTTAGAGCAGAAATTGCCAAAACTAACGCAGAAATTGTCAAAACCGAGGCCGCACTTAAAGTAGAAATTGCCAACACCGAGGCCGCACTTAAAGTAGAAATTGCCAACACCGAGTCTGTACTTAGAGCAGAAATTGCCAAAACTAACGCAGAAATTGCCAAAACTCACGCAGAAATTGCCAAAACTCACGCAGAAATTGTCAACACCGAGGCCGCACTTAAAGTAGAAATTGCCAACACCAAAGTAGACATTGCCAACACCGAGTCCGCGCTTAAAGCAGAAATTGCCAAAACTCACGCAGAAATTGCCAACACTAACGCAAAAATTGCCAACACCGAAGCGCACCTAATCAAGTGGATGGTTGGCTTAACAATGGGTAGCGTAGGGGTGATGGTTGCACTGTTCAGTTTTTTCCTCCGCTAACAAATGATCATCAAATAATCATGGACACCCACAATCATTTTTCGTCCATGATACAAAGTGATTCTGACTCGTTGGGTGTTGCTCAATTAGGATGCTGTTTAGCATGGTTATCGTGTCCACGGGCGATACCAACCCACACTTCGGAGACTTCCACTTTCAAAACCTAACCACCATTATCAATTATCAATTCACCGTCCATTGTCCGCCGAAGAGTATTTACCGAAAAGCATTTACATGGATGAACAGGAGGATTGGCGCGGCTAAAGTCGCACTTCCGGCTTACTTGCGTGTGAATGGCAATCGGAAACGGAACTTCAGAGACTGCGGAAAACCCAACCCCCTAAATACCCCTTGTCAGGGGGACTTGTCACTTAATTCCCCCTTATCAGGGGGAATGAGTGACCAGTCCCCCTGATAAGATACTGTGTTAAAAATCCACTTATTTTCAACTTTTTTTCGCCTCATTGTTAGAATGGCTTTGCCGGCTGGGATTCCACCACAAACGCGCTATCTGCAAGCATAATTGACATCAAAAGGCTGTTCTGATTTTAATACCCCATAAGATATAACCAGTAGTTTCCGCATCACCGCGCACACTGCCACTTGTTTAGGTTTGCCTTTATCAAGTAGCCTATTGTATAAATTCTGCGTGACTGGATTGTGTCGCGTTGCCGTCAGTGCAGGCATATAGAGAGACTTTCTCAGGCGTTTGTGCCCTATTTTTGACAGACTACTCTTGTTGATACTACTGCCAGACTGGGTTATCTTCGGATTCAACCCAGCAAAACTGGCCACTTGCTTGGCGTTATCAAATAACGATATATCCCCCATATAGGCGAGGATAGCCCAAGCCGTTTTGTTGCCGATCCCGCCAATGCTGGTCAATAACCGTACTTGTTGACGCAACACAGCATCGCCTGCAACCAAGTCCTTGATTGCCTGTTCAACAATCACTATTTGCCGACAGATGTACCGAATCATCGCTTTGATTGATTGGCTGGCGGTCTTATTCAAACTCACTGGCAAACGATTCTTCTCTTGGGTTGATTGTTTGTTTAACTGCTCCAAGCGCGTCATCAGGCATTGTAACGCAACACGGGCTTCGCTTTTGGGCTTGAACAGATTTTTCTCTAACTCACCTTTGGCCACAATATGTTGACAATAACGCGCAATGCTGCCAGCACTTGTGCCCTGTGGGTATCGGATTTATCCGTTTTATTACGCAACATTTCCATCTTGACAAACGCATGGGTTCTCATTGGGTTCGCCACAATCACCTTGTCGCCTGAGCGATGTAAATAATACGCCAAAGCAACCCCATAAACGCTGGTGGCTTCCATACAAAACACCCGCTCTTGCGCTGCGTCCAATGATTTTGGCCATTTGGACAAGGCTTTGAAGCCTTTATGATCATTAGCAAAAGACGGGTTGTGGTCAACACCCTCAACGCACACAGCACCATCAAAACGTGCTTTAGATATATCAATACCGATACATAACATAACATTCTCCGGTTATAATTGTAGATAGGTTGGATAATTTAACTTCGGTGCATCCTCGTACTATTCGTGCTCAGATTTTTGGTCTTGCACCAGATACTGTCCGCACTTGATGAAGTTTATGTACAAGGACGTACGGGCAAATAATTGCTCCTGCATTATTTGCACTTCCGCCATCCATGGCGGTCGTATGCTGGTTTTGCATCGTTACATGGATGTAACTTATTAGAACAATGCAGGAGCAATTGTCGAGGAGCAAAAACCGGTAAAGCGGGTAGTAGGTGCGATACCTTATCAACAAGTTTAAAAACTTACTGGGGGCTACTGCATCACTACTACCCATCCAACCGCCGTTGGATAGGGTCCATTAAAAACCACTAAACGAGTTGATAATTTACCCGATTGGGATCATACGAGCGGGTAGTAGGTGCGATACCTTATCAACAAGTTTAAAAACTTACTGGGGGCTACTGCATCACGACTACCCATCCAACCGCCGTTGGATAGGGTCCATTAAAAACCACTAAACGAGTTGATAATTTACCCGATTGGGATCATACGAGGGGGGCTAGGGGGGTTAGGAACGACGAATGTTGGGTTTTTTGCAAAGTCTCGGAAGCAGGAATCCAGTAAAATAAATATTCTTATCAAAACCTAGCCGTCATTCTCAATTATCAATTCTCAATTGCCAGTAGAGTGGACAAACAACAGCGTCTGTATTAAAGTCCAAGTATGGCTTCTAATGCTCTCGCCTTTGATACACACCATTTCGTCAAACTTATGACGGCGGTCGGTATGCCTGTACAACAAGCGGAAGCACTTGCCGAATCTCAAGCTGACCTACTCAACGCCAACCTCGCCACCAAAACCGAATTAGCCAACACCGAGGCCACACTTAAAGCGGATATTGCCAACACCGAGGCCACACTTAAAGCGGACATTGCCAACACCGAGGCCACACTTAAAGCGGACATTGCCAACACCGAGTCCGTACTTAAAGCAGAAATTGCCAAAACTAACGTAGAAATTGCTAAAATCGAGTCCGCACTTAAAGCAGACATTGCCAACACCGAGTCCGTACTTAGAGCAGAAATTGCCAAAACTAACGCAGAAATTGCCAAAACTAACGCAGAAATTGTCAAAACCGAGGCCGCACTTAAAGTAGAAATTGCCAACACCGAGGCCGCACTTAAAGTAGAAATTGCCAACACCAAAGTAGACATTGCCAACACCGAGTCCGCGCTTAAAGCAGAAATTGCCAAAACTCACGCAGAAATTGCCAACACTAACGCAAAAATTGCCAACACCGAAGCGCACCTAATCAAGTGGATGGTTGGCTTAACAATGGGTAGCGTAGGGGTGATGGTTGCACTGTTCAGTTTTTTCCTACGCTAACAAATAATCATGGACACTCACAATCATTTTTCGTCCATGATACAAAGTGATTCTGACTCGTTGGGTGTTGCTCAATTAGGATGCTATTTAGCATGGTTATCGTGTCCACAGGCGATACCAACCCACACTTCGGGGACTTCTCCTTTCAAAACCTAACCACCATTTTCAATTATCAATTATCAATTATCAATTATCAATTATCAATTCACCGTCCATTGTCCGCCAAAGAGTATTTACCGAAAAGTATTTACATGGATGGACAGGAGGATTGGCGCGGCTAAAGTCGCACTTCCGGCTTACTTGCGTGTGAATGGAATCGGAAGCAGGAATGACGGATGTTGGTTTTTGCACAGTCTCAAGAGTGCGTGCCCACATTGCTATTTCGTTCATGGCTTTTGCCTGCATCAGACAGCTCAATGTATCGAATCAAGCGACAACACAAAGCCTTATCCCCTGAAGTTATCCGTAATGCCTTGATTCATGTGCAACACAGTGTGTTCAAACACAAGCGCACCCAGAAAAGCTACGTCATGCCTGCTCAAATCAATCCAGAAGCAAAAAAATCTATGTTGTGATGGGATTAAAGACGACTACCACAGCTTACCAACTCTACTGATTGATATATTTCTTAAATATCTCAATCAGTAGAGTCTGGGTATTTTTGTGTTTCTTTATAAATCAGCGGCTTATGGGGGTGAACCGTTGAAGTCAGGAGCTGCTCTGCCATTAGCTCTTGAGAGGCACCAATAGCTTTACGTGATTCCTGTAAGGTCATCTCTTCACGCAGTTCAGACTTGCGCGCTTCAATGTTGGCTTGGCGCTGCGGAGATAAATCTTTTGTAAGGTCTCTAAATGAATTTCTGCCACTCATTTTATTAGCCCTTCCTTTCTTAATTGCTCTAAATGTTCATCATAAAGTTTGTCGGCAACCGGGATGAACTCAACGTAAAAACGATCATTTCCGGTTTTGTCGCCACCAACAAGTAATATGGCGGATCGCCTCGGGTCAAAGGCGTAAAAGACCCGAATGGGTTTGCCGCCAGATTGAACGCGAAGTTCGCGCATACGGCCATGCCTTGAGCCTTCAATGCCCGATGAATGTGGAAATCCCAGTTTCGGTCCCAACTCCATCAACAGCTCGGTCGTTGCTGTAATATCGTCTTGTTGCTTTTCGGTAAGCCTTTGCCACCATTCACCAAACTCATCTGTATATTCTACATCCCAAGTCATTAATTATTCCTTAAATAGAATATATTCCTCATTTGTCATATTGTCAATGCACATGGCGGCGACAATTGAGAATTGAAAATTGAGAATCCCGTAGGGATGACACCTTTGTAGCCAAATAAATGAGGACAGCCGAAGCTCCGTAGGAACGAAACAAAAGAGAGATACCGCTCCTACGGAACTAAGCATGTGTTACATGCGGAAAACCCTTACGGGTTTGGCTTTTTTACTGGATTCCTGCTTCCGCAGGAACGACAAATATTGGTTTTTTGCAAAGTCTCGGAAGCAGGAATCCAGTTAAATAAATATTCTTATCAAAACCTAGCCGTCATTCTCAATTTTCAATTTTCAATTATCAATTGCCAGAGAGTGGACAAACAACAGCGTCTGTATTAAAGTCAAAGCATGGCTTCTAATGCGCTCGCCTTTGATACACACCATTTCGTCAAACTTATGACGGCGGTCGGTATGCCTGTACAACAAGCGGAAGCACTTGCCGAATCTCAAGCTGATCTACTCAACGCCAACCTCGCCACCAAAAACGAATTAGCCAACACCGAGGCCACACTTAAAGCGGATATTGCCAACACCGAGGCCACACTTAAAGCAGATATTGCCAACACCGAGTCCGTACTTAGAGCAGAAATTGCCAAAACTAACGCAAACATTGTCAACACCGAGGCCGCACTTAAAGTAGAAATTGCCAACACCAAAGTAGACATTGCCAACACCGAGGCCGCACTTAAAGCAGACATTGCCAAAACTCACGCAGAGATTGCCAACACTAACGCAAAAATTGCCAACACCGAAGCTGTACTTAGAGCAGAAATTGCCAAAACTAACGCAGAAATTGCCAACACCGAAGCACACCTAATCAAGTGGATGGTTGGCTTAACAATGGGTAGCGTAGGGGTGATGATTGCACTGTTCAGTTTTTTCCTCCGCTAACAAATAATCATCAAATAATCATGGACACCCACAATCATTTTTCGTCCATGATACAAAATGATTCTGACTCGCTGGGTGTTGCTCAATTAGGATGCTATTTAGCATGCTTATTGGCATGGTTGCAAATTCGGTCAACGCTATGGTTATCGTGTCCACGGGCGATACCAACCCACACTTCGGAGACTTCCACTTTCAAAACCTAGCCGTCATTTTCAATTATCAATTATCAATTATCAATTATCAATTATCAATTCACCGTCCATTGTCCGCCAAAGAGTATTTACCGAAAAGTATTTAAATGGATGGACAGGATAGACAAGATGGTTGGCGCGGCTAAAGTCGCACTTCTGGCTTACTTGCGTGTGAATGGCAATCGGAAACGGAACTTCAGAGACTGTGGAAAACCCAACCCCCTAAATCCCCCTTGTCAGGGGGACTTGTCACTTAATTCCCCCCTGGTAAGGGGGGGCTAGGGGGGTTAGGAACGACAAATATTGGTTTTTTGCAAAGTCTCGGAAGCAGGAATCCAGTAAAATAAATATTCTTATCAAAACCTAGCCGTCATTCTCAATTTTCAATTTTCAATTATCAATTGCCAGAGAGTGGACAAACAACAGCGTCTGTATTAAAGTCCAAGTATGGCTTCTAATGCGCTCGCCTTTGATACACACCATTTCGTCAAACTTATGACGGCGGTCGGTATGCCTGTACAACAAGCGGAAGCACTTGCCGAATCTCAAGCTGATCTACTCAACGCCAACCTCGCCACCAAAAACGAATTAGCCAACACCGAGGCCACACTTAAAGCGGATATTGCCAATACCGAGTCCGCACTTAAAGTAGACATTGCCAACACCGAGTCCGTACTTAGAGCAGAAATTGCCAAAACTAACGCAGAAATTGTCAAAACCGAGGCCGCACTTAAAGTAGAAATTGCCAACACCGAGGCCGCACTTAAAGTAGAAATTGCCAACACCGAGTCTGTACTTAGAGCAGAAATTGCCAAAACTAACGCAGAAATTGCCAAAACTCACGCAGAAATTGTCAACACCGAGGCCGCACTTAAAGTAGAAATTGCCAACACCAAAGTAGACATTGCTAACACCGAGTCCGCGCTTAAAGCAGAAATTGCCAAAACTCACGCAGAAATTGCCAACACTAACGCAAAAATTGCCAACACCGAAGCGCACCTAATCAAGTGGATGGTTGGCTTAACAATGGGTAGCGTAGGGGTGATGGTTGCACTGTTCAGTTTTTTCCTCCGCTAACAAATGATCATCAAATAATCATGGACACCCACAATCATTTTTCGTCCGTGATACGAAGTGATTCTGACTCGTTGGGTGTTGCTCAATTAGGATGCTATTTAGCATGCTAATTTGCATGGTTGCAAATTCGGTCAACGCTATGGTTATCGTGTCCACAGGCGATACCAACCCACACTTCGGGGACTTCTCCTTTCAAAACCTAACCACCATTTTCAATTATCAATTTACACCGTCCATTGTCCGCCGAAGAGTATTTATCGAAAAGCATTCACATGGATGAACAGGAGGATTGGCGCGGCTAAAGTCGCACTTCCGGCTTACTTGCGTGTGAATGGCAATCGGAAACGGAACTTCAGAGACTGCGGAAAACCCAACCCCCTAAATCCCCCTTGTCAGGGGGACTTGTCACTTAATTCCCCCCTGATAAGATACTGTGTTAAAAATCCACTTATTTTCAACTTTTTTTCGGCTCATTGTTAGAATGACTTTGCCGGCTGGGATTCCACCACAAACGCGCTATCTGCAAGCATAATTGACATCAAAAGGCTGTTCTGATTTTAATACCCCATAAGATATAACCAGTAGTTTCCGCATCACCGAGCACACTGCCACTTGTTTAGGTTTGCCTTTATCAAGTAGCCTATTGTATAAATTCTGCGTGACTGGATTGTGTCGCGTTGCCGTCAGTGCAGGCATATAGAGAGACTTTCTCAGGCGTTTGTGCCCTATTTTTGACAGACTACTCTTGTTGATACTACTGCCAGACTGGGTTATCTTCGGATTCAACCCAGCAAAACTGGCCACTTGCTTGGCGTTATCAAATGACGATATATCCCCCATATAGGCGAGGATAGCCCAAGCCGTTTTGTTGCCGATCCCGCCAATGCTGGTCAATAACCGTACTTGTTGACGCAACACAGAATCGCCCGCAACCAACGCCTTGATTTCCTGTTCAACAATCACTATTTGCCGACAGATGTACCGAATCATCGCTTTGATTGATTGGCTGGCGGTCTTATTCAAACTCACTGGCAAACGATTCTTCTCTTGGGTTGATTGTTTGTTTAACTGCTCCAAGCGCGTCATCAGGCACTGTAACGCCACACTGGCTTCGCTTTTGGGCTTGAACCGGTTTTTCTCTAACTCACCCTTGACCACAATATACTGACAATAACGCGCAATGCTGCCAGCATCGGATTTATCCGTTTTATTACGCAACATCTCCACCTTGACAAACGCATGGGTTCTCATTGGGTTCGCCACAATCACCTGGTCGCCCGAGCGATGTAAATAATACGCCAAAGCAACCCCATAAACGCTGGTGGCTTCCATACAAAACACCCGCTCTTGTATTGCACCAATGATTTTAGCCATTTGGACAAGGCCTTGAAGCCTTTATGATCATTAGCAAAAGACGGGTTGTGGTCAACACCCTCAACGCATACAGCACCATCAAAACGTGCTTTGGACATATCAATACCGATACATAACATAACATTCTCCGGTTATAATTGTAGATAGGTTGGATCATTTAACTTCGGTGCATCCTCGTACTATTCGTACTCAGGTTTTTGGTCTTGCACCAGATACTGTCCGCACTTGATGAAGTTTATGTACAAGGATGTACGGGTAAATAATTGCTCCTGCATTATTTGCACTTCCGCCATCCATGGCGGTCGTATGCCGGTTTTGCATCGTTACATGGATGTAACTTATTAGAACAATGCAGGAGCAATTGTCGAGGAGCAAAAACCGGTAAAGCGGGTAGTAGGTGCGATACCTTATCAACAAGTTTAAAAACTTACTGGGGGCTACTGCATCACTACTACCCATCCAACCGCCGTTGGATAGGGTCCATTAAAAACCACTAACCGAGTTGATAATTTACCCGATTGGGATCATACGAGGGGGGCTAGGGGGGTTAGGAACGACGAATGTTGGGTTTTTTGCAAAGTCTCGAAAGCAGGAATCCAGTTAAATCAATATTCTTACCAAAACCTAGCCGTCATTCTCAATTCTCAATTCTCAATTATCAATTGCCCACGTCAATTGCCAGTAGAGTGGACAAACAACAGCGTCTGTATTAAAGTCCAAGTATGGCTTCTAATGCGCTCGCCTTTGATACACACCATTTCGTCAAACTTATGACGGCGGTCGGTATGCCTGTACAACAAGCGGAAGCACTTGCCGAATCTCAAGCTGACCTACTCAACGCCAACCTCGCCACCAAAAACGAATTAGCCAACACCGAGGCCACACTTAAAGCGGACATTGCCAAAACTAGGGCAGACATTGCCAACACCGAGGCCATACTTAGAGCAGAAATTGCCAAAACTAACGCAAACATTGTCAACACCGAGGCCGCACTTAAAGTAGAAATTGCCAACACCAAAGTAGACATTGCCAACACCGAGGCCGCACTTAAAGCAGACATTGCCAAAACTCACGCAGAGATTGCCAACACTAACGCAAAAATTGCCAACACCGAAGCACACCTAATCAAGTGGATGGTTGGCTTAACAATGGGTAGCGTAGGGGTGATGATTGCACTGTTCAGTTTTTTCCTCCGCTAACAAATAATCATGGACACACAATCATTTTTCGTCCGTGATACGAAGTGTATTCTGACTCGCTGGGTGTTGCTCAATTAGGATGCTATTTAGCATGGTTAATTGACAATGGACAATTGAATTGAAAATTGAAAATTGAAAATTGAAAATTGAAAATTGGGAATTGACAATTGAGAAGCAACCTAGTCCGTCATTCCTGCGAAAGCAGGAACCCAGTAAAATAGCCAAACCTGAAAGGGTTTTCCGCATGTAACACATGATTAGCGTGGGGTTCTTGCACAGTCTCTTCCGCAGGAATGACGGATGTTGGTTTCCGCATTGGCTGAGATAACGATGTTGCTGTTATAAATGATGTTGTCATACGAATTTTTTTGTAGATTGATGGTATTTGGCACAGTCCTTCAGATAACTTGTGGTACTCTTTGGCATGGGGACGCGGACGCTGGCAATCCAAGCGATTAGATTTTTTCCTGTATGCAACAAGTTTGTGCCATGTTTGATGTGTCTTTCCATCTCGGTGCTGGCTTGTTCTGGAATGGTGGCGCGGAAGGCATGGATTTTTTCGCCATCGGCGACAAATTCTGGCCATACCTTTAAATATTTTGGGTCGCCACGCAGGATTTCACATTCGCATTTGGCGATGTTGATAAAGTCGTCGATCAATGGGGTTGCTCGGGAAAACCAATGCAGATAACAAAGCGTGGATTGAATGGTTTCCCCGATGCAATCAATTTCGCGCATCGCTTGGGCGATTTTGCGGTAGCGACTGCAATAGTAATCGGCAATCGACATGGTGAATACTTTGCCCGGTTCCCCCCAAAGTTCATCCACGCCTTCTTCGCCACTATAATGCCTTACATTTTCAGACAATGACAGAGCTTCGGTGAAACAGAGTGAGCATTGACACATGAGATCATCATCGTCAGTGATTTGGATGCCGCTGTATTCGAGGTCAACGATGGCAGTAAATATATCGGTGGCACGATTGAATAATGCGCCAGCCAGCATGGCGGCATTGACCCGCTTTCGAGCCGGATCGCTTTCGTTTTCATAAGCTGCCCGCACTTTATCCAATTTTTCTCCGGGGGTGTTAATGCCGCGTTCGGTATGATGGAAAGTTCTGCGCGTTAGCGCGTCCAGCAGTTTCTTTTTTTCGGCGAGCGTTTCTTGTGGTGGACGGTAATAGCGAATCCAGTACTCATCATAAAATATATGCTCGTGACCATTTATTTCCCGAATTGTGCCGTTTTCAATGGGCGTTGTCTTTGCGGTTGCCATTTCTGTGGGTTTCGGTTTTCGCGTCTCAAGTTGCATGGTTAATTGCCCGATTAGTTCTATTAAGCACTTCGATTTGTCGCGCTTTTCAGTGTAGCCAGAGACTGATTCAGACTAGCCCATGCGCGCTGGTAAAATTCATCAATTTGTTCTCGGCTAATAATCAGAGGTGGGCATATCACCATTACATCCTCCACCGCACGCATAACCAAACCATTTTTCAGACAATTTTCCCGACATAGCATACCCGCACTACCTTCCTCATCAAATCTCTGTTTGCTCTCCTTGTTGGCAACCAATTCCAAAGCACCCAGAAATCCGCGAGCGCGTGCCTCACCCACTAAAGGATGTTCGCCAAGCGCAGCAACTTTGGATTGAAAATAATCCATAGTGTTATCACGCGCCTTTTCGATAATTCGTTCAGCGCGCAAAATTTGAATATTTTTTAATGCCACCGCACATGCCACAGGGTGACCGGAATAGGTAAAACCATGGGCAAACTCGCCTCCTTTGCGGTCGAGAACCGCGCTGATTCTATCGGCAATCATAACCGCGCTGATGGGCTGATACCCTGCGGACAAGCCTTTTGCCATGGTCATCACATCGGCTTCAATGCCGAAGGTGTCAGAACCAAACCATTCGCCGGTTCGACCAAAACCACAAATGACTTCATCGACGCACAACAAGACATCATATTTTTGGCAGATACGATTGATTTCTTGCCAATAATTATCCGGCGGGATGATTACTCCGCCCGCGCCCTGAATCGGCTCAGCAATAAATGCCGCAACACGCTCCACGCCGACTTCTAGCATGCGTTGTTCGAGTGCCTGAGCGCGTTGTAAACCAAATTCTTCGAGACTGAGATTGCCACCCTCACCATAGAAATAGGGTTGATCAATATGCTCGATATTCGGAATCGGTAATCCACCTTGTTCATGCATGGCGTTCATGCCACCTAAACTGGCACCTGCCATTGTGCTGCCATGAAAGGCATTGTTGCGGCTAATCACGATATTACGTTCTGCATAGCCTTGAATTTCCCAGAAATAACGCACCAAACGCAGCACGGTATCATTGCCATCAGAACCAGAACAGCCAAAAAAAACACGATTCATTTGTGCAGGTGTAACCTCCGCGAGTGCCTCTGCCAATTCCACCGCAGGCAATTGTGCGCATTGAAAGAAACTGTTGTAGTAGGGCAGTTGCTCCATCTGCAATTTTGCAACTTCGGCTAATTCGGCTCTGCCATAGCCGATGTTGACACACCATAAACCAGACATGGCATCGAGATATTGATTGCCATCACTGTCATAGATGTAAATGTTTTCTGCCCGAGTAATAATCCTCGCACCTTTGTTGTGCATCTCCTTGTGGTCGGTGAATGGGTGTATATGATGCTTGGCATCAAGGTGACGCAATTTTGTCGTATCGTAGGTGCGCATAGCAATTATAGAATGGAGATAGTCCTATCGGCTTATATGCTTAAATTATAACCTGCCGATTGGCAATAGCGAAAGCATCAATTGATAATTGATAATGAAACCGGAAAACCCTTGCGTGTTTGCGTGTTTTACTGGATTCCTGCTCCCCGCCTACGCGGGGACATGCTTCGCAGGAAAGACGGGGCGGTGCAGGAATGACGGATGTTGGGGCGGGAATAACTGCCCACTGCGAACTGTCCTATCGTTAAATTCCTGTTGTTAAGTTAGGGCTCATCTGTTCCAATAGGTTTTCCCCTGTGGGCGTAGTCGCAAGGATTATGATTGTGGGAAATGACTGGTTTAGTACTTTTTGATGTCAATAATTCGTGATTTTTAATTTCTCATTTACCAAATTTTTTCCGTTCATGCGATGGGGGCAGCACCTCAACGAGGAGACTGTTCGTGCGGACTTGTTGGCTGGATTGACCGGCGCGGCTATCGTTTTGCCTCAGGGGGTAGCATTTGCTGCCATCGCCGGAATGCCACCCGAGTATGGGCTGTACGCCAGTATCGTGCCAGCCATCATTGCCGCGCTTTTCGGCTCATCTTGGCATCTGGTTTCCGGACCAACAACTGCCGCGTCAATTGTCATGTTCTCATCCTTGAGCGGTTTGGCAGAACCCGGTAGTGCGGAATATATTTCTCTTGCCATCACGCTGGCATTTATGGTGGGCGTTACCCAGTTCGCAATGGGCGCAATCAGACTCGGTGCGCTGGTCAATTTTATATCGCATTCGGTCATTGTCGGATTTACTTGCGGCGCAGCACTGCTCATTGCGGCCAAACAATTCAAAATTTTTCTTGGACTGGAAATCCCTGTCAGCACGCATTTCTACGAGTCGTTGATGTATCTGTGGGAACATTGGAGCACGTTTCATCCGATGGTAACAGTGACCGGCTTTTCGGCTATTGCTGTGGTCATTGTCCTCAAGAGAAAGTGGCCGAAGTTTCCGGGCATGATTGCCGCATTATTTGTCAGTAGTCTGGTAGCAGCGGTTTTTAATCTCATATTCGGTAGCGACAAGACCGGTATTGATATGGTTGGCGCATTGCCACGACAATTACCGCCTTTGTCGATGCCAGATTTTTCAGCAAAAGCATTTCAGGATTTGGCGCCGTTGGCTCTCGCCATGACCTTGTTTGCTCTGACCGAAGCGGTCTCCATCGCCCGTTCACTTGCTCTAAAAAGCGGGCAAACCATTCAAGGTAATCAGGAGTTTCTGGGTCAGGGTCTGTCGAACATCGTTGGTAGTTTTTTCTCATCCTATGTTGCGACTGGATCGTTTAACCGTAGCGGAGCGAATTATGAAGCCGGCGCGAGGTCGCCCTTATCGGCAATTTTTGCCGGCTTATTGCTCATCCCTTTGCTCATGGTGGTCGCGCCACTAACCGCTTGGTTGCCTAAATCGGCAGTCGCCGGATTATTGATTTTAGTCGCTTGGGACATCATCGATTTTGTCCAAATCAGAAAAATTTTTAGCGCGGACAGAAACGAAGCCACGATAATGACAGTCACCTTCTTGAGTACCATTTTCTTCAAGCTTGAATTTGCCATCCTGTTTGGTGTCATCCTGTCATTGTTGCTCTATCTTAGAAAAACCTCCCGACCAAGAATTATTTCACGGGTTCCCAACCCGGAATCAAAACATCGAAAATTTGGTTCCGGAGGGCCACTGCCAGAATGTCCACAGCTTAAAATTCTACGACTGGATGACTCCATTTATTTTGGTTCGGTGGCGCATGTTGGCGAAATGTTTCGTTTGTATCGTGAACACTACCCGCAACAGAAGCACCTGTTACTGCTCACCAAAGGGGTCAATCAAGTTGATGTTGGTGGCTCCGAGCTATTGAGTTCTGAAACCAGAGAAAGGCGCAAGATGGGCGGTAATCTGTATATGTATCGACTAAAAGACAGTGCCAGCAAGGTGCTTAAAAATGGTGGCTATCTGGATTTCATCGGTGAAGACAATATATTCGACTCCAAAGAGGAAGCCATCAGTAATATCTTTGAGCGGCTGGATCGGGATATTTGTAGCACCTGTGAAAGCAGAATTTTCATGGAATGCCAGACTATCGGCAAGTCCATCGAAGATAACAAACATACACAAGCCGAAGACAAGCCGCCTGCGGTGCCGAAATCAAGCACCAAAAGCAAACGCATAACGACCAAAATAACCACTAAAAAGGAACCCGAAACAATCAAAAAATCGAGCAAGAAAATTAGCACAAAACCCCAAGCAAAAAAGAAAACCAAGAAAAAAGCCACAACAAAAAAACCCGACTAACGGACAGGCATCCAGTAAAATAAACAAACCCGCTTCCGGTAGTTGTCAGTTGTCAGTGGGCAGTTATTCCTGCCCCAACATCCGTTATTCCTGCACCACCCCGTCTTTCCTGCGTAAGAGACTGTGCAACAAACGCCGACTCACCAACCCACTATTGAGCATTTTGAGTCGGGTACGGGTAAAAAAGGATTCTTATTAAAAACAGGCAGGTGAAATAAGCTTGTTTATTGCAAAAATAAGCATTTCTGGCATAAACCATCGAATAGTGGACGCAAAAAGAAAGATGTCGCTTGATTTCTTCCATCACGGCTTCAATATTGCCTGCTTTTATAGCTAATAACAGTTTATTGAACAGCATGGTGCCTAAGCATGTTCAAAACACGCTTTAAAGTTATAGCAAAACATAATCAATGCCCAATCAAAACCATGGGCTCCGGATACTTTTTCTTTGCCTCTGAGCAAGTAGTGATCCCAGCCTAATGACCTCTTTATGATGCCAAAAGGATGCTCCACAATCGCCCCTCTTCTTTTGCTAATAGCCTTGGCTGATTCTGTTTGCATAGACTTGCGATAGGCTTGTATAAAGGCTTCATGTTCCCAGCGCCATATTCTTCGGTGAGGTGTTTGCTTTGCCATGCACTCGCTGCGCAAAGGGCAAGCCTTGCAATCTAGGGCACTGGTGCTATAAATAAACCCAAGTTTGCCTTTGGATAGGCTTGGGCTTGCTTTTTTTTCAGTGTTTTGCCGTTAGGGCAGGTGTATTCGTCTTGCGACCCTCTAAGATGTACAACAATAGACAAAATCATTTTTGCCGTATCTGCCCATTTTCTTTTGTTTCTGTTGAGTATCAATCGGTGGGATGATTGGGTGGATTTTGTCGTCAACACAGTTCTTTATTTCGGTTGCGCTGTAATAGCCTTTGTCGGCAACCACAGCCAAAGTCTCAAGGGTTAAGATTTCTTTCGCCTGACTGTCCATCTGATGCAACTGCTGCATGTCATTGCCTTGACTTGATACATCCGTTGCGACAATCAGCTTTGCTTTGTCATCCACCACAATTTGGCAGTTATAAGCGACCAGATGATGCGCTGGTTTGCACATCAATGCGGCATCCGTGTGTTATATTGCTTCTTGCCCAGTTGCTCTAACCTATTCAAATCCTCTTCCATCTTTTGTTTGCGCTCTTTAAGTGCTTGTATTTTATCTGTCAAATCAGGGACATTCAGGGTCTTTTCCGGTTCCTCCTGCTGGTCTGTGGTGTTTAATAAGTTTAGGTAGTCCTCGATAGCCTGCGTTACCCTGGTTATTCTCTTATTCACCGTGGCTTTAACAATCAAGGTGTTTCTGGACGCATTGGCACGCAAAAACGCTCCATCCAGTGCCACTAATTGACCTTCAATGAGATTGATATTTTGGCACAGCAAAACAAATTCCTTAAACGTATTCTTGAGTGCTGCGGCATTATTTTTTCTAAAATTAGCAATGCGCTTTTAGTCGGCAACAGTTACGCCGATTCCATTAAGACCGCGTTTGTTAAAAGCGCGAATAAAAACAATATTACAACCTATTTTATTGTTGAAAACACACCGCTTATGTGGGGGGGGGGGTATAGATGCTTTTGCTCAAATACGGGGTGGGGCAATGAAGGCAACGGATATTATCAATGAAGCATTATCTCGCAAAGTTAATCATATCGTCCTGCATTACTCGCTTCACGCTATCGATACAAAAACGATTACATTATTAGTAGATTTGTCCAAGAAAAATAATGTTTTTGTTTCATTTTATTATGCCACCACCAACCTATGATGAGCATATTCCAAAAGCGTTATGGCTTCAGGAACAAGACAAAACATCATTACCAATACAAACAAAATCTGATTATAAACTAAAAACTGCACGATTTTATAAAGCACTCGGACAAATAGAATCGGCTTCCACCAATTTTAAAATTTACCCTGTTATTGATTATTTTTGCAAGAAAAAATGTAAAATTAAATCAGACGATAATATGCCTCTATATTTTGATACAGATCATTTTAACGCTTACTGGCGCGAAAATGCTCTCCAGTTTGTTTGAAAGCATTGTTCTTAAACATAAAGCTCAATTAGGTTTTTGAATAAATTAAATTCGACCGCCAAATATCGGAAGTGGGACTTTAGAGACCGTGCAAGAATTTACCTTTCCTCCAATCCACAAAACTGCCATGTTTGAACACGACAATAAAACACCCTCATATTACCAGCACTCGCGCAACCTGACCATTGATGCGCTACCGTTAGAGCAGCCAATCAACGCTGATGTGGTGGTCATCGGTGGCGGTTTGAGTGGTTGTTCGACCGCCTTGCATCTGGCTTTACAGGGTGTGGATGTGGTCTTGGTCGAGTCGCAGCATTGTGGATGGGGCGCGTCGGGGCGCAGTGGCGGTCAAATTATTAACGGTTTTTCAGCCGAGCAGGAGGAACTGGAAAAATTGCTTGGCATGGATCATGCCAAATTGCTTTGGCAGCATTCGGTACAAGCGGTGGAATACACCCGCCAGTTAATCGAAACCCATCACATCGACTGCGACTTGAGCATGGGTTATTTGCATGTCGGGGCTAAGCAACGCCATGCGTCAGAGTTGCAACAATGGTCTGAACGGTTAGCCGATGTCTATGATTACCCGCTCATGGAATACCATGATAAAAATCAGTTGGCAGCGTTTTTGGACTCGGATTTATACCAAGCGGGGGTGTCCGATTCGGGTAGTGGGCACTTGCATCCATTAAATTATTGTCTGGGCATCGCCAAGGCTGCCGAGGATGCGGGTGCAAGGCTATACCAACATTCAGCGGTACGAAGAGTCGAGTCAAACGCGACCGGCAAGGTCGTTTATGTCGGCAATGAGCATGACACTGGCAATGACAAGGGTAGGGGCAAGGGCAAAATAAATTGCCAGCAGGTTGTCTATGCGTGCAATGCCTATCTCGATAACCTAGCACCGCAAATCGGCAATAAAATGATGCCGGTTGGAACCTATATCATTGCCACCGCACCATTGTCAGCGCAAGTCGCGAGCGCGTTGATTGCCAATCGTGCTGCGGTAGCCGATAGCAATTTTGTCTTGGATTATTATCGTTTGTCCGCCGACAACCGCTTGTTATTCGGTGGTCGGGTCAGTTATTCCACCTTAGAGCCCCGAAAGCTTGCCCAATCACTGCGCCGCAGAATGCTCCGAGTATTTCCGCAATTACACGACATTAAAATTGACTTTTCATGGGGCGGATATGTGGCGATTACCCGCAACCGAGTGCCACATGTCGGTCAGATGGAGGATGGCAGTTGGTTTGTCCATGGCTATTCTGGGCATGGCATGGCATTGAGCGGCTACATGGGGAAATTGCTTGCTCAGGCGATTTTGGGTAACCGCGAGGGCATCGCTTGTTTTGAACAAATACCGCATAAAGCATTCCCGGGTGGCGCGGTGTTGCGAATGCCGGCACTGGTGGCAGCGATGAGTTACTATAAATTAAAAGATTATTTTTAAGCATTTTTGATGAAAGCCAGCGCAACAAACAACCCATCAGCAACACCGAAAGCCAGACTCCAAACGGTTGACACGGAGGAGGGGCAGCGGATTGATAATTTCTTGATAAAAATCTTAAAAGGAGTGCCCAAATCCCGAATCTATAAAGCAGTGCGTGGTGGCGAGGTACGGGTTAATGGTTCGCGGATAAAGGTATCGTATAAATTAAAGTGTGGCGATAAAGTACGCATACCGCCGATTCGTTGTGCCGAGCCGAACCAACCGCCAGTCATCCCGCCGAACCTGCTCGACCATATCACGGTGCTGTTTGAGGATTCGCATTTGCTCGTGGTTGACAAACCAGCCGGGCTGGCAGTGCATGGCGGCACGGGTATGCAGTACGGATTGATTGAAGCGTATCGGCAACTGCGACCGCAAATTCAATTTCTTGAGTTGGTACACCGTCTGGATCGGGAAACTTCGGGTTGTCTGATGTTGGCGAAGAGCAGAGAAGCATTGCTTGCGTTACAACAACAGCTTGGCGAGGAAAGAACCGTTGGTAAATATTATTTGGCGTTGGTGCAGGGCGTTTGGCTCGGGAAAAGCAAAACAGTTGACCTGTGTCTTGCTAGAAAAAGCGCGGCAGGAAAGGATAAACGCTCGGTGGTTGACCACAACGGTCAGCAGGCAATCAGCAAAATCGTGCCACTCACACGATACCATGACACAACGCTACTAGAGGTCGAGCTGAAAACCGGCAGAATGCACCAAGCGCGAGTACATTGCGCCGCCAGCGGTTATGCCATTGCCGGCGATTGCTTATATGGCGAAAATACGTTTAACCGAAAAATGAAAAAACGAGGTCTCGGACGAATGTTTTTGCACGCCCATAAACTAACAATACGCCACCCCATAACCCACACCCCGCTTGCACTGGAAGCCCCACTACCTGCACGATTACACACATTACTTGGCAACTTAGCGCAATAGAATGGCGACTCTAATAGGTTATGCTTGGTCAGCGGCGACTTTGCAAAGTCCTTGATAGGAAGGGTGATGAAGGCAAGCGGACAGGGGTGAACAGTCATCAGTTGGTTCATCCTAACGGATATGTTAGAGTTGCGCAGATTATGAGACTGTGCAAGAATCCCTCGCTAGGCATGCGTTACATGTGGAAAACCCTTACGGGTTTGTTTGTTTTACTGGATTCCTGCTTTCGCAGGAAAGACGGGGCGGTGCAGGAAAGACGGATGTTAGTTTTTTGCACAGTCTCTTATGCGGGAGTGAAGCAGTTTGGACAATGCCCTAAAACCCCCGAAATAGTAATAGAACCCTTAACCAAACGAAGATGAAAAATGCCTGATTACCGATCGTGGACAACAACCCGTGGCAGAACGATGGCGGGGGCGCGGGCTTTGTGGCGTGCTACCGGCATGAAAGAGGATGATTTCGATAAACCCATCATTGCGGTTGCCAATTCCTTTACCCAATTTGTGCCCGGGCATGTGCACTTAAAAGATATGGGGCAGCTGGTTGCCCGTGAAATCGAAGCAGTTGGTGGTGTTGCCAAAGAATTTAATACCATTGCGGTCGATGATGGTATTGCCATGGGGCATGGCGGTATGTTGTATTCATTGCCATCACGAGAAATTATTGCCGATTCGGTGGAATATATGGTGAACGCCCATTGTGCTGACGCGCTGGTGTGTATTTCCAATTGCGACAAAATTACCCCGGGGATGTTAATGGCTGCCATGCGATTGAACGTTCCGGCGATTTTTGTCTCGGGCGGCCCGATGGAGGCGGGTAAAGTAACTTGGCGCGATCATGAAAAATCGGTCGATTTGGTTGATGCCATGATGGTGGCAGCCGATGACGAAGTGAGTGATGCGGAATCTGAAAATATGGAGCGTTCTGCATGTCCAACCTGTGGTTCTTGCTCGGGCATGTTCACCGCAAATTCGATGAATTGCCTGACCGAAGCGTTGGGGCTTGCCCTGCCGGGCAATGGCACTTTGGTTGCTACGCATAGCGAGCGTGAACAATTATTTCTTGAAGCCGGGCGAACCATCGTTGCCACCGCGAAACGATATTACGAACAGGACGATGACACGGTATTGCCACGTTCTATCGCCAACTTTGATGCGTTTGAAAATGCCATGTCGCTCGATATTGCGATGGGTGGGTCAACCAACACGGTGTTGCATTTGCTTGCTGCCGCACATGAGGGGGAGATTGAGTTTACCATGCAAGACATCGACCGCTTGAGCCGAAAAGTGCCGAATCTGTGTAAAGTCGCTCCAGCTTCGCCGGACTACCATGTTGAGGACGTGCATCGTGCTGGCGGGGTGATGGCAATACTCGGTGAATTGGGGCGTGCCGGTCTGATCAATGGTCATGCTAAAACGGTTCACGCTGACAGCATCGAACAATCCATCGCACTGTGGGATATATGCCATACCGACAACCAAAAACGAAAAGATTTTTTTCGTGCGGCACCCGGTGGGGTTCCTACTCAGGTGGCGTTTAGTCAAAGCAAATTTTATAAATCTCTTGATTTGGATAGAGAGAACGGATGTATCCGCGACTTTGATCATGCTTATAGTAAAGACGGCGGGCTGGCAGTGTTGTTTGGCAATCTTGCCGAAGAGGGCTGTATCGTCAAAACGGCTGGGGTCGATGAAAGCATTCTCAAGTTCACCGGTAAAGCCCGAATATTTGAAAGTCAGGAAGCTGCCGTAGATGGGATTCTCGGCAATAAAGTTGCCGCAGGAGACGTGGTTGTGATTCGCTATGAAGGTCCAAGGGGCGGGCCCGGGATGCAAGAGATGCTCTATCCAACCACCTATCTGAAATCAAAACACTTAGGTAAGGACTGCGCCCTGATTACCGATGGACGATTTTCTGGTGGCACTTCGGGGCTATCCATCGGTCATGTTTCACCCGAAGCCGCAGAGGGCGGACTGATTGGCTTGGTAGAAGAAAATGACCCCATCGAAATAGATATTCCAAACCGTACCATCCATCTAGCAGTCGCACCGACAGATTTAGCGCAACGCAGAAGCAACATGGACGCAAAAGGCAAAGCGGGCTGGAAACCCAATCGAGACCGAGTAGTCAGCACAGCACTCAAGGCATACGCGCTACTGAGCACCAGCGCTGCTAAGGGCGCGGTACGCGATGTTAATCAGTAATAGTTGGCAGTTGTCAGTAGGCAGTTATTCCCGCCCCTGAAAAAAGGGGTTTTCGGACGAGTCCTAAATAGCGCATGATTAGGTTAATATCAGACAAACCAAAAATTTATCATATCGTTCATGTGGATAGGCTAAACTCAATCATTGCTGATAATCGCCTCTGCTGCGATGCTGACATAAGCAATAGGCCACCTTCTGGTACCATGGCATAAACAACACCAAGCAGAGACAACTCACCAAGTTAGTGCTGCCCGACCATCGTGACTATTCTGACTTACATGTTGGCGACTGTGTGCCTTTTTATTTCTGCCCACGCTCGGTTATGCTCTATCTGATTGACAAAAGAAATGCCATAGAATTAACTTATCGTGATGGACAAGAACCTGTTATCCACCTGGAAGCAGACCTGCGGCAAACCGTTGATTGGGCAGAGATGAACAATCAACGTTGGGCATTCACTTTGTCAAATGCTGGCTCGGGATATTTTGAGGCTCGTTGTGATCTGGCCCAGTTGACTGAAATAAACTGGGCGGCGGTGCAAGCCAGAGATTGGCGTACGTTAAAAGAAGGCAAGCAGGCAGAATTCCTGATTGAGCGCGAATTTTCATGGGGTTTGGTTTCGCGTATTGGTGTATTCTCAAACAAGACTCGTCATCAACTTAGCGCGGTGCTGCAATCGGCCACTCATCAACCACCAATAGAAGTCATCTCAAGCTGGTATTACTAATGGACACGGTTATGATTACATGCAAAACAGGCAACATTCTCGCTGCCGATGTGGAAGCACTGGTTAATACGGTTAATTGTGTCGGTGTCATGGGACGTGGTATTGCGCTGCAATTCAAAAAAGCTTTTCCCGAGAATTATAAATCCTATGCGACGGCTTGCAAGCGGGGCGAGGTGCAACCGGGGGCGATGTTTGTATCCGAGACGGGTCAAATTACCAACCCGCACTATATTATCAACTTTCCAAGCAAACGCCACTGGCGCGGCAAGAGCCGAATGGAGGACATTGATGCAGGTCTTGTCGCTTTGGCAGAAGAGATTCACTTGCGCAATATTCGCTCGATTGCAATACCACCGCTGGGCAGTGGCTTAGGTGGGCTGGACTGGTCTGAGGTGCGACCGCGTATTGAAAACACATTGCGAAAGTTGAGCAATCTGGAGGCAATCATCTTTGAGCCGAGTGCCACGTTGACGGATAAACGAGAAAACAACTCCGCTGATGTAGCAAAAATGACGGCAGGGCGCGGGGCATTGGTCGGGCTGATGGGTCGTTATCTCGATGCCTTGTTGGATCCGTTCGTCACGCTACTGGAAGTGCATAAACTCATGTATTTTATGCAGGAAGCTGGCGAACCCCTGCGATTGAAGTTTATCAAGGGGCATTATGGTCCCTACGCCGAAAACCTGCGCCACGTACTCAATGCCATTGAAGGGCAGATGATATATGGCTATGCCGATGGCGGCGATATACCGACTAAAGAATTAAATCTGGTACCGGGCGCACTTGCGGAAGCCGACTCATTTCTTAACGACAAGCCCGAGACTCGCACCCGGTTTAACAAAGTTTGCACGTTGATTGACGGCTTCGAGTCATCCCCTGGTTTAGAATTACTGGCAACGGTTCACTGGGTCGCCAGCAAAGAGCAAGGCTCATCCATTGCCAGTGTCGTGGAAAATGTCCATGCCTGGGGCAAGCAGAAAAAACAGTTTTCTGAACGGCAGATTCGCCTTGCATTTGAGCGGCTGCATCACAATGGCTGGATTGACAATTTAGTCGATGAATAAGCAGATGGCGCAAGCTACCTATTGTTTGAAGTATAATTTTAGCCGCGCAGGATAATAAGACGGGGCTAAAGAGACTGTGCAAAAATGCAATATTCGTCATTCCCGCACCCCCCCGTCATTCCAGCACCATCCCGTCTTTCCTGCGGAAGCAGGAATCCAGTAAAACAAACAAACCCGCGAGGGTTTTCCGGTTTCATTTTCAATTTTCAATTTTCAATTAATAATACCGTCTTTCCTGCGGAAGCAGGAATCCAGTAAAACAAACAAACCCGCGAGGGTTTTCCGGTTTCATTTTCAATTTTCAATTCTCAATTCTCAATTCTCAATTAACAATGCCGTCTTTCCTGCGGAAGCAGGAATCCAGTAAAACACCAAACCCGCGAGGGTTTTCCGGTTTCATTTTCAATTTTCAATTTTCAATTTTCAATTTTCAATGCCGTCTTTCCTGCGAAAGCAGGAATCCAGTAAAACAAACAAACCCGCGAGGGTTTTCCGGTTTCATTTTCAATTTTCAATTTTCAATTAACAATGCCGTCTTTCCTGCGAAAGCAGGAATCCAGTAAAACACCAAACCCGCGAGGGTTTTCCGGTTTCATTTTCAATTTTCAATTCTCAATTTTCAATTCTCAATTTTCAATTAATAATACCGAGCCACGTTCCATCGTTGAAGTCGGTAGTTTGGTGCATCCACAAAAGATACCGCAAATGGCAGGCACAGACGCAGTGTTGGCTGATTTGCCATTTCCCAATTTCGGTGCAATGAGTTTATACTCTATTCCAAACCCGAACAATCCAAGCCAAAACAATCGAAATAACTCATGTTTGAACAAACTTTTAAAAATATAGACGACCTGCTGCATAAAGATGCTGGCTGTGGTAGCGAATTAGATTATGTCGAGCAAACCTCGTGGGTGTTGTTTCTAAAATATTTAGATGATTTAGAGCAAGAAAAACGCAGCAAAGCCACATTGAGGGGTGATGCCTACGCCAACATCATTGTGCCGGAATATCAGTGGACAACCTGGGCAGCACCGAAGCTGGAAAATGGCAACATCGACCATAACGCCTTAAGCGGCGATGACCTGCGCGAATTTGTTAATGGCGAGCTGTTCCCTTACCTGAAACAATTCAAGGCGGATGCCGGCAGTGCCAACAGCATCGAATATAAAATTGGCGAGATTTTCAGCGAGCTTGGCAACAAAATACAAAGCGGTTACATCCTGCGCGAAGTGCTCAACCATATTGATGGATTGCGCTTCCGTACGCATAAAGAAAAGCACGAAATGAGCCATCTGTATGAAAGCAAAATCAAAAATATGGGCAATGCGGGTCGCAATGGTGGCGAATACTACACCCCGAGACCGCTGATCAAAACCATCGTCAAGGTGGTTGCACCGAAAATCGGCAACACCATTTATGATGGCGCGGCTGGCTCCGCCGGCTTTTTGTGCGAAGCCTTCGAGTACCTAAAGGCAAGCAAAGAGCTATCAACAAGCGATGTTAGCACCTTGCAGAACAACACCTTTTACGGCAAAGAGAAAAAATCGCTTGCCTACATTATCGGCATTATGAATATGATATTGCACGGCGTAGAAGCGCCAAATATCGTGCATACCAACACATTAGCCGAGAATTTGGTTGATATTCAGAACAAAGACCGCTTCGATGTGGTGTTGGCAAACCCGCCTTTTGGTGGCAAGGAACGTGCCGAAGTGCAGCAAAATTTCCCCATCAAGAGCGGTGAAACTGCCAGTTTATTCCTGCAACATTTCATCAAAATCCTCAAACGTGGCGGCAGCGCCGGGGTAGTTATCAAAAACACCTTTTTAAGCAACACCGATAACGCCTCCATTGCCCTGCGTAAAGAGTTATTGAACAGTTGCAATCTGCATACGGTGTTAGACCTGCCCGGCGGCACCTTCACCGGTGCCGGTGTTAAAACCATCGTGCTGTTTTTCAACAAAGGCACGGCGACCGAAAAAGTATGGTTCTACCAGCTCAATTTAGCACGCAATTTAGGCAAGGGCAGCCCACTCAATGAACAGGATTTGCAAGACTTTATCGCCTTGCAGAAAACCAAGGCGAGTAGCACAAATTCATGGACACTGGAACGCAAAGACATAGATCAAAACAGCTTCGACCTGTCCGCCAAAAACCCCAATACACCGCAACAAGCCCCCTTACGGCAAGCCGCCGAGATACTCAAGGAAATGGCGGAATTAGACCAGGCAAGCAGCTTGATAATTGACAGATTAGAATTGCAAATTGAAAATTGAAAATTGAAAATTGAAAATTGAAAATTGAAAATTGAAAATTGAAAATGAACAGATTGATAATTGAGAATTGAAAATTGAAAATTGAAAATGAACAGCTTGAGAATTGATAATTGAAAATTGAAAATGAACAGCAAAGACAAAATCAAACTGTTTCAAGAGAAAACTCACAAGCCTATTGGAGAAAATTAAAAGAAAGACTTAAAAAGGAAGGCAATGAAACCGTGACAAATTGTCACGGTTTGAAAATGCCTGCCACAGATGGGAAAATGAGAATTGAAAATTGAGAATTGAAAATTGAAAATGAACAGCTTGATAATTGAGAATTGAAAATTGAAAATGAACAGCAAAGACAAAATCAAACTGTTTCAAGAGAAAACTCACAAGCCTATTGGAGAAAATTAAAAGAAAGACTTAAAAAGGAAGGCAATGAAACCGTGACAAATTGTCACGGTTTGAAAATGCCTGCCACAGATGGGAAAATGAGAATTGAAAATTGAAAATGAAAGAAAATATCATTGCTTCTAAATCTTATACTTTTGCATTACGGATAATAAAATTGTATAAATATCTTGTTGCAGAAGAAAAAGAATATGTGCTCTCTAAACAAGTTTTAAGAAGCGGTACAAGCATTGGTGCATTGGTAAAAGAAGCCGAGCACGCCCAATCAAAAGCTGACTTTGTTCACAAGATGAATATCGCATTAAAAGAAGCCAATGAAACAGAATATTGGCTAATGCTACTAAAAGACAGCGGTTATATTGATGAAAACAGTTTTAATTCCATTCACCCAGAAAACATTGAACTCATAAAATTATTGGTGAGCATAGTTAAAACATCAAGATTAAATAATGAAAAATAATTTTCAATTCTCAATTCTCAATTTTCAATTAACAAATAGTAGTTTTAATTCCATTCACCCAGAAAACATTGAGCTCATAAAATTATTGGTAAGCATAGTTAAAACATCAAGATTAAATAATGAAAAATAATTTTCAATTCTCAATTTTCAATTTTCAATTAACAAAAAACATTGAACTCATAAAATTATTGGTAAGCATAGTTAAAACATCAAGATTAAATAATGAAAAATAATTTTCAATTCTCAATTCTCAATTTTCAATTAACAACGGGTAACAGCGCGAAAAAACTTTTGCGGGATTCTAACAATGACTGACAAGAAAGGCTTTCGTGCCGCATCCGTCATTCCTAACCCCCCTTGCCCTTTTTTTTATCGGAAGGGGGATTGAGTAGAAATGGGAGTGGTGGCAAGTCCCCCTGACAAGGGGGATTTAGGGGGTTGGGTTTTCTACCTACAAGGGAGTTAGCCAAGCACAATCGCTAAAGAGACAATGCAAAAACCCAGCCCTGCCGTCATTCCTGCGAAAGCAGGAACCCAGTAAACCACACAAATCCGTCCGGGTTTACTACCTACAAGACACTTAACCGAGTACAATCTCTAAAGTCCCGCCACCAAATATGACCCAAAATGATACAAAGCTCTCATAGCAGTAAAAATACAAATTTTTAAAGAGGACTCTAACAATGACTAAAAATAAAGATATACGCTGGATACAGCGACTTAACAGTTACAGTAAAGCACTGGAAGGTTTGTCGGGTGCTATAGATTTGAGTTCAAAGAGAAATTTATCAAATTTAGAAGAGCAAGGGTTGATTAAAAGTTTTGAGTTGGCGTATGAATTAGCATGGCTTACCATTAAAGATTTTTACGAATATGTGGGAGTAACTAATATTCAAGGAAGCAAGGATGCCTTTAGGTTAGCCTTCAAAGAGGGAATAATTGAAAAAGGCGATGTTTTTATGCAATCAATAGAATCTCGCCGACTCAGTGTTCATACTTATAATGAAAACACCGTGAAAAAAATTCATGCAGATATTGTCGACAAATACTACCAAGCATTTGTTGAATTGAAACATACGCTCGAAAAAGAACAGAGACAAAGAATTGAAAATGGAGAATTGAAAATTGAAAATTAAGAATGGAAAATGAAAGGAAATATCATTGCCTTAAGATCTTATGCTTTTGCATTACGGATAATAAAATTGTATAAATATCTTGTTGCAGAAGAAAAAGAATATGTGTTCTCTAAACAAGTTTTAAGAAGCGGTACAAGCATTGGCGCATTGATAAAAGAAGCCGAGCATGTCCAATCAAAAGCTGACTTTGTTCACAAGATGAATATCGCATTAAAAGAAGCTAACGAAACAGAATATTGGCTTATGTTACTAAAAGACAGCGATTATATTGATAAAAACAGTTTTAATTCCATCCATCCAGAAAACATTGAACTCATAAAATTATTGGTAAGCATAGTTAAAACATCAAGATTAAATAATGAAAAATAATTCTCAATTCTCAATTCTCAATTCTCAATTCTCAATTCTCAATTCTCAATTTTCAATTTTCAATTTTCAATTTTCAATTTTCAATTTTCAATTTTCAATTAACAAAAAACATTGAACTCATAAAATTATTGGTAAGCATAGTTAAAACATCAAGATTAAATAATGAAAAGTAATTTTCAATTCTCAATTTTCAATTTTCAATTAACAAAAAACATTGAACTCATAAAATTGTTGGTAAGCATAGTTAAAACATCAAGATTAAATAATGAAAAGTAATTCTCAATTTTCAATTTTCAATTCTCAATTATCAAACAATTCTCAATTAACAAATAATTTTCAATTAAAATGTTTGGATTAGACCCTGACACAGAAAGAAACATTAAACAGGCTTTCGCAGAAATCCCTGTCATTGACAAAGTCATTTTGTACGGCTCCCGCGCCAAAGGGAGCTATCGCAATGGCTCGGATATAGATATAACCTTATTCGGCGACAAGCTGACGTTAAGCAATTCGGTTTATCCTTTGACGGACGAATTAGAAGAGCTTAATTTGCCCTATATGTTCGATATTTCCATTTTTTCGCATATTGATAATGAAGATTTAATTGAACATATCCATCGGGCTGGCAAGGTTTTGTATTTGAAAGAGAAAGGATTGCCGAAGGGCGATGCCTTGAGTTTGCCGAAGGGCGATGCCTTGAGCCTGCCGAAAGGCGGTGCCTTGAGCTTGCCGAAAGGCGATGCCTTGAGCTTGCCGAAAGGGTGGGAGGTTAAGAAGCTGGGGGAGGTTTGTGATATTCTTGATAAATTAAGGAAACCAATAACCAAAAGAAACAGGGTTGAAGGAGAATACCCTTATTATGGTGCAACGGGGATTTTAAGTTATGTTCACGAATATATTTTCGATGAAAAATTAGTTTTAATTGGCGAAGATGGAGCAAAATGGAAATCAGGGGATAATAGTTCGTTTATTGTAAGTGGGAAATATTGGGTAAATAACCATGCCCATGTAATAAGACCTATAAGAAATTCTATGTTAGATGAGTGGGTTGTTAATTTTTTAAATTTTAGTGATTTAACGCAATATATAACAGGAATGACTGTTCCTAAATTAAATCAAAAAAAGATGAAAAATATACCAATACCACTCCCACCACTCCCCGAACAAAAACGCATCGTAGCCATCTTAGAGAAAGCCTTTACTGCCATAGATAAAGCCAAAGCCAATACCGAAAAAAACCTGAAAAACGCCCGCGAGCTTTTTCAATCAAAATTGCAGGAAACTTTTGATAATGGAAAATTGAAAATTGACAGTGGAGAATGGGAAGAGAAGAAACTGGGGGAGGTTTGTTTGATCGAAAGAGGTAGCTCACCAAGACCAATTAAAAAATATTTCACAAGTGGTGAAGACGGCGTTAATTGGATAAAAATTGGTGATACAAAAGGGGTCAATAAATATATCTATTCCACCAGACAAAAAATTACAAAGGAGGGTGCTAAAAAATCAAGGCATGTACAAGCAGGTGATTTTATTCTTTCAAACTCGATGTCGTATGGAAAACCATATATTATGAAAACAGATGGTTATATTCACGATGGTTGGTTTGTGCTTCGTTTACATCATTTTGTTGATACTGAATATTTCTTTCAACTTCTTTCGTCTCCATATGTAAATAATCAATTTCATAATTTAGCAAGCGGTTCTGTGGTAAAAAATATAAACGGAGATTTAGTAAAAAAAGTTATTTTACCAATTCCGCCATTCGCCGAACAAAAACAGATAGTCAAAAAACTGGATTCCGTCTCTATCGAAACGAAAAAACTGGAAACCATCTACCAACGAAAAATAACCTGTTTAGATGAATTGAAAAAAAGTATCTTGCAACAAGCATTTAATGGAGAGTTATGATAAAAAATATAAAAAACATATCTAAATTAAAGTCGGTTGACTTTTTCTGCTCTGGTGGCGGAATGAGTTTTGGTTTGCAACAAGCGGGAATAAAAGTTATTGCTGGCATTGATTTTGATGTTAGTTGTAAAAAAACATATGAAGCCAATGTAAAGGGTTCTAAATATATTCTTGCTGATGTAGAAAAATTAAAAGAAGCAGATTTGTCCCAAAGCATTGATATAAAAAGAAACGATGATGATTTAATATTTGTCGGATGTAGTCCGTGTCAGTATTGGACGATTATTAGAACAAATAAAAGTAAGGCTCAAAAATCTAAAAACTTACTGCATGAGTTTTATAGATTTGTAAAATATTACAGTCCAGGGTATGTTGTTGTAGAAAATGTCCCGGGAATTCTGACTAGACGTAAAGAAAGTGGATTAGATAAATTCGTAAAAGAATTGGAAAAACAAGGATATTCGGTTCATTACCAAGTCGTGAACTTAAACGAATATGGTGTCCCGGAAACAAGGAAAAGATTTTCTTTAATTGCAAACAGAGTTACCAATAAAAAAATATTTCCTGCTCCAAATAATTCTTGTCCAACTGTGGCAAATTTTATTGGTGAAAAAAATGGCTTCGCAAAGGTTGCCGCAGGACATACAGATAACACTGATTTCATGCACACCGTTGCTGGATTGAGTGATACGAATATAAAACGATTGAAATTAACCCCGAAAAATGGGGGTACTCGTCATGCGTGGGCAGATACCGATTTGCAAATTAATGCCTATAGAAAAAATGATAAAAATTTTTCTTTTAATGATACTTATGGACGAATGGCTTGGAATAAGCCAGCACCAACAATAACCACAAAATTTTTTAGTATTTCGAACGGCAGATTTGCTCATCCAGAAGAGAATAGAGCAATTTCTTTGCGTGAGGGGGCGACACTGCAAACATTTCCGACAACGTATAAATTCTTTGGGAATAGTATTGCAGCTATTGCACGAATGGTTGGAAATGCTGTCCCGCCTCTTTTTGCAACCCGAATCGGAGAGTCTATAATTGAAAATCATTATGAGAGATAACAATACACAAACACTGCAAATGAAGTTTGCACCGAACACGATAGAACATCTTGGTGTGAAGATGTATTCCACATTACCTCCAGTTGTATCAGAGCTGATAGCTAATTCTTATGATGCAGATGCAGAAGTGGTTACAATTTCACTGAAAGATTCTTCTGATAAAGAAATTGTAGTGTCAGACAATGGACACGGAATGTCGTTTGATGAAATTAATGAGAGCTTTTTAACGATTGGTAGAAATAGACGAGTTAAAAATGCAACAGACGAATCTCCAAAAGGTCGTAAGGTTATAGGGAAAAAAGGTCTTGGTAAATTATCTTTTTTTGGAATAGCGCGCAGAATTACAATCACCACAGTTAAAGATGGCAAGAAAAACTCATTTGTAATGGATTGGGAAACAATAATGAGCAAAGAAAACAATGAAGGAGGCATAGAAAATTATGAGCCAGAAATACTAATTTTAGATGAAAGCACGCAAGAGCAAAGCGAAACAATTGTAACCCTTCAAAAGATACAAAGAGTCAGTAATTTTGATGTCAACGTGTTAGCAGATAGCATTTCTAAATATTTTATTTTGCCTGAAAATTTTTCTATTAAATTATCTCATAATGATGGAGATTGGATAGAAATAGACAACCGTCTACGATATTCTACATTATCTACTGAAGTTGAATGGAAGGTGCCAGCAGAAGTTGAATTCCCAAATAATTGTGAATATTCTGAACATGTCAAAGGTCATATCTTGGCTACTGAAAAACCAATTTCTCCAAATACAAACATGAGAGGCATTACTCTTTTTTCAAGAACAAAGCTGGTAAATCTCCCTGAATATTTTTCAGACAGTACGTCCAGTCACTTTTTTAATTATTTAACGGGTTGGTTAGAGGTGGATTTCATAGATGAATTAGAAGAAGATGTGATAGGAACAAATAGGCAAACATTAAACTGGGATCATCCAGAGATGCGGAAATTGAAGTCATTCTTGCAAAATATGCTTCGGTGGTTAGAGAGAGATTGGCGCGAAAAAAGGAAGGAAATAAGAGAGAAAAAGTTGGATGATAAACTACAAGAAAAGACAGGAATAACAATAAGTGAATGGCAACAAAATGTTCCAGATAAAATTAAGATTGATTTGGATCCTGTTTTAGAAAAGATAATTGGAGACTCTGAATTATCGAGTGAAGAAATGACTAGGGCAGTCGAACATTTAAAAAAATTGGTTCCGCCATATACTTATTATCACTATCGAAACTTGCATAAGATTTTAAGTAAAGAGGTGTTTGAATACTATAAAAATCAAGACTATTACGGTGCTGCCTCTCAGGGTGTGATGAAATACATTAGGGAGATTCAAAAAAAATCTGAATCTCAATTAACTGATCTAGACTTAATTAAATATGTTTTTATGCCAGACAGAAATTCAGAGACAGGCGAGAGATCAAAACCAGAATTAGCAGTAACAAAAAACTATACAAGGTCTAATAATAAAGATTTTGACAAAGGTACTTATAGCACTATTGAACTAGGTCATGGGTTTTTAGCACACGCAATATGGAGTGCTTTTCGCAATCCTATTAGTCATGAACTTGCCTCTGATTTAAAAGAATCAGGTTTATATACCGAGCAGGACTGTCTTGACGCGCTTGGATTATTATCGCATCTGTTCCGTAGGCTAGACAACGCTGAAAAAGCATAGCTATAAATACTGTAATAATCACAAAAAATGGACAAATTTGGGGGCTTTGTTGACATCTTGACAGAGAATTGCAAAACCCATGAAAACCACTAAAAAAATAACAATCAATCCTACGCGCTTGCATTGGTGTTGCGAGGCTATCGATGTAGATATCGGTCACCTCTCTAATGATATTAACATTGCGAAAACCACGTTGGAGAAAGCAGAAGTAAGTATCCAACAATTAGCAAAGATAGCGCACTATTTTAATCGTGGATTGTTGTTTTTCCTTGAACCTGACGATGTGCTTGAAGACAAAATATATTCCCCGCAATTTCGCACCATCAACAACCAAACACCAATACATGACCGCAAGCTCAGAGCGTTAATTGAGCGTGTTGAAAAGCAAAGACAAATATATCTGGGTTTGATGGAGGATTTAGGCGAGCCGCTAAAGCCTGATTGGTTGCCTGATTTTGCATTGAGTAGTCGCAACATACAAACAAGCCAGTGCCAATGTGCGGCAATGGTTAAACCTGACTGGGCTAAACCTGACTGATAGATGTGAATTTGAAGATTTACGCCGTGCAGTTGAAAGCAAAGGTATTATGGTATTTGTCATGAGCGGTTATAAGGGCAAATGGCAGATGGCAGATGGATAAAAACAATCCAGTACGCGGTTTTTCTCTTTGTTACGACACTTTACCGGTTATCGTTATTAAGAAACAGGCAAGTCAGGGCGCGCAAGCCTTTACCTTGATGCACGAGTTAGCCCATTTGCTGATACATAGAGAAAGTGCAATTGATGATGCAGAGAATTTTTATAACTATCAAGGCAAGGAAAAAGATGCCAATGAGTTTGCCGGAAATCTGTTAATGCCCGATGGTTTTTTAAGGCAGATTAACGTGGCGGAGTTGCTGAGTTTAGAAGTTGGTGAATACGATGATTTTTTAGCTGATTTTAAGAATAATTGGTGCGTAAGCGGTGAAGCGATATTGGTCAGATTATTAAATGAGAACAAAATAACCCAAGCGCATTATAACGATTATAAAGCACTTAAAGAACAACAAGAAAGGGCAAGACAAAGAGAAGAGGAAAGAAAAAAAGCGTTAGGAACTGCACCAAAAATCCCGCGCCAATACCGCCATAGAGAGCCACTCAGCACCTTTGGTAAACCCTTTGTTCATGCCGTATTTGATGCCTTTTATGACAAGCATATTACCCTGGCTAAAGCCAGCACCTATTTAGATAATTTGAAAATCAGCGATATGCACAAATTGGAACAGTATGTATAGTTTCGATGCGTCATCTATGATCCATGCTTGGGATAATTATCCTCCTGAAAATCAGCAATCCACCCCCATAAGACAGGGAGGCATTAACGGATATGCTCCTTAAAGTACAAAAAAGAGCCATTTTAAACTGCTTACAAACAACCATTCACAAGCGAGGTAATAAACAATGACTACTTATTTTTCCGAAAAAACCCTTTTAAGTGCCCCAACAAGCAGGGCAGCTTTCAGTGACCGCACCGCCTATGTTATGGCTGAAATGTCAAAACTTGCGTATTTCAAATTTGAGGGTGGTCATACTGTTGATCAATTTATAGACTCTGCAAAAGTAGCTCTGGGTGATGGCGATGCCTTAAAACATGTCAAACTTCTTGCGGAAAAATTCTTTTCCCACACATCAGCCAAAGATGCAAGAGCGGTATTTGAGGATGTATTGAAAGAAAATAGTTTTGAACTGATAGATGTTTTTGACAAAGAAGGAACCCAAGCATTCTTGTGTCGTCATATCACACAGAATACAGCCATTCTTGCTTTTAGAGGCACGGAACCTACAGAGTATGCTGATATAAAAAGCGACATCAACGCAAAATTGGTAGAAATGGTCATTGCCAAGCAAACAGTGCTAGTACACTCTGGTTATTGGAAAGCTTTTTGTTGTGTAAAAGATTCTATCAAAGAGAAACTGGAAGACGAAAAATGCAAAGATTGTCAGTTGTTTTTCACTGGGCACTCTCTCGGCGGGGCACTGGCAACGATTGCAGTGAAGTATTTCTCCAGCGATGCTTCGGGAGCTTGTTATACATTCGGCACTCCTCCTGTAGGAACAAAAGACTTTGAAAATAAACTTAAAACACCACTTTATAGAATTGTTAATCATTTAGATATAGTCCCCAATTTGCCTAATCCATTTATGGCTTTTTTCGTAAAAGGACTAATAAAACTATTCTTCTTAATATTAGTTTATTTGAGAATTGATAGAATTGTCTCCTCGCAATGTCGTGAAAAAATAAATCAGCTCATCATAGATTCATCTCGTTACAGACAAATTGGATACGGAAGTGTTTTGATGGGGACGGAGAAAAATCCTGTATTGCGTTACCAATTAGGTATTTGGGATAAATGTGTAATGTATACGAAGATATTCTTTACCGGGGGTTGGCTGTTTAAAAAGAAACAGATGCAACGATTTTTTACAGACCACTCCATAGATGCTTACTCGAAAAAACTAAGGGGTTGGGCGGTATCCAGAAAGAGTTAGTTGGGGATGAAAATCAGGACAACTACAGGGAACGATGCAAGAAATCCTCACTAGGCCGAGTTGTTGGCGGAAACCCTGGCGGGTTTGGCTGTTTTACTGGATTCCTGCCTGCGCAGGAATGACGGGGGCGCGGGAATGTGACGCATGTTGGCCTTTTGCACAGTCTCAAGGCTGGATTCCTGCTCCCCGCCTACATGGGGACAGGCTGCGCAGGAATGACGGGGGCGCGGGAATGTGACGCATGTTGGCCTTTTGCACAGTCTCAAGGCTGGATTCCTGCTCCCCGCCTACACGGGGACAGGCTGCGCGGGAATGACGTTCTTGCGCAGGGGCGCAGAAAGTTATCGGCCGATTCGTTAAAATGGGCATTCTGCATCTGAAACAGCAAGATAAAAAATATCGACAATGTTATGTTTATAGCGATTACATTAACATTTTTATAGACGAATAATGATGAACGAAGCCGACACCCGGGTGGAATTGATTGAACCCAAGCTGAAAGCCAGCGGTTGGGGTGTTGTTGCGGGGGCAAGGATTCTGCGTGAGCATACAATCACCGCTGGCAGGATACAGGTGGGCGGTGGGCGTGGTAGGCTACTAATTGCCGATTATGTATTGGTTTACAAGGGGGAAAATCTGGCGGTGGTGGAGGCGAAAAGGGCTGGCTTGGCAGTGAGTGAAGGGGTTCAACAAGCGAAACTTTATGCGGAAAAATTAAAGGCGGCGATTGCCTATGCCAGCAACGGCAGAGAAATTTACCAAATCTGCATGAACACGGGCAATGAAAGTTTGGTGGCGGATTTTCTAAGCCCGGATGAAATGTGGGACAAGGCACATCCACCGGAATCACTGCTCCCGCTCACCAAAGAATGGCGGGATAAATTTGCCCGCATTCCTTTTGAGGATAAAAGCGGGACTTGGCAACCGCGCTACTATCAGGAGCTTGCTATTCGCAATACTTTACAGGCGATTGCACAGGGTGAAGCGCGCATCTTGCTGACGCTTGCCACCGGCACCGGCAAAACGGCGATTGCTTTTCAAATTGCTTGGGTTTTGTTTCATACGCGCTGGAATCTGTCAGTCAACACTCATGCGCATCAAGCGAGGCGGCCGCGAATTTTGTTTTTGGCAGATCGTAATATTCTTGCCGACCAAGCATTTAATGCGTTTTCTGCTTTCCCGGAAGATGCGATGGTGCGTATCAAGCCAAGCGAAATTCGGCGGGATGGTAGGGTGCCGACCAACGGCAACATCTTTTTCACGATTTTCCAGTCCTTTATGAGCGGTGCGGATGAGGCAGGTAACCGCGCGCCCTATTTTGGCGAATACCCGACAGATTATTTTGATTTTATTATCATTGACGAATGCCATCGCGGCGGTGCAAATGACGAAGGGAATTGGCGTGGTATTTTAGATTATTTTGCACCTGCTGTGCAGTTGGGCTTAACCGCGACACCAAAGCGCGACGATAACGTGGATACTTATCGCTATTTTGGCGAACCGGTTTATACCTATCCGCTCAAAGAAGGGATTAACGATGGTTTTCTAACCCCGTTTAAGGTGCGGCGTATCGAGACTAGCATTGATGAATATACTTATGAAAATGATGATGAGGTGATTGACGGAGAAGTCGATGCGGACAAGACCTATATAGAAAAGGATTTTAATAAAAAAATTGAGATAAAAGAGCGCGAAAATAAGCGTGTGCAGATATTCATGAATGCCGCCAATGAAGATGAAAAGACCATTATTTTTTGTGCCAATCAAGCCCACGCCGCACTGATTCGTGATTTGGTGAATCAAAACAAGCCAGCCAGCATTGATCCCAATTATTGTGTTCGTGTTACGGCTAATGATGGCGAAATGGGCGAGCAGTTTTTACGCGAATTTCAAGACAACGAAAAATCACTGCCCACCGTGCTGACGACCTCGAAAAAACTCTCAACCGGTGTCGATGCGCGTAACATTCGTAATATTGTTTTGCTGCGTCCAGTCAAGCAGATGATTGAATTTAAGCAGATTGTCGGCAGGGGAACGCGGCTTTTTGATGGCAAAGAATTTTTTACCGTTTATGATTTTGTCGATGCCTATGAAAAGTTCTCGGATCCAGAATGGGACGGCGAGCCGATTGAAGAATCCCCTTGCGAAGTGTGCGGTCAAACGCCTTGCATCTGTGCAACGACATTGCCCGAACCCTGCGCCAAATGCGGAAAAATGCCTTGTATTTGCATTAAGGAATCGCCCCCACCCTGTTATAAATGCGGACAAACGCCCTGTATTTGCACCAATAAAATCAAGATAAAACTGGCAGATGGCAAGGCGCGTGAGATAATACATAGCATAAATACTTCATTTTTGGATGCGGACGGCAACCCCATATCAGCACAGCAGTTTTTACATTATATGTTTGGCGAATTGCCCCGTTTTTTTACCAGCGAGGAAGAACTACGAACGCTTTGGAGCGAGCCGACAACCCGAAAAACCCTGCTTGATCAATTAGCTGAAGCTGGCTTCAACAAAGAAGCACTGCTCGCATTACAAAAACTGATTGACGCAGAAAAAAGCGATTTATTTGATGTGCTGGAGTATGTCTTTAACAGTGATACAAAGCCAATCAGCAGAGAGGCGCGAGTGCGTGCCGCCGAGAAAGATATTGATCAATCGTGTAACGACAAGCAAAAAGAATTTATCCGTTTTGTATTGAGCCAATATATTGAAAGCGGTGTTGGCGAATTAGCCTTAGAAAAATTACCCAGATTGCTAGAAATCAAATATCACACCATAGCCGATGCGAAACAAAAACTAGGTAAAGCTGAAAACATCCGCCTACTGTTTAGCGGTTTTCAAAAGCATCTGTATCGCCAGGCGGCATAACACAGGGAGCCACAATTGAGTTGTTGCAAAATCGTTTTTCGAGTGTCCAGATAGGCATTGATGTTGGTGGAGTTACTTACGCTTATCGGGCGCGGTGGAGTGGATGCGTGTATGTACATAAGAGCGTAAAATGGCATTCATGTGGCTTTGATAGCCTTTGCCTTGCGTCTTAAACCAATCAATAACATCTTCGTCAAAACGCACTGTAAGTTGCTTTTTTTTAGCAGGCATAGCAAGTCGAGCATTGTCCCAGAACTCTTCATCCAATTTTGGAATGTCAGTGTAGTCTATCTCACTGTCCGGCATTGTCGCCAACTTTTCCAGACTCAGGGCTTTATCGTATTTTCGCTTCATTGTATATCCTCTTTTCTGCACAGTTAGCACGGCGGGCTGAAATGAGACGAGTTCTACCATTCCGATTAGTATGTACAACGGTCAAGAACACGGTTCCACCGATTGTACCAATACTTATTTTTCGTACTTCGCCGTAATCAAAACGATCATCTGTCACGGTCACCACAGGCTCATCAAAAATGCGACAGGCTGTTTCAAAATCAACGCCGTGCTTTTCAGTGTTCAGCCTGTTCTTCGCTTCGTCCCACTCAATCATGCACGACAATTATAACTACAATTATAACTACATGTATCGCTCTATTCAATACCGAAATTGTGGGCCCCATGTCCCTACGGCTTAATGTGGAAAACCCGCAAGGGTTTTCTGCATGTAACATGCACTAGCTTGGGGTTTTTGCACAGGCTCTTCCGCAGGAACGACAAATGTTGGGGCGGGAATAACTGCCAACTGCCAACTATCAACTAGGACTATAAAATCCCGCAGGTGTCGATCCTACGGGGTTAATAAATTCGTCATTAACGGTGGTCAGCCCCTAAATTTTATCCCCTTTTTCAAGGATTCTGTTTCTATACGGATATACCCTGTTGTATAATCCGCAAATGGAACCCATTGATTTAGCCCTTACTTTTGATGATGTTTTGTTGCTTCCTGCAAAATCAGAAATTCTGCCTCGAGATGCCGATTTAAGCACTCAGTTTACCCGCGACATCACCATCAATATTCCGCTGGTTTCGGCGGCTATGGACACCGTGACCGCTGCCAGTGCGGCGATTTGTCTTGCTCAACAAGGTGGTATCGGGGTAATCCATAGAAATTTAACCCCACAGTTGCAGGCGAAGGAGGTCAATCAGGTCAAGAAATTCGAGAGCGGGGTGATAACGAATCCAATCACGGTGGAAAAAACGGCGCGGGTTAAAGACGTCATTCAGCTCATGCAACGGTATTCAATATCGGGTGTTCCTGTGGTTGATGGTAAAAAAGTGATTGGCATTGTTACCAATCGTGACCTGCGCTTTGAGGATAATATGGATACGCCGGTCGATGAGGTGATGACCACACAGGCGAATCTGATTACCGTGGGCAAGGGCACCTCTTCCGATGACATCAAACGTTTATTGCATCAGCATCGTATTGAAAAAGTCTTGGTGGTCGGTCGTGATAATCTGCTTGAAGGTTTGGTCACGGTCAAGGATATTCAAAAATCTAGCGATTATCCCAATGCCTGTAAGGATGAACAAGGGCGATTGCTGGTGGCAGCAGCGGTTGGCGTTGGTATGGATACGGATGAACGAGTGGCGTGTCTGGTCGATGTGGGGGTTGATGCCATTGTGGTGGATACCGCGCACGGGCACTCACGCGGGGTGTTGGAACGGGTTGCGATGATTAAAAAAACCTATCCGAAGGTGCAGGTCATCGGCGGCAACATTGCCACTGCCGATGCGGCACGGGCTTTGGTGGAGGTCGGGGCGGATGCGGTCAAGGTGGGGATTGGGCCGGGTTCGATTTGTACGACCCGCATTGTTGCCGGTGTCGGGGTGCCACAGATTCATGCCATTCAGCAAGTTGCCAAAGGGCTTGATGGTAGCGGAGTGCCACTCATCGCAGATGGTGGAATCCGCTTTTCTGGTGATATTGCCAAGGGCATTGCTTGCGGTGCCAATACAGTGATGGTGGGCGGTTTGTTGGCGGGTACGGATGAATCTCCAGGTGAAATCGTGCTGTTTCAGGGACGCTCGTATAAAGCCTATCGCGGCATGGGCTCCCTCGGGGCACTGCAACAGGGTTCCAAAGACCGATATTTTCAGGAAGGGGTGGATAGCATAAATCAATTAGTGCCAGAAGGGATTGAAGGGCGCGTCCCTTACAAAGGTCCGATGGTGCATATTGTCCACCAGTTGATGGGTGGCTTGCGCGCCAGTATGGGCTATACGGGTAATAGCACCATCGAAGACATGCGTCATAAAGCCCAATTTGTGCGTATCACCAATGCCGGCATGAAAGAAAGCCATGTGCATGATGTTTCCATCGTTAAGGAAGCACCGAATTATCAGACCAGTTAGACATAGGTCGGGTGTGGCAGACGGTTGTTGGGCAATAGTCTCGATTGAAGCCGAGCAATCCGCATCTTGCAAACAAACTATGAATGAATCTCACGATCCGCATCAACAAAAAATACTGATACTAGATTTCGGCGCACAATATACCCAGCTCATCGGTCGATGTGTGCGCGAACTCGGGGTCTATTGCGAAATATTCCCGCACGATGTGGCAGTTTCCAAAATCGAGGCGTTTGCGCCGCAGGGTTTTATTCTGTCGGGTAGCCATGCTTCCACCTATCAGGATCATCAAACACGCATCCCCAACATCGTTTTTGACAGTGGCTTGCCGATTCTGGGTATTTGTTACGGCATGCAAACCTTAGTGGCACAACTGGGCGGAAAAGTTGAAAGTGCCACTCAAGAACATGCTCAAGAGCAGGCCCAAGCCGAATACGGTCATGCGATGGTTACCACCAGTGCCGCCAGCAAATTGTCCGGAGCCGCCGATCAGCAACTTGCAGTTTGGATGAGTCATGCGGATCGAGTGAGCGCGTTGCCGAGCGGGTTTGCCGTTATTGGCAGCACTGCCAGTTGTCCGTATGCCATTATTGCCGATGAACAGCGACATTATTATGGGGTTCAGTTTCATCCCGAAGTAACCCATACCGCAGACGGCAAAAAAATGCTATCGCGCTTTGTACACATCATTTGCGGGTGTGCATCCGACTGGGTTCCAGAGAACATTATTGACCACCAATTACAGTGGATTAAAAATCAGGTTGGCAGTGATCGTGTGCTGCTTGGGTTGTCTGGTGGGGTTGATTCCTCTGTGGTCGCGGCTTTGTTGCAACGTGCCATCGGTGAGCAGTTGAGCTGTATTTTTGTCGATACTGGCTTGTTGCGTTTGCACGAAGGCGATCAGGTGATGGACACTTTTTCCGAACATTTGGGGGTGCGCGTGATACGCATCAATGTGGCACAGATGTTTTTCGATGCCCTAAAAGGTGTTGTCGATCCCGAACGAAAACGCAAAATCATCGGTCGTCTTTTTATCGAAATATTTGAACGGGAAGCGAGAAAAATTAAAAATGTAAAATGGCTGGCGCAGGGCACCATTTATCCAGATGTCATCGAGTCGGCAGGCAATAAACATGGTAAAGCCAAAGTCATCAAATCTCATCATAATGTCGGTGGGCTACCCGCCAATATGAATCTCAAGTTATTGGAGCCATTGCGTGAATTGTTTAAGGATGAGGTCAGACGGATTGGCATCGCGCTTGGCTTGCCGAAGAAAATGGTCAACCGCCATCCCTTTCCCGGCCCCGGGCTCGGGGTCCGAATTTTGGGCGAAGTGAAACAACAATACGCCGATATTCTGCGTCAGGCAGATGCTATTTTTCTTGAACAGCTGTATGCCAGCAATTTGTATGATGAAATCAGTCAGGCTTTTGCGGTATTCCTACCGGTTAAATCGGTTGGTGTGGTCGGGGATAACCGCACTTATGAATATGTCATCGCATTGCGGGCTGTTGAAACGGTGGACTTTATGACTGCCACATGGAAACAGATTCCGTATGATGTATTGGCGATTATTTCCAACCGCATCATCAATGAAGTACGCGGAATTAGCCGAGTAACCTATGATATATCGGGCAAACCGCCGGCAACCATAGAGTGGGAATAAGACCGGGCAGGCAGGGCAGGTGGGCTTGACACAATGCCAGCGCGACCATCAATTCATGGAGCGGGCTTTTGAATTGGCAATCATTGCCAGAGACCGCGATGAAATTCCGGTTGGGGCAGTGGTTGTTCAAGACGATAAAATTATCGGTGAAGGCTTCAACTGCGCGATAGCACAGCATGACCCCAGTAGTCATGCCGAAATTAGGGCATTGCGCGATGCGGGTAACAATATCGAGAACTATCGCCTCAATAAATGTAGTCTATATGTTACTTTGGAGCCGTGCATCATGTGTTCCGGCGCGATTTTGCATGGACGAATCGAACGGCTGATTTTTGCAGCCCATGACCTGAAATTTGGCGCAGCAGGCAGTCAACTAAACCTAATCCAATCCAAATTTCTCAACCATCAGTGCGCCATCACCGCTGGAATCATGCAACAGCCGTGCCAGCAATTATTACGACAGTTTTTTCAACAAAAGCGCGTTTAATCAATTACGCATTACGAGAGTCCTTTGAGGCGGCACAAAAAATCAACATCCGTCATTCCTGCGAAGCCTGTCCCTGCGCAGGCGGGGAGCAGGAATCCAGTAAAACAGCCAGACCCGCAAGGGTTTTCCGGTTTCATTTTCAATTCTCAATTTTCAATTGTCAATTAACAATAAGGGTTTTCCATAAAGATTCGACACAGAGAATAAAACGGGTTTACCGAAAACGAGAGAGTTTCGTGTTTTTCGTAGTTCTATAACTGCCAATCAATCATTTTCTTGATTTATGCAAAGGTTAAAAATATAAATTATATTTCTGGTAAAATGGGTTTAATTGCCTTATAGTCCGCCCAGCTACGGCTTTTGTTATCGACAGTGTTGGTTGTTCCCTCCATGTTTATTCATAGGTTACCTCATAGAATTTTCTGTCACAAATTAGCAGTATGCGCTATTCTTTAATTTTTTTATATTTAATACAGGTAAATTTTTATGGCTACAGGCACTGTAAAGTGGTTTAATGAATCCAAGGGTTTTGGTTTTATATCTCAGGATGATGGCGGTCCAGATGTATTCGTACATTTTCGTGCGATTAGCGGAACGGGCTTCAAGACCTTGAGCGAGGGTCAACAAGTCAGCTTTGACGTCGAAGATGGTCCGAAGGGTCTCCAAGCGAGCAATGTTACCGCTTAGGAGCGGTTTGCATTTGATACAGTCGTTGCCAGTTGGTCTGTTGTATTTGACAGACTAATCGGGACCCCGCCACAGCGGGTTCTTTTTCTGATGCGGTTTTAGATATGGACTTTGTCTCTGTCTAAAAGGGTTTTTCGTGAATGATCGGTTGCGTAAACACGCTAAGGAGACTGTGCAAGAAACCAACATCCGTCTTTCCTGCGAAAGCAGGAATCCAGTAAAACACGCAAACCCGCAAGGGTTTTCCACATGTAACGCAACCTAGCGAGGGATTCTTGCACAGTCTCTAATGCAGGAGTGAAGCCCTGTTTCTGCTCGGTTGGAAGTGTGTAGCCGGTGCCAGAACGGCGGGACTTATGTACGGCTGTATGGGCAGATAACTGCTCCTGCGTCTGCACGTCCGCCTTCCATGGCGGTCGGGTGGTCGTTTGATTATGCAAAAGTCTCACTATAATTGAGGCATCCATATCCACATTCCATATTATTAAGAGGAAAGGCATTGAAAAAACTATTTATTGGCAATTTGGCTGCCAGCACGAAAGAAGCCGATATACAAACCTTATTTTCAGAATTCGGTACGGTGCGCTCCTGCAAGCTGGTGATGGATGTTTTCTCCGGTCAGTGTAAAGGTTTTGGTTTCATTGAAATGGAAGGGCATGAAGCACGGGCTGCGATTGCGGGTCTAAATGGCAGGGATTTTAATGGCAAAACAATCAAGGTGAATTTTGAAACCCCGAAACCGAAACGTGGTCGGCGATAATCCTTTAACAGGAGACCTCTGCATAGTTCAAAAAATGATTGGCAGTGGGCAGTTTGGCAACAGCAAGGTACATAATTACGAATTACGAGAATCGTTTGAGACTGTGTAAGAACCCAACCGCCGTCGTTCCCGCGTAGGAGACTATGCAAAAAACCAACATCTGTCTTTCCTGCGAAAGCAGGAATCCAGTTTTCAATTATCAATTATCAATTTTCAATTCTCAATTAACAATGCTGTCTTTCCTGCGAAGCCTGTCCCCGCGCAGGCGGGGAGCAGGAATCCAGTAAAACAAACAAACCCGCAAGGGTTTTCCACATATAACGCGACCTAGCGAGGGATTCTTGCACAGTCTTGCCACACCTCCAACAATGATGCAAAGTTCTCAGAACAATAATAACCGGTCACCGATATGACTATCACTAAGTTGCGTAATATTGCGATTATTGCCCATGTCGATCACGGTAAAACAACCTTAGTCGATAGGCTGTTGCAACAATCCGGCACGCTGGGTGAGCGTTACGGCGCGGTTGAACGGGTCATGGATTCCAATGATCTTGAGCGCGAGCGTGGCATTACTATCCTGTCGAAAAACACCGCTATTGACTGGCGTGGCTACCGAATCAACATTGTGGATACCCCCGGTCACGCCGATTTTGGCGGTGAAGTGGAACGGGTATTGTCGATGGTGGATTCGGTATTGTTATTGGTTGATGCGGTCGAAGGACCGATGCCACAAACTCGTTTTGTCACCCAAAAAGCTTTTGCTCACGGTCTCCAGCCGGTCGTTGTCATCAACAAGATAGATCGCGATGGTGCGCGTCCTAACTGGGTTCTGGATCAAACATTTGATTTGTTCGACCGCCTCGGAGCGACTGACGCACAGTTAGATTTTCCAGTGGTTTATGCCTCTGCAATTGAAGGCTTTGCATCATTGGATGCCGATGTTCAAACCGATGATATGACGGCATTATTCGAGACCATTGTCAACCATGTCCAGCCTCCGCAGGTGGATGTTGAGGGTCCCTTCCAAATGCAAATATCGGCGTTGGATTATTCCCGATATGTGGGTGCCATCGGGGTCGGCAGGGTGGCGCGTGGTAGCATCAATGTAAAATCTCCAGTAACGGTTGTAAATCGTGAGGGCAAGGTACGCAATGCGCGGGTATTGCAAATTTTTGGTTTTCACGGACTTGATAAAATAGAAACGAGCAACGCCAATGCTGGCGATATTATTGCGCTAACCGGGGTAGAGAATCTGGCTATCTCCGACACCGTGTGTAGTCCGGAGCATGTCGAGGCTCTGCCCTCATTGAGCGTGGACGAACCGACTGTGCGGATGAATTTTCAGGTCAATACGTCTCCATTTGCAGGTCAAGACGGCAAATTTTTGACCTCGCGCCAGATTGCTGACCGCCTGAATCGGGAACTGCTTCACAATGTTGCGCTACGGGTTGAGCAGACCGCTGATGCGGATGTGTTTGCCGTTTCTGGTCGGGGTGAATTACACCTTGCGATATTGCTGGAGACCATGCGGCGGGAAGGCTATGAAGTGGCTGTGTCGCGTCCTCAAGCAATCACTCAGATGATTGATGGGGTGTTGTGCGAGCCTTGGGAGGAACTCAGTGTTGATGTTGAGGAAGTCAATCAGGGGGCGATTATGGAAGCATTGGGAAATCGCTTGGGCAATATTCAGGATATGCAGTCTGATGGCAAGGGCAGGGTGCGCCTCACTTACAGCATTCCGGCGCGTGGTTTGATTGGGTTTCAGACTGATTTTATGACCCTGACTTCAGGCAGTGGCTTACTCTATCATGTGTTCGATAAATATGCCCCTGTTGCCAGTAAAAGCATCAATAATCGGCGTAATGGGGCACTGATTTCAATCAGCACCGGCAAGGCAGTGGCGTTTGCCTTATATAACCTGCAAGGGCGTGGCAGAATGTTCATCCAGCCCAATACCGAAGTCTATGAGGGGCAGGTCATTGGTCTGCATTCGCGTGATAATGACCTCGTGGTGAATCCATTGAAAGGCAAACAGCTCACCAATGTACGCGCCTCAGGCAAAGATGATGCCATCGTGCTTGAGCCGCCAATCAGGCTGACGCTGGAATCCGCTATCGAGGTTATTGACGATGATGAATTGGTGGAAATAACTCCAAATCATATCCGTATTCGCAAGAATCAACTCAAAGAACACGAGCGCAAAACCGCATCCAGACTGAAAAAGACAGCGTAATACCCGCAGTCAGATTATTTGAGTTTGTGCTGTCAATTCTGCTATATTCAACGGCGTAAATGTCGAGCAGTCAATATATTAATTCATAAAATATGAGAGGATTACCAATCATGTCCATAAAACCAATGAAATTTGCCCGTGCAATCGCCTGTGCAACAACCTGTACAATCGCCATTCTTACTTCCCTGTCCGCAACGGCAGCCGAGGATATCAAGATAGGGGTTATTCTGGGATTCACCGGTCCGATAGAAAGCCTGACTCCGTTGATGGCAGAGAGTGCTGAGCTTGCCATGAAAGAAGTTTCTGATTCCAACATGTTGCTGGGTGGCAAACAAGTTGTATCAGTGCGTGCCGACTCCACTTGTGTCGATGCGGGCGCAGCGACTGCGGCAGCAGAACGACTGGTTACTGCCGACCGAGTGGTCGCCATCATGGGGGCTGATTGTTCCGGAGTAACCACGGCGATTGCCAATAATGTCGCGATTCCAAACGGGGTTGTCATGGTATCGCCTTCTGCGACCTCGCCGGCACTTTCAACGATTGAAGACAAGGGTCTGTTTCACCGAACCGCGCCTTCGGATGCGCGGCAAGGACAAGTGATTGCCGATATTCTAAAAGATCGTGGCATTCGCAATGTTGCCATCACATACACCAACAACGACTACGGCAAGGGTCTGGAACAAGTGTTCTCCGCGGCGTTTACCGCAGCAGGTGGTACGGTCGCCATCAGCGCGGCACACGAAGACGGCAAAGCGGACTATGCTGCGGAAGTTGGCGCGTTGTCGGCATCTGGTGCCGAGCATCTGGTCGTATTTGGTTATCTTGATCAGGGCGGCAAGGGGATTATCCAAGGTGCTCTGGATGCCGATGCGTTCAGTCACTTCATTCTCGCGGACGGCATGATTGGTCAATCTCTGATTGACGCTATCGGCGATGACTTGAACGGTACCATCGGTAGTGCTCCCGGCGGTAATAGTGATGCGGCTACCAAGTTCATTGATTATGCCAAGGACAATGGTTTTGATGGCGATGGTCCGTTCCGAGGCGAATCCTATGATGCGGCTGCGTTATTGATACTAGCGATGCAGGCGGCAGGCTCTGCCGAACGTGCGGCGATTCAGTCTAAAATGATGATGGTGGCGAATGCGCCGGGCGAAGAAATTCTGGTCGGTGAAATTGCCAAAGGACTCAAAATTCTCGCCGATGGTGGCGATATAAACTATGTCGGTGCCACTAATGTTGAATTCAATGTGGTCGGCGAAGTGTTTGGCTCGTACAGGGAATTGGAAGTCAAGGACGGCAAATTTGAGACCATTCAAGTCCGCTAAAGTCTGAATCCGACAACACCAACGGTTCGAGGCACTTCGGAAGTAGGGCTTTTAGACTCTGTACAAGAAACCAACATCCGTCTTTCCTGCGAAAGCAGGAATCCAGTAAAACAAGCAAACCCGCAAGGGTTTTCTACATGTAACATGCACTAGCTTGGGGTTTTTGCACAGTCTCCTACGACGGATGTTGGTTTTTTTTGCTGTTTCCTAACTGCCCACTGACAACTACCGGAAGCGGGTTTGACTGGGACAGATTCAAATATCCAAAATCGACTTTGTGAGCAGACTCTAATTAGTGAACGGTCAGCGCCGGTCATTCAGGTCGTGAGCAAGAAATCCACCCGATTGTCGTGCCCATAATTCGCTATACAAGCCAGCATTTTTCAGTAGCTCATCGTGGCTGCCTTGTTCAACGATTTTTCCTTCATCCATAATAATCAATCGGTCCATCTCGGCGATGGTGGAAAGGCGGTGGGCGATGGCAATCACCGTTTTGCCTGTCATCAGTTTATACAGATTGTCCTGAATGGCGGCTTCGACTTCAGAGTCCAAGGCGCTGGTTGCCTCATCGAGTATCAGTATTGGCGCATTTTTTAACAGCACTCTGGCGATGGCAATACGTTGTCGCTGACCGCCTGACAGTTTAACACCGCGTTCGCCAACATGCGCCTGATAGCCGTAATGACCCCATGAGTCTTCCAGATTTTGAATGAAATCATCCGCCCTTGCCTGTTTTGCGGCGGCGATTGTTGCTGTTGTTGTGGCATGTGGATTGCCATAGCGAATGTTATCTAGCACCGAGCGGTGGAGTAGCGAGGTATCCTGAGTTACCATGCCGATTTGAGCGCGTAAGCTATTCTGCGTTACCGATTTGATGTCCTGTCCATCAATCAGGATGTCTCCTTTGTCGAGATCATAGAAACGTAATAGCATGTTGACCAAGGTCGATTTGCCCGCACCTGAGCGACCGACAATGCCGATTTTTTCGCCGCCGTTGATTGACAGGCACAGGTCTTCGATAATGCCACTGTTGCCGTTATTCTTGCCATAGTTAAACGAGATGTTGCGGTATTCGATAACACCGTTGCTTACTTTCAGAGGCGGTGCTTGAGCGGCATCGGTGATGGAAATATCGTTGGCAATGGTTTCGATGCCGTCCTGTACGACACCGATGTTTTCAAACAAGCTGGAAATTTCCCATAGCACCCATTGCGACATACCCTGAAGCCGCATGACCAGCCCCATGGCGAAGGCAATTGCGCCTACGGTTATCGCATTGGAATGCCATAACCAAATTGAACTGGCTGCCACGGTGAAAATCAACAGGGCGTTGATGGTGATTAAGAAAATCGACAACGTGGTTGCCAGACGCATTTGTTTATAAGCGGTATCCAGAAATCTCTGCATTCCTTCGCGGGCATACAAATCTTCGTCACTCGAATGGGAGAACATCTTGACGGTGGTGATGTTGGTATAGCTGTCCACCACCCGACCGGTAACCATTGAACGGGCTTCGGCTTGCTGCATGGAAATGTCTCGCAGTTTGGGTATGAAAATAGACAGAATAATGGTGTAACTAACCAGCCAGCCAATCATTGGGAAGGTCAGACGAATATCGTTCGCGCCAAAAAGTATAACTGCACTGGAAAAATAGACAATCACATAGAGCATGATTTCTGTCAGCTTGATAATCGCGTCCCGCACCCCAAGCGAAGTTTGCATCATTTTCGTTGCCACTCTTCCAGCGAAATCATTTTGGAAAAATTCAACGCTTTGACGCAACAAATAGCGGTGCGCTTGCCAACGGACACGCATGGCAAAATTACTCAGCAGACCCTGATGGACAATGGTTTCATAAAAGAATTTTAACAGTGGCAATATGACCACGGTTAAAATGCTTAACCCAATAATCTTTGTTTGATGAGTCGCCCAAAAAGAGTCACGCTCGGTTTCAGACAGCCAATCAACCAGATTCCCAATAAGGGAAAAAAGATAAACTTCGGTCAATGCAATGATGGTTGACAGTATCGCTGCCACGGCAATCAAATGCCAAAATGGTTTGGCATAATGCGCCACAAATCCAAATAAAGAGGACGGCGGTTTGGTCGGCAGGTCTTGAGGAAAAGGATCGCTATACTTCTCAAGCCAGCTAAAAATAGCGTTAATCAATTGGGTTTGTGTGTGTTTGGGACAGTTTAACTATTTAACTATTTGAGAATTTGCATCATTCAAATCGACCGCCTATGGATGGTAAAAAGCCGATAATACGCATGGAGGTCGCTCAGTAGGGTCGCGTGACATCCTGATTGCGACATTGGGACTTCCGGTCCATTTTTTCTCATCAGTATATCACGTATCCGGCGATATAATTGAAAATTGATAATTGAAAATGAAACCGGAAACCCTTGCGGGTTTGGTTGTTTCACTGGATTCCTGCTTTCGCAGGAAAGACGGATGTTGGGGCGGGAATAACTGCCAACTGATAACCGCCCACTTCGAATAATCCTGTGCTGAATGAGCTTGAATATAGGGTAAAATTGGATGATGTAACTTTTATTTTCCAGCCCTTATAAACCGAATGAAAATTTTACTCAGTAATGACGATGGTTATGATGCGCGTGGTCTGTTGACGCTATTTGAGGCGGTTTCGGGGGTCGCAGAAGTGATTGTGGTTGCGCCGGAGGCGAATTGTAGTGGTTGCAGTAACGCGCTCTCCTTACACGAGCCAATCCGCGTCCGCAAACATAAAAACGGCTATACGGTACGGGGTACGCCGGCGGATTGTGTGCATTTGGCGATTACCGGGATGTTGGATTATCGACCGGACATGGTGATTTCTGGCATCAATCATGGTGCGAATCTGGGTGATGATGTCATATACTCGGGGACTGTGGCAGCTGCCATTGAGGGGCGATTTCTGCGTTTGCCGGCGATGGCAGTGTCGCTGGTAGGGGAGAATCCGCAACATTTTGATACGGCTGCTCGGGTTGTGTTGGATTTGCTTGAGCATATCGAGGCGTTGCCGATGGCTGAATCGGGGCTGTTGAATCTCAATGTGCCGAATCTGCCTTATGCACAAATTAACGGTATGGAAGTAACCCGATTGGGAAAGCGCACTCAGTCTGATCCGATTATTAGCGAAAACGCTGTTCAGGATGCCGATGATCGTAACTATCGGATAGGGACACAAGGTGCTGAGATTGATGGCGCGACAGGGACGGATTTTTATGCGGTTAATCGGGGCAGGGTGTCAATCACCCCATTAACGATTGATATGACGCATTATAAAAACATACAAGCAACAAATGACTGGCTCAACGGTAACGCAGGCACAAAGTAACCGGGTGGATATTTCTTAGGATGGTGGATCCAAGATTGAAACGCCATCAGGGCATCGGCATGACTTCGATGCGAACTCGAAGCAGACTTATTGAGCGATTGCGTGGGCAAGGCATTGGCAATGAAACAGTGTTGCAGGCGGTGCAGGATACGCCCCGACACCTTTTTATCGGCGAGGGTTTGGCGCATAAGGCTTATGAGGATATTGCCTTGCCAATTGGTCGGGATCAGACCATTTCACAGCCATTTATTGTTGCTTTGATGACCGAGTTGATTTTTGAAAGCGGCATTGCGGTTAAGAAAGTTTTGGAAATTGGTACCGGTTGTGGTTATCAAACCGCGATTCTATCGCAACTGGTTACTTGGGTATTTACGATTGAGCGCATCGCTTCGCTACAAGTCGGCGCAAAACAGCGGCTGCCGAATCTGGGGTATCGTAATATTAGTTATATGAATGGGGATGGGTTTTTGGGCTGGGAAAGCAATCAGCCGTTTGATGGCATCATCGTTACTGCCGCACCTGAGGTCGTTCCGCAACCGTTAATCGAGCAGTTGGCACAAGGTGGCAAGCTGGTTATTCCAGTCGGTGATGGGGATGGGCAACGACTAAGGGTGATTACCAAAACGGCATGGGGATTTGATGAGCAACTGCGCGAAGCGGTGCGTTTTGTGCCGATGTTAAACGGCTTCGTTCGCCGATGAAAATTTTCGGCTTCCTTTACGGCAAGATGATGCAATGGTGCAGACATCCTCATGCTGAAAAATTGCTTGCTGGAGTGAGTTTTGTTGAATCTTGGTTTTTTCCGATTCCGACCGCGGTCATGCTCGCTCCGATGGTCATGGCAAGAAAAAAGCGCGCTGCTCGACTGGCTTGCATTGCCACCATCACATCGGTATTGGGCGGGATATTCGGCTATCTAATCGGTTATTTTTTGTATGAGCAGTTTGGTCAGCCGATACTGGTATTCTATGATTTACAAGCCGCATTTATCGACATGAAAAAGTGGTTTGACCAATACGGCGTGTGGCTGGTATTGCTCGCTGGCATAACCCCGATTCCCTATAAATTATTCACTATTACCGCTGGGGTATTGGGAATGGCACTGATTCCGTTTATACTGGCTTCAATCGTGGGGCGTGCCACACAATTTTTCCTAATCGCCGGCTTGTTATGGTGGTGTGGTGAGAAAATAGAACAGGTATTGCTCAAGTGGATGGAATGGCTGGGTTGGACGATATTGGTGGTGGCAGTCATAGGGTATTTGATATTTGTTTAGTTTCTATTGGTGGTCATTTGCGGATAATTTTAGTATGAAATTCTTTTTGGGTCTTGTCATTGTGGTTTTTGTCACCGCCTGTACGCCGTACAGTGTGCCGCCAGTTATCAATAAATCACCAGCACGAAAAATTCCGCCATCCTATGTCGTCAAACAGGGCGATTCTATCTATAATATCGCATGGGCTTACGGGTTGGATTTTCGCGATATGATTAAATGGAATAGGCTCAAGAAACCATATCCGCTCAAACCCGGGCAGACCATCGCATTACGCAAGGACGGCACGGCTCGGGCAGTTAAAACGACCCCCCTGAAAGCGAACGCGCAATCAACGCCAGAAAAGCCTATCGTGGCAACCACATTACCAGCAAAGAAACCGCTGTCAACGGCGAAAACCGATGCCGCCAGCGCGCCAGCGGTGACTTTTTCCAAAGCACCAAGCCAATGGAATTGGCCAGCAGAAGGCAAGTTGATTGGCAAGTTTTCTCCATCAAAAGGAAGTAACGGCATACAAATCACTGGCACGCAAGGAAGTCCGATAAAAGCAACTGCCGCCGGCGAGGTGGTGTATGTTGGCGAGGGTCTGAGGGGCTATGGAAAGTTAATCATCGTCAAACATTCGACTCGATTTTTAAGTGCTTATGCACATAATCAGGATATGCTGGTTGAGGAAGGGCAAAGAATCAAGTCCGGACAGCAAATTGCGCGTATGGGCAAGAGTGGCACCAAAACCACGATGCTACATTTTGAAATTCGTGAGAATGGGCAATCGGTCAATCCACTGAAATATTTGAAATGATTGAGAATGGCAGTTATCAGTTATCAGTGGGCAGTTATCAGTGAGTAGTTAGGAAACAGTAAAAAAACCAACATCCGTCTTTCCTGCGAAGCCTGTCCCCGCGTAGGCGGGGAGCAGGAATCCAGTAAAACAAGCAAACCCGCAAGGGTTTCCCTAACGGAACGCGACCGGGGTTCTTGTACAATCCGGTAAGCCGCTTTCCTATAATTATGCAAAGGTCTAGGAGAATAATATGTCCCCGCACAGTATAGATATACAATCGGCAACTCGCCATCTTGTTGCCGCGCAGGATTTGACCCGAGAAGAAATGCAATCGGTGATGCGCTTGATCATGTCTGGGAAAGCCACCGATGCACAGATTGGGGCATTCCTGACCGCGCTCAGCGTTAAAGGCGAGTCGGTAGATGAAATTGTCGGCGCGGCACTCATCATGCGCGAGTTATCGGCGAAAGTGACCACCCAAGCGGACAAAATTGTGGACAGCGTGGGCACTGGCGGAGATGGCGCCAAGTTGTTCAATGTGTCCACTGCCAGTGCTTTGGTCGCGGCTGCGGCAGGTGCGAGTGTCGGCAAGCATGGCAATCGGGCGGCAACCGGCAACTCGGGTAGTGCGGATGTGCTGGAAGCGGCTGGCGTGAACATTGCCATCACCCCGCAACAAGTGGGGCAGTGTATTGACCAATGCGGAATCGGTTTTATGTTTGCGCCGAGTCATCATGCGGCAATGCGTCATGCAATCGGACCAAGAAAAGAAATTGGCATACGCACTATATTTAATCTGCTCGGACCATTAACCAATCCGGCAAATGCTAAATTTCAGTTGGTTGGTGTATTCAGCTGGCATTGGCTGCGACCGATTGCCGAAGTGTTTGCCGAACTTGGTAGCACACATACGCTGGTTGTCTGTTCCGATGATGGGCTGGATGAAATTTCCATCGCTGCCGATACCCGAGTGGTAGAATATAATAACGGCACATTCTCTGAATACCAGATCGCTCCCGAACAATTTGGCATTGCCAAATCCAACCTCGAGTCGCTGGTTGTTGCCGATGCCGAGCAGAGTTTGGATATGATGAAAAAAGCACTGACAGGCGAAGCGGGCGCGGCGCACGATATACTCGCGCTAAACGCTGGCGCGACCCTCTATGCGGGTGATTTGGCAAACTCTATTGAAGAAGGAGTCCGTCTCGCCGATGAAATTTTGAATCGTGGTCAAGGATTGGACAAACTACAACAACTGAAAGAATTTTCAAACTCATTAACATCTGGCGCATAAGTCCTGCCATTTGCAATATTAGGTCGTCATGTGGAAACCCCTTACTGTCCACTGACAACTGCCATTATCAATTATCAACTTTCAATGAACTAAAGTCCCACTGCCAACTATCAATAGGATCGTACCTCCTCGTATCACAGCAATCGCATAATATCGTTATAAAATGCCACGACCATCAGCATCAATATCATGGCAATACCAATTTGTTGCCCGTAAAGCATTATTTTTTCCGATGGCACTTTACCGGTTATCGCTTCGATTAAAAAGTACAACAAGTGTCCACCATCGAGAATCGGAATAGGCAATAGATTTAATAAACCGAGGCTAATGCTGATGATGGCGAGGAATTTCAAGAAGTCGGTATAACCTGATTTGACGGTGTGTCCTGCCAACCTTGCTATGGTAATGGGACCGGACAGATTTTCCGATGACATCCTCCCAGTGAGCATTCTTCCTAATGCGCGCATGGTGATGACCGTGCTGAGCCAATTGTACTCAATAGATTGCCAGATCGCTTCCAGCGGTCCAAAACGTAAGGTCATATTATTCAATAACGGTCTATATAACCCAATCTGACCATATTGTTTGCCCTCAATGATTATTGCCCTAGGAGTCAACGAAACATCAAGCTGTTGCTGTCCTCTTAACAGGGTCAACATCAATAATTCCCCTGGTTTATCGGAAATTTGCGTTGCCATATCGACCCAGTTATCCACCGCAACACCATCAATTGCTACGATTTCATCACCCGGCACAAGTCCTGCTAGTTGAGCTGGCGAATTTTCTACCACTTGACTGACTTTGGCAGCCGGTGGTAGAGGCCAAATCCCCATCTGCGAGGTAATCGGTTGGTTGCTAATGGTGTGCTGATTAAAGCTACTAAAGCTAACTTTGATGAGACGGTCATCAGTGGGGTTGGTCGGGTTGTGGACAGAAAATTCTATTGAACTTCCTTTCATTGCCTGATTAAGCATATAAAATTGATGTTGTTGCCAAGACTTGACCGTTTTTCCATCCATTTGGCGTATTACATCGCCGGTCTTGAAACCAGCTTTTTCTGCGATAGAGTTTTCAACCACGCGCCCGACAATCGGTGCAATGTCGGCGCTGCCCGCCATAAATACCACCCAAATAGCAAAAATCGCAAACAGAAAATTAAAAGCCGGACCCGCCATAACGATTGCGCTGCGTACCATGAGAGATTGTCGGTTGAACGCCTGATGACGTTCTGACTCATCAACATCGCCTTCTCTTTCGTCCAGCATTTTAACGAATCCGCCCAATGGGATAATGCCAATGGAATACTCGGTGGGGTCGTTTTTCCTGCGCCACTTAAAAATTGATTTGCCAAATCCGATAGAAAATTTCAGCACCTTAACGCCCAGTTTACGCGCCACCCAGAAATGCCCATACTCATGCACGGTTACCAAAATGGCAATGGCGAGTAAAAACCCGATTAAGCTGTAACTAAAATCAATCATATTCTTTTCTTAATAACTTACATTCACATCATAAGTGCAACACTTCTTAAGTCAGCCAAAGGGTATATTAAGACTCTTTTAACTGACCTGAAAAAGGAGCGCATAATGCGATAATATACCCATTTGACTGAACACGAAAGATACCATATATGGCTGATGATAGGACAACAAGATTCACTAACAAGCGGATCGGTTTGCTCATGCTAGGCATCAAACTAAAAACAAGCATATCAAACTGACCCCGCCGGTAAGACGGATGTTGGTTTTTTTGCTGTTTCCAATCTGTTCATTGATAACTGCTAACTGCCCACTTCCCACTTCCCACTTCCGATTATGAATTGGGTGACAAAATAAGTTCTTCACACACCGCTCTTGCCATCTGATCGGCGGCTAATACGGTATTGAGGTTGACGGAAGTGCCGATATTCGACTGCGCCATCGTCTGCTCAACCAATTGAACAATTCTATCAAAAGTAATCTGTCGATTCAAAAATGCTTCCACCGCAACTTCATTGGCAGCATTCATAATTGCCGGCAACGTACCGCCACTTTGTGCGGCATGTTGCGCCAGCCGTAATGCTGGAAAGCGATTCGTATCCGGGGTTTCAAAATCGAAACGCGCCACATCCTGCAAACGCAGTGGCTTGGCACCCGATGCGATTCGCTGTGGCCATGCCAAAGCATTGGCAATGGGAATACGCATGTCGGGGCTACCCATTTGCGCGATGATTGAGCCATCAACATATTCCACCATAGAATGAATCACGCTTTGCGGGTGGAGCACAATTTCGATCATTTCTGCCGACACCCCGAATAATACACAGGCTTCGATGAGTTCCATGCCCTTGTTCATCATGGTTGCGGAATCCACCGAAATTTTTCGCCCCATTTGCCAATTGGGGTGAGCGCATGCCTGTTCGGGGGTAACCGATGATAGTTTATGTAGTGGAAATTGTCTTAACGGTCCGCCCGAGCCGGTCAATAATATCTTTTTAATGCCCATCGCTTTGCTAACCGTTGTGTCCTTGCTGCCATTGGGGGTGGTCAAAAATTGTTGTGGCAGGCATTGAAATATCGCATTATGCTCGCTGTCAACCGGCAACAAGCAGGCGGCATTGTCTCGCGCCAACTGCATGATATATTCGCCCAGCATCACCAGTGGTTCTTTATTGGCAATCAAGACTTTCTTGCCCGCCTTCACTGCCGCAATGGTTGACATCAACCCGGCCGCGCCAACGATGCCACAGACGATGGTTTCGCCGAGTCCGCAGACGATTGTGGACAGTGCCTGTTTGCCACTGTCCACAGCAATATCCAGATTGGTTTTTTTCAGTTTTTCTTGAAGTTGAGTGGCACAATCGGGATCAACCATGACCACTTTTTCAGGCTGAAACTGTTGGCATTGCTCAAACATCAGTGCAACATTGGTATTCGCCGATAACGCATAAACATGATATTTATCCGTATGCCTTGCGATAACATCCAGCGTGTTTATGCCGATAGAGCCGGTCGAGCCTAATAATGTGATGCTAGTGGTCATAGCCACGGCTCCGACCGCATCAAAATCAGGGTTACAAAAACCGGCGTTGCGGCAATTAAGCCATCAATTCGATCCAGAATGCCGCCGTGCCCGGGCAATAAATGGCCGCTGTCCTTCACCCCGGCGAGTCGTTTTAGCCGACTCTCATATAAATCACCGACCACACTAAAAACCCCAATACTTACGCTGGCTATCAACCAGACCGACCAGCGTGGCGAAAAATCAAGTAGCAATACCGCGTACAGTAAGGCAATCAAACACACTCCCAATAAACCGCCGATAACCCCCTCGATGGTTTTGTTGGGACTCAATGCAGGGGCGAGTTTATGTTTGCCGATTGCTTTGCCGGTGAAATAGGCAAAGCCGTCAGCCGTCCAGACCATGACCAATAGGGCTATGGTTGTCAGCGCACCTTGTTGCGTTTGATGCAACAAAACCAATCCAGCCCACGCGCCAAGCAAACAAAATGTGCCGAGAAAAAATTCACGGCTCGCGCCACGCCCTACATTGCCGCTTGCTGTTTTTGAGCGTGTACCGCGCTGTAAACTATAAACTTGATAAACCCAAAATAAGGCTACCACCGCCACGATGGCAAACAACAATCGAGGCTGATTAACCAGCCACCAAGTGGCGATTGCCAAACCGATGGCAACGATGGAGAATAGTGTGGCAGACTGAATGGTCAAGCGGTTCCATTCGTATAATCCTGTTAGCGCAACCGCTAAAAACAGTACGCTTAACCAATGGGTTGGCAGGAACAGCGTTAGCAGAATCACTGCCGGGGCCAGTATCAGGGCAGTAACAATACGAAGTCGCATTATTTTTGCAGTTTAACTTGTGTGGCAGTCTTGCCAAAACGCCGTTGTCGATGGGCGAAGGTTTGTAACGCCGTATCCAAGCAGGCTTCATCAAAATCAGGCCAATAAGTGTCGGTGAAATACAGCTCGGTGTAGGCTAACTGCCAGAGCAAAAAATTACTTATTCTTTGTTCGCCACCAGTACGAATAAAAAGGTCAGGATCGGGCAGTGTATGGGTGCATAATTGCGATTCAAACAGTCCTGAGGTGATTGATGCAGATGAAATTTCGCCTTTTTCAACCAGCACCGCGATGGATTTGCAGGCTTCCAGCAAGTCCCATTTTCCGCCATAGTTGACGGCGACAGTTAGGTTTAACGCTTTATTATTTCGGGTCAGGTTGTCGGCATCGGCAATGGCATGTTGCAATCGCTTTGGAAGTCGGTGTAAATCCCCAATGACTCGTAACCTGATTTGGTGTTCATGCAAGCCGCGTATTTCGTTTGTCAGCGTTGTCGTTAGCAGTTCGAGTAATAGTGTTACTTCGGCAGCGGGACGTTGCCAGTTTTCACTGCTAAATGCAAACAGGGTTAGATAGGGAATGCCACGCCGACCACAAGCTGGAAGCAGTTTTTTTACCTGCTCCACACCCTTGCGATGACCGGCAATTCGGGGCAATCCCTGCGCTTTTGCCCAACGTCCGTTGCCATCCATGATGACCGCAATATGGCGTGGCGTATTGCCATCGTTTTTGATGGAGCGGTACGACACGGTATATAATTTGGTGGGAGTTGGGAATGCTTTTTTTCGTGAATTAGACTTCCATGACTTCTCGTTCTTTTTCTGCCACCACACGGTCAATCATCCCAATATACTTGTCGGTCAATGTTTGCATCTCGGTCTCCGATTGTTTTTCCTGATCTTCGGAAATATCTTTTTCTTTTAAGAGATCTCTGGCAGTGTGTATAGCATCTCGGCGAATGTTTCTAATCGCAATTTTACCGTTCTCGCCTTCGTGTTTAACCACCTTGCTCAATTCAATGCGGCGTTCTTCGGTCATCGGGGGCAGTGGGATTTTCATGGTTTCTCCAGCAGTCACCGGATTCAACCCGAGCGTTGATTCCAGAATCGCTCTCTCAATCACCGCCAGCATGTGTTTTTCCCACGGCTGCACATTCAGCGTCCTCGCATCGGCAACAGAGACCGTGGCAACTTGGTTTATCGGTGTTGCAGTGCCATAGTAATCGACTGACAAATGATCTAATAGTGCGGTGGTCGCACGTCCGGTACGAATCCGCGCCATTTCATCGCGGGTCGAACTCACCGTTTTATTCATTCGTTGTTCGGCATCTTTTTTGATTTCGTTTAACATAATTTATCTTTTACCTTTTACATAATAATAGCATGATGTTTGACACAGAGGACACAAAAATAATTCGTAATTCATAACCCGTCATTCCAGTAGCTTGATGACTACTTGAGCCGCTTGCTGATTGGCATCACGTTTCAACTGTTGGTGGATGTTGATAAAGTCTTGTTCAAGTTTTTTCACTTTGTGCGGATTTCGGATAAATTCATTGACCGCATGGACAATATTGTCCGCGGTGGCTTGCTCTTGTACTAGCTCGGGAATATTCGGCTCGGGCAACAGCTGATTGGGCATGGAATAATAATCTACATGACGCAATCTTTGGAACAGCCAATAGGTTATCGCGCTCATTTTATACACCACAACATGGGGTTTGCGTAACAGGGCGGCTTCCAATGCTGCCGTCCCCGATGCCAATACCACGATGTCGGATGCTTCAATGGCATCCCGTGATTGACCGTCCAGCGTGATAATTGGAAGATGTTTGATGCTTCCGACAATCTCGTAAAAGACCTTTTTCATTGATTGGCTTGCAAAAGGCAACACAAATTGCACCGTTGGGTCGGCATGATGAATTTTTTCAGCCGCTTCGACAAGAACCGCTGCCAGCGTTTTAACTTCGGCGTGTCGGCTACCCGGCAATAGCGCGATGATTTTATTGCCTGACCCCTGACTTTTTCCCTTGTTTGGCTGAACGGTGATGCCGATTTTTTTTCTCGCAGCGATGGTATCCGGTTCACCGATTTCATCGGCAATGGGATGCCCGACACAGGTTGCCGGAATTTTATGATCGGTATAAAATTTTTTCTCAAACGGAAACAAGGTCAGCATATAGCCCACAGAACGGCGAATTTTGTGGATTCGATAGCCACGCCATGCCCACACGGTTGGGCTGACATAATGAATCGTGCGAATGTTTTTCTTTTTAAGTTTACGCTCCAATGTCAAATTAAAATCGGGCACGTCAACACCGATGAAAATATCCGGTGGATGGACGAGAAAGTGGCGATATAACGCATACCGAATTTTCAGTATATCGGTCAGTTTGCCGCATAATCCATCGACCCCCATCAGCTCAATGCGAGTCATATCATAAAGGATGTTACAGCCTGCCTGCCGCATTTTTGCGCCACCGATGCCAATAAATTCTGCCTGCGGATAGGCGGCAGTGAGTGCGTTAATCAGCCCGGCACCGAGTTTATCTCCCGAAGGCTCCCCAGCAACAATGCCGATGCGAACTGTCTTGCTACGCATCGTTAGCGGATGATGCCGCGCTTGGAATGGCGTAAAAACTCGCTAAACAGGGTGAGATCGGCATTATTCCCCATTTTTTCTACTTCATGGATTGCCGATTGCAAGTCGAGATTAAGACGATAAATAGCACGATACGCCTTGCTCAGTAATTGAATGGTATCTACAGAAAAATTGCGTCGCCGCAAGCCCTTTGTGTTAATACCAAATGGCTTTGCCGGATTGCCCGCGGCGACAATGTATGGCGGTACATCCTGTAAACAGATACAGCCAATTCCGGTAATACAGTGTTGACCAATTTTACAAAATTGGTGAACCAGAGAGAACCCACCCAAAATAGCATAATCACCGATATCAACATGCCCCGCTAAACTGGCACCATTGGCGAAAATAATGTGGTTGCCGAGCACACAATCGTGGGCGATGTGGGTATATGCCATAATAAAATTATCGTTGCCGATTTTTGTCATGCCGAGACCGTCTGCGGTTCCTCTGTTGATGGTGCAATATTCGCGCACGATATTGCGGTCGCCGATTTCAAGTTTTGTCGGCTCGCCGGCATAGTGCTGGTGTTGGGGTGCTTCACCGATTGAACAAAACTGGAAAATCTGGTTTTCTTTGCCGATGGTTGTGAAGCTCCGCAGGACAACATGCGGACCAATCCAAGTCCCGTCACCGATGGTTACACCCGCTTCTACAATGGAATAGGGACCAATCGTTATATTTTTTCCTAGTTTTGCAGACTTATCGACAATGGTAGTTTGGTGAATGTCGGTCATCACCTAGAGGACTCGATAAGTAAACATGACTTCGGCAGAAGCAGCTAACTTACCGTCAACCGAGGCTTTGGTGGCATATTTCCATATTCTACTTTTGTAGTGGGTCTGTTCGACTCCAATAATCAGTTGATCGCCGGGCTCTACCGGACGCTTAAAACGCGCTTTATCGACCCCCGCAAACAGTAAAATTGCATTTTCGGCAGCCTTTGCTTCAGGACTATGGCTGGCGAGAATCGCCGATGCCTGCGCCATTGCCTCCAGTATCAATACCCCGGGGAATACCGGTCGATCTGGGAAATGCCCTTGAAAAAACGGCTCGGTGATGGAGATGTTTTTGATTGCCGAGAGGGTTTTTCCAAGCGTGTAGTCGGTGACCCGATCAATCAATAAAAAGGGGTAACGGTGCGGAAGAATCTCTTTTATGCGGTGAATATCTATTGTCTGTGCGTGAGTCATGTTATTGATTGTGAATTGGTGTCGGCAAAGTTTGTGCTGTATGGTTATTTCCCATTCGTGTTTTCTATCGTATCATGTTCTCCAGTTTTTTTATTTTCTCGACCAGTTTGTCCAATCGGCGAATGATGGCGACGGTTTTTCGCCATTGTTTTGCCGGTTGCACGGAAATCGTTGCCCCATACTCGCCCGATGTTTTAATCGAATTGGTAACCAGACTGCTGGACAAAACGGTCACATCATCAACGATTTCCAAATGACCGAGAATGCCAACACGGGCTCCAAATTGACAGCGTTGACCAATTTTAGCACTGCCGGCGATGCCAACGCCGCCCGCCATGATGGTGTTGTCGCCTACTTGTACATTATGCGCGATATGTATTTGATTATCGAGCTTCACGCCATTGCCAATGCGGGTATCCTCTAGTGCGCCTCGGTCGATGGTGGTATTGGCTCCAATATCAACATCATCACCAATTAATACACCGCCGAGTTGCTCAATTTTTTCCCAACCACCCTGATGGGGCACATAGCCGAATCCACTTGCGCCAATCACCGCCCCGGGTGAAATATAGCAACGCTTGCCGATACGACAACCGTTACAGATGACCACTTGCGATTCGATGACCGTGTCATCACCAATTTCAACCTCTTCGCCGATATGAACGTGATTGCCGATAACCACACGGTTACCGATTCGAGCACCGGCAGCAATAGTGGCATAGCATCCAATGGCGACACGCGCTCCCAATGTCGAGTGCGGCGCAATGATAGCCGTGTCATCCACGCGATCTGGTTGATGGCGTGGATATCGCTTGAATAGTTTACTTATCCGCGCATGTGCCAGAGCGGGGTCGGTAACGGTAATTTTATTGCCGACATGCCAATCAACATGCGCTGGCGCAAGTAAAACCGCGCCTGCTTGAGTGTCTTGCAACTGTTGTTTTTTCTTGCGGTCACCGAAAAACGAAATGGAATCTCGATTTGCGTGTTCTAAACTATGTATAAACCTGATTTCGTAATCGCCGTCTCCGAGTACCGTCCCTCCAACAATCTCGGCAATCTGATTCAGTGAAAACATCGTTATTGTTCGGCACTATGACGCTTTTTTAATTCTTCCAATATCTGATTGGTAAAGTCTATTTTAGGACTGGCATAGACTACCTGTTGCAACACCAAATCTATATTGTCCTGTTTCGCTAATTCAATAATTACTTCGGATATGAGGGCTTCGAGACGAGCCAATCCTTGATTTCGACTGCGTTCATAGTCTTCATTATAGTTATCCCGTTCGCGCTGCAAGATTCTTTGTAGCTCAACAAGCTCATTGGTTTTGCTTTCACGTTCTTCAGCCGAAAGCGTTAAAGCGTTTTTTTGTAATGTTACTTCACGCGCTTGGAATGACTTGATTTTGCCTTGTAGATCGCGATTTCTCTCGCCGAAGTTTTCTTCAAGGGCTTTTATTTCATCGACACCCTGCGGGGCTTCGTTGACCAGCCGACGTGCATCGACATAAGCGATTTTCTCTGCCTGCGCTTGAATCGGCAACGCAATGAGCATCGCTAAACAAAGAAATTGTAATACCGCTTTGAAAGTTGTTTTATTATTCATTTGAAAATTTTTCTAAAATAAGAGCATAAAAATAAAAGCTAGGCATTCGAGATCGACATGGCTATTAAAACGATGTGCCGACTGAAATTTTCAGTTTCTCATATTCATCACCCGGCTTATCATTAAAAGGAACACCATAACTGATTTTAAAAGGCCCGATTGCAGAAAACCAGTGGAAAAATATGCCGGCAGAATAACGCATTTCACCAAGTTTAATGCTGGCAGAATCCGCATAGACCGGATCATCCTCACCACAGATATTATCATCACCAACTTCACAGACCAGACCACCATAGACCATGCCACCATCAATAAACAACCCAAGTCGCTTGTCGTTGCTGTTGTTCGCACCGAAAGTCGGAAACAACGCTTCGACGTTGATTAAAACACGGCTACTACCGCCTGTTGGGTCACCTGTTGGGTTTTCTTTCGGTCGTGGACCGAGAGAATTCGCTTCGTAACCACGCACCGAGCTTTCGCCACCAGCAAAATAGTATTTGTAAAAGGGTAAGCCGGTTTTACCAGAGCTGCCGTATCCACCGCCATAACCAAGATTAAACTTGCCCTTGAGTGTTAGGTTATCGCCCACTGGTAGATAATGTGTTTCCTGAAAATCTAATTTATAGTATGTGAAGTCGCTACCCGGTGCCGATGCTTCCAGCGAAATTGATCTGTGTGCACCGTGAGTGGGAAAGAAAAAATTATTGCGCGTGTCTTTTGAAAAGCCGGTTTTAAAAATCAAATTTTGGGCTTTTTTATTCTTGTTAATCACGTTTCGAAATGCGTCTGGCGTTCCTGTGGACGTTTCCGTTGACGTTCCTGTTCGCTTTCCTGTGGAAGTGGGTGCCAGTGTTTCAAATGAGAATTCAAAATTCACGGCATTGGTTTCGGCAATCGGAACCGTGTAAAACAGGCTGGCAGCATTGCTGCTTAGCTTGTATGGCGCAGTACTTGCATCAGCCGAATCAACCTTGCTGGTCGAAATGGAGAAGCCACGACTGATACCGTCCTGCGTGTAGTAGGGATTCGTGTAGGCAATAGAGGCAGTGGTTGCAGCACCTTCCTTATTCAGGGTTGTTGACAGATGTCTGCCAGTTCCTAGTAAATTGCGTTGCTCAAATTCAATACCGAACACGGTACCTTTTTCGTCAGAATATCCAGCTTTGAATGCGACCGACCCGGCATTCACTTCAGTAACAATCACTTTCATGTCAACTTGATCTGTTGTGCCTGCCACTGGTAGTGTTTCAATTTTCACTGAACCAAAGAATCCTAGACGTTGCAATCGGGTTTTGGAACGTTTTATTGCCGATGCCGAATACCATGCGCCTTCGATTTGTCTTAATTCCCTGCGAACGACTTCGTCTCGAGTAAAGGTGTTTCCTGAAATGTCAATTCTGCGAACGGTAACACGTTGGTTCGGGATGATGGAAAAAACCACATTGACCACTTTCTTATACTGATCGGTATCAAACGCAGAGCGTGTTTCGACAAATGCAAAACCATCATTGGCAAAATAATCAGTCAGCACCAAACGTGTTTGGTTGATTGCCTGACGAGAGAATGACTGACCGGACTTAATGCCGATTAGTTTTTGTAATTCTGTCACCTCGTCTTCGTCCACACCTTCAATGGTAGATTCCCCAAACGTATAGACCTCTCCTTCATCAATGACAATGCTGATAAATATATTTTGCTTGTTCGGGCTAATCTCAAAGTTGGATGAGACAAGTTCAAATTCATAGTAGCCCCGATTCAAGTAGTAGCTACGAATCGTTTCAATATCCGCTTCAAGTTTTTGCTTTGAATACTGGTCTTGTCGAGAAAATATTCGATAGCCGCGCTTTTCCTTGAGCTGCATTTCATCTTTTATCTTTTTGGCTGATATTGATTCTGCACCAATAATATTAATTTTCTTGATTCGTGCAACCCGACCCTCGTTAATGTCCAGCGTTATCGCAACACGATTTTGATCAAGATCTTCTACGCTGACATCCACGCTGGCAGAATAACGCCCCAAGGATAAATAGGCATTTTTTATATCTTGTTTAACCTGTTCCAGATGTGCGGTATTAAAAATCCTGCCTTCGACCATCCCTACTTGCTCTAAACCTTGTTCCAATGCCTCGGTTTTTAATATGCTGTTACCGTTGAAAGTAATGCTGGCTATTGAGGGTCGTTCAACAACGGTAACTACCAGTGTCGTGCCGTCCTGCCCGAGCGATACGGCTTTGAAAAAACCGATTTTGAATAATTCTTTTATGCTTAGTCGGGTCTCCTCGTCATCGACTTTATCCCCAACCTTCAACGGCAGATAATTAAAAACCGTCCCTTCATCCAATCTTTCCAACCCCTCAACCCGAATGTCGGTGATGGTAAACGGGGTAATTGCAAAAGCAAATTGAGCCAATGCAAATTGGCTCAATACGAGGAACAAAGTAATCAGTGTGGTTTTTTTCATTAGTTAATTTACGAGCTGTGGCTTTCTTTCGACATACATCCTGCGACTCTGGATGATACATCAAACAGCGAAAATATATATCGGCAAATATGAATATAACATTAACAGAAACATTACAAGTTTATGGAATTGATGCAATTCGGATTCGTAGGCTGATATTAGCATATTGCCCTGTGGAAAACCTTGCGGGTTTTCGTAATTCGTAATTCGTAGTGTAGAAAACAGTCGAGAAGCGGTAAAATTTGACGCTGTCATATCTGGTGATAGTTTTGGCATCTTGCAGATTGCGTATAACCTGATAGACAATCGGCAATATTTCGTAGGCTATATTTTTCTAGGTGCATTGCATTATTGCGCCGTGAACGGTAATATCCTGCCCCCAAATTCGGTGTCCGACTTGATGGTAAGACGGGTGGTAAGAATTGGGATGCGGTGTAATTTTATTCAAACTTGGAGATAGTCCGTTGCGAATTCCCTTAATTGCGGGTAACTGGAAAATGAATGGTGACAAAGCAGTTGCGAATGCCCTTTGCGCGGAGATTGTTGCGGGCGCGGAAAAACTGGGCGATGTTGAGCTACTATTGTGTCCTCCCTATACGTTGTTGCCGATTGTTGAATCTGCATTGCTGGGGAGTCGGTGTAAACTAGGGGCTCAGGATATGGACGCGAATGAAAATGGCGCGTTTACTGGGCAGATATCTGCTGCCATGCTAAAAGATTGTGGTTGTCATTACGTTATACTCGGACATTCGGAGCGGCGAACCATCTATCAGGAAAGCGATTCATTGGTCGCAGATAAGGTCAAGGTCGCGCTCAACAATGGTTTGACGGCGATATTGTGTGTCGGCGAAACCCAACAACAACGTGAGCAGGCAATCACCGAGCAAGTCATTGCGGGTCAAATTCAGGCGGTGATTGAGGTCATTGATATAGCATTATTTAGTCAAGTTGTGATTGCCTATGAGCCAGTATGGGCAATCGGCACGGGGCTTACGGCAACGCCGAGCCAAGCCCAGCACATCCACCATGCCATTCGGCAGCAATTGGCAGCGATGGATGACAATATTGCCAACAGTTGTCGAATTCTATATGGCGGTAGCATGAAACCAGAGAACGCGGACGAACTGCTTGCCAAACCAGATATAGATGGCGGACTAATCGGCGGCGCCGCGCTTAAAGCAAATGATTTTTTAGCAATTTGTCAGTCCGCCAACCCTAACAGGAAACCCTAACAGGATTAAACCATGCTATCCAATTTACTATTAGTTGTGCATTTAGTTTTAGCTATAACCATTATCGTTCTTGTCTTGCTACAACAGGGCAAAGGCGCGGATATGGGGGCAGCATTCGGTGGCGGCTCTTCCCAGTCATTATTCGGTGCGCGTGGGTCTGCTAATTTCCTAAGTCGAACAACTTCCATAACGATGACACTATTTTTTGTGACCAGTTTGGTATTGGCGTTTCTTTATACCCGCACAGGCGAGCAGCAAAGCGTCATTTCAGATTCGGTCATAGGGCAAATAGTACCCGATGGATCTGTCTCCGCTCCCGATGCACCGCCGCCAGCAGATCAGGAGCCTGACGTTCCCACCGCCCCCGAAAACTAAACTCTCGAAAATTAAATTGATCAGCCGAAGTGGTGGAACTGGTAGACACGCTATCTTGAGGGGGTAGTGCTTCACGGCGTGCGGGTTCGAGTCCCGCCTTCGGCACCAAATTTGTGCTTTGGACTAACATTCGCCAATTTGTGCTTTCTATTTGGCGCGATTTCTGGTATAAATCGCGCCCCATTTGCAAACATCAGTATAGACAAGCTAATGACAAGACTATGTCAAGTAACCGGAAAACGTACCATTACGGGTAATAACGTTTCTCACGCGCACAATAAAACCAAACGTAAATTTCTGCCGAATTTACATAATAGACGGTTTTGGGTCGAAAGTGAAAATCGCTGGGTAAGACTGCGTATTTCCACTGCTGGAATCCGCATGATCGATAAAAAAGGTATTGATTCGATACTCCTTGGTATGCGTTCACGCGGGCAGAAGGTATAATTGGGCAGAGAAAACCGACCAAACGTGAAATTTATGTGAGATAAACTATGCGAGATAAAATTAAATTAGTGTCCAGTGCTGGCACCGGTCATTACTACACGACCACCAAAAACAAACGCACCATGACCGAAAAAATGGCAATCAAGAAATATGATCCGGTGGTGCGTAAACACGTTATTTATAAGGAAGGAAAAATAAAATAAAATAAAAAAAATAGTTGGCAGCTATCAGTTAAGAAACAGCAAAAACTTAATATTTGTCGTCCCCGCGCAGGCGGGGAGCAGGAATCCAGTAAAACAGCCAAACCCGCAAGGGTTTCCATACATAACGCGACCTAGCGAGGGTTCTTGTACAGTCTCAAGCTACTTTCAATCATGCAAAAGTCTCTGCTAGTCACCTGTCGGCAGTCGTACTGATGGATTCCTGATGTCTCAATTACTGGCTCAATTACTCGATCAACGCGGTGTGCTTTTGGCGGATGGCGCAACCGGTTCAAATTTATTTGACATGGGGTTGCAAACCGGCGACTCGCCCGAGTTGTGGAATGACCTTCATCCAGAGCGCATTGCCAAACACTATCAATCCTTCATTGATGCTGGTTCGGATATTATCTTGACCAATACTTTCGGTGGCACCCGTTACCGATTGAAACTGCATAACGCCGTACAGCGGGTATCCGAACTTAACATCAAGGGCGCGCAGATTGCCCGACAACAGGTTGAAAAAGCCGAGCGCGATATTGTTATTGGCGGCTCTATCGGACCGACCGGTGAGATTTTACAGCCACTGGGTAGTCTGAGTGTGGCACAGGCAGCGGATGCTTTTGAGGAGCAAGCACACGCCTTAAAAGAAGGTGGTGTTGATGTGTTTTGGATTGAAACCATGTCGTCCAAAGAAGAAGTTGAGGCGGCGGTCATCGGCGCTTCCCGCGCCAACCTGCCGATTGTTGCCACTTTCAGTGTGGACACCAATGGTCGCACCATGATGGGGCTTGCCCCTGCGGACATCGTCAACATCTGTCTGGAAATGGAAAACACGCCGTTTGCTATCGGCGCAAACTGTGGTGTGGGTGCGTCTGAACTGGTTGCTGCCGTGGTCAATATGCGGCAGGCATTGAGCCAACCTTTAGCCGCCGAGAAAGTGGAGCCGATCATTGTTTCCAAAGCAAACTGCGGGATTCCGGAATATATTGACGGTAAAATCGTCTATAGCGGCAGCACCGAAATCATGGCAGAGTATATCCGCCTTGCAGTGGATGCTGGTGCAAGAATTATTGGCGGTTGTTGTGGTACCACGCCAGCGCATATCAAGGCGATGCGGGACGCGCTGGATAATCATCAAAAACAATCTCCCCCCAATCTTGAAGTTATCGAAAACAAACTCGGCGAAGTGTCTTCAGGCGCAAAGGCGCAGTTGCGCGGGGAATTGAGCATTGCCGCTGGGGCAATTAGTGACCGTGGCGAGCGTAAAACGAGGCGGCGGAGACGCACCTAGGGCAGTATTTTGAATACCGCCTTTATCTATGACCCGATATTTCTGCAACATGAGACTGGTAGGCGACACCCTGAATGCGGTCAACGCATCAGTGATTCCCATCATGTGCTTGGCAGACAATCGTGGTTTTCAAACCTGCATCACCTAAAAACGACTAAGGCGGATTTGCAATGGATTAGTCGGGTGCATGATGAGCGGTATATCGAGCGGGTGAAACAGGCTTGTGTACTGCAACAACGCCATATTGACTCCCCAGATGTTACGATTAGCAAAGCATCTTATGAGGTCGCCTTAAACGCGGTCGGTGGTGTGCTGGAAATCGCCGAGCAGGTTGTGGCAGGCAATGTCGATAATGGGTTTGCTATGGTTAGACCGCCCGGACATCATGCCGAAGTTGACACTGCGATGGGATTTTGTTTGTTCAACAGCATTGCCATTACTGCCCGATACTTACAGAAAAAACATCACTTGGAGCGGATATTGATTCTCGATTGGGATGTGCATCACGGCAATGGTACGCAACATATCTTTGAGCAGGATCGTTCGGTGTTGTATATCAGCTTGCATCAATTCCCCCACTATCCCGGCACTGGCGCGTTGTCTGAAACCGGCATTGGCGAGGGTCTTGGCGCGACCCTGAATTGCCCGATGAGTGCGGGCTTGGGTGATGCCGACTATGCACAGGTGTTCAAACAAATTGTACTACCGAAAGCGAGAAATTTCGCTCCGGATGCGGTCCTCATTTCCGCTGGATTCGATGCCCATTTTGCCGACCCATTGGGCGACATCAACCTCAGTAGCGAAAGCTATGTCTGGATGACGCAGATGATGATGGAATTGGCAGATCGGTATTGTGCCGGACGATTGATTTCCGTGCTGGAGGGCGGCTACGATTTCAACGCATTGGCAGAATCAATCACCCAACACGTTAAAACGCTGAGTCAGTCGTAAGTGTGGTAACAGAAGCAAGCGTTTCCTGTAAAGTGGCAAGGTTGATGACGGATAGATAATCAGGCACTGAGGTCGCACCACGAAAGGTCTTTTTAACGATGCTTTCGAGATTCGGGCGTTTTTCTGCCGCGCTTTCCCCTTTTCCAAGCCCGCCACCAAACTCGATTGTCAATTCCACTCCGGCATGCCCTGCGGTTACCAAATTCTTGTGCCACAGTACGGGGTTAAATAATTGCAGAAAGAGACGTGATTTGATGGAGTCGGTGTCGGCATCATGTGCCGCGCCAGTGAAATTGGAAAGCACCGGAATCTCAGGTGATTTGAAATCGGCATGCTCAAGTACGTGCCGAAATTGACGCGCTGCCTCGACCATGTAATAGGTATGGAATGCCCCTTCGGTTTTTAGTCGGGCACTGCGCTTGCCGGGAAACTGTTCTGCCATTGACGATACCAGCGCGTCTAAATCTTCAGTCCGCCCACCAACAACATTCTGATTGGGCAAATTGCAAGCGGCTATGCCACAGTAGTGTTGTTCAGCCAGCGATTCGGCGGATTCAAAATCAATCATCAGTGCTTCCATTTCGCCCTCGCCGTATTCGCCCATCAGCTCGCCACGGGTTTTTACCAACTGCAAAGCAAGCGCGAAGCGCAACGAGTTGGCGCATACCAATGCAGAATATTCTCCCAAACTATGTCCCGCAACCAGCATCGGTGAAATCGCATCACCAATGCGCCCGGCAGTATGCGCCGCGAAGGCACGATAACAGGCGATAGAATGGGTCAGCAATACCGGCTGGGTAAACCGCGTTAGGTTAATTTGATTATCGGTATCATCGAAAGATAATTTGGCAATGTCATAGCCAAGCACCTCGCTCGCCTCGTCATAGGTGTCGCGCACAATTTGAAATTGGTCAAATAAATCTTTACCGATGCCGCGATATTGTGCTCCCTGTCCGGGAAACAGAAAGACAATGTTTGTTGAACTCATATTGATACTCAGTAGTTGATTGGGATGATGTTTTGATGATATACCATATCGAATTATATCTGACCGAAGGCGGAAAATACGGACAAAATAGATTTGCCAAAATGAATTCGATTGCTGTATGGTCGAGTCCGAGTTGTTACAATACGGTACTTATCAATCTCTATAAATTCAACACAATGGCAACAGTAATTGATGGTAAAGCGTTTGCGGTAGGCTTGCGTGAACGGGTCGCGCAAGCGGTGGAAATAATTGGCACGGACTATGGTGTCAAGCCCGGGCTGGCAGTTGTTTTGGTCGGCGAAGACCCAGCTAGTCAGGTTTACGTCCGTAACAAGGGCAAGCAAACCATCGCATCCGGCATGGATTCTTTTGAGCATAAATTACCTGTGGACACCAGTGAACAGGATTTGCTGGCTTTGGTTGAGCAGTTGAATAATGATGCCAAAGTAAACGGGATATTGGTGCAGTTGCCTCTACCCAAACAAATTGGTGAATCTAAGGTCATCAACTCTATCAGCGTTGACAAAGATGTCGATGGTTTCCATATCGAGAATGTTGGGAAACTGGCTATCGGCGAAGATTCTCTGCTACCGTGTACCCCTGCCGGATGCCTGATGTTGTTGAAAGATCATGTCGGTGATTTAAGTGGCAAGAATGCGGTCATTGTGGGTCGTTCCAACATCGTGGGCAAACCGGTTGCGATGTTGTTATTGCGCGAAAGTTGCACCGTTACGATAGCCCATTCCCGCACCCGCGATCTGCCAGCCGTGTGTCGTCAGGCAGATATTGTTATTGCAGCGGTCGGCGTTGCCGAGTTGGTCAAAGGTGATTGGATTAAAGCGGGAGCGGTTGTGATTGATGTGGGAATTAACCGCGTGCAAGGCGAAAACGGCACCAGTAAATTGGTTGGCGATGTTGATTATCAGGCGGCGATGAAAGTTGCCGATGGTGTAACACCTGTGCCGGGCGGAGTCGGACCGATGACCATTGCCTGTTTATTACGCAATACGGTCATTGCCGCCTGCAAACAAAACGATATTGAAGTTCCTGCGGTGATTGTTTAGTGGTGGTGGGCATTGTCAGTGGGCAGTTATTCCCGCCCCAACATCTGTCTTTCCTGCACCGCCCCCGTCTTTCCTGCGAAAGCAGGAATCCAGTAAAACAGCCAAACCCGCAAGGGTTTTCCATTTAAATATCCCCCAAAGGGGTAGGGGCTTTTTTGGAGATTCCTGTCATCTGCACGGTTTTGGCACCGAGAACAAAAGAACTATCGTGCAAAGGTCTCATGAGGATGTTACTTTAATGCCGAAATATACAATGCCAACTGCTTGATTTGTTGTTCGCTAAGCGGAAAAGCAATCGGATTCATTATCGGGTTCACGCGCTGTTTGGTTTTGAATGCCAATAATTGCGTTTCGATATAGTCGGCGTGTTGACCAGCAAGTCGCGGGAAGTTGGGTGGAATACCGCTACCCGATGGACCGTGGCAAGCCATACATGCAGGCACCTGAAATTCGGCAATGCCACCACGAAAAATCGCCTCCCCAGCACGGGCATCTTGTTCCTGCTCGGGGGTGATGGAACCACTGGTTATTTTTTGAGACGAATAATAAGCATCCAGATTCGCCATGTCTTGCTCGGACAAGGTGCCGACTATGCCGCTCATTATTGGGCTCGCGCGCTCGCCAGACTTAAAACTCATCAATTGTTGGGTAATATAGCCGGGCACTTGTCCGGCAAGTTTAGGAAACTGTGCGACTAGACTATTGCCATCGGCACCGTGGCAAGCCACACAGGTCAGCGATTTTTGTTTTCCGGCTTCGGCATCACCCGATTGTGCCGTGCTGTGGGAACTCATTGCCAACGCCAATGCGAGAGAGACGGTTAAAACTTTAAGTATATAAATCATCATTGAACCCGATTATGGTTGCGGTCGGAATAAAATCCAGACCTGATAAAATTATTTCACCCCGACGAGGAGAGAACGCATAAAATCGAACCCGAATTATAGCAATAATTAAGACTAAAAACTTGACTACAAAAAGGAACCTCATTGATTTTACACAGGCGCGTTATTCTTTGGCAGCGCATTATTCGCATCAATGGCCCCCAGATAACGGCGCAGAAGTGGCTTTCGCTGGACGTTCAAATGTCGGCAAATCTAGCGCAATCAATGCCATTACCAATCAAAATCGACTGGCAAAAACCAGTAAAACCCCGGGCAGAACCCAGCAAATTATATTTTTTGAATTGGATGAATCGTTGCGCTTGGTGGATTTGCCCGGCTATGGTTATACCAAAGCACCGCGCAATTTACGCCAACACTGGCAGGATTTTATTGCTGAATATCTGGCTGCTCGCCAATGCTTACGCGCATTGGTCATCCCAATGGACATCCGCAGACCACTGACCGAGTTGGACATCACCATGCTTGAATATTGCTGGCAGATTGGGTTAGCCGTGCATGTGTTGCTCACTAAGGCGGACAAATTCAAACGCGGAAAAGCCCTCAACATTTTACAAACGGTCAGCAAGGATTTGTACTCCCAACCGCAAACCACGGTACAGTTATTTTCTGCCCCAAACAAACAAGGTGTCGATGAAGCTAGACAACATTTGCATGATTATTTGAGTTGACGGTTATTAGTTATCAGTTGGTAGTTGTCAGTTTGGAAACAGCAAGAACCTAACCCCCGTCGTTCCCGCGAAAGAGACTGTGCAAAAAACCAACATCTGTCTTTCCTGCAAAGCCTGTCCCCGTGCAGGCGGGGAGCAGGAATCCAGTAAAACTGCCAAACCCGCAAAGGTCTCATTAAAATGAAATTGATTCCGAATCCTTGTTTTTTACCACTACTATTTTTTGGGTGTCCTGTATTCCTTATTTGTCTTCATGTTAAAAATGTGCGAAGCCATTGTCGGCACCGGACTTTCCGCCAGCAAAATCGGAGCCTATGTAGCACCGCGTGAAAAATAAACCTGATAAGAATAACCAAGCGAAACAATGCAGGAGAAACAGAATTAATTAAAGTAGAAGAAATACTGGATTACCTGAACGCAGTTGAAATCCGCGCTACTTACGGCGCAGTTGCGGGTGCTCTTGATGTTCCCGTTCTCCCACGGTCTGCTGGTAGGCTTCATGTTCCCACCGCCATATGCTTCGATGAGGTGTTTGTTCTCCCATACGACTTGCACATCACTAATGGTAGTTGAATAAAGAACTATAAAAAATCAACAGAATGTTGATATAATCAAGACCACTGCACACAATGTTTCGTACAACATTGCTCATTACTTTTCGCACGCCCTCTAGTGAGAATGATGGCTTGCGTTTGAGAAAAACCGCAATGATAGAATGGATTTAGGTGTTGATAAGCTTCTATGTAGGGATTTGGGCATAATGAGACCTTTGCATAATTCAAAAAATAAATGGATAATTAATCGAGCGGACGGGACAATCCATCATTTTCAATTTTTAATTGCTCTATGATTGTTCTTATTAAGATAACTCATTTAATTTTGTTTTAATGTCCGACCAGATAGTACTATTTTTATTGCTTGGGGTGGTATTTGCCTTGTTGATTTGGGGCAGGATACGTTATGACCTGATTGCTTTTGGTGCTTTGATTGGTGCTATCATCCTCGGTGTTGTGCCAGAAGAAAAGGCGTTTGATGGGTTTGGGCATCATGCGACTATTATTATTGCGCTGGTACTCATTGTCAGTCGCGGGTTGTCCAATTCGGGTGCGATCGAATTGATTGCCAAATATGTGATTGATGCCAGTCGCTCATTGTTTCTGCATATCAGCATGATGTCGGTTGTGGCAGCCGCGCTTTCGGCGATGATGAATAATGTCGCTGCGCTGGCGTTGCTCATGCCGATTGACCTGCAGGCGGCAGCGAAGGCGAAAAGGAGTGCCCGACTCACACTGATGCCGTTGTCCTTTGCGTCTATTCTGGGCGGTTTGATTACCCTCATTGGTACCCCACCAAATATTATTATTGCCAGTTTTCGAGAGCAAGCATTTGGGGTTCCGTTTTCCATGTTTGATTTTTCGCCGGTGGGGATTGTCGTGGCTGTGGCTGGGGTTGTCTTTATAACCTTGGTTGGCTGGCGGCTTATTCCGAATGTGAGTGGTAATCAGGGTATGGTGCGGGCATCGTTTCAAGTTAAGGAATATGTTGCCGAAGTTCGGGTCGGTGAGCAGTCGCTGATAAGCGGACAAAAAGTCCGCGATCTTGATGTACAGAGTGAGGAGGCTGATGTCGATATTATCGGCTTGGTTCGGCGTGGAAAACGATTTCCGGGACGTGCAAGACAGGTGGTGATTAAGCCGGGCGATTTGCTGGTGATACAAGCGAATGCAAGTAATATAGATGCCTTTGTGGGTGGGCAGGGGTTGCAATATGTTGGCTCTGAAAAACACCAAACCTTAATCGGGCAAGATCTGTCGCTACTCGAAGTGGTTATCCCGCAAGGGGCAAGAATTGAAGGACGCACTGCTGTGGACGTAAAACTGCTTTATCGTCATGACGTAACCCTGCTTGGGGTCTCACGGCGTGGAAAATCATTTCGCGAACAGGTTAGAAAGCTAACCATTCAGGCTGGTGATGTATTGCTGTTGCTTGGTCCGACCGAGCGGCTAACCGATATTGCGGTTTGGTTGGGTGGGCTGCCGTTGCAGGAGCGCGATTTACAAGTAACACAACGTAACAAAGCTGGCATCGCAGTCGCTTCTTTCGTACTTGCGATTGCTGCTGTCAGTGTCGGCATACTACATCTGCCCACTGCATTAGCGGTTGTTTGTGTGGTGATGGTGAGTCTGAATATCGTTCCGCTGCGCGAGATTTATACTTCTATCGAGTGGCCGGTCATTGTCCTGCTCGGCTCGATGATTCCGATTGGTGCGGCGCTGGAAGCCTCTGGTGGCACCGCATTGATTGCCGAAAGCATTGTCAGTTTTGCCGCCGGTTATGGTCCAATCATTGTTTTGACATTATTGATGGTGGTTACCATGACCCTGTCTGATGTACTCAACAACACGGCGACAACCGTCATCTCCGCGCCGATTGCGATTGATATTGCCAGCCGCCTAGGAGTCAGTGCCGACCCTTTTCTGATGGCAGTTGCGGTCGCCGCTTCCTGTGCATTTTTGACCCCGATTGGGCATAAAAATAACATCCTGATTATGGGTCCGGGCGGATATCGTTTTGGTGATTACTGGAGAATGGGCTTGCCGCTGGAGATGATTGTGATTGTGGTGTCAATCCCGATGATTCTTTGGGTATGGCCATTTTGATTCAGACATTTATCTGGGTCAGCACCTTATTTATATGGATGAACAGGGTTTTCTAAAAGATTTTACACGGACGACCGCCATGGACGGTGGAAGTGCAGATTATGCATCGCTACACGGATGTGGCTTAGTAGAGCAATGCAGGAGCAATTTCCGAGGAGCAATTATCTGCCTACCGAGACTGTGCAAAAAACCAACATCCGTCTTTCCTGCGAAAGCAGGAATCCAGTAAAACAGCCAAACCCGCAAGGGTTTTCTGGTTTCATTTTCAATTCTCAATACTACTTTTCAATTCGCAACATTTTTCCCGGGTTGAGTATCCCTTCAGGGTCTAACAACTGCTTGAGCTGGCGATAGAGAGTCATCTCGATCGGGTCTTTATATTGATCCATTTGCTCTAGCTGGGCAATGCCGATGCCGTGTTCCGCGCTGAAAGAACCCTGATAATCGTGGGTTATATCGTGTATCAAGGTGTTGATGGCTTTGCGGTTGTCGAGAAATTGTTGCTTGGTCGAGTGCTCGGCTGGTTGGGAAATATTAAAGTGGATACTGCCATCACCGAGATGGCCAAACAGATAGGGTCGTACACCGGGCATCAACGCTTTAACGGCTTGATCAGCGCGATCAATAAATGCCGCTACCTTTGACACCGCAACGGCAACATCGTGTTTAATGCTGGCACCGATAAAGTGCTGTGCTTCGACAATATTTTCGCGCAATAGAATCAACCGTTGTGCTTGAAACTGGTTTTCTGCCACCACGGCATTGTTAATCACGCGCTCCTTAAAAGCGGTTGCCAGCGTCTGTTCGATTTGATTTTTAAGATATGCATCTGGTTCGCTACTGTCGATGACCGCTAAAATATACCAAGGATAAGCCTCGTCAAACGGGTCGGTTTGCGTAGGGATGTGTTGTATCGCGGTTTGCACGGCAAGTTGCGACATCAATTCGAAGGTAGTCAGGCGGTCGCTACTAGCGAATTTTAAGCGACTTAACAAGTTGACCCCTGAAGCAACCGATGGCAACCCAATCAGCGAAACAATTTGTCCGTTGGGGGACGGGAATAGTTTTAATACCGCGGCGGTAATGATGCCCAAAGTGCCTTCGCAGCCGATGAATAGATTTTTCAGGTCGTATCCGCTGTTGTTTTTTCTTAATGCGTTTAGCCCATGCCAGATTTTGCCGTTTGCCAGCACGACCTCAATTCCAAGTGCCAAATCACGGGCATTGCCATAATGCAAGACATTGATACCACCCGCATTGGTTGCCAGATTACCGCCAATTTGACAACTTCCTTGGGCCCCCAGACTAAGTGGAAATAATCGATTGTGTTGCTTCGCGGTGTCCTGAATGTTTGCTAGAATGCAACCTGCCTGAACAGTCATGGTATAGTTCGCGGCATCAACTTCGATAATTTTGTTTAGACGTTTGAGATTGACAATCAGTTGCGTCTCGCTGGCGACAGTGCCGCCCATCGTGCCGGTATTGCCGCCTTGAGCAACCAGCGTTAGAGAATGTTGCCCACAGAATTGGACTATTTTTGATGCTTCTTGTGTGGTTGCCGGCAGCACCACTGCCAGACAATCGCTACTATATCGCCCACGCAATTCGGTGGTGTAGGGGACGGTTTTTTGTTTCTTGGTCAGGACGTGTTGTTGACCGACAATACGTCTTAAACCATCAATTATTTTGTACATCGTTGCGAAATTAAATTATGCCGATTATGAAATTAATTATAATCTTACACCAAATCAAGCACAGCACAATGTCTGGCGCAAGTTATGGCATTGATGATTTATAATGAAAAAGACCACAAAAAAACAACCCGCAACAGACCTAAAAATAGTCCTGCTTATAGGGCTTATCGCTATGAGCATTGCCGTTATTTTGTTTTTTTCTGTTCATGGTGTGTCGGCACAATGCAAGCAATCACTTGAACGCTTGTCGAGCATGAATATTGAACAAATATCACTCCGCAATGACTTCGGGAAAGAGGTTAAAATCGCATCGTATATTGCTGATAATAATAGCAAGCGTGCCGCTGGCTACCAACATATCTGTACGGATGTAATTGATAATACGCATATCCTGTTTGTTTTTCCGCAGCCAATTATGAACCGGTTTCACATGCAAAATGTACAGGCCGGGTTAGATATTGGTTTTTTCGACAGTGCGGGCATGTTAATCAGTACGATGGTCATGGAGACTTATGCTGATGGCAATAACCGACTTTATTCTCCTGAGCGACCCTTCCGCTACGTGCTTGAGGCACGGGTTGGGTTTTTTAAGCAACACAAATTGTCGGCGCATAAAGCGCGTTTGGTATTGTCTTCTGTGGACGGCAGGTGATGCCCAACAACAAACGCCCCCATAAACGCAACCATGAACGACCGTATGGGCTATGGGAAAGCGATATGGCGATTGACACTTTGTTTGAGCAGTCCGCGCCACCGACTTACCCTTTTCGCCACAATGGAAAACTATATTGGTTAGCCGCCCAAGTTGCTGAACAGGGTCGCATAGCACTGATGCAGGAAAACCCATCGGGGCAACCTGTTTGCATGACCCCGCAGGATTTTAATATCAGAACCGCAGTGCATGAATATGGTGGACGATGTTTTTGTATCATTGGTGATGGCATTGTTTTTAATCATTATGCGGACGGTCATCTCTATTGGCAATCGCTGGTGCCACCAAAACCATCACCACCTCAACGTCTGAGCGGCGGATCGAATGTGTGTGGCTATGCCGATCTGGTGGCTGTCGGCAAGGGTCAATTAATGCTCGCGGTTATGGAAACGCGCCAAGAGGGTGAAAATTGCAACGCTCTGGTGGCAATGCCACTGGCGATGGAAACCGCCGAGCAGGTTATTCAAGAGCGGGTCATTCAATCCGAAGCGACTATTCTCGCGCAAGGAGCAGATTTCTATGCCAATCCAGTGGTTTCCGACGATGGTAAAAAAATCGCTTGGTTTGAGTGGAACCATCCCAATATGCCTTGGGATCAAAGCTGTTTGTGTTGTGCCGAACTTAAATTTGACCCGACTAACGGTATTTTTCTCGTACAACAGGAAGTGCTGGTCGATCAGCCCAATTATGCGGTCTGTCAACTCGGTTTTTTGGCGGACAATCGGTTGATATTTGTCAGCGATAGTGAGACTTGCGATTACTGGAGCCTATTTCAGTATCAAGACGGTGAAATAACGCGCTTGACCTATGGCAATGAAGAGTTTGGTGAGGCGCATTGGTTGTTTGGGCAACGGCGGTGGCAGCCAGTCGGCGATAATCTGATTATTGGCGTGGCGACTCGGGAGGATGGCGATGTGCTGGTCGAAGTAGATTGCAATAACCATGATTGCACCGTCCTACATCAAGGGTTTTCGGTATGCAGTCATTTGCAGGTCGATGACAGCGGGTTATTATTCATTGCCCACTATACCAGCCGAAAGGTTGAAATTGTCAGTTTAAGTCGGTCGTCTGCATTCATTCAAACAGTGCCAGTGATGTTGGATGAGAAAGGGGAGAGTCGGGGGTATAGCGAACCGAAGTTGATTCAATTTCCGCTCGGGCAGGGCAAGGACAAGGGCATCGTCTATGGCTATTTTTATGCCCCTTATAATGTATCGTATTGTGCCCCGAAAAACACCTTGCCACCGCTTATGATTGTGATTCATGGCGGACCAACAAGCCGCGCAACATCAGCGTATTCAAGCCTGAAGCAATATTTTTGTTCGCTCGGATTTGCCTTGCTGGATATTAACCATCGTGGCAGCACCGGACTGGGCAGAAAATACCGCCAATCGCTGTTGGGGAATTGGGGTGAGTTTGATGCCGATGATATTGCCACCGCAATTCAGTTTGTTGACGATAAAAAATGGATTGACAAAGGCCTCGTATTTATTCGTGGTGGCAGTGCCGGTGGCTATGCGGTGCTACGCGCACTGACCCGATTCCCACAACAATTTGCCGGCGGTGCATGTTATTACGGCATTGGCAATTTAGTCACCTTGTGCTATATCACCCATAAATTTGAATCAAAATACACCGACCGACTGATTGGTGAAGTTTTTCATCCCGAGCGCGCGACAAAACCTGACAGCCGCTTTGTAACACGCTCGCCCATTTTCCAGATTGATCAATTATCCAGCCCGCTTATTTTATTTCAAGGCAAAGACGACAAAGTTGTCCCGCCCGATTTGTCCCGCGAGGTGGTCGCGTTGCTGAAAAAGAAAGGCATCAAACACCGCTATACAGAATATTCTGGAGAAGGACATGGTTTTCGCCAAACACAAACCAAAGCAGATGCATTACGCAAAGAGTGTGCGTTTTTCGCCGCAATTATTAAAAAGAATTGACAATTGAAAGTTATCAGTTTGTAGGGGGCAGTTATCAAGCCCCCCTGATAATTTACCCTATTGTTATCATACGAGGGGGCTAGGCTGGGTTCTTGCATAGTCTCAAACGACTCTCGTAATTCGTAATTCATAGTCAAATCTTTTCGACACGGGAAAATAAATATAAAACCCCGTAGGGATGACCTTTGTAGTCAACATTTGGTTGATTTTGAATAATTTCGGGGAGACGTGTTACACTGTTGCTTTAATAATGGGTATGGAGCATGTCTGGTGAACAAAAACTGATTGATGTAGATATTACGGAAACTCGGGAGTGGCTTGACTCGCTTTTAGCTGTGATTGAAACACAGGGGCATGAACGCGCTCATTTTCTGATTGAGTCGTTGATTGATACGGCGCGTCGTTCCGGAGCGCATATTCCGTATCGCGCCAATACCGCTTACTTAAATACCATTCCGACCCATCAGGAGCAACCGAGCCCTGGTGATCATAGTTTGGAGCAGCGTATTCGCGCCCTGATACGCTGGAATGCGATGGCGATGGTGGTACGCGCAAACCGTATCTCATCAGAATTAGGTGGGCATATTGCCAGTTTTGCTTCAGCAGCAACTCTGTATGATGTTGGATTTAATCATTTCTGGCGCGCCAGCACCCCCGAGCATGGCGGGGATATTCTGTTTATTCAGGGGCATTCCGCGCCGGGCATTTATGCCCGCGCCTATCTGGAACGGCGGCTTAACAAGGAAGATCTACGCTTATTTCGTCAGGAAGTGGATGGTGTCGGGCTGTCATCCTATCCACATCCTTGGCTGATGCCGGACTTCTGGCAATTCCCGACCGTGTCTATGGGGCTTGGACCGATTATGGCAATCTATCAGGCGCGTTATATGAAATATCTGCATAATCGGGGATTGATTGATGCCAAAGATCGAAAGGTTTGGGCGTTTCTCGGTGATGGCGAAATGGACGAGCCCGAATCGACCGGTGCGCTTGCTATTGCTGGTCGGGAAAACCTCGATAACCTGATTTTTGTGGTCAACTGTAACCTGCAACGGCTGGATGGACCGGTACGCGGCAATGGTAAAATAATTCAGGAACTGGAAAGCGATTTTCGCGGTTCTGGTTGGAATGTAATCAAGGTAATTTGGGGCGGCTATTGGGATAAATTGTTACAGCGCGATGACAAAGGCTTGCTCAAACAGCGCATGGAGGAAGCCGTTGATGGTGAGTATCAGGCTTTCAAGGCGAATGACGGGGCGTATGTGCGGGAGAAATTCTTTGGCGTTAATTCGGAATTAAAAGCCATGGTTTCGAATATGACCGATGAAGATATTTGGCGGTTGAATCGTGGCGGACACGACCCGCATAAAATCTACGCTGCCTATCACGCTGCCATGCAGCATAGCGGTCAGCCAACGGTAATTCTGGCTAAAACCGTGAAAGGGTATGGCATGGGTGAAGCGGGTGAAGGGCAGAACACCACCCACCAACAAAAGAAAATGGGCGAGGATGCCCTGCTCGCATTTCGGGATCGTTTTAACATTCCTTTGAACGATGAAGAAGTCGCCCAAGCACCGTTTTATCGTCCGCCAGAAAAGTCACCAGAAACCGAATACTTGCTGGAGCGCAGACATGCTTTGGGCGGCTTTCTACCCGCTCGGCGAAGTCTGCCTGCGGCCGCACTTAAATTGCCACCGCTGTCCATTTTCAAATCCCAGTTAGAAGGCACCGGTGAGCGCGAAATTTCGACCACGATGGCATTCGTGCGTATTCTTTCCGCGCTGGTGCGTGACAAAGCACTGAAAGATATTATTGTTCCAATCATCCCCGATGAATCGCGCACCTTTGGTATGGAAGGCATGTTCAGACAATTGGGCATTTATTCTCCCAAAGGTCAGCTCTATGAGCCGGTAGATTCCGAGCAATTGATGTTTTACCGCGAAGATAAAAGTGGACAGGTGTTGCAAGAGGGCATCAACGAAGCTGGTGCCATGTCATCGTGGATTGCTGCCGGCACGGCATACAGCAACCATGACATCTGCACCATTCCATTTTTTATCCTCTATTCGATGTTTGGTTTTCAGCGTATCGGTGATTTATGCTGGGCAGCGGGGGATAGTCGAGCGCGGGGCTTCATCATGGGTGGCACTGCTGGACGCACGACATTGGCAGGAGAAGGGCTACAACATCAGGACGGGCATAGCTTGATTCTAGCATCAACGGTTCCCAACTGTATTTCCTACGACCCGACTTATTGCTATGAACTGGCAGTGATTATTCATGATGGAATGCGGCGCATGTATCAGCAACAGGAAAGCGTTTATTACTACATTACGGTGATGAATGAGAATTATCCCCATCCTAAAATGCCCAAAAATGTGACCGAAGGCATTCTGATGGGGATGTATTTATTGCGCCACGTGGGGAGTAAGGAAAACAAAACCAAAGTACAATTACTCGGTAGCGGCACCATACTACGTGAGGTCGAAGCGGCAGCAGTCATGCTGGATGAAGAATTCAACATTAGCGCGGACATCTGGAGTGTAACCAGTTTCAATGAATTAACCCGCGATGGGCAGGATGTGGCGCGTTACAATCGGCTTCACCCCGAGTCCCCCCCGAAACAGAGTTATGTGGAAATGTGTTTGGAAAACACCACCGGACCGGTGATTGCCACAACCGATTATATGCGCTTGTATGCCGAGCAAATTCGTGCCTTCGTGCCCAATCAATACCATGTACTCGGCACCGATGGCTATGGCAGAAGCGATACCCGACAGCAGTTAAGAAAATTCTTTGAAGTGGATCGTTATCATGTAACGGTTGCGACCTTAAAAGCATTGGCAGAGCAAGATGCAATCACCAATAAACAAGTTGAGCAAGCGATTGCCAAATATGGTATTGATCCAGACAAACCCAACCCGCGAACGGTATAAGCCATGACTGAAGTAAAAGTGCCTGATATAGGCGATTTCGATGCGGTTGAGATTATTGAAGTTTTAGTGCATGTGGGCGATACGGTGGCAGCAGAAGAGCCGTTATTAACGCTGGAAAGCGACAAGGCGACGATGGAGATACCCGCGCCAGACAGCGGCACCATCAGCGCGATTGATGTTGCCGTTGGTGATAAGGTATCGACAGGGACGGTGATTATGCACCTGACTGCGGACACGACTGCCAGCGAAAACAGTCACCAAACTGCCGACCCAGTGCAGGCGCAACCCGATATAGACCAATCCGGCGACAAAGCAGATGTGCCGAGCGCAACATCCGCCCAAGAAGCCCCCGTGACTTTGCCAGATACCCCGCCAGTCGCTCCGCCAGAGGCATCACCAAATGCATCACCAGACACACAATCAGACCGCCCTCATGCCAGTCCGGCAATACGCCGATTTGCCAGAGAGCTGGGAGCCGATTTAAGCAAAATTACCGGTAGCGGACCGAAGGCACGCATTGTTAAAGAGGATGTCATCAACTGGGTCAAACAGCAACTTTCATCGCCCACGATAGCCGGTCAGTCAACAAAGGGGGGACAGGGGCTGGGCATCCCGCCGATACCCGAAGTGGATTTCTCCGAGTTTGGCGGGATTGAAACCATCCGCCTATCCCGCATTAAAAGGCTATCCGGACCTCACCTGCAACGTGCTTGGCTGAACATCCCCCATGTGACCCACCATGACGAAGCCGACATTACCGAACTCGAGCAGTTTCGCAAGTCATTGAAAGAGGAAGCGCAAGCAGACGGCATCAGAATTACCTTGTTGTCATTCGTGATGAAGGCATTGGTTGGTGCGCTGAAAAAATATCCCAATGCCAACGCTTCGCTGGCGAGCAACGGTGAGGAATTGATATTAAAAAAATACTACAACATCGGTATCGCGGTCGATACCCCCAATGGATTGGTCGTGCCGGTGGTCAGAGAGGTTGACCGAAAAAGTGTTTTTGATTTAGCGCGGGAAATGGCAGAGGTTAGTGTGCGTTGTCGAGACGGCAAACTAAAACCTGAAGACCTGAAAGGCGGTTGTATTAGCATTTCCAGCCTCGGTGGCATTGGCGGGACCGCTTTTACCCCCATCGTCAATGCGCCAGAGGTGGCAATACTCGGCATCAGTCGCGCCACCATGAAAGCGGTTTGGAATGGTGAATCTTTTGTGCCGAGACTCATTTTGCCATTGGACTTGTCTTATGACCACCGCGCCATTGATGGCGCAGAAGCAGCCCGATTTGTCGCCTATCTCACGCAATCTTTTGCCGATGTGCGAAGGTTATCTTTATGATTCTTATCTCTGTGTTACTCATCAAACCGCGCAGAAAAATTGACTGTCATGTCCAATCAAATTGAAATCAAAACACCTGATTTAGGGGAGTTTGAAAATGTCCCGGTCATCGAAATTTTCGTGAAAGTCGGCGATGTTATCGTGGCAGATGATTCATTAATCGCTATCGAAAGCGACAAAGCGACTATGGAAATTCCTGCCAGTGATGGTGGCATCATCAAGCAAATTAAAATTGTGCTTGGTGATCAAATTTCCAGCGGTCAGGTGTTGTTCATGATTGAAGCCGCACCAACACCGACCCGCTCACAAAAACCAGAACCAGAACCAGAACCAGAACCAGAACCAGAACCAGAACCAGAACCAGAACCAGAACCAGAACCAGAACCAGAACCAGAACCAGAACCAGTCATTGAATCGGCAACCCATCAAGCCGATAAGCATACCGAGTTATTGGTCTTGGGGGCAGGGCCGGGCGGCTATACAGCGGCATTTCGGGCAGCCGATCTTGGCGTTCAGGTCACGCTGGTTGAAAAACACACCCGACTCGGCGGCGTTTGCCTGAATGTGGGGTGCATCCCCTCTAAAGCCTTATTGCATGTCGCAAAAGTGATTAGCGAAGGCGAACACGCCAAAGACATTGGGGTTACTTTCAAGGCACCGAAAATAGACCTTGAACAGACCTTAAAATGGAAAAGCGGCATCATCAACCAATTAACCCAAGGGCTGACAGGGCTTGCCAAAAAACGCAAGGTAACGGTGCTACAAGGCGAGGGACAATTCAAAACCGCAAACATCATTGAAGTTACTTCAGAGGCGGGGATTGAAACCATTTCCTTTGACAAAATAATTATAGCCGCCGGCTCGGAAGCGGTCGAGATACCCGGGTTTCCACGCCATGAACGGGTGATGGATTCTACCGGTGCATTGCAGTTGAATGATATTCCGAAAAAACTGCTGATTGTTGGCGGCGGCATTATTGGGCTGGAAATGGCAACCGTTTACCACGCGCTGGGTAGCCAAATCAGTGTCGTGGAAATGCTGCCCGGGCTGATGCCGGGAACCGACCCGGACTTGGTGCGTCCTTTGTTAAAACGGATTAAATCCCAATACGAAAATATCTGGTTGAAAACCAGAGTAACCGAAATGAAAGCATTAAAAAACCGCATCAAAGTTTTTTTTGAAGGCGACAAAGCACCTCAACATGAGACATTTGATCGGGTTTTGGTTGCGGTCGGACGGGTTCCAAATGGCAAACGTATTAACGCCGAAGCAGCGGGAATTGCGGTTTCCGAGCGCGGCTTCATTGAAGTAAACGCGCAACAACAAACCAATATCCCGCATATCTTTGCGATTGGCGACATAGTCGGGCAACCGATGTTAGCGCATAAAGCAACCCATGAAGGCAAAGTTGCTGCCGAAGTGGTCGCAGGATTAAAAAGCGGATTTGATGCCAGAGTCATCCCGAGTGTCGCCTACACCGATCCGGAAATCGCGTGGGTTGGCATCACCGAAACCGAAGCCAAAGCACAAGGGCTGGATTATGGAAAAGGTGTTTTCCCATGGGCAGCCAGTGGGAGATCACTGTCGCAAGGCCGTAATGATGGGTTCACCAAATTGCTTTTTGATAATAGCAGCAAGCGGATTATCGGTGCGGGTATCACCGGTAGCAATGCCGGCGACCTCATTGCCGAAGCCGTACTCGCCATCGAAATGAACGCCGATGCCGCCGATATTGGCTTGTCCATCCACCCCCACCCGACCCTCGCCGAAACAGTAGGCTTCGCCGCCGAAGCATTTGAAGGCAGTATTACTGATTTGTATATGCCTTTCTTAAAATTGGACTGATTTTGAATTAACCGACAAGCCCAAAGTTCATCGCAGACACTACACGCGCCTTTCGTTCCCTTTGGTCAATCTATCTGGATTGTCATTGACTTGTCGATCAGAATCGGCGTAATAGCCGTGATTCGCTATAGGTCGCCATGGGTCGCTAAGCCCCAAAAGCTGCGTAAACAATGCGGTATCTTTTATTTGATATCTCCATAAAAAAATACACTTGTACCACATTTTTGAGTATTGTTTGGCTTTTACCCGTAGGAAACTCAGGAGAACCAAGAAAGGGTGCTGGTGGGCGACACATTCACGTCTAAAGCCGGTCATATCAGTCGCCAAGATGCTAAAGAACCATCTCGACAACATAATGACTTACTTGAAACATCGCATCACCAATGCGACCGCAGAAGGATTTAATTCAAAGATTCAGTCCATAAAATCGGCTACCAGAGGATTTAGAAACTTCGAAAACTATCGCGTTTCAATTCTGTTTCATTGTGGAAAACTTAATCTATACCATAGGGTTGCCAGAAGAACCTGTAATGGGAATAAATCATAATATAAACCCGAGTGCTGCACTTATGGGTTGAATTCACCTTATTCAATTAGCAATGCCTGTCGAATAACAGCGACACGGTGCAACGATTGACGAGAAACCACATGGCAATGCTGTCTTTGGTGGCAACAATAATTTGCTTGACTTAAATATAGGTGCGGGAATCATGGGCAAATAACAGTTCTGTCCTCATTTGTATTTCTGCTAGCCATATTTTATATGGAATTCATGCCTTGTCGGTCGGTTGTTGTGTTTAGAATGTTAAAATTGATGTTTTCAGGGCATAGTATTTCAACTGGGCATAGATTCTTTGTGACTGCTTGCCCTATAGTTCGGATTATGATTACCAAAGACAACAGCAATGCAAAATTTAATGACCATCAAGGAAGCGAATATTTGGCTAAAAACGTAACCACATCAAATATATCTTATTTAATCCAATATGGCAGGATTCCTAAGCATGGCAATAATGGCAGTGTTGTCGTTAATCGGGCTGATTTGGAAGCCTACTATAAAGCACACCATGAGACACAAGCAGACAGCTGGAAAAGACAATTAGGCGATGACCTAAACTGGGACTTGTCATTTTCTCAGTATAAGGAATCAGAAACAACAAAACATGTTCATCGGCTACACCCATATAAGGGTAAATTCATTCCTCAGTTGGTTAAATATTTTTTAGATTGCCATACTGATGATTTTAAGGAGAAATCGTTTTTCAAGAAAGGAGATATTATTTTAGACCCTTTTTGTGGCAGTGGCACGATGCTGGTGCAAGCCAATGAGTTGGGATTAAATGCCGTGGGTATTGATATTTCAGCGTTTAACGCCTTTATCAGCAATGTAAAAATTGGCTGTTATCAGGTTGATGATGTCAGAGAAACAACCCTGCGTATCACCAACCGGCTGAAAGATTTCCAAAAGGGGAAAAATAATATCGATTTTGAAAAAAATTATTGGATGAACTGAAAACATTTAATAAAGAGTTTTTCCCATCGCCAGAATTCAGATATAAAGTTAGGCAAGCGCAAATTAACGAAAAACAATACGGCAGGCAAAAGGTTGATGAGTTTCTTGCTGTCTATAATCACCTTATTGATGAATATAAGATTGAATTAGAGCAAAATACAACCGGCTCATTTATTGATCACTGGTTTTTAGGGGTGGTTAGAGATGAGATAGACTTTGTTTTTAATGAGGTGAAACGCATCAAAAATCCAGCCACAAACAAATTGCTGTGTTTGATATTGAGCCGCACAATTCGCTCATGTCGGGCGACCACACATGCTGATTTAGGGACGCTAAAAAAGCCGGTTAGCACAATTTATTACTGTAAAAAACACGGCAAAGTATGCAAGCCACTGTTCTCCATATTAGGTTGGTGGCAAAGATACGCACAAGACACAATGAAAAGAATAGAGCAGTTTAATGTGCTGAGGTCAGACACCTATCAAACATGTTTAATCGGAGACAGCAGGAAAATAAATGTGATTGATAGGCTAAAAGAAAAAGCACCTCAATTATCGTGTTTGGTTAAAAATCAAAAAATAGCTGGAATTTTTTCAAGCCCGCCTTATGTTGGATTGATCGACTACCACGAGCAACATGCCTATGCTTATGATTTATTTGATTTTGTAAGAAACGATGAGCTGGAAATAGGCCCGCTATGCAAAGGGCAGGGCGTGCAAGCGCAAAAAACCTATGTGCAAGGCGTAGCCGATGTTTTAAGTAATTGCAAACCGTATTTGCAAGCGGATTTTGATATATTCTTGGTCGCCAATGATAAGTATGGACTGTATCCACACATTGCTGAGCAGGCAAATATGAAAATTGTTAATTGCTATAACCGACCGGTTTTGAATCGTGTTGAAAAAGGTCGGTCGGCGTATTCTGAAACCATTTTTCATTTGCAAGAAAAATAGCAATGGCATTGTCTCAAGAGCAACTAGAAGCGATTAAGCAGACGATTAAAAGTCGTTTGCAAGATAAATTTAACGCTTACCATCCAGAGCCAGCGGTGATGCCATTTCATACTCGATTGCTCGGTAAAGACCGGCTGGCACTTTATTCTTTCATACATTCGCTGAATACTAATTTTGACACAACCATTTTTGAACCGGTTGCAGTATCACTAGCCGCCAGCAGATTTAAGTCTGTGAGTTCGCAAGCAAAATCGGGCACACGAATAAGTGCTGATGCTCAAGTTGAAATCCAGAAAATAATGGATGACTTGACAACCGCAACTAAAACTCCTAATAAAACAGCCGAAATAGAAATCATTAGACAAGTTTGCCAAACAGGACAGATTAGAACGGTTAAACCAACCAGAGTCGATGTCTATCTTGAAAGCAATGCAGGAGAAACATACCTCATTGATATAAAAACCGCCAAACCAAACAAAGGTGGATTTAAGGAATATAAGCGGACACTTTTAGAATGGGTCGCAACTGCTTTATTGCAAAATCCAGCAGCAAAAATTCATACCCTGATTGCTATACCATACAATCCCTATGCTCCAAAACCATATAGTCGTTGGACAATGGCGGGTATGCTTGATTTGAATAATGAATTAAAAGTTGCCGAAGAGTTTTGGGATTTTCTCGGTGGCAAAGGCGCGTATAATGACTTGTTAGATTGTTTCGAGTATGCGGGGATTGAGCTGCGCGATGAAATTGATGCCTATTTTGGACGTTTTAATCAAGCATAAATAACTTTCCAAAGTGATATGATCGGAAAATTAAACCATGTTGCCATTGTTGTTCCGAGTCTTGCCGTGGCGAGTGCATTGTATCGCGAACAATTCGGGGCGCAGGTGTCCGAAGAAGTTGATTTGCCTGAGCATGGGGTGACTACGGTTTTTGTTGCGTTGCCGAATACGAAAATTGAATTGCTCCATCCGCTCGGGGAGGATTCGCCGATAAGACGGTTTCTCGATAAAAATCCGCATGGCGGGGTGCATCACCTGTGTTATGAAGTAACGAATCTAGCGGAGGCGGCACAACAGTTACAACAGCAAGGAATGCGAGTTTTAGGAGACGGTAAACCAACCATCGGTGCCCACAACCGACCAGTTATTTTTCTGCACCCTAAAGATACACTGGGGACGTTAATCGAGCTGGAACAGAGCTAGTCTGCGGTTTTGCGCGCATAATTTCGCGAAGGAATACGATGGCTAAGCAGAATAAAGACCGATTGTTTTCGCAACCACTTCCGCAGGTGGTCGATTTTAAGTTTGATGAATCGGTGGCACAAGTTTTCCCTGATATGATTCGCCGCTCGGTGCCCGGCTATGAGACGATTATCGAATTAACTGGGGCAATCGCAGAAAAACATGCTCAACCCGATAGCAATGTTTATGACTTGGGGTGTGCTTTGGGTGCTTCTATGTTGTCTATGTACAGCAGGATAAACCACCAATCTGTCCAGTATATTGGAGTCGATAATTCTGTGACGATGCTGGTGCAGTGCGAAAAGACTTTGCGGCCGATTATTCCGCAAGCACAATTGCAGTTGATTGAGGCGAGGGTTGAGGATGTGGTGATTGACAATGCTTGTATTGTGGTAATGAACTTCACCTTGCAGTTCATTGCACCGACTATGCGCGACCAATTGATTCGGCGTATCTATCGGGGATTGCGTCCTGACGGGGTGTTGATTGTTTCCGAAAAAATCAGTTTTCGCTATGAACAGGAAGCGACATTACAGCAACAGCTGCATGAGCAATTCAAAATTTCCAACGGCTATAGCGAACTGGAAATTAGCCAAAAACGTGCCGCACTGGAAAATGTGATGATACTCGATGACAGCGAGCAACATCTCAATCGCCTGCGACAGGCTGGATTCAAAAATGCCGTGCGGTGGTTTCAGAGTTTTAATTTCGCTTCTTTTATTGGCATCAAATCAACATGATTCCCGACCTGATTGATGCGCCAGAAATAGGCGGGGAGCAATTACGCAATTCCCCACTCGAAGCAGTTGCGGACGCATTCAGCGAGGCGACCATATCAGCAACCAATCAGCGGCACCACGGTCATCTAAGTGACTGGAGACGTATTATTGCGGCACTCCCCAATGTCCGTCCATCGGTTGTTGCGCTAGATCAATCTATCGTCAAAATCGGTCGACGCGAAGATATCGATGCGGAGACGGCTGATCGGCTCAAACGGTTATTATTGGAACTTCACCCATGGCGCAAAGGGCCGTTTAATCTGTTTGGTGTCTTGATTGATAGCGAATGGCAATCCAATCTCAAATGGGGTCGCTTGCAAGCGGTAATCAGTCCGCTGAAAGAACGGCTGGTCTTGGATGTCGGTTGCGGCAATGGCTACTACATGTTGCGCATGCTCGGCGCACAGGCGAAATATGTACTCGGCATTGAGCCATCGCAATTATTTATCACCCAATATCATGCCCTGCAAACATATCTATCACAGAGGTGGCTACATGAAAAATCAAGCGCGATGTTGCCGTTGCGTTGCGAAGAAATCCCGTTTGACGCGCTTGAATACGAGGGCATTGGCTTTGACACCGTGTTTTCTATGGGTGTTCTTTCGCACCGTAAAAAACCGATGGCACATTTAGCCGAATTGAGACGTTGCCTGAAACCAGGCGGTGAATTAGTGCTGGAAACCCTGATTATCGGCGGTGATACCGAGCATGAACTGGTGCCGAAAAGCAGTTATGCGAAAATGCCTAATGTTTGGTGTATTCCTTCGCAATTAAAACTGCACCGCATGTTAAAACAAGCGGGATTTAAGCAAATAACCACCATTGATGTCAGCACAACCCGCCCCGATGAACAGCGGCAAACACCATGGATGAGATTTGAGTCATTGTCGGACTTTCTCGATGCCGATGACCCATCGAAAACCATCGAAGGTTATCCCGCACCACTGCGCGGCATTTTTCTTTGTAAATGTGCTGAATGACGACGTAATTTGTCGTATAGGGGTAGTATAGTGTTTGAACATGATTTCAAGCACAATGATGACGATGACATTAAAAGATCAAGAGAAAACGAATATTTTGCCTTTTTCCGGGCAATAACACGACAGGAAGCCGAGACGGCAACGAGGAACATGGACAGCATGTACCAGATAGTAGAATGGCTTAAGAAAAAAATCGAAATGCTGCCGTTCCCAGCAGTGCCGTGGCAAGGAAATGAGTGGATAAAACCGGTGTGTTCAAGAAGTGAAATGCAAAATGTGGCTGATAGATTCAGTAACTGTGTCATGAAATATGTTCCCGAAGTGATTTTGGGGTCTAGCTATATCTACGTTTGTGAACGTCCCCCAGCAGTAATAGAAGTGAAAAGGGATGTTGTCTTTGGTTGGACGGTTGATGAAATGGAGGGGGCGTGTTCTCAAAAGATTCCTGATGCTCAGAAACGTGAAATAAGGCAGGTGTTTGTCGATGCGGGATTTTTGCCGATAGAAATAAATGAAATAGATCACAATATTTTTGAGTGATTGGACGCATAAAAAACTTAAATTCGCCACAAGCCAATAACAATAAGCCAATGACTCCAGCACTATCAAAATCTAAAATTATGAACGGCTTGCAGTGCCAGAAACGACTATGGCTGGAAGTCCATAAGCTACAGTTGATCATCGTATCGGCGGATGTTGAGCATCGTTTTGACATCGGTCATATGGTTAATGATATTGCCTGTTCATTACATGAAAACGGTCATTTGATTGAGTGGGATGGTGGCGTTGCCAATGCGCTTGCCGAGACAAAACGGCTGCTCACGGATTCCCCTGAAAAACCGCTGTTTGAAGCAACATTTTCCCATCAGGGCGTGCTGGTCAGAACGGATATACTCAAAAAGAACGCAACCGGCTATCATTTAATTGAAGTCAAATCCAGCACCCGTGTTAAGGAGCCATATTATGCTGATTGCGCCGTGCAAGCATGGGTATTGGAGGGCAATGGTCTGTCGCTCAATCGTGTTGAGCTGGCACACATTGACAATCAATTCGTCTATGGTGGCGCGGGCGATTATCGCGAATTATTTCATTATGCCGACCTGTCGAGCAGTGTTGCCGAACAGAAACCAGAGGTTTCTAAATGGGTGAATAGATTCCAAAAAACATTGCAAGGTGCAGAGCCGAACATCGAAATCGGTGATCATTGTTACACTCCTTATTCATGCCCGTTCATTGATTATTGTTCAGGTTGCGAATCAGTAGACACGGATTATCCGCTAACCTGTTTGCCGCGAGGTAGGAAAATCGCCAAAGAACTTGAGTGCGAAGGAATCACCGATATTCGGGACATCCCGTCTGGACGTTTGCATAATGAAACGCATGAATGGGTGCGTAAGGTAACCGTGTCCGGGCGGTCGGAACTCAAGCCAGCGGTGAAAAAATAATACGCGCCTATCCATACCCTCGTTACTATCTTGATTTTGAAACCACCCGATTCGCTGTGCCAATCTGGAAAGATACGCGCCCCTATCAAATGTTGCCGTTTCAATGGTCGTGTCATATCGAGTCGGACATTGGCGAATTAGTGCATCAGGAATTTCTTGACACAACCGGCATTCCGCCTATGCGGGGATTTATTGAATCGTTGTTACGCGCAGTCGGGAAAAGCGGGCCAATATTCGTTTACAGCGCATTCGAGAAAAGTCGTTTGAATGAGCTTGCCAGCCGTTTTGCAGATTTGCAGCCAGCGGTTCAACAAGTGATTGAGCGGTTGGTTGATTTATTGCCAATCACAAGACAGTATTATTATCACCCTGATATGCGCGGATCATGGTCAATTAAAGCGGTACTCCCGACCATAGCCCCCAATCTTAATTACAGCGATCTTGGCGAAATTCAAGATGGCAGCGCGGCAGAGAGTGCTTATCAAGAGTGCATTGAACCCGATACGACACAACAGCGGCGGAAGTCGCTGAGTGCTGATTTGCTCGAATATTGTAAACGTGACACCGAAGCGTTGGTGGTGTTGGTAAGGTTCCTTATCCCGCGGCAAGAAAAATAAGAGTCAAGGTTGCAAATCGGAGCAAAAAAATGCGTAAAGCCACCGACACCGCTTTCCGTTATTTAGCATTATTGCAAATGATGCCGGTGCATCCAAAAAGTTTGAGTACGGAAGACATACGACAAAAGTTATGTAACGATAATCCCGATTACAATGTTGACATCCGTACGATACAGCGCGATCTGGACAAATTGTCCACGATATTTCCAATAAGCTGCGAGTCAAAAGGGCGTGCCAATTATTGGTTCTGGACGGACAGAAACGCGCTGGCGCAAATCCCAGCAATGAGCCAATGACCGCACTCGCGCTCAAATTAGCGGAAGCACATCTAACAGCGATTATGCCACCACCCACGTTTGAGCTGTTGGCAACGTATTTTCAGCACGCCGATAAGGTGTTACAGGAAAGCAAGCTCGGCAAATGGTCGGAGAAAACATACATCATCGGACGCGGTCCAGCGCTCATTGCGCCAACACTAAAACAAGATGTACAAGCGGTCGTCTATGCGGCATTGCTGGAAGACAAACAATTTGAAGTCGATTATCAGAGCAAGAAACAGGGCAATACCAACCGCTACACGTTGAACCCGCTCGGCATCGTGGTTAGAAATAATATTGTCTATCTGGTCGCAACCGCCTGGGATTATCAAGACCCGCGGCATTATGTATTGCATCGCATGAGCTACGCCGAGTTATTAGCCCAGCGGAGCAAGCCAATTGCAGGCTTCAACTTGACCAATTATGTCGAGCAAGAAAAAGAATTTTCCTATCCGTTATCGAACAAAAAAATAAAGTTACGCGCGTTGTTTTTTAATGGTGCGGCGATTCATTTAACCGAAGCAAAATTGTCGATCGACCAAAAAATAACAACCAAACAAAAGAATCAAATGCTACTCGAAGCAACAGTCGCCGACACCGCAGAATTGCGCTGGTGGTTGCGTGGATTCGGTAGCTCGGTAAAAGTGCTTGCGCCAAGCACATTACAGAAAGAATTTGCCGCATTAACCGAGGCAATGAAGGAGCTTTACAAGCGGTGATTGCAGTAGCAATCATCTTTATTTTTAATCCATATCGAGGACTAACCATGGCAACATATTACGCACGATTCAGAATACCCGGCGTATCCGCCCCACAATGCGCGCAGGTAGAAGTGGTTTCGCCAAATGATGCGAAAAAAATAATTGAAGCAAGAAACGGCAAGATTCAAAGCTGGGTGTCTGCCCCGACTAGCCCAAGCAAGCCGCCAAGCTGGTTCAAGTAGTTTTATGGGTAAATTTTATGGGTTGTTGTATTGCGGGGGGGGGGGGGGTAATTCCCCCTTCTACCGTTCATGTTGAATTTTATAAACACAAATTAAGATGTTAAATTATGACTAAAGAGCAAAATGATCAAAATCCGATAGACTTGGCTGAAGTGCGAAGTGCCTACCGAACAGTCCATCAATATCAAGCAAGGCTATACGATATTATAGGACATATACCAGAAAGTATGGGGTTAGAGTATTTTAGTCGAGACGCGGGTGGCTATCACCTTGCTCCGTCAACTCATGATATTACTAAAAAAGATGTTTGGGATGGTATCCCGCTTTACAATTTAAGTGTTTTGCTGTTGCCTAAAGATCAAGATATGGATAATTTATCGGAAGGTAGATGGATGCTCGTTCTTGATTTTCTCGCAGATCGGGATGTGTGTGACAAATATGCGTATGACGAAGCGTATGGCGAACTGGAAAAATTTCCTCCTGTAGGAGGTAGCGAGTCTGTGTTGCGGATTTATCTACATCAAGTGAAATCTGAGCCTGATTTAGAAAGGAGCGATAAGAAGAGCAAATGGTATAAGGTGTTTAATTGCGATTATTTTCCAGAGCTTGAGCAGAAAATTGAATACGAAGATGACTACAAAGGAATAGTGGCGTATGGAAAAGAGTTTAATCTAACGAAGTTACAGAATGAAGCAGAGTGGGAAAACTGTTTGATTGAATTTAAAAAAGCTGCGAGCGAGAAGTTGGGATTAAGCGAGAATTTTTTTGTGTTAGGAAAATAAGGGTCTAGCCGAACGAGCTAAATTTTTTCGTTAATCAACGCAACCCGCCGATAAACAACATTGGTTAAACTGGCATTGCCGAGTAATGCTGATTGGCGATTAGTCCGAAGCAATACGGTGGAAAATGCGATAGTGTAAATCCTCTGTGCCGGGCACTTTATATTTTTTTTTGCCCCCAGTCCAACAGGATTTATCAATTTCTGGGAATTTGACTGCGTTGCTATCGGTGATGAATTCTGGGACATAGGTCACATCCAGTCGATTCAGATAGGGCATTGCCAAAGTGTAGATTTGGGCACCACCGATGACCCATATTCTCCGTTTCGGATACATTTTAATCGCTTGTTTAACATTGTTGTAATGCTCCACGTCAGGCACCGTCGATCGGCTAATGACAATGTTACGGCGACCGGGTAGCGCCTTAGCACCAATGGAATCCCAAGTGACTCGCCCCATGATGACAACACCGCCCATCGTAATTCGTTTGAAGCGTTTTAGGTCTGCGCTGTAGTGCCATGGGAGAGTGCCGTCAATACCGATGACGCGGCTCCAGTCTAATGAATTATCGGGCTGCATGGCAACAATGGCACCGCGCAACGGAGTGCCTTTGATTTTACTCTCGGTCATTTATACCGCGACCTTGAAGGTGATGGCTGGATGGGGGTTGTAATCGTGCAGCACGAATTTGGACATGATTTCGTCTGTGTCAAGCGCGAGCAGGGGTTCTATATCGTCAAGGGATTGGATTTCCGTGCTGATTTCTAACTCGGGCAATGTTCGCGGTTGTCGGGTTAATTGTTGTTGCAGTCCGGGAATATGATCATATTCTGCCATGTTGCCATCGGCTTTTGCGGTATAGACATGGGCATCAATGAGGGTGTGCCCAAAAATGCCCGCAGGAATTCCGCTGAAGCGCGAAAAAAGCGCGAGTAGGAGGGCATAACCGGCGATGTTATAGGGCACTCCTAATGCAATATCACAACTTCTTTGGGTCAGATGCAGGCATAGATAGGGCGCGTTTTCGCTATCGAATTGGGTGTTAATCAGCCAGAATGCGTGGCAGGGGGGCAATGCGCTGGTTTGTGCATTGCCCGGTGCCCATGCCGACACAGCTATTCGCCGACTCATTGGATTGGATTTTAATTGCTCGACTACATAGGCGATTTGGTCGTTGGTTTGATGGTTGGGTAATGGGAAGTGTCGCCAGAAATTACCGTAGGCACTGGGGACTTTACCGTTTTCATCTGCCCAAGCATCCCAGAATTTGCAATGATGTTTCTTGAGTAGCGCGATATCCGTTTTGCCGGATAGGAACCATAGATTTTCGATGACAATGTTTTTCCATGATATTTCCTTTGTGGTCAGCAACGGAAACCCGGCTCGCAAATCTATCTCATAGTTGATGTTAAAGGTCGATAGGGTGTCCACGCCGGTACGATTGGGCTTCCTTTGCCCGTTTTCCAGAACTTCCCTGACAGCTTCAAGATATTGTTTCAAAATAAATTATTCGGGTATAGACATTTGCGAGGCTAAAGGGGTTGTGCAAGAACCCCGCTCGTGTTTTATGTGAAAACCCTTGCGGGTTTGTTTGTTTTACTGGATTCCTGCTTCCGCAGGAAAGACAGATGTTGGATTTTTGCACAGTCTCTATGATTCGGTATTTACGGTGTTGCACGGTTCTGGCGCGGCTACGCTATTCCTATAATCATGCAAGGGTCTAGGGCAGATTAGGTGGATTTATCGCCATTGGTTTTTGGGGTAAAATAAAATTCAAGCATTTCTCGGGCAAATTGAGTCGATTTAACATACCATTTTTTCTTGTTGATGCAGAGCATCGCAAAGGCAATTTTCTGTTCGTCTTTTTCGCCAAAACCGACAAACCAATCGTATTTTCCTTTTGGGTTCAAGCCACTAAGAGAGCCGGTTTTGCCGCCGATATGGACACCTGCCAGCGTCCCCTTGCTAATCCCTCGAAAAGATTTGCGAGCGGAACCTTGGGTAATGGTGGCTTGCATCATCTGCTTTAATTGTTTGGAAGTAGCTTGCGACATGGCGACAGAAAGTGCCGGTTTTTCGTGGATGTAAAACGGAATGCCGTGTGGTCCGATAAGCGACTCGACAATAACCGGTGTAACAATTTTCCCGCCATTCACAGCAGTGGCTGCCAATATCGCGCCATGCAGTGGTGACAGGGTGTTTTTAGTGGTGTAGCCGGACGACATTTGTGCAACATCCCACGAATCATTGGGGTCAAGTTCAATTTCTCCAGTGGCAAATGAGATGTCCGATGCAAATTGTCCATTGAAGCCCAGCCGGTGGGCATATTTGAGCATGGTGTCGCCACCTAGTTCGACTGCCCCGAGCCGCCCAAAAACAGAATTGACTGATTTGGCAAATGCCTGATTAAGCGTTACATACCGAGTCCATTTGTTGTTTTTGTGATTAAACACATTGTTTTTATATAACGAAGTGGATTTTCCATTGAAGGGAATCACCGTAGAGCCATTTGCCTTGTTTTCATTAACGGCGGCAACCGCAGTGATAATTTTGGAAATAGAAGCGGCAGGAAAAGTATTGATCAACGATAAATTGACATAACCCACGCCGTCACGGGTTGAATCAGCCATCGCCAGAATATGACCGGTGTCCGGCGATATGGCAACGAATACGCCATAATCCGGGTTGTATTTTTTGAGCAGTCGAGTCGCCTCATTTTGTAAATCAGCATCAAGCGTGTAGATGACTTTTACCGAATCAGGCAGAGGCAGTTCAGGAATCGAAATACGATCGGGCAACGCTTTCTGATAAACCGCTTGAGAGATGACCGATGCGATGTGTTGTTCCTTTATCTGCCAATGGCTTTTTCTTTCAGAGTCAACCAGACTCATGGCTACGGGCCATGCAGATGCCAACAGAATAATAACCAGAGAACTGATTTTGAACCAGAAGTGTTTAATTAAATGTATCAAAATATCAACCAAATCGGACACAATTGTGGACACATGACGGACTAGCCAGATTCTATGTGGGTTATTGATAGAAGTAAACCGGTTAGTAGTTATCAGTTATCAGTTATCAGTTATCAGTTATCAGTTATCAGTTATCAGTTATCAGTTATCAGTTATCAGTTATCAGTTATCAGTTATCAGTTATCAGTTATCAGTTATCAGTTATCAGTTATCAGTTATCAGTTATCAGTTATCAGTTATCAGTTATCAGTTATCAGTTGGTAGTTGGCAGTTGGCAGTTTACCAACATCCGTCTTTCCTGCACCGCCCCCGTCTTTCCTGCGGAAGCAGGAATCCAGTAAAACAATCAAACCGCTAGGTTTTCCGGTTTCAATTTTCAATTTTCAATTATCAATTTTCAATTATCAATGCTATCTTTCCTGCGAAGCCTGTCCCCGCGCAGGCGGGAAACAGGAATCCAGTAAAACAAGCAAACCCGCAAGGGTTTTCCACTATTTACATGGATGGACAGGATGGACAAGATAAGAGCAATCCAGTAAACATACAAACCTGAAAGGATTTTCCGGTTCATTTTCAATTTTCAATTTTCAATTATCAATTAACAATGCTATCTTTCCTACGAAGCCTGTCCCCGCGCAGGCGGGAAACAGGAATCCAGTAAAACAAGCAAACCCGCAAGGGTTTTCCACTATTTACATGGATGGACAGGATGGACAAGATAAGAGCAATCCAGTAAACATACAAACCTGAAAGGATTTTCCGGTTCATTTTCAATTTTCAATTTTCAATTTTCAATGCTATCTTTCCTACGAAGCCTGTCCCCGCGCAGGCGGGAAACAGGAATCCAGTAAAACAAGCAAACCCGCAAGGGTTTTCCACTATTTACATGGATGGACAGGATGGACAAGATAAGAGCAATCCAGTAAACATACAAACCTGAAAGGATTTTCCGGTTCATTTTCAATTTTCAATTTTCAATTATCAATTAACAATGCTATCTTTCCTGCGAAGCCTGTCCCCGCGCAGGCGGGAAGCAGGAATCCAGTAAAACAAGCAAACCCGCAAGGGTTTTCTACATGCAACACGCCCTAGCAGGGAGTTCTGGTGGCTACGCACTTCCGTTGCCGTAAATTTATCCAAACAGTCATCCGTAATTCGTAATTCGTAGTAGCCAATACAATGACTTTAAGACTATTGGCTTGAATCGGTGTAGAATTGGCGACAGATAACATCGACAGAGATAACCAATCGAACTCCCCCATTTATTGTGAATTGTTATTGTGAATTGTGAAGCGTAAATTATTTATTAAAACATTTGGCTGCCAGATGAACGAGTATGATTCGTCGAGAATGGCTGATTTATTGCAGGCAAGTCATGGCTATGAAACCACCAACGACCCGAATCAGGCGAATGTGGTGTTGTTGAATACTTGCTCGGTGCGCGACAAGGCGCAGGAAAAGGTTTTTTCTTTGCTCGGACGCTGGCGCGAAGTGAAGGAGAACAACAAGAATCTGATTATCGGTGTTGGCGGTTGTGTGGCGAGTCAGGAAGGGGAGATGATTCTGAAGCGTGCTCCTTATGTGGATATGGTTTTTGGTCCGCAAACCCTGCATCGACTGCCGGCAATGCTTGATCAGGTGTTGCAAACACGGCAGCCAACGGTGGATATATCGTTTCCCGAGATTGAAAAGTTTGATTGTCTGCCGCCGCCAAGTGTGGACGGGGTTAAGGCGTTTGTTTCGATTATGGAGGGTTGCAGTAAATATTGTTCGTTTTGCGTGGTGCCTTATACGCGGGGGACGGAGTTCAGTCGTGCATTTGATGATGTGATTACTGAGGTTTATGGGTTGGCAGAGCAGGGAGTTCGGGAAATTACCTTGTTAGGGCAGAATGTGAATGGTTATCGTGGCTTAACCCATGATGGCAGAATCATGGAGTTTGCAGAATTATTGCATTATGTTGCGGCGGTCGAGGGTGTTGAGCGATTACGTTATACCACTTCCCATCCGATTGATTTTACCGACCAATTGGTTGAAGCACATGCCGAAATTCCCGAGTTGGTGCGCCATTTGCATCTGCCGGTGCAAAGTGGCTCGAATCGCATCCTTGAATTGATGAAACGTGGTTATACGGCGGAGGATTATCTGCAATGGATTGAGAAACTAAAAATAGCACGTCCGGAAATCTCCCTATCATCGGACTTCATCATCGGTTTTCCCGGAGAAACCGATGCAGATTTTCAGGCGACTATGGATTTAATCGCAACGGTTAAATTTGATCAAAGCTTCAGTTTTATTTACAGTCAGCGACCGGGAACCCCTGCTGCCACACTGCAAGATGATGTTAGCATGGCAGTGAAAAAACAGCGATTGTCGGCGTTGCAAGCAAGAATTATAAATTTCGCCACACTGTTTAGCCAGCAAATGGTTGGCACCGAGCAAGTGGTGTTGGTTGAGGGGGCTTCACGAAAAGATCCGCAACAAATGTCTGGGCGCACCGAAAATAATCGGGTAGTCAATTTTGATGGCGATGCGACACTGATTGGTAGCTTTGTCAATCTGATGATTACTGAGGCATTGCCTAATTCTCTGCGCGGAAAGTTAATTTCGATGGATGAAAAACGGGTTGCCTAGTTCATCATCTAGTTCACCGCCGAGTTCATTCCCTGAATCGGCGGCAATGATTACTTTCCAGCTTCTGCCGGCGGAGAACGAGCGACTGTCCGATGTTTGCGGGCAGTTGAATTGCCATCTAAAGCAGATTGAAAACCATCTTGGTATTCGGATTGTCCAACGGAGCAATCATTTTAGTGTTAGCGGTGGCTCAGACAATTGCGAACACGCCGCTTCGGTGGTAAAGCGTTTGTTTGCTATGACCACACAACAGAATCGCCCACTGAACACGGGCGATGTCCATTTGGCATTGTCCAATACGAATCCTATCGGTGATGCCGATGCCGGCCATGAAACAGAGCCGAATCAAGCGGTACTCGGCAACCCGACTGCTCCGACTGACAGGTGCAATGAAAATGACGAAGTGGTGATTCGGCTGCGTAAAAGCATCATCAGCGGACAAAACCCGAAACAACAATCCTATTTACGCAACATTCGTGATAACGATATTAGTTTTGGCATTGGTCCTGCCGGAACCGGAAAAACCTATCTTGCGGTCGCCTGTGCAGTCCATGCTTTAGCAGAGAATGCGGTTGAACGTGTTTTATTGGTGCGACCGGCAGTCGAGGCGGGTGAGAAGCTAGGCTTTTTACCCGGCAATATCGGGCAAAAAATCGATCCTTACCTGCGCCCGCTGTTTGATGCCTTATATGAAATGCTGGGTTTCGACCGAGTTGGAAAATTGATTGCACGCGGGGTCATTGAACTTGCACCGCTGGCGTATATGCGGGGTCGCACGCTGAACGAATCTTTTGTGATACTCGATGAAGCGCAAAACTCCACAGTCGAGCAAATGAAAATGTTCCTGACCCGAATCGGATTTGGCTCTAAGGCAATTATCACCGGCGACATTACTCAGGTGGATTTGCCCAAAGGACAGCTTTCGGGTCTGAGGCATTCGCAGCGAGTGTTATCGGGCATAAAAGGCATTAGCTTCACCCATTTCAAGCCACAAGATGTTGTCCGACATCCTCTGGTACAACGCATTGTTGAAGCCTATGAAACTGCCGAATGAACATGCCGATTGAGCTGCAATTGGGGTGTACCGATGGGGTGGAAATTCCTTGCTCGGCGACTATAAACCAATGGGTAAACGCAACATTTTCGGTCATTGAACATGCCCCCGAAAGCCTAACGGTACGGATCGTAAACGAGCAAGAAATCAGCGAATTGAACCGGCGTTATCGTGGACAAAACAAGCCGACTAACGTGCTTTCTTTTCCGTTTGAAGCAGTGGCAGAAGTAGATTATTCCTATTTGGGCGATATTATTATTTGTTCTGCCGTAGTAAAAAAAGAGTCCCATCAACAAGACAAATCGATTCAAAGCCATTTTGCCCATATAGTTATTCATGGTACGCTACACCTCTGTGGGTTTGACCACCAAACCGATGACGAGGCGGCAGTCATGGAGGAAGCAGAACGGACTATACTAACAAAAATTGGTGTTTTGTAGCGAATGATAGTGGGCAGTTGTCAGTTGTCAATTTCCATTAACAATGCTGTCGTTCCCGCGCAGGAGACTGTGCAAAAACCCCAAGCTAGTGCATGTTACATGTAGAAAACTCTTGCGGGTTTGGCTGTTTTACTGGATTCCTGCTCCCCGCCTGCGCGGGGACAGGCTTCGCAGGAAAGACGGATGTTGGTTTCTTGCGCAGTCTCGCAGGCGGGAATCCAGTAAAACAAATAAAGTCGCACTTTCGTTGTCGCAAATTTATCCAAACAATCTATTCGTAATTCTAATCAAACACCCATCAAACAGAAAATAAATGTAAAATCCCGTAGGGATGATATTTATAGTCATTCAAAGGTCTAAATCTATATTGGAGGTATCCTTGAGTCAACAGAAAAATCAGTTTGACCGTGATGAGCTTCTTGCCTGTGGGCATGGGAGGATGTTCGGTGCGGGTAATGCACAATTACCGCTTCCCAACATGTTAATGTTTGACCGCATTATTCATATTGATGACGATGGTGGTGAGTCGGGTAAAGGCGTTGTTATTGCCGAGCTGGACGTGTCGCCCGATTTGTGGTTTTTCCAATGCCATTTTGAAGGCGATCCGGTTATGCCCGGCTGTTTGGGATTGGATGCGTTGTGGCAGTTGGTTGGATTTTCACTGGGCTGGCGCGGTGGCGAGGGGCATGGTCGCGCATTAGGTGCCGGAAACATAAAATTCAGCGGACAAATCACGCCTGACTGTAAAAAAGTAACTTATCATATCGACTTCAAACGGGTCATCATGCGTAAATTGATAATGGGTGTTGCCGATGGTTTGGTGAGTGTTGACGGCAAACAGGTCTATAATTGTCAAGACCTTCGGGTGTGCTTGTTCAAAAACACCGATTTCTTTTGAACGAAACTTTGCTGATGTGTTCGTAACTCGTAACTCGTAATTCATAATTCATAATTCATAATTCATAATCCGTAATCCGTAATCCGTAATCCATAACAGTGAGTCTTAAATGAAAAGAGTTGTCGTAACCGGTTTTGGTATTGTTTGTAGTCTGGGAAACAATAAAGAGGAGGTCAGAGTCGCGCTCCAAGAAAATCGCTCTGGCATTGTCAAAGCGCAGGAGTATGCTGATTTGGAGATGCGAAGTCAGGTGCATGGTGCAATCAATATTGATGCCAAATCTTTGATTGACCGAAAACTATATCGCTTTATGGGCGATGCCGCCGCATATAGTTATCTTGCGATGCAGGAAGCCATTGAACATGCCGATCTGTCCACAGAAGTGATTAGCAGCGAACGTACCGGCTTATTGCTCGGCACAGGCGGCGCGTCTCCGGAAAACATCGTGATTGCCGCTGATACGTTACGCCAACGCGGGGTGAAACGTGTCGGCCCCTATATGGTGACCAAAACTATGGCGAGTACCGTTCCGGCATGTGTTGGAACTGCTTATAAAATTAAAGGCGTTTCCTATTCCATCAGCTCGGCATGTTCGACCAGTGCCCATTGCATCGGGCATGGGGCTGAACTCATTCAACTAGGCAAACAGGATGTCATTTTTGCCGGTGGCGGAGAGGAACTGCACTGGTCTTTGTCGGTATTATTTGATGGCATGGGTGCGCTTTCTTCAAACTACAACGACACACCGCAAACCGCATCCCGTCCTTATGATAAGGATCGCGATGGGTTTGTTATCTCGGGCGGTGCTGGTGTCGTTGTGCTTGAATCGCTACAACATGCCGAAGAGCGCGGTGCGCCAATCTATGCGGAGTTGGTCGGTTATGGGGCAACTTCGGATGGGTATGACATGGTGCAGCCTTCAGGAGAAGGTGCGGTACGCTGTATGCGTCAGGCAATGCGGCAAATGGATGAAAGTGGGGCAGGGCGACCGATTCAATATATCAATGCCCACGGCACCAGCACCCCTGTGGGAGACATCAAGGAACTCGAAGCCATTGCCGAAGTATTTGGGGAAAAATGCCCGCCAATCAGTGCCACCAAGTCGCTCAGTGGACACGCATTAGGTGCGGCAGGGGTCAATGAATCGATTTATTCTATGCTGATGATGGAGTCCGGATTCATCGCTGCTTCAGCCAATATCGACAATCTCGATGAATATGCCGTAGGCTTCCCCATCGTTACCGAAACCCAAAAGGATGTGGAGATTGATGTTGCCATGAGTAATAGTTTTGGCTTCGGTGGGACCAATTGCTCATTGATTTTTCAACGCTGGGGGAGTTGATAGTGGGCAGTGGGCAGTTTACCAGCACAAGAAGCTACACTTTCGACAATTATGCAAAGGTCTCCTGCAAAGATGATTGTCCTGAAGATGATTGTCCTGAAGATGATTGTCCTGAAGATGATTGAGTGTTTTGGATATTGATGAACACGTTGGATGACATTCACCGCTTGGCGCAACAACATGGTTTGGTTGTTCGGGGTGGATTTGTTGTGGACGAGTCGGATCAGGTGCCGTGTATTGATGAGCGGATTGCCGCGGTAACACTGGTTTTATTTGGCAATGTCGGTTCTTCGTTATGGACGTGTTTTTCAAATTCAAAAGAATACGCCGACCGCTTGCCAGACCCTTTGAATCGCTGGAGCGAGCGAATCGGTGAGCAAATTGCCAGCCGCTTATCGGGTCGCGCCTTGTTTCCTTTTGGTGGCCCACCATACCAGCCGTTTATTGAGTGGGCGAAAAAATCCGAGTCTTTACGTCATTCGAAAATTGGAATGCTTATTCATTCCCAATACGGGTTGTGGCATGCCTATCGGTTTGCGGTGGCTTTGCCCGAACTCATTGTAGGGCTAAAGACAACTCAAGCGGTGGATGATATTTGCCAACGCTGTGTTGAGCAGCCTTGTTTAAGCACCTGTCCGGTGGGGGCGTTTAGCACATCGGGTTATGATGTTGCCGTTTGTTATGACTTTCTAAAGGATGCCAAACAAGAGTCAGGCAGGCAATCGGGTGCATGTCGAGAGGGTTGCCAAGCAAGACAGGCTTGTCCGCAGGGGCATCAGTTTCGGTATCAGACGCAACATGAGCGGTTTCATATGGATGCTATTTTTGATGGGTTATCGAACAGGCTGGAAAATTGATAATGGCAGTGGGATAAGTTGTCAGTGGGCAGTGGGCAGTGGGCAGTTTACCAACATCCGTCATTCCTGCACGCCCCGTCTTTCCTGCGAAGCCTGTCCCCGTGTAGGCGGGGAGCAGGAATCCAGTAAAACAGCCAAACCCGCAAGGGTTTTCCGGTTTCATTTTCAATTTTCAATTATCTAAAACAATGTCTTATCAATTGGGTATTGACACCGGCGGCACCTACACAGACGCGGTTCTCATTGATGAACAGCAGGTGGTGGTGGCAAAAAACAAAAGCTTGACCACTCGTTTTGATTTGACCATCGGCATTGGCAATGCGATTGCGAGTTTGCCGCAGGCGTTATTGGGCGAGATCAATCTGGTCGCGCTGTCAACCACGCTATCAACCAACTCGGTTGTTGAGGGTCGGGGTGCGCCAGTGGCTATTTTGTTGCCCGGATATAACCAGCAACAAGTCATCAAAAGTGGCTTGAACGATATTCTCGAACGCGAGGCGGTTATTACGCTGGCGGGTGGACACAGTGCGATTGGGGAGGAGTTACAGCCGCTGGATATGGAATATGCCAAACGCAAAATAGGCGAGCAGAATGAATATGTATCGGCATTTGCTATTTCCGGTCTGTTTGGCACTCGAAACCCATCCCATGAAAAGAGTTTGCGGGATTTGGTCGGGACGCTCACCGACAAACCGGTGGCTTGTGGGCATGAATTGGTGTCGCGTTTGGGTGCGCCCAAGCGGGCACTCACTGCGGCCCTGAATGCGCGTATGATTTTGTATATCCGCGTATTGATTGATTCGGTGGAATCCATTTTAGCGGAAAATAATATCGCCGCTCCGTTAATGATTGTAAAAGGCGATGGCTCGCTGGTCAATGCGAAAACCGCGCTCCTGCAACCGGTGACGACGGTGCTGTCGGGACCGGCTGCCAGCGTGATTGGAGGCTGTTCCTTGAGCGGACAAAAAAATGCAATTGTCGTGGACATGGGTGGTACGACCACCGACATTTCGATAGTTACCGATGGGCAGCCTGAACTATGTGATGACGGCGCGAGAATCGGAAACTGGCAGCCGATGGTTGAGGCAATTCGGGTGTTTTCTATTGGTTTGGGTGGCGATAGCGAGGTTCGCTTTAAGGTTAAATTAGATATTTCCCAGCGGCGGGTTGTGCCAATGAGTTTGTTGGCTCACCAATTTCCGCAAGTGCTCACGGCAATGGAACGTCAGTTCCATGGCCCACCAACGCCACGAAATAATAAGTTTGCACTGCCGTTGCAGGAAAACGAGATCTTGCTACGCCAATTAAACGGTATCGAGATTGAAACTTGGAACAAGGTGCAACAAGCTCCTATTGAACTCGAGCCGTTGATTGACAGCGACCGCCCGATGTTGCGAGCGATAGCCCGAATGGAACGGCTGGGGCTGATTATATACAGTGGATTTACGCCGTCCGATGCGACTCATGTATTGGGTATGAGCGCGCATTGGGATAAGCAGGCGGCGGAGCTGGGAGCAAAGATTTGGGGGCGACAAATGCGTCATTTATATGGCTGTGGCGATTGGAAAGTGGGCGATGCGGTTGCCCCATGCCGTGCGGTATTTGATTTGGTCAGCCGAAATATTAGCCAAAAACTCATTGAAGCGGGTTTGAATCAGCAAGGCAAGCTGGCAGATTCTCAGGCGCGGAATCTAACCCAATTATTGGTTGATATTGTGCTTAACCGAGAAACGGCAAGCAAGGTCAAGCCATTGTTTCAATTACAGTTTGCCAACAACTACCCGATTGTCGCAGTGGGCGGACCGGCGGCAGATTATTTTCCTGAAGTGGCGCGGTTATTGGGGGTCGATTTGCATATCCCCGAACATGCCGATACTGCCAATGCCATCGGCGCAGTGCTCGGTGCGGTAGTGCAAACCGCCCATATCACCATTACCCAGCCCGAATTTGGCATATTTTATCTATTCCACAATGACGCACCCATCCAGTTTGAGCAACTCAATGTTGCCATCGACCGCGCCATTGAAATCGCAAAACAAGAGGCTTACGACCGCGCCGTTGCCGCTGGCGCAGTGTCCATTGAAACGCAAATAAAACAATCTGCCAATCACGTCAAGCATGACATTGATGGCGAGTTATTTGTCAGCACCACAATAACCGCAATCGCATCGGGTCGCCCGAATTGCCTGCAAAAATAATTACGAATTACGAATAGACTATTTGGGTAAATTTACGCCAACGGACGTGTGGGGATGAGTGTCGGAAGCACGGCTTCAGCCGCATCATCCTTGATATGGCGCATATCATCCAGATGAAAGCTCCCTTCATGCTACATCAGAATTAAACTCTGGATGATATAGAGGGCTTAAACCCGCGATTACTTTGGGGCAAGAAGTGACGGTACGCTCTGCTAACTGTCATTGCTGCATAAATTGAACCATTGTCAGCAACCCTGCTCGTACGGTTAATTGCACAGTCTCGAAAGCAGGAATCCAGTAAAATACGCAAACCCGTAAGGGTTTTCTACATGTAACAGCACTAGCTTGGGGTTTTTGCACAGTCTCTATTAGCTGATGGTTGTGTTTGGTGATAACCAGTATACAGCCAAGCCTTCTTATCTTTTAGTGCTTTCTATGTGCGGATTGGGTTGGTGGTATTTTCTCCGCTGGCGTTCAGAAGTGCTAATATTCACCCAAACAATCCAGCATCATTTTTTATTACATTACTCTAAATGCCACCCTCTCCCGATACACAAAAAGAATCCGGAGTTGCGGTTTACCTTCGCATCCTCAGCTTTGTTAAGCCAGACACGCATTATCTGTTTATTGGGCTCCTTTGTTTTGCCGTTTTCGCCGCCTGTGATTCTGCATTTGCTTGGTGGATGAAGGAGCTGGTAGATAATATCGAAAGCCGAAATTCAGCAAGTCGAATGATGTTAGCGGGTTACATCGTGACCATATTTGTCATGCGCGGTATCGGCAGTGTCGGTGGCTCTTATTGCACTGAATATGTTGCGCGCCGGATAATCAATAAAATACGCGGCAATTTGTTTGCCCATTTGCTGGAACTGCCTTGCCAGTATTACGAACAATTTACTTCCGGAAGTATGTTGTCGAAGCTCATCTTCAATGTTGAAAATATTGCTTCCTCTTCGATTGGTTCTCTGCGTACTGTGGTTCGAAGCGGTTTAACGATACTGGGGCTGCTCGGTTATATGCTTTATATCAATTGGCAGATGGCCACTTTGTTCTTGGTGGTAACGCCGTTGATGACAGTGATTGCGCTGGTGGTGTCTAAAAAGTTTCGCAAAATCGGTCATCGTATCCAAAATGCAATGGGCAATGTCGGAGAACGCGCCGGCGAAGTGATGCGTGGCTATCAGGTGGTCAAGGTATTCGCTGGTATGGCGCATGAAAACAAGAAATTTAGAAAAATTATTGCCAATGATCTCAAACAGCGAATAAAGCTGGTTTTGACGATCGAGATTAGTGCTACATTGGTACAAATGCTTTTTGCTATGGCTCTGGCGGCATTGATTATGATTGCCATGCAACCATCCATTCTGCTCAATATGACCTCGGGTGAGTTTGTGTCATTCACAACCGCAGCAGGATTTATCGCTCGTCCAGTGATGCAACTCACTCATGTCAATGCACAGATTCAACAAGGCATAGCCGCCGCACAAAGCGTTTTTGAGGTGCTTGATCTGCCACCAGAGCCAGATGAAGGGAAAATAATTCTAAATAATTTTCAAGGGGAGATTCGCTTCAACAAGGTTCGATTCCACTATCCTAATCATCAGGGCAATCAGCAAAATTGGGTGTTAAAGGATATAGATTTAACCATTTTAGGCGGAGAAACCTGCGCGCTGGTCGGTCGTTCAGGAAGCGGAAAATCTACGTTGGCGGGTCTGGTTGCGCGATTTTATGAGGTTCAAACCGGCTCGGTTACGATGGATGGCATTGCGCTGGCAGATATTTCACTTAAAAATTTACGTGAAAACATTGCTTTGGTGAATCAAAACATTTCGTTGTTCAATGGCACCATCGCCGAGAATATTGCCTATGGCGCGATGAATAAATACAGCCGTGAACAAATAGTCATTGCCGCTGAACATGCTCAAGTTATGGAGTTTGCCAATCAATTGCACGAGGGGCTGGATACCCGAATTGGCGAATCGGGCACGTTGCTATCGGGCGGTCAACGCCAAAGAATTGCCCTTGCCCGAGCGTTTCTCAAGAATGCGCCGATACTGATTTTGGATGAAGCGACTTCGGCTCTCGACACCCAATCGGAACTGCTGATTCAAAAAGCAATTACCGAATTGATGCGCGATAGAACCAGCCTGATTATTGCCCATCGCCTTAGCACCATCGAAAATGCGGATAAAATACTGGTGTTAGAAAACGGCTGTATCATTGAGAGCGGCACCCATGAGGAATTACTCAACCACAAAGGCGCGTACCGCAAAATGCATGCCCATAATTTGTTTTAATTGAGAATTGAGCATTGAAAATTGGGAATTGAAATGATGGTAGGTTTTGAAAGAACATTTGATTGGATTCCTGCTTTCAAGACTGTGCAAAAAACCCAATATTCGTCATTCCTAACCCCCCCCCCTTATGTACAGGACGTACTGTATGCCGGTTTTGCAGGAGCAAAAACCGGTGTCATAACCCTCGCTCGGTGAGCCCGCCGCACCGCTCCCGAAGAAGTCAAAAGGGGACATTACTGCTTTGGGCTAACACAGGTTGGGAAAAGATATTGAACTCGAACAAATTATGGTGTAAGGTCGGGGGAGGGGAGATTCGGGATGCGGTATATCCGTAACAAACATAAACTAAAGATAGGATTGGCTTTATGAAACATCTATTGAAATGCGTGATTTTTTTGTTGATGGCAGTATATGCTAACGCGACCACCGCAAGCCACCCTGGTGGAGGGACAGGAACTCAGAGTGTCTATTTCGCCGAGAGTAGTAGCACAATTAAAATGGCTACTCTTACTCAATCTGCTCGTGGAGAGTTCTCATTAGATGTGATTTATGATGATGATGTGCCTTCCGTATCCAAGCTACTCCCAGAGTTGCACTGGGATAGTCGCGTACTAGAGTATGTCGGGGTCTCGAATGTAAATACGCCAACTAGTGTAATTGGTTTTGCAACGTCTACAAATCCAGAACTAACCCCTGTACCGGAAGTAGGAGTTGGACGATTACAGCCTAAAGATGATGGAAACGATGGCACTGATATGGTTATTTTACCGAGTTGGTTGGTATTATCTGGAGGAATTTTTGATGATTCTCCAGTCAGGCTTTTTACGATTACCTTTCGCTGGAAAGAATCGGCTAGTCAGACAGCACTTACCTTTACTCATACTGCAACCGATATAACGGTTGCAGATCATTTTGACGGTACCGGTCTTGCTATTCAGACGATTCCGACTGCGCCTACCGGCTTGTTTGCCACCGCTGGTACGGTTGTTGATACTATTGATCTCAGTTGGAGCGCACCTGTTGATGCCGCGTGTGTTACACACGCTTCTACCCCCCCCCCCACAAGTCCTTGTATAACTGGCTATACGGTTGAATACTCCACTAACGGCGGATCTTCATGGGTGTCCGTCAGTCCGCCTCATAATGGCACCACAACCACATATCGCGATACTAGCTTATCTGCTGGAACCACCCGAGACTACCGTGTCCTAGCCACTAATGCCGCTGGCACGAGTAGCCCCAGTGGCACTGCCACTGCTACTACGGGTAGCATACCCACTGCCATCACCTTAACGGCAACACCCGCCATAATCACCGAAGCAGGTGGTGAACAGTCTATAAACATCACTGCAACTTTCGAAGGCGGCATCGCCGTTACCGACATGACCACAATAGCCTTAAACTTCACGGGTACTGCCACCAGCACCACGGACTATGGCATTACCGAATCTGCACCGCACACCATAACCATTCCTGCCAGAGCAACCTCAGGTAGCACAACCCTCACCATCACCCCAGTAGCCGATACCGTGGCTGACGATGCCGAGACCATCATTATTAATGGCAGTGCCAGTGGTGCCATAACACTCACAGACTCAGCAGTGACGGAGACCACCATCACCATCAGAGAAACCGGGCTGAACTTGTCCGTGGCTACGCTCATCACCAGTGAGAACGGGACAACATCCAGCTTTACTGCCGCATTGCTAACTCAACCAACCCATCCAGTAACCGTGGCAATAACCAGTAGCAACATCAGTGAAGGAACCGTGTCCCCAGCCAGTTTGACTTTTACCCGGGACAACTGGCAGACAACACAAACCGTAACGGTAACTGGTCAGGACGATAATATAGACGACAACGACCAGAGTTATCGCATTGAACTGGTAACCAGCAGTGCCGACAGCAACTATAATACGTCCAGCACCATAACTGTCACCAACACCGATGATGACAATGCGCCCACTGCCATCACCCTAACGGCAACACCCGCCACAATTACCGAAGCAGGTGGCACACAGTCTATAACCATCACTGCAACTTTCGAAGGCGGCATCGCCGTTACCGACACGACCACAATAGCCTTAAACTTCACGGGTACTGCCACCAGCACCACGGACTATGGCATTACCGAATCTGCACCGCACACCATAACCATTCCTGCCAGAGCAACCTCAGGTAGCACAACCCTCACCATCACCCCAGTAGCCGATACCGTGGCTGACGATGCCGAGACCATCATTATTGATGGCAGTGCCAGTGGTGCCATAACACTCACAGACTCAGCAGTGAGAAAGACCACCATCACCATCAGAGAAACCAGACTGGACTTGTCTGTGGCTACGCTCATCACCAGTGAGAACGGGACAACATCCAGCTTTACTGCCGCATTGCTAACTCAACCAACCCATCCAGTAACCGTGGCAATAACCAGTAGCAACATCAGTGAAGGAACCGTGTCCCCAGACAGTTTGACTTTTACCGCGGACAACTGGCAGACAACACAAACCGTAACGGTAACTGGTCAGAACGATAATATAGACGACAACGACCAGAGTTATCGCATTGAATTGACGACCCGCAGTGCCGACAGCAACTATAATACGTCCAGCACCATAACTGTCACCAACACCGATGATGACAATGCGCCCACTGCCATCACCCTAACGGCAACACCCGCCACAATTACCGAAGCAGGTGGCACACAGTCTATAACCATCACTGCAACTTTCGAAGGCGGCATCGCCGTTACCGACACGACCACAATAGCCTTAGACATCGTGGGCAGTGCCACCAGAATGACGGACTATGGCATTGCCGAATCTGCACCAACCATAATCATTCCTGCCGGAGCCACCACAGGTAGCACAATCCTCACCATCACCCCAGTAGCCGATACCGTGGCTGACGATGCCGAGACCATCATTATTAATGGCAGTGCCAGTGGTGCCATAACACTCGCAGATGCAGCAGTGACGGAGACCACCATCACCATCAGAGAAACTGGGCTGAACTTGTCCGTGGCTGATATTGCCACCAGTGAGAACGGGACAACATCCAACTTTACTGCGGCACTGCTAACGCAACCAACCGCGCAGGTAACCGTAGCAATAACCAGTAGCAACATCAGTGAAGGAACCGTGTCCCCAGACAGTTTGACTTTTACCGCGGACAACTGGCAGACAACACAAACCGTAACGGTAACTGGTCAGAACGATAATATAGACGACAACGACCAGAGTTATCGCATTGAATTGACGACCCGCAGTGCCGACAGCAACTATAATACGTCCAGCACCATAACTGCCACTAACACCGATGATGACGATGCGCCCACTGCCATCACTCTAACGGCAACACCCGCCACAATCACCGAAGCAGGTGGTGAACAGTCTATAAACATCACTGCAACCTTCGACAACGGCATCGCCGTTACCGACACGACCACAATAGCCTTAAACATCGCGGGTACTGCCTCCAACACGGGCACCAACCCAGACTATGGCATTACCGAATCTGCACCGCACACCATAACCATTCCTGCCAGAGCCACCACAGGCAGCACAATCCTCACCATCTCCCCAGTAGCCGATACCGTGGCTGACGATGCCGAGACCATTATTATTGATGGTAATGCCAGCGGTGCTATAACACTCGCAGCAGTGAGCGAGACCACCATCACCATCAGAGAAACTGGGCTGAACTTGTCCGTGGATACGCTTATCACCAGTGAGAGCGGGACAACATCCACCTTTACTGCGGCACTGCTAACGCAACCCACCGACCCAGTAACCGTAGCAATAACCAGCAGCAACCCGAGTGAGGGAACCGTGTCCCCAGCCAGTTTGACTTTCACCGTGGACAACTGGCAGACAGCACAAACCGTAACTGTGACCAGTCAGAACGATAATCTGGACGACGGCGACCAGCGTTATCGCATTGAACTGGTAACCAGCAGTGCCGACCCCAACTATAATGATACGTCCAGCACCATAACTGCCACTAACACCGATAATGACGATGCGCCCACTGCCATCACCCTAACGGCAACACCCGCCACAATCACCGAAGCAGGTGGTGAACAGTCTATAAACATCACTGCAACCTTCGACAACGGCATCGCCGTTACCGACACGACCACAATAGCCTTAAACTTCGCGGGTACTGCCTCCAACACGGGCACCAACCCAGACTATGGCATTACCGAATCTGCACCGCACACCATAACCATTCCTGCCAGAGCCACCACAGGCAGCACAATCCTCACCATCTCCCCAGTAGCCGATACCGTGGCTGACGATGCCGAGACCATCATTATTGATGGTAGTGCCAGTGGTGCCATAACACTCGCAGCATCAGCAGTGACGGAGACCACCATCACCATTGTTGAAAAGACCCTCGGTGATTCCATCGAAATAGTCAATAAATCTGTTTTGCCGCATATTAGCCAAGCCATTGTCGCCAGCACGCTGAGTTCCATCGAAGGACGCATGAATGCAACTCGTGTTGGCGCACCACAAACGGCGGGTTATAACCTGAACGGACAACCCTCGCTACTGCACAACTTGCAAGCCAATGCCAAAGCAATACAAGACGGTACTTTCGATTGGAGACGGATGACGGCAAACTCCTCCTTCGTGTTGCCGCTCGCCGAGGTTGCTGAGGGTGGTGGTCTGCTGTCCTCCGCCTCAATCTGGGCTGATGGTCATTACAGCTCCTTGAAGGGCGACAGCAATGCCGTGGACTGGGATGGCGATGTGTTCGGACTGCAGATTGGTGCTGACACACGTTTGCGTGATGATTTATTAGTGGGTATTCAGGCATCCTGGAGTCAAGGCGACTTCGACTACACCGAAACGAGTGCTGGAACGCCAGCAAAAGGTGAATATAATTTGTCAATGACCAGCCTCAATCCTTATATGGCGTGGGACTCTGAGCGTGGACTGAGTTTGTGGGGTAGTGTTGGTTATGGTGAGGGCGAACTGGAAGTTGAGCAACAAGGAGCCAGCGGGGTCAGTACCCGTGACAGTAGCGACGTCAGCCAAAGCTCGCTGGCAGCAGGTATCAAGCAGCGATTGTCACTATTGGAAACAAGCCCCATTACACTGAGCCTCAAGAGCGACTTTGCGCTGACCCGCGCCGACATCAAAGGGAGCGCAATGCGTAATGGAATCAAACAGCAGACTCTCAACAGCCAGCGACTACGTTTGTTGACGGAGGGTGAGCATGAGCGTCGTATGGACGCTGACAGGATGTTGGTATCGACCGTAGAAATGGGGGTGCGCTACGATAGCAGTAATGGTGGCACTTACGGCGTAGAAATGGATGTTGGTTTGCGTTATCTCAACCCTGCCGCTGGTTTGACACTTGAAGGCCGGGCAGACATCTTTTCTAGCGACGAATATTCCCAATGGGGCATCAACGGATTGGTTCGCCTAGACCCAAAGAGCGATGGACGAGGGTTGGCGTTTAGCTTGAATCCCCGTTACGGCGTTATTAGCGATGGCGTACAAAAAATATGGCAACAAAAACCGACCAACAATAACGGCACTGGCAAGAATAAGGGTAACCAGAACGGTGATGCACGGATAGATATTCATCTCGGCTACGGGTTGCGAGTGGACGGATTGTTGACCCCTTATGGAGAAGCCACCCTTGGCAATAGCGACAGCTATCGATTAGGTCTGCTCTGGAAGCGTAATACACGGTTTAATCTTCGGTTGGTCAGCGAATACCACGGCACTGCCAACGACTATCGTTTGAATCTGCACTGGACACCTGATTCACGGTTCGACTTCAATCTAACCGGCGAGCGTCTCCAAGACAACAATATCAACCATGTCATCCTGCTCAAAGGCAGGATACGGTTTTAACGTAGGAGGGCAATGCTATGTTTAGCTATTTTTTTCAATTAAATATCAGCGATCTTTTACGAAGACGGAGTCAGTCGGTGACGGATATTATTCTAAGGAGACTGTGCAAAAAACCCTCGCTAAGGTCGCGTCACTGGTGGAAAACCCTTGCGGATTTGGCTATTTTACTGGGTTCCTGCTTTCGCAGGAACGACGATATTGGGTTTCTTGCACAGTCTCTAAGGTGCGTAGTAAGTGCCGTATGGCGACCGCTTAATCTCCCCCCAGTGGCTTTAATGTTAAATGCACCATCAACAGTGGCACTGCATGGACACTTGAGTCACGGTTCGACTTCAATCGGCGAGCGTCTCCAAGACAGCAGTACCCACCATGCCGTCCTGCTCAAAGAGACTATGCAAAAATCCAACATTCGTCATTCCGCCCGACAAAACAAGCCAAACCCGCCAGGGTTTTCCACATGTAACACGGCTTGGCAGGAGATTCTTGCACAGTCTATCAAAGGGAGGATGCGGTTTTTCGGAGCGGTGTTTATTGCAGTTTTGGCATCTGGGTTTGCGAGTGCGGCTTCGGCCGGGATATGTGCCCGTACCACTGCGGTTCACGAGGCTATTGTCGCTCAAACATCTGGTATCGACAACTGCACGGACATCACTGACAACCATCTGGCGGCAATCGGTACTTTATATTTATCCTTCGGTACTGCCAGCCTGCAATCGGGTGACTTTGACGGTCTTTCCGGTCTGACAACTTTGACTTTGGGAAGCGGTCAACTGACCACATTACCCGCAGGGGTGTTCAACGGTCTTTCCAGCCTGACCTGGTTGTCTTTGTCTGGCAATCAACTAACTACATTACCCGCAGGCGTATTCAATGGGCTTTCCAGCCTGACCTGGTTGCATTTGTCTGGCAATCAACTAACTACATTACTGGCAGGCACATTCAATGGTCTTTCCGGTCTGACAACTTTGAGTTTGGGAAACAATCAACTGACCACATTACCAGCAAACGCATTCAACGGTCTTTCCGGTCTGACAACTTTGAGTTTGGGAAACAATCAACTGACCACATTACCAGCAAACGCATTCAACGGTCTTTCCAGCCTGACAAGGTTGGATTTGAAAGAGCAGCAACTCGTTACAATATCAGCGGGGGCATTCAACGGTCTTTCCAGCCTGACCGGTTTGGGTTTGGGAGGCAATCAACTGACCACGCTACCGACCGGGGCATTCAATGGTCTTTCCAGCCTGACAGGTTTGTCTTTATACAACAATCAACTGGCCACTCTACCGGCAGGGGTATTCAACGGTCTTTCCAGCCTGACATGGTTGTCTTTATACAACAATCAACTGGCCACTCTACCGGCAGGGGTATTCAACGGTCTTTCCAGCCTGACATGGTTGTCTTTATACAACAATCAACTGACCACATTACCCGCAGGGGTGTTCAACGGTCTTTCCAGCCTGACGGAGTTGTATTTGTATAACAATCAACTGGCCACACTACCCGTAGGCGTATTCAACGAGCTTTCCAGTTTGACAGAGTTGGATTTGTTCGGAAATCAACTGACCACCATACCAGCGAACGTATTCAACGGTCTTTCCAGCCTGACGGAGTTGGGTTTGTATAACAATCAACTTACCACGTTACCCGCAGGCGCATTCAACGGTCTTTCCAGCCTGACGGAGTTGGGTTTGTATAACAATCAACTTACCACGTTACCCGCAGGCGCATTCAACGGTCTTTCCAGCCTGACGGAGTTGGGTTTGTATAACAATCAACTTACCACGTTACCCGCAGGCGCATTCAACGGTCTTTCCAGCCTGACAAGGTTGTCTTTGGGGAGCAATTTCAATCTACTGACCACACTACCCGTGGGCGTGTTCAACGGTCTTTCCAGCCTGACCTATTTGTCTTTAGACTACAATCAACTGACCACATTACCCGCAGGGGTGTTCAACGGTCTTTCCAGCCTGACAAGTTTGTCTTTAGGCCACAATCGACTGACCACATTACCCGCAGGGGTGTTCAACGGTCTTTCCAGCCTGACATGGTTGGATTTACGCGACAATCAACTGACCACATTACCCGCAGGGGTGTTCAACGGTCTTTCCAGCCTGACAAGGTTGTATTTGTCCAGAAATCGACTGACCACATTACCCGCAGGGGTGTTCAACGGTCTTTCCAGCCTGACATGGTTGGATTTGGATGGCAATCAACTGGCTACACTACCAACGGATGCATTCAACGGTCTTTCCAGCCTGACAAGTTTGTCTTTGTCCAGAAATCGACTGACCACATTACCCGCAGGGGTGTTCAACGGTCTTTCCAGCCTGACCTGGTTGTCTTTATACAAGAATCAACTGACCACATTACCCGCAGGGGTGTTCAACGGTCTTTCCAGCCTGACAGGTTTGTCTTTGTCCAGAAATCGACTGACCACATTATCGGCAAACGTGTTTAACGGTCTTTCCAGCCTGACAAGGTTGGATTTGAAAGAGCAGCAACTCGTTACAATATCAGCGGGGGCATTCAACGGTCTTTCCAGCCTGACAAGGTTGTATTTGTCTAACAATCAACTGACTACACTACCAACGGATGCATTCAACGGTCTTTCCAGCCTGACAAGGTTGTATTTGTCTAACAATCAACTGACTACACTACCAACGGATGCATTCAACGGTCTTTCCAGCCTGACAAGGTTGGATTTGAAAGAGCAGCAACTCGTTACAATATCAGCGGGGGCATTCAACGGTCTTTCCAGCCTGACATGGTTGAATTTGGAAGAAAATCAACTGACCACATTACCGACAGGCGCATTCAACGGTCTTTCCAGCCTGACAAGGTTGTCTTTATACAAGAATCAACTGACCACATTACCCGCAGGGGTGTTCAACGGTCTTTCCAGCCTGACATGGTTGTATTTATACAACAATCAATTGGCCACCATACAGACAGGGGCATTCAACGGTCTTTCCAGTCTGACATGGTTGAATTTGGAGAACAATCAACTGACCACATTACCAGCAAACGCATTCAACGGTCTTTCCAGTCTGACATGGTTGAATTTGGAGAACAATCAACTGACCACATTACCAGCAAACGCATTCAACGGTCTTTCCAGCCTGACCAATTTATTTTTGAGAAACAATCAACTGACCACATTACCAGCAAACGCATTCAACGGTCTTTCCAGCCTGACAAGGTTGGATTTGAAAGAGCAGCAACTCGTTACAATATCAGCGGGGGCATTCAACGGTCTTTCCAGCCTGACCGGTTTGGGTTTGGGAGGCAATCAACTGACCACGCTACCGACCGGGGCATTCAATGGTCTTTCCAGCCTGATAAGGTTGAATTTGGAGAACAATCAATTGGCCACCATACAGACAGGGGCATTCAACGGTCTTTCCAGTCTGATATGGTTGAATTTGGAGAACAATCAGCTAACCACACTGCCAGCGGGGATATTTGCTGGTTTATCATCTGTCGACATCCGACTGGGTTCGGGGGTACGCATAGCACCGTCGCCACTGACGCTGACACCATCACTATCGTCAATTTCGGAGAATGGCGGGACTAGCCGAATAACGGCAACATTGGACACGCCCTCAAGCACGCTAACAAGGATAATGGTGTCGGCAACGGCAGTGCCGCCAGCACTAGCAACCGATTTCACCTTGAACGGCACGACCCTGACCATTGCCGCTGGGGCGACCACCAGCACTGAACGGGTAACACTCCATGCGGTGAACAATGATGTGATCGCAGCTAACAAAACCATAACCATATCGGCAACAGTGAGTGGGGGTGACGAGGTGAATGCGCCGAGCGATTTAACCCTGACCATCACCGATGACGATGCTTCGGTGACAGTCGCCGATACTGCCCCGCGCTTTGCGGCGGATGAAGCCGATATACAGACCTATTCTTATGTCGAGGGGGCAGGGATTATCCTGACCCTGCCGGAGGCTATTGGTGGCAATGGCTCCTTGACCTATACCCTGACCCCAGACTTACCTGCAGGGCTAATTTTTAACCCGGCCACACGCACCATTAGCGGTACTGCGACTGTTACCAATATGCTACATACTTACACCTATACGGTAACCGATAGCGACAGCAATACCGATGCCCGAGATAGTGCTACGCTGACCTATGTGGTTATCGTCACTTCTTCAACGGCGGGGATATGTGCCCGCACCACTGCGGTTCGCGAGGCTATTGTCGCTCTCACATCTGGTATCAGCGACTGCGCTGACATCACCGACAACCATCTGGCGGCAATCGGTACTTTAACTTTATTCAATGAGCGTATTGTCAGCCTGCAATCAGGTGACTTTGATGGTCTTTCCAGCCTGGACGGGTTGTTTTTACACGACAATCAACTGACTACGTTACCGGCAAACGTGTTCAACGGGCTTTCCAGCCTGACACGGTTGTCTTTGGGAGGCAATCAATTGACCACGCTACCCGCAGGGGCATTCAACGGACTCTCCAGTCTGACAAGTTTGCCTTTGTATGACAATCAACTGACCACACTACCCGTGGGCGTGTTCAACGGGCTTTCTAGCCTGACAAGTTTGTATTTGGGAGGCAATCAACTGACCACACTACCCGTGGGCGTATTCAACGGTCTTTCCAGCCTGACCAAGTTGTATTTGTATAGCAATCAATTGACCACGCTACTGGCAAACGTGTTCAACGGGCTTTCCAGCCTGACACGGTTGTATTTGGGAGGCAATCAACTGACCACACTACCTGCAAACGTGTTCAACGATCTTTCCAGTCTGGACGGGTTGTTTTTACACAACAATCAACTGACTACGTTACCGGCAAACGTGTTCAACGGTTTTTCCAGCCTGACCAGTTTGGGTTTGGGAGGCAATCAACTGACCACACTACCGACCGGGGCATTCAACGGTCTCTCCAGTCTGACAAGGTTGTCTTTATACAGCAATCAACTGACTACGTTACCGGCAAACGTGTTCAACGGTCTTTCCAGCCTGACAGATTTGTCTTTGGGTGACAATCAACTGACCACGTTACCCGCAGGGGTGTTCAACGGTCTTTCCAGCCTGACAAGGTTGGATTTGTCCAGCAATCAACTGACCACCCTACCAGCGGGGATATTTGCTGGTTTATCATCTGTCGACATCCGACTGGATTCGGTGGTTTACATAGCACCGTTGTCGCTGACGCTATCACCATCGTCAATTTCGAAGAATGGCGGGGTTAGCCGAATAACGGCAACATTGGACACGCCCTCAAGCACGCTAACAAGGATAATGGTGTCAGCAACGGCAGTGTCGCCAGCGGTAGCAACTGATTTCACCTTGAGTGGTACGACCCTGACCATTGCCACCGGGGCGACCACCAGTACTGGTCTGGTAACACTCCATGCGGTGGACAATAACGTGGACGCAGCAGACAAAATCATAACCATATCGGCAACAGTGATTGAGGGTGACGGGGTGAGTGCACCGAGCGATTTAACTCTGACCATCACCAATGATGATGCTCCGGTGACAGTCGCCGATACTGCCCCGCGCTTTGCGGCGGATGAAGCCGATATACAGACCTATTCTTATGTCGAGGGGGCAGGGATTGTCCTGACCCTGCCGGAGGCTATTGGTGGCAATGGCTCCTTGACCTATGCCCTGACCCCAGACTTACCCGCAGGGCTAATTTTTAACCCGGCCACACGCACCATTAGCGGTACTGCGACTGTTACCAATATGCTACATACTTACACCTATACGGTAACCGATAGCGACAGCAATACCGATGCCCGAGATAGTGCTACGCTGACCTATGTGGTTATCGTCACTTCTTCAACGGCGGGGATATGTGCCCGTACCACAGCGGTTCACGAGGCTATTGTCGCTCAAACAACTGGTATCAGCGACTGCGCTGACATCACCGACAACCATCTGGCGGCAATCGGTACTTTGGATTTATCCAATAAGCGTATTGTCAGCCTGCAATCAGGTGACTTTGATGGTCTTTCCAGCCTGACCTATTTTGATTTGGATGGCAATCGACTAACCGAACTACCTGCAAACGTGTTTAGCGGTCTTTCCAGCCTGACCAGTTTGTATTTGGATGGCAATCGACTAACCGAACTACCTGCAAACGTGTTTAGCGGTCTTTCCAGCCTGACCAGTTTGGGTTTGGGAGGCAATCAACTGAACACATTACCAGAGAACGTACTCAACGGTCTTTCCAGCCTGACCGAGTTGGATTTGGGAGGCAATCAACTGACTGCACTATCTGCAAACGTGTTCAACGGTCTTTCCAACCTGGACAGGTTGTCTTTGCAATACAATCGACTAATCGCTCTACCGACCGGGGTATTCAACGGTCTTTCCAGCCTGACATATTTGAGTTTGGACAACAATCAACTGAGTACGCTACCAGCAGGGGCATTCAACCGTCTTTCCAATCTGACAGTTTTGACTTTGTCTGTCAATCAACTGACCACCCTACCGACCGGAGTATTCAACGGTCTTTCCAGCTTGACCTATTTGTATTTGGGTAACAATCGACTGGAGACCCTGCCGACCGGGGCGTTCAACGGTCTTTCCAGTTTGACCTATTTGTATTTGGATAACAATCAACTGACCACCCTGCCGGCAAACATATTCAACGGTCTTTCCAGCCTGATAGTTTTGTATTTGGATAACAATCAACTGACCACACTGCCCGCAGGCGCATTCAACGGTCTTTCCAGCCTGACCTATTTGGGTTTGAGTGACAATCAACTGACCACCCTACTGGCAAACGTGTTCAACGGTCTTTCCAGTCTGAGAACTTTGAATTTGCGCAACAATCGACTGACCACACCACCAGAGGAGATATTTGCTGGTTTGCCGTCATCTGTCGACATCCGACTGGATTCAGGACTCCGCATAGCACCGTTGTCGCTGACACTATCGCCATCGTCAATTTCGGAGAATGGCGGAATCAGCCGAATAACGGCAACACTGGACACGCCCTCAAGTACGCTAACAAGGATAATGGTGTCGGCAACGGCAGTGTCGCCAGCACTAGCAACCGATTTCACCTTGAGTGGTACGACCCTGACCATTGCCACCGGGGCGACCACCAGTACTGGACTGGTAACACTCCAGGCGGTGGACAATAACGTGATCGCAGCAGACAAAATCATAACCATATCGGCAACAGTGAGTGGGGGTGACGTGAATGCGCCGAGCAATTTAACTCTAACCATCACCGATGACGATGCACCTGTGCCAGTTTTGGCTGGAATATGTGCCCGTACCACTGCGGTTCACGAGGCTATTGTCGCTCAAACATCTGGAAGCGACTGCGCTGACATCACCGACAACCATCTGGCGACAATCGGCTATTTGAATTTATCCAAAAAGCGTATTGCCAGCCTGCAATCGGGTGACTTTGATGGGCTTTCCAGCCTGACCTATCTGGATTTGGATAACAATCAACTAACCACACTACCTGTGGACGCATTCAACAGTCTTTCCAGCCTGACCCATCTGGATTTGGATAACAATCAACTGAACACATTACCAGCAAACGTGCTCAACGGCCTTTCCAGCCTGACAGATTTGTCTTTGCAATACAATCGACTAACCGCTCTACCGACCGGCGTATTCAACGGTTTTTCCAGCCTGACATCTTTGGGTTTGGGTGGCAATCAGCTAACCACCCTACCGACCGGCGTATTCAACGGTCTTTCCAGCCTGACATCTTTGGATTTGAGAGGCAATCAACTGACTGTGCTGCCGGTGGACGTGTTTGACGGTCTTTCCAGTCTGAACTATTTGCTTTTAGGTAGCAATCAACTGACTGTGCTACCGGCGGATGTGTTTGACGGTCTTTCCAGTCTGAACTATTTGCTTTTAGGTAGCAATCAACTGACTGTGCTACCGGCGGATGTGTTTGACGGTCTTTCCAGTCTGAACTATTTGCTTTTAGGTAGCAATCAACTGACCACACTGCCAGCGGGGATATTTGCTGGTTTGCCGTCATCTGTTGACATCCGACTGGATTCAGGACTCCGCATAGAACCGTTGTCGCTGACGCTATCACCATCGTCAATTTCGGAGAATGGCGGAATCAGCCGAATAACGGCAACATTGGACACACCCTCAAGCACGCTAACAAGGATAATGGTGTCAGCAACGGCAGTGCCACCCGCACTAGCAACCGATTTCACCTTGAGTGGCGCGACCCTGACCATTGCCACCGGGGCGACCACCAGTACTGGTCTGGTAACACTCACTGCGGTGGACAATAACGTGGTCGCGGCAGACAAAACCATAACCATATCGGCAACAGTGAGTGGTAACAGGGTGAGTGCGCCGAGCGATTTAACCCTGACCCTCACCAATGACGATGCCCCGGTGACAGTTTCGGCGAGGATATGTACCCGTACCACTGCGGTTCGCGAGGCTATTGTCGCTCAAACATCTGGTATCAGCGACTGCGCTGACATCACCGACAACCATCTGGCGGCAATCGGCACTTTGAATTTATCCAATAAGCGTATTGCCAGCCTGCAATCAGGTGACTTTGATGGTCTTTCCAGCCTGACATCATTAGATTTGGAAGAAAATCAACTGACCATATTACCAGAGAACGTATTCAACGGTCTTTCCAGCCTGACAGAGTTGTCTTTACACAACAATCAATTGACCACCATACCGGCAAACGCATTCAACGGGCTTTCCAGCCTGACCAGTTTGTATTTGGGAGGCAATCAACTGACCACCCTACCTGCAAACGTGTTCAACGGTCTTTCCAGTCTGGACGGGTTGTATTTACACAACAATCAGCTGACTACACTACCTGCAAATGCATTCAACGATCTTTCCAGCCTGACAACTTTAACTTTGTGGAACAATCAGCTAACCACACTGCCAGCGGACGTGTTCAACGAACTTTCCAGCCTGACAGAGTTGTATTTGTCTCACACTCGACTGACCACGCTACCAGAGAACGTGTTCAGCGGTCTTTCCAGCCTGACCGAGTTGGATTTGGGAGGCAATCAACTGACTATACTACCGGCAAACGCATTCAACGGTCTGTCCATCCTGACATCTTTGTATTTGTCTAACAATCAACTTACCACACTACCCGCAGGGGTATTCAAAGGTCTTTCCAGCCTGGCAGAGTTATTTTTCAATGATAACCCCGGCACCCCATTCACGCTTACGCTGGAATTAGTGCGAACGGACAGCACGGATTTGAATGCGTCTGCTCCTGCAAGGGTAACCGTCAAACTCGCCGAGGGCGCGCCGTTCGATATGAGCATCAATCTGTCGATCGAGGGTGGTGGACTGTCTGCGACTACGGCAACCATTGCGGCGGGCGAAACCACAAGTGCAGAGATTATCGTGACCCAAACTAGCAATAGCCCGGTTACTGTCCGTTTAGGTGCTGCGCCTGCGCTTCCAGCGACATTCGTAGGGGGCATCGAGATTGCTACGGGTGCGCCACTGACCCTGTTTGGTAGCGATGTCTATATGTCAGGCGTAACCCTGGGTGTCGAGGATGATGGTACAGTGGGCTGGAGTGCCGATCCGGATAAGTACCTCGGTGCGCGAATTTCTAGCCCAGAAGTCTCTCTTGAGTCTGCTACATATAGGGTTTCGGAAATCGCGTATAACCCTACCGCCAGCAAGTTCCGTTTTGCCTTCGCAGGTGACGTGCCCGATGATATTGCCGAGCTGATGGTGAGTTTTAACCCTGATCTCAACTTCAAGGATGCAACTCGTAACGGCAACGTCTTCACCTGGAGCGATGTCACAGCATCGGTTATTCAGGGACAGCGTGTAGCCTTGACGCTAAGCCGAATTGAATCAACTGAATCATCGGTGGATGCCAGCTTTACTTTGGATGTGGACGGAAACGGCCGCAATACCCTAGAGGATGTTGTTATGATTGCCCGATATTTTCTGAACCTCAGAGGCAATGCCCTCGTAACGGGTCAGAGTTTAGAAGCATTCACTACTGTTGAACGTAATATAGAAGCCAGTCTGACTAATCCAGCTTTGGATGTGGACGGAAATGGCCGCAATACCCTAGAGGATATTGTTATGATTGCCCGATATTTTCTGAATCTCAGAGGGAATGCCCTCGTAACGGGTCAGAGTTCAGCAGCACCAGATATTGTTGAGCGTAATGTGGGGGAAATGCTAGAAGAGTAGCCTGTTTTTTGTACATTATTTCATTGACTTTTCGTTGAAAGTATATCCAATCAGTGGCTACTCAACCCACCTTAAACCCGCCTTTATCATCCAGCGTGAACAGTACATCGGTGACGGCGTAGATCCAGCTTGCGCTACGGCGAAATCCGCCGAGGGGGTACATGTGTATGCCACTAATGCCGCATTGCAACGCATGCCTAGCGAGGATTTCTTGCACAGGCTCAATGGCGGGACTTATGTACAGGATGTACGGGCAGATAACTGCTCCTGCGTAATTTGCTTCCGTCTTCCATGGCGGTCGATGCTGATTTTGCATCGTTACATGATGTAACTTATTAGAACAATGCAGGAGCAATTGTCGAGGAGCAAAAATCGGTAAATCCTATTTCCGGCGCGGGTTAGTCTGTGTGCAGGATTCTCGCATCATCGCTTACTCATCGTTCCTGCTCCATCGTCCCCGCATCGTCGTTTACTCGTCGTTCCTACGTTATCGTCCCCACAAGTTCCATCCGTCGCTCCCGTCTGCCTTTACTTGTGTTCCAGCGTGCTTACACAAGCACTTTCATTCTAGTTATTTGCTCGTTGCCGAAGACTTTCAGATAACGCTCGATTTCGGTCTTCGGGCCGGTCGATTTTTCCAGATTGTCCGACAGTTTTACGGTCGGTCTGCCGTCTGCTTGGGTTACTTTGCAAATCAATGAGAAAGCATTGAGTCGATCATTGGGCGTGGGCGCGCAATCCTTAAAATCATTGGTTAAATTCGTCCCCCAGCCAAAACCGACATTGACCTTTTGGGAAAAATGATGGCTAATCGCTTCAATATCATCAATATCCAGTCCATCAGAAAAAATAATCATCTTTTCCTGCGGGTTTTGTCCCTGCGACTGCCACCACTGTATCAACTCTTCGCCACCTGCAATCGGCTCTTTGGAATCAAGACGAAAGCCACGCCAGTTTGCCACCCAGCTTGGCGCATTGCGTAAAAATTGAGTCGTGCCATAAGCGTCCGGCAACACGATGAGCAGGTTGCCGTCATAATTATGTTGCCAGCTTTGTAGCACTTTATAAGGCGTATCGCGCAATTCATCATCGCTATTCGCCAACGCCGCCGCGACCATAGGCAATTCATGGGCATTGGTGCCAATCGCTTCGAGATCGTGATTCATGGCTAATAACACATTGCTGGTGCCAATAAATTTTTCCCCCAACCCTTCTTTCAATGCCTCAACACACCAATCCTGCCACAAAAAACTATGCCGCCGCCGAGTCCCAAAATCTGCCAGCCGTAAGTTAGGCAATCGTTTCAGACGGGTTACTTTTTCCCACAATTTCGCCTTTGCCCGCGCATAGATAACATCAAGCTCAAACCGCCCGACCTGCTTGAGCGCGGCGCGTGATTTAAGCTCACTGATGATGGTTAAAACCGGCAACTCCCATAGCGTTATTTCCGACCAACAGCCATGAAAATCAATCAAAAACTGACCATCTTGTTGGCGCAATTCGTATTCGGGCAAGCGATAGTCCGCCAGCCAATCAATAAATTCAGAGGAAAACAACCTTTCGCGCCCATAAAAAGTGTTCCCAGCAAGCCAAATCCGCTCCTTTTTAGTCATGCCGATGGTACGCGCATGATCTAACTGCTCGCGCAACTCGACCCTATCGATTTCATCCGCAAGCCGCACAGAATGATTGCGATTGATGACTGAAAAAGTAACCGGTATGTGGGCAAATTCCTTCCAGATAGTTTGCAACATCAATAATTTATAAACATCCGTATCCAGCAGACTCCTGACGATAGGGTCTAATTTGAAGGTATGGTCATGCACACGCTTGGCGAGATTAGAAGTCGTCATAATATTCGCATCATGGTTTTTAGAAGTGAATCATGTGGAATGCGGTTTGTATTCAATGCCGCATTGGCGAATCATTATAGCCGAACTGCTGTAATTTGCATGTAATTTGACAGGAATGTGGGTATCATTTTTAACATCTAGTCATGTAGTATAATCAAGGTTATGGTAATAATCTGCTGTTAGCAATCTGTACAGGTCATATTCAAATGGTAATGCGTAAAAAACCGAAACGATCCGTTCAAAAACCAATTGATTCTTATGCCCACAAGGACAAGCAGCGGCTCAACAACCCACCGGTTGGGCTGGTTACGCCACAGACCGACCCGGACACCGGGGAAAAACAAACCTACGCCTATGACCCGCACCTTGAGCCGCAACTAGACTGGGCGGGCAAGACCGAGCATAGCAGTTTTGCGGTGCCGACCGTTTCCCTGCATGTACACGAGCGGATTGACCCGAAAACCATTATCGAAGCGGTTAGCAAGGCGGCAGATGACGGTGGGCAGCACAGTCTTTTTGCGCAGCCTGCACCCTTGCGCCAAGCGGTTGATTTTTATCAGCACAAAGCCGGCTGGAGCAATCGGCTGGTGGCGGGCGATAGCCTGCTGGTGATGAACTCCCTGCTGGAAAAAGAAGGCATGTCCGGCAAGGTGCAAATGGTTTATATCGACCCGCCCTATGGCATCAAGTACGGTTCCAACTTCCAGCCCTTTACCAACAAGCGCGATGTTAAGGACAGCAAGGACGAGGATTTGACCCGCGAGCCGGAAACAATCAAAGCCTTTCGCGACACCTGGGAGTTAGGCATTCATTCCTATCTGACCTATATGCGCGACCGCCTGCTACTGGCGCGGGAGATGTTGACCGAGAGTGGCAGCGTGTTTGTGCAGATTGGCGATGAAAATGTGCATCGCATCAGCGCAGTAATGGACGAAGTATTTGGTGCGAATAACCGATTGGCAACCATATCGTTCGCTACCACAAGTGGTAGTTCCGCAACCGGCTTGCCACAGGTGGCAGATTATTTGCTTTGGTATGCCAAAGACGAGAAAAAAGCAAAATATCGCCAGTTATATGAACCGCTGACGCGGGCTGAAGTGGTTGATTACTTTAATTGGGATGTCATGGTGGAGCTTGCCGATGGCAGTTGTCGAAAACTAACTGATGAAGAACGTTTCGCTCCCGATAAAAACCTGCCTGATGGGGCGCGCATATACCGCCGCACAGGTCTGGATTCACAGGGCGTATCCACTACCGGACGTTCCGAATCCTACGAATTCGACGGGCGGATATTTCCCTGTTCCGCGAACCGTCATTGGTCTGTCTCCAGCGAGGGTATGGATCGCATGGCGGAGTTGGGCAGGCTTGAAGCCTTGCCGGGGCAAACGTCATTGATGTGGAAAAAGTATGAGGACGAAGTCCCCGGGCGCCGCATCAATAACATCTGGTCAGCACAAATGTACCCCAGTGACAAAAGGTATGTGGTTGAAACGTCGGTCAAAGCAATCCAACGCGCTGTGCTAATGACCACCGACCCGGGCGATCTAGTGTTTGACCCCACTTGTGGCAGTGGCAGCACCGCTTATGTTGCCGAGCAATGGGGGCGCCGCTGGATCACCTGCGATACCTCGCGGGTGGCATTAACGCTGGCCAAGCAGCGGCTGATGACGGCAAGCTTTGACTACTATAAGCTCGCCCATCCCGATGATGGCGTGGGCAGTGGATTTAGCTATAAGACAGTCAACAAGGTAACGCCCAAAATTTTAGCCTATGATGAACCGCTTGCCACCGAAACCCTGTACGACCAGCCGTTAAAAGACACGAGAAAAGCCCGTGTTACCGGTCCCTTCACCGTCGAGGCAGTGCCCGCGCCCGCAGTGCAATCGCTAGATGATATGTTGCCAGATACCCCGCAACCTGCCGATGCCGCCATTGCCCGCTCGGGCGAAACGATACGCCAAAGCGAATGGCGCGATGAGCTTTTAAGAGCCGGCGTGCGTGGCAAAAATGGTCAGATGATGAAATTCTCTCGTGTTGAACCGCTGTCCGCCACCCGTTGGCTCCATGCCGAAGCCGAAACCCGTCTGAGTGAAGCAGGTAGTGAAGCCGATGGCGGCGGCGATGGTGTACAAGATGGTGTACAAGATACCGCAGCCGCCTACAATCCCCAACATCTGGTCGTCTCGTTTGGGCCGCAACACGCGCCGCTGGAACAACGGCAGGTCGAGCTGGCTATTGAGGAAGCCCAAACCAGGGTGCCGAAACCTGAGTTGATGGTGTTTGCCGCCTTCCAGTTTGACCCCGAAGCCGCCAAAGACATAGACCAGACTAACTGGCCAGGGGTTACCCTGCTCAAAGCACAAATGAACGCCGACCTGTTGACCGATGACCTGCGTAAAAAACGCAGTAGCAACGAAAGTTTTTGGCTAGTCGGTCAACCCGATGTCCAAGTCGAGACCATTAGAGACGGCGAACAAGCCGGAAAAATCCGCGTCTCGGTGCAGGGGTTTGATTACTACAATACCAAAACCGGCACAGTAGAATCCGGCAACATCGACAAAATCGCTATGTGGATGCTGGACACCGACTATGACGGACGTAGCCTCTACCCACGGCAGGTATTCTTCCCGATGGCAAGCAGCAATGCCGGCTGGAGCCGATTAGCCAGAAACTTAAGAGCCGAAATAGACGAGGAGTTAATCGAAGCCTATCGCGGCTCGGTGTCGCTACCTTTTACAGCAGGGGATTACAATCGTGTAGCCGTTAAGATAGTGGACGACCGAGGGATTGAGAGTTTGCGGGTTATTGATATTGTGCAAAATGAGGTAACTTGATTATGGCGAGAGCAGACCTATTGGTACAATTGGCAAAACATGCGGTTAGCAATGATAACAGTAAAGTATTGCAAGTTTTAGAGGGCATTATTGCCGAGGAGCATCAAAAAAATCACCGTGTTCTAGCTGAACGCCTCACCCGAGTTATTCGCGATTCGGGTGAGCAAAAACGCACGGGCAGAATTTTACAAAACGGCATCGCCTCATTGGTGCATGAATTAATTCCAGAGCGCTCTTTTGCAGATATTTATTTGTCGAAACACAATATAAAATTGCTGAATGACTTAAAAGAAGAACACCTGCGCAAGGAACTTTTGCAATCTTATGGTTTGTCGCCGCGTAATCGCTTAATGTTTCTAGGCCCCCCGGGTAACGGTAAAACAACCTTGGCTGAAGCCTTGGCCTATGAGCTAATGTTGCCCTTAGTGGTCGTTCGTTATGATGGATTGATTGGTAGTTTTCTTGGTGAAACAGCCAATCGCCTGAACAAAGTATTCGAATACACTCGAACACAGAATTGCCTGCTATTTTTTGATGAATTTGATGTAATAGGCAAGGAGAGAGGAGACCGTAATGAAACCGGGGAGATTAAACGCATTGTCAGTTCACTGTTGTTACAGATAGACGCATTGCCAAGCCGTACCGTTATTGTGGTTGCCAGCAATCATGCATCTCTGATTGATTCGGCTGCATGGCGGCGCTTTCAAGTCCGCATCGAATTAGCCCCGCCTACACCCAAAGAGTCGGCACAATATCTCATTGACTATCAGCACAAAACTAAAATGAACTTTGGTATCGATTGTGGAAAAATTGTCCAATTATTAAAGCCAATATCTTATGCCGAATTAGAGGAATTTTGCCGAGACGTGTTGCGTAAAGCAATTTTGCACAAGCTGACCGAAAAGGCTACAGCAATAACCAAACAAAAAATATCCGAATGGAACAGTCGCGATAAATTAAAAGACATGAATCTGCCTGTGGTAGCAGGTAAATAGCAATGGATTCCACAAAACCGTTATTGATTTTTCCGCAACCTGAATTGGTGGATACCCCCAGAGGCTACGGCGGTGGCTCTTTGCCCCCACAACCCATAGATTCTTCGGAGCGTGCCGAGCGCATTGCCGGCCGCTTTACGCAAGCCATTAGCTATATTCAGGCCACCCCGGGCGACTCGAATCATGTTCTCGTGATTGAAACGGTCGGCAAATTTCAGGGCTTTCATAAAGCGGTTGACAAGATCGATGGGTTGGAGTGGATTGCGGAATTTGAAGTGGATGAGGTGGATTTGGAGGAAATGTATGAATCAGAAAGTGATAGCTATAAAAAAGCCCGCAAGCAAGGCGGCAAGTGGTATCTTTCATCGAGTAATCAGCGTGCCCTTGAAGAATTGTTGAGGAGGTATCAATCGTGGAAAGAAACTGGTCGAATAGAGTATGGGTTTGGTGGTTGGAAAAACTTTTTTACCTACATCGTTGACTTGCGCCTATGGAATGAAAAAGATCGCTTGGAAAACACTGGGATTATTGAGCAGTGGCAAGAAGAAGTTGAGATGAAGAGTGGCACTGCTTCTGAATGTAACTTTGAGATAGAGTTGCATTACCAGCGCAATGATTCTGACGCTGACCGCTCGCAAAAGAATTTAGTCGATCATATAAAAAAACTAAATGGGGAAGTAGGTAAAACCTATCACAATGCAGGAATCGCTTTTCATGCGCTTAAAACAACCCTGCCCGTAGCTGCGGTTGAGCATGTTTTGACTGCACATACAAGCGAACAAGATTATCCGCAATGGATTAAATCAAACTCAATAAAGTATTGTCGCCCCATTGGTCAACAATCTCAAGATGATATTGAGCCAGAAGCAAGCGAAGATATCGCAATTGAAGCACCTGGAGAAAACCCTCCGGTAATTGCTTTGTTAGATGGTGTTCCGTTGGCAAATCATCAGTTTATCAGAGATTTTATTGTATTAGATGACCCCGATAACTTTTCTAATCATTATCAACCTCCGCAATACAAGCACGGCACGACAATGGCTTCGCTAATTTGCCATAATGATTTTTCCAACCCAGAACGGAAGTCTATTCAACGAAAAATTTATGTGCGACCAATTATGCAACCTGATGATTCGAATCAGCTTATTGAAAAAATACCCGATGTTGAGTTTGCAGAAGATTTGATTGAGCGTGCTGTGGTGCGGATGATAAAAGGCAGTGAATCATCCGAACCAGCATGTCCTTCTGTCAAGATTATTAATCTCTCAATCGGCAATATTGATCAGCAATTTGTGCGTGAAATGTCATCTTGGGCCAAATTGTTGGATTGGCTGTCGTGGGAATACAAGGTGCTGTTTATTGTCAGTGCGGGTAACTACCCCGCCGAAAACATTACCGTTGCCGATGGCAATAATGTTACTGCTGGGTTTATCGGTGAAATTAACAATCAACAGTTTTATAGAAAAATACTGTCTCCTGCCGAGTCAATGAATAGTTTGACGGTGGGTGCTATTCAGCACGACCATTCTGCTGCCAGTGTGGATGGACTAAAAAATCCGTATGCAAATGAACGCCTACCAGCAGAATATAGCCGTATTGGCCCGGGCTTTCGTACTCAAATCAAGCCCGATATTTTAGTTGCTGGTGGCAAACAGCTTTATCAAGTTGAGCAAAACGAATGGATTCCCCAATATGGGCGAAAAGACATCGGACAAAAAGTTGCATCAGTGGGGTTTGCTGCGGAAGACATAGCATACACAACCCATACTTTCGGAACCAGCAATGCAACCGCAATAACAACCCATGCGGCGGCACGCTTGTATGAGGTGATTGATTCATTAGATTACGAAGGCAATCAAATCCCCGAAGAGTCCTATGCGCTTGTGTTGAAATCGCTTCTTGTTCATGGTGCAAGCTGGAATAATATGAACGAATGCTATTCAGTGGTACGCAACGAACAGAATAGCAGAAAAATAAAAAGAATTTATGCGAATCACTTGGGTTACGGTGAGGCTAATTTTGAACGGGTAATGTCTTGCACGGCAAGGCGTGTAACCCTAATCGGATTTGGTCGCCTGTCTCACAGGGAACGCCATCGTTTTCAATTACCCATACCCGATGACTTTAGAGGTTTGCACCTTAGGTTAACTGCCACATTGACATGGTTTACACCTGTCAATCCGTTTCGTTACGGCTGGCGGCAAGCCAAATTATTTTTTGAAATTTCCGACTATGCGGCGAATGGGGCAAGGCAAGAGGCGGACTGGCAACAGGTTAAAAAAGGCACAGTGCAACACGAAATTTTTAATATCAGTTCGTTTGCTGGTGATATGGTTGAGATATTTGTTCAGTGTGCTGCCGATGCCAGCGAAAATTTTGAGGATGAGATTCCCTATGCAATTAGTTTTACAGTTGAGGCAATGCAAGAGACAGCGGTGGACTTATACACCATGATCAGTGAATCAATAGGAGTCCGTGTATAAATATGGTTGACACTATCACCAAACTCATCATCAACAGCCCCTACGCCGAGCCGGCGCAGTATTGGCATTACCAGCGCGAGAATAGAGATTTTTGTCTTAAAGCGGGTCGGAGACCCGCCGGGTATGTGATGGCGACACCTGGTTTCAGAGGCTTTGATGACCCGGGAGTTTTTGTTGAGATTGAACAGGTGAACCAAATTCGCTTGCGTGTAAAAGCGTGGCGAGAAGCAGGCTACCCCGGGGTTACGGGCATCACCAAGCGCTTGCTGGCGCATTGGCAGGCACCGGAAACTCTGCACGAACGGCGGTTTTTCTTTTGCCAGCTAGAAGCCATTGAAACGCTTATTTGGTTGACCGAAGCCCCAGCCACTGCGCGTGGCGGCATCGACATTCAAGGCGATGGTGGTGGCTATGAACGCTGGTGTAGCAAGATGGCGACTGGCTCAGGCAAGACCCTCATCATGGCGATGATTATCGCTTGGAATGTTTTGAATAAGGTAACCAGCCGCACGGATACAAGGTTCAGTAAAAATGTGCTGGTTGTTGCGCCCGGCTTGACGGTGAAAAATCGCTTGCAGGTTTTACAGCCAACAGATGATGAAAATTATTACGAGAAATTTAATATCGTTCCGCCGTCCTTGATGGATAAATTGCGACAAGGCAAGGTGCTGATTCACAACTGGCATAAATTGGCTTGGGATACGCAGGAAAAACTCGACCAGAAGACTGAAAAAGGACAACTGCGCTCAGTCGATAAAAGAAAACATCTTGAAATTAGCGGTGCCGCCTATGCCCGACAGGTTTTGGGCGACATGGCAAAGACGCGCAATATTCTGGTGATTAACGATGAGGCACATCATGCTTGGCGCGTCAATACACCAGCAGCAGGGCAATATCGGCGCGCCGGTTCGGATAAGGACAGTGTCAAAGAGGCGACCATCTGGGTCGGTGGTTTGGACAGAATACAGCAACAAAATGGCATTTTGCGTTGCTTTGATCTTTCTGCTACGCCATTTTCACCTTCCGGGGGAAGGTCGGCAGAGGAAGCATTGTTCCCCTGGATTGTGTCTGATTTTGGTTTGAACGATGCCATTGAATCGGGCTTGGTTAAAACGCCGAGAGTGGTGGTTCGCGATGACAGTATCGCCACCAAAGAGCTGAAGTCCCGCCTTTACCATATTTATAATGATGCGGAAGTGAAAGACGACATCAATCGCCGCGCAGAGGCAACCGAGCCACTGCCGGATTTAATGATTAACGCCTATTATTTGCTCGGCATGGACTGGCTAGCCACCCAACAAGCATGGCATAAAAACAAGCATCCGGTGCCGCCGGTAATGATAACCGTTGCCAACAGAACCGAAACTTCGGCGCGCATAAAATATGCTTTTGAGCATAACCACATTTTCATCCCTGAACTGTGCAATCCAGAGAAAACCCTGCAAATAGACAGCAAGGTGCTGGGTGAGGCGGAAGTTGCAACAGAAGCGGCGGAGATTGAGCTAGTGGCGGCTGATGAGAACGAGAAAGCCCGGCCACTAACCAAGAAAGAACAAGCGGAATTACTGCGAAAAACGGTTGATACGGTCGGCAAAGTGGGCAAGCCGGGCGAGCAGATTCAAAATGTCATCTCGGTGGGGATGCTGTCGGAAGGTTGGGATGCGCAAACGGTAACCCATATCATGGGGATTAGAGCATTTTCCAGCCAATTATTGTGCGAACAGGTGGTGGGTCGTGGTTTGCGGCGGGTGAGTTATGAGGCCAATGCGGACGATTTTTTTGAACCCGAATATGTCAATATATTTGGCATTCCCTTTACCTTTTTGCCGCACGAAGGAAACGGCGAGACACCACCACCGCCACCACCGAAAACAAGCATTGAAGTGGTTAAGGAGAAACAAGCGCATGAAATTAGCTGGCCGAACATTATTCGCATCGAGCGGGTATATCGCCCGCTGCTGACGCTGGATTGGGCGCAGGTGGAGACGCTGGCAATAGACCCTTATGAGTCTATTACCGAAGCAGAGTTGGCCGCTATTGTTGCTGGCAGACCACATCGGGCGGTTGAAGCCGCCATCGGACTTGAGAGAATTGCACAAGAAACTCGCGTGCAAACCATTGTCTTTAGGATTGCCTCGGACATCTATAACGCCGAGCAGAAACCCGGCTGGAAAGGTTCCAAAGCGGTGTTTTTAGTGCAAGTCGTGCGCTTGGTTGAGGCGTTTATGCAGGCAGAAAAAATCACCATTAACCATGATTTATTTCATCGACAGGACAGCGCTTGGAAAATACTCATCATGCTCAATCTGAGCAAAATCATACAACACATCTGGTCGGCAATCAGAGTGGATAATAGCGAAAAATTAGTGCCGGTGTTTGAACAGGAAAAGCCCATCAAATCAACCGCTGATATGAGAACATGGTTTACCAGCAAGCCCTGTGAATGGCTGCAAAAATCACATATCAGCCATTGCGTTTATGACAGTGGCTGGGAAGCAACGGAGGCTTATTTTCTGGAAAAATCTGACTTGGTCGCCTCCTTTGCGAAAAACGATCATTTGGGCTTTGCGATTTTGTACCACTATCAAGGGGTTACCAAAAAATACTATCCTGATTTTATCATTCGCCTGAGTAATGGAGCCTATTTGATACTGGAAACCAAAGGCAGAGACAGCGCGCAAGACAAAACCAAGCGGCAATATTTGGATGAATGGGTCGAAGCGGTTAATGGGCACGGTGGTTTTGGTCGCTGGCACTGGGATGTTTCGTTTGCACCTGCTGATGTGGAGAGCAAACTCAAGGGATGCGGTGATTTATCGGCTTGAAATGTTTAACTGGTTTCGAAAATATTGCTAATGAGCACTTTGATTAAGGTGATTTAAGATTCAACATCACAGCGTCCAAATATTTCTAAAATAGATATGATTCCATGACAGAATTTGAGAAACCATTATCACCGATAAATAACCAACAGGTTTTTTATCCATTGCAAGTGGTCAATGTCGTGTCGGAAACAGCAGATGCCTGTTCGATAGTCTTACAGATTGATGCTGCATTCGCGGAGAAATTTGTCTATCAATCGGGGCAGTATCTGACCTTTGAAATTCCTTGGGGGTCATTTTCCATCCAGCGCAGTTATTCATTGTGTAGTGCGCCCGAATCGGGTGAGTTGCCAACAGTTACGGTAAAAAGAGTGGCAAATGGACGCGCTTCCAATTGGTTTAATGACCATATAAAAGCGGGCATGGGGGTGATGGTGGCATCGCCGGCTGGTCGTTTCGTGCTCGGTCAAGATGACGATGCCGCGCTTGTTTTCGCTGCTGGAGGGAGCGGGATTACCCCGATTATTTCAATCATCAAAACGGTTTTACAGGCGACCTCTCGCAACGTACTCCTGATTTATGCTAACCGCGATCAAGCGTCTGTGATTTTCTATAATCAACTTGCCGCGTTAGTGAAACGGTATCCGGATCGTTTTACTTGCCATCATCACCTTGATTCAGAAGGAATTTATCTGGATGCGGAAAAGATAGTGGATTTTATTGGAGGGCGTTGGGATGCGGATTTTTATATTTGCGGGCCGCAAGCCTATATGGATTTGGTTGAGAATACGTTGTATTGTCAAGGCGTTAAGCGGTCAAAAATTTTCATCGAACGCTTTGCGTCTCCCATAGACCCGGATCAAGTCAATCAGAAAACAGACTCATCGAGTCGCGCCGATATGGTTGTTCAAGGGGATGTGAAACTCACAATAACATTGAATGGGGTTGATGTTGAGGTTCCGTATCTGTCTGGCACGACCTTGTTGGACAGCGTGTTGGCAGATTCGTCATTAAAAGACGTGCCGCATTCCTGTCAACAGGGTCATTGCGGTTCTTGCATGTCGATCTTGAAAACCGGAGAAGTCAAGATGCAATCCAATCGGGTGCTTTCTAAACGGGATCTTGCGGCAGGTTATGTGCTACCTTGCCAGTCGGTGCCAATGACGAATGAAGTCTGGATCGATTTCGATGTGTAATTGTTTGTTGCCGGTTCTATTTTTGGTTCTACTGGGGACCTGTAGAGGTCGAGTTTTCGACAGTGAAATAGAATTAAAATTCGTTAGTTTTCAGTTCGTCGTTCCCGCGAAAGAGACTGTGCAAAAAGCCAATATTCGTCGTTCCCGCGAAAGCAGGAATCCAGTAAAACAGCCAAACCCGCAAGGGTTTTCCATATATAACGCGGCCGGGGTTCTCGTGCAGTCTGCCGTACTTCCGACAATATATGCAAAGGTCTCCCAGAGTTTAGAAAGTTTTACGGCAAGTTTTCTGTATATTCAAGGATGATTTATGCTTTAATAGAAACAACTATTTTTTGATGAGGAGGATTTTATGAGTGCAGTGGGTCGGATAGATGAAATCTGGCGTTACCCGGTAAAAAGTATGCGGGGTGAGCAAGTCAGCGATGTGTTTGTTGGTTTTGGTGGGGTGATGGGCGACCGAGTCTATGGCGTGATCAATGGTGATGGAGATAAAGGGTTTCCTTGGTTTACCGCTCGTGATGATGAACCATTTTTATTATACCAGCCAAGATTTAGCAACGGCGGTCCTCGGGCACCGGAAAACCTCGCCGAATTCGAAGCCATTGACCCAGGCATTCACCCCTTGTTCCCGCAGGCGGAGCAATTTGCTGTGCAAGTCGAAACGCCGGAAGGAGAGATTTTTGATATAGATTCCGAAGCGTTTCGGGAACATCTCAATGCGCGTTTTGAGGTGCCGTTGACAGTCCACATGTCGAGCGGCAAAAGTCAGGTCGATTGTCGTCCGCTTTCCATGTTTTCGAAAAACACGGCCCAGAAATTGAGCGAGGAGTTAAACATGGAGATCGATATTCGCCGCTTTCGACCTAACTTGGTGGTGACTTGGTACGGTAACGGCGACCAAGCCTTTTACGAAAATTATCTAGTCGGCAAACAAGTACAAATTGGCGATAAAGTCGCCTTTACGCCGTTAGAGCGTGATCCGCGTTGCAAAATAATAACACTGGATCCAGATAGCGCACAAGGGTCGCCCAAAATACTCAAGCATATCAGCATTAAACACGAAGGGTATGCGGGTATTTATGGTGCTGTATTGAAAGAAGGAATCGTCAAGGTCGGAGACGAAATTTTAATCTTGTAGTTCTGGTCGTGTTACATGCGGAAAACCCTTACGGGTTTGTTTGTTTCACTGGATTCCTGCTTTCGCAGGAAAGACGGATGTTGGTATGACTGATAACTGCCCACTATGAAATCTTTGCCCATCTTTGTTGCAGTTTAAGGCGTTGTATTTTTCCTGACGGACCTTTGGGTAATTCGTTGAGGATGTGGATTTGTTTGGGTGTTTTTACCTCGCCTAGTCGGGTTTTGCAGTGTTCGAGTAGGGTGGATTCGGTGCAGGTTGTGTTGGGTTTTAAGGAGACGGCTGCCATGACTTCTTCGCCGTAGATTGTGTCGGGCACACCGAATGCGGCGGCTTCTAGCACGCTGGGGTGTTTGTAAAGGATGTCATCTATTTCTCGGGGGGCGATGTTTTCACCACTTCTAATAATCAATTCCTTGATTCTGCCGCTAACAAAAACGAAACCCTGCTCATCACAGAAACCCAAATCACCGCTATAAAACCAGCCGTCATCATCGAGCGCGTGTTGGGTTGCTTCGGGGTCTTTGTAGTAGCCTTGCATGACATTCGCCCCGCGTATGGCTATTTCGCCTTGGGTATGCGCCGAAACTGTGTTGTGGTTGGCATCGACAATACGCACTTGATTGCCAACCGGAATGCCGGGAGAGCCGATTTTATGTTCATTGCGAGCCATTGGGTTTGATAATATTTGGGCGGCGCATTCACTGATTCCCATAGTTTCAATAATCGGAACATCGAATAATGCTTCAAAGGTCTGGTGAATTGTCGGCGGCAAGGCGGCGGAGGCAGAGCGGGAAAAACGCAATTGCTTGTTCAACAGTGTTTTATCCACGGCAAGCTCGGGGTTGCTTTGGCGATGTTCAATCAGGTAGGCGAAGATGGTCGGTACGGCACTAAACCAAGTACAGTGATGCACAAGAACCCAATGCCAGAATTTAGAAATACTTAATTTGTGACAGATAACGACACTGCTACCACTCACCAGCGGTGCCATGATGGAGACCATTTCAGCATTGATATGATACAGTGGCAAGACGCAAAGACTACGATCCTGTGCGCTGAGGCAATGCGCTTGAACGGTATTTATGCCGCCGGCAATGACATTTTTATGTGATAGCAGAACACCTTTGGGTCTGCCGGTGGTGCCAGAGGTATAAATCATCAATGCCGTTTGACTGTCCGCCAGCGGCGCATTGCTGGGCGAATTATGTTCCTCATTAGTGTCGGATTCTGTTGTCAGATCAAACGGACCGCTCTGTTCATGGCATTGGACAATATCAATTGTCGGGGGCAGGTGGGTGAAAATCTCACCAAACACGGCTCGATAGTGGGGCGAGCAGAATATTATTTTCAGGTCGGAATGGTTGATGACATAGGCGATTTGATCTGCGCCAGCGACTACATTTAAAGGCAGAACAATGCGTCCTGAATACATAACCCCAAGCAGTAGCATCGCCGTCCAGCATCCATTATCCAGCATCAGAGCGACTGTTTGAGCGCGTTCAATACCACGCTGGTCGAGGTATTTTTCGATCGCACGACAATGCTGTTGCAATTCTCCAAAGCAAATCCGCAAATCACTGTCGGCTGCAAGCAGAAAAACCGTATTGGGATAGGACTGGGCACGTTGGTCAATCAGTTCGCGCACCGTCATCGTCATCACGGTTACAATCCTTAAGCGGTGTCGGGGGTGGGAGTAATACCGTAGCGTTGCCAGTAGGTTGCAAAAATATCCTGCTCGCTTGGCTCATCGGCTTCGATGCGATAGGCGATGCGCGTGGTGTTTAGATAATGCCGATAGTTGAGGTTGTCGGAAATACTGTTTTTACCCCAGCTACCGCAACCCATAGATAAGGAAAATGGCAAGCCGTTGTCAAAACTGCCGCCGGTTGCATAGCAGTGAATTTGATTTACGATGACCCGACATACCTGCATGTTCAGCCCCAAATCTAATGCCCGAGCAGGGTCATTGCTATGCAGGGACAGCGAATGACCTTTGCCTTGATAATCGAGAATATCTCGCGCTAATTGTTTTGCCGACTCGAAATCCGCAGTGCGATACAGGGTTAAAACCGGACACAGTTTTTCGCCTGAAAATGGATGTTGTGTTCCGGTGCCGTTTTCTTCAACCAATAAGATGCGGGTGGTGTCATCAGTTTTGATATTCAGATTCGCCAGCGTTACAATTTCTGTTGCCTCACGAGCAATTAAGTCTTGATTGAGCCGACCGTGTTGCCAGAGTTTTTGTTGCAATCTGGTTTGATCTATTCGGTCAAGCAACACCGCGCCTTGTGCAATCAATGCGGACACAACGGCAACATATTGCTCCTCAACCACAATCAGATTGTTTTCTGACGAGCAACTGGTGGCATTGTCAAAGGATTTGGAGATGACGATTTTTTGTGCGGCTTGTGCAACATCGGCGGTCTCATCAATAATAGAAACGACATTTCCGGCACCGACTCCGACTGCCGGTGTGCCGCTCATATAGGCGCCACGGACATTGTTTTGTGAGCCAGTGGCAACGATTAAATCAACACACTGCATCAAGTGTTGAGTGGCTGCCTTGTTGATTGGCGCGGGCAGCTTTTGTACCAAATCGGTGGGCGCACCGATACGTTGTAGCTCGGCATGAATCAATTCGAGCAATTTTTCACAGGTGCGATCTCCCTTCGGCGAGGGTGCCAGAATAATGGCATTACGTCCTTTGAGCGCGTTGATTACTTTATTGATTGGGGTCGCCGCCGGGTTGGTGGACGGTACAATCGCACCGACTACGCCGACCGGCCGGGCAATTTCTATGATGCCTTTTTGCGGATATTCGGCAATAACGCCTACGGATTTTGCGCCACGCAAGTCGCGTAGCAAGCCGATGGTTTTTCTGCGATTCTTGAGGAATTTATCGCTTACTTTGCCAAGTCCGGTATCCGCCACGGCTAATTCTGCCAGTTGCTGATTGTTGTGCGGATTGACCACTGCCCATCCTGCAGCAGTCACCACTTCATCAACAGCCGCTTGATTGTAGCCCTCATAAATCGCCTGTGCGGCACGCGCTCGCACAATCAGGGCATTTATTTCGGTTGCCACAGCCGATAGATTGGTTACTTGACTTTCAGATTTGGGCATATCAAAACAAGGAAAAAGCATCACCAGAGGCGGGTCTGGCGATGCTGTTTAAGGTGATTATTTGGCGATTGCCTGATGGCAATCGAACAGCAATCAACTATTCTTCTTTCAGTCCAGCCAGCAAATCGGTCAGCGCGCTTTGTCGTTCGCGCCACATTGCCAGCACTTCATCACGACTCATAATGCGTACTGGAGAATTGGTTTGCTTCATCTTGCCAAGGGTCTTCTTTTCATTGAACATCAGCGGAACTCTCTCTGCCAGATAATCAATAATTTTTTTATCGGTTCCTTTAGGCACCATCAGCCCGCGAAAGTTGACGCTGGAGTTATCGACATCAATTCCCAGCTCTTGCAGTGTCGGTACATCGGGCAAAAATGCGTGTCTTTCAAGGTCGGCGACTGCCAGAATTTTAATATCCCCAGCTCGGGCACTATCAGATAAATTGTTAAATCCAGCCATGACCTGCTCGCCTTTGACTAATTTAAGTGCCCCCACGCCACCAGCACCCGGAACATAAGTCATTTTGGCACCTGTGGCTTTTATAAATTGCAGGTAAGCAATGTGATGCCCAACATATTTTCCCGCGCCACTGATTGTAACTTTGCCCTGATTGGCTTCGGCAAATTTGACCAAGTCGGTCGCCGAGTTAAACTGACTGTCTTTCCCAACAATGAGTACCGCTGGATCTGCGCCCCAGTTGCCGACCGGTTCAAGATTATTGATGTTGTATTTGGTGTCATACACAATCGACTGAGCGATGAAGTGGGGCACATTGTATGCTGCCATCATATAGCCGTCTGCGGGTGCTTTTTCAGCAAACCAGTTCCAACCTTTACGCCCACCTGCACCGGGTTTGTTGGTCACATAAATCGGTGCGCCAATGGAGAGCGGTTTTTGTTCTTTGTCGCGTTTATCTGAGGACAGTGTGGCAATACGCGCCTGAAAATCGGTTGCCCCACCCGGGTTATACGCCACCATGACACCGATGGGGCGCTCAGGGTAGGCGGCTTGGGCAGTGGATACACAGACCATCAGTGCGCCGATGGTTAAACTCGTGAGCAGATATTTTGCTTTGAAAATTCTCATGGTGTTCTCCAAATAGTAGAAATAGATAAGGTTGGTTAGTATAAACGAATTTTTCTATTGGGAAAGGTTTTTTGTTAAATCTTTACAGGTATCGGGGGTCGCGCAGGAGAGACGGGGCGGTGCAGGAATGACGGGGTTAGGAGTGACGTTATCCTCAATGATGTTTATTTCATTCTCAATTCTCAATTAACAATGCCGTCCTTCCTGCGAAAGCAGGAATCCAGTAAGACATGCAAACCCGCAAGGGTTTTCCACATGGAACATGACCTCAATGCCGGAAGTGCAGATAACGCAGGAGCAGTTATCTGCCCGTACATCCTTGTACATAAGTCCTGCCGTTCTAACACGGTTCTGGCGCGATTGAAGCCACACTTCTGGGTTGGTAAACTGATAACTGCCAACTATCCACTGCCATTTTCAATTTTCAATTCTCAATCATCCATTGCAGATATGATGGGCGACCATTCGCACCAGCCTTTGAGTAGAGGGAAATAGAGACCGAGTTTTATTTTTCTTTCTTCTGTTGTCTCGGCTTCTGTCATTCTCGCTTCGAAAATCTTGACGATAGTTGCATAATGTTCGAGTTGTGGTTGGTAACGGGTTTTTTCTTGTGCTATAAAATTCTCAATATCACCTTTATGATGGCTTGATTTGAAATCTATAATCCAACGGACACCGTGTTGGTCTATGAAACTGCGGTCGATGACGATACTTGCGATTTTTTGATTGACAACGGCGGTTAATGCCCACTCCCGTTTGACCTGCTCATGGGTTGATGAGAAAATCCAATCAGCTTTTTCATCGGATTTAAGGTTTTCTATGGCAGTACGCATATTTGCCATGCCGATTTCAAGTTGTTCGCCGTGAAGCCCATGCTCCAGCAATGTGATTCGATTTCTGGATGACAAGGTGTCGGTGGCTTCAGACTTCCATTGTTGCCAGTTTTGATGGTCAATGTGTTGTAGCATTTTGTGAATGGCAATGCCGATAATACGCACGGTTTCGCCTGCCCATGAAAATTCGATGGGTTTTGACTCGGATTGCGGATTGGTTTCTGATGTCGGGGAGGGTATGCCACACGGAATGTCGAGTTGCCATTTCAACGGTAGTCGCTTTATTTTGGATTCGAGCTTGGTCTCGGGTACAGGCGCGGACTCATGCACGGATTCAGGCACGGATTCAGGCACGGGCGATACTTGTGCGCTGGTACTTGCCGCTGACAGATGTTGTGTTATCTCGGTTTCTAGTGCCGCCCACAACAAATGGAGTAAGGAATTTTGTCGAGGCGGATTGAGTTTCCCTTTTGTGCCCTCAGACAGTTCCATATACAGATGGAGTTTTTTTTTCGCTCGTGTGCAAGCCACATAGAGCAAACGGCACAGCTCATTTTGTGCTCGGGACTGTTCCAATTCGCTAAGATATTGATAAAACTTGTCCGCTTCGGCATCACTGGCAGTTTGGCTTGGGGGCAATGGCGCAATCAATAACTGCTTGGGCAAGCGCGTCCAGCGAATCAATTCCCGTTCGGGACTACGCGGAGGGCGATGGAGTTGGGGCAGAAAAACCACATCAAATTCGAGTCCTTTGGACTTGTGAATCGTGAGTACCTGCACCGCTGACTCGTTGTTGGTTTGCGACCACAATTTGGCAACCGCATCGGACAATATGGTGGCAGTAATAATCGGATAGTCGTTTTCTAGTTTACCAAGCAAGTCAAAATAACTCTCGCAGTCTGGAATATCTGATTCGTTGATGCAGGCTGGTCCCGCTAAATTAAGCCATGCCGCTTCAACATTCTTTCGCAGGCTAACCCGTCCACGTTGCGACAGGGGGATTTCCAGTTTTTCGAGTAATCGGGTCAGCCGCTTCTTGCCATCGCCATCATCAGATAGTCGCGCCGTGATGTTGTCGTCTTTACACAATGCCATGATGCTGCTACGGTGGTCGTCTATGCCCAAAATGGACATGTCTTGTAGCGTCATGCCACACCACGGTGCGCGTAATATAGATAGCCAAGCAATGCGGTCGTTGAGCTGAATCAATCCGCGAGTCAATGCCATCAAATCCTGAATTGCTGGGCGTTCAATCAGCGATTCCAGCTCGGTTGCCTGAAACTCAATGCCTTTCTGACGCAGTGTCTGGGTGATGGCGACGAGATGGGTGCGCGTGCGCCCCAAAATGCCTATTTTAGCTTGCGGATTCTGCTTTTTTAACGCCTCTATCTCCCACTGAACCTGTTCACCAATGCGAGTAGCTTCACTGTCGCTATCGGCAATTTCAGGATGAATATGCACCCCGCTGTGACTGTCTGTGTCAGCCTGCCAAGCACTACTGGGGGCATAGCAAATCGCACCGTTGATGGGGTCGTTCTGCGCCGGAAAGATCGCTGAAAATGTCGTATTATACCATTCAACCAATGACCGCTCTGAGCGGAAATTCGTTTCCAGAACCCGTGTTTGTGGTTTGATTTCACCAATGCCGTTTTTCTGAATCTCTAAAAAAAGCCCGACTTCGGCTTCGCGGAAACGATAAATGGATTGCATCGGGTCGCCAACAAAAAATAGAGTCCGTCCATCATCATATTGCCACCCTTTGGTGAGTTTGGTCAGCAAATCAAACTGCGCCTGCGAGGTATCTTGCACTTCGTCCACTAACAAATGTTTGATCTGGTAGTCAAAAACAAGCGCAAGATTACTGGGCGAATCGGTTTCACCCAATGCCAATTCGGCGCGTTGCGCGACCTCAACATAATCCGCTTGATTGTTTTCCTTAAAAAGCAAGCGCAACTCGGCTGCTGCGAGCGGCAATAACTTCAACAACGATTCCAACATCTGCCATTGTGGGGTGGTGAAGGTGTCATCGGGCAGTAACGAGATGCGGCTCAATGCCTGCACCGCGCCAGCATGAGTCGCTATGGTTTCCAGTAACGATTTCATGCGTTCCTTCTCCGCTTTGGCGGCGGCTGGAAAACCGAGCCGGACATCCACCATTTTGCGAACCTGCCGTTCTTTGGTTAAAAGCAGTGTCGCAATGCCGCACCAATAGGAGCTGTTTTCTATCAGCGGTTGCGGGAATTCATTCATTTGCAAACAACCCACCAACTCAACATTGGGCTTTCTTTCATAGGGATTGGCAGCGGCAAATTTTACCAATGCAACAATTTCGGCTTTGACCTCATCAGGAATACTCTGAGCCGTAAGCTCAAGCTGTTGCTCAACAACCTCTTGCCACATCATCTCATATTCTGCGCGTGTGTTGATTTCCAACCCGCGCATCCAGCGGTCGCGCTTGCTGAGCATTCCTGCCAACAGTGATTGCGCCTTGCCAAAATGTGCATCCGAGAGCGCGAGCAGGTTTGCACAATGTGCTGACCAATCATTCTGTCCTTCGATGTAAGCGAGTGTGCGTTTTGCCGCCTGCTCATAGATCAGTGCGCTGGCTTGTTGTTCCAGCACCTCAGGGGCAGCCCCAAATCGAGCAGACCAAGGCATGCGTTTTACCAAGTCATAACACAATGCGTCTATGGTTTGAATTTTTAGACGACTGGGATTGTGTAGGATATTCCAGTTTTGATGTTGGTCATTATTCAATGCCTTTTTTGCCAACTTAATCATGTTGTCATCCGTATCCTCGCCTTTCAGTGCCGACAAAATTCTGGAGCGCATTTCTGCAGTTGCTTTGCGGGTAAATGTAATGGCAAGAATTTCTTCCGGCTTTGCAACCTGAGCGAGCAAGGTTAAATATCGCCTAACCAATAGTCCGGTTTTACCCGAGCCGGCGGGTGCTTGAACAATGAAGGAGCGGGTCGGATCGAGTGCCTCAAGACGTTGTTGATTATCCGCTGGCAGTTGTGTTTTAATCATCATCGCCGTCTAAACCATCTTGCTCGGTGGCAGGGCATGGTTATCAAGGCGTACCTCCGCAATTCGACATAATCCGGGCAAATCGCAATGATCGCAGGTTGCGTTGTTCAGCGGATTGACTTCGGCATGTCCGGCATAATATTGATTCGCTAATTCGGTTAATTGTCCCTGCCAGAATGCGATGAGGGATTGCCAAATGTCTAATGCGTCATCCAATCCAGCCGTCTCTAGCCCTGAAAATTTGTCGCTAACGTGTTTAGCGGTTTTCAATAGATTATCCTCATTGATACCGACATATCGACACTGTCCGGCACGAACCTGCCCGAATTGCAATACCGAAAGCGGTGCCGCGTCATTATTTTGCTTGGCACAGGCGTGCGCCAAAGCATACAGTGGCAACTGGGGCTCTTTTGGACGGTCGCCAAACCAATCTACAATCGTGCCTGTCGTGCCGGTTTTGTAGTCGATTAACCGTAGTGTCTTGTCTGCAAATTCATCCATCCGATCAATTTTGAAATTCAGGGTTAATCGACCCAAAATCAATGGTTGCTTTTTTTCACACTCAATCACACGGAATGCCTGTGGCTGGTTTTTTTCTAGCGTAAACCATTCCAGCAACAACTTATTCAGCCATTGCATCTGTGCTTTGAAAAACCCTTTGCCACCGCTTTGGTGAAAAAACTGTTTGCTGCATTCTCGGATATTGTGGTCAATAATCTGCTCTAAGGCGTTGTCGGATAAGCCTGCCAATTTTTCTGAGGTTTTTATCTCGCGCCATATTTTCTCCAAAACACCATGAATCAATTTGCCACGATCTGCCGCATCCAGACCGGGTTGACGTGACTCGGCATCACGCGCACCAAGCCGATGTCGGGCATAGGCGCGAAAAGGACATGCCGCTTGGTCACGAATAACCGCGGTGCCACCACGGGTGGCAGATTCAGATTCGCCCAGCCCTTGCCCTTGCGTATCGGTCAATATTTCGAATTCGGGCTTGGTTGCTTGCAACTGCTTTATTAGGCTAGGGGGCTGCTCGGGGCTTGTTACGGCCTGTTCAAAAAGTGTGCTCGGCAATAATTCAACATCGCGCTCAAAAGCATAATAACTCCATACCATTTCATTGCCCATTTTATGGCATTGGGCGCGTAATCGGGTTTGTTGCTTTTCGGCATACTCTCTATTTAGCGATTCCTCTGCACGGTGATAGCCTGCTTGTCGTTGCAACTCACGAGGAATAAATGGGCTGGCTTGCAAAGCGGGTGGCCAGTTTCGTTCGGTTAAATTGCCAAACCAGATGGCATCAAATTGAATCCCGACAGTTTCTATGATGCCGAGTACATCGACTTGGACATGGGGGGATTCCTGCTCAAAGGGCTGTTCACGCAAGCGTTGCCTCAAGACCGCCAACGCGGTTGTCGCTGTAGCCGATGTATTCATGTCCTTGCCGAGCATATCCAATGAGCGCAAGACACAAACCTCGCGTTTGAACGCATCAACAGTTTGGTATTGCTCGCTGTTTAAGACACGTTCTCCGGGCCAGCCGAAATTGTCCAGCCACGTTAAAAAGAACTCCGACCAAGCGGAAAACGAGCGTTTTTTCGCGATTGTTGCTAACAACTCGTTGTTGGCAGTGATTTTTTCGCGGAAAATCGACAATGTGTCCGATTGTTCTTGTTTCAACGAGTCCAAAAATCCCAAAAATTTAGAGAAGGTCAATTCATAAGGCAACTTTTGACGACACCCAAACTCGAATTTGTTTCTGGCATCACATTCGCTGTCCGCACCACCGATAAAGGAGCTCAGGATGAGGCTACGGATTGTCGCGCTAGGGAGGGCGGTGGTTGAAGTCAGTGACAATAACAATAAAGCGGCATCAACCACTGGCGCGTCATTTAGTTTTGCGCCCAATGAAATATGAAATGGTTTTGCGCGACTGCTACCGCTATCAAACAGATGAGGCGGACTCAGCACCTGACTCAGCGCGTGCTCAATCGTATCGCGTGATTGATTTAGATTCGGAACCACCACGCCAAGCCGTTGAGGTTGATTTGGTTTGCTCTCCAGTTTGTCTTTAATCCAATGCGCTGCCGCGAGCCATTGAGCGGATTCGCTGTCATATTTTTGAAACTGCTGATCAACATCTGCATCGTTATTCGCAACATGAATAGATAGCTGGATATGATTTTGTTGCAGGATTTCTTTCAATCGTTCTTGTTGGGTGGTCAAGTCGTCAAACCCCATCCAAATCAGATTGGGGCAATCTGCCAACGCGCTTGCATTAGCCGCCTGCCCCAGCACCATATCCAGCACCACATCAATCAACTGATGTTTGTCTATCCACTTATTTTTTTGGCATTGGCAACGAAATAAATCCGCACATCGCGCAAAGCAACGGTGATCGTCGATGTATGATTTTGCACATTCAGCGATGTCAATATGCCATTGACAGGAAATGCGCCATGCCTCCATCACCGCTTGGACGGTCGCGGCAACATTCCATAATGATTCGGAATCACGATGCTGTTTTGCGATGTCGGCGGATATAATGTTCGTCCACACGGCTTTGCTTTGCAGCGTATTGAGAACAATGCGCTTGTCCTGCGTGGTCGCCGATGGCGCATCAATATCCTGCCACAGCCGAAAAATCCAAGCCTCAAAAGGCAGAATATCTGCCGTGTCCCATGCCTGCTTGCCTTGATCGAGTTGAGCACGTTGATCCTTGTTAAACTGTTGACGAATTTCGCGGGCGAGCCGCTTATTGGCAGTGACTAAGGTCGCGCCAGCGCGTAATTCGGCAAAAATTTCAGCCTCATTCATTCCGCCCCCTTTTTTTGAACATCTCTTTTGCGTCATCAATGCAATCAACAAAAATCAGCAGAAAACTGCTCCATCATTTGTGCAAGCTGGAAATCCAGCATGGTAATGCCGCCACTCTCATGCGTGGTGAGATTGATGGTCACCGTTTTATAGACGTTCTGCCATTCGGGGTGATGATTCATCTTCTCCGCCGCTATCGCGCACTGAGTCATAAATCCGAAAGCCTGGATGAAGTTTTTTAGCACGAAAACCTTATGCAGTTTCTGCTCGACAATCTGCCACGGCTGCTGCAAAGCCGCATTAAGCTGATTCAGCTGTTCGATGCGCTCTGCAGAATTCAAAAGTATTTGTTTCATGGTTGCCCCTAAGTTTTAGCGTTCTGGTATAATACCCCATTTTCTGCGTCCTGCAATGAGTTGGATTTGAACGAGTTGTGAGGACGTTTCTAATTATTTTCCATTATAATTTTTCATATAGGGGTAAAACATGACTGACAATCATGTGGATCATAAGCGTCGTCGCTTGTTGACCATCGCAACGTCCGGAATGGGTCTGCTGGGGGCGGCGGGTATGGCAGTGCCGTTTGTCGGCAGTATGAGTCCGAGCGAAAAAGCAAAAGCAGCGGGTGTGCCAATAGAAGTTGATATTAGTAAACTGGAGTCCGGCCAACAGATTATCGTTAAATGGCGCGGCAAGCCAGTGTGGGTGGTTCGTCGCTCTGACGAGACTGTGGAGAGGCTCGCTAGTTTGAATGATCGGCTACTTGATCCGGACTCAACAAACCATCAGCAACCCGACTACGCGCAAAATACCTACCGCTCTATCAAGAAAGAGGTGCTGGTTTTGGTTGGCATTTGCACCCATCTTGGTTGCTCACCAAAATATCAGCCCGAAGTCGGTGCGTTGTCGTTTGATGATGATTGGAAAGGTGGTTTCCTGTGCGCCTGTCATGGCTCAAAATTTGATTTGGCGGGTCGTGTGTATAGTGGCGTTCCGGCACCGTCCAATCTGGTTGTGCCACCGCATCAATATCTGTCAGATAATGTACTGCTAATCGGTGACGATGGGGGCGCGAGCTAATGAGTTTTATGAACTGGCTGGATGACAGATTTCCGGCTTCAAAAGTGATTCGTGAGCATTTGACCGAATACTATACGCCGAAAAACTTCAATTTCTGGTATTTTTTCGGTAGCTTGGCATTGGTGGTGCTGGTCTTGCAAATCGTAACCGGCATATTGCTGGCGATGAACTACAAACCCGATGTCGAGCTTGCGTTTGCATCGGTGGAATATATTATGCGCGATGTGTGGGGTGGCTGGTTTATACGCTATATGCACTCAACCGGCGCATCACTGTTTTTTGTGGTCATTTACCTGCACATGTTTCGTGGCTTGCTATACGGCTCCTATCGAAGCCCCAGAGAATTGATCTGGATATTCGGCATGATTATTTTTCTTGCCATGATGGCGACTGCGTTTTTTGGTTATCTGTTGCCGTGGGGACAAATGTCGTTTTGGGGCGCGCAGGTTATTGTCAACCTGTTTGAAACCCTACCTTTCATTGGCGATGCCTTATCGGAGTGGATTCGTGGCGACTATGTCATATCGGATATTACGCTGAATCGGTTCTATGCGTTCCACTATTTGATTCCGTTTATTCTGGTCGGGCTGGTTTTTCTGCACATCGTTGCCCTGCATAAAGTCGGCTCAAACAATCCTGATGGGATTGAAATCAAACAAGGTCCAAAAGGCAATAATTGGAGTGCGGACGCGCCAGCGGACGGGGTTCCATTTCATCCTTACTACACCGTCAAAGACATTTTTGGCACGGTGGTCTTTATGGCTGTTTTTATGGGCATTGTCTTTTTCCTCCCCGAAATGGGGGGTTATTTTCTCGAACAACCCAACTATGAACCCGCCAATCCACTAAAAACGCCCGATCATATTGCGCCGGTCTGGTATTTCACCCCGTACTACGCCATTCTGCGCGCCATACCCAGTGCCTTTGGCACCCAAGTATGGGGTGTTTTGGCGATGTTTGCTTCCATCGCGGTGTTTTTCTTTCTCCCTTGGTTGGATCGAAGTCCGGTCAAGTCCATTCGCTATAAAGGCTGGATGTTCAAATCGTGGCTGGCGATATTCGTGGTCTCTTTTGTGGTGCTGGGTTATCTGGGAACGCAACCGTCCGGTGGCTCAAAAACACTGCTCGCGCAAATTTTCACGGCATTGTATTTTGCTTTTTTCCTGCTGATGCCGATTTACAGCAAAATGGATAAAACCAAACCCGTGCCTGAGAGGATTAGCAAATGAGACGACCCGCTCTAACTCAACTTGCTCTAATTCTGGTTTTAATCGCAAATCCGATGTTTGCTTATGCCTCGGAGTCGAGTGCCGCGTTAGCGCATGTGGAAGTTTCACTGCGCGATAAGGTGTCGTTGCAAAATGGTGCCAAGTTGTTTGTGAATTACTGCATGTCCTGCCACAGTGCCAAATTTATGCGTTATGGGCGTATGGCGAAAGATCTGGATATTCCAGAACAATTGGTTGTGGATAATATGATTTTTAATGGCGGGAAAATTGGTGATCCCATGACCACCACCCTGTCTGAACAGGATGGTGATGAATGGTTTGGTGTCGCACCACCCGACTTGTCATTGATTGGCAAACTTCGCGACCCCGAGTGGCTGTACGGTTATCTGCGGTCATTTTATGTCGATGACAGTCGCGCAAGCGGCTGGAATAATTTGGTTTTCCCGAATGTTGCCATGCCACACGCACTTTATGAATTGCAAGGCATCCAGAAAGCGGTTTTCAAGTCCATAACCGATAGCAATGGCAAACAACACGATGTTTTCGATAAATTTGAATCAATCACCCCCGGCACGATGAGTGCCGAACAATATGACCACGCCATGCGCGACCTGACCAACTTCCTGTATTATATGGGTGAACCCGCTCGCATGGTTCGCATTAAATACGGCATGTGGGCCCTGTTGTTTCTGTCTATATTGGGCGCGCTGGCATTTATGCTCAAGAAAGAATATTGGCGGGATGTGGATTGATTTTTCCGCAACAAACACTGCCTTATTCCATCCCTGTTTATTGCTTGAACTCAATACCGACCAATAATGTATAACAATTTGCCTCTGTCCGACCGCCATCCGACAATAACCCTATTGTCCAGCCCACTGGATGTGTTTAGCCACTGTTGTCGAATTGTCTTGCAGGAAAAGGGCATTGAGTACAATGTTAAATATGTTGCAGTCGGCGATGATCCATCAAAAATCAGCGAACACAACCCTTATGGCGAAACGCCCACACTGATAGATCGTGATGTCGCGTTGTATGGCATGTCGGTCATTATTGAATATCTTGATGAGCGATTTCCGCACCCGCCATTGATGCCTGCGGATCCGATTAACCGTGCTAAAGTGCGCCTATTCGTGTCCCGTCTGACTCGGGATTGGTTACAACCGGTGAGTCAATTAGGCGAAACCAGCACCCCCAAACCATCCGTGCAATTACAAAAAAGTTTGCGCGATGGATTGCTGGCGTTATCGCCGATATTTTCTACCCAAACGTATTTTTTTGGTGCTGGTTACACCTTAATTGATGCTTATTTTGCGCCTCTACTATGGCGTTTGCAGGTGTTGGGGATTGAATTGCCAAAACAAGCCGAGCCACTCGTCAAATACAGCGATCATCTGTTCAGTCGCGCTAGCTTTTTTGCCAGCCTGAGTGATCAGGAAATTGAGTTGCGCTAATACCAAATTGATCACGAACATAGCTTGTCCCCAGCCACAATGATGTCGCCGATTGCAGTCGTATGAGGGAAAACACAACCTGCGGTGATTCGCAACCGTCTTCGTCCACCAAGCCTTATCTGATTCGGGCAATCTATCAATGGGCGCTGGACAACGACTATACGCCCCATCTATTGATCACCACCGATAACCAAGACGTGATCATTCCTAGACAATATATTCAAGATGGTCGAATCGTTTTGAATATCCACCCGCAATCGGTCACTGGGTTAGAGCTGGGTAACGAGTATTTATGGTTTTCCACCCGATTCTCTGGAATAGCGACTGAAATTACCGTGCCAATCACTGCGGTATTGGCAATTTATGTACGGGAAAACAGTCATGGTATCGTTTTCCATGATGACGATACGGGGAGCATATCATTGCCCCCTGCCGCAAAGAAAAACGCCCCGAAACAAAGCAAAAAAGGCAAAAAGAAACAAAAGCCACCTCACTTGAAGCTGGTTGAATAGTGAACACACATCTGCCGACAAGGGTTTTCCGGTTTCATTATCAATTATCAATTATCAATTTTCAATTAACAATGCCGTCTTTCCTGCGGAAGCAGGAATCCAGTCAAACATGCAAACCCGCAAGGGTTTTCCGGTTTCATTATCAATTATCAATTTTCAATTTTCAATTAACAATGATGCAAAGGTCTAATCTCGTTCACTTTATGGGGATAACATGAAACAATTCAGAGGCACCACAATACTGTCGGTACGAAAAGACAATCAGGTGGTTATCGGCGGCGATGGTCAGGTCAGCATCGGCAACACCATGATGAAAGGGAATGCCCGAAAAGTGCGCCGCTTATACCATGATCAAGTGATTGCCGGATTTGCCGGCGGGACTGCCGATGCCTTCACCTTGTTTGAACGATTTGAAGGGAAACTGGAAAAACATCAGGGACAACTGGTGCGTGCCGCGGTGGAACTAGCAAAAGACTGGCGTACCGACCGCATACTGAGGCGGCTGGAGGCATTACTCGCGGTTGCTGACAAAGAAGCGTCTCTGATTATATCTGGCAATGGCGATGTTATTGAACCCGAACAGGGGGTCATGGCTATCGGTTCTGGCGGTGATTTCGCAAAATCCGCTGCCCTCGCCCTGATAGAAAACACCGAATTGTCGGCTCGGGAAATCGTTGAAAAAAGTTTAGGGATTGCCGGAAAGATATGTATTTACACCAACGATTATTTGACCATTGATGGGCTTGATTATTAGCCTTAATATCCGCTTTATACTGTCGAGAAAAATAAATGACCGAAATGACCCCAAGAGAGATTGTCGAAGAACTCGACAAGCATATTATTGGACAGCATGATGCCAAACGTGCGGTTGCCATTGCCTTACGCAATCGCTGGCGCAGGATGCAGGTTGATGCGGATTTGCGCGGCGAAATAACCCCAAAAAACATCCTCATGATTGGCCCAACTGGGGTCGGAAAAACCGAAATTGCCCGCCGTCTTGCGCGGCTTGCCAAAGCCCCTTTTATCAAAGTGGAAGCAACCAAATTCACTGAGGTTGGCTATGTCGGTAGAGAAGTCGATTCAATTATTCGTGATTTGATGGATATGTCGCTGAAAATGATTCGGGAGCAGGCGGTTGCGAAAGTAAAAGTTCATGCCGAGGATGCTGCCGAAGAACAGATTCTGGATATTTTATTGCCTCCAGCGCGTGGCGATCAAGCCGATGACGGTGCTGGTCGCCAACGATTTCGCAAATTGCTCCGCGAAGGAAAATTAGACGATAAGGAAATTGAAATCGAAGTCAGCAATTCGTCTATTGGTGTGGAAATTATGGCACCCCCGGGCATGGAGGAAATGACCAATCAACTGCAAGGTATGTTTCAAAATATGGGGAACCAAAAGAAACGTCCACGAAAAACCAGCATCAAGGAAGCCCTTAAACTGATTACCGAAGAAGAAGAGTCCAAACTCATCAACGAAGAAGAAATCAAGATGCAGGCATTGGAAAATGTCGAACAAAATGGCATTGTCTTTCTCGATGAAATAGACAAAATTGTAAGTCGTTCTGATCACGGGCAGGGTGGTGCAGACATATCCCGCGAAGGGGTGCAACGTGATTTATTGCCCTTGGTCGAAGGTTCCACGATTTCAACAAAATATGGCATGGTCAAAACCGATCATATTTTATTCATTGCATCAGGCGCATTTCATCTGGCAAAACCATCTGATTTAATCCCCGAACTGCAAGGTCGGTTGCCCATTCGGGTAGAACTAAAAGCACTTACATCAGACGACTTTGCCAGAATTCTCACTGAACCGGATGCATCCCTTACCGAGCAATATCAGGCGTTAATGAACACCGAAGACGTGCAACTTGAGTTTACAGATAACGGTATAAAGCGAATTGCCGAAGTGGCATGGCAAGTCAACGAACAAACAGAAAACATCGGTGCTCGTCGGTTACACACGGTAATGGAACGACTTCTGGAAACCATTTCCTTTGAGGCGGCCGATAAGTCAGGGCAATCGGTTAATGTTGATGTCGATTATGTCAATCGCTATTTGCAGGATTTGGCAGATGATCAGGACTTGTCCCGATATATTTTATGAGTCCTTTACATAAACCACAAAACAATCAACCCCGCTTCCGGTCGTTGTCAGTTGTCAATTTTCAATTTTCAATTATCAATTAACAATGCTGTCTTTCCTGCGGAAGCAGGAATCCAGTGAAACATGCCCCCGCAATCCCTCTTAACAGGGACTTTCTATTCTAGGGGGGGTATTTCGACAAAGCACTGACCAAAAAAGTACGGGTAATTATGCAAAGGTCTCAAGCGATTATTCAGAAATAATCTTTACAATTTATCAATAATCTTGGATAAAGTTAAAAAAGTACCCATAACAACAATGAGTGCCAGCATGTTCCTGTTGAGTGCTTTTTGAATGGTGGTCTCTATTGTTTGCTTTAATAATTCAAACTCGCTTTTTAAGCTATTAAATTTGTTGTCAAACTCGCTTTGTAAGCTGGCAACATCAGCGACTACTTCGTTCAGCTTCAAGTCTAAATGGTTAATATGATTGTATTGAGATTTGAGCAATAACGTATTGATGTCATCCTGAGTTAATTCCTCGCCCCTGCCAAACTTCTCCTCAATCTCCCTGACTTTGGGCGTGATCATTTCGATGAGCATGTCATCGACTTTTGTTTCATCTGCGGTTTTTGCTTTTTTATCGCTCATTGGGGGTTGTCTAAAAATAAGTGTTGCTGTTTGATTATTCTATCTAAATTAACGATGTTGTCAAATCTTTATGGAAAACCAACATCCGTCATTCCTGCGAAGCCTGTCCCCGCACAGGCGGGGAGCAGGAATCCAGTCAAGCTAAATCGTTATATAAATCCTTCCAATACGGGTTCTTATCTTCAATCAACTTCAGCTTCCAGGCTCGCTTCCATTTCTTGATTTGTTTTTCGCGCGTAATCGCCGCATACATATCCCCATGCAACTCGACATAGACCAAAAGGTCACTGTTATGTTTCTGACTAAATCATTTGGCAAAATGATTTTTATGTTCCTAAACTTGTTTGATTAAATCAGAAGTAACACCAGTGTATAAGGTGCCATTAGGCTTACTTGCTAAAATATAAATGGCGGGTTGTTTGTGGATCATGGTATTAGTCACTGGATTCCTGCTCCCCGCCTACGCGGGGACAGGCTTCACAGGAAAGACGGGTGTTGGGTTTTCCATAAAGATTTGACAACATCGTTAATTTAGATAGAATAATCAAACAGCAACACTTATTTTTAGACAACCCCCAATGAGCGATAAAAAAGCAAAAACCGCAGATGAAACAAAAGTCGATGACATGCTCATCGAAATGATCACGCCCAAAGTCAGGGAGATTGAGGAGAAGTTTGGCAGGGGCGAGGGATTAACTCAGGATGACATCAATACATTATTGCTCAAATCTCAATACAATCATATTAACCATTTAGACTTGAAGCTGAATGAAGTGGTCGCTGATGTTGCCAGCTTAAAAAGCGAGTTTGACAACAAATTTAATAGCTTACAAAGTGGGTTTGACAACAAATTTAATAGCTTACAAAGCGAGTTTGAATTATTAAAGCAAACAATAGAGACCACCATTCAAAAAGCACTCAACAGGAACATGCTGGCACTCATTGTTGTTATGGGTGCTTTTTTAACTTTATCCAAGATTATTGATAAATTGTAAAGATTATTTCTGAATAATCGCTTGAGACCTTTGCATAATTACCCGTACTTTTTTAGTCAGTGCTTTGTCGAAATACCCCCCCCCCTAGAATAGAAAGTCCCCGTTAAGAGGGATTGCGGGGGCATGTAACGCGATCATACAACAATCTTGGCTTAGCGTTTCAGATGCTGTAATTTGTCTTTAACATCTTTCCAGTCTTCCCAGTCATCAGGGGGTGGTTTTATTTCCGCAATGACTGGCCATGTTTCACTTAACTCGGCGTTTAATTCCAGAAAATGCTTTTGATCTTCGGGCACTTCATCTTCCGAATAAATGGCATTGACCGGACATTCCGGCTCACACAAACTGCAATCAATACATTCTTCGGGGTCAATCACCAAAAAGTTGGGACCTTCATGGAAACAATCGACTGGGCATACTTCAACACAGTCGGTCAGTTTACAGCGAATGCACGATTCGGCTACCACATAAGTCATCTTTAAGCTCCAGTATTCAGTTGGGGGATTGTATGTATTATTCGTCAACAGGTACAGTGGGACGAGCTGTTTTTGTAGCGATTTATTTCAGCAAGTTATTCAGCTCGTACAAAACATCCAATGCGTCACGGGGGGAGGTTTGATCGGTGATAATGCTTTTTAATCGGGCGATGGCGGCTTGCTCTTCAGGTCGGTTGTCGGCAAACAAACTGGATTGCGAGGGGGTTGCGTTGTGGTTGGTGTTTTTCTCATATTGATTTTCCAGCTCATGCAGTTTGAGGCGAGAATTTTCGATTACTGCATCGGGTATGCCAGCAAGACGGGCAACTTGCAGACCGTAGCTTTGGCTGGCAGGTCCGTTTTTGACGCTGTATAAAAATACGATGCTGTTGCCATGCTCAACCGCGTCTAGGTGGACATTACTGGCTGATTCTAGCTGCTCGGCAAGTGCGGTAAGCTCAAAGTAGTGGGTCGAAAATAGGGTAAATGCCTTGACCCGATTCGCCAAATCTCGGGCACATGCCCAAGCCAATGCCAAGCCATCAAAGGTGCTAGTACCCCGACCGATTTCGTCCACTAGCACCAGACTGGACTGTGTTGCATTCCTGAGAATATGCGCCATTTCAGTCATTTCTACCATGAAGGTTGAACGTCCTCCAGCAAGATCATCGGCAGCACCAATGCGTGTGTAAATGCGGTCAATCGCACCGATGTCGGCGGACTTTGCGGGTATGAAAGCACCGCTATGGGCGAGCAAGGTAATGATTGCGACCTGACGCATATAGGTACTTTTGCCGCCCATATTCGGGCCGGTAATGAGTTGCATTTTTGAGGCTTGATCGAGGTTGACCGAATTGGCAATGAAATCACTTTCCAGCATCTGCTCAACAACCGGATGGCGACCTTCACAGATGACTAAAACCGATTCTTCGACCAAATTTGGGCGGTTTAACTTCAAGGTCAGGGCGCGTTCGGCATGGTTGTTCAGGCAATCAAGCGTTGCCAGCGCATTCGCGCATTGCAACAAATCTGCCACCTGCGGAATCAATTTTTCAATCAGGTCATCATAAAGCCATTTCTCGCGTGCCAGCGCCTTGCTTTTCGCGCTTAGGATTTTGTCTTCAAATACTTTCAGTTCCTCAGTCACAAAGCGTTCGGCATTTTTGATGGTCTGGCGGCGGATGTATTGTTCAGGAACCTGTTCTGATTTGGAGCGTGGTAACTCAATGTAATAGCCATGCACACGGTTATATTTGATACGCAACATGCTGACACCGGTACGCTTTTTTTCCTGCGCTTCAAGTTGCATCAGAAAATCGCTGGAATCACGTTGCAGATGGCGCAATTCGCCGAGCTGTTGATCGTATTCATCGCGTAATACGCCACCATCACGAATGATGCTGGGCGGTTCCTCCTTGATCGCTCGTGTTAACAGCTCGTGGGGCTCGGGTCGGGCAACGAGTGCGGGTAGCAGGGATTGGAGTAGTTCAGAGGAGCTTGAGTCAATCAGTGGGTTTATTTCAGGTAGCACGGCGAGGGCGTTTTTAAGACGCATTAAATCACACGGTCGTGCGGTTTTCATCGCTACTCGGGCAAGAATCCGCTCCATATCGCCGATTTGTTTTAATACTGGTTTGAGTTCGACATATCGTTGATTTTCTAACAACCAGTCGGTCGCATCATGACGTTGCCTGAGTTTTTGGAAGTTGCGGGTCGGACCGTTGAACCATCGTCGTAGCATTCTTGCCCCCATCGGCGTATCGCAATGGTCAAATAGTTTAATCAGGGACAGCCCTTTGCCGTCCTGAGTGGCATCAATTTCCAGATTTTTACGGCTGATGGCATCAATGATGACAGTGCTGTTTTGTTGCTCATAGTCAATGCCGATGATGTGGGGCGTGGCATTGCCATGTAAATCACGAATATAGCGTAGCAATGCGCCGGCAGCACGGGTGGCAAGCGGGAAATCTGCGCTCGAAAATGCGTCCAGCCCTTGTGTAGCAAATGTTTCGCATAAGACCTGATGGGCGCGTTGCTCATCAAAATACCAATCCGGAATTTCGGTTTCCCGATTGCGTTCAAATACCCCGAGTTGATTTTCCCCGATAGCTGTTGCGGGTTATCGACTTCAAATCCTTTGAAACGACCGCTGGAAATTTCCAGCGTAGCGACCCCTATTTTGCCATTGCTGTTAAATAATGCCGCGCTAATGTTTTCTCGGCGGTCGTCAAGCAGACTTTCTTCGGTTAATGTGCCGGGAGTGATGACGCGCACGACTTTGCGTTCGACCGGCCCTTTTGATGTGCTGGGATCGCCGATTTGCTCGCAAATGGCAACCGAAATCTGTTGTTTAATCAGTTTTTCCAGATATTGATCGACACTGTGATAGGGTACGCCTGCCATCGGAATTGGGACACTGGAGGTTTTGCCGCGACTGGTTAGGGTAATGTCCAAAAGTTTGACCGCTTTTTCGGCATCATCGAAAAACAATTCATAGAAATCGCCCATGCGGTAAAACAACAGGGTATCCGGATAATCCGCCTTGATAGCGAGATATTGTTTCATCATGGGGGTATGCGACACCGCATGGTGCGCTGATGATGGCTTGTTCATGCGTGTCTAAAGAGCCCGCTTCGTGCCGAGTTTCGATGTTACTAATGTCATAAGTTCGTTGAAAAGTTTTTGATTGGCAGCGATTATATTGCCATTTTCAAGGAAATCCTGATTGCCGTCAAAATCTGCGACAAGCCCTTTGGCTTCCCGCACAAGCAGGCTTCCAGCAGCCAAATCCCAAATTTTCAAGTCCGGTTGCCAAAAAGCATCGGTTCTCCCAGATGCCACAGAAGCCAGATCCAAAGCCGCAGAGCCGGAATGTCGAATGCCGGCAACTTTGGGAAGCAATGACCTGAAACATTTTAACCAGCTATCGAAATTATGTGCATTGATATTGGGATAACCGACAGAGATGATGCTTTGTTGCAGGGAGACACGACCGGTTAAGCGTATTCTGCGGTTGTTTAATTGTGCCCCTTGACCGCGGGAGGCAGTGAATATTTCATCTCTCATTGGGTCAAAGATAATCCCATGCTCGATTCTGCCTTTGTGGCGTATGCCCAGCGAAACGGCAAAATTGGGATTGCCGTGCAGGAAGTTTGTGGTGCCGTCCAGCGGGTCAATAATCCATTCAAATTCGTCCTCGCCCTGTGGCTCGGAGTCTGGGGAATGTTGTGTGCCACTCTCTTCGGCGATGATGCGGTGATTGGGATAGAGGTAGTGAATGGTGTCAATAATATCTTCTTCTGCCATGTGGTCAACCTCACTGACAAAGTCATGGCTACCTTTTTTTTCCACCGATAACTGGTCGATGCGATCCATATGGCGCAGGATGATGCTACCAGCGCGGCGGGCGGCTTTTATGCCAGTATTAACTAATGGGTTCATTTGGTTGCCTGAATGATCAATAATTTGTTCAAAGAGCCACTTCCGAGCAATTTTAAACGATACAAAAACTCACAGAATCATTCCGTTGCACTAGAGATATGGGGCAAAATCGCTCTTATTTTATGATGTAAAGTTGAAAGTGTTGAATTATATCCGAATCGTACTCATTGAACCTACCCATCCGGGAAATATAGGTGCCACTGCCAGAGCAATGGCAAATATGGGAGTCAATCAGTTGGTGCTGATTAAACCTAAGGTGTTCCCCAGCCCAATCGCTGATGCACGGGCAGCCGGAGCCGACCACATTTTGGAGCAGGCACAGGTTTTTGATAGTTTGGATCAGGCAATAGCCGACTGCAGGTTGGTTTTGGGAACCACTTCAAGACACCGCTCGCTAGAGTGGCAGTCGCTCGAACCGAGTGTGGCAATGGAAAAAGCCGCCATACAAGCGACCCATTCCCAAGTCGGGATTCTGTTTGGCAGGGAAAGCAGCGGCTTAACCAATGACGAATTGGAACGATGTCATCATCTGGTGCGTATTCCGGTGGAAGATGAATTTGCCTCCTTGAATCTGAGCGCGGCAGTTATAATTATGCTGTATGAGTTAAGACGCGCTACGCAGGAGCAGGCAGAAAATTTACCGCCTCGCGCAAACGAAATACGGGCGAGCGCGACAGAGATGCAACATTTTTACAGCCACCTTGAGCAGGTTTTGACGTTGATCGAGTTTAGCGATGGGCGGTCAACCAAACAGCAACGAAAACTGATTCGGTTATTCAATCGAGCGTGTCCTTACACTCAGGAAATAAAAATGCTGCGCGGGATTTTGAGCGCGATTGAAAGTAAAATAATCAGTCCCGAACAAAACATCCTGACCCATCCCTCTAACAAGAGCCTAAAATGAAAATTTCGTTGGGCAATACAATTGCCGTGTTCGTTTTGCTATTATCTGCCAATGCGTTATCCGATGTGTCGTCTTACGACAAGCGACAATCTCAAGTCAATTTTAGGCTGAATGGGGCGATAAAGAAGATTATTGACGGCGACACCGTTACCCTAGTGGGCAAGAATAACAAGCGTTTTGTCATACGTCTTGCTGATTTAGACACCCCCGAAACGAGCCATGAGGCGTTTACCCCACGCGGGTGCAAGAAGTGCGAAACCGTCCCTGCCCGAGTCGGTCAGCCCGGCGGCAAAGCCGCCACCCAAGCCCTGAAAAAATTGATTGGTATTGGTGACTCGGTGACTGCCGAGTGCTATGAAATAGGGGTTTATGGGCGCATGATATGCCACCTGTTCAAAGGGCAGAAAAACATCAATCTAGCAATGATTAAAAACGGCTGGGGCTGGCTACCGCGTAATCGACAAGGAAAATTGAACCGCGCATGGATTAATGACCCCGCAAGCTACGATGCCGAGCGCGTCGCCAAACAAAATGCGTTGGGAGCATGGGGTTTGCCGGCACAAATATCCCCCCGCCAATGGCGCACCGACTGTTGGGATGACGGCAATTGTGAAGGGGCAGAGGAGTAGTGCGGTAATTGATAATGGCAGTTATCAGTCGTTCCCGCGTAGGAGACTGTGCAAAAAACCAACATTCGTCTTTCCTGCGAAGCCTGTCTCCGCGCAGGCGGGGAGCAGGAATCCAGTAAAATCACCAAACACGCAAGGGTTTTCCACATGTAACACGACCCCAACCACGACAGTCTATTCGTAATTCGTAATTATTTTTGTGTCGCTCCTTTATAGCCAATCTGTAACTGGGTAGTGTATTGCCTGCGGTCACGATTTGGTATATTGTTGCGTCTGCTAAAACACGAGTGAATAGTCAATGAATATCCATGAATTTCAAGCCAAGTCATTATTGGCGCAATATGGCGTTACTATACCGAACGGGAAGGTGGCGTTTAATGTGAACGATGCGCTGGATGCTGCCCGAGTGTTGGGCGGCCCGGTCTGGGTAGTTAAGGCGCAGATTCATGCTGGTGGAAGAGGCAAAGGTGGTGGGGTGAGAGTGGTGGATTCGCTGGCAAAGGTCGAGCAGGCGGCGGGTGATATATTGGGGATGCAGTTGGTTACGCATCAGACAGGAGCGGCTGGCAAGGAGGTCAAGCGCATTTATATTGAGGACGGTTGCGATATAGCGTGTGAGCTGTATCTGGGGATGTTGGTGGATCGTGGGAGCGGTCGGGTAACGGTGATTGCTTCTACCGAAGGTGGCATGGATATTGAGGAAGTGGCAGCCAACACGCCGGAAAAAATAATCAAGGTAGTCATTGATCCGGTCATCGGACTGCAACCTTTCCATGCGCGAAAATTGGCTTTTGGGCTGGGGCTTCGGGGTGGTCAGGTGCGTTCAGCGGTCAAATTTATGAGTGCCATGTACCGTGCTTTTACCGAGCTGGATGCGAGCATGATTGAAATAAATCCATTAGCGGTGACTGGTGATGGTGAGTTGCTTGCGCTGGATGCGAAGATGAATTTCGACAGTAATGGACTATTTCGTCAGCCCGAAATCATCGCATTACGTGACTTGGACGAGGAGGATCCCGCCGAAGCGGAAGCTGGTGAACATGAATTGAATTACATTAAGCTGGATGGCTCGATTGGCTGTATGGTCAATGGCGCGGGTCTGGCGATGGCGACTATGGATATTATCAAGTTATATGGCAGCTCACCGGCGAATTTTCTTGATGTCGGTGGCGGTGCCACAACCGAAAGGGTAACCGCAGCATTTAAGATAATTTTAGCGGATGCCAATGTCAAAGGCATACTGGTCAACATTTTTGGCGGTATTATGCGTTGTGATGTGATTGCCGAAGGGATTGTGGTTGCGGCAAAGGAAGTCGCCCTCAATGTGCCGTTGGTGGTGCGGCTGGAGGGCACGAATGTTGAAAAGGGCAAAGCGATTCTGGCGGATTCTGGTCTGCCAATAGACTCGGCAGATGATTTGGGCGATGCGGCTAAAAAAGTGGTCGAATCGGTCAAATCCTTTGCCGCAGAAAGCGGGGAGGGCGCATAATGTCGGTATTAGTCGATAAAAACACACGTTTGATTTGTCAGGGTTTCACCGGTAGCACTGCCACATTTCACAGCCAACAGGCGATTGAATATGGCACCAATCTGGTCGGTGGTGTTACGCCCGGTAAGGGTGGACAAACGCATCTGGGTTTGCCAGTATTTGATACAGTCGCCGAAGCGGTCGAAAAAACGGCTTCCAATGCCTCTGTAATTTATGTGCCACCACCGTTTGCTGGCGATGCTATTTTGGAAGCGATTGATGCCGAGATTGCGCTGGTGGTGTGTATTACTGAGGGAGTTCCGGTCATGGATATGATTAGGGTGAAAAGAATGTTGGCGCATTCAGCGACCCGCTTAATCGGACCCAATTGCCCGGGTATCATCACCCCCGCAGAGTGCAAAATCGGCATCATGCCCGGGCATATACATACGGCGGGTTCAGTGGGGATTGTTTCCCGCTCTGGCACCTTGACTTATGAAGCGGTGGCACAAACCACGGCACAGTCTATGGGGCAAAGCACCTGCATCGGCATTGGTGGCGACCCAATAAACGGCACCGATTTTATCGACTGTCTGGAGTTGTTTCTTGCCGACCCAAAGACCGAATCCATTGTGATGATTGGTGAGATTGGCGGTAGCGCAGAAGAGGAAGCTGCCGAATTTGTCCGCCAGAATAAAACCAAGAAACCAATCTGTGGTTTCATCGCTGGCGTAACCGCGCCACCCGGCAGACGTATGGGACATGCCGGTGCCATTATTGCCGGTGGCAAGGGCAGTGCCGAAGATAAAATAGAAGCCTTCAAACGCGCCGGTATCGCGGTGTCAGATTCTCCAGCGACCATCGGTAGCACATTAAAGTCGTTGCTTACCTGAAACGGAGCAATAAAATAATTACGAATTACGAATAGACTGTTTGGATAAATTTACGACAACGGAAGTGCGACTTCAGCCGCGCAAGAACCGTTGCCAAATATCAATTAGGTAGGACTGTAAAATTTTGCAAGGTCTCACCCTATATCCTGACATCAAATGCCTTGATTCTATGTCTTAAACGCACTATAATCCACATCGCGACTAGATGCACGTTCCTAAAAGCGAGCTTCTCTGCTGATACTAGTCGTACCGACTCTAAGGCCAACGCTGGATTTTCACTTCCGCGTTGGTCTTTATTTTGCCCCATAGATCATATATTTGTTGATCATGCCATTTTGATGGTCTGCGGGTCATGTTCTCATACCGCCCAGCATATAGACTAAAACATCGGCAACTTGCAGAAATCTACTGTGGTGTGAATGGGTGAAATAGACCGTATCAATTAATCTTTCAAGAGGGCGACCGTACATTGGTGTGTTTCCAGACACCTTAAATTCAGCGAAATCCAATATTGCTCCGGAAATTTCGTCTTTTTCATAATCCCCAAATACTGCACCAATATCATCGACTCGTTGCAGGTAATCACAGAAGGATTCCGGCACCAACATTAATCCTAATCGGTATTCTGGCTGTGGGTACATGTATTTCCGTCTATGTGAGTTTACGTCAATGCAAACCATTCTGACAGGCAACTGATTATTAATGATAAATGTAGTAATATATTCAAACAGATGGACTCTCTCCTTGAGGGTTCTTTTTTTGAAATGCGCTTTACGGTGGGACATATCTTTTCCATGAAATTCAGTATCGCTTCTCAGTGCTGTAGAGCCAAAGAAATTCGATTGGATTTGTGTGAGTATGCTTTCTAGTTCCAACGCTTTAGCTTCAGGAATCAAGTACCCTCCAATGAAGAAAAATGGATTTTCTTCAGAATATTTATTTTCATCGAAATACGCGAGATGCATCCTATCGACTCGTGAAAATTAACACATTACACCACCAGCATCAAAAATCTGGAGCACGGAAGGGTGGTATTTTTTGCTATTCGAGCGCATCTTCCTTGTCATGTATATTTTTGTTTATACTACTTGCGTTTTGAACATACTCAGTGGTCGAATCCTTCGCACTAAAGATACCATATTAGCCTGATGAATAAACAAAATAGTACGCTAATAGAAATAGTGGTTGAACAACATGAAGATGTGACCATAAAAATGGCTGGACAAACAAATAACAGACAGTAATTTGTCGATGTTCGGTTAAGTTTATAATCCGCCACTGGTCGATATCTACTATAATCACCCCTATAATCAAGCGGTAAAATAACATGGCTGCTAAGTCAGAAACATTAGAGGAATATTATACATTATGAGTGTTGTGAAGCATATTGCGATGAAAAGAGGGCATCCCGGGCGCGGCAAGCATAAAACTCATTCGCATCCTAAAGGGCGGCAGGTCATCCCTTTTGCCAGTGAGCAAATTCGAGCGTTGTTGGGTGATTCTCCACGGCGGCGGGATTTATTGCTTGAATATCTGCATCTTGTGCAGGATGAATATGGTCATTTGTCCAGCGCGCATCTGGTGGCATTAGCAGAAGAAATGAAGTTGTCGCAAACCGAAGTCTATGAGGTGGCAACCTTTTACGCGCATTTTGACGTGGTTAAGGAGGGCGATACGGTGCCGCCAGCGACGACGATACGAGTGTGCGACAGCATCGCTTGCCAACTTGCTGGTGCCAAAACGCTACTGGAGGGGTTGGAGCAATCTGTAAATTCGGCGACGAATTCAGACGTTCGGGTTCTGCGCGCACCGTGCATGGGGCGTTGTGAAATGGCACCAGTTGCCGAAGTCGGACATCATCATATTGGTAACGCGACTGCAGCGCAATTATTGGAAGCGGCGGCAACCGGTCAAACACATCCGCCTTCTCCAGACTATATTGACTATGACAATTATCTCAAAGAGGGTGGCTATAAACTGCTCCAAGCCTGTTTGTCGGCGGAGTTCACCATCAAGGACATCATCAAAAAATTGGATGATTCGGTACTAAAAGGCTTGGGTGGCGCGGGTTTTCCGACCGGGCGAAAATGGAATATCGTGCGTGGCTTTGAAGGGCCGCGTTTGATGGCAGTGAATGGCGATGAAGGCGAGCCCGGCACGTTCAAGGATCGCTATTATCTTGAATCCGACCCGCATCGTTTTATTGAGGGCATGCTCATTGCGGCTTGGGCAGTCGGTATTGAGCGCAGTTATATCTATATTAGGGATGAATATCCGGCGATTATCGCCTTACTCAAAATCGAAATTGACAAGGTAAAAACGGCTGGGCTGGCAGCCCATGTTGAAATTGAGATAAGACGGGGTGCCGGCGCGTATATCTGTGGCGAGGAGTCGGCAATGATTGAGTCCATCGAGGGCAAGCGTGGCTTGCCGCGTAATCGCCCGCCGTATGTGGCAGAGGTCGGTTTATTTGGTCGCCCGACACTTGAGAATAACGTGGAAACCTTGTTTTGGGTCAGAGATATTGTTGAAAAAGGGGCGCAGTGGTTTGCTGATGCCGGTACCAATGGCTGTCAGGGATTGCGTAGTTATTCGGTTTCTGGTCGGGTCAAAAACCCGGGTGTTAAACTGGCACCAGCGGGCATTTTTATTCGTGATTTAATCAATGACTATTGTGGCGGTATGCTTGATGGGCACACCTTTAAGGCGTATTTGCCCGGTGGTGCTTCTGGTGGCATATTGCCCGCTTCTATCGATCAGGCACCGCTTGATTTTGGCACCTTGCAGGAACATGATTGCTTTATTGGTTCGGCAGCGGTGGTGGTGTTTAGCCATCATGATAATATGAAAGAGGTCGCGTTAAACCTGATGCGCTTTTTTGAGGACGAGAGTTGTGGTCAATGTACGCCTTGTCGTGTTGGCACGGAAAAGGCAGTCAAACTCATGGCACAACCAAAATGGGATGTGGAACTACTCCATGATTTGAGTACGGTTATGACCGATGCGTCTATCTGCGGTTTGGGTCAGGCAGCCGGCAACCCAATCAATTGTGTGTTGAAATACTTTGCGGAGGATTTGTAATGTCAGGGACAATCAACTTTACCCTCAATGGCGAATCGGTACAGGCTGGTACGGATGAAACTATTTGGCAGGTGGCAAAACGTCAGCAAATAGAAATTCCACATCTTTGTTACACGCCCAAACCGGATTACCGAGCAGATGGAAATTGTCGGGCGTGTATGGTGGAAATTGAAGGTGAGCGGGTACTCGCCGCCTCGTGTTTACGCAAACCCACCGCCGACATGGTGGTCAAAACCGATAGCGCGAAAGCCAAGAAAGCGCAAACACTGGTGATGGAATTATTGCTCGCCGATCAACCGTCCCGAGAGATTGCCCATCAGCCGGACTCCCATCTTTGGCAATGGGCGGATAAACTCGAGCTATCGGTAAGCCGATTCCCACAACATCAAACTCCGCCGCCAGATACTAGTCATCCTGCCATGTATGTGGCGTTAGATGCTTGTATTCAGTGCAATCTGTGTGTCCGCGCATGTCGTGAAGTGCAGGTCAATGACGTTATTGGGATGGCTTTTCGCGGGCATAATTCAAAAATTGTGTTCGATTTTGACGACCCGATGGGCGACAGTACCTGTGTGGCATGTGGCGAATGCGTACAAGCCTGTCCGACAGGGGCACTCATGGAAGCGACTTTGGTGGACGAAAAAGGGGTCGCCAGAGCGGATCTGACCGCTGATGTGTTGACCGAAACGAACAGCGTCTGCCCCTATTGCGGAGTCGGTTGTCAAATCACCTATCAGGTCAAGGACAATGAAATTCTTACGGTTCAGGGGCGCGATGGACCCGCCAACAAGAATCGGCTATGTGTTAAGGGGCGATTTGGGTTTGATTATGTGAAACATCCTCATCGCTTGACCAAGCCACTCATTCGATTGGATAAAAGCAATAAGGTCGGCGATATTGACCTTGATCCGGCTAATCCTTTAGCGCATTTTCGCGAAGCAAGCTGGGAAGAGGCGTTGACCTTGGCGGCTGGTGGATTGCAGAAAATCCGCGACCAGCGTGGTGGTAACGCCTTGGCCGGGTTCGGCTCAGCGAAATGCTCGAACGAGGAAGCCTATCTGTTTCAAAAACTGGTACGCACTGGTTTTGGCACCAACAATGTCGATCACTGTACCCGACTATGTCATGCGTCATCGGTGGCAGCGTTATTGGAAGGGGTCGGATCAGGTGCGGTATCGGCACCGTTCAATGCCGTAAAAGATGCTGATTGTGTCGTTGTTATTGGGGCTAATCCGGTCGGTAATCACCCGGTTGCGGCGACCTTTTTCAAACAAGCCGCCAAGCACGGCACGCTCATCGTTATGGACCCGAGAGGCACGGCGTTGAAACGACATGCGACCCACATGTTGCAGTTTAAGCCGGGCACGGATGTGGCGATGCTCAATGGCATTCTCCATACCATTATCGAAGAAAATCTATACGATCCGCTTTATGTTCAGCAACACGTCGAAGGGTTTGAAAACCTGAAACAACACATTAAAGATTTCTCGCCCGAAAAGATGCAGGTCATCTGCGGGATTGATGCCGAGACCTTGCGCGTGGTCGCACGGACTTTTGCAACCGCTAAGGCATCGATTATTTTCTGGGGCATGGGGGTTTCTCAGCATATACACGGCACCGACAATGCCCGATGCTTGATTGCCTTATCGCTGATTACCGGTCAGATAGGGCGTGCTGGCACTGGATTACATCCATTGCGCGGTCAAAATAATGTGCAAGGGGCATCGGATGCTGGTTTGATTCCGATGATGTTGCCGGATTATCAGTTGGTCGATGTGGATAATATTCGCGCCCAATTTGAAGATGCTTGGGGCACGAAACTCGACCCGCAACGCGGCTTGACCGTGGTCGAGATTATGGATGCCATTCACGATGATAAAATATCGGGCATGTACATCATGGGCGAAAATCCGGCTATGTCCGACCCCGATGTGCAACACGCCAGAGACGCATTGGCAAAACTAGACCATCTCGTGGTGCAGGACTTATTCCTAACCGAAACCGCATTTTATGCCGATGTCATACTACCGGCATCAGCCTGGCCCGAAAAAGAAGGCACGGTGACCAATACCAACCGTCAGGTACAGATGGGGCGCAGTGCCTTGCAACTTCCGGGCGAGGCGCGTCAGGATTGGTGGATTACGCAGGAAATTGCCAAACGCATGGGTTTGGATTGGCACTATGCCCATCCGCGCGACATTTATGCCGAAATGGCAGGGGTAATGCCGTCGCTGGATAACATTAGCTGGGATCGGTTGTCTGTCGAAAGTGCGGTCACCTATCCTTGCGAAGCCCCCGACCAACCGGGCAATGATATTGTTTTCGACAACGGCTTCCCGACACCGAGTAAGCGCGCGAAATTGGTGCCGGCGAATCTAGTCGCACCCGCCGAAGTACCCGATGAAAACTACCCGATGATCCTTTCCACCGGACGGCAACTAGAACACTGGCACACCGGCTCAATGACCCGCCGCACCCGTGTACTGGATCAGATTGAACCCGAAGCGATTGCCTCCATTTCCCCGCAAGCACTGCGCTCTTTGCATATTGAAGCAGGCGAAAAAATCAAAGTATCGACCCGCCGAGGTGCCATTGAATTAACCGCCAGAGCAGATTCGGCTTTGCCCGACAATATGATTTTTATCCCATTTTGCTACGCCGAAGCCGCGGCAAACACATTGACCAATCCAGCGTTGGATCCAGTCGGCAAAATCCCAGAATTTAAGTTCTGTGCGGCACGGGTTGAAGCGGTGAGCTGAGTTTTATGCCTGCTCTCGATGTTAAGAACATACCATAGTAAATCGTTGAGTAGGTTGCAGGAAATGAAACCTAACGAATATAATAAATTGAATGGTCATGGACATTGGAAATTCTACTCGTACATGTTGATGTTAGCCCAGTAATATTAAAATATTCATTAGTGCGAACGCCATTTGTCATTCTGGAAAGTTGTTAGTGTCCTTGTTAGTGCCCTGTGGAACTTTCTCAAAACGAAAATGCTTTTAATCGTTATATTTCAAGAGTGAATATGGAAGTAAAAGTGAATACCAAAAACAAGCATTTAACTGTAATCGATTTGTTTTGTGGGGGGGGAGGGTTCTCTGAAGGATTCAAGCAACAAGGATTTAAAGTTGTTCAAGGCATAGATTGCTGGAAGCCTGCTATTGAAACTTTTAATCATAATTTTAGATTAAGTTGTGATGCTAGTAGTATTCTTGATTTTAGCGAAAGCGTGGAACGGATAAACGCATTGCCTGACACCGATATCATTCTAGGTAGTCCGCCTTGTGTTAGCTTCTCTAGTTCTAATAAATGCGGTAATGCAGACAAGCAACTTGGCATTGATTTAATAGAGATTTTTTTAAGAATTGTTGCCATCAAAAAACACCAGCCAAACTCCCGACTAAAAGCATGGTTTATGGAAAATGTTGTAAATGCAGCGAAATACGCCAAAGATAAATATACTTTTAGGGAATTAGATTTAACGCCGTGGGCAAAAAAACACAAGATTAATCCAAATAAAATAGCCATAAGGTTTGAAGGCAATCATAGAATTATAAACTCCAGTGATTTTGGAGTAGCGCAAGTCAGAAAAAGATTATTTGTAGGCGAAATTATTAAAACTAAATCATTCCCAATTCTGGAAATGACAAACAAACAAAATCCCGTTTCTGTAGAGAATATATTTGCATTTTTTCCACACCCTTTTCAAAAACAAAAACAAGTTGCCGATCCAAATTATAAAAACATCAAAATAAATACGGCTAAATTAACCGATCATTTTTACGACACAGGCATTTACAAGTCCCACTGGGATTATTCGAAACATTGTAAAACCAATCATCCTTATATGGGTAAAATGTCGTTTCCTGAAAACTTAAACAATCCAAGCAGAACGGTTACTGCGACCAAGTTGGATAATTCAAGAGAAGCTCTTATATATCCAAGCGAGTTGAATAGAGTTGACGACGGTCAATATAGAACGCCAACAGTTAGAGAAGTTGGAATTTTAATGAGCTTCCCAATTACCTATCAATTTATAGGTGTATCTGAAAATAGTAAATGGGCATTGGTAGGCAATGCTGTTTGTCCTTTGGTTAGCAATGCAATTGCAAAAGCAATATTAAAAGAATTAAATTTGCCAATTCTAGACAACATACTAATTCAGGAAAAACCAAAATTAAAAGGAGTAAATAACATCAATACTTTTAAGAGAAAAGTATTTGATAATCCACCAATAAGAAAGCGAGGCAGTCGCTTTAGGAGACATCCTTTTAAAGTGGGAAATATGACAATCACGTTATCAAACTATTGCTTAAGAGAAAATGGGCTGTCCGACAAAAAATGGCGGACAACGGTTACTTACGGAACAGGTATTAACTATAAATTACAGGAAATAAATAAAACACATCAAGAAAAAATTGAACAATTTATAGGGACACTTAATAATGGCAATGAATTTATAGAAAGGGTACAGAGTGATTTTTTAGAAAAAGTTGCTTTTGGCAAAGATTTGCAAGACATGTATGAAAAAGGTTATTCTAACGATAAATTACAACCCATAGAGCTGATAGAAGAAGCTAAAAATTTGGTAAACCTATATGCCAATGGCGACATTATAGACACAAAAAGTATTTTCAAATATAAAACTAATGTACATAAAAAGCAGTTATATGCTTTATATACAATAAATCAAATTACACAAATTGCTAATAAGAGGAAATAGATATGCCATTAAATAAAGAAGCCAGAATACAAAAAATAAAGGAAGTTATATCTAACGAGGGCAACAGAAGCGGCTCTAAAAATGTTACTTACAAAGATGGTACTTCGGAAATGACGGCTCATAAAATTCCAGTAGAGTATTTGGTATTTAATCAATATAACGGGCGCATTGGTACCTTTGTTAAAACTTATGAAAAACAATATCAACCTATTGATGCAACAACTGAAGAAGGTGAAAAGTTGATTGTTGATTTTTTATGGAAATCTAAAAAAAGTCGAAATAAACAGACAATGGTTGATATTGATGAATATGGACAAAAAGAAGTTGGTATTATTACCAAAGATGGTGTAATAATTGACGGTAATCGTCGTTGTATGTTGCTGAAAAAATTGGCTTTAAGTAACCATAGTAATCCAACTTATTTTCGAGCAATTGTGTTGCCAGATGCTTTTGAAGACGATCCAAGAGAAATTAGAAAATTGGAAACCATTTATCAAATGGGTGCCGACCAACCAGTTGATTACAACGCCATTGAAAAATACCTAAAATGCAAGGAACTATCTCAAGATAACTTTACTCACCAAGAAATTGCTAAATTTATGGGAGAAAACCCAGTAAAAATAAAGGAATATTTAAAAATATTAAAATTAATGGAAGAATATCTAAAAACCTATGGCTATGAGGAAATGTATACGAGACTAAGCGAAGAGAAAATGGAAGGTCCTTTTGTTGATATAAGAGGATATTTAGAAACACAAAAGTCAGGCAAAGGTATTAGAAAGAGAGACTGGAATCCTGATAAAAGCGATATTAATGATTTGAAAAACATTTATTTTGACTATATTAGAGCAGGGTTTGGTACACATAAAATCAGAGAGATTGGCAATCCATCCAAAGGACAAGGTTTTTTTAATCACGAGCGACTGTGGAAAGAATTTACCAATAGATATGCAGAATATATTGAGCCAATCAATGATGCAGAAAAAACATTAGAAGATTTAAAACAAGAAAGACCGGATGAAAATATTAATAATTTAATAAAAGGCAGAGACTCGGATTGGGCGGGCAAAACAGAAAGCCTACTAAAAGAAAATTTATATAAAACCAAAAGGGATTTAGAGGATGCAAACGAAGCAAATGCACCTATGGAGCTTTTGCAACGAGCAAAGAAAACTTTGAAGGCTATCAATACCGATAATGATGAATTTAATGAAAATGTGTTAGATACAGTAAAAGAAATTAATAGTTTGTTGTGGAGTTTTCAACAGATTATTAAAAAGAAAAATAGATGAGTATATTTATAGAGTTAGGTGATAATTGCTACATTTTAACTGGCAATATTGACTTAATTAAAAGCAAACGTAGGGTAAAATCTAATTTTGAGGCTTATGGTGCTAATTTTGATTTAGATAACAAAATTATTGTTCCATTTTCAACAGAAGAAAATCCTAATGATTTTGATGATGAAGAAAAACAATATGAAGCAATTCGAAAACTATTTAACAAATTCAATATTGTTTTTGAGATATCCGAGAAAGTTGCAGAGTTTGTATTTGAAATAAATCAAGAAAATGAGAATTTTTTTGAATTCTCGTTAAAAGCAAAAAACATCCGCAATGACATCCATATTGAGGAGGATTTTAAAACATTTACCACCATTATTTCCAATGAATTAAGCAGAGAGTTGTACCCACTGCAATTATTATCATCTTATCATTTAGCATTTTCCCAAAATGCTTGTAATTTTTCAGTCCCAGGTGCAGGCAAAACGTCTATTGTTTATGGTGCTTATGCTTATTTAAAAAGCCTACCCATTGAACATGAGAAGCATATTAATAAGTTGTTAATTATTTCACCATTAGCGGCTTTTGCTCCGTGGAAAAATGAATATAAATCATGTTTTAACAAAAACACGTCAATAAAAGAGTTGGTCGGCGTGTCTACCACTCAAAGAAAAAACCATTTTTACTCAGATGGCTACACGGAAATCACACTCATTTCATATCAAAGCGCATCGAATGAATCTGACATTAAAAGCATTAAAGATTTTCTCAAACGAGATAACAATAAAATAATGTTGGTGCTTGATGAAGCGCATAGAATTAAAAATACCGACGGTGGGAAATGGGCAGAGGCAGTATTGTCTATTGCTAAATATGCAAGCAGTAGAGTTATTTTAACGGGAACACCAGCACCTAATGGTTATCAGGACTTATATAACCTCTATAAATTTATTTGGCCTAGTAAGGATGTTATTGGCTACCCAGTTCATTATTTGCAAGAATTAAACAACAATAATACGCCAAGTGTTAAGCGAGATATTAAAACACTAATTGATAGAATATCACCATTTTTTATTAGAGTTAAAAAATCTGATTTGGGCTTGCCAGCACCAATAGAAAATCAACCAATTATTGTGCAGATGAGTCAAACTCAAAGAGAAATCTATGGTTATATTGAAAAGAAATATATAGATTTTTTTGAGAACAATAGCCATGATAACAGTTTTATGAGCAAGCTAAGAAAAGCAAAATTAATTCGTTTGATGCAATGTGTGACTAATCCAAACTTACTAAGCACTGCATTAGAAAATCACCTACATGAAGAGGGTTTATCAAATAAGTTAGGTGTTGACGATAGGGAGATTATAGAACTTATAAAATCTTATAACCCAGAACAAGAAACACCGCCAAAGTTTCTAAAGATTCTAAAATTAGTAAAGCAAATAAATGCAAAACAAGGGGCTGATGGCAAGGTCATTATTTGGAGTGTTTTTATTCAAAATATTCTTGATTTAAAAGAATTCTTAAATAAAAACGATGTTGAGTGTGAATTATTGTACGGTGCGATACCTGTGGATAAAACTGAGGTGAATGTGCCAAATAGAGAAGAAATTATTAACCAATTTCATCGGTTAAACTGCCCTTACAAAGTCATTATTGCCAACCCTTTTGCTGTTGGCGAATCTATTTCACTACATAAGGCTTGTCATAACGCCATTTATTTGGAAAAAAATTTCAATGCCGCCATGTATATGCAATCTAAAGACAGAGTACATAGATATGGATTAGATAATAACGACATAATTAACTATTATTACCTAATATCGGCAGACTCTATTGATCAGATAATACATGATATAGTATTGGAAAAAGAGGCAAGGATGTTGGATATTATAGAAAATGAGGAAATTCCGTTATTAAATATGAATATGGATGAATTTGATGAAAACGATGACAATGACATTAAAGCAATAATTAGAGATTACCATGCTAGAAAAAATTCTACAGCATAGTCATTTAGGCACTAAATCTCATATTATTTATATTATTGAATTGTTGTCAAATGGTCATTATTCGATTCAAGATTTAAAACAAGCATGTGCATCGAAAGAATATTCTTTTAGTAATTCGTTTGATGGCACTATATGCTTATTACAGTGGCTAGAAGTTATTAAGATATCTAATTTAGTTGCTCTAAGAAATAGCATTAATTTGGATAAATTTACAAAAGAGATTTGCATTTGTCTTTTTTTAAAATTAGCCAATGAAAATGAATTGCACCATTTTATAAATAGCAATAATCTAGAATTTGGAGACTCTATTTATGTTAAAAATAATCGGATTAAACTAAAGTTTTCACCCATCAGAAACTTTTTACTCGGATTAGGGTTGTTTGAAAATGACGATTTAATCCAGAATCAATTCAGGATTAATGAAAATTTCCTAGAATGGTTTTATGATGTTGCCGTTCCGCTTATTGAAAGGTCACAGATTAAAAACCACACTTTACAGAGTTTGAAAAATCTGCAAGATAAACAATCAGAATTAGGGGCAGAGGCTGAAAAATTTGTTTTGATTTATGAAAAATTAAAAAGAAAAAAACACTTAACACACAAAAATATTAAAATAATTTCCGAAATGGATACAAGTGCTGGTTATGACATTCAATCTTATAAAACAGATGAGTCGGTATTATTAGATAAATTTATAGAAGTAAAGTCATATACAGGAAAACCTTATTTTTTTTGGTCAAAAAATGAAATGGATGTTGCACAAAAAAAACAAGAAAACTATTTTCTTTGTCTGGTAAATAGGGATGAAATGAATACTTCTGGGTATGACCCCCTAATGATTCAAAATCCGTACAAAGAAGTTTTAAAAAATTCGAAATGGAAGAAAACATGTCAAAACTGGAAGTTTGGCGAATTCAACCCATAAGTGCAACACTCGGGTTTATATTATGATCTATTCCCATTGTGCGGGAAAAGACCTCCCAAGGGGTTTTATACCCCAAACATTTTCTAGGTCGGTTGTTCATTAAATCGGTCGCTTTGAACAGCTCTTTTTCGGTGACTTTATGCAGAGGCATTTTCTTTGGAAAAAATTGCCTGAGCAAAAAGCCTGAGCAAAAAATATGAGCAAGCCATTGTGCCAGATGATTATTTGGCATTCAAGCCACGCTCCCAAGAGTGATACGGTTTAGCGTCGTTAAGTTTCACACTCGAGTTGTTTGGCAACGGGTCGGTGAGCTCGCCGAAGTGCCCGATGAAAATTACCCGATGATCCTTTCCACCGGTCGACAATTAGAACACTGGCACACCGGCTCAATGACCCGCCGCACCCGAGTATTGGATCAGATTGAACCTGAAGCGATTGCCTCCATTTCCCCGCAAGCACTGCGCTCTTTGCATATTGAAGCAGGCGAAAAAATCAAAGTCTCGACCCGCCGAGGTGCCATTGAATTAACCGCCAGAGCAGATTCGGCTTTGCCCGACAATATGATTTTTATCCCATTTTGCTATGCCGAAGCTGCCGCAAACACATTGACCAACCCAGCGTTGGATCCAGTCGGAAAAATCCCAGAATTCAAGTTCTGTGCGGCAAAGGTCGAAGCAGTGAATTGAGTTTTATGCCTGCTCTCGATGTTAAGAACATACCACAGTAAACCGTTGATGTGATTGATACGATGGTGCTTGAAATCAATGACATCTAGCACATTATAACATCTCTAACAGTCAGAATAAACAATACTGTCAGGGATCACCTTATTCTCAATAATCGGGATTAAGGTCGTTGAATAAGCATCGGCAATGATCTTCGTATCGACCTTTCCACCTCGCTTTAACAAGCCAAACACGGGGATTTTACCTGCAGCACCGTCCTCGCTTGCCTTTGCGCACCCGCCGAAATAGCTCTCGTCCACTTCGATCTCACCACCGAACATGGTTTCGCCCTCTGCCTCCAGTTCATAGGCAATGATTTCGCGCAATCGGTGACGTTGGTAACCGTCATACGCTTCTTCAAATCTCATCTGTCTTAGTCTCTCTCGAAATACTGCCTGGTTCATATACACCCCAAATGGGCGTAGCATAAACCGGACAAGTTACGTACTAATTAATGGGATAGTTAATTTACTCGTAACAATTTCTTGAAAAAGGGCTAACAAACACTATAATTGGGCTAACACGAGTTTCAATTCTGTTATACTGTGGAAAATTCAACCTCTACTCACAGGCTTCCCAGTAGAACCATTAAATAAGGTTCCCTTATGATTTCACGCAGTACCCCCCCCCCCGATTTTTTGAACGTGGTTCAAATACCTTAGCGCGCCAATCGGGTACGGCTCCAGACTATGACACAAAACGAAATAGCTCGACCGGCAATGCCGAAGCGGTTTGGTATTTTAGCCGAGTTTCTGATTCGATCTCGTGTCATAACCTTTCTTGCTCTGCTATTTATCGCCCAGACAACTAACGCTCAAAACACCCCAACCGGCTTGACCTTGTCGTTGCAAGAAAATGGTCAGCCGTTGACAAGCCATGTTGTTACCGGGAATGCTTTTACCACACGGGCAATCGTTACTCTGGGAGGTGGTAGCTTCGCGACCGCCACTGAAGTGCCAATCACCATTACGGGTAGTGGGATTGTCGGTGTAATACCTTTCACCGCCAGCAATTTCACCATGACTATCCCCGCCGGGCAAACCAGTGCCAGTGCAGATTTCACGGTTACGCTATCTACCGCACAATCCAACGATATTTATGGTGATGAGGTCATCACGGTTACCGCCACACCGCCCGCTACCTTAGGGCTTATGCCCGCCTCAGCAAGTTTCGCGTTAACCGATAATATTGATGTTTTATTGGGCTTTGGGGCTGGAGCTGCTGATGGTTTTTTAAAGTACAATGAAGCAGATAGCAGAAACACTTCAAACATTAGCATGGTCGTATCTGCCTTTAATAGGGTTACTATAGTAGAAAACGTTACAATCAAACAGCCACTGTCGCTAGACTACACCATTTCAGGTGATGTGACAGCCACAGACGTTACCGCGCTGGCTGGTACCGTAGTCATACCTGCCAATACAAGTAATAATAAATTTATCGATGTCGTACTCAACGATATGCTGGATGAGGATGATGAACAATTCACCATCACCGTAAGCAACCCCAGATTTCTAACCAAAGTTAACTCACTATTCCCACGCGAGTTCAGCACCCCCCAATTAGACGTTACGATTATAGATGACGATACCACGCAGGTTGAGTTTGCCGATACCAGTGTTGAGGTGGGCGAAGAGGCGGGCAGTGTCGCATTCACCATAACACTGAATCCACCTAACGCCTTTCCGCTGACAGTCGATTATATGACTAGCGATGGCACCGCCAATGCCGGCTCGGACTACACGGCAACAACTGGAAGCATCACCATTCCAGCCATGGCAACAAGCACCACTTTCAGTGTGCCAGTGCTTGAGGATGGGTTGGTTGAGGGCAGCGAGAGTTTTACCGTAACATTAACTGGCACAGACCCTGGCGCACTCGGTGATGATGCTACCGCAACAGCGACAATCACCGATAATGACAGTCTCCCTATTCCAGCAGTATGCGATCGCACCCCACAGGTTCGCGATGCTATTGTCGACCAAATAGACGGTGTAACCGACTGCAACCAGATTTCGGCTATTCATTTAACGACAATTACCTCGCTTGATTTTAGTACTCAACAGTATATGACTATTACTGAACTGAAAGCAGGCGACTTTGCCGGGCTTTCAGAGCTGACAAACCTAAATTTAGCGCTCAGCAACTCATTAATGATGCTACCTGTTGGCATCTTTGCTGGTTTGTCTAAGTTAAAAACCCTGCTTTTAGGGGGTAATCAATTAACTAGGCTACCCGTTGGCATCTTTGCTGATTTGTCTGAGTTGACAACTCTGGGCTTAGGGAGTAATGAATTAACTATGCTACCTGCTGGTATCTTTGCTGATTTGCCCAAGTTGGCAAATCTGTTTTTACAGGTTAACCAATTTACCCTGCTACCCACGGGAATATTTGCCGACCTGCCCACAACCGCTGCGGTACACCTTGATGCGGGCGTTATCGTAACGCCACCTGCCGATGCTTTCGTTACCACTTGGCGGACAAGCAGCGCGGATGAAACAATCACTATCCCAACAACAGGCACTGGCTACAACTACAATGTTGATTGTGATGCGAATGGCATTATCGATTTCAGAGGCGTAACGGGCGATACTACTTGTACCTATGCCACTGCTGGCACTCACACTGTTGTTATTACTGGCGACTTCCCACGGATTTATTTTAATAGCAAAGGCGATAAAACCAAAATCATATCCGTCAGCCAATGGGGAAATCAACGATGGACTTCAATGGAAAGCGCGTTTAGAGGTGCGAGCAACTTACAGATTACTGCCACAGACCAACCTGATTTGTCGGCTGTTACCAGTATGAACAATATGTTCAGCGGTGCGACTGTCTTTAATAGTGATATCAGTGCTTGGGATGTCAGCAATGTTAGCTCTATGTCACTCATGTTTTTTGCTACCGACTTTAATCAGAACATCGGTGGTTGGGATGTGAGCAGTGTAGCGGATATGTCGGGTATGTTTTTGGCTGCTACCGACTTTAATCAAAATCTGGGTAATTGGAATGTCAGCCTTGTGACTAACTTTAGTGCTATGTTTGAAGATGTAACGCTTTCAACCGAAAACTATGAGAAATTGCTGATAGGCTGGGCAAAACGAGACCTGCAAAACGGCAAGACATTAGATGTCGGTGAGACTGAATATTGTTCTGCCGAAGCCATCACGGCAAGAGCGGCGATAATTGCCAGCGATAGCTGGACGATTAGCGACGGTGGGCGCTGTCATCATATAGTAATTACTTCACACGGAGGTAGTGCCACAGCACAAATATCCATACCAGAGAATCAACAATCGATTACTACCATAAGCGGGATGAGTTCGAAAGGTGCCAATATCCGCTACACATTAGGCGATGCAAACTCCGGCTCCTTTAATATTGATGCCAGCACAGGCGAGCTAGAATTTACGGCTGCCAATGGTGCAGATTTTGAAACCCCTCGCGGTTTTGGGAATTCAAATGACTATGCAGCCGTAGTCACCATAACATCTGTATCAGGGGAGCAAGCAGTAACCACCACACAAGCCATAATCATAACCATAACCAATGTAAACGAAGCACCCAGCTTTGACAGCGGCAGTCGTCCAGCCGAAACTGTTGCCGAAGATACCAACTATGAATTTATACCAATAGCCAGTGATCCTGAAAACGACCCCCTCACCTATACAATTATCAACAAACCCACTTGGGCTGAGTTCAGCACCGCAACAGGCAAATTAAGCGGTACGCCCGGCAATGCAGATGTAGGCGTTGCCAGGAACATTATAATTTTCGTCAATGATGGGGCGTTATTATCATCAGTTCCTCTTTCCTTTGATTTAACGGTTACCAATGTCAATGATGCGCCGACCATCAGCGGTACGCCACCGACCATGGTTGACGAAGACACCGCCTATACATTTACACCAGGCGGTGGCGATGAAGACGCTGGCGACCCGGTGGTCTATTCACTGTCCAACAATCCCGCTTGGCTAGCAGTGAATCCCGCCACAGGCATATTAAGCGGCACCCCTACCAATGCAGATGTAGGAACGACAACAGGCATTGTTCTTTCAATCAGTGACGGGGAGTTATCAGCTTCTCTCCCAGCCTTTGATTTAACAGTTATCAATGTAAATGATCCGCCAAAGATTACAACAGGCGGCATTAACAATCCTACTGTCCGAATACAACTGAATGAAAATATACAAAGTGTCGTAACAATAGCCGCTATTGATGAGGATGGCGATGCCTTTACTTATTCGCTTGCCGATAATGCACATGTTGATACTGCCTTGTTCGCTATAAATCAGCGTGGCGAGTTGATATTCAAAGCCGAGTATATTCCAGATTTTGAAAATCCAAGAGATGGAACAGGGAGACCTGATTCAACAGCGGACAACTTTTATTCTGTCTTTGTAAGGGTAACAGACATTCACGGCAGGCATAGTGCTAACCGGGTTACAGTAGAAATCCTCAATGTAAACCCAGAACCCCCAACCGACATTAGCCTGTCTTCAACCGAGGTCACTAATACTCACGTCCCCGGTTCGGTGATTGGCATATTATCCAAAACAGGTGGCATTACCTATGCAAGCACGATCTTTAGACTTGTCGAAACTAATCTTAACCCGATAGGGAGTAGGAATAGTAGTTCTCGGGATAACGCTCTATTTGAAATTGATGGCACAAAACTAAAAATACGCGGAAATCCGAATACTGACAGCAGATCCATTTATCTAATCACAATCGATGTCAATGACGGCATAGGTTTCTTCACAAAAGCATTCGTATTTGTGTCGGTTAATAACACCGCACCAGAATTTGTATCCTTAGGCGAGGCAGAGTGTGGCGACCGTGTTACAGCCCCCGAAGTCCCCAATATCGCCTTTCTTCATTATCAATGTGTCATAAGTCGACCTGAAAACACCCAATTTATAGCAACAATACCCGCTACTGATGCAGATGGTGACGAGCTTACCTTTCGAGTTGCCGGTCATCAAGACACGGATGGGAATCAAAATGATGTTGAACTATTTGAAATAAACCAACGTGGCGAGCTTAGCTTCAAAACCGAGCATATTGCAGATTATGAACGTCCAGGGGATAAGCTGTTTAATATTATAAGTAGAGAAAGCGTTCGTAATGATTATTATGTACTGCTGGCCATACGCGATAATCGTGGTGGCAAAGGCAATATTATGGGTATAACGGTAAAGATTACCGATACAGACCCAGAACCCCCAGCCGTTATTGCCTTATCCTCGACAACGGTCGCTCACGATGCCCCTGCTGGCACGCTGATTGGCACATTATCCAAAACTGGCGGTATTGCCAATAACATCACCACCTTTACACTCGCTGACGGCGATGATGATACCGATAACGCCCTGTTTGAGGTTGATGGTGCTACCCTAAAAATAAAGGCAACGCCCGCTTCAGACCGAATAGACTACAATATCAGAATCGGTGTCAGTAACGGTGCAGACATTTTTTCAACCCCATTCACTATCACGCTAACTGGTGTTACTGCGCCAAAAATTACCTCAGAAGCTGGATTTCCCATTGCGTATTATAGTGTGAATGAAAATATCCAAAGTGTCGCCACAATAACTGCTATTGATGCGGATGGCGATGCTTTTACCTATTCGCTTTTCAATGATGGTTTTGATCTAGATGCTAACCTATTTGAAATAAACCAGATGGGCAAGCTGGCATTCAAAGCCCAGCATATTCCAGATTTTGAAAACCCGGTGGATGCAAGTGATCCAGCCAAAAATAACACTTATATCACCCATGTACGGGTAACAGACACTCGCGGCTTATTCAGCAGGCAATCGGTTAGAGTAACAATCAGCGATGTAAATGAAGCACCCACCATTGCTGGCATACCTCCAACAACTGTTGCTCAAGACACCGCCTATACATTTACCCCAATTGGCAACGATGAAGATGCAGACACCACGCTTGAATATGCCATTACCAACACACCCGCCTGGGCAGCCTTTGATACGGCAACCGGCACATTAAGCGGCACACCCACCAATGTCCATATTGGCATCACAGAAAACATTGTTATATCAGTAACTGATGGCACGCTGACCACTTCACTGCCCGCATTTAGCATCACCGTGACCAATGCCAATGATGCCCCGACTATCACCGGCACACCACCGGCTACGGTTGCTCAAGACGCTGACTATTCATTTGCACCAGTTAGCGCTGATATTGATGGTGATACGCTGACCTATTCAATCAATACCCAACCAAGTTGGGCTGATTTCAGCACTACAACCGGCACATTAAGCGGCACGCCCACCAATAATGATATTGGTACCACAACCGGTATTGTTATCACGGTGACGGATGGAACGCTGACTGCTTCACTGCCCGCATTCAGCATCACCGTGACCAATGTCAATGATGCCCCTACCATTAGCGGCACAACCGCATTCACCATTGCTGAAAATGCAGGCAATGGCGCAATGGTTGGAACAATCACCGGAGCCGATATCGATGCTGGCACGGTATTAGCGTATTTCATTACCGCAGGCAATAGCAGTAATGCTTTTGCCATTGATCCGGAAACTGGCGAAATCACGGTAAATGGCGACAACAAATTAAACCATGAAACAACACCATCCTATTCGCTCACGGTTACAGTCGGCGATGGCAGGCTTGCCGCCGAGGTAATGGTGACTATCACGGTGACCAATGTCAATGAAGTGCCGACCATCACCGGCACACCACCGGCCACTATTGCCGAAGATGATGCTTATAGCTTTACACCAGACGGCGGTGATGTTGATGCAAACGATACCCCAAGCTATTCACTGTCCAATAACCCAGATTGGCTATCAGTGAACACAGCCACAGGCGAATTAAGCGGTACACCTGCCAATGCCGATGTGGGTGTACGTAGCGACATTGTTCTCACCATCACATCAGGCGGAGAAACCGCTGCCTTGACCTTTAGTATTGAGGTCACCAATGTCAACGATGCCCCGACCATCACCGGCACACCACCGGCCAGCATTGCCGAAGACAGCGCCTATAGCTTCACGCCAGGCGGCGGCGATGTTGATGCAGGCGATACGCCGGTCTATTCACTGTCTAATCACCCAGATTGGTTAATGGTGGACACAGCCACAGGCACATTAAGCGGCACCCCGACCAATGCCGATGTGGGCACGCATAGCGACATTGTTCTCACCATCACAGCAGGCGGAGAAACCGCTGCCTTGACCTTTAGTATTGAGGTCACCAATGTCAACGATGCCCCCACCATCACCGGCACACCAGATACCACGGTTGCTCAAGGTGCTGACTATTCATTTACACCAGTTGGCGCTGATATTGATGGTGATACGCTGACCTATTCAATTGCCAACAAACCCACTTGGGCAACCTTTGATACAACAAGCGGCGCATTAATCGGCACACCCACGAATGGGGATGTTGGCATCACAGAAGATATTGTTATTTCAGTAACTGATGGCGCGCTGACCGCTTCACTGCCAGCATTTAGCATCACCGTCACCAATACCAATGATGCCCCCACCATCACCGGCACGCCACCTACCACTATTGCCGAAGACAGCGCCTATAGCTTCACACCAGGCGGCGGCGATATTGATGCGCACGATACACCGGTCTATTCACTGTCCAATAACCCCACCTGGTTAATGGTGAATGCCGACACAGGCGCATTAAGCGGCACCCCGACCAATGCCGATGTGGGCACGAATAGTGACATTGTTCTCACCATCACATCAGGCGAGCAAACAGATACCCTAACCTTTAGTATTGAGGTCACCAATACCAATGATGCCCCCACCATCACCGGTACCCCGCCTGCCACTATTGCCGAAGACACTGCCTATACATTTACACCAGGCGGCGGCGATGTTGATGCAGGCGATACGCCGGTCTATTCACTGTCTAATCACCCAGATTGGTTAATGGTGGACACAGCCACAGGCACATTAAGCGGCACCCCGACCAATGCCGATGTGGGTGTGCGTAGCGACATTGTTCTAACCATCACATCAGGCGGGCAAACAGATACCCTAACCTTTAGTATTGAGGTCACCAATACCAATGATGCCCCCACCATCACCGGCACGCCACCTACCACTATTGCCGAAGACAGCGCCTATAGCTTCACGCCAGGCGGCGGCGATGTTGATGCAGGCGATACGCCGGTCTATTCACTGTCTAATAACCCAGATTGGTTAATGGTGAATGCCGACACAGGCACATTAAGTGGTACGCCTGCCAATACCGATGTAGGCACGAATAGCGACATTGTTCTCACCATCACAGCAGGCGGAGAAACGGCTGCCTTGACCTTTAGTATTGAAGTAATCAACACCAGCGATGCTCCGACTATTAGCGGCACGCCACCGGCCACTATTGCCGAAGACAGCGCCTATAGCTTCACGCCAGGCGGCGGCGATGTTGATGCAGGCGATACGCTGGTCTATTCACTGTCCAATAACCCAAGTTGGTTAATGGTGAATGCCGACACGGGCGCATTAAGCGGCACCCCGACCAATGCCGATGTGGGCACAACAACCGGCATTGTTCTCACCATCACAGCAGGCGGGCAAACAGATACCCTAACCTTTAGTATTGAGGTCACCAATACCAATGATGCCCCCACCATCACTGGCACGCCACCGGCCACTATTGCCGAAGACAGCGCCTATAGCTTCACGCCAGGTGGTGGCGATGTTGATGCAGGCGATACACCGCTCTATTCACTGTCCGATAACCCAGATTGGCTAATGGCGGACACAGCCACAGGCGCATTGAGCGGTACACCAACGAATGCTCATGTTGGTATCACAGAAAACATTGTTATCACGGTGTCTGATGGAAGACTGACTGCTTCACTGCCTGCATTCAGCATCACCGTTACCAATACCAATGATGCCCCGACTGGCTTGCCGACCATCAGCGGCACCCCCACACAAGGTGAAACCCTCACGGCGGTTACTGATGCTATTAGCGATGCCGATGGTCTCGGCAGCTTCAGCTACCAATGGCAGGGCGATGGCAATGATATTGGCAGTGCCACGAGTAACACCTATACATTGACCCAAGCAGAAGTCGGCAAGACCATCACAGTGAAAGTGAGTTATACCGACGGCGGTGACACCGATGAAAGCCTGACCTCTGCTGCCACTGCTGCAGTGACCAATACCAATGATGATCCGACTGGCTTGCCGACCATCAGCGGCACGCCCACACAAGGTGAAACCCTCACGGCGGATACATCCACCATTAGCGATGCCGATGGTCTCGGCAGCTTCAGCTACCAATGGCAGGCGGGTACGGATGATATTAGCGGCGCAGATGAAGCTACCTTTGTCCTAACACAAGCACAGGTTGGGCAGACCATCACGGTGAAAGTGAGTTATACCGATGGCGGTGGCACCGCTGAAACCCTCACCTCTGCTGCCACTGCTGCAGTGACCAATACCAATGATGCCCCGACTGGCTTGCCGACCATCAGCGGCACCCCCACTCAAGGGCAAACCCTCACGGCGGATACCTCCGCTATTGCCGATGCCGATGGTCTCGGCAGCTTCAGCTATCAATGGCAGGCGGATACGGTTGCTATTAGCGGTGCAGATGAAGCCACCTTTGTCCTAACGCAAGCAGAAGTCGGCCAGACCATCACGGTAACCGTCAGCTATACCGATGGTGGCGGAACCACTGAAACCCTCACCTCTGCTCCGACCAATGCAGTCACCAATACCAATGATGACCCGACTGGCTTGCCGACCATCAGCGGCACCCCCACTCAAGGGGCAACCCTCACGGCGGGTACTGATGATATTGCCGATGCCGATGGTTTAGGCACCTTCAGCTATCAATGGCAGGCAGGTACGGATGATATTAGCGGTGCAGATGAAGCCACCTTTATCCTGACACAAGCACAGGTTGGGCAGACTATCACGGTGATCGTGAGTTATACCGATGGCGGTGGCACCGCTGAAACCCTGATCTCTGCTGCCACTGCTGAAGTCGCCAATACCAATGATGACCCGACTGGCTTGCCGACCATCAGCGGCACCCCCACTCAAGGGGCAACCCTCACGGCGGGTACTGATGATATTGCCGATGCCGATGGTTTAGGCACCTTCAGCTATCAATGGCAGGCAGGTACGGATGATATTAGCGGTGCAGATGAAGCCACCTTTATCCTGACACAAGCACAGGTTGGGCAGGCTATGACGGTGACCGTGAGTTATACCGATGGCGGTCAAACCGATGAAACCCTGACCTCTGCTGCCACTGCTGAAGTCGCCAATACCAATGATGACCCGACTGGCTTGCCGACCATCAGCGGCACCCCCACTCAAGGGGCAACCCTCACGGCGGGTACTGATGATATTGCCGATGCCGATGGTTTAGGCACCTTCAGCTATCAATGGCAGGCAGGTACGGATGATATTAGCGGTGCAGATGAAGCCACCTTTATCCTGACACAAGCACAGGTTGGGCAGACTATCACGGTGATCGTGAGTTATACCGATGGCGGTCAAACCGATGAAACCCTGACCTCTGCTGCCACTGCTGAAGTCGCCAATACCAATGATGACCCGACTGGCTTGCCGACCATCAGCGGCACCCCCACTCAAGGGGCAACCCTCACGGCGGGTACTGATGATATTGCCGATGCCGATGGTTTAGGCACCTTCAGCTATCAATGGCAGGCAGGTACGGATGATATTAGCGGTGCAGATGAAGCCACCTTTATCCTGACACAAGCACAGGTTGGGCAGACTATCACGGTGATCGTGAGTTATACCGATGGCGGTCAAACCGATGAAACCCTGACCTCTGCTGCCACTGCTGAAGTCGCCAATACCAATGATGACCCGACTGGCTTGCCGACCATCAGCGGCACCCCCACTCAAGGGGCAACCCTCACGGCGGGTACTGATGATATTGCCGATGCCGATGGTTTAGGCACCTTCAGCTATCAATGGCAGGCAGGTACGGATGATATTAGCGGTGCAGATGAAGCCACCTTTATCCTGACACAAGCACAGGTTGGGCAGACTATCACGGTGATCGTGAGTTATACCGATGGCGGTCAAACCGATGAAACCCTGACCTCTGCTGCCACTGCTGAAGTCGCCAATACCAATGATGACCCGACTGGCTTGCCGACCATCAGCGGCACCCCCACTCAAGGGGCAACCCTCACGGCGGGTACTGATGATATTGCCGATGCCGATGGTTTAGGCACCTTCAGCTATCAATGGCAGGCAGGTACGGATGATATTAGCGGTGCAGATGAAGCCACCTTTATCCTGACACAAGCACAGGTTGGGCAGACTATCACGGTGATCGTGAGTTATACCGATGGCGGTCAAACCGATGAAACCCTGACCTCTGCTGCCACTGCTGAAGTCGCCAATACCAATGATGACCCGACTGGCTTGCCGACCATCAGCGGCACCCCCACTCAAGGGGCAACCCTCACGGCGGGTACTGATGATATTGCCGATGCCGATGGTTTAGGCACCTTCAGCTATCAATGGCAGGCAGGTACGGATGATATTAGCGGTGCAGATGAAGCCACCTTTATCCTGACACAAGCACAGGTTGGGCAGACTATCACGGTGATCGTGAGTTATACCGATGGCGGTCAAACCGATGAAACCCTGACCTCTGCTGCCACTGCTGAAGTCGCCAATACCAATGATGACCCGACTGGCTTGCCGACCATCAGCGGCACCCCCACTCAAGGGGCAACCCTCACGGCGGGTACTGATGATATTGCCGATGCCGATGGTTTAGGCACCTTCAGCTATCAATGGCAGGCAGGTACGGATGATATTAGCGGTGCAGATGAAGCCACCTTTATCCTGACACAAGCACAGGTTGGGCAGACTATCACGGTGATCGTGAGTTATACCGATGGCGGTCAAACCGATGAAACCCTGACCTCTGCTGCCACTGCTGAAGTCGCCAATACCAATGATGACCCGACTGGCTTGCCGACCATCAGCGGCACCCCCACTCAAGGGGCAACCCTCACGGCGGGTACTGATGATATTGCCGATGCCGATGGTTTAGGCACCTTCAGCTATCAATGGCAGGCAGGTACGGATGATATTAGCGGTGCAGATGAAGCCACCTTTATCCTGACACAAGCACAGGTTGGGCAGACTATCACGGTGATCGTGAGTTATACCGATGGCGGTCAAACCGATGAAACCCTGACCTCTGCTGCCACTGCTGAAGTCGCCAATACCAATGATGACCCGACTGGCTTGCCGACCATCAGCGGCACCCCCACTCAAGGGGCAACCCTCACGGCGGGTACTGATGATATTGCCGATGCCGATGGTTTAGGCACCTTCAGCTATCAATGGCAGGCAGGTACGAATGATATTAGCGGCGCAGATGAAGCCACCTTTATCCTGACACAAGCACAGGTTGGGCAGACTATCACGGTGATCGTGAGTTATACCGATGGCGGTCAAACCGATGAAACCCTGACCTCTGCTGCCACTGCTGAAGTCGCCAATACCAATGATGACCCGACTGGCTTGCCGACCATCAGCGGCACCCCCACTCAAGGGGCAACCCTCACGGCGGGTACTGATGATATTGCCGATGCCGATGGTTTAGGCACCTTCAGCTATCAATGGCAGGCAGGTACGGATGATATTAGCGGTGCAGATGAAGCCACCTTTATCCTGACACAAGCACAGGTTGGGCAGACTATCACGGTGATCGTGAGTTATACCGATGGCGGTCAAACCGATGAAACCCTGACCTCTGCTGCCACTGCTGAAGTCGCCAATACCAATGATGGCCCGACTGGCTTGCCGACCATCAGCGGCACCCCCACTCAAGGGGCAACCCTCACGGCGGGTACTGATGATATTGCCGATGCCGATGGTTTAGGCACCTTCAGCTATCAATGGCAGGCAGGTACGAATGATATTAGCGGCGCAGATGAAGCCACCTTTATCCTGACACAAGCACAGGTTGGGCAGACTATCACGGTGATCGTGAGTTATACCGATGGCGGTCAAACCGATGAAACCCTGACCTCTGCTGCCACTGCTGAAGTCGCCAATACCAATGATGACCCGACTGGCTTGCCGACCATCAGCGGCACCCCCACTCAAGGGGCAACCCTCACGGCGGGTACTGATGATATTGCCGATGCCGATGGTTTAGGCACCTTCAGCTATCAATGGCAGGCAGGTACGGATGATATTAGCGGTGCAGATGAAGCCACCTTTATCCTGACACAAGCACAGGTTGGGCAGACTATCACGGTGATCGTGAGTTATACCGATGGCGGTCAAACCGATGAAACCCTGACCTCTGCTGCCACTGCTGAAGTCGCCAATACCAATGATGGCCCGACTGGCTTGCCGACCATCAGCGGCACCCCCACTCAAGGGGCAACCCTCACGGCGGGTACTGATGATATTGCCGATGCCGATGGTTTAGGCACCTTCAGCTATCAATGGCAGGCAGGTACGAATGATATTAGCGGCGCAGATGAAGCCACCTTTATCCTGACACAAGCACAGGTTGGGCAGACTATCACGGTGATCGTGAGTTATACCGATGGCGGTCAAACCGATGAAACCCTGACCTCTGCTGCCACTGCTGAAGTCGCCAATACCAATGATGACCCGACTGGCTTGCCGACCATCAGCGGCACCCCCACTCAAGGGGCAACCCTCACGGCGGGTACTGATGATATTGCCGATGCCGATGGTTTAGGCACCTTCAGCTATCAATGGCAGGCAGGTACGGATGATATTAGCGGTGCAGATGAAGCCACCTTTATCCTGACACAAGCACAGGTTGGGCAGACTATCACGGTGATCGTGAGTTATACCGATGGCGGTCAAACCGATGAAACCCTGACCTCTGCTGCCACTGCTGAAGTCGCCAATACCAATGATGGCCCGACTGGCTTGCCGACCATCAGCGGCACCCCCACTCAAGGGGCAACCCTCACGGCGGGTACTGATGATATTGCCGATGCCGATGGTTTAGGCACCTTCAGCTATCAATGGCAGGCAGGTACGAATGATATTAGCGGCGCAGATGAAGCCACCTTTATCCTGACACAAGCACAGGTTGGGCAGACTATCACGGTGATCGTGAGTTATACCGATGGCGGTCAAACCGATGAAACCCTGACCTCTGCTGCCACTGCTGAAGTCGCCAATACCAATGATGACCCGACTGGCTTGCCGACCATCAGCGGCACCCCCACTCAAGGGGCAACCCTCACGGCGGGTACTGATGATATTGCCGATGCCGATGGTTTAGGCACCTTCAGCTATCAATGGCAAGCAGGTACGGATGCTATTAGCGGTGCAGATGAAGCCACCTTTATCCTGACACAAGCACAGGTTGGGCAGGCTATCACGGTGACCGTGAGTTATACCGATGGCGGCAATACCCTTGAAACAGTGACCTCTGCTGCCACTGCTGAAGTCGCCAATACCAATGATGACCCGACTGGCTTGCCGACCATCAGCGGCACCCCCACTCAAGGGGCAACCCTCACGGCGGGTACTGATGATATTGCCGATGCCGATGGTTTAGGCACCTTCAGCTACCAATGGCAAGCAGGTACGGATGATATTAGCGGTGCAGATGAAGCCACCTTTATCCTGACACAAGCACAGGTTGGGCAGACTATCACGGTGATCGTGAGTTATACCGATGGCGGTGGCACCGCTGAAACCCTGATCTCTGCTGCCACTGCTGAAGTCGCCAATACCAATGATGACCCGACTGGCTTGCCGACCATCAGCGGCACCCCCACTCAAGGGGCAACCCTCACGGCGGGTACTGATGATATTGCCGATGCCGATGGTTTAGGCACCTTCAGCTATCAATGGCAGGCAGGTACGGATGATATTAGCGGTGCAGATGAAGCCACCTTTATCCTGACACAAGCACAGGTTGGGCAGGCTATGACGGTGACCGTGAGTTATACCGATGGCGGTCAAACCGATGAAACCCTGACCTCTGCTGCCACTGCTGAAGTCGCCAATACCAATGATGACCCGACTGGCTTGCCGACCATCAGCGGCACCCCCACTCAAGGGGCAACCCTCACGGCGGGTACTGATGATATTGCCGATGCCGATGGTTTAGGCACCTTCAGCTATCAATGGCAGGCAGGTACGGATGATATTAGCGGTGCAGATGAAGCCACCTTTATCCTGACACAAGCACAGGTTGGGCAGACTATCACGGTGATCGTGAGTTATACCGATGGCGGTCAAACCGATGAAACCCTGACCTCTGCTGCCACTGCTGAAGTCGCCAATACCAATGATGACCCGACTGGCTTGCCGACCATCAGCGGCACCCCCACTCAAGGGGCAACCCTCACGGCGGGTACTGATGATATTGCCGATGCCGATGGTTTAGGCACCTTCAGCTATCAATGGCAGGCAGGTACGGATGATATTAGCGGTGCAGATGAAGCCACCTTTATCCTGACACAAGCACAGGTTGGGCAGACTATCACGGTGATCGTGAGTTATACCGATGGCGGTCAAACCGATGAAACCCTGACCTCTGCTGCCACTGCTGAAGTCGCCAATACCAATGATGACCCGACTGGCTTGCCGACCATCAGCGGCACCCCCACTCAAGGGGCAACCCTCACGGCGGGTACTGATGATATTGCCGATGCCGATGGTTTAGGCACCTTCAGCTATCAATGGCAGGCAGGTACGGATGATATTAGCGGTGCAGATGAAGCCACCTTTATCCTGACACAAGCACAGGTTGGGCAGACTATCACGGTGATCGTGAGTTATACCGATGGCGGTCAAACCGATGAAACCCTGACCTCTGCTGCCACTGCTGAAGTCGCCAATACCAATGATGACCCGACTGGCTTGCCGACCATCAGCGGCACCCCCACTCAAGGGGCAACCCTCACGGCGGGTACTGATGATATTGCCGATGCCGATGGTTTAGGCACCTTCAGCTATCAATGGCAGGCAGGTACGGATGATATTAGCGGTGCAGATGAAGCCACCTTTATCCTGACACAAGCACAGGTTGGGCAGACTATCACGGTGATCGTGAGTTATACCGATGGCGGTCAAACCGATGAAACCCTGACCTCTGCTGCCACTGCTGAAGTCGCCAATACCAATGATGACCCGACTGGCTTGCCGACCATCAGCGGCACCCCCACTCAAGGGGCAACCCTCACGGCGGGTACTGATGATATTGCCGATGCCGATGGTTTAGGCACCTTCAGCTATCAATGGCAGGCAGGTACGAATGATATTAGCGGCGCAGATGAAGCCACCTTTATCCTGACACAAGCACAGGTTGGGCAGACTATCACGGTGATCGTGAGTTATACCGATGGCGGTCAAACCGATGAAACCCTGACCTCTGCTGCCACTGCTGAAGTCGCCAATACCAATGATGACCCGACTGGCTTGCCGACCATCAGCGGCACCCCCACTCAAGGGGCAACCCTCACGGCGGGTACTGATGATATTGCCGATGCCGATGGTTTAGGCACCTTCAGCTATCAATGGCAGGCAGGTACGGATGATATTAGCGGTGCAGATGAAGCCACCTTTATCCTGACACAAGCACAGGTTGGGCAGACTATCACGGTGATCGTGAGTTATACCGATGGCGGTCAAACCGATGAAACCCTGACCTCTGCTGCCACTGCTGAAGTCGCCAATACCAATGATGACCCGACTGGCTTGCCGACCATCAGCGGCACCCCCACTCAAGGGGCAACCCTCACGGCGGGTACTGATGATATTGCCGATGCCGATGGTTTAGGCACCTTCAGCTATCAATGGCAGGCAGGTACGAATGATATTAGCGGCGCAGATGAAGCCACCTTTATCCTGACACAAGCACAGGTTGGGCAGACTATCACGGTGATCGTGAGTTATACCGATGGCGGTCAAACCGATGAAACCCTGACCTCTGCTGCCACTGCTGAAGTCGCCAATACCAATGATGACCCGACTGGCTTGCCGACCATCAGCGGCACCCCCACTCAAGGGGCAACCCTCACGGCGGGTACTGATGATATTGCCGATGCCGATGGTTTAGGCACCTTCAGCTATCAATGGCAGGCAGGTACGGATGATATTAGCGGTGCAGATGAAGCCACCTTTATCCTGACACAAGCACAGGTTGGGCAGACTATCACGGTGATCGTGAGTTATACCGATGGCGGTCAAACCGATGAAACCCTGACCTCTGCTGCCACTGCTGAAGTCGCCAATACCAATGATGACCCGACTGGCTTGCCGACCATCAGCGGCACCCCCACTCAAGGGGCAACCCTCACGGCGGGTACTGATGATATTGCCGATGCCGATGGTTTAGGCACCTTCAGCTATCAATGGCAGGCAGGTACGGATGATATTAGCGGCGCAGATGAAGCCACCTTTATCCTGACACAAGCACAGGTTGGGCAGACTATCACGGTGATCGTGAGTTATACCGATGGCGGTCAAACCGATGAAACCCTGACCTCTGCTCCGACCAATGCAGTGACCAATACCAATGATGCCCCGACCATCACGGGTACAACCATATTCACCATTGCTGAAAATGCAGGTGATGGCGCAATGGTCGGAACAATCACCGGAGCCGATGTCGATACTGGCACGACATTAACGTATTCCATTATCAATGGTAATACCAACGATGCTTTTACCATTGATTCCGTAAGCGGAGACATCACCGTTCACGGCGACAACAAACTAGACCATGAAACAACGCCATCCTATTCGCTCATGGTTACAGTCAGTGATAGCAGCCTTGAAGCCACTGCAACAGTTACCATCAACGTAGAAGATGTAAACGAAGCCCCGACCATTACCGGCACGCCACCGGCAAGCATTGCCCAAGACACCACTTATAGCTTCACGCCAGGTGGCGGCGATGTTGATGCAGGCGATATCCCGATCTATTCACTGTCCAATAACCCCACTTGGTTAATGGTGAACATAGCCACAGGCGAATTAAGCGGCACGCCTACCAATGCGGATGTAGGGCTGAATAGCCGCATTGTTCTAAGCGTTGCATCAAACGAAGCAAGTGCTACTTTGCTCTTTGACATTACAGTTACCAATCGTGCTGGTAACCTTCATTCGAATACTGCTGGCACAGTGACCATCAGTGGCACGGCGAGAGAAAGAGAAGTTTTAACAGCGACTGTAACGGATGCCGATGGCATAGACGGGGTGAGCATTACCTACCAATGGCAAGCAGGTACGGATGCTATTAGCGGTGCAGATGAAGCCACCTTTATCCTGACACAAGCACAGGTTGGGCAGGCTATGACGGTGACCGTGAGTTATACCGATGGCGGTCAAACCGATGAAACCCTGACCTCTGCTGCCACTGCTGAAGTCGCCAATACCAATGATGACCCGACTGGCTTGCCGACCATCAGCGGCACCCCCACTCAAGGGGCAACCCTCACGGCGGGTACTGATGATATTGCCGATGCCGATGGTTTAGGCACCTTCAGCTATCAATGGCAGGCAGGTACGGATGATATTAGCGGTGCAGATGAAGCCACCTTTATCCTGACACAAGCACAGGTTGGGCAGACTATCACGGTGATCGTGAGTTATACCGATGGCGGTCAAACCGATGAAACCCTGACCTCTGCTGCCACTGCTGAAGTCGCCAATACCAATGATGGCCCGACTGGCTTGCCGACCATCAGCGGCACCCCCACTCAAGGGGCAACCCTCACGGCGGGTACTGATGATATTGCCGATGCCGATGGTTTAGGCACCTTCAGCTATCAATGGCAGGCAGGTACGGATGATATTAGCGGTGCAGATGAAGCCACCTTTATCCTGACACAAGCACAGGTTGGGCAGACTATCACGGTGATCGTGAGTTATACCGATGGCGGTCAAACCGATGAAACCCTGACCTCTGCTGCCACTGCTGAAGTCGCCAATACCAATGATGACCCGACTGGCTTGCCGACCATCAGCGGCACCCCCACTCAAGGGGCAACCCTCACGGCGGGTACTGATGATATTGCCGATGCCGATGGTTTAGGCACCTTCAGCTATCAATGGCAGGCAGGTACGGATGATATTAGCGGTGCAGATGAAGCCACCTTTATCCTGACACAAGCACAGGTTGGGCAGACTATCACGGTGATCGTGAGTTATACCGATGGCGGTCAAACCGATGAAACCCTGACCTCTGCTGCCACTGCTGAAGTCGCCAATACCAATGATGACCCGACTGGCTTGCCGACCATCAGCGGCACCCCCACTCAAGGGGCAACCCTCACGGCGGGTACTGATGATATTGCCGATGCCGATGGTTTAGGCACCTTCAGCTATCAATGGCAGGCAGGTACGGATGATATTAGCGGTGCAGATGAAGCCACCTTTATCCTGACACAAGCACAGGTTGGGCAGACTATCACGGTGATCGTGAGTTATACCGATGGCGGTCAAACCGATGAAACCCTGACCTCTGCTGCCACTGCTGAAGTCGCCAATACCAATGATGACCCGACTGGCTTGCCGACCATCAGCGGCACCCCCACTCAAGGGGCAACCCTCACGGCGGGTACTGATGATATTGCCGATGCCGATGGTTTAGGCACCTTCAGCTATCAATGGCAGGCAGGTACGAATGATATTAGCGGCGCAGATGAAGCCACCTTTATCCTGACACAAGCACAGGTTGGGCAGACTATCACGGTGATCGTGAGTTATACCGATGGCGGTCAAACCGATGAAACCCTGACCTCTGCTGCCACTGCTGAAGTCGCCAATACCAATGATGACCCGACTGGCTTGCCGACCATCAGCGGCACCCCCACTCAAGGGGCAACCCTCACGGCGGGTACTGATGATATTGCCGATGCCGATGGTTTAGGCACCTTCAGCTATCAATGGCAGGCAGGTACGGATGATATTAGCGGTGCAGATGAAGCCACCTTTATCCTGACACAAGCACAGGTTGGGCAGACTATCACGGTGATCGTGAGTTATACCGATGGCGGTCAAACCGATGAAACCCTGACCTCTGCTGCCACTGCTGAAGTCGCCAATACCAATGATGACCCGACTGGCTTGCCGACCATCAGCGGCACCCCCACTCAAGGGGCAACCCTCACGGCGGGTACTGATGATATTGCCGATGCCGATGGTTTAGGCACCTTCAGCTATCAATGGCAGGCAGGTACGAATGATATTAGCGGCGCAGATGAAGCCACCTTTATCCTGACACAAGCACAGGTTGGGCAGACTATCACGGTGATCGTGAGTTATACCGATGGCGGTCAAACCGATGAAACCCTGACCTCTGCTGCCACTGCTGAAGTCGCCAATACCAATGATGACCCGACTGGCTTGCCGACCATCAGCGGCACCCCCACTCAAGGGGCAACCCTCACGGCGGGTACTGATGATATTGCCGATGCCGATGGTTTAGGCACCTTCAGCTATCAATGGCAGGCAGGTACGAATGATATTAGCGGCGCAGATGAAGCCACCTTTATCCTGACACAAGCACAGGTTGGGCAGACTATCACGGTGATCGTGAGTTATACCGATGGCGGTCAAACCGATGAAACCCTGACCTCTGCTGCCACTGCTGAAGTCGCCAATACCAATGATGACCCGACTGGCTTGCCGACCATCAGCGGCACCCCCACTCAAGGGGCAACCCTCACGGCGGGTACTGATGATATTGCCGATGCCGATGGTTTAGGCACCTTCAGCTATCAATGGCAGGCAGGTACGGATGATATTAGCGGCGCAGATGAAGCCACCTTTATCCTGACACAAGCACAGGTTGGGCAGACTATCACGGTGATCGTGAGTTATACCGATGGCGGTCAAACCGATGAAACCCTGACCTCTGCTCCGACCAATGCAGTGACCAATACCAATGATGCCCCGACCATCACGGGTACAACCATATTCACCATTGCTGAAAATGCAGGTGATGGCGCAATGGTCGGAACAATCACCGGAGCCGATGTCGATACTGGCACGACATTAACGTATTCCATTATCAATGGTAATACCAACGATGCTTTTACCATTGATTCCGTAAGCGGAGACATCACCGTTCACGGCGACAACAAACTAGACCATGAAACAACGCCATCCTATTCGCTCATGGTTACAGTCAGTGATAGCAGCCTTGAAGCCACTGCAACAGTTACCATCAACGTAGAAGATGTAAACGAAGCCCCGACCATTACCGGCACGCCACCGGCAAGCATTGCCCAAGACACCACTTATAGCTTCACGCCAGGTGGCGGCGATGTTGATGCAGGCGATATCCCGATCTATTCACTGTCCAATAACCCCACTTGGTTAATGGTGAACATAGCCACAGGCGAATTAAGCGGCACGCCTACCAATGCGGATGTAGGGCTGAATAGCCGCATTGTTCTAAGCGTTGCATCAAACGAAGCAAGTGCTACTTTGCTCTTTGACATTACAGTTACCAATCGTGCTGGTAACCTTCATTCGAATACTGCTGGCACAGTGACCATCAGTGGCACGGCGAGAGAAAGAGAAGTTTTAACAGCGACTGTAACGGATGCCGATGGCATAGACGGGGTGAGCATTACCTACCAATGGCAAGCAGGTACGGATGCTATTAGCGGTGCAGATGAAGCCACCTTTATCCTGACACAAGCACAGGTTGGGCAGGCTATGACGGTGACCGTGAGTTATACCGATGGCGGTCAAACCGATGAAACCCTGACCTCTGCTGCCACTGCTGAAGTCGCCAATACCAATGATGACCCGACTGGCTTGCCGACCATCAGCGGCACCCCCACTCAAGGGGCAACCCTCACGGCGGGTACTGATGATATTGCCGATGCCGATGGTTTAGGCACCTTCAGCTATCAATGGCAGGCAGGTACGGATGATATTAGCGGTGCAGATGAAGCCACCTTTATCCTGACACAAGCACAGGTTGGGCAGACTATCACGGTGATCGTGAGTTATACCGATGGCGGTCAAACCGATGAAACCCTGACCTCTGCTGCCACTGCTGAAGTCGCCAATACCAATGATGGCCCGACTGGCTTGCCGACCATCAGCGGCACCCCCACTCAAGGGGCAACCCTCACGGCGGGTACTGATGATATTGCCGATGCCGATGGTTTAGGCACCTTCAGCTATCAATGGCAGGCAGGTACGAATGATATTAGCGGCGCAGATGAAGCCACCTTTATCCTGACACAAGCACAGGTTGGGCAGACTATCACGGTGATCGTGAGTTATACCGATGGCGGTCAAACCGATGAAACCCTGACCTCTGCTGCCACTGCTGAAGTCGCCAATACCAATGATGACCCGACTGGCTTGCCGACCATCAGCGGCACCCCCACTCAAGGGGCAACCCTCACGGCGGGTACTGATGATATTGCCGATGCCGATGGTTTAGGCACCTTCAGCTATCAATGGCAGGCAGGTACGGATGATATTAGCGGTGCAGATGAAGCCACCTTTATCCTGACACAAGCACAGGTTGGGCAGACTATCACGGTGATCGTGAGTTATACCGATGGCGGTCAAACCGATGAAACCCTGACCTCTGCTGCCACTGCTGAAGTCGCCAATACCAATGATGGCCCGACTGGCTTGCCGACCATCAGCGGCACCCCCACTCAAGGGGCAACCCTCACGGCGGGTACTGATGATATTGCCGATGCCGATGGTTTAGGCACCTTCAGCTATCAATGGCAGGCAGGTACGGATGATATTAGCGGTGCAGATGAAGCCACCTTTATCCTGACACAAGCACAGGTTGGGCAGACTATCACGGTGATCGTGAGTTATACCGATGGCGGTCAAACCGATGAAACCCTGACCTCTGCTGCCACTGCTGAAGTCGCCAATACCAATGATGACCCGACTGGCTTGCCGACCATCAGCGGCACCCCCACTCAAGGGGCAACCCTCACGGCGGGTACTGATGATATTGCCGATGCCGATGGTTTAGGCACCTTCAGCTATCAATGGCAGGCAGGTACGGATGATATTAGCGGTGCAGATGAAGCCACCTTTATCCTGACACAAGCACAGGTTGGGCAGACTATCACGGTGATCGTGAGTTATACCGATGGCGGTCAAACCGATGAAACCCTGACCTCTGCTGCCACTGCTGAAGTCGCCAATACCAATGATGACCCGACTGGCTTGCCGACCATCAGCGGCACCCCCACTCAAGGGGCAACCCTCACGGCGGGTACTGATGATATTGCCGATGCCGATGGTTTAGGCACCTTCAGCTATCAATGGCAGGCAGGTACGGATGATATTAGCGGTGCAGATGAAGCCACCTTTATCCTGACACAAGCACAGGTTGGGCAGACTATCACGGTGATCGTGAGTTATACCGATGGCGGTCAAACCGATGAAACCCTGACCTCTGCTGCCACTGCTGAAGTCGCCAATACCAATGATGACCCGACTGGCTTGCCGACCATCAGCGGCACCCCCACTCAAGGGGCAACCCTCACGGCGGGTACTGATGATATTGCCGATGCCGATGGTTTAGGCACCTTCAGCTATCAATGGCAGGCAGGTACGGATGATATTAGCGGTGCAGATGAAGCCACCTTTATCCTGACACAAGCACAGGTTGGGCAGACTATCACGGTGATCGTGAGTTATACCGATGGCGGTCAAACCGATGAAACCCTGACCTCTGCTGCCACTGCTGAAGTCGCCAATACCAATGATGACCCGACTGGCTTGCCGACCATCAGCGGCACCCCCACTCAAGGGGCAACCCTCACGGCGGGTACTGATGATATTGCCGATGCCGATGGTTTAGGCACCTTCAGCTATCAATGGCAGGCAGGTACGAATGATATTAGCGGCGCAGATGAAGCCACCTTTATCCTGACACAAGCACAGGTTGGGCAGACTATCACGGTGATCGTGAGTTATACCGATGGCGGTCAAACCGATGAAACCCTGACCTCTGCTGCCACTGCTGAAGTCGCCAATACCAATGATGACCCGACTGGCTTGCCGACCATCAGCGGCACCCCCACTCAAGGGGCAACCCTCACGGCGGGTACTGATGATATTGCCGATGCCGATGGTTTAGGCACCTTCAGCTATCAATGGCAGGCAGGTACGGATGATATTAGCGGTGCAGATGAAGCCACCTTTATCCTGACACAAGCACAGGTTGGGCAGACTATCACGGTGATCGTGAGTTATACCGATGGCGGTCAAACCGATGAAACCCTGACCTCTGCTGCCACTGCTGAAGTCGCCAATACCAATGATGGCCCGACTGGCTTGCCGACCATCAGCGGCACCCCCACTCAAGGGGCAACCCTCACGGCGGGTACTGATGATATTGCCGATGCCGATGGTTTAGGCACCTTCAGCTATCAATGGCAGGCAGGTACGAATGATATTAGCGGCGCAGATGAAGCCACCTTTATCCTGACACAAGCACAGGTTGGGCAGACTATCACGGTGATCGTGAGTTATACCGATGGCGGTCAAACCGATGAAACCCTGACCTCTGCTGCCACTGCTGAAGTCGCCAATACCAATGATGACCCGACTGGCTTGCCGACCATCAGCGGCACCCCCACTCAAGGGGCAACCCTCACGGCGGGTACTGATGATATTGCCGATGCCGATGGTTTAGGCACCTTCAGCTATCAATGGCAGGCAGGTACGGATGATATTAGCGGTGCAGATGAAGCCACCTTTATCCTGACACAAGCACAGGTTGGGCAGACTATCACGGTGATCGTGAGTTATACCGATGGCGGTCAAACCGATGAAACCCTGACCTCTGCTGCCACTGCTGAAGTCGCCAATACCAATGATGGCCCGACTGGCTTGCCGACCATCAGCGGCACCCCCACTCAAGGGGCAACCCTCACGGCGGGTACTGATGATATTGCCGATGCCGATGGTTTAGGCACCTTCAGCTATCAATGGCAGGCAGGTACGAATGATATTAGCGGCGCAGATGAAGCCACCTTTATCCTGACACAAGCACAGGTTGGGCAGACTATCACGGTGATCGTGAGTTATACCGATGGCGGTCAAACCGATGAAACCCTGACCTCTGCTGCCACTGCTGAAGTCGCCAATACCAATGATGACCCGACTGGCTTGCCGACCATCAGCGGCACCCCCACTCAAGGGGCAACCCTCACGGCGGGTACTGATGATATTGCCGATGCCGATGGTTTAGGCACCTTCAGCTATCAATGGCAGGCAGGTACGGATGATATTAGCGGTGCAGATGAAGCCACCTTTATCCTGACACAAGCACAGGTTGGGCAGACTATCACGGTGATCGTGAGTTATACCGATGGCGGTCAAACCGATGAAACCCTGACCTCTGCTGCCACTGCTGAAGTCGCCAATACCAATGATGGCCCGACTGGCTTGCCGACCATCAGCGGCACCCCCACTCAAGGGGCAACCCTCACGGCGGGTACTGATGATATTGCCGATGCCGATGGTTTAGGCACCTTCAGCTATCAATGGCAGGCAGGTACGAATGATATTAGCGGCGCAGATGAAGCCACCTTTATCCTGACACAAGCACAGGTTGGGCAGACTATCACGGTGATCGTGAGTTATACCGATGGCGGTCAAACCGATGAAACCCTGACCTCTGCTGCCACTGCTGAAGTCGCCAATACCAATGATGACCCGACTGGCTTGCCGACCATCAGCGGCACCCCCACTCAAGGGGCAACCCTCACGGCGGGTACTGATGATATTGCCGATGCCGATGGTTTAGGCACCTTCAGCTATCAATGGCAGGCAGGTACGGATGATATTAGCGGTGCAGATGAAGCCACCTTTATCCTGACACAAGCACAGGTTGGGCAGACTATCACGGTGATCGTGAGTTATACCGATGGCGGTCAAACCGATGAAACCCTGACCTCTGCTGCCACTGCTGAAGTCGCCAATACCAATGATGGCCCGACTGGCTTGCCGACCATCAGCGGCACCCCCACTCAAGGGGCAACCCTCACGGCGGGTACTGATGATATTGCCGATGCCGATGGTTTAGGCACCTTCAGCTATCAATGGCAGGCAGGTACGAATGATATTAGCGGCGCAGATGAAGCCACCTTTATCCTGACACAAGCACAGGTTGGGCAGACTATCACGGTGATCGTGAGTTATACCGATGGCGGTCAAACCGATGAAACCCTGACCTCTGCTGCCACTGCTGAAGTCGCCAATACCAATGATGACCCGACTGGCTTGCCGACCATCAGCGGCACCCCCACTCAAGGGGCAACCCTCACGGCGGGTACTGATGATATTGCCGATGCCGATGGTTTAGGCACCTTCAGCTATCAATGGCAGGCAGGTACGGATGATATTAGCGGTGCAGATGAAGCCACCTTTATCCTGACACAAGCACAGGTTGGGCAGACTATCACGGTGATCGTGAGTTATACCGATGGCGGTCAAACCGATGAAACCCTGACCTCTGCTGCCACTGCTGAAGTCGCCAATACCAATGATGGCCCGACTGGCTTGCCGACCATCAGCGGCACCCCCACTCAAGGGGCAACCCTCACGGCGGGTACTGATGATATTGCCGATGCCGATGGTTTAGGCACCTTCAGCTATCAATGGCAGGCAGGTACGAATGATATTAGCGGCGCAGATGAAGCCACCTTTATCCTGACACAAGCACAGGTTGGGCAGACTATCACGGTGATCGTGAGTTATACCGATGGCGGTCAAACCGATGAAACCCTGACCTCTGCTGCCACTGCTGAAGTCGCCAATACCAATGATGGCCCGACTGGCTTGCCGACCATCAGCGGCACCCCCACTCAAGGGGCAACCCTCACGGCGGGTACTGATGATATTGCCGATGCCGATGGTTTAGGCACCTTCAGCTATCAATGGCAGGCAGGTACGAATGATATTAGCGGCGCAGATGAAGCCACCTTTATCCTGACACAAGCACAGGTTGGGCAGACTATCACGGTGATCGTGAGTTATACCGATGGCGGTCAAACCGATGAAACCCTGACCTCTGCTGCCACTGCTGAAGTCGCCAATACCAATGATGACCCGACTGGCTTGCCGACCATCAGCGGCACCCCCACTCAAGGGGCAACCCTCACGGCGGGTACTGATGATATTGCCGATGCCGATGGTTTAGGCACCTTCAGCTATCAATGGCAGGCAGGTACGGATGATATTAGCGGTGCAGATGAAGCCACCTTTATCCTGACACAAGCACAGGTTGGGCAGACTATCACGGTGATCGTGAGTTATACCGATGGCGGTCAAACCGATGAAACCCTGACCTCTGCTGCCACTGCTGAAGTCGCCAATACCAATGATGGCCCGACTGGCTTGCCGACCATCAGCGGCACCCCCACTCAAGGGGCAACCCTCACGGCGGGTACTGATGATATTGCCGATGCCGATGGTTTAGGCACCTTCAGCTATCAATGGCAGGCAGGTACGAATGATATTAGCGGCGCAGATGAAGCCACCTTTATCCTGACACAAGCACAGGTTGGGCAGACTATCACGGTGATCGTGAGTTATACCGATGGCGGTCAAACCGATGAAACCCTGACCTCTGCTGCCACTGCTGAAGTCGCCAATACCAATGATGACCCGACTGGCTTGCCGACCATCAGCGGCACCCCCACTCAAGGGGCAACCCTCACGGCGGGTACTGATGATATTGCCGATGCCGATGGTTTAGGCACCTTCAGCTATCAATGGCAGGCAGGTACGGATGATATTAGCGGTGCAGATGAAGCCACCTTTATCCTGACACAAGCACAGGTTGGGCAGACTATCACGGTGATCGTGAGTTATACCGATGGCGGTCAAACCGATGAAACCCTGACCTCTGCTGCCACTGCTGAAGTCGCCAATACCAATGATGACCCGACTGGCTTGCCGACCATCAGCGGCACCCCCACTCAAGGGGCAACCCTCACGGCGGGTACTGATGATATTGCCGATGCCGATGGTTTAGGCACCTTCAGCTATCAATGGCAGGCAGGTACGAATGATATTAGCGGCGCAGATGAAGCCACCTTTATCCTGACACAAGCACAGGTTGGGCAGACTATCACGGTGATCGTGAGTTATACCGATGGCGGTCAAACCGATGAAACCCTGACCTCTGCTGCCACTGCTGAAGTCGCCAATACCAATGATGACCCGACTGGCTTGCCGACCATCAGCGGCACCCCCACTCAAGGGGCAACCCTCACGGCGGGTACTGATGATATTGCCGATGCCGATGGTTTAGGCACCTTCAGCTATCAATGGCAGGCAGGTACGGATGATATTAGCGGTGCAGATGAAGCCACCTTTATCCTGACACAAGCACAGGTTGGGCAGACTATCACGGTGATCGTGAGTTATACCGATGGCGGTCAAACCGATGAAACCCTGACCTCTGCTGCCACTGCTGAAGTCGCCAATACCAATGATGGCCCGACTGGCTTGCCGACCATCAGCGGCACCCCCACTCAAGGGGCAACCCTCACGGCGGGTACTGATGATATTGCCGATGCCGATGGTTTAGGCACCTTCAGCTATCAATGGCAGGCAGGTACGAATGATATTAGCGGCGCAGATGAAGCCACCTTTATCCTGACACAAGCACAGGTTGGGCAGACTATCACGGTGATCGTGAGTTATACCGATGGCGGTCAAACCGATGAAACCCTGACCTCTGCTGCCACTGCTGAAGTCGCCAATACCAATGATGACCCGACTGGCTTGCCGACCATCAGCGGCACCCCCACTCAAGGGGCAACCCTCACGGCGGGTACTGATGATATTGCCGATGCCGATGGTTTAGGCACCTTCAGCTATCAATGGCAGGCAGGTACGGATGATATTAGCGGTGCCACCGATACGAGCCTAGAGCTGACACAAGCCGAAGTTGGCAAGACCATCACGGTAACCGTCAGCTATACCGATGGCGGTGGCACCGCTGAAACCCTCACCTCTGCTGCCACTGCTGCAGTGGCCAATACCAATGATGCCCCGACTGGCTTGCCGACCATCAGCGGCACCCCCACTCAAGGGGGAACCCTCACGGCGGTTACCTCTGCCATTCGTGATGCCGATGGTCTCGGCAGCTTCAGCTATCAATGGCAGGCGGGTACGGATGCTATTAGCAGTGCCACCAGTGACACCTTTGTCCTAACGCAAGCACAGGTTGGGCAGACCATCACGGTGACCGTGAGTTATACCGACCAACAAGGAACCGCTGAAAGCCTGACCTCTGCTGCCACTGCTGAAGTCACCAATACCAATGATGCCCCGACTGGCTTGCCGACCATCAGCGGCACCCCCACTCAAGGGCAAACCCTCACGGCGGATACCTCCGCTATTGCCGATGCCGATGGTTTAGGCACATTCAGCTATCAATGGCAGGCGGGTACGGTTGATATTAGCGGTGCAGATGAAGCCACCTTTGTCCTAACGCAAGCAGAAGTCGGCAAGACCATCACGGTGACCGTGAGTTATACCGACCAACAAGGAACCGCTGAAAGCCTGACCTCTGCTGCCACTGCTGCAGTCACCAATACCAATGATGCCCCGACTGGCTTACCGACCATCAGCGGCACGCCCACACAAGGGCAGACCCTCACGGCGGTTACTGATGATATTGCCGATGCCGATGGTCTCGGCAGCTTCAGCTATCAATGGCAGGCGGATACGGTTGCTATTAGCGGTGCAGATGAAGCCACCTTTGTCCTAACGCAAGCAGAAGTCGGCCAGACCATCACGGTAACCGTCAGCTATACCGATGGTGGCGGAACCACTGAAACCCTCACCTCTGCTCCGACCAATGCAGTCACCAATACCAATGATGCCCCGACTGGCTTGCCGACCATTACGGGCACGCCCACTCAAGGGGCAACCCTCACGGCGGGTACTGATGATATTGCCGATGCCGATGGCGTTGGCAACTTCAGCTATCAATGGCAGGCGGGTACGGATGCTATTAGCGGTGCAGATGAAGCCACCTTTGTCCTAACGCAAGCAGAAGTCGGCCAGACCATCACGGTAACCGTCAGCTATACCGATGGTGGCGGAACCACTGAAACCCTCACCTCTGCTGCCACCAATGCAGTGACCAATACCAATGATGCCCCGACTGGTTTGCCGACCATTACGGGCACGCCCACTCAAGGGCAAACCCTCACGGCGGTTACCTCCGCTATTGCCGATGCCGATGGTCTCGGCAGCTTCAGCTACCAATGGCAGGGCAACGACAATGATATTGACAGTGCCACCAGTGACACCTTTGTCCTAACGCAAGCAGAAGTCGGCCAGACCATCACGGTAACCGTCAGCTATACCGATGGCGGTGGCACCGATGAAACCCTGACCTCTGCTCCGACCAATGCAGTGACCAATATCAATGATGATCCGACTGGTTTGCCGACCATTACGGGCACGCCCACACAAGGAGCAACCCTCACGGCGGTTACCGCCGCTATTAGCGATGCCGATGGTCTCGGCACCTTCAGCTACCAATGGCAGGCGGGTACGGATGCTATTAGCAGTGCCACCAGTGACACCTTTGTCTTAACCCAAGATCAAGTCGGCAAGACCATCACGCTAACCGTGAGTTATACCGATGGCGGCAATCACCCTGAAACCCTCACCTCTGCTGCCACCAATGCAGTGACCAATACCAATGATGCCCCGGCTGGCTTGCCGACCATCAGCGGCACCCCCACTCAAGGGCAAACCCTCACGGCGGATACCTCCGCTATTGCCGATGCCGATGGTTTAGGCACATTCAGCTATCAATGGCAGGCGGGTACGGTTGATATTAGCGGCGCAGATGAAGCCACCTTTGTCTTAACCCAGGCACAGGTTGGGCAGACCATCACGGTAACCGTCAGCTATACCGATGACGGTAACACCGCTGAAAGCCTGACCTCTGCTGCCACTGCTGAAGTCACCAATACCAATGATGCCCCGACTGGCTTACCGACCATCAGCGGCACGCCCACACAAGGTGAAACCCTCACGGCAGTTACTGATGATATTGCCGATGCCGATGGTCTCGGCAGCTTCAGCTATCAATGGCAGGCGGATACGGTTGATATTAGCAGTGCCACCGATACGAGCCTGGAGCTGACACAAGCACAGGTCGGCCAGACCATCACGGTAACCGTCAGCTATACCGATGGCGGCAATCACCCTGAAACCCTGACCTCTGCTGCCACCAATGCAGTGGCCAATACCAATGATGCCCCGACTGGCTTGCCGACCATTACGGGCACGCCCACACAAGGTGAAACCCTCACGGCGGTTACCTCCGCTATTGCCGATGCCGATGGTCTCGGCAGCTTCAGCTACCAATGGCAGGCGGGTACGGATGCTATTAGCAGTGCCACCGGTGGCACCTTTGTCTTAACCCAAGATCAAGTCGGCAAGACCATCACGGTGACCGTGAGTTATACCGACCAACAAGGAACCGCTGAAAGCCTGACCTCTGCTGCCACTGCTGCAGTCACCAATACCAATGATGCCCCGACTGGCTTGCCGACCATTACGGGCACGCCCACACAAGGAGCAACCCTCACGGCGGGTACGGATGCTATTGCCGATGCCGATGGTTTAGGCACATTCAGCTATCAATGGCAGGCGGGTACGGATGATATTAGCGGTGCTACCGATACGAGCCTGGAGCTGACACAAGCCGAAGTCGGCCAGACCATCACGGTGAAAGTGAGTTATACCGATGGCGGTAGCACCGCTGAAACCCTCACCTCTGCTGCCACTGCTGCAGTCACCAATACCAATGATGCCCCGACTGGCTTACCGACCATTACGGGCACGCCCACACAAGGTGAAACCCTCACGGCGGTTACCTCCGCTATTGCCGATGCCGATGGTCTCGGCAGCTTCAGCTACCAATGGCAGGCGGGTACGGATGCTATTAGCAGTGCCACCGGTGGCACCTTTGTCTTAACCCAAGATCAAGTCGGCAAGACCATCACGGTGACCGTGAGTTATACCGATGGCGGTAGCACCGCTGAAACCCTGACCTCTGTTGCCACTGACCCAGTCACCAATACCAATGATGCCCCGACTGGCTTACCGACCATTACGGGCACGCCCACACAAGGGCAAACCCTTACGGCGGGTACGGATGATATTCGCGATGCCGATGGTTTAGGCAGCTTCAGCTACCAATGGCAGGCGGGTACGGATGATATTGACAGTGCTACCAGTGGCACCTTTGTCTTAACCCAAGATCAAGTCGGCCAGACCATCACGGTGAAAGTGAGCTATACCGATGACGGTAACACCGCTGAAAGCCTGACCTCTGCTGCCACTGCTGAAGTCACCAATACCAATGATGCCCCGACTGGCTTACCGACCATCAGCGGTACGCCCACTCAAGGGCAAACCCTCACGGCGGGTACGGATGATATTCGCGATGCCGATGGTTTAGGCAGCTTCAGCTACCAATGGCAGGCGGGTACGGATGCTATTAGCGGCGCAGATGAAGCCACCTTTATCCTGACCCAAGCAGAAGTCGGCAAGACCATCACGGTAACCGTGAGTTATACCGATGGCGGTAGCACCGCTGAAACCCTGACCTCTGTTGCCACTGACCCAGTCACCAATACCAACGATGCCCCGATGGGCTTGCCGACCATCAGCGGTACGCCCACTCAAGGGCAAACCCTCACGGCGGGTACGGATGATATTAGCGATGCCGATGGTCTCGGCAGCTTCAGCTATCAATGGCAGGCGGGTACGGATGCTATTAGCAGTGCCACCGGTGGCACCTTTGTCTTAACCCAAGATCAAGTCGGCAAGACCATCACGGTGACCGTGAGTTATACCGATGGCGGTAGCACCGCTGAAACCCTGACCTCTGTTGCCACTGACCCAGTCACCAATACCAACGATGCCCCGATGGGCTTGCCGACCATCAGCGGTACGCCCACTCAAGGGCAAACCCTCACGGCAGTTATTGATGCTATTAGCGATGCCGATGGTCTCGGCAGCTTCAGCTATCAATGGCAGGGCGGGGATGCTGAGATTAGCGATGCCACCCGCCACACCTACACCCTCACCCAAGCCGAAGTCGGCCAGAGGATCACGGTGACCGTGAGTTATACCGATGGCGGTAGCACCGCTGAAACCCTCACCTCTGCTGCCACTGCTGAAGTCACCAATACCAATGATGCCCCGACTGGCTTACCGACCATCAGCGGTACGCCCACTCAAGGGCAAACCCTCACGGCGGGTACGGATGATATTAGCGATGCCGATGGTTTAGGCAGCTTCAGCTACCAATGGCAAGCGGGTACGGATGATATTGACAGTGCTACCAGTGGCACCTTTGTCTTAACCCAAGATCAAGTCGGCAAGACCATCACGGTGAAAGTGAGTTATACCGATGACGGTAACACCGCTGAAAGCCTGACCTCTGCTGCCACTGCTGAAGTCACCAATACCAATGATGCCCCGACTGGCTTACCGACCATCAGCGGTACGCCCACTCAAGGGCAAACCCTCACGGCGGGTACGGATGATATTAGCGATGCCGATGGTTTAGGCAGCTTCAGCTACCAATGGCAAGCGGGTACGGATGATATTGACAGTGCTACCAGTGGCACCTTTGTCTTAACCCAAGATCAAGTCGGCAAGACCATCACGGTAACCGTCAGCTATACCGATGGTGGCGGAACCACTGAAACCCTCACCTCTGCTCCGACCAATGCAGTCACCAATACCAACGATGCCCCGATGGGCTTGCCGACCATCAGCGGCACGCCCACTCAAGGGCAAACCCTCACGGCGGTTACCGCCGCCATTAGCGATGCCGATGGTCTCGGCAGCTTCAGCTATCAATGGCAGGCGGGTACGGATGCTATTAGCGGTGCTACCGATACGAGCCTGGAGCTGACACAAGCCGAAGTCGGCCAGATGATCACGGTAACCGTCAGCTATACCGATGGCGGCAATCACCTTGAAAGCCTGACCTCTGCTGCCACTGCTGCAGTCACCAATACCAATGATAACCCGACTGGTTTACCGACCATTACGGGCACGCCCACTCAAGGGCAAACCCTCACGGCGGTGACCTCTGCCATTAGCGATGCCGATGGTTTAGGCAGCTTCAGCTATCAATGGCAAGCGGGGGATGATGATATTAGCGGTGCCACCGATACGAGCCTGGAGCTGACGCAAGCCGAAGTCGGCCAGATGATCACGGTAACCGTCAGCTATACCGATGGCGGCAATCACCTTGAAAGCCTGACCTCTGCTGCCACTGCTGCAGTCACCAATACCAATGATAACCCGACTGGTTTACCGACCATTACGGGCACGCCCACTCAAGGGCAAACCCTCACGGCGGTGACCTCTGCCATTAGCGATGCCGATGGTTTAGGCAGCTTCAGCTATCAATGGCAAGCGGGGGATGATGATATTAGCGGTGCCACCGATACGAGCCTGGAGCTGACGCAAGCCGAAGTCGGCCAGATGATCACGGTAACCGTCAGCTATACCGATGGCGGCAATCACCTTGAAAGCCTGACCTCTGCTGCCACTGCTGCAGTCACCAATACCAATGATAACCCGACTGGTTTACCGACCATTACGGGCACGCCCACTCAAGGGCAAACCCTCACGGCGGATACCTCCGCTATTGCCGATGCCGATGGTCTCGGCAGCTTCAGCTATCAATGGCAAGCGGGGGATGATGATATTAGCGGTGCCACCGATACGAGCCTGGAGCTGACGCAAGCCGAAGTCGGCCAGATGATCACGGTAACCGTCAGCTATACCGATGGCGGCAATCACCTTGAAAGCCTGACCTCTGCTGCCACTGCTGCAGTCACCAATACCAATGATAACCCGACTGGTTTACCGACCATTACGGGCACGCCCACTCAAGGGCAAACCCTCACGGCGGATACCTCCGCTATTGCCGATGCCGATGGTCTTGGCAGCTTCAGCTATCAATGGCAGGCGGGTACGGTTGATATTAGCGGTGCCACCGATACGAGCCTAGAGCTGACACAAGCCGAAGTTGGCAAGACCATCACGGTAACCGTCAGCTATACCGATGGCGGTGGCACCGCTGAAACCCTCACCTCTGCTGCCACTGCTGCAGTGACCAATACCAATGATGCCCCGACTGGCTTGCCGACCATTACGGGCACGCCCACACAAGGTGAAACCCTCACGGCGGTTACCTCCGCTATTGCCGATGCCGATGGTCTCGGCAGTTTCAGCTACCAATGGCAGGGCAACGACAATGATATTGGCAGTGCCACCAGTGCCACCTTTGTCCTAACACAAGCACAGGTTGGGCAGACCATCACGGTGAAAGTGAGCTATACCGATGGCGGTAGCACCGCTGAAACCCTGACCTCTGTTCCGACCAATGTAGTTACCGATGTCAATGACGCACCAACAATCACAGGTGCAACCACATTCACCATTGCTGAAAATGCAGGTGATGGCGCAATGGTTGGAACAATCATCGGAGCCGATGTCGATGCTGGCACGACCTTGGCGTATTCCATTATCGCAGGTAATACCAATGATGCTTTTGCCATCGATTCAGCAACTGGCGCAATCACAGTGAATGGCGAGAACAAACTTGATTATGAAACAACGCCATCTTATTCGCTCACGGTTAGTGTCAGTGATGGCGATCTTGCCGGCACGGCAACGGTGACTATCACGGTCACGGATATAGAGGAGATGGACATCTTTACGGTTACTGTTTCAGTTGTTGATACGGGTTCTGGTTTAGTTGCTGATACGATTTCTGATTTAGTGGTTTCTCAGATTCCAGAGAACACCGCTTACACGGCGACACCAGCCACCGCAGGTGCCACCCCAATCGGTGCAGTGACCTGGACCTTATCAGGAGATGATGCGGCTGCTTTCACCATTGATGCCACTAGCGGCATGGTGCGTATGATTGGCCGAGACTTTGAGGCACCCGTTGATGCGGATAATAACAATGTTTACTTGGCGACTATCATCGCGACCGATAGTGCTAGCAATGTTGCTAATATAGACATTGCCATCACGGTAACTGATACCAACGAAGCCCCGACCATCACAGGTGCAACCACGTTTACCATTGCTGAAAATGCAGACGATAGAGCAATGGTTGGAACAATCACTGGAGCCGATGTCGATGCTGGCACGACATTAACGTATTCCATTATCGCAGGTAATACCAACGATGCTTTTACCATTGATTCCGCAAGCGGAGACATCACCGTTCACGGCGACAACAAACTAGACCATGAAACAACGCCATCCTATTCGCTCATGGTTACAGTCAGTGATAGCAGCCTTGAAGCCACTGCAACAGTTACCATCAACGTAGAAGATGTAAACGAAGCTCCGACCATAACCGGCACACCACCGGCCACGGTTGCCGAAGACAGCGCCTATAGCTTCACACCAGAAGGTGGCGATGTTGATGCAAACGATACGCCGCTCTATTCACTGTCCGATAACCCAGATTGGCTAATGGTGGACACAGCCACAGGCGCATTGAGCGGTACACCAACCAATGCTGATGTAGGTACGCATAGCGACATTGTTCTTACCATTACGTCAGGCGACGAAACGGCTACCCTGACCTTTAGTATTGAGGTGACCAATACCAACGATACCCCGACCATCACCGGCACACCACCCGCCACAGTTGCCGAAGACAGCGCCTATACATTTACTCCAGAAGGCGGCGATGTTGATGCAGGCGATACGCCGGTCTATTCACTGTCTAATAACCCAGATTGGCTATTAGTGGACACAGCCACAGGCACATTAAGCGGCACCCCGACCAATGCCGATGTGGGTGTGCGTAGCGACATTGTTCTTACTATTACATCAGGCGGAGCAACCGCTGCCTTGACCTTTAATATTGAGGTCACCAATACCAACGATGCGCCGACTATCAGCGGCGCACCACCTACCACTATTGCCGAAGACAGCGCCTATAGCTTCACGCCAGGCGGCGGCGATGTTGATGCGCACGATACGCCGCTCTATTCACTGTCCAATAACCCCACCTGGTTAATGGTGGACACAGCCACAGGCACATTAAGCGGCACCCCGACCAATGCCGATGTAGGCACGCATAGTGACATTGTTCTCACCATCACAGCAGGCGGAGAAACGGCTGCCTTGACCTTTAGTGTTGAGGTCACCAATGTCAACGATGCCCCCACCATTAGCGGCACACCACCGGCCACTATTGCCGAAGATGATGCCTATAGCTTCACGCCAGAAGGCGGCGATGTTGATGCAGGCGATACACCGGTCTATTCACTGTCCAATCACCCAGATTGGCTATTAGTTAATGATGCCACAGGCGAATTAAGCGGCACCCCTGCCAATGCCGATGTAGGCACGAATAGTGACATTGTTCTCACCATCACATCAGGCGGAGAAACGGCTGCCTTGACCTTTAGTATTGAGGTCACCAATACCAATGATGCCCCGACCATCACCGACACACCACCGGCCACGGTTGCCGAAGACAGTGCCTATACATTTACACCAGGCGGCGGCGATGTTGATGCAGGCGATACGCCGGTCTATTCACTGTCTAATCACCCAGATTGGTTAATGGTGGACACAGCCACAGGCACATTAAGCGGCACCCCGACCAATGCCGATGTGGGTGTGCGTAGCGACATTGTTCTCACCATCACAGCAGGCGGGCAAACAGATACCCTAACCTTTAGTATTGAGGTCACCAATACCAACGATGCGCCAACCATCACAGGCACACCACCGGCCAGCATTGCCGAAGACAGTGCCTATAGCTTCACACCAGGCGGCGGCGATGTTGATGCAGGCGATACACCGGTCTATTCACTGTCCGATAACCCCACCTGGTTAATGGTGGACACAGCCACAGGCACATTAAGTGGCACCCCGACCAATGCCGATGTGGGTGTGCGTAGCGACATTGTTCTAACCATCACATCAGGCGGGCAAACAGATACCCTAACCTTTAGTATTGAGGTCCCCAATGTCAATGACGCACCGACTATCACAGGCACACCACCGGCCAGCATTGCCGAAGACAGCGCCTATAGCTTCACGCCAGGCGGCGGCGATGTTGATGCAGGCGATACGCCGGTCTATTCACTGTCTAATCACCCAGATTGGTTAATGGTGGACACAGCCACAGGCACATTAAGCGGCACCCCGACCAATGCCGATGTGGGCACAACAACCGGCATTGTTCTCACCATCACATCAGGCGGAGAAACGGCTGCCCTGACCTTTAGTATTGAGGTCACCAATACCAATGATGCCCCCACCATTACCGGCACGCCACCGGCCACTATTGCCGAAGACAGCGCCTATAGATTCACGCCAGAAGGCGGCGATGTTGATGCAAACGATACGCTTGAATATTCAATTGAGAGCAAACCCACTTGGGCAACCTTCAACGAAGAAACAGGCGCATTAAGCGGTACACCCACCAATGATGATATTGGCATCACAGAAGATATTGTTATTTCAGTAACCGATAACATAGCAGAGGCTGTTTCACTGCCAGCATTTAGCATCACCGTTACCAATACCAATGATGCCCCCACCATCACCGGTACCCCGCCTACCACTATTGCCGAAGACACCGCCTATAGCTTCACGCCAGGCGGCGGCGATGTTGATGGCGATACGCTCACCTATTCAATCAATACCCAACCAAGTTGGGCTGATTTCAGCACTACAACAGGCGCATTAAGCGGTACACCCACCAATGATGATATTGGCATCACAGAAGATATTGTTATTTCAGTAACCGATAACATAGCAGAGGCTGTTTCACTGCCAGCATTTAGCATCACCGTTACCAATACCAATGATGCCCCCACCATCACCGGTACCCCGCCTGCCACTATTGCCGAAGACACTGCCTATACATTTACTCCAGAAGGCGGCGATGTTGATGCAGGCGATACGCTGGTCTATTCACTGTCCGATAACCCCACCTGGTTAATGGTGAATGCCGGCACAGGCGCATTAAGCGGCACCCCGACCAATGCCGATGTGGGCGAGAACAGAGACATTGTTCTTACCATCACAGCAGGCGGAGAAACGGCTGCCTTGACCTTTAGTATTGAGGTCACCAATGTCAACGATGCCCCCACCATCACCGGTACACCAGAGACCACGGTTGCTCAAGACGCTGACTATTCATTTACACCAACAGGTGTTGATATTGATGGCGATATGCTCACCTATTCAATCAATACCCAACCAGGTTGGGCTGATTTCAGCACAACAACCGGCACATTAAGCGGTACACCCACCAATAATGATATTGGCATCACAGAAAACATTGTTATCTCAGTGTCTGACGGAACACTGGCCGCTTCACTGCCCGCATTCAGCATCACCGTCACCAATACCAACGATGCGCCGACTATCAGCGGCGCACCACCCGCCACTATTGCCGAAGACAGCACCTATAGCTTCATGCCAGGCGGCGGCGATATTGATGCAAACGATACGCCTACTTATACACTGTCCAATAACCCAAGTTGGTTAATGGTGAATGCTGCCACAGGCGCATTAAGCGGCACCCCGACCAATGCCGACGTGGGTGTACGTAGCGACATTGTTCTCACCATTACATCAGGTGGAGCAACGGCTATTTTGACCTTTAGTATTGAGGTCACCAATGTCAACGATGCACCCACCATCTCGGGTGCAACCATATTCACCATTGCTGAAAATGCAAGTGATGGCGCAATGGTTGGAACAATCACCGGAGCCGATGTCGATACTGGCACGACATTAACGTATTCCATTATCGCAGGTAATACCAATGATGCTTTTACCATTGATTCCGCAAGCGGAGACATCACCGTTCACGGCGACAACAAACTAGACCATGAAACAACGCCATCCTATTCGCTCATGGTTACAGTCAGTGATGGCAGCCTTGAAGCCACTGCAACAGTTACCATCAACGTAGAAGATGTCAACGAAGCCCCCACCATTACCGGCACGCCACCGGCAAGCATTGCTCAAGACACCGCTTATAGCTTCACGCCAGGTGGTGGCGATGTTGATGCAGGCGATATCCCGATCTATTCACTGTCCAATAACCCCACTTGGTTAATGGTGAACATAGCCACAGGCGAATTAAGCGGCACGCCTACCAATGCGGATGTAGGGCTGAATAGCCGCATTGTTCTAAGCGTTGCATCAAACGAAGCAAGTGCTACTTTGCTCTTTGATATTACAGTTACCAATCGTGCTGGTAACCTTCATTCGAATACTGCTGGCACAGTGACCACCAGTGGCACGGCGAGAGAAAGAGAAGTTTTAACAGCGACTGTAACGGATGCCGATGGCATAGACGGGGTGAGCATTACCTACCAATGGCAGGCGGATACGGTTGATATTAGCGGTGCCACCAGTGACACCTTTATCCTGACGCAAGCACAGGTTGGGCAGACCATCACGGTAACCGTGAGTTATACCGATGGTGGTGAAACCACTGAAACCCTCACCTCTGCTCCGACCAATGCAGTGACCAATATCAATGATGATCCGGCTGGCTTGCCGACCATTACGGGCACCCCCACTCAAGGTGAAACCCTCACGGCGGATATATCTGCCATTGCCGATGCCGATGGTGTTGGCAGCTTCAGCTACCAATGGCAGGGCAACGACAATGATATTGACAGTGCCACCAGTGATACCTTTGTCTTAACCCAAGATCAAGTCGGCAAGACCATCACGGTGGAAGTGAGTTATACCGACCAACAAGGAACCGCTGAAAGCCTGACCTCTGCTGCCACTACTGCGGTCACCAATACCAATGATGCCCCAGTTGGCTTACCGACCATCAGCGGCACAGCCACTCAAGGGGCAACCCTCACGGCGGTTACTGATGATATTCGCGATGCCGATGGTCTCGGCACCTTCAGCTACCAATGGCAGGCGGGTACGGATGATATTGACAGTGCTACCAGTGGCACCTTTGTCTTAACCCAAGATCAAGTCGGCCAGACCATCACGGTGAAAGTGAGTTATACCGATGGCGGTAGCACCGCTGAAACCCTGACCTCTGTTCCGACCAATGTAGTTACCAATGTCAATGATGCGGGTAGCATAACAAACGAAAAACGTATCAAGAACAAGCATCTGAACGAGGCGATTATGCCGCGTCTTGCACAGACTGTAATTGCTAGTAGCGCGGTATCGGTGGAACACCGTGTTGATACTGAGTTCTCCAATGCGCCGCGTACGACAAGTTATCAGTTGGACGGGAGTTCGGCACAACTTTATGGTGAGTCAACATTATCGGATAGTATGAAAAACACGGTAGAGCAGAAATTACCTACCTACATCAAGTCGCTGAAAGACGAAACGCTAGACTGGAAGCGGATGGTGGGTAACTCGTCTTTTGTCTTACCATTGAATGCTGGTGACAGCGGCTCAGCGGACTCCGACCGGTTTGTCGATAGTGGGTTTACGGTATGGGGCAGTGGTGAGTACATAAGGCTGGATGACAAATCGGATGACCAAGATGTGCCTGATTGGCGTGGTGAGGTGTTCGGCATTCAACTCGGTGTTGACAAGCGAGTACATGATGATTTGCTGATAGGTGGGTTGGTGTCTTGGAGCAAAGGCGATGTTGATTATACGCTGGATGGTGAGAGCGGAAAATACACCCATCAGGTAACCAGCGTACACCCGTATATGGCTTGGTCGCGCGGTGATGTCAAACTGTGGGGTAGTGCGGGCTATGGTCGGGGTAACCTCGCCATTGAGGAGAATGATGTTATCAGCACTACCGATACCGATTTATTGTCCTTGTTGGCGGGGGTCAAGAAGCCGTTATCGCAAGCCTCAGGCGTGAGTGTTAAGAGCGACATCGCGCTGGTACACACCCGCATTAATGAGAGCATAAGAATCGCCGAGCAAGATATTGCCAGTCAACGGCTACGGTTATTGTTGGAGGGCGAGGGGGAGTACCATTGGGACTCGGGTGGCGTGTTCAAGCCGGTGGTTGGAATGGGGTTGCGCTATGATGGCGGTGATGGTGATACGGGTGTGGGAGTCGAGCTGAGTATGGGAATGCGCTACGATAATCCTATTATTGGCTTGTCTGTGTGGAGTCAGGCGCGCGCTTTGCTGGGGCGGGATGACTATAAGGACTGGGGTGTTCAAGGGGTGATTAGTTTGGATTCGGGTGCTGATGAACATGGACTGTCGTTCAAATTGAGTCCAAGTTATGGCAATACCAACAGCCGTATGAGCGAGATATGGCGACAGGGTCTGCTTGATAGCGATGGCAACAGCAATGGCAATCAGGATGGCAGTGCGCGAATGGATGTGTATTTGGGTTATGGGTTGTCCGCACCGGGTGGGCGCGGGTTATTGTTGCCGTATGGTGAAATGACGTTTGGCGATAGAAGAAGCTATCGGTTAGGTTTGCGCTGGAAGTGGGGCACGCTGTTTGATATGAATATTGTTTGGAATCGGCGTGAGGGTAGTGATGGCGCTGCCAACCATAAAATTCTGCTGGAAAGTAGAATAAGGTTTTAAACAATGGAAAATTGAAAATGATGGCGTGGGCGGGAATCCAGTGAAACAGCCAAACCCGCAATGGTTTTCCGGTTTCATTCTCAATTAACAATGCTGTCTTTCCTGCTTTCGAGACTGTGCAACAAACGCCGGCTCACCAACCCACTATTGAGCATTTTGAGTCAGGCACGAGTAAAAAAAGGTTCTTATTAAAAGCAGGCAGGTAAAATAACCTTGTTTAATGCGAAAATAAGCATTTCTGGCAAAAATAATCGAATATTGGACGCAAAAATAAAGATGTCGCTTGATTTTTTGCATCACGGCTTCAATATCGCCTGCTTTTATAGCCAATAGCAGTTTATTGAACAGCATTGTGCCTAGCAGGTTCAAAACACGCTTAAAGTTATAGCAAAACATAATCAATGCCCAATCAAAACCATGGGCTCCAGATACTTTTTCTTTGCCTCTGACTAGGTAGACCCTGCTCATAAAACATATCTATCTGAATATAAACAAGTAATAGTGATTTTGTGGTATAATTCTGCATGGAAATCAGCCCAACAACCTCTAAAACCTTGCAGCTATGATTGATTATAACGATTCCAACCAACGTACTATCGCAGAATTTGACTGGCCGTTTCACACCGCCCTTGATGCACACAACCGCTGGGTGAAACTAGGTCAGTGCATTCCATGGGATGGGTTAGCACAGGGCTATCATAAAAGCCTCTCGTCAAAGCGGGGTCGGCCAGCAAAAGATGCTCGTTTAGTCATCGGTGCGGTGATCATCAAACACAAACTAGGGTTGTCTGATCGTGAAACGGTGAGTCAGATTCAGGAGAATCCGTATCTGCAATACTTTGTCGGGCTTGCCGGTTATCAAAGATCAGTCCCGTTTGTACCCTCGTTGCTGGTTGAAGTGCGCAAGCGTATGGGGGATACTGTTTTTGAAGTGTTCCATCAAGCGATTATTGGTGCAGTGGAAAAGGCGCAGGTCGTGCCGCAACGTAGCGTTAAGGATGGTTTGAAGGTATCCACACAGACCAACAAGTCGGGTGATGAATCAGAGCCAAAACCCAATCAAGACCCACAAGGGGAGGATAATTCCCCAATTTCGCCTGCCACCACTGTGGAAGCACCCAGCCACGAAGGTAAGTTGATAATCGATGCGACTGTGGCAGAGCAAGCGATACGGTATCCCACGGATTTAAGTTTACTGAATGAAGCGCGTGAGATGACGGAACGGATCATTGACGAATTGTATCCACACACGGAGTTCAGTCAGAAACCACGCACCTATCGTCGCCAAGCACGTAAAGATTTTCTCGGGTTGGTCAAACAGCGTCGTCCCAAGCGTCAAGCGACCCAACGAGCGATCAAGCAACAACTGCAATACTTGCGGCGCAATTTTGGTCATATTGAGGGTTTAATGGATTGTTTCCCGATGGGCACGGCGTTGCCTTTGTCACGCAGGCTGCTATACCACTACTGGGTCATTCAGCATGTCTATACGCAGCAGTGGGAGATGTACATCAATAAGAGCCGACGCTGTGATAATCGGATTGTGAGCATTCATCAACCGTATGTGCGTCCGATTGTGCGAGGTAAGCAAGGTAAGTCGGTTGAGTTTGGTTCGAAGTTGAGCGTGAGTTTAACGACACACGGGTTATCCCGAGTTGATCATTTAAGTTGGGATGCGTTTCATGAGGGGCATGATTTGCAGGGTCAGGTTGAGCGTTACCATGAACGTTATGGTTGCTATCCCGAAAGCGTTATCGGTGATCCGATATATGGTAGTCGAGAGAACCGGCATTACTTGAAAGGATTGGGCATCTATTTTTCGGGCAAGCCATTAGGCAGACCCAAACAGGTAACAGAAGCGAATCGAGAGGTGTTGAAGCAATTAAAAGCCCAACGCCGGGCGGATTACCTACAACGGATTCCAATAGAAGGCAAATTTGGTCAGGCAAAGAACGGTTATCGACTGAATCACATCCGTGCCAAGCGAGCAGACACCCCGCTTGCACGACCGATTTTGGCGAAGCAGGTCGGGTGCGACGGATACTAGCAACAATTGTGACTTAAAGTCGCGCTTTCGGTAATGTGACAAAGAGATGAAAACGACTTATACAGACATTCAAAACAATATGCCGGTTGGCGTTCTGACGTTGAGCAGTTCCCAGAAAAGACCGTATAAAATGGCAACGAAAATCAGCCCAACCATCACCTTATAGATCAACGCTTTGACATCAAGGGCTTTGCGCTTGCCATACAGCGAGGTGATTATGACGAATGCCAGAAATGAGCTGCTGTAAAATCCGAGTTGCTCCATAATCAAAACATAGCCGATGCCGGTAATCAATCCGGGTAGCAACGTGCTCCAAACAAACGAGCTGGCTGGGGATGCAGGATCCGCATGTTGTTTTCGTAGCGTGCTAATTACAATATCTGCCCATTGTGCCAATGCCAGCAATAACATGAAGCTGGTAGCGATGCGCGGAAATAAATAAACCTCTGCATCGGTGTCCCAAAATGCGGCAACCATAAAAACAACACTGAGTAAGAGGGCAAAAAATGCCGACCACAGATGATTACGCGAAGTAGAAAGAATCATGACTTGCCTCCCCTTGACGGTTTGGGTTGTTGTCGGCTTGATTTAGAGCCTGAATAAACACTGTAAACAATGGAGCCAAGACAAATTGAAATCAGGGTCAGGTTGATGGTGCCCGATGTGAAGTAAGCAAACACATTGCCACTACTCTGTCCAATCAATTGACCTTGTAAGAAATTATCCTCGGCAATCGGTCCGAGAATAATACCCAACACCAGTGGTGCCGGACCGAAACCAAATTTGCTGGCGAAAAACATCATCAACCCGAGCGCAAACATAATCAACACATCCGAGTAAGTCGACTGGATACTGTATGTACCATACACTGCCAGAACGAGGATAACCGCCGCCATGTAATGCCCCGGCACCTTCATAATCCAACCGCTGTGCTGGCTTAAAACCAACCCGATTGCCAGCATCAATACCTGAGCGACCAGCAATGAATTGATAAATGTCCAAGTAACCTCGCTGTGAATCGTGAATAAATCAGGTCCGGGAAAAAGTCCGTGAATTAAAAGCCCACCCAGCAAAACGGCTGCCGTTGGACTGCCGGGAATGCTCAAGGTCAGCAGCGGTACCAATGAGGGACCGACCATGGCATTGTTGGCGGACTCTGCCGCGATAATACCGTCCGGTTCGCCACTGCCAAACTGATCGGCACGACCGCTGGTTTTCTTTGCCTGATCATAGGCGACCAGCCCAGCGATTTGACCGCCTGCACCGGGAATCACCCCGACAATAACGCCAACCAATGAGCCAATACTCAAGGCGCGTATCCGTGTTAAGTTGTATTTTAATGACTGTATCAGGCGCGACTTTCCCAGCTCTTGCAGTGTTGCGTCGTTGTTTTGCATGGATTGCTCGAGCAGGCTGAAGACCTGTGGGACGGCAAACAGTCCAATCAAAGCAGTCACAATATGAATACCGCCTTCCAGATGCTCGCTAAAGACAAAGCGATCTTCGCCGAGCATGGGATTGTCGCCGATAGTCGAGAGCGCGAGCCCAAATAATCCGGCGAATAGCCCCTTGACCACGGAGTCGCTACCGATGGTGCCAATGATGGTAATCCCGAGTATGGCAATCCAAAATAACTCGGTCGGACCAAACTTGAGTGCCAGCTCCGCCAGCGGCGGAGTGAAAAAGATCAGTACAAATATACCGATAATGCCGCCAATAAATGAACTGATAAAACAATAATGCAAGGCTTCGGCAGCACGCCCCTGCTTGGCAAGTTGATGCCCGTCCAGCGCGGTGGCAATATTGGCAGGCGCACCCGGCACATTCACTAAAATCGCACTAATTGCGCCACCAGCAACGGTCGCGGTGTACATTGCGCCGAGCAATATCAGCCCAGCCGCTGGTTGCATGTGAAAGGTAAAGGGAATCATCAACGCCACTGCCATAGTCGGACTGAGTCCGGGCAACGCACCTAAAATCAATCCCGCCAACGTCCCACCAACCAGCAACGTGATATGGTATAGGGTAAATACGTTATCAAAGTGATTAAGGAACTCCATAGTTACTCCTAAAAGGTTAAAGTCGAAGGGTTAAAAACGGTGAACGATGTACGCATTCATGTTGTGTCATTCTAGCATTATTATTTTCTTGCGGTATTGGCAAGATTTAGGTTATCACGCGCAATAATCAGCAGAGAATGAAAGTGTAATGGGCAATACCAATCCATAAGAATAAGTCGGATATTTTCTGTATTCACCCGCAAAGTACATTAAAATCTGCTACAAAATCCCACTATATAACGATTATCAATACCCTTTCTGACAACCTTAAAGGCGCGATTTGGATTGTGCTGTCGTGCTTGTACGCCTCGGTGATGGTAACCATGGTCAAGACCATTGGCTACGATGTCAGCTCGGCGGTGATTGTTGCTGGGCGATGCTTTTTTGGGCTGATTCTATTATTGCCTATGATGCTGAAAAACGGACTTGCTCATCTTGTCAGTACGCAGCTAAAGTTGCATTTAGTGCGTGGCGGGTTTATTACGGTGGGTGTAAATCTGGGCTTTTATAGTTTGACCATTCTGCCTATTACCACGGTAACAGTGTTGTTCTTTACTGCGCCATTGTTCGTTACTTTGCTTGCGCGACCGGTTTTAGCAGAGCAGGTCGGGTGGCGGCGAATATCGGCAACACTGGTTGGATTTCTCGGTGCGGTGGTGGTGATTAACCCGACAAGCGAGGTGTTTGATGCGCGCTTGCTGATACCGGTTATCAGCTCGGCATTTTTTTCGGTCTCGCTGGTGTTGCACAAACAATTATCCAAATCCGACCCGCCGTGGGTGCTGATGTTTTATATGTTTAGTTGTACGTTGGTTTTGACCGCACCATTTGCGCTGTTGCATTGGCAACCGCTTAGTGCGGGGGATTTTGGTTTGCTGGTGTTGATTGGGATATTTGCCATCTTGCGAACTTACTCCGACATCAAGGCTTATTCCATCGGTGATGTCAGTTTCGTTGCGCCGTTTCAGTACCTGCGAATTTTATTTGTCAGCATAATTGCGTACGCGCTTTTTGGTGAAGTGCTTTCGATTCGAGAATGGGTCGGGGCAATGATTATTATATCGAGTACGTTATATATTGCTCAAAGAGAGTTGCGTTTGAATCGTTATCGTGTCCAGTATGATCGGTTGTAAGGGCGCGGTTCAGGTTGCCAGCTTAAATTTACCAGAGCAAATCTAGTTATAGGGATATACAGCCTCAATATCAATGAAAAACGACAATGCTTGCTCCAAATCAACATCGTCTAGTTGAAATGCGTTGATGCCACAGCGTTCCATGAGCGATAGATTATCAACGGTTGCGCCGATTGCCCTGATTTCGTTTTGATAGTGGTGCTGTTCGCGCAATTCGACCGCTTGGGAATAGCCTCGCCCATCAGTAAAGCCACTAAAAACTATGGCTATGACAGGAATGCAATCAAAATCGCTGGCGATGGCAGCAACCTCGTCAGTCGGTTGTAAATAAACCCCCACATCGCCACTGCTTTTAATTTCATCATTAGCCTCCAGCCATTGAGGCACGGATACCAATTTGTGATGTGCTTTATCTTCAGTCGAAAGGGTTGTTACTGTCGTATCAAGCTCAAGCTGCCACGCACTGTTGATGATTTGACGATTTTTTATGATTCGCATACAGGTTATCTTGGAAAGGGGATACGCCGACTCGAATCACCGTTTCGAGAAATGATTCATCGGCATGACGTTGTTGCAGATAGGTTTCTATAATATTCTCAACCGCATCTGCTAATGCTGTTTTTGCCACGGCTGGGCCCAGTCGTTGCCCGATTCGTGCGTCATTTTCGGCAGAGCCACCGAGGGTCAATTGATACCATTCCTCGCCTTTCTTATCGACCCCCAATATGCCGATGTGTCCAGCGTGGTGATGTCCGCAGGCATTCATACAGCCGGACATTTTCAGTTTGATATTACCAATTTGATACAGTCGGTCTAAATCGTCTATGCGGTCGCCGATTTCTTGCACCAGTGACAGGGTGCTGGCGTTTGCCAGCGAGCAAAAATCCAAGCCCGGGCAGGCGATCATATCGGTGAGTTTGCCGATATTCGGGGTCGCCAGATTAAGCGCGTTTAATTGGGACCATACGGTAAATAAATCGCTCGATTTGACATAAGGCAGAACCAGATTTTGCTCATGGGTTACCCGAATCTCATCTTCGCTGTATTGGCGGACAATATGGGCAAGCTGTTGCATCGTATCTGCGTCAATATCGCCGGGGGCTTCGCCACGCGCTTTTAACGAAATATGCACGATGCGATAGCCATCCAGCGCGTGTTCGGTATTGTTATGCTTACACCAGTTCATAAAGGCAGGGTTGGCGACCGGAATCAAGGTGTTGCGGGGGTCTCCTTTTGTGGTGTTGTCAGTCGTTTTGAATGGCTTGGTGAAAAACGATTTGGCATGATCGATTTGCTGTCCGGTCAGTGTCGGAGCGGTTTTTTTGGAAATCGCCCAAGCCTGATTGACTTTTTCAGAAAACGTCTCAATCCCCAGCGCATTAACCAGAATTTTAATCCGTGCTTTATATTTATTGTCCCGCCGACCATACTTGTTATAGACCCGCATAATGGCTTGCAGATAGCTCAATAAATCGGAGGCTGACAGGTCATCATGGATTAGCTTGCCAATGACCGGCGTGCGTCCCATGCCGCCGCCGACATAAATTTTGAAATGGACTTGGTCGTTGTGGTTTCTGAAAATCTGGATGCCGATGTCATGGAACTGAATCGCCGCCCGATCATTTTTCGCGCCAGTAACGGCAAATTTGAATTTTCGTGGCAACCAGTTAAATTCGGGATGCAGGGTTGACCATTGTCGTAACAACTCACACCATGGTCGCGGATCCTCGTCTTCATCGCTGGCGACACCAGCAAGATGGTCGGAGGTTATGTTCCGGATGCAACTACCGCTGGTCTGAATGGCGTGCATCTCAACATCGGCGAGTTCATGCAGAATGGTCGGAATATCATTCAGTTCTGGCCAGTTATATTGAATGTTTTGTCGTGTGGTAAAATGCCCGTAGCCGTGATCATATTTTCGAGCGATATGGGCGAGTTTTTCCAACTGCACACTATTGAGCTGACCGTAGGGAATCGCAACCCGCAACATGTGCGCGTGGCGTTGCTCATACAAGCCATTTCGCAAGCGCAATTGGGTGAAGTTGTCGCTATCAAGCGTACCCGCATTGAAGCGGTTGACCTGCCCCTGAAATTGGCTGGCACGCTGGTGCAGAAACTGTTTCTCTTGAGGGCTGTATTGATACATCTTTATTCAATCAAGTTTGGGCGGAGTTGGGCAAGTTTGGGTTCAGATGTCGAATTACAAATATTTCACTTTGACGAATGGGGAAGTGTAAGAAACTAATTGTCGATAAACAATGCTAATTTAGAAAATAATGCTATTAATGTGCTATATTATCCGTTTAGATGGAAAATATACCCCATAAAATGAAAAAAGAGAAAAAATATACTATCGATAGCGTGGATCGTGAAATTCTGTATTATTTGCAGCGGGATGCCAGTATGACCATCAAGCAAATTGCCGAAAAAATTCATCTGTCTCCTACGCCGTGTTGGAAACGAATTCAACGTATGGAGGACAGCGGCATCATTCGCGCCCGAGTGGCATTGCTTGATCCGGCGAAAGTGAATGTGGAGATTACCGTATTTATTTCGATTATGACCGACCAGCATAATACCGCTTGGAGCGAGAAATTTGCCCATGAAATGTCATCCATACCAGAAATAATGGAAATCTATCGCATGAGCGGAGAAGTCGATTATCTACTGCGGGTGGTTGTGTCTGATATTCCTGCCTTCGACGAACTCTACAAGAAAATAATCAATCGCATCGCATTATCCAATGTAACCTCAACATTTGCTATTGAGCAGATGAAATATACCACTGCACTGCCGCTATAAACAGTCCAGTTCCACCAGAATCATTTTCAATTCCTAATTTAATCATCCGCAAATCAACACCAATCATGGCTAAATTCCTCATCCTACACGGGCCAAATTTGAATCTTCTCGGTAACCGCGAGCCGATGCACTATGGTCGTGTCAGTTTGAAAGCAATCAATGACAACCTCACTCGGTTGATTACAGCCGATAATCATACGCTGGATTGCAAGCAGAGTAATGCGGAGGGACAGTTGGTGGATTGGATTCAACAGGCTGCCGACCAGCAGGTGGATTTTATGATTATCAATCCGGCTGCATTTACCCATACCAGCGTGGCAATGCGCGATGCGTTGTCGGCAGTGAAAATTCCGTTCATTGAAGTACACCTGTCCAATGTTCATGCACGGGAACCATTTCGCCGACAATCTTATTTTTCAGATATTGCCGAAGGCGTGATTGCCGGGCTTGGTTCCAGCGGCTATGAATTCGCTTATCGGGGGGCAGTGTCTTGGTTAGCCACTCGGAGAATATAGCGTGTTGGTTCATCGTTAAGTCCTGCGCAGTGCATTTGCACAAATCGGATTAGGCGTAACAAAAGCCTCTCTTTTCGTTATGAGTCCATCATTAAGTCTGTTAGAAACTGCATTTTTTGTCTCGATTGGTAATAATGTAGTCGTTCTTCAGCCAGCATCTTGAATGACGCGAAACTCCCAGATAGTTAATTTACGCGCAACAGTATGTCACTATGAAAGTTGAACTGCAAACTAAAGTTGTTTAGTATTATCATCACGATTGACAAAATACGAGTAATTTTCTTTATGGTTTTTTCTGACGGAAAGTACGCGGAGCGTCTTAGAATAAATCGCTCTTCATCAACATTACGCGCTCGGGTGCAAGAAACATTGCGAAGCGCAATTTTTGATGGGTATCTTGTTCCTGGTCAACATCTGATTGAACGGGAAATGTGTGAGCGTATTCGAGTCAGTCGCCCTATTTTGCGCGAAGCTTTGTCAAATTTGGAAGCACATGGTCTTGTCGAGAGACTGAATAACCGAGGCTATGTGGTGTGTACACTTTCGGTTAAAAAAACCCGCCAACTCTATGAAGTGCGCTCCGTGCTTGAGGAACTTGCCGTAGGTTTATTCGCAGAACACGCAAGTAATGCACAACTAGAATTGCTCAAGGATGCACTGCAGAATCTGGATATGGCTTTTCGATCGGAAAACACCGTCAGCATTCGAAATGCGACTACACAATACTATGATTGCCTTTTGACCGGGTGTGGGAACGGTGAAGTGGCCCATATTCTGGGCACACTTCATGATCGAATTGCTTTGTTGAGATCTCGTTCAATGTCACGTCGCAAGCGTTGGAAAATCAGTTTACAGGAACTCACGGTTATGACGGATGCGATTCTGAATCGGGATGTTGAAAAGTCCAGACTCGCATCTCGTGAACATATCCGAATGGCGACCCAATCAGCGGCGGAAACATTGAACGACGGTGATGAGTATCCGGGTTATTCGACATAGAATTATGAGGTTATGATGTTAGGTTGATTCTATTGAGGCCAAACAGCTTTTTTAGTGGCAATCGCGGACGGATAGACCAGAACCGGAAACCCATTCTGCCACTGGACTAGCATCACGTTAGCACCTTCGCGTAAACCCGTCTCGCCAAATGCTACTCCGCCAGGAAAGACACTAGCTGCCTCGTCCTCGGTTAAACGCATGGTGCGTAATTGCTTGGCGACGGCTTCCCTATCAGCACTGCCAGCACGTTCCAATGCTTCCTTCAGGATGTGCATTTCTGCCCACGGAACAATTGCGTCTTGGGTCATGTAAGGTTCGTCAGTAATCGCCATGAATTTCTTGGCGATTGCGTCATGTGATGCATTAGGCCAAGCTGCAACAGTTGTAATCATCCCTTCAAGTAGCTCAGGGCCGACGGCATTCAATACTCCAGGATCAAGGAGCGTGCCACCATGACCTAGCATTGGTATTTTGACTCCAAATTCGGATACCTTCTCGAGTAGCAATTTGTAGTCAGACGCATTGGTCGCTAGCATGTACAGGAAATCCGGTTTGGCACGTCGCAAGCGTTGAATAAGCGGAGTTGCATCTGATAGAGGTGGTGTGAACACTTGGTCAATGCTCATTGAGAGACCAATGCTGGGAAATACTTTCTCGCGCAATTGTTTGATGAAGCCACTTGGATTTGGTGTGTTGTCATAGATGGCACCAACCGATTTTGGATTTGCACCAGAATCACGCGCAAGTGCCACAGTTACGGGGGCAGCCTGATTGGCAAAAGTCGATGCTTTGGGCGAGGTTTGAAAGACATAACTAAAGCCACGTCCGGTAATTTTGTCTGAGAACGAGAATGTCAACCAAGGTAGTTTCTCGCGCTCTGTTACCTCGGTGATAGCAAGTGTAAAAGAACTTAACCAAGCTCCGCTACCAGCAACCAAATCCGGGTGAGCAGCCAATAAGCCGCGTACGGCGGTGGCGGCTTTGTCAGCACTATCACCGGCATCTGCCACCACAAGACGTAGTTTTGCGCCACCAAGCGTTTTGATTCCGCCTTCATCGTTGATCTTTTCAATCGCCATTTCGGCACCGATTCGCATCAGTTTTCCGGGGCGTGACCAGGGTCCAGATAGTGGTGCCACCATTCCGATCTTGATTTCTTTTACGTCTTCTGCCATTGCATTGAAAACGATTCCCACAAACGAAAATGCGACAATGACGACTGATATTATCGTATGTCGGAATAGAGATTGTTGCTGTGTCATTATATTTCCTCGATTGATTAAATTTGTGATTTGACGATTAGGTGATAGTTGCTGTGTCATTTGTGTTTTCCTCTTTGTTAAGTTTTGATTAGTGTTTATGTGCCCATGTACGCGGAACGGACCGATTTACTATGCAGAAGGTTTTGACTTGAACCGGAATCCGCGATGTGACCGGATTCCAGCAAATAGCCGAAGTCGCAGGATTCTAATGCTTCGACAATGCGCTGCTCGACAAGCAAAACTGCCATCCCCCTATCCCGATGAATTCGTCCAATCGCATCAAAAATATCGTCCGCCAAAGCTGGGGCAAGACCCATTGACGGTTCGTCCAAAAGAAGCATTCGTGGGAATGCTGCCAATCCGCGACCGATTGCCAACATTTGTTGTTGACCACCTGAGAGGGTCCCCGCCACCTGTTTCCGTCGCTCCCAAAGAATCGGGAATAAACCAAGGATGAATTCTAAACTGATCTTCCAGTTTGCCTGTCCAACCGTGGTATAGGCACCCAATTCAAGATTCTCCATTACACTGAGCGAAGAAAATATTTGTCGACCTTCCGGCACATGGGCAATGCCAAGATGGGGTCGTTCATCAGCCGTTAATTTGATCAGGTTATGTCCATCAAACTGAATGGAGCCGCTGCCAGCGGGCACAATCCCGGAAATTGCCTTAAACAGTGTTGTTTTGCCTGCTCCATTTGCACCCACAATTGCAACGAATTGCCCATCCTCCACTCGAAGTGATGCTTTCGAGAGCGCGCGAAGTCCACAGTAATCTACACAAAGATCGTTGATTTCAAGCATGTTCGTTTTGCTTTGCCCATTTTCGCCCTAGGTAAGCCTCCAGAACATGAGGGTCACATGTTACGGTATTCGGCGGACCATCTGCGATGACGACACCATTGTCCAACACTAGAAAACGATCAGCTAAACGTACCATAGCCCGCATCGTGTGCTCAATAATGATGATGGTCATACCCTGATTACGCAATGTTTTCAAAGCATCGGTTACAACCTCCGATTCTGTTTCGGACAAGCCTGCAAGGCATTCATCAACCAATAGCAAAACTGGTTCCGCCACAGCAGCACGTGCTAGCTCCATCAATCGCAGGTCGAAGGCTGTGGCGTTTTCAGCCAACTCATTAGCACGATGTTCTATTCCGGTGACCACCATGATAGACTGGACGCGGTCTTTCCATTGATCAAAAGTGGCAACAGCACCAACCGCGATGTTTCCGAAAAGGGTCATTTGTGGGAAGGCTCGTGCGACCTGAAATGTTCGCCCAATGCCACTGCGGGCTATTTTATGGGTTTGCTCACCAAGTATTTCCGCTCCACAAAATCGTACAGATCCGCCGTCGGAGGGAATATATCCATTAATCAGGTTGAGGAGCGTTGTCTTTCCCGCTCCATTGGGACCGATCACACCCAGAATTTCACCGCACTGCAAATCAAATGACACATTGTTCACCGCCGTTACACCGCCAAAGGAACAAGTGAGATCACGTACCTGCAGAATGGTTTCGAATTTTTCGCTACGTGCGGACACTGGACTCGGGGGGGCTTGCCTGTACCCGAGAATGTCTGGGACTGTTACTGAATAAGGATCACTTTTGAGTGCAGACAGGTGTTTTCTGAATATACGCCAGTAGAGCCCACTTGGCGCAAACAACACAGTGGCGACCACGATGGCACCAAAAACTACGCCACTAATTCCGGGGAGAATCGCGCCCAATTGGTACTTTAAAAGCTCGCCTAATGGGACAAGAATGCCAGCCCCGAGTACAGGACCCCAGAATGTCCCAATACCCCCGAATAGGGTCAGGATGATGGCTTGTGCAGAAACTAAAATACCGAAAACGCTGTGTGGTGTGATGATTAGCACGACCTGTGCATATAATGCTCCCGCTACAGCGGCCAATCCACCACTTATCAGCAATGCTAAAAACTTCCAACGAAAGCAATCAACCCCCAATGCTTGTGCCGCAGGTTCATTTTGGCGAATAAGACGCAGCCAAAGACCCATTCGGCTGTTTTCAATCGTAAATGAGATCATCATGCCAATGGTCAATAAAATGAGCGCAACAAAGGAATAGCCAGTTTGATCTTCAAACTGCATAAAATACAATGCGTTTTCTCGTTGCATCGGAATAGTAAGCTCCTGCAAGCCCAGATACTCAAACAAATAAACAGTAGCAGTGGGATAACACAGCATAGCCAGACCGAAGTAAATCCCAGACAGACGCAGTGTTATCAGACCGATAAATGCGCCCGCAAGAACCCCCATAATTACCGCAACAAAAAGCCCGATCCAAGGTGTTATGTTGTATGAAACCTGTAACAGGACAATGGTATATGCGCCGACCCCCCAAAAAACCGCGTGACCGAATGAAATGAGTCCGGCATAACCGCTGATAATGTTCCACGATAATGCGAAAACGGCCCATAGCAGCGTTAAGGTAAAGAGGTTGATGTAAAAGTTGCTTTGTAGCATCAGGGTTACAATAACCCCGATGACTGGGACAACCGCAATGGGTAACATCTTTTGCAGGATACGACTATTCATCTTAACTTATACCCTGTTTGTTGCACGACCAAACAATCCATGCGGGCGTAAAAGGACAATTGCCAGAAACGCGATAAAGACAACCATGTTTTGCAACTGAATCGGTACAAAATTGGTCGAAACTTGCTGGATTAACCCAATTATCAGTCCACCCCAAAAAGCACCGGTAATGCTACCCAGTCCGCCAAGAACGACCGAAGCATACATAATAATCAGGAAGTCCAGCCCTATATAGGGTTGAAACGGATGATAGGTAGCAATCAAACCGCCGGCAGCTGCGGTTATTCCAATTCCAATTGAAAACCCAATCCGGTGCGCACGGTTGACATTGATACCCATATAAGTAGCCGCTATCGGATTATCAGCCGCCGCGCGTAGCGATTTGCCCGTTAGAGTACGACTCATAAACAAATAAAGTGCGATGGTCATTAAAACCGCCGCTAGGCTTGCGATAGTCTTGGCTTTGTTGAAAAACAGAAACCCAACCACCCATGCTTGTGCCGACAAAGGAGTGCGTATTGTTAGTGGGTCAGCACCAAAGATAAGCAAGCCTCCATTTTGCAGGATAAGCGCGATTCCCAATGTCATAATTATTTGAGAATCCTGACTGTTCTCGCCCGCTATCCGGGATAAAAAAATACGATGTGTTATCCAGCCAAGGACTGCCACAAGAACGGCTGCAACAAAAGCCCCCAGAAATGGCGTGACGATGGGGCCCAATGTTCCGACTCCACCCAAAAGTGCAACGGTGAAGAATGCCACATACATCCCCAGCATCATAAAATCAGGCTGTGCAAAATTGATTACTCGCATTAACCCAAAGATAAGACCAAGACCTACAGAAGCAAGCGCAAATAAACCACCGACCAACAACCCAGTTACAATTGACTGTAACAAAAGCTCTATGAAGAATGAGAAATCACCCCAAGACCAGATCATAAATACCTCTTTGTAAGATGTTGTTTTAATATGCTGATGTATATTGTCATACAAAATAACAAAATGATAGGTAATATAAAAAATATTTTCCTGAAAGTCCATCCCTGATTTGTCTCAATATGCGCTGAACCCGGACAGGTGGTTGACTGTTGACAGAATCGGTAATAGTTTGAGATTATCTCTGCTTAAAAGACGAATCAACACAATTAGGTCTTTTAGACCTTTGCATCATTATAGGAAATGCGACTTTATAGACTGCAAGAATCCCGCGCCAAGTGTTATCATGCGGAAAACTCTTGCTGGTTTGTGTGTTTTTTACTGGGTCCCGCCCATCAAGGGAATGATGAATATTAGTTTTTTGCACAGTCTCTGTTAACCACGCAGAATAGTTACTGGACAGGCGAGACTTATGAACAGGATGTACGGTATGCCGATTTTGCAGGAGCAAAAATCGGTAAAGTCCCACTTCCGATATTTGGCGGGCGAATTTGAGTGATGCGAAAGTCTCGACAAGTACCAACCCCGTACTGGTTTCGGTAGCAGACATCAGATGGGCTTGTCGGTTAATTCAAAATCAGTCTAATTTTTAAAAAATAATATGTTTAATAACAATGGCTTAAGTATTTAAAACAAGCTAAAAACTCCATTTTCCGACAAGCCTTAGATGTGTACAGATGACCCATCCACGTTATGAGCAAAGCAAAATGAGCAAAAAAATTCAAAGTTATCAGCATTACATCAATGGCAAATGGTGCGATGCATCAGATCGGGCGGTGCTGGGTAGTATCAACCCAGCTAATGAATCGGTTTGGGCAGAGGTGTCAGTTGCAGGTGAAGAAGAGGTTAATCGTGCAGTAGATGCTGCTAAAACGGCTTTGTACCAAGGGGCGTGGTCATCAATGACGGCAACCCAGCGGGGTAAGTTACTGCGGCGGTTAGGTGATTTGGTTGCCGAACATGCCAATCATCTTGGCAAAATCGAAACCACCGACAGCGGAAAATTATTAACAGAAACGCAGGCACAAACCAAGTACGTTGCCGATTACTATTATTATTATGCCGGCATGGCAGACAAGCTCGAGGGTGCGACACTGCCGATCGACAAGCCAGATATGCATGTGTTTACCACGCGGCAACCGATTGGTGTGGTTGCGGCGGTGGTGCCATGGAATGCACAGATGTTTTTAACTGCTACCAAATTGGGGCCTGCTTTGGCGGCGGGCAACACGGTGGTACTAAAAGCCTCTGAAGTGGCACCTGCCCCGATGTTTGAATTGGCAAAAATTATCGATCAAGTCGGTTTCCCTGATGGAGTAATTAATGTTATTACTGGTTTTGGAGAACCGTGTGGTCGTGCCTTAACCGCACATCGTGATGTGGCACGGGTCGCATTTACCGGCGGTACGGAAGCGGCTTCCAAAGTGATTCAGAATACCAGCAATAATTTTGCCCATGTATCGTTGGAGCTGGGTGGAAAGTCGCCGATTTTGATATTTGACGATGCCAATATTGAGGGTGCGGTCAATGGCATTATTGCCGGCAATTTTGGGGCTTCCGGACAAAGCTGTGTGGCGGGGTCAAGGGTTTTTATTCAACGCGGCATTTATGATGATGTCATTGCCAGAGTGGTTGAACGAGCCAAGCAAATTCGGCTGGGTAATCCGCTGGCGGTGGAAACCCAAATGGGTCCATTGGCGACTCGTGCACAAATAGAAGGTATTGTTTGTGCGGTTGAAAAATCTCGGCAGCAGGGCGCGGAAATGCTATATGGAGGCAAACAGCCAGAGCAATTTGATAAGGGGTATTATTTTGAACCGACCATCCTCGATTGCCCACATCAAGAAATTGCAACCATGCAAAACGAAATGTTTGGTCCGGTTCTCAGCGCAATGAAGTTTGATGATGAGGAGCAAGGTATTGCCATGGCGAATAATACGCGCTTCGGACTCGGTGCCGGACTATTTACTGAAAATCTGGCGCGGGCACATCGGGTGAGCGCGAAAATTCGTTCAGGAATACTGTGGATTAATACCTATCGAGCGGTGTCACCTATCGCCCCCTTTGGCGGTTTTGGGCACAGCGGTTTTGGGCGCGAAGCGGGCATGGAAGCGATACTGGACTATACCCGAACCCAAACGATCTGGATTAACACTGCCAGAGAGCCGATGACAAATCCTTTTGTTATGCGCTGATTGCGCGTAAAAGATTTGGCACAGAAAGCACAGAGAATAAAACAGATCGAAAACGAACATTTCCGACCACCATGGACGGTGGAAGTGCAAATAATGCAGGAGCAATTATTTGCCTGTTTATCCATGTAATGCTTTATGTCATTATCAATGACGAATTACGAAAAACATGGACATGGATAGACAGGATGGACAAGATGGAACAATCCAGTAAAACCGCTAAACCCGCATGGGTTTTCCCCCTGCAACTCGAAATAGACCAAAAGGTCAATGTTATATTTTTGGCTAATCCTTTGGCAAAATGATTTTTATGTTCCCAAACTCGTTTGATTAAATCAGAAGTAACACCAGTGCAGAAGGTACCATTAGGCTTACTTGCTAAAATATAAACGGCGGGTTGTTTGTGGCTCATGGCATTAGTCACTGGATTCCTGCTTCCGCAGGAAAGACGGATGTTGGTTTCTTGCACAGTCTCTTTCGCAGGAATGACGGGGTTAGGAGTGTTGCACTTATTATGTGAATTCAAGTTCCTTTATAATCATCTGGTTGATGGTTTTGTAAACTGTTGCATGAACTCACCTTGATTTCTTTTTCTGGTTACGGTAGTATCAGCGTATGTCTGGAACAGCCTTATATCGAGCGTTAGTCAGTGCTGGTGCGCCAGAAGACCAAGCCCAAGAAGCGGCAGGTGCGGTTGACGACCAATTGAAAGAAATCAATGAGAAATTGGTTCGCTTGGATATATTAAGCAAAATAAGTACCGCGCTTATTCTTGCCGTTCTGATTAAATCCTTTTTCTAGTTTGGGGTAATCGTCTTTTTACCCAACCTCGTTGTTTGATTAGACTGTTTGATTAGAGCAATCGACTTAAATTGTCGCAATAACCCGAAGCAGGTAGCTCATTGTGCCGTTCTGCCTTTGACCGTTATTTTCATGTTTCCCATTGGCTTTTCCCTATCTCGCTTACACGAATTTAATAGTCTGCCCCAAACAGAAAAAACCCTGATAGGAAAAAGAAATGACACATTCTGAATTTGTTCAATCATGGAAAAACGGTAATCTGGAAATTCATGTATATTATTCAAAAGCATTCCAGATAGTTAATGGGTGGATTCGGCTCATAAACGCACCACCACCAACAAACTAGCATCTACGCCAGTATGCTCAAAAAACACCGATTATGTATTTTCATATTGCAATATCAGAGGAGGTTATTGATGTCAGATACAAGTCCTAACAGGGAAAATGAAAAAGATAGGGAATATTATCTTAATCTACGCAATCTATATCACCCCGATGAGTTGAAACATATTTTTATCCTAGAGTCACCACCTTGTTCTGGATTATATTTTTACGATGAAAGCAGGAAAAAAAATGAATTCCTTTTTAACGAGATGATGAAATTTCTACAATTCAAGGAAGCAAGCAATAAGAAAGCAGGGCTTGAGTATTTTCAAAAATGTGGCTACCTTCTTGTGGATGCAACATATCAACAGATAAACAACGAACGCAACAAAAAGAAACGAAACGATATAATACTGGATGATTTCAGTCTCTTAATTGAAGATTTGAAAACCATCAATCCCGACAAGAAAATACCACTAATATTGGTGAAAGCAAACATTTGCAGGATATTAGAACCTCGACTTAAAGAGAAAGGGTTTAATGTTTTAAATAAGGGTGTGGGGGTGCCTTTCCCTTGTTGTGGGTGGCAGAAAAAATTTCACGAGCAGATTGGTAGATTCTACAAACATCAAAACTCACAGGAAATTAAAAAATGAAAACCACAATCACTCTTGTGCCGTGGATAGTTCTTTGTAATGCCTTGGAAAAGACCCAAAGTAAAATCCAGATTTAATAAATAGTAGAGGATGAAGAGAACATGTCTTTCGTAAAGTGGTTATTATTCGAGTCTATTTTTGGGGTTGCCAGTGTCGGAGTTGCTGTGTTTTTTGTTCTTGGTATATGCATCAAGAAAGTAGTTCCAAAGTTACCAAATGCTGTCCCCTCTAGCAGGTGGTATAGCTTTTATTGTTGCCGTATTTATATTTCCCAGCATTCCAAGATATCAATTCGAAAAGGAATCGCTATCTCAAATCGAAGGAAAAGATTGGATCAGGGTTATTCAGAATAATAAAATAATATTTATTTCGGAACCGCTTACTTGGCTCCATCCCCCAATCAACTCAATATACATCATTAGACCTCATGACCTATATGAAGGCTTGTGGACAGGTCGGGGACCGCTAGGAATATTTTATGAAATATTCTTAAGATATAAAGAGGAGTCTTACTATGTGATGGCTATGCCAGATTGCACTGACCACACAATCGAACGATCAGAGCCTGATCATGGGGTTTTCCCCATGGGTGAAGCACTAACAATGAACGAACAGGAGATATTGATTTATTGCTTATATGATTGGACAAAAGAAAAGGAAGCATTGAGGTTTGAGATTGAACGTGTGAACTTGGAACAAGAAAACTAGCAGGCAGATGTGTTTGGTCATTAAAAAATTGCTCTTTCGTCTCCAAGATGCAAGGCGACAGGGTAGCCATATTATTATGAGAAAAAATCTGCCGACTAGCTCCATCACGGTGCCAGTACCGAACCACAAAGAAATCAGAATTGGAACTTTACGCTCCATTATCCGTCAATCTCGCCTGTCGCGCCACGAATTTACCACGAATTGAATAGCCCATCCCATGTTCAAAAAAATCCTAATCGCAAATCGTGGTGAAATCGCCTGTCGGGTTTATACCCCAAATGGGCGTAGCATAAACCGGGCAGATAATTTACTCGTAACACATGGCAACAAACAATGATTGGCATACACATTTGTTTCAAGTTATTATTAAAGTAGTCCAAAACGAGCTATGTTGGTCTAGCAAAAATGGATTCCAGCACGGGATAGCGTTTATATCTCATTGTATATTTCTGTAGTTTTGGTTACAGAACAATAGTTATTAAAGATAAGAAATCATAGGTGAGAAATATGAGTGACGTAGAGATTCAAAAAAAACGCAGTTATGGGCTTCGTAGTGGCAAGCGCATTTATGAAGGATATAATGATGAGCGCAAGGTTAAAGACCGCAAAAAGAAGGAAAAAAAACGACTTGGTTATGAAACTTTCGCAAAGGATTTTCCGCAAACCAACAATGTCCTGCCTGATAAATATAACAATAAAATTATAATGGGGGATAGTGCGGAAGTTCTGCGCAGTTTGCCGGATAATTGTGTTGATATTATGATTACTTCACCGCCGTATAATTTTGGCTTGGATTACAACGCACACGAAGATACCGATAATTGGAGGGCGTATTTCGATACACTTTTTGCGGTTTTTGATGAATGTATTCGGGTGGTGAAATATGGTGGCAGAATTATTGTCAATGTCCAACCCTTGTTTTCGGATTATATTCCAACCCATCATATCATCAGCAAATTCTTTCTGGACAAAGGCTTAATATGGAAAGGTGAGATTTTGTGGGAAAAGAATAACTACAACTGCAAATATACTGCATGGGGAAGCTGGAAAAGCCCTTCAAGTCCGTATCTGAAATATACTTGGGAGTTCGTGGAGGTTTTTTGTAAAGGCGATTTGAAAAAATCGGGTAATAAAGAGAATATTGATATAACCGATGACGAGTTTAAGAGCTGGGTGAATGCAAAATGGTCGATTGCGCCAGAAAGAGACATGAAAAAATATAATCACCCGGCCATGTTTCCAGAAAAATTGGTGTTGCGATTATTAAAATTATTTAGTTTTAGGGGGGATGTGGTTATGGACCCGTTTAATGGTGTTGGCACGACCACCTTAACCGCACATAATTTCGGGCGTAAATACCTTGGCATTGATTGCTCGGCTGAATATTGCAAAACAGCAGAACAAAGAATCATTGATAGCGGCGGACTTTTAAGATGGAGCTAGAAAAACCGTTACAGAAAATAATTCAAGACTATACGTCTGTTGTGCAGAATATTGATAACAAGGCGCGTAATACAAAAGACCGAGCTTATGGCGGCGTTATCCGATCAGGAAAGGGGCGACTTCAAGAGGCTATTACCGAGTCCCTTATCAAAATAGCGTGGCAACACACGGGGGGAACCCTTGCCGCGCTTGATATTAATTTCAAAAAAATACCCATTCCCATCCATAGCGAATATATCAGTAGAATACGGGACTCAGCAGTTAAGAGTCACATTGAAGAGAGCATAGTTGGTTATGTATATAAGCTGTCGGTCGATAAGCATGTACTCATAAACGGAAATTTTGTTATTGGTATTGAGTGCAAGGCTTATGCCGAAAACGCAATGATAAAAAGGATATTAGTTGATTTTGATTTGCTTAAAACACAATATCCTGATTTATCTTGCTATTTGTTCCAATTAGAAAGTCAGCTCGGGGGCGACTACGCGAATCTTGGCACGTTGACATACGGTAGTTTATCAACCCACACGATTCAATCTTATTTTTCGTGCGACTTGAATATTGTTACTTTGCTGGCAGGCGAGCGGAAGGTAGATCGCCCGATTCATAAGTATTTTAAGCCGCTCAATATTGACGTTTTAAGGAAAATTGTTCTGCTTTTGGCGAAAGATATGAAGCGGTTTTTGTAACCAATATTTTATTCATTATTCGTAGAGACATCCATATTTCTCAACCGCTCGGATATTTGATCGAATGAACATGCCCGATTGCTCGCTCTTGTCAACGGTGAGAAACCTCAGTTTGCTTTTTCTGCCGATGAAATGGAAAGCAGGTTGTAGAACTTAGCTGGTGATGACCATAATTTTAAATAACCACTTCAAATGTTCAAAAAAATCCTAATCGCAAATCGTGGTGAAATCGCCTGTCGGGTGATTCGTACGGCAAAGGCAATGGGCATCGCCACAGTTGCCGTTTATTCAGAGGTTGATAGTAATGCACGGCATGTTGTGGAAGCCGATCAGTCGGTGTGTATTGGTGAGGCAGTGGCGACGCACAGCTATTTGAATGGAGCTAAAATTATTGCGGCATGTCAGCAAGTCGGTGCCGACGCAGTGCATCCCGGCTATGGTTTCCTGTCCGAGAATGCTGATTTTGCTGAGGCTTTGATGGCGGCTGGGATGGTGTTTATTGCGCCACCAGCGGCGGCGATTCGGGCAATGGGGGACAAAATCACCTCCAAGTTGCTTGCCGATAAAGCTGGCGTTAATACCATTCCCGGACATACTGAAGTCTTGGACAGTGCCGAACAAGCCGCCATAATCGCTGATAAAATGGGCTATCCGGTGATGTTGAAAGCCAGTGCGGGTGGCGGCGGCAAGGGCATGCGTATTGCCTATAATGAGCGTGAATGTTTGGACGGGTTTGTGCGTGCCACCAGTGAGGCGGAAACGAGTTTTGCCGATGGGCGGGTTTTTATTGAAAAGTATGTTGAGCAGGCACGTCATATTGAGATACAGGTTATTGCCGATAGTCATGGCAATGTCATCGCCCTGAACGAGCGTGAATGTTCGATTCAGCGGCGGCATCAAAAGGTCATCGAAGAAGCCCCGTCGCCTTTTATTGATGAAGCGATCAGAAAAGTGATGAGCGAGCAAGCCGTGGCGCTTGCCAAGGCGGTTGATTATCAATCGGCAGGGACGGTTGAGTTTATTGTCGATGCCAAGCGTGATTTCTATTTTCTGGAAATGAATACGCGGCTACAGGTTGAACACCCGGTAACGGAATTGATAACTGGGCTGGACTTGGTTGAATTGATGATTCGAGTTGCTGATGGTGAGGTGTTGCCGATTAAGCAGGAGGCGGTTGCCATCAATGGCTGGGCAATCGAAGCGCGCATTTATGCCGAAAATCCGAGTCGAAATTTTCTGCCTTCCATTGGTCGGTTGTGGAAATATCAGCCGCCACTTGAAAGCGAATATTTGCGTGTCGATACTGGGGTTGAGGAAGGTTCTGAAATTTCGATGTTTTATGATCCGATGATTGCCAAGCTCATCAGCTGGGGAGAGACCCGAGAGCAGGCGATTGCCACTATGCAAGTTGGGTTGGAGAAATATTATATTCGTGGTGTCGAAACAAACTTGCCCTTTATTTCGGCGATTATGAATCATCCGCGATTCCGCGCCGGTCAGCTGTCCACCGATTTTATTGCCCAAGCGTATCCGGACGGCTTTGCACCGCCCGCGCTGGATGAGCAGGTGCGGACCAATCTAATCTGCGTCATGGCAGCACTGCATTACCGCCTGACCAGCCGTACCGCGACCATGTCCAGTCAGGAATGGGGGTATAACAGAAAGGTGGAAACCAATTGGGTGGTTGTCTTTGATGAGAATAATTATCCAACCCACATTGAATCTGCCGAGCAAGATGAAGCAGGCGGAAAATGGCGCATCAATTTTGCCGGACAAAGTTATTTGGTGGAAGATAATTGGCAGCCAGTTCAGGCGATTTATTGCGGGCGGGTTAATGGACAACAGATTCATCTGCAAATTGAAAAAAATGGCTATGGATACGATATAACACAGGCAGGAAATAGGCGGACTATCCACGTTTTCACCCAGCGAACTGCCGAGTTAAACCAAAACATGTTGCTCAAGCAAGACGCAGATCAATCACGTTTTCTGCTATCACCGATGCCGGGATTGCTACTATCGTTGGCGGTCAAACCCGGACAGGCAGTGAAAGCAGGGCAGGAGCTTGCCGTGATTGAAGCGATGAAAATGGAAAATTCGCTACGCGCAGATCATGATGCGGTGGTTGCCAAAGTGTTGGTTGACGCTGGGGTTATTTTGGAAGCGGATCAGGCTATGTTCGAATTTGAGTCGTAATTTGACGTGTGATAAACATTAAAGACTTGCGCCGCGCTGATCGCCGTACTCTGGCACGCGGGATTACCCTGTTGGAATCCACCCGCGAGGATCATCGGCAACAAGCCGATGCGTTAATGCAAGCTGCCATCCCGTATAGTGGGAACTCGATTAGAATTGGTTTGACCGGCGTTCCGGGCGTGGGCAAATCGACCCTGATTGAAACGCTGGGTAATTATGTGATTGGCTTGGGGCATAAAATTGCCGTGCTGGCAGTCGATCCAAGTTCAACATTAAGTGGCGGTTCAATTCTGGGTGATAAAACCCGTATGCAAACGCTGGCGAATAACGAAAACGCATTCATCCGACCGACTCCCGCTGGGGAGACCGCTGGTGGTGTCGCGGGCAGCACCAAAGAGAGCATCATCTTATGCGAAGCCGCCGGGTTTGATGTCATTATTGTCGAAACGGTTGGAGTCGGGCAGTCGGAAACACGGGTCAGCGAAATGACCGATATATTTGTGCTGATGCTGTTGCCGGGTGGTGGCGATGAGCTGCAAGGCATTAAACGCGGCATCATGGAATTAGCCGATCTGGTTATCATCAACAAAGCAGATGGCGAACTGCAACCCAAAGCGACTTTGGCAGTGGCAGATATTCAGCAAGCACTCGGATTGATTAAAGCACGACATTCGGGTTGGCAAGTGCCGGTTATCACCAGCTCGGCATTGGAAAATAAAAACATCGAAAAAATCTGGGCATCGATAAACGATTTTCACACCGTATTGAGCGGCGATAACAAACTGACTTTACACCGCCAACAACAGGCGAAACAAAGCCTATGGACAGAAACACAAACTCTCCTGCTAACCGCACTAAAAGAGAACCACGCAGTTCAGAACTCATTGCCCGACCTTCAAAAAAGCGTTATCAACGGAGAAATCCCGCCAACCATCGCCGCCAGACAATTGGTTTCTCAGTTTCTGGAGAAGTGATTTTGTGGTGAGTTATGTTGAGCAACAGGGGTTACCTATTCTTGTTGTGGTTGCGTTTCCCACTTCCGGATTGATTATTGATATAATCCGCAAATACTGGAGAATATTTTGGATTTAAGAAAAGTTAAAAAATTGATCGAATTGCTGGAGTCATCAGCATTGGTGGAAATGGAGATTACCGAAGGGGAGAGTACGATTCGTTTGAGCCGAGCCGCTCCTTTAGTGTCGCAACCCGCGGTTGCCACGCATGTTATGAGCAATCAGGTTGCACCTAATCAGGTCATACAGCACGATAGTGAGCCTGCACCAGCGGTGGGTGAAATCGGGGATATGGTCAAGTCTCCGATGGTGGGGACGTTTTACGAATCCGCTTCACCCGATTCGGATCCTTATGTTAGCGTGGGGTCGGTTGTTGATGTTGGGGATGTGTTGTGCATCATCGAGGCAATGAAAACATTTAATCAGTTGGAAGCGGATATTGCCGGAACCATTAAAGCAATTTACAAATCTGGTGGCGATCCGGTCGAGTTTGGCGAGTCGCTCTTTCTAATAGGTTAAGCGTCCCAATGAAGCAGATAAAAAAGCTGGTCATAGCGAACCGTGGTGAAATTGCCTTGCGAATTTTACGCGCCTGCCGTCAATTGGGCATTCTCACTGTGGCACTGCATTCCGAAGCTGACCACGATGCGAAATATGTGCGCCTTGCCGATGAATCGGTTTGCATCGGTCCGGCACCTGCCGCAGAAAGTTACCTGAATATTGCCTCGGTTATTGCCGCGGCTGAGGTGACGCAGGCGAATGCGGTTCATCCGGGCTATGGGTTTCTTTCTGAAAATGCTGATTTTGCCGAGCAAGTCGAACAAAGCGGATTTGTTTTTGTAGGGCCTAATGCGGAGACTATCCGTATAATGGGCGACAAAATTTCAGCCATTGCAACAATGCGTGTTGCCGGGGTTCCTTGTGTGCCCGGTTCTGATGGCGCGATTGCGGATAATAGTGAAGAAATAGTCGAGACGGCTAATAAAATTGGTTTTCCGTTAATGATAAAAGCCAGTGGTGGCGGTGGCGGTAAGGGAATGCGGGTGGTGCATGAAGAAGCCGACTTATTGGATGCGGTTCAGACTACACGGACGGAGGCGCAAGCCGCCTTCGGCAATGGCGTTTTGTATATGGAACGATTTCTGGGACACCCCAGACACATCGAATTTCAGGTGCTGGCGGATACCTTTGGCAATGCGATTCATTTGGGTGACCGCGATTGCTCCATGCAAAGACGACATCAAAAAGTGATTGAAGAAGCACCTGCACCGGGCATAACCGACCAACAGCGTCATGAAATTGGTGCGCGTTGTGTGCAAGCCTGTCAAGAGATTGGTTATCGGGGGGTGGGTACATTTGAATTTCTTTATCAAGACAGGGAATTCTTTTTTATTGAAATGAATACCCGTATTCAGGTGGAACATCCGGTTACCGAAATGATTACCGGTATTGACCTGTTGCAGGAACAAATCCGGGTTGCCGATGGCGAGAAACTGAGATTTTCCCAGAAAGATATTCATTTTCGGGGACATGCTTTGGAATGCCGAATCAATGCCGAAGATCCGGACACATTTTTACCTTGTCCGGGGCGGATTTCTCATTATCACATGGCGGGTGGTCCGGGGGTTCGGGTTGATTCGCATGTTTATAGCAATTATTCTGTTCCACCTTATTATGACTCCATGATTGGGAAAATTATTACCCACGGTATGCATCGTGGTGAGGCGTTGGCGCGAATGAATGGGGCGTTGCAGGAGATGGTGATAGACGGCATTAAAACAAACTTGCCGTTACATCGTCAACTGATTCAGGATGTCGGCTTTGTTGAAGGTGGTTACGACATACATTATCTTGAAAAAAGTCTGGCGAAAAAAGCAGAGCAACCAAACGTAACTTAAATTCTGGATTATCAATGAGCGCGATTCAATATTGTGGCTGTCCGAAATGCGATGCCGTGTTTAAGTTGCCTGAAGGTGGTCCATCGGTTGAAACAGCCCGTTGTGGGGTATGTCGCGTTGTATTTGATGTCGCTACCAATATAAAGGAAAAAACCGATGATGATTTTGAGACCAAACTGAATCACGGCAATGGCAATAACAATGAAAGCACGATACAAGGAATTTATATTGATGAAGAAGTGAATCCATTTGAATATCGTGTGCCCCGCTCACTCCATGTCCATGGAGAGTTTGAGTTCATTGACGATGGCGTTCTGGCAGAGCCGTTATACACATCGGCATCGCTATCCGAAAATGCACTTCCAGAGCCTGACCAGAATGGCGTAGAGCATAAAGTCGCGCACTACATCCGCGACCGCGCCAACCCATTGGCGACTTTTATTTGGTTTATTGCTGTAATCGGTTTTGTCTTTTTACTGGGGATGCAAGTGAAGCATTTCCTCGTGCCACAATACGCTCAGGATACGACATACCGCCAATATTTGATTGGTTTTTGTAAAATTGTCGACTGTCAACTCGCCCCGCTACAAAACCCTTTTCAATTTGCTCTGACCCATACCCGAATCGACCTCCATCCCAGCGAGCCGGGGGCATTAAGGGTTGCCGTGAAGGCAGTGAATCAAGCCGAGTTTGCCCAACCTTATCCCCATGTACAATTGACCCTGACTGATCGAGTCGGGCGAGTCGTGGGCAGGCGCACATTTTCCCCGAATCTTTATTTGCCAAAAGGAATGGTGAATATGGTTGCACAGGGGCAGCTTGCCCCCATTGTGCTGGATCTTGCGCGTCCCCATGAGGAAGCGATTGGATTTATAGTCGATATTGTCTCTGAGCCAGCCTCATCATAGTGGGGGATATTGTGGTCGCTTGTCACTCACAGTCCCTTTCAAACCAAACATCTCAAACAAATATTTTATGACATCCCCGATTAGCCGTGCGCTGATTAGCGTTTCTGATAAACATGGCATCATCGACTTTGCGCGCTCCTTGAGCCAGCTTGGCATTGAAATTATTTCAACTGGCGGTACGGCACGATTATTGTCCGAGCAGGGCATTGCCGTTATTGATGTCAGTGACTATACCGGATTCCCCGAAATGATGGACGGGCGGGTCAAAACCCTACACCCGAAAATTCATGGCGGCATATTGGGCAGACGAGAAAAAGATAACGCGGTCATGCGCTCGCATCAAATCGCGCCCATTGATTTGGTGGTTGTCAACCTCTATCCATTCCAACAAACCATTGCCAAAGCGAATTGCACATTCGATGATGCTATCGAAAACATCGACATTGGCGGTCCGACGATGTTGCGCGCAGCAGCAAAAAATTTCACCGATGTAACGGTGCTGGTGGATGCAGAGGATTATTCGCGGGTCTTGTCCGAGCTGGCAAGCAATCAAGGTAAAACCTCGCAGGCATTGCGCTTCGGTTTGGCAACCAAAGCATTTGAACATACTGCCGCATACGATGGCAATGTTGCGAATTATCTACGGGCAAGTTACATGAGAGAATATGTTGCAGGTGATGAACAAAGCGCGTATTCAGAAGCTGCTCGGGAAACTTTATTTCCAAGAACGGTCAGCAGTCAATATATCAAGCAACAGGATTTGCGCTATGGGGAAAATCCGCATCAACAAGCGGCGTTTTATGTCAAAACGGATGGCAGTACCGAGCCGAGTATTGCCAACGCCGTGCTGCTTCAAGGCAAGGACATGTCCTATAACAATATCGCCGATACCGATGCGGCATTAGAGTGCGTGAAACAGTTTGTCGGGAATCACGCCTGCGTCATCGTCAAACACGCCAATCCGTGCGGTGTTGCCATTGCAGAGAACCAATTGCTCGCTTATGAACGCGCCTATCGGACTGATGCAGAATCCGCTTTTGGTGGCATCATTGCGTTTAATTCAACGCTGCAAGCGGAAACCGCAGAAAAAATGATTGCTCAGCAATTTGTTGAAGTGATTGTCGCACCGAAAATATCCGTGTCGGCACAGCAGGTGCTGGCACAAAAACAGAATCTGCGCGTGCTTGAAATAGGCGAGTTGGATGGCAAAAACAATGGCGAGGATAATAAAATCAACCTGACAAGGAATCGGGACTTCAAAAGAGTCAACGGCGGGCTGCTGATTCAGGAGATCGATGCGGCACTTTTTGAGCAATTAAAGGTGGTTACAAAACGCGCACCCAGTGATTTGGAAATGGAGGATTTATTATTCGCTTGGAAAGTGGCAAAATTTGTCAAATCAAATGCCATCATTTACGCCTCTGGGCAAATGACCATTGGCATCGGTGCCGGACAAATGAGCCGCGTCAATTCGGCACGCATTGCGGCGATTAAAGCCGAACATGCCGGACTTGAAGTGAACAAAGCAGTGATGGCATCGGATGCGTTTTTTCCGTTTCGAGACGGTCTCGACAATGCTGCCGCAGTGGGAATCAAGGCGGTGATTCAGCCCGGTGGCGCGATGCGCGATGATGATGTTATTGCCGCTGCCGATGAGCATGATATGGCAATGGTTTATACCGGTATGCGACATTTTCGGCATTGATTTTTGGGAGTGGGCAGTTATCAATTATCAGTTATCAGCAAAGCATAGATAAGGACTCTCGTAATTCGTAATTCATAACTATGAAACATTGTTAATGATAAAGAGCAAATGACATCACAACCAAAAGAGGAGGCGAAATATCGTGTCATCCTCAGTGGCAGGGTGATGCCCGAATGCGACCATCAGCAGGTGGTCGAGGGGATGGCGAGTTTGTTTCACTCGCAGGCAAGCACGATGGAGAACCTGTTAAAGGGCGTTCCCACACCGCTAAAAAAATCATACGACAAAGCGCAGGCACAGACAATTTGCGCCAACATCCGTAAAGCTGGCGCACAATGCACGATAGAGGAAATTTCTGTAGGCGAAACGAGCGCGGAAGTTCATGACAATATCGTCCCTGAATCAGGAACAAGTCATAAAACAAGTATCGAATCAAGCGCGGAGTCATCGGAAGGGGCGTATTGCGGTCAGTCAAACAAGGGAAAACGCCAACCATTGTTGATGCGTTTTGTCAATCACAATACCGATTATTATCAACCTCAGTTCAACAAGTTTGTCATTGCCGATGAAAGTGGTGCGGATCAAAAAAACACTTGGTCGGCATTCAAAATAACGTGGCACTGGCCGGCATTTTTCGGTTTCTTTTTTTGGGCGTTGTATCGAAAAATGTGGTTTTGGGCGACCGTCCATGTCCTCGGCGGTGCTGGATTGATGCTCTGGGTAAGTTCGAGTGTGGTTTCCCTGATGTGGATGTTTATATGGCCACTGACGGCTAATTTTCTCTATTTTCAAGCGGCAACCACTGCGGTGAATCGGGCAATGAAAAACCCAAAGACCGAGCAGCATTTTTTAGATAAAGGCGGGGTCAGTAAAGGGGCTGTGTGCGGTGGCATCATCATTGTCCTGATTTCGACCATGCTAATCAGCAACTATGTGACCAGCCGATTTCTGGCGCAATACGGCGAGCAAATTAGCGACGTGTTGCCGGGCTCGGGAAGCCAGACTCGTGGAACGGGTTTACCTCTTGAATACGTGGTTGACGAATCAAAACTTGCCCGTACCTCCCTGATTTTAAGCACGCTGGCGACAATGCTTAAAATTTTTCTGATTAAGAACAACGAGAATAACGAGCAATCTCCATCGCCGATGCAGTCGGTTATTTCAACCTTCATTGACCATCTTAATAACGGTCAGATCAGTGACGGCTGGGGTGGCAAAATTCGGGTTGAGCAGCATCTCAATCGCCATGTATTGATTTCTGCCGGGCCCGATCAGGTTTTCAAAACCGATGATGATGTGCTGCAGCCAGTCATGACTTATTGAGCATAAAATCATAGACATCCCAAGATTACCCCGATATTGGGATGGGTAGTCGCGGTAATAGTCGCTCTCTGGCAGGCTACCCCCAACCAGTAATCGTAGTGCCGAGTTTGCTCAATGACAAATTATTGCATGCGATCACTTTTTTTGTGTTTGGGTTGCTGGTGTTTTATGGCATTGCCATTGAATGTGTACAATACTTCGTGCCCGGGTGATTCTTTGAGTTGATGGATTTTCTGGCAGATATTCTAGGCTTGAGCATTGCCGTGTTACTGAGCCACTACACCTCGGGCAATATGATGCCAAGGAAAGTAGATTAAGGTATATTTGTGTAGGACTATTAGCACTCCTCATTGCTTTTGATGTGCTACACTGCCGAAAGATTAAAAGTTTGACTAGTTTGAGGAACTTATGAATATTTTCTTGGCAAACATTCGAATTTTGGTTGCACACAATACCCCCCCCTATCAGAGGGGAACCTTAATGTCCACTGCCCACTGTAAACTGACAACCTGTTCAGCTGCATTCATGTAAATTACTTATTACATTCACAATCATCATAAAAACACTCATGACAACATCATTCGTCGCCGTTTTAGTCGGCTCTGATTCAGACTTGCCGGTGATGCAATCTACCTTTCAGGCGCTGGACAAATTGAATATCCCCTGGGAAGCAAAAATTACTTCTGCACACCGCACTCCTGATGAGACCCGCCACTATGTTCAGGATGCCGAGCAAAGAGGATGCGCTATCTTTATTGCAGCAGCGGGGTTGGCGGCGCATTTGGCAGGAACGGTTGCGAGTTTAACCATAAAGCCGGTCATTGGCGTACCGATGGATGGTGGACCGCTAAACGGTCAGGATGCGTTATTATCGACCGTGCAAATGCCCGGCGGCATCCCCGTAGCGAGCGTAGCAATTGGTAAGGCAGGGGCGAAAAACGCTGCCTATCTGGCAGCACAAATTTTAGCCGTATCCGATCATGATATTGGCGATAGAATTCGCGCCGAACGACAAGAAAATATCCAAGAAATCATGTATAAAGACGCTACACTTCAACAAACATTGAGCAATAGCTCAGCCAGCCATTCAACCGGAAATACAGCCGACAAGGGAGTCGCAAACAAAAGTTGAAGCTCGCTTCGGTATCAGAAACGGCGTGTATTCTGCGTCAAGGTGGTGTGGTCGCTTATCCTACCGAATCGTGTTATGGCTTGGGTTGCGATCCCAAAAACCACAGCGCGGTGCGGCGTATCTTGCGAATCAAACGCCGTAGTCGTCATAAAGGATTGATTTTAGTGGCAGACCATCGTTGCAGATTACGCCGTTTTTTGAAGCCGACTCCAGCAGAGTTTAAGGATGAGTTTCTCGCTAGTTGGCCTGGACCTTATACTTGGCTATTGCCTGCCAGAGACAGCGTTTCCCATTGGTTGCGCGGCAATCATGCCACGCTTGCGGTGCGCGTTTCTGCACATCATCCGCTCAAAGCACTTTGTCGTGTTGCGGGTATGGCGATTGTTTCCACCAGTGCGAATCGCTCCCGACAGGCGATATTGCGCTCCGCTGTCGGGGTTTGCAAGCAATTTGGGAGTGAGGTTGATTGTATTATGGAAGGGTCGATTGGTAGTGCGCGTTCGCCGACCGTTATTCGTGATGGCATCAGCGGTGCAACCATCCGAGATCTGAAACTCAAATAGGCGGTGGGTTGAACGTGGTGAATATGAAGACGAATGCCAATGATATGGCAGATGTGAATCAGGTGATTGCTTTTTTTAAGCAATTACAAATTCAATGTTGCGACCAATTTCAAGCATTTGATTCAGAATCCCCGTTCTTTACCGAGCAATGGACGCATCAGGCAGGTGGGGGCGGTATCACCTGCGTTATCGAAAATGGGCAGGTGTTTGAAAAGGGCGCGGTTAATTTCTCTCATATCAAAGGCGATAGCCTGCCAGCGACAGCCCGTTCATCGAGAAGCCAGATTGCCGGCAAACCTTTCGAGGCGAGTGGTGTATCGGTCATCATGCACCCGCTGAATCCATTTATGCCGACCGCGCATCTGAATGTGCGTTTTTTTATTGCCGAGCCCGAATCCAGTCATCCGATCTGGTGGTTTGGCGGGGGTTACGACCTAACACCCTATTATGGATTTGTCGAAGATTGCAAACATTGGCATCGGGCAGCAAAATCCGTGTGTGATACATTTAATCCGAATTTTTATCCGCAATTCAAGGCGCAGTGCGATGATTATTTCTTCATCAAACATCGAAACGAACAGCGTGGCATAGGTGGATTGTTTTTCGATGACTTCAATGAACCCGATTTTGCTACCACGTTCGCATTTATACAAAGTGTCGGCAACAGTTTTATGGATGCCTATATTCCCATAGTCGAAAAGCGCAGAGCGATGAAGTATGACGCTGCGAACCGCCGCTATCAATGTTATCGGCGTGGTCGCTATGTCGAATTCAACTTGATTTATGATCGTGGCACGATTTTTGGTTTACAGTCGGGGGGACGCACAGAATCTATACTAATGTCCATGCCGCCAGCCGTTACGTTCCATTATAACTGGCAACCCAAAGCTGGTAGCGAAGAAGAAAAACTGCTTCGTTATTATCTCAAGCCCAGAGACTGGGCTGGAAGTTAAACGAAGATGTCAGTTGTCTGTGTCAAATCTTTTAAGGTCTAATGCTAACACTTTATAGAATTGCGCTTTATCTCGTTTTACCAGCGGTAATTGTTCGCTTGCTCTATCGGGCGTGTCGCAACCACCAATATCTGAACAAAATACCGCAGCGATTTGGCTTTAATCTGCATCTGCCTGAGGTTAACCTACCCGATCCTGAAAATAATCCGACTGGCGACAGGCTGGACGGAATCTGGATACACGCGGTCTCCGTAGGCGAAGTCAATGCTACCGTTCCTCTAGTGAGAAACTTGTTGGAGCGATTTGCGGGCAGCAAAATAACCATCACCACCATGACCCCGACCGGTTCAGAGCGCGTACTCAAAGCCTTTGGCGACAGTGTGCAACATTGCTATTTGCCCTACGATTATCCCGGCGCGGTCAAGAGATTTTTGAATGCAGTGCGCCCGCAGTTGGCGATGATTATGGAGACCGAGATCTGGCCAAATTTAATTGCTGAATGTCATCGCCGACAAATCCCGATGATTTATACTAATGTCAGACTGTCTAGCCGATCCCATCAAGCGTATTTGCGATTTAGAAAATTATTTTCTCCAACGCTTAAAAAAGTCAGTCAGTTTGCGGTGCAATCCAAGGCGGATGCCGAGCGTTTGATTGATATTGGTGCGGCTGCTGATACGGTCGAAGTGACCGGCAATATCAAGTTTGAAATGGAGTTGCCCGCTAGCATTGGCGAAGCGGCTCAATCGGTGCGCCGTAATTTGGGCAAGGAGCGGTCGATTTGGGTGGCAGGAAGTACGCATGAAGGCGAGGAATCCCAAGTGATTGAGGCGTATCTGCACGCCAAGAAAGAAATTAACGATTTGCTCTTAGTATTGGTTCCGCGTCATCCAGAACGATTTTCCAGTGTTTTTAAGTTAGCCACAAATTATCAATGCAAAACAGCCCTACGATCAGAATCCGGATCACAATCTACGGCTGGCATTTCACCCGATACTGACATTTATATCGCCGACACCATGGGCGATTTGCCCCTGCTGATTGTTGCCGCTGATGTTGTCTTCATCGGCGGCAGTCTGGTGCCCACTGGCGGACATAATTTGCTCGAAGCATGTGCAGCTGGGGTGGCAGTCATTTTCGGACCACACACCTTCAATTTTCAGGAAATTTCTGAACTGGTCTTGTCCAAAGGCGCGGGCGTTCAGGTTATGGACAGCGATGAATTATGCGATGTGGTGGTGAAATTACTCAACGACCCAACCATGCGCGATCAATATGGATTAGCGGGCAGAGAGCTGATTGAGGAAAACAAAGGTGCCTTGGCGAAAATAAGCAGCATGATTGACAAGCATCTGGTTTAGAGAATGAGTTTGCAGTGTGCAATGGGCAGTTATCTAATTTTCAATTAACCAAAGCCCCACTTCCGGGTTGAGGTCGCGTTACATGTGGAAAACCCTTGCGGGTTTGGCTGTTTTACTGGATTCCTGCTTCCGCAGGAATGACGGATGTGGGGTTTTTTTCACAGTCTCCTGCGTGGGAACGACTGCCAACTGTTTTTTTTCGTCAAAATCATGGTGGGCCGTGCAGGGTTCGAACCTGCGACCCGCTGATTAAGAGTCAGCTGCTCTGCCAACTGAGCTAACGGCCCAAAACAAACCAATAAATAGTGCGCTACTTTACCTGATTTTCCTGTGTGAGGGCGAAATTTCTATCTCGATAGCAATTCGCACCCATAGATGCCCACAGAACCTATTTTCGTTGTCCGGGACAGGGTTGACAATGTCCGTTTACGGCTGCTCACCACGTCTTAATCGGGCTTCGATGTCGTCCAGACAGGGCATTAAATCGGCAATGCTGTCGATAACATAGTGTGCCCCGCGCTGATACATGGTGGGATAAATTCGATCCCGATGTTTTTGTTTAACTGTTTCGGGAAAGGCATTCCATTCATTAAGTTGTACGCCGACCTCGTTGCCGGAAATCGCCAGACCAATCGCCCATGAACCAGCGTTCAAACCTTCTTCGATGCCGGTCAACGTGTCGTCAATCTTGACCACAGATTGTACCGGCGAAATATCAAGCTCAAGCATGTTACGCAGCACCATGTGCGGGAATGGGCGACCGCGTTTTACATCACCTGCGCCGAAGGTGGCATCGGGAGTATAGCCTTGCTTTGTCGCGTCTGTTTGATTGATGGCTAACATGCCCGGCAGATAACCGGAGGTGGAGCCGATTTTATAGCCGCGTTTACGACATTCTCCGATGACATCAATGGTTCCCGGAATAAGTTGCGAATATTCGGAAAGACAGGCTTCCTGCATGGGAACAAAATCGGTGAACATACGTTCGACATCATCGTCTGTCGGCTCAATCCCATGTTTTTCAACCCAACGGCGGCGTACGCTGGGGATTTCACAGATTAAACCGATATGGACTCTTTTATGTGCCCCCATCGGGATACGCGCCTCTTCGATGCTGATTGGTACGCCGGCTTTGTCGAATACCTGACAAAAAACTACTGCTGGTGCCATGCAACCAAAGTCCATGGTCGTGCCCGCCCAGTCGAGGATGACGCAGCGAAGTGGGCCACGGTAAGCGCGGGTATAGGTAAATTCTCGTTCGTAAGTATAGTGCATAGTGATTGCCTGATTGGTTATGAATGTGATATGGATTCGAGATGAAATTTGGAAAATAAAAATGACCGCATTAGGGTATGTGCAAAGCGCGGGGCAAACAAATTGTTATGTATAGCAGGTATTGTCATGGTCAATACAACAGAATTGCACTACTATCGAGCACCGATTGGAAATTGGCGTAATTATATTCTGATTACGTTACGGTTAGGCATTTTTTTAATTGGCTACGCGACAGATAACTGGAGATAAAATATTGTGACTTCTACGCTTATGATTCAGGGGACAACCTCCAATGCGGGCAAGAGCGTCATTGCCACTGGGTTGTGTCGGCTGTTTCGTCTGAAGGGGTTTCGCGTGGCACCGTTTAAGCCGCAAAATATGGCATTAAACAGTGCAGTGACCATTGACGGTGGTGAAATTGGTCGCTCCCAAGCGGTGCAGGCGTTGGCTTGTGGCATCGAGTCGCACACCGATATGAACCCGATTTTGCTCAAGCCCAATAGCGACCGAGGCGCGCAGGTGATTATTAACGGTCATTCCATTGGCAATATGGACGCGGTCGAATATCATGCTTTCAAACAACACGCGATGCAATATGCGCTGGCATCGTATCATCGTTTGGCGACACAATATGATTTGATTATTGTTGAGGGGGCGGGCAGTCCGGCAGAAATCAACCTGCGTGAAAATGATATTGCCAATATGGGATTTGCAACGGCAGTCAATTGCGCCGTGTTGTTGGTTGCTGATATTGATCGGGGTGGGGTCTTCGCACATCTGACCGGTACGCTGGATTGCCTTGCCGAAAATGAACGAAAATTGGTAGGCGGGTTGTTGATAAATCGCTTCCGTGGCGACCGGACGCTATTAGATTCAGGGATTGACTGGCTGACCAAAAAAACCGCTATTCAAACGCTCGGAGTGTTGCCCTATCTCGAAAATTTGCATATTGAGGCAGAAGATGCCGTGGATTATCGGTGTCGATTAGAGGGGGTACAGTCGGGGCTTAAAGTGGTTGTTCCGCGCTTCCCGCGAATCAGTAATCACACCGATTTTGATGTGTTGCGCTTGCATCCACAGGTTGAGTTGCGGTTTATTGGGGCAGGGCAGGCGGTGCCACCGAGCGATTTGATTATCTTGCCGGGCAGTAAGAATACCATCCACGATTTGGATTGGCTGGTCGCCAATAACTGGATTGAGCATATAAAAAAACACCTGCGTTATAACGGTAAACTGATTGGTATTTGTGGTGGCTATCAGATGATCGGACAGCGGATACATGACCCGCACGGCATCGAGGGGCAGGTTGGTTCCAGAAAAGGGTTGCAGTTGATGGATTTTGAAACCAAACTTGAAGCAAAGAAAAAACTGACGCGGGTGTCGGGTTGCTTGCTGGTGGAAAATAGGCTGGCTAAAAACAATGGGAATGGTTCGAGCGAAGACATCATAGTCGCGGATAAGAAACCGCGTGTGGACGGCTATGAAATTCATATTGGTAACACCACTGGTGTAGCGTTGAAATGTCCGGCAATCAATTTGGGAGATCGTTTCGAGGGGGTGATTTCAAAAGACAATCAAATTTTAGGCACTTATCTGCATGGGCTATTCGACCACCAAGAAGCATGTACCACGTTGTTGCATTGGGCAGGGCTAAAAAGCGGGCTAGAAAACAGCATGAGTACCGACTATAAAATATTGCGCGAGCAAGAGATTGATCGCGTTGCCAAGATGCTGGAAAGCGAGATTGATTACGCGCAATTGACTGCGTGCATGGGTATAAAGGACTGATGCTTGCGGTCATGCTATCCATTTTGCCGGTGTTGATTTGCATCATCGCTCTGCTGTTAGATCGGCTTATCGGCGAGCCTCGATTTCATCCATTAATTTGGTTTGGTAACGCCGCAATCTGGATTGAACGGCGATTCAATCATCAGTCGCGTCTTATGGGCATGATAGCGGTGTTGACGTTAATCAGTTTGCCAGTGGGTTTGGTTGGGTTGATTCAATCTATTGTCGAATCGTGGTGGATTCAGCTTGGTTTGGATGTGGTCATCTTGACTTTGGTCATCGGCTGGCAAAGCATGAAACAACATGCGCTGGCGATTGTGGCACCATTGCTGGCAGGCGAGCAGGAAAATGCCCGCAAAAACCTGTCCATGATTGTCAGCCGAGAAACCGACAACATGAATGAAACCGAGCTGGTCGGCTCAACCATCGAATCGGTTCTTGAAAACGGCAATGACTGTGTTTTTGCTTCATTATTTTGGTACGCATTATTGGGTCCGGCGGGGGCTTTGTTGCATCGACTGGTCAATACGTTGGATGCGATGTGGGGTTATAAAAACGCAAGATATTTGAAATTTGGTTATTTTGCTGCCCGTCTTGACGATGTGTTGGGCTGGCTACCTGCCCGTCTGATTGCCATTTGCTATGCCATGATCGGTTCCCCGCGCAAGGCATTGATGGCATGGCAGAAGCAGATTGGCACGCATAAAAGCCCCAATGCCGGTTTGGTGATGGCAGCCGGAGCAGGGGCATTGGATATTGTCATCGGTGGAGCGGCTATTTATGAGGGCATCCGACAGGATAAGCCCTATCTGGGCAGCGGCAAACCAGCGAAAACGAAAGATATTAAAAGAGCCATACAGTTAATTCAAAGGAGTTTGCTGGTATGGCTGGTTCTGTTTGCTTTGTTGCTAGTGGTAGGGTCAAATTTATAGGTTGGGGCAAGGTGGACATGGTTTGTATGATTTCAGAGTCAAAATCTTTCGTCATTGGATTGACCACATAAAGCACAAAAAGAGCAATAAGTGGATTCATACATAATTTTGACGCAAGGGGTAGAAAAGATTATAATTCCCGCGCTTTTTCAGCCGTGAGCAGGGTTCGCGTACTGAATCCATTGTTACGGCTTAAAACGAATCCGTGAAAGACCTGATGGTTGGGTCTATGCAAAGAATATAAGTTTATACATTGTTTATACATTAAAAGAGAGAAATCATGGCTGTACAAAAGAACCGTAAAACACCTTCTAAACGAGGAATGCGCCGCTCCCACGATAGTTTGAAAAAGGCGACCCTGTCGATTGACTCGGTTACTGGAGAATTGCATCGACGACACCATATCACCGCCGATGGTTATTACTGTGGCAAGAAGTGTGTGGAAACGTCACAGGGGTAACCACTTTCCTTTATTGAGTTCTGTGATTGGGTTCGTTGTTGGATGGTGATGACTACGCTTTCTATTGACGCAATGGGGGGCGACAATGGGTTGCAGTCCACTGTTCCAGCCGCGCTTGAAGTGTGCAAAGCTGATCGGTCAGTCAGCCTGATTCTGGTTGGCGATACGGCGAAAATCGAAGCCAAACTGGATGAATTAGACGCGCAACCATGCGCTCGTCTTACCCTCCAACATGCATCGCAAGTGATCGAGATGAATGAATCACCCATCGACGCATTGCGTAAGAAAAAGGATTCCTCGATGCGGGTTGCCATCAATCTGCTTAAAGAAGGTCGCGTTGATGGCTGTGTGAGTGCGGGAAACACGGGTGCGTTGATGGCGACTGCACGGGTTGTTCTGCGTACCATTGAGGGCATTGACCGTCCGGCAATTTGTACTGCGCTACCGCGCCTGCAAGGTTATACCCACATGCTTGATCTTGGTGCGAATGTGGATACACCGCCGGAGATCTTGTTGCAATTTGGTTTGATGGGTTCTCAGTTAGTCAAATGTCTTGATGGGAAAGCGAATCCCACTGTCGGATTGCTCAATATCGGCAGTGAGGAAAACAAGGGCAATGAATCAATCCGGGCAACGGCAACCTTGTTTAAGGCAAGCAATCTGAACTATATTGGTTTTGTCGAAGCCGATGAAATTTATACTGGAAGCACCGATTTGGTGGTATGCGATGGTGTTCTTGGCAATATTGCCTTAAAGGCTTCAGAAGGGGTGGCACAGATGGTTGCCAGCATATTGAGAGAAGAATTTAACCGTAATGTGATGACCAAAGGAGCTGGTTTACTGGTAAAACCGGTGTTAAACGCGATTAAATATCGTTTGGATCATAGGCGTTATAACGGAGCCAGCCTACTCGGTTTGCGCGGTGCGGTGGTTAAATCGCATGGCAGAACCGATTATATCGGTTTCAAACATGCGATTGATGTTGCCATTGAAGAGGTACGAAAAAATTTGGTCGCGCAGATTCAAAAGGTATCGCAACAGGCATCAATCGTGTAGATTCCCAACCATGATTTCAACAGAACGAGCGCAATGATATTCTCGCGAATAATTGGTACGGGTAGTTATTTGCCAGAAAAAGTATTGACCAATGCCGACCTTGAAGCAATGGTTGATACCAATGATGAGTGGATTTATAGCCGAAGTGGTATTCGTGAACGCAGAATAGCCGCTGCCGATGAGTTTACCTGCGATCTGGCTGAACACGCCGCGTTGAACGCCATTGAAGCGGCAGGGATTGCCAATAGCGAGATTGACTTGATTGTGGTTGCCACGACCACTGCCGATCAGGTCTTCCCCAGCACCGCTTGTTTGCTACAACATAGATTGGGCATCGAAGGTCCGCCCGCGTTTGATGTGCAAGCGGTTTGTGCCGGTTTCCTGTTTGCCATTGATGTGGCGGATAAATTCATTAAGACTGGCAGTGCCCAATGTGCATTGGTGCTGGGCGCGGAAACCTTTTCCCGCATCATTGACTGGAGCGACCGCCGTACCTGTGTATTGTTTGGCGATGGTGCCGGCGCGGTTGTGCTGAAGGCGGATAACGTGCCCGGAATACTGTCCACTCATTTGCATTGTGATGGCAAATACAAGGATCTATTATGCGTTCCGGTAGGTGTGTCGAAGAATTTTGATCATCTAAAAGCAGGTGCCGCATTTACCACGATGGAGGGCAAAGAAGTGTTTCGATGGGCAGTTACGGCGATGAGCGATATTGTGGATGAAACCCTAGACGCAAATGCAATGAGCCGAGACGATATTGATTGGTTTATCCCGCACCAAGCCAATATTCGGATCATCAATGCGGTCGGGAAACGCGCCCGAATCCCAGCGGAAAAAGTCGTGGTCACGGTTGACCGCCACGGCAACACCTCCGCCGCATCGGTGCCGCTCGCGTTGGATGAAGCAGTTCGCGATGGCAGGATACAATCGGGACACCATGTGTTGTTGGAAGGTTTTGGCGGTGGATTTACTTGGGGCTCGGCGATGATTCGCATTTAGAGTAATTACGGATAATTACGAATTATCAATTAACTAATTTTGTCGTTCCCGCACAGACAAGAAGTGGGAATCCAGTAAAACAGCTAAACCCGCAAGGGTTTTCCGGTTTCATTCTCAATTTTCAATTATCAATTTTCAATTTTCAATTAACAATGTCGTCTTTCCTGCGAAAGCAGGAATCCAGTAAAACAACAAACCCGTAGGGTTTTCCAGTTTCATTCTCAATTTTCAATTATCAATTTTCAATTAACAATGTCGTCTTTCCTGCGAAAGCAGGAATCCAGTAAAACAGCTAAACCCGCAAGGGTTTTCCAGTTTCATTCTCAATTTTCAATTATCAATTTTCAATTAACAATGCCGTCTTTCCTGCGAAAGCAGGAATCCAGTAAAACAGCTAAACCCGCAAGGGTTTTCCAGTTTCATTCTCAATTTTCAATTATCAATTTTCAATTAACAATGTCGTCTTTCCTGCGAAAGCAGGAATCCAGTAAAACAACAAACCCGTAGGGTTTCACACTTAATATGAAAAATCAAGTTTGCTTAATCACCGGTGCGACTAGAGGTATTGGTAAAGCGATTGCCTGTGCCTTAGCGGAGCAGGGCGGCATTGTTTACGGCACGGCAACGTCACTGGACGGAGCCAATCGCATAGAGAGCCATTTCAAGCAGGTTGATGGCATCGGTCACATAGGTCATGGTTATGGTCGGGTATTGGATGTAACCGATGCGGACAGTGTGGCGAATTTGATTGCTGAAATCACCCAGCAATCCGGCGCGCCGCTGGTGTTGGTAAACAATGCAGGTATTGCGCGCGACAATTTACTGCTCAGGATGAAGGAATCGGACTGGGATGATATTATGGATACCAATTTGAAATCCGTCTATCGAATGAGTAAAGCCTGTTTGCGCGGTATGATGAAGGCGCGATTTGGCAGGATAATTAATATTTCTTCGGTGGTCGGGATTACTGGTAACGCGGGTCAGGCGAATTATACGGCGGCAAAAGCCGGGCTGATTGGGTTTTCTAAATCATTGGCACAGGAAGTGGCATCGCGCAACATTACGGTCAACACCATCGCCCCGGGATTCATAGAAACCGATATGACCCATGCCCTGAACGAAGAGCAACGCCAGTCAATCACAAAAAACATCCCAATGGCAAAGCTCGGCACACCACAAGATATTGCCTCAGCCGTTCTGTTTCTTGCTTCAGATAGGGCGAACTATGTGACTGGAACGACACTGCACGTCAATGGCGGGCTGGTTATGGTATGAATGCTGATGGATGACGGGAATCCCTGCTATCAGGACGGTTTGCCGGCGAAACCCTCAAATTCACAGAACGAGAACCAAAATAAAAATAGCATTCAGGAGTGGTTTTATAAATTTATATTTATGGTAGAATCCCGCGCCTCATAACAGTTAAGCATTCCAGCGGAGAAGAGACAAAATATGGTAATAATTCGTTTATCTCGAGGCGGTTCTAAGAAACAGCCATTTTATTCGATTTTAGTCGCCGATCAACGGCGTTCGATACGTGGCAGGTTTATTGAAAGAATCGGGTTTTTTAATCCTATGGCACGTGGCAATGAAGAAACACTTCGTTTGGATACCGAGCGGTGGGAACATTGGGTTGGATTAGGCGCATCGCCTAGCGACCGTGTTAAGCGACTCTACAAGCAGGCGAAATCTGCGGTAGCAACTGCCGAGACAATAACGCCAGCCGATCATTAAATTTGCGGACTCACGGCTCGCAATCGTTGTGGCGGACGGATATTGCCATCATGCTACCAAAGTGCGTTAAAATCCGATTTTGATGACCAATCCCATCATAGTGGGTAAAATTTGTGGACATTTTGGTGTAAAAGGCTGGCTTAAAATCATTTCTTACACCCGTCCGTGTAGCAATATTTTTCAATATGAGCGATGGATGATTGAGTTGGATGTCGGTTTAGGCAATCAACAAAGCGGGCAACAACGCTGGGTGGTCGCCGATGTATCCGCCAAGCAAGATGCTAAAGGAGGGGCAAAAGGTGGGGTTGTGAAGCTGGCAGGTTATGATAGCCGCGCCACATCGCAAGTGCTTGTTGGTTGTCTCATTGGTATCGACCGATCTTGGCTGGAACCGCTTGGCGAGGGCGACTACTATTGGTTGGATTTAATCGGGTTAAGTGTGATTAACCGTGAAGGTGTGATGTTGGGTAAAATTGACCACCTTATTGAGACTGGTGCCAACGATGTGTTGGTGGTTCGTTCTGAAGCGCAGGATGGCACAGAACAACAGGAGAGCGTAGAAAGATTATTGCCGTGGACTGCTGATGTAGTCACACGGGTTGACCTCGAAAACGGGGTGATGACAGTGGACTGGAAAGAAGACTACTGAGCAAAAATGATGGAAATAAATGTTATATCAATATTTCCGCGTATGTTTGATGCGGTTGTTGAGTTTGGCATGACTCGACAGGCGATAGAAAAAGGGTTGTTAAAACTAGATTTGTGGAACCCTCGTGACTATACCGAGGACGCTCACCGAGCGGTTGATGATCGTCCCTATGGTGGCGGGCCGGGGATGTTGATGATGCCTGCACCGTTGGCACGTTGTATTGACGCTGCCAAGTCAAGCGCGGCACATTCCGCGCCGGTCGTGTATTTATCGCCACAGGGCGACTTGCTGAATCAAGCATTGGTTGCAGAATTGGCAGATTATGCTAGTTTGACGCTGATTGCTGGGCGGTACGAAGGTATTGATGAGAGAATCATTTCAAGCCGTGTGGATCGAGAAATATCGATTGGCAATTATGTGTTGGCAGGCGGTGAGATGCCAGCGATGGTCATCATTGACACGATTGCAAGAATTTTGCCCGGCGTATTGGGCAATGATTTATCCGCCAGACAAGATTCATTTTCAAATGGATTGCTGGATTGTCCGCATTACACACGACCGGCGTGTTTTGAGGGTGTGAATGTGCCGCCGGTATTGTTAAGCGGTGACCACGAAAAAATCAGCCAGTGGCGGTTCAATCAAGCGTTGATTAAAACGAGTATGCGGAGACCCGATTTGCTGGAATGCATGAGCGATGATGGTGCGACCGAACAGATTAAATTATTGAAAGAATTTCAATTGGAGCAACAAGATGACGAATATAATTGACCAACTCGAAGCAGAGCAACTTAAAAATGATGTTCCCGAATTTGTGCCCGGTGATCAGGTGCGCGTTCAGGTTCGGGTTAAAGAGGGCGCGCGAGAGCGTTTGCAAGCCTATGAAGGGGTTGTGATTGTCAAGAAAAACAGAGGCTTAAACTCCGCATTCACAGTCAGAAAAGTAGCCAATGGGGAAGGGGTAGAGCGGGTTTTTCAGACCCACAGCCCACTGATTGGTGAAATTAAAGTACTCAGAAAAGGTGATGTGAGACGCGCAAAATTATATTATTTGCGCGACCGTTCAGGTAAGGCGGCGCGGATTAAGGAAAAAGTACGCAGATAGCAATAGGCTGATCCTTGTGGGATGTGTGGTTTGTAGGCGACCTTCGCACGATTGACAAACTGTTCGCTTTTCGGTCCCTTTATAGTGTACTCGTTCAGCCGATTTGTTGTGTTGCTGGCATTGGTCGGGTTGCCCGGATTGTTTGGTTATACATTATCGGTAGCATCCGAATCACCAGATTCGTATCTTGGGCTGTATGCGAATGACCCATCATTTTCTCCCGGATTGCAACGGGTACGGACACTGGTAAAAGCCAATGTGCTGGACTTGGCACAATTGATTCTTGAGACCGAAGGTCCGCCAAGCATATCAAACAAAGCATGGCTAAACTGGGAGCGACAACTGTGGAAACTCTATCGGATTAGAGGCAACTGGCAGGCACTTTATCAGCGTAGTCGACAAATTCCACCCGCATTTCCAGAAAGAATACGCAAGCAAGCGGATGTGCAGGCAGTCCACGCGCTCATCCAACTCCATGATGGAAAAAAAGCCCGATCTTTGCTACGCAAGCAACTATTATCAAATGATTTGTTGGAATTTGAAAAACGGGAGTTCAGGAAATTACTGATTGAGAGTTACCTCGCAGACAACTTGTTGAGCGAGGCGGATGTGGCAATGAAAAATTACCAATCCGACTTTCAGTCCGAAAAAGAAGATTGGTTATTGCTCCAAGCAAAGGTTTACCTCAAACGTAATTATCCTGATTCTGCGGCAAATTCATTATCTGCCCTTAAAATTCCTTCGGCACAATTATTGCGCCTCTTCGCCAGATTGAAGAATCAATCACTGCACCCGACACGGGCAATCCATGCGGCGAAAAAATTATTTTCCGAACTGAAATCGTTATCTGATGGCAATGCGCTCAAAGCATACCAAATTTTAGCGGTCATTATTTATGCCAAACATGCCAGTGATGAATTGCCCCCCGCTGTTGATGAACTCGAACAATATCTCATTGCGATTAGAGATGGCATTTCCGAAGTTGACAATATCTATCCACGATACAGTGCAACCGATTTGCTGGCAGCATACAAGGCGACTGCGTTGGCAGAGACCAGTGATGCGGAATTGTTGAAAGACGGGCTGAACTACGCTTTGCAATTACCTGTTACCACAGTTGCACAGAGAAAAGCCATATATGGCTCCTTATTACAAGCTCCACAAGATGAATTTGCGCGCCAGAAACTCAACGATTTATTCGTAACCTGCTTGATTCAATCTGCTCGGATTGATTTGGTTTCTGAACTTTATGGCGCAGGCAAACCGTTTGGTAGGTTGGCACTGAGTGGGGATGTCAGCATCGAATTATCAAATGCGGCATTGGCTACCAGCAATCTCCGTCTGGCAACGGAAGTCAACCGAGTATTTGCTGGCATCCCTCATGGCATGGAGCGTTCCGACTGGTTGCTACGCACGGTGCGAGTTTCAATTATCTCTGGCGACTATGACAAAGGCTACAATGATTTAATGCTCTGGATTGATGAATTTGAGAAGCTTGAGTCGGCACAAGCTGACCGCGTGTTACAACCGATTTTCGACTTGCAAACTGCCAATCAACATAAATTGGCGTTGAAACTATTGCATAAAGTGCATCGTCGCTCGCAGTCAGACAAACATAAGCGAGAAATCGCTTATTGGATTGCGGAATCTTATCAGGCAACACGTCAATATATTAAAGCAGCGGATTATTTTTTATTTTCGGCATTACAGAAGGACAATGGATTTGATCAATGGGGTGAAGCGGCACGATATAGAGCAGCAGAAGCACTGCTTGCGGCTAATTTAGTTGCTGATTCGCGGATGCTTTTCGAAGGTCTGTTGGCACGCGCCACAACCGATGTCCGAAAAGCACAATTGCAACAAAAACTTCAACAACTTTGGTTACATGAATCAAGTTTGAAAATTAAGAATTGAAAATAGAATTTGATAGTTGGTAGTGGCAGTTTTCCAACCCGGACGTGCGGCTTCAGCCGCGCTGGTTGTTGTAAATGGCAGGGAGCGGGAATCCAGTAAAACAAACAAACCCGCAAGGGTTTTCCGGTTTCATTCTCAATTTTCAATTATCAATTTTCAATTAACAATGCCGTCTTTCCTGCTTTCGAGACTGTGCAAAAAACCCACCACCCCTGGTCACATTCTCATTACTGCCCTAATTCACCGACGTTGCTGGCATTTCAAACCAATACACCATGCCTGCAAAAATACCCAATAATGACGGCAATAAACCTCCAAACCCTAGCTTAATTATGATATAACAACAAACCTAACTAGATGATTCTAATCATTAAACAAAGGCTTTATGAGTGATTACATACGTGGATTAAATCAACAACAACTGTTATTTCCAGAGCGGCTAGAGGACTATGTCGGCGAGAATGATCCAGTTCGTGTTATTGATGCCTATGTCGATAGCTTAGAGGTGGATGCCTTAGACTTTAAGACCAAATACAGTGATAAAAACAACAATGGTCGCCCCGCTTTTTGCCCAAAATTGATGCTGAAACTTTATATCTATGGCTATACCAACAAAATAAGAAGCTCCCGCCTTCTAGCTCGGGAGGCGCATAGAAATATCGAGCTTATCTGGTTGTTGCAAGGCTTAAAACCCACCTATAAGACAATTGCGAATTTTAGAAAAAATAATGCCGCCGCACTCAAGAATACGTTTAAGGAATTTGTTTTGTTGTGCCAAAACATCAACCTCATTGATGGTCAATTAGTGGCACTAGATGGGGCATTTTTGCGTGCCAATGCATCCAAAAACACCTTGATTGTTAAATCCACTGTGAATAAGAGAATAACCAAGGTAACGCAGGCTATTGAGGGCTACCTGAACTTATTAAACACCACAGACCAGCAGGAGGAGCCAGAAAAGACCCTGAATGTCCCTGATTTGACTAATAAAATACAAGCACTTAAAGACAAGAAACAAAAGTTGGAAGAGGATTTGAATAGGTTAGAGCGACTGGGCAAGAAGCAACATAACACAACCGACCCGGATGCCGCATTGATGCGCAAACCAGCACATCATCTAATCGCTTATAACTGCCAAATCGCGGTGGATAACAAAGCAAAGCTGATTGTTGCAACAGATGTATCAAGTCAAGGCAATGACGCACAACAGTCGATGGCAAGCCAGGCGAAAGAAACCTTAGCCCTTAAGACTCTGGCTGTGGTTGCCGACAAGGGCTATTACAGTGCAAACGAGATAAAGAACTGTGTTGATGACAAAATCTTCCCGATCATCCCGCCGATTGATACGCAACAGAAACAAAAGAAAGCCGGCAGATACACGAAAGATGAGTTTGTCTATAACGAGGAGAAAGACGAATACACCTGCCCTAACGACAAAACACTGAAAAAAAGTGCAACCAAAAGCCTATCCAAAGGCAAGGTTGGGTTTATTTACAGCACCAGTGCCACAGATTGCAAGGCTTGCCCTGTGCGCAGTGAGTGTTTAGCAAAGCAAACGCCGCACCGAAGAATATGGCGGTGGGAACATGAAGCCTTTTTACAAGCCTATGGTGAGGTAATGCAAACAGAATCAGCCAAAGTGATTAGCAAAAGAAGAGGCTCGATTGTGGAGCATCCTTTTGGCACCATAAAGCGGTCATTAGGTTGGGACACTACTTGCTCAGAGGCAAAGAAAAAGTATCCGGAGCCCATGGTTTTGATTGGGCATTGATTATGTTTTGCTATAACTTTAAGCGTGTTTTGAACCTGCTAGGCACAAGGCTGTTCAATCAACTGCTGTTGGCTATAAAAGCAGGCGATATTGCAGTCGTCATGCAAGCAATCAAGCGACATCTTCCTTTTTTGCGTCCACTATTCGATTATTTATGCCAGAAATACTTATTTTCGCAGCAAACAAACTTATTTCACCCGCCTGCTTTTAATAAGAACCTTTTTTACCCGTGCCTGACTCAAAAGTCTCAATAGTGGGTGAGTCGGCGTTTATTGCACAGTCTCGCAAGCAGGAATCTAGTAAAATAGCCAAACCCGCAAGGGCTTTCCACATGTAACACATCCTAGTGGATTTCTTGCACAGCCCCTAAAGTCCCACTTCCGATTGTCTTTTGAATTATGCAAAGATCTTATTACGAGTCATAAATTTATAAATTTGTGCAGACCGATGAAAGAGCAGATAGAATGAGCAAACCATGACCAAAGAAAAAGAAAATCCCTTGATTACATTTTTTCTGGATGCGGTATGGATGGAGTCAGGATTAAGTCATAATACCTTGTCGGCGTATCGCAATGATTTGATACAATTTTTTATCTGGATTGATGCGAATGGTTTAAACCCGACAACCCTGCGCCCTGAATCTGTCGCATTGTTTGTTTCCAATAAAGCAGCAAAGTCATCAAATCGCAGTGCTGCTCGATCTTTGTCCTCGATAAAACGCTTCTATCATCACTTGTTGCAGGAAAATAAAATTAGCCACGACCCGTGTGCCAATGTGATTTCGCCAGCGATTGGAAAATCATTACCTAAGTCTATGTCTGAAGATGATGTCGAAAAACTGATTCAGGCACCGAATATAACAACCGCACTGGGGATTCGTGATCGAGCGATGATTGAAACACTATACGCGACCGGAATGCGCGTTACCGAATTAGTTGGGTTGCCGATAAACCAAATCGATCTTACCGTCGGCGTTTGCCGTGTGACCGGCAAAGGCAATAAAGAAAGGTTAGTCCCCTTGGGTGATGACGCTTGCGAATGGATTGCGCGATACTTAACAGAAGCGCGCTCGGACATTCTGGGCGCAACACAAAGAACGGCGTTGTTCATCAGCAAGCGGCGTACCGCAATGAGTCGTCAAGGTTTTTGGCAGAACCTAAAACGCTATGCCCGCATTGCCGAACTTTCAAGCACGTTATCTCCGCATACTTTAAGACATGCCTTTGCCACCCATCTGTTAAACAACGGAGCCGATCTGAGGAGCGTACAAATGCTGTTAGGGCATTCCAGTTTATCGACCACACAAATCTATACCTATATCGCACAAGCACGATTAAAAGAACTGCACAAACACCACCATCCTCGCGGATAATATTGCAATGCACTGTGGTCTCAATAGCCTTAAAAAAACAACCAATGCCCAAAATAAGATGGAAATGAAACAAGAACAAATGAAAATAATCTCACCCATCGCCATCGACATGGGGGCGAAGAATACCGGGGTTTACCTTAACCATTTTACGCAAGGAGAAGACCCAACCACCAGCGGGAATATCGCGGGAAAAACGATTGTGATTGATAGTAGTAATATTACTTGGTCACAGGCAGGTAGAACTCAAAATCGTCATCAAATAAGAAGCAAAGAAAGAAGGAAATTAGCGAAATGATTGTTAAAACTTATTTTAAATGAATATGGTGTAAAGTCCGATTTAAAACAAGGCGAATATTTGAATGGCCTGCTTAATCGGCGTGGATATACATAGACCCTGCTCATAAAACATATCTATCTGAATATAAACAAGTAATAGTGATTTTGTGGTATAATTCTGCATGGAAATCAGCCCAATAACCTCTAAAACCTTGCAGCTATGATTGATTATAACGATTCCAACCAACGTACTATCGCAGAATTTGACTGGCCGTTTCACAGCGCTCTTGATGCACACAACCGCTGGGTAAAACTAGGTCAGTGCATTCCATGGGATGGGTTGGCACAGGGCTATCATAAAAGCCTCTCGTCAAAGCGGGGTCGGCCAGCAAAAGATGCTCGTTTAGTCATCGGTGCGGTGATCATCAAACACAAACTAGGGTTGTCTGATCGGGAAACGGTGAGTCAGATTCAGGAGAATCCGTATCTGCAATACTTTGTCGGGCTTGCCGGTTATCAAAGATCAGTCCCGTTTGTACCCTCGTTGCTGGTTGAAGTACGCAAGCGTATGGGGGATACTGTTTTTGAAGTGTTCCATCAAGCGATTATTGTTGCTGTGGAAAAGGCGCAGGTCGTGCCACAACGCAGCGTTAAGGATGGTTTGAAGGTATCCACACAGACCAACAAGTCGGGTGATGAATCAGAGCCAAAACCCAATCAAGACCCACAAGGGGAGGATAATTCCCCAATTTCGCCTGCCACCACTGTGGAAGCACCCAGCCACGAAGGTAAGTTGATAATCGATGCGACTGTGGCAGAGCAAGCGATACGGTATCCCACGGATTTAAGTTTACTGAATGAAGCGCGTGAGATGGCGGAACGGGTTATTGACGAATTGTATCCACACACGGAGTTCAGCCAGAAACCACGCACCTATCGTCGCCAAGCACGTAAAGATTTTCTCGGGTTGGTCAAACAGCGTCGTCCCAAGCGTCAAGCGACCCAACGAGCGATCAAGCAACAACTGCAATACTTGCGGCGCAATTTTGGTCATATTGAGGGTTTAATGGATTGTTTCCCGATGGGCACGGCGTTGCCTTTGTCACGCAGGCTGCTATACCACTACTGGGTCATTCAGCATGTCTATACGCAGCAGTGGGAGATGTACCGCAACAAAAGCCGACGCTGTGATAATCGGATTGTGAGCATTCATCAACCGTATGTGCGTCCGATAGTGCGAGGTAAGCAAGGTAAGTCGGTTGAGTTTGGTTCGAAGTTGAGCGTGAGTTTAACGACACACGGGTTATCCCGAGTTGATCATTTAAGTTGGGATGCGTTTCATGAGGGGCATGATTTGCAGGGTCAGGTTGAGCGTTACCATGAACGTTATGGTTGCTATCCCGAAAGCGTTATCGGTGATCCGATATATGGTAGTCGAGAGAACCGGCATTACTTGAAAGGATTGGGCATCTATTTTTCGGGCAAGCCATTAGGCAGACCCAAACAGGTAACAGAAGCGAATCGAGAGGTGTTGAAGCAATTAAAAGCCCAACGCCGGGCGGATTACCTACAACGGATTCCAATAGAAGGCAAATTTGGTCAGGCAAAGAACGGTTATCGACTGAATTACATCCGTGCCAAGCGAGCAGACACTTCGGCTGCATGGATCAACAGCATTTTCCTAGTCATGAACCTGCTCATCCTGCTGAAGGTCTTTTTTGTGCCCAAAATAAGGCGACTAATAGGGTCGATAACGAACACTGGGCGACACCAATTACGATTGGACGGGTACGGATCATGCCAATTGCTTGGCTGGAACAGATTCAAATATCCAAAATCGACTTTGTGAGCAGACTCTACATATGGCGAATTCAACCCATAAGCGCAACACTCGGGTTTATATTATGATCTATTCCCATTGCGTGGGAAAAGACCTCCATAAGGGTTTTATACCCCAAACATTTTCTAGGTCGGTTATTCATTAAATCGGTCGCTTTGAACAGCTCTTTTTCGGTGACTTTATGCAAAGGCATCTTCTTTGGAAAAAACTGCCGGAGCAAAAAGTATGAGCAAGCCATTGTGCCAGATGATTATTTGGCATTCAAGCCACGCTCCCAAGAGTGATACGGTTTAGCAAAATAAGTTTCACACTCGAGTTGTTTGGCAACGGGTCGGTGAGCTCGCCGAACTGCTCACTATGCCAACAAAATTCTCTGCCGTTATCAAAGGTTAGTGTCATTACATGTTGTTTCATATGCTTTAACAACCTGAGTATAGCCGCGTTGGTTTCTTTTGCGGTTTTGTTCTTAGTCCGAAGTGCGAGATAAAGCCTACTTTTGCGTTCAGCAAGGGTGGCAAACACCCCTTGACGACCTTTACCGATAACACAATCAGCCTCCCCCCTCTATCACTACTCCTATACGCGAACGATTGTCCACTATACGGGGTCTATCAGCAATATCAACCCGATTGGGGATGCGTCCGCGGTAATCGTTCTGTCCATAACGCTTGCGATATTTCTTACCCTGATGGCGCAAGTATCGATATAACGACCCACCAGCTACGGCTCGGTGAGCTCACCGAGCCGAAGCTTTAACTCGTCATTGAGTTTGTGATGTGCTTGGGCTTTTGCTGATGCCTCGTTTGGGCAAAGCGGTGGGCTTGTTTGTATCGATAGCCGTTGCCCCCGGTATTGCGTTTAATTTCACGGCTGATGGTTGACTTAACTTCTGCCCATGGCTTTAGCGATTTCTGTCAGTGTACAATGTTGCTGATTCATGAGGTAAATGTGGTCTCTTTCGTGTTCAGTCAAATGGGTATATCTCGTCATGTTTTACTCCGGCTCGGTGAGCTCGCCGCACCGCTTTTTTCCGTTCAGTTAAAAGAGTACGAGTGTACCCTTTGACTGACTGAGGAGTGTTGCACTTATTATGTGAATTCAAGTATCTTGTCGAAGGTCTTGACGAAAATTTGGTTAATCAATCTTTTATCGCAGAGTATTTTGTTGAAAAACATGCTGATTTTTTCAACGGCGAATTAGCCCCATATGAAACTCGGAAGAACCTCAAAAATGAACGCCCTCAGATATTGCATTATTATACAATTCGTACAGTATCTTGGATTGTTTCTCAGATGGCAACGGCAAATGATCCGAACAATATTTTTTTAAAATATCAAGTTTCATGGGTGAAGCATTGCTATCTTTTCGATAATATTCTAGTAATTTAAGCCTCTTATTATTTTTTAATATTAGAATAAACATTTGTATTTCTATACTATTATCTAATTTTTTACTTTTTTTACTTTCCTTTTTAATATATTGCTCATCCTCTTTGTCAATTAATAAATTATCTAATATCATATCAACATCAATTTTTTTGATATTTTCCCAGCATTGTTCTTTTTTACACCATTGGGCGATATTAGCAAATCCCTCTGGCGGGGTGATAATTGCTTGATAGATTTCTTTCGTAATTTTCTTTAATACCAATTTTAATGAATTGGACAGTCCTTGATCTTGCCAAATACTTGCAAAATTCAAAAATTTATTTTTTCTACTGACACAATATGACAAATAAGAAATGCTGTATGCAACCGTTTGAGCTCTAAAACCACCGTCATACCAGCTAGCTTTGGATATCATTTTTTCAACATTCCTAAATAATATTACTCGACATACTGCATCTTTAAAATATTTTTCAGTAATAGAGATCTTATCTTTCTCTAATTGTTTCGTTACTGACTGCGCAAATTCAGAAAAACTATATTGTGCTCCTTTGGAAACAATATGAGGCTTTTGTAGCCATGCATTCTCGCTTTTTGATAAAAAAGTCTTATCCAGCAATTGATTTTTTGGGGATTCTAACTGGAACTGCTTTTTTTTGGCTGGTGTTAAGTAGGCTTGTTGATTTAAATATTCGCCTCTCACGCGCTCATAAAACCAATGCGTTCTACGCTGAGATCCATCTGTCGCGGGCGCAAAAACTCTTTTAGAGTGTGTTTTAAATTCTTTGTGGAATGGACTGTTAGAAAAGAAATCAGACTTATTAATTTTGTTTTGGGTGTTGGCATATTCAGACACTTTAGAGACAAAATCACTTTGTTTGTCTGGCTCTTTAACGATTGACAACTTCATCTGTACCGACACACTAGATACATCTTGTTTAAAATTCTTAACCGCCGCATAAATAGCCGATGTGGTTTGTCCGCCATTCACAATTTGTAAATTATGTATCTTTTTAATGCAATTATTTTCTACTTCAACACGACTGGCTGTTGCGGTAATGCCATTGTTATAAGCAAAAAACATCGTTGGATTATATTCTATTGTATTGCGCAAACCTTTATTAACATTACCTCTAAATTGTAAAAAAGTTCGCACATTTTGTTCAAATAATTTTTGTCCGAATTCGGCATATATTTCGACTAATTCATTGCCCGATATGCATGATAAATAAGATTGATATTCATCGGAATGGCTACTAACCGATAAATAAGGTAAATTTGTTTCTACCTCAAAAATTCCGCTATTGTTTTCTGACAAATAAATTTTGTGTAAATAATCTATATCAATTACTCTAAATTCAATCGTAGAACCGTTTAAAGTTTTGTCTGGAAATTCAAGCAAGTTTCGTGTTGCCTTGCCATCAGTAAAAACAATGAGTTTAATTTTATCTATTTGCTGGTCTTCGTGCCACTGATATATTTGGTACGCCATAGAATAAGCTTCTGACGTTTCTTCCATTTTCGTATAAATACCATTGATAGCTTTAGTATAAAAAGACTCAAGACGCTTAAACTTAGTATCAATTTGTTGTTTGGTTAATGTTTGAATCACATCTTCTTGAAAAAATTTATGCGCTAATAATGATAATATTTTCCTCTCTTGGTCATAATCAAAACCATGCACCTCTAAGCCTGTTTTAGAATAATCAGCATTTTCATAATTATTGGTTAAATCACCAGTGGATATTAACTCCTCACAAACATTTTCAAAAAACGCTTGTGGTTTCATTAAACCCCTACTATCAGAGTCTGATAATATTGATTGTAAAAAATCTTGGTGAAATTCTTCTAATTTAACCATTTTTATTCTAAAAAACCCCTTAAGTCGCTCTCATAATCACTACACTCTAGCAAATCAATAGAATATTTAACATCTAAAATGCCGTGTTGAATAGAAACTGGCTGTATTTTCGGAAAATCGCCAGAAGTTAAAAATACTCTATTTTTATCTACAATAAATTTATAAAAAGGCGTTTTGATGATCTCTGGAATATAACCATATTCTAAAAGACTACTTTCAAATTTACTTTTTATCTCATTTGATTCTGTTTTTAGGTGGTTTTTAATGCTTTGCACAATGTCCGTAATAGATTCACCATTTTCTGTTTGGGTTAGCCCATAAGTTAGTAAAAATAGTGGTACTTTATCGCTGACTAATTGTTTGATTGATGATATGTGGGCAGTTTGCCCTTTAGAGGTTTTATAAGACTTGACCTCAATAATCGAGTTATCTAATAAAAAATCTTGTTTGTCAAAATCAGCACCAACCCATGAGATAATTGCTTGTTCAATGCCATATTTTGGCAGAACAACATCTCTTAAACATAATAACTCGCTAAATAAACCCATTTGACGATGTAGGTTCATTGCTTTATTTCTATCTTGCTTTAAGAGTTGTTGCCACCGCTTTAATCGCTCCTCAACAGCACTAATCATCGCTCTATCGTCATCGTAGCCATCAGTAATTGAAATTAAATCATTACAAAGCGTGTGAAAAATTTGCCAGTCCTCCTTATCATGTAACACCAAAAATAACTCCCCGTAACTATAAGTAGAATTACGTTTTATTAATTCTATTCCTTTCAAATTTGCAGGCAATCTAACATCATCAAACAACTTCTTTGATTGTAATAAGAAACCATATCTACCCTCTAAGTCAGTTATCCAAAATAGATTATGTGGCGTATCGGACTTTACTCGTCTTTGGGTTGATTCTGGCATACCTTGCCATGGATTGATTTTAGAAGTCATCGGTTTGTTCCTCGTATTCTAAATCTGTCAATAAGTTTTGATAGTACACAGTATTGATTGTTAGACTTATGTTATTGGTGTTACTAATAATTCTACTAGGAAAGCTAGTGCCAAATGCTGCTAATCGTTCGTCTCTTTCGGTTTCTAAAATATGTAGTCTTAGTAATGGTTTTTCTATTTTTTCTCTTGCTTGTTTGCGATTACTTCCCAAGGATTTTCTTATTTCTTTATCCAATGCAATTGCTTCAGATGTTCCAGTTGAAACCTGTCGATTTTGTATTTCTAAACAATCTTGCTTTAATCTAATTGTCCTTTCTTCTCTTTTGAATTGAATTCCATCAACATTTTCATCATTTCCACTACCACTATAGATGGCGATATCCCAGTTTGTGTTTACATCCTGCGCGTATTTTTTAATGAAATTAATAGGCATTCTTGACGATATGCCAAAAACATCGTTCTGATAAACTTTAAACTCATCTAAAAACTCAATAATCAATGAGCTATTAACGCTACGCCATAAATAATTATTGCCAATTTTTTCTGATTTATAATCAGTTTGTAATTTATTGATTATATTTTCAATAACAGCTAAATTATTTTTCTTGATCTCTGTATCATTCGACAACCAGCTAGTTTCTTTTGAACGACCATCCAAACACATGCTGTGGACAAAATCTGCCCCATTTCTTTGCTTATTCCTCGCTGTTATTTGTAATAGGCTGTCGGGGTGTCGTCTCACAGCTAAACCAAAATCTTGAGGTGTCATGTTTCCATCACACATTTTTTTAAAATCATCAAATAAATCTTCGGTAGCCTCAATAATATGCCCAAAATTATCAATCATTGTTTCAGGCATATAAACTCTACACAAATCTTGATAACCTTCACGATACCCAAACCATCTACCCATTTGCATCAAAGTATCATAAAAAACAGTATTTCTAAGAAAATAACTAACGCTTAAGCCCTCTAATGTATAGCCTCTTGATAGACTTGTACCGCCAATCACAATAACATTAGTGTCAATATCTTTACGATATTCTAATGGTACGGTGGTTCGTTGGTGAACTTCTCTGCAAACGATAGTATCTACAATATCGCATACACTTAATAATACTTCTTGCCACGAAAATTCTAAATTTTCATGTCTAATATTCAAAGTTTTTTCTAAGTCTTGTATTAAATTGCTTTGTTGGTTGGCGTTTGGTAACTTTCCATAAGCCTTAATCTCTACTGTTATTTTCTCAAGGTATTGACGCACATGAAGAGCCAATTTTTCATGAATCGAGGTAAATCGTGTGGCATGAACCAACATACTATTATGCTCATTGCCTTGCCCGCGCAAATCTCGGGTGGCAATATTTAATAAAAACACTCGTATTGCTTCATGTAAACTCTTTGGGATAGTGGGCAATGCAAAATCTTTTTTATGCTTTACAGGTATATCATCTTGATAATCATCAACTTTCACTAAATATTTTCGCTCTTCGTCTAAAAATATATCTCTAGCACCAAAATAGTTTGTCGGCGGATTTAAAGCGTAAATAAAATTTCTTGGAAACAAATCATCCTCATATTGTGTATGTTCTGCTTCATGATCAATAAAAATATTAGCATAAGGCGTTGCGGTATAAGCGACATAAACGCTTTTAGTAAATATTGCCAATAGTTCTCTTATTTTTTTGTTTATAGTTGTTGGAGACTCCTCATCTTTTGTGTTGATAGACGCATAATCAGACTCATCATCAATCATTAGCATTGAATGCTCTGATACCTTTCTGGGATAGGTGTTATTGAGCCAAGCAGTCACATTTTGTAGCGTGTTAGTATTTTTCTTGATAACCAATATTATTGGCACAATAATATTATCAAAATTAGTGCCTTGTGAGTTTCTATCGGCATCTTGCCTATTAAAATCTTTTTGTTTGGTAGTTAAACTAATAGGTAACTTGTTATTTTGCGCATTACCCTTACCAACTCCAACTTGCGAACCACCATCTTTACCAATAAATGCCTCGTTTAATCGTTCTTGTGTTTGATTCCGTAAATTATTAATGCCACCAGCGATAATAACAATAAACTTATATCCCGCATCGGCTGCCTTACATACCAATCCTGCGTAATTACCCGTCTTTCCTGATTGCACATGACCGACTACCATGCCGCGCCTGTCAAATTCACTAATATCGGGGTTTTCAATATTATTCATAATAATATCGGTATCATCATCAATGGTTTTAACAACTTCTGGCGGTAGAGATTCCTTCAAATATTCTTTATATCTATCCCAATAATAACCATCACTTTCTTGTTGTGCTTTGCCCGTCCACCAAGTTGTGTCCCTTGGTTGTTGCTCAGTCCCTTTAATTAAAATACCGTGTTCCATCTTGACATTAAATTGAGTTTCTAACTCCTCTTGCATTCTTTGCCAGTCATCATCTGTTAGGCTGACACTGCTAATACCAAAAACGTCAACATGTATGTTTTCCACATTCAGTATTTTTTTGGCACTATTTATTTCGGCTTTAATATCTATATCATTTTTATTTTTTAATTTTCCAAAAACATAATCTTTAACATTTTGATAGCCATTCATTTCAATAACTCCTGATTGTTTTTAAACAACTCTGTTTTTAACAAGCTTGCAATATATTCATCATCCAATCCTTGTGCTTTTAATTGCCGAGCTAAACTCTCAATATCTGTCTGAGATAAAGCACTTTGTTGCTTAATTTCGTGGGGGTTTTGTTGTAAGTGTGCTTGTATCGTATCTAAAGGCAAATACGCCTCCAAGCCTTTTAAGTAAATATCAATCAAATCAAAATCTGTAAAGTTTTTGATTTTTTGATAAAGCGGGTGTTCTTTATTTAGTCCAAAACGAAAATTAGTATCCACGGGGATGGTTTGCCAAAATTTAGTAATCGTTTTGTCTTTTATTGCTTTCCCTCTACCAGTATAAGGTCTCGACCCTAATTCGGTAGAGCTTTCAACAATAATTTTTAATCTTTTTTTAATATCCGCTCTTGGTTTTGCATGTGCTTTTTTAATATCTATACCCCAATGCTTATCTTGATTATTAGGGATGTCAATTTTTATCCGTACTAATTTATGAGCGTCGCTTGCTTTGTGCATGCCCCACCATGTGCCATGAACAAGTAATCTATTGGCACGGTATAAATAAAAACCTTGTGATTTTATATAACCATCATCTGTTGAATATTCTTCCCACTCCTGCTGAGAAACATTAGAGTGATGAGGTAAAATATAAGGTGAAACTTCTATTTTTGAAGTTCCTATTCTGATGATTTCGAGTGGTTTTTCTTGTGTCGCACTATGACGAGTGTTAAAAGGATCAAACGGTTTTAATGCATTGTTATTAAATAATATTTTTAGAGGATTAAAGCTATCCTCTAAAAAACGATGAAAAACCAATGATAAGTGCTCTCTCGTTTTATTAAGGTTATCAGAGAAGGTTGTTTTTTTATAACGATCAATGTCCTGCCAAATGACGAGTGTTCCATGTTCTAACTTATCAAGCCCATCAATCAGTGGAATATCAATAAAATCGTCCATATCGGGCGTTATTAAAAGCCAGTCGTCCTGCTTAGCAATATAATCTAAATTCCATTGTTTAATTGAAGTTACACCACTCTTTTTAGATAAAACGGTTAATTTTTTACATTGAGAAAATGAAGCAGTTTTTAATCCTAAACCAAATTTACCTAAATCGTTTTTATCCCGCACATCATCTGGATTTTTACTTGATAGTCGCATAGCCTCAACAAGCTCCGTATCGGTCATGCCATCACCATCATCTAATATACAAAAAATTATATCAGGCTGTGCAACTGCATGGATTTGTATGTGCTTTGCATTAGCAGAAATGCTATTGTCTAAAATATCAGCAACAGCGACATCTAAGGTATAACCAATATCCCTTAAAGACTTGACAAAGTTACCGACATTAGGTGGAATATTTTGCGTGTTCATTCAAAACTCGGACTATTTCTTTTGCTATTTTTTTCACCATCGGCACTACAACAGAATTGCCAGCCTGTTTATACAGTTGTCCTTTAGCCGCATCTGGTAATTTAAAATTCTTTGGAAAACCCTGTAAATTAAAGCATTCTTTTGGAGTTAATTTTCGCGGTATTTTTCCGTCTAGTATGATGGGAATATTGTGCCCGCCACCACCCATATTTGCTGTTAGGGTCGGGCAAACATTAGATTTATTTTTACGCACATAATAGCGACGGTATTGATAAACGGTATCATTACTTTTGACTTTATTTTGAATATTTTTATGGATATGATTATTGCTATTGTTATAAAAATAATTTTCCCCTACATCACTCTCTAAGAAATCTTCAATTTTTTTAGGAGGCTTGTTGGTTTCTTGAGGGATATTGAAAGACTGTGATAATGGACAATTATTCGCCTCGTTTTTATTTAACTTGACTGGACTGTTGTAAAAATAATCCGACTCCTTTTCAAAACCAACAATATAAATTCGCTCTCTACCTTGCGGAATATCTGTGTATTTGGTGGCATTCAAAACAAAAGGTATAAATGAATAGCCCGCTGAAAGCATTTCATCTTTAATTATATTGAAACTTTTACCGTTATTATGGGTGGATAAAGTGCGAACATTTTCCAATAAATAAGCTTTGGGCTTTAATTGTGTCAATAATTTGGGCACTTCAAAAAATAACTTACCTCTATCATCATCAAACCCTTTTCCATGTCCTGCTTGAGAAAATGGCTGACAAGGAAACCCCGCGGTTAATATATCAATATTCGATAGGTTTTTTTTAGATAAGTTTTTAATATCGCATTCTAATAGATCGGTTTTTTTATTATTCAACTTATAAGTATTACAGGCGTTTTTATCAATCTCGTTTGCCCATAAAATTTCACAACCGGCTTGTTTAAATGCAAGACATATCCCGCCAACCCCTGCAAAAAGGCTTCCTACTAGATACCTATTGTTTTGTTTTTTACCAGCTTTCATTAATCGGTTCTATTAAGTGCTTGTAAAGTCTTGAATTCACATAATAAGTGCAACACTCCAGTCAGTCAAGGGCATACTCGTACTCTTTTAACTGAACGGAAAAAAGCGGTGCGGCGAGCTCACCGAGCCGGAGTAAAACATGACGAGATATACCCATTTGACTGAACACGAAAGATACCACATTTACCTCATGAATCAGCAAAACTGTACACTGACAGGAATCGCTAAAACCATGGGCAGAAGTTAAGTCAACCATCAGCCGTGAAATTAAACGCAATACCGGGGGTAACGGCTATCGCTACAAACAAGCCCACCGCTTTGCCCAAACGAGGCATCAGCAAAAGCCCAAGCACATCAGGCTCAATGACGAGTTAAAGCTTCGGCTCGGTGAGCTCGCCGCACCGCATATTCAACAAAAGCTTGCGCTGTATTGGAGCCCTAAACAAATTAGCGGTCGGCAAGAAAATGGATAATTGAAAATGGACAAGATGGAACAATCCAGTAAAACAAACAAATCTGAAAGGGTTTTCCGGTTTCATTTTCAATTCTCCATTCTCAATTTTCCATTAACAAACGGCATTGTTGGTGTTAGGGTGCCTTATCTAACCGCATTTCGTCCAGCAAACGGTCAGGGTCATCATCAAGGATGTATAACGATTGATGTTTTTGGGCGATGAATTCCTGCTCCACCGCATAATCGATGAAATCAGATAACCGATCATAGTATCCACAAACATTGAGGAAGCCGATGGGCTTGATGCGCGGGTCGGTGTGAATTTTCAGTTGTGACCAAGCGATAGCTTCGAAGACTTCTTCCAAGGTTCCGAAGCCACCGGGAAGGGCGATGAAGCCATCTGCCAGCGAAGCCATAGTCGCTTTTCGCTGGTGCATGTTTTGTACGGTAATCAACCGGGTTAATCCGGGATGGGTGATTTCATCCTCAAATAACGATCCGGGAACAACGCCGATAACCTGTCCGCCATTTTCTATCATCGTGCTGGCAATTTTCCCCATCAGACCGACACTTGCCCCGCCATAGACCAGCTCAATGTTACGGGACAATAAAGCCTGCCCGAGATTTTTTGCTGCTTGTTGATATTCTGGGCGATTGCCGGGTTTTGAGCCACAATAGACACATATTTTTTTCATTATTGTTCGATTCCTGTTTTAGTGAGAATTTTGGATAAGTCGCGATTCTGGCAATGATGCAAAGCCCTATTAGTGTATCAATTGATTAGCCAAAGTAAATTTAACTAGGAGCACATTATATTTGATAATCGCTGTTAAAGGTCGGGCAGGTTAGTGATAGAATCAGGTATTGTTGTAACTACAACCATAAGTTTATCGTGGCTAAAATTAGACAACGTACTCAAAAATCATCTCAATTCAGTTTCCTCACTCTGGGGAAAGTTCCAAGCAAAATCACATCGCTATTACGCGAAGTGGGTCTGATATTATTGCTTGCCGTGGTTGGATATTTGTTTGTCTGTCTGGTTACTTATTCCCCGGGCGATCCCGGGCCAACGCATACGGGCAGTGGGCGAGACATTGTGAATACGGGCGGCAAGGCCGGGGCGTGGATTGCCGACCTGTTATTGACCGGTTTCGGCAGAATGGCTTATCTATTTTTGGCTTTGTGGTGTGTTGCGGTTTGGCGAACGCATAAGGAGCGGTCTTATGAGGACGATGATGCAGGGAGAAGTCAGGGTTGGAGTTATGTTCTGCCGATAGCTGGATTCTGTGTGGCGATGATTGGTGCCTGTGGGTTGGAACAAATTTATTTTCCGGTGAACGATGTTGAATCCATGTTCCAATCAGGGGGGATTATCGGGCAATTCAGCGCACAAGGTTTCGTCTTAAATTTTGGCATTATTGGTGCCACCCTCATTCTTATTGGACTGTTGATTACTGGAATAACATTGGTCGGGCATGTTTCTTGGTTTAATCTTATGGATCGAGTCGGATATGGCGCATTTGGTTTCGCTGGCTGGGTTAAATTGCGTGTTGGAGATTTAATGGATCGCAAAAAAGGTGCCAAGGTAAAACAGCAACGGCAGGCATCTGTTGCAAAATTCAAGTCGGTATTATCAGCCAAGCCACGACCGAAAATTGAGCCAAAAATTGGCGTTCCAATACCCAGTGAACGCGCCCAGAAAGAGCGACAGAAGAGCCTGTTTCCAGAGAAAACTTCGGGTAGTGTGTTGCCTGAGTTGTCGTTGCTCGACACGCCGACTCCGACTGGTCAGGGTTATTCTCGTGAAATGTTGAAATCCATGTCGCAATTGCTGATAAAAAAATTAAAGGATTTCAATGTTGATATTACGGTTGAGACGGTGCAACCCGGACCGGTCATCACCCGTTTCGAAATTGAGCCTGCACCGGGCATTAAAGCCAGCCAAATCGTAGGGCTGTCACGGGATTTGGCAAGATCATTGTCTGTAATTAGTGTGCGGGTGGTGGAAAATATTCCCGGCAAAACAGTCATTGGTATCGAAATTCCAAACCAGCATCGTGAAACGGTGCGATTGGTGGAAGGGCTGTCTTCTCATGACTATGAAAAGAGTAATTCGCCATTGAGTATTGTGCTTGGTAAAGACATCGCTGGCAATGCGGTGGTTGCCGATTTAATTAAAATGCCTCACGTCCTGATTGCCGGCACAACCGGTTCCGGGAAATCGGTCTGTATCAATGCGTTAATTTTGAGTTTGCTTTATAAGTCCACGCCACAGCAGGTGCGGATGATTATGGTTGATCCAAAGTTTTTAGAGCTTTCGGTTTATGACGGTATTCCCCATCTGTTGACACCGGTGGTCACCGATATGAACAAAGCTGCCAACGCCTTGCGCTGGTGCATCGTAGAAATGGATAGACGTTTTCGCTTGATGGCAGCCATGGCGGTGAGAAACATCGCTGGTTTCAATAAGAAAATCGAAGCGGCAATCGAAAGTGGACAACCTTTGCTTGATCCCACACAGGAACTCGAAGAGGGCATGTCGCCTGAGGAGTTGGAGGCCTTCCCCTATATTGTCGTTATTGTCGATGAGTTGGCAGATTTAATGATGGTTGCCGGCAAGAAGATTGAAGAGATTATTATCCGCATTGCTCAACGCGCACGGGCGGCGGGTATTCATCTGGTATTAGCAACCCAACGACCTTCGGTCGATGTGGTTACCGGATTGATTAAAGCCAACGTGCCGACACGGATTGCATTTCAGGTTTCCGCGCGTGTTGACTCAAGAACGGTCTTGGATCAAATGGGTGCGGAGCAATTATTGGGGCAGGGAGATATGTTGTTTCTGCCACCGGGTTCTGGATTTACCCAAAGGGTGCATGGCTCGTTTGTGTCTGATGATGAAGTGGCAAAAGTTGTTGGCAAATTGAAAGAGCAGGCGCAACCGGTTTACTTGAGCGAGATTATCGAGGGCGATTCGGAGGGTTCTGGTAATGGCGGATTATCAGACGGCGAGGGTGAAAGCGACCCATTGTATGATGAAGCGGTGAATTTCGTGACCCAAAGCCGCAAAGCCTCCATTTCTGCGGTGCAACGGGCATTGCGGGTCGGCTATAACCGTGCGGCGCGAATGATTGAAACGATGGAGCAAAGCGGGGTCATCTCTGTGTCCGACAATGGCAAGCGAGAAGTGTTGGCAGCACCACCACCGGAGCACTGATTGGGCGAATTACGAATTATCAATTATCAATTAACTAATAATGAACAAGACCGGCAGTGCAGTGATTTATCTGACTTTGATGTTGGTTGGCATCGGCGTGGCACATGCTGGTCGTGGGTTGGATTCGTTGAATTATTTTTTTAATGAAACCAATACCTTTGAAGCGCGCTTTGAACAAAAAGTGTTAGATGAGTCGATGGTAGAAATTGATGAGGGTCAGGGGAGGGTGTGGGTACAACGACCCGGTTTGTTTCGATGGGACTATGCGCCACCAGACGCGCAGGAAATTGTCGGTGATGGCGAAAACGTATGGATATACGATCTCGAGTTGGAACAGATTACGGTGCGTAATCAGTTCCAAACACTGGGCAAATCGCCAGCCCTATTGCTGGCAGGGAGCGGTAATTTGGAGGAAAATTATCGCATTGAAGAGATTGGCACACAGGGTCGTTATGATTGGGTTAATCTGATTCCTAAAACCGAAAATAGCGGCTTCCAAGAGGTCCACATCGGCTTTGAAGATAACCGTTTGCGGTTGATGGAGATGAAGGACAATCTGGGTCAGACAACGCGCATTGTTTTTGTTGATTTGAAGGAAAATTCGGATATTCTGCCAGCCACATTCCATTTCATTCCACCAGAAGGGGTAGATATTATTGACCAGAGAGAGTTATGAAATGGATAATTGATAATGGAGAATTGAAAATGAAGGGACAGCACAAAACCACTATTTTGTCTTTCCCACGCAGGATACTGTGCAAGAAACCAACATCCGTCTTTCCTGCGAAGCCTGTCCCCGCGCAGGCGGGGAGTAGGAATCCAGTAAAACGTACAAACCCGCAAGGGTTTTCCACATGGAACGCGACCGAGGTTCTTGTATAGCCTTGCCACACTTCCGACAATGATGCAAAGGTCTCGAAACAAAACAAATGATTAAACCGCTCACCAATTACCACCCGATATGAAATTGATAGCAATTGCTTTCGGCGGTGCTGTGGGATCGGTGCTGAGATTCTGGTTGTCCACGGTCATACAAACCCGCTTCACGACAAATTTCCCTTGGGGTACGTTGTCGGTCAATGCGATTGGGTCGTTTTTGATTGGCATGTTGCTGGTCATCATTCAGCAACGCTTTGCGGGCAATGAAATCTTGCGCGGCATGATTATTATTGGCTTGCTGGGTGGGTTTACGACTTTCTCAACCTTTTCTTTGGAGACCATTCAACTATTGCAAAGTGGGTTCTGGAACAAGGCATTGCTAAACATCATCAGCAGTATCGTGGTTTGTCTTGTTGCGACATTAGTCGGCATGGGCATTGGCCGCATGGCAACTTGAAAACTGCGGTCAGTGCATCAGGTTATCGGGCTATTGTCGGTCAATAAAACATCACTTAAATATGCTAAATCCACAATTATTAAAACAAGATATTGAACAAGTTGCCGAAAAGTTGCAGCTTCGGGGTTATATCTTGGACACGATGCGTTATCAGAAACTAGAAAGCGAACGCCGTGTTTTACAAACTCAAACCGAGTCGATTCAGGCACACCGTAATGCAACTTCCAAGCAAATTGGCATTGCCAAACAACAAGGGCAGGATGTCTCGCAGATTTTAGATTCGGTGGCTGAGTTTGGTACGCAGTTAAAAGCCAAGCAAGCCGAATTGAATGTCGTTCAACAAAGTTTGAACGCGCTGTTCAGCGAAATGCCCAATATTGCCCATCATAGCGTTCCGCTTGGTAAAGATGAAAATGACAATCTGGAACTCAGGCTGTGGGGAACGCCGAAGCAATTTGATTTTGAGGTTAAGGATCATGTTGATTTAGGCGATGGCTTGGGGGATGACTTTAAGGGCATGGATTTTGATGCGGCAGCGGGGCTTTCCGGCTCGCGCTTTGTGGTCATGCACGGGCAGTTAGCGCGACTGCATCGCGCTTTGGCACAGTTTATGCTGGACTTGCATGTGAGCGAGCATGGCTACACCGAAGTCAATGTGCCCTTGCTGGTGAAGCCACAAGCTCTTTTCGGTACCGGTCAATTGCCTAAGTTTGAGGAAGACCAGTTTTCCACCAACGATACCCCGCCTTATTATTTGATTCCCACTGCCGAAGTACCATTGACCAATTTAGTCGCCAATCGCATCATTGATGTGGCACAACTGCCGATGCGGTTTGTTGCCCACACGCCTTGTTTTCGCCGTGAAGCAGGCTCTTATGGTCGGGATACTCGTGGCATCATTCGACAACACCAATTCGAGAAAGTGGAAATGGTGCATATCGTCAACCCTACCGATTCCTATGATACGCTGGATTTGATGACCCGCCACGCCGAAACGATTTTGCAAAAATTGCAGTTGCCTTACCGAGTCATTGCGCTTTGCACTGGTGACATGGGGTTTTCTGCTGCCAAAACCTTTGATTTAGAAGTCTGGGTTCCCAGCCAGAATCAATATCGAGAAATTTCATCTTGCAGTAATGTGGAAAGTTTTCAAGCCAGACGTATGAAAGCGCGTTGGCGGAATCCGCAAACCGGCAAAACTGAATTGGTGCATACATTAAATGGTTCGGGGGTGGCAGTCGGACGTGCTTTGGTGGCAGTGATGGAAAACTATCAAAACGCCGATGGCAGCATAACCATTCCAGCGGTGTTGCAACCCTATATGGGTGCAGCGACTGAGATTGCCGCGTGCAAATAAGCGTGCCAACGGATTGAATCTGGAAAGCACAAATAGGCGGCAGAGCAAAGTGGCTGGAAACACATTTCTGGTAACTGGCGCAAGTTCCGGCATCGGGGCAGCGGTGTCTGACTTATTGCTCAATAACGGCGCGCAGGTGATTGCGGTTTCGCGCCGTCAAATTAACGCTGAAAAACACCCCCATGAACGGCAGAATTTTCATCCCATTCGCTGTGATTTGTCTGATTTTGATGGCTTGCATCGCCTGCTCGGTCAAACGCTGAAAACGGTTTGTGATTTGGATGGCGTGATTTTGTGTCATGGTCGTGGTGATTTTGGTTCGCTGGAGACATTTTCAGCGTCCAGAATAAGAAACCAAATGGACACCAACCTAACCAGCACCATACTGATTTCCCGACTGGTCATACCAATAATGAAAAAGCAAGGTCATGGGGACTTGGTTATTATCGGCTCTGAATCGGCTCTTAAAGGAGGCAAAAAAGGGGCAGTATATTGTGCGACTAAATTCGGGTTAAGGGGATTCGTTCAGTCTTTAAGAGCAGAATGCGCCGCTAGTGGGGTAAGAATCGCCATCGTTAATCCGGGTATGGTGGACACTGCATTCTTCGACAAGCTAGACTTTAGCCCGGGAGAGTCCAGAGACAATGCGCTACAAGCGAAGGATGTCGCCAGCGCGGTAAAAACCATTCTCGATATGCCGAGCGGAGCGGTGATTGACGAAATCAACCTGTCCCCGCAAAAATCCGTGGTTCGCAATAAAAGCCCGAAATAAGATTCAGAAAATAAGGTTGTAGAAACAATAAGATGTGGTACAGTCAAAAATTCATTATTAAATATTTCTATGATTAAACTCGCAATATCAGGTGCCGCAGGTAGAATGGGGCGGGCTATTGTTCGTGAGCTGGCACAGTCCGGCGACATGGAGGTGGCTGTTGGGCTGGAACACAAAGGCAGTCCGGCATTGGGCAAGGATGTTGGCATTGTCGCTGGTCTAGGTGAAATCGGCGTAGCAATGTCCGATACCGTGCGCGACAAGGCTTTTGATGTGATGATTGATTTCTCTAAACCTGATGCGGTAAGCGCGCATCTGGCATTATGTAAATCAATGAATGTTGCCATCGTGGTCGGCATGACGGGATTAAATGATGCCCAAAATCAGCAGATTGCAGATGCGGCGAATCACATTCCGGTTTTATTTGCTGCCAATACCAGTGTTGGAATCAACTTATGCGTATCGCTGGTGGAGATGGCAAGCAAGGTCATCGGCGAGGTGAGCGATATTGAAATCATTGAATCCCACCACCGCCACAAAGTGGATGCGCCATCGGGTACGGCATTGCTACTAGGCGAGTCGGTGGCAGCGGCATTAGAGACCGATTTGAGCCAGTGCGGTGTTTTCGCCAGAGAAGGGCATACCGGAGAAAGAAAACCCGGCAGCATTGGGTTTTCAACCATTCGTGGCGGTGATATTGCCGGCGAGCATACGGTCATGTTCATTGGAGACGGCGAACGCCTTGAGATTACCCACCGCGTAACCGACCGCAGGATATTCGCGCAAGGTGCGATTCGGGCAGCACATTGGTTGTCGAGACAACAAAAAGGGCTGTTTAATATGCAGGATGCACTCGAGCTTCGTTGATAAGGGCGAATAAACCGTCATCTCTGCGTCCTCGGCTTTGGCTTCCTGCGTCGCTCTCGGTCCCTGTTCCAGACTCGACTCCCCATCCTTGGAGTCGTACCTCCTGCATCCATGCAGTAGAGACTGTGCAAAAACCCCACCAGCCCTGGTCACATTCTTATTACTGCCCTAATTTACCGATGTTTCTGGCATTTCAAACCAATACACCGCCCCTGCAAAAATACCCAATAATTAGACCCTGCTCATAAAACATATCTATCTGAATATAAACAAGTAATAGTGATTTTGTGGTATAATTCTGCATGGAAATCAGCCCAACAACCTCTAAAACCTTGCAGCTATGATTGATTATAACGATTCCAACCAACGTACTATCGCAGAATTTGACTGGCCGTTTCACACCGCCCTTGATGCACACAACCGCTGGGTAAAACTAGGTCAGTGCATTCCATGGGATGGGTTGGCACAGGGCTATCATAAAAGCCTCTCGTCAAAGCGGGGTCGGCCAGCAAAAGATGCTCGTTTAGTCATCGGTGCGGTGATCATCAAACACAAACTAGGGTTGTCTGATCGGGAAACGGTGAGTCAGATTCAGGAGAATCCGTATCTGCAATACTTTGTCGGGCTTGCCGGTTATCAAAGATCAGTCCCGTTTGTACCCTCGTTGCTGGTTGAAGTACGCAAGCGTATGGGGGATACTGTTTTTGAAGTGTTCCATCAAGCGATTATTGTTGCTGTGGAAAAGGCGCAGGTCGTGCCGCAACGCAGCGTTAAGGATGGTTTGAAGGCATCCACACAGACCAACAAGTCGGGTGATGAATCAGAGCCAGAGTCCGTGCCAGAGTCGAAACCAGAACCAGAATTCAATCAAGACCCACAAGGGGAGGATAATTCCCCAATTTCGCCTGCCACCACTGTGGAAGCACCCAGCCACGAAGGTAAGTTGATAATCGATGCGACTGTGGCAGAGCAAGCGATACGGTATCCCACGGATTTAAGTTTACTGAATGAAGCGCGTGAGATGGCGGAACGGATCATTGACGAATTGTATCCACACACGGAGTTCAGCCAGAAACCACGCACCTATCGTCGCCAAGCACGTAAAGATTTTCTCGGGTTGGTCAAACAGCGTCGTCCCAAGCGTCAAGCGACCCAACGAGCGATCAAGCAACAACTGCAATACTTGCGGCGCAATTTTGGTCATATTGAGGGTTTAATGGATTGTTTCCCGATGGGCACGGCGTTGCCTTTGTCACGCAGGCTGCTATACCACTACTGGGTCATTCAGCATGTCTATACGCAGCAGTGGGAGATGTACCGCAACAAAAGCCGACGCTGTGATAATCGGATTGTGAGCATTCATCAACCGTATGTGCGTCCGATTGTGCGAGGTAAGCAACATAAGTCGGTTGAGTTTGGTTCGAAGTTGAGCGTGAGTTTAACGACACACGGGCTATCCCGAGTCGATCATTGTTGAAGCAACTCAAAGCGCAACGTCGAGCAGATTACCTACAACGGATTCCAATAGAAGGCAAATTTGGTCAGGCAAAGAACGGTTATCGACTGAATTACATCCGTGCCAAGCGAGCAGACACCTCGGTTGCGTGGATCAACAGCATATTCTTGGTAATGAACTTGCTCATCCTGCTGACGGTCTTTTTTGTGCCCAAAAGTAAGGCGACTAATAGGGTCGATAACGAACACTGGGCGACACCAATTACGATTGGACGGGTACGGATCATGCCAATTGCTTGGCTGGGACAGATTTGAATATCCAAAACCGACTTTGTGAGCAGACTCTATTTCTATTTGTTTCTGGTATCTTTGTCCGTATCCTGCTATGTCTGGGTCTAAATCCCTCACTCATCCATCGAGGATTACAAATTTTTCCATCATTGCACATGTTGATCATGGTAAATCTACGCTGGCCGATTGTTTTATTCAGCTTTGTGGCGGTATGAGTAAGCGCGAAATGAAAGCACAGAGTGTTCCCCTGTAATATCGTTTATGAAATCTGAATTAAGTTGTTCAATTTGCCGTTACGCAGATTGACGATAAACCATTGTGAATATGTCCCAGAATTTGGAAGTAAAAAGCCGGTTAATTCAGGCATGGACAGCGGGAGTTGAAAGTGTTGTCGGAAAACGAGTAGCCGGTGATGCGCTTGTCGAAGATCGGATTGAGTCAATAACCCACCTGTTGGCGGTGGGCAAGGCGGCATCTTCAATGTGTGTTGGTGCGCTAGACTTTTTTGCCGAAAAAGGCAGAGCATTGGTGATAACTAAGTATGATCATTCCGACGATGCCATAGTCGCACATCAGGGAATCACGGTAATCGAATCAGGTCATCCAGTGCCGGACATAAACAGCTTGCGAGCAGGTCGGGCAATGGAGCAATTTGTCCGCTCGATTCCACCACAGGAACAACTGGTTATGTTGGTTTCTGGGGGTGCTTCGGCGTTGGCAGAGGTGTTGCCAGATGCCATCAGTCTGGAAAGGTTGCAGCAGATTACCGTAGAACTGCTTGCGGATGGTTGTAGCATCGATCAGATCAATGCGGTACGAACCCAGATTTCATGCATCAAGGGTGGAAAACTGATGAGAGGATTTGGTGGTAAAGCAGTTCGTGTTTACGCTATTTCAGATGTCCATGGAGATAGCATCGACCTAATCGGTAGTGGTATCGGCAGCATCAACACGCTTGCCCTCCAATCGTACCCACTGTCACAGAAATTGACCCGTTTAATCAATCGGCTTAATCCCAACCGGTACCCTCAGTTTAGGGGTGAGAGTGGTGCGTTTGATTACCACTCAAGGGTAATCGGCTCGAACTATATCGCTCGTCAGGGTGCCGCCAAGTTCCTGCTTGATTGTGGAATGCAAATTGTTGTCAACGAAGAATCCCTGAACTATGACATCCACACAGTTGCGCAGCAAATCGGCGCGACATTGTTAGTCGGTCCTCCAGGCGCATATATTTGGGGTGGGGAATCCACGGTTATTTTGCCGCCGAAACCCGGTATCGGTGGTCGCAATCAAAGCCTTGCTCTGGCACTTGCTAGGGAGATTCGAGGGCATAGAACAATCTCGGCACTGGTAGCCGGCACCGACGGTAGTGATGGACCCACGACTGCCGCCGGCGGACTTATCGACGGCGATACATTCGATGCGGCATCGGCAGCAAACAACGCCTTGCTCAAGGCGGATGCGGGGACCTATCTTGCTAGGATTGCTGCGTTATTCAAGCCGGGACCCACCGGAACGAATGTCATGGACTTGGCTATCGCAATAAAACAAGGTGTCCAACAGTAGCCCGTTATCAATGAGGTGATCCTGATGTGGTTGATTGGCGAGGTTGCCGATTACAACTGCGTGAATTTCGCAACCATCGCCGGTTTAGTGCCCAACGGTTGACGTACCAAGCCACAAGCGGTCAAGGTTAATTTGCATTTTTACCCATCATGCTAAAAGGATACACATAATTTCTGTTGTCATAACCCACACGGCTTTCCTTGTTTAGAGACTGTGCAAAAAACAAATTATCATTCCCGTGCAGGCGAGAAGCAGAAACCTAGTCCTGCCGTCGTTCCTGCTTGCGAGCCTGTGCAAGAAACCCTCCTAGGTTACGCTGGCGGAAAACCCAACCCCCTAAATCCCCCTTGTCAGGGGGACTTGTCACTCAATTCCCCCCCTGATAAGATACTGTGTTAAAAATCCACTTATTTTCAACCTTTTTTCGGCTCATTGTTAGAATGACTTTGCCGGCTGGGATTCCACCACAAACGCGCTATCTGCAAGCATCATTGACATCAAAAGGCTGTTCTGATTTTAATACCCCATAAGATATAACCAGTAGTTTCCGCATCACCGCGCACACTGCCACTTGTTTAGGTTTGCCTTTATCAAGTAGCCTATTGTATAAATTCTGCGTGACTGGATTGTGTCGCGTCGCCGTCAGTGCCGGCATATAGAGAGACTTTCTCAGGCGTTTATGCCCTATTTTTGACAGACTACTCTTGTTGATACTACTGCCAGACTGGGTTATCTTCGGATTCAACCCAGCGAAACTGGCCACTTGCTTGGCGTTATCAAATGACGATATATCCCCCATATAGGCGAGGATAGCCCAAGCCGTTTTGTTGCCAATCCCGCCAATGCTGGTCAATAACCGTACTTGTTGACGCAACACAGAATCGCCCGCAACCAACGCCTTGATTTCCTGTTCAACAATCACTATTTGCCGACAGATGTACCGAATCATCGCTTTGATTGATTTGCTGGCGGTCTTATTCAAACTCACTGGCAAACGATTCTTCTCTTGGGTTGATTGTTTGTTTAACTGCTCCAAGCGCGTCATCAGGCATTGTAACGCAACACTGGCTTCGCTTTTGGGCTTGAACAGATTTTTCTCTAACTCACCTTTGGCCACAATATGTTGACAATAACGCGCAATGCTGCCAGCACTTGTGCCCTGTGGGTATCGGATTTATCCGTTTTATTACGCAACATTTCCATCTTGACAAACGCATGGGTTCTCATTGGGTTCGCCACAATCACCTGGTCGCCTGAGCGATGTAAATAATACGCCAAAGCAACCCCATAAACGCTGGTGGCTTCCATACAAAACACCCGCTCTTGCGCTGCGTCCAATGATTTTAGCCATTTGGACAAGGCTTTGAAGCCTTTATGATCATTAGCAAAAGACTGGTTGTGGTCAACATCCTCAACGCACACAGCACCATCAAAACGTGCTTTAGATATATCAATACCGATACATAACATAACATTCTCCGGTTATAATTGTAGATAGGTTGGATAATTTAACTTCGGTGCATCCTCGTACTATTCGTGCTCAGATTTTTGGTCTTGCACCAGATACTGTCCGCACTTGATGAAGTTTATGTACAAGGACGTACGGGCAAATAATTGCTCCTGCATTATTTGCACTTCCACGATCCATGGCGGTCGTATGCTGGTTTTGCATCGTTACATGGATGTAACTTATTAGAACAATGCAGGAGCAATTGTCGAGGAGCAAAAACCGGTAAAGCGGGTAGTAGGTGCGATACCTTATCAACAAGTTTAAAAACTTACTGGGGGCTACTGCATCACGACTACCCATCCAACCGCCGTTGGATAGGGTCTATTAAAAACCACTAAACGAGTTGATAATTTACCTGATTGGGATCATACGAGGGGGGCAAGGGGGGTTAGGAAAAACCAACATTCGTTCTGACTTCGACGGTTTGTCTCTCCTCAATCGCTGGCAGCCCAATAAACACGCGATCTTTGGTAGAAAAGTCGTTTTGTAGTGCCTTGATTTTTTTATCTATAAATCAGTGGGTTAAATATCAACCGTCAAAATCAGGACAACTTTTGTCATTCCTGCGAAAGCAGGAACCCAGTAAAATAGCCAAACCCGCAAGGGTTTTCCACATGTAACACGGCTTGGCGAGGGTTTCTTGCACAGTCTCTTTAGCAGGATTCCAGAAGATCCTCTCTCATAACCCCTCCTGAAGTAGTCAAAAGGGGACATTACCGCTTTGAGCTAACAAGGGACAAATATATATTGCAATTAGTAAAAAGTGGTGATAGCATTCAAATTCATATTACCTACTAGTTGGTAATATATCAGGAGAATATCCAAATGAAAATCAAAAATTCTGTGAGACCCTTGCATAAATCTGCCCGGTCGTCTTTATAAGAAAATAGAAGCGTTTGTCAGTTTGATTAGATGCCCTTGAGTTATGCAAAAGTCCCATAAAGTACATAAAAATTGGAATGTTCCAGAAATAGGATACTTAATTAAATGAATTGGGGTCTAATAGGTGCAAGTACGATCGCGTCACAGTATATGATTGATGCGATTCGTGCGCAGAATGGACATGAGATTGTGTCTGTTCTGAGTTCAAACGCAGAACGAGGGGCCGCCTATGCTGCTAGGCACGAAATAGCCTCCTCGACAACAAGTCTCGATAATCTTCTGAGCGACGAGTCAATTAAGGTCGTTTATATTTCTACAACCAACGAAAAACACTTGCCCCAGGCTTTAGCCGCGATAAAGGCAGGAAAGCATGTTGTTTGTGAAAAACCGTTGGCAATGACCGTTGCAGATGCAATCACCATGGTTCAGGCAGCAGATGGGGGCGGTGTGGTTCTTGCAACCAATCACCATCTGCGCAATGCTGGTAGCCACATGAAAATCAAGGAACTGATACAGTCGGGCGAAATTGGTGAGGTTCTGAGTATTCGTATTTTCCATGCTGTTTATTTACCGAACTTTCTGCAGGGTTGGCGGATTAATGACGCAGCGGCAGGTGGTGGGGTGATTCCTGATATTGTTGTGCATGATGCAGATACGGTGCGCTTTTATCTGGGCGAGGATCCTACAGAAGTCACTGCAGTCGAGCATAGCGGCACCATGGGGCAGGGAGTGGAAGACAGTACAATGTCCGTTTGGACCATGCTATCGGGAATTATGGTGCAGACCCATGAAAGCTTTACCCATGCCTATGCCGGAACGGGGATTGAGGTGCATGGCACCAAAGGTTCTATTTGTGCGCGTAATGTGATGACACAGCAGCCCATCGGAGAAATCGAATTGCGGACCGAAAATGCTGTGCAGTCGATCAGCTATAGCGATCATAATCTTTATGTCCGCTCGATGGGACTTTTTGTTGATGCGTTGCGGGGTATGGGGGCTCCCTCTGCAAGTGGTATAGACGGTGTCAAGTCATTAGCCGTTGCTCAAGCCGTCAAGAAAGCCGCCCAGACGGGCAACCGCGTCTTTGTCAATTACGGAGGACTCTGAGTTATGTCGAAGGTGGTTTCCCCACAGAATGCTGTTGCATGGATCAGGGACGAGGCCGTGGTATCTGTTTCGTCATCTTCGGGACTCGGGTGTCCCGATCTGGTGTTGCAGGCGATTGGTGCGCGGTTTGACGATGAGGAGCATCCCAAAGATCTGACAATGCTGCATCCGATTGCCGCGGGGGATATGTATGGCATCAAGGGGATTGATCATATTGCCAAGGAGGGGCTACTTAAACGCATTTTGGCCGGAAGTTACCCATCAGGCCCCTCATCGAAAGAAATGCCCGAGATTTGGAAGTTGATCGTCGAAGATCGGATTGAAGCATATAATGTCCCATCTGGCATTCTTTTTGATATGCAACGCGATGTCGCTGCGCATCGTCCCGGTGTTTTGACCAAGGTTGGATTGGAAACCTTTGTTGATCCGGTTCGCGAAGGCTGCGCGATGAACGAAAGAGCCGCCGCGAAACCAATCGTACACCGCTACGACATGCTGGGCGAAACATGGCTACACTTTCCTAATATCATACCAGACGTTGCCATTATCCGGGCAACCACCGCGGATGAACACGGCAACCTGACCTATGAACACGAAGGCGCGTATTTGGGCGGGCTGGAACAGGCAATCGCGGTGCGCAACCACGGCGGTAAAATTATCGCGCAGGTCAAGCGGGTTACAACCCGTGGGTCATTGCGTCCACATGACGTACGGGTCCCCGGTCATCTGGTCGATCTGATTGTCGTCGATCCCGATCAAAAGCAAACCACCGAAACTGACTATGATCCAGCGATTTCTGGCGAAATCATGCGCCCACTGGACAGTTTTTCCATACCTGCTCATAGCGTAGAAAAGATCATTGCCAGACGGGCAGCGATGGAGGCGCGTCGGGGTCAAACGGCCAATCTTGGGTTTGGTATTTCGTCTATGGTGCCTCGTATTCTTTTGGAAGAAGGCCACGAAAGCGCAGTGACCTGGGTAATCGAACAAGGTGCCGTTGGTGGAGTGCCACTGACCGGTTTTGCTTTTGGTTGCGCCTCAAATGCGGATGCTTTCATGCCTTCACCGCAGCAATTTACTTATTTTCAGGGGGGCGGTTTTGATATCTCGTTCCTGTCGTTCCTTGAAGTCGATGTTGAAGGGAATGTCAATGTCTCCAAACTTGGTAAAAAGCCCTACCTGACGGCAGGCTGTGGCGGTTTTGTCGATATCGTTTCCCACGCTAAAAAAATTGTCTTCTCGGGCTTTTTTGAAGCTGGAGCAAAACTGGATATCAACGAACATGGCTTGACCATTACCGCACCCGGAAAATTCACAAAGATGGTTGAAGCGGTCGAGCATGTGACGTTCTCGGGCAGACGTGCCAGAGAAACAGGTCAGGAAGTTATCTATATTACTGAACGCTGCGTCATGCGGCTTGATGATCAAGGGCTGATCGCGGTTGAAATTATGCCGGGCGTTAATTCGGAACGCGATATCATTGCGGCATCAGACGGATGTGTCCGGGTTGCGGAAAACGCCGCTCTTATGCCATTATCGATTCTGCAGGAAAATCCAATGGGGTTGAAGCTATGAGCGCGTTACATCTTGAAATCAAGGGTGGTTTGGCAGAGTTGCGGCTAGACAACCCGACAAAGTTGAATGCATTGACGGTTCCGATGCTTGAAGCTCTTGATGCCCATTGTGCAATATTGGAGCGTGATGATGCAATTCGGGGGGTTTTGCTGACGGCAGAAGGAGATCGATACTTTTGTGTTGGTGCAGATATCACAGACTGGGCAAAATTACCTCCCACGAGCTTTGCGCGTCACTGGGTGCGAGAGGGTCATCGAATATTTGACCGTCTTGCACGTCTTTCCAAACCGACCATCGCTGTTTTGAATGGACCCGTATTTGGTGGAGGACTTGAGCTGGCTATTGCCTGTGACATCCGGGTCGTGGCTCCAAAGGTTACTTTGGCATTGCCAGAGGCAAGTGTCGGCATAGTGCCCGGCTGGTCGGGAACGCAACGTCTACAACGCTTGCTACCGGAACCCGTGATCAAGGAAATGGTCATGTTTGGGCGCAGGCTTTCGGCTAAACGTGCCTATGCACTTGGCTTGGTTGCCGAAATTGCCGAAGATCCACTGGCGACAGCGCACATTATTGCGGAAGGCATACTGTCGCAATCGCCACGGGCGATGGAAGTTGCTAAATACATGATTCATGCGGGAGCAGGGGAAGACAGCTCTGCCCTAATCGAAGCTCTCGGTGGCGGTATGATCGCTGCGACAGAGGACAAAGCCGAAGGCATCACTGCCTTCTTGGAAAAACGAAAACCGATTTTTCCGGGCACCTGAAACATGGCAAATTATGACCTTACTTTAATTGAAGCGGCGGCGATGCCAAGAGATGAGGTGTTCAATGCGCCAACAATAATATCGGGCGTAACACAGGATATTCCGATTGCCGGAGAAGAAGTTTTTGCCCCTGTATTGTCGGTTCTGACATTCAAAACGATTGAAGAAGCCATTTCGCTAGTGAATGATGCCGCTTATGGTTTGTTCAGTGTCTGGAGTGAAAATATTCACATCTGTATCAAGTTTGCGTGCCGAGCGCATGCGGGAATTGTTTGGAGCAACACCCGGATGGGACGGTTTTGTCGAGTTACCCTTTGGTGGTGTGAAGGAAAGTGGCCGGGGCTACGAAAGTGGTCGGGGCTGCGAGCTTGTTTGGAAGAATGCCCGGGCGGGCATACATGTACACACTTGGGTTTAATGCGGATTTAATAGCGCGCAAAAGGTGATTGTGCAAAATTACGAAACACACAAAAATGAGGTGAAAATTATGCGTAAATATCTGATAAATACAACCGCCGCGCTTGTGGCACTTGTAGCCACTGCAAGTATGTCTCTGGCTGGTGAAGTCGAGGTACTACATTGGTGGACATCGGGCGGTGAAGCCGCTGCGTTGAATGTTCTCAAGAAAGATCTTGAAAGCAAAGACATCGGCTGGGCAGATATGCCTGTTGCGGGTGGTGGAGGCGAGTCTGCGATGACCGTTTTACGAGCCCGCGTGACCGCTGGTAATCCGCCAACTGCCGTTCAAATGCTTGGCTTTGACATTCTGGACTGGGCAGAAGAAGGGGTATTGGCGGATTTAAATAAAGTTGCCGCTGAAGAGGGGTGGGACGATGTGGTTCCCGCCGCATTGCAGGCTTTTGCCAAATATGATGGGGTTTGGATTTCGGCACCGGTAAATGTCCACTCAACCAACTGGGTCTGGGCTAACAAAAAAATATTGGACAAGCTCGGCATTGCTCAACCAAAAAACTGGGAAGAGTTTGTCGCTGCGATGCAAACGGTACAGGACGCAGGTCTTGTCGCCTTGGCTCATGGTGGTCAGGCTTGGCAGGAAGCGACTGTTTTCGATGGCGTTGCGATGTCCGCAGGTGGTCCCGAATTCTATAAATCTGCGTTCATCGATCTGGATGAGAAATCCCTGTCATCGGATGCTATGCTTGAAACCTTTAAACGGATGGAAACCCTGCGTGGCTTCGTTGACAAAAACATGTCAGGACGAGACTGGAATCTGGCATCTGCTATGGTGATCAACGGCGAAGCAGCATTTCAGATTATGGGCGACTGGGCAAAGGGGGAGTTCCTGAATGCAGATCAGGTGCCGGGAGAGGATTTTCTTTGCTTCCGGGTTCCGGGTTCCGAAGGTACGGTTCTGTTTAACTCAGATCAGTTCGTGATGTTTAGCGGTGACGAAGGTGGCGTGGGAGACCAGGCCGAGTTGGCTCGGGCAATCATGGCTCCTTCGTTCCAGTCAGCATTTAACGTTGTCAAAGGCTCCGTTCCAGCGCGAACCGATGTCTCGAACGAAGCCTTCGATGCCTGTGGACGTCAAGGCATGGCGGAACTTGTCGCTGCGTCCAAGAACGGTATGCTCTTTGGGTCGCTTGCACATGGTCATGCCAACAGGGCTTCTGTCAAAAATGCCTTTTATGACGTGATCACAGCCAATTTCAATGGGGAATTTGACGCAACGGTAGCGGTTGATGAACTGGTTGACGCAATTTCAATCGCCAAATAAGGTGTCTGGAGGTCAGTAAAATCTGGCCTCCAGCTGGCAAATACCCGTAAATTTAATTGGGGTATCAATCATGGCTTAATCAGGCGACTGAAGTGGATCTAAAGACGAAACTGCAAAACTGGATACCAAGATTGGTGCTTTCGCCATCTTTGGCTCTTATTCTGGTCTTTGTCTATGGGTTTATCCTGTTTTCCCTATACTTGTCTTTTACCGATAGCCGTATTCTGCCGAGTTTTGGCTGGGTAGGTTTTGAAAACTATGAAAAACTTTTCCGTCTAAGGCACTGGGATATAGCGGTTAAAAATCTTGCTGTTTTTGCCGCGCTTTATATCGCTTTTTGTACAGTAATTGGGCTGGGTCTCGCGATCCTGCTGGATCAGAAGATCAGGGGGGAGGGTTTCTTAAGACCGATTTTCCTTTATCCGATGGCGTTGAGCTTTATTGTTACCGGAACCGCTTGGAAGTGGTTTCTTGACCCAGGTATTGGGTTAGAACACACGATGCACATCTGGGGGTGGGAAAGTTTCAGTTTCGACTGGATAAAAAACCGCGACTTTGCCATTTACACGATTGTTTTGGCGGCGGTTTGGCAATCCAGCGGATTTGTTATGGCAATGTTCCTTGCTGGCTTGCGTGGTATTGATAACGAAGTTTTGAAAGCGGCTCATATGGATGGGGCATCAAATTTCAACCTCTATCGCAGGATCATTATACCGCAGTTACGCCCAGCATTTCTGTCGGCTTTTGTGATCCTCAGCCACCTTGCGATCAAGTCCTATGATCTTGTGGTCGCGTTGACGGGTGGTGGTCCAGGTCGTGCAACAGAAGTACCTGCAACCTTTATGTATTCATACACCTTCACGCGCAATCAGATGGGGATTGGGGCAGGTTCGGCAGTAATCATGCTGATGACAATTGTCGCGATTATGGTGCCGTATCTATACGCCGAATTGCGAGAGGAAAAATAATGTCTGCGGTATCTACTGACAGCCCAATCCGCACTGGACACTTCACTAGGACGCTGATTTATTTGATCCTGCTACTCTCTGCCCTATTCTATTTACTTCCCTTTGGGATTATGTTGCTTAATTCGGTCAAGCCTCTCTTTGAGATCACTAGTGGCAACATGATGGCATTGCCACAGACTCTAACCTTTGAACCTTGGGTAGAGGCTTGGTCTTCGGCACAAATCGGTGTGGAACCGACAGGACTCAAACCTTATTTTTGGAATTCGATCAAAATAGTCGTTCCGGCGGTGATAATTTCAACCGTGTTAGGCGCACTAAACGGCTATGTTCTGACCAAATGTCGATTCCGTGGAGATACCATCCTCTTCGGTCTCATGTTGTTCGCATGCTTTATTCCCTTTCAAATAGTACTGATTCCTATGGCTCGCATACTGGGACTCACAGGTTTGGCAGGGACGACGAGCGGATTGGTTCTTGTCCATGTGGTCTATGGGCTTGGCTTTACGACCCTTTACTTCAAAAATTACTATCAGGTTTTCCCGACTGAACCGATTCGGGCTGCGCAAATTGACGGAGCTGGCTTTTTTCGCACCTTCTGGCGCATTTTACTGCCATCTTCCGGACCGATTATCGTGGTGTCGGTAATCTGGCAGTTCACCAACATCTGGAACGATTTTCTGTTTGGGGCCTCGTTTGCGGATTTGGACAGCCAGCCAATGACCGTAGCACTAAATAATCTGGTACAGAGTTCTACAGGGGTCAAACAATACAACGTTCACTTTGCGGGAGCCATTCTAGCGTCCCTCCCAACACTTCTCGTCTATATAGTGGCTGGTCGCTACTTCGTTCGCGGACTCATGGCCGGATCAGTGAAGGGATAATACTGATGAGTTTTCTTAAAATTGACAATGTAACCAAGTCATATGGTGCTATCGAAGTGCTGCACAACGTAGACATTGATGTGCAAGAAGGAGAGTTTTTGGTACTGGTGGGTCCATCGGGTTGTGGAAAATCCACGCTCTTGAACATGATTGCGGGGCTGGAAGACATCACCTCGGGAATCATTTCAATCAAGGGCAAACCGATGAACGGGGTACATCCGTCCAAGCGAAATATTGCGATGGTGTTCCAGTCCTACGCGCTCTATCCCAACATGTCTGTTGGCCAGAATATTACTTTTGGCCTTGAAATGCATGGTGTCCCCAAAGCCGAGCGACAGGCTGCGATGAATAAGGTATCAGATATGTTGCAGATTACGCCGTTGCTGAACCGAAAGCCAGGACAGCTTTCTGGGGGGCAACGTCAGCGCGTAGCTATGGGTCGAGCACTGGTGCGTGACCCTGATGTGTTCCTGCTTGATGAACCATTGTCCAATCTTGATGCAAAGCTACGGGTTGATATGCGGATTGAGATCAAGAAATTACATCAAAATCTGGGGAGAACAATTGTTTATGTGACACATGACCAGATCGAGGCCCTGACCTTGTCCACGCGTATCGCGGTTATGAATGGCGGGTATGTGCAACAGATTGGTACACCGAAAGAAATTTATGACAGCCCAGCTAACTTGTTTGTCGCTACCTTTATGGGTTCTCCTTCGATGAACCTGATGCCTGTAAAAGTCGTGTCGGATGCAGAAGGGCTATACGCGGAAACTACTAATGCGCTGAAAGAAACTATACGGTTGAAATTCCCCAACCCTTCTGCAACACTGAAATCAAATGAGGGTCAGATGATCACTCTGGGCATTCGTCCCGAAGCAATCACAGATACTGAAGGTGCAGACCGCAATGCACAACATCTACAGCGGATCACCAATCGTGTAGTCGTAACAGAACTTGCTGGGTCCGACACCTTTGTCATGTCCTCAATGGGTGGAAATGACTGCAACGCCCGTATGCGTGCTGATGTACAGGCTCATCCTGGTCAGGAGATGGTTTTTGTCATCAACATGGATAAAGCCATTCCCTTTGATCCTAAAACGGAACTACGGATAGACTAATGCCAGAATCGCCTGATATTGTTATTATTGGCTCAGGAATAGGGGGGGCAACACTGGCTGCTGCGCTTGCGCCGACCGGCAGGACAATTGTCATTCTGGAACGAGGCGAGCGTCTTGCCGACACACCTTGTGCCCGAGATGACAACGCGATTTTCCGGGACGAAATATTTCGTTCTGATGAAGTATGGCGAAATGGGCAGGGTGATCTCTTTAATCCGGGCAATTACTACTACGTTGGTGGAAATTCCAAATTTTACGGGGCAGTGTTGCTGCGTTATCGTGCTGAAGATTTTGACGAGATACAACATATCGGTGGAATTTCTCCAGCTTGGCCTATCAGATATGAAACGCTCGAACCATGGTATCAGGCAGCCGAAGAAATGTTTCAGGTTCGTGGTACAGAGAGCGAAGATCCTTCTGAGCCTCCACATTCTGGGTTTTATCCATTTCCCCCCGTTGCCGATGAGCCAGCCATTGCAAAGATGCGTAAAAGACTTGTCAAAGCAGGAGTGACGCCGTCATCATTGCCATTGGGCATTGATATCGAGAAATGGACCGCGCGGGCTAATACACCCTGGGATGCTTTTCCAGATACGACTGGTGCAAAAATGGATGCCGAGACCGTATCCTTGCAGCGCGCACTTTCATTTTCCAATGTCGCGCTGGAAACGGGTGCCGAAGTTACCCGACTTGATACAGATCAAGCCGGACGGATTAGTGTGGTTGAATATCGCCAAGCAAACCGACTTTATTGGTCGTCACCGAAATTGGTGGTCCTATCTGCCGGGGCGGTAAATTCTGCAGCCCTTCTTCTCAAATCGGCGAATCGGCAAAACCCAAAAGGTTTGGCTAACTGCTCAGATATGGTTGGGCGCAATTTCATGAATCACAATTGTAGTGCCGTGATTGCGATTAACCCGATGCGTGTGAATAATTCGATTTATCAGAAAACGCTTCAATTCAATGATTTTTATCTGGGTGCTGTCCCCGGCAATAAGCCGCTTGGTAACGTGCAGCTTCTGGGTAAAATTTCGGGTAATATTCTTGCCGCGCAGTCACGGTTACCGCGTATCGTTGCCAACTGGGTTGCGCGTCATGCCGTAGATTGGTATGTAATGAGCGAAGATCTTCCCAATCCTGAAAGTCGTGTGACTGTGGCAAATGATGAAGTCATACTGGACTGGAAACGGTCAAATTGGGATACCCATCTTGCTCTCGTGACAAAGGTGAAATCGGTGTTGCGAAAGGCAGGATACCCAATCATCCTGTCGCGCCCATTCGACCGGCGGACACCATCCCATCAATGCGGTACTGCGAGATTTGGCACTGATCCATCAAACAGCGTGCTGGACTTGTTTTGTCGCTCTCACGATCATAAAAACCTGTTCGTCGTGGATGCAAGTTTTCTGCTGACTTCGGCAGCCGTGAACCCAGCTCTTACAATTGCGGCTCAGGCACTACGGGTCGGTGATCATATCAAGAAAAGGGATCTAAGCGTATGTCAAATCTAGCCCTGGTTACTGGAGGACAAAAAGGTATCGGACTGGGCATTGCTCAGGCATTGATAGCGCAAGGCTGGCATCTCGCCTTGGCATCATCCTCCGTCGAGAACGACCAAGCGGTTGTTGTAGCACTTGAGACCCTAGGTCCAAATGCGCGGTATTACCAGCAAGACCTTCGTAACATAAGTGCGATTCCGTTGCTACTTAACAAGATCAGTACAGCACAAGGTCAGATAACCAGCCTAATCAGTAACGCCGGTGTACCTGCGAAGTTGCGTGGGGATATGCTCGATGTCCTGCCTGAAAATTATGACTTCACACTTGACATCAACCTAAAGGGGGCATTTTTTCTGGCGCAAGCAGTGGCAAAAAAAATGTTAAAACAAGATGAAAAAGACAGCTATCGTTCAATTATTTTTATCACTTCAGTCAGTGCCAATATGGTGTCGGTCGAGCGTGCCGAATACTGCATCTCAAAGGCAGGGGCGGGTATGATGGCGCAGCTTTTTGCCGTCCGCTTGGCGGGTGATGGGATCGGTGTTTTTGAACTGCGGCCGGGTATCATCGAAACGGGCATGACGGCTGGTGTCAAAGACAAATACACGGACCGTATCGAGGGGGGGCTTGTTCCTGCCAAACGCTGGGGACAACCCGCAGATATCGGCAAGATCATGGTGCCGCTGGTCACAGGACAGTTGGCGTTTGCCAATGGTGCTGTGATTCCCGTCGATGGAGGACTCTCTATTCACAGGCTATAAGCGAACACCATGTCAGAAGTATTCGATTTCATCATTATCGGCGGAGGTGCAGCAGGCTGCGTCCTGTCACGCAGGCTTGTTGAAACCGGGCAAGTAACTGTTTTGTTGCTGGAAGCCGGACCAATAGATAATCACCCTTACATTCATATACCCGCAGGCTTCACGAAGCTTACGGGCACTTCGCACAGTTGGGGCTATACCACTGTCGCGCAAAAGGGGCTGAATGATAAAAAAGTTTGGTATCCACAAGGGCGTGTGTTGGGCGGGGGATCTTCGATCAATGCTCAGGTTTATACACGCGGTAATAAGTGGGATTATGACAACTGGGCAGCAAATGGCTGTGAAGGCTGGGGCTATGAAGATATTCTTCCCTATTTCCGCAAGGCTGAAGACAATAACCGCTATGCGGACGATTTCCACGGACAAGGCGGTCCGCTCCGTGTCTCAGATGCGCTCCCGCATAAACTGACGCATGCCTTTGTGGTTGCGGCTCAACAGGCAGGGCTTCCCTACAATCCGGATTTCAACGGTGCAGAGCAAATGGGTAGCGGATTTTATCAGGTGACCAACCGAGATGGAAAGCGTTGTTCGGCTGCGACCGGATACCTGTCCGATATTCTGAAACATCCGAATTTTAAGCTACGGACGAAACAGCTGGTCGAACGGATTGAGGTGAAAGACGGTCGTGCAGTTGCCGTGCATGTCAACGGGAAAATGATCAAGGCAGGTCGTGAAATCCTTTTGGCAGCTGGTGCGATTGGTAGCCCGCGCACTATGCTTTACTCCGGGCTCGGACCAGCCGATCAACTGAAATCGGTTGGTGTTGACGTGGTCAGGGACATGCCCAATGTCGGGCAAAATTTACAGGATCACATGGATGTTTTCTCGACCTGGGAATGCTCTAGAAATTATTCATTCGACCGCTACAAACCTTGGTATATGGCGGGCATTGCCGGTCTGCAATATCTCCTCTTTGGCACAGGTGTTATTGCCTCTAATATCTGTGACGGTGGCGGGTTCTGGTATGCGGATGAAAAGGCACCGGCACCGGATATCCAGTTTCATTTTTTGCCGGGGTCGGGTCTGGAATATGGGCTGAACCAGATCAAGAACGGGGTAACATTAAACTCTGCCTTGTTGCGTCCACGCTCACGCGGTTCGGTCACGCTGAACTCGAACAATCCAAAAGACGCGCCTAATATTGACCCCAACTATTGGGTGGACGAATATGATGTTAAGCACTCCATCAAGGGTTTCCGACTGACGCGCAGAATCATGCAACAGGATGCAGTCAAACCCTTTATCAAGGGAGAGGCAGACCCGGGTGCTGAAATCCAGACTGATGACGAGATCAAGGACTATGCCTTCCGCCACGCCAAAACTGATTACCATCCGGTTGGGACATGCAAAATGGGTGCGAAGGACGACCCGACAAGCGTAGTGACTCCCGATCTTTGCGTGAAGGGGATCGATGGGCTGCGCATTTGCGACAGTTCGGTCATGCCTTTCCTTGTTTCTTCCAACACCAATGCGCCAACCGTTATGATCGCGGAAAAAGCGGCTGATGTGGTTATTGTAGCTCATAATCTATGAGGTACTCCAGGTTGCTTCCCACCTGTTCTGGCACACTCAAGGATTATGTATTGACGGCACCGTTGGTGCCATGCGCGCCAGAGGTACCGCTGACGCGAACAGCCTTTGTCGCAGCACATATAGTTTCTCCGGATCAACTTGTATCAGGTTTCCACTGGGAAATGGAAATCATGAAGTTCGGTGAGTTTCTCACAGGCGAAGGTCGGTCCAAAGTCGATATAATGGGCTTTGATGATCGATAGTGCCTGTTGGTGAACGTAAGCACCCATGGTGTTCCCGACATCGCCCCGTTTGGAAGCAATTCTAGCAGCACCACATGCGATAAAGCGCATGTTAACGTTTTATTACCTGCCTGATGCTTAAATTTAGTTGCTGTGCCACCTGTGCTTGCGAGACGGCGGTCGATAATGGACTGAATAACCGATGCCTGGTCAAGTTCTATATGGATCAATGTAATCATTTCCTCAGTCATAATCCCCTTGAAGAGTCAAAAGGGGGACATTACCGCTTTGAGCTAACAAGGGACAAATATATATTGCAATTAGTAAAAAGTGGTGATAGCATTCAAATTCATATTACCTACTAGTTGGTAATATATCAGGAGAATATCCAAATGAAAATCAAAAATTCTGTATTTGTGATTGCGGTAACGGTCGTATTCTGGGCAACATCGGCGCATGCTGAGTGGAAGCCTGATCACCCGATCAACATCATTGTGCCATGGTCTGCGGGTGGTTCCACCGATCAGGTTACACGTGTCGTGGCCCCCATCTTGGAAAAAGCATTAGGTGTAAAAATCATTATCGTGAACCAACCGGGGGCTTCGGGTTCTATCGGGACGAAAGCTGCACTTGATGCGCCGCGTGACGGGTATACTTGGACCGCTAATGCGATTGCAAACAATGCTACATATTCGGTTACTGGTTTGATCGAGAACACATCGATTGACGATTACGAGATTTATTTGCATGTAGCCAATGTGCCACTGGTCAGTGTAAATGCCAATGCGCCTTATCGGGATTTTGCCGAGTTGTTTGAGGCTATGAAAAATGGTGACGTGACTGTTGGCACCGCTGGTGTGAACTCCTCTGGAGGCATGACGTTTGCGGCAATCAAAGAGGCAGCTGGCGGTGAATTGACTGCTCGTATGGTCACATATGACGGCGGCAATCCCGCAGTGCTGGCTGCGGCCAGCGGCGAAGTTGTGATGACAACTCAGCTTGCGACTGAGCAAACCGACATGATTCGTGCCGGTAAACTGCGTGGGCTTGCGGTTTTTTCCGATAATGATCTGGTTGTTGAGGGGATTAACCCGATTCCGCCAATCACAAACTGGTTGCCCGATATGCCGATCGCGGCAGATTACTTTGGTGTGTTCATTCCGGTCGGTGCCCCTCAGGAAGTCTATGATACGGTTGCCAAGATTTGGCAAGAAAAAGTCATGACTTCGCCTGAATTACAGTCGTATGCATCGGGTCGTGGAGCGGTTTTTGCTCCAAGCTATGGCGAAGAGGCGCGCAAATTGGCCATGCCTGTCGTGAGTTTTGAAGCATGTGCCCGTGCTATGCGCGGTGAGGCTGTGGTCAATCCTTCTGAAATCGGAATTGACTGCTCGGACATGTAATCAAGCAATGTAACTGGGAACAAAAATCTCACCTTAATCAAAACGATTGAGTTAGCTTTTTAGATTCCGTTTTAATGTTTACAAAGCGTAGCGGTCACAATCTCGCATGCAATGGAACCAAAATAATTTGACGTATTGAATATAATGTTGCAAGACAGTGGAATCTCAAATGTCACCTGACACGCCGAGAGCAGACCGTGTCACGTCGGTTATTCTCGCAATCCTTGGTTTAGCGATGCTGATTGGCGGTTACCAGATGGACCGTCTTGAAATTCGTAACATTCACCCTGCTAGTATTCCAGGTCTTGTCCCAATGATTTTGGGGGCACTTATGGTTGTTTGTGCTGTACTGCTGTTTAATTTTTCGCGTAAAGTTTCTCGACTGTCCTCCGAGGAGTCCATGCCAGAAAACGACAATTCATCGAGGAAATTATTGATTACTGCAGGAATTTGTACATTTTTTGCAACGGTGATGGTTGGTCGCATGCCGTTTTTTGTCAGTTCGGCAATATTTATATCCGTCTTTAGCGGTTTTTTCAGTTGGCCTAGTGGGGCGGGCTACCATCGGCAGATCAAGGTCGTTGTGTATTCAATTTGCATCGGTGGAGTTGCCGCTGCCATCATTTCGGTGCTGTTTCAGTATGGTTTCTTGGTGAGATTGCCCTGATGGAAGCAATTCAGCATTTGATGATGGCTTTTGTCGTGATGTTTACCCCGATTATGCTGTTTCATGTTTTATGGTCTACGTTACTTGGTATTTTTGTCGGCAGTTTACCGGGCTTAACGGCGACAATGGGTGTCGCACTTTTGACGACGCTTACGTATTCACTGAATCGGGATGCCGCAATTTTGGTGCTTATATGTATGTATGTCGGGGCGATTTATGGCGGATCTCGCAGTGCGATATTGCTTAATATTCCCGGCACACCGGCAAGTGCCGCAACCGCACTTGATGGTTATCCATTGGCGTGTCAGGGGCGGGCGGGATATGCTATGGGGCTGGCGACGGCCGGATCTGCTATGGGTACACTGGTTGGAATTTCCATGCTCGTTATTCTGGCACCACCATTGGCCGAGGCTGCCCTTAAATTTGGCACATTTGAATATTTCTGGCTCGCGGCATTCGGGATAATCATTTCAGGTCAGCTGACCGGAGGTAAAAGTCCGTTGAAAGGCTATATTGCCGGACTGCTTGGGTTGATGGTTGCCATGGTTGGAAGCGAAGGAATTCACGCACATGTCCGATTCAATTTTGGCTTCTCCCAGCTCAACGGCGGGATTGGGTTAATTCCCGCAATGGTTGGAGCTTTTGGCTTTGCCGAAGTGCTGACCGTCATGTGGCGAGGTAGTACGGATATTGCATCGAAATCAACATCCAAGGATCGCATTCTACCGCGCCTAGTTGATTTGTGGAAGTATAAAATTACCATTATCCGTTCGGGCATTGTCGGGACGATCATCGGTATTATACCTGGTGTGGGTGAGGACATCGGTGCCTGGGCGTCCTATTCGACAGCGCGGTGTTTCAGTAAAGAAAAAGATCAGTATGGAAAAGGCTCCAAAGAGGGGTTGATTGCGGCTGAAACCGGCAATAGCGCAGTTGTTCCTGGTGCACTAATCCCGGCGATCACACTGGCCATTCCAGGGTCGGCATCGTCGGCAGTTTTGATTGCAGCATTGTTTATTCATGGTGTGCGCCCTGGTCCCATGATCATGATGGAACAACCTGAGTTCATCTATTCAGTGGCAATAATGCTGATTTTTGCGACCATTGCAATCACGATCTATGGCTTGTCTCTGACACGTCTTTTTGTTACGGTTCAAAGAGTGCCGTGTGAACATCTGATGCCCATTGTTTTTACCCTATGTGTTATCGGGCCATTCGCGCTTACGCAAAACATGTTTGATGTGTGGACTATGGTTGTTTTTGGCTTGGTTGGTTTTGTTCTACGACAGATGAATTATCCAATGGCTCCCTTGGTTTTGGGTATCATTTTGGGAGATCTTCTGGACAAAAGTCTGCGACGTGGCTTGACGCTAAGCGATGGAGATATGTCACCATTCTTTACGCGGCCAATTTCGGCGGCATTCGTACTCGTAATCACATTTTCGATCATTCTGAGCATTCCTTGCGTTAGAAAGCAAATCAGCAAACTATTGCTCTGGGTTTTGGGGAACTCTAAATCAAAATCTGTTGGTGGTAAATAATGCCCCAAAAACCAGCAGGTTCTGCAATACATTCGACACAATGGACTGACAGCGTTGAGCCTGTTAACAAGAAGCCACACAAGCGGGACGCGGTAAGGTCAAAAAAATCTATTCTCGATGCGGCTTTGATTGAGTTTTCACAATATGGTTACGCTGGTGCACGGATTGATAGGATTGCTCGGAGAGCGGGCATCAGCAAGCCGATGCTCTATGAATATTTTGGTGATAAAGACGCGCTTTACGCTGCAGCCCTGAGAAGGGCGTATATCCAAATCAGAGTAGGTGAATCCAAACTTAATCTTGGGGAAATGGATCCTGAATCGGCAATTCGAGCATTGGTGTTTTTTACTCTCCGTCATTTTCAGACCAATCCGTGGTTTGTGTCAATGCTGAATACAGAAAACCTGAGGGGAGGTGAAACAATTCGTAAAATTCAAGATGCCACCGAAATTCAATCGACTTTGGTTGTTAAATTGGGTGAAGTACTAAGCCGTGGAGTATCTGAAGGAGTTTTTCGTGATGGTATTGACTCGGTGGATTGTTACATTTTCATCGCTTCCCTTTGTTATTTTCCGATCTCAAACATCCACACATTGAGGGCGGTATTTAATTGTCCAATCGATGAGGAATGGCTTGAGCAACGAGGCAAAGATGCGGGTGAAATGATCGTCCGGTTCTTGCATCACGACCCAACTGAAAGCAACCCTGATGCTTAATCTATCTCTATGCAATGAATTGTTGGCGAACGAAGGGATGACATTGGACGAACAATGCCGCGTCGCCGCTAGCTTGGGATATTTCGGGTTGGAGCTTGCGCCAGGTACGCTTGGTGGTGACCCTTATCTCCTGGACCGCGAACAGCGGCAATTTATTCGTTCAACCCACACACGGCACGGACTTGTTGTGACCGGTTTGCACTGTTTGCTGACCCCCTACCCTAATCTTTCAATCACCGATACATCTGTCGCAACGAGGACAACTGAGGTTCTGCTGTCCATGGTTGACTTGTGCGCGGATATTGGCGGCAAGGTTCTTGTGCATGGGTCTCCAGCACAGCGTATTATGCCAGAAAATATGAGTGTCGCAGAAAATCGTGACAATGTGATTGCCTTTTTCAAATTGATTGCTGCTCGCGCCCAAGAACGCGGGGTTATGTATTGTCTTGAACCACTTTCGCACCATGAAACAGATTTTGTGACCAGTGTTGCTGAAGGGGCAAGTATTGCGACTGCGGTCGGTGTAGACAGTTTTCGCACCATGATTGACACGAGTGCTGCAGGTCAGTCTGAAAAACAAACGGTAGCCAATCTGATCCGACAATGGGTGCCAACCGGGATAATCGGACATATTCACCTTAACGACACGAACCGGGGTGCACCGGGTACTGGAAACGACCCGTTCTACGACATTGTTAAAGCTATTGCCGATGTCAATTGGTGTGCGCCAATCGGGGTGGAACCGTTTGAAACCATCATCAATGCTTCGGTGACGGCGGCGATTGGCTATGCCAGTATCAAAGCACATTTTGAGGGTATTCAATAATGTCGCCCCCTTTGCTCATTTTGCGTATTTGCACCGTATCGGCTTATGAGCGCCCTTTTAATTTGCGTATACCATTTAGATTCGGTGACGTGGTCGTGGACCAGTCCGCAGAGGCATATGTGGTCGTCACCATTGAGATTAATGGTAAATGCCACACGGGATATGGCGCACAGGCAATGATGCCGCGCTGGTTTGACAAACGTACTACGCTAAATAGTGAGCAAACGGTTGAAGAGTTGCGAGACACTGTTCGCTTTGCTGCACTGTTGGCTATCGGGATGCAAGGCAGTGTTGCGGCTTTGTCGTACCAGATTCGCCAAGCAGTGCGCCAGGCAATGCCAACTGGTACACCGACACTTGCGGTGGGCTTTGGGGCAGCACTGCTGGAAATGGCACTGATTGATGCGGTTTGTCGTGCCAAGCACATGAATTTTTTCGCGGCCGCACAAAACGACATCTTTGGGCTGGTGGCTCAATGCCCGGTCGATATTTCCAGATATGCGTTACACGATCACCTCAAGTCTATCAGACCGCAATGGCAGATTGGTCTGCGTCACACCGTGAGCTATGACGCGCCACTTACTGTCGATGCCGTCATTAACCAGCCAGGCGATGGTCTGCCTGTGGCACTTAACGATGTAATCCAGAAAACCAGTATTCAGGCGTTCAAGATCAAACTTAAAGGAGATGTTGACGCAGATATTCAATGGCTTTGTGATGTCGCTACGGTTTTGGACTCTCTGGAATGTTTTAGTACGACGCTTGATGCCAATGAACAATATGGGGACGATGATTTTTCACTTTTTCTGGTACGGCTTGCCGAGCAACCGTCTTTGGCACGGTTTAAGGCATCAATTCTGTTTATTGAGCAGCCCTTTGCCCGCGAGGTGGCATTAGCTGATGATGGACCAATACCGCCAAAAGATATGCCGATTGTGATTGATGAAAGCGATGATGATGATTCCGTATTTCCTGCATCACGGGCACGGGGTTGGGCTGGTATATCCGTTAAAAGTTGCAAAGGTGTTCTGCGGGCATTGTTAAATTTTGCCCGTGTGCAACAAATTCGGGTTGATGGCGGTCAGGCGATTTTGACTGGCGAAGATCTTACCTGCCAGCCGGGTTTGTGCTGGCAACAGGACACGCTTATGGCTGCAGCAGTTGGCATCACTCATGTTGAACGCAACGGGCACCATTTTGCGGGTGGTATGCAGGGGGCTCCGAAAACTGAAATTTTAGCGTCAATGGCGGCGCATCCCGATATTTACAAAATGCAAAACGCATGTCCCACCCTCAACATCAGGGATGGTCAGGTTGGTTTTGCCTCGCTCGATATGACGGGATTTGGCTCTTCGCCAATTCCCGATTTCACTCAAAACACAGAACTCACAAAAGAATAGGAATAACGCACATGAATATTCAAAATATTGGGATCATAATGCACGGCGTTACCGGTCGCATGGGGATGAACCAGCACCTAATTCGTTCGGTACTTGCTATTCGAGAACAGGGTGGTATCGCACTGAAAGACGGTACATACTTGATGCCGGACCCAATTATTGTGGGTCGCAATGCTACGAAAATCGAATGCTTGGCAAAAAAACATCATATTGCCCGCTGGACTACAGATATGGACTCGGCACTGACCAATCCCGATGACACGATCTTTTTTGACGCAGCCTCAACCAAATTACGGCCGGAATTGTTACGCAGGGCGATTGATGCAGGCAAACATGTTTATAGCGAAAAACCCGTATCAGAAGGGTTGGATGAAGCGATTTCAATCGCCCGTTATGCTAAAGAAAAGGATGTGAAAAACGGCATTGTGCATGATAAACTGGATTTACCTGGGTTTATAAAACTCAAACGCCTGCGTGACAGCAACTTCTTCGGCAAAATCCTGGCGGTTAAAGGCGAGTTCGGATATTGGGTATTTGAAGGTGATTGGATGTCCGCTCAGCGCCCTAGTTGGAATTACCGTGTTGTCGATGGTGGGAGTATAATTTCGGACATGCTTTGTCACTGGCGTTATGTGCTCGACAATATTGTTGCACCGGTCAAATCGGTAAGTTGCCTTGGAGCAACCCATATTGACAAACGCTGGGATGAGCGGGGAAATGAATATCGGGCCGACTCTGATGATGCAGCCTATGCCACTTTTGAGTTGGAGGGTGGTATCGTTGCCCATATCAACTCAAGCTGGTGTACCCGTGTGCGACGCGATGATCTGGTGACTTTCCAGATTGACGGTACGCATGGCTCTGCTGTTGCAGGTCTGCATAAATGCTACTCTCAGCACCGTGTGAACACCCCAAAACCTGTATGGAATCCAGACGAACCACAGACACTCGATTTCTACTCTGGGTGGGAAGAAGTACCTGACAACTCGGTGATGGACAATGGATTCAAGGTTCAGTGGGAACAGTTCCTTCGACACGTTGTTGAGGATGGTCCTTGGGACTACACGCTAGTTGAAGCCGCTAAAGGTGTTCAGCTTGCAGAGGCAGGACATCAAAGCTGGCGCGAACGTCGTTGGGTTGATTTGCCCGAGATCGAGATTTAGAGATGATTGCCAAGACCCATGCTACGATTAACTTACCGACACTGGACGGCTCAATCGAACAGTTCACTTTGAAGGCAGGGTCTGCGCCTGCGCCCAGGCATCGCGCGTGGGTGCGTAAGGCTTATGCTGCTGCACATGTTGTTGCCGACCCATTGGCTGACAACAACCCGTCGTTAGATGTAGCCATCAATTGGGATGCGACATTGGCATTTCGCGAGCATCTTTGGTCTTTAGGATTTGGTGTCGCTGAAGCAATGGACACTGCACAACGTGGTATGGGGCTAGACTGGCCTACTTCGCTGGAATTAATCCGGCGGAGCACGGCGTTGGCCAACTCCGGTGGTCACATCATCGCTTCGGGGGCAGGAACGGATCATTTAATTCCCACAGCCGAGACAACAATTGATGATGTGATTGCCGCCTATGAACTTCAATGCGAGGCTGTAGAGGCAACAGGTAGTCGCGTTATCCTAATGGCATCGCATGCTCTTGCCGCTACGGCTAAAACACCTGATGACTATCTGTATGTCTATTCACGCATTTTAAGCAGTCTGGCACAACCTGTTATTTTGCACTGGCTGGGTGAAATATTTGTTCCAGAGCTTGCTGGATATTGGGGATCTGCCGACTCTACGAAAGCAATGGACACATGCTTGCAGGTCATTCAGGATAATGTTACTAAAATTGATGGGATTAAGATTTCGCTACTTGCCGCTGATAGTGAAATCAGAATGCGGCGTAGGTTGCCACAAGGTGTGTGCATGTATACAGGCGACGATTTCAATTATCCTGAACTTATTGAAGGGGATGAGCAGGGATTTTCACACGCGCTTCTGGGAATTTTTGACCCTATAGCCAGTGTTGCGGCACAGGCACTCTCCGCCCTTGGAGAGGGGGATATAGTCGCCTATCGCCAGGCTTTTGATCCAACGGTTGCTTTGTCGCGCCACATATTTAAGGCCCCAACACGCTTTTACAAAACGGGTATTGTGTTCATGGCCTATCTTCACGGTCATCAGAATCATTTCACCATGGTTGCAGGTCAAGAGAGCACTAGGTCAACCCAACATCTGGCACAAATCATTCGTTTGGCAAGTGATGCAGGGCTGTTCCCTGATCCAGAATTGGCCGCAAGTCGGGCGAGAACCGTGTTCGCCACGCATGGTGTAGAGACCTGATAATGCTGACCTCAGATAGATTGTCGCTTAACACCGCATCCGTGAGGAGAAAGTGGACATTGGAGCAATGTGTTGAGGGATGTTTGCGACACGAATTTGGCGGCATCGCGCCTTGGCGTCACCAGATTGCCGAAATTGGACTCAATAAGGCCGCCAGGATAATCCGCACATCAGGACTCGGTGTCTCTGGTCTTTGCCGTGGCGGTTGGTACACGGCGGAAGGGGCACTGACATCAAGGGTTCTTGAGGATAACCGCCGCGCTGTTGATGAGGCTGTGGCGATTGGCGCGGAATGTCTTGTTATGGTCGTTGGTGGTCTGCCAGAGGGGGTACGCGATATTGTCGGTGTGCGAAAAATAGTTGAAGACGGACTTGCAACCACACTCGAATATGCACGAACGGTCAATATGCAGATCGCCATTGAACCCTTGCATCCTATGTACGCCGCGGATCGTGCATGCGTAAATACGCTACGCCAAACTCTCGATTTATGCGAAAAGCTTGGTCCTGGTATTGGTGCTGCAGTGGATATTTATCATGTTTGGTGGGATCCCGAACTGTTCAAACAAATCAAACGCGCAGGCAAGAAACATATCAATGCATTCCACATTTGCGATTGGCTGGTCCCCACCCGCGATATGCTGACGGATCGCGGCATGATGGGTGATGGTGTTATCGACATTGCGAGCATCCGCGGCGCAGTCGAAGCGGAAGGGTTTTCTGGTCTCCACGAAGTAGAGATATTCTCAGCTAATAATTGGTGGAAACGTGATCCTGATGAGGTTTTGCAAACTATTATTGAGCGCGGAGCATCTTGTTGTTAAGGAGGTAATCTGCCACAGAATAACCTCGCATAATTGATGGTGGTCGAAAAATCGACAAAAAAGCATGGACACACAATAATGCAAGCAATCAAAAGCTGATTTTCTGCTTATGCAAATCTCTGATTGATGAGTTTTAGGGTAATTTAATACGCAACTGCTTGAAGGAACTAAGGTAGAATCCGCGTGCTTGGTTTTCAGTTAAGACGTTCCCTCTATTTATATTTGTTCTGGTATCTTTGTCCGTATCTTGCTATGTCTGGGTCTAAATCCCTCACTCATCCATCGAGGATAAGAAATTTCTCCATCATTGCACATGTTGATCATGGCAAATCTACGCTGGCCGATCGATTTATTCAGCTTTGTGGTGGCCTGAGTAAGCGCGAAATGAAAGCGCAGGTGCTCGATTCCATGGAATTGGAGCGCGAACGCGGGATTACTATAAAAGCACAAAGCGTGACCCTGAAATATCAGGCGCGCGATGGGCAAATTTATCAACTCAACCTGATTGATACGCCTGGGCATGTCGATTTTTCATACGAGGTATCTCGTTCATTGACAGCGTGTGAGGGGGCGTTGTTGGTGGTTGATGCAGCTCAGGGTGTGGAAGCCCAGACGGTGGCTAATTGTTATACCGCTGTCGATCTTGGGCTAACGGTGATACCCGTGCTAAACAAAATTGATTTGCCAGCCGCCGAGCCGGCTCGGGTGTTGCAGGAAATCGAAGATGTAATCGGGCTTGATAGTGGTGCCGCCTTGTCGGTAAGCGCGAAAACTGGGCAGGGTGTAGAAGACCTGCTTGAACAAATCATAACACTATTGCCCGCGCCCCGTGGCGGTGAAAATGCATCGTTGCGGGCATTGATTGTTGATACTTGGTTTGATAATTATCTTGGTGTTGTTTCTTTAATCCGCGTTATGGATGGGATATTAAATGCCCGGCACACTCGTATCAGAATGATGTCCACCATGCGCGATTATCAGGTTGAAGATATTGGTGTATTCACGCCCAAACCGCTCCATGTTGAAAAACTATCGGCCGGGGATGTGGGTTACTTGATTGCTGGATTAAAAGAGATTAAAGCGGCACGAGTTGGGGATACCATCACCTTGAGCAACCAACCTGCCGATCAGCCATTGTCGGGTTTTCAACAGGTTAAACCGACCGTGTTTGCCGGACTCTATCCGATTAACAATGCGGATTTTGAAACATTTAGAGTTGCGTTGGATAAACTGAGTTTGAATGACGCATCGTTGACCTTTGCACCCGAATCCTCTCAGGCATTGGGGTTTGGATTCCGTTGCGGGTTTTTAGGTATGTTGCACATGGAAATAGTGCAGGAACGTCTGGAACGCGAGTATCAGCTTGAACTCATTACCACCGCGCCTACAGTTATTTATGAAATACTGTTGAACAATGGCGAAATTCTGATGATCGACAATCCGGCGGATTTGCCCAATCCGTCAAAAATTGAGTTAATCAAAGAACCTTTTTTAATTGCACGAATTTTGGTACCGCATGACTATGTTGGCGCAGTCATGTCGCTGTGTGTTGAAAGACGCGGTATTCAGAAAAATATTCATTATCACGGTCGTCAAGTGATGCTGGAATTTGAAATGCCATTAAATGAGGTGGTGGTCGATTTTTTCGATCATCTAAAATCCGTTAGTCGGGGTTATGGCTCGCTGGATTATGAGTTTATTGAAAGTCGGGTCGCTAATATGGTCAAGGTGGATATCCTCATCAATGGCGAAAAAGTAGCTCCTCTAGCAGTATTGGTGCATAAAGATCAATGCCAGTATCGTGCCCGAGAATTGGTTTCACGGATGAGAAAACTAATTCCTCGACAAATGTTTGATGTTGCCATACAAGCGGCTATTGGTGCTAAAATCATCTCCCGAGAAACGGTCAAAGCATTGCGTAAGAATGTAACAGCAAAATGCTATGGTGGCGACATCACCAGAAAGCGTAAATTGCTGGAAAAACAAAAAGCGGGCAAGAAAAGAATGAAACAAATTGGGTCAGTTGAAATACCGCAAGAGGCTTTTTTGTCGATTTTGAAGGCAGAGCGCGACTAGACCTAACATAATATCTATTGCTTTCTGGAGTTATCTGTGGATTTTTCATTTATTTTATTTGTGGCACTGCTGGTAACGGGTGGCATCATTTTGTTGTACAAAACTTTCTTTAACAGAAAGAGCAGTGCTGTGCCTAGGCTGGATAAAAAGGGTAGGGCAACAAGATTAGAACCGATTCTTGTTGAGTATGCGCGCTCTTTATTTCCAGTGATATTGCTCGTTTTTGTGCTTCGTTCTTTTATCGTTGAACCATTCAGGATTCCGTCCGGTTCCATGTTGCCGACATTGCATGTCGGGGATTTTATTCTGGTCAACAAATTCTCCTATGGCATTCGCTTGCCGATTATTAACAAAAAAGTGTTGCCGATAGGCAAGCCGAAACGGGGCGATGTGATGGTATTCCGCTATCCGGTTGACCCAAAATTGAATTTTATTAAGCGCGTCATTGGGCTACCGGGAGATATTCTCTCTTATAAAGACAAAAAACTATTCATCAACGGACAGCCAATTAAGGTGGAAAGTGATGGCAGATACGCATACGAACAATTGTCACTAAAAGGAAAATCGGCAACCCAACTCATTGAAACCATAGATGACTCGGCACACAATATTTTGTTGGACGATTTCCTCCGCTCAAGAGATTTAGAACGGGTAGTGGTTCCAGCAGGGCATTATTTTGTCATGGGCGATAATCGTGACCACAGTAATGACAGCCGATACTGGCGGTTTGTGCCTGAAAGCAATGTGGTCGGGCGCGCATTTTTCATCTGGTTTAGTTGGAAAAGCCTCAGTGGTGGCGGGGTGGAATGGAGCCGAATTGGCGATACGATCAATTGATGACCGTATTTAATTCGCTATTTATATGCCTGATTCACGACTGGATTTGCTGGAAAGGAGCTTAGGCTATGAGTTCAACAATTTTGACTTGTTGACCCAAGCCATCTCTCATCGGAGCGTGGGCTACCCCAACAATGAACGGCTGGAATATCTGGGAGACAGCATTTTAGGCTATGTCGTCGCAGCACTTCTCTATCACCAGTTCCCCAAATCACCCGAAGGAGATTTAACCAGAATGCGCGCTTTTCTGGTGCGTCAAAAAACATTGTCCATGCTGGCAAGAGATTTGAACCTTTCGGATTACTTGATTATGGGCAGTGGCGAACTAAAAAGCGGTGGTTACAATCGGGACTCTATTTTGTCCGATGCGTTTGAGGCGGTAGTGGGCGCAGTGTATTTGGATAGCGACATGACAATAGTCAAAACAATTTTAGGGCGACTCTATGAAGACCTGCTGAAAACAATCAAACCGACCGATTTGAAAGACAGCAAAACCCGCTTACAAGAAGCTCTACAAAAACGAGCATTACTGCCGCCAATTTATGACATCATCGCACATTCGGGCGAACCTCATAAGCGAATCTTTACCGTGTCATGTCAAGTTGCCGGGTTTGAAAAAGCATTCACGGCAACGGGTGGTAGTCGCAAGAAAGCGGAGCAAACTGCCGCCGCCCTTGCCGTTGAAGCCCTCGTGCTCGAATCAAAACGCGCACAGTCTTGAAGTGATTAACGCCATGCCCTCGCAACACCGTTTTGGATTCGCTACCCTCGCCGGACCACCCAATGTGGGAAAATCGACTCTGCTAAATCGAATTATCGGTCAAAAAATATCGATTGTTTCCAGACGACCGCAGACCACACGACACAGAATTTTAGGCGTTAAAACGCGACCCGAATATCAAATTGTCTTTGTTGATACGCCGGGGCTGCATCATGAGCAGAAAAAAAGCATCAACAAGGTCATCAATAAAACCGCTCTTAGCAGTCTGTCTGATGTCGATGTAATATTATTTATGATTGACTATAAAGGTTGGTCGAAATCACTCACTACCATTTTTCAGCAGGTAAAATCATCCGGTATACCGATTATTTTGCTAATCAATAAAATTGATTGGCTTAAAGAGAAATCGCGCTTATTGCCGCTGATTGACGAGTCGAAGCAGCATCATGACTTTGCCGAAATCGTACCCATTTCGGCACTCAATATGACCCGAACCAATGATTTTCTGGAACTGGTATCCAAACATCTACCAACGGCTGCAGCCGGCTTCCCAGCAGAGCAAATTACCGACCGTTCCGAACGGTTTTTTGCTGCCGAGTTAGTCAGGGAACAAATATTCAGGTCCCTCGGTCAGGAGTTGCCGTATTCCATTGCCGCACAAGTCGATAAGTTTGCAATCAATGACAAGGGCATCCTGTGTATTGATATTATTATCTGGGTCGAAAAAAGCGGACAAAAATCCATCGTCATCGGCAAACAAGGGCAACAACTCAAAATGATTGGTATGAACGCACGCAAGCAGATGGAAAAGTCATTTGATAAAAAGGTTTATCTGAATCTGTGGGTCAAAGTAAAAAAAGGCTGGGCAGACAGAGCCGCACTGTTGTATTCGCTTGGATACAACGAGAATTAGCTTCGCGCAAGCAGGGCAATAGCAATCCAGATGAAGGTCTATCAGCAGCCGAGCTACATATTGCACCGCCGTGCTTATAAAGAAAGCAGCTTGTTGGTTGAAATATTTACCCGCGATTTTGGCAGATTGACGCTCATTGCCAAAGGCTGCCGAAGAGAGAAATCCCGCGTTCGGGGACTGTTTTTACCTTTTAAGCCATTGCTGATAAGCTGGACAGGCAAAGGAGAACTGCCCATTCTAACATCAATTGAACAAACCGAATTTTACCCGCAACTTGATATTTCGGGAGTAACGTGTGGTTATTATATCAACGAACTCATTCTAAAATTGCTACACCGCCATGATCCCCATCAGTTACTGTATGACAAGTATCATCAAGCTGTTTTTCAATTATTGGACAACGAAAAGCCACATACAATATTGCGTATCTTTGAAAAACACCTGCTTCGGGAAATTGGCTTTGGACTGGTGCTCGACCATGACGTTGAAAGCGGAGAAATGATTAACGAACATCACAATTATCAATACTTCCCACAAAAAGGTCCAATCGCAACCCATGCGGTCAACGGCACACAAAGCAACATTATTTCCGGTTCCAGTCTCATGGCGTTACAAAAGGAGAAATTTGAGTCAGAGCAGGAACAGATTCAGGCACAACGACTTACCCGATGGCTGATTAACATCCAGCTAAGTGGCAAGGAATTGCGTTCAAGAAGAGTGATGCAGGAAATGAAATGCTATAAAGGTTGGAATAAAAAGCCGATTTCAAGCGCGTGTTAAATATTGACGCGCCATCGGAAAATTTGAGTTTGGTGAATTCGACTCATAAATTCACCTGATGCTCGGGTTGTCCATGTTGCCCGGGAGCAACTTGTCTGATAACAAAAGTTTTGCCGCTGTCTGGATGTGATTTTAGACTCTCTTTTGACATTCCAGTGGTGGCGGAAGTGCAATACATATCGGTCAAATCAGAGCCGCCAAAGGCGGGGCAGGATGTTTGGGTTGCGGGGAAAGAAATTGCGTGCAGGAATGTTGCGTTCGGCGCATAACAAGCAACACACGCGCTACCCCAGTGAGCAATCCAAAGATTGCCCTGTGCATCGACAACGGCACCATCGGCAACGCGGTCGGTTGCACTTAGATCGAGCCATAGTTGTGGCTGTCCCACTGGCGAGCCGTCCCGTGGTGCCAGTTTTTGGCGCATAATTTTTTGTGTGGGCGTATCTGTGAAATAGGCAAATTCTCTATCCAGCGAAAAGCAAATCGCATTTGGAATCGTGATTGGTGCGTAAAATTGGCACAATTCGCCTCGATAGTAGCGATAGATAGCACCCGCATCCGACTCGGCATTAATTCCCATCGTGCCGATCCAGAAGCCACCCCAAGGATCGGCGCGTCCATCGTTAGATCGGGTGAGCGGATTACACGCCTCAAGCGGGCAGAGGGTATGGTGTTGACCGCTTTCAATATCAAAGCGCAACAGTGCCGTGTCAGAGGCAATAATCAGGGTGGTGTCATCAACCCAACCGGCCGCAGAAACATAATTATCAAAAACCCATTCCATACTAGTGGTCAGTAATCTGCGTCCAATAATATCAAACCAAAACAATTGCTTGCGGGTTGGATGCCAGAGGAGACCTTCACCTAATGCACAAATACGAGAATCAAAAATCATTCTGCAATTTCAATTAACAACGCCGTCGTTCCCACGTAGGAGACTGTGCAAAAAACCAACATCCGTCTTTCCTGCGAAAGCAGGAATCCAGTAAAACAGCCAACCCGCAAGGGTTTTCCACATATAACGCGATCTGGGTTCCTGTACAGTCTTGCCATACTTCCGAAAATTATGTAAAGGTCGCAAAGCTTGTCATGTTCACAACATCCCGAAAATCGACCAGTGCATCGTTATTGCCTGCTGGAGAGATTCACACGAGCAGCCGTCAGACCGCCAAGCGTCATCTGGCGGTCGTCAGCGATAGTGGCAGAAATGCCTTGTGTTGCAAGTGCTTGGGCATATAGTTTGGCAAGGTTTCCAGTACCGATTATGGCAATCGATTGAGCTTGTTCCGACCAATAGGGACGTGCTGCCGCCAGTTCCATACCAATCAACATACCCGAAAGTCGGGCCCGCGCACAGCCACCATCAAGTCCATACAACAGATCCTCAGCGCGTAAAGAAAACAGCCGAGCGGCAACATACTGCGGTTGATTGAACATATCTCCGAGCGCGATCAGAAAGCTGGCATCGTCCCAACCGATTGGTGCGATGGTATGACGAAGCACGGTTTGGCTTCCCAATGTGCTGAACAGTTCGCCGCTCATAAAGGTTTGAAAATGTACCACCCGACCGGCTTTTACCCGAACCCATTTGGTATGGGAGCCGGGCAGGCAAATCACGCCATCCCAATCGGGGTTGCCCCGGACAAAACCGGCAATTTGGGTTTCTTCCCCACGCATTACATCTGCCGGAGCGTTCTGACAGATGCCGGGCACGATGTAAACGCGGAGCAATGGATGCGCTACGGGTGCTTCAATCAGCGCATCGGATAAGGCGGGGCAGGGCGATTTTATGTAAGGTGCTTCAATCCATCCTTGTCTGGAGCCGACCATGCCGCAGGCGATGACCGTTATTTTGCCAACGCCGCTTTTATCAGAAGGTATCCACGGGTTTATGAGTTTGAGCAGGGCAGTTTCAAACTGATTGCGGGCGAGGCGGCCCATGCCATCGGTAGAGTGGACGCTGGCATATTCGTAATTCGCTGCGATCATTTCGCTGGTTATTGCGCTAGTCATCGCCCAGGCGCGCAGATTTGATGTGCCCCAGTCAACGGCAATCCAGTCGGCAGAGATTGTATCGCTCATCCGCTTACCACCACCCCGCCGTCAACAATGAGTGCCTGTCCGGTCATTGCTTTTGAGGTGTTTGATGCTAGAAACAAAGTTGCATCGACAATATCGCCGGGGGCTAACGAATCCGGCAGGCATTGACGCGCCAAATGTGCCTTAATTTGGTCATCGGTTACCCATAGCTCCTTTTGCTTTTGCGTCAAGACCCATCCGGGTGCCAACGCATTGACACGGATGCGGTCAGAACCGAATTCCCGTGCCAGCGATCGGGTCAGACCATTGATACCAGAATTTGACATCGTATAGAGTGGATATCCGCGCGCCCCCATCATATAACTAATGGAGGAGAAATTGATCATTGAGCCGCCGCCTGCGTGGCGCATATTCGGTGCGACTGCTTGACAGGCAAAGAAATAAGCCTTGAGATTGATGTCGATTATCTGTGCCCAGAACGCCTCATCGACCTCCTCAACCGTATGGCGCATATCGTTGGCGGCGTTATTAACGAGGATTGTTATCGGCCCGTGTTGCTTGGCTGCCTGAGCAATTGTCGCCTGTAAAGCGACCGTGTCGGTAATGTCGCAAGGCATAAAATACGGGCGGTTTCCGCCGTGTTTTTCTGTCATCTGATCGCAGAATTCTGTGGCATCTGAGCGACCGACAAATGCCACTTTTGCGCCTTGAGCCAGGAATCCATCGGTGAGTGCCGCACCAATACCAGCACCGCCACCAGTAATATAAACTGAAGTATCGGCGAGGTCGTGGAAGGTGGCTATGCGGTCTTTTTGTGTGATTTTATTCATCCTGAGTTTGACGGTTGATATTTAACTCACTGATTTATAGATAAAAAAATCAAGGTACTACAAAACGATTTTTCTACCAAAGTCCGCGTATTTATTGGGTTACCAGCGATTTGAGAAGAGACAAACCGTCGAAGTCAAGTGTGATTTTATTCATCAGTGGCTTTCCCGCGTGGGCACTCGGGTGTCCTTGCCGACTAGAAAATCGAGATCGGCACCCTGATCCGCCTGCATAACATGATCAACATACATTCTTGCATAACCTCGGCTATAGCGTTCGGGTGCGGGCTTCCATAGTAAGCGACGTGCTGCCAGTTCAGCATCATCCACCAGCAGCTCTAAAATGCCTTGCGATGCACTCAGCTTAATCCGATCTCCGGTTTTTACCAATGCCAGCGTACCACCCGCCTGCGCCTCAGGCGAAACATGTAGCACCACAGTACCAAACGCCGTACCCGACATACGCGCATCAGAAACCCGAACCATATCGCGCACACCCTGTTGCACGAGCCGTTTTGGAATCGGCATATTACCGACCTCGGGCATCCCCGGATAGCCTTTCGGGCCACAACCTTTGAGTACCAAAATGCTATCCCGAGTTACTGGCAAATCAGCGCGCTCAATATTGGCTTTCATATCTTCAATGTTTTCAAAGACAAAGGCATCGCCCTCGTGTTCTAACAGTGCGTCCGTTGCCGCCGAAGGTTTTACAATCGCACCACGCGGGGCAAGATTACCGTGCAAAACGCGCAACCCAGCAGCGGCTTTCAAAGGAGCATCAAAGCGGTGAATGACATCGCGATTGAAACATTCGGCAGCCTCAGCATAAGCGGAAATGTCTTTTGCTAGCACAGTGTTCGCTTTGCGTAAACAGGGCTTCAATTCGTCTAATACCACCGCCATCCCACCGGCATAGCAGAAATCCTCCATCAGATATTCGCCCGACGGCATACAATTAACCAATAGTGGAATATTCGCGCCAATCTCAAAATCATCCAGACAAAGATCGACGCCGAGCCGTCCAGCAAGTGCGAGAAGATGTACCACCGCATTGCTCGAACCACCGATAGCGGCATTGACGAGAATCGCATTTTCAAAACTTTCCTTGCTCAAAATATCAGAAGGTTTCAGATCCTCTTCAACCATCTCGACAATGCGTTTACCGGTTATATGTGCCAGTGCCATACGCCGCGCATCGACCGCCGGAAGGGCGGCATTTGTCGGCAGACTCATGCCCATTGCTTCAACCAGCGATGCCATCGTTGAGGCAGTACCCATAGTCATACAGACCCCTTTTGAGCGACTCATGCCCGATTCAGCCGCCATGAAATTCGGTAAACTCATCTCGCCAGCACGCACGGCTTCGGAAAATCGCCACACATCGGTACCCGAGCCGATGTCCTTGCCCTGCCATTTGCCATTTAACATGGGTCCGGCACTGACCACAATGCTGGGCAAATTAACACTAGCAGCACCCATAAGCTGTCCCGGTGTTGTCTTGTCGCAACCACCGAGCAGCACAACGCCATCTATGCCGTAGGCGCGAATGGACTCCTCAACATCCATCGCCAGCAGGTTGCGAAACAGCATCGCCGTGGGCTTCATCTGCGTTTCACCAAGACTCATCACCGGAAACTCGAGCGGCAAGCCACCGGACTCCCATACCCCGCGCTTGACCCCTTCCGCCAACTCGCGTAGTCCGGAATTACACGGGCTAAGCTCTGACCAAGTATTGCAAATCCCGATAATCGGGCGACCATCAAAAACCTGTTCGGGAAACCCCTGACTTTTCATCCAGCTACGATGAATAAACCCGTCTTTATCGGTTTTTCCATACCAAGCACGGCTACGGCGAATTTTAGGCATGATTTTTTACTTGCTATCAGATGTTTTTATCGGGTTTTGCGAAGATAACCAGAGGTGCGTGATTGAAATGTTACTACTAGCAACAGAAATACACCTCGGATTACAGATTGCCAGTAGGCTGACAAGGATACCACGCCACGACCGTTTTCAAAATTTAGAATGTTGAATATTAGCCCGAGCAACAATGCTCCAGCAAGTGTCGCCGGGATAGAACCTAGCCCACCGGTCAGCAGGGTACCACCAACCACCACAGAGGCAATCGCCGACAGCTCCCACCCCAATCCTTCTAGCGGTTGCCCAGCACCGAAACCCGATGCAAGAATAACGCCAGCAAGACCAGCACATGCCCCGGACAGAATATAGACCCAGCACAATACGCTATTGACGGGGATACCCATTAGCTTTGCTGCGTCAGGGTTGCCACCAACCGCCAGTAGTCGACGCCCAAATGAAAACCTTTCCAACAGTATCCAGAACAGGAAAAAAACCACAGCAGATGCCAAAACTGGCCAGGGGATTATCCCAAAGGCTTTTGTTAGCCCGAATGCGGTGAAGTTACTACTCCAGTCCACATCAACCGAGCGGTTGTCAGCCAGAACCAGCGCAAGTCCACGCGCCCCAAGCATCATAGCCAGTGTTGCAATGAATGGAACAATACGAAGGACGGTGACCATGAAGGCATTCACTGCCCCAGCGCAAGCCCCTGCCAGAATGCCTGCGGGCAATGCCACTTGAATTCCATAGGGGCTGAGATAAGCCGCCACGACAGATGACAGCGCAACCACCGAACCCACTGATAAATCAATGCCGCCAGTCATAATTACAAACGCCATGCCAATCGCAATCAGAATAAACATTGAGTTGTAGCTGAGAAACGTCTGTATGTTATAGATACCAAGGAAATTGTCGTAACGAATACTCGCAAAAACAACTACAATGACCAATGCAATCCAAACACCTTCGGTTCTGATGTCGCCACGGTAAAATTTTTTTGCAAACATGATGCTTATTCGGTACGCGATTGCTGGGCATAAACAGCAATAATGATGATCAAGGCTTTGACAATGAGTGCCACTGCGTCATGGACACCATTGGCAAGCAAGGTATATTTGACCAGTTGGATAATCAACGCACCCAGCAATGCACCGATAATTGGAGCGCGTCCCCCCATCAACGAAGCACCGCCGACAACGGCGGCAGCGATTGCGTCTAGCTCAATCATAAGACCAGTCTGATTGGCATCCGAGGCAGAGTTGATCGCGGTGACGACCATGCCAGCAATGCCCGCCAGAAAACCACAGGTGGCATAGGTAAGGAGTCGTACTCGTTTGACACCAATGCCCGATAGCCGTGCGGCTTTTTCGTTACCGCCTGTTGCCAGCAGGAACCGCCCGTATGCAGTGCGTCGCACGACCCAGCTTATGAGAAGAACAAACACTATTGCCAGTACTGCTTGAAAGGGCAGACCGAGTACGCGACCTTGCCCGATAAATTCAAAAGCGGGATTGTCAAAAACCTGTAAGTTACCATTAGTCAGTACCTGAGCGAGACCACGACCGGTAATAAAGAGTACTAGCGTTGCGACAATGGGCTGAATGCGGAATCTATTAATGATCCAGCCATTGAATAGTCCAGACAGAATGCCTGCGACTAGGGCGGCTACAATACCCACTGCCAGACCTAATGTAGGGTTGTTTACTCCGAGTGTGGATAGAAAAATATATGGTGCTAACGCACCAGAAAGAGCCATAGTCGCACCGACCGACAGGTCAATGCCTCCCGAAGCGATTACTAGGGTCATCCCGATTGCTACAATTGCAATCGTAGCAACCTGAGTCAGGTTCACATAAAACGTCTGTAGCTGAAGAAAATTCGGGGTGATGACAATGTTAACCAATATCAACGCAATCAACGCAAACAAGGTGCCATGGCTACGGATCAAGCGGATCATCGACGCACTAGCAGATGGAGTTTCTGGTATTTCTTTTTCCGTGTCTGTTGCTATGTTACTGGACATGTTCATGAGGTTCGGATTTGGTTTGCTCCGTGCCATGCGATGCCATGGACTTCAAAAGTGTCTCTTCGCTCAATGCTTCACGCTGGATAGTCATGATAGTTTTGCCCTGTTGCAAGACGACGACACGGTTTGCCCCCTCAATCAGTTCTTCGAATTCTGAACTGATCATCAGGATTGCAACGCCTTCGCGGGCAAGACCGTCAATCAGTTTTTGTATTTCATGCTTTGCACTCACATCAATCCCTCGAGTCGGTTCGTCCAGAATCAAAAGCTGCGGGTTGATTGCCATCCAGCGAGATAAAAGAACCTTTTGCTGGTTGCCGCCAGAGAGTTCGCGAATCGGTTGTTCACGACCAGTAGTTTTGATTTTAAGTTTGTCGATAAAAGCATCCACGATGATACGCTCTTGTTCAACGGGGATGATGCCGTAACGGGTTAATTTTGGTAGCAGAGCAAGGGTTATATTTTCGCGCACCGACAATTCGGGTACGATGCCATCACTCTTACGATCTTCGGTGCAAAAACCCAACCCATTTTCGATTGCCGTGGCCGGAGATTCCAGCGTGAGGTCATGTCCAGCAATGCGTAAGGTGCCTCCCCGTTTAGTATCCGCTCCAAATATCAAGCGTGCGGTTTCTGACCGACCAGATCCCAACAGTCCAGCTAACCCGACAATTTCACCTTTGTACAACACGAATGAAGCATCCGTCAGGTTGTTTCCGTTAGAAAGCGATGTCACCTCCAGAATGACCTCCTGATCAAATTTTCGCGTCTCCCCGCCAAATCCAGTTGCCCCCTGTTGCTGAATTTTTTTTGGGGCATGCCCAATCATGCGCGATACTAACTCAAGTTTGCCGACATCAGCCATAGAATGCGTTGAAATCGTCCGACCATCACGCATGATTGTCACCCGATCGCAAACCGCATAAAGCTCATCAAGGTGATGCGAGATATAGAGGATGGCAACGCCATCTGCCTGCAGTTGATGAATTACTTGAAAAAGCACCTCGGTTTCACAATCATCCAAAGAAGATGTAGGCTCATCCATGATTACAAGTCGGGCATTGAATGATACCGCACGCGCAATTGCAATCATTTGTTGGATGGCAATGTTGTAGTAGTGCAGTGGACGGCGCACATCAATATCAAGACCGAATCGACTGACAGCTGCTTGTGCCATCTTATGGGCGTTTTGCCAGTCAATCATGCCTAGTTTTTTTGGCTCTTGCCCGAGAATAATATTTTCGGTGACAGAGCGCAAATGCACCAGATTAACCTCTTGAAAGATGGTACTGACACCTCCTAATTGCGCTTGATGTGGGGAACGAAATGCAACCGGGCTACCGTCAAGAAGAATGTTGCCATGATCTTTTGAGTAAGCCCCATTCAGCGTTTTAATCAAGGTCGATTTGCCAGCACCATTCTGACCAATTAAAGCGTGGACTTCGCCCGCTTCGACCTCCAAGTTCACCCCTTCCAGAGCGTGTACGCCACCAAAGGATTTATGAATGTCCTGCATTTTAAGCAACGGTGTCACATTCATATTTATACGACTCCACTAAAAAATACAGCGACCCGACATCGGGTCGCTGTAAATATCGTGAATTCATCTTAGAGCAGTGGAATAGTTCCAAACAAGTGGTTTTAGTATGCCTCGGCAATATGGTTTGCCGCATTTTCTTTGGTAAAAATGCGATCTTTAACCTGCACCCAAACAGGAACATCTTCGCCAGCGGCGTAAGCCCTCATCGTAGTGCAAGCGATTGGACCAAAGAATGGTGAACTTTCCACCGAAACACCAAGTTTTCCATCGATGATGGCCTGAAGCGCATCGCGGGTGCCATCAATCGAGACGATGGTTATGTCACTTCCCGGCATACGTCCAGCCGCCTCCAGTGCTTGAATGGCTCCAATCGCCATTTCGTCATTATGTGCATAGACGACGGTCACATCTGGGTGCGCTTGCAACAGAGTCTCCATAACTTGACGACCTTTATCGCGTGCAAAGTCGCCTGATTGTGAGGCAACGATTGTCATGCCAGCTTGCGCTGCGATTACATTGTCGAACCCTTTTTTGCGGTCATTGGCTGGCGAGGATCCTGTTGTGCCTTCCAACTCAACAATAACCTCGGTGCCGTCTGAGTTTTCCAGTAACCATTCGGCAACACGCTGACCTTGTCTAACAAAATCGGAACCCATAAAAGTGACATAGTCAACTCCTGCTTTTGCCACGCTGGAATCAACCGACCGATCCACAAGGAAAACGGGAATACCCGCAGCTTTGGCACGCAGAACAGCAGGAAGTAGTGGTTTTTCCTCACGTGGCGGTAAAAAGATAACATCAACGCCTTGTGCAATCATTGAATCAACATCGGCTACCTGCTTGGCCGCAGAGCCAGCAGCATCGGTGTAAACCATATCCCAGCCACATGTTGCGGCGGTGTCTTGAAAGCTCTTGGTTTGAGCAATTCGCCAAGGGTTGTTGCTTTCGGTTTGTGCGAAGCCAACTTTGTATGTTTCTTGTTGGTCAAGTTTCGGTGGAGCAGCGGTTGCTGTCGAAACGAACACCAATGCTATCGCAATAGTGGTCAATTTAATCTTTCTCATAGTCTTTCTCCTAATAAAGTAATTTTGTGGAATTCTCATTATAAAAGCAATAATTATTAGTGTCATAAATTATTACTAATAAATTTTAGCATAAGCACATGGAAAAAGATATAATACTTCATTATACTTAGTAAATTTATGATTCGGTGCATATAACCAACAACACAAGGAAACAGCTAACTATGAAGCTTTTTGTTGCAGGGAGTATTAATCAAGACATCTTGCTAGAAATAGAACACCATCCAGCGATAGGAGAGACTTTGAGTGCAAAAAACATATCCTATATGGCTGGCGGAAAGGGAGCTAATCAAGCTGTGGCAGCGGTCAGGGCAGGAGCTAGAACTGTTTTTTTAGGCGCAGTTGGAGATGATGAATTTGGAAAATCACTTGTAGCAGGACTTCAAGTTGAAGGGATTTCAATTGATGGTATTTCAATTCTCAGTGGAATAAGCACTGGATTAGCTGTAGTTACCATTGTTGAAAGGGATAACTCAATCATTATACATCCTGGAGCTAATGGTCAGTTTTCATCCAAAAATATTGATAGAAAAACAAAAGACAAGGGAAATAATTTGAGTGCAGGTGATTTTGTTTTGGCACAACTTGAGACTCCACAGGAAACCACTCGAACTTTATTTGAATTGGGCAAAGAAGTTGGTGCTACTTGTGTTTTAAATCCTGCCCCAGCAACAATGTTAGGTAAACTCATCTCGCCAGCACGCACGGCTTCGGAAAATCGCCACACATCGGTACCCGAGCCGATGTCCTTGCCCTGCCATTTGCCATTGAGCATCGGACCGGCACTGACAACAATGCTGGGCAAATCAACACTAGCAGCACCCATGAGTTGTCCCGGGGTTGTCTTGTCGCAACATCCGAGCAGCACAACGCCATCTATGCCGTAGGCGCGAATGGACTCCTCAACATCCATCGCCAGCAGGTTGCGAAACAGCATCGCCGTGGGCTTCATCTGCGTTTCACCAAGACTCATCACCGGAAACTCGAGCGGCAAGCCACCGGACTCCCATACCCCGCGCTTGACCCCTTCCGCCAACTCGCGTAGTCCGGAATTACACGGGCTAAGCTCTGACCAAGTATTGCAAATCCCGATAATCGGGCGACCATCAAAAACCTGTTCGGGAAACCCCTGACTTTTCATCCAGCTACGATGAATAAACCCGTCTTTATCGGTTTTTCCATACCAAGCACGGCTACGGCGAATTTTAGGCATAGTTTTTATTTTACAGCACCCAGGGTAAGACCTGCTATGAAGTGTTTCTGCATGAGGAAGAACATCGCAACTGGTGGCAGTGCTGCAACAATTGATCCAGCACTCATCAGGTGATAGGCGGCGCGGAATTGTGCATTAAAAGAGGTAATCCCAGCAGTGATAGGCTGGCTTTCTATCCCTTGTGTAAGCACCACAGCCCAGAAGTAATCATTCCAGATGAAAGTGAATATCAGTACCGCCAGCGCGGCTATCGCAGGTTTCATCAGAGGTAGCACCACATACCAGAATATGCGCCATTCCGCGACCCCTTCAACACGGGCGGCTTCAATCAGTTCAAATGGCAGGGAGCGAATAAAGTTACGCATAAACAATGTGCAAAACCCCGTTTGAAATGCGATGTGAAACAACACAAGCCCGGTTTTGGTGTTGTAGAGTCCAAGTTGAAGTGTTAGCTCGCGAACCGGGACCATCAAAATCTGAAACGGTACGAAATTACCAGCGACGAAAACAAAGAATACCACCAGATTCAGGCGGAACCTATAAACCCCAAGCGCAAAGCCAGTCATGGTACTGAGTGCGACTGCACCAATCACAGTTGGCACCGTAATCAATATCGAATTCAACAAATAGCGCGGCATATCGGATGCAAAGAAAACTTTGCCATAATTTTCAAATCCAGAGAAATTTGTCGGTAGTCCCCAATAGTTGCCACTGGAGAAGTCTCCGGCGGGCTTGATGGAAAACAGTGCCACTGCAAGCAAGGGCAAAAGCCATAAGAACAGGGCAACCGGCAACATAGACTGATAGGTCAGTTGCGATGCGCGGGAGGTCTTTTGTATCGGTGTCGGAAACATGTCAGCGTCCCTTGTCATCCTGATGCATTGAGTACAGAAAATAGGCAATGAAACAGAGCATAATGAGGAACAGTACCACCGCAATAGCAGCACCATAACCCATGCGAAAGCCATATTCGGACAGTGCTACTTCAAACATGTAGAAACTCAACACACGACTTTCTCCAAAGGGACCGCCGTTGGTCATAATAGAAATCAAATCGAAGCTACGGAGCGCACCGATGACGGTGACAACAAAGGCGATGAATGTGGCGGGTTTGAGCTGTGGAATAATCACCCACCAAAGCATTTTCCAGCCTTTAGCACCATCAAGGCGGGCGGCCTCAACTTGTTCTGGATCAACGGAATTAAGACCGGTTAAGTAAAGAATCATGCAATAAGCGGTTTGCGGCCAAAGACCAGCGGCAATGATGCCGTAGGTAACATACGCAGGATCACCCAGCACGTTAATTGAACCAAGCCCGATCTTGCCAATGATGGTGTTCAACAGACCAAAGGTTGGGTTATAAAACCACGCGAAAACAAGCCCGACGACGACTTGTGAAATCACGAAAGGAAAGAAAAAGAGTGACTTATAAAGCCGAATACCTGTTACCGTCTGATTAAGAAACAACGCGATGAACAGCCCAGCCGGAATCGCCAGAAGATACAGCAACAACCACACCACATTATTTTTGAGTGAAACATAAAAGGCTGGATCGTCCCACAGCTCTTGATAGTTACGCATCCCAACAAATTCAGCTTCGCCCAAACCATCCCATTTCAACAAAGCCATATTGAAACTTTGAAATATCGGAAATACCACATAGATCAGAAACATCAATACACCAAGAGCCAAGAATAGCCACGGTGTAACGGCTATTTCATGCCGCTTGTACCATGAGCGGTGCGGGTGAGTTATATCGATGGCGGTATGTTTTGTCATCTACTGACCAATCCGCGGTGATGGTGTATCACAGGGTGGGAGCGGATGTTCCCACCCTGTAACATTCATGATTAGTAAATCCGTTGCCGTGCTGTTTCGAGACGAGCGAGGATAGCATCAAGATTATCAGGGCGTACCATGAATTCTTGAAAGCCATTCATAGCGATTTTAGCCATCTCGGCGGGGGCATCGCGGTCAAAGAATTGTGCAAGCGCATAGGCTTCATTCAGCATCTCAAAACCCTGAGAAATAAACTTATCGTCTGTGTCGACAGCGGATCGATTGTTCACTGGAAGCTGACCGAGTTGGGCACTAATCTTGGTTTGTACGTCTGCGGAGGCGAAAAACCGAAGGAATGCACGGGCGTTGTCTTTGTTTTTAGCCTTGGACGGGATGTGCAACGTATCAGTCGGCGCGTCCTCTGCCATCGGGATACCTTCGGTAATCAGCGGGAACTGATAGAAATCTAACTGATCGCTAGTGAGACCAGCATCAAGAATCGTCTCGACAGCAAAATTACCAATCAGATATGAAACGGCATCACCATTGGCTACAAAAGGGACTGCGTCTTGCCAATCATAGGCGGTATGACTATCGATAAATGCACCCATGTCAACCAGTTCTCGCCAGTTGGCAAAAGTGTCTTGCACACGTGCATCCGTCCATTTAATGCGACCAGCGGTTAGATCCATATGGAACTCATAGCCATTAGTACGCATGTTGAGGTAGTCAAACCAGCCGCCCGTAGGCCAGAGGGCTTTAGTGCCGATCGCGTAGCATTTACGACCCGAATTGATAATCGTTTGACAGTTTGATTTCATCTCATCAAAAGTTGTCGGCTCCGCGAGACCAAGCTCCTTAAAGATGTCCGCACGGTAATAAATTCCCCATTGATAATAGGAGTAGGGAATGCCCCACTGCTTGCCGTCAATGGTCATCGATGTGCGGGCTGATGCAAGTTTTTCTCCCAGCTCACCATCCCAAAGGTCAGAGACATCCTCAAACAGACCGGGCTTCACAAAAGGAAGCATCCGGTTACCTGCATACCATGATGCCACATCTGGTGCGTTTGCGGTCAGGAAATTGCGAATCTGAGTTTTATAGGCTTCCCGATCAATAACCGTGGTTTCGATATTCAAATCAGGATGCAAACCCTGAAATTCGTCAATCATACCCTCAATTGCAGCACGGGGCTTCGGGTCTGATATATCAAAGAAAATTCGAAGATCCCCGCTGAGTTGGGCATGAGCGGTAAAGCTCGCTGTCGCCATGCTGGCAACGGTTGCAAGTGCTATGGTAATCAATTTGCGCTTTTTCATTTTTTACTCCTCAAAGTATTTAACGGATTGGCATTATAAAACTAATAATTATTAGTGTCAATAAAAGATTATCACCAAATATTACTAATAAACGCTTTGATTTTAATTTTTTTCGTGTATATTAACAGCGAAAAATACGATGGAGTAAGTGGTTAAAATTGAATATATTAACAGGAAAGCATCAGGTTGCTGCGAATACATCATTCGTAAAGCAAACGATTATTAAATCAACGGGGATGTCGCTGTGTCGGGTGTTACGCTAAATAAAGTCATCAAACGCTATGGCAAAGAACAGGTCATACACGGTGTGGATCTTGAGATTGACGATGGGACGTTTTGTGTTTTTGTTGGTCCGTCTGGATGTGGCAAATCAACATTGCTCCGCATGGTGGCAGGGCTTGAAGATACCACTGAAGGTCAGATTAGTATCGGTAGTAGAGATGTGACCAATATGGATCCGGCACAGCGACGTGTTGCCATGGTGTTTCAGACTTACGCACTTTATCCGCATATGACGGTGAAAGAGAATATGGGGTTTGGTCTTAAAATGAATGGTTACCCAAAAGCCGAGATTGAAACCAAAGTTGCCGAAGCCAGCCGTATTCTTAAACTTGATGACTATCTCAAACGCAAGCCTGCGACTTTATCGGGTGGGCAAAGGCAACGAGTGTCCATTGGGCGTGCGATTGTGCGTGGACCGGAGGTGTTTTTGTTCGACGAACCGCTGTCAAACCTCGATGCTGAGCTTCGGGTGGAGATGCGGGTGGAAATTGCACGTCTTCATAAAGAGATTGGTGCAACAATGATTTATGTGACCCACGATCAGGTTGAGGCGATGACGCTGGCTGACAAAATTGTCGTGCTGCGTGCTGGCTATATCGAACAAGTGGGTACTCCTATGGATCTTTATCGTGATCCTGATAGCAAATTTGTTGCTAGTTTCATCGGCTCACCAGCGATGAATTTTATGACGGGTTTAGTGAAAAACAAAATGGTTGACGTGCCTGCGCTACAAACATCTGTGCCGATAAATGCCCCAGCACAATATGATGGTCAGGTGGTCAGTTTTGGTCTGCGCCCTGAACATATTGAAGTCGATCCGGCGGGAGAAACCCATGTCGTTGAGATAACAGAATCGCTTGGCGGAGTATCTTATTCCCATCTAATGTCTGCGACTGGCGAGAAACTGGTGGTTGAGGAACGTGGCGAAGCACGGTCAGCTGAGGGCAACAAAGTGGGGCTTTTGTTTAATCCTGCGGTGGTAATGCTTTTTGACCCAACATCGGAGAAACGTATTCGGACTCAAGTTAGCGACGATGCGTAATTGGGAATTACGAATTACGCGGGTCGTTTGAGATTGTGCAAGAATCCAACAGCCGCCGTTCCCGCGCAGGAGACTGTGCAAAAAACCCAACGTTCGTCATTCTTAACCCTCCTAGCCCCCCTTATCAGGGGGGAATTGAGTGGAAAGTCCCCCTGATAAGGGGGATTTAGGGGGTTGGGTTTTCCACCAGCGTAACCTAGCGAGGGTTTCTTGCACAGTCTCGAAAGCAGGAATCCAGTAAAACAGCCAACCCGCAAGGGTTTTCCACATATAACGCGACCGGAGTTTTTGTGTAATTTGCTACACTTCCGAACATTATACAAAGGTCTCTTAAAGCGAGGGATGCCACGCCAAGGCTACTCGAATTTACATCATATTAAAAAAATATGCCAGAAAACAAAAAAAAACGCCGAGTTACCATGAGTGACATCGCCCATGAGGCGGGTTGCTCGCAGTCAACCGTGTCTTTTGTGCTTAATGACAATAAATCAGTGCAAATATCGGTGGCTATGCGTGATCGCGTACTGCAATCTGCCAAGGAGCTTGGCTACCATGATCAGATGTTTCGTGGTCTGTTAGAAGCGACCAAGCAAAAACAAATAAGCCATGGCGCGGTCGGCTTTGTCATTGATTTTCTGTCCACCAGCCCCGAAGGCATTGTGGCAATCGAAGGCGTTCATCAGGCATTGCGCGAAACAGGCGACATCTTGCTGATTGCGGAAATCGGCAGTGATCCGGAGCGTGAAGTCGGCACAATCAGGCATCTGCTTGATCATGGTGTCAAGGCGATTATCTACTGCTGTATTTTTACCCGCAAGGTGGTGTTGCCGGAATTATTGAAAACGGCGGGTATTCCGACTTTTCTACTGAATTGTTATAGCAAAGACATGATTTTTCCGGCGGTCGTGCCGGGTGAGATTGTCGGTGGTCAAGTTGCCACCACCACACTGATTGAAGCTGGGCATAGACGAATCGGCACAATTACTGGCGAGACTTTTATGGCAGCAAGCAAAGATCGTCTAATCGGATATCGTCGGGCATTGTCATCCGCCGATATTCCCTTTGACCCTGATTTGGTGATTAACGGTGATTGGTCGGCAAGCGCGGGTTATCGCGCAACAGCACAACTTATGTCATTGGCAAATCCACCGACAGCGATTTTTTGCCAGAATGATCGGATGGCGATTGGCAGTTATGAACAGATGAAGGAGTTGAATCTATTGATTCCGCAAGATGTGTCTATCATCGGCTACGATGACGAAGACATTGGGCGACACCTATCACCACCACTTTCAACGCTTGTGTTGCCACAGCGGGCAATGGGGCGATGGACTGTGGAACAGATTCACTTTGGAAACCATACCCCAAACACAAAAACACTCCCAGTTAAACTGGAATGCGCCCTGATTAAGCGTGATTCCATCGCCGTGCCACGCCAAAAAGTCGATTTCAAATGAGCATCGTTACATCGACAGTGTCTCTTTTTACTCAGGTATATGCTGGTATATAGTGGTAACGCAGTGTTGGGCATTCACGCAGGCGGGCATTCAGACTGGTAATAATCCATTAAAATTTGTGCCACTTCGGGTCGGGAAAATTCTGCCGGAGGAGCGATGCCTTGAGACAGCATTTCGCGGACTTTGGTGCCAGACAGTAAAACAAAATCTTCCATCTTATGGTCGGGGGCTTCGCGCATCATGACCACTTTATCGAGTTTCTTTGAGTATGCGGTGTGATCGGCGTTAAAAATTTCGATTTCCAACTGGTTGGTGACTGATTCATCGAAAATGGCTTGTGCGTCAAATGCGCCGTAGTAGTCGCCAACGCCCGCATGATCGCGTCCAACAATAAAATGAGTCGCACCCATGTTTTGACGAAAAATAGCATGTAGCACCGCTTCACGGGGTCCGGCATATAACATATCAAAGCCATAGCCACTAATGATGACCGTGTTTTTTGGGAAATATAACTCAACCATTTTTCTGATGGTCGCATCGCGCACATTTGCTGGAATATCGCCGGGTTTGAGTTTTCCAAGCAACATATGAATGACACAACCATCGGCACCAACACGCTGCATGGCAATGCGACATAATTCCTCATGGGCAAGGTGCATCGGATTACGGGTTTGGAATGCGACTGTCTTTTTCCAGCCATGCGCGTTAATGGCTTGTCGAATTTCACCCGCAGTACGAAAGGTGTCGGCAAACATGGTTTTGAAATAACTGAAATTCAACACCTTGATTGCGCCGGATAGCAATGTGCGCCCCTGATTTTTGAATTCGGTAACGCCGGGGTGGGCGGTGTCCGTTGTGCGATACACTTTTTCGCTGATATGTGTCATATCCTGCTCGGACATGGTTTCTATTTTGTCAACTTCCATGATGCCAAGCACCGGATTGTCGTTGACGTTGGGGTCGCGCAAGACGATGGATTGCCCGGCGGTAATATGTGTTGCCGAGTCCACCAAACACAAAACCGGCATCGGCCAGAATAAGCCGGCTGTCGTTTGCATGGAATCAGCCACACTCAAACAGTCCGCTTTGTCCATATAACCCGATAATGGGGTGAAGTAACCCGCGCCTAGCATCACCGCATTGGCAGCACCCGCGGAGCTAAGTAGTACAGAAGGCAGGGCTTGCGCCTGTTCTGTCAGGTCGCGCCGTTGAGCGGTGTTTTCAACATATGAAGGGGTCAGCGCGTCAGCACCATGTGGTTTAATCATAAGGAAAGTTTTTTGTTAGGAAAATACCTTTTGGCGGCGTTCACGCACCGCGCTGGCAAGGTTGTTAATCATTTCTTCGGTGGTATCAATGTCAATACAGGCATCGGTGATGCTTTGACCATAGGTTTCAGGCTTGCCATCCACCACATCCTGTCTGCCTGCTACCAAATGGCTTTCAATCATCACACCGATAATCCGCTTATCGCCAGATGAAATCTGATTGGCGACATCGGCACAAACGAGCAGTTGATTTTCGGGAATTTTTTGGCTATTGGCATGGCTGTAATCAATCATCACCTGCGGGGTTAGTCCAGCGGCGGACAGTTTGTCGCAGGCTTCATTGACACTCGCAGCGTTAAAGTTCGGCTCTTTGCCGCCTCTTAAAATAATATGGCAATCGAGATTACCGGTGGTCGTGAATATGGCAGACTGCCCCTTTTTGGTCATGGATAAAAAGTGATGCGGTCTGGCGGCGGCGCGGATACCGTCAACCGCAATATCAAGGTTGCCGTTAGTGCCATTCTTTAATCCGACAGGACAGGACAGCCCCGAACTTAGCTCGCGGTGAACCTGACTTTCTGTGGTACGCGCCCCAATCGCACCCCAAGCGATGAGATCGGCAACGTATTGCGGAGTAATAATATCCAGATATTCTGTCCCTGCTGGCATCCCTGAACTATTCAGCGTCAGAAGCAAATTGCGTGCCATGCGGAGTCCCTTATTGATGTCGAAAGTATTGTTTAAGTCGGGGTCGTTAATCAAACCCTTCCAACCCACCGTGGTACGCGGTTTCTCAAAATAGACCCGCATGACCATCAGCAAATCATCTTGATGACGTTGTTTAAGCGACATCAAGCGTTTGCTATATTCGATCGCTGCTTCGGTATCATGGATTGAGCAAGGTCCGACTATGGCGAGAACACGATCATCATCGCCACTCAGAATGTGATGAATCTCTTTTCGTGTTTGCAATGTTGTCGTTGTGGCTTGCGCTGTCATCGGCAACTCGGCAATGATGTCGCTTGGACTAATTACCTGATCGATGCTGGCAATTCTAATGTCGTCAGTAATGGATGTTGTCACAGAACTCCCTAGGGTAAAATAAAGACGCTGGATTGTACGGTTATCGTTGGCAAGTGTTAAGTGATTATGTGGAAAATAGCAACAATAACCGCTTAAACTTTGTTAAAGCGAATGTTTTGCTGATTTTTGCTGCTCGGCTAAAATATTTTGACACAGCCGGCTGCATGAGGAGATTATGATTTATTGCGAATTACGAGAGTCGTTTGAGACTGTGCAAGAACCCAACCTCCGTCTTTCCCTTGATAAGCAGGAATCCAGTAAAACAGCCAAACCCGCAAGGGTTTTCCACATGTAATGCGACCTACGCGGGGGTTTTTGCACAGTCTCGCAGGCGGGAATCCAGTAAAACACACAAACCCGCAAAGGTTCTCCATATACACACGAACTGCTCAGCACAAGAAGACGTGATTCTGGTAATTAGACCCTGCTCATAAAATATATCTATCTGAATATAAACAAGTAATAGTGATTTTGTGGTATAATTCTGCATGGAAATCAGCCCAATAACCTCTAAAACCTTGCAGCTATGATTGATTATAACGATTCCAACCAACGTACTATCGCAGAATTTGACTGGCCGTTTCACACCACCCTTGATGCACACAACCGCTGGGTGAAACTAGGTCAGTGTATTCCATGGGATGGGTTGGCACAGGGCTATCATAAAAGCCTCTCGTCAAAGCGGGGTCGGCCAGCAAAAGATGCTCGTTTAGTCATCGGTGCGGTGATCATCAAACACAAACTAGGGTTGTCTGATCGGGAAACGGTGAGTCAGATTCAGGAGAATCCGTATCTGCAATACTTTGTCGGGCTTGCCGGTTACCAAAGATCAGTCCCGTTTGTACCCTCGTTGCTGGTTGAAGTGCGCAAACGGATGGGGGATACTGTTTTTGAAGTGTTCCATCAAGCGATTATTGGTGATCCGATATATGGTAGTCGAGAGAACCGGCACTACTTGAAAGGATTGGGCATCCGTTTTTCGGGCAAGCCATTAGGCAGACCCAAACAGGTAACAGAAGCGAATCGAGATGTGTTGAAGCAATTAAAAGCCCAACGCCGGACGGATTACCTACAACGGATTCCAATAGAAGGCAAATTTGGTCAGGCAAAGAACGGTTATCGGCTAAATTATATCCGTGCCAAGCGAGCAGACACCTCGGTTGCATGGATCAACAGCATTTTCCTAGTCATGAACCTGCTCATCCTGCTGAAGGTCTTTTTTGTGCCCAAAATAAGGCGACTAATAGGGTCGATAACGAACACTGGGCGACACCAATTACGATTGGACGGGTACGGATCATGCCAATTGCTTGGCTGGGACAGATTTGAATATCCAAAACCGACTTTGTGAGCAGACTCTAATTATGCAAAAATCTCTGTTAATATACAGCTCAATACAGAGATGCCAATAATCAATGACGCACATAAAAAAACACTTAATGATGTTTAAACCCATACGAGTTGCAGTAGTTGGAGTGGGCTATCTTGGACGCATTCATGCCAAGATTTATCATGCGATGGATAACGTGGAGTTGGTTGCGGTTGTTGATACCGACTGCGCCACGGCGCACAGCATTGCCGAGCAGTATCATTGTCAGGCGTTGACCAGCACGGCGGGGCTTGAGAGCCAAATTGATGCGGTCAGCATTGCGGTGCCGACCAGTTTGCATTTGACCGTGGCACGACCATTTTTGCAGGCGGGGGTGGATATGTTGCTGGAAAAACCAGTCGCGTCCAGTGTTGCACAAAGCAGTGAAATTGTTGAGCTTGCCAGAAAGAATCGAGCAATTTTACAAACCGGTCATCTGGAACGCTTCAATGCAGGGGTGATGAAACTCGCCGAACTCGCCACTAATCCGAGATTTATTGAGGTACACCGATTGGGCAAATTTGTCGAACGAGCGACCGATGTTGACGTGGTAACCGACCTAATGATCCATGATATTGATATTGTGTTGTCATTGATTGACGCAGAATTGACCGACATATCTGCCACCGGCACGCAGGTGATTACCGAGCATGTTGATATTGCCAATGCGCGATTGGAATTTGCCAATGGCGCGGTTGCCAATGTAACGGCGAGCCGAGTTTCACGCAACCAGTTTCGGCGTATCAGGGTGTTTTCACATGACATGTATCTGGGGCTGAATTTTAGCGATCAACAAATCGAAGAAGTCAGACCGGGCAACATCGAATCGGGCAATAAGTTTCCTGAATTGATACACCGCAATATTGAAGTAACCCCACAACTGCCTTTGAATGCAGAGCTGGCACATTTTATTGATTGCGTTGTGCATAAAAAACCGCCATTGGTATCGGGCGAGGATGGGCTGCTGGCAGTCAAAGTCGCCGAGCAGGTGCGAACGCGCATTGCACAATCAATGAGATTGGAAAGACAGTTAGAAAAATGACAAAAGAACTCTTTCGAGAGGACGGCTATCTGCAATCCTGTGAAGCAGAAATAAACGCGCTTTATGACAATGCGTTTTGTGTCGATCAAACCGTTTTCTATCCGCTCGGTGGTGGACAGCCGGGAGATACCGGGATGTTGACCGATGCGACAGGACGGCAGTTGGAAATTTTAGATTGTTACGAGCGCGATGGCGCACATCTGCACATCGTCAAAGAAGGGGCAGTCATGCCGAACATAGGCGACCGAGTCACCCTAACCTTAAACTGGCAACGACGTTATCGACTGATGCGGATGCATAGCTGTCTGCATCTACTCTGCGTCGCGGTTGGGGCACCAGTCACCGGCGGTTCAATCAGTAACGGCAGCGGTCGATTGGATTTTTTATTACCCGACCCGCCGAAAAAAGAAACCCTAGAGCAACGGCTCAATCAAATCATTCAAAAAAATCATGCAATGACATTGCGCTGGATTACCGACCAAGAAATGGCCCAACAACCACAACTAGTACGCACCATGTCGGTATTGCCACCGATGGGCAAAGGCAAGGTCAGACTGGTCAAATTCGGCGATGCAGATTTACAACCCTGCGGCGGAACACATGTTGCCAATAGCAGCGAAATCGGCACAGTTCGGGTCGCCAGCATCAAAAACAAAGGCAAACAAAACCGCCGAGTGACGGTTGAATTGGTTGCATAAACAGTCCAGATTCAGAACGATTTGAGAGCCCGTATCAGAAGTGAGTACGTCCTATTCATCCCCCTGATAAATGGGGATTAGGGGGTGTTTCGTACAAAGAACTGATCAAAAAAGTAAAAATAACTTGATTTTTAAAACAGTATCTTGACAGGGGGACTTGAAATAATGGGTCGTGTAAAAATCAATATTTTGTCGTTCCCGCGCAGGCGGGGAGCAGGAATCCAGTAAAACAAACAAACCCGCAAGGGTTTTCCACATGTAACGCGACCTAGCTTGGGATTCTTGCACAGTCTCTTTCGCAGGAATGACGGGTGTTGGTTTCTTGCACAGTCTCGCAGGCGGGAATCTAGTCCACTCATCCCCCCTGATAATTTACCCTATTGTTATCATACGAGGGGGCTAGGGGGGTTCGTACAAAGCACTTTAATCAATTACGAATAGACTGTTTGATAAATTTACGACAACGGCAGTGTGGCTTCAGCCGCGCCAGAACCGTTGCTGGAACGGCGGAAATGTAAAAACCCCAAGGTACCGCTCCTATGGAGCTAATCAAACGTCATTGGGCTTGGCTGCCCGTACATTCTGTATATAATCCGCATCTACGGTATTGCGCGGTTTTGGCGTGGCTACGTACTTCCAGCAATTATGCAAAGGCTATCATAGGTGCTGAACCGGTACAGTCGTCCATCACTTATTCTCCGCGCAAAAAATTGGGGCATATCGGTTATTATGCTAGAATCTGCCACAAAACGCTGGTTTTGGTACGATAACAATCTAACCAGAATCATTATTTTATCGGCGCGGTTGAGCCCCCCCCGCTGTTGGGCATTGTTGCCAAGGATCTTCAAGCAAAGAGTTATTCAAAATAATTGAGGAAATGATATGTTAATAGGTATTCCGAAAGAAATTAAAAACCATGAATATCGAGTGGGCATGACCCCGACCAGTGTTCGTGAAATGATTAAGCAGGGTCATACGGTTGTTGTTGAGAGCAATGCGGGTACGGGCATTGGGGCAATGGATGACGAATATCAGACTGCCGGGGCAACCATTCTTGATGCGGCGGCAGAGGTCTTTGCACAAGCCGATATGATTATCAAGGTGAAGGAACCGCAAGCGGTAGAGCGCGCCATGTTGCGCGAGGGTCAAATACTCTATACCTATCTGCATCTGGCTCCCGACTCGGCACAAACCAAAGATTTGGTAGCAAGTGGCGCAACCTGCATTGCCTATGAAACGGTAACCTCACCATACGGCGGCTTGCCGTTGCTGGCACCAATGTCCAAAGTGGCCGGCAGAATGTCGATTCAGGCGGGTGCTTATTGTCTTGAGCAACCACATGGCGGATTGGGCATGTTGTTGGGCGGTGTGCCCGGGGTTGATCCGGTGAAAGTGGTTATTCTCGGTGCTGGCGTAGTCGGCACCCACGCTTGTCATATCGCGGTGGGCATGGGGGCTGATGTTTGGGTGCTGGATAATAATCCACATTCCATCGAAAAACATTGGCAACAGTTTGGGCGTAGCTCCAATTCGGTTTTTTCAACCGCCGACGCGCTTGAGCAACATGTTCTCAGTGCCGATCTGGTCATTGGCGGGGTATTGATTCCCGGTGCGGAAGCACCCAAACTGGTCACCGCAGACATGGTTGCCAATATGAAGTCGGGCTCGGTCATTGTCGATGTGGCAATTGATCAGGGCGGGTGCTGTGAAACTTCAAAAGCGACCACCCATGCCGAGCCGACCTATGTTGTCGATGATGTGGTACATTATTGTGTTGCCAACATGCCCGGCGGCGTACCGCGCACATCTACTTACGCGCTCAACAATGTCACCTTGCCACTCGCGCTTGCATTGGCTAATAAAGGGGCTAAACAGGCGATGTTGGATGACCCACATTTGCGTAACGGCTTAAATGTCCATGCTGGCAAAGTCACCTGTCGTGAAGTGGCAGAGGATTTGGGGTATGACTATGTTGATGCCAGTGTCGCGCTGAACTGCTAGTCTTGACAGACTTAAACAACCGACAATCTGTTTTGAACAATTCTTGGAGAAAATGATATGACAAAAATGACCACTTCTGAAGCTTTTGTGGAAACCCTTGCCGCCCACGGCGTAACCAATATTTTTGGTATTATGGGGTCGGCTTTTATGGATGCGATGGATATCTTCACGCCGGCTGGCATTCGCTTGGTGTCGGTTGTGCACGAGCAGGGCGGGGCGCACATGGCGGATGGCTATTCTCGGGTAAGTGGTCGTCATGGGGTGGTCATTGGTCAAAATGGACCGGGTGTCAGCAACTGCGTTACCGCGATTGCGGCAGCCTATTGGGCACATTCTCCGGTGGTTATGATTACCCCAGAAACGGGCACCATGGGACAGGGCTTAGGCGGTTTTCAGGAAGCCAATCAGCTACCTATGTTTCAGGAATTTGTCAAATATCAAGGGCATGTCAACAATCCCAACCGTATGGCTGAATATACCGCCCGCTGTTTTGACCGCGCTCATTCCGAGCTTGGCCCGACCCAATTGAATATCCCGCGCGATTATTTTTATGGTGATATTGATATTGAAATACCCCAGCCGATGCATCTTGACCGCGGCCCGGGTGGGGAAGACTCGCTCAATCAAGCGACCGAAATGCTTGCCAAAGCGAACTTTCCGGTGATTATTTCTGGCGGCGGCGTGGTTATGGCAGATGCCGTTGAGGACTGTAAGGCACTGGCAGAATATCTCGGCGCGCCGGTGGTAAACAGTTACCTGCATAACGATTCATTTCCAGCAAGCCATCCGTTATGGTGTGGCCCACTTGGTTATCACGGCTCCAAAGCTGCCATGTCCATCATCAGCAAAGCCGATGTGGTGGTGGCATTAGGAACCCGCCTTGGACCTTTCGGTACATTACCGCAATATGGTATCGATTATTGGCCGAAAGATGCGAAAATTATTCAGATTGATGCCGACCACAAAATGCTCGGACTGGTTAAGAAAATTTCAGTCGGTATTTGCGGTGATGCGGGGGCTTCGGCAAAAGCACTGTTGGCACGGCTCAATGAGTGCGCTCCAGCATGTCATGCCAACAAAGATACTCGCGCCGCTGAAGTTGCTGCCGATAAGGCATCATGGGAAGCCGAGTTGAACGAATGGGCACACGAAAATGATGCGTATAGTTTGGACATGATTACGCAACAGAGCAACGAAGCCGAAAATTGGCTCCATCCGCGTCAGGTATTGCGTGAACTTGAAAATGCCATGCCCGCGGATGTGATGGTGTCCACCGATATTGGCAACATCAACGCAATCGCCAACAGTTATTTGCGGTTTGAGCGTCCGCGTAGTTTCCTTGCACCGATGAGCTTTGGTAACTGTGGTTACGCATTGCCGACCATCATTGGGGCGAAATGTGCGGCTCCTGAGCGTCCGGCGATTGCGTATTCTGGAGACGGCGCATGGGGCATGAGCATGTCCGAAATTATGACCTCAGTGCGACACGATATTCCGGTGGTTGGCGTGGTATTCAACAACCGGCAATGGGGTGCTGAGAAGAAAAATCAAGTCGATTTCTACAATCGCCGATTTGTTGCAGACGATTTGGTCAACCCCAGTTTTGCCGAAGTCGGCAAGGCGATGGGAACCGAAGGCATTGTGGTCGATAAACTCGAACAGGTCGGTGCGGCATTGACCAAAGCCGTTGATATGCAAATGAATGACGGCAAAACCACGGTTATCGAAATCATGTGTACTCGCGAACTCGGCGATCCATTCAGACGCGATGCGCTGAGCAAACCAATCCGACACCTCGCCAAGTACAAAGATTTTTCCTAACAATAAATTGTGGCAATAATGTTGGATAGCCGTTGTATTTGGGAGTCATCAAGGATTCGATTGTTGAATGAAAAAAGTCCTTGATGGACCCAATCAAACACATTATCAAACAAGCAAAAGCAAATCCGAAAAGGATTGTTCTGCCCGAGGCGGGCGATATTCGGGTGCTGGCAGCAGCGGCATTGGTTGTTCAGGAAGGGTTGGCAAAAGTCGTTTTGATTGGCGACCGTGATGCGGTGTTGCATTTGGCGGGTGAACATCACATTGAGATTGAGAATCGGCAACATCTTGTGATTGAGAATCCTGAGGCAAGTAATCACACCGAAAAATATATCGACCGACTTTTTCAAGCACACCAACATAAAGGGCTGACGCTCGACCAGGCCCGCAAACAGGTCGTTGACCCGCTAACTTTTGCCACGCTCAAAGTGATGAGTGGCGATGCTGACGGCGTTGTCGCTGGTGCGATAAACACCACTTCCGCGGTGGTAAAAACGGCCCTACAACTAATTGGTATGCGTCCGCAAAGCGAATTGGTGTCCAGTTTTTTTCTGATGCAACATAATTTGCCACATCATGCGCTGCAGGGCACGGCAATATACGCCGATTGTGCCTTGGTGATTGAGCCCGATGCCGCACAGTTAGCCGATATTGCCATCGCCTCGGCAGACAGCGCGAAAAATCTGGTCGGTTTAGAGCCGAAAGTGGCATTGCTTTCTTTTTCTACGGCAGGGAGTGCAACCCATCGGAATGTCGATAAAGTGATTGAAGCCGGCGCAATCATTCGCCAAACAAGACCAGACATTGCGCTGATGACAGAAGTGCAATTTGATGCGGCTACTGTGCCACTTATTCTGCAACAAAAAGCACCGACTATGTCGGTTACCGCACCGGCAAATGTTTTTATTTTTCCCGATTTACAGGCTGCCAATATCGGTTATAAAATCGCCCAACACATCGGTGGGGTAGCAGCAGTCGGTCCGGTTCTGCAAGGGCTTCAACATCCAGTGAATGATTTGTCACGCGGCTGTAGTGTGGAAGATATTGTGCAATTGGTTGCGGTTACTTCGGTACAGGCGGGGAGGATGCCCGTATAGGCGACAGAATCACAACATGAAAATCGGCTTCAAAACATTACATCTTAACAAGAAATTTCCGCTGGCAATTAGCCGCGGAGTGCGTACCGGATTGGATAATCTTTTTATTTCTGTGACTCATCAGGGCATAACCGGTTGGGGTGAATTATCTCCCGGAAAAAGTGAAGGTGCGGCAACTGCGGCGATTGCCCAACAAGCCCTGAGTGAATTTTTTGAATCCGAGTTTTTTACAGCCGAATGTTTCAGTGCCGATTCCGACCTGTCGATACATCAAATTGATGCTTGCGCCAGACAACATGAATTGCCCGCATGTGCCTTAGCAGGGTTGGACATCGCGCTTTGGGATTGGCTCGGAAAAAAAGCCAAGCTGCCCTTGTATCAACTGCTTGGAATCGGTAAGCCCAGTGTGCCGACATCGGTTACGATTGGTATCAATCCGCCCGATGTGGTCAAGCAGCGTATCCCGCTATTGCTGCACGATACCGGCATTCGGTCATTAAAGGTCAAACTCGGCTCGCCTGAAGGCATTGAAGCCGATCAAGCGATGTTTATGCAGGTTGTGGAAAGCACCAAGCCTTATGACGTGAGCCTGCGTGTCGATGCCAATGGCGGCTGGAGTCCCACAGACGCGATTTTTATGATGAAATGGCTGGCGCAACGCCATGCCGATTACATAGAACAACCGTTAGCCGAGGGGCAGGAAAGTGAGCTGCGCGCAATTTTCAAGCAACGACCGTTGCCGATATATATAGATGAATCCTGTCGCTATGCGACCGATGTTGTCAAATGGGCTGACCGCGTGGACGGGGTGAATTTGAAACTCATGAAATGTGGTGGCATCACCGAAGCGTTACGGATTATTGCGGTCGCTCGCGACTTTAACCTAAAAACCATGATCGGTTGTATGGGCGAGTCATCGCTATCGATCTCTGCTGCCGCATCAATAACTGGACTTCTCGACCATGTTGACTTGGACTCCCATCTGAATCTGGCGCCAGATCCTTGCTCGGGTGCCGAGTTAATTGGCGGTGTCGTTATGCCTGTCGAGCTTGCCGGTCATGGTGCTTCAATATTGAACGGAAGAAATTAAAAATATGTTGACAAAGAATCAAAAAATCGCCATTTATATGGAAGGGAATCTGAATAGTATTTATGGAAAAATGGGCTTTGGGGTGATGCGCTATACGGAAAATTCGATTGCATGCGTGATTGACTCAACCCATGATGGCAAAACCGTGCAACAGGCTTGCGGGCTACCTTTTGACTATCGGGTGGTCGGCTCTGTTGAGCAGGCGGCAGCACTGGGTGCGGACGTATTGATACTAGGGACAGCACCATCTGGTGGCAAAGTGCCCAAAGAGTGGGACGCATCATTGCAACGCGCAATACAACTGAATATGTCGGTGGTCAACGGTTTGCATGACCGATTAACCGACAAATTCGGTCATTTGTTAACCGGGGACCAATGGATTTGGGATGTTCGACAACCGACCTTTATCCCTGAAATCGGAACCGGTCGGGCTGCCACCTTAAACAACAAGCGCGTACTGCTGGTGGGAACCGATATGGCAATTGGCAAGATGACAGTCGGTTTGGAATTATACCGATGGATACGCGAAGCCGGAAAGAAGCAGGGTATTGGCAAGGGCATCACCAGTGAATTCATTGCCACCGGTCAGATTGGAATTATCATCACCGGCAAGGGGATTCCATTAGATGCCTTCAAGGTTGACCATGCCTGCGGTGCTGTGGAAACTATGCTCATGGAGGCTGCCGACAACGACATTGTTTTTATTGAAGGGCAGGGTTCGTTGCTACATCCGGGCAGTAGTGCAACCTTGTCATTGATGCGTGGCAGTTGCCCGACCCACTTAATTATGTGCCATCAAGCAGGCATGGAATACATTAGAAATCTACAACATGTAAAAATTCCACCATTAAAGGAATTCATCGCTCTGAATGAAGCCGTGGTCAGCGTGTGTGGTTCCCTGTCTGCAACCACCACCATTGGCATCGCCTTAAATACCTCGTTGCTATCAGAATCTGAGGCACAGGCGGAAATCGCATCGCTACAAGAGCAAACTGGATTGCCGGTCACCGATGTGGTTCGTTTCGGCGCAGAAAAACTGGCTACGGCGTTGTTTTAGACTCGTTCAGTTATCAGCAGGACTTGAGAGATTGTGCAAAAAGCCAACATCCGTCTTTCCTGCGAAGCCTGTCCCCGCGTAGGCGGGGAGCAGGAATCCAGTAAAACAGCCAAACCCGCAAGGGTTTTCCACAAAGATTTGACACAAAACACAACGCTATTTTATACGTTCAAGAATACCATCCAGTTCATCCAGTGAGTGATAATGAATAATCAATTTACCTTTTTTGACACCATGCCGAATATGGACTGTTGCCCCTAACCGTTCCGAAAGGTCATCTTGCAGATGGATAATATCTGCGTTGCCCTTGCTACCATTATGATCATCATTTTGTGTAGCATTCTCATCATTAAGCCATTTTTTGACCAGTCGCTCGGTTTGTCGTACCGAGAGACTTTTATTTTTTACCACGTTGGCGGCTTCGGGCTGCCTTGCTTGTGGCAACCCCAAAAGTGTGCGCGCATGTCCCATATCAAGCACCTTGTTTTGCACCATTTCTTGCACGCTGGGATGTAATGTGAGCATCCTTAACAAGTTGCTCACTGTGGTTCTTGAGTAGCCCACTGCCTCTGATACCTCTTGGTGGGTCAAGCCAAATTCTTCCAACAAACGCTGAAACCCCTTGGCTTGTTCAATCGCGTTGAGGTTTTCGCGTTGCATGTTTTCAATCAATGCCACTGCCATGGCGGTTTGATCGGGGATTTCACGTATCACTGCTGGAACCGTTTTTAATCCAGCAATCTGTGCGCCGCGCCAACGTCTTTCACCAGCAATGATTTCAAACTGGTGTTTCGTAACCGGTCGCACCAACAAGGGCTGTATCACGCCCTGCGATTTAATCGATTCACCTAATTCAGCCAGTGCCTGTTTGTTAATGTCGATTCTCGGTTGATACTTGCCACGTTGTAATTGCTCGATGGGAATTTCACGATAGGCGGTTTGTAACTGTGCTGATTCGGAGCGGGGGTCTGCTGGCAAATCAATCTGCGTTGTGGTTTTCACGTCTCCGAGCAATGCTCCCAAACCACGTCCTAACCTTGCTTTCTTTTTCACCATTATATTTTGCTCTGTAGCGGTTTATGATCGGTAGCCGCCATCACGGCGTAATAATTCACTTGCCAAAGCCAGATAGGCTTGCGAGCCGGCACATTGTCGGTCGTAGTCCAAAACCGGCTTGCCATAACTTGGGGCTTCAGCTAAACGAATATTTCTTGGAATCAAAGTACGAAATAACTGGGTTGGAAAATGCGCTTGTAATTGCTCGGAGACTTCGATGGCAAGGTTGTTTCTAGTGTCATACATGGTTCTGACCAAGCCCAAAATTTTCAGATTCGGATTCAGGTTTTGTTGCACCAAATCAATCGTTTCCATCAAACTGGTCAGCCCCTCCAGCGCGTAGTATTCGCATTGCACCGGAATCAACACCTCGGCAGCAGCGGTGAGTGCGTTGACGGTTAAAACATTTAGCACCGGCGGACAATCAATCAGGATGATATCAAACTTGTTGACAACCCCCTCTAACGCTCGCTGCAAACGCTGGTCATGGAACTCAAGCTGATTCAGCTCCGCCTGAGCCCCTGCCAAATCGGGATGGGAAGGCAATACATGGAATTTGTATTGAGTCGGGACAATCACCTGTTCGATGTCGGCTTCGCCTAGCAACACCTCATAAACAGTCGCATCGAGATCACGCACGGCAATGCCACACCCCACTGTGGCATTCGCCTGCGGATCAATATCAATCAGCAACACCCGATTGCCGATACGCGCTAATGGTGATGCCAGATTGATGGCAGTCGTGGTTTTACCGACCCCGCCTTTTTGATTGGTGATGGCAATGATTCTGGTCACTGTTAAAAATCAATGGTGATGAGATGTCTATGCGCCTGCAGAAATGGCACGGCAAGTTTCTCAACCGTTAATTGTCGCGCTAACTCGGGAGACTCATCGTTCAAAGAGGCGATTTCTTCGGCTGGAAGTCGCCCTTTGAATGCCAGCAAGCGTGTACCCGGTGGTCGATTTCCTTTACTGAGCCGTAGCAATTCCGACAAAGATGAAAATGCCCGCGCAGTGAGGGTATCAAATTTTTCCGCAGGCTGGTAATCCTCAATCCGACTTTTTATCACTGACACATTTTTCAGTCCAATTTGCGCGACCACATAACGCAAAAACTCGACCCGCTTACCCCGACTATCCAGCAATGTTACCGCTCGATTCGGATCAACAATAGCCAGTGGCAAGCCGGGAAATCCGCCACCACTGCCAATATCCAACAACCGATTCCCCTTGACATAACGACACCCAGCCAGCGAATCCAAAATATGATGACTAATCATATCATCAGCCGAGCGAATAGCGGTGAGGTTTAAGCGCTTGTTCCACCTCGCTAATAACGTAACATGTTGCAACAACTGAACTCGTTGCTCAACACTGGTGTCAATATCAAGCCGATTACATCCGCTAAGCAAATTATCCATGGTGCAACCAACCACCTTACACCATACCCATTTGTCGCGCCCCTATGTTCAAATTTCAACCTCTGCCGCCAAAGCCTTACCTTCCTCGTTATCCGCATACTTGCGAAAATTCTCCACAAACAAGCCTGCCAGTGTTTTTGCGTTCTTGTGCCATTCCTGCGCGGTCGCGTAACTCTCTCTTGGATCGAGAATATTGCAATCAACACCAGTCAGCGATTTCGGTATAGCCAACTTAAAATAGGGAATGGTGTGGAAGGTGGCTTGCTCGATTTTGCCGTTCAGGATGGCATCAATAATCGCTCGGGTATTTTGGATTGATATGCGCTGACCACTACCATTCCAGCCGGTATTAACGAGATAGGCTTGCGCCCCCGATGCGTGCATTCTTTTGATCAACTGTTGACCGTATTGGGTTGGGTGCAGCGTTAAAAAGGCGGCTCCAAAACAGGCTGAAAAAGTCGGTGTCGGTTGCTCAACACCGCGTTCGGTGCCTGCCAATTTCGCCGTGAATCCGGACAAGAAATGGTATTTTGTTTGCTCTGGAGTTAGTTTTGAAACTGGCGGTAACACCCCAAACGCATCCGCAGACAAGAAGATAACCTTGTTGGCGTGTCCGCCTTTGGAAATAGGCTTGACGATATTGTCAATATGATAAATCGGATAGGAAACCCGCGTGTTTTGGGTTTTAGTACAGTCGTCATAATCGATAACCCCATCGGCATCGACTGCCACATTCTCCAGCAACGCATCGCGTCTAATCGCCTGATAGATATCCGGTTCGGATTGCTTGTTCAAGCCAATCGTCTTGGCATAACAACCGCCTTCAAAATTAAACACGCCCTCATCATCCCAGCCGTGTTCATCATCACCAATCAAGCGGCGTTTCGGGTCGGTTGACAGGGTGGTTTTTCCGGTTCCTGACAAGCCAAAAAATATTGCCGTTTCGCCCTCTTCCGACACATTCGAGGAACAGTGCATCGATGCCATGCCGCGCAATGGCAGGAAGTAATTCATCATTGAAAACATCCCTTTTTTCATTTCACCGCCATACCAAGTGCCGCCGATAAGCTGTATTTTTTCAGTCAGGTTGAAGGCAACAAAATTTTCTGAATTCATCTCCATCGCTTGCCAGTTTGCATTGCTGGCTTTGGCGGCATTCATCACCACAAAGTCCGGCTTAAAGTCTGCCAACTCCTTGTCATTCGGTCGGATAAACATATTTTTAACAAAGTGCGCCTGCCATGCCACTTCCATGATGAAGCGAACCGCTAAACGACTACTTGCGTTTGCACCACAAAACGCATCGACTACGAACAGGCGTTTATTTGACAATTGTTTGGTAACGATGGCTTTAAGACCCTGCCAGTTTTCTAGCGATAAGGGGTGGTTATCATTCTCTCCTTGATCCGACCACCAAAAGGTATCTCGCGTTACCGCATCGCGGACAATATATTTGTCGTTAGGTGAACGTCCGGTAAAAACGCCCGTATCCACTGCCACAGCACCATTTTTAGTTAATACGCCGCGCTCATGACCGCTCAAATCTGCGCGGGTTTCTTCGTTGAAAAGCAATTCAAATGAAGGGTTATGAATCAGCGTTGTTATACAATGAATATCATATTCGGCAAGGCCAATGTGAGCAGTCATGGTGTAATTACGAATCAGAGGTTAACAACGGCACATTGTACCAATTACTGCTTGCGAATTGGGGATTGCCTCAATGACAAATTGGGATGAGTCCCACTGTCTTGTGTCCGAAGAGGCGGCCGTGTTAATTAGCAAATATTATTTCGCATTGTTGTTCATGGAAATTGTTGATGCCGAGATGCCAAGCGTGATTTTGCCAGAGGTAATCGACCATTGCGGTATGTGGTTTATAGACTGCGGTGTAGAGGGTGCCGAATCCTCGATTGTGGGTGGCGTTGAAAACAGGTGGGCGGAGAAACCCTGCCAGCAATCCAGCGGCGGTTTCTTCGGTATCGGACATAATCGCTTGTACGGCATTTTCTCGTTCTAATGTTGCCGTTGCCCAAGCATGGCGAGGCCATTCTATTTTACCCTGATGATTGGTTGCAACCGGCACTTGGCGCACAACGGGGGGCTTGTCTGGTGCGACATACACGGTGGCAAACCGTTGTTGTTTGTCAATCATGGTGATGTTGTAGGACATGTGGATTGGTACCCGTTCTAGCACTTGAATGGCAGAGGTGGTGTCATCACAGAATTCCAAGATATAGCGCAAGATGAGCGGTATGCCGAAACCAATGCCAACATCAACCCGACCGCCAAACGCCAGCGATAATGCCAGACCGGATTCGTTGATGCCATCGAGTACTCCCCATAAGACATCGGACATGGCGATGACGGTTTGGTCATGCCATTTTGTTTTGAGCAATACGCCTTCAAATCTATCCGCCATGTAGTCGTAGTTTCGAATCAGCACCGGCTCCTCGCCAGTCCATACCGCTTGAGTACAGCCGCGCAGATAAGGCGGCGGGCAATACATGGATAAAAACCGCGCCACGCTGTCGCTACCACCAGCCAGCTCGGTCAATCGTCGATAGGTCGGTTCGAGTTCAGGCATATATCTCCTGAGTTGTTTGAGGCATTCACCATAAGTCGGGCGGGCAACATCGCCCTGACATTGAAACCATGCTTGATACGCTGGCCAGAAATGGTCGAATAGCGCAGTCCATTTTTCGCCCGCCTCATCCTCCTCAATGGCACGAAATGTTTTGCAGATTGACTGTGGTCGGGTTGGCATCCTCTATAAAATCTTGAAGGCACCGTCCTCCAACGAGACTGGTGGCGTGGGGGCATTTTCCGTCTCATCTAAAGATACACCGGTATAATGATCGACCATACCTTCTATCCATGCTTTGGCGCGATCATTCAATTCAAAATCATCGGTCATTAGTCTGCCGCGAGTGATGAGAATGCCTAAATCCGCGCCTTTATAGCGATAATCTCCAGCGCCGCTGATACGCAGATAAAAGCCGTGATTTTCATCTTCAACGGCACGCCGATGGTAGTCGAAGCGGGTGAAAGTGGTGGAATTGTCTTCCTGCAATCGCCAAATTCCAGATTCGGGTGCTTCGGTGATGTAGTCAATGCTGTCGTCAACATGTTTGATGACCAACTGACTCCAACTATCGATATTATCCGGGTCTGCCCATCGCTTATTGAGCTCATCAATATCGATATCAAATTCTGCATCGGAAAACTCCAGCAGGTGAAAGAGAAATAAAGGCGCGTCCGCATGGGCGAAAGCGGCATGATTGGTCATTGAGCTGGCACCGGTTACTCGGGGATTGAGTTCGCCCAGATACAACGCACCATCATCAAGGTCAATCAGAAAATCGAGTTCGAAATAACCACGATAACCTTCCTCGCGCAAAGCCTCACCGAAAGCCCGTGTATAGTCTCTTGCCTGATCGCGAATTTCCTGTGTAAACGCATCGGCAAAAATTTCATTGCCACACCAGCCGCCTTTGTAGGGGGTTAGCTTCTCAAAGCCAACCAATTCAGTCATCAGTGGGCCGACGATGGTTCCACATCGGGTGGTACATGCTTCGATAGCGGAACCACGACAGTTGACCTGCTTCATAATTTTTATTTCGTTCTGATTGATAATGTCCGCGCTGTACTTGTCCCAATCTTGTTCGTTGGAGACAAAATAAGTGGTTTTGCCTGAATCACCGAATGCGGACTGCAATACCAAATCATTACCGAGTGCTTTTGTCAGCTCGCGTAATTGCGAATAGCTGCTCACCTTTGCCAGCACATTGGGTACGCTCGGCACGCCAGCACGATTGCCGATGCGGACGGTTTCAATTTTATTATCCATTTTCTGGCGCAGTTGCGCCGCTGGAAACCAGATGTCCAGCCCAAGTTCATGGCACAAATTTTCTGTTTGCTGATCAAACATAAGAAATACTGCTTTGCCACCGCGTCCGCGATGTTCGATATAGTCGATGACTTCCTTGTGTTGTAACAAATAGTTGTTGATGTCCTCAATGCTGGTGAATTCCCGATGCGGTTGTTCCTCAGGAATACGGACATTCGGATGTCTGCCGTCAAAACAATCCAAGTAGTTGATGTAACGAAAATTCCGCACCCATTCGCTGATGCCGAGCAAATTAAAATTGGTCGCGCTGATAAAATAAATCGGCGTTTCATTACGATGAAAAAATCGCCGAATATCGGACATGTTTTTGAGTTTTTTCGGATGACTGTTTTCATCAATACCCACTTTTGAATCAGGTGCTTGAAAATCAGTCGCTTGCGTGGCGAACACTTGCGAATCAGGTGCTTGCGTGGCGGGATTGCAGTTACAAATTTTATTGATGATGAACTGGATGAATCCGCAGTTGTTATTCATGCTCATTGCTCTGATTTATAATCGTTGACTCTGCCATGCTCGCTTGTGCCGAGTGCTGATTTTCAATTTTCAATTCTCTAACGCCTGCTGACTAAAGACCTGAAGCCCTAGCTCAGGCTGGTAGCCGTGAATTTCTTTAACATCCAATTTCTGCATGAAAGCAATAATATCGGCACTGATAATTTGCCCGGGCACTAATATCGGGAATCCGGGTGGATAGGGGATTACAAAACTAGCGGACACCAGCTCCAAGCCATTGGCAATATTATTCACCAGATTGTTTTCATGCAAATCGATGTGGTCGCAATTTTGTTCTTCGTAAGCAAGAAAAAACGCCTTGCGTAAATCACCTTCGGCAGTTTGATGTTCCTTGCCCGGGCTGAATGCGTCATGGAAGCGGCTAAAATCAGGCAATGGCGGCAAATCCTCAGTCAGCGACTTGACCCGTTTATCAAATAATTTTCGTTCCGAACGGCCGTATTCTTCTTGCTCTTGGTCAAGGTCATTGGCAATTTTATTTAATACGTCAATCAAAAATGCAACCGAGCTTCGGGTGGTGCCGATATTGGTCATAAACAAGACGGTATTACGCGAGGTTTTATTGATCTGAATACCATGCTTGTCCATCAGATGCTGGTTTTTGAAGGTGTTGCCGTCAATCCCAGTCGCGCCTACATACAAGGTCAATCGGGTCGGATCAATAACAAAATCATCCATCTCCCAAGCCACTTCCATGCGGTCGTTTGCCCAGCCGGTTTCGGTATCAAAATAGGCTTCAATTTTTGATGGACGATATTCCTCCGGCACTAAATCCCGCGCCACAAGAAAGCGAAAATGCCGAGTGAGTTTCGGGCTGATGCCGACCTGTTCGCGTATCGACATTGCCAGCTCAATCTGTTTTTGCACCATTTCATAGCCTTCAAGCTCCACTTGACGACGACCAAGGTCGAGGGACGCGACTATTTGATAGTTTGGCGATGTGGATGTATGGGTCATAAACGCTTCATCAAAAGGTTCGGCACACTTTTGTTTGAAATCCTGATCAAAAACATGAATCATCGATCCCTGTCGCAACGCGGTCAGTGATTTATGTGTCGATTGCGTGGCATAGACGCGGATTCGCACCCGGTCGGGGTCGGGCAACAATGCGGTCTTGAGCAGGGTTTTTACAGACGGGTTATCGGATAGCGTTTGTTGTTGCTCTTGGTATAGCGCGCGATATTCCGCGCTACGGTATTTTTTGATTAGTTTGCGAGCAGTTGCCATCGCGGTGCGCTGCCGATAAGTCGGCGTGAATGCGGCAAAGGCAAACCATGCCTCATCCCAGAGAAAGACTAAATCCGGCTTGATTGCCAAACATTCCTCCATCACTTTTTCAACATTATAGACCACGCCGTCAAACGTGCAATTGGTCAGCAACAACATTTTTACGCGCTCTAATTGACCAGCATCACGATAGATAAGCAAGCGTTTCTTTATTTCAACCAGCGGTACCGCACCGTACATGGAATAATCGTGCAAAGGATACGAATCCAGATACGACACATACGCCCCTGCCAACACCATGCCATAATGATGAGACTTATGACAATCACGGTCAATTAACACGATGTCGGTCGGCTGTATCAGCCCCTGTACCACAATTTTGTTGGCAGTTGAGGTGCCATTGGTCACAAAATAAGTGCGCCGCGCACCAAATGCCCGCGCCGCATATTCCTGCGCTTTCTTAATCGGTCCATGCGGCTGTAATAATGAGTCAAGTCCACCTGACGTTGCCGATGTTTCTGCCAGAAATATGTTGATGCCATAGAATTTGAGCATATCCTGAATCCAATGCGATTTAGCCACCGACTTGCCGCGGGAAATGGGCATCGCATGGAACACACCGGTTGGCTTGCGGCTATATGTGCGGAGCGCATTAAAAAAAGGCGTTTCATATCGTTGCTGAATACCGCGCAATAAGTTCAGATGTAACTCAAGATAGTCTTCCTGCTGATAAAAAATTCGCCGAAAAGTCCGTGCCGAGCTATCGGCGATCGCTTCCACCGACTCATCGGTGACCAAGTACAAGTCCAGCTCGGGTCGCAGTTGCTCCATAAACTGCCCAAGCAATGGTCCATCGCCAATATCAGGCATATCTTCATATTCCGTTTCGTTAATCGAATGCAAATAACGCTGTAAAATTTGCAGGTGGTTTTTGGAGCGCAATGGAAATTCATAGCGAATGACACAGGCCTGAATATTGTAGTTAAACAAGATCGCAATCAACGCATCTTCGAAGCTGGGAACGGCAACAATGTCATAGACAAAATCATCTTCTTCACGGCTGATGCGCTCAAAATTCCTTTTTAATGTGTGGATTTCCTGCCGCGCATTCTTATCCACAAACAAAACCTCAAAATACGGTTTCTGATGTCCCTGCGGCTGCTGCTGCTGCTCCTCCTGCTCCTCCTGCTTCAAACTAAGCGCGGAATTTAAGTCAATACCACGCAACCGATAACTCCCACTGGACAATGCCCGCACAATAATCCCAACACACCAAGACAAAGTCGCATAATCGCCCTTGCCGAATAACCGCCACAATAAACTAAAATCATCATCCGATGGAAATGCCGTATAGCCCTCCACCGTCTGCAAAATCGACAACAATGCGGACGTTTGCTTCGACAGACTCGCGGTCTCTTGCTGGCGTTGTTTTTTAGCACTCAACCGTGCGGTGTGCTCTGCCAACTTATGCCAACTATCAAAACGAAACTGTGTCGGACTATGGTAATAATCCAGATTGGTTCGATCCGCAGATGTTATTGGGGTATGATTGTTTTTCAAAAACTATTCCCGTTCTCTGTTTGATTAGGGAACATCATAACCAAATGAGCATGTATCGGCAAGAATTTGTTGTGATTAAAATGAATTTACAAATTCTGGGATGTCGGGCGATTGGGCATTGTCTCGGTTCAGATAGATATGAGACTTTTAGTTGGCAGTGGGCAGTTTACCAACCCGGAAGTGGGACGTCAGAGACTGTGCAAAAAAGACCTTTCCCGCAAACTTGGTTAGGTTGTCAATTCGCAGGATACTTTTTCCTGCTATACTGGGCGGATGAATATAGGTATCCGACCATGAGCAGACAGAAACTACATGACTTGCTTGCTCAATTAAAGCAACAGCGTCATTGCGTTGACTTGATTGATAGTGAGTATCAGCAACGGCTGGATGAGATTGTTGAATCTTTGGAGCAGCAAAAGCTCTATCCGGATGCGTTCGATCAATACTCCGGGCTTAATCAACAGATTAAGGGTTTAATGGTGGACTATGAGGCAGCGCACCCAACCATCAGTAATCTGCTGAGTAGTCTTCAACAGTTGCTACATAACTTTAAGAGCTGATGGTTCGGAATCCGCCAAGTGTTTTGACAGAAGTTATGGTTTAACCCATCCGCCGACAGCGGGAACAAACCCTGCTTCCGATTAGGGGCGTGAGCGGGTTATGAATTTTCAATTGACGCACAGTCCAGTTGCCACACGGGTAGTGCGCGGGACGTAGCAGAATCGGCATCCAGTCGGACTGCGGTGAGTTTGCCACCCCAAACACAGCCGCTGTCCAAACTGATTATATTGTCGTTTTGGGTATATCCCAATGACGACCAGTGACCAAAGACGATGCGCCAATTTTTACATTTCATCGCCGGATGTTCGTACCAAGGCATTAACTTTTTTGGTTGACTTCCGGGTGCCACTTTGTGGGTAAAATTGAGATTCCCTTTGGAATCGCAATATCGCATTCGAGTTAGGGTATTGGTGATAAATCGAATTCGACTCCAGCCTTTCAGGTCGTCTTCCCACCTGATGGGCTGTTTGCCATACATCTGCTGTAAAAATTCTCTGTATTCGTTGCCCTGAATTTTACCTTCCACTTGCCTTGCATGGCGGATGAGTTGTTGGTGACACCAGCCCGGATAAACGCCGGCATGAACCAAGATTGCTTTTAATTGCTCATCGTAATGCAGCAGCGGTTGTTGTCGTAGCCAGTCAGTCAATTCCTCCAAATCGGGCGCTTTTTGAAATTTTTTTAGCGTGTCCTGCGCGTGATACGGTTTTATTTTTTCAGTAACCGCGAGAAAATGTAGGTCATGGTTGCCAAGCACGGTGACTACGCTGTTAGCGAGTTTTTTTATCAGTCTGAGCGTCCGCAACGAGTCTGGACCGCGATTAACTAAATCGCCAGTCAACCAGAGTTTATCTTCATTCGGATCGAAATCTAGTTTTTCCAGCAGAGCTTCAAAAGGCAACGCGCAGCCCTGAATATCTCCAATCGCATAGACTGCCATAGCCAATAATCTCTTTGCTCCCCTGCTTTGAGGGGGTCACTCATTCTCCAGCAGTTGCTCTAGCAAGTCATCATCGGACTCCGATGGTGTCGCACCATCGTGAATCGCATTGAGGCGTTGTTGACGATAGTTTTCACGAATAAAGAGGTATTTGTCTGACTGTAAATCCAGAATATCATCCGCCCCCAGTAATTGCGCCCGAGCATCAACCAGCCGCAGTAGCCCAGCATAATATATTTCTGGGGAATCCATATAGGATACCGCATCAGCATAGGCAAATTGAGCAACCAGTCCGCTGCTATCGCGTAAGTTGCTCGACCCGAGAAATGGCAATACCAGATACGGTCCGGACGGAATACCCCAGACTGCCAGCGTCTGCCCAAAATCCTCCCGATGTTCGGGTAATTCGAGCTTGCTGGCAGGGTCAAATATGCCGAATATCCCAAATGTCGTGTTAATCAAAAATCGAGACGTGTCGCGGGCAGCATAGCCCAACTTACCTTGCAACACATCGTTGACCACCGTCATCGGTTGCCAGAGGTTGGAGAAAAAATTGTGTACTCCAGTGCGAATCGGACTCGGCACAACGCGGGTGTATGCCCGCGTGATCGGTTTTAATATCACACGATCAGAACGCAGGTTGAGTTCAAGGATTACGCGGTTGACTTTTTCAAAAGGATCCTTTGTGCTCGGTGGCGAAGAGGTGGTCGCACATCCGGATACCACCCCCAAGGAAAAAACAACTAAAACCACAGCAATCCATTTGTTAGGACTGCTTTGATTAGTCTTGTTTAGAAGTCCCGCGTCTTGGTCATTAATTGTTGGCTTGTTTGTCATAAGAATACGCTTGCTTGAAATGATGCTAAATTTTATACCCCTGAATAAGGTAAAACCACCTTTCTTTAGGCGGTTTAGGCAGGTTTATCTTAGGAGAATCACGGATTGTAGCACTCAAACGGTGCTACCGAGGCAATCTTGTGGTTGTCTCCCCTTAACCACGAAAATCACGAAAATATAAAAAAGCAAGTCCCCCTGGTCAAGATACTGTGTTAACGGATTGTATCGCACCGCCGTCAGTGCCAGCACATAGAGAGACTTTCTCAGGCGTTTGTGCCCCATTTTTGACAGGCTACTCTTATTGATACTGCTTGCCCGACTGGATTATCTTAGGGTTCAGCCCAGCAAAGCTGGCGACTTGTTAGCGTTATCAAACAATGTGTCTATCTACGTTAGTTCTTGCAAATCATAACCCACTAAACCAAATGAAAAGCTATTTATCCAAATTCATAATTTAAAAGTTTATCCAAGTTTTCCTTAGAGCCTATATCTCTTCGGTATTCTAAATTTGCATGAACAAACTTTTCTATGGCTTGATTAACTAAATCTCCAGCCTCTTCTATTTTCTCTGCGACGATGCCAAAAGCAATAGCTCTTGATTTTTTAAGCGTTTGATATTGTCCATCAGACATCTGAATGGAAGAGGCGAAGAATATATCAACACCCATATTATTAATAGCTTTCTCATTCAGAGTAAAGACAGTTGCTGTATCACTTTCTTGCGGGTATTCTTTTGCAACAAGATATTTGATAACAGAAGCCTTCTTGAGAAAACTGACTGTATCCTCTGATAAGGTTTTATGCCACATGCTTCTAATTATATCTGCAAAAGAATTTTCCAAAATGGTTAAAATATTTAATCCTTCAGGGTCTCCGAAGCGACCATTAAACTCCATAAATTTAATACCATCTTTGGTTTTAAAGAATCCGCCATTTAGAACACCACTAAAAGACAATCCATCCTCTCTCATTGCATCAATAATTTTTTGTATAATATCTCGACAATCTTGCAAGTCTTTATCGTTCATAAAAGGCAATTTTTTTTCATTGTTAGTAAAACAACCCATGCCACCAGTGCCGGCACCTAAGTCATTTTCAAACCTAAATGGATAGTCGTAGCTTGCAGGTGATAAGACTAAATTTTGACCATCGGTAATGCCCATGATGGTAAATTCAATACCTTTTAATTTTTCAACCAGCAGGACTTTCTCATCAGGACATTTGTCTAAAAGTTCAGAAGCATAGTCAATGCAATCATTGTAAGTCGCTAAATGTTCAGTCATAACCTTGACACCTTTTCCACCCGTTAGCCCTTGAGGTTTGACAACAACTTGTATTCCTTTGTCTTTGAATTCTTGAATGGCAGAATGCAATTCTTCCTTTTTTTCAATTGCTTGGTAGTAAGGGGTGAATGCAGGACAAACTTTTTGCATCATATCAATAGAATAAATTTTGTCCCACTCTATTTTCGTTGCTGCCTTTGTCCCACCAACAGCCTTGATGTTTTTATCAAGCATCGCATCAACAATACCATTTGCTAATGGAGCATCAGCACTAACAAAAGCATAATCAATATTGCTGTCTAGTGCAAAATTTGCCACTGCTTGTGGATCATTTACATTACCAACAATATATGTCCCACCTGATTTTCCAACACATTCTATAATGGTTGGATTCGCATGACTTATAAAAGCAAAAAGCGTTGTTTCTTTGAATAGTCTTAACGCAAAGGCACTTTCTCTACCGCCACCACCAACAATCAGAAAATTCTCTTTTTTCATAATCTCTCGGATAAAATTTATTGAAATAATTTATTTAATGTCGAGGAAGTTAAAGCTAGATTTTACCTTACTTATACGATGGTTTTCTTTCTTTCAACAAATCTGTCTTTGTATTAACTACAAAGGTATCGTTCCTACGGGCTAACAAAATCATAATCTCTGTGGTCTCTGTGTCAAAACGCCTTTCGTGGTAATTATAAAAAGAGAGCTTTGCATATATTGTCGGAAGTCGGCTTTAGCCGCGCAAAGTCCGTGCTAGAACGGCGGGACTAAAGTCCCACTTCCGGTGTCGGGGTCGTGTTACATGTGGAAAACCCTTACGGGTTTGTTGTTTTACTGGATTCCTGCTCCCCACCTACGATGGGACAGGCTTCGCGGGAACGACGGATGGGTTTGACTGTTTAACTGGATTCCCGCCCCGCCTGACAGTGGACTCATACAGTAAGTTGAACTGTTCCCTCCAATCTGCTATTCTGCTAAATATCCATTGGAACTAATCCGTTTGCATTGGCTGGTGGAATTCTCAGAACTTACATACTAAAACAGCGAGGAATACGAATGAATGAAATTATGCGTTCAATCATGGGTGTGGGCATTGCTATCTGCATGGTGAGCACGCCTGCGTATGCCCTGAAACTTGGGATTTCTGCCGAGCCGTATCCCCCTTTTATTGAAAAAAGTGCCTCGGGCGAATGGGTCGGTTGGGAGATTGAAATTGCTAAAGCAATTTGTGTGGTTATGGGGGAAGAATGTGAATTGGTAGGTGTTGCATGGGAGGGCATTATCCCCGCGCTTCTGGCTAAAAAATTCGATGTCATCATCAGCTCGATGTCAATTACCGAAGAACGTATGAAAACCATTGCTTTTTCCGATAAATACTACAGCACGTCGGCAATCGTCGTTGCGCCCAAAGGTTCAAGCATTGATGATACTCCTGCCAGTGTTAGTGGCAAAATTATCGGCGTGCAGGTTTCGACGACCCATGCAAACTTTGTTGACAAGTATTTTAGTGATTCAAACGCAAGCATTAAAACCTATGCAAATTTCGATGAACATAATCAGGATTTGGTCGCCGAGCGGATTGACGCTGTGGTTGCTGATTCCATCGCCATGCAACCGTTTTTGGATAGTGCCCGGGTGCTTGTTGTGAAGTTAGGGGTGTGCTGAATGATGTTACGATATTTGGTCCGGGCATTGGTGGCGGAATGCGTAAGGAAGATACCGAGTTGAGAGAAAAGTTTAATAAGGCGATTGCCAGCATTCGTGCGGATGGCACATTTCAGAAAATCTCTGCCAAATACTTCGATTTCGACATTTACGGCGCAGAGCAATAAGCAGACATTCTGGTAGGTCTGTGCCAGTCCATTTCTATTCATAGGAAGAAGTTACTAGAAAAGAAATATACTTGAATCATTAGGGTTGGAGTTACTTGCGTTTTCATCTCTTTGATATGATGAATGTTACGGCATGTGTTTTGCTGATTGTTGAGGGTTACTTTAGCGTTTTGACGTATTCGATTATTCGTTCACAAGCAATCGCTAATTGCGCCTCAGGCACACATAAACTGATTCGAATTAAGCCCTTGCCCGATTCGCCGAATCCATCACAGGGTAATACCGAAACATCGTATTGATCGAGCATATTGCGGGCAAAATCACGACTGTTGACCCCCGACTCACGCACATCAACGACAACAAACATTCCTCCGGCGGAACTAAATATATTCAATCGATCAACTGCTGATAATTTATCAAGCAAAACTTTTCGGCGGGCATCCATGTTTTTTCTAACTTTATCCGCAATAACCGTGCCGGTCTGAAAGGCGGTCACTGCCGCATCCATAATAAATTCCGGCAATCCATACGCCATGCACACAGATAGGTTATACAGGTTTTCCATGAGTGGTTTTGGTCCGATGACCCAACCTAACCGCCAACCGGTCATGCGGTGAGACTTAGACAGACTCGAAACGGTAATACAGACCTGATCGGCACCGACCAGACTGGCTGGACTAGCACGATCTTGTGGATGCAGAATTTCCTGATAGACATCGTCATTGATTAACCAGATTTTCTTGTCAACACAAATATCTATGATTGGTTTGAATTGTTCTAATGTATATACCGCGCCGATAGGATTATTTGGAGAGTTTAGAACGATTGCTCTGGTACGTTTGCTAATCGCAGCCAACACATCATCGGGCGCAATTTGAAAATTATTTTCAGCCCTCGCCAGAACACTCACGAGGGTCGCTCCAGAGGCGGTAAATGTAGCCGCATAGGTAGTGTAATACGGTTCAATGAGGATAACTTCATCACCATGCTCAAGTATACATTGTGCTACAGCAAACAAAGCATTTTGCGCGCCAGCAAACACGGCGCAGTTTGATGTATCGACCCCCTGAGCGGTTAACTCATTGTGTCGTCGGGTAATGGCATGACGTAATGCCAACGTCCCCTCAATCGGCGAGTAGTGATGCCGTCCATTGTTCAGACTATCAATTGCAGAATTGACAATTCTGTCATCGGTGCATTCATCGGTTTCCTGACCGACACTCAATAGAATAATATTTTCTCCTGCTTCCATTCTCGCCATGCCTTCACAGTGTACTTCCCAGGCATCTACGCCTCCTCCTGATATTCGTTGTGTCAGGGTAGAAAATTTCATTTGGATATTATCAATCGTATGAAAAACCGAATGTTATCACAATCCCTTGTTTCCTTTGTTTCCTTTGTTTCCCCAGAGTACAACGATTGGTTGCTCAATCACAACCTTATTCGCTATCAGGGTAGGGTGTTACACAAGGCATCGAACAGTGTTTCAACCCATTCGATTCTGACATTCGGATCGATCAGGTCGGCGGTTATTTTGAACGCATTTGCGCCACATAGTTTATAAATGTGTGGCTTGGCTTGAATCAAGGAAAATATCACGCTCGGGTCAATGGCGGGGTTGTCGTGGAATTCGATAACCCCGCCTTGTTCGTCAATGTCGGCTTTGCGGATGTCTAATTGTTCGGCTTGCAGACGCAATGCGGTCAAACGAAACAGGTTTTTTCCCTGCTCGGGGAGCAGACCAAAGCGATCAATGATTTCGATTTGTAGTTCAGTGAGCTGATCGATATCGGTGGCATTGGAGATGCGTTTATACAAAATCAATCGGATATGCGTATTGTCTAGATAATCCTGTGGAAACAGGGCGTGAACATGTAAGTCGATGATGTTGGATTTTTCACGTTGCGCGGCATGATCTGGTAGCGGCAGACGACCTTCCTTAATGGCAGTTACGGCAAGGTTCAAATACTCGCTATACAGCGAAAACCCGACCTCATCTATCGATCCGCTCTGCGTTTCTCCAAGCAGTTCTCCAGCACCACGAATTTCCAAATCATGCGATGCTAGTGCGAATCCTGAACCCAAACCGTCCATAGAATCAATTGCATCAAGCCGTTTCTTCGCGTTATTAGTGATGTATTGCTTATCGGCTACCAACAAATAGGCAAACGCTTGATGTTGCGAGCGCCCGACACGTCCTCGTAACTGATGTAATTGCGCCAAACCAAAGCGATCTGCACGATTGATAATGATTGTATTGGCACTCGGAATATCGATGCCACTTTCGATAATGGTCGAGCAAATCAGGATATTAAAGCGGCGGTGATAAAAATCCTGCATCACTCGTTCAAGCCGCAATTCGGGCATTTGCCCGTGGCAAACATCAACCTTTGCTTCAGGTAGCAATTCGGTAATATCGGCAGCCATGCGGTCGATTGATTTCACTTCATTATGGAGGAAGAAAACCTGTCCACCGCGTCTTATTTCGCGTAAACAGGCTTCCCGAATGAGCCCTCGACTCCACTGCCGAATAAACGTCTTTATCGACAAGCGGTTGAGCGGAGGCGTAGCAATAATGGAAATCGCCCGCAATCCTGCCATCGCAATATTCAAAGTGCGCGGGATGGGGGTTGCGGTCAAGGTCAAAATATCAACCTGACTGCGGATTCGTTTAATACGCTCCTTTTGGCGAACACCGAAGCGATGCTCTTCATCAATAATCAACAATCCCAGATTATGGAAACGAATATCCGCCTGCAACAGTCGATGAGTGCCGATGACAATATCAATCTGCCCGCTGGCAATACGCGCAATCAATTCGGTTGTTTGTTTGCGGGTGTTGAAGCGCGATAGCACCGCAATATTGATCGCCCAATCTAAAAATCGTTCCACAAAGACTTGATGATGCTGGTGCGCTAACAACGTGGTCGGGGTTAGAATGGCGACTTGTTTGGCATTGTTTGAGACGATGAATGCGGCTCTTAATGCCACTTCGGTTTTACCGAACCCGACATCGCCACAGACCAATCTATCCATCGGCTCGGTAGAACTAAGGTCGGCGACCACTTCGCTAATCGCCTGCTGTTGATCTGGCGTTTCATCGAATGGAAATTGGCTATTGAATCGCTGGTTTTCCAGCGCGTCAATGGTAAAAACACAACCTTTACGCGCCATTCTGGAGGCTTCTATCTCCAGTAACTCGGTGGCAACATCATAGGCTTTTTCGCGCGCACGTTTTTTGGATTTTTCCCATTGATCGTTACCCAGTCGATGCAAGGGTGCAAGCTCAGGAGAACCCCCAACAAAGCGGCTGATTAGATTCAACTCCAAAACAGGAATATAAAGTTTGTCGCCGTTTTGATATTCAAGCGACAGAAACTCACCCGACTCACCGCCGATAACCAATATATGCAAACCTCTGTATCGCCCCACGCCATGCTCAATATGAATCACTGGGTCCCCGATGTTCAGCTCTGCCAGCGATTTGATAATCGATTCCGGATCGCGCTCCTTGCTACGCCGCCTGCGTTGATAGACCTTGTCGCCGTATAACTGGCTCTCGCAGATAATTTCAATGCCATTGGCATTGGAGGTCAAGCCACGTTCGAGGGACGCAATTGCCAGCCCCAGCGTGGCACCATCATCGGCGAGGAAGTCATGCAACCCATCATACGAAGTCGGTCGCAGGCGGTTGTGTAACAGTACACCCTCTAATATTTCTTTTCGCCCAGGAGTTTCGGTTACAATTAAAATTCTGTTATCACTCTCCTGTAAATGCGTCAACAGTGCTTTATAGGGGGTTTCATTTCGAGAATCCAACGGAAACTGCTGGTTGTGATTGGTGGCAGCGCACCACGATGTGGCGTTCTGCTCGGAAGTAATATCGATGTTTGAACATGTTCCACTACTTGCCACGACCTCGTCCGCATCCATATACAGCTGATGAGGCGGGATTACTTTACGCTCCGGGTCGTAATTGGCATTGCTGTATCGGTCATTAACTTCCGCCCAATAGGTGGTAGCAACTGCTTTGAAATCGGGTGTTTTTACGATTATCGAATGACCCTGAATATAGTCGAACAAAGTGGCAGTATGGTCAAAAAACAACGGCAAGAAAAATTCAACACCCGCCGGCGTATGTCCCATGGAAACATCTTTATAAATCGTCTGCTTCATCGGATCGCCCTCAAAATGCCGCCGAAATGAGGCGCGGAAATGTTTGATTCCGGTTTCGGTCATTGGAAATTCCCGTGCTGGTAACAGCTCGACTTTCTCCATTTGTTCTTTTGAGCGTTGACTGTCTGGATCGAAAACCCGAATACTTTCCAATTCATCATCAAACAAATCCATCCGAAAAGGGTACGCTGCCCCCATCGGGAATACATCAACCAACCCACCACGCACCGCAAACTCACCGGGCGACATGACCTGATTGACGGCGATATAGTTGGCGTTAATGAGTTGCTGTTTTAAGATGTCGAGGTTAATCTGTTGCGATTTCTGCAAACAGAAAGTATGTCCCAACACATAATCGATCGGCGGCAACCGCTGCATCAGGTTTCTTGTTTGAATCAAGACAATACCGTGTCGCAAAGCAGGCAATTGCCCTAAAATCCGCAACCGCTCTGATATGATTTCTTGATGAGGCGAAAATAACTCATAGGGCAGACATTCCCAGCTTGGAAAATTGAATAGCGGAATGCTGTCCGATGGATGCAGAAAATATCGAATTTCGTTTTCCAAAACCTGAAGCTGCCGCTGATCTTCAAGCACAATCACCAAGACACCATCGTATTGACGCGCCGCTTCGGTTATTGCCAACCCCAACCCAGCCCCATGCAGATTCGACCAGATGAGATGTTGTCCCGATGCCGGCAGGCGTGGGTTGAGTAGCCGATGTATATCAGATTTGGACATAATGATAGTGGTCAATAATGAGGGTCTAATGATTGTCTTAATGAAGCACAAACATCAATAGATATCTGCATCATTGTCGGAAGTGTGGATTCAGACTGTGCAAGAGCCCCGCTAGGTCGTGTTGCATGTGGAAAACCCTTGCGGGCTTGGTTATTTTACTGGATTCCTGCTCCCCGCCTGCGCGGGGACAGGCTTCGCAGGAAAGACGGATGTTGGTTTCTTGCACAGTCTCTAAAGCCCGCTTGCTATAATTGTGTAAAGGTCTATATTAATCATAACCTCTGTGTTCTCGGCTTTGGCTTCCTGCGTCGCTCTCGGTCTCTATTTCAGACTCGACTCTCCCCCATCCTTGGGGCCGTACCTCCTGCATCCATGCAGTAGGCAGATAATTGCTCCTCGGCAATTGCTCCTGCATTGCTCTACTAAGCTACATCCGTGTAGCGATGCATAATCTGCACTTCCACCTTCCATGGCGGTCGTCTGTGTCAAATCTTTTATCTATCAACATTATTGTTTTTGAATTATGCAACGCTCTTTCTGCACCACAAAGCATTTTCAATTATCAATTATCAATAAAACGTCTTTTGCTTGATTGATTTGGGCGCTGAGGTAATCTGAGCCGCCTCGGTCGGGGTGGACTTTTCGGATGAGTTTGCGGTGGGCATCAATGATGTCTTGTCGGTTGGCGTTGGGGTCTAGGTTGAGAATTTTATAGGCTTGTTCACGGGTCATTGCTGTGGACGGGGGCACGGTTTTGTTGTTGGGCTGGCGAGGGCTGAACTGATGCCATAGTCGTTTTGCGATGAGTGCGCGGTTTATCCATGGTACGGCAGCACTGAATAGGGCGAATAGCCAAGAGATTCGACCGGTTAATACCAGAACCAGCAGGGTGGTGGCGATGCCGTATAGCAAAATGCTAATGAGGGAGCGGTTTCGTTGTCCTTTGTCGGCACGTCGATACCATGCCAAGAACCACATCACACCGACCAGAGCAACGAGCGCGAGAAACAATTTTGCTGCCATTAGTGAATTAAAAGCGCGATGCGTTTTGGGGTATGTTTGATTGCCCGCTATCGACCGGTGTAACCCCAGCCGGTCTTATAGATGAAAACTACTCTCGCCATGGGTTGAATAATCAAGTCCTTCGGCTTCTTCTTGTTGAGTAACGCGCAAGCCGACCAGTTTCCTGACTGCTAAAATAATCAGCCATGTGCCAAGCGCAGTCCAGAGGATTGTTACCACCACACCAATAAGCTGAATCTGAATTTGCGCGCCGATGCTGACTGCCAGCCCGACACCACCGAAAGCGGTGGCACCAAATATCGCCGTGAGCAGGGTTCCGATGATGCCGCCTACGCCGTGTACGGCAAACACATCTAGGCTGTCATCAAATGCTAGTTTGGCTTTAATCCAACCGACTGCCAGATAGCAGACTATGCCACCGACTAGCCCGATGACGACCCCGCCGATGGGCCCGACATAACCCGATGCGGGGGTGATTGAAGCAAGACCAGCGATTAAGCCAGTTACCAGTCCAATCAGGCTGGGTTTCTTGTAGCGGATGCTTTCAATGACGACCCAGACCAAAGCGGCACTGGCAGCGGCAATGTGGGTTACGAAAATCGCCATAGCGGCACTGCCATTCGCCGCCAGCGCACTGCCTCCATTGAAGCCATACCAGCCAACCCACAATAACGCTGCCCCAAGCATGGTCGTGCCCGGACTGTGGGGCGGTAGCGATTGTTTGTGTTTGCGGCGTGGACCGAGCATTGCGACCATCACCAGAGCGGCAACTGCGGCAGTGGTATGGACTACCAGACCGCCGGCAAAATCTAAGACCCCGAAATCAGCGAGGAAGCCGCCACCCCAAATCCAGTGTGCCACTGGCGCATAGACGATGAGCATCCAAGCACCGCTAAATAATAATACATGCACAAACTTGATCCGTTCAACGTAGGCACCGATGATTAACGCGGGTGTGATGATTGCAAAAGTCATCTGGAACAGGCAGAACAATATTTCAGGAATGGTTCCCCACATGGCATCAACCCCGACACCAAGCAGAAACGATTTGCCGAAGCCACCGAACCAAGCATTGGCGGCCCCACCATCACCGAAGGCGATGCTATAACCGACTATCAGCCACAATACCGAGGAGACGCAAGCCACCGTGCAACATTGCATCATTACCGACAACACATTGATTGAGCGTACCAAGCCACCATAAAAAAGCGCGAGTCCGGGCAGGGTCATCAACAAAACCAGCGCGGAAGCAGTCAATATCCACGCACTATCTCCGCTGTTAAGTGCCTCCTGAGCCTGCCCTGCAGTCGGCAGTACCCACAAACAAAGCACCCACGCAAATGAACGCATAGGAAATAACCGAACACGCCGAGATAGGCGTTGCATGACAGAGATTTTATCGAGATACATCTTATTTAGGCCTCTTTATTTTGCTGTATGGTTGGGCGACAACACGGAAAAAGGGTGCCGACATTGATTGGTTATGACGCGCTGTTAGCCAACACCAGTCCACTGAAAGTATAGCATACTGTTCGGCAATACATGGGGATTTCTATTCATCCCCCCCTGACAGGGGGGGCTAGGGGGTTGTTTCGTACAAAGCACTGACCAAAAAAGTAAAAATGGCGAATTCAACCCATAAGTGCAACACGGTGGTTAAAAAATAGTCTCTGTGCTCTCTGTGTCGAAATGTTTTCGTCTATGAGTCCTACCCATTATCCAGCGAATGATCCATTTCTAATGCGGGTGTTCCGCCGGCACAGTCACCCACCGGTTGTGCCGGAATGCCGGCTACGGTGCAGTAATCATCGACATCATTGAGAACCACGCTTCCGGCTCCGATTTTTGCATTTTTACCGATGCAGACATTGCCGAGAATTTTAGCACCTGCGCCGATTAGTACGCCGCTTTGAACTTTTGGGTGGCGGTCGCCGGTGTCCTTGCCGGTGCCGCCTAAGGTGACCTCGTGAAGCATGGATACATTATCGCCGATTGCGGCAGTTTCGCCGATGACAATGGAGGTGGCGTGATCAATCAAGATTCCTTTGCCGATGTTGGCGGCTGGGTGAATATCCATCGCAAATGCTTCGCTTACTCGATTCTGTAAGAAACGGGCTAATCCGCGATGGTGGTTGTTCCAGAGCCAGTGCCCGACACGATAAATTTGTAATCCCTGATAGCCTTTATAGTATAAAAAGGGCAGGGAATAGCGGTTGCAGGCAGGGTCGCGCTGACAAAATGCAAGCAGGTCGGATTGTGCCGATTCGACAATGCTTGGATCGTGTTGCAGGGCATCACCGATTGTTTTTATCAGGGTTGCGCGGTCGAGAATCGCGCAATGTAATCGAGATGCCAACATTGCCGACAAGGCATGACCGAAGCCATCGTGTTTTAGCACCATACGGTGGTAAAATTTTCCGAGTAGCGGTTCGGTATGACGTAGCTCTTCGACCTCCGATTTTAATAAAAGCCAGATGTCATCGGTGTGATGTAATTGATTAGGGACGGGTTTTGTCATTATCAGGTATTGTGGTTGCAAGGCAGAATCGTTGCTGGAATGGTGGGACTGTGCAAAAACCCCTGCCAAGTCGCGTTACATGTGGAAAACCCTTGCGGGTTTGTTTTTACTGGATTCCTGCTCCCCGCCTGCGCGGGGACAGGCTTCGCAGGAAAGACGGATGTTGGTTTCTTGTACAGTCTCTTACGCGGGAACGACGAATATTGGATTTTTGCACAGCATCTAAAGTCCCGCTTGCTATAATTGTGTAAAGGTCTATATCAATCATAATCTCTGTGCTCTCGGCTTTGGCTTCCTGCGTCGCTCTACCTCCTGCATAATCTGCACTTCCACCTTCCATGGCGGTCGTCTGTGTCAAATCTTTTATCTATCAACATTATTGTTTTTGAATTATGCAACGCTCTTTCTGCACCACAAAGCATTTTCAATTATCAATTATCAATTATCAATTATCAATTATCAATTATCAATTATCAATTATCAATAAATACGGTTTTGCCGTCAATCAGTGTTCGGGTTACTTTGCCAATCATTTTTTTGCCCATGAACGGAGAATTTCTGCCCTTGCTTTGCATGCTGTGGTCATCAAATTGCCACTCTTTGCGGGCATCGAAAAGGCATAAATCGGCGTTTGCTCCGGGGCTTAAATGTCCTGCGTCTATACCGATGATGTTTGCCGGGTTGACGGTCAATGCGGCAATCGCCTGTAGCATGGTCAGGTGATGGCTGGTGACTAGATTCAAGGTGAGCGACAATAGCGTATCAATGCCGGCGATGCCGGTGGCAGCTTCGCTGAACGGGGCTAGTTTTTCGTCCATGCCGTGCGGTTGGTGATCGGAGCAAATGACCGCAATCTGTCCTTCGGCAACACCCGCAATCAAGCCGTTGCGATCCTGCTCGGTGCGTAATGGTGGCATCACTTTATAGCGCGTATCAAACGCACCAATATCATTTTCACAACATAATAAGTGATGAATGGCAACACCCGCGGTTACTGCCAGACCACGTTGTTGGGCCTCTGCCAGCATGATGACTGAGCGGTGGCAGGAAATAAGATCAAAGTGTGCCCGCGCACCGCTGGTTTCGATGAGGGCAAGATCACGAGCGACCCCCACGGTTTCGGCGGCTTCTGGAATCGCGGGTAAGCCGAGTAGGGTGCTGACGATGCCTTCGTGGACAACGCCATTGCCCTGTAACCACTTGTCCCTCGGGGTGAGGAACACCGGCAGGTCAAAAGTAGAAGCATATTGCATGGCGCGGCGCATGACCAACGTATTTTCTACTGCCTCCAGCGCATTGCTCACGCCGACACAACCGGCATCCATCAGCATTGCCATATCGGTTAACCGCTGCCCTTGCAGGTTGACCGTTAACGCCCCCAAAGGATGCACTTTGGCATAACCGACTTCATCGGCGCGATCCTGAATCATGTGTGCCATCGCCGGTGTGTCAATGATTGGAAAGGTGTCCGGCGGACAAACCATGCGCGTAATACCACCACTGATGGCAGCGCGGGTTTCGCTTTCTATGGTGGCTTTATGTTCTTCGCCCGGCTCCCTTAATCGGGCGCACAGGTCGATCAATCCCGGAAACACATATTGACCGCTCGCATCAAGGTCGTGGTCAATGGGGAAGGGTGCTTTGACCTGCTTTTTGACAAGCGCAGCGATTTTGCCGTTACGGATATAAATATCGTGGATGCCGTTGATATCGTTGGCAGGGTCAACCACATTGCCATCGCGTATCACCGTGTTCATGGCTTTTCCTCCTGTCCTCCCATGATGGTTGCCATGATAGACATTCTCACGGCAATCCCATTGGTCACTTGATCAAGAATAACCGAGCGTGCGCCATCCGCTACGGTAGAAGCAATTTCCAAGCCACGATTGATCGGTCCCGGATGCATGACGATGGCATCTTCGCGGGCATATTGAAGTTTCTCTTCGGTCAAACCGTAGCGATTAAAGTATTCCTGCTCGCTGGGAATGAGTTGTCCGTCCATGCGCTCGCGCTGGATGCGTAACATCATCACCACATCGACGTTGTCCAGCCCGTCCACCATATCGCTAGCTGTGGTAACTCCCATTGATTCAATTTCTGTCGGAATCAAGGTGCGCGGTCCGATGACGCGAATTTCTTTTGCGCCGAGAATATTCAGGGCATGGATTTGTGAGCGGGCAACGCGGGAATGTAGCACATCGCCGATGACTGCCACTGTTAGCTCAGAAAAATCCTGTTTCGATTGGCGAATGGTGAACATATCCAACATCGCCTGTGTCGGGTGGGCATGACGACCATCGCCGGCATTGATGACTCGAACATGGTCGGGCAGGTGGGAGGCAATCAGATGCGCAGCTCCGCTGGCATGGTCGCGGATTATGAATAAATCCGTGTGCATGGCTTCCAAGGTGCGAACGGTGTCCAAAATAGTTTCACCTTTGGAGACTGACATTCTGTCAGCGGTCAAATTAATGACATCGGCAGACAGGCGTTTGCCGGCAATTTCAAAAGTCGTGCGGGTGCGCGTACTCGGTTCAAAGAATAGATTAACCAGCGTTTTTCCGCGCAACAACGGGACTTTTTTTATTTCCCGCTTGCCAAGATTGATAAATGACTCTGCTGTATCGAGAATGTTAATCAGGGTTCTTTGAGGCATTCCATTGAGGGTTAAAAAGTGTTTCAAGTTGCCTTTTTCATCAAACTGAAGCGCGCTGTCGGAGGGCATCATCTTTGTATGCCCACTTGTACGCTACTTTTTGTGACCAGCTCCAGTTTGCCGTCTTCATGGGTGAGCTTGATTTGTTGGCTGTGGTCGAGATTCATCACGCAACCAATAAAATCTGCCTGAATCGGGATTTCACGTCCCGACCGTTCGATCAATACGCCAAGTTTCACCTGATTGGGTCGCCCATAGGAAAAAATTTCATTCATCGCCGCTCGAATTGTACGACCGATGTATAACACATCGTCAACCAAAATGATATTACGCGTCTCGATAGCAGCTGGAAACTCGGAGGATTTGACTTCGGGATTCAGTCCGACTCGACTAAAATCATCGCGGTAAAAAGAGATGTCCAAAGTTGCCAATGGCTCGGTATAACCGAGCAGCGAGTGTAGCCTTCGCGCAACCCACACGCCACCGGTATGAATGCCGATGAGTAGTGGGTCGGGCAGGTTGACAGCCGATATTTGCGCTGCCAGTGACTGAATGCTGTCTTCTATATTCATGCGCTATCGGTGATGCTCCCCTTGATCTTGATTCGGTTTCCCCCATGCCTGATTATCGTCTAAATAGGTTTGTACAATCAACTGTGCGGCAAGATTATCGATTGCGCTAACATGCTTTCTAGTGATCTTTTTGCCGGGTTTTATCGAGTCGCGTAATACCTGTTTGGCGACGACTGAGGTCAATCTCTCGTCAACGAATTTGACTGCCAAACCGGTGCTTGCGGATAATGTTGCGCCGAATTTTCGGGCAGTCGCGGACATCCTGCTCTCACTACCGTCCATTGCCAGCGGCAAGCCAACAACCAGTAATGTTGGCTTCCATTGTTGTAGAATTTTGTCCAGAGCGTATTGATGGGGTATGCCATTGCTGGCGGGCAATGTCGAAAGTGCCTGCGCGGTTTTGGTTTGCAGATTGCCGCTGGCAACACCAATACGCTTCAAACCAAAGTCGAAACCGAGTATTCGTTGGTTCAATGTGCTTGTGCTTGGGGTGTTGCCGATAAGGTCGGCAATAAAAGGTTAGGCATGACCCACCTGATGAGAAAATCTGTTAATATCAATGCCGAGTAATTTTGCGGATTGATGCCATTTGTTATCCATTTTTGTGGCGAATAAAATGTCATGGTCGGCAGGGGTCGTGAACCAAGCGTTTGCTTGAATTTCGTTTTCCAGCTGACCGGGTGCCCAGCCCGCATAACCCAGACTCATCAATACTTTTTCGGGTCCGTTGCCCTGTGCCATGTCGGACAAAATATCTTTTGAGCTGGTTAATCGCAAATCCTGACCGATATGGATGCTTGATTCCCAAGAGTCAGCCTGAGATTCAGATTGAAATACAATGTTGTTATGCACCACCAGTCCAAGTTCAGGATAAATCGGACCGCCATCGACAACCGGTTTGTTTGCGTAATGACCGCTTGAAACATCAATATCCAGTTGCTCAAAAATATCACCAATCAGGTGTTCGGTTAGCCGATTGATGACGATACCAACCGCACCGTGAGCGTCATGTTTGCATATCAAAATAACCGTTTGTTTGAAAGGTGGGTCATTGAGTTGTGGCATGGAAACCAGAAACTGGTTTTCCAGCGAATCGACAGTGTTGATTACGGATGCCATTGAGTTCATTCCAGAGTGCAACTTAGGTAATTCAATTTTGATACAATAGGGTTCAATGTATTATAACGCATATCGGCATGAGTAGCAGAGCAAGAATGAGCATCAAAGAAAACCGTATTGAATATGATGCGGGCGGACCGACCGGGCATCACAGATAACGATAACGGATAAATAATGAATAATAAGACGACAGAAAACCTGTTTCAGTCGGCTCCACTATACGGCAATAAAAATTTCGAAGGGGAAAATGCCGATGTGGAACTGGTTGAATTGCAGGTGGAGAATACATTTGGAGCGGTTACTGAAAAGGAGAAGTGCGACATCGGGGTCAATGGCTGGGCGATGGTTTGGCTATCCGTGTTCATTGTCTCTGTCGGCGGGCTGATCTATCGTGTTAGAGACGCTGTTTTAGTACAGGACTTGATTAACAAGGTGGTCGCAGGGAGCGAATCCGCGATTCGGTTTGGCAAGAATACATCTGTCAGTTTGATGGGTGGTGAGTTGCCAACAGTGCCAACCGTGTCGATGATGGAACAGATTTCGTTCATCATGAGCGGAGTGGTTTTATTGTCATTACTGGGTTTATTGTGGTCGATTCTTGCTCGTTCCGGCAAGTATAAAAACAAATATCGTGAAATGCGGGGTTTGCAAAAAGGGGAGGACAGGCTACGCGCTGAACTGCTGATCTTGGTTGACAAAATGCACTCTGTAACAGTCGCATTGGAGCAGACGACCGATGGAACGGCAAGCCTTTTCGCTGAACTGTTGGCAGGTCAGTCTAAGCAGTCTCGGGAAGCAGCACGACAATTGCAGCGTTTAGGGGAAAACGCACAACAAATTGACACGTTTGTGCATACCATGCAAGATGTTGCCGAACAAACCAATATTGCGGTATTGAATGCTTCGATTCAGACCGCAACAGGAGAAGCCGGTCACAGGTTTGCGAGCATTACCGAGGAAATGAAACGTTTGACTACGCTGTCAGGTAGCGTTGCATATGAAATAAACGTGCGGATTAAAAGCCGGCAACAAGAGGTCGCCAGTGTCATTGCTTTTATCGAATCGACTGCGGAGGCGGATGCTGCTAATCAAGTTGACGGCGAGAGCGAGGAGGCACAACCCAGCAATGAGCAAACGAACTCTCAACCATCAACATCATGGGATTTGAAAATGTCCGAGGTTAGGCTGGCTTTGGAGCAGATGAAGTCAGTCACACAAAAGCTGAAGCAGCGTATTGCGTAATTGAGGATGAAAAAGTCTTTAATATGACAAAAAAACAGGACAAAATGAATATCGCGCCGGAATTCGATTCGTTGCAGTTTGAATTTATAAAAGACACGATTCCGTTTGTCGCGGACGATATTGCTGAAGCTGAAGACCATGCCGATTTCGAGATTGATTTTTCTATTGTGGATATTGATGCCTATGCCGAGAGCAAGACCGAGAGTGAGACCGAATCGGTTGCACAAAACTTCCTCGACCAGAGTGAGACTCGATTAAGCAACATCAATCGCCACTTGAAGGCATGGCGCGCAAATGGGGTGGCTGAATACATCCTCACTGGCATATGCAGTGAATTCCAGAGTTTAGAATCCAGTGCTGCCAGTGCCGAGTTTGAGGATGTTTCACGATTAAGCCAAGCGGTCATCAGTTTATTGGGGCAAGGTGAATCCATATCAGACGATAGTAGTTTGCTCAATCTTTTGGAAGAAATGCACGATGGGCTGGTAGCAGAATTGGGTTTTAGTGGCAAGGCAAGTGAAAACCATTTGCGCTCACTGATTAGCATGGTTCAACTGTTGATTGCCGATAAGTTTACGAGCGCAAGCGCGGCAACATCCGATGCGTCAGATGAGCAATATATTGATGTGCCTATCGAACATCCGCAGATGACCGAGTATCAACAGGATGCGGGAGCGGGTGAATTAGTCGAGCAAGTTCCAGCCCCTGTGCCCGCACTATTGGTTACAGCAGGAAGATACCGAGTTGCGTTGTTAATACACACCATCGAGCGGGTTATGCGTGTACATGAAAATGAAAATGAAAATGAAAATGAAAATGAAATACAATTGCCTGCTGGGCAACCTCTTGATGGACAGCCTTGTGTTGTGTTGGCTGAAAAACCGATTCCGATTATCAATTTGTCAACCTGCTTGGGTGAAGCCCATATCCGTGGTGAGGATTCGGCTAGATTTTTGGTTATTATTCGCCCGCAGGATCGTCTTGCCGCAGATGACATTGTAGCAAACAAAATGCTTGCGATTGAAGTAGATCGGTTTCAGGAAGTGGCAGACATTGTCGTCCAGCCCGCCGACAGCCCACTCCCAGCCAACACCGGAGTTGTCGGTGTTGCCATGCTAACAGATGCCAGTTTGGTCTTGGTGCTTGATGTTGAACAATTTATTGCACAGGAAGGCTTTCAAGTTTGGCGGCAGTTTTACGACCATGAACGTCAGTCCGCAGACAGTAATGTTGAAACGAATAAATCTGTTGAATCGTATCGAGATTGATTTAACTTGAATAAAATTCAGGTATCATTGACGACTTATAGCGATGCCGAATATATTTTTCAACAAATTGTTCAATGACCACAACCAGCAACAGCATATTACACAAGAGCGCGTCAAACATGCCAGATCGGTCGACGGTTATTGATATTGTCAAAGATGCGGCAACCATCATGCTGGCATCGCGAAAAAACGGTTTTGCGCTGGAGGTTAAACAGGACGGCAGTCTAGTCACGGAAGTTGACCAAGAAATTCAGCGTCAGTTAAAGCGTATTCTGACGAGCAAATGGCCTGAATATGGATTTATCGGCGAAGAAATGCCGCATGGCGAGCAGGTCAAAATTTGCCAACAAAGCGAGCATGGATATTGGGTGTTGGATCCGTTAGATGGCACGACAAACTTCACCACAGGATTCTTGTTTTTTGGGGTTTCGCTGGCATTGATTATTGATGGCTTGCCGGTGCTTGCGGTTATTTATGATCCGGTGCGAGATGAATGTTTCTCGGCACAACAGGGCAGGGGGGCGTTCTTAAATAACAAACCCATCACCTGCCCGAACACGAAAAATATGAGCGATTGTGTAGCGAATATAGACTACAAACGTCTGGTCATTGATCTGGCGACACAACTGGTGCGTTGCCCACCCTATCGGTCGCAAAGAAATTTGGGTTCCTCTGTGCTGGAATGGTGCTGGCTGGCAGCCGGACGGATTCAATTATATTTACATGGTGGTCAGAAACTATGGGACTTTTCTGCCGGCTATCTGATTCTTCAGGAAGCAGGCGGCGCGGCAACCTCATTGTCTGGACTGCCACTGGATTGCGGTAATCTGCGTAAACGCTCGGTAGTGGCTGCGGTTAATCAGGATTTGCTCACCCAATGGGTCGAATGGATTGATGACAACAGTTCCATCTTGCGCTCGGCACGGTTTTGAATATTTATTAGTTATCAGTTTTCAATTTCCCACTATGAATCAACAGAGCGAGCCAATGCCTTTGACTAGCCGCCGAGAAAGAGCCAATGCCATTCGCGTATTGAGCATGGACGCGGTGCAAAAAGCCAATTCAGGTCATCCCGGTGCGCCGATGGGTATGGCGGATATTGCCGAGGTGCTGTGGTGCGATTTTCTGAACCACAATCCGGCGAATCCAAAATGGCACAATCGTGACCGGTTTGTGCTGTCCAATGGCCATGCTTCGATGTTGATTTATTCGTTGCTACATCTTTCAGGCTACGAACTGGATATTGATGAAATTAAACAATTCAGGCAGCTACATTCAAAAACCCCCGGACACCCTGAATATGGCTATACCCCCGGGGTAGAAACCACCACCGGTCCATTGGGGCAGGGGCTTTGCAATGCAATCGGCATGGCTATCGCAGAAAAAACATTGGCAGCGCAATTTAATCGGGACGATCATGCTATTGTCAATCACTTTACCTATGTGTTCATGGGGGATGGATGCTTGATGGAGGGTATTTCCCATGAAGGTTGTTCTCTGGCAGGGACGCTTAAACTGGGCAAGTTAATTGGGTTTTACGATGACAATGGCATTTCTATTGACGGACCGGTGTCGGGTTGGTTTACCGACAATACGCCGTTGCGATTTGAGAGTTATGGTTGGCAGGTGATTGCCGATGTGGACGGACACGATAGTGATGCTGTGGCAGCGGCTATCGAACAAGCACGAGCTGAAAGCGGACGTCCTAGCCTCATTTGCTGTAAAACAACGATTGGTTTTGGCTCGCCCAACAAGGCGGGAAAGGAATCTTGTCATGGCGCGGCACTAGGCGAAGCGGAAGTCGGCTTGGCGCGTAAGCAACTGGGCTGGTCTTATCCGCCGTTTGAAATCCCGCAATCAATCTATGATTCATGGAATGCCCGACAGCGCGGACAGGCGACCGAATCGGCGTGGAACGATGCCTTTGCGCGTTATCAAAATGACCACCCACAACTGGCAGCCGAGTTTAAGCGGCGAATACAGAATCAACTTCCACAAGATTTTGCCTCGCAAACGGCAGCACTGATTGCTTCGGTCAATGAAAAGCAGGAATGTATCGCTTCACGAAAGGCATCACTAAACACGCTCGAAGGGTTGGGAGCGTTATTGCCTGAATTGATTGGCGGATCGGCGGATTTGGCTGGCTCTAATCTGACAATCTGGTCTGGCTCGCGTAGCATTGCAGAACACGCCGAGGGCAATTATATCTATTTTGGGGTGCGCGAATTTGCTATGGCAGCGATGCTCAATGGGCTTGCCCTGCATGGCGGATTCAAGCCCTATGCGGCGACATTTCTAATGTTTTCGGAATACGCCAGAAATGCCCTACGCATGGCAGCGTTGATGAAAATACCGAGTCTTTTTATCTTTACCCATGACTCTGTCGGGTTGGGTGAAGATGGTCCGACCCATCAGGCGGTCGAGCAACTGGCGACCTTGCGGCTGATTCCGCGCATGGCAGTGTGGCGACCTTGCGATGCGGTGGAATCCGCTGTCGCTTGGCAACAAGCCTGTGAGTCCGTTGAGCAACCATTTACGTTAATTTTCTCCCGTCAGAATTTGGCGCATCAAACGCGCAATGCCGCGCAAATAGAAAACATCAAGCACGGCGGCTACATACTCAAAGAATGCGATGGTGCGACTGGAGAGATTCCCGAGGCGATTATCATTGCCACCGGTTCTGAGGTTGAGCTGGCAATGGCGGCGGCACGACAATTAGTCGGTCGCCGGATTCGAGTTGTTTCGATGCCGTCCACCGACCGATTTGCGAAGCAGGATCGGGCTTATCAGGACGCGGTGTTGCCGCCAGTGGTGACGAGACGGGTCGCGGTCGAGGCGGGGGTGGGTGATGGTTGGGTCAAATATACCGGTTCGAGTGATGCGATTGTAAGCATCGACACGTTTGGCGAATCCGCGCCTGCCGAAGATGTATTTAAGTATCTAGGCATGACGCTTGAGCGGGTTGTGGAAACCACTGAAAAAGTTTTAGCGAGATAGCGTTCGGCAAGCCGGACAAAATTATATTCAATCGGAGTTAGTATTATGTCAATTAAAGTTGCAATTAACGGTTATGGACGCATTGGTCGGAATATCATGCGCGCCAAATACGAGTCGGGAAATAATGAAATTGAAATCGTTGCGATTAACGATTTAGGCGATGCCAAAACCAACGCGCATCTCACCCAGTACGATACCGCACACGGCAGATTCCCCGGCACGGTGGAGGCGGCTGGCGGTCATATTCTGATTAACGGCGATAAAATTGCGGTGTATGCCGAGCGTGATCCGGCAAAATTACCTTGGGCTAAACTGGGCATCGATGTGGTGCATGAAAGCACCGGTTTTTTTGCCAGCAAAGAAAAAGCCAGCGCGCATTTAGCCGCGGGTGCGAAGAAAGTGATTATTTCCGCTCCGGGCGGCAACGATGTGGATGCCACAGTGGTTTATGGGGTCAATCACGATATATTAAAAGCCAGTGATACGGTGATTTCCAACGCTTCGTGTACTACGAATTGCCTTGCGCCGATGGTGAAAGTACTAAACGATTCTGTCGGCGTAGTGCATGGCATCATGAATACCATCCATTCCTATACCAATGATCAGGTCTTGACCGATGTCTATCACAGTGATTTAAGACGTGCGCGTTCGGCAACCAGCTCGATGATTCCCACTAAAACCGGCGCGGCAGCGGCAGTCGGATTGGTGTTGCCGGAACTCGATGGCAAACTAGATGGTTTTTCGATCCGTGTTCCGACCATCAACGTGTCCATTGTGGATTTAACTTTTGTGGCAGCACGCGCCACTTCGGTGGATGAAGTTAACCAGCTAGTGAAAGACGCTGCCGATGGCAAAATACTGAGCTACTGTGATGAACCCTTGGTATCATCAGATTTCAATCACAGCCCGATTTCCTCGACTGTGGATGCCGGAATGACACGGGTTACCGGCACAACCTTGGTCAAGGTCTGTGCGTGGTATGACAACGAATGGGGTTTTTCAAACAGAATGTTGGATACGACTATTGCGTTAATGAATGCTAAATAATTGAAAATTGAAAATGTTTGATTTTTATATTGCTCCTGCTGTTGAAACCGACTGGTTAAATATCGGGCATCGCATTCTTGGCTTGTTATGGCTATGACAACGGCAGTCAAGCAACTCAGCGACTTGAATATCGCTGGCAAACGGGTTCTGATTCGACAAGATCTTAACGTGCCCCTGAGTGATGGCGATAGTGATGGCGACTCGGCTACCAGCGGCAAAACAATCACCTCCAGCAAACGTATCGAAGCCTCGTTGCCGACCATCGAGCATGCGCGTGACGCGGGGGCGAAAGTATTGCTCATGTCTCATCTCGGCAGACCGTTGGAAGGGCAAGCACAAGCGGATTTCTCCCTGCAACCAGTCGCACAATATCTGTCATCCCGACTCGGTCAGCGGGTCGCGTTGAATCGCGATTATTTGACTGCCCAACCGGTATTGGAAAACGGTCAGATTGTGTTGCTGGAAAATGTCCGCTTTAACCGCGGTGAGCGTGCTAACGACCGCTCGCTTGGTAAGCAATACGCCGAATTATGCGACATCTTCGTCATGGACGCTTTCGGTGCCGTCCACCGTACCGAAGCCTCAACGCATGGTGTCGGTATGGCTGCCAAAACAGCCTGTGCCGGACCTCTGTTATGTGCAGAATTGAATGCGCTTGAGCAAGCCTTCACCCAGCCGGCACATCCGCTTGTCTCCATCGTAGGCGGTGCTAAAGTTTCAACCAAGCTCACAGTGCTGGAATCACTTTTAGAGAAGGTTGACCAATTGGTGCCGGGCGGTGGAATCGCCAACACGTTTATTGCCGCTGCCGGTTATGGTGTCGGCAAATCCTTGTTTGAAGCCGACTTAGTCGAGCAGGCTAAGACGATAATGGCGCGTGCAAAGCAACGTGGCGCAGAGATTCCGCTACCAGTGGATGTGGTTGTCGGGCAACAATTTTCAGCCGATGCCGAGCCACAAGTCAAAGCGGTTGACGATGTTGCCGAGCAGGATCTGATTCTGGATATTGGTCCACAAACTGCTCAACAATATGCAGAAATAATGAAAACGGCAGGTACTATTATATGGAATGGACCGGTCGGGGTGTTTGAGTTCGAGCAATTTTCACAGGGTAGTCGGCGATTGGGCAAGGCGATTGCCGAATCCACTGCCTTTTCAATCGCTGGTGGCGGTGATACGCTGGCAGCAATCGAAAAATTTAATCTGACCGAGCAAATATCCTATATCTCAACCGGCGGTGGCGCGTTTTTAGAATTTATCGGAGGCAAAACCTTGCCAGTAGTTGCCATGCTACAGTCCAGAGCCTATCCCGAACTCCCTAATTAGGAGTCAAAATCTTTTCGTCAGCGGTAACGATTTAGCCGATTAAAACGGGTATCCGTCAATAATCATGTCTATGCCCACATACAGGATGACTGCCAGACCGACAAATCCAATCCAGCGATGCTTTTGTAATGTTTCGGCGATAAGGGAGGCGGCGATGGTCATAAATACGACCGACAACGCCAGCCCTATAATCAGAATACCGCTATGACCGTCAGCAATTCCGGCGACTGCCAGCACATTGTCCAGCGACATCGTAACGTCAGCCATAACAATCTGGAAAATTGCCGATAACAACGGCGGGTTTTGTGGCAACGTGTTGTCAGAAAGCGTTGCATTTTCTGATGTATGCGGATGGCGTAAGTCCTGCCACAATTTCCAGCAAATCCATAGCAACAGCAAGCCGCCGACGAATTGCAACCCCTTTATGGAAAGCAGTTGCACCGTGATTAAGGCAAATAGTATCCGCAAGATGACGGCGACCCCGACTCCATAGAGAATCACTTTTCGGCGATAGTCTTTATTGAATTTTGCCGCGACCAATCCAATGACGATGGCGTTATCACCGGCTAATACCAGATCAACAAATACGATTTGTATTAACTTGGCGAATTGATCTGTGAATTCCATGGGCGTTGTTAGTTGTTAATTGGAAATTGAAAATGAAACCGGAAAACCCTTGCGTATTCTACTGGATTCCCGCTTCTCGTCTGTGCGGGAACGACAAAATATTGGTTTTTACACAGCTCTGGGTCAATTATTGTCACAATCTTTGCTGATTACAACCAGTCTGGTCTGTGAAAAAATATCATGCCATGTGAGTTTATTCTGATGGAATAATGACCAGATAAACCCCATGCCGACCGCTACCCAAGACAGCATGGCAGCGATGAATCGTAGCCAGGCAATACGCCAAGTGATGGCATGAAAAGGGGTTTCGGACTGACTTGATGAGTTGGCGACCATGGCAATGCCGACATAACGCACAATCTTTTGCTTGACCTTATCGCCGATGCGCACGGATTGCACAATCTGAACCGATTGTCTTGGGCTATTGGGTGTAGTTTTAACGCGAACAAACATGGGATGAGCTTACACCATGCTATCGCCAAAATCAACACAAATATTAAAATAGGCACTACAAACCAGTTTCTCTACCAGCCCCGCATGTTTATTGGGCTGTGGACGATCTGCGCGGGGTGGACCGTCGAAGTCAGGAACTGCCTGTAAAACTTAAGGGATGGTCAAAGCCGAATACCGCTTTTATCGTTATGCATGATCAGGATAGTGGGATTGCTTGGCAATCAAGCAAGACCTGGTGCAGAAATGTGTTGATGCAGGGAAACCTGATGTATTAGTAAGAATTGCTTGTCGTGAACTTGAATCTTGATATCTAGGTGACTTGCAAGCGGTTGAAAATGCAATTGGACCAAGCAATATTTCCAACAGACAGCAAAGATACAGAAGCCCAGACGACCTTTCTAACCCATATCAAGCACTAAAAAAGTTCTCACCAAAATACCAAAAAATCAGTGGTTCTCGCGCCATTGGCGAGAAACTAAATAGAGTCTGCTCACAAAGTCGGTTTTGGATATTCAAATCTGTTCCAGCCAAGCAATTGGCATGATCCGTACCCGTCCAATCGTAATTGGTGTCGCCCAGTGTTCGTTATCGACCTTATCGACCCTATTAGTCGCCTTATTTTGGGCACAAAAAAGACCTTCAGCAGGATGAGCAGGTTCATGACTAGGAAAATGCTGTTGATCCATGCAACCGAAGTGTCTGCTCGTTTGGCACGGATGTAATTCAGTCGATAACCGTTCTTTGCCTGACCAAATTTGCCTTCTATTGGAATCCGTTGTAGGTAATCCGCCCGGCGTTGGGCTTTTAATTGCTTCAATAACTCTCGATTCGCTTCTGTTACCTGTTTGGGTCTGCCTAATGGCTTGCCCGAAAAACGGATGCCCAATCCTTTCAAGTAATGCCGGTTCTCTCGACTACCATATATCGGATCACCGATAACGCTTTCGGGATAGCAACTATAACGTTCATGGTAACGCTCAACCTGACCCTGCAAATCATGCCCCTCATGAAACGCACCCCAACTTAAATGATCAACTCGGGATAACCCGTGTGTCGTTAAACTCACGCTCAACTTCGAACCAAACTCAACCGACTAATACCAACGGCTCTATTGATTGACTGTTTTGGCCCAATTACGTGATGTAATTGATGTGATTGCCTGTTTGTCCTCTGCGAAGAAATTCCAGGCATCGCAGCATTTGTCGACAATCTCATCGTAGGATTCAAACACAGAGATTGCCAGCTTGTTGGCGCGCAGGTAGGCCCAAACGTTTTCCATCGGATTGAGTTCCGGCGAATAGGGCGGGAGTTTGAGCAGGGTGATGTTGTCGGGCACTTCCAGTTTTGCTGATCCGTGCCAGCCTGCACCGTCGAGGATGAGCAAGGCATGGGCACCTGCCGCGACCGTCCTGGCGATCTCGCACAGATGTGCATTCATAGCGGACGTGTCCGCATGCGGCATGATCAGCGCAGCAGCCTCGGCGCGTTCGGGACAAACCGCGCCGAAGATATAGCCCGACGTATAACGTGTATCACGCGGCGCACGCGGCCGGGTTCCCCGTTCGGCCCATATACGTGTCAGCGTCCCTTGCTGACCCACACGAGCTTCGTCCTGAAACCAAATCTCCAATGGTTTGCCGCAGGCCGTTTTGGGCAGAACGGCCGCTACCTCTGCAGCGAAGTTTTTTTAAACACATCCTGCGCATCCGGGTTGGATTTCGGATGCTGCGGGCGCACAGACAAGCGTCGAAAACCAAGTTTTACCAGTTGTTTGCTAACGGTCCGCTCATGCATGACAACGCCAAAGTGCTCCTCAATCTTGCGCTTGAGGTCAATGCGCCGCCAGCGCACCACGCCGTCCGTTTCGGGATCCGGCCCCTCACGCACAAGCGATGCCAACTCCGCCTTCTGTGCCACGCTGAGCAGGGGCTGCCGTCCTGGCGAACGCCGGTTCGAGAGACCCTCAATCCCCGCGTCATTGTAACGGTGTACCCAGTCACGCAACGTCTGGCGATCCATCCCGCAGTTCTCGGCCGCCGTCTTGCGGTCAGTGCCGTCCAAAATCAACGCAATCGCCAGCATCCGTCGGGCCGCTTTCGCGTCCCTGCACGCCGCTGCGGCGCGCCGAAGATCGCAGGCCGACTTGTCCGTTCGCATAATCTCTACTGTCATTAATACCTCCTATGATGATGACTACTGAATCACTTCAAATTCCCCGTGGAAAGCACAAAGTGTTAAATCCTTGGGCCGTTGGTATTACCTTGCTTACATCGCACAATCGGACGCACATACGGTTGATGAATGCTCACAATCCGATTATCACAGCGTCGGCTTTTGTTGCGGTACATCTCCCACTGCTGCGTATAGACATGCTGAATGACCCAGTAGTGGTATAGTAGCCTGCGTGACAAAGGCAACGCCGTGCCCATCGGGAAACAATCCATTAAACCCTCAATATGACCAAAATTGCGCCGCAAGTATTGCAGTTGTTGCTTGATCGCTCGTTGGGTCGCTTGACGTTTGGGACGACGCTGTTTGACCAACCCGAGAAAATCTTTACGTGCTTGGCGACGATAGGTGCGTGGTTTCTGACTGAACTCCGTGTGTGGATACAATTCGTCAATGATCCGTTCCGCCATCTCACGCGCTTCATTCAGTAAACTTAAATCCGTGGGATACCGTATCGCTTGCTCTGCCACAGTCGCATCGATTATCAACTTACCTTCGTGGCTGGGTGCTTCCACAGTGGTGGCAGGCGAAATTGGGGAATTATCCTCCCCTTGTGGGTCTTGATTGGATTCTGGTTCTGGTTTCGACTCTGGCACGGACTCTGGCTCTGATTCATCACCCGACTTGTTGGTCTGTGTGGATACCTTCAAACCATCCTTAACGCTGCGTTGCGGCACGACCTGCGCCTTTTCCACAGCACCAATAATCGCTTGATGGAACACTTCAAAAACAGTATCCCCCATACGCTTGCGTACTTCAACCAGCAACGAGGGTACAAACGGGACTGATCTTTGATAACCGGCAAGCCCGACAAAGTATTGCAGATACGGATTCTCCTGAATCTGACTCACCGTTTCACGATCAGACAACCCTAGTTTGTGTTTGATGATTACCGCACCGATGACTAAACGAGCATCTTTTGCTGGCCGACCCCGCTTTGACGAGAGGCTTTTATGATAGCCCTGTGCCAACCCATCCCATGGAATGCACTGACCTAGTTTCACCCAGCGGTTGTGTGCATCAAGAGCGCTGTGAAACGGCCAGTCAAATTCTGCGATAGTACGTTGGTTGGAATCGTTATAATCAATCATAGCTGCAAGGTTTTAGAGGTTATTGGGCTGATTTCCATGCAGAATTATACCACAAAATCACTATTACTTGTTTATATTCAGATGGATATGTTTTATGAGCAGGGTCTAAATATTGACGCTAATCGGGCACGCAGTTTCAATGTTTCTATCGCAGGAACACACGCCAACTAACACTCTCTTTGGAAATCAGAGATTAAAATTTAGTGTGGTTAGCCTTTGGGCTAACATGCTTGAATAAGAACTCAATAATACAGGAATTTGATGGCTTCTAACAGCCTGGATTTTAATGTTGCTTTGCTTTGCCATGATTCCAGCGTTACATCACCAGTGCGAAATTCACGGTATAGTTTACTGCTTTCGAGATGGTTGAAAACCGATGCCCAATTAGGATAAGGCACGAACCAGTCAGCGTAATATGATTGTAAGTGGTTAATCTGATTAAGTTCGCTTCCACCAGCACCATCATCATCATCATCACCAGCAGAATCATTATTATTATTATTATTATTATTGATATTGTTTCGATTTCGATTGGTATAGGCGGGAGCTCTGGGCGTGACCAGAATAAGCACCGAGCGTTGGAAATCAAGCGAAGTGCGGCGTGAAAATAAATACTGAATTAGAGGAATATCTTGCAGAAAAGGCACACCGTCTCGATCGAATCTGGTTTCTTTCTCGCTTAACCCACTCAATATCAAGGTATCGCCGATATTCATCACAACATTGGCATTGACCTCGGTTTTCGATGTGTCAACGCGCAACTTAAATCCTACACCCCCACTGGGCTTGGTTAGAAAGGTGCGTATTGCCTTAATAGCTAATTTAATCTTACCATCTTCGATAAAGGTTGGTTTTACCTGCAAACTCACGCCGATATCTTTTTCAATTTCAATCGAAGTACCACCACTCCGTCCGCCCTCAGAGACAGCAGCGGCAATAATATTCAAGCCAGAAAAGAAGCTGGAGGTTTTGCCATCCGTTGCAATCAGCGAGGGTCGTGCCAATACCTCATTGTGGTCGGAAGTGGAGTTGGCAATATTCAGTGAATATTCGAGACCATACTCAGAGATGCTTTTGACTAGTCTCTCTACACCATCACCGGGGCCTTCATTTGCAAGACGCAACGGACTATCGTACTGCGAACGTAAATGACCGCCTGGTCTGACTTGCCCGTAGTTAAATAAAAGACGCAGCCCGTTCAATAAATTAACCCCTCTGGAGGATCTGGTCTCCTCCTCAGAACGAATAATCACCACATCTAGAACAACCAGCCGATCGGACCCTGCATCGACATCGACATCGACATCGTCAGCATCAGCATCACTGGAATACTTGGCATCGTTTTGATCCCTGTATTCCTCTTCCTCGCCGTCGTATGAATCATATTTATCCGTATCAGACTCTGACGAAGATCTTGGCGACGAGGTAAATTGTGCAAGCAAGAGCGCATCGTTTGTCAACAAATTGTTAGTTGATGCCTCGCTGTCAATGACTGGGGCAGGGTTACGTTTATGATAGGCGCGCCAGTCGTCAATTCGTTTTATGGTATATTGGCGACTAATAGCAGGAATATTTGTGGAACTGTCAAGTGCTTGTTCATTCAATCCCAGGGCTGCCAGCGTGACCGCATAACTGGATTGGTATTGTTGATTATTGGGGGCGGTATTTAGCAATTGCTTAAAAACACCCGCGGCTATACTAGGCTGACGTGCCAGATAAGCGGCACTACCCACGTCATTCAGTAAATCCTGATCCGTATTAAACAGTGCGGCTTCTGACAAATGATTCAGTGCTTGGATGTAGTTTTTATTTTCCATCTCCAAAATACCGAGAAATCGATGGGCAATCCAATTATTCTGGTCAAGGCGTATTGCTATCATATAGCCTTCTCTTGCCAAGGGTCGTTTAGACACATCTTGAGTGGACATCAGGTGGTAAGTCAAACCGTTCAGGAATTGCAATGTTGAGTTGTCAATATAGTAACTTAATGCTTGATTCAGCCATTTTGACGCACGCTCATAATCACCGCTTGCAAGCCAGCTGAAAACGCGGTGAACGTCTTCATCGGATAATATGGTACGATGGCGACCGGTTTTCTTGATCTGCTCAATGTCATGCAAGGTAATTTCGGCGACAGTATTTTTTGATATGACATAATCATTTTGGCGACTCGTATTAGACGCACATGATGTAAGCAATAGCATCAGAGTTATATATGAAAGAATTCTGAGCATAATAGCACCTCTATTCACTGTCTTTTTCCGCGATTGCGGTGTAAGTCCCCGCTCTTTTATATTCATGGGCAAATCCTCATGTATGCCATATACACTGCGGTTTCCTTCTGCATCGCCCACCTCCGGCATACATGCAGGAGCGACTGTGAAAGAAACCCATTTCCGTTATTCCTGCGCAAGCAGGAATCCAGTAAAACAGCCAAACCCGCAAGGGGTTTCCGCATGTAACACGACTTGTCATGAGATTCTTGCACAGTATCAGTCGTCTGGATGCGATTTCCTTGCGCTTATGTGCAGGGTGCTCTGGTAAAATAACTGCTCCTGCGTTATGGGCTTGTCGGAAAATGGAGTTTTTAGCTTGTTGTGAATAATTAAGTCCTTGTTATTAAACGCATTATTTTTTAAAATTAGATTGGTTTTTAATTAACCGACAAGCCCGTTATGTGTACTTTCACTATATATGGCGGTCGTATGCCGGTTTTTCTCCCACAAAACCAATCGCAAAAAAAGCATGGTTAATAGATGTGTCCATAATAGTTTTCCGTGTCGCTAATTCAGCGAGAGAGGTAACAAGACAATGCATAAATAGGTGTTCATTTTTATTCGTCCGCATTTCAGGTTAAAACCCCCGTCTTTAGACGGTGGTCGTTAAGTTATAGCACCAGTGCCACTGAATTCAAGTTTACCCGTCTCAATCAATTATGATGATAATGTCAATTTGTCGGCATATGAGTAACACCAAGGTGTCTAGGTACGCTACCGGATAACGTACCACTATTTTTCGGTATGTTCATGCGCACACCACTATCTGTGTTCGTAAAATTTATCATTTGATTGACAACAATGGAAATTAATTCTGGAGATGTGTTAGCGGAACTAAACAACACCGCTTTAGTTGAGATAGTCTGAAACAAGCGCGTTTCCCCCTGATTGTCAATATAGGATAACTCGACCTTAAACAGCAACGGCTTCTGTTTGATTATTTCATCAATAGTTTGATTGCTCAACGACAACATGCGTAATGGGCATTGCTCTTGCAAATTATCGTAAAAGCTTGAAGGATAGGCAATCAACTGAAAAGCAACATCTGTTTTGCCGGTACACAGTGCGGCAATAACTTTGCTGGACCCGTATTCATTTATCTCGGCAAAATCATTGTTTTTAAAGTTCTTGATGCGAAACAAAAATTCACTAAATGTTCTTCGGCCCGAACCTTTGCTACCAATATTAACGCGTTTCCCAACTAAATCATCAACGCTATTTATGTCAGAATCCTCTCGAACTATCATGGTTAGCGGATTATCGTAAAGTGGCGTAATTATTCGTAATTCATCAAAATTCTGGTTTGCAAAACTTTCTTTTCTCCTATAAGCGTCTTCCAGCAGATCGTTTCGAGTCAATGCCAATTCCAAAATCCCCTGCTTAACAGCATGTATATTGTAAACAGATCCGCCAGTAACAATTGCAACACATCGCACACCAGATTGTATAATCTGGAGGTTGACCGCATGGCAAATTCCACTCCCTACTGGATAATAGGCACCGCCTTTTTTGCTGGTTCCTAGCAATAACAATGTGGATTTCGGGTTTAAACCTTCAACAGCAAAGGTTGTTGTTGGAGAGAATAATCCGATCAACAACCAAGCCAATGTTGTCAGTATAACTGGCAACGTTGCAGACCATTTCATGATAGGACGAAATTTATCTATCTTTATCATTAGGATATGTGACCTTGCTCATTCTTTTCTATCAGGGCTTTGCTTCTGCCACCGTACATTGATGTACCGTACCGTTAGGCAGAATAGCATCGCAAAAAATCACGCCCTCCAAGTTGCTACTAGCTAGTTGTGCGCCACGCATATCGGCACCGGTAAAATTCGAAAATGCCAAATTGGCACCAAAAAATGAGGCCCCCTGCAAATCGCTGTTACGAAATGATGCGTCCACTAAATGCGCATAATCAAAATTAGCATTGGCCAATTTCGCATCATTCATCTGTACTCGGTGCATGTTGCTATGCGAAAAAACAGCTTCTGCAAAATCACTATTATTAAAATTAGCCCTCGCGACATAACTGTACCTGAAATCAGCGCGCCACCCAATTGCATTTTGAAATTGAGTGCCGAGTGCGGTAGTGTACAGGGCAAAAGCGTCTATAAGCCGAGCATCGTTGAACAAAGCCCCGGTAAGGTTTGCAGCAGTTAGGTCTGCCCATTCCAAGTCAATCCATCCAGCATGTGAGAAATAAAAGTCAGCACCACGAAAATTAGCTCCTCTTGCCGAGCTATGCGACAAGTCACTGTAGTTAAAGTTTGCCCGATTAGCGTCGGCGCGCTCCAAAACAGATAAAGTTAAAATTGCGCTCCGAAAGTTGGCACTAGAAATATCTGAATTGTTTATATTCGCACCGAACAAATAGCGACCAGAAAAGTTCTTGCGAGACAGGTCGTTTCCACTCATGTCAACATATTTTTGACTGCACAAATTGCATGGTTTAGCGCAACCGCTTACCAACAGAGCGTATATCAACAATGTGCAGATTTTGATGTACATGATAGTGATTGCTCGGTAATGGGTTTATTCGTTCGCTTTTAAGGTTAAAACCCTCGATTTATAGGCGGTAGCTTTCAGCTAACAAAATTGTAGGCACGCATTGTAGCACATGCATTCATACGAAGTATAAGATTGAACATTATTTTGTATGGGTAACGAAATATCGTTATCAGTTATTAGTGGGGGAATATATCATTTAACGCCATTGAATCGCTAAACAGTGTCATTCGCAAAGCGATTAAAAAACGCAAGCTATTTCCAACGGACGATTCTGCCAAGAAAGTAATTTATCTGGTTATTGATGCGGCATCCAAAAAGTGGACTATGCCAATCCGAAATTGGAAATTAGCATTGAGTAGATTTATGATAGAATTCGAACACCGCTTGGCGGATTACATTGAACCTCATGGCAGTTACACAGAATTATTTACAGGGTCTGAATAATCGATACTCGGTCAAAAATAAGTCAAAAGGTGACATTACTGCTTTGGGCTAACACCTGTGAGTGAAGGGTTGCAAACTGCCGAACAAAACAATTACAATCCGCGGATTGCGCGTTTGTAGCTAGAGATTACTAAAAATAACATTAGTCGGGCAAAGTAGCGTTTTTATTCTGATATAAATTTAACAGCAAGCTGGCCCGTAACTTATCCATCGAAACCAGAAAAGTAGAATTGTCAATGGAAATACTTCTATCAATAGGGGGCAGGCGGTTGTGCTCAGATTATGTCGCACATGAGCGACAACAATTGCAGATTTCTCAAAAAATCAAAGCATTACGTCAGCAAGTGACCAATTTGTATCGTGCCAAACAGAGCTTACACAAGCGTATTTTGGCATTGCAATCGTTGGTTTTCTACGATGGTAAAAAACTGGGTGCAACCAAAAGAGACTGTGCAGGAATGACGAATACGGGTTTCTTGCACAGTCTCAAAAGTGGGTTCACCAGAGACGACCGCACCAGTAACAAGGTTCTGTATGCACAAAACGCGCAATCAGTGCTTGATTTGATTAACGTGATTCACAATTACATTATTTTAGGATTGAAGTTAAACAAGCTGCGGGTGTTTTGTCTCTGGAATATATCAAAGCGGTTAAATAGAAAATGAATTCAAATATGATAAACGACGACGCTAAAGAAGAAGCCGTCAGTTTGAGGATGGGAGTACAAACCGTAGGCTGGTTGTCACTGTTGATTGTTCCGTGGACGATCTACTATTCGACAGATTGGACTGCGTTAAATGTTTCCACACCGGTTAGTTACTGCATTCTACTGTTGCTATGTGCGGTGCTTATGTGGGTTTTTCGTTTAGTACCTGATTTTGTGCCCAGTATTTTTCTGTTGATAGGCTGCTTATTCTTAGGTGTTGCTCCGCCTAATGTTATATTTTCAGGCTATGGGTCGACAACTTTTTTCTTGGCACTTAGTGTCTTGAGTTTAAGCGGTGTCATCATGCGTTCGGGGTTGAGTAAACGGATTATTCTGTATGCTATGCACAAAGGCCGGCCAAATAATAAGTTTTTATTCTCTACCATCGTGTTCTTTTTTGGTATTGTCTCAACACCATTCATTCCCAGCACCAATGCACGGTCTTCCATGATAGCACCTTTTCTTGATGATGCGCTAAAACATATCCCACAAAACTCCAAAGAACATCAGCGACTGATTATTTCCCTGTTGAGCGGGATTAGTCTGCTTTCGCCAATGTTTCTCAGTGCTAAATCAATCAATTTGCTATTCTGGGGTATGCTCTCCGTTCAGGATCAAAATGTTTTCAATTATATATTCTGGGTTATCGCAGCCGCGGTGCCGGGGGTTATTATGGTTATCCTGTTTTTAATTGTTCAGGGGTTATTGTTTTGGAATAACGAACACATCGTCATTAACCGAGAGTTTATTGAACAGCAATATCGTAGTTTGCCCAAACTGAGTAAACAGGAAATAATAGGATTTGTTGCTTTAATTGCTTTCGTTGTCTTGATTCTTACTTACTCCTATCATCGGATTGATATTTATTTGGTTGCCTTTATGGTGTTTTTTGCGTTGTTGTTTTTTAATGTTCTCGACAAGCAACAAATTTCTTCTTCCATCGACTGGAGTTTTCTGATTTTCCTCGGTGCAATGATTGGCTTTACGCAGGTTATTCAGTTTTTGAATCTCGGTGATTTTATTACATCTGGACTTTCTTGGTTGATGCAGTACTTGAAAACCAATATATTCCTGTTTATAATTTACCTGTCATCGGTGGTTTTTCTGTTTCGTCTGTTCATGCCTATTAACGCAACAGTTATTTTATTGGCGGGCGCGTTGATACCTGCTACGGCAATTTATGGGAACTATGCGTGGATAATAGGGTTCATTATTTTAATGATGTCGGAGTCTTATATATTGCCATATCAAGCCAGTTACTATATGCAGTGTGAATCTATTTTAGGAAAACGTCACGCGCAAGCACTCCGTTCGCATCGGGTTTACGCGGTCAATGGGTTAACCTTTTTAATCAAGCTTATTGCGATTTTGTTGTCGGTGCCGTACTGGGATTTGTTGGGGATATTGTGATTTCGAAATTTACCCGTATGCCTATGCGCGACATGATTGCGCCCATTTTAGCACTATTGTTTTTTGTCGAGATGGGTAGCTTTTTCATTATCTCCAGTGCAAGTAAAGTAAAGATTTTAATTCTGCACAGTTACACGCCCGAATATTCGTGGACTGAGGGTATCAATAATGGTATCGACCGGATTCTGTCCGATAAAAAATGGATTGGCAACAAGTGGATTGATATTAGCTACCACTACATGGCAACAAAAAATGCCGACGCTACTCAAAAAAGACGAGCACAAAAAAACGCTCACCGTGGCATCGAAAATGGTGAACCCGATATCCTCATCGCCATTGACGATAATGCGAATTCTTTGGTGGCTAAAGAGTATGTGAATAGTCGGAAAATGAATATCATTTTTGCCGGGGCCAATGGCAGTGTCGCCCCTTACGGATATGAGAATGCCTCCAACGTTACTGGCATCTATGAACACAAGCCGGTAGCGGCACTGGTTGAGTTGATTGACGTTATCAATAAATATGAAGAAAAGACAGTTTCGGTGGTTTTTGTATCCGATAAGAGTAGCTCAGCACAACTTGATGCTGAACACATGAAGCAAGCCTATTGGGGAAAGGTTTCTTATGAAGGGCATATAAGTGTCGATAGTTTTTCTGAATGGAAAAAGGTTATCCTTAATTTGCCCGATAATATTGATTACGTTTTAGTGGGCGGTTATCGTAAACTAAAACTTCTTGACGGTTCAAACAGGCGGGCTTCCTCCACTGCGGTTGCTCATTGGACTGCAAAGAACTCAACACCAATAGTACTTGGTTTGAATGTATTTAATTCTGAGGATGGGGTGCCCATATCGGTAGGTGTATCACCTTATGAGCAAGGGGAAATGATTGGATACATGGTGACAAATCTGATAAAAACGGGACGACCTGCGGGGGATTTTGAACACATATATCCCAGTCAATATGTTTATTCCTTTAATGGGAACACGGTCGTTAATAATTCAAAAATATACAACAAATCAATTGGCTTGGTAGAGGCCTTTGCTCGGGCATCCAATCACTATTACCAAACAATCGACGGGTGATGTCAATCATCATTCACAGAACATTCGTAGAAAAGTTGTTTATTGAGGTCTTTGCTGGTATGATTGGCAAAGACTGTTTTTTTAAGCACAGTGTTGCACTTGTGAGTTGCAATTCACCAATTACCCTTGGAGTTTTATTATGAAAAAATTTATTATTACATTTTTTAGTATTGTCTTTTTGTTACCTGCTTTTGCTTATGCAGGTTCCTATTGTGTTGAGGCCTTTGCTCGGGCATCCAATCACTATTACCAAACAATCGACGGGTGATGTCAATCATCATTCACAGAACATTCGTAGAAAAGTTGTTTATTGAGGTCTTTGCTGGTATGATTGGCAAAGACTGTTTTTTTAAGCACAGTGTTGCACTTGTGAGTTGCAATTCACCAATTACCCTTGGAGTTTTATTATGAAAAAATTTATTATTACATTTTTTAGTATTGTCTTTTTGTTACCTGCTTTTGCTTATGCAGGCTCCTATTGTGTTAAAGTCCCGACAAGTGGGAATAGCAAGTGGACAAAACGTGACAACCATATCCCCATTAGGTTCTTCTTTACATACGAAATCGTGTATAAGGACGGTAGTGTTTGGGCAAGGATACATGAGAATAGAATAGGTGCCAATCAAACTGGATACAAACATTTTCGTGTTAGTGGTGGGAGCAATGATAGATCCCATTTCGAATACAAGTATATTGGCTACGGAGCTTCTGACTACTGTCTTGATCTCGATAAATTGACGGCTAACATGAACGATGATTTTGATAAGCTCACAAGAGACGGGATTCAGGCTAGCCTACCCGGTATGCGTAGTCGATATTATAACTCTGATTACTCGGTCGTGGTTAAAAATATTAAGGCAGATATAAGATGGGGCGGAGACTGCCCGACAATATCAGGAAATCAGGTTACCTCGGGGAGTAATCATGTAGTTAAAGTCCATCGTCGCCGCGGTGATCATATCAATCCCTTTGGTTGTAAATGGTGGTGAACCAGAAGCGGGTTTTTACGGGACTTTGTTTTAACAAAGGTTGTTTCCTCCCGCTCAATGCAACAAATGGATTTGTTGCATTTTTGTTTTGTTCGATATAATCGTTTTGCCAGTTTAGGAAAGTTGAACTAATTATCCTTGGAGTTTTATTATGAAAAAATTTATTATTACATTTTTTAGCATTGTCTTTTTGTTACCTGCTTTTGCTTATGCAGGTGCCTATTGCGTTAAATTCCCTTCAGACGGGAATAGCAAGTGGTCAAAACGTGATAACAACATCCGAGCTAGATTCAAGTATGATTACGAACTAACGTATGAAGGAGGCAGTTTTAAAGGTAATGCCATAGCAAGTGCCAATTTGACGTTTCTTGATGTGGGTAATCATGGCTTTCATCTTTCTTACGAGAAGTTTGACTACGGATCTTCTGACTTTTGTATTGACACTGATGGATTGGCAGCCAAAGTGAGACAATCTGCCACTAGGCATGCTGACGGTGCTACCCATGCTATAAACAAAACGGGGGATGTAACGAAGTCCAACCAGTGGGATGCCATACGGAATAATAGGGAAAATTTGGTAGCTACTGTTAAGCGTGTTTGGCTGGATGTCAAGTATGGCGGAGACTGCCCCAAAATCAGTGGCAATCTGCTTGCCTCAGGTAGGCATATCGTTAAAATCTATCGTCGCCGTGGCGATCATATCAATCCCTTTGGTTGTAAATGGTGGTGAACCAGAAGCGGGTTTTTACGGGACTTTGTTTTAACAAAGGCTGTTTCCTCCCGCTCAATACAACAAATGGATTTGTTGCATTTTTGTTTTGTTCGATATAATCGTTTTACCAATTTCGGCAAGTTGAACTAATTACCCTTGGAGTTTTATTATGAAAAAATTTATTATTGCATTTTTTGGTATTGTCTTTTTGTTACCTGCTTTTGCTTATGCAGGTGCCTATTGCGTTAAATTCCCTTCAGACGGGAATAGCAAGTGGTCGAAACGTGATAACAACATCCGCGTTAGATTCAAGTATGAGTACGAAGTCACGAATGAAGGAGGTACGATTCATGGTGATGCCATAGCAAGTAGCAATTTGTCGTTTGTTGATTTGGGTGATGATGGCTTTTATCTTAATTATGTGCCTTTTGACTACGGATCTTCTGACCATTGTATTGACACTGGTGCATTAGCAGCCAAAGTGGAACAGTCTGGCACTGAGCATGTTCGGGCTGCTGTCCATGCCTCATCAAGGTTAGAGGATTTTGGCATGTTGTATCCAGATAATTCGGTAGCTACTATTAAGCGTGTTTGGCTGGATGTCAAGTATGGTGGAGATTGCCCCAAAATCAGTGGCAATCTGCTTACCTCAGGTAAGCATATCGTTAAAATCCATCGTCGCCGTGGTGATCATATCAATCCCTTTGGTTGTAAATGGTGGTGAACCAGAAGCGGGTTTTTACGGGACTTTGTTTTGTTTGATGTAATCGTTTTGCCAATTTCGGCAAGTTGAGCTGATTACCCTTGGAGTTTTATTATGAAAAAATTTATTATTACATTTTTTGGTATTGTCTTTTTGCTACCTGCTTTTGCTTATGCAGGCTCCTATTGCGTTAAGTTCCCTTCAGACGGGAATAGCAAGTGGTCGAAACGTGATAACAACATCCGAGTTAGATTCAAGTATGATTACGAAATAACGAATGAAGAAGGCAAGCTTGAAGGCAATGCCACAATAGGTAGCAATTTGGTTGATGTGGATCGTGATTACAAGTATTTTAACTACGGATCTTCTGACTATTGTATTGGTACTGGTGCATTGGCAACTAAAGCGCAACAGTCTGTCGATTGGCATATCTATAATGCCGTTACCGCAAAGGAAGATTTTTTGTTGCCCAAGTCTACGCACATAACGTATCCACGTAACTCGGTAGCTACTATTAAGCGTATTTGGCTGGATGTCAAGTATGGCGGAGACTGCCCCAAAATCAGTGGCAATCTGCTTACCTCAGGTAAGCATATCGTTAAAATCCATCGTCGCCGTGGTGATCATATCAATCCCTTTGGTTGTAAATGGTGGTGAACCAGAAGCGGGTTTTTACGGGACTTTGTTTTGTTTGATATAATCGTTTTGCCAATTTCGGCAAGTTGAACTAATTACTCTTGGGGTTTTATTATGAAAAAATTTATTATTACATTTTTTGGTATTGTCTTTTTGCTACCTGCTTTTGCTTATGCAGGCTCCTATTGCGTTAAGTTCCCTTCAGACGGGAATAGCAAGTGGTCGAAACGTGATAACAACATCGGAGTTAGATTCAAGTATGATTACGAAATAACGAATGAAGAAGGCAAGCTTAAAGATAATGCCACAACAGGTAGCAATTTGGTTGATGTGGATCGTGATTACAAGTATTTTGACTACGGTTCTTCTGACTATTGTATTGACACTGATGCATTAGCGGATGTAGCGCAACGATTTGTCGCTTGGCATATCTATCATGCCACAGACCTAGATCCGTTACGACCGAATGATCGTGTACGGTATCCACCTAACTCGGTAGCTACTATTAAGCGTGTTTGGCTGGATGTCAAGTATGGCGGAGATTGCCCCAAAATCAGTGGCAATCTGCTTACCTCAGGTAAGCATATCGTTAAAATCCATCGTCGCCGTGGTGATCATATCAATCCCTTTGGTTGTAAGTGGTGGTGAAGCAGAAGCGGGTTTTTACGGGACTTTGTTTTACTTGAATTCACATTATAGGTGTAACGCTGTGGTTAAAAAAGACCCTGTAAATAATTCTGTGTAACTGCCAAAGGTTAAATGTAATCCGCCAAGCGGTGCTTAAATTCTATCATAAATCTATTCAATGCTAATTTCCAATTTTGGATTGGTATAGTCCGCTTTTTGGATGCCGTATCAATAGCCAGATAAATTACTTTCTTGGCAGGATAGTCCAAAGGAAATAGCTTGCGTTTTTTAATCGTTTTGCGAATGACACTGTTTAGCGATTCAATGGCCTTAATCGTGTAAATGGCTTTGCGTATATCCTCATGTAGTTGAACAAGGTGTTCAGGTTATGCCAATGAGCGTGCTATGAACGGCTGATTTGAGGGTATTTGCCATCCCTCCGTTCAGCGAACTCATTCAGTTCCTGCAAAGCTCCTGCTTCCAATGCTGAGCGGTAAATCTGTTTCAGGTCAGCCGGCACGGCTTTATAGTCGTTCCAAGATACATATTTCATTAAAATTATGTATCATATGGACAATACACAACTGGATTTGGGTATCCGGAAATACCGTATTGATGGCATCTGGAAAGTCTTTCAAACCATCAAACACAGGCAATCAGAATATCCTTCACGCCACGATTGTTAAGCTCCGTGAGAACATTAAGCCAAAACTTAGCAGCCTCGTTTTCCGATGGCCACATCCCGAGTAATTCCTTGTGTCCCTCCATGTTGACACCTGAGGCAAGATATGTCTTTGTTGATAACCCGCTTATCTTGGCGAATTTTGACGACAATACTGTCTAGATAGAGTCTGCTCACAAAGTCGGTTTTGGATATTTAAATCTGTTCCAGCCAAGCAATTGGCACAATCTGTACCCGTCCAATCGCAGTTGGTGTCGCCCAGTGTTCGTTATCGACCTTATCGACCCTATTAGTCGCCTTATTTTGGGCACAAAAAAGACCTTCAGCAGGATGAGCAGGTTCATGACTAGGAAAATGCTGTTGATCCATGCAACCGAAGTGTCTGCTCGCTTGGCACGGATGTAATTCAGTCGATAACCGTTCTTTGCCTGACCAAATTTGCCTTCTATTGGAATCCGTTGTAGGTAATCCGCTCGACGTTGCGCTTTGAGTTGCTTCAACACCTCTCGATTCGCTTCTGTTACCTGTTTGGGTCTGCCTAATGGCTTGCCCGAAAAACGGATGCCCAATCCTTTCAAGTAGTGCCGGTTCTCTCGACTACCATATATCGGATCACCGATAACGCTTACGGGATAGCAACCATAACGTTCATGGTAACGCTCAACCTGACCCTGCAAATCATGCCCCTCATGAAACGCATCCCAACTTAAATGATCAACTCGGGATAACCCGTGTGTCGTTAAACTCACGCTCAACTTCGAACCAAACTCAACCGACTTACCTTGCTTACCTCGCACAATCGGACGCACATACGGTTGATGAATGCTCACAATCCGATTATCACAGCGACGGCTTTTGTTGCGGTACATCTGCCATTGCTGTGCATAGACATGCTGAATGACCCAGTAGTGGTATAGCAGCCTGCGTGACAAAGGCAACGCCGTGCCCATCGGGAAACAATCCATTAAACCCTCAATATGACCGACATTGCGCCGCAAGTATTGCAGTTGTTGCTTGATCGCTCGTTGGGTCGCTTGACGTTTGGGACGACGCTGTTTGACCAACCCGAGAAAATCTTTACGTGCTTGGCGACGATAGGTGCGTGGTTTCTGACTGAACTCCGTGTGTGGATACAATTCGTCAATGATCCGTTCCGCCATCTCACGCGCTTCATTCAGTAAACTTAAATCCGTGGGATACCGTATCGCTTGCTCTGCCACAGTCGCATCGATTATCAACTTACCTTCGTGGCTGGGTGCTTCCACAGTGGTGGCAGGCGAAATTGGGGGATTATCCTCCCCTTGCGGGTCTTGATTGGGTTCTGGTTTTGGCTCTGGCACGGACTCTGGCTCTGATTCATCACCCGACTTGTTGGTCTGTGTGGATGCCTTCAAACCATCCTTAACGCTGCGTTGCGGCACGACCTGCGCCTTTTCCACAGCACCAATAATCGCTTGATGGAACACTTCAAAAACAGTATCCCCCATACGCTTGCGTACTTCAACCAGCAACGAGGGTACAAACGGGACTGATCTTTGATAACCGGCAAGCCCGACAAAGTATTGCAGATACGGATTCTCCTGAATCTGACTCACCGTTTCCCGATCAGACAACCCTAGTTTGTGTTTGATGATCACCGCACCGATGATTAAACGAGCATCTTTTGCTGCCCGACCCCGCTTTGACGAGAGGCTTTTATGATAGCCCTGTGCTAACCCATCCCATGGAATGCACTGACCTAGTTTCACCCAGCGGTTGTGTGCATCAAGAGCGGTGTGAAACGGCCAGTCAAATTCTGCGATAGTACGTTGGTTGGAATCGTTATAATCAATCATAGCTGCAAGGTTTTAGAGGTTATTGGGCTGATTTCCATGCAGAATTATACCACAAAATCACTATTACTTGTTTATATTCAGATAGATATATTTTATGAGCAGGGTCTAAAGTAAGTGTAATGTAATGCTTAATTTCGGGTTCTTGAGTGAGTGCCGATTGTTCGGAGATGTTTTGCAACTTATTATTTCAGATTTATTATCCAGTTATCCACAAAGTTATCCACAGATGGAGGGGGTGGGGAAAAAACCATTAACCAAGCGACCTGTGAGGCATCCGCCGACATAGGGTGAGCATGAAAATCACACTCGCACCGATGACGATGGACGGTCCCGCCGGGGTATCCCAGAAAAACGATATAGCCAAACCGAATATTACTGCCAAAGTTCCGATGAGCATGGCAGAAAATGCCATTTGCTCTGGAGAAGTGGCAAATCGGCGGGCAGCCGCAGCGGGGATAATGAGTAGCGATACAATCAACAGAATCCCTACGATTTGCATAGAAATGGCAACGACAAAACTCAATAAAACCAAAAACGTCAAACGAACTTTATTTTCGTTAATGCCATCAACCAGCGCAAGGTCGCGTTGTATGATGAGTGATAACAGGGCACGCCATATCCAAAATAGGCTACCCAAGACCGCGCCACCGCCAGCGTATATCCAGATAATGTCGTGCCAGCTAATAGAGAGAATATCGCCGAATAAATAACCCATGAGATCGACTCGCAGGGTGGGCATCAAGCTCAAAATGAGAATGCCCAATGCCAAAGCGGTGTGCGCGAGGATGCCCAGTGCCGTATCCGAAGACAAATCTTTGTACCGTTGCATCAACATCATTAAGCCAGAAACAAGGATGCAGATGAGCAAGATTGAGATGTATAAATTGATGCGAAAATAAAGTCCCAAAGCGACTCCGAGCAGGGCAGCATGGGCTAATGCCGCGCCAAAATAGGACATTCGTTGCCAGACCACAAGACAGCCTAGGGGAGCGCAAATAATGGCGACCCCGACCCCGCCAAGCAGTGCGCGAATCAGAAATTCACTCATTGTGGTTTGCGTTGTCGGTTTGAATATCACCATGAATATTATGCTCATGATCATGGCGATGGCGATAAATACCCAGCTCACTCGCATCTTTGTGACCAAACAGCGAAACGAATTCGGGGTGTTGCTGGACATCTTTTGGTGTTCCCGAACAACACAAATGACGATTCAGACAAATCACCCTGTCGGTTGCTGCCATAACCACATGCAGGTTGTGGGAGACCAGTAACACACCGCAGTGAAAGCAATCCCGGATCCACTGAATCAATGCATATAAAGTAGCCTGACCGCTGACATCAACGCCAGAAGTCGGCTCATCAAGAATCAACAAATCGGGCTTATTCAACAAAGCGCGTGCTAGCAGAACACGCCGCATTTCGCCGCCGGAAATATCTTGGAGTAATTTTTGTGGCAGTTTTTCAGCACCAACCTGATGGAGCACGTCCGCGATGGTTTCATTGGTGGTGGTTTTCGTGCCAGCGATTTCAAGAAAGCGTTTTACCGATACCGGCAGACTCTGTTCCGGGTTCACCGATTGCGGGACATAGCCAATGTGCAAACTGTGTGCGGTAACGACCGAACCTTGGTCCGGCTTGATGAGTTTCAAAGCGATTTTTATCAGTGTGCTTTTGCCCGCGCCATTCGGCCCAATCAGGGTTACAATTTCGTTGCGCGATACCGTCAAGTTAATGCCTTCAAGGATAATGGCATTATTTCGTTTCATGCTGATATTGTGCAACTCAATCAGGTGGTCCATTTTCTCTGCTAATATTGTGCGGGTGAGTTGAATGATGTAAAGGCATCAAGATATAATCAGCATGATAGGATATATTGCACAGAGTATAGCACAGCCTGAAATACATCCAACAAACCCGCAAGGTACATAATTACGAATTACGAAAAACATGGACATGGATAACAGGATGGACAAGATAAGCAGTTGGCAGTTATCAATATTCAATTAAAAATCCGTCTTTCCCGAAGCCTGTCCCCGCGCAGGCGGGGAGCAGGAATCCAGTAAAACACACAAACCAACATCCGTCTTTCCTGCGAAAGCAGGAATCCAGTAAAACAAGCAAACCCGCAAGGGTTTTCCACATGTAATGCGACCGTGGGGGTCTTGCACGGTCTCTAAAATCCCGCTTCCGAGATGATAAGATATTTTTACACTTTGCTTTATATGGTTCAGGTTTGTATTGGTTTGTTGCTGTCAGCACCGCTTCAAGCCGGGTTGAATGTGGTGGCATCAATCGCGCCTGTTCATTCTCTGCTGGCGGGGGTGATGGAGGGGGTCGGCACTCAGGGCTGGTCGCCGAAATTATTGATTCCGGTCGGGCAGTCACCACATGATTACGCGCTCAGACCTTCTGCGGTTAAGGATATCTATCATGCCGATTTGATTGTTTGGATTGGCTCGGATTATGAAACGGCACTGAGTGATGTGATTGGCGATGTGAGTACTCAGGCGAGCAAGCAGCATGTCGTTAAATCTCTCAGCAGTGTGCGCGAATTAAAAGCCTATCCAGTCAGAACAGGCGCGTTTTGGGAGCCCGATTCGGAACATGAAAATGAGGACAATGAAGATGACGACCATCAAGACGGACACGCCGAGCAACATCCGCGATATATCGATTCGCATTTTTGGCTTTCCACCACCAACGCCAAAATCATGGTCAAGCTGTTTCGCACTTGGCTCACCGAGATTGATCCTGCAAACACACCCCTCTATCAGCGCAATGCCGAGCGTTTAATGACAAGAATCGACAGATTACAAAGCCATCTGCAGCAACAGCTCCAATCGGTAACAGCCAGCCCATACCTCGTGTTTCACGATGCCTATCAATATTTTGAAAAGCAGTTCAAGCTAAATCCATTAGGATCAATCACTCTCAATCCAACAACGCCCCCCGGCGTAAAACGGATTCAAGCCATCCGAAAAATGATTGCCGTCAACGGCGTAAAATGCCTGTTCAACGAGCCGCAATTTGAATCAAAATTGATTCCCACTCTGATTGAAAATACCGATGTCCGTCTAGGGCAATTAGATCCGCTGGGAACCCATAGTCAACTGGGCGTAGAACTGTGGTTTGAGATTATGGCCGAAATGGGTCAATCACTCAGCGACTGCCTATTATAAGAATTTTCCATTACAATGAAATAGCGGTTGCGAAATTCTCTATATATCTGGCTTCGATATCGCTTTTGCTTGGGTGGTGATTTTGTGTTCCCAGCTGTTCGATTTTAATGCCACCCATGACCGATGCCAGTTGGGTGGCATTTTGCCAGTGCCATTGGTTTGCTACACCGTAGAGTAATCCTGCTCTGAAAGCGTCACCACAACCGGTCGGGTCTTTAGTATCGGATACCGAAATGGCAGCAATATGAATCTGGCGGTCATCAGTAAAAATGTCCGCCCCATTGCCACCCCGCGTAACGATTAAAACATCGACCTGCGCGGCGATTTGGGCAAGACTTTTTGTGGTTTTCTTAATCAGCATTTCCGATTCATACTCGTTGACCACCACATAGTTTGCTTGGGAAATAAACCGATTGAGTGCATCACCATCAAACATCGTTAAGCCCTGACCGGGGTCAAAGAAAAACGGGATGTTGGCATCAGCCAATTGTGTGGCATGCCCGATCATCGCATCACGACCGTCCGGAGCGACTATGGCAAGATCAATATTATCGATATTGTCAATTTTATTCTCGTGAGCATGATCCATCGCCCCCGGGTGAAAGGCAATAATCTGATTATTGTCAGTGTCCGTGATCATAAATGCCTGCGCTGTATTGATGTCTGGAATTTCTGTTACATGGCGGTGATTGATACCAATGTCGGTCAGCCATTGACGATAAGGCGAAAAATCCACCCCCACTGTTGCCATAGGAATGGGCTCGCCGCCAAGCAAATGCAGGTTATAGGCAATATTGCCCGCGCAACCACCGAATTCCTTTCGCATCTCGGGAACCAGAAAGCAGACGTTGAGAATATCCATCTGCTCGGCAAGAATATGGTTTTTGAATTGATCCCGAAACACCATAATCGTGTCATAGGCGAATGAACCGGTGATTAAGGTGGGCATAAGGTAATTACGAATCTAAAAGACTTGACACGGACGACCGCCATGGACGGTGGAAGTGCAGATTATGCAGGAGCAATTATCTGCCTGCCGCCATGGACGGTGGAAGTGCAGATTATACAGGAGCAATTATCTGCCTGCCGCCATGGACGGTGGAAGTGCAGATTATGCAGGAGCAATTATCTGCCTGCCGCCATGGACGGTGGAAGTGCAGATTATGCAGGAGCAATTATCTGCCTGCCGCCATGGACGGTGGAAGTGCAGATTATGCAGGAGCAATTATCTGCCTGCCGCCATGGACGGTGGAAGTGCAGATTATGCAGGAGCAATTATCTGCCTGCCGCCATGGACGGTGGAAGTGCAGATTATGCAGGAGCAATTATCTGCCTGCCGCCATGGACGGTGGAAGTGCAGATTATGCAGGAGCAATTATCTGCCTGCCGCCATGGACGGTGGAAGTGCAGATTATGCAGGAGCAATTATCTGCCTAATGAGACTGTGCAAAAAACCAATATCCGTCATTCCTGCGAAAACAGGAATCCAGTAAAACAGCCAAACCCGCAAGGGTTTTCTACATGTAACATGCGCTAGCTTGGGGTTTTTGCACAGTCTCTACTGCATGGATGCAGGAGGTACGACCCCAGGAAGCCAAAGCCGAGACCACAGAGGAGCTTTGTGAATTACGAATTGGTTTGTGAACTATTTTGACAGCGTTTACAAACACCATAGAGCGTCAGAGAGTGGTCCTGCAACGAAAAGCCATGTTCGCTTGCCACTTTTTCCTGCAAAGACTCAATTCTGTTGTCAACAAATTCAGTAACCCGACCACATTGTGCGCAGATCATGTGATCGTGATGGTCTTCATCATTCAGTTCAAAAACAGACCGCTCGCCTTCAAAATGATGCCGGATCACCAGACCGGCATCCTCAAACTGAGTCAACACCCGATACACCGTAGCAAGCCCAACCGAGTCGCCCTCATTGAGCAATTCCCGATACACATCCTCCGCCGAGAGATGACGTATCTTGCTGTTCTCAAGGATAGCGAGCACCCGCAACCGCGGCAGAGTGGTTTTTAATCCTGCTTGTTTAAGGTCGGAACTGTCCATGTGGGGATTGTAGCAGAATTGTTGTTAGGGATTGTCATGCGAAAAGATTTTAACACAGACACAAAAAGAATTATGAATTACGAGAGTCATTTGAGATTGTGCAAGAAAACCTCGTCAATACTTAATAATCTGTCACGGAGCTGATCCCGCAGACCGGCTTAACTTGCTTGAGCAAGCAGTTCACAGTCGAAATATGTATAGAATCGATTGATGCGGCGACGCAATTTTTGACGACGTGCTGAAGTAGACCAGCGTGAAATTTTAATCCATTCTTTGTTAGCCATTTCACCTTCAAGATCCGGGGTTTTTACCTCACAGTACTTGTGGTTCTGAACCACAAGAATGTTCGTTGGATTCCAGTCATACATTGGTAGGGCATGCTCGATGACACAATCTGTGATATTCAGAAGGTCAACCCGAATCTGAAGAAGCTGACCCTTTGATAACTCACCTTTTAACTGTAGGAGGTTCCGGCTAGGTTCTCCGTTACCATCAAGAAACAGTTCTTCAACCAAGCCAACCCCACGATTGGACTGAACCAAACCATCAATATGGGGGATATATGGATGCAGAACGGATGAAATCTCCTCATTGTCAATTAGGTTCAACCAAAAATGGTACTCCTGCACATTAATATTAAACCTATCGAATTGAGTCCCAAGCAGTATTCGAAAGGTTTTGGCAATAGACGTAAGAGGGATTTCGCACAATTGGCGGTAAACCTTCACACAACGGGATTTGTCGTATGGATGTCTATAACAAGCCCGCATCCCTCTGCGAGCTATCAATAAATCATCAGTCAGAATTAACATAATTGAATTGGTCTGGGCGCAGTTCCTGTGAGACAAACAGGTTACCTTCTTCGAGTGTTGATAATACTAAAAAGGGGTTACTAAATCGAGTGAATCATAATTGATGCTACAAGATGAGGTTTAGGCGGCAAATCTCCGCTGTTATGACATAAGAGGCTTCATCCGATCGTGCTGACAAAATAGCTATATGAGATCTTTGCATAATTGTCGGAAGTGCGACAAGACTGTATAATACCAACGGCTCTATTGATTGACTGTTTTGGCCCAATTACGTGATGTGATTGCCTGTTTGTCCTCTGCGAAGAAATTCCAGGCATCACAGCATTTGTCGACAATCTCATCGTAGGATTCAAACACAGAGATTGCCAGCTTGTTGGCGCGCAGGTAGGCCCAAACGTTTTCCATCGGGTTGAGTTCTGGCGCATAGGGCGGGAGTTTGAGCAGGGTGATGTTGTCTGGCACTTCCAGTTTTGCTGATCCGTGCCAGCCTGCACCGTCGAGGATGAGCAAGGCATGGGCACCTGCCGCGACCGTCCTGGCGATCTCGCACAGATGTGCATTCATAGCGGACGTGTCCGCATGCGGCATGATCAGCGCAGCAGCCTCGGCGCGTTCGGGACAAACCGCGCCGAAGATATAGCCCGACGTATAACGTGTATCACGCGGCGCACGCGGCCGGGTTCCCCGTTCGGCCCATATACGTGTCAGCGTCCCTTGCTGACCCACACGAGCTTCGTCCTGAAACCAAATCTCCAATGGTTTGCCGCAGGCCGTTTTGGGCAGAACGGCCGCTACCTCTGCAGCGAAGTTTTTTTAAACGCATCCTGCGCATCCGGGTCGGATTTCGGATGCTGCGGGCGCACAGACAAGCGTCGAAAACCAAGTTTTACCAGTTGTTTGCTAACGGTCCGCTCATGCATGACAACGCCAAAGTGCTCCTCAATCTTGCGCTTGAGGTCAATGCGCCGCCAGCGCACCACGCCGTCCGTTTCGGGATCCGGCCCCTCACACACAAGCGATGCCAACTCCGCCTTCTGTGCCACGCTGAGCAGGGGCTGCCGTCCTGGCGAACGCCGGTTCGAGAGACCCTCAATCCCCGTGTCATTGTAACGGTGTACCCAGTCACGCAACGTCTGGCGGTCCATCCCGCAGTTCTCGGCCGCCGTCTTGCGGTCAGTGCCGTCCAAAATCAACGCAATCGCCAGCATCCGTCGGGCCGCTTTCGCGTCCCTGCACGCCGCTGCGGCGCACCGAAGATCGCAGGCCGACTTGTCCGTTCGCATAATCTCTACTGTCATTAATACCTCCTATGATGATGACTACTGAATCACTTTAAATTCCCCGTGGAAAGCACAAAGTGTTAAATCCTTGGGCCGTTGGTATAAGAGTCTCGGTCGCGTTATATGTGGAAAACCCTTGCGGGTTTGTACGTTTTACTGGATTCCTGCTCCCCGCCTGCGCGGGGACAGGCTTCGCAGGAATGACGGATGTTGGTTTTTTGCACAGTCTCCTGCGCGGGAACGACGAAATATTGATTTTTACATACCCCATAAAGTCCTACCTCAATCATTTTTTGAATTATGCAAAGGTCTCTATATGTTGATTAACAAATAGTGCATACTCTGGATATTCAAAAACATCCTAAAATATCAGCAAAGGTGACAACATGAAAGGTGGGCTTGGCAATATTATGAAGCAGGCGCAGGCGATGCAGGAAGATATGCAGAAAGCACGGCGGGAGCTTGAAAATGTGGAGGTGGTGGGTCAGTCGGGGGCAGGGCTGGTTGAGGTAATAATGAGTTGTTGCCACGATATAAAGAAAATAACGATTGATTCTGAATTGATGAGCGATGACAAAGAGGTGCTTGAAGATTTAATTGCCGCAGCAGTGAATGATGCGGTGCGAAAGGTTGAAAAAACGACTGAGGAGAGAATGGGTGGGCTGGCTTCGGGGTTAAATATTCCCGGTCTGAAGTTGCCTTTTTAATGGCAGATCCGCGTTCCGTAGCGGGCTTGAAACAAGCCCTTCAGTGTCTCCCCGGAGTGGGACCGAAGTCTGCTCAACGGATGGCATTTCATCTGCTGGAAAGAGATCGGGAAGGGGCGCGTCAAATTGGCGATGCGATTCGTCAGGCATTATCTCGAGTCAACCACTGTAATCGCTGTAATAATTTTAGTGAATCGGCGTTTTGTCAAATATGTGTTTCGGCGAAGCGCGATGCCACCATACTCTGTGTTGTTGAAACGCCAGCGGATTTGGATGCGATTGAGCAGTCGGGGATTTATCGGGGTATGTATTTTGTTTTGATGGGGCATTTGTCGCCATTAGACGACATCGGGCCGGATCAATTGGGTATTAAGCAGTTGCTGACGTTGATTGCAGATGATCCGATTGAGGAGGTGATTATGGCGACTAATTTAACCCTTGAGGGGCAGGCGACCGGAGACTTTTTATTGGATTTGTTACAGGAGAAATCAGTGCAGGTAACGCAGCTTGCGCGTGGTATGCCCATCGGCGGGGAATTGGAATATATGGATGCGGGCACGCTCAATCAGGCGTTTTCTGATCGCCGTCTGGCGCGTTAGGAATCCTGTTCTTGATTCTGTTGTGCAATGATTCGACTAGCAGCATGTGTGGAATATTGTGGTCGCAACTATTGTGGCTGGCAACGTCAAACACATTCTGCATCGGTGCAACAGCAAGTTGAGCAAGCTATCAGCAAGGTCGCTAATCAACCTATTACGGTGCTTAACGCTGGGCGTACCGATAGCGGCGTGCATGGTATCGGACAAATTATTCACTTTAATACCGCCAGCGAGCGCACCTCAAATGAATGGTTGCGAGGCGTTAATACGCTTCTTCCGAATGATATTTCCCTTATTTGGACGCATCCGGTGGGGGATGATTTTCATGCTCGTTTTAGTGCGAAACGGCGGCGTTATCGTTATGTAATATTGAACCGACAAGTCAACCCGAGTTATCTGCACGGTCTGGTCACTTGGCATTATGGTGCGCTGGATTTTCTGCTGATGCAGCAAGCGGCAAAGGATTTGATTGGGCGACATGATTTTAGTGCCTATCGGGCAGCGCGTTGTCAGAGCAAAAACCCAATTAAGCATGTTTATGAACTGACCCTCGAGCAATCAGGGGCGTGGATTTGGATCGATATTGTCGCGGACGGGTTTTTGCATCACATGGTACGCAATATTGTCGGGGTGCTGTTACGGATTGGTGAGCGACTTGAACCTGCAGACTGGGCGCAACAAGTATTACAAAGCCGCGACCGGAAAATAGCGGCAATAACGGCGGCGGCGGATGGTTTGTATTTTGTTGCGGTGGAGTATGATGCTAAATTTGGCTTGCCCGACCCACCAGAAGTCTGTCGCTTTTGGTAAAATAACGCGGGTAAAAATCAGTCCTTGTTCAAAACACGGTTAGAGTCGCTTTGCGTATAAGAATAAAAATTTGTGGAATCACCAGCCCGAAAATCGCCTTGCAGGCAGTTGATGCGGGTGCGGACGCGCTTGGTTTGATGTTTTATCCCAACAGTAGCCGATACTTGACCATCGAACAGGCGGTTGCGATAGAGCGACACATTTTGCCATTTGTCGCTCGGATCGGGGTGCTGGTCAATCCGAAAAAACAACATGTCGAGGAAATTTTGCAGAGATTACGGCTTGATTATCTGCAATTTCACGGTGATGAACCGGCTGCTTTTTGTGCCAGTTTTGGTGTACCCTACATAAAAGCGATACGGGTATCGGACGACACGGATTTGCGCGCATTGGAAAAACAATATCAGGATGCGGTCGGCTTGTTGCTCGATAGCGCGGTCGCCGATAGTTACGGTGGCACGGGCATCGCATTTGCATGGCACAAGGCAAAATACGGCGGCAACAAACCGATCATTCTTGCCGGTGGTCTCACTGCCGACAATGTTCAGACGGCTATTGCGACGGCATCGCCCTACGCGGTTGATGTCAGTAGCGGAGTCGAAACGGATGGCGTGAAAGAGGTCGAAAAAATGACCCAATTTTGTCAAAACGTCAATCGTGCTGGTTGAATATTTAGTCAACAAATAATTTAACAAAATATTGTAAATATATGAATTGGTTTGAAAAAATAATTCCACCAAAAATAAAAACGGTCGGCAACTTGCGCCGCAAGGGCGTGCCCGAAGGGCTGTGGAATAAATGCACATCCTGTCAGGCGGTGTTGTATGCGGTGGAGCTTGCGCGCAGTCTTGCGGTCTGTCCAAAATGCAATAATCACATGCGAATCGGCGCCAAAGAGCGGCTACAAGCATTTTTCGATCAGGATTCGGTGCAGTGGTTAGCTGAAAATGTGAAACCGATTGATATTTTCAAATTCAAAGACCAAAAGAAGTACAAAGATCGCTTGCAGGAGGCGCGCAAGAAGAGCAAATCATCTGAAGCCCTGCTTGGCGCGAGCGGGCAGATTAACGGATTAAATGTGACTGCTGTGGCGTTTGAATTCAAGTTTATGGGCGGCTCTATGGGTTCGGCGGTGGGCGAGCGATTTGTCCAGACGGCGAATTATAGCCTTGAACATCGCCAACCACTGATTAGTTTCGCTGCCAGTGGTGGTGCGCGAATGCAGGAAGCCCTTTTTTCCCTAATGCAAATGTCCAAAACCACGGCAATCATCGCCAAGCTCAAGGAGCAGGGTATTCCCTATATTTCAGTGTTGACCGATCCGACCATGGGCGGTGTTTCAGCCAGTTTGGCAATGCTTGGCGATATTGTTATTGCCGAGCCGAAAGCGTTGGTGGGGTTTGCCGGTCCTCGGGTGATTGAGCAAACGGTTCGACAAACTTTGCCCGATGGCTTCCAACGTGCGGAATTTCTGCTTTCACATGGTGCCATCGACATGATTATTGATCGGCGTGAAATGAAGCGGGAAATTCACCAGTTACTCGGAAAACTGGGCTTCGGTTCGCGCTCATCCATGTCGGCACTGGAAAATGATTCCGGCAATGACCGTGGCGATTGGCTGGAAGGGGAATTATTGCCTACACTCGATAAGTAATATGAATATGGAACGGTTGCAGTTTGGTATGGAGAAATGGTTGCAGCATATCCAGACCCAACATTGGCGCACGATTGATCTGACGTTGCAACGTGTTTCGCAGGTTTGGCATCAGCTTGGCGGGCGATGTGCGAATTTCACCATCGTTGTTGCTGGTACAAATGGCAAAGGATCTTCTGTCAGTATGCTGGATGGCGTGTTTCGGCACTCGGGCAAGCGTACTGGCAGTTATACATCGCCTCATCTGGTGCGATTCAATGAACGCATAAAAATCAATGGCATGGAAGCGACCGATGCAGATATATGTCAGGCTTTTGTGCGTATTGAAGAGACCCGGGATGGTATTCCACTGACCTATTTTGAGTTTGGGACGCTGGCGGCATTGCTGGTTTTTGAGCAATATAATGTAGATATTGCGATACTGGAAGTGGGTATGGGCGGTCGTCTTGACGCGGTCAATATCGTGCATAACGATCTGGTTTTGATGACTTCCATTGATGTTGACCACGAACAATGGCTGGGGAGCGACCGTGAATCCATTGCGGCAGAGAAAGCCGGCGTTATCGAGCGCGGGGGCATCGTGGTTTGTTCCGACCCGAATATGCCAGACAGCGTGTTGACCATTGCGAAGCAACAAAATGCCACCTTGATTGGCGCGGGCAGGGACTATTCGGTGGAGGTTATCTCAAATGTAGCCGCGACCCACCAAGCAGGTGAAACCAGTGTATGCTGGAAAAGCAATCATGCTGACATTCCGCAAGATTGGCGTTGCATTCATCCGTTAGTGCCCCCTTTTAGCGGCAATCATCAAATCACTAATCTCGGCGGTGTGGTGGCAGCGTTAGCGTTGAGCAGTGGCAAAACCGCTGTGAGTACAGCCGATCTGAATACGGGCTTGGGTAAAGCCGGATTATCTGCCCGCTGTCAGGTGCTTGCCAAGCGATCCGATGACTGCCCGGAAGTGATTGTTGATGTGGCACATAATCGGGCTTCTGCCAGCGAATTGGCAGGTTTTCTTGCGGAGCGGCGATGTACGGGGAAAACTTATGCCGTGATTGGTGTATTAGCCGATAAAACTCTTGAACAGATTGTCGAGCCGGTCATGGGGCATATCGATTATTGGTTTTTAGCGTCATTGACGGGTGAAAGAGGGCAAACAAGCACCCAATTAGCGGACAAATTAAGACGGCTGGTCAATGATGTGAAACCACCGAAGCAGGCAAAGTGGGAAGCGAGAGAAAATCCTGTTGCGGCTTATTTAGCCGCCATAGATCGGGCTAATGCCGCCGATAGAGTGGTAATTTTCGGGTCATTTTATACAGTCGGTGATATAATTGGCTATCTTGAACAGGCAAAGTAAGTTTGCAAGCAGGTTTGCCGACGCATATCTATTATGAGAGACCTGTCTTGTTTCTGTTAATTTCTCTGTTATTTAATAATGACTCAATCGCAACCAAAAGCGCAGCCGAAACACATCATAAAATGTCTCAGGCGCAGATAAAATACCGTTTGACCGGAGCAGTCATTATAGTCGGGATCGCTATTATTGTGATTTCAGTTTTGCTGAAAACCCCAGCAAACACGCCGAATACGTCATTCGACCATACCGACAGCAATCGTCAAACCTTTGTGTTAGATTTGCCGAATGTGTCGGATGTGAGCAATACGGATTCAGCGGATGGTGAGGCGACCAGCGACGACACCAGCGAGGAAGTTGACAAGCCGGCGTTGCAGCCCAAAGTGGATACGCCGGTTATCTCGGCACAGAATCCAGTGGTCGAATCGAGTGCGAAAGACACGAATTCCACTGAGAACACCGTACTCACCAAAGACGAACAGTCGATACCCTCCACCAAAAGTGTTCCACAAGCCGATGAGTCATCCCATGATATTTCCAAAGACGGTGAATGGTCTGTGCGTGTCGGCACCTATTCTAAAACAGAAAATGTCAATATAGTTTCGGCGTTGCTCAAGCGTCATGGATTTGAAGCACAACAGACTAAAGTACAAACCACATTGGGACCCGCCACGCGGATTTGGCTCGGACCTTATAGCAAAAAGCAAACCGCCGAAAAAGTCAGCCTACGTTTGAAGACGATTAACGGCGAAAAGGGTTATGTGACCAAACAATCATCTTGATTATGAGCGACTTTTACACCATCCAAAATAAGTTACATCCACGATGCCAAGGTCTAAATGAATATCGTTGACATTGGAATCGTTGCGATTGTTGTCATTTCATTGTTTATTGGCTTGTTCAGAGGGTTTATCCGTGAAGTATTGTCGTTATTCTCGTGGATTTCCGCATTATGGGTCGCCTATAAATTCGCCCTTGTTGGGGCACTCTATTTGCAACCCTATATTAATCAGCCACCGTTAAGAATCGTGGCGGCTTTCGCGGCTATATTTGTGGTCGCACTTATTGTAATTTCCATTTTCAGTTATTTGATTTATAGAGTGCTGTCGGTTACTGGTATTTCTGGCGTGGATCGTTCGCTGGGCACACTCTTTGGTTTAATACGGGGCGTTGTTATCATCGCCGTATTTATATTGGCGGCGACATTTATGGATTTTGTCTCGCAACCGTGGTGGCAAAACTCATTATTGATCGGCTATTTCAATCCGGTTACAGATTTTATTCAATCGCTGTTGCCCGCGGATATCGTTGAGTTTGTACAACAAGGATCGCCTTAATCAGCAATCAAGAGGGCTTAAATTATGTGCGGATTGGTAGGCATTCTCGGAACAGATCGAGTGAATCAGGCGTTGTATGACGGCTTGACCGTAGTGCAACATCGTGGTCAGGATTCGGCAGGTATTATGACCTGCGATGGGGATCGGGTTTATTTACGCAAAGATAATGGCTTGGTTCGGGATGTTTTTCATACCCGACACATGGTACAGCTACAAGGCACAATGGGAGTCGGGCATGTGCGTTATCCCACAGCGGGTAGCGATTCTCGCGCTGAATCGCAGCCATTTTATGTCAATTCGCCATTTGGAATCGCGCTCGGGCATAACGGCAATTTAACCAATGCCGATGAACTTCGAGAGGATTTGTTCAAGCAAGATTTACGGCAGATTAACACCTCGTCAGATTCGGAAATCCTGCTCAATATTTTTGCCCACGAGCTACGCAAAGCGGTTGGCAAATCGAGTTTACGCGCTGCCCCAGAAGATGTTTTTACTGCCGTTACTGGGGTGATGCGGCGTTGTCGTGGCGCGTATGCCGTGGTTGCGATGATTGTGGGCGTGGGGATTGTCGCATTTAGAGACCCCTGCGGCATCAGACCGCTGGTTTATGGTACGAAAAAATCAGCCTCTGCGACATCGCACATGGTAGCCTCAGAAAGTGTCGCTCTGGATGTTTTGGATTATGAGCGAGTCAGGGACATACTGCCCGGCGAAGTGATATTGATTGACCTTGAAGGCAAGGCGCATCGTTCAATTTGCACCAACGAGACCTGCTACGCGCCGTGTATTTTTGAATACGTCTATCTTGCCAGACCCGATTCAATTATTGATGACATTCACGTTTATCAAACACGAATCCACATGGGGGAGCGTCTCGGACATCGCCTCAAACAGGAATGGTCGAATCACGATATTGACGTGGTTATTCCGGTACCGGATACCAGCAGAACCGCAGCATTGGAAATGGCAATGGCATTGAAATTGCCCTATCGTGAAGGCTTTATCAAGAACCGTTATATCGGCAGAACCTTTATCATGCCCGGTCAGGAGGAACGAAAAAAATCAGTGCGCCAAAAACTCAATGCCATCACCTCAGAATTTGCCGGAAAAACAGTTTTGTTGGTTGATGATTCTATTGTACGCGGAACCACCTCGAAAAAAATCATCGAGCTGGCGCGTGATGCCGGCGCAAAAAAAGTCTATTTTGCATCGGCTGCGCCCCCGGTGCGCTATTCCAATGTATATGGTATTGATATGCCGTCAACAACAGAACTGGTCGCGCATAATAGAACCAATGAGCAGATTTGCGCTGAAATTGGTGCCGACAAACTGATATACCAGAAACTCGATGATTTAGTCGCGGCAGTCGCGCAGTGTAATCCAAGCATCAAACAGTTCGACACGTCCTGTTTTGATGGTCAATACATCACCGGCGATATTACCCCCGAATATTTACGTAGAGTGGATGTTAAGCGTAATGACAAAGCCAAAGAAAACGACAAGAATGAGCTAGATCTTTCGGAAATAACCGATATACGAAAGGAACATGCCTGAAACCCGCTCTGAGACCTTTGCACGATAGTTCTTTTGCCTTCTAGCTGCGTCAAAATCGTACTCAATCGGTCATTTATAAATATAAACTCCCTCATTCCGTGCGTTTTTTCCTTGCTATAAAACAAAATTCCGGCTCGTGTAAAGGTCTCATTCCGAATATTTCGGTTTGTAGTCGGCAGGTCATCGGCGTAATGAAAAACGACCGTTGTCGTAATAAAGCACGCTTTTTTGCGTGTACCAGTCACCCAGCACATAGCGTTTTGCTGGCATGTTGTCCAGACTAAATTCATGGATTGCTGGTTTGTGGGTGTGCCCGTGTATCATGGTCAATACATCATGCTCGCGCATGACTTTTTCGACCTCGTGTTGATTCACATCTGTCATCTTCATACTCTTGATTTGCTTGGATGTTTCACTTTTTTTTCGCATTGATTTGGCAACATCCATTCTTTCGGTAACGGGTTTATTTAGAAACGCATTTTTCCATTTGGAAGTCAGCATTTCCTGACGAGCTGTTTGATGTTCAATATCGTTAGTGCATAACATATCGCCGTGGGTGAGTAGCACTTGTTCTGCGCCCAGTGTAATCAGCGTGGGATCCGCAAGGATTGTGCAGCCGGTACGTTTTGCAAAGTCATTGCCAATTAGAAAATCCCGATTACCATGGATAAAAAATAACTCTAGCCCGTCATTGACGGTACGGCGGATTATATTTTCTACCGCTTCCTGACCCAGAGCGGCACTGCCGTCATCGCCGACCCAAACTTCAAACAGGTCGCCCAAAATGTAAAGCCGGCTGAGTTGCCCGCTTGAATCGGACATGAATTGATCAAACCAGTGGGTTGATGCCGGTCGTGCAGGGTCTAAATGCAGGTCAGAAATTAATGCGATGGTCATTGCCGTAGTCGTCAAAAAAATAGAATTTAAGAAATGGAATGCTAACTCGAAATATTATACCATCGCTATCATCATTCGTAATGAGAAATTTCACCACTCAAAAACATGAAAATAAAGTTGTACGACAGCTATTCGCGTAGTCTGCGCGAATTTGAACCGCTTGAAGGTAATCGGGTGAGGATTTATGCCTGTGGACCGACCGTTTATGACTACGCCCACATCGGCAATTTACGCACCTATATTTTCGAAGACACCTTGCGCCGAACGTTGGAGTTTTATGGTTACCAAATCACCCACGTTGTCAATATCACCGATGTCGGGCATCTCACCTCGGATGCCGATAGTGGCGAGGACAAAATTGAACAAGGGGCAAAAAGAACCGGCAAAACGGCATGGGAAATTGCCACACTTTATACTGCCGCCTTCAAACAAGATTTACAACTGCTGAATATCTTACAGCCCGATATATGGTGTCGAGCGACCGATCATATTGCCGAGCAAATCAACGACATCCGCGAAATCGAAAAAAAGGGCTGTGCCTATATCACCAGCGATGGGGTGTATTTTGACACATCTAAACTCGAAGACTACGGCTATTTGGCGCGACTTGATGTTGACGGTTTAAACGCTGGTCAACGTATTGATGTTGGTGAAAAACGCAATCCGACTGATTTTGCGCTGTGGAAATTCAGCCCGCAAGAGAAGGCTCGACAGATGGAATGGGAAAGTCCTTGGGGCACTGGATTCCCCGGCTGGCATATTGAATGCTCGGCGATGGCAGTCAAATATCTTGGCAAAATGTTTGATATACATTGTGGTGGAAAAGATCATATTCCGGTACATCACTCCAATGAAATCGCCCAAGCGCAAGTATGCTACGGCACGCGATTAGCCAATTTCTGGTTGCATGGCTATTTTCTTGAAACCAATCAGACAAAAATGTCCAAGTCCTCGGGCGAATTCTTGCGTCTGCAAACCATAATTGAGCGCGACTATGACCCACTCAGTTACCGCTATCTCTGCCTGACCGCCCATTATCGTAGCGATCTGAAATTCACTTGGCAAAGTCTCGATAGCGCGCAAACCGCATTAAACCGATTGCGTCACGCCACCCACCAATGGGGTCAGTCGGGAACCCCTGACAACCACTATCTGCAACAATTTCGCCAAACTATTTACGATGATTTAAACACCCCCAAAGCACTGGCAGTAATATGGAATCTAGTCAAAAGCGACCTTGACCCAGCCACTAAAAAAGCCACCCTTGTGCAATGCGACCAAGCACTAGGACTCAACCTGAAAGATTGGCAGCCAACCGCATTGGCAATGCCCGACCAGATAAAAGAATTGATGGCATTACGCGCCCATGCCAGAGCATCTAAGAACTGGAGCGAAGCCGATAAATTACGCAACCAGATTGCCGCGCAAGGCTATGAAATAGAAGATTCTGCAACCGGCGCGACCCTGAGGAAAAAGTAGCAATCGCCGAAAGACCGTTAATGGACACGCCCTTTGCGGGTTTGGCTGTTTTACTGGATTCCTGCTCCCCGCCTGCGCGGGGACAGGCTTCGCAGGAAAGACGGATGTTGGTTTCTTGCACAGTCTCTTTCGCGGGAATGACGGTGGTTGGTTTCTTGCACAGTCTCTTTCGCGGGAATGACGGTGGTTGGTTTCTTGCACAGTCTCTTTCGCGGGAATGACGGTGGTTGGGTTCTTGCAAAGTCTCTTTCGCGGGAATGACGGTGGTTGGGTTCTTGCACAGTCTCAAACGACTCCCGATTCGTAATTTTCCATTCGTCAGGACGCAAGTTTGATATGATACCTACCCATTTTTAATATGAGTTGCTGAACATGACTGAGCGTTTTGATTACATTATTGTCGGTGCGGGTTCAGCGGGATGCGTGTTGGCGAATCGGCTGACAGAAAACGCGGATGTTTCGGTGTTATTGCTGGAGTTTGGTGGTAAGGACAATAGCCTGTTTATACAAATGCCGACTGCATTGTCTATTCCGATGGGGAGTAAAAAATTTGCTTGGCAGTTTCATACCGAGCCTGAACCGTATCTTGACAATCGGCGCATGCATTGCCCGCGAGGGAAGGTGTTGGGGGGGTCGTCTTCAATCAATGGCATGGTTTATGTGCGTGGTCATGCGATGGATTATGAAGCATGGCAGGACAGTGGTGCGAGCGGTTGGGACTATGCCCATTGTCTGCCGTATTTTAATAAAGCAGATGACTGGAAATGGGCGGATGATTACCGTTCACAAGGTGGACCTTTGACCGTGAGCGATGGCAATGGCATGAAAAACCCGCTTTACCGAGCCTTTATTGATGCGGGTGTGCAAGCCGGTTATATGGCTACGGAAGATTATAATGGTCATCGTCAGGAGGGGTTTGGGGCAATGCAGATGACGGTCAAAAATGGGTGGCGCTGGTCAACTGCCAATGCCTATCTCAAGCCAGCGATGCAACGGAAAAATCTGCGTGTGGTTACCAACGCGCTGACCAGACGCATCATATTGAGCAATAAAGTGGCTACGGGTGTGGAGTATCAAATCGGTGACCGCGTGCATACGGTTGCTGCCAATAAGGAAGTCATACTGAGTGCCGGCTCTGTGGGCTCGCCACAATTACTGCAAATTTCTGGTATTGGACCGGGTGCAGTATTAAAAGCGGTAGGGGTTGAGGTAATACATAATCTGCCCGGGGTCGGGGAAAACCTACAGGATCACCTTGAGTTTTATTTTCAATTTCGCTGTAAGCAAAACATTACCTTGAATGGCAAACTAGATTTGTGGAATAAATTTCTGATTGGTGCACGCTGGTATTTATTCAAGAGCGGACTGGGAGCAACCAATCATTTCGAGTCGGGTGCGTTTATACGCTCAAAGTCGGGCATAAAAGCCCCTGATATTCAATACCACTTTTTACCCGCTGCCATGCGGTACGATGGCAAGGTGGCATTTGATGGGCATGGATTTCAAGTTCATGTCGGGCACAACAAACCCGAAAGTCGTGGTAGAATTCGCATTCAATCCGCGCAGCCATTGGATAAACCCTCAATCCTGTTTAATTATCTACAACACGAAAGTGATCGGGCTGGATTTCGTCAATGTGTCAGGCTGACCCGCGAAATCATCAAGCAACCAGCGATGGATGCCTATCGGGGAGCGGAAATACAACCCGGCGAGGCGGTGGTCAGTGATGAGGAAATCGATGGCTATATTCGACAGGGCGTGGAAAGTGCCTATCATCCTTCCTGTACTTGCAAGATGGGAACCGATGCGTTGGCAGTGGTTGACCCGCAAACCAGAGTGCATGGGATAGAGCGATTGCGAGTGGTCGATTCGTCTATTTTTCCGCTCATCACCAACGGCAACCTGAATGCGCCAACCATTATGACTGCCGAACGGGCAGCGGATATTATCAAGGGGAAAGGCATGCTCAAACCTGCCAGTGTCGCGATTGGTCTGGCGGATAACTGGCGGAACAATCAACGTTGATAATTGAAAAACCGCCCATGCTGGCTTGTTTTGATAGCATTAATTTCGCTTTAGTAATCCCATCATCGAGTATATGTAATGACCAAAACTGGTATTCTGCCTAAATTTTCAGATCAACAAGTCGCTGATGTGGCGAGAACGCTGTATCACATCGAAGGTCCAATCAAACGCCTCAATGGTGATCGTGACCTGAATTTTCTGATTGAATCAGCGGCAGGGCAGGTGATTTTCAAAATTGCTAATAGCGAAGAAACGGCAGCAATGCTGGAATGTCAGCATGAAGTGTTTAAGCTGTTGTCGAAAACAGTCGGCGACAAAGAGCGCGCAATACAAACTCCGAAAACGATTCAATCGGTGAATGGAAATCCGTTCGAGTCGGTGCGTTCTGCGAGCGGAAAAAAGCACTTTTGTAGGGCGGTTCGGTTTGTCAGTGGTCGTTTGCTATCGGCAGTCAATCCGCAACCCCCCGATTTGCTCGAAAATCTGGGTGAAACGGTTGCTGAAATTGATATTGTCCTCACAGATTTCAAGCATAACGCGCTTGAGCGACCGCTTTTGTGGACGATGCACGATGCGATTGAAACGCTGGAGAAATGCAAGCCATTGCTGGACGATGACGAGCGAGTCGGATTGGTTGATTTTTTTCAAAATCGCTTTACCGAGCGCGTCATACCCATCACCGACCAATTGCCCTTCGGCGCGATTCATAACGATGTAAACGACCATAATGTGATTGTTGGTGGTAGCGGGTATGAGCAACAACGGGTCAAGGGCATCATTGATTACGGTGATATGGTGTATTCATGGCAGGTCGTTGATGTTGCTGTTGCCGCCGCTTATGCCATGCTGGGGAAATTGCATCCACTAGACGCAGCCGCTTCGGTTATCAAGGGTTATCACCGAAAACGTCCGTTGAGCGAGCTTGAAATAAGCGTTTTGTTTGAATTGATGTGTATGCGCTTGTGTATGAGCGTGTGTATTTGTGCCTATCAACAATATCAGGTGCCGGACAATGCGTATTTAAGAATTAGCGAGCAATCCGCGTGGTCAACCTTGCGGCGACTAAAAGCGATACCCGCTGATTTCGCGCATTACCTATTTAGGGATTGTTGTAGTTTGCCGCCAGTTCCAACTGCGGCACGGGTCATAGATTGGTTGCGTTCAAATTCGGCATGTTTCAAATCTATTGTTCAGATCAACCTCAAAACCGATAACTTGTTGATTTTGGATGCTGGCGTGGGTAGCGCGCAAATGCCAAATCCGGGCGCACCGATGGATCCAATACGCGAGGCGAAAAATATAGTTCGCACCATTGACGACCAACAATGTGTCGCTGCTATCGGTAAATATGACGAGTGCCGCTTGATATACAATGGCGAGAGTTTTACCGATGCCAGCGGTCATCGCCGCACCTTGCATCTTGGGATTGATGTTTTCATGCCCGCGCAACCTGCCATATACGCGCCACTTTGTGGAACGGTTTATGGTATGGATAATGATGATGCCCCGTTGAGCTACGGCGGTGTATTGATTCTGAAACATGATTTTAGTGACCCGCAGGGTGGCGGAACGTTTTATACCTTGTATGGGCATCTCAAACCGGCATCACTGGCACATCACGCGATTGGCGATGTCATTGAGAGCGGTCAAAAAATCGCCGACATCGGAGAAATTCACGAAAACGGTAATTGGCCGCCCCATGTGCATTTTCAAATCATCACCGATATGCTGGGGAAAACCAATCGGTTTATTGGTGTTGGCGCACATGCCCATCGAAATGTGTGGTTGAATTTATGCCCCGATGCCAATCTTATGCTCGGTATTCCGGATAACCGATTACTCCCGCAAACCAACGCCCCGAATCAACTTGCCGAAAAACCTGCAACCAATCGGCAACCGATTTATATGGCGCGAGGGAGCCTGCAATACCTGTATGATTATACCGGTCGGCAATACCTAGACGCGCTCAATCATGTTGCCCATGTCGGTCATTGCCATCCGACAGTGGTGGCAGCGATGCAGCAACAAGGCGGTGTGTTAAATACCAATACAGGCTATTCATACGCACAGATAGCGCTTTATTCCGAGCGATTGCTGGCGACACTTCCTACGCCGCTAACGGTTTGTTTTTTGGTCGATAGTGGTCGTGAAGCGAATCATCTGGCATTGCGTTTGGCAAGAAATTATAGCGGTTGCCAAGATAGCGTCATGATCGAACATAATTATGGTGTCGGCACAGGCACAGAGCCGATTCATACGGTACGGCTACCCAATTTATATCGTGACCCGTATCACCATTCGGGTGATGAAGCCGCTACCATGTCGGCATATTTGGACTCGATAAAGGTGGCGTTACGAAGGGCAGAGCAATCTGGTGTGGCAGCATTCATTGCCGAATCCATGCTCGGTTATGCTGGGCAGATTATATTACCCGAGGGCTATCTCTCGGCTGTGTACCAACAGGTGCGGGATTGCGGAGGGCTGTGTATTGCAGACGAAGTGCAAACAGGGGTTGGACGAGCAGGCAGCCACTATTGGGCGTTTGAAACTCAAGGCGTGGTTCCAGACATCCTGACTCTGGGCAAACCAATGGGGAGCGGACATCCTTTAGGTGCCGTTATTACCACTCGGGAAATTGCCGATGCGTTTAATCATGGCATGGACGGCTTCAATATTACTGGCAATATTTCTGGTAATACCTTTGGTGGAAATCCGCTGTCCTGCGTGATTGGCAATGCGGTATTGGATGTGATTGAACAGGAGAATTTACCACAACATGCGGCAGATGTTGGCAGTTATTTTCATCAAAACCTCGGTCAACTCAAATCGCGTCACCCAATCATCGGCGATGTCAGAGGGTTAGGCTTGTTCCTCGGCATTGAATTGGTCAACAATCACCACGATCTGCAACCAGCACCCGAGCAGGCGACCTATATCGTCGAGCGCATGAAACAAAAAGGAATTCTGACTGCCATCGGTGGCGCACGGCACAATGTGCTGAAAATAACACCGCCATTGTGCTTCTCGCATGAAAATGTTGAGCAGTTTACATCCGTATTAGAGGGGGTATTAAAAGAAGATTTTGCCCAGCCGAGCGATTAGCGGATGTGTTGGACGGGTATCGGAACCGCCAGCATCTGTCACCTATCCGAGACTCATCATCACAAATTGGTTGGAATTAGTTGATTTCAAATCGTTTTTTTAGAAAATATTTTACTGCGTAGCGGTTTCGATAGCTTAATAATCGACCAAGTTCACCTTTCGATTTTAGTAATGGCATGATATTGGCAATGGATTCTTTCTCCAGCGGCAAATCAGCCAATGGACATGACGCGCAATGGAGTTGTGAGAAAAATATCTGTTTCCCAATGATATAGTTGCTGGAGTGCTTGGAGTAGTCAGGTCCAGTACTTTTTCCACCACCACCAGAACCGGATCCGAATGCCAGACCGCTGGTCAGCAATAAAAACAGGGAAATGCGTATTTGTTTTTTCATCATGAGCCCGTTGAGTGAAATGACTATGCACATTGACTCATAATAAAAGGCAACCATAAACATCTCAATATCAGATACGTTGCCTCACATTAGAGGTCACTATGACGCTCTTAAATATCACGTTTAATTTTCTTTCAATTGATTTCTTGAGTATAACCTGATTTAGTTTCTGATGGATAGCTCGCAATTGTTTTTTGTCTTCTCGCTGGATGTGATCAGACACCATAACACGGTTATCGACTGAATTATATCCGTGCCAAGCGAGCAGACACATCGGTTGCATGGATCAACAGCATATTCTTGGTAGTGAACCTGCCATCCTGCTGGAGGTCTTTTTTGTGCTCAAAATAAGGCGACTAATAGGGTCGATAACAAACGCTTGGCGACACCAATTACGATTGGACGGGTGCGGATTGTGCCGATTGCTTGGCCGGGACAAATTCAAATATCCAAAACCGACTTTGTGAGCAGACTCTAAATATGAGATAATGTTGCCAACCACAATATTATTTGAGGATGTTTATGATTACTATTTTGATTCTTTTGTTATTGGTTCTTGGGTTTGTGTGGCTAAAGTTGCCGCTTAAAAACTGGCTGATTGCGTCTTCGGTTGTTTCGTTGATAACCGCAATATTTGGCATTGATACTGTCATTTCATTGATATTACTGGTTATTTTCGTGGCAATTATTTTGTTTCTTTATTTCTCGTCTGACCTCCGAAAGCAGTTTGTTAGTGCGCGGTTATTTGCCATGGTCAAGCGAATGATGCCACCGATTTCGCCGACCGAGCGGGATGCCATCAATGCTGGAACGGTGTGGTGGGACGCGGAATTGTTTTCGGGAAAGCCGAACTGGGATGTACTGTTTTCAGCGAAAACACCCGAGCTGAGCGAGCAGGAACAGGCTTTTATGGATGGTCCGGTTGAGGAGTTATGTGCGATGACCGATGATTGGCAGATTACCCATCAGTTAAACGACCTACCGGACAGCGTTTGGGATTTTATTAAAAACAATCATTTTTTCGGACTGAATGCGGCAAAGGAATATGGTGGCTTGGAATTCTCTGCCTATGCCCAGTCTCGTATCGTGCAAAAACTGGCAACCCGAAGTGGCACCGTTGCGGTTACCGTTATGGTGCCAAATTCGCTTGGTCCCGCAGAGTTGTTGCTGCACTACGGTACCAGCGAACAGAAAGCGTACTACTTGCCGCGTTTAGCGGCGGGTAAAGAAATTCCGTGTTTTGCTCTGACCAATCCTTGGGCGGGGTCGGATGCTGTGGCTATGCCCGATTGCGGGGTGGTTTGCAAAGGCAGATACAAAGGGAAATCGGTGTTGGGGTTTCGGGTTAATTGGGAAAAACGCTATATCACGCTCGGTCCGGTGGCGACCTTGCTGGGGCTGGCATTTAAGGCTTACGACCCGGATCATTTATTGGGCGATGAGGAGGATCTGGGCATGACCTGTGCGTTGGTGCCTGTTGGCAGCAAAGGGGTCTCTATCGGCAGTCGGCATCTGCCACTCAACGCATCATTCCAAAATGGACCCAACTGGGGCAAAAATGTATTTATTCCGATGCAATGGGTTATCGGTGGGCAAGAACAAGTCGGACAGGGGTGGCGTATGCTGATGGAGTCGCTGGCAACCGGCAGAGGCATCTCTTTGCCGGCAGCCGCTGCGGGGGCGGCAAAAGTATGCGCTCGAAGCAGTGGTGCCTATGCCCGAATTCGTGAGCAATTTGGCATCGAAATAGGTCGTTTTGAAGGCATTGAGGAAGTGCTTGCGCGAATCGGCGGGCTGACTTACTTGCTTGATAGTGGCAGGATATTGATGACCACCGCCTTGTCGCTGGGACAAAAACCGGCAGTGATGTCGGCGATTGTCAAGCAGCAATGTACAGATTTATCACGGATGGTGGTCAATGATGCTATGGATTTGCATGGTGGCAAGGCAATTTGTATGGGTCCGGGAAACTATTTGGCGCGAATTTACCAACAAATTCCGATTGGCATCACTGTAGAGGGGGCGAATATTTTAACCCGCAGTTTAATCATATTTGGGCAGGGTTCGATGCGTTGCCACCCGTATTTGCTGAAAGAGATCGAAGCGGTATCCATGGAGGATGAGGTCGATGGTCTTGAGCAATTTGATGATGCCATACGCGCTCATATCGAGCATACAATAAGCAATAAAATGCGCTCTTTTGGTTATGGGTTAAGCCGTGGCTGGCTGGCGACTGGTCGTGGTCGTGGCTTGATTAAAAAACATTCCCGCAGCATTGAACATTTGAGTGCTGCTTTTGCTTGGCTGGTTGATGTCACCCTGTTTTCGTTCGGCGGTGGCTTGAAACGAAAAGAGATGTTGTCAGCAAGATTCGCCGATGTGATGAGTAACCTGTATCTGGCATCCGCAACCTTAAAACGATTCAAGGACACGGGTGAACCACAAAGCGACTCGCCACTGGCAGATTGGGCATGTCAATATGCGTTATATCAGGCGCAACAGGCTTTGGACGGCATATTGCGTAATTATCCCAATCGGGTTGTTGGCATGTTGCTTAGGGTGGTTATTTTCCCCGCTGGCAGGTATCTGCATCTGCCCGCCGACAAACTCTCTCAGGCGGTATCCGATGTGCTACAAACACCTGGCTCTGCACGCGACCGATTGACCGAAGATGTGTATATTTCAACTGCCCCGAAGGAGGTGATGGCTGAGCTTGAGTCGGCGTTGAAATTGATGGTGGAAAGCAAGGATTTACGCCGCCGATTAAAGAAATCTGAACATCAACCAGCAGCGACACAAAGCTATACCGATTGGCTGAAACAATTGGTACAGCAAGCGGTGATTACCGAAGCCGAATCGTCATTGCTGGCGCAGGCGCGTAAGCAGGTCAGTAAAGTGATTGCGGTTGATGACTTTGCGGCTGATGCGATTAAAGGCAAAGCGGGCGCAGGCGACGCGGTTGCACGGAAAGCTGCCCCGAAAAGCAGGTCATAGTATGCCGATTTTGCCACAGAATCACATTACCCAGCCGATAAACGCCGATGACAAAGCGACCCTAAAAAACCCGCAGGTACAACAGTTTATGCTGGCTCAAATCGCCCAACAACTGACTTCATTCCCGGGTTACGCATTCATTCGTCATATAACTCTGACCGATGCGTGGGGGGGGGGGGGGGGGGCGATGGTGCCATTACCCCGACCCTAAAACTCAAACCGTACTAATGCAACGATTTCAAACAGAAATTGAGCAGGTCTATAGCGAGTCCTATTGAGTCGTTCCCGCGTAGGCGACTGTGCAAAAACCCCAAGCTAGTGCATGTTACATGTAGAAAACCCTTACGGGTTTGCTTGTTTTACTGGATTCTTGCTTTCGCAGGAAAGACGGATGTTGGTTTTTTTGCTTGAATTTTATTGCTAAAAAGGTTAGATTCCGCAACCCTTTAAGCTATTCGAGTTAATGCTATGAAACGTACATTTCAACCCAGTCAAGTGAAGCGCAAAAGAACCCATGGTTTTCGTAAGCGTATGCGTACTCGCGGTGGACGCGCTATCATCAATGCCCGTCGTGCTAAGGGGCGTACTCGATTGAGTGCTTAGCTTCCGTTTCGGGCTCGATTTTGTCGTCCCTATTCTTGGGTTCGAAACTCTTCCATGTGGTCGTATAGGGTTTTCAGCGGGGCATGATTGATGTCTTGATGGGTCTTGGACGACAATGCAAACTTCTCAATGGTGCCGAGTTTGGCGCGGTTTTTAGCCATCGAAAATCGATTCACGGGAAATATTTCAGGGTTCATGTGCTCGGTAATGATCTGAGTCGTGCGCGGGTCGGACTCGCTGTGTCCAAACGGGTCAGCAAGAAAGCGGTGCAACGCAATCGGATTAAACGACAGATTAGGGAGTCTTTTCGGTTGCATTCGTTCGAGTTATCCGAGATTGATTTTGTCGTGGTCGCGAAGGTTGGTTGTGCCGAGCAGGAAAACCAGAAATTGCGGGTGGAGCTGGATGGGCTATGGTATAAAGCGAGTAAAAAATGCAAAAACTACTGATTGTAATCATTAAAATCTATAAGGTTATCTTGAGCCCGTTCATGGCAAGGCATTGTCGCTTCCAGCCCGGATGTTCGAGCTATGCCATAGAAGCAATTGACAAACATGGTTCAATACGCGGCGGTTGGTTAGCCATTAAACGAATTGGTCGTTGTCATCCGTGGAATGAGGGTGGGTATGATCCTGTGCCAACATCCTCAATAACGAAAAACATAAACACAAAACCGGTAAAAAATTAATATTCATGCAATTTCAACGAATGATGCTGCTTGGGGCATTGGGTTTGGTGCTGGTGCTGATATGGCAATCCTGGACCGAGTTTCAGCAGAGCAGAAGTGCCGACAGCCAACAGACTGCCCAGCGTAGCGATGTCCCGACTACTGCGAACACCAATCTGAGCGAAGACGTGCCGGCTGCGCCTGAAGTGCCGTCCCAAGCGGGCGATTATTCTGATGCCGAACCGGTCGTTGCCGAAGCGTCAAGTCGTGGCAGAATCATCAATGTAACCACCGATTTGATTAACGCCCAAATAGACACTCAGGGCGGGGATCTTGTCAGGGTGGAATTGCTTAAACATCCGATCAGTGTGGATACGCCAGATAAACCGTTTGTCTTGATGCATCGAGATAGTACGGGCGTATTCATCGCCCAAGGCGGGCTGATTGGAAAGGGGCGCGAATATCCCAATCACAATGTTTTGTTTTCTGCGTCCCAGTTTGGGTATCAACTTGGCGATGACGACAGTCTTGATGTCGTATTGAGCTGGAGCGCGGCAGACGGAGTCAGCTATGAAAAAATATTTCACTTTAAACGCGATAGTTATCGCATCAATGTGGGTTTTCGAATCACCAACCAGAGCAATCAAGCGTGGACTGGTTTTGTTTATGGGCAGTTGCAACAAACCGAAATTGAGCAGGAAGGCTCGATGGGTTTTCTGGGCAGATTGCCGAGTTACAGCGGTGCTGCAATTTATACGGAGGAAGATAAATACGAAAAAATCGACTATGGCGATATGCGGGACAGCGTCCTGAACGTGACCACGCCGGATGGCTGGGTTGCCATGTTACAGCATTATTTCGTTGCCGCTTGGCTCCCGATTGGATCAGAAAACTATCAACTTTATTCGGGTGTGAATAAGACTACTGACAGACCACAATATCGCATTGGTTATAAAACGACCCAGCCGGTTACTATTCCAGTCGGTGGCAGTGGGGTTATCAACAGCGCGCTCTTTGTTGGTCCTAAGGAGCAAGTGCGGCTGGATGAACAGAATGCCAAAGCCCTGAAATTAACGGTTGACTATGGCTGGTTAACACCGATAGCGAACCCATTATTTTGGTTGTTGAACAAAATTCATGGTGTCACCCAGAACTGGGGTTGGGCGATTATCTTGTTGACCCTGTTGGTTAAGGCGGTGTTTTATCCGCTGTCCGCTGCCAGTTATAAGTCGATGGCAAAGATGAAAAGGTTGCAACCGCGAATGGCGACTCTGAAAGAACGCTATGCGGACGATAAAGCAAAATTTCAGAAGGAAATGATGAGCATGTATAAAGCCGAAAAGGTGAATCCTGCCGGCGGATGTTTGCCGGTGATTGTGCAGATTCCGGTTTTTATTTCGCTTTATTGGGTGTTGTTGGAAAGTGTTGAGTTGCGTCAGGCGGACTTTATGTTATGGCTCAACGATTTGTCATTACCCGACCCTTATTTCGTGTTGCCGGTCATCATGGGAGGGTCCATGATTGCACAACATTTTCTAAATCCGGCACCCGTTGACCCGATGCAGAAGAAAATCATGATGGCATTGCCCTTTGTGTTCACTATTTTCTTCTTGTGGTTTCCTGCTGGACTGGTTCTGTACTGGGTTGTCAATAACCTGCTTTCCATTGCACAGCAATACTATATCTCCAGAAAATACCAAAGCAACTGATCGGCAATCGGCTACGGTATCACACAAAGCCGATACGATTGTCGCGGTTGCCACTCCGGCGGGGAAGGGCGGGATAAGCATTGTTCGGCTGTCGGGTTGCGCGGTACCAGCCATTGCCAAGCAGCTGATTGGGGCATGTCCAAAGCCGCGTTTTGCTGCCTATGTTGCTTTCAAAGACCGCGACAATTCGGCGATTGACAACGGCATCGCGCTTTTCTTTGCGGCTCCCGATAGTTATACCGGCGAAAATGTACTGGAGCTTCAGGGGCATGGCAGCCCTGTTGTGATGGGGATGTTGGTTCGCCGATGCTTGCAATTGGGAGCGCGATTAGCCCGACCCGGAGAGTTCAGTGAACGAGCATTTTTGAATGGACGGCTTGATCTGACTCAGGCAGAAGCGGTTGCCGATTTAATCGAAAGCAGCACCGAATCTGCCGCTCGTTCTGCTCTTAAATCATTGCAAGGCGATTTCGCTAAAAGGATCAATGAATTAGCAGATGCGGTCATACGGCTACGAATTTTTGTCGAAGCGGCAATTGATTTTCCCGATGAGGAGATCGACTTTTTAGCACAGAGTAACATTGTCAATCAGCTTGAAAATATCAGTTTACTATTCAGCGTTTTAAGGGAAGATGCCAAGCAGGGCAGGCTGTTGCGCGATGGTCTCAAGGTGGTTTTAACCGGTTTGCCAAATGCGGGCAAATCCAGTCTGTTGAACGCGCTTTCGGGCGCGGATCGTGCCATCGTCAGCACCATTCCCGGAACCACACGCGATGTGCTTGACCAGATCATCGAGATTGACGGTTTGCCGATAGAGGTGGTTGATACGGCGGGCATACGCGAAACCAGCAATGAAATCGAAGCGGAAGGAGTGCGCCGCGCACTCCACGCGCAGGGACAAGCCGACCTGATTATATTGCTGATTGACGATGTCAATACCGATGATGTTCAGACAGCCGCCCTACTGAAGCCGCTGAATGAGCAATCAGCCGCCGTGTTGCTGGTCAGAAACAAGATTGATTTAACCCACCGAGCGGCAAGTTCATCAGCAGATACCGACCATGACATCCTGAAAAACGCGCTGTGTATCTCCGCTCTGACAGGCGAAGGGCTATCGTCATTAAAAGAAAAAATAAAACAGATTGCAGGGTTCCGCCAGACAGACGACAGCCCGTTTCTAGCAAGAGAACGGCATATCAACGCATTGCAACGCGCCGAGCACTATTTACGCAGTGGATTGGAGCAACAAGCCAACTACCGTGCCAGCGAACTACTAGCAGATGACTTGAGCGCTTGTCAAAAAGCATTGGGCGAAATTACCGGAGCAGTAACCAGCGATGATTTGTTGGGGATGATTTTTGGTTCATTTTGTATCGGAAAATGACGAATTACGAAGCGAAAAGATTTAGCACAGAGAACACAGATACTGTGTTAAAAACCCCAAGCTAGCGCATGTTATATGTAGAAAACCCTTGCGGGTTTGGCTGTTTTACTGGATTCCTGCACAGTCTCAAACGCATGGGTTCTAATGGGATTAGCCACAATCACCTTGTTGACCGCATAATTCATTGGACTTGGCAACACCTTATGCGTATTATCAGAACATCGCGAAGATAACCACTTTTGTCTCATAGATACTGAACTTGGACAAGGCGGCGACTTGAAACGAAAAGAAATGTTGTCAGCAAGATTTGCCGATGTGTTACAAACGCCCGACTCTGCACGAGATCGACTAACCGAATATGTGTATATTCCAACTGTCTCCAATGAACTTATTCGTTGCGATACCAAAAAACCATGTCACAAAAAATCACCACATTTAAGGAGGTTATAGCGTATGTCGATGCCATTAGCAGAAAATAGTGGAGATGTTATTGCGTCAGAGACAGCAACCACGATACCCGCATTATTCGCGGAACGAGTAAAACGCAGTACCGAGAAAACAGCCTATACTCAATTCGATTCAGTTCGTGATGAATGGATTGAATACACTTGGCAGGATATGTCGGTAGCGGTCTTACACTGGCGCAGAGCGATGGCTACCGAGGGTTTTAAGGTCGGAGAACGTGCGGCAATCCGCATGTCTAACTGTAAAGAATGGGTATTATTCGATCAAGCCGTATTGGCACAGGGCTTGGTTGTTGTACCGGTTTATGTCGAAGATCGAGCAGATAACATTGCCTATATATTGGCGCATACGCAAGCGCGTTGGCTGGTGCTTGAAAACTATTCCCAATGGTTGGAGATGGAAGCGGAGCTGCCGTCATTGACGGCGTTAAAACGTGTCGTTATTGTCAATGACGATAATGAAATTGAAAACTGTACCGATGACCGCGTAATGTCTTTGCATCGCTGGCTGGCATCGGCACCTGCTTTGCCACATCAAGCATTAGCGATTAAGGGCGATGATTTAGCGACCATTGTTTATACTTCGGGCACCACTGGAAAACCTAAAGGAGTCATGCTTTCGCATTCCAACATGCTGTTGAATGCCCATGCCGGATTGCAAAGTATCTCGGTGCATCGGTCAGACCGATTTATTTCTTTCCTGCCACTGTCACATATGTTTGAGCGAACGGTTGGATACTACTTGACCATGATGGCAGGTGCCGAAGTCGCATTCAATCGTTCCATGACTGAGTTATTAGACGATATAGCCACAGTCAAACCAACTATCATGGTGACGGTGCCGAGGATATTTGAACGTGTCTATGCGAAAATTAAAACCCAGTTGGACGAAGGGTCAGGGTTGAAGAAATGGCTGTTTGAACAGACTGTTGCGGTCGGCTGGCACTGTTTTGAACATCAGCAAGGTCGCGCAAAATGGCATATTAAGCAATGTTTCTGGCGACCACTCAACGCATTGGTTGCCAACAAAGTGGTGCAGTTGTTTGGTGGTCAATTACGCTTTGCGGTCAGTGGAGGTGCGCGCTTATCGCCGAATTTGTCCAAAGTGTTTATTGGGCTTGGTATTCACATTTTACAAGGTTATGGCTTGACCGAAAGCAGTCCGATACTCACGGTGAACACGCGGTCGCGAAACAAACCGTCTTCCATCGGATTGCCACTACAAGGCGTTACACTGCGTTTAGGCGACAACAATGAGCTGCAAGCCCACGGGCATTGTATTATGATGGGATATTGGGACAACCCGCAAGCCACCGCCGAAGTGATTGATTCGGAAGGCTGGTTGATGACCGGTGATGTTGCCGAGATTGCTGATGACGGTTTTGTTACCATTACCGGCAGAATCAAGGAAATAATCGTCTTGGCGAATGGCGAAAAAATGCCGCCAGCGGATATGGAAGCGGCAATCATCGACAACCCATTGTTCGAGCAAGCGATGGTCATCGGCGAGGGCAGAGCCTATCTGACCGCTTTGGTCGTACTCAATTCGGCGTTATGGCATAAAGAGGCTATTGCGCTGGAGCTTGATGCCGATGATAAAAAGACATTAGAAAGCCCACAGGTTAAGCAGTTTATGCTCGATAAAATCGCCCAACAACTGACCCAATTTCCGGGTTACGCATTCATTCGTGATATAACTCTGACCGATGCTGTGTGGAGCGTGAGCGATGGCGCTATTACCCCGACCCTAAAACTCAAACGAGCGGTATTAATGCAACGATTTGAAACCGAAATTGAGCAGATGTATTGCGAGTCGGGCAGTCTCACAGCATCTAATCAGGGATGATGGCAAACAATGATAGGGAATACGCTAGGGAACTAACGACATATTTTTCTGTAAATTTTTCTTGCTTTTGAAAGGAGAATAGTGTAAGTCTTTGGTTTCTTGTGATGTATAGAGCGAGCAATTTTTGAATGTAACATCGTTGTTGTAATTGCCGTTGTGGCATCGCCTTTGTAAAACAAGCTAAATATGAGGATTTTTACAATGAAATCAATTAGTTATATTACCCCCCCCCCCCAACCAGTAAACTAAAACTCAGCGGGCTTCTCGCCCTGCTATTGGCGACTTCTGTCATGCTAACTGCCTGTGGTGGTGGTGGTGGCACAGCGAGCATGCCAACTACACCACCCACCATACCAGCCCCACCAATGGTTGTTGTGCCAACTACACCACCGGCAAAACCGGCCCCGCCAATGGTTGTTGTGCCAACTACACCACCCACCATACCAGCCCCACCAATGGTTGTTGTGCCAACTACACCACCGGCAAAACCGGCCCCGCCAATGGTTGTTGTGCCAGTTGTTGCGCCAACGGTTCCTACTCTATCACAACAACCTACTGGAGCAGCAAACGCACCAACACCAATAGCCACACCTCGGACACCAATAGAAACTATTGTACTCAATCCTACCAGCATAAATGACCCCTTTTTTCGTTCAACTTGTGTGCCGGGGAGTACTCCGAGGGGGTGTTATACTGACTCAAATAATAATTTGGCAAATGTTGTAGATGATAGTGAGTCTATTTATAGGCGTGGTGTTACTGCATTTAACCGTAGAATCGAAGGTCCCCTGCTTTCTGATCCGAGCCTTCTGGTTCCAAATCCACCGCGCGATGTGCGAACCGCATGGCGTGAGGGCTGGACCGGTCGTGATGTCAACATTCTAGTTATAGATGATTTCCGGGCATTTGGTTTGGCCGGTAATCCGACCCGTTCAAATGACCCGCGAGGTGTTCATGGCTATACCGTGGTAATGTCGGCAGATCAAATTGCACCTAGGGCTAATTTCTATGGGTTAGAAGCAGCCATTTCATCAAGCCGCAATCCACGGTTTTCTCGTGTAACCACTTATCGACAAGGCGGATTAAGACACCGTTCTAATGTTGAGGTAACGGGTTCCATACCCAACATTCATGTTGTCAATATGAGTTTTAGTGAGGGTCCAGTTGACTTCAGTATTACTAGCGCACAACTTGAAGTGGCTTTTACAGCGCAGACCAATGACCCACGCTTTCAAGATGTTGCAGGCACCGCAAATACGCCATTATCGAGGGCGTTAGCCGATGCGGTCATTACTAAATCCGCAGGCAATAATAGTGGTGCTGATTCCGCACTTGTTATTCGTAATGTGCGTCTAGTCAGCACACGCACACCAAACACAAGAAATCGCACACTGATCGTTGGCGCATTGGATAAATTTGCGCGCACATCAACCACAGATGAAAATAATAGCGTCAGTTCTCAAGCACAAATGGCGAATTACAGCAATATAGCGGGGATATTTCCACAAATGCAAGCACGATTTCTGGTTGAATATGGTGGCTCACCGTATGCGGAAAATGCCTATTTATGCGATGCGTCAACAAGACCATCTTGTCGAAACGGACAGGTTATAACTAGGAATGTATTTACCCAACGCGGCACCTCTTTTGCCGCTCCGCGGGTTGCGGGTTTCGCCGCATTGGTGCGAGGCAAATTCCCTAATTTAAGCGGCGAGCAAACCGCGAAAATCCTGTTGGATACCGCTACAACCGCGGGGCTTGCTTGTCACACCGGCAGTGCGCGAAAAAGTGCCACTTGTGCAAGGAATATTTATGGGCAGGGGCGTGTTGATATTACTGACGCGCTATCACCCATAGGCAAACTGCAATGAAATTTTTTGCTTGTCCAGCGATTGGTCTTGCGGTTGGCATCGCGCTCTTTCCGTTATCACTTTCGGCAATGGAAAATGGGCGCGTTATTGCAGCTATTTCCCTAGCAGCAAAACAACAAAATGCGATGCCATTAATGCCATGGATTAGCAGCCTTCGTATTACGGGTAACGACAGCACTGCGATTCATTTAGCAGATAGCAGACAGCTCATGCAACGCTCTAATCGAGTGGCTTCCTATAGTACGACGAAAGAGTATGATGTATCGAGATTTTACAAACCCGATACGATGCGGGTTAATCTGGTGATGCATTATGCTGGACGCAGAGCAGGTGAGATTATTTCGGTTGGTGTTGATAGTGGTTATCGGGCGATAAAAATAACCCTTGAACCAGCATTATTCATCGGCTATGCTCGTAGCATACAAATTGGGCGCGGGAAGCATTTTACTTTTGCTGCAGGAGGCTGGCTCGGCGGGAAAGTGTCCCATAAAGCGTGTCGTGATTCATTTGGACGGGAATATTATTGTCGGAACCTAACGGCGTGGTCAGATTTTCATCCGCAACGGCATCAATTACAACGCTATTATCAACTTGTTTATACCCATGTGTTTTAGAATACCGTATGCCATTGCCGTCTTATTAGCAGTGTCGATTACGCTGAGTGCTTGCAATAGCGTGGACAGCCAGTCGCCAACTGCTACACAAGTATCCGTCATCGCTTCGGCGGTAACCGTGGCTCCGAACGGTGAATTCGTTCTTAATGTTACCGTCCGATTGTATAATCCCACCAGCCAACCAGTGCAGTTACTTGCTGGCACGCCTTGTTCAGTATTTCGCTGGACGATAGTATCCGCCGATAAAATCGTACAAACAAAACCGAATCAACTCTGTGTGCAAGTGGTCGCCACTGAAACATTGCCATCGCATTCATCCACTGAACGGCAATATGAAATTATGCTGGATGGCGTACAATATCGTGGCGGCAAGTCATATATTCTGCGCTATCAATTCTGGGGTCACGACGGCACTCATGCGTTTACGCTGACAGATGTTTAACGGGGTTCCCGCCTTGCGCGGGAACGATGAACTAAAAGGGCAGACGACCGCCATGGAAGACGGAATTAAATTATCATCTCTGTGGTCTTTGTGTCAAATCCTTTCTGGATTACCACCACGAGACTGTGCAAGAAACCCTCGCTAGGTTGCGTTACTGGCAGGTTAATCAGGGGCGCGGGCACTGATTAACAGAGTGGACATCATCAGGCGGCATTGACAGTGCTACGACCCTTGCTCGCTACTCAAGCTGCGGATACTCGAGCCGATATTCGTTTCCTCGTTTCCTCGTTGGCTTGTCTGCTATCGCCGGCAACCCGCCCGCACCAATGCTCGCCAATATCCGCCGTTTCCTGCATGTTATTCGTGCCCGTCGCCGCTGGAGTGGGTATTTTTCATTCAATATTGAACAAAATAACAACCTCAACAGCGGTACCGAAACCGAAGTGGTTTATCTGTTCGGATTGCCTTTTACGCTGAATGAAAACGCCCGTCCACGCTCGGGCAATGTTATTGCGTTTGCCGCTGGTCGGGAATATCAACAACCGCTCGGGGAACATTTACGCTGGCGTTTTGGGGTTGACGCAACCCACTATAAATACCTCAGCAATGACCCTCACCAGAGTCGGCTGTCTTTACGCACCGGCCCGCGTTGGTTGTTGTCACGGCGTAGCGAGAGTAGTTTGCAAGTAACACTCGGTCAACAATGGCGTGCCAGCAAGCGCAACAGCGCCGATTATGGCGTGCGTCTTAACGCCCGCCATCAGTTGAGCAAGCGGCTTGGACTCAGTGCGAATACCTCGTGGAAAAGAACCGCTCCAATCGGTGGCACAGATAGCATTGATGTCGGCTATTCGCTCAACGCCACATATCTGTTCTCACCCTTGCTGCAAGGCAGTGCTGGCATTGGACTATCGCATAGCCGCCCACAACCGAAACGCCCAAATAGCGGTAGTCGGAGTCGCAGTTTTAATCTTGGGTTAAACCGAATTTTCTCGCGTGGCTGGACCGTGGGCAGCAGTCTTGGATGGTCGCAAACCCGACACGGTAGCAATGTGCAAGGCACGGCAAAACCGCAAAGCCAGCTTCAACGCCAGCGGGATCGCAAGCGTGTTGCCCGCTTATTCCTGCTCAACCGTGGCTTCACTTTATTCGGTTTTAGTCCGCAATTTATTGTTACGAATGAGCGTCAACAATCCAATTCCCCCCGACATATTTATCAACGTACCCGCTTTGATTTGCGCTTCGTACGCCAGTTTTAGTGTATCTGCCCAAGTTATTCATTTTCAGTTTTCAATTCTGCTCCCATTTCCAATTTATATTGTGGCATAATCAGGCGCGCAAAAAGCGGTCGTAACCATATCTGGCGACCATGAACTTTCAACTCCCTTAATAATTACAGGAATTAACATGAATTTTTTGATTTCAGACGCTTGGGCACAAGACGGTGGCGGGCTCTTCGGTGGTGGAATCGTTGGTTTTCTACCAATGATTCTTATCTTTGTGATTTTCTATTTTCTATTGATTCGACCTCAGCAAAAACGTGCTAAAGAACATAAAGCCATGGTTGCTGCCATAAACAAAGGTGATGAAATCGTAACCAATGGAGGTGCGCTTGGAAAGGTGACTGGTGTGGATGATAATTTTGTTTCTGTGGAAATTGCCCCGGGTGTTACCATTCAGGTTCAACGTACTGCGATAGCGCAAATGATGCCTAAAGGCACGGTTAAACATTAGACTTTTGTATAAATCAAATAGGTTGTGGAAAACCCTTGCGGGTTTTACTGGATTCCTGCTCCCCGTCTGCGCGGGGACAGGCTTCGCAGGAATGACGGATGTTTGTTTCTTGCACAGTCTCGTAGGCGGGAATCCAGCAAAACAAACCCAACATTCGTCAGATTGTTATCTATGATTTTCTGTAATCAATTCTTAATTTCAATTCGTTATGCGTAACCAAACTGCTGGCTGGAAATATGTGCTCATCATCGCCATTGTGGTGCTGGGCTTGCTTTATGCCGTGCCAAATATCTTTGGTAGCGATCCGGGCATTCAAATACGCGGAGCGCGTGGCTTGAGTATTGAGTCTTCAATGCTTGGGCGGGTACAGTCGGCACTAGATGCCGAATCGATCGCGGTGAAAGCCATTTTACAAGATGACAATGGAATTAAAATTCGCTTTGCCGATGATGAGGCGCAATTACGCGCCAAAGAGATAATAGAAGAGGAACTGGGCACCGATCATTCATCGGCGTTGACCTTGTTAAGCGGTGCGCCGAGCTGGTTCACCGAGCTAGGCATTTTGCCGATGTATTTGGGGCTTGATTTGCGTGGTGGGGTCCATTTCCTCTTGCAGGTTGATATGCAGAGTGCGATTAAACGTGCTCAGGAACGCTATCAAGAGAATATAAAGCGCGTCTTGCGAGAGAATAAATTGCGTTATCGAGTGGTGGCACTGAATCCGCAAGGGCAACTGGAAACGACCATTCGCAATCCGTCTCATCGGCAACAAGCCTATGATTTGCTGAGCGAGGAATTTCCTGATTTAGAAGTCAGGACAGTCGATAATCGACCAGAAGTGATTATCGCGCAGATGAGCTCGGCGCAGATTGATGATGTTAAGAAGTTTGCGCTTGAGCAAAACCTGTCGGCATTGCGAAATCGAGTTGATCAACTCGGTGTGGCAGAGCCGGTGGTGCAACAGCAGGGGAATGACCGTATTGTCATACAGCTACCGGGTGTGCAGGACACGGCACGGGCAAAAGCGATTCTGGGCAGAGCGGCGACGCTTGAAATGCACTTGGTGGACGAAAAAAATAATACCTCAGCAGTCGCTTCCGGGCAGGCACCATCTGGTTCGAGAATTTTCAAATTCCGTAATGGTGAGAAAATTTTACTTCAAAAGCAGGTTATTTATTCCGGCAACAGCATTGTTGATGCGGCTGCCAGTTTGGATTCTCAAACGGGCAGTCCCATCGTGAGTATCACGCTCGATTCTGCCGCTGCCACCATCAATAGCCGTGTGACCGGCGAAAATATCAATAACCGTATGGCAGTGGTGTATATTGAGCTTATCTCCGCAATCAAGAGAGCGGCTGATGGCAGTATTGTTCTCAATGACGAGGGTCGGCCAGCGCGAGTCACACGTCGTGTAGAAGAAGTATTAACCGCACCGGTAATTCGTGATCAGCTAGGCAAGCGGTATCAGATTGAAGGGCTCGATTCGGTTGAAGAAGCGCGTGATTTATCTTTGATGTTGCGCTCGGGTGCGCTGGCAGCACCGGTTGAAATCATCGAAGAGCGCACAGTTGGACCCAGTCTTGGACAAGCAAATATCAGCCAAGGCTTTCTTTCGGTGATGACCGGCTTCCTGCTGGTGTTGATTTTTATGCTGGTCTATTACCGCGTATTCGGTTTTACCGCAATAATTGCCTTGACACTGAATTTAGTACTCATCGTGGCAGTTTTATCACTGCTTCAGGCAACCCTGACCCTGCCGGGTGTCGCCGGAGTGGTCTTGACCGTGGGCATGGCAGTCGATGCCAATGTATTGATATTTGAACGCATTCGTGAAGAAATCAAAAACGGTAATTCGCCTCAGGCGAGCATTCACTTAGGTTATGACCGCGCACTTTCAACCATTGTTGATGCCAATATCACGACCTTGATTGCGGCTATCGTTTTGTTTAACTTTGGTAGTGGCCCGATTAAAGGGTTTGCAGTAACTTTAAGCATCGGCATCATCACCTCCATGTTTACTGCCATCATGCTGACCCGAATGCTCATTAACCTGTTTTACGGCGGTAAGAAGGTCAAGCAATTAGCGATTTAATTTATTGTTATGGAAATATTAAAAAAACAAACCCAGTTAGATTTTCTCAGCCGAAGAAAAATCGCACTGATTCTTTCCGCGCTATTGGTGCTGGCGAGTGTGGGCAGTTTTGTGACCAGAGGATTGAACTTAGGCATTGATTTTACCGGCGGAACACTGGTGGAAGTGGGCTATCAGGATGCCGTACAAATTGAGTCGGTCAGGACTGCATTACAAGATAGTGGCTTCAATGATGCTGTGGTGCAGCATTTTGGTACCCCACGAGACGTGATGGTGCGCCTGCCAGTAACGTTCTCGGGTGAAAGTACCAACGACACTACCAGTGCCGCAGAAATAAGCAACGGCGTGATGAAAGCATTGCGCTTACCCTTTAGCGAGGTGCTGGTCGAATCGGCGAATACCGAGCAACAGCAATGCGTTTTGAATGATGCCATTAATCATTGTCAGGTGCAGATGCGGCGGGTTGAATTTGTTGGTCCGCAGGTTGGTGGCGAATTAGCCAATGAAGGCGGTTTGGCGATGTTATACGCCCTGCTGGGGGTGTTGATTTACGTTACCTTTCGTTTTGAATGGCGTTTTGCTTTAGGCTCGGTCATCGCGCTTGCTCACGATGTGGTCATTACCGTGGGTGTGTTCTCGCTATTTCAATTGGATTTTTCGTTGCCCGTACTCGCCGCTGTACTGGCAGTAATCGGTTATTCCCTGAACGATACGATTGTGGTCTATGACCGTATCCGCGAAAACTTTCGTAAAATGCGTAAAAACACAGTCATGGAAGTCATGAATGTTGCCATTAACCAGACCCTACCACGGACAATACTGACCTCGTTGACCACCTTGCTGGTTGTAGTCACGTTGTTGCTATTGGGTGGCGAGGTTATTCGTGGGTTTTCTCTGGCATTGCTGATTGGTGTTCTCGTGGGGACTTACTCATCGGTTTTTGTAGCCAGCCCGATTGTGATGATGTTTAACATCAGCCGCGAGGACATGCTGCTGGCTCAAAAAGAAGGCGCGGAAGCGGATGTGCAGTGAGCAGTTGTCAGTTTCCCAACACTGGACGTGGGACTTTAGTCCCGCCATTCCCACGAAAGAGACTGTGCAAAAACCCAATATTCGTCTTTCCTGCGAAAGCAGGAATCCAGTCAAACACACAAACCCGCAAGGGTTTTCCGCAAAGACAGTGCAGAAGCGGATATACCATAATGACGAATTACCATTACAAAATTTTCCATTTTCAATTTTCAATTTTCAATTAAATGCGTTGTCCTTTTTGCGCTAGTGATGATACCCGAGTCATCGACTCGAGATTGGGGGATAGTGGCGACAGCGTTCGGCGGCGGCGGGCATGTCAGGAATGTTCACAACGCTTTACCACCTCTGAGCAGGTGGTTTTTGAAATGCCTCAAGTCATAAAATCTAACGATTGTCGGGAGAATTTTGACGAAACCAAGTTACGCAAAGGGATTACTCGTGCGCTTGAAAAAAGACCCATTGCTATGGCAGCGGTGGAAGGGGTGGTGAATCGAATCATGCGAAAATTTGCTCGCAAAGGTGTTGGGGAAATTGATGCCAAACAAATCGGTGAAGCAGTGATGACAGAACTTCGCCAGTTGGACGAAGTGGCTTATGTACGATTCGCATCGGTTTATCGCCGTTTTGAAGACATTAAATCATTCAGTGCCGAAGTCAAACGGTTAGAAACCGACCTCTAAAGACCTTTGTATGTAAAAACCAACATCCGTCTTTCCCTTGATAAGCAGGAATCCAGTAAAACAGCCAAACCCGCAAGGGTTTTCTACATGTAACGCGACCTAGAGGTTCTTGTACAGTCTTGGTCACACTTCCGACAAGTATGCAAAAGTCTCATCTAAACAATCCGAATAACGAGCGTGCCAAATCAATTACCAGAACAATTATCAGATCAATCGCCAGAACAAGCGATTGATGACGACACGGCACACTTGAATGTCGGTGATGATGAGCGGTATATGGCGCAGGCGTTACAGTTGGCGCGTAAAGGAATCAATACCACCCATCCCAATCCAGCGGTCGGGTGTGTGATTGTCAATCAAGGCAATATAGTCGGGCAAGGTTGGCATGAATTTGCCGGACAAGCACATGCCGAAATCAATGCCTTGCGACAAGCGGGATCGGCAGCAGCGGGGGCGACCCTGTATGTAACGCTGGAGCCATGCAGTCATCAGGGCAAGACCCCGCCTTGTGTCAAGGCGATTATAAAATCCGCAATTAGTCGGGTGGTGATTGCCATTGAAGACCCCGACCCACGGGTAAATCGCTCCGGTATCTCGGAACTACAACATGCTGGTATTGCGGTAACCTTAGGCGTTGGACGGGTTCAGGCAACCCATCTTAATCGAGGATTCCTCAAACGTATCACCAGCGGAATGCCTTGGGTTACGCTCAAAATTGCCACCAGTCTGGATGGCAAAACAGCGATGGCAGATGGCGAAAGTCAGTGGATAACGTCTCTGCCGGCACGACAGGATGCCCATAAATTAAGGGCGGCAGCTTCTGCAATATTGACCGGCGTAGGCACCGTATTGCGCGATGATCCGAATATGACTGCGCGTCTCTCTGGCGTGCAAAGACAACCATTACGCATCATCCTCGACACCAATTTAAGCACTCCGGTTGATGCGAAAATTCTGCATGGCGAGGGTGTTGTCTTGATTGTTACTGCTCATTCTGAAGACCATGCTGCGACACTGTTGCGACAGCGCCATGCGGTTGAAATTATCAACTGCCGCACCACATACGGCAAAATAGACTTGCACGAGGTTATGCGTGAGCTCGGACGGCGAGAGATGAATAGCATTTTACTCGAAGCCGGCTCAAGACTCAGTGGTAATATGCTGGCACAAGGCTTGGTCGATGAGGTTGTGGTTTACATGGCTCCGGATTTGCTCGGTGGCGATGCCAGAGATATGTTTAAGATTCCCGGACTTGAACAGATTGCCGACAAATTAAAACTGTCTTATAAGGACGTTGTCATGGTTGGGCGCGATCTTAAATTAACCTTAGGATTGGCGCATTAGCCGATGCCCGATTGCTATTTTCCCATTGCTATTCGTAAAGTCTATTCATAATCATATCGTGTTTACCGGAATCGTACAGAGCGTGGGTTCTGTTACTGCAATAACACCCACCAATAGTGGCTTGAAACTTGCCCTGAATATAGGTGGCTTGCCACCACAGCGATTGCAAGTGGGCGATAGTGTTGCGGTCAATGGGGCTTGTCTTACGGTCAACCGATTTGAGCGCAACGAAGCCTGTTTTGATGTCTCTGAAGAAACCTTGTCAAGCGGCTTGATTGGCGATTGGGAAGTCGGCGAACAAATCAATCTGGAGCTTGCCCTGACCCTGCAAACGCCTCTCGGCGGGCATTTGGTATCGGGTCATGTCGATGGCACCGCACGAGTGGTTGACCGAAAAGAGCGACAGGCATTTACTGCCATGTTGTTTGAAACAGATCGTGCGATTGGCAAATTTATTGCGGTCAAAGGATCAATAGCCATTGATGGGGTTAGTTTGACCATCAATAAAGTGACCGACCTCAATAATCGGACCCAGTTTGAAATTATGCTGGTTCCACACACGCTTGAGAGCACCACGTTGGGAAACCTCGAAAAAGAATCGCAGGTTCATGTTGAAGTGGATCAGATTGCCCGTTACATTCAACGAATCAGCGAATGTACCTGAAACCCCGAAACTCCAGATAGCAGCCCTCTGAATCAGAACGACAATGAATAAACGCTTGACTGTGAATAAAATCGAACAGGTTATTGAAGATTACCGACAGGGTAAAATGGTGATTATGGTCGATGATCAAGATCGGGAAAACGAAGGCGATTTGCTGGTTGCCGCGCAGTGTATTACCGCTGGTCATATCAATTTCATGGCATCCAAAGGACGCGGTTTAATCTGTCTGACGTTGACGGAGGAGCGTTGTAACCAACTTGATTTACCGCTGATGGTGAGTCGAAACAGTGCGCGTTTTTCAACCAATTTTACGGTTTCGATAGAGGCTGCCGAAGGCGTTACCACCGGAATCTCGGCGCAAGACCGCGCCATCACCATTCAAACGGCAGTCAAGCCGAATGCCAAAGCGGATGATTTGGTCACCCCGGGGCATATTTTTCCGATAAAAGCACAGCCGGGCGGGGTATTAACCCGCGCCGGTCATACTGAGGCTGGCGTGGATATGGCACGATTATGTGGTTTCCTGCCTGCCAGTGTGATATGCGAAATTCTCAAAGAGGATGGCAGTATGGCGCGTCTGCCGGATTTGATCGAATACGGTAAAAAACACAATTTTAAAATCGGCACCATTGCCGATTTAATCAGTTACCGATTAAAAAGTGACCCGACTCTGCACCGGGTCACAAAAGATACCTTGCAACTAAAACAAGGCGTGTTCCAATCTTATGTCTATCATGATGCGATTGAAGGAGGCACTCATCTGGCGTTGGTGAAAGGGGAAATCAAATCGGACAGCGTGGTTCCAGTGCGGGTGCATGTTCATCGAGGATTGCTCGATGTGGTGTTTAATCCCGCTTCGCTGGCAACGGTGCCCAATTCTGGCGCGAGTTGGACCTTGGAAAATGCGCTCGAGGTGATTGCCAAACAGGTGTCTGGGGTTGTGGTGATACTATCCTATCATGAATCTGTGGGTGAGTTGGTGAGTCGGATTAACCAAAATAACAGCGAAAGTCGACAATCAAGTACCGAACCTGCACACCCTGAAAGTGAGGGCAGTTCAGAAAATTTAAGGATGTTAGGAGCAGGCGGGCAAATTCTGGCCGATCTTGGGCTGACTAGGATTCTGGCGTTAGGACGACAAAAAAAAGCTCATGGATTGTCTGGGTTTGGGCTGGAAATAGTTGATTATATTGAAAACCAGAAACAACTGTTACAGTGGAATAAAGAAAACCGCACTGATACAATAAACCCATAACCGCATCCAGCGTAGGAGACTGTTCAAGAAACCAACATCCGTCTTTCCTGCGAAAGCAGGAATCCAGTAAAATAGCCAAACCCGCAAGGGTTTTCCTTATGGAACGTGACTAGCGGGTTCTTGCACGGTCTCTATGCTTTGGCAACGGGCTTACTAATCTAACCAATCATTATTTTGAACCATGAATGTGAAACAAATAAGTGGTAACTTCAAAGACTGTCGTGGTCGATATGGGTTGGTTGCCGGCCGATTTAATCACTTCATCACCGACCGCTTGATACAGGGTGCGACAGATACCTTGACCCGTCACGGCATCAACAGCACGGAGATTGACTGCATCTGGGTTCCCGGTGCGTTTGAAATGCCGTTAGTGGCAAAAAAACTGGTCGAAAGTGGCAATTATACGGCGATTATTACCCTCGGGGCAGTGATTCGGGGGGCGACCGCGCATTTTGATTTTGTTGCTGGCGAGTGTGCCAGCAGCATTGCCCAATTAAATTTACAAAGTGATATTCCGGTCATTTTTGGGGTCTTGACCACCGACACCATTGAGCAGGCTATTGAACGGGCTGGTAGCAAGGCAGGCAACAAAGGGGCTGACTGCGCGTTAGCTGCCCTAGAAATGGTCAGTTTATTGAAGCAATTATGAATTTATCCGGTGACTCTTTCTATGAGATAAAAATCGAGCAGTCTCACCCCCCTGATAAGGGGGACTGGGGGGGTTATATGCCATACAACAATGGCATCAAATAGTCGGCATCTCGCCAGAAGGTGTGCGATACAGGCACTCTACCAATGGGAAGTAACCGCGCAGTTGGCTACTGATATTGAAAGGAATTTTATAAAAAATAAAAATCTATGCGGTCGGCATCTGGATTATTTTCTCACCCTAATAAAAAATATACCAGTGCAAGTCGAAGTCATCGACCAACTTATAGCGCCACATCTGGATCGCAAACTAGAAACGGTTGATTTGATTGAACATGCGATACTACGAGTTGCTACCTACGAGCTTCAATTTGAGCCAGACATTCCGACCAAAGTCATTCTCAATGAAGCGATTGAATTGGCAAAGGTGTTTGCTGCTGAGCAGAGTTATAAATATGTCAACGGTGTGCTTGATAAAGTCGCTCATGAAATCAGAGAGAACAACAATTCGTAGGGTAACTCATCAGGATTTGTTGCGCTCGCCACGCCATTTTCTGGCATTCGGATTGGGTGCAGGTCTGTCGCCCAAAGCACCCGGCACAGCAGGTACATTGGTCGCCATTCCCTTTATTTTGGCATTCGCGCAGTCCACCGCTCTCTATGCCACGATCACATTGATTTGTGTCGTGGCTGGCATCACCATTTGTGGCACTGCCGCAAAAACGCTGACATCCTCAAGCCAGCCACCGGATCATCCTGCGATTGTCTGGGACGAAATAACCGGTATGTTGCTGACGATGGCTTTTATTCCGATTTACGCGACCACGCTGGTCGTGGGTTTCATCTTGTTTCGAGTGTTTGACATCTGCAAACCTTGGCCCATTGGTTATCTTGACCGCCACGTCTCTGGCGGTTTCGGTATCATGCTGGATGATATTGTTGCCGCCATATTTGCCAACATCATACTCAGAATATTATTACCTTATTTGCCGCCTTATTTATCATTTTGAACAAATACCTTATAATAAGCCCCTGTTAATAACCTCCTTTGGGAACCCATCATGTCATCATTCCGAGCCTTTAGAATCAATCAAGTTGAAAAAAAGATAGTCGCCGATTTCGAGGATATGACGATTGATCAACTCACCGAGGGCGAGGTCGTTATTCACGTTAAGTGGTCGGGTATTAACTTCAAGGACGTATTAGCCGCCACTGGACGTGGCAAAATTTTACGCCACTATCCGCTCAATGGCGGGATTGATTTATGCGGTCTGGTGATGCGTTCGAGCGATACGCGATTCAAGGAGGGCGATGAGGTATTGGTGACAGGTGGCGGGTTATCTGAAACTGCCGATGGTGGCTATGCCGAAGTTGCCCGAGTCAAAGGCGATTGCGTTGTGCCCTTGCCACAAGGATTAAGTTTGCGCGAATCAATGGCGTTGGGAACTGCCGGATTTACTGCGGCACTAGCAGTGGCGCGAATAGAAACCAATGGTCAAACGCCGGATGATGGCGCAATCGTGGTAACCGGTGCGAGTGGCGGGGTGGGCAGTATTGCAATCGATATTCTGGCTTCAAATGGCTATCAGGTGACCGCTTTTACCGGCAAAAAAGAACAATACGATTACTTAAAACAACTCGGCGCAAGCGAATTCATCGACCGGCATCAAATCGAAATGGGTAGTCGCCCTCTGGAAACAGCAATCTGGGGCGGTGCGATAGATAATGCGGGTGGCGAAACGCTGGCATGGCTCACCCGTACGGTGAAACCTTGGGGTAATATTGCCAGCATCGGTCTGGTGGATGATTACCATCTCAACACCACGGTGATGCCGTTTATTTTACGCGGTGTATCGCTATTGGGCATCAACTCAATTGAAATGCCCAGCCCGCTTAGAAACCAAATCTGGAACAGTCTGGGCAAGGAATTAAAGCCGAAGCATCTGGATACCATCGTAACCCATGAAATTGCGTTTGACGATTTGCCCAATGCATTTGAGCGTTATCTCAATGGCAACAATTGGGGTCGAAGCGTGGTTAAAATCCAGTAATAATGCCATAGGCATATCTAAATCAATTTGCACGATTACTAATCTCAGGAAATAATAATGTTACAGTTCATCAAACACTTATTGATACTGGCTTTTACGATACCCGTGATTGCCAGTCCGTTAAACGCGCAGGACGTTGATGAGGATTCACTCAGAAAAATCGTCCGAGAGGAACTCGAGTCGTTATTGGAAGGCGATATGCTGGATGTGGCTATCGACAAAGGGATTGAGATGTTCATTCTAAAACAACAAGCCCTATCAGAGCAGGCAAATCTCAAACAGCAACAGGCACAAGCGGGAAATTTGCGCCCGGTCAATGAGGATGATCATATCTTCGGTAACCCGGACGCGCCGATTACATTGGTGGAGTATTCGGACTTTGAATGTCCTTTCTGCAAGCATTTTCATCCCACGGTGATTCAGTTAATAAAAAACAACCCAGACCGGTTGCGTTGGGTCTATCGCCATTTTCCGCTCGATTTCCATAACCCCGGAGCGCAAAAACAAGCGGAAGCCTCTGAATGTGTCGCCGAACTCAATGGTAATGAGGCATTTTGGGAATATACCCACCTCATCTACCAACGCACCCAATCCAACGGCACCGGCTTCCCCATTGAAAATTTGCTTTCGCTGGCTGAGGAAATTGGTGTCAACAGCGATGCTTTTGGCGAATGTATGAGTAGTGGTAGAATGACGAATCGGGTCAACCAAGACTATGAAAACGGCGTTAAAATCGGCGTGTCTGGAACCCCTGCCAGCGTTTTTACGAACCAGCAAGGGGAGCTACGTTTTGCCCCAGGGGCATTGCCTCTGAATGAGCTACAAGCTCTGCTAGACGAGCTTTCTCAATAAGTCTATCTGGTGAGTTTATCGAAGCAGGGCATTATAAATGTCTTCATCGTCAATAACCCCAACCCATTTGCCATCACTCTTCACATACACCGGTTTACCGCTATCACGCTTGGCGCGTAACACGTCCAAAAGGGGGGTATTGACATCGGTGGAAACACAATCATCTGTTGGTTGTTGGGATGCCTTTTGCATCACCGAAGCGGCGCGCAATGTTTTGAGCGGGTTCATCTGTGCGACAAAATCGGAGACGTATTCGGTTGCCGGATTCAATACTATATCTTCGGGCGTGCCAATTTGTACGATGCGACCGCCTTCCATGATGGCAATGCGATTGCCGATTTTAAGTGCCTCGTCCAAATCATGGCTGACGAATAAAATGGTGCGATGCAAGCGGTTTTGTAAATCCAAAAGTTCATCTTGAAGGCGTACCCGTATGAGCGGATCCAATGCAGAAAAGGGTTCATCCATCAATAAAATAGGCGACTCGGTGGCAAGTGCGCGCGCCAGACCGACCCGTTGTTGCATTCCGCCCGATAGCTCCTGTACTTTACGGTCGCCCCAGTCCTGCAAATTGACCATCTGCAGTTGTTGTTGCACACGTTGTTGTCGTTCTGTTAGCGGGATATTGGCCACTTCCAAACCAAAGGCGACGTTATCTGTTACCGTGCGCCAGGGCAATAATCCGAACTGTTGAAATACCATCGATACCCGTGATGTACGAAAAAACCGCAATGCTTCAGCATCGGCGTGCGTGATGTCCACCAGTTGCGTACCATCATCAACCAAAACAGAACCGCGCACGACCCGATTTAACCCATTAACGGCACGCAATAAGGTGGATTTCCCCGAACCAGACAACCCCATCAGGACAACAATTTCGCCCTCATGCACCTGCAAAGAGCAATCATGTACCCCCAAAACCTGTCCGGTTTCTTTCTGTATTTTTTCACGGCTATCGCCAGCATCCATCAACGATAACGCACGTGTCGGTGCATCGCCAAACACGATTGAAACTGAATCTAAATTAATAACCGGACGATTCATGGGTGTTAGCAACGGTATGGGGTTCTGCGTGAGCAATCCAATGGAGATTGTGCAAAAAATCAATATTTGTCGTTCCCGCGAAAGCGGTAACCCAGTCAAACACACAAACCCGCAAGGGTTTGCCACATGTAATGCAATCTAGTCGTTCGGCGAGGCTCTCGAACCGCGATGGTTTCTTGTGCAGTCTCAATGGTCGGTATCCGATTTTAGTTTTGTGTTGTATGTGTCGCCTTCAATCGGAATACTCTATCTAATATAATAGCGATAATAACAATGGCGAATCCGGCTTCAAATCCTTTAGCGATATTGACCGAATTGATGGCGCGTAGGATAGGAACACCGAGTCCGGGTGCACCCACCATCGCGGCGATGACCACCATAGATAGCGACAACATGATGGTCTGGGTAAAGCCAACCATAATCTGTGGCAATGCAAACGGTAGCTCCACTTTATATAATAGTTGAAAACGTGAACAGCCAAATGCTTCGCCTGCTTCGAGCAGGGTTTTAGGGGTGGTTGATATGCCAAGATGGGTGAGGCGGATTGGTGCGGCGATGGCAAAAATAACGGTGGCAATCAAGCCGGGTACTTGTCCCAACCCGAATAACACCAAAGCCGGAATCAGATACACGAAAGTAGGAATGGTTTGCATCAGGTCTAGCACCGGACGCATCATTGAATATAGCCACGGACGATGGGCAGTGGCTATGCCAACAGGAACACCAATTGCCATACAAAGTGTTGCCGAAGCCAGCACCAAAGCCAAGGTGTCCGTAGTCTGTTCCCAATAGCCTTGATTGATAATCAACAACAACCCGCCGACCACAAAAGCGGTTAGTGACACCTTACGATGCACTAAGTGGATAGCAACCGCAACCACCACTAATAAAACCAATGCTGGCGGTGTCTGTAATACCCACAATAAACCATCAACGACAGCCTGTAACGTGGCAGCAATGCCGTCAAAAAATGACTCGGCATGGTCGGTCAAAAAATCGATAACGAACTCTGCCGCCTTGCCGATGGGTAGCTTGTACCCAGTCAGCCACTCCATCAACCGTTCCACAGACGAATCTTGCGCTGTTTAAGGTCGAAGGAGTGGTGACAAAGTGCTGGTTTACATTCCGAGAGATTTCTTAACCGCTGGCAATCCCGCTTTGCCGTCTTTGGTATTGACACCGGCGAGCCAGCTATTCAGTGCATCTGGGTTGGCTTGCAACCATGCTTTGGCGGCAACCCGCTCGTCGGTACCATCATTCAAAATCGCCCCCATGATTGCACCTTCCATAGAAAGCGTGAATTTGAGGTTTTTCAATAAGTTGCCGATATTCGGGCAGTCGTTGACATAACCGGCACGGGTGTTGGTATACACTGTAGCTAATCCTGAGCCAAAACCTGTGTCATCACCGCCGGGCAAATAAACAATATCAAAGTCGTCGTTCATCGTATGTGGTGCCCAGCCTAAAAAGACGATGTCTTGATCGCGTTTAACCGCACGTTTGACGGCTGCCAGCATACCTTGTTCGGAAGATTCCACCACTTCAAACCCGTTCAGACCAAACATGTCTTTTTCAATGATCTCCAGAATAATACGGTTGCCGTCGTTACCCGGTTCTATGCCGTGGATTTTGCCGTCCAGTGAATCACGAAATTTGGCAATATCCGACCATGAGCGCAACCCCTTATCAGCCGTTGTCTTGGGAACAGCAAGTGTATAAGCCGCACCTTCCAGATTTTCACGGACGGTGTCCACAGTGCCAGCTTCCCGATATTTGGCAATGTCGCCTTCCATAGTCGGCATCCAGTTACCTAGAAACACGTCAATGTCGTTATTCGCCATCGAGGTGTAGGTTACCGGCACCGACAGCACTTTGACATCGGTTTTATAGCCCAAGCCCTCAAGTACCAGCGAAGTTACCGCAGTAGTGGCCGTAATATCAGTCCACCCGACATCGGAAAAACGAACCGTATCGCATTGAGCCGCCCAGGCGGTAGGTGTCGCAAGCGCGACCGCTAACATGACAGCTTTAGTAGCATTTTTCATCTTGATATTTCTCATAATATTATCTCATGTTGAAGGTTACAGTAATTCACAATGGTTCAAGAATCATAACAATTTCGACTGTTAGTATAAAGTATTTTTAACGCAAGCATGTCACAATATTTATACAAATACGACAATCATTGTTCTGTTTCTGTCGGATGGGTGTCTGACCACAGAGGGAATGATATTCCTCCTGACTTTGACGGTTTGTCTCTCCCCAATCGCTGTCAGCCCAATAAACACGCGGACTTTGGTAGAAAAGTAGTTTGTAGTGCCTTGGTTTTTTTGCCTATAAATCAATGGGTTAAATATCAACCGTCAAACTCAGGAGTAGCCCAGGCGGTAGGTGTCGCAAGAACAGCGGCCAGCATGACCGCTTTAGTAGCATTTTTCATCTTGATATTTCTCATAATATTATCTCACGTTGAAGGTTACAGGTTACAGTAATTCACAATGGTTCAAGAATCATACAATTTCGACTGTTAGTATAAAGTATTTTTAACGCAAGCATGTCACAATTTTATACAAATACGACAATCATTGTTCTGTTTCTGTCGGATGGGTGTCTGACCACAGAGGGAATGATATTCCTATATAGACCCTGCTCATAAAATATATCTATCTGAATATAAACAAGTAATAGTGATTTTGTGGTATAATTCTGCATGGAAATCAGCCCAATAACCTCTAAAACCTTGCAGCTATGATTGATTATAACGATTCCAACCAACGTACTATCGCAGAATTTGACTGGCCGTTTCACACCGCTCTTGATGCACACAACCGCTGGGTGAAACTAGGTCAGTGCATTCCATGGGATGGGTTAGCACAGGGCTATCATAAAAGCCTCTCGTCAAAGCGGGGTCGGCCAGCAAAAGATGCTCGTTTAGTCATCGGTGCGGTGATCATCAAACACAAACTAGGGTTGTCTGATCGGGAAACGGTGAGTCAGATTCAGGAGAATCCGTATCTGCAATACTTTGTCGGGCTTGCCGGTTATCAAAGATCAGTCCCGTTTGTACCCTCGTTGCTGGTTGAAGTACGCAAGCGTATGGGGGATACTGTTTTTGAAGTGTTCCATCAAGCGATTATTGGTGCTGTGGAAAAGGCGCAGGTCGTGCCGCAACGCAGCGTTAAGGATGGTTTGAAGGCATCCACACAGACCAACAAGTCGGGTGATGAATCAGAGCCAGAGTCCGTGCCAGAGCCAAAACCAGAGCCAAAACCCAATCAAGACCCACAAGGGGAGGATAATTCCCCAATTTCGCCTGCCACCACTGTGGAAGCACCCAGCCACGAAGGTAAGTTGATAATCGATGCGACTGTGGCAGAGCAAGCGATACGGTATCCCACGGATTTAAGTTTACTGAATGAAGCGCGTGAGATGACGGAACGGATCATTGACGAATTGTATCCACACACGGAGTTCAGTCAGAAACCACGCACCTATCGTCGCCAAGCACGTAAAGATTTTCTCGGGTTGGTCAAACAGCGTCGTCCCAAGCGTCAAGCGACCCAACGAGCGATCAAGCAACAACTGCAATACTTGCGGCGCAATTTTGGTCATATTGAGGGTTTAATGGATTGTTTCCCGATGGGCACGGCGTTGCCTTTGTCACGCAGGCTGCTATACCACTACTGGGTCATTCAGCATGTCTATACGCAGCAGTGGGAGATGTACCGCAACAAAAGCCGACGCTGTGATAATCGGATTGTGAGCATTCATCAACCGTATGTGCGTCCGATAGTGCGAGGTAAGCAAGGTAAGTCGGTTGAGTTTGGTTCGAAGTTGAGCGTGAGTTTAACGACACACGGGTTATCCCGAGTTGATCATTTAAGTTGGGATGCGTTTCATGAGGGGCATGATTTGCAGGGTCAGGTTGAGCGTTACCATGAACGTTATGGTTGCTATCCCGAAAGCGTTATCGGTGATCCGATATATGGTAGTCGAGAGAACCGGCATTACTTGAAAGGATTGGGCATCTATTTTTCGGGCAAGCCATTAGGCAGACCCAAACAGGTAACAGAAGCGAATCGAGAGGTGTTGAAGCAATTAAAAGCCCAACGCCGGGCGGATTACCTACAACGGATTCCAATAGAAGGCAAATTTGGTCAGGCAAAGAACGGTTATCGACTGAATTACATCCGTGCCAAGCGAGCAGACACTTCGGCTGCATGGATCAACAGCATTTTCCTAGTCATGAACCTGCTCATCCTGCTGAAGGTCTTTTTTGTGCCCAAAATAAGGCGACTAATAGGGTCGATAACGAACACTGGGCGACACCAATTACGATTGGACGGGTACGGATCATGCCAATTGCTTGGCTGGAACAGATTCAAATATCCAAAATCGACTTTGTGAGCAGACTCTATTTATCAACGTACCCGCTTTGATTTGCGCTTCGTGCGCCAGTTTTAGCACCATAATTCTGCCGTTATTCATTTTCAGTTTTCAATTTCTCATGCGCAGACAATCCGCTTTGTCTCATCGATATTAAGCCCGATAAATAAGCTGATAAATGCTTGCAATTTGTTGGTAAAGAGGGATAAATTCCGTCTCCTATTAAACCTAAATAGAGGACTGTGCCTTGAACTTTAATGCTTTTATTACCTGTGCGGTTACCGGTTCGGGTAATACCGTGGGCAAACACCCGGATATTCCTAAAACGCCTGAGCAGATTGCCAATGCGGCGATTGATGCTGCCAAAGCAGGGGCGGCTATCGCGCATATTCATGTTCGTGATCCACAGTCCGGCGCACCGTCCCGTGACCCGCAATTATTCGCCGAAGTGGTGCAACGAATCCGCGACAGTGATACCGATGTGGTCATCAATACCACTGCTGGCATGGGCGGCGATATGGTTTTTGGCGGCGGGGAAAAGCCATTGCCCTTGAACGCTGCGGGGACGGATATGGTTGGTCCGTTGCAGCGGCTTGCCCATGTTGAGCAGCTGTTGCCGGAAATCTGTACACTGGATTGTGGCACGATGAATTTTTCCGAAAGCGATTATGTGATGACCAATACCCCGGGCATGTTAAATACGATGGCAAGGCGGGTGCAGGAGCTTGGGGTCAGACCCGAACTGGAGGTATTCGATACCGGTCATCTGGTTTTTGTCAAGGAGCTGATTAAGGAAGGGTTGATTGACGATCCGGTTATGATTCAGTTGTGTATGGGCATCCCTTACGGCGCACCGGACGATCCGACTACCTTGATGTCTTTGGTACATGCCTTGCCTGATGGGGCGATATTTTCTGCTTTTTCAATTGGTCGGCACGAACTGCCCTTCGTGGCAATGGCAGTGCTTGCTGGCGGCAATGTGCGAGTCGGGCTTGAAGACAATCTTTATCTCGAGAAAGGTGTTTTTGCGACCAATGCGACACTGGTAGAGCGTGCGGTTACGATATTGTCGGCAATGAATGTCAATCTGTTGACCCCCGCGCAGGTGAGAGAAAAATTAAAACTGAATAAACGGGGTTAGCCATGTCGGTCGCACAAGAACATGAAATCACAAAGGTTGGCTTGATTGGTGGCGGTGTGATTGGCTCTGCTTGGGCAGCACGACTACTCATTAATGGCATTGACGTTCAGCTTTACGATCCGGCAACTGGGGTAGAGGATCGAATCCAAGCTGTGCTTGATAATGCAATACGCGCCTATCGCAAGATGACCTTGGCACCGGTTGCGGTTAGCGGGGCACTTACCCGAGTCGATTCTGTACAACAAGCGGTGCGCGGTGTGGATTTCGTTCAGGAAAGCGGTCCCGAGCGCATTGAGGTCAAGAAAGCATTGATGAAGGAGATTTGTGGTTATACCAATGCCGATGTCATCATCGCGTCCTCTTCCTCCGGATTACTGCCCAGCGAAATGCAACAAGGAGTCAACCATCCGCAAAGAATCCTCATCGGGCATCCGTTTAATCCAGTCTATCTGTTGCCACTGGTTGAAATAGTCGGCGGTGAACGGACTACCGATCAGATTAAACAGACTGCCGCCAAATTCTATGAAAGCATCGGTATGCACGCGCTGATTGTCAAAACGGAAGTTGAGGGATTTCTAGCAGACCGAATGATGGAAGCATTGTGGCGCGAAGCACTGCACTTACTCAATGAAGGTGTGGCGACTGCCGATGAACTGGATCAGGCGATTTGTTATGGAGCAGGGCTGCGCTGGGCTTTTATGGGCCCGTTTGAGACCTATCGGATTGCGGGTGGTAGCGGGGGGATGCGGCATTTTATGGCACAATTTGGACCGAGTTTGAAATGGCCATGGACGCGATTTGATGGACCTGATTTAACAGACGAATTACTCGATAGCGTGGTCAGACAATCCGATGAGCAAGCGGCTGGTCGCTCGGTCATTGAGATGGAAAGGAATCGTGATGATTGTATTGTTGGCGTGTTGCAGGCGTTGCGCTCGAATAATTATGCGGCTGGCAAGGTGCTTAAACGCTATGAAGAAAAACTCTATCAGGTCGCACATCGGGCGGTTATGCCGACAATGCCTGACACAAGCGATCAGTCGATGCCGTTAAAACTGCATACCGATTCGGTGCAGCCGGAATGGGTTGATTACAATAATCACATGACCGAAAGCCGTTATTTGCAGGTTTTCGGTGATTCATCAGACGCGCTGTTCAGATATATCGGGGTCAATCAGGCGTACCATGCCACTGGGTTGAGTTATTACACCGCAGAAACGCATATAAACCATATCCGCGAAGTTGCCGTGGATCAGCCGTTGTACGTTACGACACAGATTATTGGCGGTGATGAAAAACGGTTGCATCTTTTTCATTCCATGTATTTGGATTCTGCAGATACCGATGAGCCGATGCTCTTGGCGACCGCCGAGCAGATGCTATTGCATGTGGACACCAATCAGGGACGAGTGTGTCCGGCGCGAGCCGATGTGGCTGAACGAGTCGCCAAACTGGTTGTCGCACACGCGAATTTGGATAAACCGCCTCAGATTGGGCGGTCGATAGGTCAGAAAACATAGTTAATTGATAATTGATAATTGATAATTGATAATTGAAAATGAAGGGGCAGTGCAAAAAACCGCATCCGTCTTTCCTGCGAAGTCAGGAATCCAGTAAAACAGCCAAACCCGCAAGGGTTTTCCGCATGGAACGCGACCGGTTTTTTGTACCGGCTTGCCACACGTCCGACAATGATGCAAAGGTCCAATAGAGGTATCTTAGATGAATTTTGAATATACCGAAGAACAAACCCTGTTAATCGAAACTGCTAAGCGTTTCGTTGAGGAAGAACTTTATCCTTATGAAGCGGAAGTGGAGAGAAGCGACGAAGTCCGCGCCGATTTGCGCCGACAAATCATTGAGCGCGCTCTTGAAATCGGGCTGTATGCCGCCAATATGCCGGAACATTTGGGTGGGGGTGGTCTGGATGTGCTTTCAATGTGTTTGCTGGATCGGGAGCTGGGTCGGGCAAATATGGCGTTGCAATATAGCGTAGCCAGACCGAGCAATATCTTGCAGGGCTGTGTTGGCGAGCAACGCGATAAATATCTTTTTCCTTGCATTAAAGGCGAGAAAACAGATTGTTTGGCGATGACCGAACCGGGTGCAGGATCGGATGTGCGGTCGATGTCCTGTAAGGCGGAAGCAGATGGCGATGATTTTGTAGTGAATGGCACGAAGCATTTTATCAGTCATGCCGATGTTGCCGATTTCGTGATTTTATTTGCCGCGACTGGGGTTGAGGACTCGCCCAGAGGACCCAGAAAGAAAATTACTTCCTTTTTGGTAGATATGGGAACGCCCGGATTTACGGTTCGAAAAGGCTATGATAATGTTTCGCATCGTGGTTATCACAACGCTATTTTAGAATTTGATCACTGTCGGTTGCCAGCGACACAGGTTTTGGGCGAGGTTGGTCAGGGGTTTGAGATTGCCAACGACTGGCTGAGTAATACGCGCTTGCAGGTGGCATCAATTTGCCTTGGGCGTTGTGATCGCGCCTTTGAACTTGCCTGTGAATACGCAGCCACGCGCAAGCAATTCAATCAAACCATCGGTAAATTTCAAGGGGTCAGTTTCAAGCTGGCAGATATGGAAATGCGCCGCCGTGCGGCAGAGTTAATCACTTGGCAGGCGGCGGCAAAAGCGAATCAAAACACGATGAGCGATATGGATGCGGCGTTGGCAAAACTATCGGCAACGGAGGCATTGGCGTTTATTGCGGATGAAGCAATCCAAATTTATGGTGGCATGGGCTTAATGTCGGATTTGCCATTGGAACGAATCTGGCGCGATGCGCGGGTTGAGCGGATTTGGGAAGGGACCAGCGAGATCCAACGGCTCATTATTTCCCGCGCTCTGTTGCGTCCGCTTGAACACGAATAAATGGAAAACCCTTGCGGGTTTGGCTGTTTTACTGGATTCCTGCTCCCCGCCTGCGCGGGGACAGGCTTCGCAGGAAAGACGGATGTTGGTTTTTTGAGCAGTCTCCTACGCGGGAACGACAAAATATTGGTTTTTACACGACCCATAAAGTCCCACTTCCGATTGTTTTTTAAATTATGAAAAGGTCTCCAATAAGAAAACCAGCCCCAATGACTGTCGTGAATCAACAGCGCCTAAGACGTTGTCTTAATCCACAGTCGATAGCCGTGGTCGGTGGCAAAGAGGCGGATCGAGTCGTTGAGCAATGTCTAAAACTGGGTTTTGAATGTCCAATCTGGCCGATTAACCCGAATCGGGAGACCATGCAAGGCTTGACCTGCTTTCATTCTGTGGACGAATTGCTTGGCAAATTATCGGGCAACGCGCCGGATGTTACTTTTATTGCCATTCCTGCCGATCCCAGCCTTGAAATCATTGAAAAATTGAATCATGCGGCGGCTGGTGGGGCAGTGTGCTATTCATCTGGGTTTCGTGATGTCGGCGACAGTGGTTTGCAACGGCATCGTCATTTGCTTGCGGCAGCGGCGGATATGCCGGTGTTCGGTCCAAACTGCCATGGTTATATCAATACCTTGTCGGGTGCTGCATTATGGCCGGATCAGCACGGCTTGACGCGCAATGAATCTGGGGTGGCAATTTTTTCGTCCAGTGGCAATGTCGGTATCAATTTAAGCTTGCAACAACGCGGTTTGCCGGTGGCATGGCTGGTAACGGTCGGCAATCAGGCAGTGGTTGGCATTGAAGAGGGTATCGCTGCCGCTTTAGATAACGATAAAATTACCGCGATTGGTATTCATATCGAGGGCTTGAATAATTTACCCCTGTTTATCGAGCTTGCCGAGCGCGCACGTCTGCAAGGCATTCCAATCATCGCATTAAAAGCCGGCAAATCCGATATTGGTGCCAGAATAACGCTCAGCCATACGGCGACCCTTGCCGGCGAAAACGGGCTGTATAGCGCGTTATTCGAGCACTTGGGAATAGGGCAGGTGGATACTCTCGAAGAGTTTCTCGAGGCGTTGAAACTGGTGGCAGTGACCGGCGTGCTTGCTGGCAATCGCATCTCTTCAATGAGTTGCTCAGGTGGTGAAGCATCGTTGTTTGCTGATTTATCCCGCACTCGGGATATTCAGTTTCCAAAAATTGAACCCGCGCATCAGAAAAAAATTGCCGCGACTCTGAATGATTATGTCAATATTGATAATCCGCTCGACTACCACACCTTTATATGGGGCGACCAACAACGCCTGAACGCGACCTTTTCGGCAATGATGGCAGGCGAGTATGATTTGAATATACTGATTATTGATGTTCCGCATATCACCGGCGGTGATGTTGCAGAGTGGGAATCGGCAATACAGGCTTTTATTGATGCCAGCAAATACACTGGCAGCAATGCCGCTGTGGTGTCTTCTATTTCAGAGACCCTGACCGATGCGGTACGCGCAACCTTGATTAAAAATGGCATCACGCCATTGCAGGGATTGCAACAGGCACTAGCGGCTATCGAAGCGGCTTACACAATAGGTCGGCATTGGCAGATGAGCGCAGACGATCAGCGACTGGCACCGAAAGTTCAAACCAGTACAATCGTACAACAGTCGGTTTATGGACTGGACGAATATCAAGCCAAACAGTTGCTAAAAAAGCAAGCGGGCGTGCCGATCCCCGCATCGGCTTTGGTGCGGAGCCAAGCTGAAGCGTGTCGGGTAGCGATAGAAATCGGTTATCCAATCGTACTCAAAGCGGTGTTGCCAGAGATTGCCCATAAATCAGAATTAAATGCGGTGGTTATAGGGATCGACTCGGAGCAGCAGCTCAAGCAGGAGGTGGCGCGATTATTAAAAATTTCAGCCTCGTTGATGGTCGAAGAAATGATTGGCGATGTGGTGGCAGAATTGTTGCTCGGGGTCAGTTACGACCCGCAATTTGGTCATTACCTGATTATTGGATTCGGTGGCACAATGGTCGAGTTGATTGGTGATCGGCAGATTTTGTTGTTGCCGGTTGGTCGGAATGACGTTATTAAGGCATTGAAAAAACTGCAAACTTGGCCATTGCTGGACGGTTTTCGTGGTCGGCAGGTGGCTGATGTGGAAAAAGTGGTTGATACGGTGTTCGCCATTGCCGATTTGGTGACACAAAGAAAAGATGAGATTGTTGAGCTGGAGATCAATCCACTGATGGTAAAAGCGCGGAATAACGGCGTGATGGTCGCAGATGCTCTGATTAGAATGAGAAACGATTCAACAAACAGTTAATGTGTTTTAGAGAAAACAAATATAAATTCATATTATTAAATATAAAATAGGAGAACAATATGTCCGATGCAGTCAAAACGAATATCCGTACAAATATACATGGAGCGGTGCTTGAAGTTATTCTCGACCGACCTAAGGCGAATGCCATAGACAGTGCAACCAGTCAGGAACTGGGTAAAATATTCGCTGATTTTCGTGATCATCCGAAATTACGAGTCGCCATCATTAGCGGGGGCGGGGAGAAGTTTTTTTGCGCGGGTTGGGATCTCAAAGCAGCGGCAGCCGGCGAAGACGTGACTGGCGATTTTGGAGTCGGTGGCTTTGGTGGCTTGCAAGAATTACCCGACCTGAATAAACCGATTATTGCCGCGGTCAACGGTATTGCCTGCGGTGGTGGATTCGAACTGATGCTGTCTGCCGATATTATTATTTCTGCCACACATGCCACCTTTGCCCTACCGGAAATCAATGCCGGCACGCTGGCAGATGCGGCAACAATCAAACTGCCGAGACGAGTGCCCTATCATATTGCCATGGAGATGTTACTGACGGGTCGCTGGATGGATGCTGAAGAAGCGGCAAGATGGGGGCTGGTCAATGAAATTGTAGCGGCGGATGAGCTTATGCAACGCGCTAGAGAAGTGGCTAAGCTGCTCGCCGACGGTCCGCCATTGGTTTTTGCTGCCATTAAAGAGACCATCCGCGAAGCGGAAACCTTGCCTTTTCAGCAATCTATCGACATGGTGAATGCACAAGCACTTGAAACCGTAAAAACGCTGTATAACAGCGAAGACATGCACGAAGGCGCATTAGCCTTCGCACAAAAGCGCGAGCCGGTATGGAAAGGCAGATAGTTTTGCCCAATGTTAAAATTGTAGATTACCACTCGGTGAGGGCAAAGCAATGACAAGAGAACGAATCGATCCCGTTGGCAACCGTAAGGGTATCTGTGTCCGATAGCGCCCACAGGGGCGGCGGGTTTTGTGGTTTATGGTACGGATGAGGAAAGAACAATTACGAATTAGGCTATTATGAAAACAAACATACTCATATTTGATATTGAAACCATTCCGGATACCCAGTCAGGGAGTCGCATCTACGAACTGGAGGGGCTGTCCGATGATGACATTGCAAAGGCGATGTTTGCAAAACGGGTACAGAAAACTGGCGGTTCCGATTTTCTGCCACTGCATTTACACAAAATTATCGCAATTTCCGCCGTGCTACGCGCTGGCGATGACCTTAAAGTGTGGTCGCTGGGAAATGTTGACTCGACCGAGAGCGAGTTAATTACACGCTTTTATGATGGTATTGACCGATATTCCCCGACTCTGGTGAGTTGGAATGGTGGCGGCTTTGACTTGCCAGTATTGCATTATCGCTCATTGCTCAATCAGGTTGTGGCAAGACGTTATTGGGACAATGGTGATGATGATCGGGAGTTCAAATTCAACAATTATTTAAACCGCTTCCATTGGCGGCATATTGATTTAATGGATATTTTAGCGGGCTTTAACTTGCGCGCAGCGGCACCATTGGATGAAATTGCCGTTATGCTCGGATTTCCGGGTAAAATGGGGATGAGCGGGGCAGCGGTTTGGTCAGCCTATCAGGCGGGTGGTATTACGGAGATTCGGCAATATTGTGAAACCGATGTACTAAACACCTATTTGGTTTATTTGAAATGGGAGCAAGTTCGGGGCAATGTCAGTGAAGCGCATTATGTTGAGGAATGTGATGCCGTGCGTCAACTGCTAAAATCATCTAATCAACCCCATTTTGATGCCTTTCTTGCGGCTTGGAGATGACGCTGTTGCGGATATTTATTTTGATGTTTAGAATTAGATATATTCTGTTACTAACTGTTTTTAATTAATAAAAAAATTAGATGGAAGTCCGTAGCGACACCTGCCATGAAGCGCGGGTTGTTGATCTGACCCATGATGGTTGTGGTGTGGTCAGGCTGGACAGTCGGGTGTATTTTGTTGATGGCGTATTGCCCGAAGAGTTAATACGCTTTCGAGCGGGCAAGAAACGCAAGGGGAAATTCGAGGGTTATGTGGATGCGATTTTGCAGCCTTCTCCACAACGGACTGTTCCAGATTGCCCCTATTTTGGTGTTTGTGGTGGCTGTGTTTTGCAGCACCTCAATCCTGTGGCACAGCTCGCGTATAAGCAAAAAATTTTATTCGACAGTTTGGAAAGAATCGGCAAGGTACGAGTCGAAAACGTGATTCCAGCCATTCAAGGCTCAATTTGGAAGTATCGCCGTAAAGCCCGACTCGGCGTGAAAATGGTTCCCAAGAAAGGCGGTATTCTGATTGGATTCAGGGAGCGAAAAAGCAGTTTCATTACCGCATTGCAGAGCTGCAAAACGCTGGACAAAAGAATCTCTGACTTGCTTCCCGGGCTACATCAGTTGATTGCTCGACTGAGCAACAATACACGGATTCCTCAGATTGAAGCGGCAGCTGGGGATGATCGGGTGGCACTGGTGTTTCGGCATCTGAGCGCGTTTTCTAGCGAAGATATTTCGTGTTTATGCGGTTATGCGGAAGCGGCTCAAATTGATTTGTATTTGCAAGCGGGGGGATTGGATACGGTCGTTCCATTATCGCCAGAATCGCCCCGATTATTGTGCTATCGTCTGGCAGAATTTGATTTAGAATTAGCGTTTTCGCCAACTGATTTCACCCAAGTCAATGCCGAAATCAATCAGCGGATGGTCAATCAGGTGGTGGATTATCTCAAACCAATCTCAACAGATCATATCCTCGATTTATTTTGTGGCTTGGGTAATTTCACCCTACCACTCGGCAAATCGGGCGCGCATGTCGTTGGCGTGGAAGGGGAGGCATCTTTGGTTCGCCGCGGACAGGAGAATGCAAAACTGAATCGCATGGAGAATGTTTGGTTTCAAAGTGCCGACCTGCACAGCCAACTGAGTGATGGGGATTACTCCTTCGGCAAGTTCGACAAGCTCGGCTTCAATAAAATGTTGCTTGATCCATCGCGGTCGGGGGCAATGGAAGTCGTCTCCGGACTGATTCCAAAAATTAAACCGGAGTTACTGGTCTATATATCCTGCAATCCCGCAACGTTGGCACGAGATGCCGACATCATGGTCAATACCAATGGCTACACGTTGACCGATGCTGGCGTTATCGACATGTTTCCCCATACCGCGCATGTGGAATCTATGGCAGTGTTTCGTTTACCGAAATGATTGGATGGTTCGAGGTCATTATCAATTACGAATTACGAATTACGAATTACGAAAAACTATGGACATGGATAGACAGGATGAACAAGATAAAATCAGTAAAACAAACCTGAAAGTGTTTTCCGGTTTCATTTTCAATTTTCCATTAACAACCTAACTCTTCCAGATTGCGAAAATATTCTAACGCCTCAGGATTCGCTAACGCATCGGTATTATTCACCGCCTCGCCATGCACAATACTTCGCACCGCCAATTCCACGATTTTGCCACTCAGAGTTCGTGGAATATCAGCAACGGCAATAATCTTTTGTGGCACATGACGGCGGGTTGTATGATTCTGAATGGTCTGGCAAATTCTGGCTTTCAATTCATCGGTCAACACGACCTGGTCGCGCAATAGCACAAACAGCACAACACGGACATCGTCTTGCCATTGCTGGGCAATACATAAACTCTCCAGCACCTCGTCTATTTTTTCGACCTGACGATAAATTTCTGCGGTACCGATTCGCACCCCGCCCGGATTTAATACCGCATCGGAGCGACCATAAATAATCATCCCATCGTTTGCAGTGATTTCGGCGTAATCGCCTTGCGCCCAAACATGCTCAAAGCGGGCAAAATAGGCTTCATGGTAGCGTCGATGATCCGCCTCATTCCAAAATCCCAGTGGCATACTCGGAAAAGGCTTGGTACAGACCAACTCTCCGCGTTTGCCATGCACCGACTTGCCCGCCCGATAAACCTCTACTGCCATGCCCAGCCCGCGAGACTGAATTTCGCCGCGATAGACCGGTCGGAGCGGACAGCCAAGCACGAAACAAGAAACAATGTCGGTTCCGCCGGAGATTGAAGACAGCATTAAGTCGGATTTAACATGCTGATAAATATAATCAAAACCCTCCGAAACCAGTGGCGAACCGGTTGATAGGATCGCTCGTAAGGTTGTCAGCTTTGAGTTTTCTATTGGTTTGACATCCGCTTTCGCGCAGGCGGAAATAAATCGCGCACTGGTGCCGAAAACGGTTATCCCGACCTCATCAATCAAATCCCACAACCTGCTTTTATGCGGATAAAACGGCGAACCATCATAAAGCACGATGCCACATCCGCTGGCGAGCCCGCTGACCAGCCAATTCCACATCATCCAACCGCAGGTAGTGAAGTAAAACAAGCGGTCATCAGGCTGTATATCGGTATGTAGTTGATGTTCTTTTAGGTGTTGCAACAACACCCCGCCGGCGGAGTGGACAATACATTTTGGTTTGCCAGTCGTGCCCGATGAATACAAGATGTATAGCGGATGATCGAACGGCAATTGGGCAAAATCAATTGCTGTCTGGTCGGTTGTAAAATCATCGTACTGCATGACACCACGAATTTTGCTGATAGCAGGTGATGCGTTGAGGAACGGAACGATAATCACTTTGCTAATACTTGGTATTTGCTCGGCAACCGTTGCCACCGCATCGATAATATCAATGCTTTTGCCGTTATAACGGTATCCATCAATGGCGAATAGCACTTTCGGCTGGATTTGCGCGAACCGCTCCCGCACCCCCTTAACGCCAAAATCCGGAGAGCAAGATGACCAGACCGCGCCAATGCTCGCAGTCGCCAGCATAACGACCACCGCTTCAGGGTTATTCGACATATAACCCGCAACCCGATCCCCAGCCGTGACTCCAAGTGATTTTAACAGCGCGGCGCAGCGCGCCACCGCTCGATATAAATCGGCATAGGACATATCACGTCCGTGATTTTCGCCACGAAAAATAAGCGCGGTTTTATTGTCCGCTCCCTTATCACGACAAAATTTAAGTAGGTTTTCAGCAAAGTTTAAGCGTGCCCCGACAAACCATTTTGCCCCCGGCATTGCCTTAGAATCAGTCAGTACCGAATCCCAACGGCGGCTACTAATCACCCCGCAGAACTCCCAAACCGCCTCCCAAAATTGCTCGCTAGAATGCACGCTCCAGCGATAAAGCGAATCATAATCGCTCACCGATGGGTTGGTTTTGGACACCGTGTTAATAAACGCCATCAGATTACTTCGCGCCACCGATTCGGGCGACGGTTGCCATAAAGGGGTTTGATTGCTCACGTTGTTATTTTCTGTATGATGATGACTCTCGTATTTAGAGTCTGCTCACAAAGTCGGTTTTGGATATTTGAATCTGTCCCAGCCAAGCAATTGGCACAATCCGTACCCGTCCAATCGTAATTGGTGTCGCCAAGTGTTCGTTATCGACCCTATTAGTCGCCTTATTTTGGGCACAAAAAAGACCTTCAGCAGGATGAGCAGGTTCATGACTAGGAAAATGCTGTTGATCCATGCAACCGAAGTGTCTGCTCGCTTGGCACGGATGTAATTCAGCCGATAACCGTTCTTTGCCTGACCAAATTTGCCTTCTATTGGAATCCGTTGTAGGTAATCCGCCCGGCGTTGGGCTTTTAATTGCTTCAACACCTCCCGATTCGCTTCTGTTACCTGTTTGGGTCTGCCTAATGGCTTGCCCGAAAAACGGATGCCCAATCCTTTCAAGTAGTGCCGGTTCTCTCGACTACCATATATCGGATCACCGATAACGCTTTCGGGATAGCAACCATAACGTTCATGGTAACGCTCAACCTGACCCTGCAAATCATGCCCCTCATGAAACGCATCCCAACTTAAATGATCGACTCGGGATAACCCGTGTGCCGTTAAACTCACGCTCAACTTCGAACCAAACTCAACCGACTTACCTTGCTTACCTCGCACAATCGGACGCACATACGGTTGATGAATGCTCACAATCCGATTATCACAGCGACGGCTCTTATTGATGTACATCTCCCACTGCTGCGTATAGACATGCTGAATGACCCAGTAGTGGTATAGCAGCCTGCGTGACAAAGGCAACGCCGTGCCCATCGGGAAACAATCCATTAAACCCTCAATATGACCGACATTGCGCCGCAAGTATTGCAGTTGTTGCTTGATCGCTCGTTGGGTCGCTTGACGTTTGGGACGACGCTGTTTGACCAACCCGAGAAAAGCTTTACGTGCTTGGCGACGATAGGTGCGTGGTTTCTGGCTGAACTCCGTGTGTGGATACAATTCGTCAATAATCCGTTCCGCCATCTCACGCGCTTCATTCAGTAAACTTAAATCCGTGGGATACCGTATCGCTTGCTCTGCCACAGTCGCATCGATTATCAACTTACCTTCGTGGCTGGGTGCTTCCACAGTGGTGGCAGGCGAAATTGGGGAATTATCCTCCCCTTGTGGGTCTTGATTGGATTCTGGTTCTGGTTTCGACTCTGGCACGGACTCTGGCTCTGATTCATCACCCGACTTGTTGGTCTGTGTGGATACCTTCAAACCATCCTTAACGCTGCGTTGCGGCACGACCTGCGCCTTTTCCACAGCACCAATAATCGCTTGATGGAACACTTCAAAAACAGTATCCCCCATACGCTTGCGTACTTCAACCAGCAACGAGGGTACAAACGGGACTGATCTTTGATAACCGGCAAGCCCGACAAAGTATTGCAGATACGGATTCTCCTGAATCTGACTCACCGTTTCCCGATCAGACAACCCTAGTTTGTGTTTGATGATCACCGCACCGATGACTAAACGAGCATCTTTTGCTGGCCGACCCCGCTTTGACGAGAGGCTTTTATGATAGCCCTGTGCCAACCCATCCCATGGAATGCACTGACCTAGTTTCACCCAGCGGTTGTGTGCATCAAGGGCGGTGTGAAACGGCCAGTCAAATTCTGCGATAGTACGTTGGTTGGAATCGTTATAATCAATCATAGCTGCAAGGTTTTAGAGGTTGTTGGGCTGATTCCCATGCAGAATTATACCACAAGACCACTATTATTTGTTTATATTCAGATAGATATATTTTATGAGCAGGGTCTATTTAGAGTCTTAACCAGATGCAATGGTACGCAAATGCAAACATCAAGTCCAACTATTTGCATGAGTTACGAACTATGAATTATGAGAGTCGTTTGAGACTGTGCAAGAACCCAACATCCGTCTTTCCTGCACCGCCCCGTCTTTCCTGCACCGCCCCGTCTTTCCTGCGAAAGCAGGAATCCAGTAAAACAAACAAACCCGCAAGGGTTTTCCAAAGATAATTTCAGAATTTCTTGCTTGACTTTTGCTTATGGTACATTCACTATGTCGAAAGTTTGCTCAACCTTTATATTCACTGTAAGTATTCACTCAACTGGAGGAAATAATGGAAAAGATTAGCGAGTTAGTCAGTGCCATTAACGGCATCGTTTGGGGAGCACCGATGTTGGTTATTATTGTTGGTGTGGGAGCTTTTTTGTTGTTGCGGCTGGCGTTTATGCCGTTACGCAAGCTCGGTTATGGCTTCTCTTTGCTTTGGGCCGGGCGGGTACCTGAGGGGGTCGGCGACATCAGTGCCTTTAATGCGTTGATGACCTCGTTGTCGGCAACCATTGGCACCGGAAACATCGCCGGGGTTGCCACTGCCATCGCTATTGGTGGGCCGGGGGCATTGTTTTGGATGTGGATTACCGCGCTGGTCGGGATGGCAACCAAATATGCTGAGGCGGTGCTGGCAGTACGCTATCGGGAGGTAGATGAAAACGGCAAGCACATCGGTGGACCGATGTACTACATTAAGAATGGCTTGGGCCCCAAATGGAAGTGGCTAGCATTTCTGTTCGCGCTGTTCGGTGCGATTGCCGCGTTTGGCATTGGCAATATGGTGCAGACCAACTCCATCGCTGACGCGCTTGATGATACCCTTGGCATCGCACCATTGCTGACCGGCGGGGTGCTGGTGGTTCTGGTCGGGGCGGTGTTAATCGGTGGTATTACCCGCATCGCCACTTGGGCTGGTCGACTGGTGCCGTTCATGGCGGTGTTCTATATCCTGTTCGGTATTATTGTGTTGCTCATCAATTATGCCGAAGTGCCTAACGCTGTGGTTACGGTTTTCAGTAGTGCTTTCACGGGTACGGCGGCAACCGGCGGTTTTGCGGGTGCAGCGGTGTGGATGGCGATACGTTTTGGTGTTGCGCGGGGCGTATTCTCCAATGAAGCCGGTCTCGGCAGTGCGCCGATTGCACATGCCGCTGCTACCACCACCGATCCAGTGCGTCAGGGTTCGATCGCTATGTTGGGCACCTTTATTGATACCCTCATCGTCTGTTCAATCACCGGTCTTGCGATTGTATCCACTGGGGTATGGACTTCTGGTGAAACCGGTGTTGACTTAACAGCGAGCGCATTTAATGTGAGTTTGCCGGGCGGGATTGGTCTCTATGTCGTAACCTTCTCGCTGGCTGTTTTTGCATTCACCACAGTGCTCGGCTGGAGTTATTACGGCGAAAAATGCTGGCAGTTTCTGTTTGGACTCAAGAGCGTTATGATTTATCGGATAGCATGGGTTCTCGCGGTATTTATCGGTCCATGGGCCTTGACTTGGGAGGGCGGTGCCCGTGCTGGCATTGACTTTATCTGGTTGTTGGCGGACACGCTGAATGCGATGATGGCGTTGCCCAATTTGATTGCTCTGGTGATGTTGAGCCCGGTGGTCATTTCGCTGACACGGGAGTATTTTGCTAAAAGCAAATCATCATAGAGAGACCTTTGCATAATTGTCAGAAGCGTGGCAAGACTGTATAAGAATCTCGGTCGCGTTTCGTGTGGAAAACCCTTGCGGTTTGGCTGTTTTACTGGATTCCTGCGCGGGGACAGGCTTCGCAGGAATGGCGAATGTTGGGTTTTTACACGACCTATATGCTTCAACGGGCTCGCCGAACCGCTCAGCACAAGAAGTCCCACTTCGTTTGGCGAGACTCTCGAACCGTCCAATCATTTTTTGAATTATGCAAAAATCTCCCGGGCAATATGAATGGAGTGCGGTTTTACCAAACTTGTTCGCTGGTTTCCTGTTCGCGCCGTTTGGCAAGACGCTCCAGAACGGCTAGTTTCTGCTCGCGGGATAGGATGATCCATTCACGAATCTCATCGGCGTTTCGATAACAACCCCGACAAAAAGACTCACCGTCAAAACGGCACACCGATGAGCAGGGCGATGGAACGCTGGTATCCAGCTCAGGCGGGCGATGCCGACCACGGCGACGGCTCGATTTGCGTTGTTGAATGGGTTTGGTCATATTCGCTTTCATTTCGTGATGGTTGCAACATCAGTCCGGAGCGAATTTTACCAGTAATTCACGATTTATAAGTCGTCAATTCACAACCAGAACAGTTATTTGACCAACGGCTTTTTAACTGATAACATGACCATGCTTCTGATATCTGCTGAGATCAGTAAAAGTCTCGGTTTATTTATTTTATCTCATCTCATTAGCCGTTATTAGAAGCAATCACTTATCAGCAACCAACACTAAAATTCGGAGGAATAACAGATGTCAAATGAACTTAAAAATCTGGCTGCACACGCTGTCGCTAGCAAGTTAGGTCGACGCGCATTTATGGGTCGCGCCGCTGCTTTGGGGATCTCTGGAGCAATGGCAAACATCTTTTTGACCCGCGCTGCACTGGCTGCAGGACCGGTTAAAGGCGGGTACTTAAAAACAGGTCTGTCGGGGGGTGAAAGCACCAACAGCCTAGACCCTGCCACTTTTGCAACACAGGTTCCAACAGATTTTGGTCGAACTTGGGGTGAAAGCCTTGTTGAAATGTCATTAGACGATCAAGTTGTCAATCGTCTTGCTGAAAGTGTCGAAGCCTCTGCCGATGCCAAAACATGGTATTTCAAAATCCGCAAAGGGGTAGAATTTCATAACGGCAAGACGCTTACGCCAGACGATGTGAAAGCAACGCTGGAACGGCATTCCGGTGAAGACACCAAATCGGGGGCATTGGGCATTATGCGCGGGATTGATTCCATTTCTGTGGATGGGGATAGTGTGGCAATCAACCTTAAAACCGCGAATGCCGATCTGCCTTATCTGATGACCGATTATCACCTGCTTATCCAACCGGGTGGTGGTATGGACGCGCCTGATGCGGGTATAGGGACTGGTCCATATAAAATTGAGGTCAACGAGCCGGGAGTGCGTCATGGCGGGACGAAATTTGCCAATTACTGGGATGATGGGCGTGGTCATGCAGATCAAATAGAGGTTGTCGTTTTGAACGATGCAACTGCCCGTACAGCCGCCCTGCAAGGCAATCAGGTACACATGATTAATCGCGTAGAGCCAAAAATCGCGGATTTGTTAAAACGCGCCTCCGGACTTTCCGTTAAAAGTGTAGCGGGGCGTGGGCATTATGTGTTTATCATGCACACCAATACGGCACCATTTGATAACAAGCATCTGCGTCTGGCACTAAAATATGCCATCAACCGTGAAGAAATGGTTGATATAATTCTGCGCGGCTATGGTTCTGTTGGTAACGATATGCCAATCAATTCGGCTTATCCTTTGTTCTCTGATGATATTGAGCAGCGTGCTTACGATCCGGACAAAGCGGCGTTCCACTTCAAAAAATCCGCGCATGAGGGCTCAATTCTGTTACGCACGGCGGACAATGCCTTCACTGGCGCGGTGGATGCGGCGCAATTGTTCCAACAAAGTGCTGCAAAAGCCGGCATTGAGCTGGAAGTTAAGCGTGAACCTAATGATGGTTACTGGTCAGAGGTCTGGAATAACAAACCGTTCTGTGCATCTTATTGGAGTGGTCGTCCAGTTCAAGATCAAATGTACTCCATCGCGTATCTGTCAACAGCGGACTGGAATGACACAAGATACAATGATCCGAATTTCGACGCTCTACTGTTGCAAGCACGCGCCGAGCTGGACAACGTCAAACGCAAGGCAATCTACCGCGAAATGGGCACTTTGGTGCGTGACGATGGTGGCTTGATTCTGCCCATGTTCAACGACTTCATCGCGGCTGTTAGCGATCAGGTTGGCGGATATGTTGATGATCCAAATGGGGAGTTGATGAATAATTTAGCCTTAGTGAAAACTTGGTTGGTATAAAGATTGTAGTGGTTCACCCCGTTATAAAACTGGTAACCCAGCGCATCGCGTTGGGTTGCCTTCTTCTGCTTGCGGCATCGGTATTGATTTTCGTTGGCACCCAAATTCTGCCGGGCGATGTCGCCCAATCGATTTTGGGTCAGTCTGCAACGCCAGAGGCTTTGGAAAACCTTCGTCGCGATCTTGGATTGAACGAACCCGCGTATATGCGCTATTTTAGCTGGTTGGGCGGTGTGTTGCAGGGTGATTTGGGTCACGCGCTTTCCAATGGTAAAAATATTGCTGAAGCCATGTCCAAGCGGCTTGGTAATACATTGTTTCTGGCAGGCTGGGCGGCTTTCTTTTCTGTGCCTTTGGCGGTTGTGCTGGGTTTGTTAGCGGTGCGTTATAAAAACCGCTGGCCCGATAAGCTGATTTCCGGGGTAACATTGGCAATGATTTCATTGCCAGAGTTTTTCATTGGTTATTTATTGATCTATTTTATTTCGGTGAAATTGCGTTGGTTCCCATCCGTGGCGATTATCAACGATTCTATGTCTCTCGGTGATAAATTAGAGACCATTGCTTTGCCGGTGGCAGTTTTGACCATGGTGGTGTTGGCGCACATGATGCGTATGACACGTGCGGCAATCCTCAACGTGATGCAATCGGCTTATATTGAGACCGCTGAGTTAAAGGGGCTGACACCGTTTAATGTTATTCGTAAACATGCCTTTCCAAATTCCATTGCCCCGATTGTGAATGTGGTGATGATTAACCTAGCCTATCTGGTTGTTGGCGTTGTCATTGTTGAAGTCATTTTTGTCTATCCCGGTCTGGGTCAGTATCTGGTGGATCATGTCGCCAAGCGCGACGTCCCCGTTGTGCAGGCTGTCGCACTGGTTTTTGCGTCCGTGTATATCGGTCTGAACATTGTTGCTGATATTATTTCCATCATATCAAACCCGCGCTTGCGCCACCCTAAATAAGGATTATGTTTAAACGAATTCCTATCAGCGCGATGATTGGTCTTGTGCTGACCGGCAGTTTTGTTTTTGTCGCGGTGTTTGCGCCGTGGATTAGCCCGTATGGTATGGCTGAGATTGTTGGTGATGTCTGGGAGCCATCCTCTGCCCAATTTTGGATGGGTACTGATAACCTAGGTCGTGATCTGTTGTCGCGGATGATCCATGGTGCCAGAATTACCATTTTCATCGCCGCGGTAGCCACCGCATTTTCCTTTACGATGGGGTCCGTTCTTGGCTTTGCGGCGGCGGTTCTTGGTAAGCTACCCGATCAGTTGATGTCACGCGGTATTGATTTGCTGATGTCAATCCCGACATTGATTTTCGCGTTGGTAGTTCTGTCTGTGTTGCCAAGCAATATGCTCATCTTGATTCTGGTGATGGGTGTGCTGGATGCGACTCGGGTTTACCGCTTGTCTCGGGCTGTTGCTGTTGATATTAACGTGATGGATTATGTTGAAGCCGCACGCTTGCGTGGCGAAAATATTCGCTGGATTATCTTTCGAGAAATTCTGCCCAATGCACTATCTCCACTGGTTGCAGAGCTGGGCTTGCGGTTCATCTTTGCGGTTTTGTTCTTATCATCGCTATCGTTCCTTGGGTTGGGCGTACAACCTCCCGAAGCGGATTGGGGCGGCATTGTGAAAGAAAATAAAGATGGCATTATCTTCGGCATTCCAGCCGCGCTTATCCCCGCTTTTGCCATTTCGGCACTCGCTATTTCGGTCAATTTGGTTGCTGACTGGATACTGAACCGAACCAGCGACTTGAAAGGAGGGCGTGGCTGATGGCGAATTCTTTAATCGAGATTAAACATCTGAAAATCGAGGCAACGGTGTATCCGCCCGATGGCAAGCCGCATGACATCATCATTGTCCATGATGTGTCGCTAAAACTTGCATCTGGTCAGGTGATGGGGCTGATTGGTGAAAGTGGTGCGGGGAAATCGACCGTTGGTCTGTCGGCAATGTGCTATGGGCGTGGTAGTTTGCGGCTCAGCGGGGAAGTTTTTGTGAACGGTAGAGATATTCTTAAAATCGGCGCTGCCGACTTGCGAAAATTGCGTGGCAAAGAAGTAACTTATGTTTCACAGTCTGCGGCAGCCTCTTTTAATCCTACGTTACGACTCATGGAGCAAGTGATTGAAGCCACGTTACTGCATGGCTTGGCATCGAAAGCCGAAGCGGAAAACCGTGCCATCAATATGTTTCGGTCACTGGGCCTGCCAGACCCAGAAAATATCGGGCAAAGGTTTCCCCACCAAGTATCAGGTGGTCAGCTTCAGCGGATAATGACGGCGATGGCTTTATGTCCGAAGCCCGATCTAATTGTGTTTGATGAGCCGACAACAGCCCTTGACGTAACAACCCAAATTGATGTGTTGGCTGCGATTAAAAACGCGATCAAAGAAACTGGGGTTGCCGCCCTTTATATCACCCATGATTTGGCGGTTGTAACGCAGGTTTCCGATGAAATTCTTGTGTTACGGCATGGCAATATGGTGGAACATGGTACGGTGAAACAAATCATCGAGTCTCCTAAACAAGACTACACCAAAGAACTTGTGTCGGCGCACAGCATTCAGCACGAAGAAAAGGGGCATTCAGACAATCCAATCCTGTGTGTTGAAAACATCACCGCATCTTATGGGGGGGCAACCCAAGTTCTGACCAATGTCTCTGTTGAAATTCATCCCGGTCAAACGCTTGCGGTTGTTGGCGAGTCAGGCTCTGGAAAATCCACGCTTGCGCGAGTTATCACCGGTTTGTTACCGCCCAGCAGGGGGCGTATTACCTTTGATGGTGTAGAGTTGCCAAAGTCATTGTCGGAACGTAGCCTTGTCGATCTGCGCGAGTTGCAGATGATTTATCAAATGGCGGATGTGGCGATGAATCCACGCCAGACTGTCGGCATCATTATTGGTCGCCCGCTGGAGTTATATTTTGGGGTGCGTGGCAAAGAGAAACGCAAGCAGGTTATTGAACTGCTTGATAAAATTGAAATGGGCGAAGAATTTATTGACCGCTATCCAGCCGAGCTATCTGGTGGACAAAAACAACGTGTTTGTATTGCGCGTTCACTTGCAGCGAAGCCAAAGTTGATTATTTGTGATGAGGTGACCAGTGCGCTTGATCCTTTGGTGGCTGATGGCATCCTCAGGCTGTTGCTGGATTTGCAGAAAAAAGAGGATGTCGCCTATCTGTTTATCACTCATGATCTGGCAACGGTGAAGTCTATTGCCGATTCAATCGCGGTGATGTATCAGGGTAAGGTGGTGCGTTATGGAGCAAAATCAAACGTGCTTTCACCGCCGTTTGATGATTACACAGACCTGCTTCTATCCTCCGTACCAGAGATGAAACTGGGCTGGCTTGAGAAGGTTCGTAAAAATCGGCGTATGGAATCAGCGGGTAATTGATAGTTGCCAGTGGACAGTTAGCAGTTTGGAAACAGCAAACAAACCAATATCCGTCGTTCCCGCCTGCGAGACTGTGTAAAAAACCAACATCCGTCTTTCCTGCACCGCCCCGTCTTTCCTGCGGAAGCAGGAATCCAGTAAAACAACCAAACCCGCAAGGGTTTTCCACATGTAACGCGACCTAGCGAGGGATTCTTGCACAGTCGCCTACGCCGGAACAACAGCAGTATAAATGGGGACATCCGGATGTGCATTGGTAAATGTTTCGATTTCTCGTTTGGCGAGCGCAAGGTCTCGCATTACCTCATAGCCAAGCAACATCGCTATTTCGTTGACCAACCGCCGAAACAAACTAATCGGGGTTTCTTTGGGCCACATCAAAGTAAGTTTATGTTGAATTAACGGATGGTCAACGATGGTTATATTCATTGTTTAATTTCGAATTTTCTGGTGGATTTTCGGGCATATCTCAATTCGACGGTCTCTGTCCAACCGAAAAGCGTTTTGCGGTTTGTGGATGGCTACGGTCGGATAGCAGATAAAGATAGGTGTTGATGATGTCGGGGTCGTTTGCAGGTCTTAAATCCTGGGTCGCTTCCGCTGGGTAAAAGTGTCTTCTAGTGACTGTTTTGACTTTGCCCGGGTCGAGTGTGTTGACCCGTGTTTTGTAGTCGAATAATTCGTTGCTCAGCGATTCACAAAAGTTTTCCACGCCAGCAAAGGCAGCACCGACAGCACCCCAATAGGCGCGACCCGCTCGTCCGATGTCCATGACCGTAAAAATTACCGATGCCGAGTTGGGGTGATTTAGGTTTGGACACAGTGTTTTAGTCAGATACATGGGTTTGATTAACTGCTGGTCAAGGACTTTTGTCCAAGTTTTCATTTCTGCAAGCGGGGCAGGGGTGAGGGGCGCGTCCCACATCGCGCAATGCACCAGCCCATGAATTTCTGGAAATTGCTCGGACAATGATGTTCCCAGATTCTCGAAAGCATGAGAATCGGCGCGTAGCATATCAAACTCAATCATCATGGGCTGTGCCAAACCTTGCTCGCATATTGCATCATAGAGTGCGGTCATGGTGCGTTGCTTGCGCTCCAGCAATAATACGATTGCCCCTGATTGAGCGGTAGCCAATGCCACTGCACAGCCTATTTCTGATGCGGCACCGGTTATCAGGATAACCCGCTCGGCAAGGTCGGATTGTGCAGGCGTAAAATCAGGCGGGGTCGTTAAGATGCCTGTCTGTTGCATATTGTTTGCCAATGCGAGGCTTTTTAAGCGCAGTAAGATGGGAGAGGACGGCTTTGTAATGCTTCAACCACCCGATCACCAAACTCATCGGTGCTAACCATGGTCATATCGGTGCCCGGCTTTGACAAATCAGGGGTGGAGTAGCCGGCGACAAAGACAGATTCCATTGCCGCCCACAGGTTGTTGGATTCCTCACGCATCTGAAAACTCATGTCCAGCATCATTGCCACCGAGCCGATCATGGAGTATGGATTGGCGATGTTCTTGCCGGCAATATCGGGAGCCGAGCCATGCGAAGGTTCGTAATAAGCCTTGTCATGACCAACACAGGCGGACGGCATCAGCCCCAGCGAGCCCAAAATGCCACCTGCTTGATCGCTGATAATATCACCGAATAAATTTTCCATGACCATGACATCAAACTGTCTGGGATTAAGACATAAATGTGTGGCAGCCGCATCGACAAACATGTGTTGCACTTCCACATCAGGAAAGTCGTGTGCCACCTCGCCAACTATATCGCTCCACAGCACACTGGATTTCAAGACGTTGCTTTTATGGATGCTATGGAGCAATTTGCGGCGTTTCATGGCGGCTTCAAAAGCAACTTCAACAATACGCCTGATTTGGTGTTCGTCATATTCAAGCGTCTCACGCACAAAGCGTAGTCCTTGTGCATTGACTCCGGTTTGTTTCTCCCCAAAATATAAACCGCCGACTAATTCACGAATAATCAAAATATCAATGCCATCGCCAATAATTTCCGCTTTGAGTGGCGAAAAATTAGATAGTCCACGAGGCAGATACACCGGTCGGAAATTGGCATAAGTGTCATAGCGTTTTCGCATCGGCAACAGGGCGCCACGTTCGGGTTGTTGGTCGATGGGAATTTGTTTCGATTGCTCATGGCTTAACCCAATAGGTCCCTTCAAAATCGCATCCGCTTTATCGCACAGGGCGATGGTGTCAGCAGGAAAACTTGTCCCTGTTTCAAACCATGCCACCGCACCAAACAGTCCCGGCATCAGGTTAAAGCGCGTGTCATTGCGCGATTCGACCGCTTTGAGCACTTTGACGGCTTGCTCCATGGTTTCCTTGCCGATGCCGTCTCCCTCCAGCACCGCGATATTATATTCAGTCATTTTCAAAGCGTTTTTTTAATTTTCATGGCGATTATGTCCAGTTTGGGGGGTGTTTTTCAATGAAAGCGTCGATGCCCTCTTGGGTCTCATCAAGCATCATATTTTCAGCGATGACGGTGGTTGCATGAGCATAAGCCGCGCTTAAATCCTGATTGACTTGCCGATAGAACATGTTTTTTCCCAGCGCAACAACACGAGGCGGATGACGAATAATGTTGCCAACCAAGTCATCCACTGCCTGATTAAGGTGTTCGGATGGCACAACTTTATTCACCAATCCATACTCCAATGCGCGTTGTGCATCAATAAATTCCCCAGTCAGCAGCATTTCCATGGCGTGTTTACGGCTTATGTTTCGGCTCAATGCCACTGCTGGCGTAGCGCAAAATAAGCCGACTCTAATTCCCGAGACCGCAAATCGCGCCTGATTGGAGGAGACCGCAAGATCACAGGTTGCGACCAGTTGACAGCCCGCCGCCGTTGCCATTCCTTGCACTTTCGCAATCACTGGTTGGGGCAAATGAACCAGCTTCATCATCACTTCACTGCATTTGCCGAATAACCGCTCCTGTGATTCTCGGTTTTTTTCATAGCGCATTTGCTTGAGATCATGCCCAGCACAAAACGCCTTGCCATGAGCGGCAATCACAACCGCACGGATGGTTGAATCTGCGGCGATAACATCCAGCTCAACGGCTAACCGTTGCAGAAGTTCGCTCGACAAAGCGTTGTATTGTTGCGGACGATTCAACGTCAGCGTGATGACAGCACCATCCTTGTGGGTTAAAAGGATATTGTTATCGGGCATAACCAATCTTTATTGGCTCACGCAATGATTATGCCAAGAAATTAATCGCATTACTCATATTGATCAACCATGAACTCGACTGCGGCGGTGATTGCGTCATCGCTGAGGGCAGGGTTGCCCCCTTTGGCAGGCATTATGCCAGATGCGCCGGTAAAACCTTGAAGAGCATGTTCGGTCAAGACCTCTATTCCTTGTTCAATGCGCTCTGCCCAGTCGTCGATTTCACCGACAATGGGTGCGCCAGCAACACCGTTGTCGTGGCAGGTGGCGCAGGTTGCGTCGTAAACCGTTTCGCCGTCTTCGAAATCGTCGGTATCGTCTTCATCTGTTGCCGTTCCCGCTTCTGCTATTTGTAGCGTACCTATCGCTGCCACTCGTGCCTCCAGAGATACGGCTGAATTGTGATTGGCACTGGCTGGTGAGAAAGATGCGGAGAGAAACAGCAAGGAAAACACCACGGTGATGTGTATGCTCATACTAAAAGTTTTCATGATTGTATTATTTTTCAGAAAATCAATTACTGGAAAGTATCAGTGCCGATTTTAACATTTTCAGATATTTTTTAATAGACCGCATGAGTCCGACATATAATATTACACTTTTTGTTATTTTCAAGCCAAACCAATTTATTCAAAATTCACATTATAAGAAGAATTGATTTTACGATAAGTTATTAAATGGAATAGATAGACTATACTTATACCAAATAGAGAAAAATAATTTATTTCTCTGGCGTTTTTCAGGTAAGGTAACTATCTTGGAATTTGTATAGGTCAGCACGATACGAAAAGTAACGGGAGTATGGTGCAGATGCGCAGTTGCATGTAGCGCGTCAAGTGCCTGATAAATTGCCAGAGAATTGGTAATAGACCGCCTGCTTTTGGGTTGGTCTTGAAAGCAAATCATAAGATACAAACTATATCGTTGCTACAATCAAGCATTGTTGCAATCAATCAACAACAAAATTAGCTGAGGACTTGAATTATGACTGATGAACTTGCATCGCTGGTTGTTATATTCACCGAGTTTTACTATTGGCTCACCATCCCCCTGATGTTTCTAATCCATGTCGGGTTCTGTATGTATGAAGTCGGGGCATCGCGCTACAAGAACCACATGCACACGCTGATGAAAAACACCATGCTTATCCCATTGGTGACCGTGACGTTTTTCTTCTTCGGCTGGTGGATTTATTTCGCACTGGTCAATGGCCCCGGCATCACGGGTGGTTTGGGCGACACGTCCAATGCGACCCCTTGGAGTCAATTGATGGCGCCGCATTTAGGGGGTGCAGAGGACAACTTTTGGGCGCGTCTTAACGGCGTATTCTGGGCCGCCTTCCTGCTGTTTGCATGGACTGCCGCCTCCATTGTTTCTGGCTCGGTCATTGAGCGTATCCGTCCTAGTGCATTCTGGATATTGGCAGTGCTGATTGGCTCGGTCATGTGGGTTATTGATGCCTCATGGGGATGGTCATGGAATGGTTGGATGGTTGTCAAGTTGGGCTATCACGATGCCTATGCGTCAGGTGTTATCCACGCCATAGCCGGCGGTTTTGCCCTGGGCATATTGGTAGTTTTAGGTCCGCGAATTGGGAAATTTGCTGCCGATGGTACGCCACGGGACATTAACCCGCACAATCCTTGGTTGGTTACGATTGGTCTGTTTCTTATCTATACCGGCTTCTGGGGTTTCTATGTTGCTTGTAACGTCCCTATCATTGACGTTTATAGCGCGGGGATGCTGGATGTTGCTGATAAATCCTATTTCAGTGCAACCAATATTTATCTGCAACCAACCACACTGTCTGCGATTACGTTTAACTTCCTTATGTCATTGTCAGGCGGTTTAATGGCGGCTTACATGGTCTCTAAGGGCGATGCGTTCTGGACTTATTCTGGTGGACTGGCGGGGGTCATCGCCGCTTCAGCGGGTAACGACCTGTACCACCCGCTTCAGGCGATGTTGATTGCCGCTGTTGTGGTCGTCATTATCTACAAGATGCACTTTTGGGTTGAGCGTAAATTCAAAATTGATGATGCAGTCGGTGCGGTTGCGGTGCATGGCTATGCGGGCTTTATCGGTGTGGTGGTTGCTGGCTTTATGCTGTGGGGCTATCCATCCTCGCCATTTGAAGGATATGCCACGATTTCACCTTGGGGACAATTCATCGGTGCGATCATCATGTTTGTTGTTCTGGGATTTATTCCAGCCTATATTGTTTCCAAGATATTGAATGGCATGGGCTTGTTGCGTATTCCGCGTGAAGTCGAATTGGTCGGTTTGGATATTAATTCCGAAACGCAACGACAAGCGGATGCACAGGCTGTTAGAGAAGCAATTCGTAACGAGGTCTAATTTTATAAGGGTTGCCCTCTATTAACCGGCATACAATGCATCCTGCGCATAAGTGCGAGGAAGTCCCGCGCTAATAGAGGTGCCCTTTAGGATTTTATCGATTTTTAACATATATTACTGCGGAGATTATTATGGCAACAGGTATGGTGGACAACTGGCTCAACGTTGATACGTTCGGACCTATTTATCCTTTCGTCGGTACTGAGTTTCTATTGGTGTTGGTTGGCTTAGCATTCTGGATTATTTGGCATATTTGGCAAATGAAGTCAGAAGCGGCGGAGTTCGAAAAAGATATAGAGAAAATTAACCAGCGTGGAGGGGTCGCTAAAGTGCTGGACGATGAGAGCAACCGAGAGGTCAGCGATTTGGCTGGCGGATAACATTCCGCTTTGCTTCTGATTATCTTTTGTGCCCCTTTACGGTTCGCTGTGAAGGGGTTTTCTTTGTCTCATCCCGGACTGATGGACGTGTTTGATGGTCGTAACCTGTCTTGATTCGCCAAGCATTAAATTCCATACCCGCCCGACCGGTACTGTACCTTGCCCCACTGGTGGTAGTGTTGGTCTTGGTGGTTTATTATTGGAGCCTGAAAAACGAATGCACTGGTCGGGCTGATTTACGCCAATATTTTAAGCAACAAGTTCAACAGGCAGCCGACTCTGACGGCATATTGAAGTTGACCGATGTGGCCACTTTCCCGTGGCAGCAGGTCAAAGGCTACACCGCTTTTGAGCCAAAACATCAAGCCAAAAACTGTCCTTTTGAATGGAATTGGTCGAATCAGCAGCGCCAGCAGATTATCGACGCAGGGCAGTTATCGGTTCTGCTATTCATCCATGAAGGGGCGGTTGCCAATTACATCGAATTCCGCAGTGAGGACATCAAAATTGACGATTTCGGAAAAAACCTTACCCCCGAAACCGCGCTATTCAAAGTGCAACATGTGCCGATGACCAACCAGGCATACCGACTTTCTTTGCTGCCTTGATAGAGCAGTGGGCAGTTATCAATTTTACATTAAAACCCCATAGGGGTGACACCTTATGTAGCCTTGCGCACTCAGCCGAAAAAAGTTAATTTTTAAGCCAATATCTTGTTAAGGGAGTTTTGGATTCTGCTACAATCTTTGCGAATATTCATTTGAACGCAATTTTTAGTTCGTAATTCCTAATTGATAACCATGATTTTCGGAAAAAAGGACAAACCACAACCGCCTGCTCGGTCAGATTCTCCAGACCATCAGAACGCAGAAAATACCCGAATGCTGGCGATGCTGGCAAGCGATTATCTGAAAGAAAAAAAGGCGAAACGCCGTTGGGGGATTGTGATAAAACTACTGATTATCGGTTATATCATCACGCTTACTTTTGCCTATTCTCCATTTCAAACTGATGAGTTTGTTTTTGGCAAACATACCGCGCTGGTGGAATTGCACGGCATTATCTCTGCCGATGATATTTCCGCCGCTCAAATCAACCAAAGTTTAGCGGACGCATTTGAAGCAGAGTCTTCGGTTGGAGTGATACTGAGCATTAACAGCCCGGGCGGAAGCCCAGTGCAGGCGGCGCAAATCAATGAGCATATCAGCCGCCTGAAAACGCGCTATCCTGATAAACCGTTCTATGTTGCGGTAACCGATATTTGTGCGTCAGGCGGGTATTATGTTGCCGTGGCTGCGGAGCAGATATTTGCCCATCCCTCTAGTATTGTCGGTTCGATTGGGGTGTTGATGGACGGTTTTGGATTCGTCGATACGATGAAACAATTAGGAGTCGAGCGCAGACTAATTACTGCTGGAACAAATAAAGGCTTGTTAGACCCATTCAGCCCGCTTAATCCCGCTCATCAACAACATGTGCAGACCGTGCTGGACGATGTTTATCAACAATTTGTCAACGCGGTAAAGGCAGGCAGGGGAGACCGACTTAAAAATGATGAGCAGATTTTCAGTGGCTTATTCTGGAGCGGAGAAAAAGCACGCGAGCTTGGCTTGATTGACCAGTTTGGTAGCGTTAAACAAATTGCCAGCGATATTATAGGTGCTGAAATAGTGGTCAACTACACTGCGGAAACCTCATTGCTGGATTTATTTTCCAGAGAAGTGGGGGTGTCAATCGCCAATATGTTTTTGTGGCAGGCAGCGGGTATGCGGTAGTTGCTGTTTCATAGGAATTACGAAATAAACAATGAACGAGGTGAATGTTATTTGCATGAAGTGGGGCAATAAATTTCCTGCTGATTATGTGAATCGACTTTATGGCATGGTATCACGTTACTTGAATCGACCATTCAGGTTTGTTTGTTTTACGGATGATGCCGACAATATTCGAACGGAAGTGGAAATACAGCCCCTTCCAGAATTAAATATACCTCGCAATATGCCCGAACGAGGCTGGCGTAAACTAACGGTATTTGGAAAAGATTTTGGCGGGCTGTCTGGCGCAACCCTGTTTTTAGATCTGGATGTCGTAATTGTTGATAACATGGATGATTTTTTCACCGTTGACAGTGATTTTCTCATTGCCCATGATAAAAAGAGAGCGAATAAAATGGAGGGAAATTCTTCGGTTTTTCGTTTTGAAGCAGGACAACACCCCCAAATTCTCGCGTTTTTTGAACAGCACTTTCATCAAATAAAAGAACAGGTGCGCCACGAACAAGCTTATTTATCGACAGAAATGCGTAAACTGGGAAAACTCAACTTTTGGAACGATGAATGGGTACCCAGTTTTAAGTATCGCTGTTGTCCATCATGGATAAAATCATGGTTTCAAGCTCCAAGCATTCCCAACAACGCTAAAATTATTTTGTTTCACGGCTTCCCCTGTCCCCCCGAGGCAATCAAAGGCATCAGCGGCAAATGGTATCGTCATATCCAGCCATCGCCGTGGATTGAGGACTATTGGAAAAATTAGTGGTGTATGATATGATTCAATTTTTATGATTACGGATATAAGTGATGGGTGCAATTACATTTGATACCATGGATTATGCCGAGCAATTGATTGAATCTGGTGTGCCACAGTAGCAAGCCAAAGCACAATCAAAAGCCTTAAAAGCCGTTGTTGATGATATTGTTAGCAATGCCTTAGCCACGAAAAATGATCTAACGGCAACCCATACTGGGATTGCTAGCAAGATTACCGATTTGGAATTAAAAATTACCAATCTGGAATTAAAAATAGAAAAACGCTTTGTTCGTATTGAGGTTCTTCCTGACTTCGACGGTTGGCTCCATGCAGATCGCCTACAGCCCAGCAAATACGGGGGTCTTCTGTTGAGATCGATTTGTAGTGCCTATCTAAATATTTGTGTTGACTTCGGTGATGGCATGGTGTAAGCTCATCCCATGTTTGTTCGCGTTAAATCTACACCCAATAGCCCAAGACAATCGGTTCAGATTGTTTCATCTGTGCGCGTCGGCGATAAGGTCAAGCAAAAGATTGTCCGTTATATCGGCATTGCCATGGATGACGATGAGTTAGTGCGATTGAAAGCGCTGGCCGAAGTCGTCAAGGCGAAGCTTGAAGCCCAACACCAGCCCGGTTTGTTTCCGCCTGAGGCGGTCGCCAAACAAGTTATTGAAGCGAAAGCAGCCCAAGCGTCTAAAGCCACCTTGAATGTTGATCTGAGGCAGATGGTGGAAGAACAACGGGTGGTGCTGGGCATCCATGAGGTGTATGGCGCGGTCTATCGCCAGTTGTCGTTCGATACCCTGTTGCCGCAAAAGAAGTATCGTGCCTCCACAGAAGCACTGTTTCATTGTGTGATGGCACGCATTGCCAATCCTAAAAGTAAGCGCGGCAGTGTGCAGCAGCTGGAGCAGGACTTTGGCGTTTCTTTGTCCTTAGAGAAAGTTTATCGGATGATGGATCAGCTGGACGATAACACCATCAGTCGGCTACAAGCGATGACCTGTGAAGGCACGCGATCCTTGTTACCTGGTGCGTTGGATGTGTTGTTTTTTGACTGTACGACACTGTATTTTGAGTCTTTCAAGGAAGATGAGTTAAAACAAAATGGCTACAGCAAGGACTGTAAATTCAATCAGCCGCAAGTATTGCTGGCTTTGCTGGTCACCCATGAAGGCCTGCCGGTCGGCTACGAAGTGTTCCCCGGTGCTACTTTCGAGGGTCATAGCCTGATCAGCGTTTTGAAGGAGTTGCAAGCGCGCTATGATGTCAGGAAAATGATCTTTGTCGCTGATAGGGGCATGTTGAATGAAGACAATCTAAGCGCCCTGGATGAGGCGGGCGCTTATTACATTGTCGGGGCGAAACTAAAACAATTACCAAGTGCACTACAAACCAAAGTATTGGATAAATCAGCTTATCAGGCAGTTGGCAAAGGCGGGTCAAGCGCAGCCGAGCTGACGCACAAGAAGAGACGGCTCATTGTCTCGCATTGTCCAAAGCGTGCGGATAAAGATCAACATGACCGACAAAAGGCAGTCGATCGGCTCATCAAGAAAATAGGTAAAAGCCAGAATCCCAAGGACTTATTAAATAACTACGGCTATAAAAAGTTTCTGATTATCAAGGGAAAAACCAGCCTGAGCATCAACCAGGATAAAATTGATGCCGAAAGCCGCTGGGACGGCTTGCATGGGGTCATCACCAATTTGCCCGATACGCCGCACCAAGAAGTGTTATCACACTATCGCGGCTTATGGCAGGTTGAAGAAAGTTTCCGCATCACTAAACATGACTTAAAAGTACGCCCTATCTACCACTGGACACCTTCCAGGGTGCGTGCCCACATTGCTATTTCGTTCATGGCTTTCACCTGCATCAGACAGCTAATGTATCGAATCAAGCTGCAACATAAAGCCTTGTCCCCGGAGGTTATCCGTAATGCCTTGATTCATGTGCAACATAGTGTCCTGAAACACAAGCGCACGAATAAGCGTTATGTCATGCCTTCTCAAATCAATCCAGAAGCAAAAAAAATCTATGCCGTGATGGGATTGAAAGCGACTACCACAGCTTACCCACTGTACTAATTGACATAATCCTTCAATATCTAGGCATTTGTAGTGCCTAGGTATTTTTGTGTTTCCTTATAAATCAATAGTTTATGAATATGAACCGTCGAAGTCAGGTGGAATTAAAAATTACCAATCTGGAATTAAAAATAGAAAAACGCTTTGTTCGTATTGAGGTTCTTATGTCCATTATAATTGCTGTTTTAGTTACTTACATTCACATCATAAGTGCAACACTTCTTAAGTCAGCCAAAGGGTATATTAAGACTCTTTTAACTGACCTGAAAAAGGAGTGCATAGTGCGACAATATACCCATTTGACTGAACACGAAAGATACCATATATGGCTGATGATAGGACAACAAGATTCACTAACAAGCGGGTCGGTTTGCTCATGCTAGCCATCAAACTAAAAACAAGCATATCAAACTGACCCCGCAGGTAATACGCTATGTCAAGGATAATCTCAAACAATACTGGTGCCCTGAACAAGTTGCTAACCGGTTATATTGTGATTGGGACATTAGTATTAGCACTGAAACCATCTATCGCTTTGTATTGAAAAACAAAATGGCAGGCTCCAATCTTTATAAATATCTAAGGTGCCAGAGCCGTCCATATCGTAAACGATACGGCAAGCCTGATTACAGGGGCAAGATACCCAAACAGAGTGGATATAGCTGATCGTCCTAGCATTGTTGATACGCGCAGTCGTATTGGTGATTGGGAGGCGGATACCGTGATAGGAAAAAATCATCAAGGAGCCATACTTACCTTGATAGAAAGAAAGAGCAGGCTTTATCTTGCCCTGCCTATTAAACGTAAGACCGCACAAGCAAGTCGTGATGCAATCATTGAGCTACTCAGCCCCATTAAGAATCTGGTGCATACCATTACCTTTGATAATGGCAGAGAGTTTAACCGCCATGGTGAGATTGCCAAACAATTAAATTGCAGCACTTACTTTGCCAAGCCGTATCATAGCTGGGAGCGTGGATCGAATGAAAACCATAACGGGCTATTGAGACAGTTCTTCCCGAAAAAGATGAAACTTGATAAAATCACTGACAATGCAAGGCATCATCGCCGTGGATTACGGATTATTGGCGTGTTTAATCATGGGTTCAAAAACCAAAGATACTGTGAATATAGAAGCTAACTCCTATGACAGAAATAATTCAATTAGATCAATCATCAGTCATCGGGAAAGGTAGCTACAGGACAGTATATAATTACCCTGCCGAATCAGATAAATGCATTAAAATCCAACACTGCAAAAACAAAGAAAACAATTTTGATATTCGATACTATAAACATCTTACTCGACGCAATATATCGTGGACTAACATAGCTAAGTTTTATGGTGAAGTTTGTACCAACAAGGGGGGGGGGGGGTGGTTTTTGAGTTAGTCAAAGATTTTGACTGCACAATATCAAAGACACTAACCCATTATTTGTCCAAGGAATATGAAGGATTGGATTCGCTAATAGCCAGTCGTTTGCTTGCCTTAAAAGAGTACTTGTTGAATGATTGTATAGTCTTTGTAGATATTAATCCGTCTAATATTGTACTACGCAAAACCAGTGCCATAAGTGGTGAGTTGGTTATTATAGATGCACTTGGAAGCCATCACTTTTTACCCGTTTCGCACTATGTTGGCAGTATAGCTCGTAGTATGATTAAACGTAGATGGGGCAGATCAATTCGGAATGAGTACGAGGAATTTACATGCAGAAAGAATCTCAAACCAATATTTTCCGACTAGATTGGAGTTGTTAGAGCCGTTTGATGGAAATACCCGTTTATATTATCAATTTGGATAGAAGTCCGGATCGACTGGAACACATGACAACGCAATTATCCCAATGGGCGATGCCCTTTGAGCGAATAGAAGCGGTTGATGGAATCAAGATTACGGCTAAAACACTACAATCCTGCCAGCAACAATCTAAAAAATCGTGGTTGCATTATGCCACGCTTTCCGCCGGCGAAATTGGTTGCGCCATGAGCTGGCATAAGGCATGGCAGACAGTCGCAGAACATCACGCCAAAGCATGTGTGGCATTATACCAACGGCTCTATTGATTGACTGTTTTAGCCCAATTACGTGATGTAATTGATGTGATTGCCTGTTTGTCCTCTGCGAAGAAATTCCAGGCATCACAGCATTTGTCGACGATCTCATCGTAGGATTCAAACACAGAGATTGCCAGCTTGTTGGCGCGCAGGTAGGCCCAAACGTTTTCCATCGGGTTGAGTTCTGGCGCATAGGGCGGGAGTTTGAGCAGGGTGATGTTGTCTGGCACTTCCCGTTTTGCTGATCCGTGCCAGCCTGCACCGTCGAGGATGAGCAAGGCATGGGCACCTGCCGCGACCGTCCTGGCGATCTCGCACAGATGTGCATTCATAGCGGACGTGTCCGCATGCGGCATAATCAGCGCAGCAGCCTCGGCGCGTTCGGGACAAACCGCGCCGAAGATATAGCCCGACGTATAACGTGTATCACGCGGCGCACGCGGCCGGGTTCCCCGTTCGGCCCATATACGTGTCAGCGTCCCTTGCTGACCCACACGAGCTTCGTCCTGAAACCAAATCTCCAATGGTTTGCCGCAGGCCGTTTTGGGCAGAACGGCCGCTACCTCTGCAGCGAAGTTTTTTTAAACGCATCCTGCGCATCCGGGTCGGATTTCGGATGCTGCGGGCGCACAGACAAGCGTCGAAAACCAAGTTTTACCAGTTGTTTGCCAACGGTCCGCTCATGCATGACAACGCCAAAGCACTCCTCAATCTTGCGCTTGAGGTCAATGCGCCGCCAGCGCACCACGCCGTCCGTTTCGGGATCCGGCCCCTCACGCACAAGCGATGCCAACTCCGCCTTCTGTGCCACGCTGAGCAGGGGCTGCCGTCCTGGCGAACGCCGGTTCGAGAGACCCTCAATCCCCGCGTCATTGTAACGGTGTACCCAGTCACGCAACGTCTGGCGGGCCATCCCGCAGTTCGCGGCCGCCGTCTTGCGGTCAGTGCCGTCCAAAATCAACGCAATCGCCAGCATCCGTCGGGCCGCTTTCGCGTCCCTGCACGCCGCAGCGGCGCGCCGAAGATCGCAGGCCGACTTGTCCGTTCGCATAATCTCTACTGTCATTAATACCTCCTATGATGATGACTACTGAATCACTTCAAATTCCCCGTGGAAAGCACAAAGTGTCAAATCCTTGGGCCGTTGGTATTAGGAGTGTTGCACTTATTATGTGAAGTCATCGGTGTTAAAGTATTGGTTATAAAAATTGCTATCGTCAACAAGGGGGATCGATTCAGCAGGTAAGTTGCGTCTAAAGATGAAAATAAGAATAAAAAAGGCTCATAAGGATCGAATTCGTGCAGGAATTAACGCTTGCATTATGTTTTTGAGCGCGGATTCGATTCAAAAATGTAAACTGCCCCCCTCCCGCGCGAAGGTATTCTTGAAAAATCAACACTACTTTACTGAGGGTGGTCGAGCTAAATGTTATTACCATCCAGATGATGATGATTTATGTATCAAAATTAAAAAACCGATAGAAAACGATGAACGTATGCACCAAGAGGTGGAGTACATGATGAAATTAAAGACGAAGGATAAGCGTTATGATTACCCGTTTTATGCGACCTATCATGGCGTGATTGAAACTAATTTTGGTGTCGGTCATGTTTATGACTTGATACGCGATGAAACGACCCAAAACAGGTCGTTGACGTTAAGCCATTATCGTGAAATGACCGAGTCTCCATTTAGTGACGTAACAATTAAAGTAGCACTAATGCGATTGAAAAAGCAAATGATCGCGCATAAGGTGTTTGCTAACGATTTCCATGCTAAAAATATATGTTGTAGAATATTGGCTGATGGTGGCATGGAGTGCGTTGTGGTGGACGCTCTAGGGCACCGAGATTTCTTTCCAGTAGCGGATTATTTTCATTTTTTTGCTAAAAAGAAAGTGGAACGCCGCTTTTTAAGGGATCCCTTAATTCCGCATAATTCATCGGCAAATAGGTCAAAATGAACTCGGTCAATGTGATTTGTATGAAGTGGGGCAATAAATTCCCGGCCGACTATGTGAGTCGGCTGTATGGCATGGTAGCGCGCCACTTGAACCGACCATTCAGGTTTGTTTGTTTTACGGATGATGCCAGCAATATTCGCACACAAGTAGAAATACAGCCCTTGCCAGCATTGAATATACCCGGCGATACGCCTGAACGTGGCTGGCGTAAACTGACGGTATTTGCGCAAGATTTTGGTGGGTTGTCTGGTATGACCCTGTTTTTAGATTTGGATGTGGTGATTGTCGGTAATTTAGATGACTTTTTCACCGCTAAGGGTGATTTTCTCATTGCTCATGATAAAAAAAATCCTGAAAAAATGCAGGGGAATTCTTCGATTTTTCGCTTTGAAGCAGGTCAATATCCACACATTCTTACGTTTTTTGAACAGAACTTTCAGAAAATAAAACAACAAGTTCGCCACGAGCAAGCCTATTTATCAGCAGAAATGTATAAATTAGGCAAACTCCATTTTTGGCAGGATGACTGGGTGCCCAGTTTTAAGTACCGTTGTTGTCCGTCATGGATGAAGTCATGGTTTCAAGCACCGAGTATTCCTCAAAACGCCAGAATTATTTTGTTTCATGGCTTGCCTAACCCACCTGAAGCCATTGAAGGCATTAGTGGCAAGTGGTATCGGCATATCCAGCCATCACCGTGGATTGCGGACTATTGGAAAGAGTAATGGTGTATGATACGGTTCATTCTTTATAATTAACGGCTAAGTGATGACTACAATTGGATTTGATACTATGGATTATGCAGAGCAGTTGATTGAATCTGGTGTTCCACAGCAGCAAGCCAAAGTACAATCAAAAGCCTTAAAAGCCGTTGTTGATGATATTGTTAGCAATGCCTTAGCCACGAAAAATGATTTAACAGTAACCCACACTCAGATTACGAACAAAATTGCCGAGCTGGAATTAAAGATTGCCGATTTGGAATTAAAGATTACCAATCTGGAATTAAAAATAGAAAAACGCTTTGTTCGTCTTGAGGTTTTTATGTCCATTATAATTGCTATTTTAGTGATTCCAATCTTAAAAGATTTGTTTTTATAAGCCCAATCACAGCAATCAAAGGCATCAGTGGCAAATGCTATCGGCATATCCAGCCATCACCGGGGATTGCGGACTATTGGAAAGAGTAATGGTAAACGAAGAGACAATCCGCAACAACCAAATCAGGACGCTCGTGAATATCAACCCGATTAGGTATCTAGGTATCACACCTCGGTAATCGTTTTTGCCATAGCGTTTTCGATGCTTTTTGTGTTGATGGCGTAGGGTATTTATAAATCTTGCCGCCCAGTACTCTGTCTTGCAGGATAAAGCGGTGGGCAGTTTCAGTGCTGATTTTGATATTTTTATCCAATTCCAAACGCCCCACGATTTGTTCAGGACTCCAATACTATTTTAGTTTTTCAATAGTGGCAAATAAATAACCAATACGCAACGACTCATCAGGAGAATATATTTTTTTATTGGATAGTTTGAAAACCGGTGCAGCACTGGTTTTGAGCATTTTTTTATAAGCAGGCGACAAGTCGCTTAATTGCTTCGGTGTTTGCCATGCAAAGAACTCGATGCCACCTGTTTCGTCAAAGCTGTTTTTAGGGGGGATAGGCGCGTCAATTTTTAGAATGGCATCCCAAATCTGTTGAAATGTCTTATCGCTATCATAACATTTATTAAATAATGCATGAAAGAATAAATATTCATCCGCATGTTCGCGTTGTTGCCAATATTGATAGATTGATTGGCTCAAAGCCTTAATTATGTAATTGTTTTTGGTGGAAATTAAAAAATAATTCATAAATATGGGTAGCGACTTATCCGCCAATGCTAACCTCACGCCGGGATTACTGAATGCGAAAAAACCATGGTTTGTATGGGGCGTAATCCAATCATCCAAAGGTTTTCGGCAAAATAATGTAGCATCAACCCAAACACCTCCGTACAGCGTTAGTAATTGAACACGAATAATATCTGATCGGTGTTGTATTCTGACTTTTTTGGTTTTAACCAATTCTGTGCTGTGTAGTGTCTTATGTAGCCATTTTTTGATAGGAACCAGTGATTTTGGCGTTAATTCCGCGCCCGGCATCCATTGCTCAATGTCAAAGAAATTAAGTAGAGTCTGCTCACAAAGTCGGTTTTGGATATTTGAATCTGTCCCAGCCAAGCAATTGGCACAATCCGTACCCGTCCAATCGTAATTGGTGTCGCCAAGTGTTCGTTATCGACCCTATTAGTCGCCTTATTTTGGGCACAAAAAAGACCTTCAGCAGGATGAGCAGGTTCATGACTAGGAAAATGCTGTTGATCCATGCAACCGAAGTGTCTGCTCGCTTGGCACGGATGTAATTCAGCCGATAACCGTTCTTTGCCTGACCAAATTTGCCTTCTATTGGAATCCGTTGTAGGTAATCCGCCCGGCGTTGGGCTTTTAATTGCTTCAACACCTCCCGATTCGCTTCTGTTACCTGTTTGGGTCTGCCTAATGGCTTGCCCGAAAAACGGATGCCCAATCCTTTCAAGTAGTGCCGGTTCTCTCGACTACCATATATCGGATCACCGATAACGCTTACGGGATAGCAACCATAACGTTCATGGTAACGCTCAACCTGACCCTGCAAATCATGCCCCTCATGAAACGCATCCCAACTTAAATGATCAACTCGGGATAACCCGTGTGCCGTTAAACTCACGCTCAACTTCGAACCAAACTCAACCGACTTACCTTGCTTACCTCGCACAATCGGACGCACATACGGTTGATGAATGCTCACAATCCGATTATCACAGCGTCGGCTTTTGTTGCGGTACATCTGCCATTGCTGTGCATAGACATGCTGAATGACCCAGTAGTGGTATAGCAGCCTGCGTGACAAAGGCAACGCCGTGCCCATCGGGAAACAATCCATTAAACCCTCAATATGACCAAAATTGCGCCGCAAGTATTGCAGTTGTTGCTTGATCGCTCGTTGGGTCGCTTGACGCTTGGGACGACGCTGTTTGACCAACCCGAGAAAATCTTTACGTGCTTGGCGACGATAGGTGCGTGGTTTCTGACTGAACTCCGTGTGTGGATACAATTCGTCAATGATCCGTTCCGCCATCTCACGCGCTTCATTCAGTAAACTTAAATCCGTGGGATACCGTATCGCTTGCTCTGCCACAGTCGCATCGATTATCAACTTACCTTCGTGGCTGGGTGCTTCCACAGTGGTGGCAGGCGAAATTGGGGAATTATCCTCCCCTTGTGGGTCTTGATTGGGTTTTGGCTCTGGTTTTGGCTCTGGCACGGACTCTGGCTCTGATTCATCACCCGACTTGTTGGTCTGTGTGGATGCCTTCAAACCATCCTTAACGCTGCGTTGCGGCACGACCTGCGCCTTTTCCACAGCACCAATAATCGCTTGATGGAACACTTCAAAAACAGTATCCCCCATACGCTTGCGTACTTCAACCAGCAACGAGGGTACAAACGGGACTGATCTTTGATAACCGGCAAGCCCGACAAAGTATTGCAGATACGGATTCTCCTGAATCTGACTCACCGTTTCCCGATCAGACAACCCTAGTTTGTGTTTGATGATCACCGCACCGATGACTAAACGAGCATCTTTTGCTGGCCGACCCCGCTTTGACGAGAGGCTTTTATGATAGCCCTGTGCTAACCCATCCCATGGAATGCACTGACCTAGTTTCACCCAGCGGTTGTGTGCATCAAGAGCGGTGTGAAACGGCCAGTCAAATTCTGCGATAGTACGTTGGTTGGAATCGTTATAATCAATCATAGCTGCAAGGTTTTAGAGGTTGTTGGGCTGATTTCCATGCAGAATTATACCACAAAATCACTATTACTTGTTTATATTCAGATAGATATATTTTATGAGCAGGGTCTAAGTACACTGTGTTTATCCAAACAACGAATTTCCCAATTTTTGTTGTGGTGAAGCCATGAATGCAAGCATTTTTGAACAAGTTTTGGTGCTTTATTAAAGCCCTGTTCCCAGTAAATCCAAATGATTTTGGGAATTAAATTCGCCTGATATGCTTGTTTCATAAATTCAAATTTTATTTTTTTGGGTACGAATTATTTTGCGTTTTTTGAAAATGGCAAAGGCGATTCGTTTGAATACAATTGTTGATCGGTTAATTTCACGCCATATTTTTCTAAGCGAACTCATCGATGGTTTTTGTCTTTCTCCAATTTCTGATGTTATCCCAGAAACCGTTATTGGGGGTGGATAGAGTCCATATATTAGTACATTATGCGCCCATTCTGAATCAATAAAATCATCAGCAGGCATATAAAAACGATGTGTATTTTGATATAGTTTCTCCGCCGATTTAGGATTAATGAAATAAGCAGTTGCACCACCCTGTTTGCTTTTGGAATAACTGACCAAATCCAAATCAACAACCGATGTTAAAACATGTCTTTCATTTTCAAAACAAGTTTGAAATCTAACTATATTATACTGATTATTTATTTTGGCTATTTGAGATAATATTTTGTCAATTGATTTGTGTGTAATTAGGAAGTCATCTTCCAGAATTAAAGCGGGTAAATTAGATTGCATGATAGATTTCCACAATACCCGATGGGATAAAAAAACACCAACTTCTCCGGGTTGCATATCATAACCATACAGACGTAAACGTCTCTTTTTATCATATTCTTTGATGTCAATTGTTTTTGTACGATCAAATAGTTTTATTTCATAAGATAAAGATAATTCATCCAATTGTTTGATAACGCTTTGTTGCCGATGTTTTGACTCATGCAATGAAATAATGAGAATACGATATTCCTGATGATTAGCGGGCTTATTATATTGCGCGGTCATATTATCAATTGATGATGCTTATCAATGTTCATCAGTTCCCATCAATTTTCTTATAAGGCTGATATTTGCTCGCTCCGAACAAACTCCGCGAAAATGCGACACATCTGATTAAAGATTTGAAACATCGCTTTTTATATGAAACAGAGAAAAGTGCTGCTGGAAGCAACATAATGCCTTTAAGAAAATAAAAGAAAATATCAAAAATAAAATAACCGACTGGTCGTCCGTGCTGTGTTCTGTTGACGTAGGCAGAGGCAGTAAATCGTGCGTAGTGGTGACAGATATAAAGCCACCATCCATCACGATGAGCAGATGCTTGTGGATAAATTTTAATTCTTGGGTCGCTGTAAAACACGGCTCCAGCATTGATTGCACGTTTGGCAAAATCATCATCCTCTGCGCCATAAAAATTAAATGTCAAATTGTAACGAAGTGCTAAATCTCGGTAAATTTTTGCTGACATAATTATACTTTCAGTCGATAATCGCGGGTTCTTTGTAACATGTTCTCCATAGCCAACCGCATCCGCCTGATGTTCACAAACGGCATCATATAAATTAACCAGCCAACGCTCGCTTGCCAGACAATCATCATCAATGCAAGCAAGATAATCTGCATTCAATATGATTGCCTGTTTGAGCAAATGGTTGCGAATATTGCTTAAACCACGTTCAATACATAGACTATATTCCATTGCAAAAGGCATTGTATCCATGAATTTCTGAACAACCGCATAAGCACTTTTGTCCTTATCGTTATCTCCTACAATGACATGAACAATCACGTTGTCAGGACATTGTATTTGACTAATAGACTCCAGACATTTGGATAACATCAATGGACGCGAGCAAGTCGGAATGCCAATCATGATCAATGGTTTATTTGCATTCATTGAATCTTACCCCAGCCAATATCCCAACCCAAATGTTATACCGAGGGTTATCAATATCAGTACGCGTTGACGCATTCTTTTTAATTTTTTTCGTGGCGTAAGAGCTGATCTTCGAAAACCCAGATGTTTCACTGCGCTATTTTCTAATAATACCGAGAACATTCCTCGTGACTCATAGATATTGCTGGCAACAGATTCTAAATGCCCGAGTAGATTTTCATCTGCTATCCAAGAACAATAACCTTGCTTTGGATAATGGGCATAATAACGCAGACCAGGGTTAAACGAAAAGCATTGATTATGTTCGCTGTTGGAGTGAATGCGTCGATAAGTAATATTCTGCAATGTTTTGGGCTTTCCAAGCACAATATCTTCCGCCCCCGAGTAACATATCAAATCATGGTGATAGTCACGCAACCAAACACTAAATATATTTTCATCAGTCGCTAAAACTTTTTTGGAATCTTCAATAAAACCAGATCTATAAAACAACCAATCATCCTCACAATGAAAAACATATTTTGTTGTGACCTTTTGGTATGCTCTATCAACTGATACTTCCTGACCTTTAGCCTGCTTATTGATTATAATGGATACGTTTTCTTGAAATTCTATAGGGATACATTGTTTGATATCGCCAATCCCTGACTTTCCAGAATCTTCAATTATTATAAAATCTTTTAATGGGTAGGTATTGCAGGAAAAGAAGCTGTGTAAAGTTTTTTGTAGCAAGTCAAAGCGTCCACAACTGGTTAATACCACTGTTACATCGCTATCCATATCTTGCATTTTATTATCGGATTCCATTTAGACTGTATTGCCATGCTTATATAAAATCGTCGTTATTCAGAATAATTTTTCGTCTCGGGTGGTGCAATAAACGAATTTGATGCATTATTCTTTTAGACTGATACTTTACTTTTTTTAACGACAGATTGGAAGGTGTTTTTTTAATAGATGAAGTCGTGTTGATTGGGCAGACTAAATGGTATTGCAGACAATTTTCAATCTGTATTGCAACAGCAGGCTCTATTTGGTAATTAATTAAATCGTAACAATCTGTAATATAAACATCTGTTGGTGCGATGCCATTTTTTTCACAAGCCAACAATTTTTTGGCTCCAGATGGACAGAGTATATAACTGGCAGCACCGACCCGTCCCTGATAGAGGCGCAGCATATGAAAATAATAATTAACGCGCTTTTTATATTTGGAAACCCTCTTTGGTTTATTGTGTACTTCCAAATTAAGCAAGTCAACATCCTTATTAATATCATTAGACATGGTCAGAATTTTTAATAAATCTGCTATTTTATTTGAAAGAATAACATCATCTTCGAGAATCAGTGTTGGCTTGTTCGATTGGATAATTTGTTGCCATAAATATCTGTGGGAGTAGTAACAGGCAATCTCTGTTATATTCAAAGGTCTCTTCCAGTCATTAACATGCTTTTGATAACTCTTTTCATCGATATCATCAATGCCAACAGCGTTAAAAAACTCATAGTCTAAACCTAGTTTTTTAAATTGATTTTTTTGAAACTGCTTGCGTTCAGTAGCACTGTCTAAATTGATGATATAAATCTTCATTATTCGTGTTCCAATAATTCTCAATCTGAGGTGGCAGGATATACCGCTTGACATCAATGCCTTTAATAACTTCGGAGGGGATTCGGCAGATTGTGAGACGAAGTGATTCTAGCATTTTTAGGAAGTAGATTAAAACCCCAAATCCCTAGATCCCCAGATAGAGTGGCACCAGCACTTCAAGAGCCTGTAAATCCTCCTTTCAAGCCTTATGGTTGGTCATTACCGCAGATATTGCCGAGAAGTTTACTCAAAAACCGTTGCTCGGCGCATTAGGCAGTGCTAAATTGGTTATTTTAGACGCACCTATCCTGCATAAGCCGTCACTCTTGCCCAATATCGGGTTAAATGGGCGGTGCTTCAAACCTCTTCAGTGCCAGTAGCACTTGTTTCATGAATATTCGGCGAGTATTCGGTGGTTTTCCCGCATTTTGACCAAGAGTTGACATCCCGTTCTAACCACTTTTGCCGCAATGGCGACCAGCCGCCAGCGCAGCGTTATCGCAATGCTGGGCTAACTCCCCCGGCAGTAGATGACGCATGAGGGCAAATAAATTGTAGGAATATGCCGAGATTAAAAAGTACAGCGCATTGGCAGAAAAATCTGAACACGGCAAGGTTGAAGTCCAGCTTGCGTGGGAAAACAAAAACCGCAAACTAGGTTGCGGTTAAGGTATGGGCATTGAGCGAAATTGAAACAGGTTACCCTATCAAAAATTCGTGTTATTTCGCGCAAGGTTGGTTTTGTGCATTGCGTAGCCATACCCACCAAAAGCCCCTAACACCAACGGCCCAAGGATTTGACACTTTGTGCTTTCCACGGGGAATTTGAAGTGATTCAGTAGTTATCATCATAGGAGGTATTGATGACAGTAGAGATTATGCGAACGGACAAGTCGGCCTGCGATCTTCGGTGCGCCGCTGCGGCGTGCAGGGACGCGAAAGCGGCCCGACGGATGCTGGCGATTGCGTTGATTTTGGACGGCACTGACCGCAAGACGGCGGCCGAGAACTGCGGGATGGACCGCCAGACGTTGCGTGACTGGGTACACCGTTACAATGACGCGGGGATTGAGGGGCTCTCGAACCGGCGTTCGCCAGGACGGCAACCCCTGCTCAGCGTGGCACAGAAGGCGGAGTTGGCATCGCTTGTGCGTGAGGGGCCGGATCCCAAACGGACGGCGTGGTGCGCTGGCGGCGCATTGACCTCAAGCGCAAGATTGAGGAGCGCTTTGGCGTTGTCATGCATGAGCGGACCGTTGGCAAACAACTGGTAAAACTTGGTTTTCGACGCTTGTCTGTGCGCCCGCAGCATCCGAAATCCGACCCGGATGCGCAGGATGCGTTTAAAAAAACTTCGCTGCAGAGGTAGCGGCCGTTCTGCCCAAAACGGCCTGCGGCAAACCATTGGAGATTTGGTTTCAGGACGAAGCCCGTGTGGGTCAGCAAGGGACGCTGACACGTATATGGGCCGAACGGGGAACCCGGCCGCGTGCGCCGCGTGATACACGTTATACCAACGGCCCAAGGATTTGACGTTTTGTGCTTTCCACGGGGAATTTGAAGTGATTCAGTAGTTATCATCATAGGAGGTATTAATGACAGTAGAGATTATGCGAACGGACAAGTCGGCCTGCGATCTTCGGCGCGCCGCTGCGGCGTGCAGGGACGCGAAAGCGGCCCGACGGATGCTGGCGATTGCGTTGATTTTGGACGGCACTGACCGCAAGACGGCGGCCGCGAACTGCGGGATGGACCGCCAGACGTTGCGTGACTGGGTACACCGTTACAATGACGCGGGGATTGAGGGTCTCTCGAACCGGCGTTCGCCAGGACGGCAGCCCCTGCTCAGCGTGGCACAGAAGGCGGAGTTGGCATCGCTTGTGCGTGAGGGGCCGGATCCCGAAACGGACGGCGTGGTGCGCTGGCGGCGCATTGACCTCAAGCGCAAGATTGAGGAGCACTTTGGCGTTGTCATGCATGAGCGGACCGTTGGCAAACAACTGGTAAAACTTGGTTTTCGACGCTTGTCTGTGCGCCCGCAGCATCCGAAATCCGACCCGGATGCGCAGGATGCGTTTAAAAAAACTTCGCTGCAGAGGTAGCGGCCGTTCTGCCCAAAACGGCCTGCGGCAAACCATTGGAGATTTGGTTTCAGGACGAAGCCCGTGTGGGTCAGCAAGGGACGCTGACACGTATATGGGCCGAACGGGGAACCCGGCCGCGTGCGCCGCGTGATACACGTTATACGTCGGGCTATATCTTCGGCGCGGTTTGTCCCGAACGCGCCGAGGCTGCTGCGCTGATCATGCCGCATGCGGACACGTCCGCTATGAATGCACATCTGTGCGAGATCGCCAGGACGGTCGCGGCAGGTGCCCATGCCTTGCTCATCCTCGACGGTGCAGGCTGGCACGGATCAGCAAAACGGGAAGTGCCAGACAACATCACCCTGCTCAAACTCCCGCCCTATGCGCCAGAACTCAACCCGATGGAAAACGTTTGGGCCTACCTGCGCGCCAACAAGCTGGCAATCTCTGTGTTTGAATCCTACGATGAGATCGTCGACAAATGCTGCGATGCCTGGAATTTCTTCGCAGAGGACAAACAGGCAATCACATCAATTACATCACGTAATTGGACCAAAACAGTCAATCAATAGAGCCGTTGGTATAAGCTACATCCGTGAGCGATGCATTATTTGCACTTTCACCGTCCATGGTGGTCGGAAATGCTAGTTTTCGATCTGTTTTATTCTCTGTGTCTGTCTTTTATCTAAACCTTGCATAAATTTCCGTGTTTTCGTGAACCAATCCAATTGAGACCTTGCAGCCGCTATTTACAAATTTCTGGCAAATCCCCAGACAGTCCCATGGCGTATTTGGCGAGTTGGGTTTTTAGTGGGGGAATCTGGTCGGCTAAATTGATGCCTAAGTGTCGGGCAGTCTTTATTGATTGCTGGGGTTGTTGAAATACGGTTTTGAATGTTTTCATCATGCCCAATACCAGCGCGTTTTCGCCTTTGCGCCAGCGTTCGTAGCGGCGCAGTACCGAGTGGTTGGCGATGTTTTGACCTTTGGCGCGGGCGGTTGCCACGACTTGGGCGAGGGCGGCAACATCCATAAAGCCGATATTGGCACCGAGTCCGGCTAATGGGTGCGTTATATGAGCGGCATCCCCTGCCAGCGCGGTATATTTGGAAATATAGTGGGTCGCGTGATATTGATGCAATGGAAAGCGCAACCGTTTATCACAGTCTAGTGTGGCTCCAAGATGTTGCTCGAAATAGCCGGACAATGCGGCACAAAATGCGTCATCGGATAACGCCATCAGGTGGTCGGCATCATCTTGGTTGCACGACCAGACGATGGAACAGCGACCATCTTGTAATGGTAGCATGGCGATTGTGCCACTGGCGACAAAACTTTGCCACGCGGTTTTTTGGTGATTTTTGTCGGTTGTTACACGGGTTACAATGGCATCTTGTTGATAATCAAACGCCGTTGTGTCTATGTCGCAGACTTCGCGCACTTTGGAGTGTATGCCGTCCGCGCCGACCAGCAAGGCACATTCAAGCGACTTGCCATCTTCGGTCATCAACACCAATTTATCTTTATGGATTTGCTTTTGCGATAAAACAGTGTTCGGCATGATGGATACCCTGTTATTTTGGCGTAATTTCTCAATTAAAGTGCTGATGATGACTTTGTTTTCGATGATGAATCCGAGTTGTGGCTGGCATAATGTTTGGGCATCAAAGGAAATAACCGCTTCGCTATCCGCTTCCCAGACCTGCATTTTGTGATAGCGACTCACTCGTTTATCCAGCATGGCTTGCCACACCCCTAATTGCCGAAAGAGTTTCATGGATGCGATATTGATGGCACTGACTCGTGAATCGTGCGGTGAACACATGGTGTCTTGCCAGTCGGTTATCGGCTGGCGGTCGAGCAATCCGACTCGCAACCCTTGTTGGGCAAATAGGCAGGCGGCAGTGGTGCCAACCATGCCAGCACCGATGACAAGCACATCAAATGTCGTATCAAATTTCGCGGTTGGGATATTCATTTTTAATGGAAAATTGAAAATTGAGAATTGAAAATGAACCGGAAAATCCTTTCAGGTTTGTATGTTTACTGGATTGCTCTTATCTTGTCCATCCTGTCCATCCATGTAAATAGTGGAAAACCCTTGCGGGTTTGCTTGTTTTACTGGATTCCTGCTTTCGCAGGAAAGACGGCATTGAGAATTGAAAATTGAAAATTGAAAATTGAAAATTGAAAATGAAACCGGAAAACCCTTGCGGGTTTGCTTGTTTTACTGGATTCCTGCTTTCGCAGGAAAGACGGCATTGATAATTGATAATTGAGAATTGAAAATTGAAAATTGAAAATGAAACCGGAAAACCCTTGCGGGTTTGCTTGTTTTACTGGATTCCTGCTTTCGCAGGAAAGACGGCATTGATAATTGAGAATTGAAAATTGAAAATTGAAAATGAAACCGGAAAACCCTTGCGGGTTTGCTTGTTTTACTGGATTCCTGCTTTCGCAGGAAAGACGGCATTGATAATTGATAATTGAGAATTGAAAATTGAAAATGAAACCGGAAAACCCTTGCGGGTTTGCTTGTTTTACTGGATTCCTGCTTTCGCAGGAAAGACGGCATTGATAATTGATAATTGATAATTGATAATTGATAATTGAAAATGAAACCGGAAAACCCTTTCAGGCTTGTTTGTTTTACTGGATTCCTAACTGCCCACTGACAACTGTTTATTTCGTAATTCCGATCAATTACCCGCTTAATGGAATGCCCAATGCCAGTTTTGAGGGTCTCCCGGCAAGCCCCATGGTGCGTTTTAGCAGGAATCGCTTGGCAGGCGGGCAATATTCAAGAGTCTGAAGTCCAACATTACGAATAAAGCCTAACACCTTTGAATTATTGGAGAAAATTTCTATCAAACTGTGGGTGAATCTGGTCACCATGGCGGTATCGCGCTGGCGCGCTTGGTTATAGGTCGCCAGCATAGACCCACTACCCAACGCGGAATCTGCCTGAAAAATGATTTCGGCGAGTTCGGCAACATCGCGCAAGCCAAGATTAAACCCTTGCCCAGCGACCGGATGTACGGTGTGGGCAGCATTGCCGATAATAATCACCCGCTCGGCGGCAGGGTCGGGTACGGTCATGCGTTTGAGCGGGTAATGAGTGCGCGGGGAGGGTTTGCTGAAATTTCCGCCTCGATCACCGAATGTGGTTTGCAAGACGGCAATAAATTCATCATCTGATAACCCCATGCGTGTTGTCACATTATCCTGATCGGTCGTCCACACCACCGCATATCGGGCATCGCCCGCAAGCGCATTACTATGTGGCAACAGTGCCAGTGGTCCCTCGTGGGTAAAGCGTTCGTATGCGCGTCCATGATGCGCTCGGTCGCTACAGACGATAGATAAAATGGCAGATTGTGCGTAGTCGATGGTGTGCGCGTCCGTTTGTGTCTCGTGCCATTGTTCACTAACTGCGGATCTGCCACCATCTGCCACAACCACCAACTTTGCTTTAAGGTGTTTGGTTTTTTCGTTATGGATAATTTCCAGCGCGCAAAAGCCCTGCTGTTGTTGTAAATTTTGTGCGTGGGCAGGGCAGACAATGCGGGTGTTTTTATGGTTCTCTAATTGCCCCCACAACACATTGCCAATGACCCTAGCCGGCACGACATAGCCCAGCGCGTCGGATGAGATATTGCTACCGACATCCTTACAGGACAGATGCGTCTGACCAAAATGACCCCGATTGGAGATGTGAATATCCCAAATAGGTTGCGCCTGAATGCGCTCAATATGTTCCCACACCCCGATTACGCTGAAAATCAGTTTTGCGCTGTGGGTTAATGCAATCGTGCGTTCATCATAACTCGGTTGGTGCGCGGATTGTGGATTGACCGCTTCAACCAGTAGCACATTTTTGCCGCTCGGTTTGAGGGCGACCGCAAGGCTGGCACCGACTAAACCGCCACCGATGATGATGATGTCGGTTTCATCAGGCAGTGTTTCGGCATGATTTTCTGCTCTCATTATACTTTCATTAAGGATTCTATTTCATTGATTTCTTTGGGCGAATCTTTGGAAAGCACGTCGTTTCCCTGTCGGGTAACATGGACATCATCCTCAATGCGTATGCCGATGTTATGCCATTTTGGGTCAACCGCCTCGCTCGGTGAAATATACAGTCCGGGTTCAACCGTCAACACCATTCCCGGCTCCAGAATACGCCACTGTCCGTCAATTTTGTAATCTCCCACGTCATGCACATCCATGCCCAGCCAATGTCCGGTTCGGTGCATATAGAATGGCTGATAAGCCTCTGTTTCAACCAGTTCGTTCAGCTCGCCGTATAGTAGCCCAACATCGACCAAGCCTTCAGTGAGCGTTCGCACGGCGGCTTCATGGTATTCAATCACCGGATGATTCGGTTTAACTACTTCGATGGCCGCTTTTTGCGCGCTAAGCACAATTTCATACAATGCTTTTTGCTCGCCACTATACTTGCCATTGACCGGAAAAGTTCGGGTAATGTCGGCCGCATAGCAATCAACCTCCGCCCCCGCATCAATCAGCAATAAGTCTCCATCCTGCAGTTCTGCATTATTTTCCACATAATGCAGAATACAGGCATTGGCTCCGCTAGCAACGATGGACGGATAGGCGTTATACGGGCTGCCACCAAGACGAAACTCGCGCTCCATTTCCGCTTGCACCTGATATTCAAATTTACCCGGGCGAGTGAATTGCATGGCGCGTCTGTGCGCGGTTGCGGACAACTTTGCTGCGCTACGCATGATTTTAACTTCGTCTTTACGCTTGATGAGACGCATTTCATGTAGGATGTGGCGCAAATCAATATATTCTCCGGGCGCATGTCTGTCGCCACGCCGTCCAACCCGCACAGTACTGATGCAATTCAGCAATTCGCTGTCAAATTCAGGATAACGCCCCATCATGGTATAGACTTTGTCGCGATTATTGAGCAATTCCGGCAGTTTTTGTGCCAATTGTTCGATTGGGAATGCCTGATCCGCGCCATATTCCGAAATCGCACCCTCCAGTCCGACACGCCGACCATCCCATTGCTCTTTACTCGGGTCTTTTTGCCGACAAAACAATAAAAATTCGCCCTCCGCTCGGTTGGGAACAAAAACTGCCACCGCTTCAGGTTCGGGGAAATGGGTCAGATAATAAAAATCGCTGTCTGGACGAAATTGAAAAAGCACATCGCTGTTGCGCGTTTGGTGATGTGCAGTGGTCAAAATGGCAATCCCATCAGTAATAAAGTGCATCAAATCCTGACGGCGGCGGCAGGGATTGGTCATTGTCTTATTATCACGATGATTGTGGCACTCAGTGACTGGCGGGTTCTGAATGCAGGCGGGTGTCAGCGGTGGTTTCATCATAAATCAAACGAATCCCGACACGCAGGTATTCTTCTATTTCAACCAGTGACTTTTGGTCATCATTGTCGTTAATCAATTCAAGTTCGGCATCGGTATCCAGTTCGATGCTACAAATATGAAATATATCTTCAAATATCTCGCGCACGATGTCATTGTGTTGGCAAATTGACGGCTTGCCATCATAGCAGAAGCCCTGCAAATACCCTTGACACCAATTCGCAATTTGCTCGGCTTTTTGTGCTGTGCTGAGCGGCTCGGCGGGTAATAAAATATTGAATGTAATCTCGTCCGATTGCAAATCACGCAAAATCAAGTCAAACAACCCTTCAAGCATGACAGCATGTTCAGTATTTTCCGTATTGGGAATTCTCAACAAGTACATTTTATTAGCAAGCCCGTGGGCAATGATGCCACGACATGCAAGCCCAGCAAGCAGACCATGCGCCTCGGATACGCCACCGTTCCACGGCGTTGATTTTAATTTTCGGTCAAGCTCAGGATAGATTTCGGTTTGAAAATCCCGTGCACGCTGTATGTCGGATTCAGTCATTTTTGTTTTTTAGAGTGACCGATTTGTGAGTTGATATTATATTCTAGCAGTTATCAGTTATCAGTTTACCAACGCCGGAAGTGGGAATCCAGTAAAACAAACAAACCCGCAAGGGTTTTCCGGATGATTCACTGCCACTGTTATGATACTGGGCAACCCGTCTCGTAGGCACCAAAGCCAAAAAAGCATTTCAAAGCGGGCTCCTTTTTTATATAATCGCCTGCTCGGTATCGGTATCGCGATTGCCCAAACTATTACCCAAACTGCCGGAATAGCTCAGTTGGTAGAGCAACTGATTCGTAATCAGTAGGTCGGAGGTTCGACTCCTCTTTCCGGCACCATTTAGGACGTTACCGCCACCAAAGCATCAGCAAATTGCTCTAACTGGTTGTCATCTTTGATGCCAGCGATGTTGATTCGTCCGCCTGCGACCGCATACACCGCGTAATCGTTCCTAAGGCTTTCTACTTGCTCATCACTCAGCACAAGCAGTGAAAACATGCCACGATGGTCGGTAATAAAATCCCATCTGTCCGAGCCGGACTTTTCTCTTAACAGTGTGCTTAGCTTGTCCCTGATTGACAACATGTGTTCGCGCATACCAGTCAGCTCGTCTTCCCATGACTGACGTAATGTGGGGTCGTTAAGGATTCGGGCAACGATAGCAGCTCCGTGGTCGGGGGGCATGGAATAGGAGCTACGGGTATTGCTGAGAATATTTTCTCGGGCAAGATCCGATGTTTCCGGTGTGCTACCAAGCAACATCGCACAACCGACTCGGTCACGATAAAGCCCGAAGTTCTTGGAGCAGGAGCTGGCGACGACCATCGATTCAACCACCGAAGCCAAGGCTCTTATGCCATAGGCATCCTCTTCCAGAGAGCTCCCAAACCCTTGGTAGGCGAAATCGAGATAAGGAAAAAACCCGTTTTTCGCGCTCAATTGGGCGATTTCATCCCAGTCTTGCCGCTTGAGTTCGGCACCCGAAGGGTTATGACAGGCACCATGCAATACCACAATGTCGTTTTGACCAAGACCAGATAATTTGCCCATCAGGGCATCAATGTCAATGGCTTTCGTTGTTCGGTTAAGGTATGGATAAGGCGCAACATTAAATCCGCTCTGGCGAAAGATGAGATAGTGGTTGCCCCAAGTGGGGTCGCTCACCCAAACCTTTTTTTCGCTCGCTACCCGAAACAGCGTGTCGGACAACATTCTAAGCGCACCACATCCACCCGGAGTTTGCACCGCTCGCACTCGATGACGCGCATCAGACGAGCCAAAAACCATATCTGCCATCTGACTATTAAACGACTCATCGCCAGCGATACCAACATAGGTTTTGCTGGTTTGTGTTTCATGGAGCCATTGTTCGGCTGCTTTTACGGCCTGCATAATCGGGGTTTGACCGTTGGAATCCTTAAAAACACCCACCCCAACATCAATTTTTTCAGATCGTGGGTCATCGCGATACATTCCAAGTAGTTTGATGATTGGGTCTTGATGTGTGGCGGTAAATTTTTCAAACATGACTAATCCTAAATCCGGTATTATTCAAATCAATAGAGCAGGAGGGGTATTTGTAATCAATCGGTGATTATTTGTCAACTCAGTTATTGAGAATGTTAGAAACCAAACCACTACAAAGCAAATTATTGTAAAATACGACCATGAATCAACAGACAGCCGTTCAAGCTAATATTCAGGCGATTATTCAGGCAAAATTACACGCTCTTGCGCCGGCGCATCTACAGGTGGTGAATGAGAGTTTTATGCACCGCGTTCCCGAGGGCGCCGAATCGCATTTTAATATTACGCTCGTTAGCGAACAATTTGAGGGAAAAGCACTGGTTGCACGTCATCGCATGGTCCATCAGATGCTGGCTGATGAGTTGGCAGGCGCCATTCACGCGCTTGCGTTGCATACGTTGACTCCGAATGAGTGGCTGGAAAAGGGCGGGCAGATTCCGGACTCGCCGCCTTGCCTTGGCGGCTCGAAAGGGTAGGTGTTTTTAATTATTTAGGCGAAATAAAATTATGGCGTGGTGGGGAAAAGTAGTCGGCGGTACCTTTGGGTTTCTTATTGGTGGACCCATCGGCGCGATGTTGGGAGCATCATTAGGACACCGGATAGACGAGGGCTTTAGTCGCAGTGGTGCTGTTGCGGGTAATCAAGAGCGCGTTCAGGCGGCATTTTTCACAGCGACTTTTTTGGTCATGGGACACATTGCCAAAGCCGACGGCAAGGTTTCAAAGGATGAAATATCATTGGCAAAAAATTTGATGGAGCGGATGCAACTCGGTAGTGCCCAGAAAGAGGCTGCCATCGAATTATTTAATCGGGGCAGGGATGCTGACTTCGATTTAGCGGGGGTTTTGCTACAATTTCGTCAGGAATGTCATCGCCGCTCAACCCTGATACGGATGTTTCTTGAAATTCAGGTGCAGGCGGCATTTGCTGATGGTCGGCTGGATGCGAGCGAAAATGTCATCCTAAACGAGATTGCCCAAACTCTCGGCATCGGGCAATCAGACTTGCAGATGATCATCGACATGATGCGCGGTGGCAATGCCGCCCAATCGCCTCAGCACTTCGAAGCAGACCCTTACAAAACGCTTGGGGTTACCACCGATACACCCTATAACGACATTAAAAAAGCCTACCGCCGATTGATGAGCCAGCACCATCCAGATAAATTGGTTTCCAAAGGGTTGCCAGAAGAAATGATTAAACTGGCAAACGAGAAAACCCATGAAATTCGTATGGCGTGGCAACGAGTGCAGGAGATTCATCCGAACGGGCACAAGGGCAGATAACCGTATCAATTACGGATTACGAATAGACTGTTTGATAAATTTACCCCAACGGAAACGCGGCTTTAGATGTTGGGTTTTTTGCTGTTTCCAAACTGCCCACTATCAACTAGGCGGGACCGAAGCTCTACTTCCGGGCAGTCATCTGTGTCGAAATCTTATCCTGTGTCAAAATCATTGGCCGGTAATGCGTAATAATTGCAAAAATGCTCTGATTTTCATCCCCTTTTGTAGTATCATCACGCCCGCTTTGGAAATGTGATTGGTGAAATCAGTTTCGCTTAATCAGGGCAATATTCAGAGCACATTTAGTGCAAATTTAATCTACATCACGGTCATGACAGAATTATCACATTATAGAAATATTGGCATCTTCGCCCACGTCGATGCGGGCAAAACGACCATTACTGAACGTATGCTAAGCCTGACCGGCAAGATTCACAAAATCGGTGAGGTGCATGACGGTGAAGCAACAACAGATTTCATGGATCAGGAGCGCGAGCGCGGCATCACCATACAATCGGCTGCGACAAGCGCGTTTTGGGATCAACATCGATTTAACATCATCGATACCCCCGGGCACGTTGATTTCACGATTGAAGTGTATCGCTCCTTAAAAGTGCTGGACGGCGGTGTCGGGGTGTTTTGTGGCTCGGGCGGGGTTGAGCCGCAATCTGAAACCAACTGGCGTTATGCCAATGAATCGGAAATCGCACGGATTATTTTCGTCAACAAACTGGATCGTATTGGTGCTGATTTTTATCGTGTGGTCGAGCAAGTTAAAGCAGTGCTTGGGGCAAAGCCGTTGGTGATGGTTTTGCCCATCGGTATTGAAGATGATTTTACCGGTGTGGTTGATTTGTTGACGCGCAAGGCATGGATTTGGGATGGTTCTGGCGATCCGACAAACTATCATATCGAGGAAGTGCCCGCAGACATGGTTGATAATGTAGAAAGCCATCGTGAAATGTTGGTTGAAGTTGCGCTTGAGCATGACGATGAGGCGATGGAAAAATATCTCGATGGCGAACAGCCGGATATGGATACGCTCAAAGCCTGCATCCGCAAGGGCACGATTGCGCTGGATTTTTTTCCCACTTATTGCGGTTCGGCATTCAAAAACAAAGGCATACAGTTGCTTCTCAATGCTATTGTCGATTATCTGCCCAATCCAACCGAAGTGAAGCCACAGCCAGAGACCGATTTAGAGGGCAATGAAACCGGACAATTTGCCATCGTTGATGCATCGAAGCCGCTCCGTGCACTGGCATTCAAAATTATGGATGACCGATTTGGGGCACTGACATTTCTGCGTATTTATGCTGGCAAGGTGGGCAAGAGTTCCACGGTATTGAATACCGCTACGGGCAAAACCGAGCGCATTGGACGGATTGTAGAAATGCATGCCAATTCGCGTGAAGAGCGGACTTCTGCGCAAGCGGGTGATATTGTTGCGGTACTCGGCATGAAAAATGTCAAAACTGGGCATACGCTGTGCGACCCCGATCATCCGGCAACGCTGGAACCGATGGTTTTTCCGGATCCAGTTATTTCCATGTCGGTAACCCCGAAAGACAAGAGTGCTTCAGAGAAGCTGGGAGTGGCATTGGGGAAAATGATATGGGAAGACCCGTCATTTCATGTTACCACCGACGAGGATAGCGGTGAAACCATTCTCAAAGGGATGGGCGAGTTGCATTTGGATATTAAAGTTGATTTGCTGAGGCGCACCCACGGTGTTAGTGTGGAAGTCGGCAAACCACAAGTAGCGTATCGTGAAACCATTACCCAAAGCATAGAAGACACTTATACTCACAAGAAACAAACTGGCGGTTCAGGTCAATTTGGTCGCATTGATTACATCGTTGAGCCGGGTGAGACCGGATCGGGCTATCTGTTTGAATCCAAAGTAACCGGTGGCAACGTGCCACGGGAATTTTGGCCGGCAATAGACAAGGGGTTTGGTGGCTGTATGGCAGTCGGTGTTTTGGCGGGGTATCCGTGTATTGATGTCAAAGTAATCCTGATGGATGGCGCATTCCATGCGGTTGACTCATCGGCAGTGGCATTTGAACTGGCAGCAAAAGCAGCCTACCGTCAATCTATGGTGAAAGCCGGTCCGCAACTGCTGGAACCGATTATGAAAGTGGATGTTTTTACCCCCGAGCAGCATGTTGGCGATGTCATCGGCGATTTGAATCGTCGCCGAGGCATGATTAAATCACAAGATTCCGCACCGACTGGTGTACGTATCAAGGGCGATCTTCCGCTCGCGGATATGTTCGGTTATATCGGTGATTTGCGTACCATCACTTCTGGACGCGGGCAATTTTCGATGGAATTTTCTCACTATATGCCTTGTCCAAAAAATGTCGCAGAAGAAGTGATTAAGGAAGCACAAGAAAGAAACGCCGCCAAGTAATGACGTGTATCCCTGACCAGACGGGTGGTTGGCAGGGAATTTACTGAGGCGGTTCAACTCATAAGTGCAGGACATTAAAACAAACACTCCGACGGCTGAAGCAACGTCAAAAGCGTATTTATTGTTATCGGTTACCGCATTTTGTTGGGGCTGTAACACGATATTCGCCAAATTAGCGGTCGGGCAGGTGTCGCCGATGTTGTTGGTGAGTCTGCGCTGGCTGGGTGCGGTATTGTTGCTATTGATCTTTGCCAACAAAATCCTGTTACGCGACTGGCACAAGCTACGCGGTCATTTTGGCTCTCTTTTCTGGATGGGCAGTCTGGGATTGGGCGCATTCTCGGCGTTGTTTTATATTGCCGCCTATACCACATCGGCACTCAATATCGGCATTATTCAAGGTGCGGTCCCGGTCTTTGTGCTGATGGGGACCCTTGTTATCTACCGCACGAGCGTATCTGGATTACAACTAATGGGGGTGGCATTGACTGTCATCGGGGTATTGGTGATTGCTAGTGGCGGTGATTTGCAGCGTTTAGCCTCGCTCACCATAACTCGCGGCGATTATATTATGGTGATTGCCTGTTTGTTTTATGCGGGATACGTTCTAGCACTCAGGCGATTTGCGACCGCACCCTCTTTATGCGTATTTTTGGTTCTTGCGCTATCGGCATTTATGGTATCCCTGCCACTAAGCGCGTCTGAATTCTTAACCGGAAATCTGCAATGGCCAACCACAAAAGGCTGGATTATTGTCATATTAGTAACTCTGTTGCCGTCATTTCTCGCGCAAATTTTCTTTATTCAGGGGGTGGCTACCATCGGACCGGGGCGTGCTGGAATGTTTGTAAATCTGGTCCCTGTTTTCGCATCGATACTGGCAGTTACGCTATTAAATGAGCCATTCAGAGTTTATCACGGCATTGCTCTGGCATTGGTTCTCGGCGGGATCTGGCTGTCCGAACGAAAAAGAAATTCCCTCTGACCAAGGGGATTTCCTTTGGCGACACCAATTACGATTGGACGGGTACAGATTGTGCCAATTGCTTGGCTGGGACAGATTAGATATCCAAAACCGATTTTGTGAGCAGACGCTATGTAGCACCGCGTGAAAAATAAACCTGACAAGAATAACCAAGCGAAACAATGCAGGAGAAACAGAATTAATTAAAGTAGAAGAAATACTGGATTACCTGAACGCAGTTGAAATCCGCGCTACTTACGGCGCAGTTGCGGGTGCTCTTGATGTTCCCGTTCTCCCACGGTCTGTCTGTTGGCAGTCTTCTGGGCGAACGTAGCAAAAGAGCATCTTGGGTTGTAAATAAAGAAACAGGCGACCCGACAGATTACGCTTGTAATGAGAAACATGAGAATCTTTATCGCACAGAATATATTATTACATCAATCCGCAAAGAAAAATAGGGTTCTACTGGGAACCCTGTGGGTAGAGATTAAGTGTTCCACAATGAAACAGAATTGAAACGCGATAGTTTTCGAAGTTTCTAAATCCTCTGGCAGCCGATTTTATGGACTGAATCTTTGAATTAAATCCTTCTGCGGTCGCATTGGTGAGGCGATGTTTCAAGTAAGTCATTATGTTGTCGAGATGGTTTTTTAGCATCTTGGCGACTGATATGACCGGCTTTAGACGTGAATGTGTCGCCCACATGAATATAAAAAGGGGACATTACTGCTTTGGGCTAACAGAACCCAGACGGTTGTTGATTGATTCTGATATAAGGCGTATGCTTGTGGGTAATGAATCTCGCTTCAAGCATTGGATGATTGTTGTGCCGATTGTTTTATGGCGGGTGAATTTGAGAGTTGGTTCGTGTTCGATTAACCTTTGCATTGGTAATGCCATGAAAAGACATTTTTATATTAGTGATGATCTTGACGATCTTGACCGGATTGAACAGGAACTCGAATCCAGTGGCGTGCATAAGCCACAAATCCATGTGTTTAGCAAAGATGATGCGGGGGTTGAAGCCCATGATCATCTGCATAATATCGAGTCGGTATTCAAGCAGGATGTGGCGCATGGTACGATTACTGGTGCTGTATTGGGCGCAGGGTTTGCCGCATCGGTGCTGATTTTTACTTCAATTAGCGAGCTGACCAGCGTCTATACTTGGTGGCCTTTTATCTTCTTAGCGGTCGCGCTTTTCGGGTTTTGTACTTGGGTGGGCGGGTTATACGGCATACAAGCACCGCATCGGGATTTTAAGCGATTTGAACCACAGCTCAGGGCGGGGAAGCATGTTTTTATTGTTGACGTTGATCCCGATCAGGAGGCGACTCTGAAACGTGTGGAGCGGGCGCATCCCAACTTGCAATTGGCAGGGATGGGTTCTGCGACACCGCGCTGGGTGGTTATGTGGCAGCACAATGTCAAGCAAATCACCTCTAGGACGTTTCCTTGATGTGTTGGTGATGACCTATGATAAATTTGTTGGGGCTTTTTGCAAAAACTCGGCAATCCGAAAAGCCAACTCCAGCACTTGATCGGCGTTTAGACGCGGATCGCATTGGGTGTAGTAACGCTGTTGTAAATCCTCATCAGAGATGGCGTAGGCACCGCCGACACATTCGGTTACATGTTGACCAGTCATTTCCAGATGGATGCCACCGGGATGTTGTTGTTGCGCCGACAGGATGTCAAAAAACTGTTGTAACTCCAACAATATACTGTCAAAAGAGCGCGTTTTGAAACCATTGCTTGCCTTAATGGTATTGCCGTGCATCGGGTCGCAACTCCATACCACATGCCGTCCTTCGTCAAACACGCATTGCGCCAGTGCGGGTAGTTTATCGGTGATGATGTTGGCTCCCATGCGGGTTATTAAGGTCAGCCGACCGGGTTGGTTTTGCGGATTGAGTAGATCAATCAGTCTGATGAGCTCATCGTGTTTTATTGACGGTCCAAGCTTCACTCCGATTGGATTATGTAGCCCCCGGAAAAACTCAATATGGGCACCGTCCAGTTGGCGGGTTCTTTCTCCAATCCACAACATGTGTGCCGAGCAAGCATAGGGCTTGTCGGTCAGATGATCGATGCGAACCAGTGCTTGTTCATAATTAAGCAATAATGCTTCGTGGGACGTGTAAAGGGTGGTTTCACGCAGTGCGGGGGTGTTCTCGCCATTGATTCCGCAAACATCCATAAAGGTCAGTGCTTGTTCAATCCGATGAGCGAGATTTTCGTATTGTTCGCGTTGTGGGTTGCCCTCCAGAAATGCCACATTCCACTTCCCGACCTGATGCAAGTCTGCCAGCCCACCGCTGGCGAACGCACGCAACAGGTTTAAGGTTGAGGTCGATTGGTGATATGCTTGCAACATGCGTTGCGGGTCGGGTCGGCGCGCCGTTTCGGTAAACTCGATGCCGTTGATATTATCGCCACGATAGCTGGGCAATTCTTTGCCATCGCGGATTTCCGTAGCGGATGAGCGCGGTTTGGCGAACTGTCCTGCCAGACGACCGACTTTGATCACCGGTTTGCGACCACTGAAAGTCAATACTGCTGCCATTTGCAACAACACCTTGAAGGTGTTGCGGATGCTGGTGGCTGAAAAATCAGCAAAACTTTCCGCACAATCGCCGCCTTGCAATAAAAACGCCCGACCGGCACATGCCTCACCCAACTGATGCCGCAATCCGCGTATTTCGGCGGCAAAGACCAGCGGGGGCAGGGCGGAAATTTGTTTTTCAATCGACTGCAAGGCATCCACATCGGCATATTCTGGTTGTTGCCGAATCGGGTAGTCACGCCAGCTTGAGGAAGTCCATGTTTTCATGTTCAGGCTTTCATGTCCGGGTTTTCATCCTGATTAGGTCGCTAATCACACGCGACAGCGCATTACATCGGTAATGGCTTATCCATAATATTGACCTGCCCCTTTAAGAACTCGGCTTTTTTATTGGCGTAATCTAATTTGGCATGCATCAGATCTCTCACACTCAGGAAGCCGACCATCTTGTTATCATCAACCACTGGCAGGTGTCGAATACTGTTATCACGCATGAGCATCAGTGCCTCATCGAGCGACTGCTCAGGTCGGACGGCAATCACGTTGCTACTCATCATGTCCTGCAAACTACGACCGAGAAAATCTGCTCCGTGCTGTTGGCAATTCTTAACCACATCACGTTCGGAATAAACGCCCACAACCTGTTCACCAGAAACAATCGGTACTGCACCGATGTTGTTGTCAATGAGTAGTTTCAGCGCGTTACTGACCCGTTCCGATGGCGCACATGAAATCACCTTGTTGGGTGCCGATCCTTGCTTGCTGTTGAGTACTTCGATTATCTGCATATTGACCTCTATTTTAATTAAATTGTGTTGCGCGGCAATGATAACAAATGGTTGGTGGATTACAAAGCATTTATGATGGATTGTTACGAATTACGAATGCGGTTTTCAATTTCTAATCCGTATATCCGCTAGTTCCCCAATAATGTCATCAGACTTGGGCATAAAGCGTTCTAAAATTTGTATTTTATGGATCAAAGACCGGGCGGGTTGCAGTTTTTGTCGGCTCATCAGCAAGGAGTGATAGCCTCGCGTCTTGAGTAATTCATAAGTCGATGAGTTGATGTCGTCAGTGCCTCCAAACGGGGCAGAGAAGCAATCAGCAAGCGTCAGCTCGGGAATGTCCTGCAAACATTGCTCGGCGACTTCGATTTCCGCTACCTGCTGTTGATTGGTCAGCGATGCAAGCACATAATGGTTTTGGCTGTGGTTACCATAACTAATCAGCGGGTGGCTTATTAAATCCTCAATCTGAATATAAGGATAGTCGCCATATAGGTCGATGGGATGATTTTTAAGAAAGCCATTCAAAGCCTGATCAAGCGACGCGCTGTTATTGTCAGGATGCTTACTGTAACGATAAAATCGTCCCGATTTATGGCAAAACGGGTATTGACTGGAAAATTCTTCTGCCCGTTGACAGTCAATCAGATAGCGAACCTTGTCGCGCCAGTTCCAGCATTTTGAAAATGTAACCGGATTTAGAAAAAGCGTGGCAGAACAATCCAAAGATTCAAGCACAGGCAGGGCGTTTTGTAGCACATTCTTATAACCATCATCAAAGGTTATGGTCGCCAAACCACGTTTTGATTGCGCCTGTGAAAACTCCTGCAAGGATACAAATTCAAAACAAGCGGATAGGTCTTCGATATGCCGTTGCAGTGTCGGCGGCGGGATATTATGAAGCCTGTTTAATCCATCAGGCGTTTGATAGTCAATGAAATGATATAATAAAATCAATCCATTATGATGTGAAGTTGATTTAATTTGTTGGTTTTTATTGCGGATCATTTTTTACCGAAATTAAAGCCGAAATGAATCGCTGTTTTTTAATCCTTTTGAAAGCGTTACAAGATTGATAACTAACGAAATCGCAATACGCTGTCTGGGTTCAGTACCTATGAGACAAAAGGGTTGTCTTCGCGAGGTTCTGATAATACGCATAAGGTGTTGCCAAGTCCAATGAATCATGCGGTCGGTATTGGTTGATGAGACTGAAAATCATCCAACCCCAGATTGATAGATGCGATGGTCAATATTCGTAGAAGGGATGAAATCATACCGTGTCATGCCATTGGCGCGCTCGTAACAGCCATTGTCACAACTATTGAGCGGGGGGATTTTAGCGGGCAGTACGAACAAAAGGATGCCACGTTATTCACAAAGCGGTTCAAAGTCATTTCTAAATTCACTGCCCACCCACCTGCGGAATGTATCTCAAACGGTGCCTGCTCAATCAGGTGTTGTAAGAAGCGGCGGGCATTGTCGCTGGTTGCTCTTGAATAGGCTCGCATGAAGGTGATGCCAGTAATCGGATCGGTCGCCTTAAACTTTTTAACCATAAAGCCTGCTATCGATATGCTCATAGGTTCAATCTGCACCAGTTCCCTGACCTGTTTGCTTTCATGCCCAGCTGCATGGTACTTGAAGCTCCTATGTTGGGATTGACTTGTCCACGATAAAAAGCAACCGGCTTGATTCGTCCAGTGTGAATCAATTTGTACAATATCCGTCCCACTGTACTTTCGCTAATGCTCATCCCTTGATCGCGTACCAATATTCCATATCTTACGCTTGTCCTTGTTTTGGTCTTAAACCGTTGCCACAAGTGCAATACCGCCTGCACTTGCTGGGATGTCCATTGTGGTTGTCTGACGTGTGGCGGGTGCTGTTATCCTCTAAACCGCTAATCCGTAACGTTTATAACGCTTTGCCCAACGGTAATAAGTGGCTCTTGAAGAGCGGATTACTGGCATTTATTACTTTTAGGCGAGTCTCCTCATTACAGCCTTGTAATTTGAGTTCAGCGTATAGTTCTAGTCTTTTTAAGCGGTCAATGGCAACCTTGCTGGTATTGTCACTGACACACCCACTGCGGTATGATTTGATTCGCAGGCTTTGTATCTGCATCGGGTGGTCTCCTGTGTTTAAATTTAGTCACTAATATCATAGAATACGACCCGATTTCTTATAGTAAAAAAGTATCATATCTTTCTGAACATCGACATACGAGACTGTGCAAAAACCCCAAGCTAGTGCATGTTACATGTAGAAAACCCTTGCGGGTTTGGCTGTTTTACTGGATTCCTGCTTTTGCAGGAAAGACGGATGTTGGTTTCTTGCACAGTCTCATACGCGGTATGGTGTTAAACAAATAATAATTGTTATACTCTCGTCTGGTACACATAAATAGCACTAAACACCATGAGCGTACTAGAAGTCAGGAATCTAAAAGTTGATTTTCGATTGCACGAGGGAGTGCTTCCGGTTGTGCGTGATATTTCATTCAAAATACCGCATGGAAAAACGCTGGCACTGGTCGGGGAGTCGGGTTCGGGGAAATCGGTAACAGCACAGGCGATTCTGCGTATTCTGCCGAAAATTGCCCAAATTTCTGGCGGCAAGATTCTGTTACAACCAGAACCAAATCAAGTGGTTACCGATGTTGCGTTATTGAAAGCGGATAGTGCACCGATGCGCGCTATCCGAGGCGGCAAGATTTCAATCATTTTTCAGGAGCCGATGGTTTCTCTTTCGCCATTGCATACGATTGGTAATCAGGTTAGTGAGTCGGTGTTGTTGCATCAAAACGTCAATGCTACTCAAGCAATCGCGCTTAGCCGCGATATGCTGGGGATGGTTGGGTTTCCCGATCCAGATCAGGCATTAAAAGCGTATCCATTTGAGTTGTCTGGTGGTTTGAGACAACGGGCGATGATTGCCGCAGCATTGGTTTGCAGACCGGCATTATTGATTGCCGATGAGCCGACCACCGCGCTGGATGTTACCATACAGGCGCAGATTCTCAAGCTGATAAAAGACCTGCAACAGACATTGCATATGGCAGTCTTGTTGATCACCCATGACTTGGGCGTGGTTGCCAATATTGCGGATGAGGTGGTGGTGATGTATCACGGCGAAGTCATGGAAAGTGGCGACGTAACCGATATTTTTTCCAGCCCTGAACATCCCTATCTCAAAGCGTTGTTACAAGCTGTGCCACATTTTGATATGGAAACTGACCAGCGACTAAAGTCGGTGCGGGAAATAGTCACCAAGCGTGGGCATTTATTATCCAAAGAGCGACAATTTTCGAGCATACAGGCGGAGAAATCATGCCCTGATACCGAGCGAAACAAAACACATCTAAAGGTCAGAAACGTGTCGCGAGTTTTTAATATTCGAAATAAATCATTGTTTAGTAAGGTAAAAGACCGCAGCGTTCGTGCCGTTGACGGAGTTAGTTTTGATGTGTTGCGTGGTGAATGTTTTGGTTTGGTGGGTGAGAGCGGTTGTGGAAAAACCACCTTGTCGAATATTTTAATGAAAGCATTGCAACCGGATAGTGGCAGTATCACTTACTTCGATTCTGCCCATGATGTAGATATACTTGCCCTTGAAGAGGAGAAATTGTTTCATTTTCGACCGAAAATGCAATTTATTTTTCAGGACCCGTTTAGTTCATTAAACCCGCGCATGACGGTGTATGACATTATTCGCGAGCCTTTGGTTATTCATAACGTGGGCGATCAGGCATACCAAATTGAGATGGTAAAAGAGTTGATGCGATTAGTCGGGCTTGACCCTCGATTTCTGAATCGCTATCCACACAGTTTTTCAGGTGGGCAAAGACAGCGGATCGGCGTTGCGCGTGCTTTGGCATTGCGACCAGAATTGATTATTTGCGATGAACCAGTTTCGGCACTAGATGTTTCCATACAGGCGCAGGTGCTGAATCTACTCAAGGATTTGCAATCTGAACTGAATTTAACCTACCTATTTATATCGCATAACCTTGCTGTGGTCAATTACATCGCCGACCGAATCGCGGTAATGTGTCATGGACGGCTGGTTGAAATTGCCTTGAAAGAAGAATTATTCAATAACCCAGTGCATCCCTATACTCGGGCATTGTTATCGGCAGTGCCCTTTCCCGATTTGAGTAAACCGCTTGATTTTGACGCGCTCATGGATGGCAAATTATCCGTGCCGAGCACGTGGCCGATGCCCTATACCCAAACTCCAGATGGGCAAACCCAACTCACCGCGATTGCGCCTGAACATTATGTTCAAACTCAGGTGATGTAACATGACGCGCTACACTGGCTTTTTCTTTCTGCTCTGTATGTTGCTCTGCGCGAATGTATTCAGTGCCGACCCACTCACCCCATATCCTAACCCACCAGAGCCAGATTACTTTAACGCGCAATTAACAAGCGGTAAATTGCCGCCAATGGCGCAGCGTTTGCCCGACAAGCCGTTGCTGATGGATGAGACCATGAACAACCGGATTGCCGGACAATATGGCGGAAAAATGAATCTGCTGATGGGTAAGGATAAGGATATTCGCCGCATGGTAGTCTATGGTTATTCACGTATTGTTGGCTATAACCAGAACCTGAAATTGATTGCTGATATTGTCGAATCATTTGATGTGCATGACAACAAAGAATTCATATTTCACCTGCGTAAAGGGCATCGCTGGTCGGACGGCGCACCGTTGACTGCGGAGGATTTTAAATACTACTGGGAAGATGTTGCCAATAACCCGGACTTGAATCCATTCGGAGCATCCAAAATATTACTGGTTGATGAACAGCTACCAATGGTTACTTTTCCGAACGCTTACACCGTAATCTATCGGTGGCAACAACCCAACCCCTATTTTTTGCCGTCATTAGCCGCGCCGCGCCCTCTGTTTATTTATCAACCAAAGCATTATCTAAAACAATTTCATCCGCGCTATTCCGATCCACAAAAACTCGATGCCCAGGCAAAACAGGCAGGCAAACGCAACTGGGCTGGTTATTATTTGAAAAAAGCGCGTCAATATAAACTGACCAATCCCAAACTCCCTTCATTGCAACCCTGGGTAAATACCACCAAACCTCCGGCAGAGCGGTATGTTTTCGAGCGCAATCCTTATTTTCATCGGGTCGATGTGAACGGTTTGCAGATGCCTTATATTGACGAGGTGTTTGTCAATATTGTGTCCAGTAGCCTGATTCCCGCTAAATCTGGCGCGGGGGAATCGGATTTGCAGGGTCATTATTTGCGCCTCGATAATTATACCTTTTTGAAAGAGGGCGAGAAGCGTAATAACTATGATGTTTATCTTTGGCGCAATATCAACGGCTCACACAAGGCACTGTACCCGAATTTGAACAGCAATGATCCGGTTTGGCGTGGGCTTGTTCGTGATATTCGCTTTCGGCGTGCGTTGTCGATGGGGGTTGACCGTCATGAAATCAATCAAGTGATTTATTTCGGGCTTACCAATGAAAGCAATAATACGGTGTTGCCCGATAGTCGATTTCATAATATCAACCTGCAACGCCGCTGGGCGATATATGACCTGAAACACGCTAATCGCTTGCTCGATGAAATGGGATTACACGAACGCAACAGCAATGGGCTGCGCCTGCGACCCGATGGCAAACCGCTGGAAATTATCATCCATAGTGCTGGCGAAAGCACCGAAGAAACCGATATTTTGGCACTGATTCATGATAGCTGGTTGAAGCTGGGCATCAAAATTTACAGCAAACCATCGCAACGTGAAGTATTCCGCGAACGAATTTTTTCCGGTGACGCGATGATGTCAATTTGGAGCGGCATCGAAAATGGCTTGCCAACGGCTGACATGAGTCCGCATGAATTGGCACCGACCCGACAGGATCAATATCAATGGCCAAAGTGGGGGCAATATTACGAAACCAAAGGTGCAGTCGGGGAAACCCCCGACCTGCCGGTAGCTCAGCAACTGCTGGCATTAAACCAAAGCTGGAATCGCGCTGTTACATTGCCTGAACGTGAACAAATATGGCGAGAAATGCTCAATAATTTTTCCGATCAAGTTTACAGTATTGGTATTGTCAATTCGGTTCCGCAACCGATTGTGGTCAATAAACAGTTAAGAAACGTGCCGAAAAAGGCGATTTATGCTTGGTCACCGACCGCTTATTTCGGTGTTTATCACCCCGATATTTTCTGGCTGGAGCGACCGTAATGCTGAACTACATCATTAAACGCTTGCTGTGGATGATACCGACCTTGCTGATAATTAGTATGCTGGTTTTTATCATTATTCAGCTTCCTCCCGGTGATTATCTGGAAAGCTATATTGCCGAGCTGCAAAGTCAAGGAGAATCGGTTGATCAGGATAAAATAAAGTTTTTACGTCAGGAATATGGTCTGGACAAACCCTTTCATGAACAATATCTAGTCTGGGTGACGGGCATGTTTCAAGGCGATTTTGGTTATTCTTTTGAATATGACTTGCCGGTGCGGGAAGTGGTTGGTAACCGCATGTTTCTAACCATCCTGATTTCGCTGGCAACCATCCTGTTCACTTGGATCATCGCTTTTCCAATCGGCATTTATTCGGCGACCCATCAGTATAGTTGGGGTGATTATGGCTTGAGTTTTCTTGGATTTATTGGTCTGGCGACACCAAATTTTTTGCTGGCACTGGTGATGTTGTATCTCGCCAATGTTTATTTTGGCGTATCCATTGGTGGGCTGATGGCATCAGAATATATCGACCAGCCTTGGAGTTGGGGGAAAATACAATCGGTGCTGGCGCATTTATGGATACCGGTTATTGTCATTGGCACGTCGGGTACAGCCGGAATGATACGTCGATTACGCGCCAATCTGTTGGATGAACTGGAAAAGCAATATGTCGTCACGGCGCGGGCAAAAGGCATGAAAGAGAGCAAGCTGGTGAGGAAATATCCATTACGCATGGCATTAAACTTTTTCATCGCCGACATCGGTAGTTTATTGCCCTCTGTTATTTCCGGAGCGGAAATCACTGCCGTTGTATTATCCTTGCCGACAACCGGTCCGATGTTATTAGCTGCACTGCAAAGCCAAGACATGTATTTAGCAGGGTCATTTCTGATGTTTCTGGCAATGCTAACCGTGATCGGCGTTTTGGTCTCAGACTTATTGTTGGTTGCTCTTGACCCGCGTATTCGCTTGCAGGGTGAGGTGACAAAATGAGTCGGCATTTTGTTTCGGACAAGCCATTTGATCCCTATTCGGTTGAAAATCTGACTGCCGAACAAGAACACTATTATTTTGCCTCACAATGGCGATTGATGTGGTGGAAACTCAAACGCCATAAGTTGGCAATGGTGTCCAGCCTGATTTTGTTGTTGATTTATTTTAGTGCTTTATTTTGCGGGTTTTTGTCCCCGTATAACTTGCATAGCCGACATATTGATTTTATTTACGCGCCACCGCAACAGATTCATTTTTTCCATGAAAATCAGTTTGTTGGTCCCTTTGTCTATGGACTGGAATATCGGCTGAATATGGAAAATCTAAAACGGGAATATAAGTCGAACACCAACGATATTCAAAAGTTACGGTTTTTCTGCAAGGGCGACCAATATAAATTCTGGGAACTGGTAAACACCGAGCGACATCTTGTCTGCGCGGCAAAAGAAGGGCAGTTCTTTCTGCTCGGGACTGATCGGCTTGGGCGCGATATGTATTCGAGAATCCTCTACGGTGCGCGTATTTCTCTGACCATTGGCTTGATTGGTGTTATTGTCAGTTTTACCCTCGGCATCATCATTGGCGGCATCGCCGGTTATTACGGTGGCATGATTGATCATATTGTCCAACGGCTGATCGAAATACTACGCTCGTTTCCAGAATTGCCTTTGTGGATGGCATTATCCGCAATCTTGCCAGTAACTTGGAATCCGCTATCCATATTCTTTGGTATCACCATCATACTGGCGATGCTGGATTGGACCAGCCTAGCACGCGCCGTGCGCTCTAAATTATTGGCATTGCGTGAAGAGGATTATTGTAGTGCGGCACAGCTCATGGGCGCGAAACCAAAACGTATCATCAGCAAACATCTGCTACCCGGTTTTATGAGTCATTTAATCGCCTCGGCATCACTGTCAATCCCGGCTATGATACTTGGAGAAACCGCACTGAGTTTCCTCGGATTAGGGCTACGCCCACCGATTACAAGCTGGGGCGTATTATTAAACGAAGCGCAAAACATCAATGTTGTCGCTCTTTACCCATGGCTGATGTTACCAGTGATTCCGGTCATCATTGTGATTCTGGGCTTTAATTTTCTCGGCGATGGCTTACGAGACGCAGCTGACCCGTATAAATAAACCATTGGCGGCTTATTGCATGTGGTTATAACAGGTACATTTTACTGTACAGGTTAACGATATGAACAGCATCAGCTATACCTCACCCGCAGTGGAGACTGTGCAAAAACCCCAAGCTAGTGCATGTTACATGTGGAAAACCCTGGCGGGTTTGGCTGTTTTACTGGATTCCTGCTTCCGAGACTGTGCCAGAAACCCTCGCTAGGCATGCGTTACATGCGGAAACCCTGGCGGGTTTGGCTATTTTACTGGGTTCCTGCTTTCGAGACTGTGCAAAAACCCTCGTTAGGTTACGCCGGTGGAAAACCCAACCCACTAAATCCCCCTCGTATGATCCCAATCGGGTAAATTATCAACTCGTTTAGTGGTTTTTAATGGACCCTATCCAACGGCGGTTGGATGGGTAGTCGTGATGCAGTAGCCCCCAGTAAGTTTTTAAACTTGTTGATAAGGTATCGCACCTACTACCCGCTTTACCGGTTTTTGCTCCTCGACAATTGCTCCTGCATTGTTCTAATAAGTTACATCCATGTAACGATGCAAAACCGGCATACGACCGCCATGGATGGCGGAAGTGCAAATAATGCAGGAGCAATTATTTGCCCGTACATCCTTGTACATTAACATCATCAAGTGCGGACAGTATCTGGTGCAAGACCAAAAACCTGAACCAAAAATCTGAGCACGAATAGTACGAGGATGCACCGAAGTTAAATTATCCAACCTATCTACAATTATAACCGGAGAATGTTATGTTATGTATCGGTATTGATATATCTAAAGCACGTTTTGATGGTGCTGTGTGCGTTGAGGGTGTTGACCACAACCCGTCTTTTGCTAATGATCATAAAGGCTTCAAAGCCTTGTCCAAATGGCTAAAATCATTGGACGCAGCGCAAGAGCGGGTGTTTTGTATGGAAGCCACCAGCGTTTATGGGGTTGCTTTGGCGTATTATTTACATCGCTCAGGCGACCAGGTGATTGTGGCGAACCCAATGAGAACCCATGCGTTTGTCAAGATGGAAATGTTGCGTAATAAAACGGATAAATCCGATACCCACAGGGCACAAGTGCTGGCAGCATTGCGCGTTATTGTCAACATATTGTGGCCAAAGGTGAGTTAGAGAAAAATCTGTTCAAGCCCAAAAGCGAAGCCAGTGTTGCGTTACAATGCCTGATGACGCGCTTGGAGCAGTTAAACAAACAATCAACCCAAGAGAAGAATCGTTTGCCAGTGAGTTTGAATAAGACCGCCAGCAAATCAATCAAAGCGATGATTCGGTACATCTGTCGGCAAATAGTGATTGTTGAACAGGAAATCAAGGACTTGGTTGTAGGCGATTCTGTGTTGCGTCAACAAGTACGGTTATTGACCAGCATTGGCGGGATTGGCAACAAAACGGCTTGGGCTATCCTCGCCTATATGGGGGATATATCGTCATTTGATAACGCCAAGCAAGTGGCCAGTTTTGCTGGGTTGAATCCGAAGATAACCCAGTCTGGCAGTAGTATCAACAAGAGTAGTCTGTCAAAAATAGGGCACAAACGCCTGAGAAAGTCTCTCTATATGCCTGCACTGACGGCAACGCGACACAATCCAGTCACGCAGAATTTATACAATAGGCTACTTGATAAAGGCAAACCTAAACAAGTGGCAGTGTGCGCGGTGATGCGGAAACTACTGGTTATATCTTATGGGGTATTAAAATCAGAACAGCCTTTTGATGTCAATTATGCTTGCAGATAGCGCGTTTGTGGTGGAATCCCAGTCGGCAAAGTCATTCTAACAATGAGCCGAAAAAAAGTTGAAAATAAGTGGATTTTTAACACAGTATCTTATCAGGGGGGAATTAAGTGACAAGTCCCCCTGACAAGGGGGATTTAGGGGGTTGGGTTTTCCGCCAGCGCAACCTAGGAGGGTTTCTTGCACGGTCTCTTTCGCAGGAACGACGGATGTTGGTTTCTTGCACAGTCTCAGGGGCGAGAGTGCCGTGGTGATGATTTTTATGGATGACTATCAGTCACTTGAGGAAACTGCCTATTTGTTGAGAAGCCCAAGAAATTTGCGCCGCCTCATCACGGTAATCACCGAATTGGAAGCGGGCAAAGGCAATGACCCCTGTGTCAAGAAATAAACACTAACCAAAAATCGCTTTCAAGATAAAGAATATCACCGCCGCCAAGACACCTGCCACCGGCAAGGTGATGAGCCAAGAGACAAAAATCCCGCCTACAACACGCAAATCAATTGCTGCGATACCTCGTGCCATGCCAACGCCGATAACACCGCCTACGGCAATTTGTGTGGTCGATACCGGCAGACCGGTGCGTGAGGCGATGACAATGGTGGCAGCAGCAGCCAGCGTGGCACAGAAACCCTTGCTCGGTGTCAGCGGGGTGATTTGGCTGCCGATGGTTTGCATAACACGGTAACCCATCGTAGTTAATCCGAGCACGATGCCACCGCCGCCCAATAACAATATCCATACCGGAATGGCTGACTTTTGTGCCAGCTCGCCACCGGATTGAATGATGCTCACCACGGCTGCCAGTGGTCCGATGCCATTGGCGACATCATTTGAACCATGTGCAAATGCCATCGCGCTGGCAGTAAATAGCATCATCGGAGCAAATACTTTTTCGACACTGGCGTAGTGAAAATCTTGGTCGGCATTGACATCAATTTTTATTTTTCGAATCAACAGCCAACTGATTAGCGATACCAAAATTCCCACCATAATGGCAATTGCAAAACTCTGGGCGATGGAAAAATCAATTTGCAAATGTTTCAAGCCTTTGAATACTGTAACCAGCGCGACAATAAAGCCGACCAGAAAAATATACATGGGTGCCCAGCGTTTTGCCATTTCAAACGGGCGTTTACGATTCAAAATCAGTTTGCGAATGCTCATCATAAGCAAATAGGCAAGCACACCGCCAACCAGTGGAGACACAATCCAGCTTGCTACGATGGTGCCAATTTGCGCCCATTGCACCGACTCTATACCAATTCCAGCAATACCAAAACCAACAATAGCACCGACAATCGCGTGGGTTGTGGATACGGGCCAGCCTTTCCATGATGCAACTAAGAGCCAAATCGCGGCTGCCAGTAGTGCCGCCAGCATACCAAATACCAATATTTCGGGCTGCGAGGCGATGAGAGCGGGGTCGATAATACCTTTGCGAATGGTTTTGGTAACATGGCTGCCAGCCAGAAAGGCACCCGAAAACTCGAATATCGCGGCAATAATAATCGCCTGTTTGACCGTGATTGCCCGTGAACCCACAGAGGTACCCATGGCATTTGCAACATCATTTGCACCGATGCCCCAAGTCATAAAAAAGCCAAAGACAACGGCAATGGTGATCAGAACGAAAGCGTGTTGAGCAAGTATTTCCATAATTTAGTGTATAAAACCGGCGTATAAAGTCAGAGTAGGGCAGGGGCTAAAAAATGACATAAAGCATTACATCTGTTTTATTATTCTCAGTGCTTTCTGTGTTAAATCTTTGCTGTTTTACTGGATTCCTGCTTTCGCAGGAAAGACGGGGTCGGTGCAGGAAAGACGGATGTTAGTTTTTTGCACAACATCAAACTACTCTCGTAATTCGCTTAACGGGCAACAAACAGGCGAATACGGTCGCCGACCTTTTCTGCATAATCTGCCAGATCGCCGACCCATTCGATAATACGATACCACATGATGACCGATACCGGATCAATGGTTGATTCGAGTCCAAACAGAGTGCGCGCTAACGCCAATTCCAGCGCGTCAGCGTCATCTTCAATGGCATTTAATTGATTGACCATCTCTTCAACCTGTCTGGCATCATGGCCGCGAAACCCGGTTTCCAACAATTCATCCAGCTCCTCAATCACTTTCAATGATTGTTCGCAGACCGCTACGCTGGTTTTTGCCAACGCCACGATGGGTTGTTGCATCTCAAGTGGAATTTTCATCTGTCGCTCAAATAACAGTTCCGCAATATCCTCAGCTGTATCCGCTATACTGTCTTGAATATGTAGCACTTCGAGCAAGTCACGGCGGTCAACCGGCATAAATAAAGATTTTGGCAGTCGGCTCCTGAGCGAATTTTTGATCTGGTCAGCCTCGCTTTCCTTATCGAAAATACGTTGTTTTACCTGCTCAAACGTAACCTCATCCTGTTTGCACAAAGCCTCAAATAGGGCAGGGATTTCCTGCGCGCATTCAACAACTGCACGCATATGCTCCTGAATGGAAACCAGAGGGGAGCGTTTAACCAAATTAGCGAGTGGATTAGAAATCATGGGCATACCTTATGAATATTTAATACTTTACATAATATACATTATACGAAGTTGTGTATAGGATGATATTTAGAATGATATTGTAAAAAATTATTAATTTATTCTTTTTTTTACAGTAAGTTATAGGATATTTATAATCTATTACTAGAGTCCTTATGAATTGTCATTTTCGCTGGCGATATTACGCAGATGGGCGATTCTATTCTGCGCCTCAATGAATACTCTGGCGATTTGCGGGTATTTTGCTTTTATATTGATTTCCAACCGCGTTATGGTTCTCTCAACATCGCCAGCGGAAATGTTATCGTGAAAATCCAGACTGATGTTCAGCAACACATCTGCAGGCCCCATGTGCATGGTCAAAATCTCATTGATACTCAAAATATCGGTTTCCTGACGTAAAACAGTTCGGATGCCAGAAACCACTTCACCGCTGGCAGCCTCGCCGATGAGCAAGCCTTTGCTCTCATACGCCAACAACATGGCGGTTCCGCTCAGAATGATGCCGATGACAATGGATGCCAGCGCATCAAATACCGGCAGACCATAGCGTTGGGTCAACCATAAACCGATAAAAGCGACGATCAACCCCAACATCGCCGCGCTATCTTCAAATAATACAGTGAAAACAGTGGGATCCTTGCTCGCTTGCATGGCTCTGAAATAACCCAGTTTTCCCTTATTTTTACGAAATTCACGAAAGGCAACCGTCCAAGCCAGCCCTTCAAATATCATGGCAACGCTAAGCACTATATAATTGATATAGGTGTTTTGAACTGTCCGTGGCGCGTTAATTCTACTAAAACCTTCGTACAACGACACCCCTGCCCCAATGGCAAAGATTAATATTGCTACCACAAACGTCCAGAAATACAATTCCATGCCATAGCCGAATGGATGTCGCTCATCCGCCGGCTTAGAGGAACGATTCATTCCCCACAGTAACAACCCTTGATTACCGGTATCAACAATGGAATGCACGGCCTCACTCAACATCGCCGAACTACCGGTTACGGCAGACGCAATCATTTTGGTAACGGCAATCAGTCCATTGCCAATCAGGGCGGCGATTACAACCCACTTCGATCCGGGTTTTGGTTTCAACTATGTAAGAACGACAAGGAGGGGAGGAATATTCATTTTATTTCTGCCCTATTTTCCAGCGAACATGGCTTGAAAGTCAAGAAATAACTGACAAACAGAATCATTTTTTAACAATACATCTTTGCGGTTAAACTAATATGGTGTGTTTATGATGTGAATTTACGACTAAACAAGAACCCAGTAGGGGTGATACCTTTGTAGCCAGACAGTGGTCTCTGTGTCAAAAACTCGCGAATGCAACCTGTCTCATAGATGCTGAACTCGGACAGTTGTTGTATCGTACTTGGAAATAGTTTAGATTCTGAATACTCATAATTTGGGTTGGAATCTGGATTGGTAACAGAAAAATCGAAATATACGACCACTGTAATAATGATGACAACTTTTGAGGAAATGTTCGGCAGCATAGAAGCCGATGCTGATGAGGCTAAGAAAGCCGTAGCAAGTGTCGCGAGAAATGTAGCTAAACTACGAAAAGTAGCACAAGACGGCAATATTAACGGCATAAAAAAAGCCCGTAAACAGCTCAATCAGTCGTTTGGTGTCCTGAACCAAACTGTTGTTGCTGTGTTATCAGACCGCTCGTTTACGGATGAAGGCATATCAAGTTATCTGGATGAGAAGTACACAGACGAACTATGTCAGGAAGCCCGTAAACTTGGCTTTGAGATTTTTGAACGCGATGGCGTTCTCATCTCTTACCCCTCAACAATCCGCTTATTGCCCGCCCAAAGCGCGTTGCGGATTGACAAGAAGAAAGTCCTCAATATTCGCCCTTCTAAACTGGCAAACATCCTTCTCGCTAACAGAGAAAAAGGGGCAACATTCAAATCGGTAACATTTCTAGAAGCGTTATACAAAGTCTATAACGTCATTACCAAGTCGCAAAGTGCAGGCAGTCGCTCTGCGCTGGTGGTACCACTAGAAGCAATTTATAACATGTTCACATCGCTTCCGGGTAGCAAGCGTGACTACGATAAGATGGACTTTGCTAGAGATGTTTATTTGCTTGATACGGGAGAAATGAGAGAAACCAAATCTGGCGCAAGCGTGAGTTTCCCGGCTTCCACAGCGATAAAAAGTGGCAGAGGAATCATTTCCTTTGTTGACCCCAATGGTAATGCAATCCACTATCACGGAATACAGTTTTCTGGAGGCTCATAATGGAGAGAAGTCTTTTGGTATCCGAGTGGGTCGATCATCTCAACAAAGAATATCTATCAACATTTATAAAGAATGGTGGCGCAACCATCAAGTTTGTTGTTGCCGATGAAGCAGTTAAACCGCGCCTGAAACGCGCGCTCAAAAGCAAGGCTGAAGAATTAGATTATTTGGTTATCGATATTGACTCCAGTGATTGTCGCTTTCACATGCCGCAGGATATTTTCTTTGCTTTGGCGAAGCAGGTTGACTGGAGACTGATTGCGCGTAAATTTATATTCATCCACGCTAATAAATTTGGTTTTCAAACCAATAACATCGACCCAAAAACCGAAAAGCCAATATTTCAAGAAATTGCCACTGAAAACGATCTATCTAAAAATGATATTTTTTTAACGCTAATGCCAGAGCTTTATAGTATCCCTAAAAACAAATCAATGGTAAAAGATTTTCGAGTCGCCATGACACAGTTGTGTCTTCAAGAGGGTCATTCGGGAGGGTCACATTACGGCGGACAGCCGATTGTTCATTGGTTGACCGGCAGTAACACCCGAATAACCAACGTCAAACCGTTTTTAATTTATACCCCGATAAACACCGTACTACCGCAAGAGTCTTTCTCGAATCTGCGCTCTATTGGTTTCATGAAGTAGGCATTCCCGGTACGCTGATTATGTTGGATAACTCTCGGGTAACGGTTTCCAAACGGCCAGCGGATGGCTCGCGTTATTACACACGAGCAATGACCATGGAACATTATGAATTGCTCAGACAATTTATTGATAGCGCAGAGCGGTTGAAATCAACCGCAATATTGACCCTATCAAACAATGAGTTCCTGAATGTGGAGGTTGACCGAAAAGCCAGAGGTAGAGGTATTAGCATATATCAGACATTACAAACCCGAATCATGGATGACGTACAGGATCGAAATTTGGTTAATCCTAACGCCGCCCTTATCAGGCTCAGTTAATATCGGATTGGTTATGACCCATACAGACGAAGAAAAACTCTCATACAGGATTGCCCTTGAAGCATTGAGAAGCGGTGTCCCGAACGGCAAAGCCGTAGAAATTCTTGGCGGCAACCAGCCTGAGGCTGAATCTTCGTTCCAGCATCTGCTTGATGCAAATCAAGATGCCAGAAGTATGCTTATCTCGGGCGACTTTGGCACAGGGAAGTCCCATGTGCTTGAATGCTTCAAACATCACGCTCTTTCCCAGAATTACGTTTGTAGCCTATTTCCCGTCAGCAAGGAAACGCCTTTTTATAATCTGGGCAAGATATTCCAATCCGCCGTTGACAATGCAGTCATGCCTAAAATAGTCGATTTCATGGTGGACGATGTAGCTCAGAAACTTAACCCTCGTAGTAACCGATATGACGATTTTTTTCATTGGGCGGATTCTGATGCTTCTGGGTTGCACAAAATTTTCCCCGCCACCCTGATGATTCATAAAAAAAGCCATGATCAAGAGTTAATCACCGATATCGTGTCATTCTGGTCGGGCAACCGAATAACCCAAAAGAAAGTGAAAGATCGCTTAAAAACCGTAGGCGAGCAACACAATTATCAATTTAGTGCACCAAAAGCCCGTGATTTACCAGTGCAGAGATTGCGTTTTGTATTAGAGTTGATCAAGGCTGCCGGATATAAAGGCTGGGTGATACTGATTGACGAGCTAGAACTGATTGGAAGTTATGGTATTCTCCAGAGAGCTAAATCATACGCAGAACTAGCCCGTTGGATGGGGTTGGTTGCAAACGAAGAATACCCGGGTATGACCGTGGTTGGCACGATAACGGACGACTTTGAATCCAGTATCATTTATGACAAAGACGATAACCATAAAGCAGTGCCTAAATTACGCGAAAGGGGCGATGAGCAAGCGGCTACGATGGCACAAGCAGGCATAGAAAGTATCTTTGAACGAAAAAAACTCGAACCGATTAGCGAACAAGTGATGCAGACGAGCATCGACAAAATACGCGAGATATATAGTATTGCATACGACTGGGCTGCCTCACCGTTTGAAGACCATTCTCCCAGAGGGGGCTACCAACGCAGGATGCGGTATAGAGTGCGGTCGGCTATAAATAGTTGGGACTTACAAAGACTATATCCAGACTCTCATCCCAACATGGAAGCAACCGAATACAAGCGTGACTATACGGAAGATCAAGACCTTGCATCCGAAGTGAGTAGTGATACGGATAGTCATACCGTTTAGTTGCGTTTGTTGTACCACCCTGCCCTGCTTCCACTATGCCTAAGGTACTCATCGTCTCTAATTGTCCGTCAGAAAACACCCGAAGGCTACAAGATGCTGTGGTTAAAGGGTGTGAGAATGATGTGCTTGAAGACACCACGGTACGCGCTTTGATTCCTTGGGATGCAGATGCCGATAGTGTCCTGTGGTGTGATGGGATTATTCTGGGGACGACTGAGAATTTTGGTGCCATGAGTGGTGCCGTCAAGGATTTTTTGGAGCGTATTTACTACCCGTGTTTGGAACTCACCGCAGGCAAACCAGTTGCGCTTTTTGTCAAAGGCGGGTTGGATGGTCAGGGCGCAAAAACCAGTGTCGAGCGTATTTTAGTCGGGCTTAAATGGAAGTTTATACAGCCACCATTGGTGATGAAAGGCGACTTTCAGCACTCATTTTTAAGCCAGTGTGAGATGTTAGGGACGAGTATGGCAGCCGGACTCGAGGCGGGAATCTATTAAAGCACGAACGGTGACCCACCCAAGACTGTGCAAAAAACCAATATTGTGTCGTTCCCGCGAAGCCTGTCCCCGCGCAGGCGGGAAGCGAGAATTCAGTAAAAAACAAACCAGCAAGGGTTTTCCACTTTTTAGTTCAAATTCCGATCCATGCAACGCATTTTAATGGCGATGGATAGGTGTTCTACCGCTATTTGAGGGGATTTTTTCATATCTGCCACAGTTCTCGCCAATTTTAAGATACGGTGATAACCTCTGGCGGACATATTGAATTGCATGATGACCTTGTCCAGCAGACGATAGCCGTTGTCATCCAATGGACAATACTGGTCGATTTCTTTGATTGATAATTGGCTATTCAATTTGCCCTGCCGATGGTGCTGAATTGCGCGTGTGATGATGACCCTTTTTCTGATTTGCGCGCTACTTTCTGAGTCAACCGGTCGTTTTCGTAACGCCAGATGCGACACTTTCGGAACATATAACTGAATGTCGATACGGTCTAGTAACGGACCGGATAATTTGGACAAATAGCGTTGAATCTGATCGGGGGTACATTTGCATTTTCCGGATGGGTCGCCAAGATAACCACATTTACAAGGGTTTGCGGCGGCTACAAATATGAAGCGCGACAAAAATTTTAATTGCATCGCCGCCCGAGAGATATTGATATGCCCGGCTTCCAGCGGTTCGCGTAGTAATTCCAAAGAGCGGCGGTCAAACTCGGTGAGTTCATCGAGAAAAAGCACACCATTGTGTGCGCGCGAGATTTCCCCCGGTTTGGGGATGGTTCCGCCACCGATCAATGCCGCTCCCGAGGCACTGTGATGGGGTACACGAAAAGGTCGGCAACGCCAGTTTTCTGGTTTCCAGTCCTTATCAACCACCGAATTAATGGCTGCCGTTTCCAGTGCTTCCTGCTCGCTCATTTCTGGCAATATCCCCGGTAGTCGGCTGGCGAGCATGGTTTTACCCGTTCCCGGAGCGCCCATCATCAAGACGCTGTGCGCTGCCGATGCGGCGACTTCCAAAGCCAACTTTGAAAACTTCTGATCGACCACCTCAGACATATCCGGATAGTCGGTTTGTGACGGGATGTTCATGGGCGTAACCGCTGAAAACGAATCCAAACCATTTAGGATGCCGCTCAATTCTAATAGGCTTCCCACGCCATAGACCTCGACTCCCTGTACTAATGCCGCTTGAGCAGCGCAGTTTTTCGGTAGAATAAGCGACTCGGTAGCGTCTCTTAATGAAAGCGCGGCAATCAAACTGCCGCTAATATCTCTCAAGTTTCCACTGAATGCCAACTCGCCCAGAAATACCTTATCGTGCAGTGCGGATTGGGGGATTTGGTTGGTCGCTGCCAGTACACCCAGCGCGATGGGCAAGTCAAAGCGACCGCCCTCCTTCGGCAGGTCGGCGGGTGCTAGATTGACCGAGACACGCCGATACGGAAATTCAAAATTCGAATTGATAATGGCGGCACGTACTCGGTCGCGGCTTTCTTTGACAACGGTTTCGGGTAAGCCGACAATGGCAAAGTGTGGTAATCCGCTGGCGATGTGAACTTCAACAAGCACTTCTGGGGCCGAAGTACCCACCTGAGCGCGACTGTTGACAACAGCGAGTGACATTCCTTAACCCCCTTCCTTGATTTCCTAGAGTTTGCAAAATGAGCGGACAGGACTCCGCCTGATGTCGGCATTATAACAATATTTCGGGTAAAAACGATTGTTTATTAGGCCCCAGATAGAAATCTCTTAAACGCAGGAAGCCTTGGCTGTACATTGGTTTACAACAGGGGGTTAGCACCTAAACCCACCATCACCCAATGGGTACACAGCTCAAGGCTGATGACTATTCTACCCTACAAACTCGATACAACGAACGATTTACTCACATCTCGTGCCGGTTTATTGGCGATTGCTCAACTAATGGACTCTCTGAACCTGTCTGAGCGAATCGACAAGCACTTCCCCCAGCCTAAAAGCAATCGGGGGTATAAGCCTTCTGAATTCATCAAGACCCTCATCCTGATGCAGCATGAAGGCAGTTTTCACCTGGATGAGGTTCGCCACCTTCAGGATGATGCAGCACTGCGCACCGTGCTGGATCTCAAGAAACTTCCCCAGGCGACCACGATTGGAGATTGGCTCAGGCGAATGGGAAGCCAGCCGCAAATTCAGGCTGTCTGGGTAAAGGTGAATAAAGCCTTATTGAAGGTAGCCTTGCATCGCTGTAAGAAAGTCACACTGGACCTTGATGCCACCGAAATTGTTGCCCACAAAGCCGGTGCGCGGTGGACTTACAACAAGAACAAAGGCTTTATGCCGATGATCGGGCAGGTTGCAGCCGTGGATTTCCGTCACGGCAATGTGCCGCCAGCGAAAGATAATTTGGCGTTTATCCAGCAATGCCAGCAGTCGCTCCCGCAAGGCTGTACCGTGGGTGCCCTGCGTATTGACGCCGCCGGCTACCAAACAAAAATCATTGCGTATTGTGATAAGCAGGGTATCGAGTATGCCATTCGTGCCAAGACCAGCGCCGCACCAGCTTCTGCATCGGTGCGTATGAAAAACCCTTCACCCTTATCATGCAGAGAACAGCCGTTAGCGGCCAGGCGCGTCTGGATTTAGATTCATCAGCTGATTCAGAAGACAGTTCAGAAGATAATTCAGAAGATAACTCAGAAAATAGTTCAGAGGAAATAAACGCAGGTGCTTATATTTATCGTGGGATTGCCACTAATCGGGAAGGGCTTGGCGATAGCGAGATTATCCACTGGCCAATATGACTAATAGGGCAACGTGGCGAGGACAGCGAGAACCGCCTCAAGGAACTGAAGCGAGATTTTGGCGGCGACACCCTGCCGTGTTCAGATTTTGCTGCCAATGTGCTGTACTTTTTAATCGCAGCACTCTTTAATCTCGGCACTCTCCTACAATCTATGTGCCCTTATGCCTCATCTGCTGCCGCTGGAGTTGTCCCACTATCCATAGTCCATAGTCCATAGTCCATAGTCCATAGTCCATAGTCCATAGCCGTGCGGTGACTCTGCGCTGGTGTCTGTACGCCATAGCGGCAAAAGTGGTCAGGGCGGGACGTCAACTCTTGGTCAAAATGCGGGAGAAACACCGACTACTACTGGAACGAGTGTTACTGGCACTGAAGGAGTTTGAAGCACCGCTCATTTAACCCGATATAGAACAAGAATAACGGCTTCTGCAGGATAGGTGCGTCCAAAATAACCAATTTAGTACTGACAATCCGCTGAGCAACGGTTTTTGAGTAAAACTCTCGGCACTATCTCCGTACTATCTGCTGTAATGGCCAGCCATAAGGCTTGAAAGAGGGATTCACATGTCCTTGAAGTGCTGGCGGCACTCTATCTGGGAATTTGGGTTAGGAATCTCAATTTTGTACTGCGTAACCACGAAAATACAAAAATGTGCGGTACTAACGTTGGGGGGCTTTCTTTTTATCTTATAAAGAGTGTACCACCAGAAAGTCTCGATTTTAGTAATTTTGGTATATGAGGGTTTTCTAGGTGCTCTCTGTGCCAGAATCTTTGTCGCAATCTGTTTAGATTTTCTTAAAATCCTTCTTTTATTGCTCAAACTTGTCTTCCATTTCTTTGACTTGTTTTTCGAGTTCAATCAGCCGCTGTCTTGTGCGTTGTAAAACTTTCTCTTGAATCTCCATTTGTTCTCGTGTTACCAGATTCATTTTTTCAAAATTACTTTTCACCACCGCATCAATGTTCTTTTTGACATCCGCCGTGAGTTCCGGTGGCAATACCGCTTGTATCGCTTGGCGAATTTTGTTCAACATTTTAATTACTCTCGGTGTGTTCAATGTAGACTCTATCGCGTAGCCTATTAAACCAATTTTGATACAATTCTTTGGCTTTGCGCTTGAACAAGTCATTACGCGCATTATTTCTGGTTATCTCCCGACCAATGTCTTGTTGTCGGCGGTCGAGGACTTCGATAAGATGGTAGCCGAATCGGCTTTTCACCGGTTTGCTTATTTGATTCAGGGGCAGGTTTAATATGGCTTGCTCAAACAACGGTGCCGTATTGTCAGGGCTGACCCAACCGAGTGAGCCGCCCGCTGATGCCGATACGGTATCGTCTGAAGTCAGGCGCGCAAACTTTTCAAAATCCCCTTCATGGTTAATTTTCTCTGCTAACTCAATGAGTTTTTGTATGGCTTCCTGATCGGTAAAATTGTGTCGTTGTGGTTGTATGAGAATATGGCGCACGAGTAATTGCGTTACAATTTTGCCACTGCCTTTTTTGTCATGTAACTTGAGAATATGAAATCCATTGGCACTTTTTATGACCTCTGTTACATTGCCAACTGGGGTTTGATGTAACACGTTCAGGAACAATTCGGGCAGTTGGTTTTCTGTGCGCCATCCTAAATAGCCGCCCTCTTCCGTGTTTTCACCATCGGAAAAATCTTCAACCGCCTTAACAAAAGCATGTCCCTGCAACAGTTGTTGATGAATATAGTTGACGTTTTCAATCTCTGCTTCGATTTCGACTGCTGATTTTCCGTCGGTGGAGATAAACAGATGAGAGATTTCATACGCTTCATCAGAGGGGGAGGCTTCTTTATGCGCTCGTAGGTAATAGTCAACTTCCTGTTCAGTCACGGTTACTCTGGAATTAACCGCAATATCGACCACCCGCTGAATCAATAGCTGCTCTTCAATACTGCGTAAAAACTGAGCGTTGGAGATGCCTTGCGTTTCCAACTCGGTCAGTAACTGGGTTGTCGATAGATTGTTTTGATTTGCCATATTAGTCAGCACGTTTTCCACATCAGGCTGTCCGACCACGATGCCGGCAGAACGTGCCTCTTGCGCCTGAATCCGTTCGTCGATGAGCAATCTGAGAATGTCAGGGTTGATTTTTTCGGGAACCTGTCCGACCCCTTGATTCGTCTGAACTTGCTCACGTTTGTAGCGTGTTTGGTATTCTGACAGGGTGATTGCTTCGTCATTGACAATCGCAATCACTTTATCAAGCGCGACCGTGCTTGCGCCAGCAACTGATGAAAATAATACGACCAATATCAGTATAAAGGTTTCAAATTGTAATATCCGTGTTTTCATTGTCTGTTTGGTATAGTTTTGCCACATTTAAATAACGCATTTCACTCATGGTGGCGGACTCTGCCCAGCACACCCAGTTCAAGGGCAATTGTAAAGCGATTTTGAAATTTGTCTATACCAACCAAAGAGCGTTCGGCAAGCAGTTTAACCGCCCAACAACAACTGTCATAGTTTATCCCAACTGCAAATTCGCGGATTTCGCTTTGTCGAGTAGAGTATTTACCCTCGCCGTCTATCTGCCAGCGGCGCGCTATCGGCAGTTGAAATGCCAGATTGACCTGCTCGGAAGAATCTTTGTCGAGACTATACCCGATGGTCGCATTTCTGCGCGGACTATGATAATAATCCACAGAAATGCGTGCAAATTCTACAGTGTTGGCTTTGTCTATTCTGGTAAAGGTGCGAATATCCCAGTCTTCGGTTACTGTGGCAGTGATTTCGGTTACAAAACTGGACTGATTTTGGGTTTCGGGCGGTGTTGTATTCGACAATCCAACCTCGCGCCGATCGAGAAAAAAGATTTGCCCTAAACTCACTTTCAATCTTTGTTTGCCAACCGAGTCGGTTATTCTGCTGGTTAATCCAAGCGTAATCTGATGCGTATCACCGACACGATCACCGCCGAAAAAACGATTTTCCCGAAACAGATGGCTAAAACTATTATTTTCTCTGATCCCACTGTCAAAGTTGGGACGTATTTCCTGTTTGAGTTTCGGCGGAATTTTGACATAAAATAATCGTGGTTCCAGTGTTTGAAAAAACCGAGCATCCTTTCTTTCAAACGTACGCTCAAAAAACAATCCGCTATCAACGCTGATGATTGGCACGCTAATCGATGACAAATTGCCGCTGTCCAGCGTGTAATCAATGGTTTGCAAGGATATTTTTGGGATGACATAACCATAGCTGCGGTGAATCGGAAAACTAATATGAGGCTTGGTCCGCAATCGCGTGCCCGTTGCTCGTCCTGATAATCGCCCCGATGGTCGATTACTCGGAAGCTTAAAATGGGTGAAGTCGGACTCAATGCCATATTTGAATGAACCAAGCTCGCGTGGCTTGAGATTCAGGTTAATCTCGGGCAAGCGGCTATATGGAGCGTCAGTCACGCTCACATTGCTGTTGACCGTTTGGTATGCCGATAAACTGGCTTTGAAAAATAGTTCGGAACTCTGATACAGCAAATCCGCACGTTGCGGCACATAGCTCAAGGAGGTCGCGCCGAAACCGCTGGAAAAATCCTCTAAATAATGTGTGTCTGACAGTCTTTGAAAATCAATCCCACCACTCCAGTTATCATTAAAGTCCTGTTTGTGCTGATAGATGAGGGCATAGCGATTGCGCTTGAATACAGCATCTGCAGGCAATACTTCTGCTTTTATAATGCCGCTCGATTGGTACGGCGCGGATTGTTGTGTCAAGTAGCGATACTCTCCGTATAACTGTACGCCACGCTTGGTGACAATCTTGGGTATCACGGTAGCATCGTAATTCGGCGCAATATTGATGTAATAAGGGGCACTGATGATGATGCCCGATGCGCGCTCGGAGCGGATATCTGGAATCAGAAAACCGCTTTTGCGCTTGCTAGTGATCGGAAATGACGCGATCGGCAAGTACAGCAGCGGAATACGCTTGAATTTCACCACGATTGATTTTGCGGTGCCGACACCCGCTGTATAATCCAGCTCAATTTCCTTAGCCTGCAACACAACATCCTCATTGCCTCGCGTACAACTGGAAAATCTAGTGTTGTATAACCGTTCATGCTCAACACCGTCAAACTCAATTCTATCCGCCGTTGCCCGAAAACGCACATAGGTTTGGTTATCGGTGGTTGATGGCTCGGTGGCGGGCAATCCCTTGTTTCTAAATGGCGCGAGCAGCGAATAATCTTCGAGATAATTGTGATGCGTTCGACTCGTCTGAGGTGGCAACTCATCGACAAATTGAGCACGCACATTCTGTGCTACACCGGTTGCTGTGTCCATCTGCAAGTGCAATGAATCAGCAAGCACCTCATCACCCCTTGCGGTATAAAAGCGGACATTATGTGTTGCAGTTGCTTGATTGCTCCGTTTATCGTAAGTAATCTGCTCGGCATAGATACCGCGTTTCCCTTGCGTTGCCTGTGCATTACCCGATAAGCGGATAACATTCGGTTCAGATTCAACTTCATCCGCTTTAATAAGGGTTGGTTGCTCGTTTGGGTCTCCGGCAGGCGCGTCTTTTAATGCCGACGGAATATCAATGCGATCGGGCGAGCAGATATTGCTATCGGCAAAGGCTATTTTTGCTTGTGCAATATCCGCTTGTGCGGACACATCCAGCAGCATGAGTTGAGCGATAACGACCATGCCAACTAGGCTATGATTTTTGAATTTATATCGGCGCATTGTGAGCAGTTTTCTTGTTTACCACAGAATATTTTCGATTGTTTAGATTAAGATTATAAAGTTTCGGGCAGTTATAATCCAACCTTTCGGGGGATTAACACATACATCCATATGACATCTTTATTATGCAAGCGATGATCTTGGCAGCCGGGCGCGGCAACCGATTAAGACCGATTACCGACACCCTGCCTAAACCATTAGTCGTGGTCGGTGAGCGGACTCTGATTGAGCATCACTTGATGAAGCTTTCGGCTTGCGGCATTGCCCATGTGGTCATCAATGTGGCTTATTTGGGCGAAAAAATTATCGCATTGCTAGGTGATGGCAGTCGCTTCGGTTTGCGGCTCAGTTATTCGATAGAAGCAGAGGGCGCATTAGGGACCGCCGGTGGCATCATGAACGCCCTGCATCATTTTAAGGAAACACCGTTTTTGGTCGTCAATAGCGATATTTTCACCGATTACGACTTTTCACACATGCAAATACCCGATTCATCTATGGCGCATCTCGTATTAACGCCCAATCCAGCCCATCACCCAAATGGCGATTATTGTTTGATTGATGGCAAGGTGCAACATCCTGCTTATTCGACACAAAACACGGTTACATTTGCTGGTATTGGTCTCTATCGCAAAGCCCTGTTTGCGAGGCTTGCGGTCGAAAAATGCGGCTTGGCACAAATTTTTGAACAGCCGATACGCAACGGCACCTTTTCCGGCGAGATTCATCAAACGAGTTGGATTGATGTTGGCAGTGCCGCGCGACTGGTACAGGCGAGAACCATAGCGGACAGGATTTTAGTCAATTCCTGACATACCACATCAAAGGCGACATTTGGGGCATGATGTTTTAGCTGGGTAACCTGCAAATCGGCATAGCCACATGGGGCGATCCATGTATAGGGGGATAAATCCATATCAATATTCAGGCTTAATCCGTGATAACAACATCCACGAGATATTCTTAACCCGAGCGCGGCAATTTTTTCATCGCCAACATAGACCCCGGGTGCGCCCGATTTTCGATGTCCGCTGATATGATAACGCGCCAGCAAATCGATGATACACTTCTCCAGTTGATTGACCAGCGATTTCGGCCCGGTTTTAAGCCGTTTTATATCCATCAACAGATAGACAATCAGTTGTCCGGGGGCGTGATAGGTTATTTGCCCGCCACGGTCGCTATGGATGAGTGGAATGCCCCTGCCCTCATCGGCTGGAATATCATGCGAGCTTGTGCCTTGCGTATATACCGGCAAATGTTGCAGCAGCCAGATTTCGTCATCCGTATTTGCATCGCGATTGCGGGTGAACGCGATCATTTCATCCCATACCCGCTGATAGTCACAAATCCCTCGATGGCGGATTATTACTGACATGAGCCGACTAGATAACCATCAGTACCGCTGGATGATTAGAAAGTCGGGCAAATACCCCATCAATCAGGGTTTTATCTTGAGCGTTGATGCGACAACTTAACGCATGATACTTGGCGTTTTTGCTTGGCTTAAGCGTGATGTCGTGCAAATCGGTTATGGCAAGGGATTGCAACAGCAGCTCTTTGATCCATTGCGGATTGTTTTCATCGGCATGTACAAACACCTTGACATCAATGATGCAGGGGAAAATCATGCCGGCTGTTAGCGGCACGTTGTTAGGCGTGGGAGTCACAACGAATACGTGGCTAATATATCCATTGTTTTACAAAATCCAACAGGCGTTTATACCAAGGACCTTCAGGATAACTTTGGTTGACGTGCAGACTGGTTTTATAGATCGGTTGCTGGTCGTATTTTATTTGTATATAGCCAACTTCCGTGCCTGCCTCAATGGGTGCTTCAAGGCTTTTTGGCAGCTCTAGGGCTGCCGATAATTTATCGGATGTTCCTTTTGGGTAAATAATATTTAAGTCTTGGTTGACACCGATGCTGGCAGCTGAGGTTGTTCCCATCCACAGTGGCAATGTCTTTATTTCTGTGTCTGGCGTGTAAACGGTGAGCCCCTGATAAGCACCATAGCCGTATTGCAATAATGATTGCACCTGATTTGCGCGTGCGACTTTTCCGCTCGATTTGGTCACGGTTGCCACGAGGCGCGTTCCATCGCGTAGCGCGGTTCCAATCAAGCAATAACCCGCATTTTTCGTATAACCGGTTTTAATGCCGTCAACCGTGGCATCCCGCGCCAGTAAAATATTCCGATTTTGTTGGGTAATGTTGTTATAGGTAAAGTCGTTTTGAGAATAGTACCTATACAACTTGGGGAATTTTCGAATCAATGCCATAGAAAGCAACGTCATATCGGCTGCCGTACTATAATGATTGTCCGCTGGAATCCCGCTACTGTTGACGAAATGTGAGTTGGTCATGCCTAATTCTGCTGCCATCGCATTCATTTTCGCTGCGAAGCCCGCTTCCGAGCCACCAATATGCTCGGCAAGTGCCACCCCAGCATCGTTGCCAGATTGCACAATCAAGCCTTGCACCAAATCCACAATACGGACCTGCGTATTGACCTCAACAAACATTCTCGAGCCACCGGTTTTCCATGCTTTTTCACTGATAGAAACCATGTCTTGCATGGTTATTTCATTGTTGTGTAGGGCATCAAAAACCAGATAACTGGTCATCATCTTGGTCAGGCTCGCCGGTTCAATTCGTTGCTGCGCATTGTTGCTTGCCAGCACCCAGCCGGTTTCAAAATCTGCCACCAGCCAGCTACCAGCTGCAATCTCTGGGGGCGGGGTTTTGGATTTGAGTGCGGCAGGAATATCCTGCAAAGCGCTATGGGCAATCAGCGGCTGAAAAAACAGCACACCGATGAAACAGATGAACCGGCGCATGGATATAAATTGTTTAGGCATGGATATTGTGAATTGTCTATTGTTGAATAAGTATAATGGCTTGACCGAGCAATCGTTCGAGCTTCTGTTTGACCTGTAACGCGCTTTCGATGATTAGGAATGGCCCGACCTGCACACGATAGGGTCGCGTCTGTTTGGCCGGGGAATAAACCGAATATCCCTGCTGATCTAGCCGATGGCGCATTGCTTCTGCATTGGCTATTTTCGAATACGTCCCAACCTGCACAAAATAGTTTTCGCCCTGCTCTGGTGTATTTTCTGGCGCATCTTCTGATGTGTCTCCCGAAGCAGTCGGAACAGTGGGGCTAATGTTGACAGTCCCGGCCAACCCACTAATCGCTGTCGTATTAGGGGCAGTATTGACCGCTTGGACACTCAGGTTAATGGTCGGATCAATGGCTTTGACCTGAACCCTTCCAGTTCCTTTACGAGCGATACCCAATTTATGTGCTGCTACATAGGACAAATCAATAATGCGACCGTGAAGGAATGGTCCGCGGTCATTCACTTTAACAATAATTTTCTTGCCAGTGTCAAGATTGGTGACTTCAACGTATGTCGGCAACGGCAATATCGGATGTGCCGCCGTCATCGCCCACATATTGTAAATTTCGCCACTGGAGGTGCGTCTGCCATGAAATTTTTCACCATACCAAGATGCGATTCCTTGTTTGACATAGCCTTTCGATGATTTTAACGGCGTGAAATGCTGAGCCAACACGGTATAGGGTTTGTTTCCAGTTCGACTCAACGGTTCGTCCTTTGGTATGGCATCGGCGATGGCATCAAAATCCCGCGGTTTATGGGTCGGCGCGGCATCACCACCGTAAAAGCCGCCCGAAGAGGGTCGCGTAAACGGGGTGGCAGAACAACCCACCAATGCCAAACTAGCGGACAAGCAAACAAAACCGACTGTTATTTTCCCCGCTGTTATTTTCCCCGCTGTTATTTTCATTGGCATGGCTTGATTGTCATGGGTCATTTCTGGTTATTCTTGGCACGGGTAATTGATTCAGCAAGCTCAACCACGACCATAGCATAGTTAATGCTGTGGTTATAACGGGTGATGACATAGAAATTCTTGAATCCCACAACCTGCCGACTCCCCTGCTCTTCCTGTAACGAAAACAACATCATTTTCTCGCTTCCACGATGGGCATCGAATTGTACCCCAGCGGCGGTCAGTTGCGCCGGCGTATAGGTCAGTTTTAGCTGCTTATTAACCAATTTTGCAGCGGCTTTTGACAATGGCTTGGTGACCTTCGCATAAATGAGCTGGCTGTTATTCCAGCCATATGATTTCAAATAATTGGCAACGCTGCCAATCACATCATCGACCTCGTTAATCAAGTCTCGTCGAGCATTTCCATTGAAGTCAACCGCATAGGCAAGGTAGCTGGATGGCATAAATTGTGGCATACCAATCGCACCCGCGTATGAGCCCAGAACCGATGCTGGGTTGATTTTTTCCTGTCGCGTCATATTCAAAAATATACGCAATTCGGCAGTAAAAAATCGGCTACGTTGCGGGTATTTTGCCGACAGCGTGACCAAACTGTCTAATACACGGTCATTTCCCATGTATGCCCCATAATGCGTTTCTATGCCAATCAATGCCACAATCACCGCTTGAGGTATGTCAAACTGGTCATGCGCCCGATTGAGCGCGGCGTTATTTTCCTGCCAGAATTTGACCCCACGACGAACGCGCTCTTTATTGAGGAGGCGATGCCGATAACGATGCCAAGGCTGGGCTTCATATTGCTTGCTGATTAAATCAATCACTTTTTGTTTGATCTTTGCCTGTTGTAAAACCCGATTTAATTCATCCTCCGGATAACCGTCCTCAGTAATCATTTGTGCGACCAATTTCATCAGCACCGGATGTTGATGAACATCCACTGCCACCGAAACAGTCGGCATGAGAGTCCCTATAATGACTAGCGTACTCGCTAAGAAATGATAATGACGACTAAAATTCATCCTCTGCCCCGTGTGTTGGTGGTGTAGGAAATACTCATCAAAACCCCAAATCCAATCATCAGAGTGACCATCGAAGTGCCACCATAACTAATCAGCGGCAAGGGGATGCCGACCACTGGTAAAATGCCGGAAACCATGCCGATATTGACAAATACATAGAAAAAGAAGGTCATAGACAAGCCGCCGGCAAGCAGGCGGGAATAAGAGTCTTGCGCCTTAAAGGCAATCAATAATCCGCGAAACACGACAAACAAATAAAGGGTTAATAATACCATAACCCCGATGAAGCCAAATTCCTCCGCATATACTGCAAATATGAAATCAGTACGCCGTTCGGGAATGAATTCAAGTTGCGATTGACTGCCAGAAAGCCAGCCTTTTCCCGGTATCCCGCCAGAACCGATGGCGATGATTGATTGAATAATATGGTAACCCGCCCCCAATGGATCCCTCCATGGATCGAGCAGGGTGAGAACACGACTGCGCTGATAGTCAAGTAGCACAAAAACCCACATGACTGGAACAATGACTGTCAAGGAAAGTAGCATGGTTACAATCAGTCTCCAGCCTATTCCGGCTAAAAATATTACCGCGATTCCGGCTAAGGCAATCAACAATCCAGTGCCTAAATCGGGTTGTAATATGACCAGCACCGTGGGAATGAGTGCGATAAAGACAGACAGAATGATAAAAACCGGACGTGGTGGCAATGTTGAGCGCGTCAATGCCCAGGCAATCATCATCGGCACCGCGATTTTCATTATTTCGGCGGGTTGAAAACGAAAAAGACTCAAATCAATCCACCGTTGCGCGCCCTTGCCGGTGATGCCAACAACCAGTACGATTAATAACAGTATGAGTCCGGCAAGATAGACATAGAGCGACCAGCGTGCCAGTGTCAATGCTGGAATGCGAGCGAAAAAACACATCAACAATAAGGCAAAACCAATCCGAATAGCGTGCTTGACCAGCGCGTCAGTACTTTCTCCTCCAGCACTATACAGTACGATTAAACTTAAAGCACAGAGCATTAAAATTCCGCTTAATAGCGGCAAGTCAATATGGAAATAATTTGTCTGGCGCATCAAAACGGTCTCGGAATTTGCTTCATGGTTGCGTGAGTAGATTTTGGGTAGTCGGTTTGCCAAATAATTCCAGTCGGTCGAGAAGATAATAATCAATTAGTTTGCGCGCAATCGGTGCGGCGACCCGACTGCCGCTGCTGGCGTGTTCGACCATGACTGCGATGGCAATTTTTGGCTCATCAAGTGGTGCAAAGCCGATAAACAATGAATGATCGCGAAACTTTTTCTCGGTCGTTGCGGCATCGTATTCCTGATCTTGGGCAATGCTTCGGACTTGGGCAGTGCCCGTCTTGCCTGCTATTTTGTAGCGTATTCCTTGGCGGATACCTCTTGCCGTGCCTCGTACACCGTGTACAACATCACGCATACTGTCGATCACTCGCTGGTAATAAAGATCGCTATACGCCTTTTCAGAGTCGATGACTTGCGGCGCAATATATTCTTTAATCTGATTTTGCGGAGATTCGGTAGAAATTAAAAATCGTGGGGTAACGCGCTTGCCACGGTTTGCCAGCATGGCAGTGGTGCTGGCGAGTTGTAGCGGTGTGGTGAGCATATATCCCTGACCAATTCCAGCGATAACGGTCTCTCCAGGATACCAGACCTGTTTCCGCACACGGCGTTTCCAGTCTTTGGACGGCATTAACCCAGATGGCTCGTTCGGCATATCAATGCCAGTTGGCTTTCCAAACCCAAATCGGCTCATTCCTTCATACATCCTGTCGATACCCAATTTCTGTGCCAATGAGTAGAAATACACATCGCAGGATTGGACGATGGCGTTGAAACTATCCATAAAACCATGTCCGGGTTTTTTCCAGCAACGATAACGATGTTGACTATTCGGCAAGCGATACCATCCTGGGCAAAAAACTTTCTGATTCGGGTCAATGCCATTTTCCATGCCAATCAGTGCCATAAATCCCTTGATTGTTGAGCCCGGTGCGTAACGCCCATAAATCGCACGATTGATCAAAGGTTTGCGTATCGAGGTACGCAAACTTGAATAATCCGCTTCACTGATGCCATTAACAAACAGATTCGAATCGTATCCGGGCGCACTAGCGAAAGCAAGAATATCGCCCGATTGTGGCTCAATCGCGACTACCGCGCCTTCAAACCCCGCCAGCGCATCGATACTTTTCTGCTGTAACTTGCTATCAAGACTGAGGTGAAGGGTCTTGCCAGTCTGTGGATTTGTCTGTTGCAGGCTACGCGTAACCCGGCCATGGGCATTGGTTTCTACCTGCTCAATCCCGGGTTTTCCAAGTAGAATGGACTCGTAATAAATCTCAATGCCGGTTTTGCCAATGCGTTCCGTGCCCCGATAAACCTGTGTGTCGATGCTTTCCATCTCGGCTGGATTTATTCTTCCCACATAGCCAACGACGTGGGTAGCCAGCTCCCCTTGCGGATAGTATCGTTGTAGCCGAGCGCGTAATTCCGCGCCCGGATATCGGTGTAGATTGACTGCCAATATAGCGATTTCCGCTTCGCTCAGATTGGCTTTGAGCGTTTGTCGTTCGAAAGCCGGTCGTTGTTGGAGTAATTTTTTGAATTGTTTAAGGTGGACATCAGTGAACTCGATAAGCTGCCCCAATTCGTTCAGCAAACCATCGATATTTTCCACCTTATCAGGTAAAATTTCCAGATTGAACACGTGAATATTTTGTGCAAGGATTTCACCATTGCGATCATAAATCAATCCTCTCACTGGGGGCAATGTGAAGAAATCAATGCGATTGTTTTGTGCTAGGGTGATGAATTTTTGATGTTGGACTATTTGCAAATAACCCAATCGCAATACCAATATGATAACCAGCACGGTAATCATGCCAAATAAAAAAAGGATACGATTGCGAACAATTCGGCTCTCAATCAGGTCATTACCAATCTGCATCATCGGACTTCAACGTATTCCTGTTCTATGGCGCAACAAACGCAACACATTATAGACAACCGGCCAAACCAAACCGGAGGCGAGAGCAGATTGCCAGAATATTAGACGAATCTCGGTGTCTGCGGTCAGATGATAAACCCATACCGTGAATCCAATATCTATTGAGGCGATGATAAAGACCAATACGCATTGCTGCCATAAATTATACAATCGCACTCGCCGATATGTCGAAACGGTAATCAGCGCAACAAATGCCTTGCCGATGGCATGTTGACCGAGGAGCGAGTAATACAACACATCCATTACTATGCCAGAGAGCCATCCATAGCCTACGCCGATGCGATGTGGCATCGCCAGACACCAGTAAAACAAAACCAACAGTACCCAATCCGGTTTGGCATGCTCAATCCATTGTGGATAGGACATCATGTTGAGTAACAAGGCAATCACAAAGGTAATCAGAATGACCCAAAAGGGCGATTTGTGCTTCGCTTTATTCATTTGCTACGCTCGAGGTGGTTGTAGCGGATTCTTTCGAGGACTCTGGTCGTTTTGAATCGGCATGTTCTGAAGCCGCCAGCGGATCGTTGTTGAACAGTAACAGCACTTCCTTGGCGAGAGCGGTTTGTGTGGTTCGTGCAGTAATAATCATAAACGGTTGGCTGACATCTTTAACGACATCCGATATTTCGGCTACTTTATAGCCGACTGGGAACCGCCCCCCCATTCCAGAAGTAACCAAGACATCTCCCTTGCGAATATCAGACGAGTTTTCCAGAAACGGGACGATCACTTGGTCTAGCTTTCCAGAACCTTGGATGATTGTGCGTAAACCGTTGCGTTCAATCTGTACCGGTAGCCCATGACTCGGATCAGTGAGCAGGGTAATGACACTGCGCCGATAACCGACCTGAGACACCTGACCGAGCACCCCTTGCGGGGCGATGGCGGGTTGACCAAGATAAATACCCGCTTCCACACCACGATTTACAACGATTCGATGATTAAATGGCTCCGGATTGACTGCAATAATTTTGCTAATTAGTATCGCATGAGTAAAGCGTTTTGATATCGACAATAAGTCAGACAGTCGCTGATTTTCTTTTTCTAGGGTATTAGAACGTTGTAAGCGAACTTCCAGCAGTGCTTGCTTTTGGCGCATAGCGACGAGACGTTGTTGTATGCTGTTATCCGGATAATAGTCATCGACTACTGAAAGTATCTTTTTCGGAAGTGTGATAACAAATTCAAAGGGGAGGTTAATCATCGTTGTAGCGATGCGTATTGGCTTTAACAATTCGCTTCGATGACCAATAACCATGATACCCAGTGACAGCACGACAAGTAGTGAAAAACGAAATAGCGGGGATGCGCGGTTATAGCTCATGTGCTCATGGCGGGGTAGCATTTTTTTAGAAATAAAGGCTAAATAGAGTCTGCTCACAAAGTCGATTTTGGATATTCAAATCTGTCCCAGCCAAGCAATTGGCACAATCTGTACCCGTCCAATCGCAGTTGGTGTCGCCCAGTGTTCGTTATCGACCTTATCGACCCTATTAGTCGCCTTATTTTGGGCACAAAAAAGACCTTCAGCAGGATGAGCAGGTTCATGACTAGGAAAATGCTGTTGATCCATGCAACCGAAGTGTCTGCTCGCTTGGCACGGATGTAATTCAGTCGATAACCGTTCTTTGCCTGACCAAATTTGCCTTCTATTGGAATCCGTTGTAGGTAATCCGCCCGGCGTTGGGCTTTTAATTGCTTCAACACCTCCCGATTCGCTTCTGTTACCTGTTTGGGTCTGCCTAATGGCTTGCCCGAAAAACGGATGCCCAATCCTTTCAAGTAGTGCCGGTTCTCTCGACTACCATATATCGGATCACCGATAACGCTTACGGGATAGCAACCATAACGTTCATGGTAACGCTCAACCTGACCCTGCAAATCATGCCCCTCATGAAACGCATCCCAACTTAAATGATCAACTCGGGATAACCCGTGTGCCGTTAAACTCACGCTCAACTTCGAACCAAACTCAACCGACTTACCTTGCTTACCTCGCACAATCGGACGCACATACGGTTGATGAATGCTCACAATCCGATTATCACAGCGACGGCTTTTGTTGCGGTACATCTGCCATTGCTGTGCATAGACATGCTGAATGACCCAGTAGTGGTATAGCAGCCTGCGTGACAAAGGCAACGCCGTGCCCATCGGGAAACAATCCATTAAACCCTCAATATGACCAAAATTGCGCCGCAAGTATTGCAGTTGTTGCTTGATCGCTCGTTGGGTCGCTTGACGCTTGGGACGACGCTGTTTGACCAACCCGAGAAAATCTTTACGTGCTTGGCGACGATAGGTGCGTGGTTTCTGACTGAACTCCGTGTGTGGATACAATTCGTCAATGATCCGTTCCGTCATCTCACGCGCTTCATTCAGTAAACTTAAATCCGTGGGATACCGTATCGCTTGCTCTGCCACAGTCGCATCTATTATCAACTTACCTTAAGGGCACTGTGAAACGGCCAGTCAAATTCTGCGATAGTACGTTGGTTGGAATCGTTATAATCAATCATAGCTGCAAGGTTTTAGAGGTTGTTGGGCTGATTTCCATGCAGAATTATACCACAAAATCACTATTACTTATTTATATTCAGATGGATATGTTTTATGAGCAGGGTCTATTTAATGAGAGACCTTTGCATGATAGCTCTTATCTCCTAATCATCAAAAATGCTCTCAACCAGTCATTTAGCAGCATAACCCCTCCCTCATTCCGTGCGCTTTTCCTTGCTAGAAAACAAAATTCCGGCTCGTGCAAAGGTCGCAAATACAATCGGCAATCACCTTCGCCTGATTAGCCATCGTTGGAGAAAGCTTCACCCATGTCCATGGCATCCATTTCTTCCAATGCACGACCACAACCGCGAACCACGCAAGTCAAGGGATCTTCGACAATCACCACCGACAATCCAGTTTCCTCCATCAATCGGCGATCCATATCACGCAACAGCGCCCCTCCCCCAGCAATAACCATGCCTTTTTCGCCAATATCTGCGCTCAGTTCTGGCGGTGCTTGTTCCAACGCCTGACGAATAGCTTGCACAATTTGATTCAGTGAATCGCTAATCGCGTCATAGATTTCTTCGCTGGTGATTATTAAGCCTTTCGATAGACCTTCTGAAATATCTCGCCCTTTAATTTCCAATTCCATATGTTCAGATTCTGACCACGCCGTAGCGATGGTTTGCTTTATATTCTCCGCAGTTGCCTCACCGATTAGCATATTATGATAACGACGTACATAGCTCATTATGGCTTCATCAAAAGAATCGCCCGCCGTTCTGACCGAGTTTGAATAAACCATTCCGCCCAATGACATAATACCAACCTCGGTGGTGCCACCACCGATGTCAACCACCATCGACCCGGTCGGTTCGGCAACCGGCAGATTTGCACCGATAGCCACTGCCATCGGTTCTTCAATAAGATAAACCTCCCGCGCACCGGCACTGGTCGCCGATTCTCGGATTGCTCTCCTTTCCACCTGTGTCGAGCCGCACGGCACGCATATAATAATTCGAGGGCTGGAAAAGAATCTGTTTTCCTGCGCTTTGCGGATAAAATATTTGAGCATGTCTTCGGTCACGTTGAAGTCGGCGATGACACCGTCTTTCAATGGTCTGACGGCTTTAATAGAGCCGGGAGTTCGACCTAACATTCGTTTGGCTTCCTTACCCACCGCCAAAATCGTTTTACCACCACCTGACGAATGGCTTTTGATTGCCACTACCGATGGCTCATCAATAATAATTCCCTTGTTTCTGACATAAATCAGGGTGTTCGCAGTCCCAAGATCGATAGCAAGGTCGTTGGAGAAGAAACCGAGTAGGCGTTTTAACATTCTTTTTCGTATTCTGTTAAGGTTAAAATATGTCGTTTTTGTTAGCAATAAATGACTCGCGTAGTCTAACAACACAACCGCTACTATTCAACCATACAATCCTGTGGTAAATTATCGCGTTTTTAATGGTTGCAGATTGACAATATTCCTTAAATTCAACCCATGTCTTTAACAGCAGAAGAAATCACTCATATTGCCACCCTCGCTCGGTTAAAAATCAATCCCGATGAGGCTGACTTTTATGCCGCTCAATTATCCCGAATCATGAGCTTGGTCGAGCAAATGAATAGCATTGATAGCGATCATATTTTACCCATGTCGCATCCTCAAGATGTCGCATTAAGGCTACGCGCCGATGAAGTGACTACCACGAATTGTAGAGAAGCCTATCAAGCCATTGCGCCAGCGACGGCAAACGGGCTTTATCTGGTTCCTCGAGTCATCGACGAAGCCATTACAGACTGACCCGATGCACACAAAAACCCTCGCTGAACACGGTGCGGCACTGCGTAATAGAACCTATTCCAGTGTCGAGTTGACCGAGCATTACCTAAAACGAATCGCTTCAGCCAGTGATTTGAATGCGTTTATTAGCGTAACCGAAGAGATTGCCATCCAGCAGGCAGAGCAGGCTGACCAGATGTTAAACAACAGCAAGGGACACCCGCTAACTGGCATTCCCATCGCACATAAGGATTTATTTTGTAGCAAAGGGGTATTAACCAGTTGCGGATCGAAAATGTTGAGCAATTTTATATCGCCCTACGATGCCACTGTCGTGGAAAAACTAAAACAACAGGGCATGGTAATGTTAGGCAAAACCAACATGGATGAATTTGCCATGGGGTCGTCCAATGAAACCAGTTATTACGGCGCGGTAAAAAACCCATGGGATATTCAGCGGGTTCCCGGTGGTAGCTCGGGTGGCTCTGCCGCGGCGGTGAGTGCGCGGTTAGTCGCGGTTGCCACTGCCACAGATACCGGCGGCTCGATTCGACAGCCGGCGGCTTTTTGTGGTTTGAGCGGCATCAAGCCAAGCTATGGTCGTGTTTCCCGATATGGCATGGTTGCTTTTGCTTCGTCTTTGGATCAAGGCGGGGTGCTTGCCCGAAATGCCGAGGATGCGGCGCTGGTTTTACAGGCGGTGTCAGGCTTTGATGAGCGCGATTCGACTTCCCTGCAACAACCGGTTCCAAACTATGGCAAGGCATTGCAACAGAATTTGCGCGGCAAAACCATCGGCTTGGCAAAAGAATTTTTTGGTGATGGTGTCGATGCCACTGTCGCACAGGTCATTGAGCAAGCCATTCGCCAACTCGAATCGATGGGCGCGAAAACGGTCGCGGTTGAATTGCCGAATAGCGCGATGGGCATTCCCTGCTACTACGTCATTGCTCCCGCAGAAGCATCTTCCAACCTGTCGCGATTCGATGGGGTGCGTTATGGGTATCGCGCTGAAAATTATACCAATCTCAATGAGATGTATGAGAAAACCCGAGCTGAGGGATTTGGTGCCGAAGTGCAACGCCGAATCATGATCGGCAGCTATGTATTGTCTTCGGGCTATTACGATGCCTATTATATCAAAGCGCAGAAACTGCGGCGGATGATTGCCGATGATTTCAGTCGCGCTTTTGAAAAATGTGATTTGCTCGCCGGTCCAACAACCCCGGGTAGCGCATTTATCATCGGCGAAAAAAATGATGATCCGATTGCCATGTACTTAAATGATATTTTCACCAATGGTGCCAATCTGGCAGGACTTCCGGCAATGTCAATTCCAGCTGGGTTTGATGATAAAAACCTGCCCATCGGATTACAGTTAATCGGCAACTATCTGGATGAAGCGACCCTTCTGAATGTTGCCCATCAGTTTCAACAACAAACCGACTGGCATTTGAAAATTCCGGTCGGGTTTGAATAGTGAGCACATTGAATATGACATCGGCAGATATAACCGAAAATATAACTTGGGAAGCGGTTATCGGGCTTGAAATTCATGTCCAACTGCTCACCAAAAGCAAAATTTTTAGCGGCGCATCAACCGCTTACGGCACGCAACCAAATACCCAAGCCTGCGATGTCAGCATCGCCCTACCGGGCGTATTACCGGTGATGAATCGGGAAGCGGCGCGATTAGCAGTCCGATTTGGACTGGGAATTGGTGCCCATATCAATCAACGTTCGATTTTTGCGCGCAAGAATTATTTTTATCCGGATTTACCCAAAGGCTATCAAATAAGTCAGTTTGAAGTCCCGATAGTCGGACAAGGCGAGATTGAAATTGAAACCAGCGATGGTGGCAAGACAATCGGCATTACCCGCGCCCATCTTGAGGAAGATGCCGGAAAATCCTTGCATGAAAACGTGCGCGACATGAGCGGCATTGATCTTAATCGTGCCGGCATACCGCTACTCGAGATTGTTTCTGAACCAGATCTGCGTAGTGCCACAGAAGCGGTAACCTATTTACGTAAAATACATTCGCTGGTGCGTTATCTGGACATTTCGGACGGCAATATGCAGGAAGGTTCGTTTCGTTGCGATGCAAATGTATCCATACGCCCCAAAGGTCAAACCGAATTGGGTACCCGCGCCGAAATCAAAAACATCAATTCCTTTCGGTTCGTGGAAAAAGCCATTGAGTTTGAAATTGACCGCCAAATTGATATTCTCGAAGACGGTGGCAAAATCGTTCAGGAAACACGATTATACGATGCGGATAACCACGAAACGCGCTCCATGCGCTCCAAAGAAGACGCGCATGACTATCGTTATTTTCCCGACCCAGATTTGCCGACCATGATTCTGGATGATGATTTCATTCAGCAAATCGCTGACGCACTGCCCGAATTACCCGATGCGCGTAAAGCACGGTTTGAGCGCGAATATCATTTATCGCCCAGTGATGCGGCGCATTTAATCCACAATCGGGATACCGCAGATTACTTTGAGGAAGTCTGCCGACACACATCGGCAGATTACAAAACCGTTACCAACTGGATGATTGGCGACCTCAGTGCCGCGCTGAATAGTTCCGGGCTGGACATCAAGGATTCGCCGATAAACAGTGCGCGTCTGGCTAGTTTACTCGAGCGTGTCGCTGACCACACTATTTCGGGTAAAATAGCCAAACAAGTCTTTGCCCTGATTTGGGAAAGTGAAGAGACCGTTGATCAAATCATCGCCGACAAGGGACTCATGCAAATCACCGATAGCGGCGAGATTGAAGCAATTGTTGACAAAATACTGTTGCAGAATACCGACCAGATTAAACAATATAAAGACGGCAATCAAAAAGTATTCGGTTTTTTTGTTGGTCAGGTGATGAAACAAACCGCCGGCAAAGCGAATCCCAAAGAAGTGAATAAATTATTGCATAATAAACTCGACTAACGAGTGAAAATAAAGTAAAACGCATTATAAATTGGGCCCGTAGCTCAGCTGGATAGAGTACCTGGCTTCGAACTAGGTGGTCGGGGGTTCGAATCCCTCCGGGCCCGCCATATTGTTGATTATATTTTCATCACATCGCTGTCTAAAATCTGAGCTTTTCGGATTCGGTTGATGCGGTCTCGAAGGGTGGCTGCGGCTTCAAATTCCAGATTTTTGGCGCAGGCATACATGTCCTTTTCGAGTTTTGTGAGCAATTTTCCGAGTGCTTTGGGTGAGCGCGGATAATATTCTTCAGTCTGCTCGGCATCTAGCATGTCATTCCACGAAGAATCATTTGCCGCCCCGTCTATAATGTCCTTAACCGGTTTGATGATGGATTTTGGTTCAATCTGATGTCGTATATTGTAGGCATGTTGTTTATCTCGGCGGCGGTTGGTTTCTTGCACCGCTTGACGGATAGAATTGGTTTCTTTGTCGGCATATAAAATAACCCTGCCGTTGATATTTCTGGCAGCCCGACCGATGGTCTGAATCAGCGAACGTGTTGAGCGCAGAAACCCTTCCTTATCGGCATCAAGGATTGCCACCAGCGAAACTTCGGGCAAGTCCAGTCCTTCCCGCAGTAAATTGATGCCGACCAACACATCGAAGACACCCTTCCTTAAATCCCGAAGAATCTCGACCCGTTCTACGGTGTCAATATCCGAGTGTAAATAACGCACTCGGACATTATGTTCGTGATAATACTCGGTTAAATCTTCAGCCATGCGCTTGGTCAGGGTGGTGACCAAAACCCGTTCATTGACCGCAACCCGTTTATTGATTTCAGAAAGCAAATCATCGACCTGCGATTCGACCGGTCGTATTTCTAGTTGCGGTTCAAGTAAACCGGTCGGGCGCACGAGCTGCTCTACCACGTCCGCGCAACGACTCGCTTCATAGTGTCCGGGGGTCGCAGAAACAAAGACCACCTGTGGCATTAAGGTTTCAAACTCATCAAATCTCAGCGGTCGATTATCCAATGCGGATGGCAACCGAAAACCATATTCAATCAAGTTTTCTTTGCGCGAACGGTCGCCCTTATACATCGCCCCAAGCTGGGGAACGGTCGCATGACTCTCATCGATGAACAAGATGGCATTATCCGGCAGGTAATCCATCAAGGTCGGTGGCGGACTTCCAGCACTGCGCCCCGACAGATAACGCGAATAATTTTCGATGCCATTGCAATAGCCCAGCTCGCGCATCATTTCGAGGTCGTATAAAGTACGTTGCTCAAGGCGTTGCGCTTCAACCAGTTTTCCGCACTCGCGCAACTGTGCCAGCCGCTCTTGCAACTCTAGTTTGATGTCATCAAGCATCGCGAGGATGGTTTCACGCGCAGTCACATAATGACTCTTTGGATAAACCGTGACCCGATTAAGATGCTCTTCCACCTCGCCGGTCAGCGGGTCGAATTTGGAGAGTTGCTCAATTTCATCGCCAAATAACCCAATACGAATTGCCAGCCGTTCCGATTCTGCTGGATAAACATCAATCACATCACCACGCACCCGAAAAGTGCTACGCCTCAGCTCCAAATCATTACGAATATATTGCAATTCGGCGAGTCGCCGTAATATTGCTCGCTGGTCAATCTGATCGCCCTTTTTTAAGTGCAGAATCATCTCATGGTAGGCGGTCGGATCGCCCAAACCATAAATCGCCGACACCGTCCCGACAATCACAACATCGCGTCTTTCCAATAATGCCTTAGTCGCAGAAAGCCGCATCTGATCAATATGCTCGTTGACGGAAGCATCCTTTTCGATATAGGTATCTGAACTCGGCACATAGGCTTCGGGCTGATAATAATCGTAGTACGAGACAAAGTATTCAACCGAATTGTGCGGGAAGAAATCACGCATTTCCGAATACAGTTGGGCAGCCAGCGTTTTATTATGTGCCAAAATCAGTGCCGGACGACCAGTGGTAGCAATGATATTCGCCATGGTGAAGGTCTTGCCCGAACCGGTTACGCCCAGCAAAGTTTGAAATGATTCACCATTTTCAACGCCGTCAATCAACCCATTGATCGCCTGCGGCTGGTCGCCCGCCGGCTTAAACGCACTGACTAGCTGGTAATTTTTAGAACTCATACTATGAATAATGACGAATTACGAAAAACATGGACATGGATGGACAGGAATCAAATTGCGCTTTTTACATTTAGAGACCGCTGCACTTGTGCCCTGCGGGTGCTTGTGCCCTGCGGGTGCTTGTGCCCTGCGGGTGCTTGTGCCCTGCGGGTGCTTGTGCCCTGCGGGTGCTTGTGCCCTGATACTGTGCAAAAATCTAATATTCGTAGCTCCGTAGATTGAAAATTGAAAATTGAAAATTGAAAATTATTGCCCATGGCGAATTCAACCCATAAGTGCAACACTCGGGTTTATATTATGATCTATTCCCATTGCGTGGGAAAATAACTCTGGGGGTTTTCCCGGTTGGCGATATTAGGGTGTGTTTTGTCGTGTCTATCTGGTTGTAATCTATATTTTTACTTTCGGTTAGCTCGGATGTTTTAAATAAAATCACCCTGCCGTTCTTGTCAAAATTACCATCACAGGCAAAGAATAAAGCGATATGTAGGTCTTTGCTAAAATCAAGCAAGGCGGTTTTACCGCCGTAGTGTTGCAATTCGGTCAGGACTTCTATATTGAGCGCGTTGGGGCCGATGTGTTTCTTTACCTTTTCAACAATCTCCTTTTCCACGCTGGAAACAAAAAAATGCTCGTTATCAATTAAGGGGTCATTAGCAGTGGGGTTGTCATTATTTTATTGGCTATATTACTGGGTTCCCGCTTTCGCGGGAACGACAAATATTGGTTTTTTGCACAGTCTCTCATGTCGGTAAAATGTAATTAGGGCACCCACTGTATTCTTCATAGACCCGATCCTTTTTATGTTTAGCGTTAGCGCGTAAAAACCAAGTCGGCGGGAATGGCAAAGCCGATGCCCTCTACATTCTCATCAACGAACTTAAAAGTCGTAATTCCGACCAAATTACCGTCGCTGTCAAACAAGCCGCCGCCAGATGAACCCGGGGATATGGCGGCATCGGTTTGCACAACCTGATAACCGTCTATTTTCCGCAGTTGCGAAACAAGCCCAGCGGACAAGGATAAATCTAACCCTTGCGGCGCGCCCAAACTATACACATTCTCGCCCACCCTGAGGGTCTCGTATTTTCGCATTGTTGCAGGAACACCCCATAAACCATCAACCTCCAACAAGCAAAAATCCTGCTCGGTATCGCTGTGGCGGATAACCGCCGTCAAGGGCGTTGTCGTATCGACTCGACGATTGTTGGCTTTATACACGCTAATATCGCCACCCTCATCCACCACATGGCAGTTGGTTGCCACCACATTAGGGCGCACAATCACACCGCTACCCTGGCTGTCGTTGTTCACAATCACAACCACCGACCGCCAGGATTTTTCAAAAACCTGCTCGGCAATATTGGTGCTTTTAGATGGCTCCGCCAAGGCAAAGTTGTGATCCAAGCCGGCGTTTGTAGCAGAATCTGCTTTGCCTTGTTCGATATCTTGCTCAATGGCTCGTAATCGCCGTGCCGCTTCACGGCGGGCTGATTTTATTTCTGCGGCATCCAGATGCCAGTTATTCTCACGCAAACTATTCGTCGCTAATTCATTGCCGTTTGCCTTGGCAATGGAAAACCAGATAAATGCCTCACGCTCATCGGTAATAAATCCTTCACCATTCCAATACATCACGCCCAAATTATATTGTGCGCTCGCATCCCCCTGCTCTGCCGCCAGCCGATACCAGCGTACTGCCTCACTAGCATCCTGAGTAACCCCTCTGCCATTAGCGTACATCAGGCCCAAATTAAATTGTGCATCCGCAACCCCCTGCTCTGCCGCCTTGCGATACCAGCGTACTGCCTCACTAGCATCCTGAGTAACCCCTTCGCCTTTCCTGTACATCCCGCCCAAATTATATTGTGCGCTCGCATCCCCCTGCTCTGCCGCCTTGCGAGTCCAGCGTACTGCCTCGCTATAATCCTGAATAACCCCTTCGCCATTAGCGTACATCAGGCCCAAACCATATTGCGCGTTCGCATACCCCTGCTCTGCCGCCTTTTGATACCAGCGTACCGCTTCGCGCTCATCTTCGATAACCCCGTAGCCATTCCAATACGCAACGCCCAAATTATATTGTGCGCTCGCATCCCCCTGCTCTGCCGCTTTTTGATACCAGCGTACTGCCTCGCTAGCATCCTCAATAACCCCTTTGCCATTAGCGTACATCACGCCCAAATTATATTGTGCCTCCGCATACCCCTGCTCTGCCGCCTTGCGAGTCCAGCGTACTGCCTCACTAGCATCCTGAGTAACTCCTATGCCTTCATGGTACATCACGCCCAAATTATATTGTGCATCCGCATCCCCCTGCTCTGCCGATTCGTATTGCGAACAGAAATATGTATTATCAGACGGGCATTCGGCATGGGCAGTGTTAAACACCATAGCAATCAGCAGTATTAACAGACTTTTTTTCATGGTTTCCTCGTTATGGGCGGTAAATATGCGTTTTATTGTAACAAATATTTGATAATTGAAAATTGAGAATTGAAAATGGACGGTAAATTGATAATTGATAATTGATAATTGATAATTGAAAATGATAGTTAGATTTTGAAAAGAATATTTGACTGATTTCCTGCTTCCGTGTGGTGACTACCGAAAGTGTGGCTTTGGCCGCGCCACAAACAAGCCGGACTTATGTACAGGATGTACGGGCAAATAATTGCTCCTGCATTATTTGCACTTCCGCCATCCATGGCGGTCGTATGCCGATTTTGCAGGAGCAAAAATCGGTAAAGTCCCGCTTCCGAGATTATGCGAGAATCCAACATTCGTAGCTCCGTAGGAGCGGTATCTTTCTTTTGTGTCGCTCCTACGGAGCTTTGGCTGTCTCATTTATTTGTGCTACAAAGGTGTCATCCCTACGGGATTTTACTCAATTCTTAATTTTCAATTATCAATTAAATCGAGACTGTGTAAAAATCCAATATTAGTCATTCCTAACCCCCCTTGCCCCCCTTATCAGGGGGGAATTGAGTGGAAAGTCCCTCTGATAAGATACTGTGTTAAAAATCCACTTATTTTCAACTTTTTTTCGGCTCATTGTTAGAATGACTTTGCCGGCTGGGATTCCACCACAAACGCGCTATCTGCAAGCATAATTGACATCAAAAGGCTGTTCTGATTTTAATACCCCATAAGATATAACCAGTAGTTTCCGCATCACCGCGCACACTGCCACTTGTTTAGGTTTGCCTTTATCAAGTAGCCTATTGTATAAATTCTGCGTGACTGGATTGTGTCGCGTTGCCGTCAGTGCTGGCATATAGAGAGACTTTCTCAGGCGTTTGTGCCCTATTTTTGACAGACTACTCTTGTTGATACTACTGCCAGACTGGGTTATCTTCGGATTCAACCCAGCAAAACTGGCCACTTGCTTGGCGTTATCAAATGACGATATATCCCCCATATAGGCGAGGATAGCCCAAGCCGTTTTGTTGCCAATCCCGCCAATGCTGGTCAATAACCGTACTTGTTGACGCAACACAGAATCGCCTACAACCAAGTCCTTGATTTCCTGTTCAACAATCACTATTTGCCGACAGATGTACCGAATCATCGCTTTGATTGATTTGCTGGCGGTCTTATTCAAACTCACTGGCAAACGATTCTTCTCTTGGGTTGATTGTTTGTTTAACTGCTCCAAGCGCGTCATCAGGCATTGTAACGCAACACTGGCTTCGCTTTTGGGCTTGAACAGATTTTTCTCTAACTCACCTTTGGCCACAATATGTTGACAATAACGCGCAATGCTGCCAGCACTTGTGCCCTGTGGGTATCGGATTTATCCGTTTTATTACGCAACATTTCCATCTTGACAAACGCATGGGTTCTCATTGGGTTCGCCACAATCACCTGGTCGCCTGAGCGATGTAAATAATACGCCAAAGCAACCCCATAAACGCTGGTGGCTTCCATACAAAACACCCGCTCTTGCGCTGCGTCCAATGATTTTAGCCATTTGGACAAGGCTTTGAAGCCTTTATGATCATTAGCAAAAGACGGGTTGTGGTCAACACCCTCAACGCACACAGCACCATCAAAACGTGCTTTAGATATATCAATACCGATACATAACATAACATTCTCCGGTTATAATTGTAGATAGGTTGGATCATTTAACTTCGGTGCATCCTCGTACTATTCGTGCTCAGATTTTTGGTCTTGCACCAGATACTGTCCGCACTTGATGAAGTTAAAGCGGGTAGTAGGTGCGATACCTTGTCAACAAGTTTAAAAACTTACTGGGGGCTACTGCATCACTACTACCCATCCAACCGCCGTTGGATAGGGTCCATTAAAAACCACTAAACGAGTTGATAATTTACCCGATTGGGATCATACGAGGGGGGCAAGGGGGTTGGGTTTTCAATTCTCAATTCTCAATTCTCAACTTGCAACAACCAATCCAAGCAACACAAAAGTTTCGGTGGTTTCGACTAGCGCACCGTAAATATCACCAGTCGTACCATGAAGTGGCTTTATAAAATAGAGATAAATAGCTGAAAACGCTATCGTACTTGCAATGACGGCAACCATAAACGCCGATAGCGAGAGCATCCCAAGCACGACCGATAAAAGCAGTGCCGATATGCCAATCGCCTTGTGTGATAAGCCGGTTTGCAACCCAGCACCACTGCCATTATGACGGATATAGGGGATGGTGCAAATAACCAGACTCAAAACGATACGCGCCGCCACCGGTGCGAATACCAACCACATCCAATGCCCCTGTTGCAACAAGATGGACAGGGCGGCAAACTTTGCCAGCAATACCAACACCACGACCACAATCGCGCCGACCCCGCAGGCGGTATCTTTCATAATCTCCAGCATGCGCTCCGGCGTATGTCCGCCCATCCAAGCATCGCCACAATCTGCTAAGCCATCTAAATGCAGTGCGCCGGTTATGCCGCTCCAGACGCTCAACAGGATAATCGCAGTGATGGCTGGGGACAGCCAATGCCCCAAACCCCAAGCAATCGTGGCAAGAATAACCCCGATAAGCATCCCCACCGGCGCATACCAGCACACCGCATCGCCAGATAAACCCGATTGCCGTTTTTTGCCAAGCGGCAATCGGGTCAAGAATTGAATGGCATACAGGAATGAATTCATCGCTAACGGTATTATGAAAGGACGCGGCTCGAATTATGGCTGTCGAGTTGAAACCAGTCGGCACTATTTTCCTGATGATAGGCGATGATGCGACTATGACAGGCATACGGGACGCTAAAACTAAAAAGCACACTCGGATCGAGCTTAAAAATGCTGGCAAAAATCGCTCTTATCACGCCACCGTGAACAATCAATAATATTCGCTTGCTTTTGTGTTGATTGATTAACTCGCACCATGATTGGGTAATACGATGTAGAAAGTCGCCATATTGATCGCCGCCATGCGGGGCAGGAGAATCGGGTTGGGTCAGCCATGCCTGCCATTGTCCGGGATATAGAGTGGTAATTTCATCAAATGAGCGACCTTCCCATTGTCCAAAATCGACTTCCGCGAAGCCGTTTTCAATGACGCATTCAATCGATAAACGCCGACTCAGGTGTTGGGCGAATTCGGCACAGCGTTTGCGCGGCGAAGCGATACACACATCCCACTGCGCTCCCTGCTGCAACAGGTGGTCACATTGACCCTCTAGATGACTCCATCCGCTTGCCGATAGCGGCGGGTCGGTAACCCCACAAATCACATTACCCAGAACATGCTCGCCATGTCGTAATAAATCAACTTCGGTGCGGCTTGTGGTTGCCGGCTCAGTATCGGGCATTCTTCGCCCTACCCTTCAGAAACACCCGCTTCCTCAAAGGTTGCCATACCGTTGTGCAAGGCACAGGCAGTTCTCAATATGTTGACTGCCACTGCCGCACCACTGCCCTCGCCCAACCGCATGCCCAATGACAGCAAGGGCTGTGCGGACAGGGTCTGTAATAGTAACTGGTGTCCGGGCTCGGCAGAACTATGGGCAAAAAGCATCCACTGCCGCACCGTCGAATTCAGTTGACAAGCGATAAAGGCGGCACTGGTGGAGATGAAACCATCAACCAGTATGGGCATACCGCGCTGGGCGGCAGCAATATAAAATCCAACCAACGCAACAATCTCAAAGCCACCTAACTCGGCTAACAATGCCAGCGACTGTTGAGCATGTGCCGATTCTTTCGTCACGCCTTGCGCCAGAGCTTGCGACTGTTGCGCCTGCGACAATCTCGACAAGGCTTTTTCGATGATGGCTAATTTCTGTGCAACACCCTGCTCATCCAATCCAGTTCCGGGTCCAACCAATTCTGCCGCCGTAGCCACTCCGAAAGCGGCAGCAAGTGCGGTTGCCGAAGTGGTGTTACCAATGCCCATTTCACCGCCAATCACCAGATCAATATCATCGGTATATTCATCAACAATACTTTTCCCCAATGCCAATGCTGCCACGCACTGTTGGGCGGTCATTGCCGCTTGTTTTACAATGTTTTCGGTGCCACGCGCAATCGGTTGGTCAACGACTGGTGCGGCAAACCTTTGTTCGCTGATAGTGCCGGCATTAATGACCGTTAAGCCAGCACCAATCTGTTGTGCAAGAACGCTAATCGCAGCCCCGCCGCGAACAAAGTTTTTAACCATTTCGCCGGTAACAACCTGCGGGAATGCGCTGACACCCTCATTGGCTACGCCGTGGTCACCTGCAAATACAGCAATTTCAACATCATCTACGGTCGGCGCGATACGCGACTGCATCGCAGATAACGTTACTGCCACCTGCTCCAAACAACCCAAAGAGCCGGGCGGCTTGGTCAGTTGCCGTTGCCGTTGTTGTGCGGTTTGTGCCATATCCTCATCGGGTAGCGGGCAATGTTCTAAAAACCATTCATTCATATTCGTTGTCGTTACTATTTCAATACTTGGGGAATCCCATATTTCACTACGGTTACACGGTCGGCAATTTGTGCAAACTGCTGGTGTAACCACCCACTTTCATCAATAAACTGCCGACTGAGACGGTTTGTCGGGGTAATGCCCATGCCGACATCATTGCTAACCAGCAACCAGTGTGCCGGAGATTGTTGCAAACCACGCTGAAAACTCTGTTTTTCTACTTGCCATTGCTCATGCCATTTAGGCATATCAGAACAGAGCCAGTTTGACAGCCATAGGGTCAGACAATCCACTAACAACACATCATCTGCGGTGAAATTTTCAGTCATCGGCGATAAATATCGCCCCTCTTCGAGCAAATGCCAACCCGCGCCACGCTCGCGCTGATGTTGTTTAATACGCTCACTCATTTCATCATCACCCGCTTGTGCGGTGGCAATAAAATGCAGGCTCGCATCCAAATTGGTAGCGATGGCTTCGGCAGCCGACACCGCATAACCACTTTTTCCGCTACGCGCCCCACCGATAATCAGTTCAATCATAACCACTTCCCGAAAAATAAAATAGAATGATTACGCTATTTTTGTGTTTGACACTGCGGTATTCGCGTATCGGCGCAGGATGTCGGCAAACTGGAGTCGGACTGTTTTTCTTGTAACCTTTTTCTCTCCTCCTTGATAACCGACTCGGGAAACTGACTCATAAAACAACAACAAACATTGTCATCAATCATGCTTCTTGGACCATGCGGATGGGCAATATGACGATAACGCGCATGGGTATGGGCATGGGCATGACTGTGGCTGTGATTGTGGTCATGGCTATGCGGGTGGTTATGGTCTGGCTCGGGCTGATATTCGGCATGATGATGATGAACCGTAACCGCTCCGGCTGCCAGCCGTGCCTGAAAATCCTCCATAAGCCCGTCATAGTGCGCCGGTTGGGAGATGGTTTCCGCAATACGGATGACAAAGGTGTCAATCACATGCGTCTGATCACGCAAATAATCTGCCAACATGAATGTTATATGCGGATTTTCTGCCGCGACTTTTTCAACATAAGCGTTGATGCGCCCAATCAACCGACCCGAAAAAAGAAAATACGGCGCCACGACAACGCGCTTAAATCCAAGTTTGACTGCCATTTCCAAACCACGTCCGACCGATGGAAAAGTAACCCCAGAATAAACCGTTTCACACCAGCCAAACCCCATATTCTCAGCCACAATGCGGGTCAGTTTAGCCGCCTCGGCATTGGCTGTAGCGACTGAAGTCCCGCGCCCAACAACAACCAACAGGGTGTCATATAACGCCCCTGCCTCATGTTCACAATCCGGCATGTCATCCAACCCCACTGCTGCCATAATACGGTGTTGAAATGCCGCAATCATTTGCTCATGCAAACCCAACTCTTTGCCATATTTGATGGTCAATCCGGCATGTTTCTGCCGATAAGTCGTCAACACCGAAGGAATATCGTTTTGTGCATGAGTCGCGCTAAACAACATGCCCGGGACCGCAAATATAGTCCTAACCCCCTGCGCCAACAGCCGATCCAGTGCCATGTGAATATTTGGCGAAGAGTATTCTAAAAAACCATATTCAATCGGAATATCCGGATATCGGGCGCGCAACGCCAGAACAATCGAAGCAAATTCCTGCTCGGCAATTTTTGCCCGACTGCCATGCCCACAGATGATGATTCCCGTATCTTTAGGGCGTGCATTCAAGGTAGCCAATACATCGTGTTTAGAGTGTAAATTATCGTTGTATTTCATAGTGTTATTTTTAACTTAAAGAATAAGCTTTAATTATAGAAACTGAAAACAGACGGGATTATACCCGCCAAACCCAAAGCAGTGTTAAAAATACTGGAATCGGTCGATTCGTTCAATACTCTTAGTCGTTTTATTTATATAAATCAATGTGTTTAGATGTTTTTAATGGCTGACTAATTACGCATTACGAGTCGTTTGAGACTGTGCAAGAACCCAAATTCCGTCATTCCCGCGCAGGAGACTGTGCAAAAAACCAACATCCGTCATTCCTGCACCGACCCCGTCTTTCCTGCGAAAGCAGGAATCCAGTAAAATAGCCAAACCTGCACTTCCGAAATTCCCCTGCCCCCGATAGATTAAGAAAGAACGATGTGTTATTGTTCTTATTAAATCTATCATCGTTTATGTGAGGAAAATTTATAGTGGCGTGGGCTGTTTTGACTGTTGCGGGGCTGTTCGAAATTGTATGGGCAGTTGGTCTTAAATATACGGAGGGGTTTACCAAACTAATCCCCTCTATTATTACACTAGTCGCAATGTGGGTTAGCTTTGGATTCTTGTCCTATGCCTTAAAAACCATTCCCATCGGCAGTGCTTATGCAATTTGGACTGGGATTGGTGCTGTGGGTGTCGCAATTGTAGGAATGGTTTGGTTTAATGAAGCGGCCAATTTCAGCCGCATCGCTTGTATCGGCTTGATTGTAATCGGTATTGTTGGTCTTAACGTACTAGATTCCGGGTCGAACATGGGATAATGCCCAACACTGCCCATCCCGCCATCGACTATCCGCAAAAGTTCGTCAAAATTGTAACCCAAACCCAGTTTGGTTTATTGCCGACATCTGAACAGGTGTTTCTCAAGCAAAAAGCCTGTGAGTTGCGCTTTACCCAACAGGAATTACGGCTGACCAGCGAGATGGCTTTGCAGCGCGTTCGCTGGAAAGAATTACCATTATCAGGAGACTGGCCTACGGGTATCAATGGCAATGTCGGGGGCAATGTCGGGTCGAAAAAACAGGTCTTTGCGCTGTTGCGAGAAAAACAAGCGGTATTGCGGGATAGGGAAAATGACTACGGCGATTTATCGCTGAAGGATAAGCCCAAGACGCAAAAGCCGTTACTAAAAACCACCGTGCAACCAAAATTGGGGCTGGGTCGTTGTCCGGTGGCTTCTGAACGTACCCGCTGTTGCAATTTACTGACTCTCGATGCGGTGGAGAAGTGTGGATTCGATTGCAGTTATTGCAGTATTCAATCGTTCTATCACGGCAACCAAGTCAAATTCGATCGCGGCTTCGCGGATAAATTATCGAAGCTCGAACTCGACCCACAACAAACCTATCATATCGGCACCGGACAATCTTCGGACTCGCTCATGTGGGGCAATCATCAGGGCGTGTTGGAGGCGTTATGCGATTTTGCCGAAAGCCATCCCAATGTCATTCTTGAACTAAAAACCAAGTCCAAAAACATCGGCTGGCTGTTGAAAAACAAAATCCCACGCAACGTAGTCTGCACTTGGTCGCTCAATCCGCAAACCATTATTGACCATGAGGAACATTTATCAGCGAGTCTTGCCCACAGGCTGGATTCGGCAAAAGCACTGGCGGATAAAGGCTGTGTGGTTGGTTTTCACTTTCACCCTATCATTCATTACCGCGGCTGGGCGGCTGATTATCAAGCAATATGTCAAAATATTGTTGCCGAATTTGCCACCGAGCAGGTTGCGTTGGTGTCCATGGGGACGCTTACTTTTACCAAGTCGGTTATGAAAACCATCCAGCAAAGACCGCTCACCAGCAAAATATTGCAAATGCCGATGCAACAATCTGCCGGAAAATTTTCTTATCCGACTGACATCAAACTCGACTTGTTTAAGCAGGTCTATGATTCGCTATCGGCGTGGCATAACAAAGTATTCTTTTATCTTTGCATGGAGCCGCAAGAATTATGGCAACCGGTTTTTGGATTCGACTATGCCAACAATGCTGCCTTTGAAACGGCGATGAAAAACGCCTATTTTGATAAGATAAATTCATAGACCTTTGGCATTTGGCAGTTATCAGTTGGCAGTTTACCAACACCAGAATCGGGGCTTCAGTTATGTACAGTTTGATTTATACAAAAACCTCTCATAATTAAGCATACTTTATATCAATAATTCAATAAACTTTATGTTATGAACAAAAACACAGAACTAATCGGCGTGGAACTGTTGCATAACGCCGCCCTGAATAAATCGACTGCCTTCACCGAGCAAGAACGGGAGCGCCTAAAATTACGCGGGCTACTGCCGGCAGCGATCGGTAGCATGGAGACTCAACTACAGCGCGTGTTGGAAAATATGCGCCGTAAGCAAAGCGACATCGAAAAATATATTTTTCTTTCGGCGTTACAGGAGCGTAACGAGCGTTTGTTTTATCATCTGATTATTGAAAACATTCAGGAAATCATGCCACTGATTTATACCCCGACAGTGGGGCAGGCATGCAAAGAATTTGCCAATATTTTTCGGCAGGAAAAAGGGTTTTATATCACTGCCAGAGATCGTGGCAAGATAAGGGGAATACTCGATAACTGGCCCCACAAAGATATTCGCATCATCGTTATCACCGATGGCGGGCGCATTCTCGGCTTGGGTGATTTAGGTGCCAATGGCATGGGCATTTCCATCGGCAAACTCAGCCTGTACTGTGCCTGTGCCGGCATTGCGCCACAGCAAACCTTGCCGGTTATGTTTGATATCGGCACCAACAACGAAGAATTGCTGGCCGATCCGGTTTATCTGGGAAGCCGTCAAAAAAGACTGCAAGGAGATGATTATTTTAGTTTGATGGATGAGTTTATTGTCGCCGTAACCGATGCCTATCCGGGGGTGCTTATCCAGTTTGAAGATTTTGCCGCCGACAATGCGTTTACGCTATTGCATCAATATCGGCACAACACATTTTGTTTTAACGATGATATTCAAGGCACCGCTGCGGTGGTACTCGCCGGCGTTTATGCGTCCACTAGAATCTCTAAAAAAGACTTCAAAGATTTGAAATTTATTTTTCTAGGTGCTGGCTCGGCAGCTTCAGGTGTGGGGGCTATGATTGTTCAGGCTTTAATGGCAGCAGGGTTAAGCAACGACCAAGCGCATCAACGATTATGGTTTTTTAACAGCCACGGACTGATTACCCAATCGCGTCAAAATCTGCCCCAACATATCCAGAAATTTGCCCATGATTTACCCGATTATGGCTTTTTAGAAGCCATCGATATTCATCAACCCGACATACTCATTGGCGCGACCGGTTCACCCGGAGCTTTTACCGAAGAAATGATAACCCGTATGGCAAATATGAAAGAACGTCCGGGTATCTTTGCCCTCTCCAATCCAACCAGCCGTGCCGAATGCACTCCAGAGCAGGCATATAAATGGAGCGATGGACGTGCTATTTTTGCCAGCGGCAGCCCTTTCGATGAGGTCGTCATTAACGGTCAACGATTGCGACCGGGACAAGGCAATAACGCCTATATTTTCCCCGGCGTAGGCTTGGGAATGATCACCTGCCAAGCAAAAACCATTCCCGATACCATCTTTTTAGAATCTGCCAAAGTATTAGCGGAATCGGTCAGCGAAACAGATTTAGCCTTAGGCGCGATTTACCCAAGAATCAACAAGATTCGCTCGGTCTCCCTGAACATTGCCACCGCAGTCGCAAAATACGCCTATGCCAATGGCTTAACCGATCAATCCGAACCCAAACATCTTGCACAAGTCATTGAAGCATCGATGTACAATCCTAAATACTGAGACGATTGTTATCATACGAGACATTCCAGTGGTCGGGAAAGCCACCAGAGACCGTGCAAAAATCCAACATCCGTCTTTCCTGCACCGACCTCGTCTTTCCTGCGAAAGCAGGAATCCAGTAAAATACGCAAACCCGCAAGGGTTTTCGGTTTCAATTTTCAATTTTCAATTAAATATCGCCCTCATAGTTGGGCTTGTTTCATACATTTTTGTAAATGCTGATAGCCCATTGTCACATAAGTCAGGGGATGCGCTATGACCGGGTCTTGCTCTGCTTCAATTACCAGCCAGCCTTGATATTGGTTTTTTTTCAAACCTTGCAGAATTTGAACATAATCAATCAGGCCATCTCCCGGAACCGTGAATACCCCATTTAGCACCGCATCTAAAAAAGACAAGTCGCGATTTCTGGCATCCAACAGCACAGATTCGCGGACATCTTTACAATGAACATGATTGATACGATGTCCCCAGCGGTCAATTATATTACGCCAATGACCGCCCGCATAAACCAAATGCCCAGTATCTAATAACAAGCCCACGGCTTGCGTGTGCTCCATTAAGCCATCAATATCCTGTTCAGATTCAATAACGCTACCCATGTGATGGTGATACGCCATTTGCACCTTATTATCTTCAAGATAACAGGCAAATTCATCGATTTTTTTATAAAAATTGGCACCCTGATTTTTTAACAGATTGGGTTTTCGGCTTAACGCCATGTGTTGATGACAATGGATTGCGCCGCTGGTTTCACAGCAAACCATCACTGTCGCACCTAATTCCCGCAATAAGGCTAAGTGTGCTTGCACCGATTTTATTTCCTCATCAACAGTGCGTTGCAACAGTTGCATGCTATACCAACCGGAAGCCAATGCCAGATTATGTTTTTTTAAGATGGGCTCAAGCAACATCGCTTGGCGGGGAAATTTATTACCCAACTCGACCCCAACAAACCCCGCCTGACGGCTTTCGGTTAAGCAGGTTTCAAGCGAAGTATCCGCTCCCAACGCTGGCAAGTCATCGTTACTCCAAGTAATCGGATTAATTCCCAGCCTGACACGGCTACTCAACGTGGCTACCCATCATTATTGCCCATAAGTTGTTTTTGTTTGGCAGTTTGGTATTTTTTACGCGCTTGTTGAACCTCATCGCGGCTGGATACTTCCGCAACTGCCACATCCCACCACGCCCCGCCTTGCTCGGTCGCATTGGTGGGGTCGGTATCAATGACAATCACAAAGGTATTTTTGCTTTTTCGTGCTGTTTGCAATGCTTTTTCTAATTGCGCTATGGTTTGTACTGGTTTTGCTTCGGCTCCCAGTGATTGTGCATGGGCGGCGAAATCAATCTGTTTTGTAGATTTTTGCATGGCTTTTTGATAAGCTGGACTGTCTTTCCATAAATTATTAAAAGAAGAACTGCCACAGGAAATCTGCAACCGATTGATGCAGGCAAAACCGCGATTATTCAATACCACAATGGTTATTTTATGCCCCGACATAACCGCAGTCGCAATTTCGGAATTGAGCATTAAATAACTGCCATCACCAACCATCACAATCACCTCACGAGCGGGAGTAGCCATTTTCACCCCCAAACCACCCGCAATCTCGTAGCCCATGCAGGAATACCCATATTCCAAATGGTATCCTAAATGATGACGCACTTGCCATAGTTTATGCAGCTCTGCCGGTAAGCCCCCCGCCGCACAAACCACCGTGGTCTGTTCATCACTGTTGCGTTGCACCGCGCCAATCACTTCGGCATCCTTCGGCAAATAACGCTGGCTGTCATCTTTGGGTTGTGCGGTGAGTTGACAAACTGTTTGCTGCCAATTTTGATAATCTGCTTGACCGTCATGCAGCCATTTCTCTGCTGCCTGCCAATCTTGCAAAGCCGATTGCAGGCTTAAAAGTGCTTGTTGGGCATCTGCTTGCAATGAGTAAGAATTATGTTTGAAAGAATCAAATGAATTGACATTAATGTTGAGGATGGGTTTGTTGAATAAAGTTCGAGAAGCGGTGGTGAAATCTTGTAGTCGGGTGCCAATGGCAATAATTAAATCCGCATTCAAGACTGCATGATTCGCACTTGATGAACCGGTAACCCCGATTGCGCCTAGTTGATTGGGGTGATCGAATGTCAGCGCACCCTTTCCGGCTTGGGTTTCTGCCACTGGAATGTTTGATTTTTCGACAAAATGTTGCAGTGTTTGCGTGGCTAAAGAATAATGCACCCCGCCACCCACAATAATTACTGGTTTGCTACTTTTCCTTATTAAATCACAAGCCACATCCAATTGATGCAAATCAACACCGGGACGAATAATTTGATGGGTCATTACTTCAAAAAAATGACTTGGATAATCAAACGCCATAGTTTGCACATCCTGCGGCAGGCAAATTGTCGCTGGTCCACACTCGGCCGGGTCTAGCAAAACCCGCAAGGCAGCGGGGAGGGCTGTAAGCAGCTGCTCGGGACGATTGATGCGATCAAAATATCTGGAAACTGGTCTAAAACAATCGTTGACGGTGATAGTGGGGTCACCGAAATGTTCGATTTGCTGTAATACCGGATCGGAAGTGCGTGCCGCAAATGTATCTCCGGGTAACAACAACACCGGCAATCGATTAACAAACGCCAAGGCTGCCGCAGTCACCATATTGCTTGCCCCCGGCCCAATAGAGCTGGTACAAGCCATCATCCGGCAGCGGCGATGTTGTTTGGCAAATGCGATTGCTGCCAAAGCCATGCTTTGTTCGTTGTGGGCGCGAAAAGTGGGAAATGTGTCCTGTACCTGTTCTAGTGCCTCACCCAATCCGGCGACATTACCATGACCAAAAATAGCCCAACATCCGGCAAATAAGGTTTCAGTTTGATTGTTTTGGGTTGCAATACGTTGGTTTTGTAAAAATTTTATCAGTGCCTGCGCCATCGTTAAGCGAATTGTTTTCATGTGTTTTTCGACCTTTACATATCGATTGATAATTGATAATTGATAACTGTCCACTGACAACTATCTTTTTTTACTGGATTCCTGCTTTCGCAGGAAAGACAGAGGTTCGGTTCTTGCACAATCTCAAACGACTCTCGTAATTCGTAATTATGACGCTTTGCATTGCCAACAACAGCCCATCAGCCGCTGATAACTATCGGCTATTTCATCAACCAATTGAGTATCATCAATCATTCCACCCAACCAAGCCTTTGTCGATTGTGCAAAAACAGTGCTATCCATCATAAATCCTTTCACTAATGGGAAATTGGCTACGTCATTAAAACTTTGCGCCAAAGATTGCTCAAGTGGAGCCAATCCTGAAACAATAATTCCTCTGCAATAAGAATCATACCGAGCGATGATTTTTGTTACGTCATCCAAAATCACTTTGTTTTGCAAAGGTATCGTCCACCAATCAGGATAAACCCCCAGATGATAGAAACGACTGATTGTGCGGGCTAAAACCGACTGATTGATTGTGCGATTTTCTGGGGTGATGATGTCCAGCAATAATTCATGTTCCGTTTGAATGCAGGCATCATAAATTTGTTTTGCCCTGCGCTCTTGGGTCAAGCGCAATTCGATTGCATCGTCTGGATGATAAAATATCTGACATTTGACCACATGCTCGTGTGCCCAAGTGGCTAAATGTGCGGCAACATTATCACCCGCTTCAAACTCTAATGGGCGGCTACCCGACTGCTCAACCGGACGTGTAATCCACAAACCGCTACCGGTGGCTTCATTGAGTACATTCTGACCATATTTATCATCGCACAATATGCCCGCAGTAATGTCGCCAGAGGGATGCCGCGCAACTTGTTTGACGGCTTCAAAAATCAATCGTTTCAAGCGAGGAATCTGCGCATCGTTACCTTGTATTTTCATCGCTAAATCGAATAATTGCTGATCATCAAATGCAATCACGCCTAAATTTGCACCACACGGCGGATGTTTTTTCCGAGTGGTCACTTTGTGCAGGCGGTTCAAATATAGGCTTTGTGCAGGTTGCTTGATTTCGTCAGCATGTTGGATGTAATAATCAAGCTCCTGCCAGCTCGGCATTGCCGGCGCACAACCATGCCTCGAAACCACCAGCGCCCCACACGCATTGGCATAGGTGCAGCATTTTTCATCGCTTTCTGAATAAATCCAGCCACGCAAGAAGCCGCTAAAAAAAGCATCGCCAGCACCAAGCACGTTCAACACTGGCACATCAAACCCGCCAAAATTCAATCCATCATCAAGACAATCGCCAATATCTTCGTTAAATACCGCACATCCTGAAGCCCCTCTTTTGACGACCAGAGTTGCTTTAGTCATGTTGCGAATATGTTTTAGGCATTTTGTAATATCACTGAAACCGCCAGCAATGCAGAACTCCTCTTCGGTGCCAACAATCAAATCAAACAATGGCAAAATACCTTGCAAATGCGTGCTAACAGTCGCGCTGGAAACATAGCGATTTTCACCCGCACCTTTTTTAGTTAAGCCCCAAAGCACGGGGCGATAATCAATATCAAGTACCGTTTTTGTTCCATTTTTCTTGGCGAGATCAATCGCATAACGACACACTTCAGAGGAATGCGCCGATGAAAAATGGGTGCCGGTAATCGCCAACACTTTCGACGAAGCAATAAATTTTTCATCAATAAAAGCGGTATCAATCGCCATATCCGCTACTTGTTCGCGATAAAACAGCAACGGAAAAGTGTCTATATCCTTAATCCCCAACAACACCAAACCGGTCAATCGTTGATTATCAAATTGAATGTGACTCACATCCACACCAGCATCTGCTAATTCCTGTTTAACAAAATGACCCATTTGTTCATCACCAACGCATGTCAGCATGGCCGATTTCAACCCCAATCGTGCTGTGCCAAAAGCAACATTGCCCGATGAACCACCTAAATACTTGGCAAAAGAATGAACATCCTCTAGTTTACTGCCAATTTGCTGGGCATATAAATCAACCCCAGCACGACCCAGACAAATGATATCTAATGTTTTATTCATATCCATGATGCGTTAATTTTGCGCGCCAATTTTACCGTCAATTTTTCAAGAGGCGGCTCCCGTTATTGCAAAGTACGCAGATATCGCGCCAACTCTATTTCGTCCATTATGCCTTGTGCAACCTTGATAATGACCGCTCCGATTGTTTCAAAATCGAACTCTATGATGATGCCATTTTTCCGCAAACAAGTATCCATAGCAACAAAAGATGTTCTTTTATTTGTATCATTGAATACATGACCTATGCCAATAACCACCGCATAGGTGGCAGCTAAATCGTATTCATCTTTGATGATTCCATAATGAATGCGATTCTCGACACGATTGATGACCGCATCGAGTGACTTATTGCCTGCAAGACCTTGTAGCTCATTGGGGTTGATAACCTTTCCATGGATGCTAAAAATATCCTCACTACTTAACAATTCCATTGTTTATTTATCCTTTAGATAGTCCAGCACCGCTTGGTTTTGTGCAATAGATTCCTCGGCAGCCTTTTGTACTTCCGCACTATCAGCATACTTAAAACTCACCTGATCAACCGCAGATTTAGGCACAATGTACCCGACCACATTGTTACGATTCAGCACCGCTACCGGCGAATCCCCCGCATTTGCGAGTACTTTGGCAGGATCTCGCAACTCCGTTAGCGATACGGTTTTATGGGAAAGTATTCTTTCCATCTGCATGCTCCACTAATTAACGATTAAATAAATATTAAAATGTACATTTCGTATTTTAGCGCCTATCTGGCTTTTGTCAAACATCGGAATCAGAAAATACTTGAGCAAAGACTTTTGCATCATTCTCGGGAGTGCGTAGCCGTGCAAAGTCCGTGCTAGAACGGCGGGACTTATGTACAGGATGTACGGTATGCCGATTTTGCAAGAGCAAAAATCGGTAAAGTCCCACTTCCAGTGTTGGTAAACTGCCCACTGACAACTGAAATAAAGACGCGCATCAGTTACAATCGGGACTTTAATTCTTATCCATTTTTATTGTGTCTGGCAACAGTTTCGGAAAATTATTTACCATGACGACTTTCGGCGAAAGTCATGGTGTTGCTCTCGGCGGCATTGTTGATGGCTGCCCGCCGGGATTGGCATTATGTGAAGCGGATTTGCAAATTGATTTGGATCGCCGAAAGCCGGGCGCATCAAAATATACCAGCCAGCGAAAGGAAGCCGATCAAGTTGAGATTCTCTCGGGTGTTTTTGAAGGCAAGACGACCGGTACACCGATTGGGTTGCTCATCCGCAATCATGATCAACGCACCCGCGATTATGACAAAATTAAAGATCGGTTTCGCCCCGGCCATGCGGATTTTACCTATACCAAAAAATATGGTTTCCGCGATTACCGTGGCGGCGGACGTTCTTCGGCACGCGAAACCGCGATACGGGTGGCAGCAGGTGGCATCGCAAAAAAGTATTTGCGCGATTATTATGGCGTGGAGATTCGTGGCTGTGTCTGCCAAATCGGTGATATAAAAATTGCTCTTAAAGACTGGGATGATGTCAGCCAAAATCCCTTTTTCATTGCCGACAAAACCGCAGTGGGACAACTGGAGGCGTTAATTAAACGAGTCAGGAAAGACGGGGATTCTATTGGTGCGGGTGTCTTGATTGAAGCGTCCGGCTTGCCGGTTGGGTGGGGGGAACCGGTGTTTGACCGACTGGATGCCGACATTGCCAAAGCGATGATGAGCATCAACGCTGCCAAAGGGGTTGAAATTGGCGCAGGATTTGAGGTTATCGCTCAACGCGGTTCGGAACATCGAGACGAAATAACTCCAGATGGGTTTAAGTCCAATCATGCCGGTGGCATACTCGGTGGCATCTCCAGCGGACAGGATATTCAGGTCAAGGTTGCGTTTAAGCCGACATCAAGTATTCAGGTCGTTGCCGACACGGTTAATCTGGAAAATCAACCGGTTGATGTGGTAACGACTGGACGGCATGACCCCTGTGTGGGTATTCGGGCGGTTCCCATTGCTGAGGCGATGCTGGCGTTGGTGTGCATCGATCATGCTTTGAGAAATCGCGCTCAAAATCCGCATGGCATTGCAGAAAGCGGTAATATAGGTTGATATTGACATTCCCGAGCAAAACGATTTGCCAACATTGTGATACTATCAGCCGTTCTCGGCAATCTGTTAGATGAATATGTCCCCACAAACGCTCTACGACAAACTTTGGCAACAACATGTTGTGCCTTGCACGGAAGATAATGCTGCGGAAGATAGTACAACACTCATTTATATTGATCGCCATCTGATTCATGAGGTTACCTCGCCACAGGCATTTGAAGGCTTGCACCTCGCGAAACGCAAGCCTTGGCGGGTTGACTCGATGCTTGCGGTGCCGGATCATAATGTCCCGACCACAGTGGATCATGCCGAGGTTGATGACCCAATATCCCGTCTCCAAATAACCACCTTAGATCAAAACTGCCAACATTTTGGCATCACCGAATTTAGCATATCGGATCCTCGACAAGGGATTGTGCATGTCATCGGTCCAGAACAAGGGGCAACATTGCCGGGCATGACGATTGTCTGTGGCGACTCGCATACATCCACCCACGGTGCATTTGGTGCGCTGGCGTTTGGTATTGGCACCTCCGAAGTGGAGCATGTCATGGCGACTCAATGCCTGATTCTGCATAAATCAAAAAATATGCGAATCTGGCTACAGGGCGCATTGCCGCTCGGGGTAAGTGCCAAAGATTTGGTGCTCTCTGTGATTGGTGAAATCGGCACTGCTGGCGGCAGCGGTCATGCGATTGAATTTGCCGGACCGGTGATTGACTCGTTAAGCATGGAAGGGCGAATGACGGTCTGTAATATGGCAATCGAAGCAGGAGCGCGTTCAGGAATGATTGCGGTTGATCAGGTTACCATAGATTATTTGCATGGCAGACCGTATGCTCCGAGTGGCGAATTATGGGATCGGGCGGTACAAAGTTGGCAACAATTGCACAGCGATGAAGGGGCAAATTTTGATCGTGAAATCACCATTGATGTCAGCACCCTGCTGCCACAAGTCACTTGGGGAACATCGCCGCAGATGGTGGTTGGCATTGATGACGTGGTGCCAAACCCGGGACACGAGCCCGACCCGATTATCCGCGAAGGCATGGAACGTGCGCTGGCGTACATGGCACTTAAGGCGGGCACACCGATAAAGGAAATTGATCTGGATTTGATATTTATTGGCTCCTGTACCAATGGTCGGATTGAGGATTTACGCGCTGCCGCAGCAGTTGCCCGTGGCAAGCAGATTGCCGACAATATAAAGCAAGCACTGGTTGTGCCCGGCTCCGGTTTGGTCAAGCGACAAGCAGAGTCGGAAGGGCTGCATCAAATATTTATTGATGCCGGATTTGAATGGCGCAATCCCGGATGTTCCATGTGCCTTGCCATGAATGCCGACCGATTACAACCCGGCGAACGCTGTGCCTCAACATCAAACAGAAACTTTGAAGGTCGGCAAGGACAAGGTGGGCGCAGTCATTTGGTTTCCCCTGCTATGGCAGCTGCCGCCGCGATTGCCGGTCATTTTGCCGACCCGAGCAAAATGGAGCGAGCAGATGGATAAATTCACCCTATTAGAAGGCATCGTAGCCCCATTGGATCGCGCCAATGTGGATACCGATGCGATCATCCCGAAACAGTTTCTTAAATCAATTAAACGCACTGGGTTTGGGGTGAATTTATTTGATGAATGGCGTTATCTCGATCATGGCGAACCGGGCATGGATAACTCTGCGCGTCCGCTCAATCCTGATTTTGTACTCAATTTCCCGCGCTACAACAATGCCCAGATTTTGCTTGCCAGAGATAATTTTGGCTGTGGCTCATCCCGAGAACACGCCCCTTGGGCACTGCATGGCTATGGATTTCGCTGTATCATTGCCCCCAGCTATGCAGATATTTTCCTCAATAATTGCTTCAAAAATGCTATCTTGCCCATCGTTTTGAACGGCGAGACGGTAACCGATTTATTTATTCAGACTGCCAAACACAGCGGATACACCCTGAAGGTAGACCTGCCAAACCAGATCATCACATTGCCGAACAAAACCAACATTTCTTTTTCGATAGACGGCTTCCGAAAACACGCCCTCTTAAACGGGTTGGACGAAATTGGATTGACGCTTGAAAAAACGGCAATGATTAAACAGTACGAGCAACAACGTAAAGGTGAAGCCCCTTGGCTGTTTAATCAAGGGCACCCTCAATCTCGTTAAGATCGATTGGTTCCTGATGCGAGTTCTGTTACAAATTGATGGAGATTATTGACGATTTGATCGCGGTCGATATTTTGCTCAATGCCTGTTGCGATAACGTCTATGAGAGCCGATCCGACCACAGCAGCATCAGCAATAGAGGCAATTTCCCTGACTTGTTGTTTGGTTTTTATGCCGAAGCCGACGGCTATTGGCAATGAGGTTTGATTTCGTATGCGCGCAAGAGCGGTGTTTATGTCGGCTTGTTGTGCCGAACGGGTTCCGGTTATTCCAGTGATGGAAACATGATATACGAATCCGGAGCTATTTTTTAACACGGTGGCGAGTCTGTCCTCGTTGCTGGTTGGGGTGGTCAGTCGAATCCAGTTTAATCCAGCAGTGAGACACGCATGGCAGAGCTCATCATCTTCTTCGGGCGGGAGGTCAACAATAATCAATCCGTCCACTCCCGCGCTAATGGCATCGCTCAGAAATCGCTCATTACCGTAATGATAAATCGGATTGTAGTAACCCATTAACACGATGGGCGTTTGCTCATCGAGTTGTCGAAACTGAACGACCATATCCAGCGTTTTAGCCAAAGTTATGCCGTTTTTTAGAGCGCGCAGGCTGGCTAATTGAATCGCAGGTCCGTCTGCCATCGGGTCGGAAAACGGCATACCCAATTCGATAATATCGGCACCTGCTTTGGGCAGCCCGTTAAGAATTTTTTGCGCGCTATCCGCATCTGGGTCGCCAGCGGTGGTGAAGGTGATTAACCCTGCCCGTCCGGCAGATTTCAGTTTTGCGAAACGCTTGCTCAGACGTTGACTGCCACTTATATGAACACTCACGGGGCGGCTCCCATGTCGAACCCTAGTGCTTCCGCTACGGTGAATACATCTTTATCGCCGCGACCACACAGATTCATAATAATAATTTGATTCGGCGACATGGTGGGCGCAATTTTGGCAACATGTGCGAGCGCATGAGCCGGCTCCAATGCTGGAATGATACCTTCGGCACGACAACATAATTGGAACGCATTGAGTGCTTCCTGATCAGTAGCAGAGACATATTGCACACGACCAGTTTCATATAGCCATGAATGCTCAGGTCCAATGCCCGGATAATCCAGTCCAGCAGAAATAGAATGGGCATCGCAAATCTGACCATCGTCATCTTGCAACAAATAGGTTCTGTTGCCGTGTAACACTCCCGGCTGACCGCCACTCAGCGAGGCGGCATGTTTTCCGCTCTCCATTCCCTTCCCCGCCGCTTCCACCCCAATCATGGATACTGATTCGTCATCCAAAAAAGGATGAAACAGCCCAATGGCATTCGAGCCGCCGCCAATGCAAGCAATCAGGGTGTCGGGCAAGCGATTTTCTTTTTCAAGAATTTGCTGTTTCGCTTCCCTACCGATGATACATTGAAAATCACGCACCATTTGCGGATAGGGATGCGGTCCGGCAGCAGTACCGATAATATAAAAAGTATCCTCAACATTAGAGACCCAATCGCGTAGAGCATCATTCATGGCATCTTTCAAAGTCGCTGTTCCGCTGGTTACCGGTATGACTTCGGCGCCGAGGAGTTTCATCCGAAATATATTCGGTGCCTGACGTTTAATATCTGTTTCCCCCATATACACCACACAAGGCAGGTCGAACAAGGCACACACTGTCGCCGTGGCAACCCCATGTTGACCGGCACCGGTCTCGGCAATGATACGCCGTTTACCCATGCGTTTTGCCAATAAAATTTGCCCGAGAGTATTATTGATTTTATGTGCTCCAGTGTGATTCAGTTCATCCCGTTTGAAATAAATCTTCGCACCGCCTAGCTCGCGGGTCAGGCTTTCGGCAAAATAAAGTGGGCTGGGTCTGCCAATATAGTCTTTGGCGTAATAATCAAATTCTTGCATGAAGCCCGCATCGGTTTTATATTTGTTATAGGCTTTCTCCACATCGAGAACAAGCGGCATCAAGGTTTCAGCAGCAAATCTGCCCCCAAAAATCCCGAAGTACCCACGCTCGTCCGGGGCCGAGCGAAATGATTCTGGATTAGGGCAATCTGTCCGATTTTTGCTTGCGTTTGTCATATCCAATTGTTTATAGCGAAAACTAGATTATACCGTTTCAAACAGGTTCGGCAAGCATTTTGAATATTCGTTTGGAGTTACTCGGCACAGAATAATCAACCCTAAACAGTATTCGTGCCAAGCGTATCGCCAAACAGATAAAAACAAAAAAGAAAACCGCGCTGGTATTCGCCACCCATAAGTTTATCGGGCAAAAGAGGCTGACCAGTATGGGGATTACGTTTTGTGGCTTGTCGTATGGTACACTTATCACTAATGCGATTTTATTCGGGGAGGATAAACGATGAAATTCAATGTAACAATGATGCAAGACGAAGATGGCGTATGGGTTACTGAATGCCCTGCTATACCGGGTTGTGTAAGCCAGGGAGAGACGCGACAACGGGCACTTGACAGTATTCAGGAAGCCATTGCGCTTTGTCTTGAGGTGCGCTCCGAAAAAGGATTCCCGCTGACTGTTGAAACGCGGCAAGTCGATGTCGTGATGTAATGCCGGTCTTGCCCTCTTTGAGCGGAAAGGAAGTAACACGGGGTTTTGGAAAATTGGGCTGGATTGTGGTGCGCCGCAAAGGTAGTCACATTATTCTGACAAAGGAAGGAGAGATGGCTACGCTCTCCGTGCCGAATCATCGGGAAGTTGCCAAAGGAACGCTGAGAAGTTTAATTCGTTCAGCCGGGCTGACTGTGGATGAGTTTTTAGCAGTGCTATAAGGAAGCGACAAGGATGTATTATAAAAAAACTACAAAGGCTCACACTGACGAAGCGGACAAATGTCTAAGTCCATGCTGGTGGCATGGGCAAACTATATTCTTCGGTTGCGGGATGTTCTTTTTGATTGCTTGGGTTGTAACTGATTTTTGACCACCGGGGAATCCACAGGGTTGTTTAGTAATAACGTAATTCGACAGTAATTTCATATATACTCCAATTTTTTCGGCAACTGTGATTATCCGGTACAATGTACTTGTTAATTCAGACCGTTATGTTTTCAAAAGACAAAGCCACTAGGAATAAAATGTGTGAAAATACAATTGATCGCCTGAATGAGCTTCTTGATTATGTGCGTTGCGTTGGAAAGCTTAATCAAAAACCAGTGTTCAGAGTAGAAGACTACAAGCAACTACATATTTGGGAGCATGCGTTAAAGGGGAAAATCGGAATCCATCATAATATTGTTGATAACGATGGTGTTTCTATCTGGGGCGAATTCAACCCATAAGTGCAACACGGTGGTTAAAGAAATAGTCTTTGCCCATCATTTCAGCAAAGACCTCGAAAGGGGTCTTAAATCCCAGACATTTTCTGGGACGATTATTCATTAAATCTGTTGCTGTTTTCACCGCATTGTCAGTGATTTTATCAAGTTTCATCTTTTTCGGGAAGAACTGTCTCAATAGCCCGTTATGGTTTTCATTCGATCCACGCTCCCAGCTATGATACGGCTTGGCAAAGTAAGTGTTGCAATTTAATTGTTTGGCAATTTCATTACACAATAAATCCTGAGGAATGTATCAATGACTTGGTGGGTGTGCTGGAGAATATGAAAATATTTCCATGCGAAGGCAGTAGTAGTGCAAATATTCATACCGAAACACGAGTATATGAAGAAGAGATTGAAGTCGAAAATGATAGATTGCCTTTGAATTGATAGAGAATTGAATAAAAAAACACAACATTGCAGGGAGTGTTGGGCTGATTTCAAGAAAGGCAAAAAGAAAATTTTAACATTCCGACAGGCTTGTAATTCCATCATTCATGCCAAAGAGATACTGCCGTACAAAGTTCCGCAACATGACTTAAAAAGAACCATCGAACTGGTTTATTCTGATCGAATCACTGTGCGCGGCACCCACAAAGAAAAGACAACCCGCACATATCTTGATATAATCAAGTTTGTGCAGATAGCCGATATTTTGATTACCTATTTTCAGGAGCAGGACAATGCCAACAGATGACAACACTTACCGATACCATTTTAAGAAAGGCAATAAAATTATCCATACCGGCATTACCAACGATATAGACAGACGCGAGGCAGAACACCAAAGAAAATGGGGCTGGGGCAAAAAGGGCATATCAAGCAGGTTGGTCTCCGCACGACATATACAAATTCCCGTGAGTGGGAGCTGGAACAAGGGAAACAGGGCAAACCCATTAGGCAGGAATAACATCTGAAACTGCTTCGTTTATACCGATTGGAGAATGATATGCAGTTATTACACAAAGCGAATCACGATCAAGCGCAAAAAATCAATATCACTCCGCAAATTGCGAACTGGCAATATGTTGGGTTTTGCGCTTTAACCTTAAAAAAAGGGGCACTCTGGCACGATGAGTGTCAAGACAAAGAATGTTGTATCGTCATTTTAGCTGGCAAGGCGACGATTACGGTAGCCGACCACTGTTATAAAAACATTGGAGAACGAAAATCTCCCTTTGATGAAATCCCGCCCTATGCGGTTTATATCCCGCCCAATACGCCGGTGCAGATTAAAGCGGAAACCGATTTAGAAGTCGGCATTGGTAGCTCAACATCGGTTACCGGACAATATCCCGCACACCTGATTGAGCCTGATCAAGTCAAGGTTTCTCACCGCGGTAAGGGCGGTAATGCGCGCCGAATTCACAATATCTTGATGTTAGACCAAGCGGCAGAACGGCTCTTATTGACCGAAGTATTTACCTCCAGCGGGCATTGGTCAAGCTATCCGCCACATAAACATGATTTGGATCAATTGCCACAGGAATCATATCTTGAAGAAACCTATTATCACAGAATTAACCCCGCACAAGGGTTTGTATTCCAAAGAGTTTATACCGATGACTTTTCTCTGGACGAAAGCATGGCAGTCTATGATAAAGATTGTGTGATTGTGCCTAAGGGGTATCACCCGGTGGGAGTGCCCTATGGTTATCAATCGTATTACTTGAATGTCATGGCAGGACCGGTGCGTGATTGGAAGTTTAGCAATGACCCAAACCATGAATGGATTTTAGCGGATTAACAGGCAACCTGTTGCCATGCTCAGGACAAGATACTGTGTCAAATCTTTATGGGCAACCCTTGCGGGTTTGGCTATTTTACTGGATTCCTGCTTTCGAGACTGTGCAAAAAACCAATATTCGGCATTCCTAACCCCCCTTGCCCCCCTCGTATGATCCCAATCGGGTAAATTATCAACTCGTTTAGTGGTTTTTAATGGACCCTATCCAACGGCGGTTGGATGGGTAGTCGTGATGCAGTAGCCCCCAGTAAGTTTTTAAACTTGTTGATAAGGTATCGCACCTACTACCCGCTTTACCGGTTTTTGCTCCTCGACAATTGCTCCTGCATTGTTCTAATAAGTTACATCCATGTAACGATACAAAACCGGCATACGACCGCCATGGATGGCGGAAGTGCAAATAATGCAGGAGCAATTATTTGCCCGTACATCCTTGTACATTAACATCATCAAGTGCGGACAGTATCTGGTGCAAGACCAAAAATCTGAGCACGAATAGTACGAGGATGCACCGAAGTTAAATGATCCAACCTATCTACAATTATAACCGGAGAATGTGATGTTATGTATCAGTAGTCATCATCATAGGAGGTATTAATGACAGTAGAGATTATGCGAACGGACAAGTCGGCCTGCGATCTTCGGCGCGCCGCTGCGGCGTGCAGGGACGCGAAAGCGGCCCGACGGATGCTGGCGATTGCGTTGATTTTGGACGGCACTGACCGCAAGACGGCGGCCGCGAACTGCGGGATGGATCGCCAGACGTTGCGTGACTGGGTACACCGTTACAATGACGCGGGGATTGAGGGTCTCTCGAACCGGCGTTCGCCAGGACGGCAGCCCCTGCTCAGCGTGGCACAGAAGGCGGAGTTGGCATCGCTTGTGCGTGAGGGGCCGGATCCCGAAACGGACGGCGTGGTGCGCTGGCGGCGCATTGACCTCAAGCGCAAGATTGAGGAGCGCTTTGGCGTTGTCATGCATGAGCGGACCGTTAGCAAACAACTGGTAAAACTTGGTTTTCGACGCTTGTCTGTGCGCCCGCAGCATCCGAAATCCGACCCGGATGCGCAGGATGCGTTTAAAAAAACTTCGCTGCAGAGGTAGCGGCCGTTCTGCCCAAAACGGCCTGCGGCAAACCATTGGAGATTTGGTTTCAGGACGAAGCTCGTGTGGGTCAGCAAGGGACGCTGACACGTATATGGGCCGAACGGGGAACCCGGCCGCGTGCGCCGCGTGATACACGTTATACGTCGGGCTATATCTTCGGCGCGGTTTGTCCCGAACGCGCCGAGGCTGCTGCGCTGATCATGCCGTATGCGGACACGTCCGCTATGAATGCACATCTGTGCGAGATCGCCAGGACGGTCGCGGCTGGGGCCCATGCCTTGCTCATCCTCGACGGTGCAGGCTGGCACGGATCAGCAAAACGGGAAGTGCCAGACAACATCACCCTGCTCAAACTCCCGCCCTATGCGCCAGAACTCAACCCGATGGAAAACGTTTGGGCCTACCTGCGCGCCAACAAGCTGGCAATCTCTGTGTTTGAATCCTACGATGAGTTCGTCGACAAATGCTGCGATGCCTGGAATTTCTTCGCAGAGGACAAACAGGCAATCACATCAATTACATCACGTAATTGGGCCAAAACAGTCAATCAATAGAGCCGTTGGACTAATAGGGTCGATAACGAACACTTGGCGACACCAATTACGATTGGACGTGTACGGATCGTGCCGATTGCTTAGCTAGGACAGATTAGATATCTAAAACCGATTTTGTGAGCAGACTCTAATTAATGGGACAGTTAATTTACTCGTAACAACATTTGAGCTTTGGGTTGACAATTATGGTTTTGTTCATGCACGTCGATCTTTTTTAATCATGTCAGATGCTTTTTCAGCGATCATAATCACGGGCGAATTGGTATTTCCTGAGATAATCGTAGGCATGACAGATGCGTCAACAACCCTAAGGCACTGCAAGCCATGTACCCGTAGTCGCTCATCTACGACCGACAAGTCATCGCACCCCATTTTGCAGGTGCCGACTGGGTGAAAAATGGTTGTCGCAATATTACCAGCTTCGTGCACTAATTCTTCATCCGATTTTATGTGCTCACCCGGCAATAATTCCTCAGGTTCATAGTGGGATACCGCACTGGCTTTCATAATTTCTCGGGTCAACCTGATGGATTTAGCCGCAATATCGCGGTCGTTTTTTGTGGATAGATAATTCGTCCAAATTGCCGGTTGTTCCTTATTGTCCGTTGATTTAATATGTATTGTCCCTCGGCTTTCCGGACGTAAATTACAAACTGATGCCGTAATCGCTGGGTAAGGATGAAGCGGATCACCAAGCTTATCCGTACTGAGCGGTTGAATATGATATTCCAAATCCGGTGTCGCAATACGCGGATCACTTTTGGCAAATAGCCCTAACTGACTGGGTGCCATTGATAACGGGCCGGATCTGAACAGAGCATATTCCATGCCCATGGCTATTTTACCAAGCAGGCTATTCGCTTTTTGATTTAAGGTAATAGCGTTCTTAATTTTAAATACGGTACGTATCTGCAAGTGATCCTGGAGATTTTCTCCAACGCCACCTAACTCGTGTATCATCGGAATTCCAAATTTGGATAAAACGTCACCACAGCCGATACCGGATAGTTCCAAAATCTGGGGGCTATTCACTGCACCAGCAGCTAATATGACCTCGCCATCAGCCATCGCCGTTGCAGGTTTTCCCTTTAATTCAAAGTTTACTCCTACCGCTTTTTTACTCTCAATAATTAAGGAGGTGGTATGCGCGTGTGTCAGTACTTTCAGGTTTGGGCGTTTGAGGGCTGGCTTAAGAAAAGCCCGTGCCGTACTCATGCGCCACCCACCTTTTTGGTTTACCTCAAAATAACCTGAACCTTCGTTATTGCCACCATTGAAATCATCGGTTTTCGGTATACCAACTTCTTCAGCAGCGTCTCTAAAAGCATCCAGAATATCCCAGGACAGGCGCTGTTTATCCACCTGCCACTCACCGCCGGATCCATGCATATCACTTTTTCCTAGATAGTGATTTTCGGACTTGATGAAAAAGGGCAGAATATCGTCCCATCCCCAACCTGTGTTACCCAGATGACACCAATGGTCATAATCTGCCGCCTGACCACGCATATAGATCATACCGTTAATGGAAGAACATCCCCCAAGCACCTTGCCCCGAGGATAGTTCAATCTGCGCCCATTTAACCCGGCATCAGGTTCAGTCCTCATCATCCAGTCGGTGCGGGGGTTACCCATACAATAGAGATAACCGATTGGGATATGTATCCAGTGATAATTATCTTTGCCACCCGCCTCCAGTAACAAGACTTTAATATCAGAGTCTTCACTAAGACGATTTGCGAGCACACAACCGGCAGAGCCAGCACCGATGATAATGTAGTCAAAGCTACCTGCTTCTATATTTTTTACTTTTGACACCCTGCTCTACCTATTTGTTGTGTTCGCGATACTTAATATTGGTACTCGAGGTTTCAGTTCGACTAAAAGCTCATAGGCTCCAAGTGTCGATGTTGGGCTGCCAAATTCATAAAGGCTTTCGGCTTCATCGACCACGAGTGAGTAAATCCAATTGATTTCATTTCACTGTTCCCTGTTTTTAATTATTGGAAAGGCTTTTTAGTTTGTCCCATGAAGGACCAAGGTCATCACAAAGCGCAGAGAATATCTCATACCGCTTCGCATAAACTTCCTGCTTTTCTGGGTTGGGTATGTAGTTCCGGTCTAGTTTTGTCATTTGCCTAACACCGGTCTCGTAGCCATCAAACACGCCCGCCCCGATCCCAGCTGTTATGGCAGCACCCAGCGCTCCTGTTTCATGACACTTTGCGATGGAAACCGGAACATTTAGGATGTCCGCAAACATTTGAGGCCAAATCGGGCTTCGAGATCCTCCGCCAGATAAAATTACTTTGTTAAAATCGGCTCCAACTGCACGTAGAGTTTCGACGTGTTTACGATGACTGAAAACCACCCCCTCATAGAGCGCGTACAGCATTTCAGAACGTCCATGCCATCCGCCGATACCGTAGAACCCGGCTCGAGCTGCACCGTTAGTGCTCGACCCATAAAGAAACGGGTGATAGATCGGTAACCCAGCGTTTAATTCCACCCCCGCAACCAAATCATTGCATACATGAAAAGGGGATATCCCGTTGTCCTGATCCATGCATGGCTCTATAAACTCGCGGACGAACCATTCAAGATTGGCCGCAGAGGTGGCACTCGATTCCAGCTCCATATAACGATCTTCACGGAAAGTCGAAGTCATGAATATTGTGTCATCAACCAACGGCTTCTCGACTATGACCTGATTGATGCACCAAGTTCCCGCAACAATAGAAGCCTCCCCCAGCTCAACAACACCAGAACCAAGCGCACTCGCAACCACATCAAATAAGCCAGCGACAACTGGGATGCCTTCAAGCAACCCTGTTTGAGATGCGGCAGTCGCATTTATAGTACCAACGACTTCATAGGGTTCGGCCAAGGGAGGGAGCTTGTCTTCACATTCGGCAACGCCAAAAAGGTCAAGTAATTCAATGTCGTATGTACGTTCTGGTAATTTCAAGAACGCACAACCACTCATATCTGAAAAATCGCTTCCAAGGACACCTGTCAGCTTGTAGGTGACAAAATCCTTGCATAAGAAAATAGTCCCGATATTTGCATAAAGCTCCGGGTCATTTTCTTTGACCCAAGCCAATAATGTGGGGGTTTGAGACGACCATGGCTTTTGTAAACATAAGCGGTAAAGGCTATCTGCGGTGCCGTCTTTTTGCCAGCGATCAACCAGCCCCATAGCCCGACTATCCAATGACTGTATACCAAGTAATGCCTCTTTATTTTTATCCAATAGGTAAAGACCATTCCCATGACCACTACAACCAACAGCCAAAATATCAGAAGTATCAATTTCGGTCTTGGCGATGCATCCGCTGATAGCCGCTTGCGCTTGGCTCCACAGTTCGTTCATGTCACGTTCGACATATCCAACCTGTGGATAGGCCGATGTCCCATCTTTGGAGCAAACCGCGACTTCATTACCATCAAGATCGAATAATACTGCCTTGAGCATTGTGTTCCCCGCATCCAAGCCCAATAGATAAGATCCCATAGTGTTTCTCCGTCTTATCCTACTGCCTTACGCGCTTTTGTAGATATCCCAGGCTTGATCACTGGTCGCCCCATCATGGATCATTGCCATCAACCCCCTTACAACTTGCTTGGGGTTGTCATGTTGGTAGATATTGCGACCATAAACCATGCCTTGAGCCCCCTGTGCCATAAGGGCATAGGACTTGTCGAAAACGGTTTTCAAATCTTCTTTACCACCACCACGAACAAGAACTGGACAACGGGAAGCCTCAATAACTTTATGAAAGTCAGAAGAATCACTGGTAGGATCTGCTTTGATAATATCCGCCCCCATTTCACGTGCGAGACGTGCCAAAGTTACGATTTTTTCAGCATCGCCATCGACCATATACCCGCCACGATCACTGTTAGGCAACATGACCAAGGGTTCTATCATCAGTGGCATTCCGTACTTTTCACAATCGTTACGAACTCGGGCAATATTAGAGACGCATTGGCGGAATAGATCAGGCTCATCCGGCAACATGAACAAATTCACAACCACACATGCCGCATCCAATTGTAAGGCAGCGAGAATAGGCTCTTCAGTATTTTGAAGTTCTGCCCACATAATGCGATGTCGCGTAGCATTATAGGGATTCCCCATATCAATACGCATTACTAGCGCAGGTTTATCCTTACCTGGCTTGGTTTGGAGTAAATCACATTCGCCATAATTCATTTGAATGGCATCGGGACCTGCATCCACTAATTGATCGACAACTTTTCCAATGTCTTCCAAGCCATTTAAAAAAGATGGCTCATTACAAACCCCGTGATCTATCGCTACATCCAGACATTTTCCGTGTCCGAATAGACGATTCATTCGCATTTTTTTACTTATTAACATTGGTATTTCCTAATTTGATTTTCTTTGACGTAGGACTTCTTCTGAAAGGCCGTGAAAATGATATAGAAGATTCAAAATCTCCTCCAACTCCAGATCCTTTAACTCTGAGGTCCAATTTTTCATTTTGGCCAGTATCCCGAGAATTTCATGGATAACCGCAAGCGATAAATCACCGCTGATTGCAATGGATGTGCGTCGACATATAATATCGCTAAGGTGTACGACGCGTTCGTTTTCAATAATAAATTCGATCTCTTGTTTTGAATAACTAGGTAAATTATTTAAGGGCTGATCTGATTTTTCAGTTATATACTCAAGAACTTGCGTGGCATTCGTGCCATAACGCTCAACGAGAGTGCTGATACGCTTTTTATCCAGATTGGATCTGCTGGCTAAATCGGAAACCCACTTTGAATGTTCCCCATGCATCTTGGGAAAGTTCCGTCCCCCACCGATTGCCAGATCACGCGTTGAAATTGCTCTTGGTATATCGAGCATTTCCAATATCTGGTTTGCAACCTGTTCTCCAAAGGCACGGAAAGTCGTCCATTTCCCGCCAATCATGCATAAAACGGGGATCCTATAACCTTCATCTTTTGATACTATCTTACAATAGTAATCACGGCTTATCCGCCCCGTAACCGTACTATCGCTTTGGGGAAGAGAACGAACACCACTAAATGAATAGAGAATATCAGACGGATCAATCGCGATATTTGGGAACACAAATGCCAACGATTGCAGAATATAATCACGCTCAAAATCTTCGCAGCGGCTACCTTCTGGATTATCTAGTTTTAAATCCGTTGACCCGACCAACACGTTGCCAAAATAAGGAAATAGAATACACACCCGACCTTCTTGGTTTTCGTAATAAACCATTTGGTTTCCAGTTGCTTTTAATAAATCTTTATTGCGAATTACCAGGTGAGAACCTTTGGTACCTCCAACAATATTGGTTTTTTTATTTTCAGGGGACGACGATAACGCACCGTTTGTAAAATCCATCCATGCCCCGGTGGCATTGACTATAAGGTCTGGCTTAATTGTGATGCGCTCTCGTGTTTTTACATCCGTTATATGAACGACTTCACCATCAGACCCATCAACATTCATGTAATTAAGCGCGTTCGCTTTGGGATGGCTTTTTTCGATATCCCTAATCATTTCAAGACCAAGGCGTTCGGGGTAGGTGATCCAGGCATCATAATAGATGGCGCTACATTTCACATCAGGATGAAAATCAGGCAAAGCATCAAAGGTCTCTCGCTTACCACGAAACTTATGCTTCGGCATGACGCGATCTGACCTAGTAAAGAGGTCATAAAGGGCTAAGCCTATTTTTACGATTATGGCACCGCGGCGCGATGGTTTCTCAGACAGCCCTAAAAACCGCCGAGTTGCCCCCCAAACACCTGTGAAGTAATGAAAAACAGGGACAACTGTTGCCAGTGGAGTCACATAATGTGGTGCGTTTTTTAGAAGATTGTTGCGCTCGCGAAGAGCTTCTTTGACCAATTGAAACTCACCATTTTCCATGTAGCGTAAACCACCATGTATCATTCGCGACAACGCCGTACTTGCCCCACTACAAAAATCATTGCGTTCGACCAAAACCACATCAACACTCTGGAGTGCCAATTCACGGTAAAGACCAATGCCGTTGATGCCCCCACCCACAATCAAAACCGAAGGGTTTTGATTGTTACGAAGCGCACTTAGCGTATGTTCTCGTGTCTGGTAGGACATTTTGAAACTTTCTTATGGCGGAATACGGTCGAGATTTAAGGAAAAATTAGACATCCATGTTCTGCAAATACTTAAAGACCGTAGCACTAATTTGTGCAACATCGCCCTCCGCAAGAGAGATAGTGCCAGCGCGTGCGTTCTCAATGGCTTGAGCGAGATTTCTCGCTCCGCATAGCGCAAAAGTAATACCTGGTTGCTGTAGCGTCCAAGCGATTACCAATTGAACCGTCGTTATCCTGTAATCATTTGAAATCGGCTTGATTTCTTCAAATAGAGAGGAAATCTTCTCGCGGTTGGAAATACTGAAACGAGGATGATCTTTGCGCTGATCATCGCCATCGAACTGGCGGTCAGGACCAATCTTTCCAGACAATAAACCGAGTGCAAGAGAAGAGTAGCTTAAAATAGATACATTGTTGGATTGGCAAATAGGCAGGAGTTCCGCCTCTACCCCACGATCTAACATTGAATAACACTCTTGAATAGCATCAACGGTGCCTGTGGCAAGGTAGGCATTTAGGTCATCGGTTGTAATGTTACTAATACCAACGGACCTGATTTTGCCCTGTTCTTTAAGGATCTCCATCGCCTCCAGTGTTTCAGAGACAGGGGTCGTTGAATCTTGCCAGTGCGTAATGTAGTGATCGATATAATCCGTACCCAACCGCTTCAGGCTCTGCTCAACTTCATAAATAATTGATTCTTTGCCAAGGAAACGATGAATCGGTTTATCCTCTTGATCAAAAAAGTAGCTGCCGCTATTCGTGTGCCAAACCAGACCACATTTAGTTGCCAAAACAACCTTGTCACGGCGACCTTTAAGGGCGCGACCAACGAGTTCCTCGGATTTCCCCATCCCGTAAGCTGGCGCAGTATCGATTAAGGTAATTCCTTCCGCAATGGCCGCTTGGACGGCATTTACGGATTGATCTTCATCCGTGCCGCCCCACATCCAGCCACCCATAGCCCAAGTACCCAAACCAACAGCTGTAGCTTTGATACCAGACTTGCCAATTTCTCTCGTGATTACTGAACCAGTCATAATAATGTTACCTTTATAAGGTTGCCTTTCAAATACTCTCAAGGACGCCGAGGGCTGTTGCTTCATCAACGACCAGGGCTTTCACATGTTTTCCACGCAATATTGAACAAATAGGCGCGACTTTATTTTCACCACTCGCGATGCCAATTGTCAGTGGTACCCTTGCTAATTCTTCAGGTCTTAAAGCCACCAACTTTGAATTCAGGGAATAGCTGCACAGACCACCCTTTTCATCGAGAAGATGAGCCAGGAGTTCACCAGAAGCACCTGCTTTTCGAATATCGTCCTGATCATCCTTGGGCATCGGATGCAGGTCGTAATAACTTGAATCCGCTGATAAGATTGAACCCACGCCAAAAACAGCGATATTCGCATTACGTGCACGATCCAAGATTTCTTCAACAGAACGCATCGTCATCAGCATGTCTTTTTGCTCATCACTTTCTGCAAACAAAGGGGCATGAATTTGATAGGCACGACCGCCAAGCTTTTCTGCCATCTGCGTCGCTACGTGATTGACATCAGTATAATGTTTACCTTGCACGCATCCCGTCGCGGGGACGACTTCAACATCATAAGTACGTTCAGGATTGAGACCTTCAACAATCGCACTGACACCCTTGCCACCTGTAATACAGATCGTGTCGCCATCTTTCAGATTTTCCAGCAACATGTTTGCCCCGGCCTCACCGACCGTTTGCAACACTACATCCGGGTTATCTGAAAGCGTGGGCGTCACCATTGCTTCTTGGATGCCACCAATTTTTTTAAGACTTGCTTCTACATCCAAAAGAGGCTGAAACGGCGACTTGATGATTATCTCGACCATTCCTCTATCGCGGCCTTGTTTAATCAAACGATTGACCTTGGCAGTCGACAGGCCCATCGCCTGAGCAATATCTGACTGTTTCAAACCTTCGAGATAATACATGACCAAAACACGATAAATTTGGCGGGCAGTCTCATAGCCCTGGATGTCATTCCCTAACGCCATTTATAGTACCCCATCGACATCTTAATTTTACTCATCCTGCTTTTTTCTTGTTCATATAGTGGTCAAAAATAATGGCAGCCAATAGGATCCCTCCCCTGATGATGTCCTGCCAGTAAACAGATACATCCAAAAGAGCCAGCGAACTGGTTACAACTGACAATAATACTGTTCCTAAAATCGCCCCAAAGATGGTCCCTGAACCACCCTTTAAACTTGCCCCACCAATCACGACTGCAGCAATAACATTCAGTTCCATGCCAAGCCCAAAATATGGCGGGGCAGACGCAAAACGTGCCATAAAAATTATTCCGGCCACACCGCACAAAGTGGAACAAAGTACCGTTGAGAGAAAAATCACCTTCTTGGTGCGGATACCCGCATAGGTAGCAGCCTTCTCATTACTTCCTGTGTAAAAAACTTTGCGAAACGCCGTGGAATTCCGAACTAAATAGTCAAAGACAAAAACAACGACGAGAAAGATAACGATTACAATAGGGATTGCACCAATTGATCCCTGACCAATAAACTTGAATTCTGCGGGTAAGGCGTATAATCCAAACGGACGCCCCTGTGTTATAAGAAGGGCGACCCCACGGATGATAACCATAAATGCCAGAGAAACGATAAAGTGATGCAATCCAATTTTTGTCACACAATAGCCCATTGCCACACCGACCAGTGAAGTGGCTAAAATCGCTATTACAGAAGCTACCCAAGGGTCAACACCGTTCAGAAATAACCAGCCTGCAACTACCATAGCGAGGGTCACGACAGAGCCAACAGACAAATCAATGCCGCCAGCTATCATCAATACACACATCCCAACCACGACGATGCCTTCAACCGCAAATGCCATCCCCATCGCCCGCATGTTTAACCAGGTCAAAAAATAAGGTGATGTGAAAGACATCACGACAAACAGTATGACGATAATAACAATCAACCCTGTTTCTCGCATGGCTGCCACACGGCGTAGCCTATCGATTAACCCGTTTTTCTGCGGCATTTCATTGTCAGTGCCCGTGAATGTATCTGAACGGCTCATGCGCGCTTCCTCACCTCGTTTTGTGCTGCATGATTTGATTTTGTGTGACGGATGCCAAGTGCATAATATTCTCTTCTGTCATTTCATCTCCGGTTACTTCACCACTGATTGTACCTTCCCGGATAACCATTACTCGGTCACACAGACCGATTAGTTCCGGTAATTCAGATGAAATAACAATTACCCCAACCCCGTCGCGAGCCAGATCGCGCAGTATTTTGTGTATTTCTGATTTGGCACCAACGTCAACACCGCGTGTGGGCTCATCAAGAAAAATAATTTGCGGGTCGATCGACAGCATTTTTGCTATCGCCACTTTCTGTTGATTACCGCCGCTTAAAGAAGAGACCAGATGGGTAATATGGCCACGTTTAAGATTTAGTTTATTCCCGAGGGAGCGTGCCTGATAAAGTTCGCGTTGGGTATCTACGATCCCAAATCGAGTTGATATCTGTTCTACCGACAAAGCCGACACATTTGCAAAAATTGAAAGACCAAGGAAAAGCCCCTCGCCTTTCCGATCTTCAGACAAATAGACCATGCCTTGCGCGATAGAGTCTTGATAGCTGGAAATTGTTATGGGCTTTCCATATAACCATAGTTCGCCTGTGACTTTCCCCTCGAGCCCACAAATGCCCTTGGCTATTTCACTTCGACCCGCCCCAATCAAGCCTGAAACCCCCAGTATCTCTCCTTTTCTCAATTCAAAGGATACATCGTGGAACCGGGTGTTTTCGGTGAAATTTTGGACTTTAAGAATAACTTCGCCTGTTGTTTCTTTCAGTGTCTGTTTGGGCGGGTAAAAATCATCAATCACGCGCCCCACCATGCTGTTTATGACATCATTCGGGGTGATGTCGTTTACGTCATTGGTAACGATATGTTCTCCGTCTCTGAATACGGATACCCGGTCGCATTGGTCAAAAATTTCCACCATCCGATGCGAAATATAGATAATAGAAATCCCTTTTGATGCGAGGGATTTCATTATACCAAAAAGGACCCGTACCTCTGTTTCCATCAAAGCAGCGGTAGGCTCATCAAGAATCAATATTCGGCAATCCAAAGTCAAAGCTTTGGCAATTTCGACCAACTGTTGGTTGGAAATGGATAGTTCACCGACCAAAACACTTGGATTTATAGGACTGAGTTGGGCAAAGATTTCAAATGCTCGACTTTGAATATTTGCATAATCCATAAAGAAGGCATTGCTGGTATTGGTATGCGCCATGAAAATATTCTCAGCGACAGACACATCAGGGCAAAGAGCAATTTCCTGATGGACAAAACCAATACCCAACTTCTGTGCTTCCGCAGGTGACGTAATCGTGACCTTTTTTCCGTCGAGAAAAATATCACCGCTGTCCGGTTGATATATACCATCAATGATATTCATCAAGGTGGACTTGCCTGCCCCATTTTCACCCGCAATGGCATGGATTTCACCTTTACACAGGTCAAAATCAATCTCACGCAATGCCTGGGTGTCGCCAAAGCTTTTGCTGATTTTAGAAATTTTCAAAATATGATCTTTGGGCATCGCCCTGCTTCACACTTTGAGATTTTTGAGGTTAAAGTTTGAATGATTTTTTTTGGAGTGCCGTCCGTCGGGGAGAGAATTCATGGGAGATATCCCTCCTCGACGATACAGCATGTCCAAAGATAGATTTACGTTAGTCTCAACGATCTTTCATATAAGCACCGAGATCAAAATCATCGGCATTATTTTTGGTAACGACAGCGAATCCGTTATCAATAAAAGGAACACCCATTGGGTTAAATCCTGTCCGTTTATAGTCATTGAACGGATCAATCAAGTTTGGGTGAGCCGCCATGAACGTTGCTATAAATCCCATATAACCCTGCATACCCTGGTTCGGGCTCAAAGCTTGATGAATGTTACCTGCTTTGATGTGTTCGCGGGTCACTGGACTGATATCGGCGTGCATAATGATAACTTTTGCCTTGGCTTCCAAAACTGCCTGAACAGCACCCTCCGCTGAGCCAGCTTCTGGGATCCATAAAGCCCCGAGATCTGGGTTTGCCTGTAGCATGGAAGAAACCGCCGTATAGGCTTTAGATGCATCCTGGTTTGTCGCCTGACGACCGACTAACTCCATGTCAGGGTAGTTTTCCTCCATGTAGGCAATGAACGCAGTTACACGAAGATCATGATTGCTCTGACCTGGATTTTCCAAAACACCGAACTTGCCTTTCTCACCCATAATTTTGGCGATTTCATCCGCAGCATACTTAGCCTCAGCCAGATTGTCGGATGTAATATAGGAAACACGATTTGATTTTGGTGAATCCGCAGCAAAAGTAACAATGGTCGTGCCATTTTCAATTGAACGATTGATGGGCTCAATAAAGGGATCGGCGTTCATTGGGTGTAGCAAAATACCGGCAGGTTTTTTAGCCAGATCCTGTTCGAAAGAAGCTATCTGCTTAGTAATGTCATATTCAGGTGTGCCTGAAAATTTTACCTCGCACCCCATGGCGGTCGCCGCTTGTTTAAAGCCTTCAAACACAGGAACCCAATAAGGATGGCCTGAAACCATCACGTTCATAATGTATGTCTCGCCCGGTGTGCAGACAAATTTACTGTCCGCCAAACTAGCTGTACTTGTTAATCCGGTCGAAAGAAACATGGCCATTACGGCCGTTATCAATAGTTTTTTCATTACGCACTCCAATTGTTTAGGTTAAATTATATTTCACTTGATGATATTTATTTCACAAGCGGATTGTAGTTTAGGAGGCAAGTTGAGTCAAGCCCTTTTTCAAGAATGTTAGCCCAAAGCAGTAATGTCCCCTTTTGACTTCTTCAGGAGCGGTGCGGCGGGCTCACCGAGCGAGGGTTATGACAGAGGAGATAATTACATTGAGCCATGCAGATGAGCTGGGCAGAACTTGACCGAGTATCGGTTATTCATTCCATTATCGGGTGCCGGCGAGACCAGCACAGGCGGCGCGGCAACTACACTTAGGTCTCCGGCAGGTAAAACGCTTAACCCACGCTTATCGAGACTGTGGTGCGGCTGGACTTGCCTCCAAGCGGCGTGGGTGCCCGGCAACGCCATTGGTGATGAGTTGCGCCAACAGGCACTCGCCATCATCAAGACGCACTATGGTGATTTTGGGCCGACTTTCGCGCACGAGAAGCTCACCGAACTGCATGAGTGCCATTTCTCGGTGGAGACATTACGAAAGTGGATGATTAAAGATGGGTTGTGGTTGGGGAAACAGCGTAAAAGAGTAGCCATCCACCAAAGCCGGTCTCGGCTGGGCGAGCTGGTACAGATTGATGGATCACCGCATGATTGGTTTGAGGGGCGCGCACCTAATTGCACTTTAATTGTCTTTATCGATGATGCGACCAGTCGGCTATATGTACAGGATGTACGGGCAGATAGCTGCTCCTGCATTATCTGCACTTCCGTCTTCCATGACGGTCGTATGCCGGTTTTGCATCGCTACATGGATGTAACTTAGTAGGGCAATGCAGGAGCAATTGCCGAGAAGCAAAAACCGGCCTGGCTTTGCATTTTGCGCCCACAGAGACCACTCAATCGTATATGGAAACCCTCCATCAGAAACTTGAACAGCATGGCCGCACAGTCGCTATTTACAGCGATAAGCACAGTATCTTTCGGGTCAATCATCCCCAAAATAAAGAAATAGCACGAGGGCGAATTAACCCAATTTACCCGCGCACTCAAAACCCTAGATATTGAGCCTATTCACACCAATACCACGCAGGACAAAGGGCGGGTAGAACGTGCCAATAAAACGCTGCAAGACCGACCGGTTGTCGATCCGCGCTTACAGGGTATCAACTCTATTGAGCAAGCAGATGCCTTTTTGCCACAGTTTATTGACGACTACAACCAGCGTTTTACCCGCAGGGCACAAGTGCCGTTACCGCGCAACACACCGACAATGCACATCGTGCGCTATTGCACAGCGTCGAGGAGCTTAAACTGATCCTCTGCCGGCACCATCAGCGTAAACTGTCTAAGAATTTAACCTTATCATTTTGTAACACCGAATATCAGCTGACTGGCTCTTGTGCCCTGCGGGTAACGGCAAGGGCTATCGTCTGATGAGGAGCGACCATCACGCTCTGCGAAGACGGTGCTACGGGTTTGGTTACATTGCTATACAAAGGCAAGGCATTGACTTATCGAACGCTCCAAAAGGGAAAGGCCGCCGTTGTGATTGCCGATGATAAGACCGTTCATAACCACGTTGAGCCAAGCACTTCACCGACAACAAAAATTCACTTAGAAACCCGCACCAGATCATCCATGGCGGAGACCATTAACCCGTTATTCAACCAATACTGCCCCATAATGAATATAAAAAGGGGACATTACTGCTTTGGGTTGACACTATTTTGAAGTTGAAAATTACGACCCTTGTTTATGGTAAATCTGTTTTATTCTCCGTGTCCTCTGTGCCCTCGGTGTCGCATCTTTTAGAAAATCTTGTTCATCCTGTTCATCCATGTAAATAGTGGAAAACCCTTGCGGGTTTGTTTGTTTTACTGGATTCCTGCTCCCCGCCTATGCTTATAATCCATATCATGTAATCTAGGTCATGCCCGCTTGTGCCATGACCTCGGTCACAAAATCATCACTGCGTTTTTCAAGACCTTCGCCGACTTCAAAGCGCACCATCTCGGTTATGGTTGCGCCGGACTGTTTGAGCAAGTCGCCAACGGTTTGGTCTGGATTTTTGACGAAAGGTTGTCCAAGTAGCGTGTTTTCTTTCAAGAATTTCTTGATTTGACCCGCTACTATTTTCTCGATAATGTCCGCTGGTTTGCCACTTTCTTGTGCTTGGGCAATAAAAATTTCTTTTTCTTTGGTTAGAATATCCGGCTCCACGTCCTGTTCAGAAATACACAAAGGTTTGCTGGCAGCGATGTGCATGGCAATATCACGTCCTAATTCTTTCAACTTGTCCGGTGCGGTGCCTTTTAATTTTGCCAGCACACCGATTCGAGAGCCATGTAAATAGCAACCAATAATGCCATCGTGTTCACCCTCGCTCGGGCTGGTCTCAAGGCGGGCAATCCGTCTGACACTGATATTTTCGCCGATTTTAGTAATCAATTCTTGTCGTGCTGTTTCGACAGAATGACCGTTTTCGAGGGTCATTGTAGCGAGCGCGTCAGGGTCGGTGCTGGCAGAGGCATTGTCTAACGCCGCCTGTGCAACACTTTGTGCAAATTGCACAAAAGACGCATCTTTGGCGACAAAATCGGTTTCACTATTGATCTCTGCCAATACGCATGTCGATTGATTCTGCGCCGCAATAATCACGCCCTCAGCGGCAATGCGACCAGCTTTTTTCTGTGCCGTAGCCGCGCCTTTTTTACGCAAATTTTCGATAGCCAAATCCAAGTTGCCATCGGCTTCGGTCAGGGCTTTTTTGCAATCCATCATGCCCGTGCCGGTGCGTTCACGAAGCTCTTTAATCATTGCGGTTGTAATGGTCATTTTTTTATGTTCATGGTAATGTGGTTAGTAGATGTTTTTGCACAAACCACTTTCGATGCCTTCATTTGATGTTTTGAATGCTGCAAAAGTCTCAAAATGTTCATTTTGTGGACGTGACCCGCAATCCAATCGTTAGGATGCGGGGGGAGATTACGAATCTTTTAGGTCGCGACAGTCCACATGCCACGTTTTTCTTCCCCCGATGATCATTCGTTGTTTACGAACTCTCAATGAATTTGTGATTAAGACGTTTTCGTGGTTATTTTCTTTTTAGCCACACGTTTTTTAACCACTTTTGGAGTGGGCTTTTCTACTGCGTCAGGCGTTGCACCCGCGCTGGATGTGTCGGTAGCAGGCTCTATCGCGATTTTTGCGGTATCGGTATCGGGCGCAACCGGACTCAATTCATCAACCTCAATGTATTCATCGCCGTTCGCCATGATTTCGATATTTTGCGCCGTGCGGGCTTCAATAATCGCATCCGCCGCCGCTTGCAAATACAATATAATTGCGTTGGATGAGTCATCGTTTCCGGGGATGACATAGTCCACACCTTTCATCGAGCAGTTGGTATCAACCACTGCCACCACCGGAATCCCCAGTTTATTGGCTTCAGCCACAGCAATAGATTCATGTTCAACATCAATCACAAACAAAGCGTCCGGCAAGCCGTTCATATCCTTTATGCCAGCCAGTGTTCGGTCTAGTTTGGTGCGTTCCCTCTCAAGCGACAGGGCTTCTTTTTTGCTCAATCGCAGGGTCGCGCCTGAGTCGATACGCTGCTCCAGTTCTTTGAGGCGAACAATCGAGTTCTTTACGGTCTTGAAGTTGGTCAACATGCCACCTAGCCAGCGATGATCCACATAAGGCGTGGAACAACGTTGGGCTTGCTCTTTGACCGCTTTTCCTGCCGAGCGTTTCGTGCCGACAAAAAGCACCTTGCCACGTTGGGCGACAATGGAACCGATGTAGTTCACTGCCTCATTGAGCATCGGCAACGTTTTATCAAGATTGATGATATGAATTTTGTTGCGAGCACCAAAAATATAGGGAGCCATCGAAGGCGACCAGTAACGGGTCTGATGCCCGAAGTGTACGCCGGCTTTGAGTAGCTGGCGCATGGTAATTGTTGTCATATTCAAATATTATAGTGTTGTGGGTTAAGCCTCCACGGTTACTGCTCTGCAACCGACAAATTACAGTAATCATGTGATTACGTTATTGTCAGCACCCGCAAGAGCATAATTGCCGTGTGCGAATTAATATCCAATACGCTATACTCGCATATCGGCTAGGGGGTGGATTCTACCTAAAAACAATTGAATAAAAAAGTATATTTTGGGAGCAATAACGCTCTTTTTTGACAATATTGATGATAAAAAATGCCTGTAACCATTAAAAACACAGAAGAAATTAAGAAAATGCGCGTTGCTGGGCGGCTTGCTGCTCAGGTGCTGGACATGATTGAAGCTGAAGTCAAGGCGGGGGTGTCCACCGACCAGCTCAATACCATCTGCCATGACTTTATTGTCAATCAGCAGAAAGCCATCCCGGCGCCACTGAATTACCGCGGCTTCCCAAAATCGATTTGCACCTCAGTCAATCATGTTATTTGTCATGGCATTCCGTCAGACAAAGTATTGAAAAATGGTGATATTATCAATATTGATGTGACCGTCATCAAGGATGAGTTTCATGGCGACACCAGCCGGATGTTTTATGTTGGCGAGCCTTCTATTCGAGCGAAACGGTTGAGTGAAATCAGTTTTGAATGTATGCACAAGGGTATTGAGTTGGTCAAACCCGGAGCGCGACTTGGTGATATTGGGCATGTAATTCAGTGTCATGCCGAAAGCAATGGTTTCTCGGTGGTGCGCGAATACTGTGGGCATGGGATTGGTCGGGTGTTCCACGAAGACCCGCAAGTTTTACACTACGGAATTCCAGCAACAGGTATGGCACTAAAATCAGGCATGACACTGACTATCGAGCCGATGCTCAATGCTGGAAAGAAAGAAACCCGATTGCTCAACGATAACTGGACGGTTGTGACCAGAGACCGTAGCCTCTCGGCACAATGGGAACATACCATTTTGGTGACCGATAACGGTCACGAAATTCTCACCCTTTCCGATACCACCCCCGATACCAGATGAGTCGTCTAATTCGCACCGAGCTGTTTGATGGGTCTCGTTTTGTTGGGCTGGGTCTTGAGAGTCTGGATGAAGCGCAGAATAACACGCTTGGGATATTTCAATCGGTGCTGGAAAACGGCAAAAGTACGCTTGCCGAATACCACCTTGAAGGTGGCAATGCAACGACTTTGGGCAATCAACAAAGTTGGCTGATTGACCAAATCCTTAAACAGTGCTGGGTGCGTTTCTTTGCCGAACGCGCTCCGTCACTGGTTGCCACTGGCGGGTATGGGCGGCAGGTGTTGAATTTCGAATCGGATATTGACCTGCTTTTGCTATTGCCAGATGGAATGAAAAAATCGCAACTGCAAGCGATTGGACCGTTTATTCGCTTTTGCTGGGATATTGGCTTAAAGGTCGGGCATAGTGTCGGCACGGTCTCCGAATGTGTTCAATCGGCAGCTCAGGATTTGACCGTCATCAGCAATATGCTTGAAGGTCGTTTGATTGTGGGCGAGGTATCGTTATTTGAAAAACTGCAAACAAAATTAAGAGCAAAACAGGTCTGGCCCACGGACAAATATTTCAAAGCCAAGTTGCGCGAGCAACAGGCACGGCATCTGCATTTTGGCGATACCGCCTATAATCTGGAGCCGAACCTGAAGGAGGGTCCGGGCGGGTTGCGTGATTTGCATATCATTAGCTGGGTTGCCAATCGTTATTTTGGCACCAGTGATTTCGCTGAACTAGTGGAGCATGACTTTCTCACCGAGCAGGAACATCGGGCATTGATTAAGGGGCGGGATTTTCTATTGCGGCTCCGAAATGGCTTGCATTTGCTCGCCGGTCGTTGCGAGGACCGATTGTTATTTGATTACCAACGCGAACTTGCCAAACAGCTTGGCTATAAACAACGCGCCGGTCATCTTGATGTCGAACAGATGATGAAGCGGTATTACCGCACCGTGAAAGAAATACAACTGCTCAATGAATTGCTATTACAGCATTTCCAAGAAACTATTCTGCAAACCAGAAAACCACGACCGCGCAAAATCAACAGCCGATTCAACGCAGTCGGCGACTTTCTCGAAATCGCTCATGCGGGCGTATTTGAACAACACCCGAATGCGATTCTTGAACTATTTTATTTGATGCAACAACATCCGAAATTAAGCGGCATCCGCGCCAGCACCCTTCGCCAATTACGCAACAACCTGCCACTCATTGACGGTGGCTATCGTAAAAACTCGACCCATCAAGCGACTTTTCTGGATATGTTCAAATATCAGGACGGCTTGACCCACGCCTTACGGCGGATGAATGCCTATGGCGTACTCGGTGCCTTTTTTCCTGAATTCGGCAAAATTGTCGGGCAAATGCAGCATGATTTGTTTCATATCTTTACCGTGGATGCTCATTCATTGTTTGTCGTGGGGAATATCCTCAGTTTTATGTCGGATACGGGCAAAGAGACGATTCTGACTGCCATATTGAGTCAGTTAAACCGACGGGAACGCTTGTGTTTGGCAGCATTATGCCATGACATCGGCAAAGGCAGCGGCAGCGATCACTCCATTGTCGGGGAAAAAATTGCATTGGTATTATGCAAGCGACTTGAGCTGTCTGAGTACGATGGTCAATTTGTCGCTTGGCTGGTCAGGCACCACCTGACCATGTCATGGACGGCACAACGTGAGGACACCTCCGACCCCAGAGTCATCGACCGATTTGCCGAAATTATCGGCGATCAGGAGCATCTTGATAACTTATACCTGCTGACCGTTGCCGATATTCGTGGCACCAGCCACAAGGTGTGGAACGAGTGGAAAGGACAGTTACTGTTCAATTTATACACCGCAACCTCAAGACGATTACGCTCCGGAATCAGTGGCGCAGAAGCGATTCGCCAGCGTATTGATGATCGCAAACGAGCGATTAGAAAATTAGTTGGCGAATCCATTCCAGACAGCGTATTGACGCAGGTTTGGGAACAATTAGATCAGGAGTATTTTCTGCGTAATGGTCCAGAATCCTGTGCTTGGCATGCACAGCAGATTGAAAACGCCAATTTACTGGCATTGCCTTTGGTGGCAATGCGCGACCGACCAGAAATCAAAGCGCGACAAATTCTGATTGTCGCGCCCGAATCGGATAAATTATTGCCCCAAAGCACTGGTGCTATCGACAATTTAAGGTTAAGCATTCTCGATGCACGAATCCATAAAACCAAATCAGGGTTAGCGATATTGGTGTTTGTTACCGTCAGTCAAGATGAAATTACCACGACCAAAAAACAGCGCGATTTTCAAACCGAACAAATACGCAAATTTTTATTATCACCACCAGCACATTATACGCCACCGTCTAAAAACCCGACTCGGGCATTCAAACAATTCAAAGTGTTGACTGCCGTTGCTTTCTCCGACAATCTGGAATTGGGGCATACCACGATGGAAATTATTTCTCAGGATCGCCCCGGTCTGTTATACCATGTTGCTATCGCCTTGCTTGAATGCAAGGTGCGCTTAATCTCGGCAAAGGTTTCCACCGTAGGTGAAAAAGCCGAAGATACCTTTTTTATTACCGACCGAGACGGCAATCCAATCAGTTCACAGGAACAGCGACAGTGTCTGGAAGAAAAATTGAAGCATTATCTAAACTGATGCACAGCCTTATTCAGAAGCCGTCTTGATGACCAGCAGAGCGCGTTTAAGAGAGGCGTTTTTGAGCAAACACCAGTGGCGTGGCGCACACTCATTGCCACTGCCAGCAGATGCCTCGTTTCGGCAGTATTTCCGCTTGCTCAGAGTGGACAAGACGGGAGACAATACCGCAATACTGATGGATGCCCCGCCCGAGCATGGCAATATTCAGCCCTTTTTGACAATCACCAACCACCTGCAACGACTCGGACTGCGCGTTCCACAGATATTTTTCCATGATGCCGACAATGGCTTTATTCTGCTGGAATATTTGGGTAGCGACACGTTTACCGCGTTGTTAAATACGGGTATGAAAGCGTTGCCCCTGTACGAAAAGGCAATCCATGTTTTAACCCGCTTGCAGGGCAGTCAACATGCCACAAACATAAACACGGCGACTTACGATTTTGAGCGATTGATTGATGAAGCCTGCTTGTTGACCAAATGGTATCTGCCGACAGTAACCGGCGAGCCGATTAAGCGGCAACAAGAAGCGGATTACATTGCCGCTTGGAGAACGATTTATGACAATTTGCCGAAAATCAATCCCACATTGGTATTGCGTGATTACCATCTGGATAACCTGATGTTGGTCGATGGGCAGTGTGCATTACTCGATTATCAGGACGCGCTCATCGGCTCACCGGCGTATGATGTTGTGTCCCTGCTCGAAGATGCGCGTAGAGATATTGACCATGACCTGAGTAGGAAAATGTTAGCGCTCTATTTACAGCAATGCCCGCAAATAAACCATCAGGCATTTGCCCATCACTATATCGTGTGGGGAGCCCAACGTCACTGTAAGGTCGCCGGGATATTTATCCGCCTGTGGTTGCGAGACAACAAGCCAAGTTATCGGCAACACCTGCCGCGGGTGCTTGGATTATTGCAAAAACATCTGCATCATCCGCACTTAGCCCCCCTGAATGAATGGTTCAAGCAAACGCTCGAATAAATGCGTAAAGCGTGCCTTCGAATCATCCATAAGCACTTTCAGGCTTTTGATTCCATGCCGTTTACAATGAATACGCGGAACCTGAGCGTCCCGATTTTTCTACCCATTGTAACAAGGCTTGGATTAATCCCCTTTGGTTTGGTGTATTGTTTATGATTACCGCACAAATGGCGATATTACACCGCCCTTTGGATAACGCTGTTCTACCTCAAAGGAGTATCAACCAAAGTAAATACCCGCACCTGATTACAGTTGATAAGTAGCAATGTTAATCACAAAAATATAAGGACTCCGCCTTCGCCAATCCGGTGTCATAACGGCAACCCTTCTCCCTTAACGCACCACCGGCATGACCTCTTCGGTCGTGGTGGCATCTGATTCGTTGCCATATTCCAGTAGCGTAATCTGCTGGGTGGTTGACTGATTGGTATCGATCATCGCCTGCACGCCTTTTTTAAGGTAGAACAATGCTTCATCCGTGTCGCCCATATCCTCCAGCAAAGCACCCAAATCCATAAAGGCTTCATCACGCCCGCCGGCGGAAATGACGCGCTTAAAATGTTGCTTTGCTTTGTCATATTCTTGATTGCGCTGATATAGTCGCGCCAGAGTGAGCAATAAATCAGGATGATCTCGGTATTGCTTTTGCTTCTTGGCAATGGATTCCACCAATTGAATCTGATATTCGAGCAACGTACTCTCCACCATGCCGTATAGATAAATCAATTCGGCATCGAGCTTACGATTAAGTGCGCTACGCAGATGTTTTTCGGCAACTTGAAATTCTCTGGCTTCAATCAGGGAGCGCGCATAGCTGGCAGCCATTTTCGGGTCTTTCCTTCTTGCCGCAGGCAATGATTTCCAAGTTGTTGCTGGACGGTTGCCATCGGGCAATAACGCTGGGGAAGCAATCAAATGATCATACGCAAGTTGCTCCCTTTGATTCATTTCTTGTGCTGGGAAAGCGTTCAGTTTTTTCAACACGGGCACCAAATCAACCAGCGAAGACCACGCGCCCACTCGTGCATAGGTATCCGCCAATAGCCTGACCACAGGAACATTTTTCGGGGCACTTGTACGCAAAATTTCGAGGCAGTGTCGTGATTCGGAAAATTCTCCCGCTTGATATAGCAAGCGTGCACGAGTAAGGTTTATAGCGAGTTGATGGGTCGGATGTCGCGCCAGCGCCTCATCAAAATACCGATTGCGTTGCAGCATATTCCCCTGTTGTTGAGCCGCATAGGCAGCCCCAAGATAATTCATCAACGGAGTTTTGTTGTATTCCAGTTTCTTTAACAAGACGCGCTCGGCTTTATACCAATCGCCCGCAATCAATCCGGCATAACCGGTCATGGTATATTTATGGGCATTATTTTCATTGCGTTGATTGCGCCATTGTGCATATCGTTTTGGCAATCGAAATGCGCCGCCAATAGCGTTAAAGAGCAAATAAAGCAACACAAATCCGATAAAAAGCAACAACCCAAACAGCAACAACGGCAGACGCACAACATAGGGGTCTTTGGCAAGCACCACATAGCCGGGATCATTCGCCGACATCAATGCCACGCCAACCGCTAAGCCGAGCGCGATAAGAATCGTGATAACTAACTTCATCCTTATTCGGCCTGCTTATTCGACTTGCTTATTCGGCTTGATTCGGCTCAACGCCGACCTGTGAATTTCTGCTTTTAATGAGTACACGAAGCGCGTTTAATGATTCCGAAATATCTGGTATTTCGGCTTGCGGCGAGAGCAATCCGACCGCGTCAAGTCGTGCTAACCAACGCACTGTTTGGTCCGCATCTTGGGTAAAATTTTCCGCAACCCAACTGCGGGTGGCGTGGATGCGATTTTGATACAGCTCGGGCTGTTGTCGAATGAAGGCAATTTGCGCTGAACTCAACAGCAATTGCGTTCTTTGATAGGTCATCTGTCTGACTGCCGCCGAGATAACCGGATTAACCGATTTGTCATTTTTTTCAACTTGAATCAGGTCACCCAAACCGGACAGAAACGATGCTACGGCATCGCTAATCGGCTGCACATAGCGATCCATAGACGACTCTTCAGAGGGTTCAGACGGTGTCGGTGCCGCTTGCTCTGAATCTGCCACAACACGATCAGGTTCCGCGATATCCCCAGCAAGCACGAGGTTTTCTGCCGTGCTTGATAACACCGATAATTTATTTAACACACCGATAGTATCGATAACCTTGACCTCATCCAACGCGGTTATTTCTCTCGCTAATAACTGCCGAACCTGATTGAGTGCGGGATCCGCCAACTTTTGCAACAGCGCGTCTGCATCTTGTAAAGCGCGACTGGCAAGGGAGCTCACGCCGGCAAATTGTCCGCCCAATTGCGCTTGTTGTTGTGCCATAAAAATCAACTGCTCGACCTGTTCAAGCGTTCGGCCACCCAAATCACGTCCCTGCTCAGTGCGTAGTTTCACAATGGCATCGGATAACGTGTTCAACTGCTGGAGAAAGTCATCTGCCTGCGTATTTGCCGCCTGTTGCGAGTCGGATTGTCGCGCAACCATGTCATTTTGAATGGTTTTAAGCTGCTTGCTGAACCCCTCCTCCAACTGAGCAAACTGGTCTTTCAATCGACTTACTGTATTGTCATTATCCGACTGCATGGCATCGAAGCCATCAATACGCTGCTCTAACGCATTAAATCGGGATTCCTGCTGCCCAACATTGCCAACCACCGCCAAATACCAGACCACTCCGCCAACCCCTAACGCCAAACCACTGAGCAACAATGCAATCCACGAAACAACATTGCGCCCGCCTGATCCATCCATTGTCGATCCCGAATCGGTTTGACCTGTCATTGGGCTCGACTGACCAGATTCGACCGAAGTACTGGCATGTGATGATTGCGGGGATGATTCCTGAGACGACATTGAATGGTCAGGCATCGCATCAGACGTGTCGGAAACTTGTTTATTGTTGCGGGTTACTTTTGTTGCGCCGACTTTCGTGCTGACTCGCTTTTTTGCGCCTTTCTTTTTTACGCCTTTCTTTTTTGTAACGGTCTTTTTTGTAACGGTCTTTTTTGTAACGGTCTTTTTTTCTGCCACGTTTCTCCTCTCCGATGATTGATAGCCACATCCTACCCTAACCCGGGCTCATTGTCATAAATACTTTGTCCATCAGTGATGACTCGGATAGACCAATTTCTCCAACACGTTTTGATCGGAGGGACTGTCTGCGACTATGACATGGTTGATACCGACCTGTTTGCAGTGGCGTGCAATTCTTTGGCTAATGGTGATGACGGTGGTTTTCTTTAGGAGTTTGAGGTTGGACTTGCCGAGCAACTCAATCAGGCTCTCTAGTATTGAAACACTGGTTATAAGAACCGTATTGATGTTGCCGCATACCCATTTTTCTATAATCGGCTGCATGGATTGGGCGGTGGTGCGTGTTCGATAACAGGCGACATGTTTGACCGTTGCGCCTAATTTTTGTAATTCTGTTTTTAACAACTCACGACCTGATTGACCGCGAAAAATGATGATTTGTTTGTCCATGACACTGAATTCATCGATACATTCTAGCAATCCTTCACTATTGATGCGTTGGGTGGGGACAAAATCTACTCTGATTCCCAAGCCATGACAACAAGCGGCAGTTTTTGCGCCGACTGCGGCAACCTTTGTTTTTTCGGGCATCGCTATTGCCAATGTGCGTTGCCGTTCGACTACGCTATTTACTGCCGACACACTAACGAATATTATCAAATCTACTTCGCTCAATCGGGTCAGTGTTGCGTCCAATGACGCAAAACTATCTGGTGGTGTGATTTCGATGACTGGAAAACGGATTGCCGTGCCGCCATGAACTTCAATTAGGCTTGCGATATTCTCGCCCTGCGGATGTGGTCGTGGTAGCAGAATTTTTAAGCCGTGTAGTGCGTTCTGATTCACGGTGGTCGATTAGTGCTGATAGATGGCTGCCAGAATATCGTTCGCGCCTTGAGCAATTAAATCATCGGCGATGGCAATGCCCAAGGACTCAGGGTCGGATGCCGAGCTTGTTATTTCACTACGCAGAATCCGCGAGCCATCCACTGTGCCGACTAATGCGCGTAACGTCAATTGACGAGAGGATTGTTGGTGAGAATCGCTCTGTTGCAACCGTTCTGCAAAGACCGCAATCGGAGCATGGCAACCACCACCGAGTCGTTGGTTGGCAGCGCGTTCGGCTTGTACTTGTATAGCCGTATCGCTATCGTTCAAGGGTGCAATCAATTGATTGACGTTGCAGTCATCAATCCGACATTCAATGCCGATGACCCCTTGCCCCGCTGCCGGCAAACAAATCGAAGGCGATATGGCATGGGTAATTCGGTTTTCAAGCTGCAAGCGTTTTAAGCCTGCGACCGCGAGTATGATTGCCGCATACTGCCCATCATCCAGCCGCGACAGACGGGTGTTCACATTGCCACGCAAGTTTTCCAGTCGCAAATGCGGATAGCGATTGCGGATTTGGCATTGTCGCCGTAAACTGCAAGTGCCCACCACCGCACCCGCTGGTAATGTCGCCAAAGATTCAAAATTATTTGAAACAAACGCATCGCGGGGATCTTCCCGCCTGCCCAACACCGGGATATGCAGTCCATCGGGCAGGGTTACGGTCACATCTTTCATTGAATGCACTGCCAGATCAACCTGCCCATCCAGCAATGCCGATTCCAACTCTTTCAAAAACAGTCCTTTGCCACCGACCTGAGACAAAGGAACATCCAGCGTTTTATCTCCAGCGGTGACAATTTCTACCAGTTCAATGTCAATATCCCGATGCGCCACCAGCAAGGCATCGCGCACATGGTTTGCCTGCCATAATGCCAACGGACTTTTTCGGCTGCCAATACGCACTGTTTTCATGGTCAACTATTTTCCCTCGATCTTTGCCCGCAAGAAACCGTTATCCTCCTTTTGAAATTTTCAAACGCAAGGATTTGATGCCCTGTTGCCCGATTTTCTGGTCTGCGCTCACCATTTCGTCATAACTGGTGTATGGACCCAATCTGACCCGATAGAAATCGCCCCGATCCTGAATGCTGATTTTTTGAATTGCCGCGACCAACCCCTGAAATGCCAGTTTTGCTTTCAGGCGGTCGGCATCGGCTCTGTTTTTATAGGAGCCCGCCTGCAACATGTAGGTACTGCTGCTATTGCTATCGGTAGTCTTGTCGACAGTTTTTGATTGTGGTGTGGGCGGAGAATCTGGCGCAGGGGTCGGCACCACCACTTCGATTGCGGGTAGCACGGTATAAAAAGAAAACGGGGTTTTCTGTTCAGCAGGTTTGTTTTCCTCGCGCACCTGAGTCGTGCTTTGCTGACCCTGTTGTTCAGATTGTGTCATCATCTGGCGAATTCCCGCTCCAATGCCATCGTCTGTGGCTTGCATTCCTTGCCAGAGCAAGGTCGCAAGCGATCCGATTACCATCCCTGCCAACAACACCCCCAAGCCCTGAAAAGACGGACGGTGATTAGTCACTGATTTTGGTTTGGATTTTCGCTTCGCCTGTGCCATAGTCATCTATGTCGATTATGAATGAATACTTCGATACCGCATTCCGTTACATCCTTTCAGGTGCGCTGACACCCAGCATTGCTAGCCCATTGGCAATGACAATACGGGTCGCGTCAATCAGTCCAAGACGGGCAAGGCGAACCTCATCTTCGCTGGATAGAAAAGGGTGTGCATTGTAGTAAGCATGGAATGAATTTGCTAACTCGCGCAAATAATACGCCACCCGATGCGGTTCAAAATGACGCGCTGCCGCTGCCACCACTTCGGGAAACTGTGCCAACGACTTTAATAATTCCAGCTCCTGAGGCTCTTTTAATAATTCATTTTTCGGCGTGACAGTCCGCAGCGTTTGCATGCCCCTCTCTTCAATCTGGCGGAATACACTGCAAATTCGGGCGTGGGCGTACTGAATATAGTACACCGGATTATCTGAAGATTGGGATTTTGCCAGCTCCAAATCAAAATCCAGATGCTGGTCGGGCTTTCTGAGCACATAAAAATATCGCGCCGCATCATTGCCAATTTCGGTGCGTAAATCCCGTAACGTAACAAATTCGCCACTGCGCGTTGACATGGATATTTTTTCTGCGCCACGATACAAAATCGCAAACTGGACAATCAGAAATTGCAGTCTTTGCGGCGCGTTTCCAAGCGCCTCAAAAGACGCGCAAAGGCGTTTTATGTAGCCATGATGGTCTGCCCCAAAGATATTGATAATTTTGTCAAAGCCCCGCTGCGCCTTATTATGATGATAGGCGATATCTGAAGCAAAATAAGTGTATGCGCCATTGGCACGAACCACGACACGGTCTTTATCATCACCAAAATCGGTTGCCTTGAACCACTTTGCACCGGCGTGCTCAAAAATATGACCATTTTCAGCTAAGCGTTCAATCGCCTGTGCAATGTCTCCATTTGTCAACAGGCTACGCTCGGAGAACCATTCCTGAAACACCACCCCAAATTCTGTCAAATCCTGACGAATATCCTCCACCATTGCATCGCAACCCAAATCAAACAACACCCTGAAATTCGCCTCCCCCAAAGACTGCTTACAACGACAAATCAACACATCAATGGCAGCTTCTTGGTCTACTGGCAACTGCTCAAATAATGCGCCCTCATCGGCACAATAGCCACCACCCTCCCTTTGTTTGAGTTGTTTTGCCAACCCACGCACATAGTCCCCCTGATAGGCATTCTGTGGAAATTGAATTTTTTTGTCGCATAATTCCAAATAGCGTAACCATACGCTGATTGCCAAAATCTCCATCTGCCGACCGCCATCATTCACATAATATTCGCTATGCGTCTCATAACCGATTGCCTGCAATACCCGCGCAAGAGCATCGCCATAAGCCGCCCCACGACCATGACCAACATGCAATGGCCCGGTCGGATTGGTGGAGACAAACTCCAACATGATACGCTGCCCATTCCCGATTTCACTGTTGCCAAAATGGACCCCTTGCTGCCGAATTTCATCAATAAGCGACCAGTACGCCGTTTTTTTAAGATAAAAATTGATGAATCCCGGGCCGGCAATATCCGCTTTGTCAAGCGTGTCCGACTGTGGCAAATTGGTCCGTATTTTCTCTGCCAGTTCGCGCGGATTAGTGTGCATCTGTTGTGCCAACCGCATTGCCAGATTGCTGGAAAAGTCGCCATGAGCAGGGTCTTTGGTGCGCTCAACCCCAATCAACTGCACTGCGGATTCATCCACCACCCCTTGCGCGTGTAATGCTTCCACTGCCTGAGTGAGCAGGTCAATAACGGTGTCTTTCATGTTTGAATAGGCTTGAATGGGTCTCCGAAAGTAGGGCGCGATTGTACCTGTTGAGCGTGCGAAGTTGAACTAAAACCGCTTAATTGTCGGATAAACAAACACCCGTCTTCCCCGCGTAGGAGACTGTGCAAAAAACCAACATCCGTCATTCCTGCGAAGCCTGTCCCCGCGCAGGCGGGGAGCAGGAATCCAGTGAAACACACAAACCCGCAAGGGTTTTCCGCATGGAACGCGCCCTATGGGTTCTTCTACAGTCTTGCCACACTTCCGACAATGACGCAAAGGTTTAACAATATAATTGATAAATACTATTGCGAATCATTCTTATTTACATTATAATTACGATTCTTTTATATTACTTTATTAAACTATCACCAATTAAACACATCATGCAAACACATCTATCACGATTTAGAAATCTAGTTACCTTGATATTCTCCATCACATTGCTCCTATCTGCATCGCATTTTGCTTATGCCGATGAGGTAATCAATGTCTATTCCTATCGCAAACCACAGCTCATTCAGCCGATGTTTGATGAGTTCACTGCCGCCAGCGGAATCGTGGTCAATGTGGTATACGCCAAAAAAGGTATGCTGGAAAAGCTGCAAAGCGAGGGCATCAATAGTCCGGCTGATTTGGTATTTACCGTTGATATTGGGCGCTTATCGGATATTAAAAATGCCGCTTTAACGCAACCGACTCAATCCTCCGTGTTGAACGACAACATTCCTGCAAATATGCGTGATGATGAAAATCACTGGTTTGGATTAACTTCCAGAGCGCGTATTATCGTTGTCTCAAAGGACCGTGTTGCTGATTCGGCACTCGCCTACGAAGACCTTATCAACCCAAAATTCAAGGGGAAAATCTGCACCCGCTCGGGGAAACACGCCTACATGGTGGCACTCACGTCTGCTATGATAGCCCATCACGGGGTAGCGGAAGCGGAGAAGTGGCTCGGTGGCTTGAAAGCTAATCTGGCTCGGACACCCGAAGGCAATGATCGTGCTCAGGTAAAAGCCATCAAAGAAGGTGTTTGTGATGTTGCGATAATCAACCATTATTACATGTATAAAATGCTCAGCGACCCGAAACAAAAGCCTTGGGCTGATGCGGTGAATGTCATTTTCCCGAATCAGAATAACCGCGGCACTCACATGAACATCAGCGGTATGGCGATGACAAAACACGCGCCGAATAAACAGAACGCAGTAAAACTCATGGAATTCCTTGCTGGCAAAAAAGCACAGGGGATGTATGCCCAGCTCAATGGTGAATACACGGTCAGAACCGACATCCCGATGAGCGATTTGGTCAAAAACTGGGGGATGTTTAAGCGTGATGATCTGGGGCTAACCGAAGTGGCAGCACATCGGCGGGAAGCATCGAAAATGGCAGATCGTGTCGGTTACAACGACTAATGCACGACAACATCGGTAATAACCTATCGTCGATAACACATCGCCGATAGGTTTCCGATAACGAATAGATGCGCCGATTAGAGGGAGGCACTCTAATTTTTAAACCATATACGTTCAGGCGCGTACAATACAACCCTTGGCGAATCGGCACGACTGTCATCGTCTTGCTGGCAATATTGCCGGTTCTTGCCATTGTGTGGCTGGCGTTTTTTCCTGTTGAAAACATCTGGCCCCATTTAATCAGTACCGTTTTACCGCGCTACCTTGCCAACACGATGATTCTGATGCTCGGGGTCGGCATCTCGGTTTTCCTTATCGGCGTATCGACCGCGTATCTGGTCAGCACCTATGCCTTTCCATTGTGCCGATATTTTGAATGGCTGTTAATTCTCCCACTTGCGGTTCCGGCTTACGTCATCGCCTATCTATACACCGACCTGCTGGAATTTTCCGGTCCGCTTCAAGCAACGATACGCCACCTATTTGACTGGCAGGCTGGCGACTACTGGCTCCCTAAAGTGCGTAGCATGGGTGGTGCCATCACGTTGATGGGACTGGTTTTATACCCGTATGTCTATCTCATGGCACGCGCCTCATTTCTGGAGCAATCGCCACATCTGCTTGATGTCAGCCGCCTGATGGGGCGGTCACGGTTCAACACCTTCCTGTTTGTGTCTTTACCGATTGCCCGACCCGGCATTGCCATTGGCGTCGCCTTAGCCCTGATGGAGACCCTGAATGATTTTGGCACGGTGGATTATTTTGCCATACACACTTTAACCGCCGGCATATTCGATGTTTGGCTTAACATGAATAATCTGGGCGGGGCAGCACAAATCGCGCTGGTGATGTTGGGCTTTGTGTTGTTGCTCATCGGTCTGGAATATATCGGGCGAAAACGAACCGCCTTTTACCAAAACGTGGGCAGATTCACGCATCCGGACAAGATTCAGTTGAGCGGTGTTGCGAAATGGACTGCATTCATTATTTGTTTCGCGCCGGTTGTGGCTGGATTTTTTATTCCAACTGGCTTGCTGATCAATTATGGCATTCTCTATTTTGAACAATCATGGACGGCTCAATTTCGCGGATACGCGCTTAACAGCCTTTCCGTTTCCGCGATTGCGGCATTGTGTTGTGTGCTCATAGCGATATTGGTCGGCTACACAAAACGCCTTGAAGGGAATCGGTTCATTGCCGCCGCAAAGCTCGCATCAATGGGTTATGCCGTTCCCGGTGCGGTGCTTGCTGTGGGCATCATCATTCCGCTGGCAGCCTTTGACAATGCGGTGGATGGCTTTTTTCGCGCCAATTTCAACGTCTCCACCGGTTTGCTTTTAAGCGGCACCACCTTCGCGCTGATACTCGCCTATATAATCCGCTTTCTGGCAATATCCATCGGCAGTATCGAATCCAGTTTCTCCAAAATTTCAACCTCGGTGGATATGGCAGCGCGTACCCTCGGGCATCCCCCATCGAGAACCTTGCTGCGGTATCATTTGCCGTTAATTAAGGGCGGTATTTTCACTGCTGCCCTGATTGTCTTTGTCGATTGTATGAAAGAATTACCCGCGACACTGTTGCTACGCCCATTCAATTTTGAGACCCTAGCAACCCATGTTTATCTGTTTGCCTCAGATGAGATGATTGAGCAAAGTGCCCTCGGGGCATTATTGATTATCTTGGCTGGATTGATTCCGGTGATTGTATTAAGCCGAACAATTTCGTATTCTCAAGTTTTACCCTATCAACCCAAGTCAACCACGTCTCAATTGATGCCATCGCAATCTGCCAATGCCAATCCTTAAAGTAGAAAACATCAGTTGCGACTACCAAAACCAAAGCGCGGTCAAATCAGTATCCTTTGAACTCGAAGAAGGTAGCCTCGCCTGTTTGTTGGGTCCCAGCGGTTGCGGAAAAACGACTATATTGCGTGCCATTGCTGGATTCCACGACCTTCTCAACGGCGCAATCACCCTGAACAACATCTGCATTTCCAGCCCCAAGTACAATATCCCGCCGGAACAACGTAATATCAGCATGGTGTTTCAGGACTTCGCTTTGTTTCCGCACCTAACGGTAGAAAAAAATATCGCCGCTGGCTTATATGGTCATGCTAAAAGCACCATCAACAACACCGTGTCAGAAATGCTCGACTATGTGCGTTTAACCGGCTTGAGCAAACGCTATCCGCATGAATTATCGGGTGGACAACAACAACGAGTCGCCTTAGCGCGTGCCTTAGCACCAAAACCACGATTGTTGTTGATGGACGAACCGTTTTCCAACCTAGACCTAGAGCTACGCGAAAAACTCGGCGGAGAGGTGCGGGATTTATTAAAAAATATCGGCACCACCTGTCTTTTAGTCACCCACGATCAACAAGATGCGTTCACGTTTAGCGATGAAGTCGGGGTAATGAAAGAGGGAAAATTTGAGCAATGGGACACTCCGTATGACCTGTATCACAAACCTGCCACCCGCTTTGTTGCCGATTTTATCGGTGATGGCGTATTCCTTGATGCCACGATTTTGAGCCCAACCACCATCCGCTCCGAACTGGCAGTGCTTAGCGGCAAACTTGCCGATGGGGTCTGCCAAGGGCAAGCCATCCAATTGCTGGTTCGCCCCGATGACATCATCCACGATGATGACAGCACAATGACTGCTAAAATCAAGAAAAAAACATTTCGTGGCGAAAGCTATCTATACACACTGGAACTACCCAGCGGCAACGAAATTCTATCGCTCGTGCCCTCCCACCACAACCACGCCATCGGCGAAAATCTCGGCATAAAACTGGAAATAAATCACCTGATTTATTTTGATGATGCCTGATGGGATATTTTTCTGCCTGTGCGACTGTGCAAGAAACCCACGCTAAGCATGTGTTACATGCGGAAAACCCTTGCGGGTTTGGCTATTTTACTGGGTTCCTGCTTTCGCAGGAATGACGCATATTGGATTTTTGCACAGTCTCTTCCGCAGGAATGACGGACTAGGTTGCTTCTCAATTATCAATTATCAATTTTCCATTTTCAATTTTCAATTTCCAATAAGTTATGCTACAGTAACACCGTCAGTGAGGTGTTTACACTCCGCAAATAAGTCGCACAAATAACCCATTTAACTGGAGGAGATTCCGAATGAAATCATTGTTTACCATAAAAACCCTTAATAATCATATAGTTGCCCCCCCGACATTATGGCAGTCTTTAGCCAATCTTTGTAATTACAAAAACACTCTCTCTCTCCTTTCAACAAAGATAGTAAAAAAAATAAAAACACATTGCTGACAAGCAGAGTAGCTTCCAACCTCCAACCTCCATTCTCAATTAAATAAACTATCTTTGGAGCAATAATTTTCAATTCCAAGACGATGAAAACTCAAACAGCATTTAGAATCAATACCGATTTATTAGAAAAATTAAAAGAAAAAGCTTTGTCTCAAAAAAGAAGTCTGAACGATTATGTTGAGTATTTATTCTATAAAGATGTTAGGGATATCCCAAACAAAACAACGAGAAAATCAATAGATGACGCTAGGAAAGGGGTTGATTTAAAAACAATTACAGATTTAGAAGAGTATAAAAAATCTTTTATTGAATAGTAGTTAATGTTTTAAAAAAATAAACTATCTTTGGCAAATAATTTAAACCAATTAAACACCCATACTTATGAAACCCATTATACACCCACCCAAAGAAACACCTATGACTGACAAAACGTCATATAATAACCCATTTAACTGGAGGAGATTCCGAATGAAATCATCGTTTACCATAAAAACCCTTAATAATCATATAGTTACCCCCCCACCCCCCCGACATTATGGCAGTCTTTAGCCAATCTTTGTAATTACAAAAACACTCTCCCTCTCCTTATTCTAAGTCTGGCTTTTTCTCTGCCAGTAAATGCTCAAGATGCTGACCCAACAGACCTCTGTTCACGCACTGCAGTAGTTAAGAATGTTATCATCTCCGAAGTGAGTGGCAAAACCAATTGTGCAGACATTACTACAGCAGAGTTGGCGGGAGTTACCGAATTAAGTTTTTTTGGAGCTAGCTTGACTGGTAGTTCTCTAAGAGGTAGTAACCTAAAGAGTGGCGATTTCGCTGGCTTAACAGGACTAACAAAACTCTATTTAGATTTCAACGAGATTGCCACCCTACCCGCTGATATTTTCTCTGGGCTATCTGCCTTAACGCTACTAAGGTTAGAAAACAATCAATTATCCACCTTACCTACTGGTGTTTTCTCGGGCTTAATCAGTTTGACAAACCTCAATTTATCAAACAACCCACTGCCTGCTTCGCTCCCTGCAAGCCTCTTTGCTGATTTACCAGCAACAGCAACAATAACATTTCCCACGGGAACTACGATTAACGCCGCAGTGCCAACAACCGTAGGCACGATTGCCAACATTACTGACCTCGTAGAAAATGGTAGCCCTCAAACTGTAGATGTGGCGAATAAATTCAGCGACACAGGCGATACGTTGACCTATACCGTAGAATCTAATAATACTGCCACTGCCACCGTTGCGGTGAGCGGTAGCACAATAACCATTACGCCCGTAGCCATAGGAACAGCAACCATAACCATCACTGCCACCGATACAGCGGATCAAACAGTTACACAAACCTTTATGGTAAGCGTTAATGCTCAAGAGGCAGACCCAACAGACCTTTGCTCACGCACCGCAGTAGTTAAGAATGTTATCGTCTCCAAAGTGAGTGGCAAAACCAATTGTGCAGACATTACTGTGGCAGAATTGGCAGGAGTTACCGGTTTAAGTTTTGTTGGGGGTAGTTTGAATGGTAGTTCTCTAAGAGGTAGTAACCTAAAAAGTGGCGATTTTGCTGGCTTAACAGGACTAACAGATCTCCGTTTACGCTTCAACGAGATTACCACCCTACCCGCTGATATATTCTCTGGGCTATCTGCCTTAACGAGACTGGAATTGGATAACAATCAATTATCCACCTTACCTACTGGTGTTTTCTCGGGCTTAATCAGTTTGACAAACCTCAATTTATCAAACAACCCACTGCCTGCTTCGCTCCCTGCAAGCCTCTTTGCTGATTTACCAGCAACAGCAACAATAACATTTCCCACGGGAACTACGATTAACGCCGCAGTGCCAACAACCGTAGGCACGATTGCCAACATTACTGACCTCGTAGAAAATGGTAGCCCTCAAACTGTAGATGTGGCGAATAAATTCAGCGACACAGGCGATACGTTGACCTATACCGTAGAATCTAATAATACTGCCACTGCCACCGTTGCGGTGAGCGGTAGCACAATAACCATTACGCCCGTAGCCATAGGAACAGCAACCATAACCATCACTGCCACCGATACAGCGGATCAAACAGTTACACAAACCTTTATGGTAAGCGTTAATGCTCAAGAGGCAGACCCAACAGACCTTTGCTCACGCACCGCAGTAGTTAAGAATGTTATCGTCTCCAAAGTGAGTGGCAAAACCAATTGTGCAGACATTACTGTGGCAGAATTGGCAGGAGTTACCGGTTTAAGTTTTGTTGGGGGTAGTTTGAATGGTAGTTCTCTAAGAGGTAGTAACCTAAAAAGTGGCGATTTTGCTGGCTTAACAGGACTAACAGATCTCCGTTTACGCTTCAACGAGATTACCACCCTATCCGCTGATATATTCTCTGGGCTATCTGCCTTAACGAGACTGGAATTGGGTAACAATCAATTATCCACCTTACCTACTGGACTTTTCTCGGGCTTAACCAGTTTAACAACTCTCAATTTATCGGGCAACTCACTGCCTGCTTCACTCCCTGCAAGCCTCTTTGCTGATTTACCAGCAACAGCAACAATAACCCTACCCACAGGAACCACAATTAACGCCGCAGTGCCAACAACCGTAGGTACGATTGATAATATTACCGACCTCATAGAAAATGGCAGTCCTCAAACTGTAGATGTGGCGGATAAATTTAGCGACCCAAACGATACGTTGACCTATACCGTAGAATCTAATAATACTGCCACTGCCACCGTTGAGGTGAGCGGTAGCGCAGTAACCATTACGCCCATAGCCATAGGAACAGCAACCATAACCATCACTGCCACTGATACAGCAGGGCAAACAGTCACACAAACTTTTACGGTAAGCATTACCAGCACAGCCCCAACAGACCTTTGTTCACGCACCACAGCAGTTAAGAATGAAATAGTCGCAAGCGTGAGTGGCAAAACCAATTGTGCAGACATTACTCCGACAGATTTGGCGGGAGTTACCAGCTTAAGTTTTGTTGGGATTAGTTCCTTTAGTTCTCTAAGAGGTAGTAACCTAAAGAGTGGCGATTTTGCGGGATTAACAGGACTAACACTACTCAATTTAGGTGGTAACCAACTAACCACTCTACCCGCTGATATTTTCTCTGGGCTATCTGCCTTAACTTCACTAAGGTTAAATAACAATCAATTATCCACCTTACCAACTGGAGTTTTCTCGGGCTTAACTGCCTTAACAAACCTCAATTTATCGGGCAACTCACTGCCTACTTCGCTTCCCGCAAGCCTGTTTTCAGATGTCCCACGAAGCGCAATAACACTTCCAACAGGAACTACGATTAATGACATTCCAACAACCGTAGGCACGATTGCCAATATTACTAACCTCGTAGTAAATGGCAGTCCTCAAACTGTAAATGCGGCTGATAAATTCAGCGACACAGGCGATACCTTGACCTATACCGTAGAATCTAATAATACTGCCACTGTCACCGTTGCGGTTAGCGGTAGCGCAATAACTATTACCCCCGTAGCCATAGGAACAGCAGACATCACCGTCACTGCCACCGATACAGCAGGGCAAACAGTCACACAAACTTTTACGGTAAGCATTACCAGCACAGCCCCAACAGACCTTTGTTCACGCACCACAGCAGTTAAGAATGAAATAGTCGCAAGCGTGAGTGGCAAAACCAATTGTGCAGACATTACTCCGACAGATTTGGCGGGAGTTACCAGCTTAAGTTTTGTTGGGATTAGTTCCTTTAGTTCTCTAAGAGGTAGTAACCTAAAGAGTGGCGATTTTGCGGGATTAACAGGACTAACACTACTCAATTTAGGTGGTAACCAACTAACCACTCTACCCGCTGATATTTTCTCTGGGCTATCTGCCTTAACTTCACTAAGGTTAAATAACAATCAATTATCCACCTTGCCATCTGGTATTTTCGCGGGTTTAACCAGTTTGACAACCCTTAATTTATCTAACAACCCACTGCCTACTTCGCTCCCCGCAAGCCTGTTTGCCGATGTCCCACGAAACGCAATAACACTTCCCACAGGAACCACGGTTGATTACATTCCAACAACTGTAGGCTCGTTTGCCGATATTGACCTCGTAGAAAATGACAGTCCTCAAACTGTAGATGTGGCGGATAAATTCAGCGACCCAAACGATACGTTGACCTATACCGTAGAATCTAATAATACTGCCACTGCCACCGTTGAGGTGAGCGGTAGCACAATAACCATTACGCCCGTAGCCATAGGAACAGCAACCATAACCATCACTGCCGCCGATACAGCAGGGCAAACTGCCACACAAACCCTTATGGTAAGTGTTAATACTCAAGGTGCTGACCCAACAGACCTTTGTTCGCGCACCGCAGTAGTTAAGAATGTTATCGTCAACAGGGTGAGTAGCAAAACCGATTGTGCAGACATTACTACAGCAGAGTTGGCAGGAATTACTCGGCTAATTTTTTTTGGGAGTAGTCCCTTGAGTTCTCTAAGAGGTAGTAACCTAAAGAGTGGCGATTTTGCGGGATTAACCGGACTAACAAGACTCGATTTAGATTTCAATGAGATTACCAGCCTACCCGCTGATATTTTCTCTGGGCTATCTGCCTTAACGACACTCAGGTTAGATGACAATCAATTATCCACCTTGCCATCTGGAGTTTTCGCGGGTTTAACCAGTTTGACAACCCTCAATTTATCAGGCAACTCACTGCCTACTTCACTTCCCGCAAGCCTGTTTGCTGATGTCCCACGAAACGCAATAACCCTGCCCACGGGAACCACAATTAACGCCGCAGTGCCAACAACCGTAGGCACGATTGCCAATATTACTGACCTTGTAGAAAGTGGCAGTCCTCAAACTGTAGATGTGGCGGATAAATTTAGCGACCCAAACGATACGTTGACCTATACCGTAGAATCTAATAATACTGCCACTGTCACCGTTGCGGTTAGCGGTAGCACAATAACCATTACGCCCGTAGCCATAGGAACAGCAACCATAACCGTCACTGCCACCGATACAGCAGGGCAAACGGCTATACAGACTTTTGCGGTTACTGTTGTTGATACGACACCCGTAGCCGTTCCGAGTATTAGTATCAGCCCCGCCACAGTAGCGGCAACAGTGGGTACTGCTATTGCGAATATCACTATCGATTCAAGTGGCGGTGCGGTTGACAGTTACAGCATCAGTCCAACACTGACAGCCGGACTGACACTGGACACTGCCACTGGTGCCATATCAGGTACGCCAACGGCGACTGCACCTTCACGCACCTACACCATCACTGCGTCCAATAGTGCTGGTACGGATACTGCGATGGTCACCATCACCGTCAATGCGGCACCAGTTGTCAACAACCCAGCCCCAACCATTGCGACCGTACTTGTCAATATTGACCTGGCGGTAAATGCTCAATCTCACACGCTGAATGTGGCTAATAAATTCAGCGACCCAGACGATACCCTGACCTTTTCCGTGCAATCCGATAATACCGCCACCGCCAGCGTTGATGTTAGCGGTAGCACAGTAACCATTACGCCAATAGCCATAGGAACAACAACCATAACCGTAACTGCCGCAGACACTATCGGTCAAACAGTTACACAAACCTTTATGGTAACTGTTATTAGCTCTCCCCTTCCCAACCCAACCGTGTGCATGCGTCACCCCAAAGTTCAGGAAGTAATCATCCAAAAGGTGCATGGCAAAAGTGCTTGTGGCGACATTACTGCGGCAGATTTGGCGGGAATTAACTCTTTAGTCCATACTGGCGGGTTTAATTTCGTCCCCCCAAAGAGAAGTGATTTTGCCGGTTTAACCACATTACTAAATCTCGACATCTCCGGCAACAGCGACTTCGGTGGCTTGACGACCCTCCCAGCGGATCTTTTTCAAGATCTGCCAGCACTGAGGAACTTGAATTTAACGAATAATCAATTACGCACTTTGCCAATTGGTATTTTTCAGGGCTTATCCTTGACTGGTCTCACATTAAGCGGTAATCCATGGGTTTCGTTCCCCACGAATATTTTTGAAGAACTGGTTGGGGATAGCCAACACACACGAAATCTCATTATGGGTCTCGCCCCCATCAATGCCGCATTGCCAGTCGCCAGTGGCGATATTCCAGCACAATCGTTAGCACTAACGGCTAACCCGCTCACCGTGGAGGTGGCTACTTTCTTTAGCGACCCGGGCGATACCCTGATCTACACAGCCACGTCCGCTGCCCCCGCCATTGCCAGCGTTGCCATCAGCGGCAGCACGCTAACCATTACGCCCGAAGCACTCGGCACAACCAACATCATGGTGACTGCTCGCGACACCGCCGGACAGCCGGTTACACAGACCTTTGCGGTTACTGTTGGCGGCGATGCGGCAGCCGTAGCCGCCCCCGACATCAGCCCCAGTGTGCCGGCACTGATTGCCACCCAAGCTGTCGCCATTACCCCCATCACCATTGATGCCGAAGCCGGTGGTGCGGTGGATAGCTACAGCATTAGCCCAGACCTGCCAGCCGGACTATCCATTGACCCCAGCAGTGGCGAAATCTCGGGCACGCCAACGGTGGTCGCTGGTGAGCAGACTTACACCATCACGGCTACCAATACCACTGGCACGGGTACCGCCAGCGTCACCATCACCGTTAATACTGTTGCCCCGCGTATCAGTATCAGCCCCGCTACGCTGGTTGCCAACATGGGCAGTCCGATTATGCCGATAACCATCACCCCAACAGGTGGCGGTGCGGTTGTCAGCTACAGCATCGCCCCGGATATTAGCAATGGACTGTTATTTGACACAACCGACGGCACCATTTCAGGTACGCCAACGGCAGTTGCAGAAGCAATCACCTACACCATCACCGCCACCAATAGCGGTGGCACGGCTACCGCTATGGTAACCATCACCGTCAATGCACCGGACACCACGCCACCCAGCGTAACCATCTCATCTTTACCGGAGTCAGCTAACATAGTTAATGGCGACACAGTCAATGCCACCACGCTACGCTATGAAGTCATCTTTAGTGAGCTTATTAGCGGTTTTGAGATCGATGATATTAGGGTAACCGGCACGGCAGGTGTTATTACGGCATCCAGCTTGAGTGGTGGTGTTAATGGTACGGGGCGGTTTTTCCAATTTGAGGTGGTAAGAGGCAACCTTGACGGCACCGTCATCGTCTCCATTGCCGAGAATATTGCCGAGGATACTGCGGGTAATGGCAACACCGCTTCTGGCGACTACACATTGACCATTGACACCACGCCACCAACCATCACACTACTTGGCAGTGCGACACTAACCATCGTCAAAGGCACAGATTATACCGATGCCGGGGCAACGGCAAACGATAACATTGGTGGGGATATTACGGGTTCAATCACAACGAGCTTTACCCTCGATGGCACTGCGGTCGCTTCCTTAAATACTGCTCAACCGGGCACTTACATCATCACCTATAACGTATCCGATGCGGCTAACAACCCGGCAATGGCAGTTACCCGAATGGTCACGACGGTGGAAGCACTAAGCCCAAACACAAATGGCGTTATCGCAACAGCAGCAGGCGATAAAATAAGGCTACAGTTTGTTGACCAACAACTCACCAACAATGGTGCAGCACCGGGTGACTTTAGCTTGTCAGGAGCGGCAGGGATAACAGTCACCGCGCTTGCTGTAGATGCAGATGATAGTACTGTATTGATTCTCACCTTATCGGGTAACATTGCCAAAGATGCAGCAGTCACACTGGCATACACTCGAACAGCAGGTAGCATTAGCGGGGTGTTCAGTACCGACAGTATCAGCAGCAATGGCATTGTTATAGACTTTGCTGCTACAGCCGTGGACACGAGCAATATAGTAGCCCCAGACCAAACAGAACCGACTATACAGATAGCATCTACTGCAACAAGTCCAACGAATGCTAATCCAATCCCGATCAATCTAACATTCTCAGAATCGCTGACCGGATTTGAAGAATCTAATATTACGGTTAGCGGCGGAACTATAACGGCAGATTCATATCTGGTCACTAGTAGCAATCCAGACGGTTCTAGCCTTGGTGCTTCTTTTACGATAACACCGTCTAATGACGGGCTAATTACCGTGCGTATTGCCGCTGGTGCAGCGCAAAACCTTGCCACAAACGGAAACCCTGCTGCATCATTTGACATTACTTATGACGGAACAGCGCCCGTTGTTACCATTAGCACTCAAGCACAAGCGGTCAACGATGCCGCATTCACGCTTACCGGCACCGTTGAGGCGGGTGCCACGGTTGATGTGCTCAAAGATGGCACTTCCATTGGTGCCGCAAACGTAACGGATACCACCTGGTCGCTTGCTGTAACACTGACTGATGGAGCCAACCTGTTCACCGTAACCGCAAGCGATACCGCCGGTAACGTATCCGAAGCATCCGATGCGGTTAGCATCACGCTGAACACCACCACCGCCCCGAGTATCAGCATCACCCCCGCCACAGTAACGGCAACAGCGGGCACTGCTATCACGCCGATAACCATCACTTCAAGCGGTGGTGATGTTGACAGCTATAGCATTGAACCAGTCATTGGCAATGGACTGTTATTTAGCACAAGCACTGGCATCATTTCAGGTACGCCAGATGCGGTTGCAGACGCAATCCCCTACACTATCACCGCCACTAATAGCGGTGGTATGGCTACCGCGACAGTAACCATCACCGTGAATGCGGCAGTGCTTGCTCCCGACATTCCCCCCTCAGCTACCCCCTTCGGAGTGAACCTCACCGTTGGCGTGCCCATTAGCCCCATCACCATTGTGAATAGCGGTGGTGCAGCCACCTACAGCTTCAGTCCAGACCTGCCAGCCGGACTATCCATTGACAGCACCACTGGCACCATCTCGGGCACGCCAACTGCTGCGACCACCGAGGGGGCTATATCATACACCATCACGGCGACCAATTCCGCTGGCAGCGATAGCATCCAGGGCTTACTAACCGTTCAGCAGGGAGTGGCTGCCCCCGACATCAGTGTCAGCCCTGGTATGCTGACCTTCACCGTAGGCATCGCCGTTACTACTGACCCCATCACCATTACCAATAACGGTGGTCACGTCAACTCCTACACCATCGAAGACGCGAATGGTCAAACTTTGTCTGAGAACACCGGTCTGAGCCATAGTGCAGATGGTGTCATCTTTGGCACACCAACGATGTCCGCTAGTACGGAGATTTACACCATCACGGCGACCAATCGAAACGGCGTCAGCGATAGTGCCACCATCACCATCACTGTCAATGAAGCCGTCCCGAGTATCAGTATCGACCCCGCCACAGTAACGGTAACAGCGGGCACTGCTATCACGCCGATAACCATCGCTTCAACAGGCGGTACGGTTGTCAGCTATAGCATCATGCCGGCTATCACTAATGGACTGTCGTTTAACACAACCACCGGCACCATTTCAGGCACGCCAGATGCGGTTGCACCTGAAATCATTTACACCATCACCGCCACTAATAGCGGTGGTACGGATACCGCGACAATAGCCATTACCGTGAATGAAGCCGCTCCAAGCATCAGTATCAGTCCCGATTCAGTGACAGTAATAGCTGGCACGCCTATCACACCAATAACTATCAATTCAAGTGGAGGTGATGTTGTCAGCTATAGCATTAACCCGGCTATTGGAAACGGACTATTATTTAATACAACTACCGGTGTTATCTCAGGTACACCAACTGCTGCTGCATCTATAACTACCTATACCATCACGGCTACTAATACAACTGGTACGGATACCGCTACGGTAAGCATTACAGTTAATGAAGACGATCCGAGTATCGCGATTAGCACCGATACGCTGGTTGCAACAGCTGGTATTGCTATCACACCAATAACTATTAGTTCAACTGGAGGTGATGTTGTCAGCTATAGCATTAACCCGGCTATTGGAAACGGACTATTATTTAATACAACTACCGGTGTTATCTCAGGTACACCAACTGCTGCTGCATCTATAACTACCTATACCATCACGGCTACTAATACAACTGGTACGGATACCGCTACGGTAAGCATTACAGTTAATGAAGACGATCCGAGTATCGCGATTAGCACCGATACGCTGGTTGCAACAGCTGGTATTGCTATCACACCAATAACTATTAGTTCAACTGGAGGTGATGTTGTCAGCTATAGCATTAACCCGGCTATTGGAAACGGACTATTATTTGACGCTAACACGGGCACCATTTCAGGTACGCCAACGGCGGTTGCAGAAGCAATCAGCTACATCATCACCGCCACTAATAGCGGTGGTACGGCTACCGCGACGGTAGCCATCACCGTGAATGCGGCAGCCGTAGCCGTTCCGATTATCAGTATTAGCGCCACTACCGTAACGGCAACAGTGGGCAGTGCTATTGCGGATATAACGATCGATTCAACAACAGGCGGCGGCGGTGTGGTTGCCAGCTATGGCATTGCCCCGGATATTGGCAATGGACTGTTATTTGACGCTAACACGGGCACCATTTCAGGTACGCCAACGGCGGTTGCAGAAGCAATCAGCTACACCATCACCGCCACTAATAGCGGTGGTACGGCTACCGCGACGGTAGCCATCACCGTGAATGCGGCAGCCGTAGCCGTTCCGAGTATTAGTATTAGCACAGCTACCGTAACGGCAACAGTGGGCAACGCTATTGCGGATATAACTATCGCTTCAAGCGGTGGTGCGGTTGCGAGTTACGGCATCGCCCCAACACTCCCCGATGGACTAACACTTGACCCAACCACCGGCACCATATCAGGTACGCCAACGGCGGTTGCAGAAGCAATCAGCTACACCATCACCGCCACTAATAGCGGTGGTACGGCTACCGCGACAGTAGCCATCACCGTCAATGCGGCAGCGGACACTGCCGCACCGGCAGCACCGCTTATTAGCACCACAGCACAAACGGTGAACACGGTAGCATTCACACTTAGCGGCACCGCTGAAGCCGGTGCCACGGTAACACTGACCCAAAATAGCAATGCCTTGGCACCCACTGCCACCGATGATTCTAGTGGTAGTTGGTCGCTTGCCGTAACGCTAACCGAAGGCGCCAACCTGTTCACCGCAACCGCAAGCGATGCCGCCGGTAACGTATCCGAAGCATCCGCTGCGGTTACTGTTACGCTGGACACCACCGCACCGGCAGCACCGGTTATTACCACAGCTGTTGTAACACCACCAAGCTTAATAGTAACCACCACAACACCATTCACTGTTACTGGCACCGCTGAGGCGGGAGCAGAGGTAGCAATATTTCGTCTCCGGCAGATTCGCCTCGGCCCCATTAGCACTATCCAACGTGTCCCTAATGGTACCGTAACGGCTGATAATAACGGCGACTGGACAGCGCCCATTTCGTTGACTGAGGGTGTATCAAACTTCGTAGCAGTCGCAACCGATGCCGCCGGCAATGTATCAGCAGACTCCATTCAGTTTGACATCAAACTGGATACCACCGCACCCACAGTAAACAGCCTTACATCGACTGCCGGGGCAGATGGTGCCACAGTAGATACCCGCACACTGCACTACGAAGTCGCATTTGGTGAGTTCGTTAGCGGCTTTACAGCCAACTCGATTACGGTAGGGGGTTCGGCAGGGGGTTCGGTAACCAGCGTTTCTGGAGCCCCTGCTGTGAGAGCCGATTTTTACGAATTTGATGTAGAAGTCACCAACGACGGCAGCGTTATCGTATCCATCGCCGCCGGTGCTGTACAGGATATTGCTGGTATTGGCAACATCGCTTCCAGCGCACACACATTGACCATTGATGCCATTCATGCCCCGAGTATCAGTATCAGCCCCGCTACCGTAACCGTAATGGCAGGCACGGCTATTGCGGATATCACTATCACTTCAACGGGCGATGCGGTTACCAGCTATGGCATCGCCCCGGATATTGAGAATGGACTGTTATTTGACGCTAACACCGGCACCATTTCAGGTACGCCAACGGCGGCGGCAGACGCAATCAGCTACACCATCACCGCCACTAATAGCGCTGATTCGGCTACCGCTACAGTAGCCATCACCGTAACCGCTGGCGACAACAATAATCCGAATGTCGCACCGACCATCAGCGGCAACCCTGCCACCACAGTGGCGCAGGATCAACTCTACAGTTTCACCCCGACCGGGGCAGATGCAGACGATGGCGCAACCCTGGTCTATTCGATTACCAACCAACCAAGTTGGGCTGATTTCAGCACTACAACAGGCGCACTAACCGGCACACCGACCAACGCGGATGTTGGCAGCACCTCGGACATTGTGATCACGGTCTCCGACGGCACACTGACCGCGGCACTGCCGGCCTTTAGCATCACCGTCACCAATGTGAATGACGCACCAGTGGGCTTGCCGACCATCAGCGGCACCGCGACCCAGGGCGAGACCCTGACTGCGGACACATCCAGCATTACCGATGCGGATGGCTTTTCTACGCATCCCAACTTCTTCTACCAGTGGAAAGCGGATGGCACCGACATCAGCGGCGGACTTGCCGCGACCTTTATTCTGACCCAGTCCCAGGTGGGCAAGGCAATCACCGTGACGGTGTCCTATAGAGATAGAGGCCGCAACGATGAAAGCCTGACCTCTGCTGCAACCAGTGCGGTTGTCAATGCGAATGACGCGCCGACCATCACGGGTATACCACTAGGCATAGTTGCCGAAGACAGCGCCTATAGCTTCACGCCGATTGGGGCAGATGTGGACGCAGGCACAACCCTGACCTATTCAATCGAGAACAAACCCTCATGGGCTGATTTTAACGCGGCAACCGGTGCCTTGACCGGCACGCCGGGCAATGATGATGATTTCTTCACCGTGGGGATTGTGATCACAGTCTCCGACGGCACACTGACCGCTTCCCTGCCAGCCTTTAATCTCGCCGTCACCCCTGTGAATGACGCACCGACCATCACCGGCACGCCCAACACCACAGTGGCCGAGGGCAACGCCTACAGTTTCACCCCGATTGGGGCAGATGTGGACGATGGCGCAACCCTGGCCTATACGATTGCCAACCAACCAAGTTGGGCTGATTTCAGCACTACAACAGGCGCACTAACCGGCACACCCACCAACGCGGATGTCGGCAGCACCACATCGGGAATTGTGATCACAGTCTCCGACGGCACACTGACCGCGGCACTGCCGGCCTTTAGCATCGCCGTCACCAATGTGAATGACGCACCGACCATCAGCGGCAACCCTGCCACCACAGTGGCGCAGGATCAACTCTACAGTTTCACCCCGACCGGGGCAGATGCAGACGCAGACGCAACCCTGGCCTATACGATTGTCAACAAACCCGGCTGGGCTGATTTCAGCACTACAACAGGCGCACTAACCGGTACACCCACCAACGCGGATGTCGGCAGCACCACATCGGGAATTGTGATCTCTGTCACCGACGGCACACTGACCGCGGCACTGCCAGCCTTTAATCTCGCCGTCACCAATGTGAATGACGCACCGACCATTAGCGGCAACCCTGCCACCACAGTGGCCGAAGACACGGCCTATAGTTTCACCCCGATTGGGGCAGATGTGGACGATGGCGCAACCCTGGCCTATTCGATTGTGAACCGGCCAAGCTGGGCCGCGTTCAGCACCACCACCGGTGCCTTGACCGGCACACCGACCAACGCGGATGTCGGCAGCACCACATCGGGGATTGTGATCACAGTCTCCGACGGCACACTGACCGCGGCACTGCCGGCCTTTAGCATCGCCGTCACCAATGTGAATGACGCACCGACCATCAGCGGCACGCCCGACACCACTGTGGCCGAGGGCACGGCCTACAGTTTCACCCCGATTGGGGCAGATGCAGACGCAGGCGACACCCTGGTCTATTCGATTACCAACCAACCAAGTTGGGCTGATTTCAGCACCACAACCGGTGCCTTGACCGGCACGCCGACCAACTCGGATGTCGGCAGCACATCGGACATTGTGATCACGGTCTCCGACGGCACACTGACCGCGGCACTGCCAGCCTTTAACCTCGCCGTCACCAATGTGAATGTCGCACCGACCATCAGCGGCAACCCTGCCACCACAGTGGCGCAGGATCAACTCTACAGTTTCACCCCGACCGGGGCAGATGCAGACGCAGACGCAACCCTGGTCTATTCGATTACCAACAAACCCGGCTGGGCCACATTCAGCACTACAACAGGCGCACTAACCGGCACACCGACCAACGCGGATGTCGGCAGCACCTCGGGGATTGTGATCACCCTGACCTCTGGTAGCGATACCGTTTCCCTGCCAGCCTTTAATCTCGCTGTCACCAATGTGAATGACGCACCGACCATCAGCGGCAACCCTGCCACCACAGTGGCCGAGGACACGGCCTACAGTTTCACCCCGACCGGGGCAGATGTGGACGCAGGCGCAACCCTGGTCTATACGATTGAGAACAAACCAAGTTGGGCTGATTTCAGCACTACAACAGGCGCACTAACCGGCACACCCACGAATGGGGATGTTGGCAGCACCTCGGGCATTGTGATTACAGTCTCCGACGGCACACTGACCGCGGCACTGCCGGCCTTTAGCATCGCCGTCACCAATGTGAATGACGCACCGACCATCAGCAGCAACCCTGCCACCACAGTGGCCGAGGACACGGCCTACAGTTTCACCCCGACCGGGGCAGATGTGGACGCAGGCGCAACCCTGGTCTATACGATTGAGAACAAACCCTCATGGGCCGCGTTCAGCACCACCACCGGTGCCTTGACCGGCACACCGACCAACGCGGATGTCGGCAGCACCTCGGACATTGTGATCACGGTCTCCGACGGCACACTGACCGCGGCACTGCCGGCCTTTAGCATCGCCGTCACCAATGTGAATGACGCACCGACCATTAGCGGCACGCCCGACACCACTGTGGCCGAGGGCACGGCCTACAGTTTCACCCCGACTGGGGCAGATGTGGACGATGGCGCAACCCTGGCCTATACGATTGTCAACAAACCAAGTTGGGCCGCGTTCAGCACCACAACCGGTGCCTTGACCGGCACGCCGACCAACGCGGATGTCGGCAGCACCTCGGGCATTGTGATCACCCTGACCTCTGGTAGCGATACTGTTTCCCTGCCAGCCTTTAATCTCGCCGTCACCAATGTGAATGACGCACCGACCATCACCGGCACGCCCGACACCACAGTGGCCGAGGGCACGGCCTATAATTTCACCCCGACCGGGGCAGATGTGGACGATGGCGCAACCCTGGTCTATTCGATTACCAACAAACCCGGCTGGGCCACATTCAGCACCACCACCGGCACCTTGACCGGCACGCCGACCAACGCGGATGTCGGCAGCACCTCGGGGATTGTGATCACCCTGACCTCTGGCAGCGATACCGTTTCCCTGCCAGCCTTTAATCTCGCTGTCACCAATGTGAATGACGCACCGACCATCAGCGGCACGCCCGACACCACTGTGGCCGAGGGCACGGCCTACAGTTTCACCCCGACCGGGGCAGATGCAGACGCAGGCGCAACCCTGGTCTATTCGATTACCAACCAACCAAGTTGGGCCACGTTCAGCACCACCACCGGTGCCTTGACCGGCACACCGGGTAACGCGGATGTCGGCAGCACCTCGGGCATTGTGATCACGGTCTCCGACGGCACACTGACCGCGGCACTGCCGGCCTTTAACCTCGCCGTCACCAATGTGAATGACGCACCGACCATCAGCGGCACGCCTGCCACCACAGTGGCCGAAGGCAACGCCTACAGTTTCACCCCGATTGGGGCAGATGTGGACGATGGCGCAACCCTGGCCTATACGATTGCCAACCAACCAAGTTGGGCTGATTTCAGCACTACAACAGGCGCACTAACCGGTACACCCACCAACGCGGATGTCGGCAGCACCACATCGGGAATTGTGATCACCCTGACCTCTGGCGGCGATACCGTTTCCCTGCCAGCCTTTAACCTCGCCGTTACCAATGTGAATGACGCACCGACCATCACCGGCAACCCTGCCACCACGGTGGCCGAGGACACGGCCTACAGTTTCACCCCGACCGGGGCAGATGCAGACGCAGGCGCAACCCTGGCCTATACGATTGCCAACAAACCAAGTTGGGCCACGTTCAGCACTACAACAGGCGCACTAACCGGCACGCCGACCAACGCGGATGTCGGCAGCACCTCGGACATTGTGATCACGGTCTCCGACGGCACACTGACCGCGGCACTGCCGGCCTTTAGCATCGCCGTCACCAATGTGAATGACGCACCGACCATCACCGGCACGCCCAACACCACAGTGGCCGAGGGCACGGCCTACAGTTTCACCCCGACCGGGGCAGATGCAGACGCAGGCGCAACCCTGGCCTATATGATTGCCAACAAACCAAGTTGGGCCACGTTCAGCACTACAACAGGCGCACTAACCGGCACGCCGACCAACGCGGATGTCGGCAGCACCTCGGGGATTGTGATCACGGTCTCCGACGGCACACTGACCGCGGCACTGCCGGCCTTTAGCATCGCCGTCACCAATGTGAATGACGCACCGACCATCACCGGCACGCCCAACACCACAGTGGCCGAGGGCACGGCCTACAGTTTCACCCCGACCGGGGCAGATGCAGACGCAGGCGCAACCCTGGCCTATACGATTGCCAACAAACCAAGTTGGGCCACGTTCAGCACTACAACAGGCGCACTAACCGGCACGCCGACCAACGCGGATGTCGGCAGCACCTCGGGGATTGTGATCACGGTCTCCGACGGCACACTGACCGCGGCACTGCCGGCCTTTAGCATCGCCGTCACCAATGTGAATGACGCACCGACCATCACCGGCACGCCCAACACCACAGTGGTGCAGGGCACGGCCTACAGTTTCACCCCGATTGGGGCAGATGCAGACGCAGGCGCAACCCTGGTCTATTCGATTGAGAACAAACCCTCATGGGCTACTTTTGACGCGGCAACCGGTGCCTTGACCGGCACACCGACCAACGCGGATGTTGGCAGCACCTCGGGGATTGTGATCACCCTGACCTCTGGCGGCGATACTGTTTCCCTGCCAGCCTTTAATCTCGCCGTCACCAATGTGAATGACGCACCGACCATCAGCGGCACGCCTGCCACCACAGTGGCCGAGGGCGCGGCCTACAGTTTCACCCCGACCGGGGCAGATGCAGACGCAGGCGCAACCCTGGTCTATTCGATTGAGAACAAACCCGACTGGGCTACTTTTGACGCGGCAACCGGTGCCTTGACCGGCACGCCGACCAACGCGGATGTCGGCAGCACCTCGGGGATTGTGATCACGGTCTCCGACGGCACACTGACCGCGGCACTGCCGGCCTTTAGCATCGCCGTCACCAATGTGAATGACGCACCGACCATCACCGGCACGCCCAACACCACAGTGGCCGAGGGCACGGCCTACAGTTTCACCCCGACCGGGGCAGATGCAGACGCAGACGCAACCCTGGTCTATTCGATTACCAACAAACCAAGTTGGGCCACGTTCAGCACTACAACAGGCGCACTAACCGGCACGCCGACCAACGCGGATGTCGGCAGCACCTCGGGGATTGTGATCACGGTCTCCGATGGCACACTGACCGCGGCACTGCCAGCCTTTAACCTCGCTGTCACCAATGTAAATGACGCACCGACCATTAGCGGCAACCCTGCCACCACAGTGGCCGAGGACACGGCCTACAGTTTCACCCCGACCGGGGCAGATGCAGACGCAGGCGCAACCCTGGTCTATACGATTACCAACAAACCCAGCTGGGCCACATTCAGCACCACCGGTGCCTTGACCGGCACACCGGGTAACGCGGATGTCGGCAGCACCTCGGGCATTGTGATCACGGTCTCCGACGGCACACTGACCGCGGCACTGCCAGCCTTTAGCATCGCCGTCACCGCTGGCACCAATGACGCACCCACCGCCAATGCGGGCGATGATCAAACCAACGTGACCGAGGGCGCGACTGTGACCCTGGACGGCAGCGCAAGTTCTGATCCTGAAATACAAACCCTCACCTATGCCTGGACGCAAACGGCAGGCACAACGGTCAGCTTAGACAATGCCAACATGGTAAGCCCGACCTTCACCGCAGCCACTCAGTTGTTAGCGGATGCTGTGCTGACCTTCTCACTGGTGGTGAATGACGGCAACACGGACTCAATCGCCGACACCGTGACCATTACCGTCATGGCAGGCACCAATGACGCACCAACCGCCAATGCCGGCGATGATCAAACCAACGTGACCGAGGGCGCAACTGTGACCCTGGACGGCAGCGCAAGTTCTGATCCTGAAATGCAAACCCTCGCCTACACCTGGACGCAAACGGCAGGCACAACGGTCAGCTTAGACAATGCCAACATGGTAAGCCCGACCTTCACCGCACCCACTCAGTTGGCAACGAATGCTGTGCTGACCTTCTCACTGGTGGTGAATGACGGCAACACGGACTCAACCGCCGACACCGTGACCATTACCGTCATGGCAGGCACCAATGACGCACCCATCGCCAATGCGGGCGATGATCAAACCAACGTGACCGAGGGCGCGACTGTGACCCTGGACGGCAGCGCAAGTTCTGATCCTGAAATGCAAACCCTCACCTATGCCTGGACGCAAACGGCAGGCACAACGGTCAGATTAGACAATGCCAACATGGTAAGCCCAACCTTCACCGCACCCACTCAGTTGGCAGCGAATGCTGTGCTGACCTTCTCACTGGTGGTGAATGACGGCAACACGGACTCAACCGCCGACACCGTGACCATTACCGTCATGGCAGGCACCAATGACGCACCCATCGCCAATGCGGGCGATGATCAAACCAACGTGACCGAGGGCGCGACTGTGACCCTGGACGGCAGCGCAAGTTCTGATCCTGAAATGCAAACCCTCGCCTACACCTGGACGCAAACGGCAGGCACAACGGTCAGCTTAGACAATGCCAACATGGTAAGCCCGACCTTCACCGTAGCCACTCAGTTGTTAGCGGATGCTGTGCTGACCTTCTCACTGGTGGTGAATGACGGCAACATGGACTCAACCGCCGACACCGTGACCATTACCGTCATGGCAGGCACCAATGACGCACCCATCGCCAATGCGGGCGATGATCAAACCAACGTGACCGAGGGCGCGACTGTGACCCTGGACGGCAGCGCAAGTTCTGATCCTGAAATTCAAACCCTCACCTATGCCTGGACGCAAACGGCAGGCACAACGGTCAGCTTAGACAATGCCAACATGGTAAGCCCAACCTTCACCGCAGCCACTCAGTTGTTAGCGGATGCTGTGCTGACCTTCTCACTGGTGGTGAATGACGGCAACACGGACTCAATCGCCGACACCGTGACCATTACTGTCATGGCAGGCACCAATGACGCACCCATCGCCAATGCGGGCGATGATCAAACCAACGTGACCGAGGGCGCGACTGTGACCCTGGACGGCAGCGCAAGTTCTGATCCTGAAATGCAACCCCTCACCTATGCCTGGACGCAAACGGCAGGCACAACGGTCAGCTTAGACAATGCCAACATGGTAAGCCCGACCTTCACCGCAGCCACTCAGTTGTTAGCGGATGCTGTGCTGACCTTCTCACTGGTGGTGAATGACGGCAACACGGACTCAACCGCCGACACCGTGACCATCACCGTCATGGCAGGCACCAATGACGCACCCATCGCCAATGCGGGCGATGATCAAACCAACGTGACCGAGGGCGCGACTGTGACCCTGGACGGCAGCGCAAGTTCTGATCCTGAAATGCAAACCCTCACCTATGCCTGGACGCAAACGGCGGGCGTGGATGTCACCCTGAGCGATGCGACCGCCGCCATGCCAACCTTCACCGCAGCCACTCAGTTGGCAGCGGATGCTGTGCTGACCTTCTCACTGGTGGTGAATGACGGCAACACGGACTCAACCGCCGACACCGTGACCATTACCGTCATGGCAGGCACCAATGACGCACCCACCGCCAATGCCGGCGATGATCAAACCAACGTGACCGAGGGCGCGACTGTGACCCTGGACGGCAGCGCAAGTTCTGATCCTGAAATGCAAACCCTCACCTATGCCTGGACGCAAACGGCAGGCACAACGGTCAGATTAGACAATGCCAACATGGTAAGCCCAACCTTCACCGCACCCACTCAGTTGGCAGCGAATGCTGTGCTGACCTTCTCACTGGTGGTGAATGACGGCAACACGGACTCAACCGCCGACACCGTGACCATCACCGTCATGGCAGGCACCAATGACGCACCAACCGCCAATGCGGGCGATGATCAAACCAACGTGACCGAGGGCGCGACTGTGACCCTGGACGGCAGCGCAAGTTCTGATCCTGAAATGCAAACCCTCACCTATGCCTGGACGCAAACGGCAGGCACAACGGTCAGCTTAGACAATGCCAACATGGTAAGCCCAACCTTCACCGCAGCCACTCAGTTGGCAGCGGATGCTGTGCTGACCTTCTCACTGGTGGTGAATGACGGCAACACGGACTCAACCGCCGACACCGTGACCATTACCGTCATGGCAGGCACAAATGACGCACCCATCGCCAATGCGGGCGATGATCAAACCAACGTGACCGAGGGCGCGACTGTGACCCTGGACGGCAGCGCAAGTTCTGATCCTGAAATGCAAACCCTCACCTATGCCTGGACGCAAACGGCAGGCACAACGGTCAGCTTAGACAATGCCAACATGGTAAGCCCGACCTTCACCGCACCCACTCAGTTGGCAGCGAATGCTGTGCTGACCTTCTCACTGGTGGTGAATGACGGCAACACGGACTCAACCGCCGACACCGTGACCATTACCGTCATGGCAGGCACCAATGACGCACCCATCGCCAATGCGGGCGATGATCAAACCAACGTGACCGAGGGCGCGACTGTGACCCTGGACGGCAGCGCAAGTTCTGATCCTGAAATGCAAACCCTCACCTATGCCTGGACGCAAACGGCAGGCACAACGGTCAGCTTAGACAATGCCAACATGGTAAGCCCGACCTTCACCGCAGCCACTCAGTTGGCAGCGAATGCTGTGCTGACCTTCTCACTGGTGGTGAATGACGGCAACACGGACTCAACCGCCGACACCGTGACCATTACCGTCATGGCAGGCACCAATGACGCACCAACCGCCAATGCCGGCGATGATCAAACCAACGTGACCGAGGGCGCGACTGTGACCCTGGACGGCAGCGCAAGTTCTGATCCTGAAATGCAAACCCTCACCTATGCCTGGACGCAAACGGCAGGCACAACGGTCAGCTTAGACAATGCCAACATGGTAAGCCCGACCTTCACCGCACCCACTCAGTTGGCAGCGAATGCTGTGCTGACCTTCTCACTGGTGGTGAATGACGGCAACACGGACTCAACCGCCGACACCGTGACCATCACCGTCATGGCAGGCACCAATGACGCACCCATCGCCAATGCCGGCGATGATCAAGCCAACGTGACCGAGGGCGCGACTGTGACCCTGGACGGCACTGGCAGCACCGATCCCGAAGGCGAGACCTTGACCTACGCCTGGACACACAGTAATGCCGGCATCACCCTGAGCGGTGAGACCACCGCCATGCCAACCTTCACCGCAGCCACTCAGTTGGCAGCGAATGCTGTGCTGACCTTCTCACTGGTGGTGAATGACGGCAACATGGACTCAACCGCCGACACCGTGACCATTACCGTCATGGCAGGCACCAATGACGCACCAACCGCCAATGCGGGCGATGATCAAACCAACGTGACCGAGGGCGCGACTGTGACCCTGGACGGCAGCGCAAGTTCTGATCCTGAAATGCAAACCCTCACCTATGCCTGGACGCAAACGGCAGGCACAACGGTCAGCTTAGACAATGCCAACATGGTAAGCCCGACCTTCACCGCACCCACTCAGTTGGCAGCGAATGCTGTGCTGACCTTCTCACTGGTGGTGAATGACGGCAACACGGACTCAATCGCCGACACCGTGACCATTACTGTCATGGCAGGCACCAATGACGCACCAACCGCCAATGCCGGCGATGATGAAACCAACGTGACCGAGGGCGCGACTGTGACCCTGGACGGCAGCGCAAGTTCTGATCCTGAAATGCAAACCCTCACCTATGCCTGGACGCAAACGGCGGGCGTGGATGTCACCCTGAGCGATGCGACCGCCGCCATGCCAACCTTCACCGCAGCCACTCAGTTGGCAGCGAATGCTGTGCTGACCTTCTCACTGGTGGTGAATGACGGCAACATGGACTCAATCGCCGACACCGTGACCATCACCGTCACCGCGACAGGACTGACCCCAGACTCTGCCAAGCAACTGAACGAGGAGATTTTGCCACGGTTGATTCACACTATGCTTGGCAGCACGGTGTCGGCGGTGAATAGTCGCATGGATGACACTTTCTCGGGCACGCCACAAGTGGCGAGTTACCAGTTCGATGGTCAAACGGTGCAATTGGATAGCCAGACCGGCTTGTCCGCCAACCTGCAGAACACGGTCGCGCAGAAATTACCGACTTATATCAAGTCGCTGAAAGACGGCACAATGGACTGGAAAGAAATGTTGTCTCGTTCCGCCTTTGTGATGCCGTTGAATGCGGCGGGCGGTGCGGGTTCTACTGCTGGTGCGACAGTATGGGGCGGTGGTGATTACAATAGAATGAGTGGCAAGTTCAGCGATGGCGATTGGAAAGGCGATGTGCTCAGTGTTCAACTCGGTATCGACCAGCGGTTGGGTAAGGATATGCTGGCGGGCGGCTTGGTGTCGTGGAGCAAGGGCGATGTTGATTACACGCTGACGGATAAGAACAGGAAAGAGACCCGCGGGGATTACACGCATCAGATCACCAGCGTTCACCCGTACTTTGCACGCTCGAACGATGAGGTTGATTTGTGGGGCAGTGTTGGCTATGGACAGGGTAAACTGGCCATTAAACAGCAATCCCCAACCGAAGATAGCGAGCGCAGCAGTGACACGCGCCTGTTGAGTTTATCGGCAGGGGGTTCTGGACGGTTATCGCAATCGGGCTTGAAGCTCAAGAGCGACATCATACTGGCACAGGTTGACATTGCCGCGTCTGCGGACAAGAAAATCCCGGCTGATAAACTTTCCAGCCAACGCCTACGCTTGTTGCTGGAGATGGGTAAAGAACGCCCATTGTCATCGGGCGGACACTTCAAGCCGTTGCTGGAAGTGGGCTTGCGCTATGACGGTGGTGTTGGCGAATCCTCTGGCATTGGCGCGGTATTGAATTTGGGCGGACACTATGCCAACACCACAGGCTTGACGGTTGAAGGCAAGTTGCACACGTTGCTCGGTCAGGATGAGTATCAGGAATGGGGTATTCAAGGCACGATTCGCCAACAAGCCAATGCCAATGGACAAGGCTTGTCGTTTAGCTTGAGACCGAGTTATGGAGCGACTGGCATCAGCACGAATCAGGTATGGCAACAAGAGCTGGCCGATGACAATAACGGCACAAGCACGAACAGCGCACGCTTGAATGTGAATATGGGTTACGGGCTGTCTGTTGCGGGAGGCAATGGCTTATTGACTCCCTACAGCGAAGTCAGCATGAGCGACAGCAACCACTATCGTTTGGGCTTGCGCTGGAAACCGAGTTCGCCACTTAGCCTGCACCTGTACGGCGAACGTGAAACCAGCAATAATAGCGACCGCATCCTGCTGGAAGGCCGTATCCGGTTTTAGGGCTTTTTACTCAATTCCCCCCTGACAAGGGGCTAGGGGGGTTAGGAAAGGCGAATATTGAGTCTTGCACGGTCTCTTTCGAGACTGCAAGAATGCCTTGCTAGGCATACGTTAAATGTGGAAAACCCTTGCGGGTTTGTGTGTTTGACTGGGTTCCTGCTTATCAAAGGAACGACAGTGGGGGAACTCCCGTTTCGTCGTTCCCGCGGTCGGAAGTGAGGCTGATACCTCGCTTACCTTCCTGTCTATCCTGTTCATCCATGTAAATGCTTTTCGGCAATCTCATCAGCCGAGTTTCCGGCAGTTATGCGGAAACCCAACCCCCTAAATCCCCCTCGTATGATCCCAATCGGGTAAATTATCAACTCGTTTAGTGGTTTTTAATGGACCCTATCCAACGGCGGTTGGATGGGTAGTAGTGATGCAGTAATCCCCAGTAAGTTTTTAAACTTGTTGATAAGGTATCGCACCTACTACCCGCTTTAACTTCATCAAGTGCGGACAGTATCTGGTGCAAGACCAAGAATATGAGCACGAATAGTACGAGGATGCACCGAAGTTAAATGATCCAACCTATCTACAATTATAACCGGAGAATGTGATGTTATGTATCGGTATTGATATATCCAAAGCACGTTTTGATGGTGCTGTGTGCGTTGAGGATGTTGACCACAACCAGTCTTTTGCTAATGATCATAAAGGCTTCAAAGCCTTGTCCAAATGGCTAAAATCATTGGACGCAGCGCAAGAGCGGGTGTTTTGTATGGAAGCCACCAGCGTTTATGGGGTTGCTTTGGCGTATTATTTACATCGCTCAGGCGACAAGGTGATTGTGGCGAACCCAATGAGAACCCATGCGTTTGTCAAGATGGAAATGTTGCGTAATAAAACGGATAAATCCGATACCCACAGGGCACAAGTGCTGGCAGCATTGCGCGTTATTGTCAACATATTGTGGCCAAAGGTGAGTTAGAGAAAAATCTGTTCAAGCCCAAAAGCGAAGCCAGTGTTGCGTTACAATGCCTGATGACGCGCTTGGAGCAGTTAAACAAACAATCAACCCAAGAGAAGAATCGTTTGCCAGTGAGTTTGAATAAGACCGCCAGCAAATCAATCAAAGCGATGATTCGGTACATCTGTCGGCAAATAGTGATTGTTGAACAGGAAATCAAGGCGTTGGTTGCGGGCGATTCTGTGTTGCGTCAACAAGTACGGTTATTGACCAGCATTGGCGGGATTGGCAACAAAACGGCTTGGGCTATCCTCGCCTATATGGGGGATATATCGTTATTTGATAACGCCAAGCAAGTGGCCAGTTTTGCTGGGTTGAATCCGAAGATAACCCAGTCTGGCAGTAGTATCAACAAGAGTAGTCTGTCAAAAATAGGGCACAAACGCCTGAGAAAGTCTCTCTATATGCCAGCACTGACGGCAACGCGACACAATCCAGTCACGCAGGATTTATACAATAGGCTACTTGATAAAGGCAAACCTAAACAAGTGGCAGTGTGCGCGGTGATGCGGAAACTACTGGTTATATCTTATGGGGTATTAAAATCAGAACAGCCTTTTGATGTCAATTATGCTTGCAGATAGCGCGTTTGTGGTGGAATCCCAGCCGGCAAAGTCATTCTAACCATTAGCCGAAAAAAAGTTGAAAATAAGTGGATTTTTGACACAGTATCTTATCAGGGGGGAATTAAGTGACAAGTCCCCTTGACAAGGGGGATTTAGGGGTGTTAGGAACGACGAATATTAAGTTTTTGCACAGTCTCTTTCGCAGGAAAGACGGATGTTGGGGCGGGAATAACTGCCCACTGACAACTACCGGAAGCGTGTTGGGGTTCTTGACGGACAGGTCAAAAGTCGCTTGGTCAATATCCCGCTATTGACCGTCCATGAATTTACGCTGCAATGATGTTGGCGTAGGGGTTGTCGCTCAATGTGGCTTTGGCTCGTTTTTCTTTTTCCAAATCGTCCAAATATTTCAGCTCACTGCCACAGCTGGCATCTTTGTGTAGCAGGTCGTCAATATTTTTGAAAGTTTGTTCAAACATGCGTTATTTCGATTGTTTAGGCTTGGATTGTTCGGGCTTGGCTGATTCGGATTTGGCATAGAGTATAAACTGCGTACATCGAAATTCCGCGATGGCTCTGTCCGTGTCGCCATCACAGACGGTTGAATCCCATACCTGCGTTGTCTTACCGCGATGAATGCAAACGGCAATGCAACGTATTTTTTCAGTGCGCGCCATGCCAATAAAGTTGCATTTCAACTCCAGCGTAGTAAACCCAGTCGCGCCCACCGGTAGATTGGCATAACAACCATACCCGGCTGCTGTATCCGCCAAAGCAACCACACTACCGCCATGTACACCACCGCTAAAGTTGCGTACTTTGTCGGTAATCTCCATCTCCAGAACCGATCTTTCTTTATTCAGTTCAACCGACCGCATACCCAAAAACCCCGGCAACCGATCCCAATCGACAGCATGAAAATAGTCTGAATCACGAGTCATAATCAAGTCTCCATAATGACGTTTCTAAATGGGCTGATGATATTATGCGCCCCCACTACACTCCGGGTCAACATCCTCGATGATTCACTCAAAGGCAGACAACCTATTCATCTGCAAGTGCGTGAAAGCAGCGAATACCCTTACAACATTGCCAGATTAACCCGCGACATAACCGGTCGATTCAGTTGTTGGCAAATGTAGCGACCGGTATCGACCAGCCTATCCAGTCCGATGCCGTGACTGATGCCTAGTCCGTTGAGCAGATAGACGACATCTTCGCTGGCAACATTGCCGCTGGCTCCTTTTGCATAGGGGCAGCCACCGAGCCCGGCGACTGCACTGTCGATAACGCTGATTCCCAGTTGTAGTGCGGCATAAATGTTGGTGAGTGCCTGACCGTAGGTGTCGTGGAAATGGACTGCGAGTTGATTTATTTCGATGTCGTTGGTTAGCGATTTAATCAAACATTCGGTCATTCTTGGTGAGCCAGTGCCAATGGTATCGCCCAGCGACACTTCATAACAACCCAGCGCGATGAGCTGGCGCACCACCTTGATGACTGCTTCAACTTCAAGCGTGCCTTCGTATGGGCAGCCCATGACGCAGGACACATAGCCACGAATTTTTACCCCATGTTGTTGTGCTTGCTCAACGACTGGGACGAAGCGTTGGATGCTTTCGGCGATGCTGCAATTGATATTCTTTTGACTAAATGTTTCCGATGCGGCGGCAAAAATGGCGATTTCTTTTACCCCAGCATTGAGTGCTTTTTCCAGCCCGATTAGGTTCGGCACCAACACCGGAAAACGTATCCCGCTGTGCAACGGTAAATCAGCAAGCACCGCGTCTGTGCCTGCCATTTGTGGTATTTTTTGTGGATGTACAAAACTGCCGACTTCAATATCGGTCAGCCCACAATCCATGAGTCGCCGTATCAATTCGACTCGAATATCTGTTGATAGACAAACTGATTCGTTTTGCAAGCCGTCTCTGGGACCGACTTCAACGATGCGAACGTGGCTCGGTATTGTCATCAGAATATATTGATTAAATCGTGCGGGACGTGAGTGAACGCTATTCGATAACCAATAGCGCGTCTCCGTCTTTGACCTGATCCCCGACTGCATAATTCAATGCTTTAACGACCCCATCTTTCGGTGATTTTATCTGATGCTCCATTTTCATCGCCTCGACAATCATCAGCGGACTACCAACGCTGACCGTCTCGCCCACTTCGACTGTTAGCGAAATAATCAACCCAGGCATCGGCGCGTTCAATGTGCCGATGTGCTGGTCGTCCGCCTGTTCTTGAAAACGATAATCGATCAATTTTAACTGCTGGTTGTGCCCCTGATAATACACCATAATCTGGTCATCCGATTTTGCCACGATACCGCTAACCGACTGCCCATTCATGGTCAATTTAATATGATTCGTGTCGGACATTCGATATTCGGTGGCATAAGTGCCTGATGGCAAATCAAGCTGCAAGGTGGCATCAGACTCATTGTTGGCATTGCCGACAAACGTAATACCAACCACGCAACTATCCTGATGACCCGCGTAATCAAAGCACAGCGAAGTCGTTCGCAACAGGTTGTTTTGCCAGCCATCGGCAAGACTCCAAGGCGACCAGTGGTCAGATTGTGGCGTATTTATTTGCCGCGCACGCTGAAGCCAGAGTTCATAACAACTGGCTAAAGCAAGCACTCGGTCGAAGTCGATGACCGACTTGTCCATCAGCTCGTGGTAGTGTCCTTCTACAAATCGGGTATCGGTCATGCCCTCCTGAAATGCACGGTGATTGATCAATCTGCCTAAAAATGCAATGTTATTGTGCACACCCAATATTTGCGTGTCGGCAAGTGCGCGGGTCATTGTATGTAGCGCGTCTGCGCGCGACTGTCCCCACACCACTAATTTTGAAATCATCGGATCATAATGGCGACTAATCACATCACCAATTTGAATGCCGGTATCGACCCGAACCTCAGCCCGACTCGTACTCCAGTCGGGATGGTGAATAAAGTGTATAGTGCCGGTCGCGGGCAGGAATTGTTGGGCTGGGTTTTCAGCATAAATACGCGCTTCAATCGCATGACCAGATAACGATAATTGCGCTTGCGTACAAGGCAAGGATTCACCCTTGGCAACCCGAATTTGCCATTCCACTAAATCCTGATTGGTCACCATTTCGGTTACACCGTGTTCGACCTGTAAGCGGGTATTCATTTCCATAAAATAGAATGTATGGTCGGGTGCCAGCAAAAATTCTATTGTACCGGCACCGACATAGTCTATTGCTCGGGTACATTCCACTGCCGCGCTCGTCATTTTCTCACGCAAATCATCCATGCCAACCGCCGGTGATTCTTCGACTATTTTTTGATGTCGGCGTTGCATAGAGCAATCGCGCTCATACAGATGCACGATATGTCCGTGCTGGTCGGCAAAAATCTGCACTTCAATATGTCGTGCTAGTGGCAAAAACTTTTCCAACATGACCTGATTATCGGCAAAAGCAGATTGGCTTTCCCGTTTCACTGATTCCAGTGCGGCGCAGAAATATTCCGCCGCTTCAACCATCCGCATTCCCTTGCCACCACCACCGGCGACCGCTTTTATTAACAGCGGATAACCGATTTCGTTTGCCTGTTGTTGCAAATACGACTGCTCCTGACGCGCACCATCATAGCCTGCTAATACCACAATACCCGCATCTGCCACCGCCTGTCTCGCGGCGCTCTTGCAACCCATAATGCGGATTGAATCTGTGGCAGGTCCGACGAAAATGACCCCTGCCGCCGCGCAACGCTCGGCAAACTCGGCATTTTCCGACAAAAAACCATAGCCCGGGTGAATCATCTGTACGCCACATCGCTTCGCAGCCAACAATATTTTATCAATATCAAGGTAGCTTTCAGCGGCAGTAACGCCGCCCAATGCAACCGCTTCATCGCATTGTTGAACATGCAGCGCGTCTGCGTCAACGGCAGAATAAACTGCCACGCTGGCAATGCCCATGCGCCTTGCAGTACGCGCAACACGGCAGGCAATTTCTCCGCGATTGGCAATCAATAATTTGCTGACTAATTTATCAGGCATATTTTCTGAGACCTTTGCATCATTGTTGAAAGTGCGGCTTTAGCCACGCCAAAATCGTGCCAGAACGGCGGGACTAAAGTTCCACGCCCAGTGTTGTTAAAAACTCTGTCCTCTGTGTCAAAAGTTTTTAGACAATCTTGTCCATCCTGTTTATCCATATTCATGTTTTTCGTAATTCGTAATTCTCAACCCGCCATATCACATCCTAAAAACACCGAAGCGGGTCTCGGCAATGGGTGCGTTCAACGATGCCGATAACCCCAGCCCCAGCACTCGGCGCGTGTCCAGCGGATCGATGATGCCGTCATCCCAGAGCCGTGCGCTGGCATAGTATGGATGTCCCTGAGTTTCATATTGTTGATGTATCGACTGCTTAAATTCATCTACCTGTTGCCGGCTCCAGCTTTCTCCTTGCGCCGTCATGGCATCCAGTTTCACTTGTGCCAGCACGTTGGCAGCCTGTTCTCCGCCCATCACTGAAATACGGGAATTGGGCCATGCCCATAGGAATCGACCGCCAAAAGCCCTGCCACACATGGCGTAGTTACCTGCCCCGAAACTACCGCCGATGATCACGGTCAGCTTGGGCACGTTTGTATTTGCCACAGCTAACACCATTTTTGCGCCGTTTTTAGCGATGCCACCAGCTTCATATTTTTCGCCAACCATGAATCCACTGATGTTTTGCAAAAATACCAGCGGGATCCCACGTTGGGCACAGAGTTCAATAAAATGCGTGCCTTTCAATGCCGATTCGGAAAACAAAATCCCATTGTTGGCAATGATGCCGACCGGATAGCCATAAATATGCGCGAAACCACACACCAGCGTAACCCCATAATTCGCCTTGAATTCGCTGAACGCACTGTCATCGACAACGCGGGCAATGACTTCCCGAATATCGAACGGCTTATGTTTGTCTTTGGGGATGATGCCATACAGTTCTGTCGCGGGATAACGAGGTTCAAGCGGTTGCCGACAGTCGATGTCGATGACTTTTTTTCGGTTCAGATTACCGACAATATCTCGCGCCATTCCCAATGCCTGATGATCGTTGTTGGCAACATGATCAACCACCCCAGAAGTTTTGGCATGAACTTCTGCCCCGCCTAACGCTTCCGCGCTGACCACTTCACCGGTTGCCGCTTTGACCAGTGGCGGACCGCCCAGAAAAATAGTCCCCTGCCCGCGCACGATGATGCTTTCGTCACACATCGCCGGCACATACGCACCACCCGCAGTACAACTGCCCATGGTCACCGCGATTTGGGGGATACCCGCAGCAGACAAGTTCGCCTGATTATAAAAAATTCGTCCAAAGTGTTGCTGATCTGGAAATACTTCGTCCTGAAGCGGCAGGTAAGCACCGCCAGAATCAACCAGATAAATACACGGCAACCCGTTCTCCAGCGCGATTTCTTGGGCGCGTAAATGTTTCTTGACCGTGAGCGGATAATAAGTCCCACCCTTGACCGTGGCATCGTTGGCAACAATGACACATTCAATACCCTTGACCCGACCAATACCGGTGATGATCCCCGCTGCCGAAATGCCGCCACCATACATCTGCCAAGCGGCAAATTGGGAAAATTCGAGAAACGGCGAGCCGCTGTCGAGCAGCTGATTGACGCGCTCTCTGACCAGCAATTTGCCACGCTTTAGATGTTTGTTTCGGGCATTTTCATCGCCGCCTAAAGCGATTATTTTTATGTGCGCGGAGAGGTCATCCACTAAGGCTTGCATCGCTCGGGTGTTGTCGGCAAATTCTGCCGAGCGTGGCTCGATTTGGGTTTTGAATCTTGTCATACGGCTTTTTTCAAAATAGTTCGACTGCCATCGCAGTCGCTTCACCACCGCCAATGCACAGAGCTGCCATACCGCGTTTCAATTGATTGCGTTGCAATGCCGCAATCAACGTGACCAGAATACGCGCCCCAGAAGCACCGACCGGATGACCTAGCGCACAAGCACCGCCATGAATATTTATTTTTTCATGTGCTATTTTTAACTCCTGCATTGCTGTCATGGTCACCACCGCAAAAGCCTCGTTCACCTCAAACAAATCGACCTCATCGACCTGCCAGTTCAGTTTCTGTAGCAGTTTCTGCAAAGAAGTGACCGGCGCAGTGGTAAACCAGCTGGGCGCATGGGCATGGGTGGTATGTCCGAGAATTTTGGCTAACGGGGTCAAGCCACGGCGTTGCGCTTCATCCTGACGCATCAGCAACAACGTCGCCGCGCCATCAGAAATTGAGCTGGCATTGGCAGCCGTAATCGTGCCGTCTTTTTTGAATGCCGCTCTTAAATGTGGAATTTTGTCGATTTGCGCTTTGAAAGGCTGTTCGTCTTGTTCAACGACTGTGTCACCCGACGCTGTGCCTCTGCGTGACGGCACACTGACTGGCGTTATCTCGCCATCAAAATAGCCCGCCTTGCTGGCATGTTGCGCCCGTTGCAACGAGGTAATCGCAAATTCGTCTTGTTGTTCACGGCTAAATTTATATTTACTGGCGCACAATTCTGCGAAAGCTCCCATCAATGTACCCTTGCCACTGGGATCTTTTTCAAACGCATCTTCGAGTCCATCCACAAACATGTGGTCAAGCACAGCACCATGCCCCATACGATAGCCAGAACGCGCATTGGACAATAAATAAGGCGCGTTGCTCATGCTCTCCATGCCACCTGCCAGCACAATGTTGTTGCTCCCCGCAAGCAACGAATCATACGCCAACATGGTGGCTTTCATTGCCGAGCCGCACATCTTGTTGATGGTCGTGCAATTCACTGATAACGGTAGCCCCGCACCCACCACCGCCTGCCGTGCTGGTGCCTGCCCCTGCCCAGCAGACAAGACATTGCCGATCATTGCCTCATCAATATCGACACCGTCAATCCCTGCCCGTTGCACGGTGGCTTTTATGGCATGGGCTCCCAGAACGGACGCGCTCAGCGATGCGAAACAACCCTGAAAACTGCCCATAGGGGTACGCGCCATAGAAACGATAACAACCGGATTTTGGATCACTTCTTTAGACATCATTTTTCCTCACAGATGATTTTTCCTGACATGGGATTTAGTTCGTGGTTCATTCGTAGTTCATATCAGTGACTGTCCTGAAATAATTCCCGACCAATCAGCATTCGGCGAATTTCCGAAGTGCCAGCACCAATTTCATATAATTTCGCATCGCGCAGTAACCGACCAGTCGGATAGTCGTTGATATAGCCGTTGCCGCCCAATGCCTGTATTGCCTCAAGTGCCATCCAAGTTGCCTTTTCCGCGCTATACAAAATCGCACCGGCAGCATCTTTGCGGCTCATTTCACCATGATCACAGGCGCGTCCTACGGCATAGACATAGGCACGGCAGGCGTTCATGGTACTATACATATCGGCAAGTTTACCTTGCATCAACTGAAACTCGCCAATCGCCCGCCCAAACTGTTTACGCTGCTGCACATACGGTAGCACAACATCCATACAGGCACGCATAATCCCCAAAGGACCACCCGCCAGCACAGCGCGTTCGTAGTCAAGCCCACTCATCAATACCCCGACACCAGCATTTTCCTGCCCCAGAATGTTATCACACGGGACTGCAACATCATTAAAAATCAATTCGCCGGTATTGGAGCCACGCATTCCTAGTTTATCCAGTTTCTGCGCCGTTTTTATACCAAATTCGCGCTCAACAATGAAGGCGGTGATTCCTTTCGCACCGGCTTTTGGCATGGTTTTTGCATACACCACAATCACATCGGCATCGGGTCCATTGGTAATCCACATCTTGCTGCCGTTTAATAAAAAATGATCGCCTTTGCGCTCGGCTTTGAGACTCATGCTGACAATATCAGAGCCAGAATGAGACTCGGACATCGCCAAAGCCCCGACCTGTTCACCACTGATTAGTTTCGGCAGATAGCGTTGCTTCTGCGCCTCGTTGGCGTTGCGATCAATTTGGTTGATGCATAAATTTGAATGTGCGCCATAACTTAACCCGACCGAAGCGGACGCACGACTAATCTCTTCCATAACCATAATATGCGCCAGATAGCCCATGTTGCTGCCGCCATATTCCTCTGCCACAGTGATGCCCAGCAACCCTAAATCGCCAAGTTTCTGCCATAAGGACTGCGGGAATTCATTGGATTGGTCAATTTCGGCAGCCAGTGGCGCGATTTCCTGCTGGCAAAATCCAGCAACCATATCAACCAACAGATCGATGTCTTCGCCCAGATGAAAATTGAGCATCGGTAGGTAGGGTGAGTTCATAGCGGCTACTTAGGTGTTGCAAAAAAATTTAAAAAGATTTATAAATCTGATAGCATTTTACATTACGTTGACGTGAACGTTAATTATAACATCCTATTTGAAGGACAACAAACCAAAAGGACAATAAAAAGCATGGATCCGCATCAAGTTCGGGCGTTTCTCGCCAGCATATTCGGATGTTTTCTGTTATCTTGGACAGATAGTAGCAACTTTTTTAATCTATCCCAGGTATTTTGATTGGCTTGGTTTGCCGTTTGCCGTTTGCCGTTTACAACATGATAGGAATTGGCATCATTATTTCAGCAGTGTGCATATTCACAGCAAAAGAAACAAAAAAGATACGGTAACATATTCCTTATAAACGGCTTAACACCAGATTCCCATGAAACACATGAACTACACCGACATAACTCTTGAAATAGATCAACGTGGTGTGGCGTGGTTGACCCTGAACCGACCGCAGAAGCACAATGCGATGGGTAGCCAGATGATGCGGGAATTGGGCGATGCCTGTGAGCAAATAAGCCGTAATAACGCGCTCAGAGCGGTTGTTTTGAGCGCTACCGGAGACAACAGTTTTTCGACAGGGGCTGATTTACAATGGATGAAACAAAATTTCGCCCGTAGCCGCGCACAACGACTCAGCGAAAGCACGGTGCTGGCAGACACCTTGCAAGCATTAGACCAACTCAACAAAATCACCATCGCACGGGTTAATGGCAATGCCTATGCGGGTGGTATCGGATTGATTGCGGTGTGCGATATTGCCATCGCCGTCTCCACGGCACGATTTTCACTCACCGAAACCCGTTTGGGGCTGATTCCTGCCAATATCGCGCCCTATTTAATTGCCCGTATTGGAGTCGGCAATGCACGGCGTATTTCGTTGAACGGGCATGTCTTTGATACCAACCAAGCCATTCAATTCGGGTTGCTACATGACGTGGTTGGCGTGGCTGACCTTGACCATGCGATTGAAAAAGAATTGCAAAACTGTCTGGCTTGTGCCCCGAATGCCATTGCCATAACCAAACAATTGATACGCACTATCAGCCAACAAACCCACCAGCAAAATCGAGAATATACCGCACAAACTCTGGCAGATGCGTGGGAAAGCGCGGAAGCCACCGCCGGTATCAGCGGATTCTTTCAAAAAAAACCACCGCCATGGCATGAAGACTGATTGCCCAATATTTATGGAAAACCCGCACTTCCGGTAGTTGTCAGTTGTCAGTGGGCAGTTATTCCCGCCCCAACATCCGTCTTTCCCGAGCCCATCAACCCCGTCATTCTTGCGCAGTCTCTATTTGAGGTGATGCGTGATTTTCCAGCCTATCTTAAACAACGTGGTCAGGTTGACTTTGAGACGCTCATCCGCGCTGTCATCAGTCTAGATGTGAAGGCTGTCTTGCAAGCTGCAATGACGAATGCGATCCCCGAGGAACTTATCAAGCAGCAATAAACATACACCGCACCGCCTTGTAGCAATCTTATAAACAATATTTTGATGCCAATCAGTGTGTGGCAATGTTATTACCCACCACGGCATTACCGGCTTACGATATTGGTGATGATGAAACGACCACCCTGAACGGAGCAACGGTGCCGACTTTTCCGACCTATATTCGCAATATCGATCCGGCAAGTAACCCCGGCAGGATTATCATGCGACCGACTGCCAATTGGGTTGGAATTGGTCGGTTATACCCACACCGACCGAGATTTACTCGGTTATGCCACACAAGTCAGTGCCATTCTCGCTGACCAGCCCCTTGATTTGCGGAATTGATTTAATACGATGATAAAAACACTTAAACATTGTGGCGAAATTACCGAGGATGATTTTGTTGTCCCATATTATCTTGACGTTGACGTAAAGGTTGTATAATATGGTGCAGACAACCATACGGAGGAGATTGAAAAATGCCATCATTTAGCGTCGTCGCGGGAAACGCAGACAAGTATATTCCTAACCAGAATCCATGGCGGTTTGGGTGGCCTAATTCGGCCGACATGAACTTTAACTTTTATAGGCTTTTGGATAACGCTAAATCAACATCCATAGGCAAAGTAGGAGGAGCACCACCTAGAATTGCCATCATCGGTGCAGGTGTAGCAGGATTGACAGCAGCCCGAGAGTTGTTTCGTAGTGGTTATACCAATATTGATATTTTTGAAGCTACTGATCGAGTTGGTGGGCGAGATTATTCGGTTGAGCTAACAAATATTTCTTCTGTGCCCGCACCGAATTCCGTCTTTGAGCTTGGTGCAATGCGACTCCCATTTTTTCCGGATCCACAGACACCAAATTCAGCAATGGGGTTCTATGCTGGGTCGTATGGGATTACAACTCAGAATTTTCCGGATCCCGGTCTGGTAAAAACGGGTATTTATGTCCACGATGGATTAGGCCCCGACACCACAACACCATTTTCAGAGCCCAAAGCAATTATTTGGGAGGGTGGTGGAACCCCTCCGCCTACGATGGTGTTAGAGAATATCTATAAAAGTTGGACTACCTTCGCAAACATGACCAAGGAGAAATTATCGTCGGCTTATGTGAAGGACGATGATTCGTGGGTTAAACTTTGGAAAGAGATTGCTAACCATTATTCGAATCTAAATTTCCGACAAATGGCGCGATTGTCTGTTATCAGCAACTATGACCCATCAAACCCCGGTTATTTCGGAGGGCTTGGATTCTCTGACGAGCAGTTGCAAATTTTCTATTTAATTGGTGCAGGCGATGGTAGTTGGGGTGCTTTCTTTGATGTCGGTGCGCTTTACATAATCCGCACACTTCTTTGCGGATTTGGTGTTAATCACCAGCTCATTCAGGGATGTTTTAAGAATGGCGAGTTCTCACCAGGCCCGTATTATGGGGATACCACTGTACCGGTCTCGGATGGTGGCAAGATTAGTTCACCTATCTACAAGGGCGTTCAAAGTTTTGCGGAGGGTATGCTGTTTTTGCCAGCGAGTGCCGAAAGCAAGTCGGTTTATGATGCCGTTATCGGCAAGGTGCCCAATACAAATGTGAATTTGTACAGCGAAACATCAGTTATCACAATCAGTGGGCAGGACGATAGCACCACGACATCTCTGGTGTGCCAAAACAAACAAGGAAAACGTACAACAGCTGAATACGATCATGTCATCCTGACACCAACAACCTGGGCAAGCCAACTCAGTATTGATACCGCCGGATTAAGTAACAAACGTTTTCCTTACAATGTCAGATCGGCAATGAGTACAGCACACTGGATAAAGTCCTGTAAAGTTTGTATAGGTACAAAGACGAAATACTGGGAAAACAACAATTCGAAAATCCCCCAAGTTTTGGTTACTGATACATTCTTACAGGATGTTTACGCCTACTCTTCCGATGATGACATGGGTGTGGTCATCTTGTCCTATACTTGGGAGGATGATGCTTCAAAATTCTTGGCCTACAATGCGTCAGATCTTATTGAAAAATGTGTGGATGAAGCTGACAAAGTTTTGATGCGTAGCACAAATATTCAGGAGAGAATATCGGATTATCTAGATATGGGGAGTGCAAGGGTGATTCACTGGGCACTTGAGCCTGCCTACCACGGTTGTGCTAATTTATACCGACCTGGTCGCTGGGTTGAGAATTATGAATTGCTCGCTTTTAACCAGACTTCTAGTGCTACCAGCGGAATTTATTTTGCTGGTGAAGCTTATTCTGTTGAAGGTGGCTGGACAGAGCCTGCGGTGCGTTCGGCCATTGATGCGGTTGTCTATATCATCAAGAACTCAAATGGCGAGTTTCTAAATGATTTTGATTTTGATCAAGACTATCTAAAACTGGACACATCCTTTACACCCTCAAATGGTTGATGTGTCGATCGCAACATGATACTCGCAAATAACATGGTTAGCCGGAGTCCTAATATTCATAGTTTTTCTTTATACTGCAAATCCATGATTTAATATTCTTATTTCCTATGTCTGACATGATTACTTTTGGATTTATATTGCTGGTTATTTTAGCGGTGTTGATTGCCGTTTTTAACGCCTATTTTCAAAAAGCTGGACGCGGCTTTGCGTTGCTACGCACTGGCTTCGGCAAGCAACGGGCGGTTCTGGACGGCGGCTGTTTGTCGTTACCGTTTCTGCATAGCACAGAGCGTATTTCGACCAATGGGATTGCGTTGCAAATCCATTGCAAGGATGAGCATGTGTTGATGACCAGCGACCATATTCCGGTTGATTTGACAATGGAATTTGTGTTGCGGGTTCAGCCTGATGTTGAAGGTGTTCAGCGAGCAGCGCAGATGGTGGGGGCAATGAATCTGAACGCCGATGATCTGTTGGTGCTTTTTCAAGGCCGTTTGATTGACGCTATGCAGGCGGAAATTTCTCGCTCTACCTTGACCGAACTACATCATCAGCGAGCAAATCTGGCAACGGCTGTGCAAAAACGACTGAATGATAGTTTCACGGCAGTTGGTTTGTTGCTTGGAAGCGTGGCATTGATTCGGCTTGATCAGGGCATGTTCTCGGAGCTCAACGATAACAACGCGCTACGTGTACAGGGCATGCGTCAGGTGGCTGAAATTGTTTCAGAAAATCGCAAACAGCGTGCCGTAATCGAAGCCGATGCTGCGGCAGCCATTCGTGCAACCACACTCGCACAAACCCTCGACCGAGTTGAATTTGAGCGTCAGCAACAGCAAGCCGAGATAGGTTTAAGCGAAACCGTTGGCAAGCTCAAAGCGGAAAGCGAAGCGCGTGCAGTGGTGATTTCCGAGCAGGAAGAACGCCGTAGTGATGAGGCGCGATTGCAACGCGAGCAGGGTGTGCGTGAGGCTGAGATTGAGCGCGATCTGGCATTGCGACAGCGCGAAATTGCCAGCCTCAAGCAAGCCGAGACTGCCAAAATTGATAGCCATATTGCCTTGTCGAAAAAACGTGCTGAGCAAATTAAAGCGGATGCTACACTCGAAATCAGTCGTACTGAGGTGATCCGTGCCGAAGAAGAAGTGCAGACAGAAAAAGAACGCCTGAGCGCGCAACGCAAACTAGAGCAGGCGACCCTACGCGCCAAAGAGTTGCAGGATGTTGAGGCTATTGCCAGCCGTAGTGCTGCCGCCAGCCTGATTGAAAAGGCAGATGCCGAGGCTAAGGTGGCAGAATTACAAGCGGCTGCCACTGCGGTGCGTATGAATGCCGATGCTGTCGGGCGCAGTGCCATTATCGCCGCCGAGAATACCATGGATGAAAAGATGATTCGGATGAAACTGGAACAACAAAAAATCAATGTCTTGCCCGAAGTTGCCGAAAAAATAAGCAAACCGCTCGAAAAAATAGAGAGTATTCGTATCAACCATCTCGGCGGTGCCGGTTCATTTGGGGGGTCGGGCGATCACCCCGCTTCGCCGATTACCGAGGCGATGCAATCCATCCTCGCCATGTCGATGCAGCTTCCCGCGTTAAAAAAACTGGGCGAGGAGATTGGGCTTGAAATTGACCCCAATCTGGCAGCCCGAGCCTCGGATTCTATCAGTCGTGCCCGTCTCAACACCAAGCCTGTTACCGACAAAAACAGCTCGCACGATGCCAAAACGTCCCAGATCGAGATTGAGACAGATGACCCTGTTTCGGAAGAAGATTCCCGAAACGAATCCTGAGTGCTATTTTGTCATTGAACAAACATGGTGCTTATTCCTTTCTTATTATTTTAACGACTACGGAGATTCCAATGAAACAAACCAGACGACAATTTGTACAATCCACAGCGGCACTTGGTGCCATGAGCGTGCTACCACGTTGGGCGAGGGCTGCCGACAACATCAAACTCGGCTCTTTGCTTGACCGCTCCGGTGCATTTGAAGCCTACGGTAAGCCCATGGACAATGCCGAACGCCTTGCCGTTGCGGAAATCAATGCCAGTGGCGGTGTCAATGGGAGGGAGGTCGAGATTATTGCTTATGACACCCAATCTGATATGGCACTTTATACCCAATACAGCCAAACACTAGCGCGGCAGGACAAGGTTGACATAGTGCATGGTGGCATTTTATCCGCCTCCCGCGAGGCAATTCGCCAGACCCTGCGGAAGAATAAAATCCCTTATTTTTATAATGTTCTGTATGAAGGTGGCGTGTGCGACCGTAATATATTCTGCACTGGGGTAACCCCCGCGCAACAGGTTGAGGTGCTGATTCCAGAGGCGACTAAACGCTGGGGCAAGACTGCCTACATCCTCGCGGCAGATTACAACTATGGGCAAATCACTGCCAAGTGGGTACAACATTACCTTGAGAAAAACGGTGCCGAAGCGGTACAAATTGATTTCTTTCCGCTGGATGTATCCGACTTTGCTTCGACCATTACCAAAATCCAACGTGTCGCACCAGATATGGTGATTTCGGTGCTGGTCGGTGGCGCACATCTGTCGTTTTATCGTCAGTGGGCGGCAACCGGCATGAACTCCCGAATCCCTATGGCATCAACGACCCTTGGTGTTGGCAATGAACACCTCGTGCTGACTGCCGAAGAAGGCAACGGTATCCTAGTGGCGTACAACTATGCCAAGTCTGGCGACACCCCGGAAAATCAAGCTTTCCTCAATAGTTGGAATAGAATGTATGGTGAAACCGACGACATTCACGAAATCGCGGTATCTCACTATCAGGGTATCAAATTGTGGGCGGCAGCAGCGAATGAGGCGAACTCCGTTGAACGCGCTCCCTTGACGAAGGTCATCGAATCGGGCTTCCAAATTGTCGGTCCTTCGGGCCGGGTTACGATTGATGCGGCGACCCACCATGCGGCACTTGATGTCCATGTGATGGAACTCCAAAATCAGACATTCAATGTGGTCAAGAGTTATTCACAACGTCAGCCGGTGGATACCCAAGGGGCCTGCGATTTGGAGAAAAATCCGGACGACAATCAGCAGTATGAAATCGGCGTATAAAACGGCGGGTAACATCATGTTACCACAGCTCACGGTTTCCATACTGGATGTGCTGTACTCGGTGGCAGTGCTGGTGCTGATTAGTGCCGGACTTGCCATCATATTCGGCATGATGCGGGTCATCAATTTGGCGCATGGCGAATTTTTGGTGCTGGGCGGCTATGCCACTATTACCGCGCACAGTCTCGGATTAAATATCTGGTTGTCCATGCTGGTAGTGGCTCCGGTGGTGGTCGGGGTGTTCGGCGTGATTGTCGAACGACTGATTATTCGGGTCTTGTATGGTCGTTTGATTAACACCATGTTGGCGACCTGGGGCTTGAGTCTGGTCATGATTGGCGGTATGACCATGATCTTCGGCACCACCACCACCGGCATTCCCATGCCAGTCGGGAGCTTCAGCGTTGGTTCGTACCGAGTCAGCGGTTATATTCTGGTGCTGGTTTTTCTGGCAGCGGCGCAAGTATTTGCGATTTGGCTGGTGTTAAGCCACACCCGTTTCGGGCTGATTGCGCGAGGTACCATGCAAAATGCCGATATGTCCGCCGCCTTCGGAATCAACAGTTCCCGCGTTTACATGGCGACATTCGCCTGCGGCTCGGCACTGGCGGGGTTGGCGGGCGGCGTGTTGGCACCTCTGGTGTCCGTTGCGCCGAGCATTGGTGCTAATTACATTGGCAAAGCCTTCATCACGGTTATTGCTGGTGGCACATCGGTCGTTTCCGGATTGCTTGCTAGTGCTGGCTTGTTTGGTGCGATTTCACAGATTTTCACCACCTTGATTACGCCTATCGCAGGCGAGCTGGCGTTGCTGGTGGTCGCATTGGTTATCCTGCGAATACTGCCATCGGGAATTTCCGGCAAGTATTTCAAGAACCGTATTTGAGTCTGTACAACAAATGTGGTCATGGCAACAGAATATTGGCGGTCTTGCCATCGGCTTGGTGGTCATGGCGATTTTGCCTTTACTTTCGGATTACTATACGCTGACTTTGCTCACGGTGTATGGCGTTCTCGCACTTAGCCTCGGTTTAATCTGGGGGTATGGTGGCATTCTGTGCTTTGGACAGGCGGCCTTTTTTGGTGTCGGTGCCTATACCTTTGCCATCGCGGCACTCAATTTTGATGCCGTTTGGCTGGCATTTTTTCTTGCCATCATCATTCCAGCACTATTTGCTGGTGTATTAGGGGCGTTGATGTTTTATGGTCGCCTTGAAGACGTGTATCTGGCGGTGGTAACACTGGTTGTAACATTGATTTTGTTCAAGTTTATGAATGCCACTGCCGGACAGGAATGGGTTATCGGCACCGCACGGCTGGGCGGCTTCAATGGCATCCCCGGTTTCCCGACCTTGCACCTGCCTTGGGATAAACAAACCTATTTGATTGATGCCGGGCTATATTATTTTTGTTTTTTGCTGTTGTTGCTTTGTCTGGTCGGTTGCCGTTTTCTGTTGTCGAGTAGTTTCGGACGCATCATTCTCGGCATTCGTGAAAATGAAACCCGTATGCAATTGCTGGGTTATGACACCTACGGTTTCAAAACCGTGTTATTTACACTTGGCGGTGGTATCGCTGGACTGGCGGGTGCGTTGTTTGCTAACTGGTCAGAGATTGTGACACCGGGGCTGTTCAGTCTCAAACAATCCGCAGAAATTATTATCTGGGTCATCATCGGTGGTGCCGGTACTCTCACCGGTCCGGTGATTGGTGCCGCCTTGCTTGGCTGGTTGAAATTTTTACTCGGGCAACAGAGCGTCATTGACAACAGTCTGATTATGGGCTTGTTGCTGATTCTGGTGATATTGCGTCTGCCGCGTGGTTTCTTGCCCACACTATCCGGTGTTGGGGAGCGTTTGCTGGCACGTTGCCGCCACCGAACGAAACGGCGCACCTTGACGGCGCGCAACCAAGATGGCGAGAACACCAACACCAACACGGAGCGCAAACGCTAATGGCGCGTATCGTTGTTGAAACACAGGATCTTAGCGTTCATTTCGGTGGTATGGCGGCACTCAGTCGGGTTCGCTTTCGTCTTCAGGAAGGGCAGTTGCGTTGTTTGATTGGCCCTAACGGCGCCGGAAAAAGCACCTTCTTCAAATGCCTGACCGGTATGTTGAACCCCAGCGAAGGACGATTTTTTTTGCGTGGTGAAGATTGTAGCACACTTAAACCGAATCAAATTGCCAGACGCGGGATTGGCATTAAAACCCAAGTGCCCAATGTTATGGATGGGCTGACGGTGCGTGAAAACATCTGGTTGGCAGCGCGTAAAAAATATTCGGTTAGCGAATCCAGCCGTGTCGCGCAGCAGATGATGACGCGCTTCTCAATCACCGATCTTGCTCCAAAATCCCTCGACATTCTGGCTCACGGTCAACGTCAGTTGGTCGAATTTGCTATGGTACTGGCACAAAAACCGTGGTTGGTTTTGCTGGATGAACCTGCCGCCGGTATGAGCGGTGATGAGGTTACGTTAATTGCCGATGTGATTCGTGAAATCAACCGTTCGGCGACGGTAATCGTGGTTGAACACGATATGCGCTTCGTGCGTATGATTGCCGAGCAGATAACCGTGCTACATCAGGGGCAAGTGCTGTGCGAAGGTGATGTGGATACGGTATTGGCAGATTCGGTGGTGCGTGATGTTTATTTGGGGCGGTCGGCATGAACGATGACATCAACAACGACATGAACAAACCACCGGTCGTTGAGGAAGAGCGTAACCTGCTTGATGTGCATGATTTATGTGGTGGTTATGGCAATGTGCCGGTGTTACGCGATATTTCATTGCATGTTGGCGAAGGTGAAATCATCGGTTTGCTTGGGCATAACGGCATGGGAAAGACCACCCTGCTCAAACATTTAATGGGTTATTTGCCGGTAAGTAGTGGTGCTATTACCTTCGATGGTCAAGACATCACCCATTTGCCAGTGTACCAGCGTAGTTTGCTGGGTCTTGGTTACGTTGCTCAGGATCGGGGCATTTATCCGCAACTGACGACCAAAGAGAATCTGTTATTCGCCTGCTCGGGTGGCGACGAGGAAGACGCGCTACATCACATTCTGGATGATTTTCCGCGCCTTGTGCCACTACTTGAGCGCAAAGGCGATCATCTTTCAGGTGGTGAAAAACAGTTGCTAGCGATAGCGCGTTGCTTGATGGCGAACCCGATTATGGTTTTGTTGGACGAACCCACCGAAGGCATTCAGCCATCCATCGTTGAGGAGATTAGCGATACATTATTACGAATTCGCAACGACATCGATCTAACCATTTTGCTGGTCGAGCAAAACTTTGATTTTCTCGCTAGTTTGTCGGATCGATTGTTGGTTTTGGAGCATGGCGAAATCCGTGCCGAAGTTTCTGGTGCGGATGCCAAAAAGCCTGATTTTCTTGCCGACTTCATCAATCTTGGTGTAGCTCGAAATGATTCCCCTGCCATTAGCAAGTCACCATCTGCCACGCCCCAAACGTCCACCATCCCAGACTCAATAACCAATCAGGCAATAAATATGACCGTGAAACGCCCCAACTTATCACAAATGCAAACCATGGCAAAGTCGTTTGCCATGTCAATGAGCGACAGCGAGTTGGCAGACTATCAGCGTGTCATGGAGCCTTATATACAGAGTTATGATCTAATTAGCGCACAGCCGGATTATCTGCCGCAGGTGAAATATCCGCGCACTGGCGGTGTCCGCCCGAGCGCACAAGATAATCCGCTCAACGCTTGGTATGTTCGATGTCAAGTCAAGGGTGCTGCCAACGGTGTACTGACAGGAAAAAGCATCGCCCTCAAAGACACCGTCAGCCTCGCTGGTGTGCCGATGATGAACGGTGCCTCAGTGCTGGAAGGCTATGTGCCGAACATGGATGCGACCATTGTTACACGGCTACTTGATGCTGGCGCGACCATTAGCGGTAAGGCGACCTGCGAATATCTTAGTCTGTCTGGTGGCAGTCATACCAGTGCCATGGGTGCAGTACATAACCCGTGGAAAACCGGTTACAGTGCCGGTGGCTCGTCGAGCGGCTCTGCCGCTTTGGTGGCTGCGGGGGAAGTCGATATGGCAATTGGTGGCGATCAAGGCGGCTCGATTCGCATTCCGGCGAGTCATTGCGGTTGCTATGGCATGAAACCAACACATGGTCTGGTGCCTTATACGGGTGTTTTCCCCATAGAAATGACCCTCGACCATGTCGGTCCAATCACCGCAAACGTCGCCGATAACGCACTGTTGCTGGAGGTGTTGGCGGGGGCAGATGGTCTTGACCCACGACAATACAATCCGCCGACTCAGTGCTATACCGAAGCCCTTGGTCAATCTGTGAATGAACTAAAAATCGGTATTCTAACTGAAGGTTTTGCACGTCCCGAAAGCGAGCAGGATGTGGATGCGGCAGTACGTCAGGCGGCGGGAACATTTCGCTCTATGGGGGCGCAGGTCAGTGAAGTATCCATTCCCGGACACTTGCAGGGCCCGGCTTACTGGACTGCCATTGCGGTTGAAGGGTTGCAGGCGATGATGATGCGCGGTAATTCACAGGGCAGTAATTATCGCGGCTTGTATCAACCCGGATTGACGGATTATTTTGCCGGCTGGCACGCTCGTGCCGATGAATTAGCCGATTCCCTTAAAATCTGCATGTTCCTAGGTGAGTATTTTCAAACTTATTACCGTGGCAGCTTCTACGGCAAAGCGCAGAACCTGAGTCGTCAGTTGCGCGAAGAGTATCAAGCTGTGTTGCGCGAATATGACCTGCTATTGATGCCGACCTTGCCGATGAAAGCACCGCCATTGCCGCCAGCCGATGCCTCACTTGATTTGTACATCCAACGTGCGTTTGAAATGATTGGCAACACCAGTGTGTTTAATCTGCTTGGCAATCCAGCGATGAGCCTACCCTGCGCAATACGCGAAGGCTTGCCGGTCGGCTTGATGCTGGTTGCAGAGCATTACCATGAAGCGACCATTTATCGTGCCGCTCATGCCTTTGAACAGGCACTGAATTGGCAAGAGCAGTGATTTATTACGAATTATGAAAAACATGGCTATGGATAGACCGGATGGACAAGATGAAACAATCCAGTAAAACTGCCAAACCCGCAAGAGTTTTCCGTATTTCATTTTCAATTATCAATTATAATACCGTATGATTGAAGACCTAAGCAAGCCCATCACTTCCCTTGATCTGCATGATTACGGTCAGCGGGTTGCGGTTGATTTGACTCCGCGCAATGGTTTGTCGCATGTGCTTGGCGAACAACAGCCATCCCTATGGCATAAAACCATACCAGCGTTGTTGGCGGAAACGGTAGCCCGTTTTGGTGAGCGGGAGGCATTGGTCTTTCCAGCACAAAACATTCGTTGGAGTTACCATGAATTGGCGCGACAGGTTGATGCGCTGGCAGCGGGGTTGCTCTCCATCGGACTTAAAACTGGTGAGCGTATCGGCATTTGGTCGTCGAATCGGGTCGAATGGATTGTGCTGCAATATGCCAGCGCGCGTATCGGGCTGATTCTAGTCAATATCAATCCGGCATATCGACTGACCGAGCTTGAATACGCGCTCGGTAAAGTTGATTGCAAAGCGATTATGATTGCTACCCAATTCAAGTCGAGTAACTATCTTGAAATGATGCAGTCATTGGCACCTGAATTGGCACATGCCGAGCCGGGAAAATTGCAGGCAGCGCAATTACCCGGACTGCGTATTGTGATTCGTATGGGTGAAGACAAAACGCCGGGCATGTTTAATTATGCTGACATGATCAGTTTGGGTGGTCCCGCATGGCATCGGCAACTCGACCGTATCAGTGCTACACTCAAGCCTGATGATGCCATCAATATCCAGTTCACCAGCGGTACCACTGGCGCACCCAAAGGCGCGACTCTGAGTCATGCCAACATCATCAACAATGGTCGTTTCGTGGTGCGCCGCATGAAGTTTAGTGAAATTGACCGACTTTGTGTGCCGGTGCCACTGTATCACTGTTTTGGCATGGTTATGGGTTCCATCGGCTGTGTTTCGATTGCGGCCACTGTGGTTTTTCCAGCGGAGTCTTTCGATCCGTTGAGTACCCTACAAACACTGCAAGACGAGCGTTGCACCGCGCTTTACGGAGTGCCGACCATGTTTGTTGCCATGCTTGAAACGGATGAGTTTGCCGATTTTGACCTGAGCGCGTTGCGCACTGGCATCATGGCTGGTGCACCTTGTCCGATTGAAGTTATGAAGCGTGTTACTGCTGATATGCACATGCCAGAAGTGACCATCGCCTACGGCATGACCGAAACCAGTCCGGTGTCTTTTCAAAGTCATACCGATGACCCGCTTGAGCGGCGGGTTGCCACTACCGGCAGGGTGCATCCGCATGTTGAAGCCAAAGTGATTGGCGACGATGGCGCGACCGTGCTGGTCGGTCAGCGAGGGGAATTATGCGTGCGCGGCTATGTGGTGATGCAGGGTTATTGGGGCGACAAAAAACAAACCGACAATGCCATTGATGCGGACGGCTGGATGCACAGTGGCGACCTTGCGGTGATTGATGAGCAGGGTTATTGCAACATTGTCGGTCGCCTCAAAGACATGGTGATTCGCGGTGGTGAAAACATTTATCCGCGTGAGATTGAGGAATATCTGTTCTGCCATCCGGCAGTGCAACAGGTGCAGGTATTTGGGGTGCCAGACAGCAAATTTGGCGAGGAATTATGCGCGTGGATTGTACTTAAAGCTGATGCCGATGAGGTTGATGAAGAGGACATCAAAGCGTTTTGCCAAGGGCAAATCGCGCACTACAAAATCCCGCGCTATATTCGATTCATAGATGCGTTGCCGATGACCGTTACCGGCAAGCCACAAAAATTTGCTATGCGTGATGAAATGATTAGGGAATTGAGAATAGCAGTTAGCAGTTAGCAGTTTGGAAACCGCAAAAAAACCAACATCCGTCTTTCCTGTGAAAGCAGGAATCCAGTAAAACAGCCAAACCCACAAGGGTTTTCTACATGTAACATGTACTAGCTTGGGTTTCTTGCACAGTCCCGATAGTGCGATGTAAGCAACATAAGTCGGTCGAGTTTGGTTCGAAGTTGAGCGTGAGTTTAACGGCACACGGGTTATCCCGATAGAAGGCAAATTTGGTCAGGCAAAGAACGGTTATCGGCTAAATTATATCCGTGCCAAGCGAGCAGACACCTCGGTTGCGTGGATCAACAGCATTTTCCTAGTCATGAACCTGCTCATCCTGCTGGAGGTCTTTTTTGTGCTCAAAATAAGGCGACTAATAGGGTCGATAACGAACACTTGGCGACACCAATTACGATTGGACGGGTACAGATTGTGCCAATTGCTTGGCTGGGACAGATTCAAATATCCAAAATCGACTTTGTGAGCAGACTCTAAATAAAGTTTATGATTCCATCGACATCAGTCGAGTATCGATGAGCGAGCGGGTAATCAGAACACTTTCGGTCGCAATAGTTTGCGATTATTTGTAAATGTGTCTGCTATAATGGGGCGGATTGAGTGAAGGACTCTGCCGGAATGCTTTTTAATGTGATCTTTCAGGGTTTGCTGGGAAGTTAGGAGTTTTTGTGATGTTGGTACACCGCATCAAACGATTAGCCTGCGCTGCCCCCGCAACGGTTCAAATTGAAATTAATTTGATAGCCCGGAACCAGACTTTGCTTGATTGAGACCGCTTTTGACACCGCTAGGGGACGAAAGAACCATCGTGCAAAGGTCTCTAATTGGGATACGCAATATCGATAATCGGACGACTGTATTTTCGGTGTTGGGTATTAAAACCGTGATCTTTCGTTAAACTTTTAAGTTAAACCCTTATAAGTTAAACAAGGATACCCATTACTTAATTTTTACACACGGGTGTGTGTGTATATAGGAGAAATAACCAATGCAACAAACTTCTAGTTCAACCGTACAAAGTAATTCTTCCAACAATCTTTCTGCTGTCGTTGATCACTCTGCAATCAGTCTGTCCGCGATGGTTCAGGTCTGTGGCGCGTTTTTACTGGGTCTCGTCATGCTTTATGGCGTTGGCTTCGCCCCAATGAGCGTGGCACACAATGCTGCCCATGATACGCGGCACGCAGTCGCATTTCCCTGTCACTAAAGCATTTCGGTTGCCCTAGTCGGTCAAGAACTGACCGGTCAATCACTGGCGGTCTAGTATGGCTACGCTTTTCTGTTAGCTCCTGCTCATCGGCGAGACCGCCAATCATAGTCGCACAACTATTTTTGAGGTGATTCATAATGACATTTCGAAACATCCTATTTTCCGCATTGGTGGTCGGTATTGTCGCTGGCTCTTTGTACGGGATTTTCCAGCAACTTAAAATCAGTCCAATTATTTATGCCGCCGAGGTGTATGAGGTCGTCGAACCAGCGGCAATCGGCGATATTCAGGACGAAGCACAAGAACCGTGGGCACCCGCAGATGGCATCGTCCGAATACTGTCCACACTGGGTGGCAATATCCTCGCCGGCATGGGATTCGCCTTGTTGTTGATTTCGGCGATGTCATTACATAACCTCAAATCCAACAAACCCAAATTAAACTGGCAAGCAGGCATCCTCTGGGGGCTTGGACTGTTGGCAATTCTGTTTATTGCACCATCGTTATTGGGGTTGCTACCAGAAATCCCCGGGACGCTCGCACAAGCCTTAGAAAACCGCCAAATTTGGTGGATTTTTTCTGCCCTTGCCACTGCCACAGGACTGGCTGTGATTTACTATACCAGCCGATTTGTCAAACTTGTGGGGGTTGCGCTGGTTGCCCTGCCGCATGTTATTGGCGCACCGACACTGGCGACCCATAGTTATGCCAATGGTGACCCTGCTGCGGTTGCCGCGCTGAACGAATTATCCCACCAGTTTGTCATTATGACATCTGTTGGCATGTTGATTTTCTGTGTTTTGCTGGGCGCGTTGAGTGGCTTTGTCAGCACTCGTTTTGTACGGTTCGGCTGATACCGTACATGCCATGTGAGCCACGATGTGAAATGTGATGCAACCCTCTTTCCCGTTTTCCGCAATTGTTGGCCAAAATCGACTCAAAACCGCGCTGTTACTGGTCAGCATTGACCCTAAAATCGGCGGGGTATTGCTCAGCGGAGCGCGGGGAAGTGCCAAATCAACCTTGGTTCGTAGCCTTGCCAACCTGACCGACAATCGGCCATTTGTCAATTTGCCACTCGGTGCCAGCGAGGAAATGATTAGCGGCTCATTCGATCTGGAAAAAGCCTTACATCATGCTGAAGTCACCTTTCTGCCAGGTTTGTTAGCCAAAGCCAACGGCGGTATGCTCTATGTTGACGAAGTCAATCTGCTTGCCGACAATCTGATTGACTTATTGCTGGACGCGGCTGCCTCAGGGGTCAATGTTGTCGAGAGAGATGGCATCAGCCATCGACACGAAGCACTGTTTTCGTTGATTGGCACGATGAATCCCGATGAAGGCGAATTGCGCCCCCAGCTACTCGACCGGTTTGGTCTCATCGCGCAGGTTGAGACGGAGTTTTCATTGACACAACGCAAGCAAGTAGTGCAACAGCGGTTAGCCTATGACCGTGATGCGGATGATTTTGCGCGCCACAATCAAATCGCACAGGATGCACTGTGTCGCAAACTTGAATGGGCAAAAACCCATCTTTCTGCTGTGGAGATGCCGGACTCAATCAGCGATCAAATCGCGCAACGCTGTGCCGATGCCGATGTTGAAGGTTTTCGCGCTGACTTGACCATGCACCGTGCAAGTTGTGCCAATGCCGCTTTTGACCAACGGCTTGAAGTATCGGTCGCGGATCTGGATCAGGTTGCCCCATTGGTTTTGGAACATCGCCGTCAGCCATCTCCCCACAAGCCACCCGCTCCATCAAACAGTGGTCCGTCTGGCAATCCCGATGATCATGGTGATTCAGGGAGTGACTCTGGACACGGCTCATCAATACAAGGCTCATGGGGCACAATGGCAGCAGTGTCAACCATCACTGCAATAGCGCGGGCGATGCCCCTGCCCACCACACCAACCGCTTCATTCAATCCGCTCAGTAAATTGGAATCGAGTTGTACAAAAAACCCCAAAGGCATCGCACTATCGCCGCGTTTTAGCAGTCAACGCATCCATATCAATCGTAAGATAGACTGGTTCCGCACATTAGGCATGAATCAGCATGGCACCACAGATGATGACCACGACCCGCAATGGAATTTGAAATTTCGTTACCCCCGAGCGGTTTCTATCGCGCTTGATTTGGTGTTGCTGGATACCTCGTCATCCACTTTAAGCGGGCAGGGATTAAGTCATGCCAAAGGAGCATTAAAAGCATTATCAAAACGCAGTTATCTCAAACGCCGCCATTTGAGCGTTGTTACTTTTGGCAATGATCGGGTCAGCACGCTGCTCCACCCGCAACGCGCACCGAAGGATATTCAGAATAAACTGGACGACATTCTTGCCGGTGGCGGAACACCGATAGAGCAGGCATTAAATTATGCCGAGAATCTGCTTAATCGCCAACGCTATCAGCATTTCGAGTGTGCTATTTTTCTGCTCACAGATGGCAGATTGAACAAATCAACAAGCAACCATCCGCTCTTGTCCGCCTATCCAATCACCATCGTGGATATTGAATCAAGCCGTATTAAACTCGCACAAGGACGGCAATTAGCGGCGCACATATCGGCTCAATATCTGCATGTTGCTGAATTACCACTGGCCTGATTATGCAATCGACCTAACGCAATCCCAATCATGAACGATCACAAAGATAACCAGCACCGCAGTCGAATGGTTAAGAAAGCGATGCGGTTTTTGACGGAGAGATTGAAGTGGATGAAAGCTATTTTGGTGATCGACGCAAAGGCAAACGGGGGCGCGGTTCCACAGGCAACCCCACCCCCGTGTTTGGCTTGTTAAAACGAGGTGGAAAGGTCTATACGAATATCATTGCTGATGCTTCTCTAACGACCTAATCCCGATTATTGAGCGTAAGGTAATCCCTGACAGTATCGTTTATTCTGGCTGATGGAGAGGTTATAATGTGCTAGATGTCATCGATTTCAAGCACCATCGTATCAACCACTCCACACTCTTTTGCAGACAAGAGAAATCACATCAACGGCACTTGTGCCCTGTGGGTATTGAGAACTTTTGCAACCAAGCGAAGCGTTATAGGCGAAAATTTAACGGTGTGCCGAAGATAAACATAGAATATGCAAGGAATAATGGATAATTTTTACAATATACAAACCCCAACACAAATTCTGTTCAAAAATGAAGTAGCGTTACTTCCTTCGGTTACTGAATTATTTGAATATGAATTAGCATATCTTGAATATAAAATGCTTCCTTCTGCGGATTATTTAGAAAGAACAGCATATGCTAAAAGCTATAAAGACAAAGATAGTTTGCATTTTCTGAGATATTCTGAAATTTCAGACACATTAACAAAAACCCGTTCATTTATTACAAATTCATATTTCAAGAGTGGATTATTTTCAACAGGTTATGCAACACATAGTTTATTTCCTTATCGAGGAAAGTTTCATCCTCAATTGATAAAAGGTTTGATCAATATTCTGGATATTAAAAAAGGAGAAACAATTTTAGACCCAATGGCAGGGAGCGGAACGACCAATGTTGAAGCAGCTTTAATGGGAGTAAATTCTTATGCCATTGATGTTAGCCCTTTTTGTCAATTAATGACAAAAACTAAATATGAGGCATTAAGTATTGACTTAAAGTTATTACAAGAGGCGGAACTTAACTCTAACAAGCTATTTGATTTTTTTAACAAAAATGATGTTTTTAAAAAACTTAGCCAAGTTGATGCAGAGAAACAAAAAATATACAACCTCGCATTATTAGCATTTTTAGACGCTTTGGGATATTCTAAAAGGTTTGTTCGTTCAAACCATCATCAACTATTCGATAAAGTATTAAACAGATACATTGAAACGATAAAGAGTCTTTTACAAAACAAATATTACAATAGCGATATAGGAAAGGTTCAAGTCTTATCAAGTTCCGATGCTTTAAATATTGAATTGGAGGTCAATTCAGTTGATGGAATTATAACTTCACCACCTTATTCTTTTGCAATAGATTACGTTGAAAATGACAAAGACCAATTAAAATATTTGGGATATGATACTGGAGAGTTAAAAAACAAATTAATTGGTTTAAAAGGGAAAGATAAAAAAGAAAAACTTGAAACATATTTTAATGATATGGACAAGTTTTTAAGTGAAGCGTCAAGAGTTCTAAAAACAAATAAATTCCTTGTTATTATAATTGGTTCGAATACTAATCAAACAGGAGGCATAAGACTCGAAGAAACTGTTATTAAATTTGCTAAAAAATATAGTATGGAATTAGTAAAAAGTATTTTAAAGCCAATTAAAGGTATGAGAAATACAATGAAAGAAGAATATGTATTGATTTTTGAGAATAAGCAATATGATAAAAACCACAGAAAATAAATTTCAAACGGTAGTAGATAAAAACACCTTTTATTTTTTCAATCCAAAATTTGAAGAATACTATGAAGGGTATATAAACTCATTAAAAGAAACATTATTAAATGTTAAAAACAGAATTGAAACAGAAGGACATAAAAAAGAAATTTTTGAAGAATTAATTTCCGAAAAAGAAAACGGATTGCGCGCATTGTTAGCCTTATCTGGTTTTTCTAATGAGTATTTAAAACGACTAACAACAATAATTAGAATTGTTGACTGTCCTGAACTTAATAAACTTGTTTATAAGGATAAATGGCATGATGAAAAAAATCATGAGAATATTCAAGAATGGTCAGACAGCACCATTTTAAGAAAGATTAAAGAAAATAAATTTTTTAGACAAGGCATCGTTAATATTTTTCTTTGAAGGTGCAACAATTCCATTTTGGCCGACACGATCCCTTTGTTTGAGTTGAAAAAATTAAGTATTTCAAAATTGAAATTTGAAATACCTGAGATGATTGATAGCCTGATAAGATACAAGGAAAAAGGTAGTTATTCAGGTAAAAAAGGAAATAATCCAGAAACTGTAGTAGTAGAAATTTTAAATAGATTAAGCATTCCTTTTGAAACAGGAGATTTGACAGAACTTATTGATAATGCCCCAGATAAAAAAAGGACTATGGATTTTATAATTCCGAATAAGCAACATCCTGTTATTATTGCAGAAAGTTCATTTCTTGCAACCACTTCATCTGGTCAAGGAGATAAATCAAAAACAGAAATTTCGATTGACACTTTAATCAAAAAGTATTACCCCAATACATCATTTATTGGGTTTGTTGATGGTATCGGTTGGTATGTTAGAAAAGGTGATTTGAAAAGAATGGTTACAGCTTATGAAGATGTCTTTACTTTTCACCCTGACGAACTTAATAGATTTGAGAAGCTATTAATTGCAAAATTGAAATGATGAGTGACATATCTAAATACACAAATAAAATAATTCAAGGAGATTGTTTAGATATATTCAAAGAAATCCCATCTAATTCAGTAGATATGACATTTGCTGACCCCCCTTTTAATCTAAAAAAGAACTATCGCTCTTACAAAGACAGGTTGGAATTTCAGGAATATTTGAATTGGTGTGAAAAGTGGATTTTTGAAATGGTTAGGGTTACTAAACCAACAGGCTCTATTTTTACTCATAACATACCCAAATGGTTGACTTATTATGCTACCTTTTTAAACGAATTTGCATATTTCAAACATTGGATTTCTTGGGATGCTCCAACGGCACCAATGGGGAAATCGTTGCAACCAGCGAATTATGGCGTTTTATTTTATGGGAAAGAAGGAAAAGGGACCAAAATAAATCAATTGAGATACCCACACAAAAGAGATAGAAAGCAAGGTTTCTTACTCAAAGATTATGGCGGTAAAAAGGACAAACTACATCCTTTTGGTCCTTTGGTTTCTGACGTTTGGACAGACATTCATAGAATAAAACATAACAAAAAAAGAGACCCACACCCTTGTCAATTACCAATTCATCTTTTAGACAGATTAATATTACTTTCAACTGATGAAAACGATATTGTTTTTGACCCATTTTCAGGAACAGGGACAACGGCAATTTCTGCAAAAAGACTTGGAAGAAGGTACATTGGAATTGAACTAGACTCTGATTATGTGAGAATATCACAAGAAAAATTAGAATATATAGAACCGAACTATAAATTGGGAGACAATTATGTTAGTTTTTACTTAAAAGACATTGTAACAATTAGAGATAAAGACTGGGATAAACTCTCTGAAAATTTTATTATACCTGACTCAATGCGAACAATAGATTTCGCAAAAACAAGATTGAAGCAAAAGAAACTATTACCAAAAGATAACGAAATTATTTATAAAATTGAACATCAAAAAATAAATGGCACTAAAGAAATAATTGATGCTGTCAGAATGAATTACGAACAAGATGCTAATAAAAATAAAATTGTAATATAGCCAGCTCATAAACTGCTTGAATTCGCATAAGTGCAACACCCTAAGTCAAGCCAAAGGGTACATGTACTCTTTTAACTGAACAGCAATAAAGAAGTGAAACATGACGAGATACTCATTTGACTGAACACGAAAGATACCATATCCACCACTGGTCTGATTGCGCACCCGACCTAACGCAATATCAATCATGAACGATCACAAAGATAACCAGCACCGCAGTCGAATGGTTAAGAAAAAAGCACTCATCGACCAGCGTATTGCCCAAGCCTACGAACAACGGGGCGTTTTAATCCTGATGAAGGGCAATGGCAAAGGCAAGAGTTCATCGGCATTCGGCACTATGGCGCGCGCACTTGGTCATGGTCAACAAGCCGGCTTGATACAATTCATCAAAGGCAGAAAAGAAACCGGCGAATACCGTTTTTTTAAGCACCACCCGCAGGTCGATTTTCATATCATGGGGCACGGATTTACTTGGGAAACGCAGGATAAAAATCAGGACATCAATGCCGCACAACAGGCTTGGACAATAGCGCGCAAGATGTTGCAGGATGAACGCTATCACATTCTGATCTTTGATGAAATGTCCTATATGTTCAAGTATGAATATCTGCCGCTTGAACCGGTGATTGCGGCATTAACAGTGCGACCGAAAAATCAAAATGTCATTATTACCGGCAGAACCATGCACCGCTCGCTCATGGACATTGCCGACACCATCAGCGAAATCGCCGATATTGAACATGCCTTCCGTAAAGGGGTAAAAGCACAGCCCGGCATCGAATGGTAAGTAACGCCAAAGCACAATGCCCTGCCCTGTTCCTCTGTGCCCCGGCTTCAGGACAAGGTAAGACCACCATCACCGCCGGCATAGCGCGTTATCACCGTAATCAAGGTATGGATGTGCGCGTTTTCAAAACCGGGCCTGATTATCTTGACCCGCTGATTCTAGAACGTGCTTCAGGTCAACCGGTCACCCAACTCGATTTGTGGATGGTGGGTGAGCGCGAATGCAAACAGCTTCTATACCAAGCCGCATACCAAGCCGACCTGATATTGATTGAAGGTGCGATGGGGATGTTCGATGGCAATCCCAGTAGCGCGGATATGGCAGAATACTTTGGCATTCCCATCGCCATCGTCATTAACGCCCGTGCGATGGCACAGACCTTCGCCGCTATTGCCTCAGGCTTGGTCAACCATCGACCACGACTCAAAATTAACGGCATTATTGCGAATGCGCTAGGTAGCGCACGACATCAGCAACTGATTACCGAATCAATGCCCGAACAGATCGCGTTACTCGGCTGTGTCGGTCGCCATACTGATATTGCTCTTCCAGAGCGACATCTGGGTTTGGTGCATCCCCATGAAGTCGCCGATATTGATCAACGACTAGACGCGCTCGCCGAGTTAATGCAACAATCCGGTCTGACCCAAATACCCGCACCGATCACATTCATAGACGCTGACACGATTGAACCGCAAAAACAACTCGATGGCATAACCATCGGCATTGCCAAAGACGATGCGTTTTCTTTTATTTATGCTGCCAACATCAAGTTACTCGAACAAATGGGCGCAACCTGCGTTTATTTCTCCCCGCTGAACGATCAAACCCTCCCCAAAGCGGACGCACTCTGGCTTCCCGGCGGTTACCCAGAATTACATCATCAAAAACTGTCTGCCAATGATGCCATGCGCCAACAAATAAACGCTTTCCACGCCCGTGGCAAGAAAATTCTTGCAGAATGCGGCGGTATGCTCTACATCATGGAGTCGCTAACCGATGTCGCCGGCAAGCGCGTAGCAATGATGGCGATTCTGTCCGGCGATGGCATTATGCGCGAAAATGGTGGCTGTCAAGGGATGCAGATTGCGCCCTTGCCACAAGGTGAATTCCGTGCCCATGCCCATCACCGAACGCGCTGTGAAAACACCCTAAAACCAATTGCTTTCGGCAAGAGGTTGCACCATTCCGCCCGTGGCGAAGCCATTTATCAAACCGCTAATGTGACTGCCAGTTATTTACACCTCTACTTCCCGTCTAATCCGCAAGCAATTGCTAAATTGCTGATGTGAATGTGCTGGTGTGGATGACGAATTAGGTTGGCGGTAAACTAATTCCTTCTCTGAAAAGGAGAAATGGCACAAAGCAAATAGAGGGGTTTCTAAAAGATTTTGATGCGATGTGATGTGATGTGATGTTGCATTATATATTGGTAGACTACAAAAGCATGGAAACAAAACAATCAAACAAAGCACTTGCCACAATCAGGTGGATCGGTCTCTTACCAATAGCTGTTCTGACTACAGTGCTGTCTCATATAGTGGTCAAGATTACGGGGTATTTTACACTTTCCTATCTAGGGATTACGTCAGAAGATTTTCAAGGAAAACTATACGATGTGACAATCAGTTATGGGTTTCAGGGTGTTGCTTTTGTTTTTGCCGGAGCAATGATGGCTCCGGCGTATAGAGTAATAGTCGCATTCATTTACCCACTACTAACTGTCAACTGAATCCAAACAAAGACCGTATTTTCTGATAAAAGGGTGATACTATTGCGCCCTATACCAATCAAGTTAATATAGCAAACATAAATGACTAAACAAGCCCTCTTCTCGGCGAGTACCGTAGCGGTATTTGTTTGTATTTTTGCCACAGCCACTCCGAACATGATGTCGGCGGCAACACTGGATAGTCTTCAACAGACAACCATGCCGCAAAGTTTTGAAAAGCAGTCCAAAATAACGAAGGTAATCAATCATCTAATTGATAAATCGCATTTTAGAAAGGTGCCAGTCAATGATGCGTTTTCCGAAAAAGTGCTGGATCGATTTATCGACCAACTCGACCCTTTAAAAAGATTTTTTCTACAACAAGATATTGATCAATTTCAAAAGCTCAATCATTCGTTTGATGACTATATCAAGCGTGGCATTATGGAGCCTGCTTACGCCATTTTCAAAAAACTCAGGATGCGGGTCACGCAACGTATCGAGTATGCCTTGCAACGACTCGAACAACCTTTTGACTTCACCTTAGAAGAACAGTTTTTGCTGGACACCAAAGCCGCTGAGTGGGCAAAAAACGAACCGGAGCTTAATGACTATTGGCGCAAGCGTATCAAGAACGACATCATCAACCTGCGACTCGCCAAAACCGCCGATGATGTTTCAGATGATGACGACACAAGTATCATCGACACTTTAACGAAGCGTTACACCAATATCGCCAGAAGAACACGGCAATTTAATGTCGATGATGTGTTCCAAAATTTTATCAACGCCTATGTAACAACCATTGAACCGCATACGAGTTATTATTCTCCTCGCGGGGCAGAAAATTTCAAAATCAACTTGAGTCTTTCTTTAGATGGCATCGGCGCAGTGTTGCAAATCAAAGATGAACATACCATCGTCAAAAAAGTCATTCCCGGCGGACCTGCCGATCTTGCCGGCGAACTCCAACCCGAAGATCGGATTGTTGGAGTCGGTCAGGCACATGAAGATATTGTCGATATCGTTGGCTGGCGACTTGGTGATGTCGTCGCCCTCATTCGTGGTCCGAAAGGTTCCACCGTGAAACTGAGTATCTTGTCAGGCAAGCATGGATTAAATGGAAAACCACAAACCATTTCCATCGTCAGAGACAAAATAAAACTGGAAGAGCAAGCGGCAAAAAAACGTCTGCTTCATATCGAAACCAAGCAATCGGAATCCACCATCGGGGTTATCGATCTACCTTCTTTTTATCGTGATTTTAGCGGTCAATCGATTGACCCGAATTACCGTAGCACCACCCGCGATGTAAAAAAATTATTGCTTGAATTAAAAGATGAGAATATTGATGGGTTAATTATTGACGTGCGTGGCAATGGTGGTGGTGCGCTGGTTGAGGCAATCGCGTTGACCGGTTTGTTTATCGATAAAGGTCCGGTGGTGCAGGTTAAAAACACCAAAGGCGCAGTGCAAATCAATCGCGATTCCAATCCTGAAATAGTTTACGATGGTCCGTTGGCAGTGCTGGTTGATCGTTATAGTGCAAGTGCTTCAGAAATTTTTGCCGGCGCAATTCAGGACTACAATCGCGGGTTGATTATTGGCGAATCCACTTTTGGTAAAGGCACGGTTCAAAACTTGGTCGCGCTCAATCAATTTGTTAAAGCGCAAGAAGATTTGGGGCAGCTGAAAATCACCATTGCACAGTTCTTCCGTATCAATGGCGACAGCACCCAACATCGTGGCGTGATTCCCGATGTAATCTGGCATACATCAGAGCGGGAGACAGATTCAGGGGAAAGGGCTTTTGAAAATGCAGTGCCTTGGCAACATATCGATGCCGCCTCATTTACCCCTTTTCAACCGCCGTTGAGTGAGCCTGTTTTAAGCCAGACACTATCCAGACATTCTTCACGAGTTGCTATCAACCCTGAGTTTGATTATGTACTTGCGGTCAATAAAATAAACAAACGCAATCGTAAGAAAGAGTTTACCACTCTCAATCAGGATGAGCGGAGTGAATACCGCAAACAACGGGATTTGGAATTTCTGGCAGTAGAAAATAAAAAACGAGAAGCACAGGGGAAATCTATATTTGAAACTATCGAACTGTTCAATGAGTATAAAATCAGTCGTAATGAACGTGCCGAAAATAAAAGTTTTAGTGAGCAGGATGCGGATATGTTTTTACTCGAAAGTGGCAAGATATTAACCGACATGACCTACTATAAAAGCCTGTCCACGACCAATGCTTCTGCCCCTAAATTAGCTGATGAAAATTCATTGGATGTGACCGAACAGAGTAACAATTAACATTATTGATTGCAGCTTATTGCGTTCAATGAAGTTTTCAAATTTTTCCGACCAGTTCAATCAGAATAGCGGCATCTTGCAGCTTATGAATGATCTTGGGCACGCGCTCAATCTGGAACAGGAAACATATATGTTGGGCGGCGGTAACCCGGCGGCTATTCCTCAGGTTGAAGCCTGCTACCGTGCAGAAATGATACGCTTGCTGGAAAATGGTGCCGAGTTTGAAAAAATGCTCGGCAACTATGATCCTCCACAAGGAAACCAACACTTTATTGAAGTGCTTGCCGATTTCTTAAAGAGTTCCTTTGGCTGGTCGATTAGCGCGAAAAATATTGCCATTACCAACGGCAGCCAAGCCAGCTTCGGTATCTTGTTTAATTTATTTTCTGGTCAATTCGACGACCGCACAAACAAGAAGATATTGTTGCCGATGACCCCCGAATATATTGGTTATAGCGATGTCGGCATCGGTCAAAGCAAGATATTTCGGGCGACTCGCCCGTCCATTCAAATTGATGAAAATGACAATCTGTTTTTTAAGTATCGGATTAATTTCAGTGAAGTCGATGATGCTGGCTGTGGCGCAATTTGTATTTCCAGACCAACCAACCCAACCGGCAATGTCATCACTGACCGAGAGCTGTCAAAATTAAGCCAACTGGCAAAGCAATCCGGCATTCCTTTAATCCTTGATGGCGCATACGGTATTCCTTTTCCGTCAATCATTTTTACCGACGCCATGCCGATTTGGGAGCCACACATCATCTTATGTTTGAGCCTATCCAAACTCGGATTGCCCGGGGTGAGAACCGGCATCGTCATTGCCGGCACCGAAATTATTGATATGATGACACGTTCCAATGCCATATTTAATCTTGCCCCCGGACGAATCGGCCCCTCTTTGCTGACTCGGCTAGTAGCCAGCAAAGAATTGCTGCCTCTCTGTAATACTGTCATCAAACCCTATTACCAAGCGCGTGTCGAACATGCGGTCGATTTGGTGCGTGAATATATGACTGATTTGCCGGTTAGGATTCACCAACCCGAAGGGGCTATATTTTTATGGATGTGGTTTAAGGATTTGCCGATGGGCAGTGAAACGCTTTATCAAAACTTAAAAAAACGCGGCGTTTATGTCATCCCCGGCAATCATTTCTTTCCCGGATTGGACGAACCGTGGGAACACAAACAGCATTGCATTCGTGTATCCTATGCAAGCAATGAAAATCAGGTCGAGCAGGGGTTAAAAATCATTGCCCAAGAAGTACGCGCCGCCTATCAGGACGCAGGCAAAGGGGCCCATGACTAAACTGATTGTCGTCGATCAGGAAAGCGACACCCGAATTCCATTTCTTCGCGGGATGCTGGTTAAGTCGTTGCAGGAAACTGGGTTGGAATTTGCAGAAGCCTACGCTGTCGCCAGTGAGTTAAGAGAAGAGTTAGACGACAACGAAGAAGTAACCACCAGCGAGTTACGCGAACGAATTACCGAAATTCTTACTGAGAATCACCCGGGCATCATACCAAAACAATACCGCAAGGAAGGTATATTCCGTGAAAACATCACTGTTATCGGCGGTGTCGGTAGCCAAGATTTGTTTTCTCGTGGAGTGCTTAGTCGAAGGCTTGAAAGCTGCTCTATTGCACGCGCCCAATGTGCATCCATTACCCGAAAAGTCCACAGTCAGTTAATCAAGAACAAAATAAGAGAAATTTCCTCGCATGAATTAACCGCCTTAACTTATTCGGTTATCCTGACGGAATTTGACCAGCAACATGCCGATTATTATTTAATCTGGCGCGATTTTCTCAAAAACAGTTATCCGCTGTTACTCTTTATTGGTGGCATTCCCGGCAGTGGGAAAAGCACGATTGCCACCGAAGTCGCCAATCGTCTCGGTATCGTCCGAACCCAATCAACCGATGTGTTGCGCGAAGTCATGCGTATTATGATTCCAAAGAAATTATCCCCTTCATTGCATGCATCGTCCTTTAATGCCGGCAAAGCCATGCACATTCCTGAACTCAATAACAATACCGATGACCATCTGTTTTATGGCTTTCAAATGCAATCGGAAATGGTTGAAGTCGCCTGTGAAGCAGTCGTGCAACGTGCCTTGAATGAAAATGTCTCGATGATTCTTGAGGGGGTTCACATTCGCCCCTCGTTACTTAATCGCATCGAATCATCAGAAGCGGTAGTCGTGCCAATCTGTCTTGCAGTGCTGGACAAAGAACGCCTGATACGCTTTATCAAGGGCAGATCGAGCGAGAATAAACAAAGAAGGGCCAAACGATATTTGGGTAATATTAACGAAATACTACAACTGCAAACGGTTCTTTTGTCAGAAGCAGATAATGAAGACATCGAAATTATTGACAACAAAGAAGTCGGTGAGACGACCATGAACATTATTAACATCATTATCCAAACGATTGCGACAAAATATCAAGACAAACTGATTTCCTTACGCAAACAATATTCATGACTGCTGAACGGTTCAAGGGTTTAGTCATCATTCTCGATGGCTTGGGCGACCGTCCATGCCGCGAACTAGATGGCAAAACGCCACTGGAATTTGCCCACACTCCGACTCTTGACCAGTTAGCGAAAAACAATCAATGCGGCTTGATGGACCCATTATTGCCTGGCTTGCCGGTGGAAACTCATACTGGGGTCGGCATTTTATTTGGGTTGCCCGCACATACCGTTGCTCATCTTTGTCGCGGACCGATTGAAGCGGCAGGCATTGGACTGGATTTGCAGGTTGGCGATTTGTTGTTTCGGGCAAATCTGGCAACCGTTGAAAAGCACGGCTCTGGCTTTCATATTAAAGACCGTCGGGCAGGACGAATTAGAGAAAATGTAGATGGTTTATGCCACGCACTTGAGAATATCGAGGTCGGCAACAACATCCTTGCATCATTACACCCCGCCACGCAACATCGTTGTGTTCTGCGATTGCGCGGCACGCCCTTATCGGCACAAATAAGCGATACCGATCCCGGGGGCAAGGCAATCAATCGTGGCATACTCATCTCCAAAGCAAATGAAAGTGGCGATGAAATCGCACACCACAGCGCGACTGCCGTCAATCGTTTTACCGAAATGGCATACGATATTTTATCCTCCCATGCCATCAATCAGACCCGCACACAAAACAATCAGCCACCCGCCAACGGGGTTATTACCCGTGGTGTCGGCAGCCACAAAAATTTTAATAACATCCTCAACCATCTTCATCTCAAAGTTGCCGTTATTGCCGCTGAAAGCACTATTCTTGGGCTTGGAAACTTATTCGGTTTCACCACGCTCACCGACCCCGCCTTCACCGCCCTACCCGATACCGATGTGGACAAAAAACTAGCGTTCGCAAAAACCGCGCTAGAGACCCATGATGTGGTTTACCTGCATATAAAAGCAACCGACACCACTGCCCATGATCGTAACCCACATGCCAAAGCAGAGATAATCAACCGCTTTGATACCGCTTTGGCGAAGCTCGACCTGCAACACATCGTATTCGGCGTTTGTGCCGACCATTCGACCGACTCTTACCGTGGTGAACACAATGGCGACCCTGTTCCGGTGCTGATTCACAACCCTCTAGGACGCAAAGATCGGGTCAAGCGATTCAATGAAACAGACTGCATCGCCGGTTCCCTTACTCGGCTCACCGCACAAGGATTCCTAACTTCTGTGCTTGATGCTATGGGATGTTTGTCGAGTTATAGTGCCTCTGAGATGGCATACTATGAGACCATGACAAAATCAACTGTTTGCAGAGATTAAAAATGAAATCCCACGCTAATATATCAAATCAATATATAAAGTTGGTTGAATGGTCAGAAGAAGATCAGTGCTATGTAGGCTCGTCTCCGGGATTTATCGGTCCCTGTTGTCATGACAAAGATGAAGTCAAAGTTTATAAACAGCTTTGTACCATTGTACAATAATGGACAGAAATTCATCAACGAGAAGGACTCATATCCCTCTCTGATAAATAACTGAAAACTGACAACTGTTCACCGACAACTATCTAAAAACATCAGGTATCAGACAAATCGGGATGGGCTTCATTTTGTGTTGGCTTGCCTGATGAAGTCGGCGGTAAATATTAAGCACTTCGCTGTGGCGGCTTGAAAGTGGGGCATCGTTAGACTCATCATAATCCATCGCCCATTCGAGTTCAGGATAACTCGCGCCCAATTGCGCTTCATCGCTACGGCCATCGCCCCATAGTCCATCGGTGGGGGCGGCACAGATGATTTCTTCATTCACATTGAGGGCTTTTCCGAGCGCATATACTGCGGTTTTGTTGAGGTCGGCGATGGGGCTTAAATCAACCCCGCCATCACCATATTTGGTATAGAAACCAACCCCAAAATCTTCCACTTTATTGCCCGTGCCGGTGACCAGATAATGATGCAATCCGGCAAAATAATACAACGTAGTCATGCGTAATCGGGCACGGGTATTTGCCAACGTTAAAAACCGTTCTGCTTCATTTTCAACGCTCGGCATAGCACGGGTGAAACCATCAAATACCGCGCTTAAATCGCTACAAACCGATGACACATTGGGAAAATTTTCCTTCAGCAGATTGATCTGCGTGTGTGCCCGTATCACCTGCGACTCCGCCTGATGAATGGGCATTTCAAGACACAACACTGGGCGCGTGGTTTTAGCCGCCAGCGTAGCGGTCACGGCAGAATCTATGCCACCAGATACGCCAACCACAAAACCGTTGCTTTGCGATTGGTCGCTGTATGCGGTCAGCCAGTCAACGATATGGGCGATAATGGCTTCAGTTTGCATGGCTGTTGGACATTCCGTATTGATGTGATTGGATGGGCAAATAATAACCTGTTTGGTGGTTTTATACGACATAATATGCACATGTTAAAAACTATACAGTTTACCGTCAGTGGTCGCGTACAAGGGGTTGGATTTCGTTATTCGGTACAGCGTAAAGCGTTCGATCTAGGACTCACCGGCTGGGTCAGAAATCGTGCGGGCGGTGATGTCGAGGGCGTTGCCCAAGGCGATGACGGCAAGCTCGACGAGCTCAAGGAATGGCTATGGGTCGGTCCACGACATGCCACTGTTCGCCAAGTAAACAGTCACATTATCCGCCGAGAACAAATCGACAACTTCCACATAACCCAATAAGACCTTTGCATCAAAGGCGGGACTAAAGCCCCACGTCCGGTGTTGGTAAACTGCCAACTGATAACTGATAACTGATAACTATCTTTTCTTTACTGGATTTCCGCTTCCGGGTCGGAAGTGCCACTTTAGAGACTGTGCAAAAAACCAACATCCGTCTTTCCTGCGAAAGCAGGAATCCAGTAAAACAGCCAAACCCGCAAGGGTTTTCCACATGTAACGCGACCTAGCGAGGGTTTCTTGCACGGTCTCTTTAGCCGCGCAAACCCCTAAAGCAAACAGCGTTGCACCGCTTTATGCCATCCGGCGAGACACTGCTGTCTAGTCTTGGCATCCATACTTGGCTCAAAGCTGGCTTGTTGCTGCCATTTTTCGGCAATCGCTTCCAGCGATTCAAATAAACCCATTTGCAACCCTGCCAAATAAGCCGCGCCCAGCGCGGTGGTTTCCATAATAGTCGGTTTGCAGATACGAGATTGGGTCATATCAGATAAAAATTGTAACAACACCTTATTGGCGGTCATGCCACCATCAACCCGAATCTCAGCAAGGCGTAAGCCACTGTCTTTGAGCATCGCATCAACCAAGTCATGGGTTTGATAACATACCGATTCGATGGCAGCCCGCACAAGCGTGGACGCACTGGTGTCTCGGGTTAATCCGCTAATCATCCCTCGCGCATCGGCATCCCAATGCGGCGCACCCAAACCAGTAAACGCCGGCACCATATAAACGCCGTGATTGCGCTTCGACTGTTGCAAATGCGCGTCTATTTCATCGCTATCCTTGATGATGCCGAGACCATCGCGCAACCATTGAATCGTCGTCCCGGCATTGAATATAGAACCCTCAAGCGCATAGGTTGTCTGCTGGTTGAGACGGTATCCGATGGTGCTGAGCAGCTTGTTGCTTGAGCGAATCGACTCACAACCGGTGTTCATCATCATAAAACAACCGGTTCCATAAGTACTTTTTAACATACCCGGCTTAAAACAGGTTTGACCAATGAGCGCGGCGTGCTGATCGCCTGCTACTCCGGCGATGGTGAATGCGGCACCAAGCACGCTCTGATGTGTCGTTCCGAAATCATCGGCACAGTTTTTAACTTCGGGCAATAATGATTCCGGCACATCGAATAACTTGAGCAAATCGGCATCCCAAGTGCCCGAATGAGTATTAAACAACAAGGTTCGGCACGCATTGGTGGCATCGGTCAGATGGTGTTTACCATTAGTTAGTCGCCAGATTAAATAGCTATCCACAGTCCCAAAAGCAAGTTGCCCAGAATCCGCCTTTTGTCGGGCACCAGCGACATGATCCAATATCCAACTGATTTTGGTCGCCGAGAAATAGGGATCAAGCAACAAACCGGTTTTGGCAGTCAACTCGCTTTCAACACCAGATTGTTTCAACTTTTCACACATCGCCGAGGTCCTTCGATCCTGCCAAACGATGGCATTATAAATAGGCTGCCCGCTTTGTTTATCCCAGATGAGGGTGGTTTCACGCTGGTTGGTAATGCCGACCCCAACAATCCGACCCTGTGCGGACGCACCCTGTATCACCTGCCTACAACAATCAATGGTCGTGCGCCAAATCTCTTCTGGGTCATGCTCGACCCAGCCATCATCAGGATAATATTGCCGAAACCCCTCCTGAGCCATTGCGACAATCTCATTTTGTGTATTAAACACCACCGCACGGGAGCTGCTAGTACCTTGGTCTATGCTGAGAATCAAAGGCGAAGATGACATCATTCAATTCAGATTTGTATCGTTAAAATGGCCATTTTACAATAATCTGTCACAAAATATGCCCCAGATTCCTGATACTATCGGAATTATTAACTGATAGGCAACAAAGTATAAATCTAAAAAACTAAAGATTATCGTCAGGCGAATTCAACCCATAAGTGCAACACGGTGTTTAAAGAAATAGTCTTTGCCCATCATTTCAGCAAAGACCTCGAAAGGGGTCTTAAATCCCAGACATTTTCTGGGACGATTATTCATTAAATCTGTTGCTGTTTTCACCGCATTGTCAGTGATTTTATCAAGTTTCATCTTTTTCGGGAAGAACTGTCTCAATAGCCCGTTATGGTTTTCATTCGATTCACGCTCCCAGCTATGATACGGTTTGGCAAAGTAAGTGTTGCAATTTAATTGTTTGGCAATCTCACCATGGCGGTTAAACTCTCTGCCATTACCGAGAATATGCTGTTGATCCACGCAACCGAGGTGTCTGCCCGCTTGGCACGGATGTAATTCAGTCAATAACAGTGCTTTGCCTGACCAAACTTTCCTTCTATCGGGCGCACATACGGTTGATGAATGCTCACAATCCGATTATCACAGCGACGGCTGTTGTTGCGGTACATCTGCCGTTGTGGTGGAATACGACTGGGGCGCACCGTCAACCCGGAAAAATTTGAGCAGGCATTAAAAGATAATCCAGATGCCAAAGTGTTGGCGTTTGTCCATGCCGAAACCACAACCGGCGCGCTATCCGATGCCGAAGCTTTGACCAAACTGGCGCACGAACATGGGGCTTTGGTTATCGTTGATGCGGTGACCTCGCTCACCGGTGTGCCACTGATGGTCGATGAATGGAAATTGGATGCGGTGTATTCAGGTAGTCAGAAATGCCTTTCCTGTTTTCTCGGATTGTCGCCAGTTACGTTTTCTCAACCGGCGTTGGATTGCATCAGTGCCCGTAAAACCAAAGTCCAAAGCTGGTTTTTGGACATCAATTTAGTGATGGGATACTGGGGTGCAGAAGGCGGACGTTCCTATCATCATACGGCACCGATTAACACTCAATACTCAAACAAGAGATAGGCTAATTGCGCCTGCATTATCTGCCGACATAGCAACCCTCAATCCTCCTTATCAGGGGGACTTGCTTGATAACTGCCATTATCAATTAACTTTAGTCCGCGCTTCAGTGGCTAGATTCTTGCTAACAATTTCTCTGACATCGCTGGATAGGTTTGGTAATACGGCAATCTCTATGAGCGTTTTTTTCATTTGGTTTTTAATCTCCGGTTTATAGTTGTTCCAACGGTTCAGGGCAGAGACTAATCGGGCGGTAACTTGTGGGTTCAAGGGGTCTAGTTTTTTGATCCAACGTGCGATGAATCGATAACCCGAGCCGTCCTCGGCGTGAAAACAAAATGGATTGCCGTGGGTGAATCCGAGAATCAGGGCATATACTTTGTTTGGGTTGGTAAAATCAAATTCTGCATGGCGGGTTAATTTTTCCACAGTGGCTAAGGTGCTGTGGTGGGCGAAGGTTGCCTGAGCGCGAAACCATTTATTCAAGACTAATGGTTCGGCTTGCCACTGTGCGGCAAAATCATCCAGCAGTTGTTGTTTGTCGGGGCGTAATGACTTGGCAATAAAGTTGATTGCAGAGGCGGCATCGGTCATGCAACGGGCGTTTTGTAGTTGCGCCCGACACAGTGATTGCGCGTCATCATCATCCAGCGCATTGAGATAATCCAGACAGGTATCGCGCAGGCTACGCGCTGCCATTTGTTCGGCGATGGGTTTGCCGCCGTTGATGGATTGGCATTCGTGGTAACAAGTCAACAGCTGCGCTTTGGCGGCAGTTGCCAGACGAGTTTTTAATTGTCGGCGTGATAATTCAATCGCGCTCGGGTCAATCGGGGAGACCTGTTCGTTGATATAGGCGGTGGTGGGCAGGGTCAGTAGCGCGGCGAGGGTGGCACGGTCGGAGTTTTTGCTGTGGGCGTTGCTATTGTCGGGATTGCTAAGGAGATTACGAAATATCCGACAAAGTTGGGTATTATCGTTGCCCTGTCCGCCTTGCTGAATGGCAGTAATATCACCCAGAAGTTGTTTTAGGAACAGTTTTTGTGCCGCTTCCCAGCGATTAAATGGATCGTCATCGTGGATTAAAAGGGTTTCTAATTGAGCATCGCTGAGGGTAATCTGCATCTCGACCGGGGCACTGAACCCTCTGAGCAATGAGGGGATGGGCGGGCAATCAATGTCGTTACGAATGGTAATGTTATAGGTTTTTTCGGGTTGGTCGAGAATCAGGGTCAATTCATCAACGCCATCATTCGGGTTATTGTTTGGGTCATCATTCAGCAATAGTTTTTCGCCACGTTCGCTGAATAAAGCGGTTTTAACCGGAATTACAAAGGGTTGTTTGGTGGATTGTGCAGGCATAGGCGGGCAGGTTTGACGCATTTTTATCTGATAACACGATTGCTCACTGTCAAAATGGGTGTCGATTTTCAGCCGTGGTGTGCCGGATTGTGAATACCAGTTTTTGAATTGGGTAAAGTCCTGCTTGCTGGTCGTTTCCATAGCATGGATAAACTCATCGGTCGTTACTGCCTGACCATCGTATTTTTCAAAATAAAAATCGGTCGCCTGTCGAAATAACACCGTGCCGAGCATGGTTTGCATCATGCGGATGACTTCAGCCCCTTTGTCATACACGGTGGCGGTGTATAAATTGTTAATCTCTTGATACGAGTCGGGACGCACGGAATGCGCCATCGGGCTGGCATCCTCGCTGAACTGGTGGGCGCGAAGCGCGTTCACATCATCAATCCGATTGACCCCACTGCTTCCCATGTCGGCACTGAATTGCTGATCTCGAAAGACCGTAAAACCTTCTTTCAGACTCAACTGAAACCAGTCGCGGCAGGTTACGCGGTTGCCCGACCAGTTGTGAAAGTATTCGTGCCCGATAACGCTTTCAACATTATAGAAATCATTATCGGTTGCCATTTTCGAGTCGGCTAATACATATTGGGTATTAAAAATGTTCAGGCTTTTATTTTCCATTGCCCCCATATTGAAATCATCGACCGCGACCACGTTAAACAAATCGAGATCATATTCCCGACCATAAACCCGTTCATCCCAGCGCATCGCCTGTTTTAACGCGCTCATCGCATGGGCGCATTTTGCAATATCTTGGGCGCGAGCATAGAACTTCAAGCGAACAATACGCCGATTCATGGTTTCAAACTGATCTTCAAGGCAACTTAATTTTCCAGCAACAATGGCGAATAAATAGGTTGGCTTGGGGAACGGGTCATGCCAGCGTGTGTAATGAAAACCGGTTTCATCGCTTTCTCTGACCCCGCTTTCGAGCAGATTGCCATTGCACAATAAAACCGGAAAGGTGGCTTTGTCGGCGCGCAATGTGACCGTATAAATGGTTAGGTTGTCCGGTCGATCAATGCTCGGGGCAATGCGCCGATAGCCGGTCGCTTCACACTGTGTGCATAGCATATCCGCTGATTGATAAAGCCCGCTTAATGCGGTATTTTTCGATGGGTCAATGGTGTTGACGATGTCCAGCGTAAAACTTTGTGCGACATCATGGATGATGAGGTGGCTGTCGGTTTGAGTAAATTGCCCGCGTTTGAGTGGCGTACCATTGACCGCAACGGATTGCACATCCATACGCTCACAATGCAATTGCAGATGATTCGCGCCGACATTTTTTCGCACGACTTGATGACTACCCCGCACGACCGTATTTTCAAACCCTAAGGTGATATTGAGGTCAGAATGAGTAATCACAAAATCGGACTGGCGATAGTCTTTCAAATAGGTCGTGGTCGGAGTTTCAGATTTCATGCGATGTGAGTGGACAGTTGTCAGTGGGCAGTTGTCAGTGGGCAGTTGTCAGTCGTTCCCGCGTAGGAGACTGTGCAACAAACCAACATCCGTCTTTCCTGCGAAAGCAGGAATCCAGTAAAACACACAAACCCGCAAGGGTTTTCTACATGGAACACGACCTAGCGTAGGACTCTTGCACAGTCTCTAAAGCCGTACTTCCAATAATTATGCAAAGGTCTCAAATGATTATTCAGAAATAATTTTTACAATTTATCAATAATCTTGGATAAAGTTAGAAAAGCACCCATAACGGCAATGAGTGCCAACATGTTCCTGTTGAGTGCTTTTTGAATGGTGGTCTCTATTGTTTGCTTTAATAATTCAAACTCACCTTTTAAGCTGGCAACATCAGCGACTACTTCATTCAGCTTCAAGTCTAAATGGTTAATATGATTGTATTGAGATTTGAGCAATAACGTATTGATGTCATCCTGAGTTAATCCCTCGCCCCTGCCAAACTTCTCCTCAATCTCCCTGACTTTGGGCGTGATCATTTCGATGAGCATGTCATCGACTTTTGTTTCATCTGCGGTTTTTGCTTTCTTATCGTCCATTGGGGATCTAAAAATAAGTATTACTGTTTGGCCATTCTATTCTACTTACATTCACGTCATAAGTGCAACACTTCTTAAGTCAGTGTTAGCCCAAAGCAGTAATGTCCCCATTTGACTGAACAGGAAAGATACAAAATAATTAGCAAAATTTATTTCCATTCAGAAGGTCAGGGTGTCGGTCAAATGAACTTGGCAGCGTGTTACTCTTGTGCATTAGTTGCTGAAATGATGGGCAAAGACTATTTTTTTAACCACCGTGTTGCACTTATGGGTTGAATTCGTCATTGATTAGTTAAAGTCTGCTCACAAAGTCGGTCTTGGATATTCAAATCTGTTCCAGCCAAGCAATTGGCACAATCTGTACCCGTCCAATCGTAATTGGTGTCGCCCAGTGTTCGTTATCGACCCTATTAGTCGCCTTATTTTGGGCACAAAAAAGACCTTCAGCAGGATGAGCAGGTTCATGACTAGGAAAATGCTGTTGATCCATGCAACCGAGGTGTCTGCTCGCTTGGCACGGATGTAATTCAGTCGATAACCGTTCTTTGCCTGACCAAATTTGCCTTCTATTGGAATCCGTTGTAGGTAATCCGTCCGGCGTTGGGCTTTTAATTGCTTCAACACATCTCGATTCGCTTCTGTTACCTGTTTGGGTCTGCCTAATGGCTTGCCCGAAAAACGGATGCCCAATCCTTTCAAGTAGTGCCGGTTCTCTCGACTACCATATATCGGATCACCGATAACGCTTACGGGGTAGCAACCATAACGTTCATGGTAACGCTCAACCTGACCCTGCAAATCATGCCCCTCATGAAACGCATCCCAACTTAAATGATCAACTCGGGATAACCCGTGTGTCGTTAAACTCACGCTCAACTTCGAACCAAACTCAACCGACTTACCTTGCTTACCTCGCACTATCGGACGCACATACGGTTGATGAATGCTCACAATCCGATTATCACAGCGACGGCTTTTGTTGCGGTACATCTCCCACTGCTGCGTATAGACATGCTGAATGACCCAGTAGTGGTATAGTAGCCTGCGTGACAAAGGCAACGCCGTGCCCATCGGGAAACAATCCATTAAACCCTCAATATGACCAAAATTGCGCCGCAAGTATTGCAGTTGTTGCTTGATCGCTCGTTGGGTCGCTTGACGCTTGGGACGACGCTGTTTGACCAACCCGAGAAAATCTTTACGTGCTTGGCGACGATAGGTGCGTGGTTTCTGACTGAACTCCGTGTGTGGATACAATTCGTCAATGATCCGTTCCGCCATCTCACGCGCTTCATTCAGTAAACTTAAATCCGTGGGATACCGTATCGCTTGCTCTGCCACAGTCGCATCGATTATCAACTTACCTTCGTGGCTGGGTGCTTCCACAGTGGTGGCAGGTGAAATTGGGGAATTATCCTCCCCTTGTGGGTCTTGATTGGATTCTGGTTCTGGTTTCGACTCTGGCACGGACTCTGGCTCTGATTCATCACCCGACTTGTTGGTCTGTGTGGATACCTTCAAACCATCCTTAACGCTGCGTTGCGGCACGACCTGCGCCTTTTCCACAGCACCAATAATCGCTTGATGGAACACTTCAAAAACAGTATCCCCCATACGTTTGCGCACTTCAACCAGCAACGAGGGTACAAACGGGACTGATCTTTGATAACCGGCAAGCCCGACAAAGTATTGCAGATACGGATTCTCCTGAATCTGACTCACCGTTTCACGATCAGACAACCCTAGTTTGTGTTTGATGATCACCGCACCGATGACTAAACGAGCATCTTTTGCTGGCCGACCCCGCTTTGACGAGAGGCTTTTATGATAGCCCTGTGCTAACCCATCCCATGGAATGCACTGACCTAGTTTCACCCAGCGGTTGTGTGCATCAAGAGCGGTGTGAAACGGCCAGTCAAATTCTGCGATAGTACGTTGGTTGGAATCGTTATAATCAATCATAGCTGCAAGGTTTTAGAGGTTGTTGGGCTGATTTCCATGCAGAATTATACCACAAAATAACTATTACTTGTTTATATTCAGATGGATATATTTTATGAGCAGGGTCTAATACCAACGGCTCTATTGATTGACTGTTTTGGCCCAATTACGTGATGTAATTGATGTGATTGCCTGTTTGTCCTCTGCGAAGAAATTCCAGGCATCGCAGCATTTGTCGACAATCTCATCGTAGGATTCAAACACAGAGATTGCCAGCTTGTTGGCGCGCAGGTAGGCCCAAACGTTTTCCATCGGGTTGAGTTCTGGCGCATAGGGCGGGAGTTTGAGCAGGGTGATGTTGTCGGGTACTTCCAGTTTTGCTGATCCGTGCCAGCCTGCACCGTCGAGGATGAGCAAGGCATGGGCACCTGCCGCGACCGTCCTGGCGATCTCGCACAGATGTGCATTCATAGCGGACGTGTCCGCATGCGGCATGATCAGCGCAGCAGCCTCGGCGCGTTCGGGACAAACCGCGCCGAAGATATAGCCCGACGTATAACGTGTATCACGCGGCGCACGCGGCCGGGTTCCCCGTTCGGCCCATATACGTGTCAGCGTCCCTTGCTGACCCACACGGGCTTCGTCCTGAAACCAAATCTCCAATGGTTTGCCGCAGGCCGTTTTGGGCAGAACGGCCGCTACCTCTGCAGCGAAGTTTTTTTAAACACATCCTGCGCATCCGGGTCGGATTTCGGATGCTGCGGGCGCACAGACAAGCGTCGAAAACCAAGTTTTACCAGTTGTTTGCTAACGGTCCGCTCATGCATGACAACGCCAAAGCGCTCCTCAATCTTGCGCTTGAGGTCAATGCGCCGCCAGCGCACCACGCCGTCCGTTTCGGGATCCGGCCCCTCACGCACAAGCGATGCCAACTCCGCCTTCTGTGCCACGCTGAGCAGGGGTTGCCGTCCTGGCGAACGCCGGTTCGAGAGACCCTCAATCCCCGTGTCATTGTAACGGTGTACCCAGTCACGCAACGTCTGGCGGTCCATCCCGCAGTTCTCGGCCGCCGTCTTGCGGTCAGTGCCGTCCAAAATCAAGGCAATCGCCAGCATCCGTCGGGCCGCTTTCGCGTCCCTGCACGCCGCTGCGGCGCACCGAAGATCGCAGGCCGACTTGTCCGTTCGCATAATCTCTACTGTCATTAATACCTCCTATGATGATGACTACTGAATCACTTCAAATTCCCCGTGGAAAGCACAAAGCGTCAAATCCTTGGGCCGTTGGTATAAGTAGTAGCACTCTGTCTAATCGAGTGCTAAAATTGGCAACCTGCAATTAGATGTTTTAATATAACCATGACCCAAAGCTTACCTGTCCCCTTTGATTTATCAACCCGAGATAGTCTGGCAACCTATATGCGTGCCGTCAATGCCGCCCCCATTTTGTCGGCGGAAAGAGAGCGAGAACTGACCTTGCGCTACCACAATGATGGTGATTTAGATGCTGCCCGCGAACTGGTCATCTCCCACCTTCGTTATGTCGTCAAAGTTGCGAGAGGGTTTATGGGTTATGGACTACCTCTGCCTGATTTGATTCAGGAAGGCAGTATCGGGTTGATGAAAGCAGTCAAGCGATTTGACCCCAGTCGGGATGTCCGTTTGGTCTCGTTTGCAGTCCATTGGATTCGTGCCGAAATTTACGATTATGTACTGCGTAACTGGCGCATTGTCAAAGTTGCCACAACAAAAGCACAACGAAAACTGTTTTTTAACCTGAGAAAAAGCAAGCAACGACTGGGCTGGCTGAACAACAAAGAAGTTAATCAACTTGCCAAAAATCTTGACGTTGAAACAAAAACCGTTCGGGAAATGGAATCTCGACTAAGCGGTACCGACATTGCGTTTGACCCAATGGTGGATGACGATGACGAACGTCATTTGGCACCGTCACAACATTTGAGCGACAGTAGTTATAACCCAGAAGTGGTGGTAAGCAATAACCAGCAAACCAAAGTTCGCAATCAGCAGTTGACCTCGGCACTGACGAAGCTGGACAAACGGAGCAAAGATATTGTTACTCGACGCTGGTTAAGTGATGACAAACCAACTTTGCATGAATTGGCTGATGAATACGGCATTTCGGCGGAGAGAATCCGTCAAATCGAAAAACAAGCCATGGAAAAAATGCGAACAGGTATTTCGCTCTAGTGGAAAACCCTTGCGGGTTTGGCTGTTTGACTGGATTCCTGCTTCCGCAGGAAAGACAGCATTGATAATTGACAACTGCCCACTGACAACTACCTGAAGCGGGTTTTCCATAAAGATTTGACACAGACGACCTAGCGAGGTTCTTGCACAGTTTCTTTCGTCCCGCCGTTCTAGCACGGACTTTGCGCGACCGAATTATTTGTCTCAACCTGCTTGAAAGCGGGTCATGGCATCCCCGTTTGCAATGACTGTTCTGGCTTGGTTTGCGCCATCTGCCAGCGTGGTGGCTCGGGTGGTGTGCTTGAGCGCAATGGCGGCACCATAGACCAAACTGTCGCGCATTGCACTCGGGTTGTTTTCCAGCGCGACGAGTCCCAGCTTCAGGTTATACGCGACTGCTTCGCTCAATTTATCGGTGTTGTGAAAATCAGTTTGTTTGACCGCAGCGGCGAAATTATCGGGCATGGCAACAGTCCGAGCAGCTTGCTCGATGCCCAGTTCCTGGGGGGCGAGTCGGTGTAATTGCAGGGTTTCATCGCCCCGATAGCCGAAATAGCGGGATAATTGGTTCAGCGCGGGGATACACCCGCCCTCGGTGCCACGCACAATCACTGCTGAATCGAATCCGTTCTGCTGTGCCAGCATCGCATAAATAGGCGGATAGGCTTTATGCACAAAGCCGGTTAGCAGATGGGTTGAGCGCGAACCAGCCAACGGTTTCAAGACCACTTCGAGGGTTGACAAGCAGCTTCTTTTGACCATCTTGTCGCGCAATTCAAGAAGCTTGTACAGGCTGGGGATGTAGTGTTTCTGGTCGAGATAAGTCCAGCCTATTTTACCATCATCCAGACAGGAACCGCCCTCGGCGATCGTTCGGTCAACGTTTTTTCCTGTCGCCTCAAGCACCATGCGTGTCGTTATGCCATATTTTGGAGCGACTGCTTTGAGCCCGTGGACATAGGCTGGCAGACCACATGCGGCAAGCACTGCGGGCAGAAAAGGAGTCGCACTCAAGCCGCGTAGAGTGCCATTGAATGGGTCGGCAATAGCCAGAATTTCTGCCGAAGCAATTTGTTGGCTGCGGGTTTGCTTGATTAGGGCAGTTAAAATTCCTAGGTTTTCTGCTTCGCTCTCGCGTTTCATCCGCAATGCGATGAGGAATATCCCTGCCTGCACCGCATCAATTTCACCATTTAGAATCATCGACATGCCGTCTTCCGCCTGCGCCTGACTCAGCGATTTGCTCAATTCCGGTCCGGTCGCAACCAGTTGCAGGTAGCCCCGCATTCTCGATTGTGGGCTGTCAATATGATTCACTTTGCAGACAGAATTGGGGTTATGTTACAGGTTTGTGTGTTTTACTGGATTCCACCCTGACAAGTGGCTTCTTTGCCCACGGCCAGCTATCCATTATCCATTTATTTTTCCAGCTCTGCCTGTAATGCTGGCACGGCAACAAACAAGTCCTCATTCCAACCGTAATCCGCAACCTGAAAAATCGGTGCTTCCGAATCGTTATTGATGGCAACAATGACTTTCGAGTCTTTCATACCCGCCAGATGCTGGATCGCACCGGAAATACCGATTGCCATGTAAAGATCGGGCGCAACCACTTTTCCGGTTTGTCCAACCTGATAATCATTCGGCACAAAACCGGCATCAACCGCCGCTCGGGACGCGCCCACCGCGCCACCGAGTTGATCGGCCAATTTTTCGAGTATCGGAAAGTTATCTCCGCTTTGCATACCACGTCCACCAGAAACCACCACTCGGGCAGAGGTCAGTTCGGGTCGTTCACTGCTGCTTAACGACTGTTCGATAAACCGCACTTGGTCGGTCGTGCCGACCTCGTTGATATTGCCAATTTCCGCTTGACCACTTTCGCCGTCAGCCGCTTCAAAGGCAGTGGTTCGCACGGTCAGCATTTTCAGCGTGTCGGCAGATTTTACCGTTGCCAGCGCATTACCCGCATAAATCGGACGCACAAACGTATCGGCATCAACAACTTCACTAATATCCGATATCGACTGCACATCACAGAGTGCTGCCACATAAGGAATCAATGCTTTGCCGAATGTTGAGGCGGGTGCTAAAACATGACTGTAAGCCCCGTCATCAAGCAAAGATTTGATTAGTGTCGCCGTGTTTTCAGTAATTTCGTTGGCATAGGCGACGCAATCACAGCCCCATACCTGACTGACTCCGCTTATTTTTGCTGCCGCTTCGACAACACCAGTGCAGTCCTGACCGATGACTAAAACATGCACTTCGCCACCTATTTTCTCGGCAGCGGTTACGGTATTGAGCGTTGCCGGTGCCAATACGGATTTATCGTGTTCTGCTATGACCAGAATGCTCATTTAAATCACCTTCGCTTCGTTTTTAAGTTTATCAACCAATTCTGCCGCACTTGCAACCATCACTCCGGCGTCCCGCGCCGGTGGTTCGGTTACTTGCAACACCTCAATACGATTGCTAATATCCACGCCCAATTGTTCCGGCGTTAGCACCTCAATTGGTTTCTTTTTCGCCTTCATAATGTTTGGCAAGGAGGCATAGCGCGGTTCATTCAATCGCAAATCTGTGGTGACCACTGCCGGACAAGTAATTTGTAGATTTTCCAGACCGGCATCAATTTCTCGCGTAATCGCAAATCCGCTGTCGTTTTTTTCTATTTTTGAAATATAACTTCCCAAAGGACGTTGCATCATCGCCGCCAGCATTTGACCGGTTTGATTATTGTCGTCATCAATGGATTGTTTGCCCAGAATAACCAACTCCGTCGATTCTTTCTCGGCGACCGCCTGAATTATTTTCGCAATTGCCAATGGCTCCAATGTTGCCTCGGTATGGATATGAACCCCTCGGTCGGCACCCATTGCCAGCCCAGAACGAATCGTCTCCTGACATTTTTCAGCACCTGCAGAAACCAGAATCACCTCTTCGGCATGACCGGCTTCTTTTAGACGCAACGCTTCTTCCACCGCAATCTCACAAAACGGATTCATTGCCATTTTGACATTCGCTGTTTCAACAGCCGTTTGGTCAGACTTAACCCTGACCCTGATGTTTGCGTCAATAACACGCTTTATGGGCACCAGTATTTTCATTTCGTTGATTCTCCTCGCAAGAATATGGGTATCAATTTGGCGCGAATTCTACTCTAATCTCTATCGGGTGAGTAGTAGATTATCGGTTATTCAAGTAAGTTTTTGGTAAGTTTTTGTATGGGCTTAACCATGAAAAGAACGAAACCTTTTCCTCAAGTACAATATGTGGTGGACCATACAGTACCTGTGCATGTCGCAAGCCATTGCAGTAGAATACGTCCTTGATTTTATTCGGTAATAAGGTTTCGTATATATGACAGAGAATCAACCCACCCCATTCAGACCGTATGTGGAAACGGCTATTCGTGCTGCCGACCATGCTCGCAGTATTACCCGAAAATGGTTTCGGACGAATATGAAGGTCGAGAGCAAGCCGGATAAAACACCGCTGACGATTGCCGACCAGCAAACGGAACAGGCGATAAAAGAACTCATTCTTGATCGCCATCCGACACATGGCTTTTTTGGCGAGGAAAGCGGTCAGCAACTGAATAGTGATGAATGGCAATGGGTCATTGACCCGATTGACGGAACCAAGTGTTTCGCAACCGGCATGCCTACTTTTGGCACTTTGATTTCCTTGCTACACCGACAAGTGCCAGTGATTGGGATTATTGACCATCCGATTTTGGACGAAAGATGGCTCGGCATTCAAGGCTGCGAAACAACCCATAACGGCACTGTTTGTCGCACACGAAACACCGCTTCACTGGCTAACGCAACGGTTTATACGACCAGCGTGGACATGTTTAATGAAATCACTGGCAAGCAGGCGGATGCGCTAACTAAAAGTTGCCAATTCAGAGTGTTTGGTGGCGACAGTTATAGCTACGGCTTGCTGTCATCGGGGTACAATGATCTAGTTTGTGAAGCAGATTTGAAACCGTATGATTATTTTGCCTTGATGCCAGTGATAATCGGTGCGGGTGGAACGATAACCGATTGGCAAGGCAAACCGCTGACTTTTGAATCGAATGGCGAAGTGCTGGCATCGGCAAATGCCACCCTGCATCAACACGCACTGGCAAAGCTAGATAATTGAAAATTGATAACTGATAACTGATAACTGATAACTTCTAATGGCTCAATATGTTTTTACAATGAATGGGGTGGGCAAAGTCGTGCCACCGAATCGGCAGATACTGAAAGATATTTATCTGAATTTTTTTCCGGGCGCAAAAATTGGTGTGCTTGGTTACAACGGCGCAGGAAAATCAACCTTGCTGAAAATTATGGCAGGCATCGACACCGATATAATCGGCGAAGCGCGACCACAAACAGGTATTAAAATCGGCTATCTCGCACAGGAACCAGAATTAGACGAGTCTAAAGATGTGCGTGGCAATGTTGAACAAGGCATGGCTGATATTAAGCAGGCACAGCAACAACTCGATGCCGTGTATGCCGCTTATGCGGAAGCCGATGCTGATTTTGACGCGCTCGCGACCCAACAGGCGCGGCTGGAAAATATCATTCAAGTGGCAGACGCGCATAACCTTGATCATAAATTTGAAATCGCCGCCGATGCGTTGCGGTTACCGCCTTGGGATGCGGATATTAAAACCCTTTCGGGTGGCGAAAAACGGCGGGTGGCATTATGCCGATTGCTATTATCCAATCCAGATATGTTGATTCTCGATGAACCGACCAACCACCTCGATGCCGAATCAGTTGCTTGGCTGGAACGATTCCTGCTTGAATTTGAAGGAACCGTAGTGGCAGTCACCCATGACCGCTATTTTCTTGACAATGTTGCCGGCTGGATTCTCGAACTCGACCGTGGTGAGGGTATTCCTTGGGAGGGGAATTATTCTTCTTGGTTGGAACAAAAAGAAGCCCGTTTAGCGAAGCAACAAAAGTCCGAGCAGGCGCGTCTCAAAAGCATAAAGAATGAGCTGGAATGGGTGCACGCCAACCCCAAAGGTCGCCATGCCAAAAGCAAGGCGCGTATCAAACGTTTCGAGGAAATTTGCTCAACCGATTATCAAAAACGTGCTGAAACCAACGAAATCTATATTCCACCGGGTCCTCGGCTCGGTGATTTAGTGATTGAAGCCAATAATATTACCAAATCGTTTGGTGAAAATATCTTGTATGAAAACTTGAGTTTCAGCCTGCCTAAAGGTGGCATTGTCGGTATTATCGGTGCCAATGGCGCGGGCAAGACGACTCTGTTCCGCATGATGACCCAGCAGCAACAGCCGACAAGTGGGGAGTTTCGGGTTGGTGATACGGTCAAGGTCGCCTACGTTGATCAATCACGCGATACGCTGGATGCCAATAAAACCGTTTTCGAGGAAATTTCCGATGGTCTGGATTTAATGCTGGTCAACGGCTATGAAATTCAATCGCGCCGCTATCTGGGGCGTTTTAATTTCAAAAGCACCGACCAGCAAAAAAAGGTTGGCACTTTATCCGGTGGCGAACGCAATCGCGTCCATCTGGCAAAAGTCCTCTCCAGTGGTGGCAATTTGCTGCTTCTCGATGAACCGACCAATGATCTGGATGTAGAAACCTTGCGCGCATTGGAACAAGCCATCTTGAATTTTCCCGGTTGTGTTGCGGTTATTTCGCATGACCGCTGGTTTCTGGATCGCATTGCGACCCACATCCTCGCATTTGAGGGCAATGCTCAAGTTGTCTGGTTCGACGGCAATTACAGTGACTATGCCGCCGACTACAACCGCCGCCACGGCAATGCCAACCCGAAAAGGATGCGCTACAAGCGGTTGAAATAAAAAGCAAAGTGGGCAGTTATCAGGTATTAGACAAACGAATAAATTGATCGGTCGTTAAATTTTCGGCGCGTCTGGAAGAATCAACTTGAGCAGTTTCAAACTGCACCTTTGACACCTGTTTCTGTAACGAATTACGCAAGGTTTTTCGGCGTTGGGAGAAAGCGAGTTTGACAATTTCATTGAATCGGTTGCGGTCGTAAATCTGCTGCGAAACGGTAGCAGGGATGAGCCGAAGTACCGTTGACTCCACCTTTGGCGGTGGCTTAAAAGCCTGAGGCGACACATCAAACAGGCATTGACATTGCAACTCCAGCGAAGCCATGACCGACAACCGACCATAGGCTTTGCTACCCGGAACGGCACTTAATCTTTGTGCCACTTCTTTTTGCAACATGAACACCATATCATGAATATACCCGACCGATTTGAGCAGGTGGAACAGTAGTGGCGTGGATATGTTGTAAGGAATATTTCCTATCAGGCGAACTTTATTGGGTTTCCTTGACACTGGATTGCCAGTCTGAACAGGTAACTCGTCGGGCAATTTATCAGGCAAGATGGACTCGATATTAAAATTCAGAATATCGCTTTCAATCACGGTGAGTCGGTCGGGGTCATATTTACGACCGAGTTTTGCCACCAAATCACGATCAAATTCGACCGCAGTAAGATGTTGGACGCGCTCCAGCAATCGCTCGGTGAGTGCGCCTGTGCCCGGACCGATCTCAAGGATAATCTGGTCATCTTTTGGCGCGAAAGCATCGACAATTTTATCTAATACATCTTTGTCTTTTAAGAAATACTGACCGAAGCGTTTCCTTGCCATGCTATTCAAAACCTGACCTGCTCACTTCGACCCACCACGCGCAAACTCGATAGCCAAATTGATTGCGGCAATCAAACTGGATGCCGTTGCCATGCCACTACCCGCCAAATCCAATGCCGTACCGTGGTCAACTGAGGTGCGTATAATCGGCAGCCCTAGGGTAATATTGACTACTTCCCCAAACCCGCTGTGTTTAATAACCGGCAACCCTTGATCGTGATACATCGCTAAAACGCCGTCAAGCTGGCTCAATTGCGCGGTGGTAAATGCGCTGTCGGCGGGTAGCGGACCGACCAATTCCAGCCCCTGCTCACGCATTTCGGCAATAGCCGGCGCGATAATCTCAATTTCTTCTTTGCCGAGATGACCGCCCTCCCCAGCATGAGGATTGAGTCCGCATACGCCGATTTTGGGGGCAGGAATTCTATAAAGATGACACAAGCCACTTGCCATCACCGCAACAACAGATTTAATGCGGCTGACGGTAATCTGTTCGGCAACCTTTGTTAAGGGCAAATGAGTGGTAACCAAACAAACACGAATCGTATCGTTGGCGAGCATCATCACCGGTTGCTCGGTGGCAGTACGCTCGGCAATCCATTCGGTATGACCAGAAAATGCGATGCCAGCATCATTGATGACTCCTTTATGCACTGGTGCCGTCACCATGCCATCAAATCCTCCCGACAGGCACAATTCCACCGCCGTATCAATACATCGGGTTACATAATGACTGTTTTGTGGATTCAGTTTCCCCACAACAACCGAGTCGGAAGTTGCCACATGAATGAGCCGAATTCGCCCTGCCCTACCCGTCTGGCTACCCGCATCACTATCTGAATCCGCGTCTGCATCATAGTCGCAAATATCCACATCAATACCAAGCAATTCGGCACGTTCTCCGAGCACATCAGCATCACCCACCACCACCAAAGTAGCGTCAAACTGGTGACAGGCTGCTTTAATCACAATATCCGGACCAATCCCTGCCGGTTCACCACTACAAATTAAGATTTTATCCACTTAAAATAATTGAAAATTGAAAATTATATGCGGAAAACCCTTGCGAGTTTGGCTGTTTTACTGGATTCCTGCTCCTGCGTTATCCACACTTCCGACAATAATGCAAAGGTCTAAACAAAACCCATGATAAAAAAGGGAGGGCTAATATTCATTCTCAATTCTCAACTCTCCATTCTCAATTCTCCTCCAGCCAAATTGTTCAAAACTAATCCGTCCGTTTGAGTCGAATAAAATACCTTCGTCAATCAGTTTTTGTCTTTGCCGTTGATCGCCGTTGCCTTGTTTGCGTGTGCTGACCTGCCCTTTACTGTTGATGACCCGATGCCATGGAATAGCTTGATTATCGGGGGACGCTGCCATGGCATAGCCAACCTGTCTTGCGCTGCAATTCACCATGCGGGCGATGCGCCCATAACTGGTTACCGTGCCAATCGGGACGCGCTTAACAATATCGTAAATATCTTGATAGCGACTCAAGGGAACCTCAATCGTGGATGCTCACTCAACGGTAACCGACTTGGCTAAATTTCTTGGCTTATCAACATCAGTGCCTTTGATTAGGGCGACATGGTATGCCAGCAGTTGGAGTGGAATGGTGTAAATGATTGGTGCGATGGAACTGTCCACTGGCGCGACATTGATTACCTGCAAATTTTCCTGATTGGACATTTTGGCATGGGGGTCGGCAAAAACAATCAGTTTGCCGCCTCGCGCTCGCACTTCTTCGATATTGCCTTTTAATTTTTTGAGCAAGCGGTCATTCGGTGCCACTGAAATGACCGGCATTTCATTGTCAACCAACGCTAACGGACCGTGCTTGAGTTCTCCGGCGGGATAGGCTTCGGCATGGATATAGGAAACCTCCTTGAGCTTTAACGCCCCTTCCAACGCAATCGGATAATGCGCTCCGCGCCCAAGGAACAGCGCGTGTTGTTTGTCGGCAAACTGCATGGCGACTTGTTGAATGATTGGCTCCAGCGTCATCGCTTGAGTCACTTTGGATGGCAATTCGCGTAGCTCAGCAATCAATCGCGCTTCATCGACTTCGGTCATGGCAAATCGCCGACCCAGAGCAATGACCAGCAACCGCAAGGCAACTAACTGCGTGGTAAATGCTTTGGTTGATGCGACCCCGATTTCTGCGCCGGCATGGGTCATCAACACCAACTCAGATTCGCGTACCAACGAGCTTTCAGGCGTGTTACAGATAGCCAAACAATGTGCATATCCGGCTTCTTTGGTCGCCGTCAGTGCTGACAGGGTGTCTCTGGTTTCGCCCGACTGCGACAGCGTTACCACCAAACAACCGTCTGGCACGACATGGACGCGGGAATGAAATTCGCTGCCTATTTCTACCTGACAGGGTACACCAAACTCTTCAAACCAATGTCGGGCGACCATGCCAGCATGATAACTGGTTCCGCAGGCAATAATCTGCACCGCTTGGATATGGTCAAAAATTTCGCTCGATTTGACCCCAAAACACGCCTCCAACAATCGGCTTCCGGCAATCCGCCCTTCTAATGTGTTGGCAATGGCAACACTTTGTTGATGGATTTCTTTGAGCATGTAATGGCGATAATCGCCTAATTCGGTCGCCTCGGCGGATAAATTACTGCGCTTTTGTTGCCGATGTTGCGAGCGACCTGCTTGGTCCATGATGTGAATGTCGCCGCCGTTAATATCAACGATGTCGCCATTTTCCAAAATGAAAAAATCGCGGGTTAGCTCAATTAACGCCGACATATCTGAAGCAATAAACGCCTCGCCATCACCAATCCCCACAACCAGTGGGGAACCACGCCGTGCCGCGACCAGCCGATTCGGTTCATCGGCACTGACCACCCCGATAGCGTATGCGCCCTCCAACACAACCAGCGTTGCCTTGACCGCTTCGAGCAAATCCAGCCCATTTTGAATATGCTGCTGAATTTCATTGACAATCACTTCGGTATCGGTCTCAGAAGTAAATACAAACCCTTTTGCTTGCTGTGCGGTTCGCAACGCTTCGTGGTTTTCAATAATGCCGTTACACACCAACGCAAGATTGCCACTCATCTGCGGATGGGCATTATTTTCGGTCGGTGCGCCATGCGTTGCCCAGCGGGTGTGGGCAATACCGATAGTTCCCCGCATTGTGCCGGACGATAACGCCTTTTCAAGTTCAGCAATTTTGCCCACACTACGGGTGCGCGAAATTTTATGACTGCTGTCAATCAGCGCAATCCCAGCCGAATCATAGCCACGATATTCAAGCCGCTTTAGACCATTCAGCAAAACCGGTAACACATCTGCTTTAGCAACCGCACCAACAATTCCACACATCATTTAATTATCAATTATCAATTCTTCACCGGTTTCTTCCAGTTGTCGATAATGGTTTGTCGCGTACGACTGACGGCAAGGGTATTTTTTCGAACACTGCGAGTAATGGTCGAACCTGCCCCGACTGTGGCACCATCACCAATCTGTAGCGGGGCAATCAGCTGGCTATCTGAGCCGATAAACACATCATTGCCGATGATGGTCTGATGTTTATTGGCACCATCATAATTACAGGTAATCACGCCCGCACCGATATTGACCTGCTTGCCAATCTTGCTGTCGCCCACATAACTCAAATGATTGACTTTGGATTGATTGCCGATGTTGCTTTTTTTAATCTCGACAAAATTACCAATCCGCACCTCATCACCCAATACCGTTTCGGGTCGAATTCTGGCAAAAGGGCCAATATTGCACTGCTTGCCAATGATGGCGTTGTCGATCACGCTATTGGCTTCAATCACACTGTAATCCCCGATAACCGTATTACGAATCAAACTATTCGCACCAAGCCGAACATGATTGCCAATTTGAACATCGCCTTCCAATATGACATTAATATCGACCACACAATCATACCCGAATTGACACCCGCCACGCACATCAAACCGATTCGGGTCAAGCAGTGTTACGCCGTTTTCCATCAAGCGGTCGGCGACCCTACTCTGGAAAACGCGCTCCAGTTTTGCAAGATCGGCCTTATTGTTTACCCCAGAAACTTCAGCAACACAGTCGCCGGTGATGCCAACCACATCAACATCATCTGCAACCGCACACCCAATCACATCGGTCAGATAGTATTCGTTTTGCGCGTTCTTACAACCAATTCGTGGCAACCACTTGGCAAGATAATCGGCTTTCACGCCGAAGCAATTGGTATTGATTTCGGTGATTTTCTTTTGCCGATTGCTGGCATCTTTTTGCTCAACAATGCCGACAATATTCCCCTGACCATTGCGGATAATCCGCCCCAACCCAGTTGGATTGATTAAATTAGCAGTCAACAAATTGAGATGACTACCCGCTTTGGCAACCCGTTTCAAAGTAGCAAGGGAAATGAGTGGCACATCACCATTGAGGATTAACACAGTTGAATCCTGACTCACATCCGGCATGGCTTGCAACACCGCGTGTCCAGTGCCACGCTGTGCCGATTGCTTGACCCAATTGAGGGTTATATTTTTGCGTTTTAGCTGCTCGTATAACGCAGCATCTTGTTCGATAGTTGCCATCACCCGCTCCTTTGCATGACCGACAATGACGTGGATTCGATATGGCTGTAAATCGCTGGCTGTTGCCAATAAGTGCTGAAGCATCGGTTTACCGCCAATGGGATGCAACACTTTTGGCAAATCGGAGTGCATACGCCTGCCTTCACCAGCGGCAAGAATAACGATTTCAACTGCCATCGTTCATCTGCAACGAAGAGTCTCGAAATAGTGGTTGGGGCATATTGAGCATATTATATATTTTACATGGATAGTCAGGATAGACAAGATAAAAACCCCAATCCGCACATAGAAAGCACTAAAAGGTAAGAAGGCTTGGCAGTATACTGGTTATCACCAAACACAACCATCATCCAACGGACATGCATCCAAGGGCAAATAGAGCTTGATATGGACCCACAATACAACGGTACAGGAATCTACTCACAAGGCATCTTATCGCGCCATTGCGACCAATCAGGATGCTTGGAGCGACAGCCGTATTGTCCATTGGTACAACCAGCGTGGCGAAGACAGTGAGAAGCGCATCAAGAAACTGAAACTCGATTTTGGCGCGGCTGAAGTCGCACTTCCGACCATTATATAAAGGTCTCATAATAGTTCGGAAAAACCCTGTCTATCCGTGTCAATGTCTTATTATTCTGTTGCGATTTCGGTAAACCACTGAATTATCACCTAACTTTATGTTGTAAAATAGTTTCTTTTTATACAAATAAAGGTGTTACACTCGCGCCCTGATACTGAATGGGTGACTAAAATCGCCAAACGGTATCGTTCGAAGGCAGCTTCGTGATGAAGCTGGCGTTTTTTTTCAGCCACTCTGGTGGCGCATTTTTTTAGAAAGAGGTTAGTATGTCAGGTGAATTGGTAAACGGAACCGTTAAGTGGTTCAACGATGCCAAAGGTTTTGGTTTTATTGAACGAGAAGGAGAGTCAGATGTATTCGTACATTACCGCGCAATAATTGGTGATGGTCGAAAAACACTGCGCGATGGTCAACAAGTGACTTTCGAAATCACAGAAGGTGAAAAAGGACCACAAGCCGATAGCGTTACACCGCTGTAAAAGTTCGACAATCATTACTTAATAAGGGCACCTCTATTTATGCGGTGTCCGTAAGTTTGATTGTCGATTAAACCACCCACATCTGCCAGCCTCATCGTATGAGCAGATTGCTGTGGGTTATTACACCTGAAGTTAAACTAGAATTTTTTGGTTTGCAACTATTTGGGGGTAGTGACGTGCGTCCTAATTTTCAGCAAGAACTTATTATAAGCATGGCATAAACTGGTCTGTCCCCATTTGTACAGATAGTTTATCCAGCAACGAGCAAGCCGATCATCCGCATTTGCAATGATGAACTATGAGTTAATTGCTGCCACGATTACATTTTGTTTTGTGTCCACCATCACCCCCGGTCCCAATAACTTGATGTTGATGACCTCAGGGGTCAATTTTGGATTCCGTAGAACAGCACCACATATACTTGGCGTGGCACTCGGTTTTACCATCATGGTGCTGTTAATCGGACTTGGTCTGATGCAATTATTCACCGCCTTTCCGCTGAGTTATCTCATCCTCAAATCGCTGAGCGTTGCTTATTTGTTGTTTCTGGCATGGAAAATTGCCACCACTTCATCATTCAGTAACGAGCCCGAGAAAGCCACCAAAGGCAAGCCGTTTACATTCCTGCAAGCCGCCATATTTCAATGGGTCAACCCGAAAGCATGGGCAATCGCACTGGTCGCCATTAATGTTTATACCCCACCATCCTATCCTTTGACGGGGATTATTCTGGTAGCACTGTTATTTTGCATGGTATGCATCCTGTCTGCCACCACTTGGACTTTACTCGGCACACAATTAAGACGCTTATTAACCTCGCCATTAAAGTTGCAAACATTCAATGTCGCAACTGCATTCTTGTTAGTTTGTTCGCTTTACCCCATTTTAATTGATTGATAACAAGTGCAACGCCCCTTTGACTGCCGGCAATCGCTGAAGTTGATTAGCCTTTCAAAAGTCGGTGCTTGTCGCGCTCCCAATCTCGTTGTTTTTCAGACTCCCGCTTATCATATTGTTTTTTACCTTTTGCTAATGCTATTTTTAATTTTACCTTGCCACGTTGCCAGTATAGACTGAGCGGGACGATGGTATAACCAGCGCGTTCGGTGGTACCGATGAGCTTGTTGATTTCCTTGCTGTGTAGCAGTAGTTTTCTCCTTCGAGTCGGTATCGGATTAACATGCGTGGATGCTGATGCCAGCGGCGAAAAATGCGCCCCAAGCAAATAAATCTCCCCTTTATATACCGAGACATAACTTTCTTTAAGTTGTGCCCGCCCATCGCGCAGACTCTTTACCTCCCAACCCTGTAGCGCGATGCCGGCTTCAAACTGATCTTCAATAGTGTAGTCGTGTCTTGCTTTTCGATTCAGCGCGATGGTATTGGAATGCGTCTCTTTTTTGTTTTTTGCCATTTTTCAAAAGAATTTTTCAGATATATTGGTACGTTGACAGTCTGACTTGTCATAGCACATCGCTAATGGCTAATGGCTAAAGTATAATCCACTTGTCAATTTTTGTCTGGAATAGTCTTCAATGTTTATCGTTGCGCGTTCAGCGTTGGTCATGCACAAAGCTGAAGAAATGTTTACCTTAGTTAATGACGTGCATCGATACCCCGAGTTTTTGCCGTGGTGCGGTGGTGCTGAAGAATTAATCCATACCGAGCATGAAGTGATTGCTACCATTACCATTGCTTTCAAAGGCATCAACAAGACGTTTACCACTAGAAACCAGTTAATCGGCAATGAAAAAATGATACTCACATTGGTTAATGGCCCGTTTAGTACGCTTTCCGGAGTGTGGGAATTTACCCCGTTAACCACCACTGCCTCAAAAATCGCCCTAAATCTGGAATTTGATTTTTCCAGCAAAATAGCTGCTAGCATTATTGGTCCAGTGTTTAAGACCATCGCAGATTCGATGATCGACTCATTTTGCAAGCGAGCGGACGAAGTATATCCGCAGCCAGAACCAAATAACAAATGACCGACCTGCAGATTAGCGTGGTCTATGCGCTTCCAGAGAGTCAGGAAGTCATCACCCTACATTGCCCTCAGGGCACCACTCTCGGTCAGGCGATTGAACAATCCAAAATCTGTGATAAATACCCACAAATCAACCTCGAATCGCAGCAGGTCGGAGTATATGGTTTGAGACAGAATCTGGACTTTAAGTTGTCGGATAACGACCGCATTGAAATCTATCGCCCATTATCAATATCCCCCACCGAAGCAAGACGATTGCGTGCCAAATCCAAACATCACAAATAGGATGCAGATGATTGGAAAATATAGGTGGCACAGGAGTTGGGCGATAACCGTCATTCATCCTTCGTAATTGATGAAATCCACCGTTCAAATGTCCTATATTAGGCATTGCAAAATTCTGCAATTATTTGGTATAATATCGCCCCGATTTTGGAATGCGAGTTTGTTAGATGCCTTCTCTAATTGATAACTTAATTAGTAACTAAACCTCCATGGCAATAAAAGAACATGGCAACAAAGAAAAACCCGAAATTATTGATTCACGGCATCAAGCCTTATAGGTTAAAAAAATCTGAGAAGTACATGAATGCGGCTCATTTGGCGTATTTTGACGCGATACTCAAGTCATGGCTTAGTGAGCTGACCGATGAAACTTCCCGCACGGTGCATAATATTCAGGATGAAACCGCGAATCATCCCGACCCGACAGATCGTGCTAGTCAGGAAACAGATATGACGCTTGAACTACGTGGACGGGATCGTGATCGGAAACTCATCAAGAAAATCGAAGCTTCAATGGCACAATTAATCTTGGGTGATTTCGGTTATTGTGAAAGTTGCGGGGAAGAAATCGGCTTCAAGCGTCTTGAAGCGCGTCCGACCGCAACCCTGTGCATTGACTGTAAAACACTGGACGAAATCCGCGAAAAGCAATTATCTTGATCGTGTTTTATGGCGGCATGGTTCATGAGCGCAAGGTCAATGGCTCGGGGCTTACTATCACGCCATCTTCATCGGCATAGGCATAGTGACCGACCGCAAAAGAAACTCCGGCAAATCGCACCGTAACATCGGCTTTCCCTAAACCCTCCTTGATGCTTTTTACCGGAATGGTGCCGAGTGCTCGTAGCCCGAGTGGCATTTGGTTGATTTGCGCGCTGTCTCGAATCATGCCATTGACAATCACCCCAGCCCAACCGTTATTGACTGCCTTTTGCGCGAGTATATCGCCCAACATGGCGTAGCGTGTTGAGCCACCACCGTCTATGACCAGCACCGCACCATTGCCTTGCTCGGACACGGCCTGGCGTACTAGCGAATTATCTTCAAACGCTTTTACCGTGCGAATCGGGCCGTGGAATTGAGCCCTCCCGCCATAACATTGAAAAATCGGCTCGCAGAGTTGGTAATTCGAATATTCATCGGTTAAATCAGCTGTTTTCATCGTCATTCTCTTTTGATAGGTTGTGCAAAAACTCAATATTCGTCTTTCCTAACCCCCTCACCAAGGGGGAATTGAGTGACGACCCTGACAAGGGGGATTTAGGGGGTTGAGTTTTCCGCATGGCATGTCTAGCGAGGGATTCTTGCACAGTCTCTTGAGCATTGGTGGGTGTCATTTGGTATTGGGGCATCGATCAGCATAGCGGTTACAAAATCTTATTTCCTGACGGTACGGAAAGACATCGTGGCGTTTTTTAACAACCAAATCATGTTGTATTTTTTGCCAGTAACTCGGTTGTAACAAGTCGGCATGATGGAGCAAAAACCGTTGCCTAACTTTGGGGTGATTGACCACGAATTGTTCAAACTGCTCAGGGAAAAAATCATCTTCGCCGATGTGAAACCACGGTTCAGAGGCTAATTCCTCCTCTTCGGATTTAGCTTTCGGTATGGCACGGATTTTCATTTTTGTCATGTGGCAGATTTCGTCATAATCATAGAAAATAACTCGACCATGCCGCGTAACACCAAAATTTTTCAACAGCATATCGCCGGGGAATATATTGGCGGCAATGACTTCCTTTATCGCATTGCCATAGCTTTTGATGCTTTGGTCAATCATTGCATCGTCTGCGTTATCCAGATAAATATTCAGCGGCACCATGCGGCGTTCCATATATAAGTGTCGAATAATGACCATACCTTTTTCGATGCTCATACTGGATTGTATGGTTGCCTTTAATTCTGCCAGCAAATCATCGGAAAATCGTTTTATCGGAAAGGCGACGTGAGAAAACTCCAAAGTATCCGCCATTCTCCCAACCCGATCGTGCATTTTTACCAGCTGATATTTTGCTTTAACGGTGGCACGATCAATGTCTTTCGGCGGCGTAAAGTGGTCTTTTATGACCTTGAAAACAAACGGGTATGACGGCAAGGTAAATACGCTCATGACCATGCCTTTAATGCCTGGTGCGATGACTAACTTATCGCTAGAATGCTCCAGATGGTATAAAAATTCACGGTAATACAAGGTCTTACCCTGTTTTTGGAAGCCAATGGCAGTATAGATGTCGCCTCGACTTTTGGTCGGCAGTATATTTTGCAGAAAGCTGACCAAGCCGGCCGGCACTTTGCTGTTGACCATAAAATAAGCGCGCGTGAAGCTGAAAATCAAAGCAACATCATCGGCATCTGTGAGGATGGTATCGACATATAATTCCATGTCTGCAGCTAATAACAGCGGAATCACGAAAGCTTGCTGCTCGAATCCAATCAATGCGCGACCGACAATATACGCCGCTTTATTTCTATAAAATAACGCCGACACCACTTGTAGTTGTCGATGGGGTAGCGGTCTTACGCCGTCATCGAGATAAGGTTCAAAATTTTCTGTCAGCAAATCGAGATCGCGTGCAAGATTTTGCCAGCCACAATTCAATCCGAAACTATTTAATAGTTGCTTAAAGATTGCGCGTAGATTGTGTTCATCCGGGTAATAGCTGGTATATGCTGGATTTTCCATGTCGAGAAAATCTGTCGCCGCCCCCGGTTTAACAAAAATATGCCGATTGTTGAAATACCGGCGGTCAAATAAGCGACAAAAAACCGAGTTATAAAAACTCTCAGCCAGCTCGGGTTGCTTGTGATCATACAACAACCACATGTACTGGCGTTTTACATCCTGCCAATACGAATTGTCGAGTTCCTCAATATTGAGGTTGTTTTTAACGTATTCGACTGTCTCAGTAACGCGCAAATCGTAAAAATCAATGCGCTCTTTGCGGGCGCGTACCTCGCCTTCCCAATCGGCTGTTTCAAAGCGTTGTTTGGCGGCACGGGTAATTTTCTGAAAGCGAATAAAATGACGGTGAAAACCATACAGAATGGCTTCGGCAACTTGTTTAACAAGCGTAGCACTCATTTCATCAATATTGACGGATTGCAGGGGTGCCCATTTTGGGGATTGGAACAAAAGCCCCTGCACTCGGTTGCGAAGATAATCCGCACCAGATTAGCACCAGATTAGAACTGGTCTTCTTCGGTGGAACCGGACAGAGCGGTAACGGATGAGGCACCGCCTTGAATGGTGGTGGTAACATCATCAAAATAACCGGCACCGACTTCTTGTTGGTGGGCAACAAAGGTATAACCCTTCGCCGCCGCCGCAAATTCCGGTTGCTGTACTTTTTCAACATAGTGTTTCATGCCTTCGCCACGCGCATAATCATACGCTAAATCATACATCTGATACCACATATTGTGGATGCCAGCGAGGGTAATAAACTGATAGGTATAGCCCATTGCCGCCAGCTCATCCTGAAATGAAGCGATGGTTTTGTCATCCAGATTCTTTTTCCAGTTAAACGATGGCGAACAGTTATACGCGAGCAATTTTCCCGGATAGGCTGAACGCACCGCGCTTGACCACTCGCGTGCAAAACCAAGATCGGGGGTGCCCGTTTCGCACCAAATAAGGTCGGCATAAGCGGCATAAGAAACGCCCCGGGAAATGGCTTGCTCCAAGCCATTCTTGACCCGATAAAAGCCTTCTGCGGTGCGTTCTCCGGTCAAAAATGGCTTGTCACGGTCATCGAAATCAGAGGTCAGCAAATTAGCGGCTTCCGAATCGGTTCGCGCTAACAACACGGTCGGCACGTCCAACACATCTGCTGCCAATCGAGCGGAGATTAAGGTTTGAATCGACTGTTGGGTCGGCAACAACACCTTACCGCCCATGTGACCGCATTTTTTCACTGCTGCCAGTTGATCCTCAAAATGCACTCCAGCCGCACCCGCGACAATCATGTTCTTAGCAAGCTCAAACGCATTCAATACGCCACCGAAACCGGCTTCTGCATCGGCAACCACTGGCAAAAAGTAGTCAATGTATTGGTCATTGCCTTGCTCAATGCCACGTTGCCACTGAATCTGGTCGGCGCGGGCAAAAGAATTGTTGATACGGCGCACGATAGTTGGCACCGAGTTATAGGCATACAACGATTGATCGGGATACATCTGCTCGGAGGTGTTGGCATCCGCCGCAACCTGCCAACCGGACAGATAAATGGCTTCGATGCCCGCTTTCGCCTGCTGCACCGCCTGACCCGCAGTCAATGCGCCTAGGCAATTCACATAGCCCTTTTTAGCGGTTCCATTCACCAACGACCATAATTTCTCGGCACCACGACGGGCATAAGTATGTTCGGATTGAACCGAACCGCGCAGTCTGACAACGTCTTCTGCACTATAACCTCGTGTTATGTTTGCCCATCGTGGATTGGTAATCCAATCCTGTTCAACCGTTTTGATTTGCTCCGCTCTGGTCATGCTAATCACCTGATTTTTTAAGTTAAAATTTTGAATTTGAGAAAAAAGCTGAAACTGGATAATCTGGTATCCTCGCTGGATTTACAATGCTGCTAATACAGTCTTTTTCAATTTGAATCATTAAAAAATTTAATGGTAATCCGAATTTTCCTTAAAAATATTTATAATGAGACCCGAACAAACTCGACATTGGATTGCGCTCAATCTGAACCTGTCTGCTCGGTTGCCTCGTTTCATATAGATTAAATAGATACCTGTGTTTTGTCATATCAATAGCAAACTCTAAACAAAGGGATGCCAAATTGGTACAAGACTAAACCGGATGGTGTATTATTGCCACTGTTATCAGGGGGATAATTGAAATCAGGGCAAAATCAAGGATAATTGAAACTAACTTGCACCAGCTTTTTGATTTGGCTGTTTGATTTATTAGGCACAAATCACCATTATCAAAAAATGAATTCTCAATCTTATCAGGGCGTATGCGCCACTTCACCGACGGGTGACCCGTTATTATTGACACCCGGCCCGTTGACCACTTCTGAGACCGTGAAGCAGGCGATGCTCCACGATTATGGCTCCCGCGACCGTTATTTTATCGACTTGAATCAACGCCTGCTTGGTCGTCTTGTGGACATGGTCGGTGGACAGGGGACGCATACCACGGTGCCATTGCAAGGTAGCGGTACGTTTGTGGTTGAAGCCATGATTGGCTGTTTTGTGCCACCGCAAGGGAAATTACTGATTTGTGTCAACGGGGCTTATGGACATCGCATTGCAAAAATTTGCCAATACTATGGTCGGCAATATTTGATTCAGGAATCGAATGAAGATGTGCCTGTGGATGTTGCACAACTAGACCACACCCTCGAGCAGGATAAATCTATTACCCATGTGGCAGCCGTTTATTGTGAAACCACATCTGGAATTTTGAACCCGCTGGTTGAGATGGCGCGTATTGTTGCCCAACATGAGCGTGGATTTTTAATTGACGCGATGAGCGCGTTCGGAGCATTGCCGATTGGCAGCAAGTCGGTTCAATTTGACGCGCTGGTCGCTTCCAGCAACAAGTGTCTTGAAGGTGCGCCCGGCATTGGGTTTTGTATTGCCCGAACGGATGCGTTGCAAAATACAGCGGGTAATAGCCCATCACTGAGCCTTGATTTATACGATCAATGGACGGTGATGAATGAAACCAAACAATGGCGTTTCACTCCACCAACCCATGTGTTGTTGGCATTCGCTCAGGCATTGAATGAATTTGATGAGGAAGGCGGTGTGAGTGGGCGTGGCAGTCGCTATCGGCGCAACTGCGATATACTGGTCGATGGGATGCGCGAAATGGGCTTCAAAACCCTGTTGTCGGATGAGCTGCAAGCACCCATCATTGTTACATTTTACACGCCACAGGATAGCCGATTTGATTTTAATACGTTCTATGAACGCCTGCGCGAGCAGGGCTATGTTATTTATCCGGGCAAACTCACGCTTGCCGACAGTTTTCGAATCGGCTGTATCGGACGACTCGGTGCGGATGAAATGCAAGGCGCATTGAGCGCGATCCGCAATACCTTAAATGAGTTCGGTATGGCAGCGCACATTACTTAATAGATGCACTAATTCCAGTTATTGACCGTGTCATTCAACTCACTCATAAAACAATTGATACCGAGTGACCGACTCCCCTAAATTGTTGCTCATTCTAAATTTAGCGGGCAGTATTGCCTTGCTATTGTGGGGCAGTTATATGGTGCGTTCCGCGGTTGAAAAAGCCTATTCAGCAAAAATTGGCGCGCTCATTGCCAGCATGACTGGGGCACGACTTAAATCCTTTTTCTGCGGGCTGGTATCGGCATTGATTCTGCAAAGTGCGACTGCCGCAGTGATACTGACCACATCTTTCATCACCAGCGGTCTGCTGTCGCTGAGTATTGCCATTGTCATCATCATCGGGGCTGATATGGGTTCCGCGCTGGCAGCACGAATACTATTCTTTGACCTTTCCTTTCTGTCCCCTTCGCTGTTGCTGACGGGACTGTGTTTTCATCGCTTTGCGCGTACTTGGCGTGGTCAACAGCTGGGGCGAATTTTTATTGGTGTCGGGCTGATGTTGCTCTCTATTTTGCTCATCAGACAAGCCATCGCTCCGCTCACCAATCAGCCAATACCGCAGAACATTTTAGGGCTATTGGACTCTGCCCTCTGGATCGGCTTGATGATTGCCGCCCTGCTTACTTGGCTGGCGCATTCCAGCGTAGCCGTGATTCTAGTCATTGCGACCACAGCAGAAGCCGGACTTTTGCAACCACCTTTATTTATTGCCATGCTGTTGGGCGCGAATATCGGCTCTGGATTGATTGCCCTGTTGCTGGTTAATCGCCGTCATATCGAAACTTATAGCGCGGTGCTGGCAAATTTTTTAATGCGACTGGGGTTGGCATTGTTGCTATTTATGCTGTCGTTTATACTGATTCGATGGGTTGGCAAATTTGGTGCAACGGGCGGCGTTCAGGTCATCAATATGCACATTGCCTATAACCTGATGCTGGCACTGATGTTCATTCCATTAAGTAATGCGGTCGCCCGATTTTCAAAGTGGCTGGTGAATTCGGGAAAAGCCGAAGGGCTGACTCCAGATTCCCATGCCCCGGGTAGTAGCCTGAACCCCGACTTTGTGAATAAACCTGCGCTGGCAATATCCTGCACCCGAAGAGAAGCATTCAGGTTGGCAGATAACACCGAAGCACTGTTTGACAAGGCATTACACATGTTTGATGCGACTGATCGCCTCGTCATCGCCAAATTCACTGAAAAAGATAAAGAAATTAATGCCCGCAATAAGGCAATTCAGCGTTATCTTTCAGAAACCCGCCGCCATATCCATAAAAACCAGAACAAAAACCATGATAGTGAGCAACCATACGAAGCTCAACTGGATGAGGTTTTGCGCTTTGCCACGACGATGGAAAATATCGGCGATATTGTTTCTTATAATCTAGCACGGCTGGCAATAAAACGAATTGATCGCGGGGTGGTGTTTTCGTCTGAGGGCGAAGAAGAATTAAACCTGATTCACGCTCAGATACTGCATCTGATACAACTCGAAACTACCAATTTCGCCTCTCAAGGCGAAGCAAAAAAATCACAAGCAACACTGATCACATCAATCAAACAACTCGGTCAAGAAAGCATCGCCCAACACCGCCTACGTTTGAGTAATCGCCGCTCAAGCAGCATCGGCACTAGCTCCATTCATCAGGACGCAGTGCGTGATATGTTACAGGTGGTGGACTATATTTCGCAGATACAACCCAGCTAATCTCTTTTTAAGTCGAGCATGGAATTAAGTGTCGCTTTCATTGTTTTGCTGGCAGCGTTATTTCATGCGATTTGGAATGCGACCGTAAAATCAGCCGCCGACCACCTTATCTCCATCACTGGACTGATTGCATTCACCGCTTTGATTGCCGTCATTTTGCTACCCTTTGTCGGCTTTCCCAATGCCGACAGCCTACCCTATTTGTTAAGCTCGGTGGTGTTGCATTGTGGCTACTGTATCGCGCTTAGCGCGGCTTATCGGTACGGCGATTTCTCGCAGGCATATCCTATAGCGCGTGGAACCGCACCAGTTCTGGTCGCATTGTGGGGGGTGTTGGTACTCAATGAAGTGCTGAGCAATATTGAAGTTGTTTCCCTCATCGGCGTACTGACCGGCATTTTAATTTTTACCACAAAAGGATTTCGGCGTATCATACAGCGGCCTCAAGCCTTAATATCCGCGCTAATCACCTCCCTGTTCATCGGCGGTTACACCATTGTCGATGGTATCGGTGGCAGATTGTCCGACAATGTGCTGGCTTATATGGTCGCGCTATCAATTCCGGAATGTATTATTATGTTGATTTATACAACCTACCAAAGAAGCTTCGCCGAAGTAATCGCAATCCGACATAACTGGAAAATCTTTTTATTCGGTGCAGCACTGGCGTTTACCTCATACTCAATGGTCGTGTGGTCAATGACGCAGGCATCCATACCGCTGGTTTCTGCCCTACGAGAGACCTCCATCATCATCGCCGCCCTGATTGGCGCATTTTATTTCAAAGAACCCTCCGGTAAACGCAGAATCATCGCCTCAATCGTGATTTTTTGTAGCATAGCCCTGCTTGCGGTCGATGGGTTTTAACTTCATCATAATAGAGGAAAAACCTTGCGGGTTTGCTTGTTTTACTGGATTCCTGCTTTCGCAGGAAAGACGGGCTTAATCTTGTTCATCCTGTCTATCCATGTCCATGTTTTTCGTAATTCGTAATTGATAATGACATAACTGTCCACTACCAACTGATAACTGCTCACTTCACAATCATTTTTTGAATCATGCAAAGGTCTCCTGATATATTCTGCATTCCCTTCTAACGAAAACCTGTCAACGAAAGAGCAATGACCATGACCTCCGAGAACATGACCTCAGAAATCCCCAACAAAGCAAGTGCAATTATTATTGGTGGCGGCGTAATTGGTTCCAGCGTCGCTTATCATCTGGCAAAACTAGGCTGGGACGATGTATTGCTACTGGAACGAATGCAGTTTAGTTGTGGCACAACATGGCATGCTGCCGGGTTAATCGGCACCATACGTGCCAATGAGAGCCATGCCAAATTAGCGCAATATTCCATGTCGCTGTTGGCTGATATTGAGTCAGAAACCGGACAATCCACTGGGTTCAAGCAAGTCGGTTCGCTGTCCATCGCTCATAGCGAGGCGCGGTTTGAGGAGCTAAAACGGGTCGCGTCAATGAATAATGCTTTTGGTGTAACCCAAGTTGATATGCTGAATGCAAATGAGATAAAAGAAAAATATCCTTTTCTTGAAACCGGCGATTTGCTGGGCGGTAGCTGGGTCGCGCAGGATGGTTATGCAAGTCCGGTGGACATCACTGCCGCCTATATAAAGGGTGCACGGGGTCGGGGCGCACTTTGTTTGGAAGGAGTCACCATCATCGGAATAAATCAGAAACATGGCAAAGTAACGGGTGTGGTGACCAATCAAGGTGAAATTCAATCCGCGTATGTGGTGAATTGTGCCGGTCTTTGGGCGCGAGAAGTGGGTCGGTTAGGCGGTGTGAATATTCCGCTACATGCGTGCGAGCATTATTATGCGGTAACAGAAAAACTGGATGATCTGCCACTGGATTTACCGGTCATGCGGGATCACGATAAATATGCCTATTACAAACAAGATGCGGGTAGTTTATTGGTCGGTCAGTTTGAACCACATGCCATACCTTGGGGGCAACAAGGGATCCCCGATGATTTTTGTTTTGATGAATTAGACGGGCATTTCGACGAGCAGATGATGCCAGTGTTGGAACAGGCTATGGCACGGGTGCCGATGTTGCAAAATGTTGGCTGGCGAAAGTTTTTCTGCGGTCCCGAGAGTTTTACTCCGGATGATCAATTCCATCTCGGCGAGGCTGCCCAATTGAAGCATTTTTATATTGCCGCTGGACTGAACTCTATCGGCATACAAAGTGCCGGCGGATTGGGCAAGGCGTTATCGGAATGGATGGACAAAGGGTATGCCCCGCTTGATTTATGGAGCAACGATATACGCCGCATGTACAGTTTTCAGGGCACACAGCAGTATATTCAAAATCGGGTCACCGAGACCCTCGGGTTGCTCTACGACAACCACTATCCATTTAAGCAAATGCAAACCTCGCGCAATGTGCGCCATTCGCCAATCCATGAACGGCTGGTAGCGCATAACGCCTGTTTTGGCGAAGTGGCTGGCTGGGAGCGTCCAAACTGGTTTGCCCCACAAGGCGTGTCGCCCCAATATGAATACAGTTTCGGTAAACAAAACTGGTTTAAATATTCTGCCGGCGAGCATCGCGCATTTAGAGAAAAAGTTGCCTTATTCGATCAAAGCAGTTTTTCCAAATATCTGGTACAAGGTCGAGATAGCGGGCGTGTTCTGCAAAAAATCTGTACCGCTGATGTTGATGTCGAGCTGGGCAAAATGGTTTATACCCATTGGCTTAACGAGCGCGGCGGAATTGAAGCCGACCTCACGGTAACCCGTATTGAGGAAAACCAATACCTCGTGGTCAGCGGTGCCGCAGTTACCAACAAAGACCTTGATTGGCTGGCAAAAAACACCCCTGCTGATGCCTGTTGTACGGTTACCGATGTAACCAATAGCTGGGCTGTATTCGGTGTGATGGGTCCGCACAGCCGAGCATTGCTCGGTGAGGTGTTGGCGATGGACATGAGTACTGCCCATTTCCCATTCGGCATGTCAAAGCCGATTGAATTGGGCTGCGCTGTCGGTCGTGCGGCGCGTGTATCCTTTGTTGGCGAACTTGGTTGGGAGCTGTATATCCCAGTTGATATGGCACGACATGGCTTCGATACATTATGGCAGGCGGGTGAAAAATATGGCTTAAAGATGGCAGGATTACACGCCCTCGATAGCGGCAGAATCGAAAAGAAATTCGCCCATTTTGGACACGATGTTGCCGACCACGATACCCCGCTGGAATGCGGGCTTGGATTTGTATGCGACTTAGAAAAATCCATTCCTTTTATCGGCGCCGAAGCGATTCTCAAACAAAAAGAAAACGCTAGCTGGAAGAAAAAAAGGCTACTGCAATTTCTCTTACAAGACCCCAAAATCATGCTCTATCACCACGAACCGATTTTGCGTGACGGTAAAATAGTCGGGCATTTAACCTCTGGGAACTATGGTCATACTTTAGGTGGATCAGTCGGACTCGGCTATGTCTGCGCCAATAGTGTCATAGACGATGACTATATTAACAACGGAAAATTCGCCATAGAGGTTGGCGACAACAAAGTCCCAGCCAAAGCAAGCCTGACCGCGATGTATGATCCCAAAGCAAGCAGAATGCGGAAATGATATTGGTTTTAACTACGAATTACGAAAAACATGGACATGGATAGAGAGGATGAACAAGATGGAACAATCCAGTAAAACAAATAAATCCGCAAGGGTTTTCCACACGGCGACCTAGCCCGGAAGTGGGACTTTAGTCCCGCCGTTCTGGCACGGTTTTGGCGCGGCTAAAGTCGCACTCCCAACCCAGAACTTGAAAGTACGCCCTGTCTATCATTGGACACCCTCAAGAGTGCGTGCCCACATTGCTATTTCGTTCATGGCTTTTGCCTGCATCAGACAGCTAATGTATCGGATCAAGCTGCAACACAAAGCCTTATCCCCTGCTGTTATCCGTAATGCCTTGATTCATGTGCAACATAGTGTCCTGAAACACAAGCGCACGAATAAGCGTTATGTCATCCCTTCTACAATCGACCCACAAGCAAAAAAAATCTATGCTGTGATGGGATTAAAAGCGACCACCACACCTTACCCACTGTACTGATTGATATAATTCTTAAATATCTGGGCATTTGTAGTGCCTAGATATTTTTGTGTTTCTTTATAAATCAATTGGTTATGAATATGTACCGTCGAAGTCAGGAAGAAAATATTAAAATTACCAGATAGTTTGGATAGTAACGATGAGTAAAGTAGGTGCCCTTGAGTGCGTTGCATTGTTTTGATTGAGCCTGCCAGATTACGCAAAGTTAATGGCGGAGAGAGAGGGATTCGAACCCTCGATACGCTATGAACGTATACACACTTTCCAGGCGTGCTCTTTCAACCACTCAGACACCTCTCCGCTGTTTACCCCGCCAAACATTTGCCCTATCCGCAACCACAAAAGCCGACAAAAGATGCCCTAGAACAAGCCTTCCACATCGCCTTGTGCATTGATGCGAATTCGGTTTGCCGCCGGTTCTCGGGGTAGCCCGGGCATGGTCATAATATCGCCACAAACAACCACGATAAAACCTGCTCCAGCGGACAATCGGACTTCTCTGACTGGTAGAAAATGCCCAGTGGGCGCACCTTTTTGGTTGGGATCGGTCGAAAAACTGTATTGGGTTTTGGCAATACAAACCGGAAAATGACCAAAGCCACCGTCTTGCAGAGCCTGAATATCGCTGATGGTTTTCTGGTCTGCCGTGATGTCATCGGCGCGATAAATTTTCGTTGCCACGGTTTTGATTTTATCCCATAGCAGCATGTCATCAGGATAGGCGGTGGTAAATTTGCTTTCACCGCTATCGGCGATTCTTGCCACTTCTTCCGCCAGTTCGATCGTGCCGGCACCGCCTTCTGACCAATGGTTGGCATCAATGGCTTTCACGCCATAGCTGACGGTCAATTCCCGTACTGCGGCCATTTCGGCATCGGTATCGGCACTGAATCGGTTAATCGCTACGACCACTGGCACGCCATAGGATGAAACATTTTCGATGTGGCGAGCAAGATTGACACAACCATCCTTAACCGCTTGCACGTTTTCTTTTCCAAGATTCTCCTTTGTCACACCGCCGTGCATTTTCAATGCGCGTATTGTGGCAACCAGAACCACCACATCGGGTGCCAAACCTGCGCTACGGCACTTGATATCAAAGAATTTCTCGGCTCCCAAATCGGCACCGAAACCGGCTTCGGTTACAACGTATGGTGCCAGTTTCATGGCGGCACGGGTGGCAATCACAGAATTACAACCGTGTGCGATATTGGCAAATGGACCACCGTGGATGAATGCTGGATTATGTTCCAGCGTCTGCACCAAATTCGGTGCAATCGCATCTTTAAGCAAGACCGCCATTGGTCCCGGTGCCATAACTGCCGCCGCTCGTATCGGCTCGCGGTCTCGAGTATAGCCAATCACAATTTTACCGAGGCGTTGCTCCAGATCTTTGGCATCTTTAGCGAGGCAAAATATCGCCATCACTTCCGATGCGACCGTAATATCGAAACCATCTTCGCGTGGATAGCCATTCGCGATACCACCAAGCGAGCTGGTAATGTGTCGCAACGAACGATCATTCATGTCCACAACACGTCTCCATGCCACTCGCCGTGTGTCGATTCCGGCGGCATTGCCCCAATAAATATGATTGTCTATCAATGCCGACAATAAATTGTGCGCCGAGGTAATGGCATGAAAATCGCCGGTAAAATGCAAATTAATGTCTTCCATCGGGATGACCTGTGCGTAGCCGCCTCCGGCTGCCCCACCCTTCATGCCGAAACAGGGGCCGAGCGAAGGTTCACGCAAACAAACCATGGTTTTTTTGCCGATTTTATTAAGCCCATCGGTCAGTCCAACCGAAGTCGTGGTCTTGCCCTCTCCCGCCGGAGTCGGGGTAATCGCGGTAACCAGAATCAGTTTACCATCGGGTCGGTCTTTTAATGAATCAATATAACTCAGGCTGACCTTTGCTTTGGTATGACCAAAGGGTGCCAATGCGTCACTGGGAATATCCAGTTTGGCAGCAATTTCAAAAATGGGCTTAATAGGCGCGTTTTGCGCGATTTCAATATCACTCATTGGTATTCTTAAATTAGTTAATCTGTTATGGGCACCCTTGTTTTAATTCGATCAGGCAACACCCGCGCTCAAAGAGACGGATGATAATGACCTTTGCTTTATCTGCCAATGGTATCGTCAATCGTTAAACGACTGATTGCGACATGCTTGACGGTGCCGATTCTACCACCGTCCGTTCCGTTCTACTCAATTTTAATGCCTCTTATTCCAATCCGATGATAAATTATTGTCGTGCCGCATCCAAGCATGAGTATAAACCATCACTATTGCACTTTTTGTTTTCAAGAACGCCCGACTAGGCTGTTATTGCTTTATAAAGGGGTTTATAGGGGCATAAAACGGCGAAAGCCCAGCAGATGCCGAGCTTTTCTAAGTACTCTAAGGAAAGATAGTCTCTAAAACCTTTATAGGCGACCATCAACAATATACAACATCTGGCGCGTAATCTATCTACTTATGACTTTTATGTCAATAAATTGCTCGGATTCAGTGACGATGAGACAAACGGGTTGCCTTCTCGAGTTTTTGCTCATACATGTTACATGTAGAAAACCCTTGCGGGTTTGGCTGTTTTACTGGGTTCCCGCTTTCACGGGAATGACAAATATTAGTTTTTTGCACGGTATCTGTAGAGGGCGCGTAAAAACCAATATTCGCCGTTCCTACCCCTTGTCCCCTTATCAGGGGGAATGAGTGACCAGTCCCCCTGATAAGATACTGTGTTAAAAATCCACTTATTTTCAACTTTTTTTCGGCTCATTGTTAGAATGACTTTGCCGACTGGGATTCCACCACAAACGCGCTATCTGCAAGCATAATTGACATCAAAAGGCTGTTCTGATTTTAATACCCCATAAGATATAACCAGTAGTTTCCGCATCACCGCGCACACTGCCACTTGTTTAGGTTTGCCTTTATCAAGTAGCCTATTGTATAAATTCTGCGTGACTGGATTGTGTCGCGTTGCCGTCAGTGCAGGCATATAGAGAGACTTTCTCAGGCGTTTGTGCCCTATTTTTGACAGACTACTCTTGTTGATACTACTGCCAGACTGGGTTATCTTCGGATTCAACCCAGCAAAACTGGCCACTTGCTTGGCGTTATCAAATGACGATATATCCCCCATATAGGCGAGGATAGCCCAAGCCGTTTTGTTGCCAATCCCGCCAATGCTGGTCAATAACCGTACTTGTTGACGCAACACAGAATCGCCTACAACCAAGTCCTTGATTTCCTGTTCAACAATCACTATTTGCCGACAGATGTACCGAATCATCGCTTTGATTGATTTGCTGGCGGTCTTATTCAAACTCACTGGCAAACGATTCTTCTCTTGGGTTGATTGTTTGTTTAACTGCTCCAAGCGCGTCATCAGGCATTGTAACGCAACACTGGCTTCGCTTTTGGGCTTGAACAGATTTTTCTCTAACTCACCTTTGGCCACAATATGTTGACAATAACGCGCAATGCTGCCAGCACTTGTGCCCTGTGGGTATCGGATTTATCCGTTTTATTACGCAACATTTCCATCTTGACAAACGCATGGGTTCTCATTGGGTTCGCCACAATCACCTGGTCGCCTGAGCGATGTAAATAATACGCCAAAGCAACCCCATAAACGCTGGTGGCTTCCATACAAAACACCCGCTCTTGCGCTGCGTCCAATGATTTTAGCCATTTGGACAAGGCTTTGAAGCCTTTATGATCATTAGCAAAAGACGGGTTGTGGTCAACACCCTCAACGCACACAGCACCATCAAAACGTGCTTTAGATATATCAATACCGATACATAACATAACATTCTCCGGTTATAATTGTAGATAGGTTGGATAATTTAACTTCGGTGCATCCTCGTACTATTCGTGCTCAGATTTTTGGTTCAGGTTTTTGGTCTTGCACCAGATACTGTCCGCACTTGATGATGTTAATGTACAAGGATGTACGGGCAAATAATTGCTCCTGCATTATTTGCACTTCCGCCATCCATGGCGGTCGTATGCCGGTTTTGCATCGTTACATGGATGTAACTTATTAGAACAATGCAGGAGCAATTGTCGAGGAGCAAAAACCGGTAAAGCGGGTAGTAGGTGCGATACCTTATCAACAAGTTTAAAAACTTACTGGGGGCTACTGCATCACGACTACCCATCCAACCGCCGTTGGATAGGGTCCATTAAAAACCACTAAACGAGTTGATAATTTACCCGATTGGGATCATACGAGGGGGATTTAGTGGGTTGGGTTTTCCACATGTAACACACGTCTCATTGGTCATGCTCATTGCCGAGTTACAGAACTATTTATAAAGCAGTTTAATGTCGTTTTGAAAATCAATGCCAGCGGCTTTACAGGCGATTTGGATAATTTCTTCAATCGTTTTCCTACTATAATGTGTGTTAATCCAATACCCGGTGGACAGTTGACGAGAGCTACCTTTATAAGGTACAGGGTTGGCGTATAAATCGCGCTGTTCATGCGCCATCTGACGAATTTTCTTGCCGCCAGGAACACTTTGCATAAATTTATCCGGGAAAGAAGCATCCCGTCTTATCAGTTCCTCATAAACTTTGACCAAAGTATCAACACCATTGCGTGCTTCATGTCTCACACCGTGCAACTCAAAGCCTCCCAATCTTTTTGGGTGATTGTTCTTGGCATCTGTGGCTTCTATGGGTTTTGTATGTGTCGCCAAAACCGAAGCAGTCCGGCTGGGCGGTTGATACGCTACCCCTTGCCCCGCCTGTTGCCCGATAAACTTCTTCACAACATCGGCATCCGGCGTAAAGCCGCATATATCTCCAACTTTATCTTGCACAAGCTCCATTAAACGCGCATCGCATTCAGACAGCACCTGCACCCAGGCTTTCGGGAGGGCATCTTGAATGTCTTTAGCCCGGGCTTTATCACCATGATCTGCTTCAGCCGCCTTGATGGCTTGCCCGGAACACAGGTGCGAATAAAACAAATAACGCATCAAGCGGTTGACAGATTCTTCTGTTTCTCGGGCACAAATGTCCAATTTATACACTTGGCGGTCTTGATAATCGCCCGCTTTCAGCGGCAAATAAAACTCCCATTCCTTGCCAGTGGTTATCACCGCAAGTGAAACGCCCGCATGGAAAACATACTCAAACAACTGTTTTTCAGCACCCTCGGCAGAACCCGGCTGTTTTACCTCTATAATAACGGTTGGCTTCCCTTTGTGGAGCAACGCAATGTCCGCCTTTGAACGATTTAGTGCATACTCATAGCAAACCACAGCCGCATCATCAGTAGGCCATTCCAACTCGCGTAAAATTGGCTCCACCACTTGCCGAGAAATGCTCGCTTCATTCAGGTACACGCCATCCTGAAAGCCTGTTTTTATTAGCTCAACACGCGCCTTCAAGCGGTTGGACTCCTCAATGCTCATAATTTTTACTCAACGAACTAAAGAAGACTCCATTATAAAGGAATATTGCCATGCTTTTTCCACGGGTTCTGCAACGACTTTTCCCGCAACATCGCCAATGAGCGGCAGATGCGTTTGCGGGTGTCGCGAGGTAAAATGACATCGTCTATATAGCCACGTCTCCCTGCGACGAATGGGTTGGCAAATTTTATCCGATATTGTTCGGTTTTTTGTTCGAGTTTGGTTGCATCTTTGGCTTCTTTACGAAAAATAATCTCCACCGCGCCTTTAGGCCCCATGACCGCAATTTCCGCGCTGGGCCAGGCGAGATTGACATCGCCGCGCAAGTGCTTGGATGCCATCACATCATAGGCACCGCCATAGGCTTTTCTGGTTATTAGCGTTATTTTAGGCACCGTGCATTCGGCGTAGGCATAGAGTAGTTTCGCGCCGTGTTTGATGATGCCGCCGTATTCCTGAGCGGTTCCGGGCATAAATCCGGGCACATCCACAAAGGTAATCAGGGGAATATTAAACGCATCGCAAAAGCGCACAAATCGCGCCGCTTTGATGGAAGCGTTGATGTCCAAACATCCTGCCAACACCATCGGTTGGTTGGCAACGATGCCAACTGTGCCGCCTTCCATTCTAGCAAAGCCGATAACAATGTTGCGCGCATAATTGGGTTGCAATTCAAAAAAATCGCCTTCATCAATCACCTTCACAATCAGCTCCTTAATATCATAAGGCAAACTGGGATTGTCTGGCACCAGCGTATCCAGTGAAATGTCCGTGCGACTCTGGCTGTCGGCAGTTTGGCGGTGGGGCGGTTTCTGCTTGTTATTCCCTGGCAGGAAGTTAAAAAATCGCCGCGTCATTAACAAGGCTTGTATATCATTCTCAAATGCTAAATCAGCAACGCCAGAACGACCGGTGTGGGTGGTCGCACCGCCTAAATCCTCTGCGGAGACTTCCTCGTGGGTCACGGTTTTCACCACATCCGGGCCGGTTACAAACATATATGAACTATCTTCTACCATAAAAATGAAATCGGTAATCGCAGGCGAATAAACCGCGCCGCCCGCACAAGGTCCCATTATCAGGGAAATCTGTGGAATAACCCCAGAGGCGGAGACATTGCGCTGAAACACTTCCGCATAGCCACCCAAAGAAGCCACGCCTTCCTGAATCCGTGCGCCACCTGAATCGCTAATCCCAATAATCGGCGCACCGACTTTCATCGCTTGATCCATAACCTTACAAATTTTTTCTGCATTGGCTTCGGACAAAGAGCCACCAAACACAGTAAAGTCCTGACTATAAACAAACACAACGCGGCTGTTAATCGTACCGTAACCAACGACCACGCCATCACCGGGAATGGTCTTGCCCTGCATACTAAAATCGGCACAACGATGCTCGACAAAGATGTCCCACTCCTCAAAACTGTCTTGGTCAAACAGCACTTCAATCCGTTCTCGGGCGGTGAGTTTGCCTTTGTCATGTTGTGCCTGAATGCGTTTTTTACCGCCCCCCAGTTTGGCAAGCGCGCGCTTTTTCTCCAACTGTTCGATTATTTCATACATGTTATTTCATCGTTATTTGATAATATGAGACCTTTACATCATTGTCGAAATATGGCGAGACTGTATAAGAACCTCGGTCGCGTTATATATGGAAAACCCTTGCGGGTTTGGTTGTTTCACTGGATTCCTGCTCCCCGCCTACGCGGGGACAGGCTTCGCAGGAAAGACGGATGTTGGGTTCTTGCACAGTCTCAAACGACGCTCGTAATTCGTAATTCGTAAGTGGACTATCGTTTCTTTTCCAACAAATCCAATATTTCGCTGGCAGCATCGGGGATGTTTGTGCCTGGGCCAAAAATGGCGACCACACCAGATTGATACAATATATCATAGTCGCTCGGTGGAATTACCCCACCACAAATAACCATAATATCATCACATTTTCCGGCGCGTAATGCCTTCATAACTGCTGGAACCAGCGTTCTGTGCCCAGCCGCCTGTGAGGAGATGCCGATAATATGCACATCGTTTTCTATCGCCTGATTGACCGCTTCTTGAGGTGTTTGGAATAGCGCACCAATATCCACATCAAACCCCATATCGGCAAATGCGGTGGCAATGGTTTTCGCGCCACGGTCATGCCCATCCTGCCCCAGCTTGACCACTAGCATTCGCGGACGGCGACCTTCTTGTCGCGCAAATAGGTCAATTTTATCTTTTAGCATGGTAAATTGTTCATCGCCTTCATAGGCGGCACGATAGACCCCGCCCAGCGAACGGATTTGGGCGCGATGCCGATGATATACCTCTTCTAATGTATCAGAAATTTCCCCGACACTGGCGCGTGCTTTGGCAGCCTTGATTGTCACTGCCAGCAAATTGCCCTGCCCCGATTCGGCAATATCGCGCAATTCATTCAGTGCAGCATCAACCTGAGCGCGGTCGCGGGATTGCCGGATTGCTTGCAACCGTTGAACTTGCGCGCTCCGCACTGCATTATTATCGACCATCAGAATATCGACTTGTTGCTCCTCTTGCAACTGATAACGGTTGACCCCAACAATAATTTCCTCGCCTTGATCAATTCGTGCTTGTCGCTTTACTGAGGCTTCTTCGATGCGTAATTTGGGCAGTCCGGCTTCGACCGCTTTGGTCATGCCGCCCATTTGTTCCACTTCGTCAATCAGTTTACGCGCTTCAACGATTAAACAATTGGTCAGGCTTTCGATATAATACGACCCGCCTAAAGGATCAATCACATCGCTTACACCGCTCTCATGTTGCAAAATCAATTGGGTGCTGCGAGCGATACGCGCCGAGTTTTCGGTTGGCAATGCCAGTGCTTCGTCGAAAGAATTGGTATGCAGGGATTGGGTTCCGCCCAAAACGGCAGCCAATGCTTCGAGGGTGGTGCGGACAATGTTGTTATACGGATCGCGACTGGTTAGGCTGACTCCCGATGTCTGGCAATGAGTACGCAGGATTTTGGAACGCGGGTCTTGTGGCGAGAAATAACTTTCCATCAATTCCGACCACAATGTTCGCGCCGCTCGTAACTTGGCAATTTCCATAAAGAAATTCATCCCAACCGCAAAGAAAAAGGACAATCTAGGGGCAAATTTATCAACTTCCATGCCGCTGTTGATTGCGGTGCGTACATATTCAATACCATCCGCCAGCGTATATGCCAATTCCTGCACAATCGTGGCACCGGCTTCTTGCATGTGGTAGCCCGAAATAGAGATTGAATTAAAGCGTGGCATATTGTCCGCGGTGTAGGCAATGATGTCAGCAACAATTTTCATTGACGGTTTTGGCGGATAAATATAGGTGTTACGCACCATGAATTCTTTGAGAATATCATTTTGTAACGTGCCCGACAAAGCGGCTGGAGCCACGCCCTGCTCTTCTGCGGCGACAATAAACATCGCCATTATCGGTAGCACCGCGCCATTCATGGTCATTGACACCGACATTTTATCCAACGGGATTTGATCGAACAGAATTTTCATGTCCTCAACCGAGTCAATGGCAACCCCCGCCTTGCCGACATCACCCTCCACACGCGGGTGATCCGAGTCATAACCACGATGAGTCGCAAGGTCAAAGGCAACCGACAATCCGGTTTGACCGCCTTTGAGATTGGCGCGATAAAACGCATTGGATTCCTCCGCAGTCGAAAATCCGGCATACTGGCGAATTGTCCACGGACGACCGGCATACATGGTCGCCTTTGTGCCGCGTGTATAAGGCGCAAAACCGGGCATGGAATCGACAAATGATAATTGGTCCAAATCATCAGCACTGTACAACGGCTTAAGCACGATGCCTTCTGGCGTCTGCCGATGAATATCCTCGACCGACCTGCCTTTCAACTCGGCTTGGGCAAGCCGCTGCCAATCCCTTGTGGTTTGAGATGTTGCTGGCTTTTGAGATGCGGATTTATCGGGTTTATTGGGCGATTTGACCATATACTGTACCTAATTCAAGCAATTATAGACCTTTACATAATTCAAAAAACAATCGGAAGTATGTCGCTAAACTGATAACTGACAACTGCCAACTAATGACTGCCATCTACAACTCAATACCCGCGCTTACGATTGATTTCATCGCTCAAAGGCGCGTCCGCAACGAGCGCGTTATAGTTATTGGCAACCTCCTCCAAATCATCCAGATGCCAACCGGAAATATGCGGTGTTATGGTGATATGCGGATGTTGCCATAATGGGCTGTCTGCCACTAACGGTTCCTGCACCACCACATCTAATATGGCATGTGCTAGATGCCCATCCAGCGCGGCAATCAAATCCGGCTCGACAATCAACCTCCCCCGCCCTATGTTAATGAGCGTAGCACCCGGCTTCATGGCATTAAAGCGATGCGCATCAAATAAATTGATGGTCGCTGCGGTGGCAGGCAATATACAGATGACATAATCGGATTCTGCCAGCACGCCGTTAAGCATATCCAAACCCCAACGGCAGTCGATTCCGTCAAGCACTTTTTCCGTCCGGCTCCAACCAATCACACGAAACCCCAGCGATTGGAATAGGCTTGCTGTTGCCCCACCAATATGCCCCAATCCAAGCACAGCAACGGCAATATTAGCCGCCACTTGCGGGGCTTTGGGCTGCCATTTGCGTTTTAATTGATGCGCTTGGTGAAATTTGAAATTGAACATATCCGGCAACACAGATGCCAAACAAAACTGTGCCATTTGCATCGCCGCTATGGCTGGTTTTAAGCGCGTTATGCGGATATTTTCAGGCATATCGGCATCCAACATCGTTTCAACCCCTGCGCCCATTTTCTGAACCAATTCAAGATTCGGTAACTGCTTCACCAGTCCGGGACGCAATCGGTCACAGACCAGCATCACGACATCTTCAACCGCACCGAGATGCGGATAAAATCGAATTTGATGAGCTGGAATCCCGCCGTTCAGTAACCTGACAAACGTCTGTTCGCTCATCCAGTTTTGATCGTTGATATCAACCAGGACTGTCATTGTTGCACAACGTGCTTAAAAAACAGTATCGTCAGAAACCAAGTGGCGGTGCAGAGGGGGACGCAATCGCAGTGCAAGATCCCGCCCTGCTGCCCAAGTTCCCCCTTGCAATATTGCACACAATGGCAGTTGCTTTTCTGAAACATTGAGCATGGGGCGTAGCTCAATGGAAAGCCAATCCAGCAAATAGACCGTTAGTGCGCGCCATTCCACCACCGCATCAGAATCAATCGTCAATTTGGAATACAATAAACTTCGATCCAAGGGCTGCAACGAACCGGTATCGATAAACAAGCCACCGTTACGATATTCCGCCAAACCGGTCAGCCGATCAAGATTGACAACTTCGATGTCCGCCCATTGCAATGGCTCAACCAGCGAGTAGGTTAGCCACTGCGACAGTTTATGAAAGGGAATAATGCCAGCGGTTTCATCATTCGTGGTGAGCAACGAGTGATAACCACAATCCCCCAGATTCATGCCCGCGTAACGCTCGTCACTATAGCCATGCGGGCACATTGCACCAAAGTGTTTTAAGACTATCGACAACACATCCGCGGCCTCAACAGAAACTTTGCCCAGAAAAGACTTTTTGGAAAGCGCAAGACATTCGTCAATCAAATTACTCGGGCGACTGTATAACTGATGTCCGGTGCGGTAATTTTTCAGTATAGACGCGAACCCTTGTAGCAAAGACAATCGCTCATCAATGCCCGCCAGCGGGTTTTTATAGGAATACTGAAAGGTGCTGGCAAGGGTTTTCTGGGTGACCAATTTCAAACTATCCGCATCCATAATCCAGCATCTGACATGTTCAAATCGGGCAACATGGTTAAAAAATAAATCAATACTGGCGGCTGCCAAGCCTTCCGCTCCGGATAATAATTGTCCGCTGACCGGATCTTCAAACACCCATTTCTCACCCGTACTCGTACCCGTGCCCGCATCCAGCAACACACTCAGGAAGCCAAAATCAACCGCCGAACGCGCCAGCTCAATTTTCTTGCCACTGAAGTTTTGCGTGTAATGTTGCCACAGGTTTGTCTCCCCAATATCAAAATGCCGCCATAGGCTATGAACGGGAATTTTTAGATCCGGATAGTTTTTTAAGCAGGTATTTGCGACCAGTTTGACACATCGCCGAAAGTTGGTTTCATTGATAGAAAACCAGTTCGCCTGCCCGACCAGAGCACGTTCGCCAATCTGCCGACAACGTTGCCGCACTGTATCGGCACAAAACAATGTTTCAAATGCGTTAAAGTCATCAGAGGAGGATAGCAGTTGTGTATTCAATATTTATTCCAGACTCATGCCATATGTTTTATTAAGGTCATAATTCTGAAGATGTATCGCCTCCAATAAAATAACCAGCCGCTTTTTTGCATCCATTTAAACATGTGCATCCCATGGAATCGGGAATGGCGATTCTATGCACGATTTCGATACTCTGAAGGTTGCTCATTGTTGCATAAAGCATTATACATTCATTTTAGACATAGAATGCCTCCAAACTAGGAATTGTCACTGATTTTTCTGGATTACGGTTAATGAGGCTGTGCAAGAACCCCGCGCTAGGTCGCGTTACATGTGGAAAACCCTTGCGGGTTTGGTTGTTTTACTGGGTTCCCGCTCCCCGCCTACGCGGGGACAGGCTTCGCGAGAACGACAAAATATTGGTTTTTACACGACCCAGAAAGTCCCGCTTCCTATTGTTACTCCTGACTTCGACGGTAAACCATCATAAGTAATTGATTTATAAAGGAACACAAAAATATCTAGGCACTACAAATGCCCAGATATTTAAGAATTATATCAATCAGTACAGTGGGTAAGCTGTGGTGGTCGCTTTTAATCCCATCACAGCATAGATTTTTTTTGCCTCTGGATTGATTTGAGAAGGCATGACATAACGCTGTTTGGTGCGCTTGTGTTTGAATACACTATGCTGCACATGAATCAAGGCATTACGGATAACCTCAGGGGATAAGGCTTTGTGTTGTAGCTTGATTCGATACATTAGCTGTCTGATGCAGGTAAAAGCCATGAACGAAATAGCGATGTGTGCACGCACTCTTGAAGGTGTCCAATGATAGACAGGCCGTACTTTTAAGTCATGTTTAGTAATGCGGAAACTCTCTTCAACCTGCCATAAGCCGCGATAGTGTGATAACACTTCTTGGTGCGGCGTATCGGGCAAATTGGTAATCACCCCATGCAAGCCGTCCCAACGGCTTTCGGCATCAATTTTATCCTGGTTGATACTCAGGCTGGTTTTTCCTTTGATAATCAGAAACTTTTTATAGCCGTAGTTATTTAGACCCTGCTCATAAAATATATCTATCTGAATATAAACAAGTAATAGTTATTTTGTGGTATAATTCTGCATGGAAATCAGCCCAATAACCTCTAAAACCTTGCAGCTATGATTGATTATAACGATTCCAACCAACGTACTATCGAGAATTTGACTGGCCGTTTCACACCGCCCTTGATGCACACAACCGCTGGGTAAAACTAGGTCAGTGCATTCCATGGGATGGGTTAGCACAGGGCTATCATAAAAGCCTCTCGTCAAAGCGGGGTCGGCCAGCAAAAGATGCTCGTTTAGTCATCGGTGCGGTGATCATCAAACACAAACTAGGGTTGTCTGATCGTGAAACGGTGAGTCAGATTCAGGAGAATCCGTATCTGCAATACTTTGTCGGGCTTATCGGTTACCAAAGATCAGCTCCGTTTGTACCCTCGTTGCTGGTTGAAGTACGCAAACGTATGGGGGATACTGTTTTTGAAGTGTTCCATCAAGCGATTATTGGTGCTGTGGAAAAGGCGCAGGTCGTGCCACAACGCAGCGTTAAGGATGGTTTGAAGGTATCCACACAGACCAACAAGTCGGGTGATGAATCAGAGCCAGAGTCCGTGCCAGAGCCAAAACCCAATCAAGACCCACAAGGGGAGGATAATTCCCCAATTTCGCCTGCCACCACTGTGGAAGCACCCAGCCACGAAGGTAAGTTGATAATCGATGCGACTGTGGCAGAGCAAGCGATACGGTATCCCACGGATTTAAGTTTACTGAATGAAGCGCGTGAGATGACGGAACGGATTATTGACGAATTGTATCCACACACGGAGTTCAGTCAGAAACCACGCACCTATCGTCGCCAAGCACGTAAAGCTTTTCTCGGGTTGGTCAAACAGCGTCGTCCCAAACGTCAAGCGACCCAACGAGCGATCAAGCAACAACTGCAATACTTGCGGCGCAATTTTGGTCATATTGAGGGTTTAATGGATTGTTTCCCGATGGGCACGGCGTTGCCTTTGTCACGCAGGCTGCTATACCACTACTGGGTCATTCAGCATGTCTATACGCAGCAGTGGGAGATGTACCGCAACAAAAGCCGACGCTGTGATAATCGGATTGTGAGCATTCATCAACCGTATGTGCGTCCGATTGTGCGAGGTAAGCAAGGTAAGTCGGTTGAGTTTGGTTCGAAGTTGAGCGTGAGTTTAACGACACACGGGTTATCCCGAGTTGATCATTTAAGTTGGGATGCGTTTCATGAGGGGCATGATTTGCAGGGTCAGGTTGAGCGTTACCATGAACGTTATGGTTGCTACCCCGAAAGCGTTATCGGTGATCCGATATATGGTAGTCGAGAGAACCGGCATTACTTGAAAGGATTGGGCATCCGTTTTTCGGGCAAGCCATTAGGCAGACCCAAACAGGTAACAGAAGCGAATCGAGAGTTATTGAAGCAATTAAAAGCCCAACGCCGGGCGGATTACCTACAACGGATTCCAATAGAAGGCAAATTTGGTCAGGCAAAGAACGGTTATCGGCTAAATTATATCCGTGCCAAGCGAGCAGACACCTCGGTTGCATGAATCAACAGCATTTTCCTAGTCATGAACCTGCTCATCCTGCTGAAGGTCTTTTTTGTGCCCAAAATAAGGCGACTAATAGGGTCGATAACGAACGCTTGGCGACACCAATTACGATTGGACGGGTACAGATTGTACCAATTGCTTGGCTGGAACAGATTTGAATATCCAAAACCGACTTTGTGAGCAGACTCTATGTAGTGTAGAGGATAGTTCTCATTATATGTATATATTTCCTGCTTATCTATACGTATTTATACGGATATGTATGGATTTTTTATCTATCTATACAGGTGTGGCGTGTCATGCAGTTAATTTACTCGCAATAGAAATTGAAAAAGAGTGCCAATTCTAACAATCGCCTGCTCATGCGGTTACCTGACTCGGGCGCGTTGGTGATATTTATTTGATTCGATTCAAGGTAAAGGCCGGCTGGTCGGTGACATTCGCTTCGCTGTCGTAGTTAAATTCATATATCTGGATATGCTGATGTGAGTACAGTAAATAGGATGTCGTGCGTGTGCCATAGTTGCCATCGTAGTTAGGGATGCTGTCGATTGTGCGAATGAATATGGATGACAGTTGTTTTTCTATGATTTGACTCACCCCCGTATTGGGTAGTGTATGGTCGTCTGCTTTGGTCTCATCGCGCATAATTGCATTGAGTCGGTCTATGTCGAGAGTCGCGTGTGTGCCAATCAATTCAGTAAATTGTTGGACTCCAGAGGACATTTTTGGCCAATGTTGATCTGTTTTTCCATTTGATATGCTGTGAAAACCGTCTTTTAGGTGGTGCAGTGATGCGTCTTCACTACAAAATACAGTGATGTTTTCTGCACCGCCGAATAGCAGGTTAAACGGATTGTATTCGTGGTGAGTGTTTTTCAGGTCGGCAATGAAACTCGGGTCGGTTTTTTCATGGCTTAAATACTGTTGAATCAGTTGGCCACGGCTTTTTGCCCGCGTATTACTCGGTCTTCCAGTCCTGAAATTGGTAACAGCGCAAAATTGTCCTGCTGAATTAACCCCCAGCCAGCTTCCGCCTTTCAAAGAATCACGACCCGCTAGAATATGCGGCTCATCCTCCCAGTAGTGCAGCGGCAGGGATGGGCGGGCAAAGATTTCATCTCGATTGGCAGCGATAATAAGCGGATAATCGGGATGTTGGTTAATGGCGAGAAAGAGTATGCACATAGGAAATAATCGTTCCGGCAGAACCTATACGGCGTACCCGTAAGTTAGAATGGAAAGCCCCTACGGGTGTTCATTGGGGGTTCACTTTTGGAAGTAATGGAGATAATTCCTGCCAAACATGAGTCAGAAGTTTAGTCTGAGCACTTGCGGTAGGATGAAGTCCATCACTTTGCATCAGTTTATTGTTCGGTGCCACAGTTTCCAGAAAAAAAGGAACCACAGGGATATTATATTGAGTGGCGAGTTGCAGATAAGTTCGATGAAATGAATTGGCATAGGTCGCCCCATAATTCGGCGGGATTTTCATTCCCAGTAGTAACACTTTGACATCATCATCATGCGCCAGTTGAATCATTGTGGCAAGATTTTGTTTCATCAGTCTGAGGTCTAATCCACGCAGTCCATCATTGGCACCGAGCTCGAGTATCAGCAGGTCAGGTTGAATATCTGTTAAGCTTTGTGGTAGGCGTGTGTTGCCACCGTAGGTGGTTTCACCGCTGATACTGTGATTGGCAACATGGATGTGGCGACTCGCAAGCCGCTTGCTCAGAAGGGTTGCCCAACCCTGTTCTGTGGGAATACCATAAGCCGCGCTCAGGCTGTCTCCCCACACCAAAATAGTATAGGCTTGCGCTTTTGCCACTATGAGCAAACTAATCGCGAATGAAAGAATCAGTGTTTTAATCAAATTTCTATTATGCTTACAGAACAGCCGAATCTGCCACCACAATCCACTACGATGAAATATCACAAAACCAATCCAGATGATATTGTGATACAAGCCACGAGAGTCGGAAAGTCGGTTCAACTGGCTTCAGGGACGCTTGATATTATACAGGATATATCACTAAAAATAGCTGCCGGTCGAATGTTGGCGATATCGGGCTCCTCCGGCTCTGGAAAAACCACTTTGCTGGGTTTATTGGCGGGACTTGATCAACCGACTAGCGGGTCATTGAGCTTGATGGGACAGCCATTGAATGACCTCGATGAAGACCAACGCGCCAAACTGCGGCGCGGACGCGTCGGGTTTGTGTTCCAGTCCTTTCATTTATTGCCTAATCTTACCGCAGTTGAAAATGCTGCCCTCGCTCTTGAAGTAATCCCCGGGAGCGAAGCGATTATCGAGCGTAGTCGGCAGGCTTTATCGAGTGTTGGCTTGGCGCAGCGTGCGGATCATTTGCCATCGCAAATGAGTGGTGGCGAGCAACAACGGGTCGCGTTGGCACGCGCTACGGTCATCACGCCAGCGATTTTATTTGCCGATGAGCCGACCGGAAACTTGGATCATGCGACCAGCTTGCAGGTTGCGGAATTGATGTTTTCGCTCTGTAAAGACACTGGCTGTACATTGGTTTTGGTAACCCATAATCGCAGTCTTGCCGAGCGTTGCGATGATCAATACCATATCGAAGCTGGTCGATTGGTGTAAGGTGAGTGGCATGTTAAAGGGTATTGTGCGTCATATTCGATTGGCAGAATTCAAGCTACTTTTTCTTGGATTGTTGCTGGCAGGCATGGCGTTGTCTGCGGTCGGTCTTTTCACTGATCGGGTTGAGCAGGCGATGGAGATTCGTATTAGTACTATTCTTGGCGCGGATGGTTTGATTGAATCGGCTCGTCCTCTGGATGATGAATATATTTCTTTGGCAGAGAAGTTTGGGTTAGATGTGGCGCGTAGCGTGAGTTTTATGAGCATGGTAATCACCGCAACTGGTAGCCGTCTGGCGAGCGTGCGTGCCGTTTCCTCCAATTATCCATTGCGCGGTGAGGTGTTGCTGAGGTCGATTGATGGTGATGATACATCGGCATCCGTTTCGGCACCGCTTCGCGGTACGGCGTGGGGTGCAACACAATTGGTTCAGGATTTGAAGCTCAAGCCCGCTTCTGAGATCCGGCTTGGCAATCATCTTGCGCGCTTTGAGCGAGAGATTCTGCTCGAGCCCGGAGGTGGTGCGAGCATGTTGCAGCTGGCGCCGAGAATGTTAATACATATTGATGACCTTGAGCAAACAGGTTTGATAACGCCAGCGAGTCGCGCACGTTTTCAATTATTGGTGGCAGGTTCAAAGGAGTCGCTTGCCGCCTTTGGAAAGGCACTTGAAACTCGTCTAAAACCTGACCAATCTTGGCGTGTCGCCGATCTGCGGCGTGCTGAAGTACGCAATACCATTGGGCGGGTGGTGTCCTACTTACGGGTTGCGATATTGCTTTCGGTGGTGTTGGTTATCGTGGTGATGGCGTTGGCGGCACAAGGATTATGGGTTTGGCAGGTTCACGAAATCGCGTTGTTGCGCTGTCTTGGTCAAAGTCATTGGCAGACGCTCAAGTCGCTCATCGGTGTCTATATGCTTGTGGCAATACTGGTATCGTCGGTTGGCATAGGACTTGGATATTTGCTACAACATTTTGCGGCACTCATCGTTCAAGATGTTACCCACATTGCATTGCCGCTACCAACATGGTTGCCGATATGGTTATCAATGCTAATGTGTATTATTGTGATGGCAGGGGTGATGATGCCGATTCTGCTTGCTGTCAAAGGGGTGTCAACAATGGCATTACTACGGGCTGGACAGATTGACGGTATTCGGCGTAGCCGCAGTGCTGGTATCAGTATTTTGTTGCTGGTGATTATTGTAACGATTTTGTTAGCACGAAATTTGTGGCTGGCGTTTGCGCTATTAAGCGGGCTGGTTTTAGCGACTGCCATTGTTTGGTTTGCCGTGCGTGGCATCATCGCCACGAGCAAGCGACTGGTTGCACCACGTTCGAATGCTTGGTATGCCGCCTTGAAAGTGTTGTCTTCAAATGCTGGGCGCAGTGCTTGGCTGATTAGTGCTTTTGGTGCCACACTATTTGCGTTGGTGTTGCTCGGTGCAGTGCGTGCGGACTTGTTTGCGGCATGGCAAAAGAGCATCCCGTCGAATGCGCCGAATGTTTTTCTGATGAATATTCAGCCCCACGAAACCGATGCGTTTGCCACCTTGTTGCATAGTAAAAACATCGACGAGGCAATATTATATCCCATTATGCGGGCACGGATTAGCGCGATTGATAACCAGCAAGCATCTGCTCGAGTATTCAAAGACGAGGAAGCACAACATCGGATTAACCACGATTTTAATCTTACCGAACTTGTCGAATTGCCGTCTGACAACAGGATTAGTGCCGGCAATTGGTTCACGGCGAATGACAATGGCTTTTCGGTTGAGCAGGATATGGCAAAAACACTCGATCTTGCGCTCGGCGACCACCTGACTATGAATATTGGCGGGCGACTGATAGAAGCACCAATCCGTAGCTTGCGTGAAGTTAAGTGGGACAATATGCGACCGAATTTTTATATCATTGCCTCCCCCGGTCTGCTTGATGATGCGCCGCGAAGTTATATCACCAGTATCTATGTTGCACAACAAAGAAACCAGTTCATACACCAGATTAACCAAACCTATCCGAGTGTTATCGCGATTGATCTTGGTATGTTGCTGGCAAGAGTGAGAAGCCTCTCAGCGCAGGCAGGCAATGCTGTGAGCGTGGTGTTTATATTCACTCTGTTTACTGCATTGCTGGTGTTGTTTGGCGTGTTACAAGGGCAACGAAATGCGCGTGCATTGGAGATTGCATTATTGAAAACGCTGGGTGCGGATCGGGAATTTATACGCCGTACCATTGTTCTGGAGTTTGCCTTCTTGGGGGCGTTGGCGGGATTGGTCGGTGCTGGAATGGCGTTGTTAAGTGGCTGGCTATTGGCAAAATATGTGTTTGAATTCACCTATCATGTCCCGTGGCAATGGCTGATATTCGGCACGGTCGGTAGCATCGTGGTGGTGGTGGTAGTCGGTTATTGCAGTGTACGAAGTCTTTTAGGAGTGCTTCCAATCAGGCTGCTGACACGGATGGGCAATACCAAACTATCATTTTTAGCTTGAAAAATCTCGTATTTTAAATGACATGACAGGAAATCAAATCCAGTGGTATCCGGGGCACATGCACAAGGCAAGCAAGGAAATCGTGGAGATGCTCAAAAAAGTTGATGTCTGCATCGAATTGCTCGATGCGCGTATTCCGTTTAGTAGCGAAAACCCAATGTTGGCAGCCTTTCGCGGGCACAAACCAGCCCTGAAAGTATTATCGAAAAGTGATTTAGCCGATCCGAAATGGACGCTCCAGTGGCAGCAATACTATGAATCCAATCAGCAAACTAAAGTGCTGGTTGCCGAGCTGAGAAAATCACGCTCTGTTGAGCAAATCCCCGCCCTGTGCTGGCAACTATATAATAAACATGCAGGCTCAAAATCAGCCATTACCGCGATGGTTATGGGTATTCCCAATGTTGGCAAGTCAACCATGATCAACCAGCTTGCTGGCAGAGCGGTCGCCAAAACCGGTGATCAACCGGCAATTACAAAAGTGCAGCAGATGATCGAAATTGATACCGGGTTTATGCTACTGGATACTCCGGGCTTGATGTGGCCAAAGGTGGAGAACAAAAATAGCGGTTATCGACTGGCAGTGACGGGCGCAATTCGCGATACGGCGATTTCCCATATCGATATTGCCGGATTTGCCGCTGATTACTTTATACAAATGTACCCGCAACGATTGATGACACGTTACCATCTGGAGAAGGTAGCAGACAAAAGCAGGGCACTGCTTGAGCAAGTGGGTCAAAGACGGGGATGTCTGATGAGAGGCGGGAAGGTCGATATGGATCGTGCGGCGAAAATATTATTGTCAGATGTGCGAGCGGGCAGGTTGGGTAGATTCACCTTAGAAACACCCGAGATGATGCACCAAGAGCGCATCGAAGTTAATTTGCTTCGTGCAGAAAAAGCGAGCCGTAAGCAGGAAAGAAAACAGCAATCGCAACAAACCAAAAGCGAGCCATGACGAAAGAAGTAAATAAGTCATATTCGGCACCCGCGCTAGAGAAGGGTCTTGATATCATCGAGTTGCTCTCGACGTTGGATGTCGGATTGAGCCTATCGGAAATTGCGCGTCAATTGGGCAGATCTGTCAGTGAAATTTTTCGGATGCTCGTGGTGCTTCAGGAGCGGAACTACATCGTGCAAGATCCCGTGTCTGATCGCTATGTACTGACGACGTTTGTGTTTGAAATCGCGCATCGCATTCCAAAAATTGGACGTTTAACGGCTTTTGCAGGACCATTGATGCGAGCGATGGTGAAGACGATAAACCAGTCCGTCCATCTTGCGATCACAAGTGGTGAATCTGTTCTGGTGGTTGGACAGGTGGACTCGCCAGGCAACAACACCATGGTGGTTCGATTAGGGGCGAAGATCAATCTATGGCAGGCATCGTCAGGCCGGGTTATTTTGGCTTTTTTGCCAGATGAAGAAATCAACGGGTTTCTCAAGAACGTGCCGTTGCCACCCGGAATGGCCGAAGCGCAAATCCGTAATGAATTGTCTGTCATCCGGGAGACTGGGTATGAGGTGCGTGACAGTTTCGTGATTAAAGGTGTGGTCAATATTTCTGCCCCGATTATTGACCATTCGGGGCGTGCGACAGCGGCACTGACTGTGCCACATATCGAACGCTATGGTGACCCTTTGACGTTTGAATACTGCCGAGGAGAGCTGGTCAATACGGCGGTTGCACTCAGCAAAAATTTAGGATGGGCATCTACGGTTAGCTAATATTTAGCGGTGTTGCGGACGTTTTCATGCTGACAAAGCAGGCCTCGACCAGTGCCATTGTTTGATAAGCGTCTTCGATTGATGCGAAAAGGCAATCGTCTTCGCCCGCATCAAAACGCTGCACATTGCGCATAGTACCCATGAAGCTGTCGATGAACCAACTGCCGTCTAGCTGGATCCGTTGCCATTCCCCGTCGTTCTTACAATACCAAAGTTCGTCCTCTTCGCCATTTGGGTAGTCAAAGCAGACACCGAGTTTAACCATCATTGCGCCGATTGTACCTTCAATTCGGAACCACGCGGATTGGAATTTCCGACCAGCCTGATGGTTGTGATTTATCGACATAATGCCGCGCATGGTTTCCCCATAGTCGAGGATAACAGATGTCCGTGTCTGAGCGAATTCTGCGGCGCGTGGGTCGCCCAAGGAGCGGGCGAAAACACTTATTGGGTTGCCAGCCAGTGCGCGAATTGTGTCAAGATAATGGATTGAATGTACAGCGATCTCGACTCGATCCATTGGGATTAAGAACGGGAACAAGTTCCATGGTGTGAATATGTTGAGATGCACTTCGATTTCTAGTAGCTCTCCGAGCATATCTTTTGCGATGGCATCTCGGGCAGCCAGCATCATCGGCGAGAAGCGCAGTTGGAAATTTACCGCAGCCTTCAGTCCCTTATCGCGGCAAATTTGGCGGATATCTCGTGCGCTGTCGAGATCGCTACCCATTGGTTTCTGGATCAATACTGCCGCACCATCGGGCAGATCGCGTAAGATAGTCGATATCGCGTGAGGCGGGACTGCAACATCGTAAACAACATCAGTCCCGCATATCAATGTAGCCTCCGACACGCTGTCGTAGATTGCGGGAATGCTGTAATCGGCAGCCAAGCTTTGCGCTCGGTCAACGTCTAAATCGGTGACCCCAGAAACACTCAGCCCAGCCTTGGCATAGGCTGGTAGATGGGCATCGCGGACGATGCCGCCAGCACCGATAATTACAATGGGTTTTGGCTTAGTGGGTGCAGGCCAGCTTTGATGCAATCCTTGGGTCATGCTAATACATTCTTCATTTCGACGAGTAGGATATGTTCACAATACATGACAGTTTTGCCGTCTTGCTTTTTTGTTTCGGTGATTTCTACGACCTTGCCCATGTCTTTGCGTTTGGGATCTGGATTTAGTGTCCCAACCGTTACTTCGGTGTGGATAGTGTCACCAATATGGACCGGGTTTGGAAAGCGTAGGCGTTCATATCCATAGGTAAAAGCACGCGGGTTTATCTCTGTGGCCGTCAAACCGACCCCAATGGCAAAGGTCATCGTGCCGTGTGCGATACGCTGTCCAAATGACTGACCCTTGCAAAATTCGGCATCCATATGGTGCGGAAAAAAGTCGCCAGTATGCCCTGCATGCACAACAATATCGGCTTCTGTGATCGTGCGACCGACCGTGACCCGCCGTTCTCCCGCTACATAGTCTTCGAAAAACCGTTCTTTTTCCACAGGTTATGAGCCTCAGTTTCATGTGAATATTTTATAAAGATATTAGCACAACTTAAGGATTCCAGTTAGGTTTTTAATTGGATCTGTTTGAGCTGCAAAAATTATTTTCCAGCCAAACTAAGATTTTCTTTTCTTAATCGGAGATTGAGCACCCGATTCCGCATGCTCTTTATGGGCGACTAAAAACATTGTGGCTTATGACATTGTCGCTATCTCCTACAACAGATACAAAGTAGCCAAGTTTCTAGCGTTCTATCAGGCTGGTATGCCAGAACAGATAATGCGGGATAGCCGTGTCCGAAATATTAGAATGCCCTGAAACGCTCATCGAATTAATCGGTTTTGGCCGGGTTTTATGTCGATGTTTATTATATATGCAAAAGTATTTGACATGCGAAAAAATGATGCTAGAATTGCGAATTCTGAATTTGTTACTGGAGGCTTTATGGCAGAGATTGGTGTTTATGCGCGAGGCTTGCCTGGTTTGCCAGCAGATCATTCTGATGTGCCTGTCTGGAATGCCGAAAATTGGTATTTCGAGGACTTTGAGATTGGCGACAAAATTCGCTCAATTCGCCGAACGATTTCTGAAGGGGAATCAATGCTTTTCAACAGCCTTGTGATGGATCACCACCCTTATGTATCCGATGACCAATTCGCATCTCAAGAGGGTGTCTTTGGCGAGCGGTTGGTGGCTGGCGCGATGGTGTTTTCTTATGGTCTTGGGCTGGTCGCGACGAATTGTTTGAATTCATTTTCGTATGGCTATGATCGGTTACGATTTATTAAGCCGGTATTCATCGGGGACACGATTTACACAATCCGGGAAAACCTTGGAAAAGAACCCAAAAGCAACACCATGGGCAAAGTTCGGGTAAGTTATTCCGTCTATAAAGGCGCGGGTGAGTTGGTGTTGTATTGTGAGCATCTGATGACTGCACTTTATCGCGCTCAAGAGACTGCTGATGCCTAAGGTAGTCCACTTGCGTGGTATAACGTGGGCCCACAGTCGTGGTGTGGACCCAATGATTGCGACCTCGGTCGCGTTTATGAAAATGCGCCCTGGCGTAACAATCACATGGGAAAAACGTTCGTTGCAGGCATTTGCCGATCGTCCGATTGGCGAAATGGCTACGACCTATGATCTCATGGTTATTGATCATCCTCATGTGGGCGAGGTTGCGGGAAGTGGCTACCTTGTTGCATTTGATACGCTTGACCGTAACGCGGAATTAGCGACGCTGGCGCGTGAATCCGTGGGCTTATCACATCAGTCATATAATTTTGACGGTCGGCAGTGGGCACTCGCGATTGATGCGGCAACCCCGGTGGCATCGTTTCGTGGGGATCTCATCGAAGCGGCACCTACCCGATGGAACGAAGTTCTGATGTTGGCAAGAGAGAATCACGTTGGCTTTGCTTTAATCCCGATCAACACACTGATGACTTTCTTTGGATTGGCGCGCAACCAAGGCATGAGCATCGCCGAAGACAAAAATAAGTTTATGGAGCGTGGCGAGGCTGCCCTAGTCTTGGATATGCTGCGGGAGGTCGCTGCGCTTGTTGATCCGGCTTGTCTTAACTTGGACCCAATAGGCGTATTGGAGTGGATGGGACGGAAAGTTGAGGCTCCGGCTTATTGCCCGTTTGGTTATGGATATACGAACTATAGTCGCGATGGCTATTGTCGCTTCCCTATTACGTTTGCAGATGCACCTGGAGTTGGTGAAAACGGCCCGTGCGGCACCGTTATTGGCGGCACTGGTATTGCAATATCCAGCCAATGCAAGCATTTGGATGTGGCGGCAGATTATGCGTTTTGGATTGCCAGCGCGGAATGTCAAGCCGGACTGTTTTTTGCAAGTGGCGGTCAGCCGGGCAATGCTGTGGCTTGGGAAAGTGATGCCTGCAACGCAGAGTCGGGTGATTTTTTCCGGAATACACGCAAGACTTTGGAAACGACTTGGTTGCGTCCACGCTACGATGGCTATATGGGATTTCAGCAGGCTGGTGGAAACATCTTGCATGCCTGTCTGCGCGGTGAATCCGATATGCCAGCGACTCTAAATGCCTTGGAAAAGGCTTACCATGAGAGTCGCGCATGAAAGTTCTAGCGCAAGATGAGCGACCGCTTAACGGGCTGGTCGTTGTTGACTTTAGTCAGTTCCTTTCAGGTCCGCTATGTGGATTGAAACTCGCGGATTTGGGTGCGCGGGTCATAAAGGTTGAGCGCCCCGGCGTGGGCGACCTTTGTCGCCACCTATATCTTTCAGATACAGAGATTGACGGGGATAATTCGCTATTTCATGCGATCAATCGCAATAAGGAAAGCATTACCGCTAATCTGCGTAACGAAGATGACCGGACTGCCTTGCAGACGTTGGTTGCCAGTGCTGATGTTGTGATACAAAACTTCCGTCCCGGCGTGATTGAGCGGCATGGTTTCGGCTATGATGACGTGAAAGAGCTAAATCCACGTATTATCTATGGCAGTATTTCGGGCTATGGGGAAAGGGGTCCATGGAAGGATTTGCCGGGCCAGGATTTGCTTGCGCAGGCGCGGTCTGGGTTGCTATGGTTGACCGGTAGTGCCGCCGATGCACCAATGCCGATGGGACTTGCCGTGGCCGATATGCTGGCGGGCAATGCGCTGGCACAGGGGTTACTTGCGGCACTGGTGGCGCGTGGTATTCATGGCAAGGGGGCCTTGGTGCAGACGAGCCTGTTTGAGGCTATGGTTGACTTTCAGTTTGAAGTGCTATCGACTCACCTCAACGATGAGAACCGCATGCCAATACGCAGTTCCGTAAATGGGGCGCACGCCTATTTGGGAGCACCATACGGTATCTACCAAACTGCGGATGGATTTTTGGCACTGGCGATGACACCATCTTTGAAGGTGCTTGCTGAATTATTGGATGCAGAAGGGCTCGAAGCCTATTTTGACGATGCCAAAGCGATGATGACGCATCGTGACGAGATTAAGTCAAAGCTGGGCAAAACCTTGCAAGCCCGTCGTACTTCCTACTGGCTCAAAGTTCTTCAGCCTGCGGATATTTGGTGTTCCGAAGTGCTGACCTGGTCTGAAATGCGGGCGACAGAGGCATACAAGTTACTTGATTTTGAACAGACGATTACACGGAATGGGACAGTGCGGCTGGAAACTCTGCGCTCTCCAATCCGCTTTAATGGTGCCACACTTAAATCTCCTATCGCGGCACCAGCACTTGGTCAGGACACCGACACTGTCCTGGCTCCTTTAAGGCCGCATTCTGCGGCGCAATGACGGGTTCATATCCTATGGAGGAAATCATGACCAAAACGATACTCAAGACATTACTGGCAACCACTGTACTAATCGGCATCATGGCAAGTTCCGCGATTGCCAAAGACATCGATTATGGACGCTTTGACGGCTATACGCTTCGGATGAAATTGATTGGTGGTGCACAGTATGAGCCACTTTATGCGCGTATTTCGGAGTGGGAAGAGATGACAGGTGCCTCTGTTGATGTGCTATCACGCAAGAACCACTTTGAGCTTGACCGCGAGATTAAGCAGGACATCGCCGCGGGCACCCTTGACTGGTGCGTCGGCTCCAACCACACGAGTTTTGCTCCGCAATACGGTAGCATTTACATTGATTTAAACGGAGTCATCGCCGAGGAGACCTTGGTCGAGTTTCAAGATCTTGCACTGAAGAACTCTACTGTAGATGGGCGACTTGTACAGCTACCGCGTCACTCTGATATCTCGAACCTCTACTACATCAAGTCATTGTTTGAAGATGCCGATAATAAGGCAGGGTTCAAGGCGGAATATGGCTATGATCTGGCTCCACCAGAGACTTGGAACCAAGTCAAAGATCAGGCGATATTCTTTGCTGATCCACCGGCGTTCTATGGCACGCAATTTGTCGGTAAGGATGAGGCAATCACTGGTCGTTTCTATGAAATGCTGGTGGCCAACGGTGGCGCATTGTTTGACGAAGACTGGAACCCAACGTTCAATTCGGCCGCTGGTGTGGAGGCTGTGAACTGGTTCAAGGATCTTTACGATGCCAAAGCTGTTCCCGCTGGTTCACTAAATTATCTTTGGGATGATACCGGTCTTGGATTTGCCTCAGGTACCGTAGCGTTAAATCTTGATTGGGCAGGTTGGGCTTCATTCTTCAACAACCCTGAGAACTCCAAGATTGCTGGCGACATTGGACTTGTACGCGCACCAAAGGGATCGGGCGGTATTCGCACCGGCTGGTCAGGTAGTCACAGCCTCTCGATTACGGCGACTTGTGACAACCAAGCCGCTGCCGCATCGTTCATCACTTTTCTGACGAACCACGAAAGCCAGATGGTTGAAGCCGCTACCGGTCTGTTGCCAACACGCACAAGTGTTTGGAGCGATGCGAAAGTGAAATTCGCTGCTGAGGGCAATGACTTCCTTGTCAAAGTATTCGAAACCTACGCGGCATCGATGACAGAAGATGCCTTTACGCCACCGCTAATCACCCCATGGATTGAAGTCTCAAATGAGATATGGCCTCAGCTCCAATCCGCAATCCTGGGCGAGAAGACGGTACAGGAAGCACTGGACGAAGCTGCCGATGCAGCGCGTCTGATTATGAAAGAGGCGGGCTATCTCTAGGATACTTGACTTATCCCTTGGTGGGCGGGCTTGTTTCTTGCCCACCAAACTCTGGTTCTCAACCGAGACCTGAAATGCTCACAGCGAGCAAGGGCGTACGCTTCTGGCAGCGCGAAAAGAATGCGCCATATTTGCTGTTGCTACCAGCAATTCTGACACTGATATTTGTGGTCTTACTGCCTTTGCTGTTTTCGCTTTATACGAGTTTCACTGGCTACCGACTGATTCGCCCAGAAAGTCTTTGGCAGTGGGTCGGTCTGTATAACTACAAACGTATCTTCGCTGATGGCTATTTCTGGATCGCATTTGGTCGAACCGTTGTGTTTCTGGCCATCGCGCTGAATCTTGAGTTTCTTCTGGGATTAGGTATCGCGCTACTGATCAACAAGATCACGTGGGGGCAGCGAACCCTGCGCACAATCATGATGTTCCCGATGATGTTCTCGCCCATTTTGGTTGGCTATCAGTTCAAATTTGTATTTAATGATAACATCGGAATTCTCAACAATGCGCTACAGGTCATTGGCATAAGCGACGGTGCAACTGCTTGGTTGGTTGAGCGTAATCTTGCGATGTTCTCAATTATTTTTGCTGAGGTCTGGATGAGCACCTCGGTTTTCGCAATTTTGCTGTTGGCTGGTTTGTTCGCGATGCCACGCGACCCGCTTGAGGCGGCAAAAGTTGATGGATGCAATCCATGGCAAGTATTCCGCCATATCACCTTGCCCTTTCTGATGCCATTTGTGTTCATCGCGATGACGATCCGCTCCCTCGATGTGGCACGTGCCTATGACATTATTGATGTGATGACTGGTGGCGGTCCTGCGGGCCGGACGGAACTTTTGTGGACAATGATTGCACGGGTGGGCTACGATAATTCACGCATGGGCCTGGCAAATGCGATGGCTTACGTTTCAATCCTGCTCTCGATCGCATTTACCTATTATTTCTTCACCAAATTGCTCGCGGCCCGAAGATACATGGGCGGGGCGGAATAATGGACCTTGCCTTGAAAAAGCGGATCAATACTGCACTACTTTGGACTCTCACATTCATTTTGATGATTATTATGTGCGTGCCTGGGTTGTGGGTCGTGTTGACGGCGTTTCGTCCTAACAGTGAAGTATTATCCAAACCACCAATCTGGGTTCCGGAAAATCCCGGCCTGAATAATTTTGCAAAGATATTTGGTTTTGGAGTCGAACAGGTTGCTATCCCGGTGTCTGCATATTTCGCCAATTCGCTGATCATCGCGGCCACATCAACCGTGATTGCATTGCTGATCGGGATGTCAGGCGGCTATGCCTTTGCGCGCTACCGTTTTAGGTTCAAAAACGGATTGTTCTTGGGTTTGATGTTGTCGCGTACTGTGCCGGGAATCGCGCTCTCGCTACCATTGTTCATGATTTGGAGCCGTATTGGGCTAATTGACACAAAACCCGGGCTTATGATCGTCTATGTTGCGATGAATGTGCCATTCACAATCTGGCTAATTGACGGGTTTTTCCGACAAATTCCCAGAGAAATGTCGGAAGCGGCGCAAGTGGATGGCTGCACCCGCTGGCAGGCGTTTTGGAAGATCGAGTTTCCTCTGGCTAAGTCCGGCATTGCGTCCGCCGGCATCTTCGCATTCCTAACGTCATGGAATGAGTATGCATTGGCCAGTAATCTAACGCGCTCCACTGACAGCAAGACACTGCCGGTTGGACTGATGGATTTTACCGCACAGTTCACAATCGATTGGGCGGGCATGTCGGCCATGGCGGTTATTATCATCATCCCGGCACTAATTCTGACGTTCCTTGTCCAAAAATATCTAATCGCTGGGCTAACTTTTGGCGGCGTAAAGGGCTGAAATATGGCTGATATCTCACTAAGCAACGTCGTAAAGACCTATGGCAGAATCGAAGTGGTGCACGGCATCAACCTTGATATCGCGCATAATGAATTCGTGGTGTTGGTTGGCCCGTCAGGCTGTGGCAAATCCACGACATTGCGAATGATTGCCGGACTCGAAGATATCTCTGGTGGGACTATTTCAATTGGTCAGTCGGTGGTAAATGACCTGCCGCCACGTAAGCGTAATATTTCCATGGTGTTCCAAAATTACGCGCTTTATCCGCATATGTCGGTGCGCGAAAATCTGGGGTTTGGACTCAAGATTGCCAAACTTGATGAGGCAACAATTATCAAACGTGTTGATGAGGCGGCGGATATACTAGGGCTGGATGAACTGATGATACGCACCCCGGCCGAACTGTCGGGCGGTCAACGTCAGCGTGTCGCGATGGGGCGTGCGATTGTCCGTCAGCCAGAAGTGTTCCTTTTTGATGAACCGTTGTCGAACCTTGACGCTAAGTTACGTGTGAAAATGCGAACCGAAATCAAGAAACTGCACCAGAAGGTTAAAACGACGGTGGTTTATGTGACCCATGATCAGGTCGAGGCCATGACGCTTGCTGACCGTATAGTTGTGATGAAGGATGGACATATTGAACAGGTAGGTACCCCAATGGATGTGTTCAATAACCCTGTGAATACCTTTGTAGCGAGCTTTATAGGCTCACCACCTATGAATTTGATTCCAGCAACAATTGGTGGTGACGAAATCAAGTTCTCAAAGGGAAACAGTTTGCCGGTTCCATCGCGGTTGCGGGATATCGTCAGCGACGGGCAAAAGGTCGTATTCGGTCTGCGTCCTGATGACCTGACCCCAAAGGGTCATGGCATCATGGAAAGCGGCGAGAGTGCGGCACTGTCGTTGAGCGTCACATTGACTGAGCGTTTAGGCACAGAAACGATCCTATATACAGAAGTTGCGGGACAGGAAGCGCAGGGAAAAATGTTTGGTCTGCGCGAAGTTAAACTGGGAGATATGTTGAGTTTTGATGTCGCAATGGAACGCACACATCTTTTTGATGCCGATTCTGGTCGCTCGGTACTGGCCGATTAATGGCACAGATTGTCAAAGCCGAATTGTTAATGTTTGACCTTGCCCCGAAGGTTGTGCGTACGGACGCAATCCAGTCCTTTGTCAATCAGGAAACACCCATCTTGCAGTTAACGGATGCCGATGGCACCGTCGGAACCGGCTACAGTTACACAATTGGGCCCGGCGGACCTGCGGTTATTAGTTTGCTACACAAGACCTTGCTACCCGCTCTAATCGGACGCGATGGCAACGAAATCGACGGAGTCTGGCGTGATCTGCTGTACGCCACACACGCAACGTCAGTCGGTGCAATTACGTCGCTCGCACTTGCAACGATTGACACAGCTCTTTGGGATTTGCGCTGTTTGAATGCCAATCAACCTTTGTGGCGGATGGCTGGTGGGGCGAAGCGGTATGTGCCACTTTATACGACCGAGGGCGGATGGCTACATATCGAAACGGACAAACTGGTCAGCGACGCGCTTGCGATGCAAGCCAAGGGTTTTGGCGGGGCAAAAATTAAAATCGGAAAACCCACAGTGGCTGAGGATCGGGCGAGATTGCGCGCAGTGCGCGAGGTAGTTGGCGATGAGTTTAATATCTTTGTGGATGCGAACCAGTCGTTCAGTCTATCAGAGGCAATGAGTCGCGCAGACATGCTTTCCGAGTTTGGGATTGGTTGGTTCGAAGAGCCTATGAAAGCTGATGATATCGGTGCTCATGTTCGCCTAAATGGGTATTCCCGCGTGCCGATTGCGGTCGGTGAAAGCCTGTATTCGCTGATCCAGTTCAAAGATTTCGTACATATGGATGGGTGTTCGATCGTACAGGCTGACGTCGCCAGGGTGGGTGGCATAACGCCGTGGCTGAAAATCGCGCATATGGCAGAATCTTTCAATATTTCGATTTGCCCACATTTTTTGATGGAACTACATGTTAGCCTGCCGTCTGGTGCTCTGCCGAATGCGCCGATGCTGGAATTCATTCCACAGCTCGACGATATCACAAACTCTCGGCTCGATATTCGCGATGGGGTTGCACATGCACCGATGGAACCAGGGTTGGGAATTGATTGGAATTGGGATGCAATCCGGGATTGCGCGACCCCGGGCATCAGCACCGAGATAGGAGGATAATCTATGGAACGCATGGCTATGGTGATTGGAATAAAACCCGAAAATATTCCTGAATATAAGCGTATTCACGCCAATACATGGGCAGAGATTCTTGCGGGTATCACCGCTTGCAATATCCGAAACTACTCCATCTATCTAAAAGAGCCAGAAAACCTGCTTTTTGGCTATTGGGAATACCACGGCAGCGACTTTGTGGTCGACAGCGCAAAGATGGCTGCAGACCCCAAAACGCAAGCGTGGTGGGATCTCTGTATGCCGATGCAGGAACCGCTAGATAGTCGCAAAGAAGACGAATGGTGGGCTATAATGGAGGAGGTTTTTCATCATGACTGACCCAAGTATTATTAGAAAAGGAATATGCAATGACTCGGTTGATTGATACGCACCAACACCTGGTTTATCCCGATGTGGCCGGTTATGGCTGGACCGACGGGATTCCGATGCTCGCAAACCGGGCGTTTACATTAGAGCAGTATCAGGACATTTCAAAAGGCACCGATATCGTGGGAACCCTGTTTATGGAAACGGGCGTGGACGATGCAGATTTTATGGAGGAGACGCGATATGTCGCAGAATGTGCCAAGGATCCGGCAAACGGTATCGTGGGAATTATTGCGTCTTGTAGGCCAGAAACAGACGCTGGCTTCACTGACTGGCTGGACGAATGTGATGGTTTGGGGGTCGTTGGCTATCGCCGCATCTTGCATGTGATGGATGATGAGCTGTCCAGGACAGACACATTTCGCCGTAATTTACGGATCTTAGGTGCTCGGGGCAAACCGTTTGATCTGTGCATGTTGCCCAAGCAGTTGGGAAAGGGGCTGGGGCTGGAACTGGCGCAAGCCTGTCAGAACACAACGATCGTTCTGAACCATTGTGGAGTGCCGGATATAGCGAGCGGTGGACTTGACCCTTGGCGGGCAGACCTCAAGGCACTTGCCACGATGCCAAATATCGTATGCAAGCTATCTGGGCTTTTGGCTTATTGCGCCGCCGGTGATGCCACGTACGCCGCCATCAGTCCATATGTCGATCATGTCCTTGATGTCTTTGGACCTAGTCGAATGGTCTGGGGAAGTGACTGGCCTGTCGTAGAATTGGCAAATGGTCTGCCTGACTGGTTGAGCGTCACCGAAGCAATTTTGGCACAGTTGTCGACAGATGAATCGACCGAAATAGGGTGCGGAAATACGTCAAGAATTTTTGGGCTGGATAAAGCGCAATAAGACCATGAGAGCTCTGCATAATTGCCAGAAGATACTGTGCAACAAACTCTCACTAGGCCGTGCTGGTGGAAAACTCAACCCCCTTGCCCCTTATCAGGGGGAATTGAGTGACAAGTCCCCCTGATAAGGGGCAAGGGGGGGTAGGAATGACTAATATTGGGTTTTTGCACAGTCTCAGAAGCACGGCTATCGCAATACGGCTAATTTTATCAAAAATGATTTACGTCCTTTGTGAGAAGTTAAAATGCAATTGCCCACTGCATTCTTCATAGAGCTAAACAAATGTATTCTGAACTAACAAAACAGTTGACCCGATGTTACACGGGTGTAGTCCATGATGTAATGCGGACAATGGGGCTGATAGATTTTACATTACCACCAGAACTGGTTCCACTGCTGCCAGAGGAGCGGCTTGCTGGGCCTGTTTTTACAATAGAGGGATATACCGATGAAACAGCGGATAATCATGAAACGCTACTTCAGTGGACTGGGCTATTGTCGAAGTCAAAAGCCAATCATATTTGGGTATGCCAGCCCAATAATCTGGATATAGCACAAATGGGAGAACTATCTGCGGAAACCTTGCAGATGAAAGGCGTATTAGGTTGTGTCATAGATGGTGGTATCCGTGATACAAATTTTCTATTAGATCTGGGTTTCCAATGCTGGAGTAGGTTCCACACTCCTCGTGATGTGGTTGGGTGTTGGTTACCATGTGGATTTGATGTGGAGATTGTCATTGGTGATGTGTTAATCAAACCAGGTGATTTTTTAAGTGGTGACCGAGATGGCATTATCCGTATTCCACGCAAAAATATAGAAGAGGTCATCAACAAAGCAATTGAAGCGATGAATACTGAGAATAAAGTTCGTACCGCGATACTTTCGGGGATCGATCCTCAAACTGCCTATCTTAAATTTGGAAAATTTTGAACTATGACACCGCCTGTTAATACTGATTGCAGGTTACTTCTCATGTCCAATAACGACAATGTTTTTGTAACACTTAAGCCAATAGACGCAGGTTTTGTAATACTGTGTGATGGTCGGTCTGTGCGGGTTATGACCTCAGTTCCGATGGGGCATAAAATAGCCAGACGGAATATCGCAAAAGGTGAAAAAATCATTAAATGCGGGTTTCCCATTGGTTCCGTCAGTGAGAAAATTGAGTGCGGCGCACATGTACACTTGCACAATTTGCAAAGTGATTATACGGCAACTTATTTCCTGAAAGGAACAAGTTCCAACAAAGAAGAGGTGGATAAATGAAAGGTTATTTGAGACAGGATGGACGCAAAGGCATTCGTAATGTTATTTTAGTCGCATACCTTGTGGAGTGCGCGCATCATGTTGCGCGAGAAATTACCCGTCCATATCTTGGAGGGGATGTGCAAGTAATCGGCTTTCCTGGTTGTTTTCCAAACGACTATGCTCAAAACATGATGGAAAAACTAACCATACATCCAAATGTTGGTGCGGTACTTTTGGTGTCACTGGGATGCGAGAGCTTTAACCGTTTCCAATTAGCTAATATTGTCGAAGCCTCAGGCCGCCCGGTTGAAACGCTGGTCATACAGAAAATAGGCGGAACCCGCAGTACAATCGATACAGGTCGAGCTTGGGTTGACAGCACCCGTAACAAATTAAAAAACTCTCCACAAGTTCCCATGACTGTTTCGGAGCTTGTTATCGGGACTATCTGCGGTGGCTCCGATGGTACGAATAGCATTTCCGGCAACCCGGCTGTTGGTCGTGCATTTAACCACCTCGTTCAAGAGGGAGCGGTTTGTATTTTTGAGGAAACAGGCGAGTTGATTGGCTGTGAAGACATTATGGCAGAGCGCGCAGCAACCCCTGAACTGGCCGATGAACTACGTGCTTCAATTAAGAAAGCCGCACAATATTATAATACACTTGGATTTGGTAGTTTCGCCGCGGGCAACGCCGAAGGCGGCTTGACTACCATAGAAGAAAAATCACTGGGCGCGTATGCAAAATCGGGCAGTTCACAGATTGTTGGATTGATTAAACCGGGCGATGTGCCACCCCGAGGTGGGCTCTACCTCATGGATATCGTCCCCGATGGTGAAGTCCGTTTTGGGTTTCCCAATATTTCCGATAATGCAGAAATAGTAGAAATGATGGCTTCTGGTGCGCATCTCACTCTATTTGTCACCGGGCGAGGATCCGTAGTCGGCTCTGCTATATCACCGGTAATTAAAATTTGTGCTAACCCAGATACATACCAAAATTTGACCGAGGATATGGATGTTAATGCAGGAAAGATCATATCCGACGGATCGACAATCGATAGCATCGGAGCAGAAATTTATGAACTTGTTATGGATGTTGCGGCTGGAATGCCCACGAAATCGGAGACGATGGGGCACCATGAATTTATCCTGACCTACAAAAGGTTTGAACCAATTGGGCCGGCATGTTTGCCCACCTGAAGAATAAAAATATGGCATCTTGCAGGTAAAAAAGCTAGTAATTGAACACCGATGCAAGAAATTTTTCATACGGAGTAGTAATATGACTGACAAAAAGGGTCGTCTGAGCGGCAAAACCGCACTGATTACCGCAGCCGCTCAAGGCATTGGTCGTGCAACGGCGTTGGCTTTTGCCGCTGAAGGCGCACAGGTTTTTGCCACCGACATCAACCAGCAGATGTTGACCGAGTTTGATGGGCAAGCCGGTATTACCACGCTCACGCTGGATGTGACAGATGGCATTGCTATTAATGAAATTCTTGCGACAACAGGTGCATTTGACGTGCTGTTTAACTGCGCCGGCACGGTCCATAATGGCACGATTCTGCAATGTGAGGAGGCGGACTGGGACTTTTCTTTTAACCTCAACGCCAAGGCAATGTATCGGATGATGCGTGCGGTTTTGCCGTTGATGCTGGAAAATGGCGGTGGCTCGATTATCAACATGTCGTCGGTCGCCTCTTCGCTTAAAGGAGTACCGAACCGCTTTGTTTATTGCGCATCTAAGGCTGCGGTGATTGGTATGACCAAGGCGGTAGCAGCGGATTATGTAACTCGGGGGATTCGTTGCAACGCCATTTGCCCGGGTACCGTGGACAGCCCCTCGTTGCATGATCGTCTGCGGGCGACTGGCGATTATGCGACTGCAATGGACACATTCATTGCCCGTCAGCCGATGGGGCGGATCGGCAAGGGCGTAGAGGTGGCTGCGCTGGCAGTCTATCTGGCGAGCGACGAAAGTGGCTTTACCACTGGACAAACACACCTGATTGATGGCGGCTGGGCTGTTTGAATCTGAACTAAATAATCAACTTGAATAATAAGACTTAACTATCAGAGTATTAACGATGAAACTTTTAAGATATGGCACTGTGGGTGCCGAGAAACCCGCGCTACTGGATGCAGATGGTCAGATTCGTGACTTATCAAAGGTGATTGCCGATGTTGCCCTAGGCGACAGCGCATTGGACAGTTTACGCGCCATAGTGCCGACCGATTTGCCACTGGTGCATGGCAATCCGCGTATTGGGGCTTGTGTCGGCAGGGTTGGAAAATTTATCTGTATTGGTCTGAACTACGCCGATCACGCTGCCGAAAGCGGCATGACACTGCCCGCAGAACCGATTATTTTCAGCAAAGCGACCTCGTCGATTTGCGGTCCGAATGATGCTATAGAAATTCCGCGTGGTTCGGTAAAAACCGATTGGGAAGTCGAGCTGGGCGTGGTTATTGGCAAGCATACCAAATACGTCGATGAGTCCGATGCCATGGCGCATATTGCCGGTTATTGTGTCATCAATGACATCTCCGAGCGCGATTTTCAGATACGCCGTAGCGGTCAGTGGGTCAAGGGTAAATCTGCCGATACCTTTGGACCGATTGGACCTTGGCTGGTTACCCGTGATGAAGTTCCCGACCCGCAAGATTTACCGATGTATCTGCAGGTGAACGGTCACCGTTATCAGAATGGGACGACCAAAACGATGCATTTCGGTGTGGCGCATATTGTCTCGCACCTGTCGCAATTTATGAGTTTGCAAGCGGGTGACATCATCTCGACCGGTACACCGCCGGGGGTGGGAATGGGGCAGAAGCCCGAAGTGTACCTGCAAGCAGGCGATCAGATGGAGTTGGGTATTGCCGGGTTGGGAGTACAACGGCAAAAAGTGGTGCAGGGTCAATGAGTAGGATTATCGGACTGACGACCTACGACCTGCGGTTTCCAACCTCGGGCGCGCTTGACGGCTCGGATGCCATGAATCCAGCTCCGGATTACTCTGCCGCCTATGTCATTCTTGAAACCGATGGCAGCGACCATGGGCATGGGCTGACTTTTACCATCGGACGTGGTAATGAAATTTGTGTGGCTGCTATTCAGGCACTGCGCCCATTGCTGATTGGTCTCGAGCTGGATTGGGTGCGCGAGGACATGGGTCGGTTCTGGCGACATATTACTGGTGACAGCCAGTTACGCTGGATCGGTCCGGACAAGGGTGCAATTCATCTGGCTACCGGTGCTGTGGTTAATGCGGTCTGGGATTTGCTGGCGAAAGAAGTCGGTAAACCGGTCTGGCGACTGGTCAGCGACATGTCGCCACCGGAAATACTCAAACTGGTGGACTTCAGGTATATCACCGATGTCATTACTGCGGATGAGGCATTGGATATTCTGTATAAGGCGGAAGACGGCAAAGCCGAACGTATCACCAAACTCCAGACCGAGGGCTATCCCTGTTATACCACCTCTGCAGGCTGGCTCGGCTATTCCGATGAAAAACTGCGCCATCTGTGCCGTGAAGCACGCACGGCGGGTTTCACCCATACCAAGCTCAAAGTTGGTCGAAGCCTGCAGGATGATATTCGCCGTTTAACGATTGCTCGGGAAGAATTGGGCGAGGATATGATTATCATGATAGATGCCAATCAGGTCTGGGACGTGGATCAGGCGATTCGCTGGGTCAGGGAGCTTGCTTTTGCGCGACCTTTGTTTATCGAGGAACCCACCAGCCCAGATGATGTCGCCGGTCACAAGACAATCCGCACTGGGGTCGCACCAATTAAGGTTGCGACCGGCGAGATGTGCCAGAACCGTATCCTGTTCAAGCAGTTCATTGCTGGTGGGGCGATTGACATCGTACAAATTGATGCCTGCCGACTGGGTGGTCTAAACGAGGTGTTGGCGGTGCAACTGATGGCGGCAAAATATGGCTTGCCAGTCTGGCCACATGCTGGTGGCGTGGGCTTGTGTGAGTACGTCCAGCATCTGTCAATGATTGACTATGTGGCTATATCCTGCGAAAAAGACAGCAATCGGATCGAATTTGTTGACCATCTGCATGAACATTTTGTGCATCCATGCGTGGTTAAAAATGGCACCTATCAAGCACCGCAAGAGCCGGGTTTTTCCATCGAAATGTGTGCCGAGAGCATTGCAAGCCAACAATTTTATGTTTCAACCAACAGTGTTCAACCAACAAATATTGGGGCACTGTGATTAGCGGCAATTCGGCATTGATGGCCTGTGAGGTGTTTTCTGGCAAAATTATTCCCTTTGTAATGTCGGATACTATCATTAAAATGACGAAAAACATCACGAATCGACAACGGAAGTTGGCGACAATAATTGTTCACCAACAGTGACTGGCAGCTGAGGATAGATAGCACAATCTGGGTTGTTGACAAAATGTTGATGTTATCTTTAATAGCTACTTCATTAGGTTGTATAATGATCAAAACTTCATTGAGAGGAAACAACATGAAACGAATATCAAATGTAATCAGCACTATTACCATAGTATTGGCTTTTGGAGCGTCTGTCGTTCAAGCTCAAACAGAGTGGAATATGGCTACCCCCTATAAAGACGATAATTTCCACACGCAAAATATCATCCGTTTTGTCAAGGAGGTTGAGGCAAATTCCAACGGCATGCTCACAATCAATTTACACACTAACGCCTCGCTTTTGAAGATGCCTGAAATTAAGCGCGGTATTCAGACTGGGCAGATTCAAGTTGGAGAAATCCTTTTATCGGCGTATGGCAAGGAAGACCCGTTCTTTGAAGTAGATGGTATTCCGTTTCTCTCCAGAGGGTATGAAACGGCTTGGGGGGTTTACGAACAGACACTGCCTTATATAAAAGCAAGGCTCAACAAACAAGGCATGATGCCGTTGTTTGCGGTGCCTTGGCCCGGTCAAGGTCTTTATGCAAAAAAGGCGATAAATTCGGTTTCTGATTTTGCAGGAGTAAGATTTCGTGCTTATAATGCGTTAACTGCACGATTTGCTGAATTGATGGGTGCTGTTCCGACAACGGTTCAATCGGCAGAGGTTCCACAAGCATTTGCCACAGGCATTGTTAGCGCGATGATTACTTCAGCAGCAACAGGCAACTATACAAAAGCATGGGATTTCACTTCTCATTATTATGACGTGAACGCCATGAATAACAAAAACATGGTTATTATGAACACCGATGCATTTGAATCACTTGATGCAAAGACGCAGGCTGTAGTCATTCAGGCGGCTACCAAGGCGGAGACACGTGGTTGGATTATGAGTCAATCGGTTCAAGCAAATTTGACCGAAAACCTGGCTAGGAATGGAATGACAGTTGCTACCCCAAGTCCGGAATTGCTTGCCGAGTTGAAATCTATCGGCGCAACGATGATTGACGAATGGGTCGCAAAAGCAGGGGCATCTGGGGCTTCTTTCATCAAGTCGCATAAGGCGATGGCAAAGTAGTTTATTCTAATCAGACCGAGCCGAATCGAACCAATCACAATGGCAAGTTGGTCACAAACTGATGTCCCAATTCTGAGACGGGCATTGGACGGTGTCTATCTTTTCGGTGCGTTTTTAGGCGCGGGGTTTGTCGTTGCCATTGGTCTCGTGATTACCGCGCAAGTGGTGAGCCGAGAATTTGGTCAGCAGGTTAGAGGGGCAGACGATATCACTGCATGGAGTGTTGCAGCGGCTGCTTTTTTACCCCTTGCTTATACCTATCGAGCGAACCGGCACATTCGTGTTACGTTGCTAGTCGAACGATTGCAGGGTGCTTTTCGTCAGTTTTGGGAATGTATCATTGTGCTGGCGACCTTGTTTTTTTCCACATATTTGACCTATTCGACTTTCGATATGGTTTGGGATTCAATTCGGTTTGAAGAACTTTCACAGAATATCATCGTTATCCCGATATGGATTCCACAATCATCAATCGCCATTGGCTCGTTACTTTTCACAATCGCTATTTTGGATGATTTGATCGTGTCAATTAAGGGTGGCAAACCAGCTCACATGACTGTAAAAAAGACCGTGAATCCCGAACTCTGGCAGTGATTTGGCAAGTGATCCGGCAGTGACTCGACAGTATTTGAGGGACGAACAATGACACCGGAATTGATTCAGATTAGTATGGTGTTGGTGTTTGTGTTGTTTTTGTTGCTTGGATCAGGGGTCTGGATTGGGATGTCGCTTTTAGGTGCGGGATGGATTGGGCTTATTATTTTCAGCGCGGTTCCTGTTGAGAAATCGTTGGCGACCACAATCTGGCAAACAACGGCTTCCTGGACGCTGGCAGCATTACCGCTTTTTATCTGGATGGGGGAGATTCTGTTTCGAGCGAAACTCTCCGAAATTCTTTTTCGTGGCATAGCGCCATGGATTACCTGGCTTCCCGGGCGATTGATGCATGTCAATGTCATGGGATGTGGCATTTTTGCAGCAGTTTGCGGATCGTCCGCTGCGACTGTTGCGACCATTGGACGGATGTCTCTACCGGAGCTTAATCGGCTTGGCTATAATCAAAATCTGACAGTCGGCAGTCTTGCTGGGTCGGGAACACTTGGATTGTTAATTCCGCCTTCCATTATCATGATTGTTTATGGGGTTGCGGCAGATGTCTCCATTATACGTTTGTTCATGGCTGGAATCCTTCCAGCGCTGATGTTAATGGTTTTGTTCATGGGATATATTGCCCTCAAGGCGATAGCCCGACCCGATTATTTTCCAAAAGAAACGACCACACTGTGCTTTCGTGAGAAAATGGCACGCTCGGGAGCATTGATACCAGTTGTGTTGCTGATACTGGCAGTGATTGGATCGATTTATGGTGGCATAGCAACCGCGACGGAAGCCGCTGCAGGGGGTGTCATAGGGGCTTTTCTGTTGGCTTTGTGGAGCCGAACTTTAACTCGTCAGATGTTTGTTGAAAGTCTGCTGAGTGCGACCAGTCTGTCGTGCATGATATTCTTTATTCTGTCAGGCGCGGCTTTTCTTACGACATCTCTTGCTTATCTTGGGATACCGAAAGAGCTGGCAATATGGATCGGTAGCATGGATTTACATCCTTATGCCCTTATTGTGGCACTTTGCGTGCTTTATATTGTTCTGGGTTGTTTTATTGAAGGTATTTCGATGATTGTTTTGACTACGACCGTCGTTCTCCCTCTGGTAAGCCAGTCCGGTTTTGACCTGATTTGGTTTGGTATATTTACCATCATTGTCGTTGAAATCGCCCAGATAACACCGCCTCTGGGGTTTAATCTGTTTGTCATTCAAGGGCTGACGGGAATCAGTATATTTCAAGTTGCACGTGCTGCCATCCCGTTTTTTTTGCTTTTGGTTGTCGGTGCAATGTTGCTGACTATTTTTCCGGAAATTGCAACCTGGTTGCCGTCAACGATGAATTCTAGTTAGCACAAATAATATCCATCATGCAGGATAACAGGCTTATTTGAGAAGGCAGTTCAATATTGGCAAGCATATAAATTGTGTTTAAGTTAACTGGCTCGTGTAGCCCTGTGAGTATTGGCGTTTATCTCGCCCGACATTTTTCAATCGTTCCGTTCATCAATGCGATTGATACGATGCGTATGGCGAACAAGTTAAGTGGCACAAATTTGTTCGAATGGACGCTTATTTCACATGATGGAAAGCCCATTGAAGCAATCAACGGGATGACAGTGATTGTGGATATGGCTCTAAAGGACGCTGAATATTTTCCTAACGTCATTTGTGTTTCTGGGTTTGATCCGGTAATTGAAGTCCGTCCCCCGATAAAATTCTGGTTGCGAAAACTAAATAGTTTAGGTGCCCACCTTGGTGCTCTGGGTGCAGCCACACTATTTTTAGCGGAAGCTGGGTTACTTGATGGATACCGCGCAACCATTCATTGGCAGTATATGGAGAGTTTTAAGGAAAAATTCCCAAATACGACCATTACTCGGAGCTTATTTGAAATAGATCGTGACCGGTTTACATGTGCTGGCGGGACATCGTCGATGGATATGATGTTACATTTTATTGGTAGGCATTTTGGGCATACACTCGCTGGCGAAGTTTCTGATCAGTTTATCATCGGAGAGGTCAGAGAAGCATCCTCACATCAAAGGTTGTCTTGCAGGGCTCGATTGGGCATTACCAATATAAGACTCTTGCGTATCATTGAGCTGATGGAAGAGCATATTGAGGAACCTCTCAAGTTACCTCAAATATCTTCATTAGCAAAAGTGTCACAACGACAAATGGAACGACTTTTTAAGGAGCAAGCAGGGTTTTCACCAATCCAGTTCTACACCCAATTGCGATTATCCTGTGCGCGTCGATTATTGCATCAATCGGAAATGAGCGTATTGGAAATCGGCATTGCCAGCGGGTTTGGTTCAAGCGAGCATTTTGCCCGTTCTTACAAACTGGCATTCGGTGTTACGCCGACGGCAGATCGCCGATCTGTTCGTGGCTTTGTAGCATAGAGACCTTTGCATAATAGTTCTTTTGTCCTCGGCGTTAAAAGCGTACTCAATCGGTCATTTATAAGTATAAACCCTCTCACTCTGTGCGCTTTTTCCTAGCTAGAGAACAAAATTCCGGCTCGTGCAAAGGCCTCATAAACCAAATATTCGCAATATGACGAATTTAATCTATCTATTGGCGAAATTTATCAATTTCTTTCTCTCTTTACCGCTATCCTTTATCTGCCCAATTACCAAAATCTCTAACCGAATGAGTCAATAGAATGATTGTTAAACATAAAGTTTTAGTTTCGTGAAAAACCAGAATCAAAATGCACGTATTGGCGTTGATATAGGCGGCACATTTACGGATGTGGTTTTGGAGGTTGGGGATAATCGTTATACGGTAAAGATTATGACAACCTCTGATGAGCCAGCAACTGCCTGTATGTATGGAATAGAAGAAGTGCTTAATCAGGCAGAGATTGATGCTGATGCTGTGGACCTCATCATTCATGGCACAACCTTAGCAACCAATGCGATTATTGAGCGTAAAGGGAGTACAACATCGCTAGTTACTACAGAGGGATTCCGTGACACACTGCAAATGGGAACAGAAGGTCGTCCGGAGCAGTATGATATTAATATCGTTCAGCCGTTACCGTTGGTGCCGAGGAGCCGCCGTTTTACCGTCGCAGAACGTTTGAATAGTCGCGGTGAAGTGCTTATTCCTTTGACGGAAAAAGCACTCGGCGCGTTGTTGCCGTCATTGGATTCTGCTGGAACTGAATCGCTTGCCATTGCCTTTATCCATAGTTACATAAACCCACAACATGAGCAGTTTGCACGCAACTACTTTGCGACACAAAGACCCGATTGGTTAATCACAATATCATATGAAACCTCTCCCGAATTTCGCGAATTCGAACGGTTTTCAACCGCTTGTGCGAATGCTTATGTGCGTCCGATTATGGCACGCTATCTGTCCAATTTTGAAACACGGCTCAAAGCGAGTGGATTTAATTGTCCGTTGTTGTTGATGCTCTCAAGCGGCGGCTTAACAACCGTTGACATCGCAAAAGAATTTCCTGTTCGGTTGGTTGAATCTGGACCCAGCGGTGGCGCAATTTTCGCCTGTCAGCTCGCAGTACAGCACAACATCAGCAAGGCTATTGCATTTGATCTTGGTGGCACAACGGCAAAGATTTGCATGATTGACGAGGGTCGCGCACAAAACAGTCGAAAGTTTGAGATTGCACGCGAATATAGGTTCCGTAAGGACAGTGGAATCCCGCTGAGGATTCCGGTCATTGAGATGGTGGAGATTGGCGCAGGCGGCGGGTCCATTGCCTGGATTGATGCGTTAAACCGTATTACCGTCGGGCCGCAGAGTGCTGGCTCCTTGCCCGGCCCGGCTTGCTACAACCGAGGCGGGGTTTTGGCTACGGTAACGGATGCCAATGTGGTGATGGAGCGCATTGACCCCGAAGAATTTGCTGGCGGGAAAATAAAATTAGATGCACACAAAGCCTCTGTGGCACTGGATACGGACATCGGCTCTTTGCTGTCTTTGTCTCCAATGGCTGCGGCATTTGGGGTAATCGAAATAGTGTGTGAGAATATGGCATCAGCGGCGCGTGTTCATGCGATTGAAAGCGGTAAAAATGTCAATGATCGAACGCTGATTGCGTTTGGCGGTGCGGCACCACTGCATGCCTGTCAATTAGCAGAAAAATTAGGGATTCAACGAATTATTATTCCCAATAATGCGGGCGTTGGTGCGGCTATTGGGTTTTTGCGTGCCCCCATATCTTATGAGGTGGTTCGCACGCTCTATCAAAAAATGGATGACTTTCATGCCGACCTGATGAACGAGGTCTTTCAGGTCATGGAAAAAGAAGCCACGCACTATGTGCAACTGGGAGCGGGTATGAGTGAAAAACTATTTATTCAACGCCAAGCTTATATGCGTTATCAGGGTCAGGGGCATGAAATAGTCATTGACCTGCCCAACGAAGATTTTGCAGATGACGGTGGTTCCATACTACAGCAAATGTTTGATAAAGGTTATAAGGAAACATTTGGTCGTGACATTGGAGTCATTGCTTCAGCCGAAGTGGTCGCATGGAGTGTAACCGTTAGCACGAAAACATACCCGGACCTAAAACGAAAAAAGAATGCCCCCAAAAGACAGAGCAAATATCGTACTCATCGTCAGGTTTTTGATCCGCCAACGCAGTCGCTGGTTGACCACGAGATATGGTATCGTAATGATTTGGCATCGGGTAAGACAGTTAAAGGTCCAGCAATCATTGTCGAAAATGAGACATCCACTGTCGTTGATTCACGTTTTGTAGCAACGATTCTGCTCGGTGGAGATATTGAGATAACTCGTAAAAACAATTAGTAACAGAGATAAATTTATGCAGGAAATGGAAAAAATTCGCAAGCAGTTGATTTGGAGTCGGCTAATTGCGGCGATTGAAGAACAGGCACAAACCTTAATCCGAACCGCATTTAGTCAGTCGGTTCGAGAATGCGGCGATTTATCGGCCGGCGTTTTTAATCGACGCGGACAAATGGTTGCACAAGCCATTACTGGTACGCCGGGACATGTCAATTCAATGGCAATATGCGTACAACATTTTCTCAACAAGTACCCGATAGATATAATGGAACCCGGCGATGTGTTGGTCACGAATGATCCGTGGCTTTCGGTCGGGCATTATCACGATGTTACGGTGGTAACGCCTGCTTTTTATAAAGATCGAGTCGTTGGTCTGCTCGCTAATACTTGCCATATTGTTGACATGGGCGGTCGTGGGTTTGGCCCAGATGCACGCCAGTGCTTTGAAGAAGGAGTCAATATTCCGATTATGTATTTGGCGCGTGGCGGCATCGTGAACGAAGATCTGATGGAAATATTGCGTACCAATGTTCGCAATCCGCAAGAGATGGAAGGCGATTTTTACGCCATGATGACTGGCAACGATGACGGCGCAAGACGGCTTGCAGGTATGCTCAAAGAGTTTGGGCTTGATGATATTGAGGACGTTGGAGATTACATTATAGCGCAGTCGCGTAGTAGCATTGTGAAAGCAATAGAAGCCTTGCCAGATGGGAGCTATGTGCATGAAACAGAGCTTGATGGATTCGATGAACCGATTCGTATCTGCGCTAATCTGATTATCAAGGGCGGTGCCATCAAGGTTGATTTTGAGGGAACATCGGATGCGAGTCCGTTTGGCATCAATGTGGTGCATAACTTCACGCTGGCTTATACCTCGTTTGGAATCAATTGCATTATTGGCGCAAATATTCCCTGTAATGCCGGCTCAATGCAGCCGATTACCGTTTCAGCCCCCGAAGGTTCGATTTTGAACGCCTTACGACCTATGCCGGTATCTGCTCGTCATGTCATCGGACAGATGTTGCCGGATGTGATATTTGGCTGTCTAGCACAGGTTATTCCCGACAAAGTCCCAGCCGAAGGTGCTGGTGCAATGTGGAATCCGATGATTCGCGGTGGATTATCCGCAGTCGACCCTGAAATTGCGGCTCAGGCAGACACAATATCGCGCGACTATGATGTGATTTTATTCAATACGGGCGGTACTGGAGGTCGACCGACAATGGATGGACTTTCGACCACAGCATTCCCGAGCGGTGTCAAAACACCGCCCGTTGAAGCGATTGAAATAAGCTATCCGATTATTATCTGGCGCAAAGAATATCGGGAACGATCTGCAGGCGCAGGAGAGCAACGTGGTGGCTATGGTCAGATTATCGAAATCGGCGGCGAAAATGGCGCCCCATTTAGCGTAGCGGCGATGTTTGACCGCACTTGGCGCGCCCCAGAGGGGCGATTTGGCGGACTGGACGGCGCGGCTGGCACCGTTAAGCTAAAATCTGGCACTACACTGAAAAGCAAGGGTCGTCAATCCATACCGTCCCATGATTGCTTGGTATTAGAGCTGCCGGGGGGCGGTGGCTACGGTGACCCTAAAAAGCGCAACGTTGAACGTGTTGTCGAGGATATTAGTCTTGGACTAATCACGGTTGATGATGCCCGACAAGATTATGGAGTAGTCATTTGTGGCGATGGAACTGTCAATCAAAAAGAAACTGACATTATGAGACAGGTCAACCCCAACATTGACACTAAGAATCTGCCCATGAAGTCGGTATTCCATTTAGCCTATCACGTTACCAATCTAAAGGAAGCACGCCAATTTTACGGTGACACACTTGGTTGCGCGGAAGGGCGTAGCACCGATACATGGGTTGATTTCGATTTTTTCGGTCATCAAATCACCTTGCATTTGGGCACACCTTTTGAGACCACAAACACGGGTAAGGTCGGCAATCATTGGGTGCCAATGCCCCATATGGGTATCGTGCTACCACTCGTCGATTGGCTGGTTTTGTCTGAGCGTTTGGTTGCTACTGATATGCCTTTTGAAATTCCACCACAAATTCGCTATCCTGGCGAACCCGGCGAGCAGAGAACGATGTTCTTTCGCGATCCATCTGGCAATCCGATTGAGATTAAGGGCTTTGCCGACTTCGATAGCATTTTAGCGATATGATATCTCCCCAACCCCAGTAATTTGAACAAAAACCAACCAACACCCAATATGTTTGCCTGTTGCCCGTCTGCCACTGCAGATGTAATTCAGCCGGTAGCCATTTTTTCTATCAAACTTACTTTTATCGGAATCCGTTGCATAATCTGACCGTGCGTTTTTGGTCTTTTAGCATCTCTTTGTTCCCTTCAGTGACTTTCCTGACTTCGACGGTTCATATTCATAACTCATTGATTTATAAAGAAATACAAAAATACCTAGGCACTACAAATGCCCAGATATTGAAGAATTATGTCAATTAGTACAGGGGGTAAGCTGTGGTGGTCGTTTTTAATCCCATCACAGCATAGATTTTTTTGCCTCTGGATTGATTTGAGAAGGCATGACATAACGCTGTTTGGTGCGCTTGTGTTTGAACACACTGTGTTGCACATGAATCAAGGCATTACGGATAAGCTCCGGGGATAAGGCTTTGTGTTGTAGCTTGATTCGATACATTAGCTGTCTGATGCAGGCGAAAGCCATGAACGAAATGGCGATGTGGGCGCGCACTCTTGAGGGTGTCCAATGGTAGATAGGGCGTACTTTTAAGTCATGTTTAGTGATGCGGAAACTTTCTTCAACCTGCCATAAGCCGCGATAGTGTGATAGCACTTCCTGGTGCGGCGTATCGGGCAAATTGGTAATCACCCCATGCAGTCCGTCCCAGCGGCTTTCGGCAGCAATTTTATCTTGGTTGATACTCAGGCTAGTCTTTCCTTTGATAATCAGAAACTTTTTATAGCCGTAGTTATTTAATAAACTCTTGGGATTCTGGCTTTTACCTATTTTCTTGATGAGCCAATCGACTGCCTTTTGTCGGTCATGTTGATCTTTATCAGCACGCTTTGGACAATGCGAGACAATGAGCCGTCTCTTCTTGTGCGTCAGCTCGGCTGCGCTTGATCCGTCTTTGCCAAGCGGCTGATAAGCTGATTTATCCAATACTTTGGCTTGTAGTGCAACGGGCAATTGTTTTAGTTTCGCACCGTCGACAATCAGATTTAATTTTGCGGTTTGCTCGCTTTGACGTTGGCGTAAAACTGCTAATTGCCGTGCAGCAAAAGGATCTGCGCCATTTGAACCCGCAATATTCAATTTCGCCAATTCATCTGCGTTGCTTGAGAAAAAATTCGGATTCTTTTTCAGGAATCGCAATACATCTTCGGTTGTGGTCATAAACACCTGAATCCAGTTTCAGAAACGGCAATTATACCCCGATGCGGCGGCTTTTAAGCGAACCCGTGCGATTCGCAGGGTTGCTGCTGATTTCTGCGTCATCATGCAAGCGTTCAGCACTGTGCTAATATGAGTCTGAACTTCCATGCTGGTTTTCTGGACTCTACCTGCCAATCATTCCCGCTACCTACATTGGCTGCGGGATGTTTTTACCGGAAACCTCGGGTTTTCATGGTCTGGCTTGAATGTTGCAGACACCATATCACCATTTTGCAAGTAAGACATATTGGAATACAAAGCGTACGGCCACTATCCCAAAAGCAGAAAAACGAAGATCAAGCTGTTTTTATATACTTCATCATGGTGTTACTTGCCCAGACGATCAGGCTTAAAATCTAATATTCGAGCATTTATATACGACACGTGTTGTAGAAGAAACTGTTAACCGCCAAAATGTTTGCATTAAACAGATAAACATGTTACTATGTTACAACTTTAATAGTTAATATGGTAAACGTTATGAGTCCAGTAATCAGAATTCCAGAAAACATATATTCGCGCCTAGAGCAACACGCTAAAGGATTTGATACACCTGCAAAGGTAATAGAAACATTACTTGATTATTTTGAAGATCTTGATACAAAAGCATCGAATATGTCCCCGTCTAATGTTGCTGTAAAAAAGAGAGATACAACAAAATATCTTTTTAAAAAGCAGCAATATGGTAAAGGAAGGTTGGTATTAGCAGTTATCAAAGATTTTGTTGCTCACGATCCCAATACAACGTTTGAAAATTTAGAAAAAAAATTCCCAAAACACCTCCAAGGATCAATCGGAGTGTTTAATGAACTTAAATTTGTTCAAAAGAAATATGAAAACCAACTTGATAAAAGACATTTTATGAAAGATATTATTAGATTAAAAGATTGCGATATTGTGGTGTGTACACAATGGGGCGTTGATAACATAAATATTTTTGTAGAGCAGGCAGATTGCAATGGTTGCTCCATCTCGCCAATAAGCGGCTAACAAGGAAATGCAGTCGCACAAAATACTCGCTGCGCTCGTATTTTGGCGCTGATTTCGACGTTAGATTTTTAGGAAGGCCTTGTGAATAAGTCACAGAAAATTATATTGCTTGTATATTGTGGCATTATTGTAGCAATACTCATTTATCCACCTTTCAATATTCTTACCAATGGTGATGGAGGGTATCTTGTGCAAAGCGAATACTCTCTAATATGGGAGCCAATTAAATACGATTATATAAGTACGTCTCCCCTTGGAGTTATCGACACTCCTAGGATTTTAGCACAAATGCTAGGTGCAACTTTAATAGCTGGTACTTTGGTGTTAATCTTTAAAAGTAAAAAAATATAACAAGCGCATGCAGCCGTACTTGCAAACCGCTGATGCGAGGCGTTATGTATTTAAACTAAATCAACTAAGATGTTAATTTTATGATTGCATTGGGAATTATACTTGTTGTAGGAGGATTTATTTTGACTAATGTTGGGGGTGGAATAACTAAAAAGTACATCCGTGCGAATAATCCAAAGGCACATAGTTTCAGTGCACAAGAACTTAAACAGGAATGGCAACGAGTTGCTAAAGAAAGCGGTGTTATTCCTAGTTGGGTTTCGTTGGTGGGTTTCGTTGGTGGGTTTCGTTGGTGGGTTTCGTTGGTGGGTTTCGTTGGTGGGTTTCGTTGGTGGGTTTCGTTGGTGGGTTTCGTTGGTGGGTTTCGTTGGTGGGTTTCGTTGGTGGGTTTCGTTGGTGGGTTTAGCTGGTTGGGGCGCAGTAATTTCTGGAATTATTGTGTTAAGAAAGAATATTTTCTAACCCTAAATCCCTATGACGGCGAAACTTAGACCCACGTACATACACAAGGCAATGAACTTCGTTTTTTCTCTATCGAGAAAAAACTGCACCCGCTAAAGCGGGGCGGTTATTGCGGCGTTAGGCTAGAGAAAAATAATGGAAAGCATCGCATCAATTGCAAAGTGGCTGTTTTTTGAGTCAATTTATGGTATTGCTGTAATTAGAGTCTGCTCACAAAGTCGATTTTGGATATTCAAATCTGTTCCAGCCAAGCAATTGGCATGATCCGTACCCGTCCAATCGTAATTGGTGTCGCCCAGTGTTCGTTATCGACCTTATTAGTCGCCTTATTTTGGGCACAAAAAAGACCTTCAGCAGGATGAGCAGGTTCATGACTAGGAAAATGCTGTTGATCCATGCAACCGAGGTGTCTGCTCGCTTGGCACGGATATAATTCAGTCGATAACCGTTCTTTGCCTGACCAAATTTGCCTTCTATTGGAATCCGTTGTAGGTAATCCGCCCGGCGTTGCGCTTTTAATTGCTTCAACACCTCCCGATTCGCTTCTGTTACCTGTTTGGGTCTGCCTAATGGCTTGCCCGAAAAACGGATGCCCAATCCTTTCAAGTAGTGCCGGTTCTCTCGACTACCATATATCGGATCACCGATAACGCTTTCGGGGTAGCAACCATAACGTTCATGGTAACGCTCAACCTGACCCTGCAAATCATGCCCCTCATGAAACGCATCCCAACTTAAATGATCAACTCGGGATAACCCGTGTGCCGTTAAACTCACGCTCAACTTCGAACCAAACTCAACCGACTTACCTTGCTTACCTCGCACAATCGGACGCACATACGGTTGATGAATGCTTACAATCCGATTATCACAGCGTCGGCTTTTGTTGCGGTACATCTCCCACTGCTGCGTATAGACATGCTGAATGACCCAGTAGTGGTATAGCAGCCTGCGTGACAAAGGCAACGCCGTGCCCATCGGGAAACAATCCATTAAACCCTCAATATGACCAAAATTGCGCCGCAAGTATTGCAGTTGTTGCTTGATCGCTCGTTGGGTCGCTTGACGCTTGGGACGACGCTGTTTGACCAACCCGAGAAAATCTTTGCGTGCTTGGCGACGATAGGTGCGTGGTTTCTGACTGAACTCCGTGTGTGGATACAATTCGTCAATAATCCGTTCCGCCATCTCACGCGCTTCATTCAGTAAACTTAAATCCGTGGGATACCGTATCGCTTGCTCTGCCACAGTCGCATCGATTATCAACTTACCTTCGTGGCTGGGTGCTTCCACAGTGGTGGCAGGCGAAATTGGGGAATTATCCTCCCCTTGTGGGTCTTGATTGGGTTTTGGCTCTGATTCATCACCCGACTTGTTGGTCTGTGTGGATACCTTCAAACCATCCTTAACGCTGCGTTGCGGCACGACCTGCGCCTTTTCCACAGCACCAATAATCGCTTGATGGAACACTTCAAAAACAGTATCCCCCATACGCTTGCGTACTTCAACCAGCAACGAGGGTACAAACGGGACTGATCTTTGATAACCGGCAAGCCCGACAAAGTATTGCAGATACGGATTCTCCTGAATCTGACTCACCGTTTCCCGATCAGACAACCCTAGTTTGTGTTTGATGATCACCGCACCGATGACTAAACGAGCATCTTTTGCTGGCCGACCCCGCTTTGACGAGAGGCTTTTATGATAGCCCTGTGCCAACCCATCCCATGGAATGCACTGACCTAGTTTTACCCAGCGGCTACGGTAATCAGTGCGGTTTTGCCGCTCAGACGACCCTTTTTGTCAGTCATATTACTACTCCGTATGAAAAATTTCTTGCATCGGTGTTCAATTACTAGCTTTTTTACCTGCAAGATGCCATATTTTTATTCTTCAGGTGGGCAAACATGCCGGCCCAATTGGTTCAAACCTTTTGTAGGTCAGGATAAATTCATGGTGCCCCATCGTCTCCGATTTCGTGGGCATTCCAGCCGCAACATCCATAACAAGTTCATAAATTTCTGCTCCGATGCTATCGATTGTCGATCCGTCGGATATGATCTTTCCTGCATTAACATCCATATCCTCGGTCAAATTTTGGTATGTATCTGGGTTAGCACAAATTTTAATTACCGGTGATATAGCAGAGCCGACTACGGATCCTCGCCCGGTGACAAATAGAGTGAGATGCGCACCAGAAGCCATCATTTCTACTATTTCTGCATTATCGGAAATATTGGGAAACCCAAAACGGACTTCACCATCGGGGACGATATCCATGAGGTAGAGCCCACCTCGGGGTGGCACATCGCCCGGTTTAATCAATCCAACAATCTGTGAACTGCCCGATTTTGCATACGCGCCCAGTGATTTTTCTTCTATGGTAGTCAAGCCGCCTTCGGCGTTGCCCGCGGCGAAACTACCAAATCCAAGTGTATTATAATATTGTGCGGCTTTCTTAATTGAAGCACGTAGTTCATCGGCCAGTTCAGGGGTTGCTGCGCGCTCTGCCATAATGTCTTCACAGCCAATCAACTCGCCTGTTTCCTCAAAAATACAAACCGCTCCCTCTTGAACGAGGTGGTTAAATGCACGACCAACAGCCGGGTTGCCGGAAATGCTATTCGTACCATCGGAGCCACCGCAGATAGTCCCGATAACAAGCTCCGAAACAGTCATGGGAACTTGTGGAGAGTTTTTTAATTTGTTACGGGTGCTGTCAACCCAAGCTCGACCTGTATCGATTGTACTGCGGGTTCCGCCTATTTTCTGTATGACCAGCGTTTCAACCGGGCGGCCTGAGGCTTCGACAATATTAGCTAATTGGAAACGGTTAAAGCTCTCGCATCCCAGTGACACCAAAAGTACCGCACCAACATTTGGATGTATGGTTAGTTTTTCCATCATGTTTTGAGCATAGTCGTTTGGAAAACAACCAGGAAAGCCGATTACTTGCACATCCCCTCCAAGATATGGACGGGTAATTTCTCGCGCAACATGATGCGCGCACTCCACAAGGTATGCGACTAAAATAACATTACGAATGCCTTTGCGTCCATCCTGTCTCAAATAACCTTTCATTTATCCACCTCTTCTTTGTTGGAACTTGTTCCTTTCAGGAAATAAGTTGCCGTATAATCACTTTGCAAATTGTGCAAGTGTACATGTGCGCCGCACTCAATTTTCTCACTGACGGAACCAATGGGAAACCCGCATTTAATGATTTTTTCACCTTTTGCGATATTCCGTCTGGCTATTTTATGCCCCATCGGAACTGAGGTCATAACCCGCACAGACCGACCATCACACAGTATTACAAAACCTGCGTCTATTGGCTTAAGTGTTACAAAAACATTGTCGTTATTGGACATGAGAAGTAACCTGCAATCAGTATTAACAGGCGGTGTCATAGTTCAAAATTTTCCAAATTTAAGATAGGCAGTTTGAGGATCGATCCCCGAAAGTATCGCGGTACGAACTTTATTCTCAGTATTCATCGCTTCAATTGCTTTGTTGATGACCTCTTCTATATTTTTGCGTGGAATACGGATAATGCCATCTCGGTCACCACTTAAAAAATCACCTGGTTTGATTAACACATCACCAATGACAATCTCCACATCAAATCCACATGGTAACCAACACCCAACCACATCACGAGGAGTGTGGAACCTACTCCAGCATTGGAAACCCAGATCTAATAGAAAATTTGTATCACGGATACCACCATCTATGACACAACCTAATACGCCTTTCATCTGCAAGGTTTCCGCAGATAGTTCTCCCATTTGTGCTATATCCAGATTATTGGGCTGGCATACCCAAATATGATTGGCTTTTGACTTCGACAATAGCCCAGTCCACTGAAGTAGCGTTTCATGATTATCCGCTGTTTCATCGGTATATCCCTCTATTGTAAAAACAGGCCCAGCAAGCCGCTCCTCTGGCAGCAGTGGAACCAGTTCTGGTGGTAATGTAAAATCTATCAGCCCCATTGTCCGCATTACATCATGGACTACACCCGTGTAACATCGGGTCAACTGTTTTGTTAGTTCAGAATACATTTGTTTTCTAGTTTCAAATTGCAGTACCAAGTAAAAAATTTGGTAGTGCGGTTACCAGTTCAGGCACAAGAATCAGCAACATCAGCACGAATATCAGAGGTATGAGGAATGGTAAAACTGCTCGAGACAAGGTTTCAAAGCGTATGCCTGAAACACCCGAAACCACGAAAATTCCTAAGCCCATAGGTGGTGTCATCAATCCAATCATCAGATTAAAAACGAACACTACCCCGAAGTGAACAGGGTCAATTCCAGCCGCCAAGATTGTTGGTGCGAGGGCAGGAATAGCCAAAATCATGATTGCCATTCCTTCAACGAAGAAGCCGACGACAAATAACACCATATTGATAACTATGATCAGAACAAAAGGGTTATCAGTGAGCGATAAAAGCCAGCTGGCAAGATGCATTGGGGCCTGGTGGGCCGCCAGAACCCACGCAAACACACTAGCTGTGGCCACGATAAAACAAACCATGGCCGTGGTTTTCACCGTCTCCAATACGACATTGATTAATTCGCGTAGCCGGACTGTTTTGAAAACGAGCATCGACAGTACCATTGCATAGAGCGAGGCACCCACTGCGGCTTCCGTTGGAGAAAAAATCCCAAAAACAATCCCGACAATGATAATAACTGGTGTTACGAGAGGTAAAAGAGCACTGAAAAAAGACTTGATAGCCGCTTGTAGTCCTGGCCACTTGTCTTTTGGATAGGATCGGCGTACAGAATACCAACCGATCAATGTCATCAAAGCTACGCTTGTCAACAATCCGGGAATAACACCCCCCAAAAACAAGCGACCAATTGAAACATCAGCAAGAACACCATAAATCACCATCGGAATAGATGGCGGTATTAAAGGACCAATGACAGAAGATGACACCGTAACAGCACCAGCAAATCCGTCATCATATCCTGCGTCACGCATGGCTTTAATTTCCATATTCCCCAGCCCGCCAGCATCGGCCAGTGCCGAACCAGACATACCGGAAAAAATGACTGATGCCACAACATTGACATATCCAAGACCACCACGGAAATGTCCAAATAGTACTCGTGCGAAACCAAATATACGTTCAGTAATGCCACCGGCATTCATAAGATTGCCTGCGAAAATAAAGAAGGGAACCGCAAGTAACGGAAAAGAATCCGATATTGACTTTGTCATCCGCTGCGCCATGACAATAAGTGGTGTTCCGTCAATCCAAAGCTGTGCCATGGCTGACGCGCCCAAAGTAAATGCGACAGTCATTCCTGCACTAATAAAAAGCACCCAAAGGTAAAACATTATCGACACTTGAATACTTTCAGAGAATAGTTTTTTCTTTTCGCTCAAGGTCAGTGCCTCGAACAAGCACAAAAACATTGGAAAAAGTTCTAAACAACATCAGACTGGCAGCGGTTGGCACCGCTGCATATTCCCATGCTGAACTGATTCCCATTGCGGTCATTGGTAAATTAGCTACTTTAAGCGTCAGGACAAAGCCAGTCCAAACAATGACCGACAAGAATATCAGAATCCCTGTTTGCATTATAATAGCTACTCCCCTTCTTACTTTGGGTGTGAGTTTGTCTACCGCCAACGTAATGGCAACATGCCCATTCTCTCTCATGACATAAGCCGCCCCCAGAAAGACAATCCAAGTAAACAAAAGCCGGGAAAGCTCTTCGGACCAAAATAGTGGGAACGAAAAACCGTACCGACTGATAATCTGTAAAGATAGTACAATAAATGTCGTCAAAAACAGCACAACCAATATGGCATCTTCACACCGCCTTAGGGCCTGCATTATTTATTCCCTTAGAAAAGACCGAAGGTAGATCGATCTCTGGTCGGAACCATTTAACGATTACTTGATTGCTGCAAGTCTGCTATACACGCCAGCACCCCATACTGTGTCATATTCTTCATAGACAGCAGACATGGCATCTACGAACGGTTGGCGCTTTGGCGTTGTAATCTGCATACCAGACTCTCCGAGGGTCTCGACAAGTGAAGCTTCAAGCTCAATAATGCCATCATTGTAGTTGTCGCCAACACGGGTAAATACTTCCATAATCACAGCGCGATCAGATTCGGAAGTCGCAGCCCATACATCCTCGGCAACAATTGGTGCCACGAATTGTACCAGATGTCCTGTCAGTGCTAGGTAATCCTGAACTTCAAAGAACTTTGCTGCTTTTATTGTCGGCAATGGATTTTCCTGCCCGTCAACAACACCTGTTTGAAGCGAAAGATATAATTCTGAAAATGACATGGGCGTAGGTTGTGCACCCAGAGCTTTAATAAAACTCAAACTAAGCGCTACTTCTGGAACTCTAATTTTTAAACCATCCATGTCAGCGACACTGTTGATCGGTCGTTGATTGTTCGTGACGTGGCGTGTGCCGTAATACCAAATATCAAGAACTCGAAACTTATGTTCATTTAACAATTCGGTGAAGATCTCTTTGCCAATACTGCTATTGATCATGCAATCTAGGTTGTGAAAGTCTTTGGCCAGAAAGGGTGCTTCAAATACGCCTAAATGTTTATTCCACTGGCTCAATATCCCTGCACCGTCAAATGCCATTTGGTGGGTACCAATTGTCATTCCTGTTAATACTTCTTTAGCACCACCAATTTGACCTGCAGGAAAAACTTTAATTTCAACTCTGCCTTTTGTCTTTTCGGCAATTTCACTCGCGGCAGCTTCTAACGCTCGATTGCCAGGATGGTCGGGCGGCAATACGTGCCCAAGTCGCCACTCCGCAGACATTGCCACCCCTGTTGTTCCGATAATAACCATCAAACCAGCCAACAAAACCTTCATAACACGATACTTTTTCATCTTGCGCCTCTTTAATTCTGTTAATGTGGGGACATTATCTGTCCTTGTATTCGCAAGTAAAACATTTATTCGCCTATTAAGTCAAATTTATTTGGGGCTGACCCAGATAACTGTCATTTGTACTGTTCATTATTCTCCGGCTTAATGCCAATAACCATCGCCATCCGTTGCATCATGTATCGCCTGTGATTGTTTCGGACAACAGCATCATCTCTCTAATTACATCCCAATCCCAATCAATACCAATACCCGGCGCGTCCGATGGGTATGCGATGCCATATTCAATCCGCATTTTTTGTGTCGTGATAATGTCCAACTGTGGAATGTATTCTAGCCATTTCGCATTCGGAATAGCACAAACCAACGATAGATGCAGTTCCATCAGGAAATGCGGACAGACGGTAACGTTATGTGCTTCGGCCAGATGTGCGACCTTCAGCCACGGTGTTATCCCGCCAATCCGAGCCACATCTACCTGTATGACCGAAGCCGCACCGGCGGTTAGATACTCTTTGAACTGGCTAATCGAATACAGACTTTCACCCACGGCTATCGGAACCGAGGTAGAACACGCCAATCGTGCATGACCAGCGACATCGTCGGCAGGTAGCGGTTCTTCAAACCAGCAAATGCCGTTATCTTCCAGCATCCTAGCACGACGTATCGCCTGTGACAGAGAAAACCCTTGATTGGCATCGACCATGATTTCAAAATCTTCGCCAACAGCAGTACGTACCGCCGACAGCCGTGTTGCGTCTTCCGAAATGTGATTTCGCCCAATCTTGATCTTCACACCCTGAAAACCCTTGCTTTGCGCCACAACGGCATCAGCAACCAACTGCTCTGTTTCCAGATGCAACCAGCCGCCCTCTGTCGTGTAAAGCGCAACACTCTCGCGCACACCACCGGCGAACTTCCACAGTGGCTGCCCAGCTTTTTTGCATTTCATATCCCAAAGCGCAATATCAATCGCCGCCATTGCCAGCGAGGTGATTACCCCAACGGTCGTAGCATGGGTTGTAAACAAGAGGTCGCGCCAGATACTTTCAATCCGGTCAGCGTCTTTACCAATCAGTATAGGGGTCAGTGTGTACTGCAGTAACGCCATCACTGATGCTCCACCAGTACCGATGGTATAGGCATACCCGCTCCCGCTTGCTCCATCGCTATCATAAATCGTGACCAACAGCGTTTCTTGGCTGACAAAAGACTGAATTGCATCAACCCGGCGTACTTTGGGTGCCAAATCAACCATGATCAGCTCTACTCGTTTAATATTAGCCATAACCTAACCACAAACTGACATCACCAATGCCAGCATCAAACACATGACATTTGTCCAGCACCAGTTGAAATTTAACTCTCCCACCAGCCTAACCGGACGCGGGTTGAGTGCTACCTTATTGCATTCACAAGTAAACATTTATTTGAGCATTGTATAAATCAAATTACCAAGAACCTCGCTCGCTAATAACGATTTTGCAATCAATGTGGCTGGGTTAAACAGACTCACTTATTGATAATAATAACGTGAAACTGTTTCGGTCCGTGGGCACCGTAAATGATAGTTTGTTCAATATCGCCGGTTTTCGAGGGTCCGGTGATGAAATTGATTGCTCTGGGTTGGGTTTCGATTTTTTGCCAGAGTTGCTCTATAGTCGCCAGTAATTTGGATTCCAATAGCACGACAATATTGATTTCTGGTAGAAAATGGAGCGTGACCGGTGATTCGGGTGATGACAGCATGGCGATGGTACCGGTTTCGGCAATGCCGGCAAATGCCAGCGTGACTGAGGTGCGAGTGGATTTTGTCGCCGCTTTGGGTTCAACAATCAGGTTGCCCCAATCCAATTGCGTCAATGCGTTGTCGGCAGTGATAACGGCGCGTAATTCTGCGCCCGATTTGGTTAGGTAATGCGCCACGGCAGTGGGGACTTCGTCTAACTTTGTCCATATGTCGGTGGTGCCGTGTACTTGCTCAAGCAGGGCAATAAATCGCTCGGTTTTGTTGTCTTCAATATCAAAGCCGTAATCCGGTTGCGGGAGTTGAATAGAAAAATCGGGCGGACAACCGGCTGTCAAGCCATCTAATCCAACATCCACTCCAGCATCTGATGAAGCGATTTTGGTGCGGATTCTTGACAATATGGTTTCGCGGGCGGTCATGGTATTAAAGTTGTCAGTTGTCAGCTGTCAGTTATCAGTAAACTGCCCACTTCAAAACGGTGTTTTTCTGGTTGTCTTTTCGCGTTCTGCGGTTTTCCATTGTTGCTGAAAAGTCGTTTGGGCAGGGGCAGGAAAATCCCGTGTCGCAGTCCATGCGCGGGTCAATGGTAGCCAGCGGAATCTGCCCCGCTTGGCAGTGGGTTTGAGTGCTTGGAATATTGCCAGAATGCGAATCAATATGGTGTTCATCTGATTATATCGTTTTGCTCTGCTTGCCAGTGAATACCAACACCAAAGCCCGAGTTTTTGGGTCCACGAAGTGGCTCCCATTTGGGTCAAATCTGCGCGGTGTTGGCGCAGCAAGGATGGCAGGGGAATTTTTACCGGACAAACCGTTTGGCAACGACCATTAAGCGTACAGACATTGGGCAAGTCCATTGCCGCTGTTTGCCCAACCAATAGCGGTGTCAACACCGAACCCACCGGACCCGGGTAAACCCAACCATAGGCATGACCACCGACATTGCGATAAACCGGACAATGATTCAAGCAGGCACCGCAGCGGATACAACGAAGAATATCCTGATATTTGCTTTGCAGTATGTCAGAGCGGCCATTGTCCAATAGCACAATATGGAATTCATCGGGACCGTCTAAATCAGCTTTTCGTTTCGGACCGTTGAACAGGGTTGTGTAAACGCTCATCGCCTGACCGGTTGCACTACGACCCAGCAGGCGCAGAAAGCCGCCCAGTGAAACCATGTCAGGAATGACCTTTTCGATGCTGGCAGTAATGATATGCACTCGCGGCAAAGAGGCGGTCAAATCGCCATTTCCTTCGTTGGTCACAATCACTGCTGAGCCAGTGTCGGCAATCAAAAAATTTGCCCCAGTGATGCCCACATCGGCAGTGCAAAAATGTGTCCGCAGAATCTGCCTCGCCTGATTAACAATATCCTCTGATTTTGTAACCTTGTTATAGCCAAGTTTGGAATGATGTTGATCAAATAGCTCGGTGATGTTTTGTTTTGATTTATGCACTGCTGGCGCGATAATATGGCTGGGATATTCGTTAGCCAGTTGAATAATATACTCGCCCAAATCGGTTTCGATGACTTCATAGCCCTGATTTTCCAGCGACTCATTGGTTGCTGCTTCTTCGGAAACCATCGACTTTCCTTTGGTTATTTTTCGGGCATTGGTGCGCGAGCAAATATCCAGAATGATTTTATTTGCCTGCGCGCCGTTGACTGCCCAATGAACATGCCCGCCACTTTTTATAACATTGCTTTCAAATTTGGTGAGGTAATAATGCAGATGTTTCAAGGTGTGGTCTTTTACCTGTTGCCCGTAGGTTCGATAATCCTCAAAATTTTTCAGTTCAGCAACTGCCTTTTTTCGGGTCGCGACAAATCCGCCCTCTGCGCGGTTGAGTGCGCGGCGCAGATTCTCATCAAGCAAAGCAGCTTTAGCGGCTGATTTGAAATTTTGTGAGGAAACTTTCACTTTTGTCTGTTCCGATACTCTTTATCTGATGGTGATTGCGCGATGGCACTGTCCGGCTCTTCATCTAGCCATTCAGCAAAATGAAAAACCTGTGTTTGTTTCCCGCATCTGCTTAAACGTCCAGCAATATTCATTAAGCAGCCGAGATCGCCGCCGAGCACCACATCGGCTTCGACTCCATCAATCCCGCCAATTTTATTATCTACCAGAGAGGTGGATATTTCGGGATATTTGACGCAAAAAGTACCACCAAATCCGCAGCAGACTTCAGAATTATCCATTTCCGTAATATTGATTCCAGCGCACTGATTTAACAGTTTTCGTGGTTGCGAACGAATCCCCAGATCGCGTAATCCAGAGCAGGAATCGTGGTAGGTAATTTTTCGGTCACCCGACAACTGTGGTTTTGTCGCCTGTCTAGCTGTCTGTTTGGTCGTTTGTTTGAGGGGCATGACATCAACCAGAAACTGCGAAAGTTCATACGTTTTATGTGCTAGATTTTGAGCGCGTTCATGCCAGCTTGGATGGTCGCTTAACAGGTTTAGATAATGCACTTTAATCATCGCCGCACAAGAACCAGAAGGCACAACGACATAATCAAATGTTTCAAATTCGGCAATCAGATTGGTTGCCAAATGGCGCGCTTTTGCATCATCACCGCTGTTATATGCCGGTTGACCGCAACAGCTTTGTTGTGGCACCGAGACCTTGCAACCACATTGCGTAGTCAAATGTGCTGCCGCAAACCCGACCTGCGGACGGAATAAATCGACCAAACAGGTGACGAATAAACCAATATTTTTCAATTTTCAATATGAAATGATGAGCCGATATAGACAGAATTTTTATCTTATTGATTCTATAAAAGATTTGACGTAGAGATCACAGAGATTATTTCAATTTTCAATTGAAAAGCGGTATTGATTGATTTGCTGGCATAGACGCTGTGCCTGATTGGCAACGGCAGTTGCAAAATTAGAATCAGAATCGGAAGCGAATATCACCGCTCTGGATACATTGATGACCAAGCCGGTTTTTTCTGCATTTAGCCCGTTTTGTAGTACCGCTTTCAGATCACCACCCTGTGTGCCAATTCCGGGGATGAGCAAGGGCATCTGTGCGGTCATTTGTCGAACTTCTTTGATGGCTTGCGGATAAGTTGCACCGACCACCAGCGCAACATTATTATTTTTATTCCATTATGCAAAGGTCTCCAATAGAATATTCAGCCCCTAAAACTATTCATTTTGCGCCTCTCTAATTTTGTTGATATGGAAACATTTTTACTTCGTAGTATTTGCAAGTAAAGCATTTATTTGTCTATAAGTCAAGATTATGTATGAGTCCACCCCATATTGCACTTTTGGTTGTTGTCGTCTGGTACGACCCGACAATGAATGACTGTTTTCACGATGTTGATTCCTGCGATTGCTGTTTTCTTTCCTGCTTACGGCTCGCTTTTTCTGCACGAAGCAAATTAACTTCGATGCGCTCTTGGTGCATCATCTCGGGTGTTTCTAAGGTGAATCTACCCAACCTGCCCGCTCGCACATCTGACAATAATATTTTCGCCGCACGATCCATATCGACCTTCCCGCCTCTCATCAGACATCCCCGTCTTTGACCCACTTGCTCAAGCAGTGCCCTGCTTTTGTCTGCTACCTTCTCCAGATGGTAACGTGTCATCAATCGTTGCGGGTACATTTGTATAAAGTAATCAGCGGCAAATCCGGCAATATCGATATGGGAAATCGCCGTATCGCGAATTGCGCCCGTCACTGCCAGTCGATAACCGCTATTTTTGTTCTCCACCTTTGGCCACATCAAGCCCGGAGTATCCAGTAGCATAAACCCGGTATCAATTTCGATCATCTGCTGCACTTTTGTAATTGCCGGTTGATCACCGGTTTTGGCGACCGCTCTGCCAGCAAGCTGGTTGATCATGGTTGACTTGCCAACATTGGGAATACCCATAACCATCGCGGTAATGGCTGATTTTGAGCCTGCATGTTTATTATATAGTTGCCAGCACAGGGCGGGGATTTGCTCAACAGAGCGTGATTTTCTCAGCTCGGCAACCAGCACTTTAGTTTGCTGATTGGATTCATAGTATTGCTGCCACTGGAGCGTCCATTTCGGATCGGCTAAATCACTTTTCGATAATACTTTCAGGGCTGGTTTGTGCCCGCGAAAGGCTGCCAACATTGGGTTTTCGCTACTAAACGGAATACGCGCATCGAGCAATTCGATGCAGACATCAACTTTTTTGAGCATCTCCACGATTTCCTTGCTTGCCTTGTGCATGTGCCCCGGATACCACTGGATTTGATTTCCTGTCATGTCATTTAAAATACGAGATTTTTCAAGCTAAAAATGATAGTTTGGTATTGCCCATCCGTGTCAGCAGCCTGATTGGAAGCACTCCTAAAAGACTTCGTACACTGCAATAACCGACTACCACCACCACCACGATGCTACCGACCGTGCCGAATATCAGCCATTGCCACGGGACATGATAGGTGAATTCAAACACATATTTTGCCAATAGCCAGCCACTTAACAACGCCATTCCAGCACCGACCAATCCCGCCAACGCCCCCAAGAAGGCAAACTCCAGAACAATGGTACGGCGTATAAATTCCCGATCCGCACCCAGCGTTTTCAATAATGCAATCTCCAATGCACGCGCATTTCGTTGCCCTTGTAACACGCCAAACAACACCAGCAATGCAGTAAACAGAGTGAATATAAACACCACGCTCACAGCATTGCCTGCCTGCGCTGAGAGGCTTCTCACTCTTGCCAGCAACATACCAAGATCAATCGCGATAACACTCGGATAGGTTTGGTTAATCTGGTGTATGAACTGGTTTCTTTGTTGTGCAACATAGATACTGGTGATATAACTTCGCGGCGCATCATCAAGCAGACCGGGGGAGGCAATGATATAAAAATTCGGTCGCATATTGTCCCACTTAACTTCACGCAAGCTACGGATTGGTGCTTCTATCAGTCGCCCGCCAATATTCATAGTCAGGTGGTCGCCGAGCGCAAGATCGAGTGTTTTTGCCATATCCTGCTCAACCGAAAAGCCATTGTCATTCGCCGTGAACCAATTGCCGGCACTAATCCTGTTGTCAGACGGCAATTCGACAAGTTCGGTAAGATTAAAATCGTGGTTAATCCGATGTTGTGCTTCCTCGTCTTTGAATACTCGAGCAGATGCTTGCTGGTTATCAATCGCGCTAATCCGTGCCCGCATAATGGGATATAATATTGCCTCGTCGATGTTTTTACTATGCAACAAGGTGGCAAACGCATCGGTTTCGTGGGGCTGAATATTCATCAGAAAAACATTCGGCGCATTCGACGGGATGCTCTTTTGCCATGCCGCAAACAAGTCCGCACGCACTGCACCGAGCAACACCAACGCAAATAGTGTGGCACCAAAAGCACTAATCAGCCAAGCACTGCGCCCAGCATTTGAAGACAACACTTTCAAGGCGGCATACCAAGCATTCGAACGTGGTGCAACCAGTCGCTTGCTCGTGGCGATGATGCCACGCACGGCAAACCAAACAATGGCAGTCGCTAAAACCAGCCCGCTTAATAGCGCAAACGCCAGCCACAAATTTCGTGCTAACAAAATCGTTACAATAATCACCAGCAACAAAATACTGATACCAGCACTGCGGCTACGCCGAATACCGTCAATCTGTCCAGCCCGTAGTAATGCCATTGTTGACACCCCTTTGACAGCAAGCAGAATCGGCATCATCACCCCTGCCATCACAATAATACACATTAGCATTGATAACCATATCGGCAACCATGTTGGTAGCGGCAATGCAATGTGGGTAACATCTTGAACGATGAGTGCCGCAAAATGTTGTAGCAAATATCCAAGTCCTATGCCAACCGACGATACCAGTATTGCCACAAGCATATAGACACCGATGAGCGACTTGAGCGTCTGCCAATGACTTTGACCAAGACAGCGCAACAACGCGATTTCGTGAACCTGCCAAACCCATAATCCTTGTGCCGCCAACGCCATCACCACGATAACCAACACCACCGAAAGCAATATCGCAACCCGTAAGTAGGACACCACCCGCCCAATGGTATTGCGTACTTCAGCACGCCGCAGATCGGCGACACGCCAAGATTGGTCAGGTTTTAGACGAGTTTCAAGTGCCTTTCCAAAGGCGGCAAGCGACTCCTTTGAACCTGCCACCAATAATTGAAAACGTGCGCGACTCGCTGGCGTTATCAAACCTGTTTGCTCAAGGTCATCAATATGTATTAACATTCTCGGCGCCAGCTGCAACATGCTCGCACCACCTCCGGGCTCGAGCAGAATCTCTCGCTCAAAGCGCGCAAGATGATTGCCAAGCCGGATCTCAGAAGCGGGCTTGAGCTTCAAATCCTGAACCAATTGTGTTGCACCCCACGCCGTACCGCGAAGCGGTGCCGAAACGGATGCCGATGTATCATCACCATCAATCGACCTCAGCAACACCTCACCGCGCAATGGATAATTGGAGGAAACGGCACGCACGCTCGCCAGACGGCTACCAGTTGCGGTGATTACCATGCTCATAAAACTCACGCTACGCGCCACATCTAACCCAAACTTCTCTGCCAAAGAAATATATTCATCATCCAGAGGACGAGCCGATTCAATCAAACCATCCGCGCCAAGAATAGTACTAATACGAATCTCCATCGCCTGCTCAACCCGATCAGTGAAAAGACCGACCGCAGACAACGCCATGCCTGCCAGCAACAATCCAAGAAAAAGTAGCTTGAATTCTGCCAATCGAATATGACGCACAATACCCTTTAACATGCCACTCACCTTACACCAATCGACCAGCTTCGATATGGTATTGATCATCGCAACGCTCGGCAAGACTGCGATTATGGGTTACCAAAACCAATGTACAGCCAGTGTCTTTACAGAGCGAAAACATCAATTCCGCAACCTGCAAGCTGGTCGCATGATCCAAGTTTCCGGTCGGCTCATCGGCAAATAAAATCGCTGGCGTGATGACCGTAGCGCGTGCCAACGCGACCCGTTGTTGCTCGCCACCACTCATTTGCGATGGCAAATGATCCGCACGCTGCGCCAAGCCAACACTCGATAAAGCCTGCCGACTACGCTCGATAATCGCTTCGCTCCCGGGGATTACTTCAAGAGCGAGGGCAGCATTTTCAACTGCGGTAAGATTAGGCAATAAATGAAAGGACTGGAACACAAACCCGACGCGTCCGCGCCGCAGTTTGGCGCGTTGGTCTTCATCGAGGTCATTCAATGGCTGTCCCATCAAGCTCAATGACCCGCTAGTCGGTTGATCAAGTCCCGCCAATAAACCCAGCAAAGTGGTTTTTCCAGAGCCGGAGGAGCCCGATATCGCCAACATTCGACCGGCAGCTATTTTTAGTGATATATCCTGTATAATATCAAGCGTCCCTGAAGCCAGTTGAACCGACTTTCCGACTCTCGTGGCTTGTATCACAATATCATCTGGATTGGTTTTGTGATATTTCATCGTAGTGGATTGTGGTGGCAGATTCGGCTGTTCTGTAAGCATAATAGAAATTTGATTAAAACACTGATTCTTTCATTCGCGATTAGTTTGCTCATAGTGGCAAAAGCGCAAGCCTATACTATTTTGGTGTGGGGAGACAGCCTGAGCGCGGCTTATGGTATTCCCACAGAACAGGGTTGGGCAACCCTTCTGAGCAAGCGGCTTGCGAGTCGCCACATCCATGTTGCCAATCACAGTATCAGCGGTGAAACCACCTACGGTGGCAACACACGCCTACCACAAAGCTTAACAGATATTCAACCTGACCTGCTGATACTCGAGCTCGGTGCCAATGATGGACTGCGTGGATTAGACCTCAGACTGATGAAACAAAATCTTGCCACAATGATTCAACTGGCGCATGATGATGATGTCAAAGTGTTACTACTGGGAATGAAAATCCCGCCGAATTATGGGGCGACCTATGCCAATTCATTTCATCGAACTTATCTGCAACTCGCCACTCAATATAATATCCCTGTGGTTCCTTTTTTTCTGGAAACTGTGGCACCGAACAATAAACTGATGCAAAGTGATGGACTTCATCCTACCGCAAGTGCTCAGACTAAACTTCTGACTCATGTTTGGCAGGAATTATCTCCATTACTTCCAAAAGTGAACCCCCAATGAACACCCGTAGGGGCTTTCCATTCTAACTTACGGGTACGCCGTATAGGTTCTGCCGGAACGATTATTTCCTATGTGCATACTCTTTCTCGCCATTAACCAACATCCCGATTATCCGCTTATTATCGCTGCCAATCGAGATGAAATCTTTGCCCGCCCATCCCTGCCGCTGCACTACTGGGAGGATGAGCCGCATATTCTAGCGGGTCGTGATTCTTTGAAAGGCGGAAGCTGGCTGGGGGTTAATTCAGCAGGACAATTTTGCGCTGTTACCAATTTCAGGACTGGAAGACCGAGTAATACGCGGGCAAAAAGCCGTGGCCAACTGATTCAACAGTATTTAAGCCATGAAAAAACCGACCCGAGTTTCATTGCCGACCTGAAAAACACTCACCACGAATACAATCCGTTTAACCTGCTATTCGGCGGTGCAGAAAACATCACTGTATTTTGTAGTGAAGACGCATCACTGCACCACCTAAAAGACGGTTTTCACAGCATATCAAATGGAAAAGCAGATCAACATTGGCCAAAAATGTCCTCTGGAGTCCAACAATTTACTGAATTGATTGGCACACACGCGACTCTCGACATAGACCGACTCAATGCAATTATGCGCGATGAGACCAAAGCAGACGACCATACACTACCCAATACGGGGGTGAGTCAAATCATAGAAAAACAACTGTCATCCATATTCATTCGCACAATCGACAGCATCCCTAACTACGATGGCAACTATGGCACACGCACGACATCCTATTTACTGTACTCACATCAGCATATCCAGATATATGAATTTAACTACGACAGCGAAGCGAATGTCACCGACCAGCCGGCCTTTACCTTGAATCGCAAACGACACGCCTGAGCTAGTGGGCATTATGATTTGACACAAACGACATCGTTCATTAGCATCCGTGTTCAAGACTTCAATCCATAGTCGTGGAATTTTTCCATCACACGCTGAATTTCGGCAGCCGGCAAAATTTTAGCACCACCAATCAAAGAAGAAAAAACATGTTGCTGTGCCAGCACTTCGACCTCTTTAGCGAGCCATAACGCCTTCGCTAAACTCGCTCCGGTAGCAATCACACCATGATTCGCTAACAAGCAGCAAGTGCGGTCTTTGAGTGCTTTTATGGCAATTTTAGAAAGCTCCTCCGTGCCAAACGTGGCATAGTCGCCACAGCGAATCGTCGCTCCGCCAGCGGCAGCAATCATGTAGTGTACTGCCGGAATGGGCTTGTGACAGACCGCCAGAATCGTCGCATAAATGGAATGTGTATGCACGATGGCAGCAACATCGGAGTAGTGATTAACAATGTCCAGATGAAAACGCCATTCGGTGGAGGGAACCCTCTCTTTCTTGCCCTCACGCCCGCCTTCGTAGTCAACAAACATAATATCGTCAGGCTTCATACTGTCGTAAGGTAGTGCCGACGGCGTAATAAGAATACCTCCATCCACCCGCACGCTGACATTGCCAGAAGTACCCTGATTGATGCCCATTTCGCCCATCTTTTGGCAAGTTTCAATGATTTTACGCCGCAAGGCGAGACTGTTCTTTTTCATAAAATTCCTCGTGGAAAAAATGTAAATGTTTACATACGCTCAACATGCTCATTGTAACTTAAGTTCTTGCGTTTGCACATATGTTATGAGATACTTTTCGTGAAACACGCATCAAAAACCAAAAAATCCTTGAGGGGAATAGTATGAACTTTGCGGGTAACCTTTTACGAATTAGACTCCCGCTATGGAGCCCTAACACATGACCAAATTGTCAATAAAAGCACCCCGTTTCTTTATATCTGACCACCCCCTACCATGGCTGATACCACTTTTCGCAATCTTGTTTGTCTTTGCCGTTTTTCCGTTTTTTTACAATCTCTTTTTAAGTTTTCATGAATTTGTCCCGAGTCAACGAGTCCTCGCGTTTGTCGGCTTCGAAAACTGGGTTCGCCTGTTTGAAGACGATCGGGCATGGGGAGCACTTGGTTTTACCCTGTTTTACACGGGAACCTGTCTGCTAATTCAAGTCGTTTTGGGAATGGGGATTGCCCTGCTACTTGATTCTGATGACCCGGGATTTAGCGTATTACGTGGCTTATTGACCTTAACGCTTGTCATTCCTCCTGCAATTACTGGCATGATGTTCTTGCTGATGGAAGACGCACAATTCGGTCTCATGACCTATGTTTTACAGGGCTTGGGACTGCTGAAAGGCGACGCGATTCTTGCCAATGCTTCAAGTGCTGTCTGGGGTGTCATGATTGCAGATATTTGGCAGTGGACCCCGTTTATGGTGCTAATTTTCATTGCGGGTTTACGCGCCCTGCCTAAAGATCCATTCGAAGCCGCAATGATTGATGGTGCATCAAGCTACCAGATGTTCCGACGTCTTACTTTGCCTATGATGAGCAAAACCATCAGTATCGCGGTTCTTCTTCGCGGTATTGATCTATTCAGGACGTTTGATTACGTTTTTGTCATGACTTCTGGCGGTCCTGGCACATCCACCTATACACTAAGTTTATATGCTTGGCAACAAACCTTCAGTTTCCTCAAATGGGGATATGGGGCTACGATTAGCCTAGTCGGGCTCTTTGTCATCCTGATTGTAGCGAATATTTTTGTCTCACTAACCAAAATGAGGTGGTAACAATGTATCAAAGCCCAACTCAGAAAATTCTGCGTGCTTGCGTTGCGTGGGTCGTCGTCGCCATGTTTATCTTCCCGATTTACTATTGGGTAACTGTCGCCTTCAAAATCCCAAAGGATATATTTTCACTACCACCAAAGGTTTTCAGCTTCACCCCCACATGGAAATCTTTCGAGGCGGTTTTCGGTATCTCGCTGGGGTTCGAAAATGGTTTCGAAATCACCCCCGGTGGTGGCGATTTTTACATGATGCCACGTCTGATTGATAGCATTGTTGTTGCTGTTTTTTCCACATTTTTAGCAGTTTTTATTGCCACATTAGCCGCCTACGCGCTCTCCAGAATGCGATTTAGGGGGCAACATCATTTTGTATTCTGGGTGCTTTCAACACGCATGATGCCTCCAGTTGCTGTCGCAATCCCCATATTCTTTATCTACAAGGAAATAGGATTGCTTGACACATATACCGGCATCATTTTGGTTCATGCCCTGATGAATCTGCCGCTTGCCGTACTCCTGCTCAAGAGTTTTTTTGATGACATTCCTGTAGAAATTGATGAGGCAGCTTTGATTGACGGCGCGTCCAGAATGCTCATTTTTCGCAAAATAGTGTTGCCTATGGCGATAGGAGGAATTGCGGCAACCGCCGTCCTTTGTTTCATTTTTAGTTGGACGGAGTTCCTCTTTGTTCTCACATTAACGCAGACATCGTTGAAAACAGTTCCCGTTGTCTCTTCAACATTTGTCACATCCACAGGCACCGCATGGGGTAGCATGGCCGCTCTTGGCTCTGCGGCAATTTTACCCGCTTTCATCTTCATTTTACTCGTTCAAAAAAATCTGGTTCGCGGACTAACCATGGGGTCACTCAAGTAATCAGAAATAACGTTAAATCTGAGCGGGCATCTCGTTTAAGACATGTCATGGAGAATCTATCGCAAATCATCGTGGTCATTCCAGCGGTGATGGTTCAAGCAATCTGCGTGCGGTTAGCTGATTTGTGACAAGTCCGGTAATCATCCCCCGTTCAAGCACCGCTCGCAAAGCGACAACCTTGTTCGGACCTGCCGAAATCATGATTCGCTCCTTTATCTGGATAAATTCTTCCAAGCGTAATCCAATAATCCGCCGATTGATTGGATGATTGATAATCTCCGCATTCTTATCGATATAATGGCCTAGAAAATTACCTATTGCACCAGCCTCTAATACGCTTTGAAAATCATCTTCACTGACCAGACCAACTTGCCGGATGGTCGAGCTATTCAATCCTCCAAGACTAACCAATGCAAGATCCGAGTCGCAGGCACGATTATAAATATCGGTCAAAAAAGGCTGGGAAAACAGGATGTTCCGTGCCTTCTCTGTATCACACACAATCGGTCCGGGAAGATAAAGGCATTCAGCGTTCAGTTTGGCAGCAAGTAAGGTTGTAGCTTCAAACTTGTTGATAGAGGAACGCCGTGTCAATGAACCCAGCATGGAGACGACTGATATGTCTTGTGTCGAGGTTTCAGGCATTGCTTCTGCCAATGCTTTAAGTGTTACACCCCACCCAAGACCAATGGTCATGCCTTTCTTTAATTTGTGCAAAACGACACGACATGCCGCCATACCAACAATTTCAGACAACCGGTTTTCGTCATCGGAATGACTCAAGACTACTTCAGAAAATTCAATTCCGTAGCGTTCGCAGAGCTGCTCACCCAGCTCCACATTCTCGGTAAGCTCCGAATTGATTGTGATGGTAACAATGCCCTGTCGACGGGCCTCCGCCAAGAGCCTGATAACACGAACTCGGTTAATACCAACTTTTGACGCGATATCTTTCTGTGTCAGACCGAGCACATAATAATACCATGCAACACGGACAGTGAGCTGTTCACGCCAGTCATGTTGCTTAATCGGGGTGTCAGTTTTCGTACTCATCAAAATAAACTCAATTATCCAGAAGAATTTGTGATCTCACTATGACCATCACGATTAAAAAAACTGTTATGCACAGGATGTACTGCTTCAATTCACATAAGTAAGTGCAACCCACCATAAGTCAGCCAAAAGGTATATTTATGCTCTTAACTGACAAGAAAAAGGAGCGAAACATGAACCAGCACCCCCTTTTGATTGAACACGAAAGATACCATATTTATCTTAATGAATAAACAACACGCTACCCTGACAGAAATAGCTAGCACCATAGGCAGAATAAGTCAACCATCAGCCGCTAGATTAAACACAATACCGTAGGTATCATTATTCCACGTTCCCCCCCAAAGCAAGCTGCAAAGAGTTATTAAGGTGCTGTTGCATTGCTGCGATTGCATCTTCTGTGCGTTGTTCCTTCAGGGCACTCAAAATAAGCAGATGCTCGTTGAACACACGTTCTACGTTGTACGGCGTCACTAGCAAACTTTTACATGCCGCCATTCGTACTTTGATAGAATTAACTCGGTAAATATTTGAGATCATTTCGTTGGCTAGTGTGTCGACAAGTTGGCTATGCATGTTGTTGTCCATTCGCTGAGCTTCCTCTAACATTTCTTCTGTTGAGCCAAGTTTTATCCGTTTCAGAATATCGAGATGTTCTTGTTCCCAGTCTTCTATAGTAGTAACTGGGATGTTTTTTTTCGCACAAACAATTGCCTCATGTTCGATAATTGACCGAAGCTGACAAGCATTTCGTAAAAACGTTACATCGATAATGGAAATCATCAACCCACGTTGGTTAATTGGTCGGAGCAACCCGTCAGCCTCCAATCTTGGAATGGCTTCGCGGACAGCAGCTAATGAAGTGCCTGTTAGCTCCACCAACTCCCTTTGAGTAACCATTTGTCCAGAGTGCAAATCCTGTGTGTTCAGCATCGAAACGATAGAATCATAGGCCTTAGCTCTGAGCGTTTTAGTTTGGATTTTTTCTTTTAACATAGAGTTTCTGTCAGGGTAATTGAGTGTCTAGGTCCAGATATATAAGGTAAATCTCGTAGTTTGAGCGATTTATTGATAATAACTCATTGGTGTTTCCAATCCTATGCTGATATTAGTCGCGTTTTTTATTTATCCCAGCAATCGGTGATGTCCCTCGCAAAAAGAGTAGCAATCATAGCTAGTTGTGCCGTTGACCCCTTCCATACAATCGTTGTGCTTGGACTTTCTCGATGGCAATACGAACCGGGTAGCTCCAAGGCTTCGCCAATCGAATTAAACCTCTCTTCAGAATTCACAGCTACCATCGACATGAATGGGGGTAACCGTAAAATGGAATCGAACGATTCTGAGTTTAAAAAAGTGCTTGATATTACGGCTGGATGCATGATGGTGATTCTGCTATGACCGATATTCTTACGCTCCTCACCAGCGTTATTCAAGGGAACAGTTTATGTTAATTATCTGGATAGTTCTATTTGCTTCTAACACACTATTAATATGTTATTGACATGTTAATAGAATTGTGATTAAATTTCCATTGCTGAATTGATTTTTAATTTTAAAATCCACACATCCTCATGAGGAATACAAATGAAACTTACCAGACGAACTGCATTTACAACTATTACGGCACTTGCAATAACCAGTGTTGGTTTTCTGAACTCAAATCCTGTATTTGCTGATAATCCCATTAAGCTACGTATCTCGACCCCGGCGGTTGAAAGTGATTGGCATGCACAGATGCTCACCGTGTTCAAAGACACGCTGGACAGTATCGTACCGGGTCAGTTTGACACTGAAATCCATCTGAACGCAACCTTGTTCAAGCAGGGAACCGAGCCCGTTGCTATGCAACGTGGCAACCTCGAAATGGCAATGATTTCTGCACAGGATATCGCCAAGCAGATTCCCACTTGGTCAGTCTTTACCGCTGGCTATCTGATTCGTGATCCAGCTCATCAACAGGCTGTGTTCCGCGGAGAGATTGGTGCTGAATTCTACGGTATGGTTGCCGATCAAATGGGTGTTCAGATTTTAGACGTTGCTTATCTGGGTACACGCCAGCTTAATCTACGTACAGACACTGATATTCAAACACCAGAAGATCTGGCAGGCATAAAGCTACGCATGCCCGGCTCGGATGCATGGCAGTTTCTTGGTCGTGCACTTGGGGCTAACCCGACACCAATGGCATTTGGCGAGGTTTATACCAGCCTGCAAACTGGCGCAATAGACGGTCAGGACAATCCGTTGCCAACAGTGCGTGCGGCTAAGTTTTACGAAGTAACTAGACAAATTGTTCTGACATCACACCTAGTTGATGCGGTATTCCTGTCGATATCCGGCAAAACATGGACTGGTTTGACCGATGCCCATAAGGCAGCTGTAACCGCAGCGGCACAGGCGGCGACCACGTTTAACAATATCAACAGGGTAGCTGATGAAGCGTCACTGGTTGCGTTCTTCCAAGGCGAAGGTCTTAAGGTTTATGAGCCTAACCGCGCTGCGTTTCGTAACCGTGTACAAGCGATGTACTTGGAAAGCGAATTTGCGACAATCTGGCCTGACGGCATCGTTGACCGTATCAACGCTGTAGAATAATTAGTTAGAAAAATCAAAGCACTGGACAAATGGCGTAAATTTGCTGAATTCGTGGCCGTGAGCTTGCTCGCGACCATGTTTTCGGTGTTCCTCTTGCAGATATTTATGCGGTACGTTATGAACGCCCCACTTGGCTGGACTTTGGAAGTCTGCGTAATTTTGTATATCTGGATAGTATTTTGGACATCTGCTTTTCTAACCGATGAGAGTGACCACATTACTTTCACAATTTTATTAGACGATGTCCAGCCTAGGGTACGCCGGACAATGTTAATCGTGGGACATATCGTTCTTGGCATTGCGTTTGTCAGTGCTCTGCCTGCGGTTGTGGATTATGTTACCTTCATGAAAATCGACTCCACCTCGATTGTTCACCTGCGGTTCGATTTTGTCTTTTCCATATTCATCGTCTTTATGGTTGCCGTGGTGATACGTTCAATTCTTGCAATTTATCGTGCGTTCAGAAGTCGCGATAAACCGCCACATCCGCAAATGTCGAAATGAGCACTCTATTTATGTTTGCCATGGGGGCATTTTTTATTCTAGCAGGTATCGGTCTGCCTATCGTTTTCTCCATGTTTGTCATCGCGATAGGGTATCTTTTTGCGAGCGGACAAGATGTGGGTCTGATTGCCGAACAGAGCCTGAATGGCTTGTTTGGCTCCTTTGTTCTGTTAGCGGTTCCCCTGTTTATTCTGGCTGCAAATTTCATGAATGCAGGTGCGGTTACGGACCGGTTGCTAAATTTTAGTGTTGCCCTCGTCGGTCGATTTAATGGTGGTTTAGCACAGGTCAATGTTATTACATCGCTGATTTTTTCCGGAATGTCTGGCTCAGCCATTGCGGATGCCGCTGGAGTAGGACGCATCATCATTGAAATGATGCGTAAGGATAATCGCTATCCTGCTGGGTATGCCGCCGCACTAACCGCCGCATCAGCTGTGATAGGCCCGATTATTCCCCCGTCGATTCCCATGGTATTATACGCATTGGTTTCAGGAACTTCCATCGGGTTTCTGTTTCTTGCTGGCATCATTCCCGGTCTGTTGATTGGTCTGCTTTTGATGATACTCAATGTCTGGATGGCGCGCCGGCGTAATTTTTCGACTGATGAAGTCGTACCACTGCGCGAAATCCCCCGCATTACTGCAAAGGCTTTCCCCGCCCTGATGATGCCAGTCATCTTGCTGGTTGGTATTTATGGTGGTGTAACAACACCGACCGAAGCGGCTGCGGTGGCCGCTGCCTACGCATTGATTCTGGCTACCGTTTTCTACCGTACCATCAGCTGGAAACAACTATACGCAGTTATCCTTGAAAGCGCGCATTCAACTGCTATCGTGGGCATGATCATCGTTTCCGCGCTGGTATTTAACTACTTGGTTGCCAGCGAAAACATACCGGGAATTGTTGCCGACAACCTGTCTCATCTGGATATGCCGCCATTGGTGTTTTTCTTGCTAGTCAACGTGATATTCCTGCTACTGGGCGCTGTGTTTGACGCGACCACCTTGTTGCTGGTTGTCGTTCCGCTGTTTGTGCCGACAATGCGGATTTTGGAAGTTGACCCGATACATTTTGGTGTGGTTATCGTCATCAATATCATGATTGGTCTCATTACACCACCTTATGGGGTATTGTTGTTTGTGATTAACGGGGTAACAGCTATCCCGCTGGGTGAAATTATTCACGAAATATGGCCATTCCTAGGGGTGTTGCTATTGTCATTGACCGCCCTGGTCCTGTTTCCAGAAATCACTTTATTCCTGCCAAAACTGATGGGCTATAAGAGTAATTAATGTGAAAAAGTTAATTGTCGCATGCGTTGTCAGAATCAGAGAGGATCAAGGATGGCTTTCCCGATAAGCGGAATAATTCCAGTGATGCTAACCCCGTTTGATGATGTGGGACGTATTGACTGGGACGACTTGGAATCCTTAATCGAATGGTATATTGCCAACGGTTCAAACGCACTTTTTGCCGTTTGTCAGTCAAGTGAAATGCAGTTTCTAAGTCTTGAAGAACGTATTAAACTAGCCTGCTTTACAGCCAAAATAACCAATGGTCGCATTCCGGTTGTAGCATCAGGTCATGTAGCAGATTCACGAGAGAGTCAAATTACAGAGTTAAAGGCTATTGCGGACACCGGAATTGACGGTTTGATATTGGTGACGAATCGTCTGGATAGAAAAAATATCGGCAAAGAGGCGTTCCGCGAAAATTTTGATGCGCTTTTGTCGGTCTTGCCACCTGAAATGCCGTTGGGGTTTTACGAGTGTCCGGTACCATTTCGGCGTTTGCTAAGTGATGACGAATTCAAAATCACTTGCAATTCTGGTCGTTTTTCACTACTCAAAGATGTCTCTTGTGACTTGGGGCTGTTAATACATCGCGTCAAAATGGCCAAAAACTCCCCCCTTGGAGTTGTGAATGCTAATTCTGCAATTGCCTGGCCTGCGCTACAAGCCGGAGCACCAGGTTTTTGTGGTATTGCAAACAATTACCATCCAGATTTGTATCGTTGGCTACAGGATAACGGCACCAAACACCCGGAATTCGCTACGGAACTTGCTGTTTTTCTATCTTTAAGTGCGCTGACCGAGGCCAATGGATATCCAACATTTGCTAAAATTTACCATCAAAGGTTGGGTACTATTAAGAATATTTCTAGTCGTGTCGATAATTTTGATATTCGTGACCACCATCTTGCAGTTGATGCAATTGTTGATAGCCTTATCGAAGGCACGGAAAATTACCGCGATAAAATTAAAAGTTTGTAGGTGATTGGTTGATGCCAAATTTCTCAACCACTGGCAATTGTGATTGATGTTTATGTGCTTTTCTCGATTCATACAAAAACTTGAATAAGACCACCGTACAGAGTAAGCCATGACTGCTGTTGGGCATTATTACAAACAAAGCGAGTCAGTGGCTATCAATGACAACAATTCTTACCATTACATAATCCTCATTTCGGTTGCTTGGTCAAATAGGTGAGTTTTCTGAATGTCAATAGAAAAATATAACATGTCACCAACATTTGCACGCAACCGCCCAGCTGTTACAATGCGGATATCGTGGTCATTGAAATCCAAATACAGGTGAGTTTCTGTGCCTGTATTTTCCAGAAACTTAACAGTTCCTTCCATGTTTTTTCCATTTTCGTTGTTTTTATTCAATATGATATCTGTGGGTCGGATTCCATAAATCATGCTTTGACCGACTTTGATAGCTGTCGATTGCGGCAAAGCAAGTGTCATCTCGCCAATATTCAGAACCAGTTTCCCGTTTTCGCTTTCAGTGACTCCCTCAAGCAAATTGATAGAAGGAGAGCCAATAAAATCCGCAACAAAACAAGTAGCCGGGGACTCGTATATTTTTTCGGGTGTTCCGATTTGCTCAATACCGCCCTCGTTCATCACCACGATTTCATCTGCCATTGTCATGGCTTCTATCTGATCATGAGTCACATAGATTGTTGTTGTATTCAAGCGGTCGTGGATACGCCGGATTTCATAGCGCATTTGCACTCGAAGCTTGGCATCAAGATTTGACAGCGGTTCATCAAAAAGAAAAATCTGCGGGTGACGAACCAAAGCCCTGCCCATAGCAACCCGTTGACGTTGACCTCCCGATAATTCGCGGGGATAGCGTTTTGCGTAAACTGAAATACCCAATATCTCCAACGCTTCTTCAACCTGACGCTTAATTTCAGCTTTACCGACTTTGGCAACCTGCAAGCTAAAAGCGATATTATCAAAGACGTTCATTTGTGGATAAAGCGCGTAGGTCTGAAAGACCATAGCGATATTCCTGTCACGTGCATGAACTTCGTTTACACGTTTTCCGTCTATTCTAATTTCACCCGAAGTGATTGTTTCCAACCCCGCAACCATTCTTAATAATGTGGTTTTCCCACATCCTGAGGGTCCGAGGAGTACTACAAATTTTTGTTCGTCAAGGGCAAAACTTATATTCTTCAACACATTCAATGTGCCATAGTTCTTGCCAACTTTATCGCATACGACACTCGCCATTAGAGTGTATTCATAGGATTGCTAAATACTGGATGCCGCAAACGCGTCGAGAAGCCCAGACTCATCTGCCAGATCAAGCATGGTGAAGCGGTTGCGAATAAAACGACCATAACGCACCGCCTGAGCGTAGAACTCTGATGTTAGACCAAGCTCTTTTCCGGTTTTTTGGCATTTTGCCTTACCCATAGTAGCGTTTACTTTCTCAAAAGGGAGCATTATCTCACGCAACGGGGAGACAAACTCTCCCCAGTTATCAGCAAACAGTTTGTTGATGCGGTCGGCCTCCTTGCTAGTGAGTGCTTTTTGTTGTGTTTGCCCAATCATCATGGTCGCATGTCCTGAAAACCTTGAGTTGATTTCATTTTCAGGGATGACAGTCGGCGAAATCGTTGGTGGTCGATCAGAATTAAGAACCATGTTCTGCAAGCGCGACATGGTTAAAGTGGCGACCCCCACCTGTTCACCATGTGACGTACCAGGATGATTGTTGCCCGCAAACATATCAATAAAGTGCGATATCATGTGTTCCGCCATACTGCCACAGTGGGTCGATCCGGTAAAGGACGTACCAAGCCCCATAATGGCAGAGATCCTTGTCAGTGTAGCAAGAGCGTCAATATCACCCGATAACATATTCTCCGCTCCAGCGAGCATATTTTCTTCGTCATAAGCAAGGAGGGTATAAGGTGTGTCAGTGTAGGGCGTATCAAACAGAATATGTGACATCAGCCAATCAACCTGTGCGGTAGTACGGCATATAACATCCGCAAAGGCTGCTGAGATAAGTCGTGCCGGACATTTTGCAAGAACCTCGAGGTCAAAAAAGACACCCTTGGCACCATGGCATGAGACGGACGATTTAAATCCATCGTATGAAACAGAAGCCGTTGAAGTCGTATAGGCATTCATCGGGGAAGTGGCAAATACCGAATATTCACGCCCATCAAGATAGGTCGCATATTTTACCGTGTCACTTATCGTCCCAGACCCAACGGCAATCAGAACATCCGCTCCAGCACAGGCTTTCTGTACATATTCCGCTCCTTCTGGAGTACAACGCGGAGATTCCCAAATGAATTCATCAATCTGACCAAGAGACTGTAACCTTTCGATTACACGCTTCCCAAGAGCTTGGTAGGTAAAAGGATCACAAACAACAGCCAAGCGTTTGCCTTTATGCAAGGCTGAGATCAAATCCGCTTCAGCACCATCCAGATTTTTTGCAATAACAATATCATCAAGCGGAATCGTCTGCTGCTGACCTGTCTTTGGATCAACCCAGTCTCCACGTACCAACTCATCCAGAACACCTCCATAGCTGACTCCTGACCCAATTACACTATGAGATGTCATTGGAAAATCCCCTCCGAGGCAAACTGGACAAGTTTTTGATTCAGGGCTTTTGTCGAGCGGTAGATATCCCGATAAATATCAAGCAATTCACGATAACGTTTGGTTCGTTCTGCATCGGGATGAATTGTAGTGGTTTGACCCGACATCGCTTGTGCCGCATCAGTAATGAGAGGATACCATCCAGCACCATAGGCGGCAATCATTGCGGCACCGAGCGAAGACGCTTCAATGGTGTCACTAACTAGAACATCCTTTCCCGATGCATCAGCAAGCATCTGTCGCCAAAGACTACTTTGTGCGCCACCGCCGATGGCGTAATAATGTGTAATTTCCTGACCAGAGGCTTCCTCGAGGGCTAGTGTACACATAACCTGATCTAGGGTAATACCTTCTATAATCGCTCGGTATATATGAATGCGTGTGTGACTGCCACCTAAACCCAGAATCAAACCACGAGCACTGGCATCCCAATAAGGATCCATAACCCCTGACCAATAGGGTTGTACCAACAATCCATGACTGCCAATCGGTAACTTTTGTGCTTCTGCTTCGAGATAGGGGAACAAATCTGGGTCGTCACGCTTGTCTACCATGAACTGATTGACAAACCAATTGATGAGAAAAGCACCAGAACGCAGGCAATTCTCATAGATGTACCCTTCACCTTGAGCCGCAATTGCTGTGCGCCAGATCAGATTATGTTTATAGTCAGGCGACCAGATTCCCGAAACAACCGCCGTACCAAGGTTTATATAAGCACGATCTGAGCGCGTACAATTTGCACCCAACCCTGCACATTGACCATCGCCACCGGCTGCAAAAATTGCGGTACCCTCCAGCAGGCCTGTCGCCACTGCGGCATCTGCACTGATCCCCCCTAGGGATGTCCCGGGCGGGACAGTTTGTGGCAACCGACTCTCTTTCAGGTCGAGTGCCTGTAAAAGCTCGTGGGACCAGCATTTTTTTTCTACGTCAAAAATACCCATGGGATCGGCACTAATCCATCCTGTGCGATAAGCACCACCCGTAAGGCGCTTTACAAGATAGGCCTGAACGTCAACAAAACAAGCTGTCTTTGCATATATTTCAGGTTTGTTTTCCCTCATCCATTCGAAGCGATAAAGGCAGGGAGTTATATCTGCTGGTCGACCTGAAATCCGGTGGATACGATCAGCACCAAATTGCTTGGAAAAAGTTTTAACGGTGGCACGAGCCCGCTCATCAAGCCATACGATTGCCGGATAGGACGGGTTACCATGTTCATCCATGAACGCAAGCGTCTCGCGCTGGTTTGATATGGCAAGCGCATCAACCCGATTTGCATCCACTTTGCTCAAACAATCCCGCAAAGAAACACAACAGGCTCTCCACCACTCTTGCGGACTCTGCTCGAAACGATCCGGGGCTGGGTTCAATAGTGGTATGGGGGCATTACCTTGAGCCACGAGATGACCTGTATTTGCCCAAGCAATCGCCTTTGTGCTTTGGGTTGAACTGTCCAGTCCGATAACAAGGCGGTCATTTGTATTCGTTACACTAGCCACGGACTAAAACTCCTGCCGTGTTGGGGTAACAACCATTTCCTGAATCAGCACATTCTGCGGCATATTATAGGCAAAGAGAATCATATCGGCCACATAATCGGCTGATATCCCTCCGCCAATATGTAGCTTGTTCTTCTGGTAGTCTTTGAGCGTTTCGGCATCTGTAACATGATTCAGTATTTCTGTTTCAATCACACCAGGAGAAATAACAACGACCCGCACATCATAAGGTGCCAGATAGCCACGGATGCTTTCGGAAATTGCATGGACAAAAAACTTGGTTCCGCAATAAACCGTATGATCCGGATAAATTTTTCGCCCGGCAATTGAGCTCATGTTTACAATGGTGCCACGATGGCGTTTTTTCATATTATTCATAACCGAATACAATGCATTCATGACACCTTTGATATTGATATCAACAGTTTCGTCCCACTCGCCAGGATCTTGGTCGCCAATATCAGCCAGCCGTGCAATACCGGCATTATTGAAAAGACAGTCAACTGGACCATAGAGATTTTCAGCTTCCGTAACGGCTGAAATGATTGCTTCCCTGTCACGTACATCAACTTTTCGACATAGACAGTTTTTCAAGCCAAGTGCTTTCATACGTTCGACCCGACGCGCAAGAAGAAGCAAAGGATGACCTGTTTTTGCAAAAGATTTTGCCACTGCTTCACCTATGCCTGAACTGGCACCCGTAATCATAATCAAAGGCTTACTCATAAAAGTGCAATCATATTGCCGATGTCAAAGGACTCGAGGCAGTACAAATAGCACTGCCTCGCTACCAAAACGTCTTAACCGCGCGCCACAATTTTATCGACTTTCTTAGCGATGGAATCCATTGCTTTTTTCGGAGAGGGATAGTCCCCCACCCAGAAACGTCCCAGTTCAACCGGAATTGTGTCGTTGGACAGCTCGGCCCATTGCGGTAAATCCGGCTCGGAACCCATGTGATTGGCAATGGTTTCACGCACCACATCAAGGTGGCGAGTTGTGCCAGCAATGCCGGGCTTGGCATTCGCTTTAACCCGGGGGTCATCGTAAACGCTTTTGCGCGTAGGCCCGGTGCCACCACCCAATGTCGTGATGTAAACTTGAGTGTCGAACGAGGTTGCCCATTGGGCAAAGAGCCAAGCGGCATCCTGATTTTTGGAATATTTTGAAACCGCAAGCGATGAACCACCCTGATGACCCACCCCAGGAATTTCACCATAACCAGTCTGTTCAGATGTGCGCAGTGCTTTGGTAGGTGCGGGTGGCACAGCCGCTTCCATCAAACCAGAGACCTTAGATGCCTCGGGATTATCCCAATACGGAAAGAACTCACCCCAACTCAGCGTTTGCCCGACAATGCCTTGGGCCATCGACTGACCCTGACCATCCCAGGTCCAAGTTGTGACACCTTCAGGCATGTTTTCCTTGAGCTTCATCCAGTATTCCATCGCCCTGATACCGGCCTCGTCATTGCCACTAAACTTGCCATCGGAGTCAAAGATACTACCACCATGAGCCCACAACCAAGCAGTCCAATCGCATTCAAGACTATAATGCCCTGATTTCATTTGACCATTGGTGCCATAAACTCCTGGAATTTTAGCTTCTTGAATGGCAATGATATTGGCCAGATATTCATCCATAGTGGTCGCTACTTTGAGACCCAAATCGTCGTAAATGTCCCGCCGATACATCTGGATGAAAACTGGAATGTCATACGGCACCCCAACCATGGTATCCTCATACATGGAAATGCCATCAACTAGGGCGGGCAAAAAATCATCCATATTATAATTAGGCATGGCTAGGTCTTTGTCAGCAGCATATTTTTCGCGTGGATCAATCACGTCGCCAGCGAAACTCGCCATCCAGCTCTGATCAATATAGTAGAGATCGTAGGTGCCGAGCCCAGAGGCGACATCTAACGTCAATTTCTGGAGTACTTGCTCCAGAGGCAAAACTTCAATCTCGACTTTTATCCCCGTCGCCTGTTCAAAAAATGGTTTGAGTGCCGAGTTAATTGCATTTGATGGCGGCGTCGATTCTGTTGCCAAACGTATCGTTTGGCCCGTAAAGGGTTTTGCGACATCTTTAAGCCAAGCCATCATCTCGGCATCGGGCTCAATTTCAGCCGCAACGGCCTGATTAATAAACCCGCCCCTTGATCCAAATGGCATCACGGATGCAAGACCGAGCACTCCCGCACCAAGCCCAAGTTTACCGGCCGCATGCAGAAATGTTCTCCGGTTCATCTGCCCCTTGACGTATCGGTCGGTGATTGATGCAAGGGATTGTTTCCTGTCAAAAATGTTCATCAGAATTTCCTCACTAGTAGTATGCGTGATTGTGCGCGATCTTTGTCATCCACTTTGATGCATGAACATTAAATCGGGCATCTAAAATATCGCCTTGATGTCCGCTCTCGGTACGTCTTAGCGACGAGACACTATGCTCAGATTTTATGTTACATCTAGTCGCTGAAACGACCTAGAATTAATCCGCAAAGCAGATTTTTCTGAGCGAGTGAAATGAAGTGTTGCACAACATTCGAACAAATGCAAGTCTTTTGTTACATATGTACAAACACGAGTTTTTCTACCCCCCCCAACCCCCACAAATGGTAAGAATTAGCGTAACTTCCCAGACACCCCTCCCTTAAATAATTTTCTTGCCTGAAGGATCAGAGTGTGATTCACTTTGATTATGAGTTTTCCAAGCGCGCCCATAAGGTTATGTTCCAGTTGAGGTTTATAAGAACTGAAACATGAAAACACACGTTTAAGGCTGGCGTATGAAAGTATTAAGCAAGAGAAAGCGGACTTATGGTCAGTTTACGAAAGTAAACAGCAAACGATATTACAATTTGAACGGACGGTTGCACAGCTTTTGGCTCGGATTGAAGCCCTAGATCGTCGCCTTATATTGAACAGCAGTAACAGTAGCAAGTCGCCTTCAAGCGAAGGGCTAAAGAAACCCAAGGCTACGCCTCGGAGCAAAAGTCTGCGGAAAAAAGGTCATAAGGGCAGTACCCTTTGGCTGACTTAAAAGGTATTTGAATCATGAGAATTTAAGCCATGAAAAAACCGACCCGAGTTTCATTGCCGACTTGAAAAACACTCACCACGAATACAATCCGTTTAACCTGCTATTCGGCGGTGCAGAAAACATCACTGTATTTTGTAGCGAAGACGCATCACTGCACCACCTAAAAGACGGTTTTCACAGCATACCAAATGGAAAAGCAGATCAACATTGGCCAAAAATGTCCTCTGGAGTCCAACAATTTACTGAATTGATTGGCACACACGCGACTCTCGACATAGACCGACTCAATGCAATTATGCGCGATGAGACCAAAGCAGACGACCATACACTACCCAATACGGGGGTGAGTCAAATCATAGAAAAACAACTGTCATCCATATTCATTCGCACAATCGACAGCATCCCTAACTACGATGGCAACTATGGCACACGCACGACATCCTATTTACTGTACTCACATCAGCATATCCAGATATATGAATTTAACTACGACAGCGAAGCGAATGTCACCGACCAGCCGGCCTTTACCTTGAATCGCAAACGACACGCCTGAGCTAGTGGGCATTATGATTTGACACAAACGACATCGTTCATTAGCATCCGTGTTCAAGACTTCAATCCATAGTCGTGGAATTTTTCCATCACACGCTGAATTTCGGCAGCCGGCAAAATTTTAGCACCACCAATCAAAGAAGAAAAAACATGTTGCTGTGCCAGCACTTCGACCTCTTTAGCGAGCCATAACGCCTTCGCTAAACTCGCTCCGGTAGCAATCACACCATGATTCGCTAACAAGCAGCAAGTGCGGTCTTTGAGTGCTTTTATGGCAATTTTAGAAAGCTCCTCCGTGCCAAACGTGGCATAGTCGCCACAGCGAATCGTCGCTCCGCCAGCGGCAGCAATCATGTAGTGTACTGCCGGAATGGGCTTGTGACAGACCGCCAGAATCGTCGCATAAATGGAATGTGTATGCACGATGGCAGCAACATCGGAGTAGTGATTAACAATGTCCAGATGAAAACGCCATTCGGTGGAGGGAACCCTCTCTTTCTTGCCCTCACGCCCGCCTTCGTAGTCAACAAACATAATATCGTCAGGCTTCATACTGTCGTAAGGTAGTGCCGACGGCGTAATAAGAATACCTCCATCCACCCGCACGCTGACATTGCCAGAAGTACCCTGATTGATGCCCATTTCGCCCATCTTTTGGCAAGTTTCAATGATTTTACGCCGCAAGGCGAGACTGTTCTTTTTCATAAAATTCCTCGTGGAAAAAATGTAAATGTATCATAAGTGTTGACATTTCTATCAAATAAATGTAAATTTATACATGAAATGAAAATATTTACAACTAATACTCTCTGATAAAGCCACATGACACGAGCTAAATCAAAACAAGATGAAGACCTAAGCTTGGCGATTCGTGCAGTCTGGCTTCATTATGCTGGTGGGTTGACACAAGCAGGCGTTGCCAAACGACTAGGGATAACCAATGTAAAGGCACACCGTCTTATCACACGGGCCAATCAGGAAGGAGCAGTCAAAGTGACTATTGATGGCGAAATTGCCGAGTGTGTCGCGCTTGAAATGACAATTTCAGAGCACTTTGGTCTTAAATACTGTGAAGTCGTTCCAGATTTGAACGAAGACCCTCTGCCCACCCGATTTCTTGGTATAGCAGGAGCAAGGTTCCTGAGTCGTGAAATTTCCAGTGGCACAAACTCTTTGATAGGTCTTGGTCATGGTCGCACGCTTGCAGCCGTTGTCACACAACTGCCACGAATGAATGCCAACGGAGTTCAGTTTGTATCCCTGCTCGGTGGATTGACACGAAATTTCTCTGCCAACCCGCATGATGTCATGCACCGGTTGGCTGAAAAGACTGGTGCAGGGGCATATGTAATGCCCGTTCCATTCTTCGCCAACACGGTTGAAGACCGAGAAATCATATTAGCGCAACGCGGTGTTGCAGATGTGATGCAGATGGCAGTTAAGTCGAAACTTAACTTCGTCGGTATCGGTACGGCAGAGCCAAGCGCCCAGCTTGTGTCGTCTGGCATGATCGAGCAAAACGAAATCAGAGAAGTAAAAGCCCAAGGTGGCACGGGCGAGCTTCTCGGACACTTCTTCAATGATGATGGTGTAAGCATTGAGACTGCGCTGACAGCGCGGACTCTTTCGGTTCGGTTATCAGACTTGAGGAAAAGCAGAATTGTCGCCGTTGCGGGCGGTAAAGAGAAGGCTCGCGCTATCGGGTCAATTTTGATGAGCGGCTTTCTGAGCGGTCTCATTACCGACGAGCGCACCGCAAATGCGCTCTTAAACTTCTATCATCCTGATAAAAACAGGGGAGAATCAAAATGTATGAGAAAGAAAAAGATTTAATGGATTCCTTTATCAAAGGAAAAATTAGCCGTCGTGGTTTGATACGCAGGCTGGGTGTTATGGGAATTTCAGCCGCAACAGCCGGAGTGTTTGTCAATGCCGCCGCTACAAGAGCATGGGCTCAGAGTGACTTTGACTGGAAAAAGCATGCGGGTACGACCGTGAAGCTTCTTTTGAACAAACACCCCTATGCCGATGCGATGATTGCAAACCTAGAAAATTTCAAACAACTAACTGGTATGAATGTTAAATATGACGTTTTCCCAGAGGATGTTTACTTTGACAAGGTAACGGCGGCACTTGCGTCTGGATCGACCGAGTACGATGCGTTCATGACTGGTGCTTATATGACATGGACTTATGGTCCTGCTGGTTGGGTTGAGGATTTGAACGAATGGATTCATGATTCGGCTAAGACCAATCCCGATTACAATTGGGAAGATATGCTCCCAGGTGTGCGGTCATCCTGCGCTTGGAACGGTGTGCCTGGAGATGCCCTTGGTTCTGCAGATGCAAAGCAATGGTGTATTCCGTGGGGTTATGAGCAAAATAATTTGACCTACAACAAACGTATGTTTGACCAAGCTGGTCTGTCTGTTCCTTCTAACATTGATGAACTGATCGAGACCGCAGCAGCAGCACAGGCTGGTGTTAATGGTGCATACGGCATTGGTGTTCGCGGATCACGATCCTGGGCGACGATTCATCCTGGCTTCTTGTCGGGATATGCCAGCTTTGGTCAGAAAGACCTGAACGTTGATGACGATGGTAAGTTATCTGCTGCCATGAACACGGCTGTCTCAAGAGTTTTCCATGAAAAATGGGTTAAGATGATTCAAGACAGTGGAGCCTCGGACTGGTCAACTCACACTTGGTATCAGGTTGGTACTGACTTGGGTGCCGGAAAATCGGCAATGATCTATGATGCCGATATTCTTGGCTACTTCATGAACGGTGGCGATAATGCCGAAGCTGGCAATCTGGCCTTCGCTCCCTTCTCCGCCAATCCGGATGTGGCAGAACCAACACCAAATATCTGGATATGGTCGCTGGCAATGTCGAGATTCTCTAAACAAAAAGATCCCGCATGGTACTTTATGCAGTGGGCATCTGGTCCGGAACATGGATTGTTTGGGGCGACTCAGATGGACTTTGTCAACCCGGTTCGCAAGTCAGTCTGGGCAGACGACATGTTCCGAAATCGCCTAAACAAAAGCTATTCCGGCTATGTCGAGATGCATGATGTTTCGGCGCCCGGTGCGAAAATCCACTTTACCGCACAGCCATTGTTCTTCGATCTGACCACAGAATGGGCTGCAATGCTTCAGAAGATGGTAGCCCATGAAATCCCAGTGAATGAGGGGCTCGAACAACTGGCCCAGAGCGTGAATCGCCAGTTGAAAGAAGCTGGGCTGGGCTAACCCCCGGTCATTGACTTGGGTCCGCTTCTTCCTCCTGAGGGGCGGACCTTTGTTAAACAAACCTGCAATTTACAAAATTTGAATCGGTCTTTCTTTGGGAAACGGAATAATTAGGATATGACCGACATAACCTTTACCCGTTCATCAAGGAGGCACCGATTCAAAGTAAGCCGGCGCTACTTACCGTATATTCTAAGCCTGCCAGCACTGCTGACCTGTATTGGCATTCTCATTCCTTTTTTCACTGCGGCAGTCTATTCACTTCAACGCTACCGCTTGTCCCAGCCCTGGGCACGAAAATTCAATTGGGGTGAAAATTATCTGAACTTCATGGTGGACCCATCGTTCTGGAACACACTCCAGGTCTCAATGACCTATGTGGTTTTGACGGTTGGTATTGAGTTATTGCTTGGTCTTGGTATTGCACTTCTCCTGCAAAAACGAACCCGTTTCAACAGCTTCGTATCAATCATGTTACTGATGCCACTGATGACTGCGCCAGCCCTCGCCTCGTTGATGTGGAAGCTGATGACCAACCCCGGCTTCGGTATTCTAAGCTATTTTTCCTCGTTTCTTGGCTTCGAAAGCATGCGCTGGGCATCTGATCCATCAACTGCCATGCTGACCGTTGTAATCGTTGATGTATGGGTTTATACCCCTTTCATCATGATTCTGCTACTAGCTGGGCTTAAATCATTGCCACGCCAACCTTTTGAAGCGGCTGAACTAGATGGCGTGCCGCGTCCTCTCGTATTCTGGCGAATCACTCTGCCGATGCTGACACCATACTTGTTGACCGCGACTCTGTTCCGTGTCATTGAGTCAATCCAGCAGTTCGACATCATTTATGCGATGACCCAAGGTGGTCCCGGTGACACCCTGACCGTATTTCAGGTCGAAGCATATCTGAACTTCTTTCAATCGACAAATGTGGCGCGCTCGTCAGCACTGCTGATGATTCTTTGGGTGATTACCTACTTGCTGTCGAATATATTCATTAAGAATTGGCTACGTCTGCGCGAAAAAGCACATGGTGATGCGTAAGGAGGAGCAATGGAAACCGTAAACCCACTTGAACGTATCCTGCGCGGCATCGCGATTACCCTTGTGATTTTATTCTTCATGTTTCCGATTCTGTGGATTTTGCTGATGTCTTTTCAGACAAACGAAACGATTCTTCGAGTGCCGCCCTCGGTTATCTTCGAACCAACACTCACAAATTACAAAGCCCTCATTACTGGAACGCTGGAAACGGTATCAGGGTCGCTCGAAATAAAGTTCATGAGTAATATTTTCAACTCGCTGTTCTTGTCTGTAACCTCTGTAACACTCGGACTTATACTTGGGGTTCCAGCCGCTTACGCCTTTGCTCGCTTGAAATTTCGTGGTTCTGAAAATATCGCATTTACCTTGCTGTCCTTCCGCTTTGCACCACCACTTCTCGTGTTGTTGCCACTTACAATCTACTTTCAACAACTCGGTCTTGCCGACACTTACTTCGGGCTCATCTGGGTATATCAGCTTATTGTTCTGCCGTTGATTCTGTGGATTGTGCGTGGATATTTTGAAGACATCCCTGCCGATATCGAATACGCATATCGTATTGCCGGTCATAGCTGGTTCTCGACTTTCCATAAAATCGCACTTCCGCTTGCCAGACCGGGCATCGCGGCAGCGGGGCTATTGGCTTTTATCTTTGCCTGGAACAACTTTATCTTCGCGCTGGTTTTGGCATCGGCTGACAAACAACCGGTAACCGTTGGGGCTCTTGCTTTCGTAACGGCATCCGGCATCCAGTATGGTCAGATTGCGGCCGGGATTGTGCTGTCCATCACCCCCGTCTTTGCGCTTGCTCTCTACGCACAACGCTACCTCGTGGAAGGGCTGTCGCTTGGCGCGGTAAAAGGCTAAGTTATGACGCTCAAACTCACAGATGTCGCAAAGTCATTTAAGGACGGGCATGTCCTCAACGGCATCTCACTGTCAGTCAATCGTGGAGAAACGCTTGTTCTTTTCGGTCCATCCGGTGCTGGTAAAACAGTTCTTCTACGCTTGATTGCTGGCGTGATTGAACCCGATGAAGGCACTATTGAGGTCAACGGTCGTGATATGGACGGCGTTGAACCCGAAGACCGCGGTATCGGCATGGCTTTTCAGAACTTTGCGTTGTTCCCGCACATGGACGCATATCAGAACATTGCCAGCCCATTGACTGCACGCAAGAAAAGCAAAACAGCCATTGAGACCGAGGTCAGAGACTTAGCCAAGTTACTGAAAATCAATCATGTTCTTAATCACAAACCGAAGGCACTTTCCAACGGTGAAAAACAGCGGACAGCTCTAGCACGGGCTTTGGCTGGTCAGCCATCAGTGCTACTCCTTGATGACCCATTGCGTAACGTGGACGCAAAACTACGCTATGAAATGCGTCTTGAATTGCCACGCCTTTTGAAAACTCAGAACGCCACCGTGATTTATGTAACACAGGACTACAAGGAAGCTATGGCTCTTGGAGACCATATTGCGGTAATGAATGACCACGGTATTCTGCAAGTTGGAACGCCAGAAGATATTTATCTGCGACCAAAAAATGTTGAGATTGCACGCCTGTTTGGTGACCCAATAATCAATCTTCTGGATGTATGCCCCGAGCGCAGTAATGTCGGTGTACAATTGCACCTCTCGGGCCAGTCTGTCGTAATTGACCCAGGCTATGCCTGTGCCATTGGTCATAATTGTATTCTGGGGATTCGTCCCGAAGCCCTTCATTTTGTGGCCCGAGACGGACCAAATTCATTCCCAGTAACGGTGGAAGTAGAAACGTCTCTGAACGAAAAGACAGTCAATCTGACATCCACCACACAGGGTCGAGAGATTATGGTTTCAAGACCAGCAGATTCGCCTGCTCCTAATAAGGGGAATACTTGGGTCGCCATTGATGTAAGCAACGCACTGCTGTTTGATCGGAAAACGGGCAACAGAATTGAATCGGCAACAGTTGCTACCGTAGCACAGGAGGAAGCGACATGATTGAATCCATATTAAGACTGGAAAACGTGGATAAATTTTATGGGTCCATCAACCGAGGTGTTCATGCCGTTAAGAATATCAATCTGGATACGGAAAAAGGCGACATCGTTGCACTTTTAGGCTCTTCCGGATGCGGTAAGACTTCGACACTGCGTATGATTGCCGGCTTTGAAACAACAAGCCACGGAAAAATTCATTTAGCCGGGCGTGAGGTGCAGATGTTGCCGCCGATTAGGCGCAATGTTGCAATGGCGTTTGAGGGATATTCGCTCTACCCAACCGTGACGGTGCGTGATAATATCGCCTTCGCGCTCAAAGCCACCCGTTTGCGTGTGAGCGAGGTTACCAAAAAAGTCAATAGAATAGCGGATATGTTGGAAATTACCGATATTCTTGAGCGTTTTCCTTCGTTCATTTCTGGCGGACAACAACAACGTGCGTCACTGGCGCGTGCATTGATTCGGGAGGCAACCCTTTATCTTCTGGATGAACCCTTGGGTCAATTAGAGCCCCAGTTACGCACCCTGTTGCGTGGTCGTATCAAGCACTATATCAAGGAGCGCGATCAAACTGCCATTCTGGTAACTCATGATCAGACCGAAGCCAATGCGCTGGCAGACAAAATCGCGGTGATGGAAGACGGCGAGCTCCAGCAATATGCCAGCCCTGAAGAAATCAAGGAAAATCCAGTCAACCTGTTTACTGGTACATTTATCGGCGAACCGCCGATGAATATATTTCCTGCGACAGTTTCAATTGCCGAGGGAAACCTACATCTCAATCTGCAGGACGGACTCGACCTGATCTATCCAGAGTCTTCCTTCGCGCCAGACTTGCGGATGCAGTTGCTTTCGATGAAAGATGTCATCATTGGGGTACGCCCCTATGCGGTAAAACGTAGCACTGACGGTGCTAAAGCGGAGGTTGTTGCAAACCAGTGGCTTGGAGATCAAACTCACATTGTCGCACGTTTCGCGAACCGAACTATTGTTCTGGTTGAACATGATCGTGTGTCATTGAACAGGGGAGAAGTCATCTCATTCAAACTGCACCCTGCCGATATTCATGTCTTCGACCCCGTTTCTGGTGTCGCCGTGAGCCATGGGCAAGAGATTGCCTGATGAGCAAAGACATTCTGATCGGAATAGACGCAGGCACTTCGGTTGTGAAATCGGTCGCCTTTGACTTTTCAGGAAATCAAATAGCCATCGCGTCTGTTGCGAACAGATACACAGTGTTAGCAGATGGAACGGCCAGTCAGCCACTCGACCAAACTTGGGCAGATTGTGCTACCACCCTGCGGAACCTGGGCGAAAAAGTTCCCCATCTTGCCGAGCGAACCGCAGCGATAGCTGTAACAGCACAGGGTGATGGCACATGGCTCGTTGGCAAAGGGGACATGCCAGTTGGTGATGGCTGGCTTTGGCTTGATGCACGGTCAGCACCTGCTGCACGGCGTTTGCGTGGCAAGATCGAAGATCAGGCACGATTTGAGACAACAGGAACGGGGCTAAATGCCTGTCAACAGGGGGTGCAACTGGCGTTCATGCAATCTGACATGCCAGAACTTCTTGAAGAGGCTGAAACGGCGTTGCATTGCAAGGATTGGCTTTATCTCAATCTTACCAGCGAGCGTGTAACAGACCCATCAGAGGCCTGCTTTACATTCGGAAACTATCAGACACGCCAATACGACGACAATGTCATCGACATTCTGGGTCTAACATCTAAGCGAAATTTGTTGCCACCAATCATTGACGGCACCCAAACGACACATCCCCTGACCGTAGCGGCAGCATCCCGGACAGGGTTGTTGCAGGGAACACCCGTGTCATTGGCATTTGTTGATGTCGTGTGTACGGCAATGGGCGCGGGCATCTACACCAAAGGCGTGAACACCGGCTGTACAATCGTCGGCACCACAGGCATGCACATGCATGCGGTGTCGGAGCAGGAGGTACATCTGAATGCGGACAGAACGGGTTACGTCATGGTTTTACCCGTTCCTACCATGGTAGGTCAAATGCAGTCGAATATGGCGGCGACACTAAATATTGACTGGATGCTCAAGATGGCTTCTGATCTAATCGCCGACTTGGGCACAACAATCACACAATCCGAATTATTGACCCATGTCGAGCACTGGATCGCGTCGAGCAAAGCAGGAGCGATGTTGTATCATCCTTATATTTCTGAGGCGGGTGAACGCGGACCCTTTGTCAATCACAGTGCACGCGCAGGTTTCGTTGGTCTGAACTCATCCCACCGTTTTTCGGATATGTTACGCGCCGTAATTGAAGGGCTGGGAATGGCTGCTCGGGACTGCTATGAAGCCATGGGGGATTTGCCAGCGGAGGTGCGTCTGACTGGAGGAGCGGCTAAGTCGGTCACATTGCGTGGCATCCTCGCTGCGGCAATGAACATACCGATTCGTTGTTCCTCACGCGATGAAGTCGGCGCGGCTGGTGCTGCCATGACGGCGGCAGTAGCAATCGGTGTTTATGACAACATAAACGACTGCGTTGAAACCTGGGTTACGCCGCTTCTCAATGAGATTGAGCCCCCCAATCCAAAACTTGTTCAAACTTACCGTAAATTATTCTCTGAGTACGTTGCAGCACGTCATGCGTTGGAGCCAATCTGGGAGGGCATCGCCAAAGTTCAGAGGAGACATGACTAAGCACATTGCCATCATCGGTGACCATTTTATGTTGCCAGAAGTGTTTGAGGAAAAACTACAAGTGGCTTGCGGGTCGCTCATCACCACAAAAATTCGCAAGGATAACTGGCCTGACGAACCGATGGAACATGGCTATGGCGTGGCAGGCATGGAGGGACTTAAAGAATATTTTGGCAGAGCAAATGAGGTTATCGATTTCGTCGGTGATGCCGAAATCCTGGTTACACATCTTGCTCCCATGTCGTGTGGAATGTTTGAGAGGCTGCCAAACCTCAAAATGATCGCGGTCTCGCGTGGCGGTCCGGTCAACATTGATATGCCAGCGGCTCGGGAACATGGGGTTTTGGTGGTCAATACGCCCGGTCGTAATGCCAGTGCCGTAGCTGAATTCACCATTGGCGCAATTCTGACTGAGACACGAAAAATCCGCGAAGGGCACGAAGCCCTCCGCACTGGCATCTGGCGAGGGGATTTATACCGCGCTGATGTGACAGGCCGTGAGCTGAGTGAGCTGACCGTCGGCGTAATTGGCTATGGCAACATCGGCACCAAGGTCGTGCGATTGCTGTGTGCCTTTGGATGCAGGATTTTGATACACGATCCCTATGTTTCGCCAGATCCGCGCGATGCAGCCGCCGGGGTGGAGTCAGTGAGCCTAGACAAACTACTCGCGGACTCGGACGTTGTCTCGCTTCACGCCAGAGTGAGTGAAGAGACCTACCATATTATGAATGCCGAGAGTTTCGCCAAAATGAAGTCGGATGCACTTTTCGTAAATACAGCACGTGGACCTCTTTGCGACTACGATGCACTATATGATGCCTTGACCGAAGGCTCTCTTGGCGGTGCCATGCTGGAAACTTTTGCCGTTGAACCGACTCCCGTTGACTGGCCGCTCCTACAGCTAAAAAATGTTACCTTAACACCGCATATTGCAGGTGCGTCAATACGAACCATTACTTTCGCAGCCGAACAAGCCGCTGAAGAGGTGCGTCGTTTTCTGGCGACCGAGCCACCACGTAATCCGTGTTGAGGGAGAAAATGAGGGACGCGCATAAGAGGGGAAAGATGCAAGGGAGAGCCAACATAACGAGCATAACAGACCTTTTCGTAATCGGTGGTGGTATCAATGGTGCCGGCATAGCACGAGATGCGGCAGGCAGGGGGCTTTCGGTTATCTTATGCGAAAAGGACGATTTGGCGCAGGGAACTTCGTCGCGGTCGGGGAAGCTGATTCATGGGGGCTTACGGTATCTCGAATATTACGAATTCCGCCTCGTGCGCGAAGCCCTGATTGAGCGCGAAGTGTTGTTAAATTCGGCCCCACATATAATTTGGCCGATGCGGTTTGTGCTACCGCACAGCCCGGACGATCGCCCTGCTTGGTTAATCCGTCTTGGACTGTTTCTTTATGACAATTTGGGAGGTCGGAAGCAACTGCCCGGCACACGCACACTAAACCTTCGGCAGTCCCCCGAAGGTGCGCCAATCAAAGATAAATTTAAGATCGGTTTTGAATATTCCGACTGTTGGGTCGATGATGCGCGTCTGGTTGTTTTGAATGCCGTTGCTGCGGCGGAAAAAGGCGCGGAAATTCTGACCCGCACAGCCTTCAGCGCAGCACGTTGTCAAGGAAACCTATGGCAGATTCAAGTAACCAATACGACCACAGGTAAGCAGCGAGAAATGATGGCGCGAGCAATCGTCAATGCGGGTGGACCATGGGTAAACGACATTATTGACCGTATGGGCGGAGCCAAATCAGCCCGCAACGTGCGTCTAGTCAAGGGAAGCCATATCATTGTCCAGAAGTTCTGGGAGGGGCAACAAGCCTACTTGGTGCAAAATCATGACAAGCGTGTAATCTTTATCAACCCCTATGAAGGCAATCAAGCTTTGATTGGCACAACCGATATTCCCTATGATGGCACTCCCGAAAATGTGTCCAGTAACAAGGGAGAGATTGACTACCTAATCGCTGCAGTGAATCGATACTTCAAACAAACTTTGCGCCGAGAAGATGTTGTGGAGAGTTTTTCAGGTGTTCGACCGCTGTTTGATGATGGCAAAGGCAACCCGAGTGCTGTTACACGCAACTATGTCTTTGATCTTGACACCGATGGTGGTGCGCCTATTCTGAATATTTTCGGCGGCAAAATCACGACATTCCGAAAACTCGCCGAACATGCTATGCAACGACTGAACAAGGTATTTCCCGAAATGGGAAAAAGCTGGACAGCCAAAAGTGTGCTTCCTGGCGGTGAAATTGAGAACGTGGATTTCTATCAGTTTCTGAATTCTGTTCAGATTGAATTTCCTTGGCTACCACGAGATTTGGCAAGGCATTACGGGCGCCTCTACGGCACACGGTTGAAAGACCTTTTAGGACAAGCTAAATCCATGAATGATTTGGGTATAAAGTTCGGCCCGCATTTGTATGAAGTCGAGGTGCGTTATCTGATTAGAAAAGAGTGGGCAACTTCGCCTGAGGATATTTTGTATCGGCGAACCAAACACGGTTTACACCTGAGCGATTACGAAAAATCTAGCTTTGCAATCTGGTATGAGAATAACTTTACCAAACCAGCTAAGCACCCGCCGACAGAACTTGCCATCCTTCAAACAACATCGACTGAAATTGGCACAAACCCAATGTTGATTCAATCTGCAGGCGGCAATGTATCCATTAAAGACGGGAATGTGATGTGGATCAAAGCATCTGGCACTTCGCTGGCAGAGGCAGAGGAGAAAGATATTTTTGTCGCGGTTGATTTGGTCGAGATACGTAAGGCATTACGATTGGGCGAACGGTGCGCCGACAATCCTGCCAAATTCCTGATGCCGGGTGGTGCTAATATTCGCCCATCAATCGAGACAAGCCTGCATGCGATTTTCCCGCATAAGGTTGTATTGCATGCCCATTGCGTTCACACGCTGGCACATGCGGTGCGAGTTGACCGCGAGATTCTTCTTAAGGCGCGTCTGAACGGACTCAACTGGGCACTTGTTCCCTACTTAAAGCCGGGTGCAAATCTGGCGCGGGCAGTTACAGAAAAGATTGACGACAAAATCAACGTGATCGTGCTTGGAAATCATGGGCTGATTGTCGCCGGTGAAACAGTCGAACAAACTCGCGATCTGCTTTACGATGTACATGCAAGATTGAAGGTTACACCAGGCGCTGAAATCGCCCCTGACGTAAAACGACTTAAGGCTATGGCTCAATTCAGTCGGTATGTCTTACCAGAATACACCCTGCTCCATCAGTTAGCCCTTAATCCTGACCGCATAAAGCAAGCCGTTTCCGGTAGCCTTTACCCCGATCATGTGATTTTTTGTGGCATTGCTGCGACGGCGTTGAATACGGATGAAATGCCCAATCAGGCTGAACGGCGCGTTGTAGCCACTGGTGCCACTCCACCTGTTTTTCTCATTGCGCCGAGGCAAGGAGTGCTGGTACACAAAGATGCCAGCCGTGGCGCCCTTGCATTGATGCGTTGTCTTGTTGATGTACTGGTCAGAATACCGAGTAAGGCAGATATCCATTACTTGTCACATGCAGAAAATCTCGAACTTCTGAACTGGGACGCAGAAAAATACAGGCGGACACGCAATTCAGAATGTGGTTAAACAAAAAACGGGCGGCGATTTGATAACATACTATTCTGAATTTATACGGACAACATTGCCCGCCCATCCGTGTTCAGGACTTCAATCCATAGTCGTGGAATTTTTCCATCACATGCCGAATTTCGGCAGCCGACAAAATTTCAGCACCAACAATCAAAGAAGAAAAAACATGCTGCTGTGCCAGCACTTCTGCTAGGCTATCCCAAATCATTTTTTTTGCGTTTTTTATCCAAGAGTCGCTCATCCAATAATCGAAGTTGTGCCATTTTTTCTTTTATTTTGATTTCTAATCCGTGCTCCACTGGCTGATAAAAAACCGGGGTGTTTAATTCATCGGGAAAATAATGCTCGCCTGCGGCATAGGCATCCGGTTCATCGTGGACATAGCGATATTGCTTGCCGTATTCAAGCTCTTTCATCAGTTTGGTGGGCGCGTTTCGCAAATGTAACGGCACATCTAATGAGCCGGATGTTTTGGCAACTGCCATCGCCTGATTGAACGCCGCATAAACCGCATTGCTTTTAGCTGCCACGCTCAGATAAACAATCGCCTGCGCCAGCGCCAACTCCCCTTCTGGGCTACCCAACCGCTCTTGCGTTTGCCATGCGTCTAATGCGATTTGTAATGCTCTCGGGTCGGCATTGCCAATATCTTCGGAAGCCATCCTGACGATTCGGCGGGCAATATACCGAGCTTCGCAACCGCCATCCAACATACGACAAAACCAATACAGCGCGGCATCTGGGTTGGAGCCACGCACCGATTTATGTAGCGCGGAAATTTGATCATAAAAAGCCTCGCCACCTTTATCAAATCGGCGCAACGAGCCACCCGCCATGACTTCGGTAATCAACTCATCGGTAATACAACCCTGCTCTGCCAAGTCCGCCGCTATTTCAAGCAACGTCAAGGCACGGCGCGCATCACCATCTGCCACGGTAGCCAATTGTCGGATATTCTCCGGTTGCATGGTCAGCTTTAATTGCCCCAAGCCCTTTTCCTCATCCCGCAAAGCGCGCTCAATCAGGGTCATCATATCCTCAACCGACAACGCTTGCAGAACATAAACACGCAAACGCGACAACAGCGCGTTATTCAATTCAAATGACGGATTTTCCGTAGTCGCGCCAACAAAAATGATTGTGCCATTTTCAATATGCGGAAGAAATGCGTCTTGCTGCGCCTTATTAAACCGATGCACCTCGTCAACAAATAAAACCGTCTTGCCCTGATTAGCCTGCAACCTGAGTTTTGCCGTCTCCACTGCCACCCGAATATCCTTAACCCCAGACAACACCGCCGACAAGGAAACTAATGTCGCTTGACAATGCAGCACAAGCAATTTAGCCAACGTCGTCTTCCCAGTCCCCGGCGGACCCCAAAACACCATAGAATGTAATTGCCCGCTCTCAATCGCACCATACAAAGGTTTCTGTTTCGCCAGAATATGCCGCTGCCCAACCACCTCCTGCAAGGTGGTCGGTCTTAATCGGTCTGCCAGTGGTTGATATTGATTCAGAATAGACTCCTGATGGTTATGTGTTTTACGGCAATCCTATCATTTAAGGATGGAAATTGTATAAAATCAAACTCCCTGTAACCATTAGTGTGGAGATTCATTATGAGCGACCAAACCATTAAAACAACTTTTATTAGTGACACCCAAATTCATGGAAGCTTACATTCACATCATAAGTGCAACACTTCTTAAGTCAGCCAAAGGGTATATTAAGACTCTTTTAACTGACCTGAAAAAGGAGTGCATAATGCGACAATGAACCCTTCCGAAAACCTGTCAATGCAACGCAGCTCGGTAGCCGTTGCCATGTCGAGCGCAGCTTTTTTCAATCAGTTCATTAATTCCGTGACAAGCCTGTCCCTGCATGTTGTTGTAATGGTATTTTCCCAGTCATGACAGAAACTCTTTCCATTCACGATGCGCGTCGCCTAAGTCTCGCCAGCCAAAATTTGATCAGTCGTACCAGTTTCGGCCGAGGTGAAAGCGCCACCCTAAAAGTAATCGAACACTTGGGTTATGTGCAGATCGATACCCTTTCCGTGGTGGTGAGAGCGCATCTGCACACCTTGTGGAATCGGGTGGCAGGCTTTCAGGCGGCACATCTGGATTGTTTGCAGGCGCAGGGCAAGGTGTTTGAACACTGGGCTCATGCGTTGGCTATTCTTCCCATGCGCGATTTTAGATTCTCTTTACCGATGATGCACCGCATTGCCAGCGGAGACATTCACTGGTACCCAAAAGACAAAAAGGAAACCAATAAGGTAATAAAGCGAATTCGTGAAGAGGGGCCGTTAATGGCAAAAGACTTTAAAGACAAGAAGAGCAGTGATGTGATGTGGGCGAGATCACCATCCAGGCGGGCGTTGGGGCAACTGTTTATGGAGGGGCAGTTAATGATTCCACGCAGGCTGAACTTCCACAAAGTCTATGATCTGCGCGATCGGGTTTTACCAGACGGCATTGACACTGGTATGCCGTCACAAGACGAATTGTGCCGTCACTTAATTTCCTCTTATTTGAGAGCAAACGGGATCGGTCAAGTTCGAGAGATGTATTATTTGCGAAAGGGTTTAGGCGCGCAGATGTCAAAAACTGTGGCGGATATGACTGAACAGGGCCTGCTAACTCAAGTAGAAATCGCGGGAAGGCATTATTATTGCGAAACGAATACCCTGCAATCCTCACCTTGCTCCAAATCACGCCCTGCACTGAGGCTTCTCTCTCCCTTTGATAACGCGGTGATACAACGCAGGCGTCTCTCTGAGCTGTTTGATTTCGACTACCAGATAGAGTGCTACATGCCTGGGGCAAAGCGTAAATTTGGCTATTTCTGCCTGCCCGTATTGCGTGGAAATCGATTTGTCGCCCGCCTGGATGCGAAAGCAGACAGGGAAAAAGGAGTTTTCCACCTGCTACATTTACACTTGGAGTCTTCGCTAAAAAACAGCGACAGCTTCCTCGCCGAACTGTGGCCAGAGTTGAAGAAATTTGCAGCCTTTGATGGGTGCAAGCAAACAAAAATACACAAAATATCGCCGTTTTGCGCCCGTTAGACCTATATATCATGGGCATTTGAAGGTTTTGACTTTACTATAAAGAGGCGAATTCAACCCATAAGTGCAACACGGTGTTTAAAGAAATAGTCTTTGCCCATCATTTCAGCAAAGACCTCGAAAGGGGTCTTAAATCCCAGACATTTTCTGGGACGATTATTCATTAAATCTGTTGCTGTTTTCACCTCATTGTCAGTGATTTTATCAAGTTTCATCTTTTTCGGGAAGAACTGTCTCAATAGCCCGTTATGGTTTTCATTCGATCCACGCTCCCAGCTATGATACGGCTTGGCAAAGTAAGTGTTGCAATTTAATTGTTTGGCAATCTCGCCATGGCGGTTAAACTCTCTGCCATTATCAAAGGTAATGGTATGCACCAGATTCTTAATGGGGCTGAGTAGCTCAATGATTGCATCACGACTTGCTTGTGCGGTCTTACGTTTAATAGGCAGGCGATGATGTCGTCCTAGCCGCCGTTGCGTCTTTTGCTGAAAGGCACCAGCTCATAGATTCCACTACGTTTTGCCTTTGCATCCCGGCGGCTGGCAATGGTACACCATGCGCGTCTGCCACTTGTTGCAATGCCGCAACTCGGGCGATGACTTCTGGCGGGGCTGCGCCGTAGTTCCAAGTTTCTCCACCGACCAGAATGCCCGAATTATAGGGTCCGCCGATCACGATAGCAGTGTCAGCCATCGCACATTGTGGAAATAACTCATCCAACGGCGACTGCTCCAGCAATGTGTAACGCCCAGCCAGCAGGAACAGATCCCAGCTACCCATATCCAATGCTTCACGGCAGACTGCAGTCTCGTTGACTCCCAGCCCGATAGCCCGAATTGCACCGCAGTCGCGCAACGCCTCTAGGGCGCGATAGCCGCCGTTGCACAAGTCATCAAAGTGTCGGGGGTGTTCCTTGGCCGTGAGTCATTGCACCGATGTCGTGAACATAGAGAATATCGATGCGATCCAGCCCCAGCCTTTGCATGCTGTCTTCAAAGGAGCGCATGACCCCATCATAGGAATAGTCAAAAAGCGGATGAAACGGCAAGGCATCCGGCCAGCCCAATGCGGCAGAATGATTCAGTACGCCGGGTCGTAACAGTCGCCCGACCTTAGTGGACAGGATATAGTCGCGCCCACGTAGCATGTCTCCGACCACACGTTCAGAGCGACCAAACCCGTAAAACGGTGCCGTATCCACATAGGTCATGCCCGCATCCAGTGCGGCAGAGAGCGTACTTTCGGCTTGTTCGCAAGCGACTGATTCGAATAGCCCGCCCAGAGCCGCGCCACCAAACCCAAGACTGGAGACCGTCAAGCCTGTGGTTGAAATCGAGCCTCCGATGGCATTCCTTGTCAGGTTGAGCGCATTCATCTATCAATACTTGGTGCTATCATATAGCCACCATATTGATCGCTCATCGCGACCGCAAGTTTACTGTATAGTGCTTGCACCTGTTCCATATTCGGCACGACCAGATCATCTATTCGCTCCAAATAGGGACAACTGACTACCGCGACTGCCCGACCATGCGGATCAAATACCGGATAAGCAAGATTGGTCACCCCCACTGTCGTATCCGATGGCATGATGTCAAAACCCTGCTCATGGATGCGTGCCAGATGAGCAAAAAATACACTACGGTCAATTTCCGGCTCACCAAGTGCTAATTTGTGACGCTCCAGCATGGTTTGTATCTCAGCTTGTGAGCGGAATGCTGCCAACACACGTCCAGTGCCGGTATTTGCCAGCCCGACAACAGAGCCGACCCGTAGAGCCAGCCCCCAATTTCCGGGCGATTCCACAGAAGCCACGATGACAATATCACCGTTATTCTCCATCCCTAGATGACAGGATTGCCAAGCCTTTTTCGTGGTCGCACGCATCAAAGGCAACGCAACATCAATCAGGCGAGCAACCGGTGGATGGCGTTGTGATAGCGCAAATATATGCAGACTCATCGCGTAGCGATCGTCCACCGCCGAACGAATTACGAACCGCCGGCGCACCAGCGTAGAGAGCATTCGGTAAATCTCGTTTGGAGAGCGGTTAAGCGCACGGGCAATCTCGCCCTGTGACAGACCTTCGCCATGATCAGCCAGCAGCTCAATTATATCCAGTCCTTTTTCTAATGCTGGTGCGCGATACCGCTCCGTGTTGTCGTCAGTTGAGCATGCGCCCATTGTGAGCTCCTCTATTTTCTAACATTTTCGTTCACAGACGGAATGAAGTCAACCGGGTGAGACTGTGCAAAAAACCAACATCCGTCTTTCCTGCGAAAGCAGGAATCCAGTAAAATAGCCAAACCCGCAAGGGTTTTCCATATATAACGCGACCTAGGGGTTCTTGTACAGTCTTGCCACACTTCCGACAATACTATAAAGGTCTCAAGAGAGTTTTCAATGCCCGTTCTTCAAACTTATGGCGATAGACGTGTAATTTGCCATCGGTTATCTTTCTTTATGTAGAGGATACGATCGTGCAATCGGTGGGCGCGACCTTGCCAAAACTCGAAACGGGTGGGCTTGATACAGTAACCACCCCAAAATTCGGGCAACGGTATTTCTCGGTCATCGAATCTTTGTTCTACTTCCTGCTGTTGCTGCTCGAGTACCTGCCGCGAAGCAAGTGTCTCGCTTTGACTCGAGGCATGTGCGCCAATCTGACTGCCTCGGGTTCTGGAGTTAAAATAGTCCCGAGATAAGGTGTTACTGACCCGACTCACCGTTCCTTCGATGCTTATTTGACGATGTAATTCATGCCACGGAAACAAGGCCGAAACTTTATTATTCTGTGCAAGTTGCTGTCCTTTGCGGCTATGGTGGTTGGTGTAAAAAACCAAACCCGCTTGGTCGAAAGACTTCATCAATACGGTACGTTGGGAGGGGGCTGTTTGCGCTACGGTGGAAAGGCAGAAGCCATTCGGCTCGGCAATGCCCGAATCAACAGTCTGACCAAACCATAATCTAAACTGCTCAAACGGGTCTTTGCAAACACTGTCCTGACTGATGCCCACATCAGCATAGTGCTGTTTCAATTTCTGTAAGTTTTTCATCAATGTCATAACGCATGGGTAGTTGCCAAACCAAAATCATTAGCAGATTTGCCCGATTATACCGTCTCTACTTGCCTTGATGACAGGATAACCTCCTGCCAGCTGCATGGGACTTTTAGAGGTTATGGAACCGCGCAGATGGCTCGGCTGGAAGTGCGTAGCCACGCCAGAGCCGTTTCTGGAACGGCGAAAAGCCTGTCCCGACCCTGCGCGTCCTGCGCTCGCGGCATACATGCCATCCATGGCAATAAAAAAGCCCAAGCCGATTAGGCTTGGACCCCACCCTATGTTACGTACAAGAAGTTCCTTGGTAATATCAGTGTTCGCACTTGCCGCAATTTTTGCGACTCTGATATTGCTCAACAGCGATCCTTGTTACGAGCGAACCTACTTCCGTCCAATCCGTTGGTTAATCCAATCCATTGGTTATACATTTCATTTGGGTAATGCACATAGTTCCTCATTTATAAAAATAATGATGTGATATTTAGCACATTTTAACGATTATTTTATGTCGCATTGAGCGATTAGCAGAATCACTCGCTCCATTAAAACGGAATATCGTCATCAAAATCATCGCTCGGCGAGACTCTCGAACCGTCGGTTGCCGTCGGAGACGTGCTTGATAGTGGCATTGATGGTGTAGCCGCAGGCGCAGACTGATCAAATGCGCCGGAATGAGTATCGCCTTTGCTACCCAGCATTTGCATTTCGCCGCCGACAATTTCGGTGGTGTAGCGATCTTGTCCGCTTTGATCCTGCCATTTTCTGGTTTGTATTCGACCTTCAACATAAATCAGCGCGCCTTTTTTAAGATATTCACCGACAATTTCTGCTAAACGACTGAAAAATACAACCCGATGCCATTCCGTGCGCTCCTGCTTTTCTCCGGTTTGTTTGTCTTTCCATGTTTCACTGGTAGCCAGCGTGATATTTGCCACAGCCGCGCCACCCGCAGTGTAGCGAACTTCAGGGTCTTTGCCCAAACGTCCAATTAGTGTTACTTTGTTGATACCTCTCATTGTGAACCTCCTTAAGGTCAGTATTGTTCAAAATCGGTGTTATCGCAGACCGATTAATCTGCTTTTGGGTAAATCATCGCTCCACCGCAAACAATGTTTACTGCTCAATTCCATTGAGCCGCCCTATTCTATCAATCAGTCCGCTCGTTTGACAGTCTTTTTTACCGTGGGGAAACAAGTTACCAGTGAGCAGTTACTGACAACTGACAACTACCCCCTGCAAACTTGATAACTATTTAATCACCATATCGGTGCTACACGCAATCAATAGCCATCCTAGAACGGCCATGCCGCAGAAAACAAACACGCCGACAATGCCTTGTATTGCAAACACCCCGCCGCCAACCAATCCGCCCAAAAAGATGCCAGAAAACTGAAAGGTGCTATAAATCCCCATCGCGGTGCCTTTGCTGTCGGCGGCAGCTAGTTGCGACACCAGAGACGGGAGGAGTGATTCCAGTGCGTTAAATGCACTAAAAAATAGGGTCATCAATATTAGTAACCAGTGTAAGGAAGGCGTGAAAATTGCCAGCATTACCAACATTACCAGAGTAATCAATAGCAGTAAAATAGCCAGCCGATAGATGGTTTTTACAAGGTTTGGTTTTGAACTGGCAATCACGAACGGAATCATGCCCACGACCGATAGTAGCAATATCGGCGCATAGAGTTTCCAGTGCGCGGATAATGGCAATCCGCTATGGGTGATGAGCAGATTGGGCAAGACCAAAAATAATGCCGTTAAAACAAGATGCAAGACCAAAATCCCCAGATTGAGTTGCATCAATGGGCGGTTTTTTAGGGTGTTGCTAAACTGACTTTGCAGCGGGATATATTGCTTGCTTTCCGTGCCGAGCGGGACGTTTGGAACCACTTGATACAACACCAAAATCGCCAACAATGCCAATCCGGCAATCAACCAGAAGACCCCATCAATGCCGATAATGCCATGCAGAACGGGCGCAAAAATCAACGACATCAAAAAGGTAAATCCGATGCTCATGCCGATGATTGCCATTGATTTAGTACGCTGCTCATTGCGGGTTAAATCGGCATTTAATGCCAGCACCGCCGCAGAGATTGCTCCCGCTCCTTGCACTGCCCTGCCGATTATCAGCCACTGTATCGAGTCGGCTAACGCCGCAAGAATGCTACCAGCGGCAAATATGATTAAGCCGCAGGAAATTATTTTTTTGCGCCCCATACGATCTGACAACATGCCGAAAGGGATTTGGAAAATGGCTTGTGTTAAGCCATAAATTCCCAATGCCAGCCCGAGTAATAGGGGTGTCGTACCGCTTAGTTCATCGGCATAAACCGCCAACACCGGCAACAGCATGAATAGCCCAAACATGCGTAGCGAAAAAATACTCGCCAGCGAAAACACCGCCCTGCGCTCGATCGGGGACATCGGATTGGTTATGGTTTTTATACGCATCCCATTTCATAATTCATAATTCACAGTTAGCGGTTGCTTACCATGTCAAAAGGCGCGTATAGTATCAGGTTTATTTTCAGGACACCTCTATCAATTGTCTTTTTCCGCGATTGCGGCATCAGTCCCGTACTCAAATCCTCATGTATGCGATATACGCTGCGGTTTTCCGTGCGGGACTTCCTTGCACTCACGAAAAAATCCTGCTTGATAGATGCACCTTTCAAATAATCCAATTGTTGTGAGCATAGAAAAAATTCAAATTCGCGGAGCCAGAACCCATAACCTAAAATCGGTCGATCTTGACCTGCCAAGGGATCAGTTAATTGTTATCACCGGCTTGTCCGGATCGGGGAAATCCTCGCTTGCATTCGATACTATTTATGCGGAAGGACAACGGCGTTATGTGGAATCGTTATCGACTTATGCGCGGCAATTCCTGTCGATTATGGAAAAACCTGATGTCGATATGATTGAGGGACTGTCGCCAGCAATTAGCATCGAGCAAAAATCCTCTTCGCATAATCCGCGCTCCACAGTCGGGACGGTAACCGAAATATACGATTATTTACGGTTGCTATTCGCCCGAATTGGTGAACCCAAATGCCCCCAACATGATGTAACTCTGGAGGCGCAAACCATCAGCCAGATGGTTGATTTGGTCATGCAGCAACCCGAAGGTAGCCGTCTGATGTTGCTGGCACCGATTGTCAATAAGCGTAAAGGAGAATTCCAGCGGCTACTCGGCGAGCTCCACGCACAGGGTTATGTACGCGCCATTATTGATGGCGAAACAGTCGAGCTAGATAATCCACCAACACTGGACAAACGCTATAAACACGATATTAAAGTGATTGTAGATCGACTGATTGTACGACCGGGGAATCAGCAGCGACTGGCAGAATCTTTTGAAACGGCGTTGAATCTTAGTGATGGAAATGCCACCGTTGCCATGCTGGACGAGCAAAAAAACATTCAGCAAAATTTGGTTTTTTCAAGCAAGTTTTCCTGTCCACATTGCGGCTACAGTCTGGATGAACTGGAGCCACGATTATTTTCATTTAACAATCCGGCAGGGGCGTGCAAAGATTGTGATGGGTTGGGAGTGCGTCAATTTTTTGACCCAGAACGGATTATCCAAAACTCCGAACTCTCCCTGTCTGCTGGCGCTATTATGGGCTGGGATCGGCGCAATGGCTACTACCATACGCAGCTTTCCTGCTTGGGACAACATTATGGATTTGATGTTGATACGCCATTTCATAAATTGCCGAAGAAACATCAGGACATTGTATTTTATGGTAGCGACGCGCTGATCAATTTTGTTTACATTAGACCGGGCAGGAAATTTGAAAAAAGGCATACCTTTGAGGGTGTCATCAATAATTACAATCGCCGCTATCACGAAACTGAATCCTCTTCTGCACGCGAAGAATTGGCGAAATACATGAGTACCAAAACCTGTTCGAGCTGTGATGGTAGTCGCCTACGAAACGCGGCGCGTCATGTATTTATCGCCAATCAAGCGATTCATGGATTAACAGCATTGCCGGTCGGACAAACCCTTGAATTCTTCGAACATCTTGATTTACAAGGCAGACGTGCTGAAATTGCCCGCAAAATTGTTCAGGAAATCAAATCCCGACTCGGTTTTTTAATCAATGTGGGGCTGAATTATCTGTCCTTGTCCAGAGCAGCAGAAACCCTGTCGGGTGGCGAAGCGCAACGTATCCGACTCGCATCACAAATCGGCTCCGGTCTGGTCGGGGTCATGTATGTACTCGATGAACCGTCAATCGGCTTGCATCAGCGAGACAATGCCCGATTATTAAAAACCCTGTTTGACCTCAGGGACTTGGGCAATACCGTGATTGTTGTCGAACATGATGAGGAAGCGATTCGCAACGCCGATTATGTTGTTGATATCGGACCCGGAGCAGGCTGTCATGGTGGCAACATTGTCGCTCAAGGCACACCCGAGGCGGTGATTAAGGAAAAAAATTCCGTTACCGGACGTTTCTTGAGCGGCAAAGAACGCATCGAGATTCCGCCATCTCGTACCCCTGCCGACCCAAATCGAATGTTAGAAATTGTCGCAGCCACAGGCAACAACCTGAACAAGGTGAATGCAAAAATTCCAGTCGGCTTGTTGACCTGCATCACCGGCGTATCCGGTTCCGGAAAATCCACCCTGATTAACGGCACCTTATATCCCGCTGTCGCCCAGCAATTGAACCTGATACGCGCAAAGCCTCTGCCTCATGCCTCCATATCCGGTCTGAATCACTTTGACAAAATTATTTCCATTGACCAGAATCCCATCGGCAGAACGCCACGCTCGAATCCAGCCACCTATACCGGATTGTTTACCCACATTCGGGATTTGTTTTCCAATACGCCAGAATCCCGAGCGCGAGGTTATAAACCCGGCAGGTTTTCATTCAACGTCAAAGGTGGTCGCTGTGAAGCCTGTCAGGGCGATGGACTAATTCGCGTGGCGATGCACTTTCTGCCGGATATTTATGTTGCCTGCGATATTTGCAAAGGAGAACGATATAATCGTGAGACCCTTGATGTGCGCTATAAGGGGAAAAATATAAGCGAAATCCTGCAAATGACGATTGAAGATGGCGCACAATTCTTTTCTGCCATTCCATTGATTAAACGAAAACTGGATACCTTGCTCGATGTCGGACTGGGATATATCACTCTCGGACAAAGCGCGATTACCCTGTCAGGCGGTGAAGCACAACGGGTAAAACTCTCCCGCGAACTGTCAAAACGCGACACCGGCAGAACGCTCTATGTGTTAGATGAGCCGACCACTGGCTTGCATTTCCATGACATCCGTCAACTATTGACCGTGCTACATCGTTTAAGAGATCACGGCAACACCGTCTTGGTTATCGAACACAATCTGGACGTAATAAAAACCGCCGACTGGATTTTAGACCTCGGACCAGAAGGCGGCGATGGCGGTGGAAAAATTGTTGCCTGTGGCACCCCCGAGCAAGTAGCAAAAGTAAAAACATCCTACACCGGCACCTACTTAAAACCACTGTTATCGCGGAAACAATGAGCAATATCCCCTATGTTAGTTTCTTCGCACTTCAAATACATTCTGTATTGCAGATAATCGGCTAATCAGTTGTTCGGGACGCATTGTTGCGGCAATTTCAAGCCGAAGCTGCAATCGCGTTACCTGCTCCTGATCGGTCTCCATGGTCACGCTCAGCACATCGGCATTCGCCACCTTTAGCGTTTCGGTAACCTCATGCAATAGTCCGCTACGATGGTAGGCAGTAACCCGCAGTCTCAGGTTATAAGCCGATTGCGATTGTTGTCCCCAATCGACATCAATCAATCGATTGGTCAGATTTTCATCAATATGCAGTATGTTATTACAATTGCTTTTATGAATAGACACCCCACGACCAGAAGAAATAAAGCCAATAATTTTATCGCCCGGGAGCGGTTGACAACACTTCGCCATGCGGGTCAACAAGTTGCCGACACCATGCACACTAAAACTATCCTTGTTTGGTCTTTTTAGCGATGGTCTCTTTTTGGTGACCGATTCCAATGCATCCAAAGTCAGCCTGAACGGATACAATGCTTTGGATAATTTGAAATCTTTCGCACCAATGGCAGCGAGCATATCCTCGACTTTTTGAAAGTGGGTATGCTGATTTATTTTCTCATAACTCAAATCATCCAAACCGAGACGATGCAATTCTCGCTCCAACATGCTACGTCCCTCGGACACATTTTGATCGTAGTCCGCACGCTTAAACCAGTGCAAAATTCGGCTACGCGCCCTGTTTGTCCGCACCCCACCAAGGTCATTACGCAACCAATCTCGGCTTGGACCACCTATTTTAACGGTTTGAATATGCACTTGCTCGGCAGTCTGCAAAGGGTAGTTTAGCGACACCATCTTACCGTTGATCTTGGCACCACGGGCTCGATGACCGATATCGGAATGAATCGCATAGGCAAAATCTATCGGTGTTGAACCGACCGGCAAATCGACAATGGTTCCTTGCGGGGTAAACACATAGATTCTCTGATCTTTCTGGCTTTGATTCTTTTCATCGACATTCTCCGAATCTCCTTCGCCTGCTTGTTCAGACTCTGTGGCAGTCGCTCCCATGACCTCATTTTTCCAATCCAGCAGTCGGCGCAACCACACCACTTTAGTGTCGATACTATCATCCTGTCCGAGTTTTTCTTTATAACGCCAATGTGCGGCGGCTCCCAGCTCACTTTCCTCGTGCATCGCATAAGTGCGTATTTGGACTTCAACACTTTTGTTTTTCGGACCAATTACAACGCTATGAATGGATTGATAGCCATTGGATTTAGGCATGGAGATATAATCGCTAAATTGATTTGGAATATGCTTCCAAATGGAATGAATCACACTCAACGCCGCATAACAATCCTCTATGCTGTGAACCAGAATACGGATTCCTCTGATGTCCCATAATTGTTTGAATTGCAAATCCTTGCGTTGCATTTTTTTCCAAATACTGTAAATATGCTTGGCTCGTCCATGTACCACGGCATCAACTCCTGCCTCGCCAAAGTGGGTTTGTATCGTTGCCACCAATTGCTCGATATAATGTTCTCGCACCCGGCGTTTTTCTTCCAGTTCCTTGGCAAGCGTATGATAAGTTTTCGGCTGTAAATAACGAAACGCAGAATCTTCCAATTGCCATTTAATCTGCCCCATTCCCAGCCGATTAGCCAGTGGCGCGTAAACATCACTAGTCAATCGCGCCTGAATCTTTTGAAATTCAACGGTTTTTGATTTTGATACCCTGAGCAAAACCAATTGATTCGCCAGACAAATTTGCACCACACGAACATCATCCACCATGGTAATCAACATCTTGCGGAGATTCTCCTCGTCCGTTTCAACACGACTGTGCCCGGAAACGCCAGTACTCAACAAATCAGACAACTGTCGCATCCGATTTATACTGCGGTACAACACCAACACTTCCGCCCCAAAATGCGCTTCAACACACTTGGATTCGTGATCAGAAAGCGGTGTCAGTCCATCCAGCAAACTCTGCAACAAACCAGCAATCATCCCGACTCCATCCATACCCAGTTCCTGCAAAATAGCAACCAACTGCATACCCAATTCGACATTCTCCCCGACCTCTCTCAAGCAAGCAGATTCCAACCAGGATACGACCTGATCGACGCTCCAATCGTCTCGGGATTTTTTTAATGAAGACACAATCTCAACTCTGAATTAAGCATTCCAACCAATATTCGGCTCACTAAGCAATTGTACATCCGCAGACTTCGTCATTGGATTGTTTTAACCACGAAAGTTTATGCAAGGTTTAGACAAAAGTATAGACACAGACGACTGCATGGATGCAGGAGGTAGAACTGAGTCTGGAACAGAAGTCGAGGTCACAGAGCGCACAGAGAAAAGCAATAAAAAACATTAGGCGGTAAGAGGCTTTTTCATAATGACAGGGATATAAAATCCCGTAGGGATGACACCTTTGCAGTCAGATAAATGATCATAGCCCCGAGCTCCGTAGGAGCGACACCTTATTTGTCGTTCCCGCGCAGGAGACTGTGCAAAAAACCAACATCCGTCTTTCCCTTGATAAGCAGGAATCCAGTAAAACAGCTAAACCCGCAAGGGTTTTCCACATGTAACACGACCTCAACCCGGAAGTGGGGCTTTAGTTAGAGTCTGCTCACAAAATCGGTTTTGGATACTTGAATTTGTCCCAGCCAAGCAATCGACACGATTCGTACCCGTCCAATCGTAATTGGTGTCGCCAAGTGTCGTTATCGACCCTATTAGTCCCCTTATTCGGAGCACAAAAAAGACCTTCAGCAGGATGGCAGGTTCATTACCAAGAATATGCTGTTGATCCACGCAACCGAGGTGTCTGCCCGCTTGGCACGGATGTAATTCTGTCGATAACCGTTCTTTGCCCGACAAAGTATTGCAGATACAGATTCCCCTAATCTGACTCACCGTTTCCCGATCAGACAACCCTAGTTTGTGTTTGATAATCACCGCACCGATGACTAAACGAGCATCTTTTGCTGGCCGACCCCGCTTTGACGAGAGGCTTTTATGATAGCCCTGTGCTAACCCATCCCATGGAATGCACCTAGTTTTACTCAGAGGTTGTGTGCATCAAGGGCACTGTGAAACGGCCAGTCAAATTATCTCCTCTGTCATAACCCCCTCCTGAAGAAGTCAACAGGGGACATTACTGCTTTGGGCTAACATTAGGTTAATTGGCATTTAAACTTGACCCCTAATTTGCTAATATCTGTCTTTACGGCATGGAGCAATTTATAGTTAGCAGTATCACTGATGTAAATAACATTATTAGTGGAAATGGATGTTATCCAAAACATAACCGAGACCCAAAGCAACTAAAAGTATAGGAAGGCGTGTTTGCAGTTGTTGATTTCCATCATTAAGCGCGTAAATGTTTGGCAGTGCGATTAAATGGGTGCCTATACTGTGATACGCAAAAGAAGCCGTAATAACGTAGAAAAAACAATTTGAACTTTTATTTTGGGCAAGTATTTTGAGCAAGCATATTCTGGTTACGGGTGGTGCGGGGTATATTGGTTCGCATACGGCATTACATCTGGTTGAATCTGGTTATGATGTGGTGGTGCTGGATAACTTATATTCTGGGCATCGCTGGGCAGTTCCCGATGCGGCGGTGTTTTATCAGGGGGATATTCATGACCGAGATTTGGTCGGCGAAATAATCAGCAAATACAATATTGATTCGGTGATTCATTTTGCCGGTCATATTGTAGTCCCTGAATCGGTGGAAAATCCGGCTAAGTATTATCAAAATAATGTTGTCGGGTCGCTCAATCTTATTGACGCTTGTATTGCCAATAACGTCAACCATTTTATATTTTCATCGAGCGCGGCAGTGTATGGGATGCCAGAATCTTGTCCGGTGAATGAGCAGGCTATGGCACAGCCAATCAACCCGTATGGGGCGACTAAATTGATGACCGAATGGACCTTGCGCGATTTCTCGCTGGCAATCTCAAGTCAATCATTTAGAAGCAAGTCGTTTAACTATGTGGCGTTACGCTATTTCAATGTTGCCGGAGCGCATATCGACGGTGGTCTGGGGCAGTCCACCCCTGAAGCGACCCATCTCATCAAGGTCGCCTGTCAAACGGCCTGCGGTATGCGACCCTATTTATCTGTTTTTGGTGATGATTACCCGACTACGGATGGCTCCTGCATCCGTGATTATATTCATGTCGATGATTTGGCAGTCGCGCATCTTGACGCTTTGCGTTATTTGCATCATGGCGGGGAAAGCAGCGCGTTGAATTGTGGATATGGTCATGGCTATAGTGTTAAGCAAGTCATTGAGAGCGTCAAAGCGGTCAGCAACGTGGATTTTGCGGTCAAAACGATGCCGAGACGAGTGGGAGATCCGCCTGAACTGATTGCCGATAATAAAAAAATCAAGCGCGTGTTAAACTGGCAACCGACCCACAATAATCTTGCTACAATATGTCGCTCTGCCTATCTGTGGGAACAGAATTTGTCATCGCAAAAATAATGAATATCGTATGACCAGAGCGAGTCAAGTCCCGCTTTCGAAAAATTTAATAACACGGCTATGGCAAAAAGACGTGTCCTTGTGGTGCCATGCCGAATCCACTGCCATAGAAAATCGGCTCGGTTGGCTGGATGCGGTTGTCTGGATGGAGACACATATTGACGAACTGACTCGTTGGGCACAAACCGCCAGCAACCAATTCGACAACGTTATTTTATTGGGCATGGGCGGCTCCAGTCTGGCTGCCGAAGTGTTTTCAGCCGTGTTTGGCAATCAGCACGACTCTATTCAAGCATGTCCCCGACTGTGGGTTGTCGATACCACGTCTCCGGCTCAAATCAATGCGCTTGATGTCGATCTTGCGCGCTCGTTGATTATCGTTGCCAGCAAATCTGGTAGCACCGTGGAAACAGCAGCTTTATTGATGTACTTTCATGCTCAATTACGCCAACATGTAGCGCGTCCGGGCGATCATCTGGTCGCCATTACCGACCCGGATTCGTGGTTGCACCGACATGCCGTTGAAAACGGTTTTATGCGGGTTTTCCTGAACCCGCCCGATATAGGCGGGCGTTATTCGGCATTAAGTTATTTCGGTTTGGTACCAGCCGCATTGATTGGGGTTGACCTGCAACAGTTGCTGGCAAGGACGCGCAGATTGAGCGATGCGTGCCAATCTGATGACAACCAGTCCGATGACAATCCGACTGCTCATGCGGTATCACAGTTAGCCAATTTGATAGGCAATGCGGCCCTGTCGGCAAGTAATATTTTGCAGTTACGACTTGCCCCGCCGTTGCAATCACTGGCAGTGTGGATTGAACAATTGGTCGCGGAAAGTCTTGGAAAAGAGGCGAAGGGCATACTCCCCGTGTATGATGATTTAGGGGACGATTCGGAATATATACCGAACCAAAGCGATATATTCAGTGTGTATATTGGGCTTGGCGAGGATGATCAAGGTGGGGCGCGTACATCGACAAGAGCGACCGATATGCAGTGGCACTTGGCAAGCCGCTATGATCTTGGCGCAGAGTTCCTGCGCTGGGAAATGGCAACTGCGCTTGCTGCCAGCATCATGGGTGTCAATCCATTCGATCAGCCCGATGTTGAACAGGCGAAGCAACAGACGCGATTATTGATAACCGCTCGGCAAGCGCAACCATTTGGTAAATTATTTGAAAACCAGCACTATGCGGTATATTCCAATACGCTGGGCGAGAGCTCGCACACGATACAAAGCGTATTCGACCGCTTTGGGACACTGTCCACGACTGCCTTGTATTTGGCAGTGCTTGCTTACTTGCCGAATTTTGTCGATGTCAATGACCGATTGCAAGTCCTGCGGCGGAGGCTCGCACAACACTTTGTGTTGACCACCACATTGGGTTATGGTCCACGTTATTTGCATTCTACCGGTCAATTGCACAAGGGCGGACCTGCCAGTGGCTGTTTCATCCAGATTACCGAGCAGGCGATGGAAGAAATTGCAATTCCCGAGCGCGACTACAGTTTCGCCGATTTACACAGCGCGCAGGCTGATGGGGACTACGCCGTTTTGGAGAAAAAGGGTCGTCCACTGATGCGGATTACCCTAAAAGGCGACCGATGCATGGCGTTGGACAAGCTGCTGGCAGACATTGAACGCCTAGATGGTATGCAATTGAAAATTGAGAATGATAATTAATCGCGCGGACGGGGTAATCCATTATTTTCAATTTTCAATATTTCGTCGTTCCCACGAAAGAGACTGTACAAGAAACCAACATTCGTCATTCCTGCGGAATCAAGAATCCAGTAAAACAAACAAACCCGCAGGGTCTCTATGAATAATTACGAATTACGAAAAACATTGTCATGGATAAATGTAAATAAATAAGGATGCTTACCTTTCAACAAATTATTATGACCTTACAACGGTATTGGGCTGATCAAGGCTGTGTCATTTTGCAACCCTATGATATGCCGGTGGGTGCGGGTACGTTTCATCCGGCAACATTTTTAGCGGCGATTGGACCGGAACCCCTGTACGCCGCTTATGTGCAACCCTCTCGCCGTCCGACAGATGGTCGCTATGGTGAAAATCCCAATCGTTTGCAACACTATTTTCAATTTCAGGTGGTGCTGAAACCCTCGCCGGATAATTTTCAGGACTTGTATCTCAGCTCATTGACCAGTCTCGGGCTGGATATGCTCAAAGACGATGTACGCTTTGTTGAAGATGATTGGGAATCGCCGACTTTGGGGGCGTGGGGGTTGGGCTGGGAAATCTGGATAAACGGCATGGAAGTATCCCAATTCACTTATTTCCAGCAGGTCGGTGGCTTAGACTGCAAGCCAGTTACGGGTGAAATCACCTATGGTCTGGAACGGATTGCGATGTATTTACAAGGGGTGGATTCGTTGTTTGATTTGGTCTGGTCAGAAGGCGTAAACAACACCACAGCGGGATACAGTTATGGCGATCTTTATCTGCAAAACGAAATAGAACAGTCTGCTTATAATTTTGAATGCTCAGATGTTGGACAACTTTTTGAGCAATTCAATGCGGCCGAAAATCTGGCATTGACGTTATTGGAAAAGGAATTACCCTTGCCCGCCTACGAGCAAGTGCTGACTGCCACTCATACCTTTAACTTGCTGGATGCACGACATGCTGTCGGGGTTACCGAACGCGCCCGATATATTGGGCGAGTACGGAATTTGGCAAGAGGCGTGGCACAGAGCTATTATCTGAGTCGGGAAAAAGCCGGCTTTCCTCGCAATCTCAAAATCGTACGCGGGACGCGACGAAGGACAAAATAATGGCACAGTCGAGAAAACCGGTCGGTCGGAGAAGAACCCTTCTGGTTGAGCTGGGAACCGAAGAGTTGCCGCCTAAAGCGTTAAAAAATCTGGCGCAGTCATTCGCGCAAAACTTTTTTAATGGCTTGGTTGCGGCGGGGGTGGTCGAGAATAAACCTGGTCAGTATAAATACTACGCCACACCACGCCGGCTTACGGTATGGGTCAAAGCAGTTTTACCCAAACAGCTTGATCGAATCGAACAGCGAACCGGTCCGGCAATACGGATTGCATTTGACCAGAAAGGAAATCCAACTGCTGCCGCACACGGGTTTGCCAATTCATGTGGCGTGTCGGTTAAGCGATTAAAAAAATCGCTTTCCGAGAAGGACTCGAAATTGGTTTTTGAGAGCAAAATAAAAGGCAAGAAATTAAATGTGCTGGTCACCCAATGCTTGAATGACAGCATAAAAGCGTTGCCCATTCCAAAACGAATGCGCTGGGGAAAGAGTGATGTGATGTTTGTCAGACCGGCGCATTGGCTGCTTGCGTTATACGGCAGTGATGTGATTCGCACTGAGGTGCTGGGGCTCAAAGCCGACCGATTCACTCGTGGACATCGGTTCCATTGTCCCGCAACATTAAAAATACCGGCCGCAGATCGCTATCTAAACCTATTAAAGCAGAATGGCTGGGTTATTGCCGATTACGAAATGCGTCAAGCCATCATCGTCAAACAGACTAACCGTTTAGCAAAAAAAGCCGATGCCCGAGTAGAAATAGATCAAGATTTACTCGATCAGGTGACCGGTTTGGTTGAATGGCCAATCGTAGCGGTAGGAGAATTTGACCGCAAGTATCTAAAATTGCCTCAGGAAGTTTTGGTGTCAACCATGGCAGATCATCAAAAATATTTTCATGTTAGCGACGATAAAAAGAAGCTTGTACCGTTATTTGTTTCGGTCAGCAACATCAAAAGCAAAACCCCAAAACGAGTGCGGCAGGGTAATGAACGGGTGCTTGGTGCGCGTTTAGCGGATGCCGAATTTTTCTGGAATACCGACCAGAAAATTAAACTATATGACCGGATTGACGCGCTCAAGAGCGTGTTGTTTCATAACAAACTGGGATCGGTTTATGACAAGACCTGCCGAGTGGAAAAATTAGCCGGTGCGATAGCAAGCAAACTCAAAATTAACAAAGCGCAAGCACAGCGCAGTGCACGACTGTGTAAAGCCGATTTGGTCACCGATATGGTGGCTGAGTTTCCGCAATTGCAGGGCACAATCGGCAAGTATTACGCCGCCAATCAGGGCGAAGACAAACAAGTTGCCAATGCCATTGAAGAGCATTACCTGCCAAGATATGCCAACGATAAATTGCCTTCAACCCCGTTGGCACAATGTGTCGCGCTGGCAGATAAAATTGATTCTCTGGTGGGCATATTTGCAACTGCCGAAATACCCACTGGCGACAAAGACCCTTTTGCTTTGCGCCGTGCCGCTTTAGGGGTGTTACGCATCATCATCGAAAGAAAACTCGATGTGGATTTGTATGAGCTGTTTTCTTTGGGCATGACGCAGTATGTCAACGCGACTCTAAAAGATATTGATACCAATCACTCGGTCATTGATCGGTTATTCGATTTCACCAGCGAGCGGCTGAAAGGATATTTTCAAGCGCAAGGTTTCAGCGCGGAAGAAATCGCCGCGGTGCAGGCTTGCAAACCAACCAAGCCTCTCGACTTCGCAAATCGTTTACAAGCAGTGAGCCATTTTTTCAGCAAACGGCGTGTTGCGGCCGAATCGCTGGCAGTGGCAAATAAACGCATCGCAAACATTCTAAGCCGCGCTGATTTTGACCATGACAAGGCTCGGTTTAGCCATAACCTCATTGCCGACCATGCGGAAAGACAATTAGCGGATGGAGTCGAAACAATCAGCAGTGAAGTGAATGGATACTTCAAAGCGAATAAATACGATAAAGGTTTCGAGAAACTGGCGACATTAAGAGTGCTGGTGGATCGCTTCTTTGATCAGGTGATGGTGATGCACGATGACCCAGCGATTAGAAATAATAGATTGGTATTACTGCTGAAAATTCGCCAATTATTCCTTGGGGTCGCCGATATTTCTCGTATTCGACTTGATAATTGATAATGGGCAGTTCCCCAACATCGGACGTGGGACTTTAGTCCCGCCATTCCTGCGAAGCCTGTCCTCGCGCAGGCGGGGAGCAGGAATCCAGTAAAACAAACCCGCAAGGGTTTTCCACATGGAACGCGACCGGGGTTCTTGTACAGGCTCGCTACACTTCCGATAATAATGCAAAGGTCTTATAATTGATATGAATAAGCAAATAAAAAATCCTGTCCATCCTGTCCATCCTGTTCATCCATCTAAATAAATAAGATGATTACCTTAACAATAAAAAATAGCACCGAAACACGATGGATAGAAAACTAATTATTCTGGGACGGGACGGAGTCATCAATCACTCGGCGGATGACTCCATCAAATCCGCGCAAGAATGGAGTGCGATTCCCGGCAGTCTGGAAGCCATTTCCCGCCTTTGTCGGGAAGATTATCGGGTCGTGGTCATCACCAATCAACCGGGCATTGCCAGCGGAGTGTTTTCTATCAATGTGCTGAATCAGATTCACCAGAAAATGCTCGATGAATTGCATCATAGTGGCGGCGAAATCGATGCCATATTTTTCTGCCCACATCATGCTGACGATCACTGCCAATGCAGAAAACCAGCCACCGACATGTTTCTTGAATTATCAAAACGCCTGAAATGTACGCTAAAAAACGTTTGTGTGGTGGGCGACTCGGTGACGGATTTACAAGCGGCTTGCGCGGTCGGTGCGATGCCGATATTGGTTGAAAGCGGAAAAGGATTAAGCAGCATCGAAGAAATTGAAAACAATGACTACGAGGAAGCCATTGCCACGGTATCGAGGTTCAAGGATTTGAGCGGCTTTGTCGATCATTTGTTAAGCGTGGCTTGATTGTCGATGCTGTATTTGCGTTCATTGCTCTACCTCATCGGTCAGTCCGTAACGGCTGTCATTATCAGTCTAATCGCCATTTGTTGTTTCTTTTTACCGTCTTTGACACGCGCAAAAATAATTTCAATTTGGGCGCGTTTTAATATCTGGAGCTTGCGGATATTATGTGGCATCCGTTTTCGGGTAAGCGGAGTGGAAAACATTCCTAGCCAACCATCTGTCATCATCGCAAATCATCAATCTGCTTGGGAAACGCTTTGCTTCCAACTAATTTTCCCCGCCCAGTCCTACTTGCTAAAAAAGGAATTGCTGTGGCTGCCATTTTTTGGCTGGGGGCTGGCAATGAACCGTCCTATTGCCATCAACCGCGCAAAAAAAACCAAAGCATTGGATTATTTAATCAAACAAGGCAGCATCCGCTTAAACGAGGGACGTTGGCTGGTTATTTTCCCTGAAGGAACCCGCATGTTGCCCGGCAGTCCCGGAAAATTTCAGGTCGGCGGTGCCATGATTGCCGCCCAATCCGGCAGAGAGATTGTGCCAGTCGCTCACAATGCCGGTTTATTCTGGCCTAAGAACGGCTTCCTCAAATACCCGGGAGTCATTGATGTGATCATCGCACCGACTATAGAAACTGAGGGTAAAAAAACCCGTGAAATCAATCAGCAGGTCGAGTCCTGCATTTACCAGAACCTGCAAAAATTACCCACAAGCCGACCTCCCGCCGGATTCCTTGATACTCAGATCCCCCCTGATAAGGAGGGCTAGGGGTTGTTTTGTGCAACCAAAATCTGAATTTTGCCAAGTACGAGATGGGTGCTTTCTCAGAAAAAACTCCTCAATCCCCCTTGTCAGGGGGACTTGCTTGCCCACTGACAACTATCAATTTTCAATTCAGAGCTCCGTCCTCAATGCTGACAATCCGCCCTATTTTGCTTGCCAGCGACTGGTCATGGGTAACCACAATCAGGCTGGTTTGGTTTTTCTGGTTTAATTCTACCAATAGTTGATGGATTGCATCAGCAGTGTGGGAGTCCAGATTGCCGGTTGGCTCATCCGCCATAATACATTTTGGTTTTGTGACCATGGCGCGAGCGATGGCAGCACGTTGACGCTCTCCGCCGGACAATTCCCCGGGCTTGTGTTCAATCCGTTGTCCCAACCCCACGCGCTGCAAAATATCCCGCGCAGCGTCTAAGGCTTCCTCGACCGCGGTTTGTCGTATCAACAATGGCATTGCCACATTTTCAAGGGCAGTGAATTCTTGTAGTAAATGATGAAATTGATAAACAAAGCCGAGCGCGGTATTGCGTAATGCACCGCGTTGCTTGGGTGATAATGTGATGATGTCTTGATGATCAATAAGAACTTTCCCGCTACTCGGTTCGGACAAGCCGCCCAGAATATGTAGCAAGGTGCTCTTGCCCGACCCCGAGGCACCGACAATGGCAACTTGCTCGCCACGATTGAGTTGAAAATTGATACCCTTTAACACCTCTACATGAACCGCGCCTTGGGAAAATGTTTTCGACACATTCTGACAGTCGATGACCAAATCCGTGGCGACCTGATCCATCATGGCATCGCGCTGAGGGCTATTCACTCATACCTCAACGCCTCTGCCGGCTGCACTTTAGATGCACGCCATGCCGGATAAATAGTTGCCAGAAAACTCATCAATAATGCCGTAGAAATAACCCGAAACACATCCACCCAGCGCATCTGTGCCGGAAAATCACTAATCAGATAAACATCCAACGGAAACAATTCGGTATTAAAAAAGTTCTCGATAGCCGGAATGATGGTTTCCACGTTCAACGCCGTGATGATACCAAGCACGCCGCCCAGCAACACGCCAGCAACACCAATGACCGAACCCTGCACCATAAACACCTTCATAATACTTGCCGGACTCATGCCGAGGGTCATCAAAATAGCGATGTCGGATTGTTTGTCGGTTACAATCATCACCAGCGTGGACACGATATTAAATGCGGCGACTGCAATAATTAACAGCAATACGATGAATACCACCCGCTTTTCAATCTCCAGTGCGCGGAAAAAATTGGCATGTTCCATGGTCCAGTCGCGCACCCGAAACCCGCCATTGAGTTGCTGGTCAATATCGCGGCTAACCCCCCGCGCCGCCTCAACATCGGTCAATTTGAGCCGCAAGCCACTCACTTTATCATTCAGGCTAAGCAGTTTCGCGGCATCTTCGATATGAATTAAGGCGATACCGTTATCGTATTCGTACATATTGATTTGAAACAATCCGACTACGGTAAAACGCTTCAATCGTGGCAACAAACCGGCTGGCGTTACCTTGCCATTCGGCACCACCAGAGTTACTTTTTCACCCAGTCCGACCCCTAGCGACCGCGCTAAATTGATCCCCAGAATGATACCAAAAGAACCCGATTTCAAATCCGCTGGATTGCCTTCGACAATATGGTTTAGCACCTCCGACACATCACTTTCACGCTCAACATCAATCCCCCGAATCAACGCTCCGGTTACTGCTGACCCTTTGGTAATCATGCCCTGCCCCAGTATAAAGGGTGCCAGCGACTCGACTTGCGGATGACTGGCAACACGGTTCGCAACCCCCTGCCACTGATTCAGCGAGCCATCGAAATCACTGATCGTAACATGAGAAACCACAAACAAAATTCGCTCTCGCAAGTCCTTGTGAAAGCCATTCATAATCGACATGACCGTAATCAATGCCCATACCCCAAGCACAATGCCGAACATGGATGTCATGGAAATAAATGAAATAAAATGATTGCGCCGTTTAGCTCGCGTATATCGTAAACCAATCATCAATTCCAGCGGCTTAATCACTTTTGCAGATGTCCGTGCAGGTTATGGCTGGGTTATGGCTGAGTTTCATGGCGCAAATGCGGAAACAACACAACATCTCGAATTGACGGGCTGTTGGTCAACACCATGACCAATCGGTCGATGCCGATACCTTCTCCTGCGGTCGGTGGCATACCATATTCCAGCGCGCGAATATAATCCGCATCGTAGTGCATCGCTTCATGGTCGCCGGCATCTTTATCTTTCACCTGTTGCCTGAATCTTTGCGCTTGATCTTCAGCATCATTTAATTCGGAGAAGCCATTAGCAATCTCTTTGCCGTCAATAAAAAATTCGAAGCGGTCGCTGATTTCTGGCTGCTCATCATTGCGCCGCGACAAGGGTGATACTTCAACCGGATAGGCAGTAATAAAAGTCGGCTCAATCAGTTTTTCCTCGACCCGTTTTTCAAACACTTCAGTCTGAATTTTTCCGATTCCATAACTCGGTAGCACGTCAATGCCAATATCACCTGCCAGCGTGGTAATCGCCGCCAAATCGGTGAGCTGGGATGTGGTTATATCCGCATTGAAATGGCATATCGACTCAATCATGGTGAATCGCTGGAACGGTGTTGAAAAATCGATAATGTGCCCCTGAATTTCCACTTGAGTATCACCCACGACGCTCTGGCATAGCCCGCGCATCATCTCCTCCGTCAGTCTAATCAGGTCATGGTAATCAACATACGCCCAATAAAATTCAAGCATGGTAAATTCCGGATTATGGCGCGTACTCACGCCCTCATTCCTGAAGTTACGATTTATTTCAAATACGCGCTCAAATCCGCCAACCACCAATCGTTTGAGATACAACTCCGGCGCAATCCGCAGAAATAATTCCATATCCATAGCGTTGTGATGGGTGCTAAACGGACGCGCCACCGCACCGCCGGGGATCGGGTGCATCATCGGCGTTTCGACTTCGAGAAAGCGGCGTTCGGTCATAAATTCGCGGATATATTGAATCACTTTAGTCCGTGTTTTGAAAACCAAACGGGTTTGTTCATTCATGATCAAATCAACATAGCGTTGTCGATAGCGGGTTTCGGTATCGGTCAAGCCATGAAATTTTTCCGGCAACGGTCGCAATGCTTTGGTCAGCAATCTGATTTGATCTGCCCGAATGCTTAACTCACCAGTTTTGGTATGAAATAATTCCCCCTCAACCGCGATTATATCGCCGATGTCGTATTTTTTGAATTCCGCGTTATAGACATTTTCAGGCAGGTTATCGCGCTGCAAAAACAACTGTATTTGGCCACTCATATCCTGAATATGTGCAAAACTGGCTTTGCCCATGATTCTGCGCGACATTAACCGTCCTGCCAGTTTGACGCGAATGGTTTGCTGTGCAACCCCCTCAACATCATCCGCATATTGAGCCATCAAATCACCAGCAAAGGCATCGCGCCTAAAATCATTGGGGAAGGGATTGCCCTGCTCACGCAACGCGGTTAATTTATCGCGCCTTTGCTGGATTTGATCGTTTTCTTCACTCATTTATTCGTGTTATTTTGGTTATGTTTACAATGATGTTTACAAGCCTGCTTTTTAAGCGTTTATTTTTCGGAATCTGCTTTATTTTGCTTCTTTAACTCGATCAATAGCTTCCAACCGCCGTGTCGCCTCGCGTCTGGCGAATTTTATTTCTATGGCTGTTAGATATTCGTTCCAATTTGTGTCACGCATTACTCCAGTCGCATCTTCATCGCCATTTACTCTGGCAATGGATAACCAGATATATGCCTCACGCTCATCGGTAATAACGCCTTCACCATTCCAGTACACCCAAGCCCAAATTATATTGTGCTTTTGCATAACCCCGCTCTGCTACTTTTTGATACCAGCTAACTGCTTCGCGCTTATCCTGTGCGATGCCTTCACCACCAAAATACATCACACCCAAACTAAATCGTGCTTCCGCATTCCCCTGTCTGTGCCTTTTCGTAAAGCAAACAGAAATTCTCGTCATTTGAAGGACATTCTGCCCATGCGGGTTTGGCTGTTTTACTGGATTCCCGCTTCTCGTCTGTGCGGGAACGACATTTTCAATTTTCAATTATCCATATTTGATTACAAACCGGCTTTGAGGCTGGCTTCAATAAACTGATTCAGGGCACCGTCCAAAACCGCCTGCGTATTGCCGGTTTCAACATGGGTTCTTAAATCCTTAATGCGCGATTGATCTAATACATAAGAGCGAATCTGGCTGCCCCAGCCAATATCCGCCTTGCTGTCTTCTTCCGATTGCTGTTCTTGGCGACGTTTTTGCAATTCTGCTTCATATAATCTCGCTTTCAACATCGACATCGCTTCGGCACGGTTACGATGCTGCGAGCGATCATTCTGGCACTGTACCACGATTCCGCTCGGTTGATGGGTGATGCGAACTGCCGAATCGGTGCGATTGACATGCTGCCCCCCTGCCCCGCTGGCACGATAAGTATCAACCCGCAAATCTGCCGGATTGATGTCAATTTCAAAACTATCATCTATTTCCGGATAGGCATACACTGAGGCAAAGGAAGTATGTCGCCGACTCCCCGAATCAAAAGGGCTTTTACGCACCAACCGATGAACGCCGGTTTCGGTACGCAGATAACCGTAGGCATATTCACCAAACACCTTAATTGTGGCACTCTTAATGCCTGCCACATCGCCCGCCGAGCGTTCCACCAACTCCTGCTTAAACCCCTGATTATCAGCCCAGCGGCTATACATGCGTAACAACATCTCCGCCCAATCTTGCGCCTCTGTGCCGCCCGAACCGGATTGAATATCGACAAAGGCATTAAAAGCATCCGCCTCGCCCCGAAACATACGGCGAAATTCCAGTTTGTCCAGTCTGGACTCAATGCCCCCGACCTCGTTTGCCACATCCCCAATCGTTTCGGCATCCGCCTCAATGGCCGCCAGCTCCAGCAATTCCAACGCATCGACAATATCCCGTTGCAACTGATCCAATCCATGAACCACTTGCTGTAAAGCCACCCGCTCCTGCCCTAATTTCTGTGCTTGTTGCGGATCATTCCATATTGCCGAATTTTCCAGAATCAGCTCGACTTCCTGCAACCGCTCTTGTTTCTCTGCATAGTCAAAGATACCTCCGTAACGATTCCATTCGTTCATTAGAAAGGGTTAAAGAGTCGGTAAGTTCGTTTGCGTTGGACATAAAATACACTCAATGATTTTAGACTCGGCGAGGATACCGAATTTCCACCTCAAATAACATAGCAACCGCGAAATTCTTCGCTGGCAGGGAGATCAGCACAAGGTGTCAGGAAAATTTTAGCGGTTCACGCCAGACTTTGGTCGCTGATTTCCCAAAGAGCGTGTTGTTGACGTATTCCTGCAATAAAAACATTAAAACTGCGTGACCGATTACCTTCAATATTCAGTTTCTCGCCAATCGCACGAGAACCGCTAATTTTCTGATATAAGGGTTTTCCATATAACGCGGCAGGGGTTCTTGTGCAGTCCCTGAAGCCGCACTGCCGACAGTCATACCCGCGCTTCCGACCATTATGCTATATTACAGTCTGCCCGTGGTAGTGTTTGGCAGTAAACTGTTTTTCGGGCGACCTGTAACCTGCGAGGATATGGCGGTTACAACATCCGTTTCAAGGTGCCTTTTTTGTCGATAAATTGATGTTTGAATGCGGCTCCAGCATGTAGCAACGCAATAACCGCTATTGCATAGGCGAGGTAATAGTGTAACGTGATTGCCAGATTCCGAATGGCTGTCGAAACGGGGATGATTGCTGGGATGTCGAATAAGTTGAAAAATGTGAATTCACCGTTAGACGATGTGGAAATGATATATCCGCTCACGGGGATAACAAACATCGCCAGAAGCAGTATCCAATGAACCGTGTGTGCGCCCAGTTTCTCATATCGGTTAAGTGATGTTTGCATCGCGGGGGAAGGCGATATTATTTTCCAGATGATGAAGCCGATTGCTATAAAGAGGACGACAATCCCCGCTGCCCGATGTAGCTCCAATCCCCGATAATACCACTTGTCATAGTAGTTCAATCCAACCATCCACCAGCCCAGACCAATCAAACCGAGAATTAATAGGGCAATGAGCCAGTGCAACAGTTTACTGACCAACCCATATTTTTCGGTTGTATTACGAAACATCACCCTTTATCGGTACTGTTATTTCTTCCTAATACCTTCAATGAACAAATCCAGTTCCACTTCTTCCGCCGCTGGGCCAAGATTGTAGCCCATATCAAAATCCTTGCGTAGCAAAGTGTAATGCCCCTCAAAACCGGCGCGGTATCCGCCCCAGGGATCCTCGCCTTCACCAATGCGTTTAATATCAAAGGAAATATTTTTGGTCACCCCATGCAAGGTGAGCGCGCCGGATAATATACCACCTTTCGCATCACCATCATAACCGCTACTGACAAAGGTCGCCGTTGGAAACTGCTCAACGTCAAAGAAGTCTGAACTTCTCAGATGTTTATCACGTTCCGCATGATTGGTGTCGAGACGAGCAACATCGATAGTCAGGTTAATCGACTGCTCTGCACCGTTAGCAGAATCATAATTTATTGCACCCTCAACAGCATTAAAACGACCCGAGAGCCAACTGAAGCCGAAGTGCTGGGTTTTGAAGTTAACAAAAGAATGAGTCGGATCAATGTCATATTCAGCGGACTGGGTGACATGGGTCGCAGAGATTGAAAAAAACAGCACCATGAGCGATAAAAGAATGTTTTTCATAATTTTTTCCAGTTGATTGTGATGGGAACCCGTTTGTTGAACACCTGAAACACAACTGCAATTTTCGGTGCATTGAAAAAATCAGCTGAACAGGCAGAGACCAAGACGGGATACTACGTTTCTACTACAAGGCACGAAGTGCCCACGTTAGTTCCACCAAAATAGTATAAGACACTGTCTTAAAAGTCAAGTTATTGTATTGTTAGCCCAAAGCAGTAATGTCCCCTTTTGATTTCTTCAGGAGCGGTGCGGCGGGCTCACCGAGCGAGGGTTATGACAGAGGAGATAATTACATTGAGCCATGCAGATGAGCTGGGCAGAACTTGACCGAGTATCGGTTATTCATTCCATTATCGGGTGCCAGCGAGACCAGCACAGGTGGCGCGGGCACCCTGCAACACCATTGGCTATGAGTTGCGCCAACAGGCACTCGCCATCATCAAGACGACTATGGTGATTTTGGGCCGACTTTCGCCCACGAGAAACTCACCGACCTGCATGATTGTCATTTCTCGGTGGAGACCTTGCGTCACCAGAAATGCTTATCTTCGCATCAAACAAGGTTATTTTACCCGCCTGCTTTTGATAAGAACCCTTTTTTACCCGTACACGACTCAAAATGCTCCATAGTGGATTTGTAAGCCGGCGTTTGTTGCACAGTCTCTAGGCAGGAACCCAGTAAAACAGCCAAACCCGCAAGGGTTTCCGGTTTTATTTTCAATTATCAATTGAATCATTGGCTATCTTCTTTTATTGCGTTGCCCCGACTTTTTCTCTAATCTGGGGGTAACCACCTTATCATGGTCGGCGTTTTGTGCCAGTTTTTTGATTAAATCAGGGCTTAGTTCAATCCAGTCGCCTAATTTAATGCCTCGTGGCAATGCTACTTTTCCGTATCGAATTCTGGATAATCGACTCAATTTGCAACCAACTGCCGTCCACATTTTCCGTACTTCGCGGTATCTCCCTTGTTGGACGGTAACAGAATACCAAGTATTACTGCGCTCGCCTCGTTGCCGTCTGACCTGGAGAAAGCGCGTCAAATGCCCGTCAATTTCGATGCCGGCTTTTAATCTGCTCAATGATTCAGGATCAACCTGACCATATACTCGACACAGATATTCGCGCTCTAATCCGAGTTTTGGGTGCATCAAATGATTCGCCAAATCGCCATCATTGGTGAACAGCATGAGTCCTCGCGTATTGATGTCCAAACGCCCCACGGCAACCCAACGAGCTCCTTTGAGTAACGGCAGATGACGAAATACGGTTGGTCGGTTTTTCGGGTCTGAGCGCGTACAGATTTCCCCTTCCGGTTTATTGTAAAGAATAATCCGCTGTTGCGCGACTTTTCCTGCCACAAGCTCTCTTGGCTTGCCTTTTAATGCCCGACTGTCTATTTTGACCTGACAATCAGGGGTAACCTTATCGCCTAGCTGGGCAACTTTGCCATTAACCGATATTTTCCCCTGACCAATCCACTGTTCGATTTTTCTTCTCGATCCAACCCCGATACTGGATAGATATTTCTGCAACCGTTCAGGCTCCGCACCCTTGCTCATCATCGCTCCACATCTGATTGGGTGCTATCGGCAATCATTTCGCTGTCATTTTCGCCGTCATTTTCACCGTGTTCGACCACCGCTGGTTTTAATGTGAATACCTCCGCACCCTCGTCCGCATTCAGTGCTGCCAACACATCTGCGGGCAATGGCGTATCAAATTCGCTGTCAATAACTCCCAGCTCGCGCCGCTCCATCAAAGGCGGTAATTCAGACAGCGATTCAAGATTAAAATAGGCGAGAAATGTGGCTGTGGTGCCGAATATCTCCGGTCTGCCGGGGGTATCGCGAACGCCGACCTGCTTAACCCATTCGCGCTCTATCAATCGCTGCATCATTTCCGCGCTCACGCTGACTCCCCGAACGTCCTCGATGTCGCCACGCGAGACCGGTTGCCGATAGGCAATGATTGCCAATGTTTCCAGCAATGCCCGAGACAGCTTCGGCGGTCTGCCGGCTTGTAGTTTTCTAATCCAATCGGCGTATTTGATTTTGGTTTGAAAGCGATAACCATTACCAATTTTTTTAAGCTCAACGGCGCGTTCGTGACAGTCTTGTTGTAATTCGGCAATAACGGCTTTAATCTGTTGCGCTGGTGGCACTAAGCTGTCCTCGAAAGCACCTTGAATTTTGACGATGCTCAATGGCATGTCTGAGACCATCAAAATAGCCTCAATAATATTTTTAAGTTCTTTACTCATCTGCTTTGCTGGCGATACTTTTGAGGTGAATAGACATAAACGGCTCATTCTGCATCACAATCAACATATCATTGCGTACTAATTCCAGAATCGCCACAAAACTCACTACCAATCCCGCCTTGCCCTCCTGCGAATCAAATAGGTCTTCAAATCGAATCAATTGAGTAATGTGCATTCTATCCAGAATATCGGTCATTTTTTCCCGCACGGTCAACTTTTCTTTACCAAAAGCAAGCTGTTGGTTCGCCTCCAAACGCTCCAAAACATTTCGAAATGCCACCACCAAATCATTCAGAGATGCTTGTGACTCAATTTTCACCGACTCGGTATCTTCAAAATCTGCCGTTACCAGATACAATTCGCGCTCCAGTCTCGGGCTATTATTGATGTCGATACCGGCCTGACTAAAGCGTTCGTATTCCTGCAACCGCCGCACCAAGGCGGCGCGTGGGTCTTCTTCGTCCGTATCCTCTGCAGCAGCCGGTCGGGGCAACAACATACGCGATTTAATCTCTGCCAGCATGGCAGCCATTACCAGATATTCGGCGGCCAGATCGAGACGGAATTTTCGCATTACCTCGACATATTCCATGTACTGTTTGGTAATACGCGCCACCGGAATATCGAGAATATCTAGATTTTGTTTGCGTATCAGGTACAACAACAAATCCAGCGGCCCAGAAAAAGTCTCCAGAAATACTTCCAGCGCGTCTGGTGGGATAAAAAGATCCTGCGGCCAGTTCTCGAATACCTGCCCATTGACCAGCACATCTCGGCTGTTATCATCGCGCACAGCCTGATTCATAGTCTTATTTTGGGGATTAGTTTTTATCGTGTTCACAATGATAAATTATATTCATTTATAGACCGTGCCAACGACATCTCGAACCATTTCTATGGTTTCCATTGCCGCCTCGCGCGCTCGGTGACAACCAATGTCAATCACTTCTTTCACTCTTTCTGGATTCGTTTCATAGGGCAGTGCCCGCTGTCGAATTTGCTCCTGTTCTTCCAGAATTTTTTCAATCAGCGGTCGCTTGCATTCAAGACATCCAAAAGCAGCGGCGCGACATCCTGCAACAACCCATTGTTGAGTTTCGCTATCACTATACACTCGATGTAACTGCCACACCGGACATTTATCAGGATCACCGGGGTCGGTGATGCGTACCCGAGCAGGGTCTGTTGGCATCACTCGAATTGACTGCTTAACCCGTTCAGGTTCATCGCGTAATGCAATGGTATTGTTATAAGATTTCGACATTTTTTGTCCATCCAAACCGGGCATTTTTGCAGCTTCAGTCAATAACGCATCGGGTTCCGGCAAAATGGTTCTACCACGCCCTTGCAGAAATCCCATTAGTTGATCCTTTTGTTGTTGATTGATATTTTGTTGTTCATGCAGCAATGCCACCGCCTGATCATGGGCTGCACGGTCGCCTTTTTCATTAAACCGTTGTTTAAGCTGAGTGAACGACTTTGCCGCTTTTTTACCCATTTGCTTGATTGCTTGCTCAACCGCCTGTTCAAAATTCGCACCACGACCAAAGAAATAGTTGAAACGGCGTGCAACTTCGCGTGTCAATTCAACATGCGGCACCTGATCTTCCCCGACCGGAACATGACCAGCCCGATACATTAAAATATCCGCAGATTGGAGTAATGGATAGCCCAGAAATCCATAGGTAGCAAGCTCTTTTTCGCGCAACTTCTGCTGCTGATCCTTGAAACTAGGCACCCGTTCCAACCAGCCCAATGGCGTTACCATCGATAACAACAAGTGCAATTCGGCATGTTCAGGGACTCGGGATTGAATGAATAAGGTGGCTTGTTCAGGATCGACCCCAGCTGCCAACCAATCAATCACCATCTCCCAGACATGCTCACCCATAGTTTGCGGGCTGTCATAATGGGTCGTCAAAGCATGCCAATCGGCAACAAAATAGAAACATTCATAGTCCTTTTGTAACCGCACCCAATTCTTCAGCACGCCGTGGTAATGCCCAAGATGCAACCGACCAGTAGGACGCATTCCAGATAAAACTCTATTATTTTTCATTTAGTTATAATCTATTATTAAACTTTTACATAATTATAGGAGTGCGACTTTATCCGCGTAGAAGTTTGCTGGAATAGCGGGACTAAATAAACTGTGCAAGAACCCCTGCGGTTCGCGAGTCGTACGGCGAGGCTCGTGTTATGTATGGAAAACCCTTGCGGGTTTGGTTGTTTTATTGGGTTCCTGCTTATCAAGGGAACGACTAATATTAATTTTTACAGTCTCTGAAGCCACTTTCCGACAATGATGCAACAATCTAATATTATGTCTCTCTGTGTCCTCGACTACTGTTCCAGACTCAGTTCTACCTCCTGCATCCATGCAGTCGTCTGTGTCAAACCTTTTAGTTTGTAATTCGATAATATCACCGAATTATTCAAACACACTGACATCGCCCTTCCCCTCCCGAAGAACCTGAGCAACACCGCTGATTAAATCAACCACCGATGTTGGCTGAAAATCGCACGGGCCTCCATCAATAATCAGCTCAACTTGATGCTCCAATATATCGCGAATTTGCTCAGCGTCATTTAATGGCAGTGTTTTCCCCGGCAGAATCAAAGTGGAACTCATTAACGGCTCATTTAACTCATCAAGTAACATATTTGCAATCAAAAAGTCGGGCACACGCAACCCTATCGAGCGGCGTTTCGGATTTTGTAACCGTCTTGGAACTTCACGAGTGGCAACGAGAATAAATGTATATGGTCCGGGGGTAAGGTGTTTCAGCAAACGATAGATGTCATTGTCCACTTTCGCATAAATACCAATCTCGGATAAATCCTTGCACACCAAAGTAAAGTTATGCCCAGCCCCTGCTTGCCTGATTTTCCTGATTCGATTCATCGCTTCTTTATTGCCGATTGAACAGCCCAAAGCGTAGCTGGAATCGGTTGGATAGGCAATCACCCCGCCCTGCCGAACTATTTCAGCGGCTTGACGGATGAGCCGCTTCTGCGGGGTTGTTGGATGTATTGAAAAATATTGTGCCATGCTGGAAATAATGAATTACGTTCTGGATTGTGTTATTTTTTTTTGGTGCTTTTTTGGGTTTTTTTCTTTGCGCTAGAATGACGCAATGCGCTAATCATAGCTTGACGTTGCTGTACATTCAAACACTGAATTTTCGCCCACCAATTGGCAACTTTTTCACTCACTTCCCCAATTTCATGGCGTAAACATAAAAAGTCATACGCCGCTCGGAATCGCCTGTTATCCAGCAATCCTTCGATAGAACGCGGAATGCGGTTTTCCAGCAAGGATTGCATTTCCCATATTTCACGCGCCGGCACTTTCACGCGCAAAGGCAACGCCACAGAACTGGACTGCCGTTTGAAAACCACATCGCTGGCAATCCAGAAAGCCTCACTACGTCTTGTTCCTTTTGCAAGTAGTTTTCCAACTTCAGTTTTGAATGGCTGCCACAGCATGACCGCGAACAAATACGCAGTCAGAATTGGTTTGTCTTGTTCTATGCGTTTATCGGTATTGTCAAGCGCGTCCAAAATGAACGACTCAAATTTATCTCCATCTTGCTGGTTAATACATCGCACCGTTTGCGGAAACAGATAATAAAGCAATAGTGTCTCGCGTAATTGCAACCATGATTTTACTGCCGCAGCATGGTGAAATAATTTCAACACTTCATCAAACAATCGCGCTGCTGGAATATCGGTCAGGAGGACTGCATTTTTTTTAATCGCAGATGAAATGGATTTATCCACTTGCAAGCCCAGTTTAGCCTGAAACCGCATGACCCGTATCATACGAACTGGATCTTCAGCAAACCGAATATTGACATCACCAATTACTCTTAGTGTTTTTGTCTTCACATCCGCAATGCCGTCAACAAAATCAATCACCTCTTCTTTGCCGGGATCATAATATAGGGCATTGATGGTGAAATCACGTCTAATCGCGTCTATGTCAATGGTGCCATAAACATTGTCGTCTAAAATTCGACCCTTGCTGGAAGCCTTCAATCTGCCACTAAATCCGCTTTGATTTGCCCCGCTTTGATTTGCATGGGATTTATTTACATGACCGGGCGGGGCACGATAAGTTGCCACCTCAATGATTTCACGACCGCGTCCACGACCAAAGGAAACATGCACGATCTTAAACCGCCGCCCAATTATTCTGGCACGAGAAAAGATTTTTTTGACCTGCTCGGGGCGGGCATTGGTGGTTACATCAAAGTCCTTAGGCTTTCTGCCCATCAACAAATCGCGCACACAACCACCCACCAAATAACCGTCAAAACCCGCTGATTGTAACCCCTCAACGACCTCTATGGCATTTTGACTAACACATGATTTATCGAATCCTAGCTCGGCGGCAGAATATTGGGCGGGTTTCAAATGCCTGAAAATGTTAGCGTGAGACCTTTGCACTTGTGCCCTTGTGGGTATCATTGTCGGAAGCGCGGCTTCAGCCGCGCAAAACCGTTGTAGATGGGGGACTTATGTACACGGATGTACGGGCACAAAATAACTGCTCCTGCGTTATCTGCACTCCCGCCTCCCATAGCGGTCGTATGCCGATTTTGCATCGTTACATGGGTGTAACTTATTAGGGTCGCTCATTGACTTCCTGTCCATCACCTGCAGGAGCAATTGTTGAGGAGCAAAAATCGGTAAAGTCCCACTTCCGATTATTTTTTGAATGATGCAAAGGTCTCAACGTGTTTTTTTGACGATTTTCCACGCCACCGGAATAATCCACATCGCCAAGACTATTTTGGCTAAATCGCCCACGATAAATGGATACAAACCCCATTCAAGAATCGGTTTATCCCAACCCAACACATTGGCTAACCAAATCAACCCGGGTATATAGATAATTATGTTTCCAATCAACATCGCTACAAAAGTCAACACGACCTTTCGATCCCAACCTTTTTCTGCCAAGTAACCGGTGACCGCGGCGGCAATAACAAAGCCAATCAAGTAGCCTCCAGTTGGTCCCGCGATGACCGCAAAACCCGCTCCAGTACCCGCGAATACTGGAATCCCCATGATCCCTACTGCTAGATAAAACAATATCGTCGAGGTGCCCAATTTCAAACCATAAACAATGCCCAATGCCAACACGATAAACGTCTGCATGGTTACCGGCACTGGATAAAATGGAATCTTAATTTTGGAAGACAGCGTCAAAAGCATAACCCCAATTATTACCAATACAATGTTCCTTATTGCATTTTTTGTAGATGATGATTCAGGCCATAAAACAGTTGCCAATGTCGGAAAATAGATTGATTGTGATGTCATGTTAAGATCTTAAAGGTGATATTAAAGTGAAATTTCTGGGATGGTGTCGAGAATGCTTTTATTCTAGACACCATGATTATACCATTATGACCTGTGAATTCAAGGTTGTGTCCGGGTTCAGTACCTATGAACGAGAATTGATAGTTGATACTTATTGTCCATTGTCATGGAGGCGCAATTGCTGAGGAGCAAAAATCGGTAAAATCCCGCTTCCGAGACTGTGCAAAAATCCAATATTCGTCGTTCCTGCGAAAGCAGATTCGGAAGCGCGGCTGACACCGCGCCAACCGTAGGCAGGACTTATGTACAGGATGTACGGGGGGCAGATAACTGCTCCTGCGTTATCTGCACTTCCGCCATCCATGTCGGTCGTATGCCGGTTTTGCATCGTTACATGGATGTAACTTAGTAGGGTTGCTTATTGACATCCTGTCAGCGCGACATTTGGACTTCCTGTCCATCATCTGCGAGCCATTGCCGAGGAACAAAAATCGGTAAAATCCCGCTTCCGTGTGGTGACTGCCCACTCTCCATTTTCAATTATCAATATTTCCTAAAACTGGATACGGCCTTCCAGCAGGATGCGGTCGCTATTATTGCTGGTTTCACGTTCGCCGTACAGGTGCAGGCTAAGTGGCGAACTCGGTTTCCAGTGTAAGCCCAAACGATAGTGGTTTCTGTCGCTCATACGGACTTCGCTGTAGGGGGTCAATAACCCACCAGCAGTGAACAGTCCATAACCCATATTAACATCCAGGCTCGCGCTGTTCGTGCTTGTGCCGTTATTGTCATCGGCCAGCTCTTGTTGCCATACCTGATTCGCACTTTTGCCAGTCGCTCCATAACTCGGTCTCAGGCTAAACGACAAGCCTTGTCCATTGGCATTGGCTTGTTGGCGAATCGTGCCTTGAATGCCCCATTCTTTATAGTCTTTACGACCGACCAATGTGTGGAACTTGCCTTCCACCGTCAGACCAGTGGTGTTGGCATAGCGTCCACCGAAACCCAGTATCGCTCCAATGCCCGACTGCCCCGAATCAATGCCTGACTTACCCGAACCACCGTCATAGCGCAAGCCAACTTCCACTAACGGCTTGAAGTGTCCCCCCGATGCAAGCGGGTGTTTCTTATTCATCTCCAGTAACAAGCGTAGTCGCTGACTGCTGAGCTTATCAGATGGGATACTTTTGTTGTCCGCAGAACCGACAATGTCAACCTGTGCCAATGCTATATCGCTCTTGAGATTCAAGTCCAATTGACCCGATTGCGATAACTGATTAGAAACGCCTGCCGACAAAGACAACAGGCGCGTGTCACTGCGAGACTCGGCACCTCCTTCCTGTTTAACCAGTTCACCCTGTCCATAACCGACACTAGCCCACAGATTGCCTTCATCGCTCGAGCGTGCAAAGTACGGGTGAACACTGGTTATCTGATGCGTGTAATCATTGCTCTTACCATTCATCGTGTAATCAACATCGCCCTTGCTCCACGACACCATGCCGCCTGCCAGCAAATTCTTGCGTACAGGCTGGTCGACACCGAGTTGAAGACTAAACACATCGCCTTTCCAGTCGCCATCACTCACCTTGCCGCTCATTCTATTGTAATCGCCTCTGCCCCATACTGTCGTACCAGCACCATCGCGTTCCCCCACATTCAGCGGCATAACAAAGGATGAGTTGCCGATGAGCCGTTTCCAGTCCAGCGTGTCGTCTTTCAGTGACTTGATATAGTTTGGTAATTTCTGCTCGACCGTGTTGCGCAGATTAGCGGACAGGCTGGTCTGACTATCCAATTGCACCGTTTGACCATCGAACTGGTAATTGCTCAATGGCGGCATGCCCGAGAAAGTGTCATCAATGCGATGCTTCACCGCTGTCATGGTGCTGGCAACCGCAGACTGGGCAAGCCGTGGCATAATCGCCGCACTCAGTTGCTTGGCATCTGCTTGGGACATCACTGGACTGAACGTGACGGAAACGGCATCGGATGGGGCTGATGTGTTACCGGCCTCATCGCTTGCGGTTGCGGTGAATACATTAGTTCCTTCGGTTAGCGTTATAACAAACATCCAGTTAGTACCCGTTACGCTTGCCGCACCAATGGACGTGCCTGCCTTGAGTACATCGACCGTGGCACCCGCTTCAGTGGTGCCTTCAAGCGTGAATGCGGCATCGTTGACCGTTTGCGCTTGAGTGCTAATGACTGGTTTTGTCGGTGCTGTAGTGTCCACAGCGGCTTGAGCCGATACCCCAGAAGCACTACCACTTGGCGGTGATTTCTGTGGTGGTGAGTGCTGTGGTTGCTGTGGTTGCTGCAAAGCAGAAATGTCAGATGAAGAAGGATTACCATCACCGTCTTTGTCAATTATGATGCTGGATGAAAATAATTCTCTTCCACCCTCATTATTATTAATTGATATTGTGTATGTACCATCAGCCAGGGGTGTGTGTTTCCAACCCTTTCTGAATGTACCATCTGAGGATATATTATTTCCTCCGACTTGAACATCATTTAGTAAAACTTGAACAGATGAAATACCTGATGAGGTTCCCTTGAATTTTGGTACTCCAGTTTGGATTGTCACACCCTCAACAAAATCCACGTATTGTGAACCATTAAACACTTTGAGAAGGGATGCTGATTTCTGTGGTAGTGAGTGCTGTGGTTGTTGCAGATCATCAACGTCAGATGTTCCAGATATCTCATCATCAGTGCCGGCAGTTGAAGTGACGGTGTTCAGCGTGATGCTAACGGCAGCGGATGGGCTTGACCTGTTGCCTGCCCTGTCGGTTGCGGTTGCGGTGATGTCGTTGGCACCTGCTTCCAGATCAAAGGTTATTGACCACTGGCGATTATTAGCAACCTTTGCAGTGGCACCAGAAATTACATTGCCAGCACGCAATAGCTGGATGCTTGCTTTCGCCTCGGCGCTGCCGCTAATGGTGAATGCTACCGTGTTCACCGTTTGTGCTGTGGTGCTAATAAGCGGTGCTGGCGGTGGCGTGGTGTCCAAATCAATGAAAACCAGATTGGAGTATGCTGATACATTGCCGGCGGCATCGGTTGCAGTTGCTACGTGGTACGCGCTAGCCACATCTATCTCGAGCATCCAGTTGCCGTTATTATCAGCCGTTACGCTACCTCTAGATCTGGGTGTTATTATCCTTTCCGGTTCATCACCTTTACTACCGATACGGCGCACAGAATACACTTCTACCAATGCACCTGCCTCAGCAGTACCGTTAACAGTAACGAGTGTCGTGGCGGTTATTATGTGGTCTGGTGTTGCAGCAGGTGTGGTAATAACCGGTGCTGCCGGTGGCGTGGTGTCCGGTGCCTCGACGGTGATGGTTACTGTAGCCATCGCCATACCAGCACTATTGGTGGCGGTGATAGTGTAGGGGATTGCGTCTGCAACCGCATCTGGCGTACCTGAAATAGTGCCGGTGTTAGTGTCAAACATCAGTCCATTGCCAATGGCTGGGGCAATGCTATAGCTGTCAACATCATCGCCCGTTGAAGTGATGCTTATCGGCGTGATAGCCGTGCCCATTATTGCCGTTACGGTAGCGGGACTGATACTGATCATCGGGGCAGTGGTGGTGTTCAGCGTGATGCTAACCGCAGCGGATGCGGCGGATACGTTACCGGCGGCATCGCTTGCGGTTGCGGTGAATAGGTTAGCGCCTTCGGTTAGCGTTACGGCAAGCGACCAGGCACCAGCAGAGTTAGCGGTGGCAGTGGTTGCCAAGGCATTGCTATTTTGGCTCAGTGTTACCGTGGCATCGGCTTCAGTGGTGCCTTCAAGTGTGAATGTGGCATCGTCGACCGTTTGCGGTGTGGCGGTGGTAATAACCGGTTGTGCCGGTGCGGTGGTGTCCAGCGTGATGCTAACCGCAGCGGATGGGACTGACGTGTGGCCTGCCCTGTCGGTTGCGGTTGCGGTGATGTCGTTGGCACCTGCTTCCAGATCAAAGGTTATTGACCACTGGCGATTATTAGCAACCTTTGCAGTGGCACCAGAAATTACATTGCCAGCACGCAATAGCTGGATGCTTGCTTTCGCCTCGGCGCTGCCGCTAATGGTGAATGCTACCGTGTTCACCGTTTGTGCTGTGGTGCTAATAAGCGGTGCTGACGGTGGCGTGGTGTCCAAATCAATGAAAACCAGATTGGAGTATGCTGATACATTGCCGGCGGCATCGGTTGCAGTTGCTACGTGGTACGCGCTAGCCACATCTATCTCGAGCATCCAGTTGCCGTTATTATCAGCCGTTACGCTACCTCTAGATCTGGGTGTTATTATCCTTTCCGGTTCATCACCTTTACTACCGATACGGCGCACAGAATACACTTCTACCAATGCGCCTGCCTCAGCAGTACCGTGAACAGTAACGAGTGTCGTGGCGGTTATTATGTGGTCTGGTGTTGCAGCAGGTGTGGTAATAACCGGTGCTGCCGGTGGCGTGGTGTCCGGTGCCTCGACGGTGATGGTTACTGTAGCCATCGCCATACCAGCACTATTGGTGGCGGTGATAGTGTAGGGGATTGCGTCTGCAACCGCATCTGGCGTACCTGAAATGGTGCCGGTGTTAGTGTCAAACATCAGCCCATTGCCAATATCCGGGTTGATGCTATAGCTGTCAACATCATCGCCCGTTGAAGTGATGCTTATCGGCGTGATAGCCGTGCCCATTATTGCCGTTACGGTAGCGGGGCTGATGCTGATTATCGGGGTCGTGGTGGTGTTCAGCGTGATGCTAACCGCAGCGGATGCGGCGGATACGTTGCCGGCGGCATCGCTTGCGGTTGCGGTGAATAGATTGGCGCCTTCGGTTAGCGTTGTAGCAAACGTCCAGTCAGTACCCGTTACGCTTGCCGCACCAATGGAGGCGCCATCTTTGAGTACATCAACCGTGGCACCGGCTTCAACGGTGCCGGTAAGTGTGAATGTGGCTGTGTCGACCGTTTGCGGTGTGGCGGTGGTAATAACCGGTTGTGCCGGTGCGGTGGTGTCCAGCGTGATGCTAACCGCAGCGGATGGGACTGACGTGTTGCCTGCCCTGTCGGTTGCGGTTGCGGTGATGTCGTTGGCACCTGCTTCCAGATCAAAGGTTATTGACCACTGGCGATTATTAGCAACCTTTGCAGTGGCACCAGAAATTACATTGCCAGCACGCAATAGCTGGATGCTTGCTTTCGCCTCGGCGCTGCCGCTAATGGTGAATGCTACCGTGTTCACCGTTTGTGCTGTGGTGCTAATAAGCGGTGCTGGCGGTGGCGTGGTGTCCAAATCAATGAAAACCAGATTGGAGTATGCTGATACATTGCCGGCGGCATCGGTTGCAGTTGCTACGTGGTACGCGCTAGCCACATCTATCTCGAGCATCCAGTTGCCGTTATTATCAGCCGTTACGCTACCTCTAGATCTGGGTGTTATTATCCTTTCCGGTTCATCACCTTTACTACCGATACGGCGCACAGAATACACTTCTACCAATGCACCTGCCTCAGCAGTACCGTTAACAGTAACGAGTGTCGTGGCGGTTATTATGTGGTCTGGTGTTGCAGCAGGTGTGGTAATAACCGGTGCTGCCGGTGGCGTGGTGTCCGGTGCCTCGACGGTGATGCTTACTGTAGCCATCGCCATACCAGCACTATTGGTGGCGGTGATGGTGTAGGGGATTGCGTCTGCAACCGCCGTTGGCGTACCTGAAATGATGCCGGTGCTTGTGTCAAACATCAGTCCATTGCCAATATCCGGGGCAATGCCATAGCTGGCAACCGCACCGCCGCCGCCTGTTGTTGAATCGATCGTTATATCCGCAATAGCAGTGCCCACTGTTGCCGTTACGGTAGCGGGACTGATACTGATTGTCGGGGCAGTGGTGGTGTTCAGCGTGATGCTAACGGCAGCGGATGCGGCGGATACGTTACCGGCGGCATCGCTTGCGGTTGCGGTGAAGGTGTTGGTTCCTTCGGTTAGCGTTACGGCAAGCGACCAGGCACCCCCAGAGTTAGCGGTGGCAGTGGGTGTCAAGGCATTGCCATTTTGGCTCAGTGTTACCGTGGAACCGGCTTCTGCGGTTCCGCTAATGGCTATGGTATTGTCATTTGTTGGCGTTGTTGGTTGAGTGATGACGGGGGCATCTGGCAGAGTGGTGTCCAGCGTGATGCTAACCGCAGCGGTTGGGGTTGACGTGTTCATTGCGCCATCGCTTGCGGTTGCCGTGAAGGTGTTGGCTCCATCAGTCAGTGTTACAGCAAGCGACCAGGTGGTATCCGTTACGCTTGCGGCACCAATGGAAGTGCCATCTTTGAGCACATCAACCGTGGCACCCGCCTCAACGGTGCCGGTAAGCGTGAATGCGGCATCGTTGACCGCTTGTGCTGTAGTGGTAATGGCTACTGCAGGTGCTGTGGAATCCAACGTGATGTCAACCGAATTGGAGTATGTCGTATCGTCCTTGTTGAGGTTTCTGGCTACTTGAAATTCGTTGTCACCTTCAAGTAGTGTTACCTCAACCTCCCAATTAGTGGTCGTTGTGGTTAGCGTTATTTCTGGAGCAGAGCTAGTACCGACGCGGTGTGACACGGTCAAATCAGACCCCGGCCTGGCAGTTCCAGTAAGTGTGAATGAATTTACGTTGACGGTTTGTGCCATGCTGGTGATGGTTAAGGGGGTGCGAATGGTGAATCCGAATCCACCAGAAGCGGTGTTGCCATTACCAGCACTATCCATAGCACTATCTTTGGCAATGGATACGATAACGGTTCCATCAGGGTCGCCTCTGAACACATCAAAGGTGTAAACAGTTGTAGAGACTGTCACAAAGTTGGTTGCAGAGGTAACACCTGCTGTGCCTGTAACCGTAATACCGCCGACCTCAAAGCCAGTAACATCCTCACTAAAAGTGGCTGTATAGCTTAGTGTGGCGGCATTGACTGTGTCTCCATTGTTCCCGGAGTCGGATGTAATGGTAACAACGGGCGCTGTTCCATCATAGATAATATCAAATGATGCAGCAGGGTTTCCGTTTGTGGCAGAATCTTGCGCTGCGTCAGCAGCAATGCTCACGGTAATTAGTCCATCAGCAGATGGTGTTATCGTAAAACGAGCAGGATCAACGCCACCGTCGGAAACGGCATCAATGATCTCATATGAACCTGCCGTTATAACTCCGCCGCTCACGCTAATATCAGATTCTTCAAATCCGGTCAGCGATTCTGAGAATAGTAGATTGATTGGGATTGGATTGGTGTTCGTTGGACTTGTTGCAGCAGATGTTATCTGTATGGTCGGTTTTGTTTGGTCTGTGGTACTGTCCAGCGTAATGCTAACGGTAGCGGTTGCGTCTGCTGTGTTGCCAGCAGTATCAGTTGCGGTTGCCGTGAAGGTGTTGGCGCCTTCGGTTAGCGTTGTAGCAAACGTCCAGTTAATACCCGTTACGCTTGCGGCACCAATGGAATTGCCTGCTTTGAGTACATCAACCGTGGCACCCGCCTCAACGGTGCCGGTAAGCGTGAATGCGGCATCGTTGACCGTTTGTGCTGTGGTAGTAATCGCGACTGTCGGGGCGGCAGTGTCCCGCGTAATAGTAACGGTTGCGTCTGCTGTGTTGCCAGCAGTATCAGTTGCGGTTGCCTTGAACTCGTTGGTGCCTTCTAAGAACACTGTAACAGTTTTAGTCCAAATGCCACTATCCGTTACTGGTGCAGAGCCATGAGAGACATTTTCTCTGAATATCTCCACAGTAGAACCTACCTCAGCAGTACCCATAAGCGTGAATACCGAAAGTCCACCAGCATGAAACTCAAGTGAATCAGCATTTACTGTTTGTGCTGGGGTAGTAATCGCGACTGCCGGTGGCGTGGTGTCCGCCTCGACGGTGATGGCTACTGTAGCGGTCGCTGTACCAGCCGTATTAGTGGCGGTGATGGTGTAGCTGATTGCTTCTGCAACCGCCGTTGGCGTACCTGAAATAGTGCCAGTGCTTGTGTCAAATGACAGTCCATTCTCAATATCCGGGGTGATGCTATAGCTGGTAACCGCATCGCCCGTTGAAGTGATAGTGATATCCGCAATAGCCGTGCCTGCCATTACGGTTACGGTAGCGGGGCTGATACTGATACTCGGGGCATCAATGGCATCAATGGTCAATGTGTGTGCGCTGGAAGCGATGTTGCCAGTACCAGCAATATCCTGTACAGCACCGGCGGCGATGGATACGATAACGCTGCCGTCGCTGGTGGCTTCTACATCAAATTCGTAAAAATCGGCTCTCACAGCAGGGTCTCCAGAAACGCTGGTTACCGAACCACCTGCCGAACCCCCTACCGTAATCGAGTTGGCTGTAAAGCCGCTAACGAACTCACCAAATGCGACTTCGTAGTGCAGTGTGCGGGTCTCTACTGTGGCACCATCCGCCCCGGCAGTCGATGTAAGGCTGTTTACTGTGGGTGCGGTGGTATCCAGTTTGATGTCAAACTGAATGGAGTCTGCGGATTTATTGCCGGCGGCATCGGTTGCGACTGCTACGAAGGGTGATACACCCTCAGTCAACGAAATGGGCGCTGTCCAGTCGCCGTTATTATCAGCCGTTACGGTACCATTAGGGACACGTTGGATAGTGCTAACGGGGCCGCGGCGGATCTGCCGAAGACGAAATATTGCCACCTCTGCTCCCGCCTCAGCGGTGCCAGTAACAGTGAATGGTGTTGTGGTGGTTACTATTAAGCTTGGTGGTGTTACAACAGCTGTGGTAATAACCGGTGCTGCCGGTGCGGTGGTGTCCAGCGTAACAGTAACCGCAGCGGATGCGGCAGATACGTTACCGGCGGCATCGCTTGCGGTTGCGGTGATTAGATTCTCGCCTTCCGTCAGGTCGAAGGTTATTGACCAGTCGCCATTAGTATCCGCATCTGTGGTGGCACTTGTAATTACATTGCCAGCGCGCAATAGCTGGATGCTTGCTGCCGCCTCGGCAGTGCCGCTAAGCGTCAATGACGCTTCGGTGACCAAATTGTCAGTTGGTGACGTAATAAGCGGTGCTGCCGGTGGCGTGGTGTCCGCTGCCGCATTGACGGTGATGGCTACTGTAGCGGTCGCTGTACCAGCCGTATTAGTGGCAGTGATGGTGTAGCTGATTGCTCCTGCAACCGCCGTTGGCGTGCCTGAAATGGTGCCAGTGCTTGTGTCAAATGACAGTCCATTCTCAATATCCGGGGCGATGCTATAGCTGGCAACCGCATCGCCAGTTGAAGTGATAGCGATATCTGCAATAGCCGTGCCTGCCATTACGGTTACGGTAGCGGGGCTGATACTGATACTCGGGGCATCAATGGCATCAATGGTCAATGTGTGTGCGCTGGAAGCGATGTTGCCAGTACCAGCAATATCCTGTACAGCACCGGCGGCGATGGATACGATAACGCTGCCGTCGTTGGTGGCTTCTACATCAAATTCGTAAAAATCGGCTCTCACATCAGGGTCTCCAGAAACGCTGGTTACCGAACCCCCTGCCGAACCCCCTACCGTAATCGAGTTGGCTGTAAAGCCGCTAACGAACTCACCAAATGCGACTTCGTAGTGCAGTGTGCGGGTCTCTACTGTGGCACCATCCGCCCCGGCAGTCGATGTAAGGCTGTTTACTGTGGGTGCGGTGGTATCCAGTTTGATGTCAAACTGAATGGAGTCTGCTGATACATTGCCAGCGGCATCGGTTGCGACTGCTACGAAGCGTGATACACCCTCAGTCAACGAAATGGGCGCTGTCCAGTCGCCGTTATTATCAGCCGTTACGGTACCATTAGGGACACGTTGGATAGTGCTAACGGGGCCGCGGCGAATCTGCCGAAGACGAAATATTGCTACCTCTGCTCCCGCCTCAGCGGTGCCAGTAACAGTGAATGGTGTTGTGGTGGTTACTATTAAGCTTGGTGGTGTTACAACAGCTGTGGTAATAACCGGTGCTGCCGGTGCGGTGGTGTCCAGCGTGATGCTAACGGCAGCGGATGCTACTGATACGTTACCGGCGGTATCGCTTGCGGTTGCGGTGATTAGATTCTCGCCTTCCGTCAGATCGAAGGTTATTGACCAGTCGCCATTAGTATCCGCATCTGTGGTGGCACTTGTAATTGCAGTCCCACTACGCAATAGCTGGATGCTTGCTCCTACTTCAGCACTGCCGCTAAGCGTCAATGATGCTTCGGTGACCAAATCGTCAGTTGGTGACGTAATAAGCGGTGCTGCCGGTGGCGTGGTGTCCGCTGCCGCCTCGACGGTGATGGCTACTGTAGCGGTCGCTGTACCAGCCGTATTAGTGGCGGTGATGGTGTAGGTAATTGCTTCTGCAACCGCCGTTGGCGTACCTGAGATGGTGCCAGTGCTTGTGTCAAATGACAGTCCATTCTCAATATCCGGGGCGATGCCATAGCTGACAACATCATCGCCCGTTGAAGTGATAGTGATATCCGCAATAGCCGTGCCTGCCATTACGGTTACGGTAGCGGGGCTGATACTGATACTCGGGGCATCAATGGCATCAATGGTCAATGTGTGTGCGCTGGAAGCGATGTTGCCAGTACCAGCAATATCCTGTACAGCACCGGCGGCGATGGATACGATAACGCTGCCGTCGCTGGTGGCTTCTACATCAAATTCGTAAAAATCGGCTCTCACAGCAGGGTCTCCAGAAACGCTGGTTACCGAACCCCCTGCCGAACCCCCTACCGTAATCGAGTTGGCTGTAAAGCCGCTAACGAACTCACCAAATGCGACTTCGTAGTGCAGTGTGCGGGTCTCTACTGTGGCACCATCCGCCCCGGCAGTCGATGTAAGGCTGTTTACTGTGGGTGCGGTGGTATCCAGTTTGATGTCAAACTGAATGGAGTCTGCGGATTTATTGCCGGCGGCATCGGTTGCGACTGCTACGAAGGGTGATACACCCTCAGTCAACGAAATGGGCGCTGTCCAGTCGCCGTTATTATCAGCCGTTACGGTACCATTAGGGACACGTTGGATAGTGCTAACGGGGCCGCGGCGGATCTGCCGAAGACGAAATATTGCCACCTCTGCTCCCGCCTCAGCGGTGCCAGTAACAGTGAATGGTGTTGTGGTGGTTACTATTAAGCTTGGTGGTGTTACAACAGCTGTGGTAATAACCGGTGCTGCCGGTGCGGTGGTGTCCAGCGTAACAGTAACCGCAGCGGATGCGGCAGATACGTTACCGGCGGCATCGCTTGCGGTTGCGGTGATTAGATTCTCGCCTTCCGTCAGGTCGAAGGTTATTGACCAGTCGCCATTAGTATCCGCATCTGTGGTGGCACTTGTAATTACATTGCCAGCGCGCAATAGCTGGATGCTTGCTGCCGCCTCGGCAGTGCCGCTAAGCGTCAATGACGCTTCGGTGACCAAATTGTCAGTTGGTGACGTAATAAGCGGTGCTGCCGGTGGCGTGGTGTCCGCTGCCGCATTGACGGTGATGGCTACTGTAGCGGTCGCTGTACCAGCCGTATTAGTGGCAGTGATGGTGTAGCTGATTGCTCCTGCAACCGCCGTTGGCGTGCCTGAAATGGTGCCAGTGCTTGTGTCAAATGACAGTCCATTCTCAATATCCGGGGCGATGCTATAGCTGGCAACCGCATCGCCAGTTGAAGTGATAGCGATATCTGCAATAGCCGTGCCTGCCATTACGGTTACGGTAGCGGGGCTGATACTGATACTCGGGGCATCAATGGCATCAATGGTCAATGTGTGTGCGCTGGAAGCGATGTTGCCAGTACCAGCAATATCCTGTACAGCACCGGCGGCGATGGATACGATAACGCTGCCGTCGTTGGTGGCTTCTACATCAAATTCGTAAAAATCGGCTCTCACATCAGGGTCTCCAGAAACGCTGGTTACCGAACCCCCTGCCGAACCCCCTACCGTAATCGAGTTGGCTGTAAAGCCGCTAACGAACTCACCAAATGCGACTTCGTAGTGCAGTGTGCGGGTCTCTACTGTGGCACCATCCGCCCCGGCAGTCGATGTAAGGCTGTTTACTGTGGGTGCGGTGGTATCCAGTTTGATGTCAAACTGAATGGAGTCTGCGGATTTATTGCCGGCGGCATCGGTTGCGACTGCTACGAAGTTTGATACACCCTCAGTCAACGAAATGGGCGCTGTCCAGTCGCCGTTATTATCAGCCGTTACGGTACCATTAGGGACACGTTGGATAGTGCTAACGGGGCCGCGGCGAATCTGCCGAAGACGAAATATTGCTACCTCTGCTCCCGCCTCAGCGGTGCCAGTAACAGTGAATGGTGTTGTGGTGGTTACTATTAAGCTTGGTGGTGTTACAACAGCTGTGGTAATAACCGGTGCTGCCGGTGCGGTGGTGTCCAGCGTGATGCTAACGGCAGCGGATGCTACTGATACGTTACCGGCGGTATCGCTTGCGGTTGCGGTGATTAGATTCTCGCCTTCCGTCAGATCGAAGGTTATTGACCAGTCGCCATTAGTATCCGCATCTGTGGTGGCACTTGTAATTGCAGTCCCACTACGCAATAGCTGGATGCTTGCTCCCACCTCAGCACTGCCGCTAAGCGTCAATGACGCTTCGGTGACCAAATCGTCAGTTGGTGACGTAATAAGCGGTGCTGCCGGTGCGGTGGTGTCCGCTGCTGCCTCGACGGTGATGGCTACTGTAGCGGTCGCTGTACCAGCCGTATTAGTGGCGGTGATGGTGTAAATGATTTCAGGTGCAGCCGCATCTGGTGTGCCTGAAATGGTGCCAGTGTTAGCGTCAAACGACAGTCCATTGCCAATGGCTGGGTTGATGCCATAGCTGACAACCGCATCGCCCGTTGAAGTGATAGTTATATCCGCAATAGCCGTGCCTGCCATTACGGTTACGGTAGCGGGGCTGATACTGATACTTGGGGCAGTGGTGGTGTCCAGCGTGATGCTAACGGTTGCGTCTGCTGTGTTGCCAGCAGTATCAGTTGCGGTTGCGGTGAATGCGTTGGCACCCTCGGTTAGCGTTACGTCAAACGTCCAGTTAATACCCGTTACGCTTGCCGCATCAATGGAGGTGCCGCCTTTGAATACCTCGACCGTGGCACCTGCTTCAGTGGTGCCTGCAAGCGTGAATGCGGCTGTGCTGACCGTTTGTGCTTGCGTGCTAATGGCTACTGTAGGTGCGGTTCTATCCGATGTAATGGTAAATTGTGGTGCAGCAGCCGTGTTTGAATTGCCGGCGGCATCAACAACCGCCGCTGCCGGGATGTTCACTGTAATAGTTCCATCAGCAGTTGGGGTTATGCCAAAAGCGTAAGATGCGCCAGCGCTTTGTATGCTGCCGTTGGTTACTGTGCCGTTAGTGACTGTTATGTCAGATGCGTCAAGTCCGGTTACTGGCTCGGAGAACGATACAGTAATTGGGATAGGGTTAAGCGAAGTTGGGCTTTGTGCGGTCGATGTCATAGACACGATGAGCGGTGCGGTGGCATCGCGCGTGATGGTAACGGCATCGGATACGGCTGATACGTTACCGGCGGCATCGCTTGCGATTACCGTGAACACGTTGGCGCCGTTGAATGCGAAGTTTAGCGTTATCGTTTTCTCCCAAACACCGGCTGTTACCGGTATCGCGCCTTGAGAAGCAATACCTCTGAATAGCTCCACGCTGGTAACGTCCATATCCGCAGTGCCACGAAGCGTAAATCGTGCCGGGTTGACCGATTGTGCTTCAGTGGTAATAACCGGTTTTGCCGGAACGCTGGTGTCAATGGTCAATGTGTGCTGATTAGAGGCGATGTTGTCCTGCCCGTTACCCTGTGCGACATCGGCGGCAATGGAGACGATGACGCTGCCGTCAGAGTTGCCTCTTAGCACGTCGAAGGTGTAAACCGCACCCGTACCTTGCAAGTTAGAGGCAACCGGACTGCCTCCGTTTGCCGTGCCTGTTAGCGTAATATCAGATAGCTCAAAGCCAGTCACTGCCACACTAAAGGTGGCTGTATAGCGCAGTGTGGCGCTGCTGACTATGCCGCCACTCACCCCAGAAGCAGAGGTGATGCTTACGGCGGGAGACGCGGTGTTAATGGTCAGGCTGTAGTCGTTAGAAGCGGTGTTGGAATGCTCAGTACTATCCTCGGCAACACCGGCGGCGATGGAGACGGTGACGTTGCCGTCAGAGCTGCCTTTTTGCACGTCAAAGGTGTAAACCGCACCAGTACCTTGCAAGTTAGAAGCAGCCGGATTGCCTCCGTTTGCCGTGCCTGTTAGCGTAATATCAGATAGCTCAAAGCCAGTAACCACCTCACTAAAGGTGGCTGTATAGCGCAGTGTGGCGCTGCTGACTATGCCGCCACTCACCCCGGAAGCAGAGGTAATGCTTACAGTGGGTGGGGTGGTGTCCAGCGTGAGGGTAACGGCATTGGATACTGCTGATACGTTGCCGGCAGCATCGGTTGCGGTTGCGGTGAACACGTTGGCACCTTCAATCAACGCCGTAACCACTATTGTCCAGCTGCCATCTGTTACGGTTGCAGTGCCAACCGATTCAGCCCCTCTAAATAGCGCTACAGTGGAACCCGCATCAGCACTACCCTCAATATTGATAGACGTGGGTGCCACGCTAAACGTTTGCGCTGAGGTTTGAATAACAGGACCTGACGGCGGAAAAGTATCCTGCACAATGACAATCGCTTCGGAGCGACCCTGCGCTACTAGCAAGCACTCTCCTTCTGGCTGTACTGTAATGCTGTTTTCATCCCCGACTAACATCACCTCAGTTGTCCAGTCACCGTCCGCATCTACGGTTGCGCTACCAACACTAACTAATAAATCTCTACATAGCTGCACATTGGAGCCTGCCCGGCCCGTGCCACTCAGCGTTAATGATGCTGTGTTGACCAGCGTCATGGTGGGTGGCGTAATGGTGGGTTGGTCAACCGCCTGACCGGTGTTCGTGACTGCCAGAGGGTTAAACGCCGCAACTACGCTGCCGTCAGCACCGGTAATAGTACCGCTCTGTGCTGCTGTTGGTGCGATGTATGCCAGTGTTACCGCCATACCATGCGCAATGGCGGTAGCCAGGCTGACGGTAAGCTCTTTTCCAGTTGCACTCAGCCCGGTTACGCCGCCGCCGCCCTGAAAGGAAGCGCCCCCCACCCTTACTGCAAAACGACTATTGGATACGCTATTGAGGGTTATGTCTTTGTCAAAGGTCAGAATGATGGCTCTGCCATCCGCACTAACCCGTGCTGTCTCTACCTCTGGGGCAACTGCCTGTATATTGTTAGTTAATACCCTTACGCCAGAAAAGTCGGCAAGAATGCCGCTGGCTGTGCTAATGCTACCGGCTGTTTGGGTGTATGCCAGATTCACCACTGCGTTTTTGGCAATTGTTCCTGACAGAGTGAGAATCAAATGACCATTATTACTGCCTACAGCAAGCGCGGTCACTGTGGTGCCTGATGGCGCACCTGATACGGTAAAGTCGCCCGCTACTGCGGTGATAGTGAGCGGTTCAAAAAAGACCACCCTTATTTTATTTCCTGCTGTTATTACCGTAGGGTCCTGAGAACTGGTTGCTATGTTTATCGCCTCCACCACCGTGACCACTCGGCTAACCGCTGTTGCCGCATTGCCCGCCGCATCAGAGACGTTATAGGTGATGGTGTAAACGCCTACTGCATTGGTATCTACGGCGTTGGCAGCATTGCCATTGAAGGTAATGGTGCTTGTGATTGAAGCCGTAATATTCCCATCGGTGGTGTCGCTTGCCGTGGCCCCGGCATCGGTATAGGTATTGCCCTTTGCGATGGATAGTGCCGCACTGCCCAGCAAGCTGATGACTGGTGGGGTGTCCAGCGTGATGCTAACGGTTGCGTCTGCTGTGTTGCCAGCAGTATCAGTTGCGGTTGCGGTGAATGCGTTGGCTCCTTCCGTTAGCGTTACGTCAAACGTCCAGTTAATACCCGTTACGCTTGCGGCACCAATGGACATGCCATCTTTGAGTACATCGACCGTGGTGGCACCCACCTCAGTGGTGCCCGCAAGCGTGAATGCGGCTGTGCTGACCGTTTGTGCTTGCGTGCTAATGACTACTGTAGGTGGGGTTCTATCCGATGTAATGGTAAATTGTGGTGCAGCAGCCGTGTTTGGATTGCCGGCAGCATCAACAACCGCATTTGCCGGGATGTTCACTGTAATAGCACCATCAGCAGTTGGGGTTATGCCAAAAGCGTAAGATGCGCCAGCGCTTTGTATGCTGCCGTTGGTTACTGTGCCGTTAGTGACTGTTATGTCAGATGCGTCAAGTCCGGTTACTGGCTCGGAGAACGATACAGTAATTGGGATAGGGTTAAGCGAAGTTGGGCTTTGTGCGGTCGATGTCATAGACACGATGAGCGGTGCGGTGGCATCGCGCGTGATGGTAACGGCATCGGATACGGCTGATACGTTACCGGCGGCATCGCTTGCGATTACCGTGAACACGTTGGCGCCGTTGAATGCGAAGTTTAGCGTTATCGTTTTCTCCCAAACACCGGCTGTTACCGGTATCGCGCCTTGAGAAGCAATACCTCTGAATAGCTCCACGCTGGTAACGTCCATATCCGCAGTGCCACGAAGCGTAAATCGTGCCGGGTTGACCGATTGTGCTTCAGTGGTAATAACCGGTTTTGCCGGAACGCTGGTGTCAATGATCAATGTGTGCTGATTAGAGGCGATGTTGTCCTGCCCGTTACCCTGTGCGACACCAGCGGCAATGGAGACGATGACGCTGCCGTCAGAGTTGCCTCTTAGCACGTCAAAGGTGAATATTGTGCTGTCAGCGTTTGCAGCAAAATTGCTTGCAGAGGTAACACCTGCCGTGCCTGCTACCGTAATATCGCCGACAACAAAGTCGCTAACTGCCACACTAAAGGTGGCTGTATAGCTTAGTGTGCCACTGCTGACTATGCCGCCACTCACCCCAGAAGCAGAGGTGATGCTTACGGCGGGAGACGCGGTGTTAATGGTCAGGGTGTAGTCGTTAGAAGCGATGTTGGAATGCCCAGCACTATCCTCGGCAACATCGGCGGCAATGGAGACGGTAATGCTGCCGTCAGAGCTGCCTCTTGCCACGTCAAAGGTGTAAACCGCACCAGTACCTTGCAAGTTAGAAGCAGCCGGATTGCCTCCGTTTGCCGTGCCTGTTAGCGTAATATCAGATAGCTCAAAGCCAGTAACCACCTCACTAAAGGTGGCTGTATAGCGCAGTGTGGCGCTGCTGACTATGCCGCCACTCACCCCGGAAGCAGAGGTAATGCTTACAGTGGGTGCGGTGGTGTCCAGCGTGAGGGTAACGGCATTGGATACTGCTGATACGTTGCCGGCAGCATCGGTTGCGGTTGCGGTGAACACGTTGGCACCTTCAATCAACGCCGTAACCACTATTGTCCAGCTGCCATCTGTTACGGTTGCAGTGCCAACCGATTCAGCCCCTCTAAATAGCGCTACAGTAGAACCCGCATCAGCACTACCCCCAATATTGATAGAATCGGGTGCCACGCTAAACGTTTGCGCTGAGGTTTGAATAACAGGACCTGACGGCGGAAAAGTATCCTGCACAATGACAATCGCTGCGGAGCGACCCTGCGCTGCTGGCGAGCATTCTCCTTCTGGCTGTACTGTAATGCTGTTTTCATCCCCGACTAACATCACCTCAGTTGTCCAGTCACCGTTTGCATCTACGGTTGCGCTACCAACACTAAATGTAACACCTCTACATAGCTGCACATTGGAGCCTGCCCGGCCCATGCCACTCAGCGTTAATGATGCTGTGTTGACCAGCGTCATGGCGGGTGGCGTAATGGTGGGTTGGTCAACCGCCTGACCGGTGTTCGTGACTGCCAGAGGGTTAAACGCCGCAACTACGCTGCCGTCAGCACCGGTAATAGTACCGCTCTGTGCTGCTGTTGGTGCGATGTATGCCAGTGTTACCGCCATACCACGCGCAATGGCGGTAGCCAGGCTGACGGTAAGCTCTTTTCCAGTTGCACTCAGCCCGGTTACGCCGCCGCCGCCCTGAAAGGAAGCACCCCCCACCCTTACTGCAAAACGACTATTGGATACGCTATTGAGGGTTATGTCTTTGTCAAAGGTCAGAATGATGGCTCTGCCATCCTCACTAACCCGTGCTGTCTCTACCTCTGGGGCAACTGCCTGTATATTGTTAGTTAATACCCTTACGCCAGAAAAGTCGGCAAGAATGCCGCTGGCTGTGCTAATGCTACCGGCTGTTTGGGTGTATGCCAGATTCACCACTGCGTTTTTGGCAATTGTTCCTGACAGAGTGAGAATCAAATGACCATTATTACTGCCTACAGCAAGCGCGGTCACTGTGGTGCCTGATGGCGCGCCTGATACGGTAAAGTCGCCCGCTACTGCAGTGATAGTGAGCGGTTCAAAAAAGACCACCCTTATTTTATTTCCTGCTGTTATTACCGTAGGGTCCTGAGAACTGGTTGCTATGTTTATCGCCTCCGCCACCGTGACCACTCGGCTAACCGCTGTTGCCGCATTGCCCGCCGCATCAGAGACGTTATAGGTGATGGTGTAAACGCCTACTGCATTGGTATCTACGGCGTTGGCAGCATTGCCATTGAAGGTAATGGTGCTTGTGATTGAAGCCGTAATATTCCCATCGGTGGTGTCGCTTGCCGTGGCCCCGGCATCGGTATAGGTATTGCCCTTTGCGATGGATAGTGCCGCACTGCCCAGCAAGCTGATGACTGGTGCTTCCATGTCTAGCGTGATGGTAACCGCATCGGATGAGGTTGATGGGTTGCCGGCGGCATCGCTTGCGGTTGCGGTGATTACATTATCGCCTGTCGTCAAATCGAAGGTTATTGACCAGTCGCCATTAGTATCCGCATCTGTGGTGGCACCCGTAATTACATTGCCAGCGCGCAATAGCTGGATGCTTGCTGCCGCCTCAGTGGTGCCGTTAAGCGTGAATGAGGCATCGTTGACCAAATCGTCAGTTGGTGCCGTAATAATTGGTTTTGCCGGTGCTATGGTGTCCAGCGTGATGGTAACCGCAGCGGATGCTACTGATACGTTACCGGCGGCATCGGTTGCGGTTGCGGTGAACAGGTTGGCTCCTTCCGTTAGCGTTGTAGCAAACGTCCAGTCAGTATCCGTTACGATTGCCGCACCAATGGAGGTGCCATCTTTGAGTACATCGACCGTGGCACCTGCCTCAGTGGTGCCTTCAAGTGTGAATGCGGCTGTGTTGACCAGGGTGTCGGCTGCTGGTGCTGTAATAACCGGGGCTGCCGGTGCGGTGGTATCCAGCGTGATGCTAACGGCAGCGGATGCTACTGATACGTTACCAGCGGCATCGCTTGCTGTTGCGGTGATTAGATTATCGCCTTCCGTCAGGTCGAAGGTTATTGACCAGTCGCCATTAGTATCCGCATCTGTGGTGGCACCAATAATTACATTGCCAGCGCGCAATAGCTGGATGCTTGCTGCCGCATCAGCGCTGCCGCTAAGCGTCAATGATGCTTCGGTGACCAAATTGTCAGTTGGTGGCGTAATAATTGGTTTTGCCGGTGGCGTGGTGTCCAGCGTGATGGTAGCCGCTTCGGAGTGGGGCGATAAGTTGCCGGCAGCATCTTGTGCTCGTGCGGTGAAGGTGTTGACACCTTCGGTTAGCGTTACTTCAAGCGTCCAATGGCTACCCGTTACGTCTGCCCTGTCAATAAAAACACCTTCCTTGAATATTGCCGTTATTGATCCCGCCTCAATGGTGCCGGTTAGCGTGAATGCTGCTGTGTTGGTGAATGCGCTGGCAGTAATAACCGGGGCTGGCGGTGACGTGGTGTCCAGCGTGATGGTAACGGCTGTTGATGTTGCTGTGTTGCCGGCGGCATCGGTTGCGGTTACCGTGAACTCGTTGGCGCCGTTGAATTCGACGCTCAGGTTTACCGTTACCCCCCAAATACCGTTGCTATTTACGTTTATCGTGGCAATATCACTCTGCCGTCTGAATAATTTCAGCGTAGTAACGTCCGCATCAGCGGTGCCACGAAGCCTAAATTGTGCCGTGTTGACCGATTGCGCTTCAGTGGTAATAACGGGTTTTGGCGGGTTGGTGGTGTCAATGGTCAAGCTATACAGGTTAGAAGCGATGTTGCCGCCGCCATCACCCTGTGCGGCATCAACCGGAATGGAGACAATGACGCTGCCATCAGAGCTGCCTTTTAGCACATCAAAGGTGAATGTGCTGCCATCAGCATTGGCAACAAAGTTAGAAACGGCAGGACTGCCTCCGTTTGCTGTGCCTGTTACCACAATATCGGTAGCTTCAAAGCCAGTAACTGCCACACTAAAGGCGACTGTATAGCTTAGCGTGTCGGTATTGAGCGTGGCGCCACTATCGCCGGAAGTAGAGGTGATGGTTACGGCGGGAGACGCAGTGTTAATGGTCAGGCTGTAGTCGTTAGAAGCGGTGTTGGAATGCTCTGCCCTATCCTTGGCAACATCGGCGGCAATGGAGACGGTGACGCTGCCGTCAGAGCTACCTTTTACTACGTCAAAGGTGAATGTGCTGCCATCAGCATCGGCAACCAGATTAGAAGCAACCAGACTGCCTCCGTTTGCCGTGCCTGTTAGCGTAATATCGTCAATCTCAAAGCCAGTAACCGCCTCACTAAAGGCGGCTGTATAGCGCAGTGTGGCGCTGCTAACTGTGCTGCCACTCTCCCCGGAAGCGGATGTGATGCTTACAGTGGGTGGGGTGGTGTCCAGCGTGATGGTAACGGCGGCTGATGGCGGTGATGTGTTGCCGGCAGCATCGGTTGCGGTTGCCGTGAACACATTGGCGCCTTCAAGCAAATCACTTAAATCCGCAATAAATATTGCCCAACTTCCCTCTGCGTTGGCGGTTTCAGTGCGAACTAAAGAGCCGCCTCTGAATATCCGCACAGTGGAACCCGCTTCAGCAGTACCCATAATGTCGAGAAAGAAGTCAAGTGGCGCGCTAAGCAGTGTTGTTGTTGGTGGCGTAATGACTGGTGCGTCAGGGGCGGTGGTGTCCGTTGTCTCCAGCGTTACAGTAACCGGTGCAGAGGCCGGTGATACGTTGCCGGAGGCATCGCTTGCGGTGGCGGTGAATGTGTTGACTCCATTATTATCAGCAGACAGCGTTACCTCAATAGACCAATCGCCATCAGCAGTGGCAGTGGATGATGTCAATACAATGCCGTTTTGGCTCAGTGTTACCGTGGCACCGCCTTCTGCGCTGCCGCTAATGGTTATGGGATTGGCATTTGTTGGCGTTGTTGGTTGAGTGATGACTGGTGCATCAGGGGCGGTTCCATCATACGCAAAACGGAGTTCTATACCATAATTGCCGTTTCCGGCAACATCTGTAGCGACATCATTAGCAATACTCAGTTGTATCTCTTGAAATAGACCATCACCCGATGGCGTTATAGTTATAGTAAAAGTAACATCAACATCACCGCCACTAACGACTTGATATGAGCCTGCCGTTATAGTTCCGCCTTCAACCATAATATCAGATTCTTCAAACCCTATAAGCGGTTCTGAGAATGTTAGATTGACTGGGATTGGATTAATATTAGTAAAAAAAGCATTAAAAATTTCAGGATTTTGTATCTCTATAGTCGGTCTTGTTTGGTCTAGCGTTACAGTAACCGCAGAAGAAGAATCAGAGACATTGCTAACGGCATCGGTTGCGGTGGCCGTGAATGTGTTGGCTCCATTATTATCAGCAGACAGCGTTACCTCAATAGACCAGACACCACTGGCATCAGCGGTGGTTGTCAAGGCATTGCCGTTTTGGGTCAGTGTTACCGTGGCATCGGCTTCTGCTGTGCCGCTAATGGTTATGCTGTCGTCATTTGTTGGCGTTGTTGGTGGCGTAATAACGGGTGCGTCAGGGGCGGTGGTGTCCGATGCCCCCAGCGTTACAGCAACCAGTGCAGAGGCCGGTGATACGTTGCCTGCTTGATCCGTCGCGGTGGCCGTGAATGTGTTGACTCCATTATTATCAGCAGACAGCGTTACCTCAATAGACCAATCGCCATTGGAAAAAGCAGTGGCAAAGGCATTGCCATTTTGGCTCAGCGTTACCGTGGCACCGCCTTCTGCGCTGCCGCTAATGGTTATGGGATTGGCATTTGTTGGCGTTGTTGGTTGAGTGATGACTGGGGCATCAGGGGCGGTTCCATCATACGCAAAACGGAGTTCTATACCATAATTGCCGTTTCCGGCAACATCTGTAGCGACATCATTAGCAATACTCAGTCGTATATCTTGAAATAGACCATCACCCGATGGCGTTATAGTTATAGTAAAAGTAACATCAACATCACCGCCACTAACGACTTGATATGAGCCTGCCGTTATAGTTCCGCCTTCAACCATAATATCAGATTCTTCAAACCCTATAAGCGGTTCTGAGAATGTTAGATTGACTGGGATTGGATTAATATTAGTAAAAAAAGCATTAAAAATTTCAGGATTTTGTATCTCTATAGTCGGTCTTGTTTGGTCTAGCGTTACAGTAACCGCAGAAGAAGAATCAGAGACATTGCTAACGGCATCGGTTGCGGTGGCCGTGAATGTGTTGGCTCCATTATTATCAGCAGACAGCGTTACCTCAATAGACCAGACACCACTGGCATCAGCGGTGGTTGTCAAGGCATTGCCGTTTTGGGTCAGTGTTACCGTGGCATCGGCTTCTGCTGTGCCGCTAATGGTTATGCTGTCGTCATTTGTTGGCGTTGTTGGTGGCGTAATAACGGGTGCGTCAGGTGGCGTGGTGTCCGATGCCCCCAGCGTTACAGTAACCGCAGCAGAAGAATCAGAAACATTGCCTGTTTGATCCGTTGCGGTGGCGGTGAATGTGTTGGCTCCATTATTATCAGCAGACAGCGTTACCTCAATAGACCAATCGCCATTGGAAAAAGCAGTGGCAAAGGCATTGCCATTTTGGCTCAGCGTTACCGTGGCACCGCCTTCTGCGCTGCCGCTAATGGTTATGGGATTGGCATTTGTTGGCGTTGTTGGTTGAGTGATGACTGGGGCATCAGGGGCGGTTCCATCATACGCAAAACGGAGTTCTATACCATAATTGCCGTTTCCGGCAACATCTGTAGCGACATCATTAGCAATACTCAGTCGTATATCTTGAAATAGACCATCACCCGATGGCGTTATAGTTATAGTAAAAGTAACATCAACATCACCGCCACTAACGACTTGATATGAGCCTGCCGTTATAGTTCCGCCTTCAACCATAATATCAGATTCTTCAAACCCTATAAGCGGTTCTGAGAATGTTAGATTGACTGGGATTGGATTAATATTAGTAAAAAAAGCATTAAAAATTTCAGGATTTTGTATCTCTATAGTCGGTCTTGTTTGGTCTAGCGTTACAGTAACCGCAGAAGAAGAATCAGAGACATTGCTAACGGCATCGGTTGCGGTGGCCGTGAATGTGTTGGCTCCATTATTATCAGCAGACAGCGTTACCTCAATAGACCAGACACCACTGGCATCAGCGGTGGTTGTCAAGGCATTGCCGTTTTGGGTCAGTGTTACCGTGGCATCGGCTTCTGCTGTGCCGCTAATGGTTATGCTGTCGTCATTTGTTGGCGTTGTTGGTGGCGTAATAACGGGTGCGTCAGGTGGCGTGGTGTCCGATGCCCCCAGCGTTACAGTAACCGCAGCAGAAGAATCAGAAACATTGCCTGTTTGATCCGTTGCGGTGGCGGTGAATGTGTTGGCTCCATTATTATCAGCAGACAGCGTTACCTCAATAGACCAATCGCCATTGGAAAAAGCAGTGGCAAAGGCATTGCCATTTTGGCTCAGCGTTACCGTGGCACCGCCTTCTGCGCTGCCGCTAATGGTTATGGGATTGGCATTTGTTGGCGTTGTTGGTTGAGTGATGACTGGGGCATCAGGGGCGGTTCCATCATACACAAAATTGAAACCTCCTATACCATAACTGCCGTTTCCGGCAACATCTGTAGCGACATCCTTAGCAATACTCAGTTGTAATAGACCATCACCCGATGGCGTTATAGTAAAAGTAACATCAACATCACCGCCACTAACGACTTGATATGAGCCTGCCGTTATAGTCCCGCCTTCAACCATAATATCAGATTCTTCAAACCCTATAAGCGGTTCTGAGAATGTTAGATTGACTGGGATTGGATTAACATTAGTAAGTCTAGCATTAAAAATTTCAGGATTTTGTATCTCTATAGTCGGTCTTGTTTGGTCTAGCGTTACAGTAACCGCAGAAGAAGAATCAGAGACATTGCTAACGGCATCGGTTGCGGTGGCCGTGAATGTGTTGGCTCCATTATTATCAGCAGACAGCGTTACCTCAATAGACCAGACACCACTGGCATCAGCGGTGGTTGTCAAGGCATTGCCGTTTTGGGTCAGTGTTACCGTGGCATCGGCTTCTGCTGTGCCGCTAATGGTTATGCTGTCGTCATTTGTTGGCGTTGTTGGTGGCGTAATAACGGGTGCGTCAGGTGGCGTGGTGTCCGATGCCCCCAGCGTTACAGTAACCGCAGCAGAAGAATCAGAAACATTGCCTGTTTGATCCGTTGCGGTGGCGGTGAATGTGTTGGCTCCATTATTATCAGCAGACAGCGTTACCTCAATAGACCAATCGCCATTGGAAAAAGCAGTGGCAAAGGCATTGCCATTTTGGCTCAGCGTTACCGTGGCACCGCCTTCTGCGCTGCCGCTAATGGTTATGGGATTGGCATTTGTTGGCGTTGTTGGTTGAGTGATGACTGGGGCATCAGGGGCGGTTCCATCATACGCAAAACGGAGTTCTATACCATAATTGCCGTTTCCGGCAACATCTGTAGCGACATCATTAGCAATACTCAGTCGTATATCTTGAAATAGACCATCACCCGATGGCGTTATAGTTATAGTAAAAGTAACATCAACATCACCGCCACTAACGACTTGATATGAGCCTGCCGTTATAGTTCCGCCTTCAACCATAATATCAGATTCTTCAAACCCTATAAGCGGTTCTGAGAATGTTAGATTGACTGGGATTGGATTAATATTAGTAAAAAAAGCATTAAAAATTTCAGGATTTTGTATCTCTATAGTCGGTCTTGTTTGGTCTAGCGTTACAGTAACCGCAGAAGAAGAATCAGAGACATTGCTAACGGCATCGGTTGCGGTGGCCGTGAATGTGTTGGCTCCATTATTATCAGCAGACAGCGTTACCTCAATAGACCAGACACCACTGGCATCAGCGGTGGTTGTCAAGGCATTGCCGTTTTGGGTCAGTGTTACCGTGGCATCGGCTTCTGCTGTGCCGCTAATGGTTATGCTGTCGTCATTTGTTGGCGTTGTTGGTGGCGTAATAACGGGTGCGTCAGGTGGCGTGGTGTCCGATGCCCCCAGCGTTACAGTAACCGCAGCAGAAGAATCAGAAACATTGCCTGTTTGATCCGTTGCGGTGGCGGTGAATGTGTTGGCTCCATTATTATCAGCAGACAGCGTTACCTCAATAGACCAATCGCCATTGGAAAAAGCAGTGGCAAAGGCATTGCCATTTTGGCTCAGCGTTACCGTGGCACCGCCTTCTGCGCTGCCGCTAATGGTTATGGGATTGGCATTTGTTGGCGTTGTTGGTTGAGTGATGACTGGGGCATCAGGGGCGGTTCCATCATACGCAAAACGGAGTTCTATACCATAATTGCCGTTTCCGGCAACATCTGTAGCGACATCATTAGCAATACTCAGTCGTATATCTTGAAATAGACCATCACCCGATGGCGTTATAGTTATAGTAAAAGTAACATCAACATCACCGCCACTAACGACTTGATATGAGCCTGCCGTTATAGTTCCGCCTTCAACCATAATATCAGATTCTTCAAACCCTATAAGCGGTTCTGAGAATGTTAGATTGACTGGGATTGGATTAATATTAGTAAAAAAAGCATTAAAAATTTCAGGATTTTGTATCTCTATAGTCGGTCTTGTTTGGTCTAGCGTTACAGTAACCGCAGAAGAAGAATCAGAGACATTGCTAACGGCATCGGTTGCGGTGGCCGTGAATGTGTTGGCTCCATTATTATCAGCAGACAGCGTTACCTCAATAGACCAGACACCACTGGCATCAGCGGTGGTTGTCAAGGCATTGCCGTTTTGGGTCAGTGTTACCGTGGCATCGGCTTCTGCTGTGCCGCTAATGGTTATGCTGTCGTCATTTGTTGGCGTTGTTGGTGGCGTAATAACGGGTGCGTCAGGTGGCGTGGTGTCCGATGCCCCCAGCGTTACAGTAACCGCAGCAGAAGAATCAGAAACATTGCCTGTTTGATCCGTTGCGGTGGCGGTGAATGTGTTGGCTCCATTATTATCAGCAGACAGCGTTACCTCAATAGACCAATCGCCATTGGAAAAAGCAGTGGCAAAGGCATTGCCATTTTGGCTCAGCGTTACCGTGGCACCGCCTTCTGCGCTGCCGCTAATGGTTATGGGATTGGCATTTGTTGGCGTTGTTGGTTGAGTGATGACTGGGGCATCAGGGGCGGTTCCATCATACGCAAAACGGAGTTCTATACCATAATTGCCGTTTCCGGCAACATCTGTAGCGACATCATTAGCAATACTCAGTCGTATATCTTGAAATAGACCATCACCCGATGGCGTTATAGTTATAGTAAAAGTAACATCAACATCACCGCCACTAACGACTTGATATGAGCCTGCCGTTATAGTTCCGCCTTCAACCATAATATCAGATTCTTCAAACCCTATAAGCGGTTCTGAGAATGTTAGATTGACTGGGATTGGATTAATATTAGTAAAAAAAGCATTAAAAATTTCAGGATTTTGTATCTCTATAGTCGGTCTTGTTTGGTCTAGCGTTACAGTAACCGCAGAAGAAGAATCAGAGACATTGCTAACGGCATCGGTTGCGGTGGCCGTGAATGTGTTGGCTCCATTATTATCAGCAGACAGCGTTACCTCAATAGACCAGACACCACTGGCATCAGCGGTGGTTGTCAAGGCATTGCCGTTTTGGGTCAGTGTTACCGTGGCATCGGCTTCTGCTGTGCCGCTAATGGTTATGCTGTCGTCATTTGTTGGCGTTGTTGGTGGCGTAATAACGGGTGCGTCAGGTGGCGTGGTGTCCGATGCCCCCAGCGTTACAGTAACCGCAGCAGAAGAATCAGAAACATTGCCTGTTTGATCCGTTGCGGTGGCGGTGAATGTGTTGGCTCCATTATTATCAGCAGACAGCGTTACCTCAATAGACCAATCGCCATTGGAAAAAGCAGTGGCAAAGGCATTGCCATTTTGGCTCAGCGTTACCGTGGCACCGCCTTCTGCGCTGCCGCTAATGGTTATGGGATTGGCATTTGTTGGCGTTGTTGGTTGAGTGATGACTGGGGCATCAGGGGCGGTTCCATCATACGCAAAACGGAGTTCTATACCATAATTGCCGTTTCCGGCAACATCTGTAGCGACATCATTAGCAATACTCAGTCGTATATCTTGAAATAGACCATCACCCGATGGCGTTATAGTTATAGTAAAAGTAACATCAACATCACCGCCACTAACGACTTGATATGAGCCTGCCGTTATAGTTCCGCCTTCAACCATAATATCAGATTCTTCAAACCCTATAAGCGGTTCTGAGAATGTTAGATTGACTGGGATTGGATTAATATTAGTAAAAAAAGCATTAAAAATTTCAGGATTTTGTATCTCTATAGTCGGTCTTGTTTGGTCTAGCGTTACAGTAACCGCAGAAGAAGAATCAGAGACATTGCTAACGGCATCGGTTGCGGTGGCCGTGAATGTGTTGGCTCCATTATTATCAGCAGACAGCGTTACCTCAATAGACCAGACACCACTGGCATCAGCGGTGGTTGTCAAGGCATTGCCGTTTTGGGTCAGTGTTACCGTGGCATCGGCTTCTGCTGTGCCGCTAATGGTTATGCTGTCGTCATTTGTTGGCGTTGTTGGTGGCGTAATAACGGGTGCGTCAGGTGGCGTGGTGTCCGATGCCCCCAGCGTTACAGTAACCGCAGCAGAAGAATCAGAAACATTGCCTGTTTGATCCGTTGCGGTGGCGGTGAATGTGTTGGCTCCATTATTATCAGCAGACAGCGTTACCTCAATAGACCAATCGCCATTGGAAAAAGCAGTGGCAAAGGCATTGCCATTTTGGCTCAGCGTTACCGTGGCACCGCCTTCTGCGCTGCCGCTAATGGTTATGGGATTGGCATTTGTTGGCGTTGTTGGTTGAGTGATGACTGGGGCATCAGGGGCGGTTCCATCATACGCAAAACGGAGTTCTATACCATAATTGCCGTTTCCGGCAACATCTGTAGCGACATCATTAGCAATACTCAGTCGTATATCTTGAAATAGACCATCACCCGATGGCGTTATAGTTATAGTAAAAGTAACATCAACATCACCGCCACTAACGACTTGATATGAGCCTGCCGTTATAGTTCCGCCTTCAACCATAATATCAGATTCTTCAAACCCTATAAGCGGTTCTGAGAATGTTAGATTGACTGGGATTGGATTAATATTAGTAAAAAAAGCATTAAAAATTTCAGGATTTTGTATCTCTATAGTCGGTCTTGTTTGGTCTAGCGTTACAGTAACCGCAGAAGAAGAATCAGAGACATTGCTAACGGCATCGGTTGCGGTGGCCGTGAATGTGTTGGCTCCATTATTATCAGCAGACAGCGTTACCTCAATAGACCAGACACCACTGGCATCAGCGGTGGTTGTCAAGGCATTGCCGTTTTGGGTCAGTGTTACCGTGGCATCGGCTTCTGCTGTGCCGCTAATGGTTATGCTGTCGTCATTTGTTGGCGTTGTTGGTGGCGTAATAACGGGTGCGTCAGGTGGCGTGGTGTCCGATGCCCCCAGCGTTACAGTAACCGCAGCAGAAGAATCAGAAACATTGCCTGTTTGATCCGTTGCGGTGGCGGTGAATGTGTTGGCTCCATTATTATCAGCAGACAGCGTTACCTCAATAGACCAATCGCCATTGGAAAAAGCAGTGGCAAAGGCATTGCCATTTTGGCTCAGCGTTACCGTGGCACCGCCTTCTGCGCTGCCGCTAATGGTTATGGGATTGGCATTTGTTGGCGTTGTTGGTTGAGTGATGACTGGGGCATCAGGGGCGGTTCCATCATACGCAAAACGGAGTTCTATACCATAATTGCCGTTTCCGGCAACATCTGTAGCGACATCATTAGCAATACTCAGTCGTATATCTTGAAATAGACCATCACCCGATGGCGTTATAGTTATAGTAAAAGTAACATCAACATCACCGCCACTAACGACTTGATATGAGCCTGCCGTTATAGTTCCGCCTTCAACCATAATATCAGATTCTTCAAACCCTATAAGCGGTTCTGAGAATGTTAGATTGACTGGGATTGGATTAATATTAGTAAAAAAAGCATTAAAAATTTCAGGATTTTGTATCTCTATAGTCGGTCTTGTTTGGTCTAGCGTTACAGTAACCGCAGAAGAAGAATCAGAGACATTGCTAACGGCATCGGTTGCGGTGGCCGTGAATGTGTTGGCTCCATTATTATCAGCAGACAGCGTTACCTCAATAGACCAGACACCACTGGCATCAGCGGTGGTTGTCAAGGCATTGCCGTTTTGGGTCAGTGTTACCGTGGCATCGGCTTCTGCTGTGCCGCTAATGGTTATGCTGTCGTCATTTGTTGGCGTTGTTGGTGGCGTAATAACGGGTGCGTCAGGTGGCGTGGTGTCCGATGCCCCCAGCGTTACAGTAACCGCAGCAGAAGAATCAGAAACATTGCCTGTTTGATCCGTTGCGGTGGCGGTGAATGTGTTGGCTCCATTATTATCAGCAGACAGCGTTACCTCAATAGACCAATCGCCATTGGAAAAAGCAGTGGCAAAGGCATTGCCATTTTGGCTCAGCGTTACCGTGGCACCGCCTTCTGCGCTGCCGCTAATGGTTATGGGATTGGCATTTGTTGGCGTTGTTGGTTGAGTGATGACTGGGGCATCAGGGGCGGTTCCATCATACGCAAAACGGAGTTCTATACCATAATTGCCGTTTCCGGCAACATCTGTAGCGACATCATTAGCAATACTCAGTCGTATATCTTGAAATAGACCATCACCCGATGGCGTTATAGTTATAGTAAAAGTAACATCAACATCACCGCCACTAACGACTTGATATGAGCCTGCCGTTATAGTTCCGCCTTCAACCATAATATCAGATTCTTCAAACCCTATAAGCGGTTCTGAGAATGTTAGATTGACTGGGATTGGATTAATATTAGTAAAAAAAGCATTAAAAATTTCAGGATTTTGTATCTCTATAGTCGGTCTTGTTTGGTCTAGCGTTACAGTAACCGCAGAAGAAGAATCAGAGACATTGCTAACGGCATCGGTTGCGGTGGCCGTGAATGTGTTGGCTCCATTATTATCAGCAGACAGCGTTACCTCAATAGACCAGACACCACTGGCATCAGCGGTGGTTGTCAAGGCATTGCCGTTTTGGGTCAGTGTTACCGTGGCATCGGCTTCTGCTGTGCCGCTAATGGTTATGCTGTCGTCATTTGTTGGCGTTGTTGGTGGCGTAATAACGGGTGCGTCAGGTGGCGTGGTGTCCGATGCCCCCAGCGTTACAGTAACCGCAGCAGAAGAATCAGAAACATTGCCTGTTTGATCCGTTGCGGTGGCGGTGAATGTGTTGGCTCCATTATTATCAGCAGACAGCGTTACCTCAATAGACCAATCGCCATTGGAAAAAGCAGTGGCAAAGGCATTGCCATTTTGGCTCAGCGTTACCGTGGCACCGCCTTCTGCGCTGCCGCTAATGGTTATGGGATTGGCATTTGTTGGCGTTGTTGGTTGAGTGATGACTGGGGCATCAGGGGCGGTTCCATCATACGCAAAACGGAGTTCTATACCATAATTGCCGTTTCCGGCAACATCTGTAGCGACATCATTAGCAATACTCAGTCGTATATCTTGAAATAGACCATCACCCGATGGCGTTATAGTTATAGTAAAAGTAACATCAACATCACCGCCACTAACGACTTGATATGAGCCTGCCGTTATAGTTCCGCCTTCAACCATAATATCAGATTCTTCAAACCCTATAAGCGGTTCTGAGAATGTTAGATTGACTGGGATTGGATTAATATTAGTAAAAAAAGCATTAAAAATTTCAGGATTTTGTATCTCTATAGTCGGTCTTGTTTGGTCTAGCGTTACAGTAACCGCAGAAGAAGAATCAGAGACATTGCTAACGGCATCGGTTGCGGTGGCCGTGAATGTGTTGGCTCCATTATTATCAGCAGACAGCGTTACCTCAATAGACCAGACACCACTGGCATCAGCGGTGGTTGTCAAGGCATTGCCGTTTTGGGTCAGTGTTACCGTGGCATCGGCTTCTGCTGTGCCGCTAATGGTTATGCTGTCGTCATTTGTTGGCGTTGTTGGTGGCGTAATAACGGGTGCGTCAGGTGGCGTGGTGTCCGATGCCCCCAGCGTTACAGTAACCGCAGCAGAAGAATCAGAAACATTGCCTGTTTGATCCGTTGCGGTGGCGGTGAATGTGTTGGCTCCATTATTATCAGCAGACAGCGTTACCTCAATAGACCAATCGCCATTGGAAAAAGCAGTGGCAAAGGCATTGCCATTTTGGCTCAGCGTTACCGTGGCACCGCCTTCTGCGCTGCCGCTAATGGTTATGGGATTGGCATTTGTTGGCGTTGTTGGTTGAGTGATGACTGGGGCATCAGGGGCGGTTCCATCATACGCAAAACGGAGTTCTATACCATAATTGCCGTTTCCGGCAACATCTGTAGCGACATCATTAGCAATACTCAGTCGTATATCTTGAAATAGACCATCACCCGATGGCGTTATAGTTATAGTAAAAGTAACATCAACATCACCGCCACTAACGACTTGATATGAGCCTGCCGTTATAGTTCCGCCTTCAACCATAATATCAGATTCTTCAAACCCTATAAGCGGTTCTGAGAATGTTAGATTGACTGGGATTGGATTAATATTAGTAAAAAAAGCATTAAAAATTTCAGGATTTTGTATCTCTATAGTCGGTCTTGTTTGGTCTAGCGTTACAGTAACCGCAGAAGAAGAATCAGAGACATTGCTAACGGCATCGGTTGCGGTGGCCGTGAATGTGTTGGCTCCATTATTATCAGCAGACAGCGTTACCTCAATAGACCAGACACCACTGGCATCAGCGGTGGTTGTCAAGGCATTGCCGTTTTGGGTCAGTGTTACCGTGGCATCGGCTTCTGCTGTGCCGCTAATGGTTATGCTGTCGTCATTTGTTGGCGTTGTTGGTGGCGTAATAACGGGTGCGTCAGGTGGCGTGGTGTCCGATGCCCCCAGCGTTACAGTAACCGCAGCAGAAGAATCAGAAACATTGCCTGTTTGATCCGTTGCGGTGGCGGTGAATGTGTTGGCTCCATTATTATCAGCAGACAGCGTTACCTCAATAGACCAATCGCCATTGGAAAAAGCAGTGGCAAAGGCATTGCCATTTTGGCTCAGCGTTACCGTGGCACCGCCTTCTGCGCTGCCGCTAATGGTTATGGGATTGGCATTTGTTGGCGTTGTTGGTTGAGTGATGACTGGGGCATCAGGGGCGGTTCCATCATACGCAAAACGGAGTTCTATACCATAATTGCCGTTTCCGGCAACATCTGTAGCGACATCATTAGCAATACTCAGTCGTATATCTTGAAATAGACCATCACCCGATGGCGTTATAGTTATAGTAAAAGTAACATCAACATCACCGCCACTAACGACTTGATATGAGCCTGCCGTTATAGTTCCGCCTTCAACCATAATATCAGATTCTTCAAACCCTATAAGCGGTTCTGAGAATGTTAGATTGACTGGGATTGGATTAATATTAGTAAAAAAAGCATTAAAAATTTCAGGATTTTGTATCTCTATAGTCGGTCTTGTTTGGTCTAGCGTTACAGTAACCGCAGAAGAAGAATCAGAGACATTGCTAACGGCATCGGTTGCGGTGGCCGTGAATGTGTTGGCTCCATTATTATCAGCAGACAGCGTTACCTCAATAGACCAGACACCACTGGCATCAGCGGTGGTTGTCAAGGCATTGCCGTTTTGGGTCAGTGTTACCGTGGCATCGGCTTCTGCTGTGCCGCTAATGGTTATGCTGTCGTCATTTGTTGGCGTTGTTGGTGGCGTAATAACGGGTGCGTCAGGTGGCGTGGTGTCCGATGCCCCCAGCGTTACAGTAACCGCAGCAGAAGAATCAGAAACATTGCCTGTTTGATCCGTTGCGGTGGCGGTGAATGTGTTGGCTCCATTATTATCAGCAGACAGCGTTACCTCAATAGACCAATCGCCATTGGAAAAAGCAGTGGCAAAGGCATTGCCATTTTGGCTCAGCGTTACCGTGGCACCGCCTTCTGCGCTGCCGCTAATGGTTATGGGATTGGCATTTGTTGGCGTTGTTGGTTGAGTGATGACTGGGGCATCAGGGGCGGTTCCATCATACACAAAATTGAAACCTCCTATACCATAACTGCCGTTTCCGGCAACATCTGTAGCGACATCCTTAGCAATACTCAGTTGTAATAGACCATCACCCGATGGCGTTATAGTAAAAGTAACATCAACATCACCGCCACTAACGACTTGATATGAGCCTGCCGTTATAGTCCCGCCTTCAACCATAATATCAGATTCTTCAAACCCTATAAGCGGTTCTGAGAATGTTAGATTGACTGGGATTGGATTAACATTAGTAAGTCTAGCATTAAAAATTTCAGGATTTTGTATCTCTATAGTCGGTCTTGTTTGGTCTAGCGTTACAGTAACCGCAGAAGAAGAATCAGAGACATTGCTAACGGCATCGGTTGCGGTGGCCGTGAATGTGTTGGCTCCATTATTATCAGCAGACAGCGTTACCTCAATAGACCAGACACCACTGGCATCAGCGGTGGTTGTCAAGGCATTGCCGTTTTGGGTCAGTGTTACCGTGGCATCGGCTTCTGCTGTGCCGCTAATGGTTATGCTGTCGTCATTTGTTGGCGTTGTTGGTGGCGTAATAACGGGTGCGTCAGGTGGCGTGGTGTCCGATGCCCCCAGCGTTACAGTAACCGCAGCAGAAGAATCAGAAACATTGCCTGTTTGATCCGTTGCGGTGGCGGTGAATGTGTTGGCTCCATTATTATCAGCAGACAGCGTTACCTCAATAGACCAATCGCCATTGGAAAAAGCAGTGGCAAAGGCATTGCCATTTTGGCTCAGCGTTACCGTGGCACCGCCTTCTGCGCTGCCGCTAATGGTTATGGGATTGGCATTTGTTGGCGTTGTTGGTTGAGTGATGACTGGGGCATCAGGGGCGGTTCCATCATACGCAAAACGGAGTTCTATACCATAATTGCCGTTTCCGGCAACATCTGTAGCGACATCATTAGCAATACTCAGTCGTATATCTTGAAATAGACCATCACCCGATGGCGTTATAGTTATAGTAAAAGTAACATCAACATCACCGCCACTAACGACTTGATATGAGCCTGCCGTTATAGTTCCGCCTTCAACCATAATATCAGATTCTTCAAACCCTATAAGCGGTTCTGAGAATGTTAGATTGACTGGGATTGGATTAATATTAGTAAAAAAAGCATTAAAAATTTCAGGATTTTGTATCTCTATAGTCGGTCTTGTTTGGTCTAGCGTTACAGTAACCGCAGAAGAAGAATCAGAGACATTGCTAACGGCATCGGTTGCGGTGGCCGTGAATGTGTTGGCTCCATTATTATCAGCAGACAGCGTTACCTCAATAGACCAGACACCACTGGCATCAGCGGTGGTTGTCAAGGCATTGCCGTTTTGGGTCAGTGTTACCGTGGCATCGGCTTCTGCTGTGCCGCTAATGGTTATGCTGTCGTCATTTGTTGGCGTTGTTGGTGGCGTAATAACGGGTGCGTCAGGTGGCGTGGTGTCCGATGCCCCCAGCGTTACAGTAACCGCAGCAGAAGAATCAGAAACATTGCCTGTTTGATCCGTTGCGGTGGCGGTGAATGTGTTGGCTCCATTATTATCAGCAGACAGCGTTACCTCAATAGACCAATCGCCATTGGAAAAAGCAGTGGCAAAGGCATTGCCATTTTGGCTCAGCGTTACCGTGGCACCGCCTTCTGCGCTGCCGCTAATGGTTATGGGATTGGCATTTGTTGGCGTTGTTGGTTGAGTGATGACTGGGGCATCAGGGGCGGTTCCATCATACGCAAAACGGAGTTCTATACCATAATTGCCGTTTCCGGCAACATCTGTAGCGACATCATTAGCAATACTCAGTCGTATATCTTGAAATAGACCATCACCCGATGGCGTTATAGTTATAGTAAAAGTAACATCAACATCACCGCCACTAACGACTTGATATGAGCCTGCCGTTATAGTTCCGCCTTCAACCATAATATCAGATTCTTCAAACCCTATAAGCGGTTCTGAGAATGTTAGATTGACTGGGATTGGATTAATATTAGTAAAAAAAGCATTAAAAATTTCAGGATTTTGTATCTCTATAGTCGGTCTTGTTTGGTCTAGCGTTACAGTAACCGCAGAAGAAGAATCAGAGACATTGCTAACGGCATCGGTTGCGGTGGCCGTGAATGTGTTGGCTCCATTATTATCAGCAGACAGCGTTACCTCAATAGACCAGACACCACTGGCATCAGCGGTGGTTGTCAAGGCATTGCCGTTTTGGGTCAGTGTTACCGTGGCATCGGCTTCTGCTGTGCCGCTAATGGTTATGCTGTCGTCATTTGTTGGCGTTGTTGGTGGCGTAATAACGGGTGCGTCAGGTGGCGTGGTGTCCGATGCCCCCAGCGTTACAGTAACCGCAGCAGAAGAATCAGAAACATTGCCTGTTTGATCCGTTGCGGTGGCGGTGAATGTGTTGGCTCCATTATTATCAGCAGACAGCGTTACCTCAATAGACCAATCGCCATTGGAAAAAGCAGTGGCAAAGGCATTGCCATTTTGGCTCAGCGTTACCGTGGCACCGCCTTCTGCGCTGCCGCTAATGGTTATGGGATTGGCATTTGTTGGCGTTGTTGGTTGAGTGATGACTGGGGCATCAGGGGCGGTTCCATCATACACAAAATTGAAACCTCCTATACCATAACTGCCGTTTCCGGCAACATCTGTAGCGACATCCTTAGCAATACTCAGTTGTAATAGACCATCACCCGATGGCGTTATAGTAAAAGTAACATCAACATCACCGCCACTAACGACTTGATATGAGCCTGCCGTTATAGTCCCGCCTTCAACCATAATATCAGATTCTTCAAACCCTATAAGCGGTTCTGAGAATGTTAGATTGACTGGGATTGGATTAACATTAGTAAGTCTAGCATTAAAAATTTCAGGATTTTGTATCTCTATAGTCGGTCTTGTTTGGTCTAGCGTTACAGTAACCGCAGAAGAAGAATCAGAGACATTGCTAACGGCATCGGTTGCGGTGGCCGTGAATGTGTTGGCGCCATTATTATCAGCAGACAGCGTTACCTCAATAGACCAATCGCCATTGGCATCAGCAGTGGCAGTGGATGATGTCAATACAATGCCGTTTTGGCTCAGTGTTACCGTGGCATCGGCTTCTGCGCTGCCGCTAATGGTTATGCTGTCGTCATTTGTTGGCGTTGTTGGTTGAGTGATTACCGGTGCGTCAGGGGCGGTGGTGTCCGCTGTCTCCAGCGTAATGGTAACGGCAGCGGATGCGGCGGATACGTTACCGGCGGCATCGCTTGCGGTTGCGGTGATTAGATTCTCGCCTTCCGTCAAATCGAAGGTTATTGACCAGTCGCCATTAGTATCCGCATCTGTGGTGGCACCAGGAATTTCAGTATTAGCACGCAATAGCTGGATGCTTGCTGCCGCCTCGGCAGTGCCGCTAAGCGTCAATGACGCTTCGGTGACCGATGTGGCGCTTGGTGGCGTAATAATCGGGGCTGCTGGTGCGCTCGTATCTGCTGGCACTTCATTGGCTACGGCTTGCCCGCTAAAGTTTGCCAGCAATCCGGCAGGAACAGTACCCAGAATACCGCCCTGTGTACGGGTGTAGGACAGAGTAAGGACATCGCCTTGCACGATGTTTTTCGACAGCGTTAGAATGAGCTTATCTCCCCCAATATCAGGGTCTAGTTTTCTAAGTGCGGTTACTACTGGATTTGATGTTGATGGCGTTCTTATGACCGTAAAGTCCGCGGGACGTGCGTTTTCGATAGCGATAAAACCAGCAAAAGTCAGCTCTATCTCATTGGCTACCGTTGCCTTAAAACCGCTTTGATGTACATGTAACGGCAATGAAGTAAGTACGGTGACGGCTTGCCCGGTAAAACTTGCCAAAGCCCGTCCATCTGCATTAGTAATGCTTCCGCTGCCCTTGTTGTATGCCAGGGTGGTAGTCTCACTGCTGAGAATGAAGCCTGAAAGTTCGAGGGTCAGGATGGTGGCAGCAGTATTTAAGCTAAAACCGCTTACCGCCGGGTTTGATGCCGCACCTGAAACGGTAAAATCGCTCACCATTGCAGTGTTAGTGATCGCCTCAGCGAATGCTAATTCAATCTTATCCCCGAGTTGGTTTGCTGTCGCGGTTACAACATACGGTGTTGGGTCGTTATTGGTGATTGTCGCCGTGGCGGTGGTGGCGGTACCGAGTTCGCCACGGTCTGTGCTGGTTAGCCTTACGGTAAAGGTCTCATCGCCCTCGATATCCAGGTCATCAATCACTGGCACACTAACAGCGGCACTTGCGCTCATTGCTGGAATCGTGATGCTTCCGCTTGTTATCGCCGTGTAGTCCGAGCCTGCTTCGGCAGTGCCATCGGCAGTCGCATAGTTTACTGTTACTGGAAAGGCGTTAAGTGGAGCCAGTGCTATGGTGAATGTAGCACTACCCGCGCCCTCGTCCACCTCAATACCGGTACCGGCAAACTCTATCTGGGTGGTATCGTCATCAGTAATAGTAACTTCGCTCGTGACATCCCCGCTAAAATCCGCCCCCGTAGTTGTCAATCTGGGGTTGCTTAAGGTGATGGTGAAGCTTTCATCATCCTCATCCAGCGTATCGCCGAGTATGATGGGCAGTGTGAATATTGGCTGCTTTATGTCGCTTGGTATTGTTACCGTACCCGTCCGAGACGTAATGTCCGTGGCGGTAACACCATCACCTGAAATAGCGTAGTCCAGCGTTATTGGCTGTTTGATCACACCGTCCGTTGAGCTTTCCCCTCCCCGCTGGGCGATATCGATTTTTATTTGCATCGTCACATCAGTCGTCCCGGCATCTCCTTCCGCAACCGGTGATCGAGCACCTCGATGAGTTACTACGGCATCAATAGTGTCAGTTAGCGTGAAACTTGCCGAGCTTGGCGTAAGTCCTGATGTGGGTGGTGTGGCGGTAACTGTGATGGTCTCATCGCCATAGGCATCAATTGTGTCTTTCTCATGTAGCGTAATCGTGAAATTTGCACTGGCACTGGCCTGCCCTGCCGGGATGGTGATGGTGAAGTTGCTGGCGGTAAAAGGGATTACACCCACAATCCCGCTACCGGCAATGGTTATTGCCACCTCGGTGGCAGTCGTGGAGGTGCCGCCCTCCAGGGTAACGGTGGCGTTTACGGTAAGATCATTCCTTCCAACAACGTGGCTTGTCAACGGTTGATTATTTGTTTGTAACGACAAGGTCAAACTGGTGGCATCATTCACGGTGATGGCATCATTCACGGTGATGGCTACTGTAGCGGTATCCGAACCACCGCTATTAGTGGCGGTGATGATGTAGCTGATTGCTTCTGCAACCGCCGTTGGCGTACCTGAAATAGTGCCGGTGGTTGTGTCAAACAACAATCCATTGCCAATGGCTGGGGCAATGCCATAGCTGGCAACCGCACCGCCGCCGCCTGTTGTTGAATCGATCGTTATATCCGCAATAGCACTGCCCACTGTTGCCGTTACGGTAGCTGTGCTGATACTGATATTCGGGGCGGCTACGGCTGCCGCATCGCCGCTAACCGTAAGCGCAAAGGTCTGTGTAACCGGCTGCCCGGCGGTGTCAGTGGCAGTCACCATGATGTTGGTTGTGCCGGGTGCTACGGGCGTAATGGTTAGTGTGCTGCCGGTGATGGCAACGCTGGCAATGGCGGGGGTAGCGGACGTGGCTGTGTAGGTCAGGGTATCGCCCGGGTCGCTAAAGAAAGTAGCCACCTCCAGGGTGAGCGGGTTAGCCGTTCGTGCTAACGATTGTGCTGGAATGGTGCCACTGGCGACTGGCAATGCGGCATTGATGGGGGCGAGATCCGTAACGCTCATTCGTGTGCTTTGGCTAACCGAAGCCATTTCGTTAAAAATATTCGTGGGCAACGAAACCCACGGGTTACCGCCTAATGTGAGACCAATCAAGGATAAGTCCTGAAAAATACCTATTGGCAAAGTGCTTAATTGATTATTCGTTAAACTCAAGTTCCTCAGTGCTGGCAGACCTTGAAAAAGATCCGCTGGGAGGGTCGTCAAGCCACCGAAGTTGTTGTTGCCGGAGATGTCGAGATTTAGTAATGTGGTTAAACCGGCAAAATCACTTCTCTTTGGGGGGACGAAATCAAACCCGCCAGTATGGACTAAAGCGGTAATTGCCGCCAAATCTGCCGCAGTAATGTCGCCACAAGCACTTTTGCCACTCACCGCAGCGATGATTCCCTGCTGAACTGCGACGTGACGCATGCACACGAGTGGGTTGGGAAGGGATGGGGCGTCTTCTTGCTGGGCAGTGGGATGATCAGATGCACCAGAGGGGCTGGATGCAGTATCGCCTTCCGCTAGGGACCGGACAGTTACGCTGGTAAACGCGAAGTGACTTAGCGTGGTTGCTGTGTCGGTCACGGTCAATCGAAAGACAAGCCCTGGTGTGGCGATAGACGGCTGTGGTGTGGTGAAGAACGGGCGGGCGGTATCGGCATCGCTCAGGGCAACAATCGGTCCGAATAATTGCGTCCAGGCGTAGGTCAGTCCGGTTGTTCCGCCGGCAGAATTGGTGCTGCCACTGCCGTCAAGGGTTACGAGCACGTTGCCTTTCACACGCCCATTGCTCGGGTTTAGATTTATCGCTGGGCTAGGGACAACAACAGCTTTTGCTACCGGGGGAACCAGGGGGCTCTGGGCATTGCTCGGCTGAACGATAAACAGCAGGGCGAATAAAGAAGCGGTAAGGAAGCGCGACAGGGTCGCGGATAAAATGCCGGAAGGGTTTTTCCCGTGCCTCGTTATGCCCGTTTTAGAGGCTGTGCAACCCCCTATTCGTCTGCCCTGCGAAGGCAGGAATCCAGTAAAACAGCCAAACATGCAAGGGTTTTCCGGTTTCATTATCAATTCTCCATTCTCCATTTTCAATTTTCAATTTTCAATTTTCAATTGTCAATTATCAATATTTCCTAAAACCGGATACGGCCTTCCAGCAGGATGCGGTCGCTATTATTGCTGGTTTCACGTTCGCCGTACAGGTGCAGGCTAAGTGGCGAACTCGGTTTCCAGCGCAAGCCCAAACGATAGTGGTTGCTGTCGCTCATGCTGACTTCGCTGTAGGGAGTCAATAAGCCATTGCCTCCCGCAACAGACAGCCCGTAACCCATATTCACATTCAAGCGTGCGCTGTTCGTGCTTGTGCCGTTATTGTCATCGGCCAGCTCTTGTTGCCATACCTGATTCGTGCTGATGCCAGTCGCTCCATAACTCGGTCTCAAGCTAAACGACAAGCCTTGTCCATTGGCATTGGCTTGTTGGCGAATCGTGCCTTGAATACCCCATTCCTGATACTCATCCTGACCGAGCAACGTGTGCAACTTGCCTTCAACCGTCAAGCCTGTGGTGTTGGCATAGTGTCCGCCCAAATTCAATACCGCGCCAATGCCAGAGGATTCGCCAACACCACCGTCATAGCGCAAGCCCACTTCCAGCAACGGCTTGAAGTGTCCGCCCGATGACAATGGGCGTTCTTTACCCATCTCCAGCAACAAGCGTAGGCGTTGGCTGGAAAGTTTATCAGCCGGGATTTTCTTGTCCGCAGACGCGGCAATGTCAACCTGTGCCAGTATGATGTCGCTCTTGAGCTTCAAGCCCGATTGCGATAACCGTCCAGAACCCCCTGCCGATAAACTCAACAGGCGCGTGTCACTGCTGCGCTCGCTATCTTCGGTTGGGGATTGCTGTTTAATGGCCAGTTTACCCTGCCCATAGCCAACACTGCCCCACAAATCAACCTCATCGTTCGAGCGTGCAAAGTACGGGTGAACGCTGGTGATCTGATGCGTGTAATCCCCGCGGGTCTCTTTCCTGTTCTTATCCGTCAGCGTGTAATCAACATCGCCCTTGCTCCACGACACCAAGCCGCCCGCCAGCATATCCTTACCCAACCGCTGGTCGATACCGAGTTGAACACTGAGCACATCGCCTTTCCAATCGCCATCGCTGAACTTGCCACTCATTCTATTGTAATCACCACCGCCCCATACTGTCGCACCAGCAGTAGAACCCGCACCGCCCGCCGCATTCAACGGCATCACAAAGGCGGAACGAGACAACATTTCTTTCCAGTCCATTGTGCCGTCTTTCAGCGACTTGAGATAGTTGGGTAATTTCTGCGCGATCGTGTTCTGCAGGTTGGCGGACAAGCCGGTCTGGCTATCCAATTGCACCGTTTGACCATCGAACTGGTAACTCGCCACTTGTGGCGTGCCCGAGAAAGTGTCATCCATGCGACTATTCACCGCCGACACCGTGCTGCCAAGCATAGTGTGAATCAACCGTGGCAAAATCTCCTCGTTTAGTTGCTTGGCAGAGTCCGGGGTCAGTCCTGTCGCGGTGACGGCGATGCTAAAGGCCGGCAGTGCCGCGGTCAGTGTGCCGTCGGAGACCGTGATCACAATGCCCGAGGTGCTGCCAACATCCGCGTTGGTCGGTGTGCCGGTCAAGGCACCGGTGGTGGTGCTGAATGTGGCCCAGCCGGGTTTGTTGGTAATCGAATAGACCAGGGTTGCGCCATCGTCCACATCTGCCCCAATCGGGGTGAAGCTGTAGAGTTGATCCTGCACCACTGTGGTGTCGGGCGTGCCGCTGATGGTCGGTGCGTCATTCACATTGGTGACGGCGAGGTTAAAGGCTGGCAGGGAAACGGTATCGCCGCCAGAGGTCAGGGTGATCACAATCCCCGAGGTGCTGCCGACATCCGCGTTACCCGGTGTGCCGGTCAAGGCACCGGTGGTGGTGCTGAACGTGGCCCAGCTGGGTTTGTTGGCAATCGAATAGACCAGGGTTGTGCCTGCGTCCACATCTGCCCCAATCGGGGTGAAACTGTAGAGTTGATCCTGCACCACTGTGGTGTCGGGCGTGCCGCTGATGGTCGGTGCGTCATTCACATTGGTGACAGCGAGGCTAAAGGCCGGCAGGGAAACGGTATCGCTACCAGAGGTCAGGGTGATCACAATCCCCGAGGTGCTGCCGACATCCGCGTTACCCGGTGTGCCGGTCAAGGCACCGGTGGTGGTGCTGAATGTGGCCCAGCCGGGTTTGTTGGTAATCGAATAGACCAGGGTTGTGCCTGCGTCCACATCTGCCCCAATCGGGGTGAAACTGTAGAGTTGATCCTGCACCACTGTGGTGTCGGGCGTGCCGCTGATGGTCGGTGTGTCATTCACATTGGTGACAGCGAGGCTAAAGGCCGGCAGGGAAACGGTATCGCTACCAGAGGTCAGGGTGATCACAATCCCCGAGGTGCTGCCGACATCCGCGTTACCCGGTGTGCCAGTCAAGGCACCGGTGGTGGTGCTGAATGTGGCCCAGCCGGGTTTGTTGGTAATCGAATAGACCAGGGTTGCGCCATCGTCCACATCTGCCCCAATCGGGGTGAAGCTGTAGAGTTGATCCTGCACCACTGTGGTGTCGGGCGTGCCGCTGATGGTCGGTGCGTCATTCACAGGGGTGACGACGAGACTAAAGGATTCCAGGGAAGCGGTCATCATGCCGTCGGAGACCGTGATCACAATCCCCACGGTGATGCCGACATCATCATTGCCCGGCGTGCCGGTCAAGGCACCGGTTGCCGCGTTAAAATCAGCCCATGAGGGTTTGTTCTCGATTGAATAGGTCAGGGTTGCGCCTGCGTCCACATCTGCCCCAATCGGCGTGAAACTATAGGCGCTGTCTTCGGCAATGATTGTGGCAGGCGTGCCGGTGATGGTCGGCGCGTCATTCGCATTGACAACCGCACTGGTTGCAGCAGAGGTCAGGCTTTCATCGTTGCGGCCTCTATCGGTATAGGACACCGTCACGGTAATTTCCTTGCCCACCTGGGACTGGGTCAGAATAAAGGTCGCGGCAAGTCCGCCGCTGATGTCGGCGCCATCCGCTTTCCACTGGTAAAGGAAGTTGGGAGGCGTAAAAAAGCCATCCGCATCGGTAATGCCGGACGTGTCCGCAGTCAGGGTCTCGCCCTGGGTCGCGGTGCCGCTGATGGTCGGCAAGCCCACTGGCGCGTCATTCACATTGGTGACGGCGAGGTTAAAGGCTGGCAGTGCCGCGGTCAGTGTGCCGTCGGAGACTGTGATCACAATCCCCGATGTGGTGCTGCCGACATCCGCGTTGGTCGGTGTGCCGGTTAGTGCACCGGTTGTGGTGCTGAACGCGGCCCAACTTGGTTGGTTGGCAATCGAATAGGCCAGGGTTGCGCCATCGTCCACATCTGCCCCGGTCGGGGTGAAACTGTAGGCGTTGCCCTCGGCCACTGTGGTGGCAGGGTTGCCGGTGATGGTCGGTGCGTCATTCACATTGGTGACGGCGATGCTAAAGGCCGGCAGTGCCGCGGTCAGTGTGCCGTCGGAGACCGTGATCACAATGTCCGAGGTGGTGCTGCCGACATCCGCGTTGGTCGGTGTGCCGGTCAAGGCACCGGTTGCCGCGTCAAAAGTAGCCCATGAGGGTTTGTTCTCAATCGTATAGACCAGGGTTGCGCCTGCGTCCACATCTGCCCCGGTCGGGGTGAAACTGTAGGCCGTGTCCTCGGCCACTGTGGTGGCAGGGTTGCCGCTGATGGTCGGTGCGTCATTCACATTGGTGACGGCGAGATTAAAGGCCGGCAGTGCCGCGGTCAGTGTGCCGTCGGAGACCGTGATCACAATTCCCGATGTGGTGCTGCCGACATCCGCGTTGGTGGGTGTGCCGGTTAGTGCGCCTGTTGTAGTGCTGAAATCAGCCCAGCCGGGTTTGTTGACAATCGTATAGGCCAGGGTTGCACCATCGTCCACATCTGCCCCAATCGGGGTGAAACTATAGGCCGTGCCCTCGGCCACTGTGGTGGCAGGCGTGCCGGTGATGGTCGGTGCGTCATTCACAGGGGTGACGACGAGATTAAAGGCTGGCAGGGAAGCGGTCATCATGCCGTCGGAGACTGTGATCACAATCCCCACGGTGAAGAAATCATCATCATTGCCCGGCGTGCCGGTCAAGGCACCGGTTGCCGCGTTAAAATCAGCCCATGAGGGTTTGTTCTCGATTGAATAGGTCAGGGTTGTGCCTGCGTCCACATCTGCCCCAATCGGCGTGAAGCTATAGGCGCTGTCTTCGGCAACTATGCCTAGTGGTATACCCGTGATGGTCGGCGCGTCATTCGCATTGACAACCGCACTGGTTGCAGCAGAGGTCAGGCTTTCATCGTTGCGGCCTCTATCGGTATAGGACACCGTCACGGTGATTGCCTTGCCCACCTGGGACTGGGTCAGAATAAAGGTCGCGGCAAGTCCGCCGCTGATGTCGGCGCCATCCGCTTTCCACTGGTAGAGGAAGTTGGGAGGCGTAAAAAAGCCATCCGCATCGGTAATGCCGGACGTGTCCGCAGTCAGGGTCTCGCCCTGGGTCGCGGTGCCGCTGATGGTCGGCAAGCCCACTGGCGCGTCATTCACATTGGTGACGGCGATGCTAAAGGCCGGCAGTGCCGCGGTCAGTGTGCCGTCGGAGACTGTGATCACAATCCCCGATGTGGTGCTGCCGACATCCGCGTTGGTCGGTGTGCCGGTTAGTGCGCCTGTTGTAGTGCTGAAATCAGCCCAACTTGGTTGGTTGGCAATCGAATAGGCCAGGGTTGCGCCATCGTCCACATCTGCCCCGGTCGGGGTGAAACTGTAGGCCGTGCCCTCGGCCACTGTGGTGTTGGGCGTGCCGGTGATGGTCGGTGCGTCATTCACATTGGTGACGACGAGATTAAAGGCTGGCAGGGAAACGGTATCGCCGCCAGAGGTCAGGGTGATCACAATCCCCGAGGTGCTGCCGACATCCGCGTTGGTCGGTGTGCCGGTCAAGGCACCGGTTGCCGCGTCAAAAGTAGCCCATGAGGGTTTGTTCTCAATCGTATAGACCAGGGTTGCGCCTGCGTCTGCATCTGCCCCAATCGGCGTGAAGCTATAGGCCGTGTCCTCGGCCACTGTGGTGTTGGGCGTGCCGCTGATGGTCGGTGCGTCATTCACATTGGTGACGGCGATGCTAAAGGCTGGCAGTGCCGCGGTCAGTGTGCCGTCGGAGACTGTGATCACAATGCCCGAGGTGCTGCCGACATCCGCGTTGGTGGGTGTGCCGGTTAGTGCGCCTGTTGTAGTGCTGAAATCAGCCCAACTTGGTTGGTTGGCAATCGTATAGGCCAGGGTTGCGCCATCGTCCACATCTGCCCCAATCGGGGTGAAACTGTAGGCGTTGCCCTCGGCCACTGTGGTGGCAGGCGTGCCGGTGATGGTCGGTGCGTCATTCACAGGGGTGACGGCGAGATTAAAGGCTGGCAGGGAAGCGGTCAGTGTGCCGTCGGAGACCGTGATCACAATCCCCACGGTGAAGAAATCATCATCATTGCCCGGCGTGCCGGTCAAGGCACCGGTTGCCGCGTCAAAAGTAGCCCATGAGGGTTTGTTCTCGATTGAATAGGTCAGGGTTGTGCCTGCGTCCACATCTGCCCCAATCGGCGTGAAGCTATAGGCGCTGTCTTCGGCAACTATGCCTAGTGGTATACCCGTGATGGTCGGCGCGTCATTCGCATTGACAACCGCACTGGTCGCAGCAGAGGTCAGGCTTTCATCGTTGCGGCCTCTATCGGTATAGGACACCGTCACGGTGATTGCCTTGCCCACCTGGGACTGGGTCAGAATAAAGGTCGCGGCAAGTCCGCCGCTGATGTCGGCGCCATCCGCTTTCCACTGGTAGAGGAAGTTGGGAGGCGTAAAAAAGCCATCCGCATCGGTAATGCCGGACGTGTCCGCAGTCAGGGTCTCGCCCTGGGTCGCGGTGCCGCTGATGGTCGGCAAGCCCACTGGTGCGTCATTCACATTGGTGACGGCGATGCTAAAGGCCGGCAGTGCCGCGGTCAGTGTGCCGTCGGAGACCGTGATCACAATGCCCGAGGTGCTGCCGACATCCGCGTTGGTCGGCGTGCCGGTCAAGGTGCCGGCGGTGGTGCTGAATGTGGCCCAGCCGGGTTTGTTGGTAATCGTATAGACCAGGGTTGCGCCATCGTCCACATCGCCACCGCCGGGGGTGAAGCTGTAGAGTTGATCCTGCGCCACTGTGGTGGCAGGGTTGCCGCTGATGGTCGGTGCGACATTCGGATTATTGTTGTCGCCAGCGGTTACGGTGATGGCTACTGTAGCGGTAGCCGAATCAGCGCTATTAGTGGCGGTGATGGTGTAGGTAATTGCTTCTGCCGCCGCCGTTGGCGTACCTGAAATAGTGCCGGTGTTAGCGTCAAATAACAGTCCATTGCCAATATCCGGGGCAATGCTGTAGCTGTCAACATCATCGCCCGTTGAAGTGATGCTTATCGGCGTGATAGCCGTGCCTGCCATTACGGTTACGGTAGCGGGGCTGATACTGATACTCGGGGCATGAATGGCATCAATGGTCAATGTGTGTGCGCTGGAAGCGATGTTGCCAATACCAGCAATATCCTGTACAGCACCGGCGGCGATGGATACGATAACGCTGCCGTCGTTGGTGACTTCTACATCAAATTCGTAAAAATCGGCTCTCACAGCAGGGTCTCCAGAAACGCTGGTTACTGAACCCCCTGCCGAACCCCCTACCGTAATCGAGCTGGCTGTAAAGCCGCTAACGAACTCACCAAATGCGACTTCGTAGTGCAGTGTGCGGGTATTTACTGTGGCACCATCTGCCCCGGCAGTCGATGTAAGGCTGTTTACTGTGGGTGCGGTGGTATCCAGTTTGATGTCAAACTGAATGGAGTCTGCGGATTTATTGCCGGCGGCATCGGTTGCGACTGCTACGAAGTTTGATACACCCTCAGTCAACGCAATGGGCGCTGCCCAGTCGCCGTTATTATCAGCCGTTACGGTACCATTAGGGACACGTCGGATAGTGCTAATGGGGCCGCGGCGAATCTGCCGGAGACGAAATATTGCTACCTCTGCTCCCGCCTCAGCGGTACCAGTAACAGTGAATGGTGTTGTGGTGGTTACTATTAAGCTTGGTGGTGTTACAACAGCTGTGGTAATAACCGGTGCTGCCGGTGCGGTGGTGTCCAGCGTAATAGTAACCGCAGCGGATGCGGCTGATGTGTTGTCAGCACTATCGCTTGCGGTGGCGGTGATTAGATTCTCGCCTTCCATCAGGTCGAAGGTTATTGACCAGTCGCCATTAGTATCCGCATCTGTGGTGGCACTTGTAATTGCATTGCCAGCGCGCAATAGCTGGATGCTTGCTGCCGCATCAGCGGTGCCGCTAAGTGTCAATGATACTTCGGTGACCACTGTGCTGGTTGGTGCCGTAATAACCGGTGCTGCCAGTGGCGTGGTGTCCGCTGCCGCCTCGACGGTGATGGCTACTGTAGCGGTCGCTGTACCACCGCTATTAGTGGCGGTGATGGTGTAGCTGATTGCTTCTGCAACCGCCGTTGGCGTACCTGAAATGGTGCCGGTGGTTGCGTCAAGTGTTAGTCCAGCGGGTAGTGCTGGTTCAATGCTGTAGCTGTCAACCGCTCCGCCTGTTGAAGCGATGGTTATCGGCTCAATAGCCGTGCCCGCTGTTGCCGTTACGGTAGCCTGACTGATACTGATACTCGGGGCGGTTACGGGAGCCGGAGCAGGAGCAGGACGATTATTCGCTACCGAGTAATCCATAAAGCTTACAAGCTCTCCTGCGGCACCCGAAATGAAACCCATTGTTTTCATGTATGACAGGGTGATGGCCTCACCGCCGACAATGTTAGCGTCTAAGGTCAAAAGCAGCGCCGAAGGAGCTACTTGACTAATACCCGTTACCGTTGGACTTGATGCCGCGCCGGACACCGTAAAGTCAGCAGCCACTAGGTCGGGACTGGCAGTTACGACTTCAAGGCCAAAAGATAGGAATATCTGATTTGCTGACAATGTTCCAGCTGATACTAGTTCTAGTCCTACTATTGGTTCGATTGCGTTATTGGTTATAGGCTCGTTAGAAAAATCCGCCAGCGGTTCACTGCCGCCGGTAAGGTCTCTCCTGATGCCCTTGGTATTATGTTCAGTTCCGGTTTTGGTGTATGACAGGGTGGCGGTTTCACCGAAGGCAATCTGGCGATTCAGTGTGAGTTGTATCGCGTCTCTGCGTGCCCCGCCATCAACGAAACAACTGGAAAAGCTTGTTACCGTTGGTGCTGGTGATGCGTCACTTGATAAAGCAAAGTCACCTAGCCTCTCGTTTAAGAAAGCAGCATTGTCAGAACGATCGAATACTACATTTGCATCAAACGTTATACATATTACACCCTGTTCGTTTGCGTTATTCAGAACCGTGTTAATAACTGTAATGACTGGTGCTGCTGCTAAGTTAGAATTCAGCGTGATGACGATGTTAGCGGTTGATGTGTTACCAGCGGCATCGGTTGCGGTTGCGGTGAATACGTTGAGTCCTTCAATTAGTGTTGTGGCAAGCGACCAAGTGGTAACCGTTACGTTTACGGCACCAATGGACGTGCCATCTTTGCGTACATTGACCGTGGCACCGGCTTCAGTGGTGCCGGTAAGCGTGAATGCGGCTGTTCTGACCAGTTGTGTTGGGTTGGTAAAGGTTACTGTCGGTGCAACAGTGTCTAACGTGATGCTAACGGCAGCGGATGCGGCGGATGTGTTGTCAGCACTATCGCTTGCGGTTGCGGTGATTAGATTCTCGCCTTCCGTCAGGTCGAAGGTTATTGACCAGTCGCCATTAGTATCCGCATCTGTGGTGGCACTTGTAATTGCAGTCCCACTACGCAATAGCTGGATGTTTGCTGCCGCATCAGCGGTGCCGCTAAGTGTGAATGATGCTTCGGTGACCAAATTGTCAGTTGGTGACGTAATAAGCGGTGCTGCCGGTGGCGTGGTGTCCGCTGCCGCCTCGACGGTGATGGCTACTGTAGCGGTGTCCGTATCACTGGCATTGGTTGCAGTGATGGTGTAGCTGATTGCTTCTGCAACCGCCGTTGGCGTACCTGAAATAGTGCCGGTAGTTGCGTCAAATAACAGTCCATTGCCAATATCCGGCATGATGCTATAGCTGTCAACATCACCACCGCTTGAAGTGATGGTTATCGGCGTGATAGCCGTGCCCGCTGCTACCGTTACTGTGGCGGGGGTGATGCTGATACTCGGGGCGGTGGTGGTGTTCAGCGTGATGCTAACCGCAGCGGATGCTTCGGATACGTTACCGGCGGTATCGCTTGCGGTTACGGTGAACAGGTTGGCTCCATCAGTCAGTGTTACAGCAAGCGACCAGGTGGTATCCGTTACGTTTGCGGCACCAATGGAAGTGCCATCTTTGAGCACATCAACCGTGGCACCCGCCTCAACGGTGCCGGTAAGCGTGAATGCGGCATCGTTGACCGCTTGTGCTTGAGTGCTAATGGTAACAACGGGCGCTGTTCCGTCATAAGTAATGTCAAATGATGCGGCAGGGTTTCCGTTTGTGGCAAGGTTTTGCGCTGCACCAGCGGCAATACGCACGGTAATTAGCCCGTCATTAGACGGTGTTATCGTAAAAGAAGCACCAAGGCTAGAACCGTCTGGATTGCTACTAGTGACCAGATATGAACCTGCCGTTATAGTTCCGCCGCTAACCGTAATATTAGATTCTTCAAATCCGGTCAGCGGTTCTGAGAATGTTAGATTGATCGGGATTGGATTAGCATTCGTTGGACTTGTTGCAGTAGATGCTATCTGTATAGTCGGTTCTGTTTGGTCTGGGGCTATTATATTGCTCGTGTCCACGGCTGTAGCAGTAAAGTCTATAACAATGCCATTGCTGCTGATACTGTCGGTACTGAACACCCCGCTAATGCTACCTGCTGTTCGAGTGTATGCCAGTGTGACTGCTGCATCTTTGGCAATGTTACCCGATAAGCTGAGAATCAATACAGTACTATCCTCTGCATCTACAGCAAGCGCGGTGACTGTTATCCCTGCCGCTCCTGCTCCTGACAAGCTAAAGTCACCCGGTACTGCACCATTGTTGGTGAGTCGTTGGTCAACAAACTGTAGCCTTATTTTATCGCCTGCTGCTGTTGCGATAACGCCATCTGGGTTTGGGCTTAGTGCTTCCACCGTCGTGACCATTCGGGTAACTGCCATTGCCGGGTTGTTAGCCGCATCGGATACGTTATAGGTGATGATGTAAGTGCCCAGTTGAGCAGTATTTAAGGTAGTGGCCGCAGTGCCATCGAGGGTAAAGCTCGTTGTGATTAAGCTCGTAATATCTTCACCAATGTTATCGTTTGCCGTTGCCCCGGCATCGGTATAATCCGTGCCTCTGACGAGGGTTAGGGCAGCTTCGCCAGTTAGCGTGATGACTGGTGGCGTGGTGTCAATGGTCAATGTGTAGTCGCCAGAAGCGGTGTTGCCATTGCCCGCAGCATCCTCGGCAATATTCTCGGCAATGGAGACGATGACGGTGCCGTCAAGGTTGCCTTTTAGCACCTCAAATCGGAAAAACAGCCCCGTACCATTAGCACCACCGGTAAGGCCGGATGCCGCAACAGCTGCCGTGCCGGTTACGGTAATATCATCGATCTCAAAACCGCTAATAAGCTCACTAAAGGCGACTTCATAGCGTAGCGTGGTGGCATTTACTGTGTCGCCATTAACTATGTTAGCTGACTCCGGTAAAGATGAGATGGTTACGCTGGGTGGCGTGGTGTCCGGTGCATTGACGGTGATGGTTACCATAGCGGTACCATCGCCACCGCTATTGGTGGCGGTGATGGTGTAGGTGATTGCTTCTGCAACCGCATCTGGCGTACCTGAAATGATGCCGGTGCCTGTGTCAAACATCAGTCCATTCTGAATATCCGGCATGATGCTGTAGCTGACAACCGCACCGCCACCTATTGGGGTGATGGTTATCGGCATAATCGGACTGCCCATGTTGGCAACCAGCGTAGCGGGGCTGATACTGATACGCGGGGCAACAGTATTCACGGTGATGGTGACGCTGGCGGTATCCGTACCAGTGGTATTGGTAGCCGTGATGGTGTAAATCTGCTCACCAGCGACCGCCGTTGGCGTGCCCGAGATTTCGCCAGTGGTGGGGTCAATGGATAGTCCGGCTGGCAGGTCTGGGCTAATGCTGTAGCTATCCACCGCACCACCGGCTGCGGCATCAATGGTGATGGGGGTAATGGCGACAGCTTGGGTGGCGATCAGTTCCGTTACACTGGGGGTGATGTCGGGATCGGCTACCACTGCCGTATCGTCGCCAACAGTAAGCGCAAAGGCCTGCGTAACCGGCTGTCCGGCGGTGTCGCGAGCAGTCACCATGATATTGGTTGTGCCGAGTGCTACGGGCGTAATGGTTAGCGTGCTGCCGCTGATGGCAACGCTGGCAATGGCGGGGGTAGCGGACGTGGCTGTGTAGGTCAGGGTATCGTCCGGGTCGCTAAAGAAAGTAGCCACCTCCAGGGTGAGCGGGTTAGCCGTTCGTGCTAACGATTGTGCTGGAATGGGGCCATTGGTGACTGGCAATGCGGCATTGATGCCGCCGCCGCCGGCATTCGTTATGGCTGTTCGTACGGCATTCTGAACAAACGTCATTTCGTTCAAAATATTCGTGGGCAACGAAACCCACGGGTTACCGGTTAATGTGAGATGCTCTAAGGATAGACCACTAAAAATACCAATTGGCAAGGTGCGTAATTGATTATCATTTAAACTCAAGGATCTCAGTGCTGGCAGACCTTGAAAAAGATCCGCCGGGAGGGTCGTCAAGCCACCACCAGCCTTGTTGTTTATGATTCCGAGAGTAGTTAACGCGGTTAAACCGGCAAAATCACTTCCCTTTGGGGGGGCTTGTCCGAAGCCGGAATGAAACCCGCCAGTATGGACTAAAGAGTTAATTCCCGCCAAATCTGCCGCAGTAATGTCGCCACAAGCACTTTTGCCATGCACATTTTGGATGATGACTTCCTGAACTTTGGGGTGACGCATGCACACGGTTGGGTTGGGAAGGGATGGGTCGGGTGCCTCGACGGTGATGGTTACTGTCGCAGTATCCATACCACCGCTATTAGTGGCGGTGATGGTGTAGAGGATTGCGTTTGCAGCCGCCGCTGGCGTGCCTGAAATAGTGCCGGTGCTTGTATTAAATAATAGTCCATTGCCAATAACCGGGTTGATGCCATAGCTGACAACATCATCGCCCGTTGAAATGATAGTGATATCCGCAATAGCCGTGCCTGCCATTACGGTTACGGTAGCGGGGCTGATACTGATACTCGGGGCGGCTACTATATTGCTCGTGTCCACGGCTGTAGCAGCAAAGTTTGTAACAATGCCATTCCTGCTGGTGCTGGTGGACACCCCGCTAATGCTACCTGCCATTCGAGTGTATGCCAGTGTGACTGCTGCATCTTTGGCAATGTTACCCGATAAGCTGAGAATCAATACAGTACCATCCGCTGCATCTACAGCAAGCCCAGTGACTGTTGTCTCTGCCGCTCCTGCTCCTGACAAGGTAAAGTCACCCGGTGCTGCATCATTGTTAGTGAGTTGTTGGTCAACAAACTGTAGCCTTATTTTATCTCCTGCTGCTGTTGCGATAACGCTACTTGCGCTTAGCGCTTCCACCACCGTTACCGTTCGGGTAACTGCTGGCGCTGGGTTGCTAGCCGCATCGGATACGTTATAGGTGATGATGTAAGTGCCCAATTGAGAAGAATTTAAGGAAGCGACCTCAGCGCCATCGAGGGTAAAGCTCGTTGTGATTGAGCCCGTAATAGTCCCTGCAATATTATCGCTTGCCGTTGCCCCGGCATCGGTATAAGTCGTGCCACTGACGATGGTTAGGGCAGCATCGCCATTTCGCGTGATGACTGGTGGCGTGGTGTCAATGGTCAATGTGTATTCGTCAGAAGCGGTGTTGAAATTATCCGCAGCATCTTGTGCAGCACCGGCGGCAATGGAGACGATGACGGTGCCGTCAAGGTTGCCTCTTAGCACCTCAAATTGGCGGAACCGGCCAGCACCAGTAAGGCCGGATGCCGTAGTAACACCTGCCGTGCCGGTTACCGTAATATCATCGATCTCAAAACCGCTAACAGACTCATCAAAGAGGGCTTCATAGCGTAGCGTGGTGGCATTGACTGTGTCGCCATTAACTATGTTAGCCGTAACCGGGAAAGATGAGATAGCTACGCTGGGTCGGGTGGTGTCCGATGGGGCGGCGGTATTGTCCAGCGTGATGCTAACCGCAGCGGATACTTCGGATACGTTGCCGGCGGCATCGCTTGCGGTTACGGTGAATAGGTTGGCGCCTTCGGTTAGCATTACGTCAAACGTCCAAGTGGGAGCCGTTACGGTTGCGGCACCAATGGACGTGCCATCCTTGAGTACATCAACCGTGGCACCGGCTTCAGTGGTGCCGGTAAGTGTGAATGCGGCTGTGTTGACCGTTTGTGCTGTGCTGGTGATGGCAACGTCAGGGGCGGTTCCGTCATAATTAATAATGACAGATCCTCTATCAATATTGCCGTTTCCGGCAGCATCTGTAGCTACATCAGCAGCAATACGTACTACAACGATATCAGCCAATGGTGTTATCGTAAAAGTAACATTTACCGTTATGCCATTAACAACGGTACTAACGACTTCATATGAGCCTGCCGTTATAGTTCCATCGTGAACGGTAATATCAGATGCTTCAAATCCTGTCAGCGGTTCTGTGAATATTAGAGTGATGCCGATTGGATTATCATTGGTTGGGTCAGTGCTAGTAGTAGTTCCTATTATTATAGTCGGTTTTGTTTGGTCTAGTGTTACCGTCACTTCATTAGAAGAACCAGAGGCATTACTTGCTTGATCCGTCGCGGTGGCGGTAAAGGTGTTGGCGCCATCATTATCAGCAGACAGGGTTACCTCAATCGACCATGCGCCATTGGAACCAGCGGTGGCAGTGGTTGCCAGGGCAGTGCCATTTTGGCTCAGTGTTACCGTGGCATCGGCTTCTGCGCTGCCGCTAATGGTTATGCTGTCGTTATTTGTTGGCGTTGTTGGTTGAGTGATGACTGGGGCATCAGGGGCGGTGTTGTCCGCTGCATTGACGGTGATGTCAACCGTGGCGGTAGCGGTGACGGTAGGTATGCCAACGCCATTGGCGGTGATGGTGTAAGTCTGCGCACTAGCGACCGCCGTTGGCATGCCCGAGATTTCGCCAGTGGTGGTGTCAATGGATAGTCCGGCTGGCAGGTTTGGGCTAATGCTGTAGGCGCCTGTTGCTGGCACTGCACCACCGTTATTGGTAATGGTGATCGGGGGTATGGCGGTACCCACGGTGGCGGTCAGTGTCGGCACACTGGGGCTGATGTCGGGGGCGGCAACAATGGTAATGTCAATGCTGGCACTATGCGCAAAGTTGGGGGCGTTTGTAGCAGAGATGGTGTAAAACAGCCTATCAGCGGCCATGGTTGGCGTACCCGAGATGCTGCCAGTGCTGGTGTCAAAGACCAGCCCTGTGTTCGCTTCTAGGGTTTGACCGTTGCCTCGGCTGATGGTGTAGCTAGTCACTGGACCACCCGTATTCGTAATGCTGGTGGGGGTAATGGCGGTGCCCACGGTGGCGATCAGCGTATGGGGGTCGGCGGCGATAATGGGGACAGCATTAACGGTGATGGTGACGCTGGCGGTATCATCGCCAGCGGCATTGGTAGCCGTGATGGTGTAAGTCTGCGCACCAGCGACCGCCGTTGGCGCGCCCGAGATTTCGCCACTGCCGGTGTTAAAGGATAGTCCGGCTGGCAGGTCTGGGCTAATGCTGTAGCTATCCACCGCACCACCGGCTGTGGCATCAATGGTGATGGGGGTAATGGCGACAGCTTGGGTGGCGATCAGTGCCGTTACACTGGGGCTGATGTCGGGGGCGGGGGCGGCAAGAATGGTAATGACAACGCTGGTGGACGCAACGCTGGGGGCGTTTGTAGCAAAAATGCTGTAAGTCAGCGCACCAGTAGTGGTCATGGTTGGCGTACCCGAGATGCTGCCAGTGCTGGGGTCAAAGTCCAGCCCTGTGGCCTCGTTTAGGGATTGACTGCTGACTAGGCTGATGCCGTAGCTAGTCACTGGACCACCCGTACGCGCAATGGTGGTGGGGGTAATGGCGGTGCCCACGTTGGCGATCAGCGTCCTGGGGTTGGCGGCGATAATGGGGACAGCATTAACGGTGATGATGACGCTGGCGATATCAGTGCCACCGTCATTGGTAGCCGTGATGATGTAAATCTGCGTACTAGCGGGACTAGCTGGTGTGCCCGAGATTTCGCCAGTGTCGGTGTTAATGGATAGTCCGGCTGGCAGGTCTGGGCTAATGCTGTAGCTATCCACCGCACCACCGGCTGCGGCATCAATGGTGATGGGGGTAATGGCGACAGCTTGGGTGGCGATCAGTGCCGGCACACTGGGGTTGATATCCGGATCGGCTATGGGGGCTGTTATTGCCGCATTGGTGATGGTCAATGTGCGGGAATTACTCGCTCCATACAGAATATTCGTTGCTGTTATAGATAACGTATATGGAGGTGAACTCAGTGCTTGAGCTACGCTTAGAGCCCCATCACTCAGGCTAAATAAATTCGCATCATCTCCGGCAAGCGTATAACTGGGAGTTTGTCCGTTAAGTACATCGTTTTGAGCGGTGATGCGTCCTATCACAGCACCGATCCCAGCCGTACTACCAACCGTGAACGTTAGCGTTTCTGGTAATGGGTCATCTGACGGCAATTCCGCATCGGTAATATACCAAGCGCCCAGGTTTTGGCTAAAGGTGCTGGCATTCTGAAACATATTACCCATATTCGTTACTTTCCTAACATCCCAACCGCCTATGGCTTGGTCAAAGTCGGTGGCACCCCGAAACATCGATCTCATGTCGATCACACTGCTAACATTCCAATTGCCTATGGCTTGGTTAAATTTGCTGGCACCACGAAACATAAACGACATATTGGTCACATCGCTGACATCCCAACGGCCAATATTCTGATTAAAGGCAGTGGCATCATGCAACATCGATTTCATATTGGTCACATTGCTAACATCCCAACCGTCTATGGCTTGGTTAAATTTGCTGGCATACTTAAACATAGACGACATATCCGTTACCCGAGATAAATCAGGTCGGTCGGTTGCTTGTCCTTCCAGGTTGGTCGCTCCAGCAAAAGCATTTCGCATTGAAGTCCATCGCTGACTCCCCCATTGGTTGATGGCGATGATGCTGTTGGAATTAGTATCGCCAGAAGCACCCTTATCAAAGTGAATACGCGGGAAGGTGCCGCTGATACGGACTTCATAGTCACCTGCGGTGGTATAAGCATGCGAGGTATCGCTAGTATAGACAGTTGTGTCTGCTTCTTCACCACTACCCCAATTGACGGTGTAACTATAGCCAGTGCCTGTTGTTGGAATGGTAATAGCCTGACCTGCGGTTACGCGCCAAGTGGTGACAAAGTCGTCGTCGTCTGCTGCTGCTGATACTGCCGGAGTCTCCTGCTGGGCCTGGGCAATGCTCGACTGGGCAATGGAATCATCAGATGCACCAGAGGGGCTGAATGCGGCAGATGCTCCCATTATCACGCCATCATCATCAGCTGCCGACATTCCTCCAGCTACATTATTAATATTAATGCGGACCGTATCTGTATGAGATTTTGATTCCTCGGCATTATCGGTTACGGTTAATGTATAGACTAAAGAGATTTGCCCAGAGACCTCTGGTGCAGTAAACGTTGGGGATGCGACAGTAGAATCAGATAACGGTGGTATCTCTGGACTAGAATCTGATGTTGGAAAATCAGTTAAAGCCCAAGAATAGGATAGTGTGTGTCCATCGGGATCAGATGATCCTGTACCATCAAGGGTGACTACAGTATTTTCATTAACCGACTGATCAACTCCAGCATGGGCAATGGGTTGTACGTTATGGCCAGTAACTCTAATGGTTACTTCATCAGAAGTAGATTCAGCACCGTTATTGTCCGTTACAACCAGTGAAAACACGAGCGTTGCGCCACGTGCACTTGTTGGAGGTGTAAAAAATGTCGGGGATGCTACTGCATCATTTTCAGCAAATCCCTTTAGTTCATAATGCGTACCGCTAACCAAAGTCCATTTATACGAATCTATTGTACCATCTGAATCAGTTGATCCTGTACCATCAAGGGTGATCCCGCTCATTTCACTAGATGTCTGGTCAGGTTCAGGTTCATCAGCGGCACCGGTTATACCTGATGAGCCGAACCTCCCTCAACTATCTGATCAGGCCCCGCATTGGCAGTTGGTGGTGTGTTGACTTCCTTGAGCCTAGCCTTGAGCCCAGGGTCATTAGAGACCTGATTGGTTTGTGCCGATGCCAGCGTTTCAACACGGTTTGCAGTATCGGTATAACGTACTATCAGCTTGATTTGCTTGCCAAGCTGGGCATTGGTCAGGGTGAAGGTTTCTGCGGTGGCAGCGGCAATGTCATCGCCCCCGGCCTGCCATTGATAGCTGAAGGATAACGTTTCGGGGCCATCCGCATCGCTAATCCCGCGGGTAACCGCTGTCAGGGTATCCCCTACAGTTGGCGTAGCGCTGAGGGTAGTCTGATCTTCAGGTAGCGGACGGGTGGCGGTTACGGTATTACCATCGAGCAGCATACTGATGCTAAGGTGACCCGTTGGAGGTTGGTTGCTTACTGATACTTTGTTGGTTACTTGTCGCCTATCCTTTCCAAATACATTGCCTGCCGCATCCGCAATACCCGTGTCTTTTGTGGCGTATTCCAGCAGTACCGTTTCACCTTGTGCAATAGCGGAGGTTAGTTCTAAGGTTAGTGTTTTTTCATTTGCTGTTAGCGTTGTCACAGCGATTGTTCTGGCACGTTTGCCCGCAGTAACTGTAAAGTCAGCAGCCACGGCATCGTTGATATTTATAGCTTCGTTGAAGGTCAGCACTATGCTATCGCCGGTCGTATTGGTTTCCGCACTTACGGCAACCGGCGCCCTTGTATCTGGTTCTACCAGGTTCGTTACCGCTTTGTTAGTAAAGCTCGCAAGGGGCGTGTTTTGCCCCGTAACCGTTATGCTGCCTGTCCCTTTGGTGTAGGCCAGGGTGATGGTCTCGCTTTCGACAATATCAGCCGACAGGGTGAGGAGAAGCAAAGTAGTAACATCATTGAATCTACCCACCGAGCTTACCGTTGGATTTGATGCTGCTCCTGATACGGTAAAATCAGCCCCCGACACTTCGTCGAGAGTTGCATCACCAGAGAAAACGAGAAGTATTTCATTGGCTGATTGCGTAAGGATTTGATTTATAGGCTCTGCCGGAGTCTCCTGCTGGGCCTGGGCAATGGAATCATCAGATGCACCAGAGGGGCTGAATGCGGCAGAAGGACTGGATACGGCAGATGCTCCCATTATCACGCCATCATCAGCATTGGCAGTTGGTGGCGTGTTGGCTTCCTTGACCTGATTGGTTTGTGCCGATGCCAGCGTTTCAACACGGTTTTCGTCATCGGTATAATGTACTATCAGCTTGATTTGCTTGCCAAGCTGGGCATTGGTCAGGGTGAAGGTTTCTGCGGTGGCAGCGGCAATGTCATCGCCCCCGGCCTGCCATTGATAGCTGAAGGATAACGTTTCGGGGCCATCCGCATCGCTAATCTCGCTGGTAACCGCTGTCAGGGTATCCCCTACAGTTGGCGTAGCGCTGAGGGTAGTCTGATCTTCAGGTAGCGGACGGGTGGCGGTTACGGTATTACCATCGAGCAGCATACTGATGCTAAGGTGACCCGTTGGGGCTTTGTTTTCTTCTGATACCTGATTAATTACTTGTCGCCTATCCTTTCCAAATACATTGCCTGCCGCATCCGCAATACCCGTGTCTTTTGTGGCGTATTCCAGCAGTACCGTTTCACCTTTTGCAATAGCGGAGGTTAGTTCTAAGGTTAGTGTTTTTTCATTTGCTGTTAGCGTTGTCACAGCGATTGTTCTGGCGCGTTTGCCCGCAGTAACTGTAAAGTCAGCAGCCACGGCATCGTTGATATTTATAGCTTCGTTGAAGGTCAGCGCTATGCTATCGCCGGTCGTATTGGTTTTTGCACTTGCGACAACCGGCGCCCTTGTATCTGGTTGTACCAGGTTCGTTACCGCTTTGTTAGTAAAGCTCGCAAGGGGCGTGTTTTGCCCCGTAACCGTTATGCTACCTGTCCCTTTGGTGTAGGCCAGGGTGATGGTCTCGCTTTCGACAATATCAGCCGACAGGGTGAGGAGAAGCAAAGTAGTAACATCATTGAGCCTACCCACCGAGCTTACCGTTGGATTTGATGCTGCTCCTGCTACGCTAAAATCAGCCCCTGACACTTCGTCGAGAGTTGCATCACCAGAGAAAACGAGAAGTATTTCATTGGCTGATTGCGTAAGGATTTGATTTATAGGCTCTGCCGGATTCTGCTGGGCCTGGGCAATGGAATCATCAGATGCACCAGAGGGGCTGAATGCGACAGAAGGACTGGATACGGCAGATGCTCCCGTTATCGCGCCATCATCAGCATTGGCAGTTGGTGCGGCATTGGCTTCCTTGACCTGATTGGTTTGTGCCGATGCCAGCGTTTCAACACGGTTTGCAGTATCGGTATAATGTACTATCACCTTGATTTGCTTGCCAAGCTGGGCATTGGTCAGGGTGAAGGTTTCTGCGGTGGCAGCGGCAATGTCATCGCCCCCGGCCTGCCATTGATAGCTGAAGGATAACGTTTCGGGGCCATCCGCATCGCTAATCCCGCGGGTAACCGCTGTCAGGGTATCCCCTACAGTTGGCGTAGCGCTGAGGGTAGTCTGATCTTCAGGTAGCGGACGGGTGGCGGTTACGGTATTACCATCGAGCAGCATACTGATGCTAAGGTGACCCGTTGGAGGTTGGTTGCTTACTGATACTTTGTTGGTTACTTGTCGCCTATCCTTTCCAAATACATTGCCTGCCGCATCCGCAATACCCGTGTCTTTTGTGGCGTATTCCAGCAGTACCGTTTCACCTTGTGCAATAGCGGAGGTTAGTTCTAAGGTTAGTGTTTTTTCATTTGCTGTTAGCGTTGTCACAGCGATTGTTCTGGCACGTTTGCCCGCAGTAACTGTAAAGTCAGCAGCCACGGCATCGTTGATATTTATAGCTTCGTTGAAGGTCAGCACTATGCTATCGCCGGTCGTATTGGTTTCCGCACTTACGGCAACCGGCGCCCTTGTATCTGGTTCTACCAGGTTCGTTACCGCTTTGTTAGTAAAGCTCGCAAGGGGCGTGTTTTGCCCCGTAACCGTTATGCTGCCTGTCCCTTTGGTGTAGGCCAGGGTGATGGTCTCGCTTTCGACAATATCAGCCGACAGGGTGAGGAGAAGCAAAGTAGTAACATCATTGAATCTACCCACCGAGCTTACCGTTGGATTTGATGCTGCTCCTGATACGGTAAAATCAGCCCCCGACACTTCGTCGAGAGTTGCATCACCAGAGAAAACGAGAAGTATTTCATTGGCTGATTGCGTAAGGATTTGATTTATAGGCTCTGCCGGAGTCTGGGCATTGCTCGGCTGGGCGATAAACAGCAGGGCAAACAAGGTAGCGGCAAGGAAGCGCGACAGGGGCGCGGATAAAGTGCCGGAAGGCTTTTTCCCGTGGCCGGTTATTCCTGTGAAAGAAGCTGCACAAAAACCCCCGGTTCGTCTTTTCGTCTTTACCTGCGAAAGAGGCTGTGCAAAAACCCAGGATTTGTCATTCCTGCGACCTTCGTCATTCCTGCGAAGGCAGGAATCCAGTAAAACCACCAAACCGGCAAAGGGTTTCCCTATACAACGCATGCTTGGCGAGGCTTGCTTGCGAGCCGCGTCTAACAGTGCTTGCAAGTGCCAACCTGTCCCCAGCCGTGCTGTTTGGTTTCGTGCTGTTCGTGCCACCGCCTTGAGTAAGGTTTTGAGTGGCGTTAATGCAATCGCAATCATAGCCCTGCCCCCATAAGCCAAGCGCGGCTTGTGTGTGGGGGGGGGGGTAACTATATGATTATTAAGTGTTTTTATGGTGTGCAACGACTTCATTTGAAATTTCCTCACGGTTAATTTAATTTTGTAAGTATTTGCGAGTATTGTGGATACCTCACCAAACCACTCTTCTTGTATTGTAGCAATTTATCCGCATGTGTTCTCCGTGTCAAGTCTTTAAATCGTGACGAATATTGGGATTTTTGCAGTCTCTTTTGTGTGGTCTCGGTTTATCGGCTCTTTTTGGCCTGCCAAACAACAAACCCAATATCAGGAGTAGGGCGGTGAATATTAAAACCGGACGGTCGCCAAACATAACATAGGGGGTTAGCCCGGCTCTAGGCTGGATGACTCCAGTGACCGACTGCCGAACAAACTGTGCCGCAACAACATCAACACCGCCCTGCCAGTTAATCAATGACGATAGTCCGTTATTGGAAGCGCGAATCATCGGTCGTTCACTCTCCCGTGCACGAAATCTCGCCATTTGTAATCGTTGATGCGGTGCCAGTGAATTCCCAAACCAACTGTCCTCGCTAACATTGAGTAATGCGCCTGAAGATACAATCTGATTGCGCCATTCCTGCGGAAACGCATCCTCGTAACAAATTGATATTGCGAATCGGTTCCCCGCTACGCTGAGCGGTGACTGGGGCGGCAACCAAGCACTGAAATCAGCCATCGGAATATGTAGTCTGTTCAACAACGAGGCAAACAGACCCGGCAAGGGTAAATATTCGCCAAATGGCACCAAATGCTGTTTTCGATAAATGATGTTGCCATCATCAGGTTTTGTTTTGGTTGCGGCTGCAACACTGTTGTAATAACGCCAGCCACTGTCAACACTTTGTCGCTCCAAAACACCAAACACAAAATCGGCTGGATGGGCTTGCATCTCTTGCCAGAAATCATCTGGGATATTGTCCAGATAATCAGGAATAGCGGCTTCTGGCCATACAATCAAATCAACCCCATGATGTTGCTGACTGGCCTGCATGTAATCGGTAACAATACGGCGTGCTTCTTGCGCCTGCCATTTCTGCATAATCGGCACATTGTTCTGAATAATAGCAACAGAAATTGGCTGGCCCGTTGCCTGAGTCCATGATATTATTTTATCCAGTTGCCAACCCGCCACCCAAACCAGCACCAGCACAACTGCTAAAATGGAATTACCGCGGCTTAGATGGCGGATAATTGCGGTCAACGTTCCCGCACCGACCAGCACAATCAAACCAATAAGATAGACCCCGCCAATGGGTGCGTAATTGGCTAACGGCGTATCCAAATAGGCATAACCGGTGGACAACCAAGGTAGTCCGCTAAACAACCAGCCACGCAACCATTCAAATAATATCCACAACGATGGCATGAGCAATGCCATCCTAACCGTTGGATTCCAGCCCGAAAACCAAGATTGTACGCATCCGCAAAGTGCAGGATAAATTGACATCATCGCGACCAACACGAAGATGCACAAGCCGGCAATAAGCGGCGGCATACCCCCAAATGTATGTATGCTGATATACATCCAAGAGATGCCAACGCCGAACATCCCCAGCCCATAAACAAATCCATACCAAGCGGCCATCTTTGAATTGCTTGTAATCCAGATGCAAAACAGCACCGCAAAACTCAACATGCTCAGCGGCCACCAATTAAATGGCGCAAAAGACAGGGCATTGAGCATGCCGAAAACGATTACTAGCAGGGTTTTAATAAACAAGTAGCCCTTGTATGATTATTGGAAGGCGGCTGCAGAGACGGTGCAAAAATCCACTATTCGTCAAAAATGTCCCTTAATGTCCCTCATGCCCAGATTCTACGACAAGTTTCATATCATAACATATCAACAAAGCCTTGAATGAAGTGCGATGTCGTGAGTATAAACGCCTCAATGGCAGGAGCGGTGTTATCAAGGACGTTATCTAGGACAGTTATAGGGTAGCCCCCAATTATAGCCGCAGTCTTGCGTTGTCAGCATCCCAAACAGGTTCGCCCAACACAATGGCTTTTCTTGTCTCGCCCAATAAATAAACATCAAATTCACAGCCCACTTTTGCATATTGGGCTTCAACATAGGCGAAGCCCAGACTGCGTTGTGTGGTATGTCCGTATCCGCCCGATGTGGTTACACCAATCGCTCGATTGCCGTCTAAAACTGGTTCGCCACCCATGACATCGTTGTCAGTTGCTTCTACTTCAAAATAGACCAGCTTAATCACGCTGCCTTTTTCGAGCACGTTCAAGGTTGCCCGTTTGCCGATGAAGTGTTGTTTTTGATTCGCAAAGAATCGCATAGCATCGGCATCCACCATTGAAATTTCATTGGTTAATTCAGCACCCCAGCCCTTATAGGCTTTTTCCAATCTCAAGGAGTTCATCGCATAGGTACCAAAATTAGCAATGCCATGCGCCACACCGGCCGCCCACACAGCTTCATAAACGCCCAGCATGTTTGCCATCGGGCAATGCAATTCCCAGCCGAGTTCGCCGACATAGTTGACTCGCAAGGCGCGTACCGAATGTCCGGCTATTTCGATTTCCTTGCCGCTCAACCAGCGAAATGATGGGTTGCTTAAATCGGATTCAGTCAAACTCGCTAACAGTTGTCGCGACTGCGGTCCGGCGACTACCAACACGCCCAAGTCGTTGGTGATATTGGTGACGGTCACGTCTTCCCCAGCCGCTATGCCCTGCGTCAGCATCGCCCAATCGCGTTCCTCGCTGGTTGCGCCCGACAGCACATAGTATCGCTCGGCTGCTAGTCGGGTGATGGTGGATTCGCCGTTGATGCGTCCGGTTTCTGACAGATAATGGGTCAGGGTAATGCCGCCTTCTCGAAGCGGCATGTTGCTGGCACTGATTCGGTTTAGGAATGATTCCGCGTCTTTACCAACAACATCATATTTCGCAAAAGAAGACAATTCCAAAACCCCCACCCGTTCGCGGACTGCGCGACATTCCTGTGCCACCACGTCAAAAGTATTGTTATGACGAAATCCGGTTTCTTCAATGCGACCATCTAGGGAAAACCATTTTGGTCTTTCCCAGCCATTCGCTTCGGCATAGACCGCTCCTCGAGATGCCAGCAACGTATATAATGGGGTGATACGCGCTTTACGGGACGCATCGCGTTCTTCTCCGGGCAATAGCAGTTTATACATACACTCATAATCCTCATGGGATTTTCCTTTGCAATAATCGCCGGGCGCATAGGCACTATATCGGCGCGGGTCAACACCCGCCATATTGATTTCGGCATCGCCATAGATCATCCATTGTGAGAGATATTTGCCTGAACCCGCGCCCGCCGCGATGCCGATTGAGGCACCGTTGCAATGCCAGAAATTTCGCAACCCTGCCGCTGGGCCAAGGAAGGGATTGCCGTCTGGAGTATGCGGTATGGCACCACATACGACCCGCTTGATACCTAATTCGCGCCACATTGGAATACGTTCCATGACCCTTTCAACATAGGGCATGATGTTTTCAAAATTAGCATCAAATAATTCATTCTCCGAATCCCATTCAGGCCAGCCGCCACGATGCGTCCAGCATTCCTCAGAGTTTGCCTTTTCATAGATTCCAATGAGCCCAGATTTTTGTTCCTGACGATAGTATGAGGATGGATAGGGATCACGAATGACCGGCATCTCAACATCGCTATCCAAAAATGCCGGCACCGTATCGGTGACCAAATAGGTATGCTTCATATTGGTCAGCGGCACATCGGTCCCGACCATTTGACTAACCTGTCGCGCATAGCAACCGGCGGCGTTGACCACATGCTCGGCGATGACATTGCCCTGTTCGGTAAACACTTCCCAATCACCCGATTTGCGCTGTTTAATATCAATAACACGATTACCCGTAACGATGGTCGCACCCCTTTTTCGTGCCCCTTTTGCCATGGCGTTACACACCCCAGCCGGATCAACATGCCCATCGGTAAAAGTCTGTGCGCCGGCAAGCACACCATCAATATTGGCGTAAGGAATGAGCTGCTTGATTTTTGCCGGATCAATAATTTCACAATCGAAACCAATCATTTTGCCGACACCCTTGACCCGCTCAAACCATTCCACCTCAGCCGGTTTTAATGCAAATCGTATCCCACCACAGCCATGCCAGCTAACATATTGACCGGTCAACTGCTCCAATTTGGGATACAATTGCAAGCCGTAATGATGAATTTTTGCCATATTAAAATCGGCAATAAAGCTTGGACATTGCCCAGCAGCATGCCACGTTGAACCCGATGTTAGCTCGCCTTTCTCGATCAATAAACAATCGCTCCAACCTTCTTCAGCCAAGTGATACGCCAAACTTGCACCCATCACCCCACCGCCAACAATCACGACTTTTACTTGAGTAGGCAGTTTTTTTTCAGTCATTGGGGTTTTTCTCTTGACTAGGTTTGTTAGAAATACCAATAATGATATTATTGACACCCCATTACGGTGGTGTCAACCGTAGAGATGCGCCAGAAAGAAAGGCAGATATACTTCGCTATTTAACAGCCAAACAGAAAACATCTATCACAAACGAGCTTACTACAATCGGTATTGGTTTAGCAATTCTTTCCAAAGAACATGCTTGTTTATATGAGCATACTGCCAAACCACTCTCCCGGCGGTCTATGTAAAAGTGCTTGTGTGTGGTGAAGTTAAGAAATGATACCAATGACACTAAAGCCTTTGCCACCATGCAACCCGAATCTCCGAGGGCTTGTGCCAAGACATCAGAACAATTAGCGATGTAGGCATTGTCTTATGTCCGCGACCAACGAGTAGGCTACTTGAATCAGATACGAATTTTGTTATCAAAACACGGCATCATCTGCATTTAAATAACACAAACTCAAATTTAGACCTACCCGTGGCAGTCCAACAGTATAATTGATGCGATAGCGCTGTTCCAATTAGCGATAAAACCAAATTTTGCTTGCTTTGGGTTCATGCGCTTGACTTTCTGGGGGAGTCAAGGAGATTATTGGACTAATCTTCGAACATGCATTATACCATAAAATAAATTTAAGTGTTTATAATCATACAGATAAAATTTATTTTCAAACTACACGTCTCGGGACAGATAATTTTATCGTAATAAGTGCTTGACAACTAATATCATACATTCTAGAATGTATGTAAGTTATTTTTAATATTTGGACGATTTTTATGCTTGTTCACCCGATTAGACGAACACAAGAAGCCAGAAGCGAAAGTACGCAGAGGCTACTACTTGATGCAACGATTGATAGCTTGATCGTGATGGGTTACGCCAAAAGCACAACCCAGTGGATTGCAAATAAAGCAGGGCTTACACGAGGGGCGCAAATCTACCACTATCCCAACAAACAGGATCTTATTGTTGCTGCGACGGATCTCTTGTTTAAAAGCTTCATTGACGATGTCATAGTTCTCGCAACATCAACGCGGGAAAACGATCTAGATATGAACGCATTTATTGAAGGTATCTGGGAGCGATTTTTCGCGGGGCGATTTTTTTACGCATCATTAGAGCTGATTGTCGCTGCGCGAAACGACGAGGCGTTAAAGAAGCGCCTGATACCGCTGATTCGTGAACTGCATCAAACACTTGACGAGATATGGAATCGCTATTTCCATGATACCAGTCTGTCTGTCGCCCGTATTGACACGCTCCTCAATCTGACGCTGTGTCTGTTTCGTGGTATGGCTGTCCAGGCAGTTCTTCGGGAAGATCCTTCCTACTACCGGGAGCTTATCGATGCTTGGAAAGATATCTTGCCAAAACTCGTGACCGAGGAAAGTGGCAATATTGTTGATTGAGGTGCAACTCCTTGTTTTGACATAAAGTAACGGGTGATGAAGTGCCCGAAAATTAATAGCTGGTATCGTTGTCGATAGACACAATTTGCGAGGTGAAGTGGTACGGCTAACCTGAAATCAAACCAAACCGATGAGAGGATAAGAAAATGAAGTTCATTAAATTAATACCGATTGCCGTTGTGACATTAGGTCTATCGTTGGGCTATTCCATTGCAACCGCACAAGACCAAGCTATTACGGGGGTTACTGAAAACACAATCAAGATTGGTATCCCGGGACCATTTACTGGCAATGCTTCAAGTTATTCCAAGGCCCAGATTGGGCTTGATGCGTACTATCGACATATCAACGAAACCGGTGGTGTTCACGGGCGCATGATCAATGTAATCAAGGCAGATACTGCATGCAACGAGGCACGCGGAATCGCGGTAGCAAAAAAACTGATTCACCAAGACAAAGTATTCCTGATCAACGGCAATTCTTGCAGTGGTGTTGCTCTTGCCATGAAACCGACGATTATTGAGGCGGGTATCCCTTGGGTCGTAGGACATGCGGTAAATTATAAAATTTCCTCGCCTGTGGAATACAATATTTTCCATGTGGTGCCAACAAGCCAAGACGCTGGCAGGTTTATGGCCAAATACGCTATGAGCCGACCAGAAACAAAGAAAATCGCGATTATTGCGCATTCCAACGAATGGGGCAAAGGCTATCGCGACCCTGCCGTTGAAACACTCAAATCCGAACATAAAGTAGAACCGATTCTTGATTTGACCATGGAGCGTGGTAGCACAAATGCTACGGCACAGGTTCTTAAAATTAAACAGTCCGGAGCCGACTTCGTCATTGCGATTCTCTACGAGGCGGAAACCGCAATCTTTCTGCGCGAAGCGAAAAAATATGATCTGAATGTTCCGATACTAGGCGGCTACGGGACAGATTTAAAAAGCACGCTCAAACGAGTCGGAAACAAGTCGGTGGTAGAGAACTACCAAGTACTTCACATGTTCCAGAACACTCTTGGTTCCGGTAGCATGAAAGAATGGGGTGACATTATCCGCAAATACTATCCGGATGAGGATCTGACCGCATTCAGTTTCGCTTCAATCGGAAGTGGCATGGTGGTCGTTAATGCCCTTAAGGCGGTTGGCCGTGATTTGACACGCGAGAAATTTGTCACTGAAATGGAAAGCATTAGAAACTATAATACAGGCGTGCTGGCCAGCAATGTATCTTTCTCAACAGGCGATCATGCTGGAGTTAAGGATTCTGGCGTTGCCGCTTTTGTGAACGACAAGGTCACCGTATTTCGAAGCTGGGGTCATAAGTTCTAATTGAACATTTACCTCAAACCTAAACATCCTTATTGCCAAAAGTATAGGTAATGCTTGGTCAGCTAATTATCAGTGGTCTGTCCCATGGTGCAATCTATGCTTTGGTTGCGTTGTCGATGACCGTTCTGTACAGAGCCACAACAGTTGTTAATTTCGGTCATGGTGATATGGTGATGACAGGTGCTTTCGTCGTCTACGTCTTCGTGCTGATAATCGGGTTTCCCTACATTCCAGCCACACTACTTGTGTTGGTCTTGATGTTTGCCTTCGGATTTGGCGTGGATCGCTGGCTGATGATGCCGGTACGCCACGGCCCGCATATCGCTTTGGCAATGATGAGCATCGCGATGGGCTATTTCCTTCGTGGCGTAGCACGTGTGTTATGGGGGCGCGAAGTCCTTCCAATGCCGAGCTTTGCCGACATCCCACCCATAATAATTGGTGACCTCATACTAACAGGTGATGCCATCGTCATCCTCTGTGCAGTTCTCATACTGGTTATGGTGTTTTTCTTAATTCTTTATCGAACTAATCTTGGGAAATTGATTCAGGCTACTTATCAAAGTGAACGGGGCGCGAGGTTGGTTGGTGTCAATGTCGCCCGTTTCCACTCCATGATGTGGGGTGTTGCCTCTATGATGGGCGCGATAGGTGGAATGCTAATTTCTCCAGTTACACTGTTGCACCCTGACATGGGCGCAAGCCTGCTCATTCACAGCTTCGCAGCGATGACTCTTGGTGGCTTTGGTTCCTTGTTCGGGGCTATTATTGGTGGGCTGTTCCTCGGTGTAGCCGAGCAAATTCTCGGAGCCTATGTGTCTACGACTTTGATTGATGTAACTACCTACATTGTAATCATTTCCGTACTCATCATACGTCCGATTGGTCTGTTTGGTCGCCGGACAATCATAAAGATTTAAATATTATGGCCTTTTCACCGATTACGCCATCGTGCGAAGCGCATTCAATCTGGTCTAACCGCGCCCTATTTTATCTAGTGCCTGTTGTTGCTTTGGCGATTCCCGTTTTTTGCAACGACTACATCCAATATATCGCAAATCTCGTATTGGTCTATGTAGTGGTTGCCGCTGGTTTCAATATTGTACTTGGCAACCTAGGCCAACTGGCCTTTGCCAACGTAGCGTTTTTCGGCATTGGTGCTTATGGAACAGGTCTGCTCATGGCGAATGTGGGAATTTCATTCTGGATTGCAATCTGGGGCGGGGCAATCGCCGGTGCGGTCGCTGGATTTTTGGCATCAGTCGTAGCACTACGCGGCATCCGGATGTATTATCTTGCGATTATGACCATGGCATTCGGTGAACTCATGCGCTGGATATATATTCATGCTGAAACGATTACCCATGGCTCTTCAGGGCTTCCCCTTCCGGTTGCCTCGGTATTCGGTATTCCGCTAAACACCGAGGCAACTCGTTTTATAGTGTTCTTGGTGATAGCCACCCTTGTAGTAAAAGCCACATCGAACATGCTACGGTCAAAGATCGGTCGCTCAATCCAAGCGATTAAGGACAACGAGCTTGCCGCGACGGCACTCGGCATACCGACCAGCCGTTACATTATATTTTCCTTTGTATGGAGCGGAACAGTTGTGGCGATTGGCGGTAGTATGTTCGCTGTTACAATCGGTCGTGTTGTCCCCGAAAGCTTCAATCTGCACGAAATTATCTTGCATTTTGCCATGGTCATGGTTGGTGGCGTAGGCAGCCTGACGGGCAGTATCATTGGTGCGCTCATCATCACCGTCGCCCCTGAACTTTTCCGCGGATTTCCGGGAATGCAAGAGTTGTTCTTGGCAACCCTTATTGGTCTAGTTTTACTGTTTCTGCCAAGAGGGCTTGTAAGCTTGCTTGCCAAGATATCGCCTTTGTTTCAGGAACGGTTTTACAGGGAATAATCAATGACCGCCTTGCTTGAAGTTCGAAATCTGTCGGTGAGCTTTGCCGGTCTAAAAGCTCTTAGTGATGTATCGCTTGATGTTCAACCCGGCGAGATAAAAGCACTTATCGGACCAAACGGTGCTGGTAAAACAACATTATTCAATGCGATTGCAGGTTATGTTCCCGCCGATCAGGGAACCGTAAAACTCCGAGGGGCGGAGATTCAGGAACTCTCAACCCATGAAATATCCATGCTTGGAGTGCGCAGAACTTTCCAGAATGGTGGGCTATTTGGTGAGATGACTGTGTTAGAGAATATTCTTACCGGTTTGCATACATGTATCGGTGGCAGTTTTATTGGATTATTGTTCGGCTTGCCTAGATCAAGGACTAATGAGCGTGTAGCGGTCAAAAAAGCACGCCAATTGCTCGAATTAATGGCTATTTCCCATCTGTCGGATCAACCAGTCAAAAGTCTCTCTGGCGGTCAGCAGAGAATGGTTGAAATCATTCGTGCGCTCGCCACCGATCCACCATTTCTCATGCTTGATGAGCCGACCGTTGGTCTTACACCGCCAGTACGCTCCCAGCTTATGGTGATTGTAAAGCAGCTTGCGCGGGAAAAGAATATTGGGGTCGTTCTGATTGAGCATGCGATTGAACTCGTCATGAAGGATGCTGATCAGATCGTCGTTCTGAATTCAGGGCAAGTGATCGTGGATGGAACTCCGCAGGAGGTGCGGCAAAATCGGGATGTATTGGAGGCGTATCTGGGTTATGCATGAACCACTTTTGAATGTATCCAAACTCCGAGTCTCTTACGGCAAAAAGGAGATTCTTCGAGGCATAGAATTTCATGTCAATGTCGGTGAGGTTGTAACGCTACTTGGCGCAAACGGTAGCGGTAAGTCGAGTTGCCTGAATGCGGTTATGGGGTTTGTCAAGCCGATTGGCGGAAAAATCGTTTTCGACAGAGAAGACGTAACCAATCAGCCTCCACACAAAATGTTTGCGTCAGGGGTTGTGCTGATTTCACAAGAGCGGGATTTGTTTCTCGATATGAGTGTTGAGGACAATCTACGGCTGGGCACACTGTTGCTACGGGATGTTGATTTCCACGAAGAGCTGGCGCGGGTATTTTCTTATTTCCCGCGTCTTGAGGAACGACGCTTGCAACGCGTACGGACAATGTCAGGCGGGGAGCAGCAAATGCTTGCCGTGGGGCGTGCCTTGATGAGCCGTCCAAAAATTATGCTGCTGGACGAGCCTTCGGGAGGCCTATCACCACAATTCGTCAACGAAGTCACCAACATCATGAGGCACCTGAAGAACGAGGGCTTTTCCATGCTCATCGTCGAGCAGAACCTTAATCTCGCCTTTGCGACAGCGGACAGATTCATCATCCTTCGTGATGGCGAGATACTGGAAGGGGGACGTGTTGATGCTTTGCCAAAAAGCCAAGAGGAAATTGTGCGGACAATCTATTTATGAAGAGTCGGTATTTCCATACGTATTACCAGACAACCAAAACCAATTTAAGGAATGTAAATGAACAACACTTCCCTGCATGACGATTTGATCGTTATCGACGGCTTAATTATTGCGAATTGGAGTCACGATGTATTTGAGGATATGGTGCGTGGTGGCGTAACTGCCGCCAACTGCACCTGTTCGGTTTGGGAGAACTTTCAGGCGACGATGAATAACATCGCCCGCTGGAAAAGTTGGTTCGCCGAGCATAACAATTTAATTACGCAGATTTACACAGCGGACGATATTCGTCGGTCTAAAAAAGAAGGCAAAACCGGTATCATTCTTGGCTTCCAGAATGTTACCGCTTTCGAGGATCAGCTTGGTTATATAGCTCTGTTCAAGGAATTGGGAATCGGTGTCGTCCAAATGACCTATAACACGCAAAATCTTGTTGGCACAGGATGTTATGAGTCTAATGATGGTGGGCTAAGCGATTTCGGGCGTGAAGTCGTCGCGGAAATGAACCGTGTTGGAATTATGTGTGACCTGTCGCATGTGGGAGCCAATACAGCACGTGATGTCATTCTAGTATCCGAGAAGCCTGTCGTCTATTCTCATTGCCTACCGAATGGTCTAAAGGCTCATCCACGCAACAAATCTGACGCGGAACTTCGGTTTATAGTTGATCACAATGGTTTCGTCGGAGTAACGATGTTTCCGCCGTTCCTGCCAAAGGATTCCCAGTCCACAGTTGACGACTATGTGGCTGCCATTGACTACGTTTCCAATGTCGTCGGCGAGGCTAATGTTGGCATCGGTACGGACTTCACTCAAGAGCATGGTCGAGAGTTCTTCAATTGGCTGATGCATGACAAGGGTTACGCTCGTAAACTCACTGATTTCGGAGACATCGTGAATCCAGAGGGCATTCGCACAATTGGCGAGTTCGCCAACTTGACAGCGGCAATGGAGCGTGCTGGATGGTCGGAATACCGGATTCGTAGTGTAATGGGAGAAAACTGGTTGCGGGTTTTTGAAGAAGTCTGGTCGGTTGAATAAACAATGCACCCACTAAAGTAGAATCAGGAAATAATTGTAAATTATTCTATAAAACCTTTGTATAATTGTCGGAAGTACGGCTTCAGCCGTGCCAATCATAAGCATACGGGACTAAAGATGCTGTGCAAGAAACCCTCACTGGGTCGTGTTAGGCACGGAAAACCCTTGCGGGTTTGATTGTTTTACTGGGTTCCCGCTTTCGCGGGAACGACGAATATTGATTTTTTGAACAGTCTCTAAAGCCCCACTTCTAAACATTTTTTGAATTATACCCACAGGGCACAAGTGCAAAGGTCTCTCTATAAAATCCATCTGACATCACCATTACCTGAGACCACGATTTTTGGGGAGAGGGTTATTAACTAACTTCTCGGTTTCATCTGTTCTCGCGGCAAGCGAATATCAAACTTTCCGCGAATACGCGCATCCAGTTCATCGGATATATGGGTAGGAAAATGGCTCTCTAGTATTTCGCGGGTTTTTTCTCGGGCAATATCGTTGACTGTTTTAGATCCCAATTCCTGCCATTCTGCTGGGGTCAGACGATTACCAACATCGGGATAGACATAATCGCTCTCCATACGCGATAAAGTCGCCTGATGCCCGAGAAAATGTTCTGGACCACCAATGCAAACATCTGCAATAGTCGCTAACGCAAGATTCTCTGTATCGATTTCAAGCCCGCGCACACTGCGGTTAATTGCACCCAACATATCATTGTCTATGGTCGCGCCTTCAAAGCTAAAGCCCAGCAAACTGGCTTGCATCCCGACCGATTCATACACCAAATTAGTACCGCTATGACCGGCCAGCGCTAACGTATAGCCTTTTTCAAAACCGGACTGGGCATCGGGAATTTTGGAATCCGCCATGCCAGCGGCAATGCCAGTCGGCAAATTCAAGTAGCGTCCAACCTGACCGCAAGCTGCCATCAACACCGCCTGCTCGCCACTACCCCCACTCATGGCACCGGTGCGTAAATCGGAAACAAATGGCCAGGGGGCATAGACACAGGGGTGTCCGGGCACAATCAGATTGGCATACGCCAACGCAGCCAAAGACTCGGCACATTCCTGCACCACCGCACCCGCTAAAGATGCCGGACTGGTTGCACCCGCCTGTCCGGCGGCAAGCAGTAAAATCGGCATACCGCCGCGGATACATACCTCCATCACCCGACAGGCATCTTTGGCAAAGCGCAATGGCGGGACGACAAAACAGCAAGACACACTGGCAAAAGGTCGGGCTCGCCATTTATCCTCACCACCGGCAATTTCATGCAACAACTTCAGCCCTTCCTGAGCGTGTTCTGGATCTACATAACTGACTCCGCAGTGTTTAGTCGTGCCAGCAACCGAGGCATAGGTGGTATTCAAATCCATCGCTGCTGGCTGTTCAATATCGCGGGCAACCATACAGCGTTGGAAAAAATGAATATGCTCGTGCTTGTCCACCAAGCGCGCCGCATCATATAAATCCTGCAGCGTCGATTCCCGATAACGCCCACCTTTTGGGTGTTTGTCGTGGTGCTTCCATTCATCGACAACGTGAACCGCCGCCCCCGCCGTACCAAAATGTACTTTATTACCGCTGAGGTGCAGGTCATGTTCGGGCGACTGCCCGTACAGGTTGATGTCACGGGCACAGGTTGCCATAGTCCATTCAATCAGCTCTCGTGGAAACAATAACCGCCCTTCAGGCGTTAGCCTTCCGCCAGCCTTGGTAACCAGTTCCGCACAAGACGGAATAAATCGGGTGAACCCGACATTTTCAAGCAGGTCAAGCATGGCTTCGTGAATCCGCTGCAGCTGCGTCTCGGTTAGGGGCATAAATCGCCCACCATGCTGGCCGGGTCTGACCGGTTTATTCTCTGCGGCTAACGGTGCGGCTCTTAACGCCTTTCTTGCTGCTCTTCCACCTGCTCTTCTGACCATCGGTGTTTGCCTCTGTTGCGTAACAAACGCCAAGTATCATAGAATCCGCTGGCAATCATGTCGCATTTAGCGACCCGAACTTCAATTTCCGCGCCCTTTTCAGCTAGTCCTTACGAGAACTCCGCGGGGTAACACCATAGCTTGACAAATAACGGCTACTGAAATGTCCGGCAGACTTAAACCCGCAAGCCATTGCCACATCAATAATTTTCATCGTGCTACTCTGCAACATGGTACGCGCCGCTTCCAATCGCATGGTCAGATAGTAACGTGCCGGCGTGGTGTTCAAATAGCGGCGGAATAGTCTTTCCAACTGTCGCTTGGAAACCCCGACCAAACGCGCTAATTCAATCGGCGAAAGTGGTTGCTCCACATTAGCTTCGATAAGCTCAATACACTCCAACAAAACCGGATGGCTCACTCCGGTGCGCGCCTGAATATTCATCCGCTGTGGTTCACCGGCGTGGCGAATATCAGGATGAATCATGGTATCGGAAACCGAGGCAGCCAGCTCGTGACCGTGCTGTTGCTCAATGATATAGAGCATCATATCCATAGAAACCACGCCGCCCGAACAGGTGACCCGATTGCCCTCTATCTCATAGACATCGGATGAAACTTGATGTTTTGGAAAGGCTTCAACAAACTCTGCGTGGTTTTCCCAGTGCGTGGTACATCGCACTCCATCCAGCAACCCCGATTGGGCAAGAATATGGCAACCGGTCTCGATACCACCAATCACGATGCCGCGATTACTCTGTGCCACCAACCAATCAAGCGTCGGTCGATGATTGAAACTTTTAGGATCGTAAGGACCACATACAAAAATCATATCGAAATCGGGCGCATTATGCGCCGCATATTTCGCGCTTAATTGCATGCCGTTGGTTGCAACCGCACTGTCACCATTTTCCGTAACCACCGCCCACTGATAAAGCGGCTTGCCCGACATGCGATTAGCGATACGCAAAGGGTCCATCGCTGCAATCAACGGCAACATACTAAAATTATTGGATATATAAAATCCAACCCGCCGCTCCGCACCTTCTGTTATTTCGCCGTATCGCGCTCTATTCATAATAATATAGAGATATTGAACTAAGACCCCATTATCGGTCAAACATGATGCATTGACAATTACCCATTATGAGTTCATCATGTCTGTTGAAAAAATTAAATAATCAATGAACTTGTTTTTCAAGTTAGAGTCTTAATTGAGCCTGTAAACCTAGAGAAAATGTGAAGCGTATGGTTACCATGTGTAAAATCTGTAAGAAAATCATTATCATTGTCGGCTTTTTTGCTGTAACTTCGGCGTATGCGGCTAAAGATGAAATTTATACATCCTATTTTAGTGATGTGGGTGCGGGTGGGTATGATGTGGTTGCTTACTTCACTGAAGGCGAACCGACAAAGGGTGATGACGATATATCTACCCAGTATAAAGATGTTGACTGGTATTTCTCCAGTGAGCAGAATCTTGTCAAATTCAAGAAAAATCCAGACATGTATGTGCCACAATACGGCGGATATTGCGCTTGGGCAGTTTCCAAAGGTAGCACTGCTTCGGGAGACCCGTTGCAGTGGAGCGTGGTGAACGATAAACTTTATTTGAACTATGATGCTGACGTACAGGCCCAATGGACTGCAGACATCGACAACTTGATTATTCGTGGTGATATGAATTGGCCCAAAGTTCTGGATTAGCACCGATCATCAACATCATAGCGACAACATCATAGTAGAGTGCCTTTCTGCTCACTACCCCTTCCTCCTTTTGCCCGTCCTTGACGGGCTTTCTTTTGTGAACTCGAACTTCATAGACACCCACTAGGATAATGAGCGATTACGAAAACTATTCCGAAACCTCACAAAGCTATGATGCCACACGCATTCCTGTTGGCGTGGAAATCATCACAGGTTGTCTGGCTCAGAACAAGACTCCATTGGCAGAACAATACCTGCTAGATGCCGGTTGTGGCACCGGAAATTATTCGATGGCTCTGCTGGCACAGGTCGGGCGCATCAGTGCCGTGGATATCAACGAGAACATGCTCGCTCGCGCTCACGAGAAATTTGAATCTCGTAATGACCCCACAGATGAATCTAAAAACAGGCGCATAGATTTCCACCATGCTCCTGTTGACGAATTACCCTTTGAGGATGCGGTCTTTGACGGCATCATGATCAATCAGGTATTACATCATCTGCAACTCGCCACCGATGCCAACTATCCAATCTACCGCAAGGTCTTTGCCGAATTCGCACGAGTGTTAAAGCCCGGTGGCACATTAGTCGTGAACACCTGTTCACATCAACAATTAAAGCATGGGTTTTGGTATTGCCACCTGATTGCAGACGCAACCACGCGCATGTGTGAACGCCACGCCACGCTTGATGTTCTGCGGCAACTCATGGAACATGTCGGCATCGCCTACCAACGCTGTTTCGTGCCGGTGGATGCCCTGATGCAAGGAAAGGCATACTTTAACCCACGTGGACCACTGGATAAATCTTGGCGCGATGGTGATTCTATATGGAGTACGGTCGCTGACCAAACCATCGACACAATCCGTGCCCAATTAACCAAACTAGAGCGGTCGGGAAAGCTGCAAGATTACCTCCACATGCACGACAGCACGCGCAAACACATTGGTCAGTTTTCCTTTTTATACGGACGACGTAGCCGGTAATCGTAGCCATCATCTCATCGCCACCCTGTTCCCACAATTCGTAATTGATTGCTGACGGGACGATAACACCATCAGCCGGCTGCAGTCGATGACCTGTGAAGGTACGCGATCCTTGTTGCCTGGTGCCCTTGATGTGTTGTTTTTTGATTGTACGACGCTCTATTTTGAGTCTTTCAAGGAAGACGAGTTAAAACAAAATGGCTACAGCAAGGACTGTCAAGTTAATCAGACACAGGTCAATCAGCCGCAAGTATTGCTGGCTTTGCTGGTCACCCGCGAGGGTCTGCCGGTCGGCTACGAAGTGTTCCCCGGTGCTACTTTCGAGGGCCATAGCCTAATCAGCGTTTTGCAGACGATGCAAGCGCGCTATGATGTCAGGAAAATGATCTTTGTCGCTGATCGAGGCATGCTGAATGAAGACAATCTAAGCGCCCTGGATGAGGCGGGCGCTTATTACATTGTCGGGGCGAAACTAAAACAATTGCCAAGTGCACTACAAACCAAAGTATTGGATAAATCAGCTTATCAGGCGCTCGATAAAGGCGCATCAAGCGCAGCCGAGCTGACGCACAAGAAGAGACGACTCATTGTCTCACATTGTCCAAAGCGTGCGGATAAAGATCAACATGACCGACAAAAGGCAGTCGATCGGCTCATCAAGAAAATAGGTAAAAGCCAGAATCCTAAGGACTTATTAAATAACTACGGCTATAAAAAGTTTCTGATCATCAAAGGAAAAACCAGCCTGAGTATCAACCAGGACAAAATTGATGCCGAAAGCCGTTGGGACGGCTTGCATGGGGTGATGACCAATTTGCCCGATACGCCGCATCAGGAAGTGCTATCACACTATCGCGGCTTATGGCAGGTCGAGGAGAGTTTTCGAATCACTAAACATGACTTGAAAGTACGCCCCATCTATCACTGGACACCCTCAAGAGAGACTGTGCAAGAAACCTTGGCCAGGTGGCGTTCCTGACGGAAAGCCCTCGCGGGTTTGCATATTTTACTAGATTCCTGCTTTCGCAGGAATGACGGAGGGGTGCAGGAATGACGAATGCTAGATTTTTGCACAGTCTCAAGAGTGCGTGCCCACATCGCTATTTCGTTCATGGCTTTTGCCTGTATCAGACAGCTGATGTATCGAATCAAGCTGCAACATAAAGCCTTGTCCCCGGAGGTTATCCGTAATGCCTTGATTCATGTGCAACATAGTGTCCTGAAACACAAGCGCACGAATAAGCGTTATGTCATCCCTTCTACAATCGACCCACAAGCAAAAAAAATCTATGCTGTGATGGGATTAAAAGCGACTACCACAGCTTACCCACTGTACTAATTGACATAATCCTTCAATATCCGGGCATTTGTAGTGCCTATGTATTTTTGTGTTTATTTATAAATCAATGACTTATGAGGGTTGACCGTCGAAGTCAGGAAGAAAACACGTTGGGGCAGCTTGAGCAGGAAAGGCTGGATGACATTGAATCTGGAACTCATAAAGACTCCCAAAGAATGTATCAAATATGTCGTTATCCATGAGTTATGCCACCTGCTCCACGCTAATCACAGCAAAGCGTTTTATGATTTGCATGAAAGCGCGCTCCCCGATTGGGAAAAACGCAAACATAAATTAGAAAAGGTGATGTCTTAGGCGGGATGTGTTGCCGCTATAATAGCCATTCAAAATGACTCCTATTCCATAATGGCAATAGCACAATAGTAATAGCAATGAAAAATCAAATCACGATACGGCAGGCAAGTTTGCCCGATGCGGTACATATTGCCGAATTCAATGAAAAAATGGCATTGGAAACCGAACGGGTGGAACTTATTCCTGAAGTTATATTAGCAGGCGTTCGGCGACTCATCGAGAATGAAACGCTTGGTTTTTATCTGGTCGCTGAAGTGGGTAATAAATCGGCCACTCAAATTGTCGGGTCGCTGATGGTAACCACGGAGTGGAGCGACTGGCGAAATGGTCAGTTTTGGTGGATTCAAAGTGTGTACGTTACCGCAAAATGGCGCAGAAAAGGTGTTTATAGTCGGCTTTATGCACGGGTAAAACAGCTTGCCGAACAAAACCACAATGTTTGCGGCTATCGGTTGTATGTGGAAAATGAAAACACCATCGCACAATCAACCTATAACCACCTTGGTATGCACGAAACGCACTACAAAATTTATGAAGAACAAACTCCGCATGTGCCTTTGCCAAAGGTTGTTAAAACCTGCCCTCATCAAGGTCTCCCCGACCAATATCCTAAATGATCGCGGCGACGGTTGGCTTCTGCCTTCCTATCTCAACCGCATCTTCGATAGACACTTGTTGATTAAATAACGCCCAACCTATGACCACACCGGCAATATTTGGCAGATTCAACAACATGGAAACATCATCCAGATTGCGTACCGTTCCACTAGATATGACCGGACAACTTAATTCAGTCCCCATCTGCGTGGTATTTGCCATACTGCTTTCTGGTAATTCATTATAACGATCAATATCCGTATAGATGATTGCCGCAACTCCTGATTGATCGAATCGTTTTGCCAGCCACATCGCGCTAAAAATAGATGTCTTTTGCCAACCATGTGAAACCACGTTGCCATCTTTGGCATCAATGCTGACAACAATTTTTTCTGGATATTTGACACACACTTCTTCGATCAGTTTTTGGTCGGTAACCGCAGCCGTCCCCATGACCACCCTTGACGCGCCATTATTTATCCACCAATCTACCGAGCTGAACGAGCGTATTCCACCACCCACCTGCACCGGAATATTGGCATTGGCAATAATCTCTTTGATAATTTCTGAGTTCTCGCCGTGATATTCAAATACACCGTCTAAATCAACCACATGCAACCATTCTGCCCCACCCTGTTCAAATTCCTTTGCCGCCTCCAGCGGCTTGATTTCAAATACTTTCGGGTCGTGGAGTCCGTCACGTCTCACACTCACACACTGACCATTGTGTAATTCAATATCGGGATAAATAATCATCGTTACTCCTTAATTTGCTCTAACACGGTAAACGCCTCACCCGATTGTAATAATCTAACCGGAAAACGCACTATAACGACCACTTATACCACAAATGCGACCTATTTAACAGAGCAGGCTTTATTACGAATTACGAATTACGAGAGTCCTTTGAGATTGTGCAAGAACCCAACACCCGTCTTTCCTGCGCCACCCCGTCTTTCCTGCGAAAGCAGGAATCCAGTAAAACAAGCAAACCCGCAAGGGTTTTCCATATATAGCGTGATCGGGGATTTTTACGCAGGCTCTATCCTTCTGCAACCCCGCAACGGTCTAACCCACGCTGGCTAAAACCTGCTTCATGGTCTCGCCAAATTCAGCCGGTGACGGCACGATAGTGATACCACTCTCCGCGAGAATCGCTACTTTTTCTGCCGCACTTTCACCTACAGTGCTGACAATCGCGCCAGCGTGTCCCATTCTGCGCCCTTTCGGGGCAGTCAATCCGGCGATATAGGCTGCCACTGGTTTCGATATATTCTCTTTGAAACAGGCGGCGGCTTCGATTTCCTGTGGTCCGCCAATTTCGCCGATTATAATAATCGCATCGGTTTCCGGGTCTTCTTCAAAACGAATTAAATGGTCTTTGAAGGAACTACCATTGATGGTATCACCGCCGATACCGACACTGGTAGAAACACCGATTCCTACCGATTTGAGCTGGGAAGCGGCTTCGTAGCCTAAGGTGCCGGATCGACCGATGATTCCAACCCGACCTTCCATATAGATATGCCCGGGCATAATCCCCAGCATCGCCTTGCCCGGACTGATGGTTCCGGCACAATTCGGTCCTGCCAAACACATACGTTGTTCTTTCTTGAACCGCCGCATATACCGCTTTACCCGCAACATATCCTGCGCCGGAATCCCATCGGTGATAGAAACACAGTATGTCAAACCGGCTTCTGCGGCTTCCATAATGCCGTCGGCAGCAAACGCTGGCGGAACAAAGACGATACTGGCTTGTGCGCCGGTTTCGTGTACTGCTTCCTTTACCGAATTAAACACCGGTTTGCCGAGATGGGTTTCCCCGCCCTTGCCCGGAGTAACCCCACCGACAACATTGGTGCCATAATCAATCATTTCCTGTGCATGGAACGTGCCCATTTGACCGGTGAATCCCTGAATCAGGATTTTGGTTTTTTCATCAATTAAAATAGCCATGTTAGTTTATTTTTTAATAGAATTAACGACCACTTCGGCGGCTTCGTCTAAGGTATCCGCTGAAAGAATGCCAAGATCAGAGTTGTTGATAATCTCGCGCCCCAATTCCACATTGGTGCCCGACAACCGAACCACCACCGGCACGGCTGGCTTTAGTTTCTGCACTGCCTGAACAACCCCTTCGGCAACCCAGTCACAGCGATTGATGCCAGCAAAGATATTGACCAATATGGCATCCACCTTTTCATCCGACAAGACCAAGCGAAATGCCTTTGCCACCCGTTCCGGCGAAGCACCACCACCAATATCGAGGAAATTGGCTGGCTCGCCACCTTTCATCTTGATAATATCCATGCTCGCCATGGCAAGCCCCGCGCCATTGATGATGCAGCCAATATTGCCGTCCAAACCGACATAATTTAAGCCACGATCAGCCGCCTCCATTTCTCTTGGATCCTCTTGTGATTTATCACGATACTCCGAAATATTTGAACGCCGAAACAAGGCGTTATCGTCAAATGACATCTTGGCATCAAGTGCAACCACCGTATTCGCTTGGGTAATGGTGAGCGGGTTGATTTCCAGCATGGTTGCATCCAAATCGCGGAACGCTCGGTACGATTTCAAAAATACATTGACCGCCTGCTGCACTTGCTGCCCTTCAAGCCCTAACTGAAAGGCGAGTTGACGCGCCTGAAATGCCTGCATTCCGACCGCTGGCTCAACATTGATTCTGATCAATGACTCGGGACTTTTATGCGATACCTCTTCAATATCCATGCCCCCCTGAGAGGAAGCGACTGCGACAATACATTCGTGACTGCGATCAAGCACCAACCCAAAATATAATTCTCTTTTAATATCGGTAGCCGGTTCAATATACAACCGATACACGATCTTGCCACCCGGCCCTGTTTGGTTGGTCACCAATTTTCGACCCAGCAACGAATCTGCCGCATCCCATACTTCTTGCGTGTTGGTGCAAAATTTGATGCCGCCCGCTTTACCACGGGCACCAGAATGAATCTGGGCTTTAACGACCCATTTTTCACCCCCGATTTCATTGGCACGATAGACCGCCTGCTCCGGACTATACGCCAGTCCGCCAGCCGGTATCGATACCCCAAACTCTTTGAGTAACTGTTTTGCCTGATATTCGTGAACTTCCACTGATTGACTCCGGTTGCTAATTTAAGATTGTGCTAATGGATGTGATTGCCGGAATACTAAATCGCCGAAAAAACATGCGCATCATCCAGCAAATATGAACGCATTGGATTAGTTTTTATCGATGAGTTTAGCTTGTTTGACGATGTTTTCTGCCATACGCGCCGAAGCAGCATCAATCAATTTTCCATCCAGAGATGCAGCACCCTTGCCTGCTTTCGCCGCCTCATCCAAAGCCTCCAACACACGTTTGGCGCGCTCGACCTCTTCTGTCGGCGGTGACATCACCCGATTTGCCAATTCAATTTGCGAGGGATGTATTGCCCATTTGCCTTCGAACCCCATGGCAGCCACCCGCTTAGCAGCGTTGATAAACCCATCCGGGTCGTTGAAGTCACCAAACGGACCATCAATTGCTCGCAACCCGTATGCCCGACAAGCCACCAACATACGTTGTAAACTAGCATGCCATTGATCGCCCGGATAATCGGGATTCAGTCCGCCGATAACCACCGTGCGTGCGCGACAACTTGCCGCATAATCGGCAACCCCAAAATGCAATGCCTCCAGCCGCTTACTGCTCTGCGCGATTGCCTCGACATTCGCCATGCCCAAGGTGGTTTCGATTAACGCTTCCAGCCCGATGCGATGGTTAATGCCCATCGCCGTTTCGATTTGCGTGACCAAACAATCAACCATATAAACATCGGCGGCAGTACCCACCTTAGGAATTAAAATCGTGTCCAGTTGGGTGCCCGCTTGCTCGACAATATCGACCACATCATGATACATATAATGGGTATCCAAACCATTGATACGCACCGAAACGGTCTTGCCTTTACCGCGCCAATCAATATCGTTCAGGGCAGCAATGATGTTTTTTCTTGCCTGTGCCTTATCATCCGGCGCGACCGCATCCTCGCAGTCCAGAAACACAAAATCCGCCGCACTGTCAGCCGCTTTCTCAAACATCTGCGGGCTAGATCCGGGAACCGCTAATTCACTCCGCTGTAATCGCGTTTGAGCGGGAATAACTTCGTAGAAACTCATGGTTGATTGTTGTCGTTAGGGTTAAAATGCAATAAATTGAATGAGCGCGAATAATGATATAAACGATTCAAATATAAAAGTTTATAATTCTTATATACAGGATAATGATTACTGATTGTTCCCGCATTAAGCAACTATTGGGCAATCCACAATGAAATGGTCACTCTATATAATCCAAGCGAGTGATGATTCGTACTATACCGGAATTACCACCGATGTCGAACGCCGTTTTACAGAACATACCGTAGCTAAACAAAGAGCGAAATATTTTAATGGCAGAACACCCATCAAAGTGGTGTATCGAGAAGACCACCACACCCGCAGTAGCGCAAGCAAACGCGAAGCTGAAATAAAAAAACTATCCCGCCAAGAAAAACAAACGCTGATTACGGGTTGCCAGTGAAAAGATGTGCCGGCGGCCGGCGAGCTGAATAGAAAATCCCCTGTTTGCATCATATACCGAACTCGGGCAGATGATGGTTTTATGCGATGTTATCATCTACAATGAAACGAGGTTTGATAAAGCCGAAAACCAAGCATACTGCTTGATGTTGCTGTTGTCCGGGGTTTGTCGTCTGAAACGCCCGCACCTATTCAGCGGGCTTGATGTGTCATTCTCGCAGCGAGAATGAGTGCTGGGGGTACGGCAATTGAGCCACGACAACTGCATGTCATCATTCCGCCTGCTTATCCATTTCATATTTGCTGATGTTTACTTATTTAAGCCCCGATGTTCGACAACGGTTGATTGTTGACGGCAAACTGATTCGTATTCGCCGTGATGGCAGTCGCATTGATAATCAAAATGGTGCGGTGCAGAGAACGGATGAGGATACCTTTGTTATCAACCTGCTTGGGCCTATTCCGCTACCCATGCGGTTGACCGAGAAAGCCTATCAGACGAATTGGTATGCCGCAGTACGCAGCACCGAGCTTGAAAAAGTGGAAGATCTAGCAACCAGCCTGCGAAATAGTGTTGGTCAGAATCTGTTTGCGAGTTTAGCCCCCTCTATGGCAGTCAATAGTGTTCTCGTGATTGGTGATCCTGCAAATTCAGACAAGCCTTTGGTGCGGGTTCATTCAAGTTGCTTAACCGGTGATGTGTTCGGCTCTGAGCGTTGCGAATGTGGACCGCAACTCGAATCTGCAATCAGCCGAATTGCTGAGGAACCGGGCGGCGGAATGGTTGTCTATATGGCGGGGCATGAAGGGCGCGGCATCGGTTTATGGGCAAAGGCGGCAACCTATCTTTTACAGGATGCGGGGGAAAACACCTATCAGGCAAATGAGTCTTTAGGGCTTCCTGCCGACTCCCGAGATTTCACCGATGCGGCAGCCTTGATTTCATATTTCTTAGGCAACCGACCGATGCGATTATTAACCAATAACCCAAAGAAAATTGAAGATTTACATGCTTCCGGACTGACCAAAATGACGTTTGAGAAGCATATTGTCGGCGTATCCAAATGGAACAAAAAGTATCTGTCGGCAAAGCAAAGTTGGGGGCATAAAATTGGTGACGCCGATATTACAAAGTGAATTGCCTGTTCGCCCATATCCGACTATAACCAGATCTATACCACCAAACCCACAGGAAAACCATTGCATACCGCTGAGTTGATTGAACATAATATCCATTCCCTTAAAGAAGCCAATGCGGTATTGAATAGCATGACTGCTGAACAATACTGCCGTCCGACCGAGTCGGGTCGCGCCTCCATCGGCAAGCATGTTCGCCATATCATTGATCATTACCTCTGTCTTATCAATGCCATAACGAATGGCACGAATAACAACAAGATTGCTTACGATGATCGCATTCGTGATCAACAGTATGAATCAAGTTTGCCCATCGCCCGACAAAAAATCTACCAAATTTGTATACAGTTGAGAAACCTTGAATCAGCCACCAATGGGACGTTATCGAACCGAAAAGTCAAAGTGAGTTGCAGCACTTCTGCGGAGCAATCCACATCCATTGAAGTCGATTCCACTTTGCAACGAGAGCTTGTTTTTCTGCACAGCCATGCGCTACACCATTTCGCCTTAATCAAAATGATATTACAGAATCAGGGCATCACCGTGGATGAACATTTTGGCGTTGCACCGTCAACGGTCAAGCACATGAATATCATGGCAAAGCCGTAATTCGTAATTATGAAACTGCTTAACCGTAGATTCCAGAATCAGGCTTTAGAGCATCAGTCGAGTTACTTCCGCTCGGAAAACTCGCCAATAATTTTCACGCTGTCAAAAATATCCTGCTCGCTAACCTGTTTATGCGTTACCATTCTAAGCGTACCACTTGCATCATATCTGCCAAGCAACAACCCCCGATTTTTCGCATAGTCCTGCAACGCACCGCGCTTACCATCTGATAGCGAAATAAACACCATATTGGTATGCGCCTTGCCATCGCACACTTGCACGTCGTCAACCTGCATCAATTCATCAGCCAGCAACTGTGCCCGCTCATGATCTTGTTGCAACCGCTTAATGTTGTTGTCCAGCGCGTAAATACCAGCGGCCGCCAGTATGCCCACCTGACGCATACCGCCTCCGACCATTTTCCGCCAGCGGCGGGCACGGCAGATGATATCCTCGCTGGCACACAACACCGAGCCAATCGGTGCGCCCAGCCCCTTAGACAAACAAATCGAAACCGAATCAAACCGCCGCGTAATTTCCGACACTGCCACGCCAAGCGCAACAGCAGCATTAAAGACCCGTGCGCCGTCAAGATGAAACCCGAGACCCCTTTCACGCACCAGCGATTCCGCCTGCGCCATGTAATCCAACGAAATAACCTTGCCACTGGTTGTGTTTTCCAATGCCAGCAATCGGGTTTTAGCAAAATGAAAATCATCCGCCTTGATTGATGCCGCAATTTTGCTAAGGTCGATGGTGCCATCTGCCCCGCATTCCAACGGCTGTGGCTGAATGCTGCCAAGCACTGCCGCGCCACCCGCCTCGTAGAGATAGGTATGTGCATCCTGTGCAACAATATATTCATCACCACGTTGGCAATGGCTCAATAACGCCACCAGATTGCTCTGCGTTCCGGTGGGAAAAAACAAGCCCGCCTCCTGACCAACCATCTCTGCTAGCTTTTGCTCCAGCCGCTTAACAGTCGGGTCTTCGCCATAGACATCATCGCCGACCACCGCATCTGCCATAACCCGCCGCATATCGGCGCAGGGGCTGGTTACGGTATCGCTTCGCAGGTCAATCATGGTTAAAATTTTGTCTTATGGGAACAAGACTTTACTCCACATTAACAGTATAATGCCAACAATAGGATGCCCTGCCACTCAAATACCTCCCCGATTATTACCAGACATCATCAAACAGAATCTACGGCTTTACAATAGTAATCATGGCATCTTTACAGCAACAACTGCTTAAAGCGGGTTTGGCGAACAAAAACACGGCGCGAAAAATCAATGCCAACAAACACAAACAAACCAAAGCAACACACAAAGGCAAACAGCAGATAGCCGATGAAACACGGCAGGCAACCGAGCAAATACAGCGAAAACGCGACGCACACAATCGCCAACTCAATCACCAAAAACAAGCGCAAGCCGACAGCAACGCCATGCTCGCTCAGATCATGCAACTTATTGAAGTCAACAAGGTCAATCGGGCGCAAGCCGAAATCCAGTATCATTTTACCCATCAAAAGAAAGTGAAGCGCATTTATGTTACCAAAGCGTTGCAGGAACGGCTTGGTCGGGGGCATCTTGTCATTGTCAACGTGCCAAAAACTCAAGAAAACAAATATGAAGTTGTACCTGCTGACATTGCTGAAAAAATCGCCCAAAGAGATACCCGCTTTGTGGTGTCGATGAACCAATCGGAAAACATCGAAACCGCCGAAGACGGGCTTTATGCCGAATACAAAATACCCGATAATTTGATGTGGTGAGCGATCGGGGAGCATAAAACAATACCGAAAAACGGCTCGTCTCGGCGTATAATCGGGCGCATTGAAAGTGGGCGATTGTGGTTATGGCATCACGGAGTGAACCGCATATTTTTTAACTTATTGAGACCTTTGCATCATTGTCGAAAGTGTGGCAAAACTGTACAAGAAGCTCGGTCGCGTTATATGGAAAACCCTTGCGGGTTTGTTTGTTTTACTGGATTCCCGCTTTCGATTGTTTTTTGAATTATGCAAATATCTCCTATTGAGGAAATTTTGATGAGCAACAATGTAGAGCGGATAGATGGCGCAAAGACAACCTGCAAACCAACCAATCAGGATTGGTTACAAAGGCGACAACAGGCGGTGCCGCGTGGTTTGGCAACCCTGACATCGGTGTTTGCCGATTATGCCGATAATGCCGAGATCTGGGATGTAGAGGGCAATCGCTATATTGATTTTGCCGCTGGCATCGCCGTATTAAATACCGGTCATCGACACCCGCAAGTTACCGCCGCCGTATCCGCACAGCAACAGCGTTTTACCCATACCGCATTTCAGGTCATGGCATACGATGTTTACATTGAACTTGCGGAAAAGCTGAACCATCTGGTGCCAATTAGCAACGCCAAAACCCTGTTTATGAATTCCGGCGCAGAAGCGATAGAAAATGCCGTTAAAATCGCTCGCGCCTACACCGGTCGCAGCGGGGTCATCGCCTTCAACGGCGCGTTTCATGGTCGCTCAATGTTGACCATGGGGTTAACCGGCAAGGTATTACCCTATAAATCCAAATTTGGCCCCTTCCCCGGCGGCATTTATCACGTCCCGTTCCCCATCGCTCATCACGGCATAACCGAAGCACAATCGCTGTCTGCCATTGAATGGCTTTTCAAAGTGGATATTGAACCGAATCAGGTTGCTGCCATGATTATCGAACCGATTCAAGGTGAAGGCGGCTTCTATGCCGTTTCAAAATCATTTTTTCAGGCATTACGCGCACTATGCGACCAACACGGCATCGTGCTAATTAGTGATGAAGTACAAACCGGTTTTGCCCGAACTGGCAAACTGTTTGCGACCGAACACTTTGACGTTGAGCCGGATATAATGACGATGGCAAAGTCTATGGCAGGTGGCTACCCGATTTCTGCCGTATCTGGAAAAGCCGACATCATGGATGCCCCGGACGCGGGCGGGTTAGGCAGCACCTACGGTGGCAACCCATTGAGCTGTGCCGCCGCATTAGCGGTCATTGACGTTATCGAAGCACAAAACCTGTGCCAAAGAGCAAATGAAATCGGTCAATTACTACGCCACCGAATCAGCACCCTCAAAAGCCAACAAACCCTGCCCGCCATCGGCGACATTCGCGGGCTCGGCGCAATGGTGGCGTTTGAACTGATAGACCGAACAACCAACGAGCCGGATGCGGCAATGACCGGGGCGTTGATTAAAGTGGCGGAAAAAAATGGTTTGGTGTTGTTATCATGCGGCATATTCGGCAATACCATTCGCATATTAGTCCCACTGACCGCATCGGACGACATCATCCATGAAGGGCTAGACATCATGGAAAAATCATTGCGGGAAATCAGCCATTAAGAAGTTGGCAGTGGGAAGTTGTCAGTGGGCAGTTATTCCCGCCCCAACATCCGTCTTTCCTGCACCGCCCCGTCTTTCCCCCGAAGCCTGTCCCCGCGCAGGCGGGGAGCAGGAATCCAGTTAAATATGCAAACCCGTAAGACATCGTTTTTTAAATGCCGTTGTTCAAATCATCAATGATTCTGTTTATGCTGTCTTCCGGATTGGCGACATCAAACGGAAAACACAGCAGGCGTAAATCGCGCTCAAAATTATAACAATACGTTTGCTTGAAATTTTGCGTTTGTGGATAAATCAACCCAACCGTTGGGCAGGTATATTTTTTCCCGTACGCATACAGCTGATACATATCCGCTTGGCTGATGCCGCGTTTGGTGTCGGTATCTTCCTCGTTGATGCGTTTCCATTTTGTATCGAGAATAAATCGACTTGAATTATTTTGCAGTACAATGTCCGGTCTCATTTTGAACACCTTTCGACCTTTTTCGGTTTCTGCGAGATGTTTTTTTGACTCCTGCGTTTTCACAATAAAATTATGTTGATATTTACGAAAACTATATGCAACAAAATCCTCGAATATCTGCTCCATCGGGAACAATAAACAATGCTCGATATGTTTGCCGGAAAAAGTCGTTAAACCTTGTCCGAATAAAAACAAACCAACCCACTGCATCACCGCCTGATAATGCTGCATGGCGCGGTCAATTTTTTGTTTGCGCCAATCGTCCGAGTGGTTTTGTGAGGCGGGAATTTCATGGAAACAAATTTTCATCTGATGCAATAACTGCTGATTACTCGGTTGTCGCACCATCGGCTTGAGTTTCTCAATCGTGCTATGAATCAGGCGATTAGCGGGGCGGTTGGCATTAAAATCATCGTATTGCACATAAAACCGCGCCCGATTTGCCATGTTCATGCGAAGATGTTGCGGGAATAAAATGCGCCCTTTCAAACTCGGCAAATTTTCTTCAATCGGCTGATAATGCTTTGCTAAACCGCGTTGCGTGAGCCGTTGTAGATTTTCTAAAAACAAGCGTACAAAGATTTCCAGCATATTAAATCTTGGTATGGCGCGAATGTTGCTGGTATTAAATTGCGCGTGAATACCGCGCCAAGAGCGGAGCATGTTCAGAAATACTTGTCGGGTTGCTTCGTTCTGCTCGGCTTGAGTCTTTTGTGCTTGCGCGTCATTATGATTACCCAAATCCACTTTGGGCAGAATTTCTAACACCTGCCCCCGGCGAGTTTGAATAATGCCGACATAGTTCTGTGCCTTTAACTTACCGTTGCGTAATTCCAGCACCGGACAATATTTGCCCTGCTTATCGTGCGTATTTCCTAGGGCAAATTGCTTTAATTCCTCAATCTCATCGGCATTAAAACCGATTCCCGCCTTGATTTCCTCATATTCCCGGATGATTCGTGGCTTACTCGTCATTGTTTTCAGCCGCTGGCGTTGTCGTCTTATAAATCGCTTGGTAACGCTCGGGATTCTTCCACTCAGAATCATCCGCTTTGATTAACTCATAAATCGTGCGCCCCGAATCAACCAAATCTGGATTGTTAGAAAAGTCACTATTTATTTCGGTTTTGGTTACGAATTTATTGTTGTGCAAAACCGCATCAATTTTCCCCCGATCATCATAAAAATATTCCTGCAACAAGGGAATAATTCTATTTCTGAAAGCATGGCTAAGCTTTTCCATATTATCAACACCAATAAAATAACTATGCCCAATCTGATGTTCACGGTCGAAAAGAACCACAATGCGTTCATTCATCACCCGCAATAATTCCTGACAATTTACGCCTTCAATATCCTTGGCAATCAGGGCAAGATTTGCTTGTGGCATCATTTCAATAAAATCAAACCGCCGCCGCAATGCCGTATCCAACAACGCAATCGAACGGTCGGCGGTGTTCATTGTGCCGATGATATAGAGATTTTTAGGTACGCCAAACCGGTCGTCATCATCGCTATTACTGGAATACGGCAAGGTTACTGTGGTTGCATCCGTGCCACCAATCCGTTTCGTGTCCTCAATAAGGGTAATCAATTCGCCAAATATCTTGGCAATATTGCCGCGGTTGATTTCGTCAATAATTAGGACATAGTTCATTCTCTCATCAACTGCTTGCCTTAAATGTTCACACGCTCTATCGGCAATTTTTTTGAAAACACCATCCACTATTTCGTATTTCACATCACCAGAAGCGTCTCCAGCACCGTCCAAAACCGGTTTAATGCCTTCAATAAAATCCTCATAAGAAAAACTTTGATGAAAAGTAACCATTTCGATTTGACCGCATTCTTTCAATTCGTCAAACCGTTGTTTGACGGACTTGCTGTTTTCACTTTCGATCTCGTTTTCGACCTCTTTGACAGATTTTCCCTCAATAATTGCCAGCGCGCGATGAACCGTATTCCATGTTTTGCCTGTGCCCGGCGGACCATAGAGTATTTGATTAAGTGGATGTTTCATTTGTTTATTCCCATTTTTTGATTCCCATCCTATATTCTGCTCCGCCACTGTGTTGTTAGTTGCAGAACCGCCCTTTTCCCCGCTAATGTGTTCAATAAGCGCAAATGTTGATTTATATGAATCCGTATTACGAAAAGCCTTATAAGTCTCAGTCTCTGTGCCAGCGGATGAAAACCCGATGATACAGGCATTTCCTCCTAATGTAGTACATAGTGTCTTATTCAGCCATAAAACATGAATTTTGCTTTCTTTAGTTAATCCAAATGCTTTGTCGGCATAGTCATTTTTATAGACAATACCAATTGCTTTACCTTCTTTTCGTCCAGTTCTAACCAAAACAACATCACCCTTTGATGGTTTGGCAAGTGGATATAATCGTCCTGATTCCGCTTCCACATCAAACCCGATTTCCCTTCCCTTACCACCAGTACGCACCCAGTTTTCTTTGGAAAACTCATCCCAATAATCATCTCCATCATCATACACTTTCGTGCTTACCTGAAAGAAATTTTCACCAATGCCTGTGCCTTCCCTTTGCCACTGTCCAATACAATAAAGTGCGGTATTTATCTCATAAATAGCGCATTCTGGAAAAGCAGTACGAAAACCGCTTAGCATCGTTTCTTTGTAGTATTTCCAGCCATTTGGTTTCTCAATTTCTTTTTTTGCTTCTCTGTAAGAAGGCAAATTTAGCCCCGTATGAAACTTAAAACTCCCCTTATCCACGGGCATAAAACAATGTGGATTGATTAAAAACAAACATTGAGTCAGTTTTGTGACAGCAACATTTTTAATTTTGAATGCGCCTGAAAAATCGTCTGCGTTTATGTTGGCACCGGGTTGAATTGCCTGTCGAAACAACCTCCAGAGCAACTCGGGATCACCGTTGCCATCATCGTGGAACAATGCCATGGTGTTCGGAGTCGGCGCGGGAAAAATAAACCCTCGTTCCCGATTTTGTTCAGAAAGAAGGTCATCGCGGATTTGGCTATCAATGCCAAACACTTCACCAACACTTGTATAGACAGTGATATATTGCTGAGTAGTATTTTTCTGCGCAAGAAAATAAAAAAATGAAAATGGATCGATACTGTCATCACCATACATGAGTAATGCTGGAGTATCCTTCCCCCATTTAACTTCCTTCACCTTCTCAATCAAATAACCCTCGCCACCCTCAGCGATTTTTCCTGCCAACGCTTTGAACCAAGGTGCCCAAGCATAAATCTCTTTCATTGTCTAATTTTCCAGTGTGTAAAAACCAGCATTCTAATCCACAAGGCGTAACTTCGTGGAATTGCGCTAAGGAATGACATTTGGCAGTTTGCCAACCCGGAAGTGTGGCTTCAGCCGCGCCAAGTCCTCGCTGGAACTGCTAACTGCTAACTGCAAACTACAAACCGCTTTTTCGATGCGCGCCAAGGTTTTGTGCCGACCGGTTAATTTTACCGTTACATCAATGGATGGTGTGGCTGATGAGCCGGATAGGGCGATGCGAAGAGGTTGCGCCAAGACACCGAGTTTGATGTTTTCCTTATCCAGAATATGCTGGATTGCCTGATTGATATGGGCTTCGTCCCATTGCGTTATGCTGGCTAATTCGCCATGCAGGGCGGATAGTAGGTTGCCTGATTCTGGTTTGATATTCTTTTTCACGGCTTTGGCATCGTAGCCGTCAAAATCCTGATAAAAATAGGTGGTTTTATCCGCCATTTCTTCCAATGTCCGCGCTCGCTCGCGCATCACTTCCACGACTTCATGGATATCCGGCCCATCGCATAATCTAATCCCGCGGCGATTGAGAATTTTTGCGACTTCTTGCGCCAAGCGAGTTTGAGTCGCCTTTATGATGTATTGTTGATTGACCCAGAGTAGTTTTTCCAAATTAAACGCTGCTGGTGATTTATTGATGTCGGCAATATCAAACAACTCGATCATTTCATCAATATCAAATATCTCTTGGTCACCATGCGACCAGCCCAGTCGCACCAAATAATTTAACAATGCTTCCGGCAGAATTCCCATGTCGCGATAATCGAGTACGCTGACTGCGCCATGACGCTTCGACAGGCGTTGTCCATCTTGCCCGAGAATAAGCGGAACATGGGCAAATATAGGTAAATCGGCTTTTAGCGCGTGAAAGATATTGATTTGTCTCGGGGTGTTGCTGATGTGATCCTCGCCGCGTATCACATGGGTTATGCCCATATCCATATCGTCCACCACCACGGTTAAATTATAGGTCGGCGTGCCATCGCTTCTGGCAATAATTAAGTCGTCCATTTCTCGGTTTGCGACCGTGACCCGACCGCGAATAACGTCATCAAATTCTACCGTTCCGTGCGTTGGGTTTTTGAATCTGACGACTACGCTTTGGGAGGTGCTGCTTTCGGGAGAGTGATTTAATGTTCGACAATACCCATCGTAGCGCGGCTTTTCACCTTTTTCGCGTTGCGAAACCCGATTTTTTTCCAATCTTTCCTTGCTGCAAAAACAATAATAGGCATCGCCTTGAACAAGCAGTTGATCGACCACTTGGGCATAACGCTCGAATCGCTCGGTTTGATAAAACGGTCCGGCATTCCAAGTCAGCCCAAGCCATTTCATCGCATCAAGAATGATGTCCACGGCTTGCTGGGTTGAGCGTTCACGGTCGGTGTCTTCAATTCTCAAGACCATTTCGCCATTGGTTTTGCGGGCGTATAACCAGTTAAATAACGCCGTCCGCGCACCGCCGATATGGAGGTAACCGGTAGGGCTTGGGGGAAATCGTGTGGTCGTTGTCATTGATCGATTTTCATTGACTACACCGCAGACCTGCGACCCACCCGATCATTATCTTTCCGTAGTGGCATGGAAGCCGGCTGGCAGATGTCCATAATCACCTTCCCCAAAGAAAAATCCTTTCATGTGTTTTTCGATCAATTCCAAAGCGGTGGGATCTGAGGTGTTCAGCCCATTTTCATTGATGATGGCAGTCAAGCGGGTGAGCCATTGTGCCCAACCGTCTTTGGAGACATTTTCAAATATCCGCTGCCCCAGTTCACCCGGGTATGGCGGCGCGTCCAGTGCTTCGGCATCCTGCTTGAGTACCACACAGTGTATGGTTTTATTCGACATGTTTTTTTATAAGTTGGAAATTGGCATAATTATACCGAATTATATTGGGGTTGGTTATGTGTTGTGCGGAATATTCGCGTCATTCGGTACTCGGGGCAATCATCTTTTCTGGGCGGACGATTTGGTCAAATTCTTCTGCTGTAACAAATTCTCCGGCGATTGCCTCCTGACGCAGGGTGGTGCCGTTTTTATGTGCCGTTTTAGCGATCGTGGTCGCATTATCATAACCAATTTTCGGCGCCAGAGCAGTTACCAACATCAGCGAATTTTCGACCAATTCGGCAATACGCGCACGGTTTGGCTCGATGCCGACCACACAATTATCGGTGAAGCTGACTGCCGCATCGCTCATCAGGCGGATGGATTGGAGCAGGTTATAGGCAATCACCGGCTTAAACACATTGAGCTCAAAATGCCCTTGTGCGCCGGCAATCGTAACCGTGCTGTGGTTGCCCATGACCTGCGCGCAAACCATCGTCATTGCCTCACATTGGGTCGGGTTGACCTTGCCGGGCATAATCGAAGAACCCGGTTCATTTTCGGGGAGTTGCAATTCGCCGATTCCAGAACGCGGGCCTGATGCCAGCAAGCGAATGTCGTTGGCAATTTTATTCAGGCTGACCGCGATGGTATTTAGTACGCCGGAAATTTCAACCATCGCATCATGGGCAGCCAAAGATTCAAATTTATTCGCCGCAGAGGTAAACGGCAATTCGGTAAAATCGGCAACCTGTTTGGCAAATAAATCCGCAAAACCCTGCTTGGAATTAACCCCACTACCAACTGCCGTCCCCCCCTGAGCAAGCGGATAAATGCGCCCCATGCTACCTTCAATGCGCTCGATGGCAAACGCCACTTGCGCCGCATACGCCGAAAACTCTTGCCCGAGGGTGAGCGGCGTTGCGTCCTGTAAATGAGTGCGTCCAATCTTGATTAAGTCGTTCCACTCATTGGATTTGCTATCGAGAGCCGCGTGTAAATGTTGTAATGATGGAATCAAGGACTGCTGCAATTGCTCGGCACTGGCGATGTGCATTGCGGTTGGAAAGGTGTCGTTTGAAGACTGGCTTAGGTTACAGTGATCGTTAGGGTGCACCGGCGACTTGCTACCCATATCACCGCCAAGCTGTTGAATGGCAAGATTGGAGATGACTTCATTGGCATTCATGTTGGACTGGGTGCCAGAGCCAGTTTGCCATACCACCAGCGGGAAATGCGCGTCCAAGTTGCCGTCAATCACCGCCTGTGCCGCATCGACAATGGCTGAACCGATATTGTCATCTAACAGCCCCTGCTTGACGTTCGTCAGTGCGGCACAACGCTTGATAATGCCCAATGCCCGAATCAACGGTCTCGGCATCCGCTCACTACCGATTTTGAAATTACCCAAAGAGCGTTGCGTTTGCGCCCCCCAATACCGGTCTGCTGGCACCTCAAGAGTGCCGAAAGAATCAGTTTCGATACGAATATTAGTCAATGTCTTTACTTATGTGATTTGCTACGTTATTTGCCCACATCGGTCACCATGCAACGCACCACGCTTATGAAGGGGATAAACTCTCGATAACCATGACCCACTCGGCAACCTAACCGAGCAAAGCATTCTGTACCAGAGCGACAGGAAAAGTCAAATATTGTTCGGGTTCAATACCGATGAGGCAAACAGGTAACGGTTCGCCCAGTATCAACTAAAAGCACATAGCGGTTTTAGTCACAGTCCTGTAGCATTGCTGATGGCGGTGAATCGGGGACTTGTGGGCTGCTGTAATAGGGCAACTGATCAATTCTCGGGTGGTAATTTCCGGATGCTGTGAGTGCGTTAATGTGGGCGGCTATTTCCTGTAAAGTAGCAAACCAGACATCGCCAGTTTCCAGCATCTCTTCAATCATTTTTTCTACTCGTAGCCAGCGCGATAATCGTCCACTGACAAAGGGATGCCAAGTAGCAACCCAAAGACCATTTCCGACTTCTCGCATGGCATTGAATTCAGCCATGAATGACTCCATAGCACGATCGGGAGCCATCACCTGAAACATATAATTCAGGTCAATTGAATGCACATAAGGCGGCCAGTCGTCCAATGCCCAACTGGTGGGCAATTCCACCAATTCACCTTGGTCGGTTTTCAGGATATAGGGGACTTCATCGCCCATCAGTGAGCTATCATAAGTAAACCCCTCTTCTATCAGCAGATCGGTTGTGTGTTTCGAGAAATAGTACAGAGGCGACCTGTTACCAGATGGTCGTTTGCCAGTGTGTTTTTCAATAACATCGATTGAGCGGCGTAGCCAATAATGTTCTTCGGCACGTGATAATGTATTGGGGGCTTCATGTATGTAGCCGTGATAGCCGACTTCATGTCCATCATGGGCAATGGCTTCGACCGTTTCGGGATAATTCTCAACACACCATCCGGGAATGAAAAATGATTGTTGTAAACCAAATCGGCGAAAACTTTCCAGAATACGTGGCACACCCACCTGAGGTCCGTATTTTAACATTGAGATAGTGGAAACTCGGGTAATCGAATCGGTTGGGTGTGCGACATGAACCAGACTGTCGGCATCCATATCAAGCGTTATCGCAACGGCAACTTTTGCCCCATTTGGCCAAGGCACGGGGCGTTGAATCATCATATTGTTCCTCATAATCTAAAATCTCTATAAACTAGAACATTACTGCCCCACCATTCGGGCTAATGGTTTGCCCAGTCATATAACTTGCCCCCGAACCAGCCAGAAAACGAACCACTGCAGCAATTTCCTGTGGCGTACCAACACGACCCAGAGGCACATCAGCTTCTTTTTCCCGCCATTCTTGTGACATGTTTTCCAATGCCAGCATCGGTGTATCAACAGGACCTGGCGCAATCGCGTTAACCAGAATATGCGGGGCATATTCGCGTGCCCAAGATCGCGTAAGCCCAATCACACCCGCCTTAGTGGCGCAGTAGGCGGAAAAATCGGCCCGCCCGAGATATGCCAATTCTGATGCCACATTGATCATGCGACCCGTGCCGTTGTTGGCGTTCCGTTGTAACATCATGGCAATTGCCCCGCGACCTACTAGAAAGCTGCCACGCAAATTGATTGCCACTATTTTGTCAAAATCCTCAACCGACATATCAGTGAGTTTGCTCTCCAACAGGATGCCCGCACAATTCAAGGCAATATCCAGATGCCCCGTGTTGTCCTCAATGACAGTAAACAGGTTAGCGACACTGGCTTCATCAGAAACATCACACTGTACTGCGTAGGCTGCATTTCCTTGCTTGGTGATTAGTGCAAGCACTGCCGAAACATCGTTACGGTCAGCAAGAATGAGCTGTGCACCTGCATTGGCAAGCTCAATGGCACTAGCTGCACCAATGCCACTTGCCGCACCGGTAACCAATGCCGTTTTGCCCGCCAATTCGCGTGTCATTGCATCAATTCTCCGCGATCTACGGTATAAGCCTGACCGGTGATGTTGCGCGCAGCGGATGAAGCTAAAAATAAATAGATGTCGGTCATATCGGCGGGTTCCATCAACCCTTTCAGAGCTTGTCTATCAATAATTTCTGTCAAAAGATCGTCTTCAGTACGATTTTGACGTTGCGCCATATGCGATAGCGAGCGCATGGAGGAGACGGTACGAACCCAGCCCGGGCAGACCGCATTGACCGAAATGTTACGCTCGGCAAGCTCTTGTGCCAAACTTCTGGTCAACCCAATGAGTGCATGTTTTGAGGCACAATAGGCACTAAATTCTGCAACCGCAGTCTTGCCCCACATTGAGGCGGTATTGATAATCCGACCACCATAAGGAAGCTTATTCAACAGAGCGCGGGTAACAGAAAAAGTACCCACCACATTAATCAGCATAATATCGCGAAACATGCTGTCCACATCGGGCGATGGATCGGTAATCGGCGTAATATGCTCAAGGCCGGCATTGTTAATCAGAATATCCAGCGCAGCAATTTTTTCACTCAGACATCGCACCTGATCGGGCTGTGAAATATCGCAACGGTAACCGCTAACCCTTTTGCCAAAGCGAGCATTTAATTTTGCCGTAACATCAGGCGTATCCTCTTCCAGCCCGACAATCGTAACACGCGCCCCCGCATCGAGAAACCGCTCGGCGATACTCAACCCAATACCTCGGTTGGCACCAGTAACAACGACATGTTTTTCCGTGAAGTTGTATATCATGCTGGAGTCAGATCACTTTCTGCACGACAATATTCTTCACGGAGAATCTTGAGGACATTATTTCGCAACTCAAAAAAGGCTTTGGACTCCTTAATTCTATCAGTACGCTGATCCACTGGAATAGTACTTGCGACATTTATTTCTTTTATGATTCTTGCTGGGCGAGCCGAGAAAACGACAATCCTGTGAGCAAGCAAAACTGCCTCTTCAACATCGTGTGTTACAAATATCGTAGTCTTTTTCTCTTTTTGGTTAATATCCAGCAACTGCATTTGCAAAAACTCCCGCGTCTGGGCATCAAGTGCACCAAAAGGCTCATCCATCAACAGCAAATCTGGTGCAGCCGCAAGAGTTCTGGCAATCGCGACACGTTGACGCATACCACCCGAAATACGATTGGTGTAAAACTCACCAAATTTTCCCAACCCGACCAAGCCAAGATAATACTCGGTGATTTCGGTTTTTTCAGTCTCGTTAATATCTTTTCGATAATGCAAACCAAAGGCAATATTCTGGCGCACCGTCAGCCAAGGAAACGAAGAATAAGATTGAAATACCATACCACGACGACGATCTGGACCATGCAACTCATCACCATCCAACCAGATTTTTCCGGTGTTTTGCTTTTCCAATCCACCAATAATACGCATCAACGTGGTTTTCCCGCATCCTGACGGACCAAGAAACATAATCAATTCGCCTTCATTTACGCACAAAGATAGTTGCTCGACAACAGGGGTTTCAATTTTTCCGTCATCCGATATGTATGACTTGCTGACTTCGTCTATCTGTAGGATTTCATTGGTTTCCATTTACCGATCCAAGTGTCTGAACAGTCGCCGATGAGCGAAGCGAAATGCCTGATCGGTAATCAGCCCAATGATGCCAATGGTGATAATGCCAGCCATGACTTCTGGAGTCTTGACAAAACGGCGTAACGACCAAATGACATGCCCGATGCCAGAGCTTGCTGCCACAATTTCGGCAATAATTAGGTAAGTCCAGCACCAGCCAAGCGTAATACGCAGGTTATCCACGATGTTGGGTAATGAGGCAGGAATAATGATGTCGCGCATAATCTGCGCGCGACGAGCACCGAGTGTGAACCCTGATTCAATATATTCTGAGGGGACTCGTTTCATATCATCGGCTACCAATAGCACCAGTTGAAAAAAGGTACCAACCCAAAGCACCGCAATTTTGGACGACTCACCAACACCAAACCAAATTATCAGTAATGGCACCAAAGCAGGCACCGGCAAATAGCGGAAGAAATCGATAAAGGGCTCAAAAAACGCCCCCGCAACTCGATAGCTACTCATCATCAACCCAAGAGGTAACGCAACAATCACTGAAAGCGCAAAAGCAAGCCAAACACGGCCGATACTGATGACCACATCCGATGCAAAATCCCGCTCCGCAAACAATCTAAAAAACGCCCTTAGAACGGTCGCTGGAGTTGGCAGGAACTCCGGTCGGATAAAACCAGATATCGCAATCAGATGCCAGCTTAACAAAAAGCAAATAAAGCCAAACAGTCCGAGAATTATTTCTGTTCGGTGTGGTATAGGTGTCCGAAAGACAAAAATATTACCTAACAAGGTCTTTCCTTTTTATATTTGTAGAGTCGCTTGTGAAACGACACGAAAAAATTCAGAAGCATCTCACCCAGTACCACCTTTGAATGGGCTTGGTTATTAAACATTTTATTTTCTTAAAACTGGACTGATTTTGAATTAACCGACAAGCCTTTGAATGCACCGCTTCTTTTATCGCTGGTGTCCGTCAAACAATCCGCGCATCAGACTGCCATCCACAAACGGCTTATAGGAAAAAGGAGCATCCTGCAAATCTAGGGAGACATTAATCTCGTTGAAGGCATCAAAGACTTCTTTCAGCTTACCCTCACCAACAGTACTCGGCAGATAGGCGACACTTTCCTCATAAGATGTGTATTTCACCCCTTGCAATGCTTCTTTCATTTCGGCAGCGGACACGTCAAATTTGGGTGCTGAAATAGCAATGAATTTATCAGGATCGGCACGGTACAAATCTACTGCCCGATAAATCCCACGCAAAAACTTCGCATATTTTTTAGGATTTTTCTTATAGTCTTCGGTGCGCACCAAAACGATGTCCGTAATCAAACCCTCATAATCTGCTGAAGAAATCAGAATGTGCGCCCCTTTGCGCGAGGTTCCTTTTACAATAGAACTCATCATAGGCTCCCAAGTAGCAACCGCCGCGATGCTTTCGTCTTCAAAAACCGCAGCCGAGTCATCCGTAGCAATCAATTTCATTTCTACGTCTTTGATGCTTTTGCCCTCTTTGGCAAGCGCATGTTGCACCAAAACTGTTCCCGGGTGATTGATTTCACCAGCAAAAACCTTGCCCACGAGATCCGAGACTGTCTTGATTTCTGGGGAAGCAACAACGCCATCAGCCCCCACAGAAATATCGATTGTACCGATTACCGTTCCAGTTGTATCCGCCTTTCTCGGGCGTGACATCGCCTCGCCAATAGTCCGCATGGTACAGTCAACCGCACCAGTTGCCATTGCAGGTAAAACATTTGCACGGTCGTTATCGAAAGCGGTAGTTACATGCAGACCTTGTTGTTCAAAATAACCTTGTTCTTGGGCAACAAAAACAGGAGCAAATCCAAACCAGAATGGAAATACGCATTTGATTTTATCCTCCGCATTTGCTGATATGGGTACAATCAGTGTAACCCCTATTACGATAGCTATACCGGCTTTATACCCGGCACGAACGATTGCAGATAATGTATTCATAATTTGTGCCTCGGTTTCAATAGTTGTTTTGTGATTCGTTTTCGACAGGAGCTTGTTGGAAACCGTAAAGTGGCTCAGCGAAAACACGTTGAAGCATCGGTGCAAAAAAAGACAATGGCTTGGATGGATAATCGGGGTCAAAACAGTTCTGATCATAGTTTTCGCAAAAGTTGACACAGTCTTGATACCACGGGTGATTACGATATTTGTTGCGGGCATTACGCTCTCCCCCCAAATGATGGGCGTAGTAATACATTTGAAATACCCCATGATGTTTGACGATCCAGTAAGTCCGTTCTGAGACATACGGTCTGATAATGGCAGCTGCCATTTCACTGTGTGATAGTGGTGCCAGCATATCGCCGATGTCGTGGAGCAACGCCGCTACCACGATTTCTTCAGACTCGCCAGATTCATAAGCGCGTGTGGCAGATTGCAAGACATGCTCCAACCGAGAAACCTGATAGCCAGCCAGCGAACCACGCAGTTTCTCCAACGCCGCCAGCAGTCGAGCGGGAAGAGCGCGTACATACGCCCGCTCCAACCGATCAAGCAACGCATACTCCAGCACGGTTCCGTCAACCATTTCGGTAAAATTGACAGTTTGCATGGTCTTGTTCACAGGTTCCTCCAATAGCAATTTAGTCAGACATCCCTGCTATTCAATGGCAATCTCCATAATGAACTAGGATTATAGCATTGATTTATATTTTAGTCAATATAATATTTTATTCTATAAATATGTATAATAGCGGTAAAATAGTCGGAATGGTTTAGTTACTGTTTAATCCAGTTTTATTCGTCCGCATTTCAGGTTAAAACCCCCGTCTTTAGACGGGTAGTTTTAAGCTAGCAGTTGTCTTTATGATATTGAGATGAAGTATCGGCAGGGTTCCCATACAAAATTTAAGATTGAATCCCACTTTGTTTGGGCGACGAAATATCGCTATCAAGTGGGGTGTTGTGAGTAAAGAACACATACCCCTATTGGTATCAGTGCCCCCGAACCTGTCTCCATCAGAGATTATGAGGCGAATAAAGGGAAGGAGTTCAAGCAAGCTGTTTCAAGAGTTTCCTCATTTGAATAAGCGGTATTGGGGGCAACATTTTTAGGCGAGAGGTTATTTTTGCGTGACGGCGGGTGAATTGACAAAAGCAATGATTAAGGAATATTTGGAACACCATTTCGAGCGTAACCCGAATGATCACTTCGATGTTGAGTCGTGACGAATCGGCTTTAGCCAATCAACTGGACTTTCAGTCCGTCCTTTCAACCCACGGTCTTTAGACGGTGGTCGTTAAATTTTAACAACAATCACGCATTCTTATCCAATGACAGGGCTACGAGAAAGACAGAAACAAGATCGAAAACGGCGAATTTTAGAAGCGGCAAGACGGCAGTTTCGAGCAGCAAGCTATCGGGTTGTTACCATAGAAGCGATTGCCGATGCTGCTGCTTTATCGCCCATGACCGTGTTTAACTATTACGAGTCTAAGGGCGGACTGTTGTTGGCGTTGGTAGCGGAAAGCGACCGCCAGTTAATTAAGAAGATTGATATGGTGTTGCGAACGAATCACCACGATGCCCTCACTGCTATCATTCAATTTTCTGAGACTATCTTTAATCACGCATTTTCCTATCTGGACAGACCGATCTGGGCACAGGTACTGGCGACCTCAATACGCAAAGGCAACTCAACATTTGGTCGTGGCTTTACGACACTGGAATGGGAGCTCAAGAAATTATTAGCACAATTGCTGGATATTTTAAAAAATGGGAATCTAATCAACACCGATTTCGACTCGCAGGTTGCAGCAACGGTTATTTATAATGTTCACAATGCACGGTTTACTGAATTTGCCGCAAATTCAGAAATGACACGCTCCCAGACTAATCAACTCATCAAAAATGATCTTGGGTTTATCGTCAAACTCATATCACAGTAGTTTCCTCGGCATCTCATAAAACCTTGCTTCCCGATTTGCTTTTAGTTCTTTTCGGGCTTTTTTTATGATCTTTTTTGGGTTTGGCTCGGGTGGTCGCTCGATCCTTGTTGCCGAAGCTGTCTTTTCTTTTTTTGTCGGTGCGCTTATCGGTGTCTCTGCTCTTTCGCACATGCCCCTTTTCGCCACTCCCCTTTTTACCATCCAATGCCGAAATCTGTAATTGTTGACCCGACACCCATGCTTTTTTTAACTTCTTAAGGAGTGGTTTTGGCATGCCTTCGGGCAAATCAAGCAAACTATAATCATCGTGGATGTCGATACGCCCGATGTGCTTGCTGTCGATGTCCGCTTCATTGGCGATGGCACCGCAGATGTTACCCGGTTTGACTTCATGGTTATGACCGACTTCAATTCGATAGCGCACCATTCCGTCTTCAGTGCGTTTGCGCTCGGGTCTTGCCCCCGATTTTGCACCCGATCTTGCCCTTGGCTTTTCCTGACCACGCCGACCACGGTCTTTGCGAGAAGGACGTTCCTCATTCCAATCACCTTGTATCTCCTTCATCGGCTTATGACGCAACAACAAGGGTGTCTCGCCCTGTAACAAATGCGCTAAGGCAGCTGCAATCTCCAAGGCGGGCACGTTATGCTTCTGTTGATATTGCTCAATCACGCGATGAAACAGACCCAACTCGTTCGTAGCGATCGCGTCGGTGATGCGTTGGGTGAATTTCGCAATCCGTTTGTCGTTGATTATTTCTGTTGAAGGTATTTCCATGAGCGCGATCTTCTGACGGGTGGCTTTTTCGATGGCATGCAACATGCGCTTCTCACGCGGTGCGACAAACAATATCGCATCACCGGTTTCCCCTGCCCGACCGGTCCGCCCGATGCGATGGATATACGCCTCCGTATCGTAGGGAATATCATAGTTCACCACATGGCTGATACGCCTCACATCAAGCCCGCGTGCGGCAACATCGGTCGCCACAATAATGTCCAACTTACCCGCTTTTAATTGTTCAACGGTGCGCTCCCGATTGCGTTGCGGAATATCGCCATTAAGTGGCATGGACGCATAACCCCGCGCCGCTAGTTTTTCAGACAGATCAGCGGTCGCGGTTTTGGTGCGTACAAAAATCAACATCGCATCAAACACCTCAGCTTCAAGGATGCGCGTCAAGGCATCTAGTTTATGCACCCCACTGACCGGCCAGAAACGCTGGCGTATCGTAGGAGCCGTTGCCGTTTCCACTTTGACGGTGATGTTTTCTGGTTGATTCAGGTATTTCGTGGCAATACGGCGGATTTGCGCGGGCATGGTTGCCGAAAACAGTGCAATCTGTCGTTCTTTGGGGGTCAACGAAAGAATCCACTCAACATCGTCAATAAATCCCATCCGAAGCATTTCATCTGCTTCGTCCAAGACCAGCGCGGTCAGATTATCCAACTTTAAGGTGCCTCGGCGCATATGATCCATCACCCGCCCGGGCGTTCCGACCACCACATGAACGCCACGTTGCAAGGCGCGGATTTGACCGCGATAATCCTGCCCCCCATAAACCGGTAGCACATGAAATCCTTTTAGGTGAGTGGCATATTTTTGAAATGCCTCTGCCACCTGAATCGCCAATTCACGAGTCGGTGCTAACACCAGAAGCTGTGGCATCTTCTGCCCCAGATCAAGGTTAGACAACATCGGCAAGGCAAAGGCAGCCGTTTTGCCGGTGCCTGTTTGTGCCTGACCAATGACATCTTTTCCGGCAAGCAAAACAGGAATGGTCTGCGCCTGAATCGGTGAAGGGGTCTCGTAGCCCACTTCATCCAATGCCTTTAATAAAGCGTCATTCAGAGCAAATTGATTAAACGCCGTTATTGTGTCAGTCATTATGGTTATCGTGATGGATATTGAATATGATAGCGAAACATCATCGCTTGACTCTATATACTCGTTGTTGGAGTCGGATCGCCCTACGAGTCAAAATCAGGGCGCAAAGTGTAACGGTTTATAATCTATTGTGTATGTTTATTTGAGACCTTTGCATCATTGTCGGAAGTGTGCAAGACTGTACAAGAACCCGGTCGCGTTCCATAAGGCTGAAATGCCCTACTAAATACCCTGTCAAGTTTGATTTTACACGCTTTGTTTCTGATAGAATACCAGCAAAGCCCATATCTAAACCATCATGCAAACTGATTTGAAAATATCCGGCGATGCGGCCAGTAGAATCACTGAGTTGCTTGCCAGCAAAGACAATCCGGATTTGATGCTTCGCGTCTATATTCAGGGCGGGGGTTGCTCCGGTTTTCAGTATGGTTTTCAGTTTGACGAAAATCAGCAGGAAGACGACATCACGGTCGAACATGACGGTATAAAAGTGCTGATCGACATGCTCAGCCTACAATATCTAAATGGCGCGGAAATTGATTACAAGGACGACCTCATGGGCAGTCGCTTTCTGGTCAATAATCCGAATGCGTCAACCACCTGTGGTTGTGGTTCTTCGTTTTCGATATAGACGACTTGCGTTTCTGATACTGTGCAAAAACCCCGAGCTAGCGCATGTTACATGTAGAAAACCCTTGCGGGTTTGGCTGTTTTACTGGATTCCTGCTTCCGCAGGAATGACGGATGTTGGTTTCTTGCACAGTCTATTCTGTCGGAATAACGCCCTAATTCTACCCCTTTTAAATCAGGGAGGAATTAAAAGTACATCAATCCCTTGCGCTTTTCAATCTTACCCCCATATCTTGGGCATCATTTGCCACTGCACTTAAATTTTGTCTGCCATGAGTAAAAAACCGACTAACACCAATAATCCGCTTCCCGATCAACCCAATTCTGTGCCCGATGCACCAGACACTACGGAAGACACCGTAAAAGAAGCCGGTGAGGCGGTTACTCCCGAAACTGTAGAGGCAGTCAATGTTGAATCCCTTGATGATGCTGCTGCCGATGGCGATACTTTTGCCGCTGACTCCAAAACGGAGTTGACTGAAAAACTGAATATCGCGCATGAGCAAATTGATGAATTAAAAGAAAGTTATATTCGGGCAAAAGCGGAGACGGAGAATATTCGCCGCCGCAGCCAGAATGAAATTATCTCGGCGCGAAAATATGCCATAGACGGTTTCGCACATGAATTACTCAGTGTCGTTGACAGTCTTGATCATGCGACTCGAGTGGAGATGGACACGCTAACCGAAGAGGTAAACGAAGGCGCGCTCGTGAAGATGAAAGAGGGGCTGGAACTCACCCTAAAGCAACTAAGTCGCGTCATGGAAAAATTTGGCGTAACGGCGGTGGAAGCCGCACCCGGGGTGAAGTTTAATCCTGAAATACATCAGGCGATTAGTCTGTTTGCAAGCGATGAAATTGCGCCTGAACACATTGTAGAAGTGATGCAAAAGGGTTTTTTGCTTAAAGATCGATTATTACGACCGGCGATGGTTGTGATTGCCGAGCGGGTCGAAAAATAGTCGCTTATCTTGTTATTTGATGGCTTGTTATTCGATGGTTAGCCCTCATATCTGAATCTTCAACAACCTAATTTACAGATTACATACAGAGGACCCGAAAATGTCAAAAATCATAGGTATCGATCTTGGTACGACCAACTCCTGCGTTGCCATAGTCGAAGGTGGCAAGCCCAAGGTTATCGAAAATAGTGAAGGGGATCGTACTACCCCATCCATCGTTGCATTTACCAAAGACGGTGAAGTCTTGGTTGGACAATCCGCCAAGCGACAATCAGTAACCAATCCGGAAAATACGATTTTCGCCGTTAAGCGTTTAATCGGACGGCAATTTGATGAGGATGTGGTGCAACGTGATATGGACTTAATGCCGTATAAAATTGTTAAAGCCAAAAATGGTGATGCGTGGGTAGAGGTTGATGGAAAACAAATGGCAGCACCAGAACTCTCCGCCTTAATACTGCAAAAGATGAAGCAGACTGCGGAAGATTATCTCGGGGAAAAAGTCTCTCAAGCGGTCATCACAGTCCCTGCCTACTTTAATGATTCTCAGCGTCAGGCGACCAAAGATGCCGGAAAAATTGCCGGACTGGAAGTAAAACGAATTATCAACGAACCGACTGCGGCGGCACTTGCTTATGGCATGGACAAAGCACGCGGGGATCGAAAAATCGTGGTCTATGATTTAGGCGGTGGGACGTTCGATGTCTCGGTGATCGAAATTGCCGAAGTTGAGGGCGAGCATCAATTTGAAGTGCTTTCGACCAATGGCGACACCTTCCTCGGGGGTGAAGATTTTGATCGCCGGTTGATTGATTATCTGGCGGATGAGTTTAACAAAGATCAGGGCATGAACCTTCGTGGCGACCCACTGGCAATGCAACGACTCAAAGAGGGTGCGGAAAAAGCAAAAATCGAATTGTCTTCCAGCTCTCAAACTGAAGTTAATCTGCCTTATGTCACTGCCGATGCGAGTGGTCCGAAACATCTGAATATGAAATTGACTCGCGCCAAATTAGAATCGCTGGTCGATGATTTAGTACAACGCACTTTGGTGCCTTGCAAAACCGCTTTGCAAGACGCGGGTATAAAAGCCTCAGAAATTGATGATATCATATTGGTCGGCGGCCAAACACGAATGCCGAAAGTACATGAAGTGGTGGAAACCTTTTTCGGCAAGGAAGCACGGCGCGATGTCAATCCTGACGAAGCCGTGGCGTTAGGTGCTGCGATTCAAGGTGGCGTGTTGGGTGGCGATGTTAAAGATGTATTATTGCTGGATGTAACGCCGTTGTCATTGGGCATTGAAACTTTGGGCGGTGTGATGACCAAAGTGGTAGAAAAGAATACCACCATTCCAACCAATGCAAGTCAGGTATTTTCAACTGCCGATGATAATCAAAATGCGGTGACGGTGCATGTTCTGCAAGGCGAGCGTGAAATGGCGAGTACGAATAAATCGTTGGGTCGGTTCGATCTTACCGAGATTCCACCAGCGGCACGGGGCACTCCACAAATCGAAGTAACCTTTGACATTGATTCCAACGGAATTTTGCATGTCTCGGCAAAAGACAAGGTGACTGGCAAAGAAAACAAAATTGTCATTAAATCGAGTTCTGGATTGTCGGACGAAGAGATTGCTAAAATGGTGCAGGATGCGGAAGAACATGCTGATGAAGACAAAAAAACCAGAGAGTTGATTGATGCGCGCAATCAGGGTGAGTCCTTGACACACCGCATCAAGAAATCGCTTGATGAGCTGGGGGATAAGGTTGAAGCGAATAAGAAAGAAAATATCGAATCCGCAGTTTCTGAGCTTGAAGCGGTTCTAAAAGAAGACGATTTGTCCGTTATCACCACTAAAACTGAGGCATTGAACCAGATTCATAGCACATTGCTTGAGCAGATGTATGCACAGGCGAGTCAAGAGAATCCGGAAGGTGGCGAACAAAGTACATCAGGACAAAATAGTGCCGATGATGCCGATGTCGTGGATGCCGAATTTGAAGAGGTTGATGGCGAAGACAAAAAGTCTTAAAGCATTCCGAGATACGACACGAAAGCGGGGCTAAGTCCCGCTTTTGAGACTGTACAAAAAACCAACATCCGTCTTTCCTGCGAAGCCTGTCCCCGCGTAGGCGGGGAGCAGGAATCCAGTAAAACAGCCAAACCCGCAAGGGTTTTCTACATGTAACATGCACTAGCTTGGGGTTTTTGCACAGTCTCTTTTGCACGTTTAGAACAAAAAGTATGTCAAAAAGAGATTATTACGAGGTTTTGGGCGTCAGTCAGGACGCTGATGAGCCAACGCTAAAAAAAGCGTATCGGCGTTTGGCAATGAAACACCATCCGGATCGTAATCAAGACAGTCCCGAATCAGAAGCAAAATTCAAAGAAGCCAAAGAAGCGTACAGCGTTTTGACTGATGCCAAGAAACGTACCGCCTATGACCAGTTTGGGCATGACGGAGTCAACCAATTCGCTGGTGGTGGCAATGCTGGCGCGGGCGGTTTTGGCGACATCTTCGGGGATATATTTGGCGATATTCTCGGTGGCTCTGCGGGTGGACGGCGTAAAAATCGCGGTTCTGATTTGCGCTTCAGTTTAAGCCTCTCACTGGAAGAAGCAGTGATGGGTGTGGAGCGAAAAATCCGCGTACCCAAAAGAGCAAACTGCGCGGCTTGCGATGGCTCAGGCTCAAAACCGGGTTCAAAAGCGAAATCCTGCGGCACCTGTCATGGACAGGGGCAGGTGCGAATGCAACAAGGATTTTTCTCGGTACAACAAACTTGCCCACACTGCAAAGGCAAAGGCAATGTGATTGCTGACCCATGTACCGCATGTAATGGACATGGCGTGGTCAAAGAAGAAAAAAACTTGTCAGTAAAAATTCCCGCTGGTGTCGATGACGGCGATCAAGTTCGGTTGTCTGGCGAGGGCGAAGGAGCGGGACAAGGCATTCCTGCGGGAGATTTATATGTTCAGGTGCGATTGAAAAAGCATGATATGTTTGAAAGGGAGGGCGACAATTTATATTGTGAAGAAGCGGTTAGCTACGCTCAACTGGCATTGGGCGGGGTGTTGGAAATACCGACCTTATCCGGTCGTGCGAGTTTGAAAATTCCGTCTGAAAGTCAGTCAGAACAAATTTTCAGATTACGCGGCAAAGGCGTTCGCAATGTACGCAATGGCAATCAAGGCGATTTATATTGCAAGGTAGTCGTAGAAATTCCGGTAAAATTAACCCGTGAACAGAAAAAAATATTAAAAAGTTTTGAAAAAAGTTTACTCAACGGGGGTAGCCGGCATTCTCCCGGAACGAGATAGAAGCAGAGTCGGCATTTCTTGTCTGCGCCACCTGAGGCGAAACAAATTAAAGGATGCCTTTATTAAGCAGGATTTTTTCGTGAGTGCAAGGAAATCCCGCACGCAAAACCGGCATGTATATGGAATACATGAGGATTCGAGTACGAGACTGACACCGCAATCGCGGAAAAAGACAATTAATAGAGGAGTCCTTAATGTCTAAAAGTTACAATATCCTTGCTGCTAACAATCTGTTTCACCAACAGATTAGCGACTTCACCCCACGATTAGCGCAACAAGAAATGGCACAGGCAGTTGAGGATTCACTGGCTTTTTCGGGGAAGTTGGTGGTTGAATCTGGAACTGGAACGGGCAAGACCTACGCCTATCTTGTCCCCGTGGTGCTGAGCGGGAAACGCACCATCATTTCTACCGGCACCAAACATTTACAGGAGCAAATTTTTAATCGTGATCTTCCAGTTGTACTCGAAGTGCTTGATAAGACGGTCAGCGCGCAAATGCTCAAAGGACGTTCCAATTATTTATGCCGCTATCGGCTGACGCTGAACAGCCAGCAAAGTGATTTGGTGGGCAAGCAATATCAGCTTGAATATGATGTCATTGATAAATGGGTTTCGCGCACCAAAACTGGCGATATTGCAGAAGTCTCTGATGTGCATGAGGATTCTCCAATATGGAAAGAGGTTACTTCCACAGCGGATAACTGTCTGGGTAGAAAATGCCCTGATTACAAAAAATGTTTTGTCAATCAGGCGCGACAGCATGCCATGGAAGCGGATATCGTCGTGGTCAATCATCATCTGTTTTTTTCCGATTTGACCCTCAAAACAGAAGGATTTGGTGAGTTATTGCCCAATCATGAGGCGGTTATTTTTGATGAAGCGCATAGCGTCCCAGACATTGCGGCAAAATTTTTCGGGTTTTCACTGTCTAGTTTTCAATTAAAAGAGCTCACCAAAGATGTGTTGGCAGCAGAAAACGAGGAAAAAAGCGCGGTATATTTTGCTGATTGTATTGACGCGCTGGAGGATCAGGTTGATGAGATTCAGCTATATTGCAAGCACCTTAAAAATCCTACCGAAGTTCTCGACAAATTAAAAAACGCTCAATTTAATGAATTGATTCATAATTTAGTGGCTCGGCTGCATGACCTGCACACCGCGTTGACCGTTGCTGCGGCTACCGGAGAAGGGTTGGGTAAATGCCAAAATAGATGCGTTCAAATTCAAAATCAACTGGATGTTTGGTGGGAAAATCGAGATAAAAATGCGGTCTGTTGGCTGGAAGCAACAAAATCATGGTTCAGAATCAATTTAACACCGCTTAATGTCGGCAAGCATTTTTCAAAATTTATCGAAAAACCTGACCTGTCGTGGATTTTTACTTCGGCAACTTTAGCAGTGGAGGATGATTTTACTGCGTTTTGTGGTGAGATTGGTTTACAGGATGCAGATACCCGCCGCTGGGAAAGTCCCTACGACTTCCAAAGAAACGCGATGATGTATCTGCCGTCAGAATTACCCGACCCTAGAGAAGCAAGTTTCTTACAGGCGTTGGCGAATACCATTTTGGATGTGACCAACGCCAGCAATGGACGAGCATTTTGTTTGTTTACCAGTCACGCGATGATGAAAAATATTTATAAATTGTTGCGTAGCCATTTCAAATGGCCCCTGTTTGTGCAAGGTCAAGCTGCAAAACAACATCTGCTGGAACAATTTCTCCAATCTGAAAATGCGGTTTTGTTGGGTACAGCAAGTTTTTGGGAGGGAGTCGATGTTAAAGGTGATGCCCTGAGCTGCGTCGTCATCGACAAACTACCCTTTGCCCCGCCCTCTGATCCTGTGCTGAAAAGCAAATTACAAAATAGCGAACAACAGGGTGGCAATCCATTTATCGACATTCAAATTCCCAACGCAGTGATCGCGCTTAAACAGGGAGCCGGGCGTTTAATTCGATCCGAATCTGATCGTGGCGTACTGGTCATTTGCGATCAGAGAATTACCAGCAAAGCCTATGGCAATTTGTTTTTGAAAAGCCTACCGCCCATCCCGATTACCCGCAGTCTTTATGATGTGCAGCGATTTTTTAAGTAAGTAACAACACCGCCCACCCAGAATACGCTGTGAAAATACTTGCCATCGACACCGCTACCGAGGCTTGTTCTGTCGCCATATCAAACGATGGTGATGTTATTCAGAAGTATGTCGTCAAGTCCGCCGGACAGCCACCAGCCCATTCAAAATTAGTATTGCAAATGGTAGAACAGGTGCTACAAGAATCGGGCTTTAGTTTGAGCAATCTGGATGTTATCGCGGTCAATACTGGGCCCGGATCATTTACCGGTGTCCGCATTGGTTTGGGGGTAACTCAAGGGCTGGCTTATGCTGCAGACGTGGCAGTGATAGGCGTTTGCTCGTTGGAAGTTTTGGCGACATCCATTGATAGTGGCGTGGTGTTACCTGCGATTGATGCACGGATGAATCAGATTTATTGCGCGTTGTATGAGGTGACTAAAAACACCAACCCGATTCAATGCCATCCGCCAATCGTGGTTGATCCAGGTGCAATACCGTTTCAGGCACACGACACCACCTGCGGTCTAGGTAGCGGCTGGGATGTTTATGGCACCACAATAAAATCAGCCATCGGACACCACGAAATAAACATCTCGCTGGCACGTTACCCCGAGGCAAGACATCTGGCAAAAGTGGCACAACAATCAGGAATCAAGAGCGCGGTATCGCCGATGCAACTCCAAGCCACTTATATCAGAAATAACGTTGCTTCGAAATCATCCACACCATCACCTGCTTGATAAATTATTTGACCGAATCAAATAACCACAGGCAATCCGTTAGAATTTGTCAGGTGATTTCTGCATCAATTTCCAGCTTAAATTTTCCATCTACATCAACCCCATCGCCCTCAAAACAAACCTTTTTTTTCTCTATAGTTTCTGAGAGAACCTGTCACAGGTGATGGGGGAATTTGGTTTCTTCTGATTCTTGTTGGATTCCGGAAAACCGTTCTTTTTCTTTTACTGTATCAGGATAAATCCAATGTAGCGTTGTAGTCTGCTTGTCATTGATTGGTTTAAGCCAAATCCTTCCTTCAAATGGATCTCCATCATCACCCTTGAAAAGAATCCTTATTAAATTATCGTTTAGAACACATCGTGTAATTTCTGCAGTTGTCTCATCACCATCATCGTAAGTTATAGTCAATTCCATAATAACACCTCGAGTTTTGATTGTTCAGTCCTTACAAGCCCAGATCAGACCTCGCCTTACGAAAATATTCGCGTATATGATTTGCGTCTCTAGCACGTCCAGAAAGACCATCGTCTGGCTGATACAGAGGCATATCGTCCAGAAGAGTGAAAACATCGGCAAGGAAATCTAAACGCAACAACTCTCTTTGTCGTAACATTTCCAGATATTCTTCCGAAGACATAGCCTCCGAGTCAATTGAGTGTATGGGACTAATGGGTGGACAATCTAGCATTGGGGGGCTGAATATTGGATTGACTATTTTATTTAGGTTCAATCAGTTTAGGTTCAACAAAAAGTGGATACGCCTGCCACAGATAGCACTATGCCGTAACTATACATTCATTGACAATTATTTTTTAATCTTTTTTCAGGTGCCGACAACATGTTTTACCGCTGGTAACCTTCAAATAGCTACCTTTATTTACCTTGTTCTGATAGTGACTATCCAGAATACCTATTGTCCTGCATCTCCCAAGCATCCAAACATCAACCAGCAATATTCAAAGCATCAAGTTTTTCCTTTGAAGGCACACCTGCTTCAGACCAACCGCGGGCAGTGTAGTATTGCGGTAGCATGACTTCCAGCTCGGCAACGCCGCCTTTGTTGAAGCCGGCTGGTACGGGGGTTTTCAGCATTCTGGGTGGCAGGGTGTCATCTTTGATTGTCAAACCCGCTTTGAGGTTGAATAATTTTTCCAGATTCCAAACACGTTCACCAACTTGACGTAGTCGCTCAACATCCCATTTTCCGGGCAAATCGGCATCAATCATCTTGGCAAAATCCGTATAACCCCAAGTGCCTGTGGTAAATAAACAAAGCCCCGATGAATCGACCATTGCGACAAAATCCTGCGAGGTGGCACAGGCTTGCGCCTTGCCCTTTGTACCCGGGTCTTTGTAGTCTTCGGTAAAAGTATCATGGCGCAAATGACAGGCTCCTCGATTGCTGGTTGCATAACCCAACCCCATGCCTTGCATGGCGCGACCATCGTAGCCGGCAAATTCCTGTCCTTTAGCAACCATTGCCAATTCAGGGCGACCGTATTTCTCACACAATCGTTTGGATCCTAAACCGAGTTGCTTGCCAAAGCCCTCGTATTTACCGGTTTTTTCGGACATCACAACGAGGGCTTCGGCACTGCCGAAACTCAAATCAATGCCATCGGTTTGCTGTTTGGTAATGATGCCAAGTTCATACAATTCCATTGCTGCCGCCAGCGTAACGCCAAAGGAAATCGGATCCATGCCGTGTTCATTCATCATAAATCCAGCAAAGGTCAGCGCGTCAAGATCAGATACGCCGACAACTGGACCAAATGCAAAGGCGGTTTCGTATTCCAATCCGCCAGAAGCGACCCAGTATTCGGGTCGGTGTTTGACGCTAAAATGTTGTGGATCAATTTTTGCAATCCGTCCGCAAGCAATCGTACATCCAAAACAAGCCGCATTACGAATCAGGCTGGTATGTCCATTACGATTTTTAACGGTAACCGATTTATGATTTATTTTTGCCGCGCCCGCAAAAGTAACCTGCTGAAAATTATGTGTCGGTAGCCCGCCGAATTCCTGCATCCCATCCAACATCGCATGAGTACCATAACGCATCAATCCTCTGCGATTACTACTACCATGTAGCACTTTGTTCACTTCCTGCACAACGCGCATGAATTGACCCGGGTTATTATCTTTCACCCCCACCGTCCCGCGAACGCAAATGGCTTTCAGATTTTTACTGCCCATGACCGCACCAACCCCAGAGCGTCCGGCGGCACGGTGCAAATCGTTGACCACACAGGCAAAACGCACCTTGTTTTCACCCGACACGCCGATGGCTGCCACTTTCATCTGCGGCTCCTGATGCCGCTTGCGTAACCATTCATCGGCATACCAGACTGATTGTCCCCAGATTGCATCGGCAGGCAATATTTCAACGCTGTCATCCCGAATATTCAGATAAACCGGCTTTTCTGAGCGACCTTTCAGAATCAACATATCATAGCCGGCAAATTTCAACTCGGCACCAAACTTCCCGCCCGAATTGGAGCAGGCAATAGCATTGGTCAACGGACCCTTAGTGATGACCCCAAAACGACCACTGGTCGATGCCATTGTGCCGCCGAGCGGACCGGTGGAAAATATCAATACATTATCCGCACCTAATGCATCTGCTGCGGGGTCCATTTCTTCATACAAATATTTGGTGCCCAATCCCCGACTACCCAGATAATTATTTGCCCAATCCATGTTCAAGGGTTCAACAGAAATTGTCCCTGTCGTAAGGTCGATGCGTAAAACTTTATTTTGCCAGCTCATTGGTAGGTCTCATTCCTATAGTATTGCCACAGGTTCAATTATTTCGTAACACGCCACAGTCTAATACAACGAATGCAAATTGGGAACTGTCCGAGTTCAGCACCTATGAGACAAACAGGGTTGTCTTCTCAAGGTTCTGATAATACGCATAAGGTGTTGCCAAGTCCAATGAATTATGCGGTCGGTATTGGTTGATGAGACTGAAAATCATCCAACCCCAGATTGATGGATGCGATGGTCAATCTGAACCGGCTCCCCGACCTGTTTGCTTTCATTCCCAGCTTCCACCGTTTTGCATGGTGATTGAAGCTCCTATGTTGGGATTGACTTGTCCGCGATAAAAAGCAACCGGCTTGATTCGCAGGCTTTGTATCTGCATCGGGTGGTCTCCTGTGTTTAGGTTTGGTCACTAATATCATAGGAAACTCGGAAGAACCCATTATAGAGAGCTTATCGAAGAAGCGGGCAGCGTATATAGTCACTCGGTTCCAATCATCATTCAAAGGCTAAACCGCATGCCCATGAAGCCAATCAACTATAATTTTCCAATTGATGTATTGTAATCAATGTATGCATACCATCACTGAGTAGAACATAACAAGAAAAACTCTCTGCACAGGTTTCCATTAGAACCGAATTATGCAAGGTTCTATTCTGGTCGTTTTAGTAGGTTGGACATGGGTCAGAATAATTCAAATTGTACGATGTCTTCTAAGTGTGCAAGATGTGATGGGAGTGCTTTGATGGGGTTTTCACAAAGGTCAATGCATTCCAAATGTTGCAATTGACCCATTGATTCGGGTAATTCCGTTAGTTTATTTTCACTCAAATGCAGTTCCATCAATTTGGGCAAATTACCGATTGATTCGGGGATTTCCGTTAATTCATTATCATCCAAAGACAATACATGCAAGTTGGACAGGTTGTCAATCCATGCAGGTATTTCCGTTAATTTATTGCCAATCAAGGACAACATCCCCAAGTTGGACAGATTGCTAATCCATGCAGGCATTTCCATTAATTTACTGCTATCCAAAGATAATATATCCAAGTTGGACAGGTTGCCAATCCATGCGGGCAATTCCGTTAATTTATTGCCTCCTAAATCCAATTCTACCAAGTTGGATAGATTGCCAATTGATTCTGGCAACTCGGTTAATTGATTATCTCCCAAATCTAATCTCGTCAAGTTGGATAGATTACCAATTGACTCTGGCAATTTCGTTAATTTATTTTCATTTACATCAAATTCTGTCAAGTTAGATAGATTACCAATTGATTCTGGCAATTTCGTTAATTTATTCCAACTCAAATTCAATTCCACCAAGTTGGATAGATTACCAATTGATTCTGGCAATTTCGTTAATTTATTCCAACTCAAATCCAATTCCACCAAGTTGGATAGATTACCAATTGATTCTGGCAATTTCGTTAATTTATTTTCATTCAAATCCAATACCGTCAAGTTTGATAAATTACCGATTGATTCTGGCAATTCCGTTAATTTATTATTCCACAAAGATAATATCGTCAAGTTGGACAGATTACCGATTGATTCGGGCAATTCCGTTAATTTATTGTTCCATAAAATCAATTCCGTCAACCGCAGAATTTCCTTCTTGTCTCGCGGAAAACCCAACCAAGTCTCTCGATTTGCATCCCTCTTTTCAACAACCCTATTCGCATCTGCCCAAGCAATTAAATCGTCGAGCCAGTCATCCGCAAGCAACGAGACGGTATCTGCTGTTGCATTTTTAACGGGGAAATTCTTATCTGATTTTTCTTTCATAACGTGCTCCTAAATAATTGGGTTTTAGATTGGCTCTGTGGTCTCTGTGTCTGTCTTTTATCTAAACTTTTAGATCTTTGCATAATTGTCTGTGTCAAACTTTTTTCGAAAATCCTGCTCATCCTGTTCATTCATGTAAATAGTGGAAAACTATTGCGGGTTTGTGTATTTTACTGGATTCCCGCCTGCGATGGAACGACAGCATTGTTAATGGAAATTGACAACTTTTCACAACAGCGATGAAATAATTTGATGATGATACTCCTCTTGATTGAATCGGCACAGTTCCTGCAAGCCGGTTGGGCTGGTTACGTTTACTTCGATGAGCATTCCGCCGATGATGTCGATGCCGACAAAAAATATTCCTTGCTCAATTAAATCGGGTTTCATTGTCCGACAAATTTCAAGGTCGCGCTGGTCAATTTCGGTTGGGTTTGCCGAAGCACCGGCATCCAGATTATTGAGTTCCACGCCGTCTGCATGTAGCCGAAGTATCGCGCCGAGCGGTTGTCCGTTGAGTAGTAAAATTCTTTTATCGCCTGCCGATGCAGCGGGTAAATACGCCTGCACGATGACCCAATGACTGCCATGATGGGTTGCCTCAAGAATGACTTGCTCGCTCTCGCCAGCCAGATAGAAAACAATGCCTTTTCCACCATAACCGTCAATCGGCTTGATGATGATTCGCTCATGCCGCCGAGCCATCAGCTTGATTTCATTGATATTGTTGGTCACGATGGTCGGCGGGGTAAATTGAGGATAAAACAGGGCTGCGAGCTTTTCATTCCAATTGCGAATCGCTGTCGGTCGGTTGAGTACGCGGGTGCTGTCGGGCAGATAGTCGAGTAGCAACGTGGTATAAAAATATCGCCGATCAAACGGTGGGTCGGTTCTGACCCAGACCACATCGACTTCTGCCAGATTGATGGTGGCTGATTCGAGGATCGTAAATGGCGCGTCAACATCATCATGCACATCCACCCACGATACCTTGCCATGAAGCTGATTATGCTCTAGCCACAAGGCATGTTGATCCAAATAACAAACCCGATGCCCGAATTCTACGCAGGCGAGCATCAGAAAATAGGTGGTATCTTTATGCGCCTTGACCGCTTCCAGCGGGTTCATTATGAAGACATGTTTCAATGAGTTCACCTCGCAATTCGCCTCATTAGTTAATCGTATAATTGTGCATATCCCAAAGATTGCAAGGCTTCGGCAATCTCATCGAGAATCACTGGATCATCAATAGTCGCCGGCATTTTCCATTCATCATTGTCGGCAATTTTTCTCATGGTTCCGCGCAGGATTTTTCCGGAACGTGTTTTGGGTAGTCGCTTGACCACCACTGCCAGCTTAAACGTGACCACCGCACCCATTTCCTCTCTAATCCGTTGAATCGATTCGGTAACGATGTTTTTCGGATCGCGCTCAACCCCGGCGTTCAATACCAGACAACCCAGCGGCAACTCGCCTTTCAAATCATCCTTTACGCCCATCACCGCGCATTCTGCCACATCAGGATGCGCTGCCAGCACTTCTTCTATCGCACCGGTCGATAACCGATGTCCAGCAACATTGATTACATCGTCAGTGCGCGACATCACAAAAACATAGCCATCGTCATCAATATAACCGGCATCGCCGGTTTCATAATAACCCGGAAACGATTTCAAATAGGCATCCAAGTAACGCTGCGGTGCATTCCATAAGCTGGGAAATGTGCCCGGAGGGAGTGGTAGTTTCACCACCAATGTACCAATATCGCCACGTTTGACTGGATTGCCGGAATCGTCCAATGCCTGCAACTCCCAGCCCGGGAGCGGACGGGCAACCGAGCCATCTTTAATCGGCAACTGCCCAAGACCCAAGCAATTGGCACAAATTGGCCAGCCGGTTTCAGTCTGCCACCAATGATCGATGACCGGGATACCGAGTTTATGTTTCGCCCAATTCAGGGTGTCGGGGTCGGTGCGCTCTCCAGCGAGAAACAGCGATTGCAATCTGGTGAGGTCATATTTTTTAATCTGTTCACCCGCAGGGTCTTCTCTTTTAATCGCTCGAAATGCGGTTGGTGCGGTGAACAGGACTTTCACCTTGTGCTCGGAAATAATCCGCCAGAACACCCCGCTGTCGGGTGTGCCGACCGGCTTGCCTTCAAATAATATTGTGGTATTGCCATTGAACAACGGCGCGTAAACGATATAGGAATGCCCCACTGCCCAGCCCAAATCCGATGCCGCCCAATAGACATCCCCGGGCTGTACGTTATAGACGTTTTTCATACTCCATTTGAGCGAGACAATGCCGCCGCCGGTGTCCCGAATCACGCCTTTTGGCTGTCCGGTGGTGCCTGAAGTATAGAGAATATAGAGCGGGTCTGTGGCAGCAACAGCGACACAGTCGGCATCGGTCGCCGCGCTCATCACTGCCTGCCAATCCAGATCACGCCCATCAATCAAATCAGCATACGTCTGTGGTCTTTGATAAATAATACAATAATCGGGTTTGTGATGTGCCAGCTCAATGGCTTTATCAAGCAACGGTTTATATTCGATCACACGACTGGGTTCAATGCCGCAGGAAGCAGAAATAATCACTTTCGGTTTGCAGTCATCAATCCGCACTGCCAGCTCGTTTGCCGCAAAGCCACCAAACACGACACTATGCACTGCCCCGATTCGCGCACAAGCCAACATACCGATAACGGCTTCGGGAATCATCGGCATATATAGAATAACGCGGTCGCCCGGCTCCACACCTTGGGCGCGTAACGCACCGGCAAAACGTGCCACGCTGGCTTTTAATTCGTGGTAGCTGATATGTTGTTGGCTGTCGGTAATCGGGCTATCATAAATGATTGCCGTTTGCGCTCCGCGCCCCTGCTCGACCTGCCAATCAACCGCGTTGTAACAGACATTGGTTTGAGCGCCAACAAACCACCGATAAAACGGCGCGTCAGTATCATCAAGCACTTTGTCCCATTTTTTATACCAAAAAACATCCTCGGCAACCTGCCCCCAAAACGCCTGCGGATTTTCGCGTGATTGGGCATACACTTGATTAAAATTCATGGTAATTTTGCTCCAATTATGTTGTAAAATGGTGTCGATGATGATGACATATTGTGCCATTAAGCAAGATCAGGGGTCAAATGCCCCCAAGTACGATGCTCCAATACGACAATCGAAATCCGTATTGTCGTCCATTTTATTAACCCGAAATCTGAATCAGTTTGAATAGCCATGACCTATAACACAATTATTGCCGAAACTGACGAAAACATCGGCTTGATCGTTTTTAACCGACCCAAAGTGCTGAACGCTTTGTCAAAAGAACTCCGGCGCGAACTACATCAGGCATTGGTCGATTTTGAAAACAATCCAGCAGTGGGTGCTGTTGTCATTACCGGCAACGAAAAAGCATTTGCCGCCGGAGCCGATATTTCGGAAATGAAAGACCAGTCTTATAGTGATGTTTACAAAGATGATGCGATTGGCAATCTGGACGACACCTTTAACCAATGCAGAAAGCCAATCATCGCCGCAGTCAGTGGCTTCGCGCTCGGTGGCGGTTGTGAACTCGCCATGACTTGTGATTTTATCATTGCCTCAGAAAGCGCGAAATTCGGACAACCGGAAATCAATCTGGGCATCCTGCCCGGCTGGGGCGGAACCCAACGACTAACCCGCCTCATCGGAAAATCAAAAGCGATGGATATGTGTCTAAGTGGCAGGATGATGGATGCCATTGAAGCGGAACGATGTGGATTGGTTTCTCGAATTATCGAACAAGACCAATTTATCGAGCAAGTGATTGGCATTGCCAAACTAATCGCCTCAAAATCACTACCTGCATTGATGATGAACAAGGAATGTGTCAATCAGGCGATGGAAACCAGCCTCCATGACGGCTTGCTGTTTGAACTCCGCCAATTTCACGCCACATTTGCAACCAAAGACCAAAAAGAAGGCATGACCGCCTTCATAGAAAAAAGAAAACCACGTTGGACACATCAATAATTGCTCTGTGCAAATATAGGAATTGAAAATGAGGATTAACCGAGTTGAAAAGTGATGGGAATCCACAACATATTGAAAACCCTTGCGGGTTTGGCTGTTTTACTGGATTCCTGCTTTCGTAGGAAAGACGGATGTTGGTATGACTGTCGGAAGTGTGGCTTTAGACGCGCCAAAACTGTGCCAGAACGGCGGGACTAAAGTCCCACTTCCAATTATAAAATCGGGAAAATCGTGGGGCAGTAATTATTCTCCCGCATACGCCCATCCACGCCACTAAATTTACCATACCATTGAATTTAAAAACTTGGCGCACACCGCTGATAGTGCTCATCGCCGGTTGTATGATTTCCACGACCGGTTTCGGAATACGCTCGGTGTTTGGGCTGTTTTTGGGGCCGATGACGGTGGACATGAATTGGGACCGATCGACTTTTGCGCTGGCGATGGCATTGCAAAACCTGATGTGGGGAATCGGTCTTCCTTTTGCAGGTGCGATTGCCGATAAATTTGGCACGAGTAAGGTCATTATCGCGGGCGCGATTGTTTACAGCATCGGGGTCTGGGGCATGTCGGTCTCTGAGACTGGGGCTGCCTTATACATCACCGGCGGTATTCTCACTGGGCTTGGCATTGCTTTTTCTGCATTCACGCTCGCTTTGGCAGCGATGGTGCGGGTTGTCGGGGCACAAAAAAGGTCTTTCGTTTTGGGAATCGGCACCGCCGCAGGTTCCTTTGGGCAGGTGTTATTTTCACCGCTTAGTCAGGGATTTATTGCTGCATTTGGTTGGGATACCGCACTTGTCATTCTTGCCTCAATCACGTTGTTGATGATCCCGATGGCGTTATGCCTGCCCACTTCATCGGCGACACAAGAACAGCAAATTCACGACCAATCTTTATCCGATGCCATTTATGAAGCCTTACATCATCGCGGCTATATTCTATTAACCTGTGGCTTTTTCGTTTGCGGCTTCCATCTCGCTTTTATCACGATTCATTTACCCGCCTATATTAAAGATCTCGGGCTTGACCCTACGATTGGGGCTTATGCCTTAACCCTGATTGGCATGATGAATATCCTCGGTTCCATGTTGTCTGGCGTAGCAGGTCAAAAATGGAGTAAAAAATACGGCTTGAGCATCATCTATTTTTCTCGGGCAATCACAATAACGGCACTGTTGTTGCTCCCTAAAACGCCGTTAGTGATGCTGTTGTTTGCTAGCACGATGGGCATACTTTGGCTATCAACCATCCCCCTGACCACCGGTATCGTGGCACAGGTCTTCGGGGTCAAATATATGGCTACCTTATTCGGCATCGTTTTCCTGAGTCACCAAATTGGCAGCTTTATGGGCGCATGGTTAGGCGGGGTTATTTATGACCAAACCGGTTCCTATGACGCGATGTGGTGGGCTGGAGCAGCACTTAGCGTACTGGCGGCATTGATTCATATACCGATCAACGAACAACCCCTACAACGATCGCCGATGAACAAATCGCTAAAACATGACCTTGGCTATGATTCTCGCTAACCACTGAAGTGCTATCATTTGGAACCACGAAAACACGAAAATTTATACTGTCGGGGGCTTTAGGCTTTGTATCGTTGCCCGAATCGCGGGAATATAAAATCCCGTAAGGTGTCGCCCCTACGGAGCTGATAAGACCATAATCTCTGTGTCAAAATCTTTATGGAAAACCCTTGCGGATTTGTTTGTTTTACTGGATTCCTGCTTCCGCAGGAAAGACGGATGTTGGTTTTTTGCACAGTCTCCTGCGCGACCCCTATGCTTCGGCAAGCTCAGCACAAGAAGTGCCCACTTCCGATTGTTTTTTGAATTATACAAGAGCCGCTCATTATAATTTAGGGGATTATATACTTAACTCCACCTATAATCTGTGTTATTATACCAGCATAATATGAAGTGGGGCAATAGGAATGAGCAAAAGTACAATATCAACCTTTGAGTTAATGGAAATGTTCCCTGATGGTGATACTGCGAGGAAATATATTGAAAATAGACGTTGGAAAGATGGTGTGGTATGCCCAGCTTGCAGCAATTCAAAGTCTATTACTTGCAGAAAAGGTGCAAGACTTGGCTACTATCGTTGCAGAGAATGTAGTTTAGAGTTTACAGTACGAACAGGTACTATTTTTGAGCGTTCACATATTTCTTTGAACAAATGGATATTTGCTATTTACTTGGTTGTAACTGCCCGTAAAGGCATATCATCGCTACAGTTAGCCAAAGAGATAGGAATAACACAAAAATCAGCATGGTTTATGTTACACCGCATTAGAGAAGCTTGCCAAGGTGATAACGACTTACTGTCAGGAGTTGTTGAAATGGACGAAACTTACATAGGTGGTAAAGAGAAAAATAAGCATAAAGACAAGAAAACCAAAGGCACACAAGGTAGAAGCACCAAGACTAAAACTGCTGTTGTGGGTATTCGTTCACGCTCAGGTAAAGTTAAGGCTATTTCTCTGAAGTCAGTTAACGGCAAATCCATCCAACAAATGCTTGATAATTCAGTCGCTAAAGGTAGCACTTTATGCACAGATGAGGAAACCGTTTATCAAAGTGTATCAGGCTATAAGCATTTAATGGTTAATCACTCAATTAGAGGGTTTGTTAATGGCATGGCTAGCACTAACGGCATAGAAAGCGTCTGGGCTGTCTTAAAGCGTGGTTTTGTTGGTACATTTCATCATTTCTCTAAGAAACATATAGACCGTTATATTAACGAGTTTACCTTTCGTTTAAATGAGGGCAATGTTAAGATATATACCGTTGACAGGATTAACAGTGTTTTGTCTGGTGCAATAGGTTCAAGGTTAAGTTATAAGGTGTTGGTGGCTTAATATGACAATGCAATCATTAAATGTAGTGCTTGATACGGTATTAGATTATCGACCACAAAAGCCTACAAAGAAGTCAGGATTTACTTTTATCGACTTATTTGCTGGCATAGGTGGCTTTCATATAGCAGCTAAAAAACTTGGGGGTAAATGCGTATTTGCGAGCGAAATAGACCCATATGCTCAAGAAGCTTATGCTGCTAATCACAAGGTTAAACCACATGGAGACATTACATCAATAGATACAAAAGAAATACCAAGCCATGATGTTTTATTAGCTGGATTTCCTTGTCAGCCATTTAGCATTATAGGTAATAGATTAGGCTTTGATGATATTAGAGGAACTTTGTTTTTTGATATAGTAAGAATTATAAAGAATAAAAAGCCTAAAATGTTTATTCTAGAAAATGTGAAGCAATTATCTACACACAATAAAGGAAAAACCCTAGCAACAATTGTAAATGAATTGGAAACACAAGGATATAAAGTCTATTGGAAAGTTTTAAATGCCTTAGATTTTGGACTCCCTCAAAAAAGAGAAAGAACTATATTTGTTGGCTTCAAAGATAATAGAATTGATTTTGATTTTCCAAGTAAAGTAAAGCGTAAAGAATTATCGGAAATTTTAGAGGACAAAAATAATATAGACCCTAAACATTTTGCTAGTAAAGCTATTTTGAAAAAAAGGAAAGCAGCGCATAAAAGTAAATATAAAAAAGCCATATGGCATGAGAACAAAAGCGGAAACATATCAAGCTATCCTTATTCATGCGCTTTACGAGCAGGAGCATCCTATAACTATTTATTAGTGAACGGCGAGAGACGACTAACTCCTAGAGAGCAATTAAGATTGCAAGGGTTTCCTGATTCATTTAAAATAGTGTGCAATGATGGTCAGACAAGAAAACAAGCAGGTAACGCCGTTCCTGTCCCTATGATTAAAGATGTTTTAAGGAAAGCACTAAAATGTCTAAACCAAAATTAAGAGATGGAAATCCCAGTAAACAATATGAACTGTACCCTATAGGAAAAATCCCAAATAAAATTATTTGTGAAATAGCTAAATGGATTGTTTACAATTTTGCTGTTGGAAAGAGTGACATTAGTGGTGAAGATTGGGGTGATATTTTTGCTAAAGCCATTGAAGGAGATCATTTGAATAGCCCAATTGGATTAGCTGATGTTGTTGTGGATGGTATGGCGTGGTCAACGAAATCAGTTAAGAGTAGCTCCCCGCTTTCCTGTAATAAAATCAGGGTTATTTCTGGTCGATGCTCTCCTGACTATTCCTATGGGATTAAAGACCCACATAGCGATATAGAAGCAGCAGGTAGAGCCGTTTTAGGTATTTGGAACGAACGAGTAAACATAGCTCTTGATAAGTTTAATCCATTAAGGTCTAGTATTTTAATTAGGAACCCAAATACACTTGAGTTTTCATTGTTTGAGCATGAACTACACCGATTTAACACAAACGAATATCGGTGGGAAACTAACAAGAATGGGAACTTACAAGGCTACCAAGAATCAGATGACAAACATATATTTACTTGGCAACCTCATGGCTCTCAATTTACCATAATTTATGATATAGGAGTTTCAGCCTCTTTGTTCAAAATACGAAGACCACAAATACTTGATTTCAAAGAAACATTAAATCAAGTCGGGTTCACAGATGAATGGGTTACTTTTATTGGTCAAGTGGAGTCAAGTATATAAGTCCCATAATTTATTACAGTCTTACCGTAATACCCCGCTCAGCCATAAATTCTTTTGCCTGCCTAACGGTATATTCGCCATAATGAAAAATACTGGCTGCCAACACCGCATCTGCGCCACCCTCGATGATGCCATCTGCCAAATGCGCTAGATTTCCAACTCCGCCGGACGCAATCACGGGAATCGATACGCTCTCGGTGATACGGCGCATCAACGCAATATCATAGCCGTTTTTTGTACCGTCCCGATCCATGCTGGTCACCAGTAACTCTCCAGCACCATATTCGGTCATTTTCTTTGCCCATTGCACGGCATCGAGTCCGGTCGGGTTCCTGCCGCCGTGGGTAAAAATTTCCCACTGCGGTGGTGCGGTGTCGGTTTCCATCTGCCCAACCACTCGCTTGGCATCAATCGCAACAACAATACATTGATTGCCAAAATGTTCGCTTGCTTGGCGGATAAACTGCGGATTTTTCACTGCTGTGGTATTGATTGAAACCTTATCTGCTCCGGCATTTAACAGAGTATGAATATCGCTCAACTGTCGAATCCCACCACCCACCGTGAGCGGGATGAAGACCTCACCGGCAACCTGCTCAACCACGTTGATTATGGTATCACGGTTGTCCGAGCTTGCCGTAATGTCCAGAAAAGTGACTTCATCTGCCCCTTGTTGCTGATAACGGCGGGCGACTTCAACCGGATCTCCAGCATCACGAATATCGACAAATTGTATGCCTTTGACCACCCTCCCACCATCCACATCGAGACAAGGAATGATTCTTTTCGCTAATGCCATTTCAACGCATCTCAAGCGGGCTGGTGGCTGAGTCCAAAACTACCCCGCCCATCCCGAACTATCACCAGAAATGGCATCTGCTGCGGCTTGTCCTTCGGCAAAGTCTAAGGTTCCCTCGTAAATCGCCCGACCGGTGATGGCACCGACAATACCCGCTGCCGAAACCGCTGCCAATTTCCTGACATTTTTAATATCATGGATTCCGCCGGACGCAATGACCGGAATATTCACCGCCTGTGCAAGGGTAACGGTTGCTTCGATATTGACCCCTTGCATCATGCCATCTCTTGATATATCGGTATAAATAATCGCTTCCACACCCTCGGCATCAAAGCGTTGCGCCATGTCAATGGCATTGTGTTTGGATAATTTTGACCAGCCTTCGGTCGCGACTTTGCCGTCTTTGGCATCCAGCCCAACAATCACATGGCTCGGATACTCGGCGCATAAATCGCTTATCAGATGCGGTTCTTTAATCGCCTGAGTGCCGATAATGACATAACGAACACCCGCCTGAATATACTCTTCCACGGTGTCCCCGTTACGAATCCCGCCGCCAACCTGAATCGGCAACTGCGGATGATTCTGTGCAATTTGATGGATTATATCGGCACTGATGGGTTGCCCCTTGATGGCTCCATCAAGATCAACAATATGCAACCGTCTGGCTCCTTCATCGACCCAACGTTGCGCGACCGCGACTGGATCATCTGAAAATACCGTGCTTTGGGTCATGTCGCCTTGTCGCAAGCGCACACATTTACCGTCTTTAATATCAATTGCCGGAATCAGCAACATCGTCAAAATTTCCCATTCCAGTTAATAAAATTTTTGAGCAATTGTAACCCCGCCTGCTGACTTTTCTCGGGATGAAACTGGGTCGCAAAAATATTCCCCGAAGCCGCCGCTGCGGTAAACAAATTCCCGTATTGACATTCGCCCACCACCTGACTTTCAATGTTACTTTCAACATAGTAACTATGCACAAAATAAAACCGTTCATTATTGTCGATACCATGCCACAACGGATGGTCGGCACATTGATTGACCTGATTCCAACCCATGTGTGGAATTTTTAATGCTGCCACGCCATTCGCTGACTGTCGACGTTGCTGCTGGTGATGCGGGTGACTGGAAAAATGTTTCACACAGCCTGCGAGCAAGTCCAGCCCCGGTGTGCCACCATGCTCCTCACTGTAATCGTACAATGCCTGCAACCCAAGACAAATCCCCAGCACTGGACCCTCATTAAGGCGCGTTTGAACTGCCGTTTTCAATGTTGCATTCTCGTTTAGTCGGCGAAACCAAGTGCCGAGCGCACCCTGTCCGGGTAGCACTAAATAATCGGCATTTTCAATCGCATGTGCATCGGCAGTCACGCTAATTTCGGCACCCTCGCTTACAAACGCTAACGCTTTACTGACCGACCGCAGGTTACCCGTTCCCAGATCGACAATGACTATCTTTGCCATGCTCATTGCGCGTGTTTGAAATGCCTGCTTATAAAACGCCTTTGGTGGACGGCACATCGCTCACTCTCGGATCCAGTTCAACAGCCATCCGCAATGCTCTGCCAAACGCCTTGAATAACGTTTCGGCAATATGATGCGCGTTTTCGCCACGCAAATTGTCCATGTGTACGGTCGCCAGCGCGTGATTAGCAAAGCCCTGAAAAAACTCATGAATCAACGCCGTAGAGAAGCGACCGATGTTTCTATCCGGGTATTTGGCATGACTAACCAACAGTGGGCGACCCGAAAAGTCAATCACCACACGGCTCAGTGCTTCGTCTAACGGCACATAGGCATGACCGTAGCGGCGAATCCCTTTTTTGTTGCCCAAGGCTTTGCTGATTGCCTGCCCCATAGTGATACCAATATCCTCGACCGTGTGGTGGTCATCAATATGCAAATCACCGGCAGCTTGGATGTCCAAATCAATAACACCATGGCGGGCAATTTGTTCAAGCATGTGTTCCAAAAAAGGAATACCAGTGTCGAAATTCGCTTTGCCAGTACCGTCCAAATTGACCTCGAGAGTAATCTGGGTTTCTTTGGTGTCGCGGGTAACTAGGGCAATTCTTGCTGTCATTGTCAAATCAAAAGTCAAAGGTCATCGTGAATAAAACGGCGGATTCAGCACAACGGGTTTTTTAATGAATTCTATTGTTTTCAAACTGTCCTCTCTCGGAGGTGATTATAACTGTCGCACAAGACGGAAACCAAGATTACTACCGCGCAGACTGGGGCGACCATAACCACGATCTGCTGAGCGTAGGAACCACTCTTCGTTCTTCCAGCTACCGCCACGAAATACCCGCTCCCGACTCGATCGGTTATTGACTGGATCCTTCGCCGGGCTATTGCGGTAGTAATCTCTGTTGTACCAATCCTGCACCCATTCCCAAACATTACCGTGCACATCATAAAGCCCCCAAGGATTCGATTGTTTGCCCCCTACCACATGGACACTGCTCGCGTTTTGAGCAAACCACGCATAGTCACCGGACTTGCCACTATTTCCCCAAGAGTAAATGTGATTGGCTCCTCCTCTGGCGGCATATTCCCACTCCGCTTCAGTCGGCAGACGATAGGCTTTCCCTCCCTCCTTTTTGTTAAGCCAGCGAATAAACGCCTGTGCATCATGCCACGAGACCACAGTCACCGCTACATTGTTACCATGGCGGTTATAGCTAATGAAGTTATCGGTCAGTAAATCACCACGTTTTTCTGCAACAATAAACTGCTTAAACTGCCCCACAGTCACCTCATAAATACCGATTTGAAACCCCTTGCTGATATGTACCTGATGGCGTGGAATTTCGTCCCTATCGGCGTTATTATCATTGAGGTCGTCCGCTGGACAGCCTATGTCCGTAGGCAAGTTCAGAAATTTGCGTTTTTTATTCGTCATGTTATCAGCATGACTGAGTTTGCAATTTCCCATGTAGAAGCGACCTGCTGGGATGTCTTTGAACGCCATACCAATTGAGTTGACATAATCCGCTAGTGCTGGTTGCACCATCAGAATCGAGACAAACAGCAGTGTAAAAATATGTGTTATTGTTTTTTTCATAACATTTTCTAAACGATAATTAGATAATTTTTGACTCCGATAAACACAAAGGCAACATAGAACAACCAACTGGTCAATTGCACTTTATTGCCCACTCAATACTCAAGATGAGTCATTGAGAATATATACCGCTTGGTACTCTAGCACAAGCGTATCTGGGCTCATGTTAGCCCAAAGCAGTAATGTCCCCTTTTGATTTCTTCAGGAGCGGTGCGGCGGGCTCACCGAGCGAGGGTTATGACAGAGGAGATAATTACATTGAGCCATGCAGATGAGCTGGGCAGAACTTGACCGAGTATCGGTTATTCATTCCATTATCGGGTGCCAGCGAGACCAGCACAGGCGGGAACCCAGTAAAACAACCCTACTCGCTTTAATCTCGTTTTCATTAGGCTTTTCACTTGCCGCATCAGCACAGACCGTGATTCGATTGTCCACTGAGGAATAACTGCCATGGAATGGTACGCCGTGGGACTGAGTCTGCTTGCGCTATTGATGTTTTTCATCGCTATCGGCTTGCTGATTCCATTCGCACTGACTGGCGCATCCTTACCATTCCTGTGGCAAATCCAAAGCTTCGAGACCTCCATTGTTTCAGCTGAGCTTAAACTTTGGGGGGTCTGGATTGATTACATCCTGCTGTCGGTTCCCCTGTTTGTCTTTCTGGGTGAGTTAATCGGAAAATCGCGTATCGGACCGAACCTGTATCAGTTCCTGTCATTTGAATTGTCCCCCTATATGGTGTTGGGCATCGTTTTGCTTTTCTACATCCTTCTCGGCATGTTTCTTGAACCGGTGTCAATGACGTTCATCACCCTGCCGACAATATATCCGATGATGAATGCCTCTGGCTTCGATCTAATCTGGTTTGGCATAATCTACACCATCACGATGGAGATTGCGGTTCTAACACCGCCAGTGGGACTCAATCTATGTGTCATACAGGGCATCGGTCGCGGGCAAGTGACCATTTCTGATGTCATCATGGGCTGCTTGCCATTTATCGGCGCGTCGGTATTGCTGATTGTTACCCTGATTCTCATGCCACAAATCGCGCTTTGGTTGCCTAATCAAATATGATGCTGACAGCTATGATGGTGAGTTGGCGATGACGAGCCACTGGAAATATCGCCGCATGGGCAGCGGGGCGACGCTGGTTCTGGTTCATGGCTATCTTGGTGGGTCGGCACAGTGGGATGCCGAAATTGAGCATCTGCAAAATCGTTTCGATGTCATCGCGCCGGATTTACCGGGCTTTGCCGATGCATCTGCAATGCAAGGTACCGATCAAATAGCTGACTTTGCAACAGCCGTGCTGTCCTTTCTGGATGATCTAAACATTGGGTCATTTTTCCTGCTTGGGCATTCTATGGGCTGTATGATTGCACAGGAAATGGCAGTCATTGCGCCGACCCGAATTGAGCGTCTTATTCTGTACGGCACTGGCGCAATTGGTCTTATGCCACATAGATTTGAGTCTATCGAGGCATCACATGAAAGATTGCGGCGTGATGGAGTGCCCGCCATGGCGAGGCGGATTGTGGCAACTTGGTTTGTCGAGGGTGAAAACACACACCGTTTTCCGACCGTTGCCCGACTAGGCGCACAAGCCAGCATTCAAGCAGCAACCGCAGCACTGGACGCAATGTTGAAATGGGATGGACGAAAAGCACTCGCCGAAATTGATATACCCAGCTTGATTATTTGGGGAGAGAAGAATCAATCCTATCGATGGTCGCAGATCGAAACCTTATGGCACAATATCCCAGATTCTAGTCTGGCAATCATGCCGAACAGTGCCCATGCAGCACATCTTGAAAAACCCGCTCTATTCCACGCGCTTATTGATGATTTTCTAAATGCCTGAAATGGGCAAGTTTGCAATATTTGAACTCGCATAATCATAGGAAGAGACTGTGCAAAAATTCAATCTAGTGCATGTTACATGTGGAAAACCCTTACGGGTTTGCGGGTTTGACTGGATTCCTGCTTTCGCAGGAAAGACAGCATTGTTAATTGAGAATGAAACCGGAAAACCCTTGCGGGTTTGTGTTTTAAAGCTCTCACGGTATCTTTTCAGCTTGAGCCTCAAGCCAGCGATTCACTTCGGCGGATGCAGAAAACAGGGTCGTAGGTTCAAAAGTAAACGTTTTATGATAGTAATCGCCGTTAGGGAGTCTTTGGTATTGTTGTTGGTAGAATTGCGGGTCATTACAAATTTGTTGCACCGCATCGGCTAAAGCAACGACATCAACACGATTGTTGTAAATGCCAAAGCTGGCGCGAACCATGCCACGATGTAATTCGGCGAGGGCTTCTAATTCTTGGTTGGATAGTTGATCAACGGCTTCGCTTAATTCATCGCTAATCATTTCTCGCACATAAAGGTGCGCGCAAAAGCAGGCATTGCGTACGGATATATTGAAGTAATCGTTAAGAATGACTGCGCTTAGGGCGTGATCCATACCTTTGATATTAAACGACAACGCACCGGTTCGACTGCTTTTATGCGGGTCGGTATCGCCATAGACAATGACATCGGTTATTTTCTCAAGCCGATCAATCGCCTGACGGACAATGGTGGATTCTCGTTGGTCGATAAAATCCATGCCGATTGTTTGTAGCATCTGCATGACGGTTGCTAACGCAATCGCCCCGACAATGTTTGGCGTGCCGGCTTCTTCTCGATCAGGAAAATGGTCGGTGGGTAAATAATAATCGCTGTAAACATCATCAATCATTCCGCCGCCAACTTCTGTCGGCTCGATGCCGCAGAATAAATCTTGGCGTGTAATCACAACGCCGGGCGATGAGGGCGCATACATTTTGTGTCCGGATAAAGCCAGCATGTCGATATTCCTTGCGGGGTTTTCGGGGTCGCCCATTTTTATCGGCACATGAGCTGCCATTTGTGCTGCATCAACCAATATCAAGGTGTCGTATTGGTGCGCCAGTTCGGCAATTTCATAAATAGGATTTTTGATGCCAGTTACATTGGATACGCCAGTAACGGCAACATAGTTTACCTTGTCGCCATATTCTTGCAGGGCGCGTTCGATTTGTTGTATATCAATACAACCGAAATTGCCGTTATTGATTTGGGTCGGCACATGCACCACTTTCTCATAATGTCGGCGATGCGGCAAATCGTTGGAATGGTGTTCCATGATTGAGGTAATCACCACATCGCGTTGCGGGCGTTTTTCTCGCATTGCCCGCGCAATCCTATTGATGCCACCAGTGGTGCCACTACCGACAAAAAAAGCCGTGTATGTTTTCGGGTCGGCATTGACAAACGACAAGACCATGTTGTGCGCCCAGTCAAATTCCGCGCTCGTCAACTGTGCCCCAAAATGCACATTGGTATGTGTGCTCGAATAAAATGGCATGTACTTGGAAATCACATCGCGCACCAAACCTAATTGCAAGGTGCTGGCAGTGCTGTCCAAGTAAATTCGCCGACTTTTCTGCCCACTTGCCAGTCGGTACTCGGTATTTATACCGACCGTAGTCTCACGCAGTTTTTCCAATAATCTGGTTTTGTCCTTTATCTTCAAACGGTTCATTGTTTCAAAATTACGAGAGGCAGTTCAAAATCGGCAAGACGATATAATGTGTCGCAAGATAATGTACCATAAAAACCAGCTCCCTTTTAGCAGGCGACCCAATCGTGAATAATATGCCAAACTTCGTTCAATAACCATTATTATTCCGCCTCAGTAATAATAATGACAAACCCAATCGAATCGTTCAAATATATCTACAACCTGAGAACCCATTATGACCAACAAAATGACCGGTGTGATTACCCCAATCCTGACCCCCTTTAACGATGACTTGCGTTTTGCACCTGAACTGTATGTGCGCCATGCACATTGGTTGCTGGAGCAAGGGATTCACTATATTTCACCATTCGGCACGACTGGCGAGGCATTGAGTTTGTCTGTTAACGAGCGAATAACTGCGCTGGATGCGTTGGTTGATGGCGGCATTGATCCCGCACGATTGATGCCGGGCACGGGGCTTTGTAATCTTGATGACACGGTTACCCTGTGCCGTCATGCCGTACAACTCGGCTGTGTGGCAGTGATGACGTTACCACCGTTTTTTTATAAAAACGCCAGTGATGATGGCTTGTATGCCTATTTCGTGCGCCTGATTGAGGCGATTAACGATGACCGCCTGAAAATTTGCATGTATCATATCCCGCCGATGGCAGGGATTGGTTTTAGCCCTGATTTGGCACGCCGTTTGGCAACCGATTTTTCCGACACGATTGTGGCTTACAAAGATAGCTCGCGGGACTTTGAAAACACCAAAGCCGTTATCAATAGCGCACCGAATATTGCGGTGTTCCCGGGTTCGGAAACATTTTTACGCCCGAGTCTTGAGCATGGTGGCATGGGCTGTATTGCGGCGACCTGTAATGTCATTCCGGCGCGGATACGGCGTATTTATGATATTGCAACAGCCGCCAAAGAAGGCAATCTTGAGCGTACTGTTGATGAAATGATGTCGGCGCGTAAACCGATAACCGACTATGCACCGATTGCGGCGATGAAGGCACTGCTGGCGCAGCAATATGATGATCGAAGATGGGTTAATGTGCGACCGCCCTTGTTGCCACTGAATAATGCCGAAATACAGAAGTTGGTCGGTTCTTTTGACGAATGCCAATGAACATGATTAAACTGATGCACATCGCTGGGGTTGACGAAGCCGGTCGTGGACCATTGGCGGGACCGGTTTTTGCGGTAGCGGTCATGCTCGATCAAAAAAATCCCATCGCTGGACTGGATGACTCCAAAAAACTCTCTCCTCGGCGCAGAGCGACCCTCGAGCCAATCATCAAGGCACGGGCATTGTGCTGGTCTGTGGCAATGGCTGATGTGGAGGAAATTGACCGCCTGAATATTCTTCAAGCCTCATTACTGGCGATGAAAAGAGCGGTCGAAGGATTAAAGATTGTGCCACAATTGGCATTGATTGACGGCAATCAATTACCCGATTTGGATTGTCCTGCCAATGCGGTGGTCGGCGGCGATGCCATCCATGATGAGATTTCTGCGGCATCCATTTTAGCCAAACAAGCCCGCGACCGCGAGATGATTGCATTGGCTACTGTGTTCCCACAATATGGCTTTGAACGGCACAAAGGCTATCCGACCAAAGCACATCTGCAAGCCTTACAAACGCATGGCATCACCACGCAACATCGGCGCAGTTTTTCACCAGTGCGTAAGCGGTTGAAACTAGCTCATGTTTAGCGGATATTTTCCACCGGGCACCTCTATTAACTGTCTTTTTCCGCGATTCCGGTGTCAGTCCCGTACTCAAATCCTCATGTATGCCATATACACTGCGGTTTTCCGTGCGGGACTTCCTTGCACTCACAAAAAAATCCTAGTTAATAGATGCACCCTACCATGAGCCAAGCCTTCGTCCATTTACATCTGCATTCGGAATTTTCTCTTGCCGATGGCATCGTGCGCTTGAAATCGTTGGCGAGTCAGTGTGCCGAGTTTGGGCAGCCTGCCGTAGCACTCACCGATTGGTCTAATTTTTATGGGGCAATCAAATTTTATCGCGCTTGTCTGAATAAGGGGGTGAAGCCGATTATCGGCTGCGATCTATGGGTTGAAAATCTGCTGAATAAGGCGCATTGCGACCGGGTAACGGTGTTATGCCAAAATAACACCGGCTACCGCAATTTTAGCAAAATGCTTACCAATGGGTATCGGCAAGGCAATGTAAAAGGCAAAGTGGTTATTCGCTGGGCAGAATTTTCCCGCTATCAAGCTGGGCTTATCTGCCTGCTGGACGAGCATGAAGGGGCTGTGGTCAACCTGTTACATCGTGATGAGCAGGAGATACAAAACATGGTTCGGCAATACCATGAATTGTTTGGCGACAGATTGTATTTTTCCATTAGCCGAATCGGTTGGCACACGGAGCAATCCTATATCAATCTGGCAGTACAACTTTGTGTGCAGTATCAGATTGGTTTGGTGGCAACAAATCGGGTGGTGTTCATCCATCAACACGAATTTGACGCGCATGAAATTCGGGTGTGCATCAACGATGGGCGGGTATTAGATGACAAGCGGCGACCACGAAAATTTACCCCTCAACAATATTTGCGAAGCAGTCAGGAAATGGCAGAATTATTTGCGGATATTCCGACTGCGATTGCTAATTCAGTAGAGATTTCCAAACGCTGCAATCTGTTTTTCAATTTTGATGAAGATTCTTTGCCGATCTATCCGGATACCGAGGGTCGTTCGGTGGCAACCATGTTGCGTGAGCTGGCAGAATCGGGATTGGCAAAACGTCTCAAGGTCGAACAGCTAACCGATGCCAATGGTTTGGCGTTGGTCGATCAATCATACCTAGATCGCCTGAATCAGGAATTAGGGGTGATTGAGAAAATGGGCTATCCGAGCTACTTTTTAATTGTCGCAGATTTCATTCGCTGGTCGCGGGATAATGATATTCCGGTAGGGCCGGGGCGTGGCTCGGGTGCCGGCTCATTGGTTGCTTGGGCAACCAGCATAACCGAAATTGATCCGCTGCCCTACAACTTGCTGTTCGAGCGATTTCTCAATCCTGAAAGGCTGTCGTTGCCCGATCTTGATATTGATTTTTGTGTCGATGGCAGGGATCGGGTCATCGAGTATGTGGCACAGCGATATGGTAGCGAACAAGTCGCACAGATTATTACCTTCGGCACGATGGCAGCCAAAGCAGTGGTGCGTGATGTCGGTCGGGTGCTGGGTTTTGCTTATGGCTTTGTCGATCAAATTGCCAAACTGATTCCTTTTGAAGTTGATATAACATTGCAGAGTGCTTTAGACAGTGAGCAATCACTCAAGCAGCGTTATCAGGAGGAAGACGATGTGCAGGAATTGATCGACTCGGCGATGCTACTTGAAGGCATTACCCGAAATGTTGGCAAACATGCCGGCGGTGTGGTCATTGCGCCAAAACCGCTTACCGAATACACCCCACTGTATGCCGACAGTCATTTGAATCAGGCAATAACGCAGTTTGATAAAGACGACCTCGAAGCAATCGGTTTGGTCAAGTTTGATTTTCTCGGTTTACGCACGCTGACCGTGCTTGATGCGGCAGTAAAAACGGTCAACCTGCAATTAGCCGAGCAGGACAAGCCGATGCTGAATTTGACCCAGATTCCTTTGGACGACAACGACACCTTTGCCTTTATCTGCAGCGGGCAGACCACTGCCATCTTCCAGCTTGAATCTCCGGGCATGAAGAAATTGATTGTCCGTTCCAAGCCGAATACCTTCGAGGACTTGATCGCGTTAATTGCCATGTTTAGACCAGGTCCATTGGGCTCCGGCATGGTTGATGACTTCATCAAGCGAAGAAATGGCGAGCAGGGCATTCGTTACCTACATCCCAAGCTGGAACCGATATTAAAATCAACCTACGGCGTGATTCTGTATCAGGAACAGGTCATGGAGATTGCTAGAGTTCTTGCCGGCTATACGCTTGGCGGCGCGGATTTTTTGCGTAAAGCGATGGGAAAAAAACAAACGGAGGAGATGGACAAACAGAGTGTCGCTTTTATGCGTGGTGCGACCAAACGTGGAATCAAAGAAGAAATTGCCAAAAGCATTTTTGATTTGATGAAGAAATTCGGTGGCTATGGATTCAACAAATCCCACTCTACTGCCTACGCGCTGGTGTCTTATCATACCGCTTGGATGAAAACCCATTATCCAGCGGCTTATATGGCAGCGACCTTGTCATCAGAACTGGACAAGACCGATAAAGTGGTTACCTTGCTTGCCGATTGTAATGCGTTTGGGCTCACGGTATTGCCACCCGATATAAATTCCAGCTTCTATGCCTTCAAACCAATCAGTGAGCGCGAGATTTCCTATGGTCTTGGGGCATTAAAAGGAGTCGGGAAAAGCGTCATTGCGGACATCATCGAGGAACGTCAAGCCAACGGTTTATATAAAAATTTGTTTGATTTTTGTCGGCGATTGGATATGCGTAAAGTCAACAAGCGTGTTCTCGAAGTGTTGATAAAAAGCGGCACGATGGATAACACGGGAAACAACCGCGCCATGTTGATGGCAGATATCAGTAATGCCACTCGTGCTGCCGACCAACAACAGCAGAATAAGCAAGCCGGTCAGTTTGATCTGTTTGGGGTTGAGGAAGTGGTAGAGGAGCGGGCATCCGCCGAGATGGCCGATTGGAGTGAGCAACAACGCCTAGTGGCAGAGAAAGAAACGCTCGGACTGTATCTGACCGGACACCCATATAATCAGTTTGCCGATGAACTGAACGGCATCTGTGTGGATGTCTCATCGCTGGATTTGGATACCCCGCACAATGGTATTTTCGCCGGCATCATGGTGGCAATACGGGTATTAAAAACCCGCCGAGGCAAGATAGCATTCATCACGTTGGACAATGCCACGCACCGTGTCGAAGCAAGCCTGTATTCCGAGAAATTTAAGCTGTTGTTCAATAAATTACAAAAAGACAGCCTGTTCATTGCCGTGGGCGAGTTAAGCACCGATGAATTTACCGGAGGCTGTCAAATACGGGTCGATAATTTATACGACATCGCCGAATTTCGGCAACAAACGTTGGTATGTATCCGACTACACTTGTTGGAAGAGACCCTGAGTAAGGCAGCTATCGAATCTCTACAACAGTTATTAAGCAAGTATCGGGGAGGAAACACGGCGATTGACATCTTTTATACGCGCATAAAAGGTGAATGCGGACAATTAAATCTAGGCGATAACTGGAATATCCATCCGAAACAAACACTGCTGGACGAATTAAATGACCGCTTTGGCAAAGAAAACATTCATTGCCACTACAATACGACACCACTCATCAATGCCATTCCGACAAAGCGTTATCGCTCAAAACACGAAGCGAAAAAGATTTAACACAGACGACCGCCATGGAAGGTGGAAGTGCAGATTATGCAGGAGCAATTATCTGCCTACCGAGACTGTGCAAAAAACCAACATCCGTCATTCCTGCGAAAGCAGGAATCCAGTAAAACAAACAAACCCGCAAGGGTTTCCACTATTTAGACCCTGCTCATAAAATATATCTATCTGAATATAAACAAGTAATAGTGATTTTGTGGTATAATTCTGCATGGAAATCAGCCCAACAACCTCTAAAACCTTGCAGCTATGATTGATTATAACGATTCCAACCAACGTACTATCGCAGAATTTGACTGGCCGTTTCACACCGCCCTTGATGCACACAACCGCTGGGTAAAACTAGGTCAGTGCATTCCATGGGATGGGTTGGCACAGGGCTATCATAAAAGCCTCTCGTCAAAGCGGGGTCGGCCAGCAAAAGATGCTCGTTTAGTCATCGGTGCGGTGATCATCAAACACAAACTAGGGTTGTCTGATCGGGAAACGGTGAGTCAGATTCAGGAGAATCCGTATCTGCAATACTTTGTCGGGCTTGCCGGTTATCAAAGATCAGCTCCGTTTGTACCCTCGTTGCTGGTTGAAGTACGCAAGCGTATGGGGGATACTGTTTTTGAAGTGTTCCATCAAGCGATTATTGGTGCTGTGGAAAAGGCGCAGGTCGTGCCGCAACGCAGCGTTAAGGATGGTTTGAAGGCATCCACACAGACCAACAAGTCGGGTGATGAATCAGAGCCAGAGTCCGTGCCAGAGCCAAAACCAGAGCCAAAACCCAATCAAGACCCACAAGGGGAGGATAATTCCCCAATTTCACCTGCCACCACTGTGGAAGCACCCAGCCACGAAGGTAAGTTGATAATCGATGCGACTGTGGCAGAGCAAGCGATACGGTATCCCACGGATTTAAGTTTACCGAATGAAGCGCGTGAGATGACGGAACGGATCATTGACGAATTGTATCCACACACGGAGTTCAGTCAGAAACCACGCACCTATCGTCGCCAAGCACGTAAAGCTTTTCTCGGGTTGGTCAAACAGCGTCGTCCCAAACGTCAAGCGACCCAACGAGCGATCAAGCAACAACTGCAATACTTGCGGCGCAATGTCGGTCATATTGAGGGTTTAATGGATTGTTTCCCGATGGGCACGGCGTTGCCTTTGTCACGCAGGCTGCTATACCACTACTGGGTCATTCAGCATGTCTATACGCAGCAGTGGCAGATGTACATCAATAAGAGCCGACGCTGTGATAATCGGATTGTGAGCATTCATCAACCGTATGTGCGTCCGATTGTGCGAGGTAAGCAAGGTAAGTCGGTTGAGTTTGGTTCGAAGTTGAGCGTGAGTTTAACGGCACACGGGCTATCCCGAGTTGATCATTTAAGTTGGGATGCGTTTCATGAGGGGCATGATTTGCAGGGTCAGGTTGAGCGTTACCATGAACGTTATGGTTGCTACCCCGTAAGCGTTATCGGTGATCCGATATATGGTAGTCGAGAGAACCGGCATTACTTGAAAGGATTGGGCATCTATTTTTCGGGCAAGCCATTAGGCAGACCCAAACAGGTAACAGAATCGAATCGAGAGTTATTGAAGCAATTAAAAGCCCAACGCCGGGCGGATTACCTACAACGGATTCCAATAGAAGGCAAATTTGGTCAGGCAAAGAACGGCTATCGGCTGAATTACATCCGTGCCAAGCGAGCAGACACTTCGGTTGCATGGATCAACAGCATTTTCCTAGTCATGAACCTGCTCATCCTGCTGAAGGTCTTTTTTGGGCTCAAAATAAGGCGACTAATAGGGTCCCAACTGCGATTATGTCGATGCGGAACTTGTCAACTGACTAACTCAATCGGCTTGGAACATCTAAAACTAATTTTATGAGCAGACTCTACATATGTCCATACAAACAGAGAGGGCAACAGAATCACTGATGTCAAAAAATGAAATTCCCTCAAACAATCGGAGCCGATCAAAAGCGCGTGTCCATGATCTTATTGTTTTCACAATGGGCAAGCTAATTGTTTCGGGGGAATATAAAGCTGAGATATCTCTGGGCAATGAAACGGAGATTGGCAAAACCTTCAAGGCTTCTCGGACCGCGACCCGTGAAGCTTTGAAAATACTTGGCTCGAAGGGGCTAATCGAAAGCAAACCAAAGATTGGCACGATTGTACGATCGCGCAATCACTGGAATATACTAGATCCCATGGTGCTAAACTGGTGTCTGGAGGACCCGCAACAAACCGAAGACATGATGGCGGAAATCCATGAAATGCGTCTGGCGTTCGAACCGACTGGCGCGAAGCTTGCGGCACAGAATCATAGTGTCGCAGATATTGTAGCCATGCGAAGAGCTCTCAGGGGAATGGCACACTATCTGGGCAACGAAGACAAGGTCGAATGCGACTTAACCTTTCACAAAGCAATCCTGACAGCGACTGGGAACAGTCTCTTCATCGCGTTGGGTGAAATGATATCGGTCGGTCTCAAACATATTTTTCACACCGGTCTTGAAGCCACCTTTGAGGAAGATGAACGCTGGATCAAACGCCACAAACTTGTTTCCGATGCTATTGAGGCAAGAGACGGAGATATGGCAAAGCAGCAAATGGAACGACTATTGCTTGAGGCGCGGGATATCCAGAAAAGCCCCTGACTTCGACGGTTCATATTCATAACTAATTGATTTATAAGGAAACACAAAAATATCTAGGCACTACAAATGCCCAGATATTTAAGAATTATATCAATCAGTACAGTTGGTAAGGTGTGGTCGTCGCTTTTAATCCCATCACAGCATAGATTTTTTTTGCTTCTGGATTGATTTGAGCAGGCATGACATAGCTTTTCTTGGTGCGCTTGTGTTTGAACACACTATGTTGCACATGAATCAAGGCATTACGGATAACCTCAGGGGATAAGGCTTTGTGTTGTAGCTTGATTCGATACATTAGCTGTCTGATGCAGGTGAAAGCCATGAACGAAATGGCAATGTGGGCGCGCACTCTTGAGGGTGTCCAGTGGTAGATAGGGCGTACTTTTAAGTCATGTTTAGTGATGCGAAAACTTTCTTCAACCTGCCATAAGCCGCGATAGTGTGATAGTACTTCCTGGTGCGGCGTATCGGGCAAATTGGTAATCACCCCATGCAAGCCGTCCCAACGGCTTTCGGCATCAATTTTATCTTGGTTGATACTCAGGCTGGTTTTTCCCTTGATAATCAGAAACTTTTTATAGCCGTAGTTATTTAATAAGCTCTTGGGATTCTGGCTTTTACCTATTTTCTTGATGAGCCGATCGACTGCCTTTTGTCGGTCATGTTGATCTTTATCCGCACGCTTTGGACAATGCGAGACAATGAGCCGTCTCTTCTTGTGCGTCAGCTCGGCTGCGCTTGACCCGCCTTTGCCAAGTGCCTGATAAGCTGATTTATCCAATACTTTGGTTTGTAGTGCACTTGGTAATTGTTTTAGTTTCGCCCCGACAATGTAATAAGCGCCCGCCTCATCCAGGGCGCTTAGATTGTCTTCATTCAACATGCCCCTATCAGCGACAAAGATCATTTTCCTGACATCATAGCGCGCCTGCATCGTCTTCAAAACGCTGATTAGGCTATGGCCCTCGAAAGTAGCACCGGGGAACACTTCGTAGCCGACCGGCAGGCCTTCATGGGTGACCAGCAAAGCCAGCAATACTTGCGGCTGATTGAATTTACAGTCCTTGCTGTAGCCATTTTGTTTTAATTCGTCTTCCTTGAAAGACTCAAAATAGAGTGTCGTACAGTCAAAAAACAACACATCCAACGCACCAGGTAACAAGGATCGCGTGCCTTCACAGGTCATCGCTTGTAGCCGACTGATGGTGTTATCGTCCAGCTGATCCATCATCCGATAAACTTTCTCTAAGGACAAAGAAACGCCAAAGTCCTGCTCCAGCTGCTGCACACTGCCGCGCTTACTTTTAGGATTGGCAATGCGTGCCATCACACAATGGAACAGGGCTTCATGGGAAGCACGATACCGCCTCTGCGACAACAGGGTATCGAACGACAACTGGCGATAGACCGCGCCATACACCTCATGGATGCCCAGCACCACCCGTTGTTCTTCCACCATCTGCCTCAGGTCAACATTCAAGGTGGCTTTGGAGGCTTTGGCTGCTTTCGCTTCAATAACTTGTTTGGCGACCGCCTCAGGCGGAAACAAACCGGGCTGATGCTGGGCTTCAAGCTTCGCCTTGACGACTTCGGCCAGCTCTTTCAATCGCACTAACTCATCGTCATCCATGGCAATGCCGACATAACGCACAATCTTTTGCTTGACCTTATCGCCGACGCGCACAGATGAAACAATCTGAACCGATTGTCTTGGGCTATTGGGTGTAGATTTAACGCGAACGAACATGGGGTGAGTTTACCCTATGTTATCACTGAAGTCAACACAAATATTCAATTAGGCACTACAAACCAACTTCTCTACCACCCCCGCATGTTTATTGGGCTGTGGGCGATCTGCATGGAGCCAACCGTCGAAGTCAGGATGAACGCTGGATCAAACGCCACAAACTTGTTTCCGATGCTATTGAGGCAAGAGACGGAGATATGGCAAAGCAGCAAATGGAACGACTATTGCTTGAGGCACGGGATATCCAGAAAAGCCGGCGCACGGTTGATAATAACTTGCAAACGTAAATATTTTGCACTGTTATAAGAACCGGGTATCTGCCTGTATGCGGACGCACTTGCTTTTAACAAGAGCCTCTTTTCATTTCGTGGCGAGTCCAGCGATATGCTTCGCCCAGCGGTCTGCCGTTTGTAAGCCAAACTCCGTTGGTAGCAAGAAGGGTGTACGATCCTGTACTACAAGCCCTGCATGGGTGGCGAATATCCGCTTACCATAGGTGATCAAATGTTCCAATGATTGCATGACGAAGGTGATGGCTGGCAATGCCTGAGCATAGAGATGCTCTGCCTCCTGTACTTGCCCATTTCGAAAGGCTTCAAATATACGTACAGCCACAGGAGCAATATCCGGTGCCAGAACGAACCCCTCGCAGCCTGCACGCAGGCTGTCGGTCATTTCTAACCCACCACGGCCACCAAGAACATGCAACGTGTCTTTCGTCAGTGCGATAATCCTCTGTACACCCAACACGGCATCTTCGCTTTTGACACAGACGAAATTAATGCAGCGATTCTGCAATTGGGCGATGTCCTCTCCAGACAGATCGCGCGCCAGATATTGCGGCGCATTTTGTATGGCGACGGGTAGTTCGAAGCTTTGCGCCACACGCTCGAAAAAGTCGAGATAGGTTTCGGCACCGTAATTGCCTACCATCGGCGGTTGCAAAATCAGCCAATCGGCCCCATTTTCCTGCGCGAACCATCCCTGATCAATCTGTTCAGCCACCGAGTTTCCAGCAATGGTTACCGACAAGGGTAGTCGACCGCGATTGACCTGTGCTACACAGGTGACAAGCGTCTTGCGCTCGTCCGATGTCAGCTTCTGCACTTCAGTTGCCAGCCCAAGAACCGCAATTCCGTGACAGCCCGCTTCGATACAATATTCGACCTGATGGGTCATTGCCTCCAGATCCAGGGATTCGTCCTTGCGGAACATGGTGTATAGAACTGCATGAATCCCCGTGAATAAATCCGAATACATCATAGTCCCCCCATCATAATATCCACCGCTCGATCAGCGACCGCCATTGCTGTGGCGTTGATATTGCCGCTGATGATATTTGGCATCATTGAAACATCAAACACACGCAGTCCTTCGACACCTATCACCTTTAGGTCTGGTGTTAGCACTGCCATCGGATCGTCAGCGGTACCCATGCGGCAGGTACCACAAGGGTGGTAATTAGTTTTGACTGTGCGCTTGCAGTGCGCCAATAAATCGTCGTCCGAGATATGGGACGGTCCGGGGAAAATCTCCAACTTGATGTGTTTTTCCATCGGGGCCGCAGCCAACACATCACGTGCGAAACGCAGACCTGCAATCTCCTGCCGGATATCTTCTTCATGACCAAGATAGTTGGGATTGACCAGCGGCAGGTCCGCCGGATTGGCAGAGCGCAGGCGTACCGTCCCACGCGCTTTTGGTTGCAATAGACACGAATTGAGTGTGACTCCATCGGTCGGCTCCACTCCCATCACATTTCGGTCCAAATAGACTATGGGCACGCAATAGAACTGTATGCTCGGCTCTTCTTTTGGTGCCAGCGGATTGATAAAGGCACAGGCTTCGCAGCCATTTGTTGTAACCGGACCGCTACCGAACATGAAATATTGTAGTCCGTTGCAGATCATGCGCCAACCACGGTCTTCGCCGAAATATCCATTGTGCGAGTTGGTCACCGCCACGACAGGAACCTCATGATGGTCCATCAGATTTTCACCGATACCGGGCAGATCACTTTGTACCGCAATCTCACAATCTCGCAAATGTGCTGCTGGACCAAAGCCCGAGAGCATCAGCAACTTCGGCGTTCCAAATGCACCTGCTGTGAGAATGACATCAGCATTAGTGCTGGCCATTTTTATCCGACCATTTTGATAATATTGAATGCCAGTGGCGCGACCTTTCTCCGTGAGAATACGGGTTACAGTTAGCTCGGTGCGCAGGGTCAGACGTGGGTCGTTCATTATCGGTGCCAAAAATGCCTCGACCGCGCCGCAACGCCTGCCATTACCGACGGTAACTTGCATATAGCCCACACCTGTTTGTCTGCCTCCGTTGAAATCAGATCTTAGCGGATGACCCATTTCCTGAAGTGTTTTAACAAAAATGTCGGACATTTCGCAGACATGACCTGCGTTCGAAACAGAAAGCGGGCCCTCAATGCCGTGTGCTGGAGCAGCGAAAGATTGATTTTTCTCCTGACAAATAAAATGGGGCAGCATATCATCCCAACCCCACCCAACGGTGCTTCCAACACCACCAGTGGCGGCGTTCCAACGATCATAGTCAGCGGGACACCCACGCATATAGACCATCGCATTCACGCTAGAACCGCCCCCCAAGACATGACCCTGTGGGACCTCAAGCACCCGGTAGTCAAGCTGTGGCTGAGGGGTCGTTTCCTGAAAGGTCAGATACTTGCTACCTGACAGCATTTTGATAAAACCTGCCGGCATTTTTAAAAATGGGTGGTTGTTGCAGGATCCCGCCTCAAGCAACAGAACATTCGCATCGTGCTTTTGAACCAGTTTGGCCGCAGTCACGCAACCAGAAGTTCCGCCTCCGACAACGATATAATCATAATTCATCTGCGATTTGGAATGCAGTTTCGACCTTACCACTCAGCAATCGACCCATCTGTGTGACGCCACTCTGGAGCTCTCCAGCTGTGCCCCCGGGCGGCCTGTTCAATCACGAAATCTTCCCGTACCACAATCCCCAATCCGGGCTTTTGAGGTATCTTCAGATACCCATCTTTCATCTCGAACCCTCCATCAGGCATCACGTAATCCATCAGATCATTGCCCTGATTGTAGTGGATTCCTAAACTCTGTTCCTGAATAAATGCGTTGTGGCATACTGCGTCTACTTGCAGACAGGCGGCCAACGCGATAGGCCCAAGCGGGCAATGCGGAGCCAAAGCAACGTCATAAGCCTCAGCCATGTTGCCAATCCGAATCATTTCGGAAATACCGCCGGCATGCGCGGTGTCGGGGTTAACCACGCTAGCCGCTCGCATCTCAAACACTCGCTTGAAATCATAGCGCGAATGAAGTCGCTCTCCGATAACTAGGGGGATTGAGGTATAGCGCGACAAATCGGCCATTGCATCAAGCTGTGTTGAGACGACGGCATCTTCAACAAAAAGCGGTCGCAGCGGCTCCAACTCCTTCAATAAAACCTTCGCCATCGGGACATGGACACGCCCATGAAAATCAAATGCAAGATCCATTCTTTGTCCAACAGCGTCACGTAATTCGGACATTTGCCGGACAATCGTATCAACCTTCCGATTTGTATCAATAATCTGCAATTCGGCGCAGATATTAAATTTGGCCGCATCAAAGCCCTTTTTCAAAAGTGCCTCCGCCCCCTCGATTAGGTTTGAAGGACGATCGCCTCCAATCCAATGATAGGTGCGCACTTTATCGCGTACCGGACCGCCGAGTAGGGCATGCACCGGGGCCCCATAAAATTTACCCTTGATATCCCACAACGCCATGTCAATACCCGAAAGCGCACTCATCAGGACAGGACCGCCACGATAGCACCCATTGCGGTAAATCGCCTGCCATGTATCTTCTATAAAAAGCGGGTTCCTGCCGATTAGAAAATCTCGTAATTCCAATATCTTGGCCGCCAGTGTTTCAGCGTGACCCTCCAACACGGGTTCGCCCCAGCCGACTAGCTCGTCGTCGGTGGTTATCTTGAGAAACAGCCAGCGTGGTGGAACTAGGTATGTGGTTAGATCGATGATTTTCATTATATAGCCCGCAACCGTCGCCCATCTGAACTGCGAAAGAAGTGTAGTCGGGTTGCTGTGAACAACAAGTTGATTATACTACCGATCTCGGGTCGGGTTTCTTTATCAGTTTTTATAACGAGGTGGGTATCTTTATACTTGGCCACGACCAATGTCGCTTCACCAGTGGGTTCGACCGAATAGACTGTAGCAACCAGATCGGTTCTTGCTGAATTTGAGATTATGATATCCTCGGCGCGGACCCCCAATTGTACTGCTTGTGTATCCGTAATTCCCTCGGCTGGCATCGCCCGCCCAGCAATAATGAAAGTGCCATCCGCAATGGTCCCGTCGAAAAAATTCATTGGTGGCGACCCCACAAAACCCGCGACAAACAAATTGGCCGGGTCGTTATAGATTTCGTCTGGCGTACCGATTTGCCTGATTTCACCCATATCCATAATGACAATCCGGTCTGCCAAAGTCATAGCCTCAATCTGGTCATGAGTGACATAAATCATCGTTACGCCAGTTTCGCGCTGAAGATGTTTAATCTCGGCGCGCATCACACCTCGCAGTTTTGCATCAAGATTCGAAAGTGGTTCATCCATCAAGAATACATCCGGATCGCGCACCAACGCACGCGCCAGTGCTATCCTCTGACGCTGACCCCCTGACAGATTTTTGGGTCGCCGATTCAAATAATTGCCCAGATTGACCTTTTCTGCTACTGCTTTCGATAACCGCTCGCGCTCGTGTTTGTTCACCCCTCTGGCGCGCAGCGGATAAGCAATATTTTCGAGCGCGGTCATATGCGGGTAAAGCGCATAATTTTGAAAAACCATCGCCATATTTCTGTTGCGGGGCAAAATATCGGTAATATCCGTTCCGTCTTGCAACACCCTGCCAGACGTGGCTGTCTCCAATCCTGCGACAATTCGCATCGTGGTTGTCTTGCCACAACCGGATGGTCCGAGCAAGACAAGAAATTCACCGTCTTGAATGTTCAGGGTAATGGGCTTGAGTGCTTCAACACTCCCCCAAGTTTTTGTTATCGCATCTAACATCAATGAACTCATAAGCCTATCTGTATGCCCCCATCGTTAGCCCACGAATAAGATGGCGCTGAAAAACCAGAATGAAAATGATGATCGGGATAATCAGTAGGATGGCTGATGCAGACAATTCACCCCACGCAATTGTTTGGTATCCGATGAAACCATAAAGCCCGACAGGCACTGTGCGCACGGTGCTGTCCCCAAGTACCAAGGCAAAAAGAAACTCGTTCCATGAAAGAAGGAAAACTAGAATGCCAACTGAAATCAGCCCAGGCATCGCCAGTGGCAAGGTGATGCGTGTAAAAGTCTGAAAATAACTGTCTCCATCCAGTGCCGAGGCTTCCTCAATTTCGCGGGGTAGTTCAGCAAAAAAACCGCGAAGTAGCCAAACCACTATCGAGAGGTTCAACATCACATGAATCAAAATCAGCCCGATATGAGTATCGAGCAAACCCAGCCGATAATACATCACAAAGAACGGGATTAACATCGCGACCGGAGGTGTCATGCGTGTGGATAATAGCCAAAAACCAAGATCGCTGCGTCCGCGGAACTGATAGCGCGCCAGTATATAGGCGGTTGGTGCGCCGATCAGAAGTCCGAGCAGACTGGACCCCGTAGCAACGATACTACTGGAAAGAAAATAGCTCCAGATATCGGGGTTATGGATAACTTTGGTGAAATTTTCCAGTGTCAGATCGAACCAGAAAACTGGCGGTCTGGCAAGAACAAGTAGCCGCGTTTTCAGTGCGGTGACTGCAATCCAGTATAGCGGGAACAGACACCAGATGGCGAAAACATACAGAATCAGGCGTGGTACCCAGATGCGATAGAACCTTAGGGCGATTTTTATGGCAGTCATCATTAGACCTTCGGGTCAAAAAGGTTGAGACGACGCAAGTATACCTGCCCAACGAACAACGTAAAAATGAGCATCATAATCGCAATCGATGAAGCATAGCCCATAGATAGGAACTCAATCCCATGTTTGTAAGCCAAAAGATTCAAGGTCCGCGTCAACACCCCGGGACCCCCACCGGTCAACACAAAAATGATGTCGAATGTCTTAAACGCATCAATCAGACGGAATAGCAACGCAAGTGCCAGATAAGGTTTCAGCTGCGGCAGGATTACCAGAAAGAATGTGCGGAATGGACCTGCTCCATCCATGGCGCTGGCTTCCTCATGTTCGGGTGGCAAGGCCACCATACCGCCCATCACGATCAATAGGATAAACGGGGTCCATTGCCATGTATCCACCAAAATCAGGGAAATCAACGCCACAGACGGGGATGCCGTCCAAGCACTGGGAGCCAACCCCAGAGTCGTCAGAAAATAATTCAAAACACCTAAGCTGGGATTAAACATCAGTCGGAACGTGAAGGTTGCCGCAATCGGTGTAATTGCCATCGGCAAAAGATAAATCACCCGCAGCCAAGGTGCTTGCTTGGTTTCGTGATGTAGTAACGCCGCAATACAGACGCCAAGGACGGTTTGAACCGCCACCGCACCCAGAGTGAAAACAAGCGTGATACGCACAGAAGTCCAAAATTCGGCCGAGTCAAGCAGAGTGGAATAATTCTGGAACCCGATCCCATTGATTTGGTCCGGCTGGATCAGCGAATAGTCGGTGAAGGATAAATACATGCTGACCAGAAACGGAATCAGAGTCAAGCCCATCATCAGCAGTGTAGCAGGAGCTAGCATCAAGAGGATGAATTTCCTCTGCTCCGCCTGAATCGTTTTCTGGTACTGTTGCACCGACTCCTCTTTCAATTGTTTGGCATCGTCACACCAGACAGTCTGTCGCGGCTAGGGCGACAAGAGTTTGTGCCCTACCCTGCGAGTATCCTGTTTATCTTAGTGGTTGCCTCGGTCAGGGCTGTGCGGGCATCCTTCTGACCGGTAGCAACCTCGTTGATCGCGATCCCCCAAGGATCAAGAATTTCGCTTGCTTTCGGATGAAACCAGCACGCCTTGAATATCTCCACATCTCCAGAGTTGAGATTGACCAATGCTGCCGTGCTTGCCTGTGCACCAAATCTCTGTTGGAATGCCTCACTTTCCCAAGCCGAGTTTCGCACCGTTGCTAGACCATTAGCCGAACTCATTGCGCATCCGGGTTTCGAATTGAGGAACGTCATCAGCAAGAACGCCGCCTTTTGTTTTTTGGAACTAGCGTTGATACCTGCTTGCCATGCCCAGATGTTGGCTTTAATCGGGTGGTCTCCCGCTTTGGGCAATGCTCCGTAGATAGCATCAGTGGCAACAATGCTTTTTTCCGGGTCTGAAATATCGGTAGCAAAATTCGAACTATCGATACCCAAAGCAGCAGCACCAGAAGAGAAGTCGTTCAAAACCTCATACCAGTGATAATTACCTACGCCCAGTGGACCGGCCTCACGCAATAGACGACCATACATTTCCACGCCCGCAACAGCCTCATCGCTATCCAAAACACAGTTGCCCCCGCTATCAATTACTTCGCCTCCGTAAGAGAAAACGAAACCGCCACAAGGCCATGTACCCGCCGTACCGTCGGATTTCGACCGCATCACAATCCCTGCTTGCGCATCGGTCTTCATTTTGATTGCCGCAACCAATAAATCATCCATAGTTGTGGGAATATCCAAATCTGCTGCGGTTAAAGAAACCTGATTCGCGAAAAGAGTTTCCGCCTCTGCAGTAATCGACATCGAATAGCGTTGACCATCTGGCTGAACCGGAAAGCCTCGCGACATTGAGAACAGGTCATCGGGATCGTACCAATTGGCATCAAATAGCGCATTATCCGCATAAAATTTATCAAGCGGTGCAACCCAACCAGCAGCCACAAACTGTCCCAAAGCGTGGATCATCATTACGTCGGGTTCGGCAGAACCGGCACCCAATTTGATGGGCATTTCCGAGACGTATTCCGTCTCAGACTGGGTCGAGAGTGTAACTTTGATACCCGTAAGATCTTCGAAAACAGGAAGGATATCTTTGATTGCCGCGCTCCAAGGATGTTTCATCGCCCCGATAATCAGAGTTTCTCCATCAAAGGCTCGCCAGTCGACATCGGCGGTTTGAAAGGCATCCAGCATAACCGCGTGTGATTCCGACCAAACCAGTGTCGGCGTTAGGGCGATTCCAAGGGTTGTTGCTGCCGCACTGGTCATGAAGTTCCTGCGGTTGAGGTTAAATTTGGTATGCATATCAGTTCTCCCGGTTATGTTACAGAATGATTAAATCTAGTAGTAGTATTTATGCGCCAATAATACTACTATCATTTATCATGATATATTGCAACCCCTCAAAAGCAAATAATTTCTTCCAATACCGAACTGCCACAGGCAGGGCGGGGGCAGATGAAATGATAAAGACCATTAACTTGTAGTCGGGTTTCTTTATCAGCCGTTATAACGAAACGGGTATATTCATACTACGTGATGCTGGGGAAGGCAATTAGCAAAGACAACGCAAGGATTTGCATACAAATAAACGGCAGGAGAGACTGGAATATTTCTCCGAGGGAGATATCTGGTGGCGTAACACTTTTTAGATAGAATGCTGCTGGTCCAAAGGGAGGAGTCAAAAAGCTGACTTGCATGTTCATGGCAAAGACAACGCCAAACCAAATCGGATCATAGCCAAGTTGTACGACGATCGGTACAAATATTGGCATCGTTAAAAGTGCGATCCCGACCCAGTCAAGGAACATGCCTAAAACGAAAAGAATCATCATCATGAACAGAATAATGATGATTGGGGTGTCTGAAATACCGGCGATCAATGTGGATACAAACTGAATACCACCCATTAAGTTGAATACGCCAACCAAGGCTGTTGCACCAATTCCAATCCAGACAATCATACCGACAGTCGCCAGTGTTTGCCGCGCAGCACCGATCACCAAATCCAGCGTGAATTCACCCCGAATAACGGTCGAAAGCATCACGCCAAACACACCGATTGCTGAGGCTTCTGTCACACTTGCAATGCCGCCATAAATTGAGCCGAGTACAAAAATCACAACCACAATTGGCAGGAGCAAACCCTTCAAAAGCCTTAGTTTTTCAGATATTGGGATTTCACCCCGTTCGGGGATGGGAGCCATTTCGGGATTGCAATAACAACGCACTAAGATATAGGCGATGTAAAAGCCCGCAAGCATTAAGCCCGGAATGAAAGAAGCCGTAAACAAAGCGCCAATCGACACATTTGCCGTCAAGCCATAAATGATCAGAACAATCGAAGGTGGTATCATCGTACCCAAAGCACCACCAGCGCAGCAGACACCAATGGCAAGTTTACGATCATAACCAAGACGCAACATTTGTGGCAGCGCGATCAGACCAAGAAGCACAACTTCACCACCAATAATCCCCGACATAGCTGCAAGTACAATCGCAACTAATAAAGTTTGAATGGCAATTCCGCCCCGTAATCTTCCGCCAACAAGACGCATTGCGTCAAACAGATCACGGGCAATCCCTGACCTGTCCAGAATGGCGGCCATGAGCACAAACATAGGTACCGAGACAAAAACAAACGAGTTGACAAAGCTGAAGATGCGACTGGTAATCAGCGAAACAGCACCTGTCCCAAACCAGCCGAGTGCAAAAATCAATGCAACAAGAAGCGTGACAAATGCCAATGGCATACCTGTCAACAGCAAGAGTACAAGCAAGACAAGCATAGCGGATGTTGCCCATTCAATACCTATTACCTTAAAATCTGTCAAAAGCGAAAGAAACCCCATTTTAATTTTCCTTTTCTAACCAATAATTTACGGAGAAAATTAGAAACTGCAGAGCCATTACGGCGAGTATGACAAGAAGAAATACCTTTAAAACACCTGGCGTTGGTGGGTTCCATGCCGATCCCGATGTCTCCAGTCGAAAGTCACCTTGCGGAGTCCAAACCGCACGTTTGACGACTTGCCATGCGGCCCACGCAAAAAATGCGGAAGCAACCGTACAGGTGAGGGAAATGCCAATATTGAACAGGCGTTTGATGTGTGTTGACAGGGCGTTATAGATTAGGACCACGCGGATATGACCGTTGCGGACGACAACATGCAACCCACCAAAAACAAACGCCGTGGCATTCAGAAATATAACGGTCTCATGCGCCCAGATTGTTGGTGCGTTAAAAACATAACGCAGAATAATTTCAAATACAAGAATCCCAGCAGAAGTCAGAATGGCCAGCGCAAAAACAATTCCGAGCGCATGAATACAGCGTCCAAGAACACCTGCATGCCTATCAGCACCCGTGTCTTTCCCACTCAATTCTGAGTACTGATTATGGGCTTCGGTGTTTATTAAGAAATCTCCTTAATGATGTAAAGGCGGCCACCTCAAATTCCGTGGTCACCACAACTTTCTTATTGGAATGCTTTATTCTGCAAGCAAACCCTGAGCGTGCAGATAGCGCGTTAGCGTATCATAGACTTTCTGTGCATTGGCAGTACGTGCCGCGACTTTTTCCCATAGATTGGTGGCAATTGAACGGAATTTTGCGCGTTCCTCCGCAGACCAGTTATGGATTGTAATTTCCGGATTTTCCCGTGCCTTGGCAACTGCGACAAGATCTTTCATTGCCAGTTGGCTAATCATCTTGTTTGCAAAATCACGCACCGATACTTCAAGAATCGCCTGTAGGTCGGCAGGCATATTTTTCCATTTTGCGCTGTTAATCGATACTTCAATCAAAGGCATTGAATGGAAACCAGGATACACCGGATGGGTTGCAATATCATGCAGCCCTTGCGCCTGATTCGTCGAAAATACAGTATAGTCGGCCGCATCAATGACTCCTTTATCGAGGGACGTGAATACCTCTGAACCTGGCAAGTTCACTGGTGCTGCACCTGCAGCCGCGAAAACCTCCTGAACCAACCCTTCTGGCGCACGCATTCTCAGACCTTGTAAATCGTCAACACCATCAAGCGGCACCTTGGATACAAATGCCTCAAGTCCGGTTGTCATTGCGCCGATGAAATGCAGACCATATGGTTCCAACAGTTCATTCATCAGCTCATTACCACCACCATATTCCATAAAGCGTAACATCTCCGACGGGGCAGACCAGGCCCCAACGGGATTTGCGATCAGGCCAAAGGCGGCATCTTTTCCAGTGAAATACGAAGTATCCGTAATGTGACCATCAATGAGACCCGCAGCAACCGCATCTTGAGTTTCGGTATGTTGTACGATTGAATTCACTGGTAGCATCTCAATCGTAATACGCCCGTCAGTAAGTATCCCAACATTTTCCGCCCACTCTTGTTGTATTTGGAAGTTAGGATTGCCGGCAGGGTCCGAAGATTGAAAGCGAAGATTGTAGTCTTGTGCAAACGCCGCGGATGACAGACACAACGTGACAATTGCAGATGTGACCAGATTTTTAACAAATTTGGGCACCGAATAGGCCGACCAAATCAGCGTCGGTGCTATGGCGATTCCAAGGGTTGTTGCTGCCACACTGGTCATGAAGTTCCTGCGGTTGAGGTTAAATTTAGTATGCATCTCAGTTCTCCCGTTTATGTTACAAATGATTAAATCTAGTAGTAGTATTTATGTGCCAATAATACTACTATCATTTATCATGGTATATTGCAACCCCTCAAAAGCAAATAATTTCTTCCAGTTCTACCTGTGCGATGTCGGTTAATATTGGTAAAGGTCTTCATTTATGCTCAAAATTATGGGAATAATGTGCTCGATAGTGAACGCGCGGTGCCGTCAATTGAGATTGATCAGGCACGACCCCCGTGTCGATTACCCTGCCGGGACAGATTCAAATATCCAAAACCGACTTTGTGAGCAGACTCTATTTACATGGATGAACAAAATTTTCTAAAGGTATCACCCTACGGGGTTTACATTTCCGCGATTCTGTAATACCAACGACTCTATTGATTGACTGTTTTGGTCCAATTACGTGATGTGATTGATGTGATTGCCTGTTTGTCCTCTGCGAAGAAATTCCAGGCATCGCAGCATTTGTCGACGATCTCATCGTAGGATTCAAACACGGAGATTGCTAGCTTGTTGGCGCGCAGGTAGGCCCAAACGTTTTCCATCGGGTTGAGTTCTGGCGAATAGGGCGGGAGTTTGAGCAGGGTGATGTTGTCGGGCACTTCCAGTTTTGCTGATCCGTGCCAGCCTGCACCGTCGAGGATGAGCAAGGCATGGGCACCTGCCGCGACCGTCCTGGCGATCTCGCACAGATGTGCATTCATAGCGGACGTGTCCGCATGCGGCATGATCAGTGCAGCAGCCTCGGCGCGTTCGGGACAAACCGCGCCGAAGATATAGCCCGACGTATAACGTGTATCACGCGGCGTACGCGGCCGGGTTCCCCGTTCAGCCCATATACGTGTCAGCGTCCCTTGCTGACCCACACGAGCTTCGTCCTGAAACCAAATCTCCAATGGTTTGCCGCAGGCCGTTTTGGGCAGAACGGCCGCTACCTCTGCAGCGAAGTTTTTTTAAACGCATCCTGCGCATCCGGGTCGGATTTCGGATGCTGCGGGCGCACAGACAAGCGTCGAAAACCAAGTTTTACCAGTTGTTTGCTAACGGTCCGCTCATGCATGACAACGCCAAAGTGCTCCTCAATCTTGCGCTTGAGGTCAATGCGCCGCCAGCGCATCACGCCGTCCGTTTCGGGATCCGGCCCCTCACGCACAAGCGATGCCAACTCCGCCTTCTGTGCCACGCTGAGCAGGGGTTGCCGTCCTGGCGAACGCCGGTTCGAGAGACCCTCAATCCCCGCGTCATTGTAACGGTGTACCCAGTCACGCAACGTCTGGCGATCCATCCCGCAGTTCGCGGCCGCCGTCTTGCGGTCAGTGCCGTCCAAAATCAACGCAATCGCCAGCATCCGTCGGGCCGCTTTCGCGTCCCTGCACGCCGCAGCGGCGCACCGAAGATCGCAGGCCGACTTGTCCGTTCGCATAATCTCTACTGTCATTAATACCTCCTATGATGATGACTACTGAATCACTTCAAATTCCCCGTGGAAAGCACAAAGCGTCAAATCCTTGGGCCGTTGGTATAAGACGTTTTCAAAACGAAAACCCCGCGCTGACGAATGGGAGCATCTGGGAATCTTGGGACCAATTATTCATGCAGAAGTGTGCGATACGATTAAGGTTGTATTCAAGAATAATTCGATGGAGCATGACTATTCGGTTCATCCGCATGGTGTTTTTTATGACAAAAACGCTGAAGGTGCGAAATATAATGACGGAACTTCTGGCAGTGATAAGGCGGACGGAGCGGTCGCGCCGGGTCAAACACAGTCCTATGTTTGGGCGGTTCCACACCGTGCGGGACCTGGCCCGAATGACCCCAGCTCAATAATCTGGATGTATCACTCGCATGTGGATTCACCCGTGGATACCAATTCCGGATTGGTTGGTCCCATCGTGGTAACCGCTAAAGGCATGGCGAATGCAGATGGCAGACCGAATGATGTCGAGCGAGAATTGGTGAGCCTGTTTACGGTATCGGATGAAAACGCTAGTCAGTATCTGTGTGATAATTTGGCGAAATTCACCGACAAAACATGTGATGACGACGTGGTTGATGATGACAATTTTGCCGAAAGTAATTTGATGCACGGTATTAACGGATTTGTATATGGCAACGTGCCGGGTCAAAATATGAAGAAAGCAGAGCATGTACGTTGGTATCTGATTGCACTGGGAACCGAAGTCGATTTACATACCCCACATTGGCATGGTAGCACGGTGCTATGGAATGGGAATCGGGTTGATATGATGGAACTCATGCCAGCGAGCCTAAAGACGGTTGATTTCAGACCGGATAATGTTGGCACGTGGATGTTCCACTGTCATGTCAATGATCACATTTCGGCGGGAATGATGTCGTTATTTCATGTGACGGAATTGTTAATGGAGAATTGAAAATTGAAAATTGAAAATGAAACCGGAAAACCCTTGCGTGTTTAACTGGATTCCTGCTCCCCGCCTACGCAGGGACAGGCTTCGCAGGAAAGACGGATGTTGGTCTTTTGCAGTTCAGGATGATTTAGGAGATTTGGTAATAGGTTTTATACCATGCAACAAAATTACCTAGTCCGGTTGCTATATCTGTTGTTGGTTTGAAATCAAAATATTCTTCCAAGCGTTGTAAGTCGGCGGTGGTTGCTTCTACATCGCCGGGTTGCATGGGTAGCATTTGGTATTGTGCTTTGCGTTCCAATGCCTGCTCTAGGGCATGAATATAATCCATCAAATTAACCCGCTTGCCGTTGCCGATGTTAAATAGCTGATAACCTGCGGTACTGCTTGCTGGGGTTGGACTGGCGTGATCGAAATTAGGGTTTGCTTGGGGTGGCTTATCAATCACCCGCGCCACCGCTTCGACGACATCGTCAATGTAGGTAAAATCGCGGGTTAAATTGCCGTTGTTGAATATTGGTATTGGCTCGCCGTTTAGTATCAACTTGGTGAATTTGAAAAATGCCATATCGGGGCGACCCCAAGGACCGTAAACGGTAAAAAATCGCAGTCCGGTACACGGCAGGTCATATAAATGGGCGTAACTATGCGCCATCAATTCATTGGCTTTTTTGGTCGCCGCATAAAGCGATAGCGGGTGGTCAACGGCGTGGTTTTCGTTGAATGGCAACTGCTTGTTGCCACCATACACCGAGCTACTCGAGGCAAAAATAAGGTGCTCAATTTTGGCATGACGACAGCCTTCCAATATATTGCCAAAGCCGACTAAATTGGCATCAATATAGGCAAACGGATTTTCGATTGAATAGCGAACACCTGCTTGTGCTGCCAAATGAACAACCGCATCAAATTGCTGTGTGGCAAAGAGATTCTGGAGCGCGTTACGGTCGGCAATATCCAGTTGCAAAAAGGAAAAGTTTTCTTGTGATGACGCATTATGCTGTAAATAATTATACCGTAAATGATCTAGTCTTGCTTGTTTTAGGCTAACCTCATAGTAATCACTCAGGTTGTCTATCGCAACCACCGTGTCGCCACGCTTGAGCAAGTAACCGCCGAGAGCAGCACCAATAAATCCTGCGCCACCAGTAATCAGTATTTTCATTTTTTAATTTTTATATAGCCTGCTCAATTTGTCTAATCAATGCAATTTTCCAATGATCTTCGCCGAGCATGCGGGTGACTCGAAAGCCGTGTTCGAGTTCACGATCTGATTCTGCCACCAAGTCCAATGCCAGCGTTTCCGCCATAATATAATCACGGTGCTGTTGCAAAGCTTCGCAGACTCGCGCACTGCCAGTAATGCCAAGCACAATGCGATCTGCAATCTCTAGCTCAGCAGATTTTCGCGCATCTTGCACAGCACGCACCAATTCGCGGGCAATGCCTTCGACAATCAAGCCATGATCAAGAGAGATATCCAATGCAACCAAACAACCGTCCGCACTACTCGAGGCATAACCTGCTGCCGATGAGGTTTGCACATGAATATCATCGGGTTCAAATTCTATAATTTCGCCGTCAACCTCAAGCTCAAAATGGTTGCCCGCCTGCACCTGCTTGACAATGGCGACACTATCTGCGTTGGCAAGTACCGCTTTTATAGCGGGCATTCGTTTTCCGTAACGCCGTCCCAATCTTGGAAAATTTGGGATGATGGTAAAACACACCAGATCGGCATCCGACTCAATAAACTCTACCGCTTTGACATTCAGCTCCTCACGAATTTGATTAATATGTTTGTTGAGCGCAAGCCGTGTTGATTCATCGGTGACGCATATCAGAATCCGCGACAACGGTTGACGCACGCGCACCCGACTCTGTTCACGCGCAGCGCGTCCTAACCCGACAATGGCTTGCACGACATCCATTTCAAATACCAGTTGCGGGTTAAGAAGGCTCGGCTCAACGGTTGGCCATTGTGCCATGTGGACACTCGGCTTGGCATGGTCATCGCAGCGCGACAAATTTTGATACATGGTCTCGCTCAGAAACGGCATGAAAGGCGCGATGATACGCTGCACGATATTCAAACACTCGTACAGGGTTAAATAAGCCGCTTGCTTATCATCGCCGTCATCACTCTTCCAGAATCGGCGGCGATTGCGGCGTACATACCAGTTGCTCAGTTGGTTTACCAATTTCTCGATAGCCTGACCGGCAGCGAAAGCGTCATAATGATCCAACCTATCGGTTACGGTTTTCACGGTTTGATGTGCCAGTGCCAGAACCCACTGATCAATTTCCGGGCGTGAACCGCTGTCAATATTTCGTTTCAAGTCAACCGCATCCAGCCGTGCATAAAGGACAAAAAACGAATATGTATTCCACAGGGTGTTGACGAAGCTGGCAGCAACCTCTTTGACAATATCCACCGAAATTCTTTTTTGCGCGTCCGGCGCAGTCCGCGCCAGAAACAACCAGCGCAATGCGTCTGCCCCAACACTGTCAAACACATCGTATGGATTGATAATGTTGCCCTGCGACTTTGACATTTTCTTGCCGTGTTCATCAATAATATGACTCAGGCAAATGCAATTTTTATACGCCACGCTGTCATCAACCAAGGCCGCAATCGCATGTAAGGTATAAAACCAGCCTCGCGTTTGGTCGATTGCCTCGCAAATATAATCAGCCGGAAAATGTTGCTCGAATATCTCCTGATTCTCGAATGGATAATGCCACTGTGCATAAGTCATGGCACCCGAATCAAACCAGCAATCAATCACTTCTGGCACACGACAATATTCGCGCCCCGCTTGGGTGAATGTTATTTGGTCAATGTGCGGGCGGTGCAAATCCACATCCGCCATCGAGCGACCGGTCAACTGCTCCAGCTGTTGCAACGAACCGATGCAAATAAAGTCGCCTTCGCCATCGCTCCACAGCGGCAATGGTGTACCCCAAAATCGCTCTCTGGACAAAGCCCAATCAATATTATTTTCCAGCCATTTCCCAAACCGCCCATCACGAATCGTTTCGGGCACCCAGTTTATGGTTTTGTTGAGGGCGACCATGCGCTCTTTAATGGCAGTGGTGTTGATGTACCATGCTTCTTTGGCATAGTAGATGAGCGGGTCACCAGTGCGCCAACCGAAAGGATAATTATGCCGCGTTTTTTCATTGCGAAACATCAAGCCACGTTCCGTGAGCAAGTTGTTAATAACTGGGTCGGCATCTTTGAAAAACAATCCGCAAACTGGCGTTACTTCCTCCTTAAAACAACCATCCAGCCCAACACCATGCACCACTGGCAGCCCTTCTCGCTTCGCCAATTCCAAATCATCAACACCGTAGGCAGGTGCGACATGAACAATTCCAGTACCGTCTTCGGCACTGACAAAATCTGCGCCAACAACGCGGAAACAATCGCCCGACCCGACATCCAGATAATCAAACAGGCGGCGATAGCGTTTGCCGACCAATGTCGAGCCTTTTACGGTTTTTATGATTTCGTATGATTGTTGGGATTGTTGCGATAAGGATTGCTCAGAAAAATACGCATCCACCCGGGATGCGGCAAGAATCAGCGTTTCATTATTGCACCGAACATAGGCATAGTCGATGTCCTCACCGACCGCAACCAGCAGATTGGATGGCAATGTCCACGGTGTCGTGGTCCACACCAAAAACGTGCTCTGCACCTCATCCTCAATGCCATCCAGTAAAAAGCGCACCGTAATGGACGGATCTTCAACTTCTTTATAGCCCTGCGCGACCTCATGGGACGACAATGTTGCACCGATTCGCGGATCATAGGGAACCACTTTATAACCCTGATAGATTAAGCCTTTATCCCAGATACGCTTTAATAAATTCCAGCTTGATTCGATATAGCTGTTGTCCAGCGTATAGTACGCCTGCTCAAGATTCACCCAATAGCCCATGCGGCGGGTCATTTGTTCCCATTCGCCAATATAGTTCATCACCGATTCTCGACAGCGACGGGTAAATTCAGTAATGCCGATTTGTTTTTCGATTTCTTTCTTGTCAAAAATACCGAGCTGCTTTTCTATTTCATGCTCGACCGGCAATCCATGCGTATCCCAACCACCTTTACGCGGCGCGTAATAGCCACGCATGGTTTTATATCGGGGATAAATGTCCTTGAAGGAACGCGCCAACACATGGTGAATGCCCGGCTTGCCATTCGCCGTTGGTGGACCTTCATTGAAACTAAAACGTGGCTTGCCCACGCTTTGCGCTAAGGATTGCTCAAAAATAGCCTGTGTTTCCCAAAACTTGAGCACCGCCTGCTCCAATTCTGGTCCATTATAACGACCTTGTACCTCATCAAAAATGTGTTTTTTTTCAGACATCAATATTAAATTTATGATTATGAGACCTTTGCGCGATGGTTATTTTGTCCTCGGCATCAAAAGCTCAAAGCGTGCAATGATAACGCCAAGTCGCAAAATATGACACGATATTAAGCGCATTGTTAGCCCAAAGATCAAACAAAACCCGCTTCCGGTAGTTGTCAGTGGGCAGTTATCAGTTTACCAACGCCGGAAGTGGGAATCCAGTAAAACAGCCAAACATGCAAGGGTTTTCCGGTTTCATTCTCCATTCTCCATTCTCCATTCTCCATTCTCCATTCTCCATTCTCCATTCTCAATTATCAATATTTCCTAAAACCGTATGTGGCTTTCCAGCAGGATTCGGTTACTATCACCGCTTGTTTTGCGTTCGCCATACAGGTGTAGGTTAAATGGCGAATTCGGCTTCCAGCGTACGCCCAAACGATAGTGGTTACTGTTGCCCATACGGAGTTCGCTGTATGGGGTCAATAATCCGCCGCCAGTGAACAGTCCGTAACCCATATTCACATCCAGTCGCGCACTGTTATTGTTATTGCGGTTATTCCCATCGGGTAGCTCTTGTTCCCATACCTGATTCGCACTATTGTCAGTCGCTCCATAGCTCGGGCTCAGGCTAAATGTCAGTCCTTGTTCATTGGCAGATATCTTGCGAATCGTGCCCTGAATACCCCATTCTTTATAGTCTTTACGACCAACCAGCGTATGGAACTTGCCTTCAACTGTCAAGCCAGAACCGTTGGCATAACGTCCACCGAGTCCTAGTACCGCTCCAATACCCGACTCACCAGTGCCGCCATCATAGCGCAACCCGACTTCCACCAACGGATTGAATCGTCCCCCCGATGCCAGCCGGTACTCTTTGTCAACTTCCAGCAACAAACGTAGCCGCTGGCTGGCGAGTTTATCAGCAGGAATTCTATCGTCCGCCGACCCCGCAATGTCAACCTGTGCCAGTGTCATGTCGCTCTTGAGACTCAAGCCCGATTGACCATATTGCGTCAACCGTCCAGAAACCCCCGCCGCCAAGGACAACAGGCGCGTGCCACTGCTCCGCTCGCTATCTTTGGTTAGGGATTGCTGTTTAATGGCCAGTTCACCCTGTCCATAGCCAACACTGCCCCACAGATTGATACCATCACTCGACGATGCTAGGTATGGGTGAACACTGGTTATCTGATGAATGTAGTCCCCGCGCTGACCACCCAGCGTGTGATCGACATCGCCTTTGCTCCAAGACACCAAACCACCTGCCAGCAAACCATGACGCAACCGCTGGTCGACACCGAGTTGAACATTAAACACATCGCCTTCCCATCCATTATCACTCATAAGGATATAATCGCCACGGCCCCATACTGTCGCACCACCAGCAGTAACACCATCACCGTCCACCGCATTCAGCGGCAATACAAAGGATGAACGAGACAACATTTCTTTCCAGTCCATAGTACCGTCTTTCAGCGATTTCGCATAATGAGGCAGTTTGATCATCATCGCATCTTGCAGGTTAGTGCTACCATCCAATTGGTAGCTGGGCACTTGTGGTATGCCCGAGAAAGTAGCATCAATCCGACTATTCACCGCCGCCATCGTGCTGGCAAGCATGGACTGGACAAGCTGTGGTAAAATCGCCTCGTTCAGCTGCTTGGCAGATTGTGGAGACAGGCCTGGTTTGTATGTGATGGTAAGCGGATTGGATGCGAATGATATGTTGCCTGTGGCATCGGTTGCTTTTGCCGTGAATGTGTTGGCTCCCTCTTCCAGCATGACGGGTATCTCCCAAGTACCATTCGTTGCCGTTGTGACACCAAGAGAAACAGTATCCGACCCCGACCCCGTAGCTCTGAATAATTCCACAATAGAATCCGCCTCAGCGGTGCACGAACAGTGAATGATGAGGTGTAAACCGTTCGTTCTATGGGAGTGGTAATGCTTACAATGGGTGCAGTGCTGTCAATGGTCAATGTGTATATGTTAGAAGCGATGTTGCCATTGCCGGCAATATCCTTTGCAGTATCGACACCAATGAATACGGTAACGCCTCCATCATAAGGGGCTATTACATTAAAGCTGAATGCTTTTCTATCGGAGACTTCAACCCAAATCCCCAGATAGAGTAGCGCCAGCGCTTCAAGAGCCGGTGAATCCCTCTTTCAAGCCTTGTGGCTGGCCATTACTGCAGATTACAGCAGATAGTGCCGAGAGTTTTACTCAAAAACCGTTGCTCAGCGCATTGGCAGTGCTAAATCGGCTATTTTTGACGCACCTGTCCTGCAGAAGCCGTTATTCTTGTTCTATGTCGGGTTAAATGGGCGGCGCTTCAAACTCCTTCAGTGCCAGCAGCACTTGTTCTAGGAATTTTCGGTGGTTTTTTCGCATTTTGACCAAGAGTTGACGTCCCGTTCTAACCACTTTTGCCGCGATGGCGTACAGCCGCCAGCGCAGCGTTATCGCACGATGCTGGGACAACTTCCCCGGCAGCAGCTGACGCATGAGGGCAAATAAATTGTAGGAGAGCGCGGAAATTAAAAAGTACAGTGCATTGGCAGCAAAATCTGAACACGGCAGGGTGTCGCCACCAAAATCTCGTTTCAGTTCCTTGATTCGGTTCTCGCTGTCCTCGCCACGTTGCCATATTAGTCATATTTGGCCAGTGGACAATCTCGCTATCGCTCAGTCCATCCCGACTAGTGGCCGATTAGTGGCAATCGCACGATAAATATAACCGCTCGAGTTTATTTTCCCCGAGCTTATTCCATATGAACTATCGGGTGAACCTAAATCCAGACTCGTTTGACCTATAACGGCTGTTCTCTGAATAATCAGGGTGAAGGGTTTTTCATACTCACCGATGCAGAAGCTGGTGCGGTAGGTATCCTGACCACTGACCGCTTCGCCTTTTTTATCGTGGAAGGGCATCCAGTCCGAAGCGTTTACCGCTGCTATCTGTGCGCGCATAGCCGCGCTGGTCTTGGCTCGAATGGCATACTCGATACCTTCCGTATCGCTATTCAATGATTTTTGTTTGGTAGCCTGCAGCATCAATACGCAGGGCACCCACGGCACAGCCTTCGGGTAATGACTGTTGGCATTGCTTAATAAACGCCAGATTACCTTTCGCTGGCGGTACATTGCCTTGTCGGAAATCTACGTCCGCAATCTGCCCAGTTTCCGCAACATGCCCGACCATCGGCATAAAGCCTTTGCGTTTGTTGTAAGTCCACTGCGCTTGGGCTTTATGGACAACAATTTCAGTGGCATCAATGTCCAGCGTCACTTTCTTACAGCGATGCAAGGCTGCCTTCAATACGGCTTTATTGACCTTCACCCAAGCAGCATGGATTTGCGGATCTCTTCCAATCCGCCTGAGCCAATCTCCAAGCGTGGTCGCTCGGGGAAGTTTCTTCATATCCAACACAGTACACAGTGCCTCATCATCTTGAATATGGCGAACCTCATCCAAGTGAAAACTGCCTTCATGCTGCATCAGGATGAATATCTTGGTGAATTGAGAGGGCGGGTACCCACGATTACTTTTTGGCAGAGGGAAGTGCTTATCGATTCGCTCAGACAGGTTCAGGGAGTCCATTAATTGAGCAGTAGCCAATAAACCAGCACGAGATGTGAGTAAATCGTTCGTTGTATCGAGTTTGTATGGTAGCATAGTCATAAGCCTTGAGTTGTACACCCATTGGGTGATGGAAGGTTTTAGTGCAAACCATTATACCACCAAGGCTTCTTACGTTCTAGGGATTTCTATCTGCGGATTGGGGCAACAGAACAAAACCCATCAAGCAAGCGGTCTGCGACAGAGGCTATTGTGGGGTTAAACAAGTAGGCGATACGGCCATTATCTTGCCCAGCAAAGCCCTGAAAAAAGACAATCGTTATCAAAGAGATAAAAAACGCAAATTGTGTAGGCGACGGGCTGCCATAGAACCCATTATTGGGCATTTGAAATCTGATTTTAGGTTATCCAGAAATAGGCTAAAGGACAAGTTGGCGATGAAATCAATGTACTCATGGCTGCTTGCGCCTGGAATTTGAGAAAGTGGCTGGTTTTTTGTCACGTCTGCTATTTATGGCTTAAAAAAGCGCGTTTTTGTTCGTTTTTTGGTAAAAAATCTTTAATCTATTTGGTTCAAGGTTGATTCATGTCCGCTGAGCGGCCGCTTGAAACAGATTTTTACTTGTTAGGTCGGTTTTTAAGGGCTGACTAGATAGACTGTGATTATACACGGGATAGAGCCACTTATCCATAGTGGTAATTAGGTTTTGTTTTGTATCGGGAACTGATTTAAATGGCCCAAATCTCTCATTCAAACATTCGCGGTATCCTGCTCATGTCCCTTGCTATGCTGGGGATACCTATTGTTGATGGCATAGCAAAATATCTCAGCACCAATTATTCGCCACTTTTCATAGGTTGGGCGCGATATGCGGTAGCATGTTTTTTTGTTCTGCCTCTGGCATATCGGTATCATGGGAGAAACATCTTCCCTGACGAACAGCGGTTTGCCCACCTTGTTCGCACGGCTTTTCTCGTTACGGCTATGACATTGTACTTTCTTGCAATCGCACGCATTCCTTTAGCACTTGCGGTCAGCGCCTATTTCGTAGGGCCGATTATAGCTGTCGTTCTGTCTGTTCTATTTCTTAAAGAGGCTCTGACGTGGCGCAAGGTTTTGAGCCTTGGCCTCGGCTTTATTGGTTCGCTTGTCATTCTGCGTCCTTCAGGAGAAATTGAGGTTGGTATCATCATGGCTTTTGGTGCGGGTTTGTTTTTTGCGCTCTACCTGATTGCAACACGGCAAGCGTCACAGCAAAGCGATCCAATCAAAACACTAGCCTTTCAATGTGTCGTAGGTACCGTCCTGCTAAGTCCACAAGCTGCATTCACATTTGATGTGCCCGAAATCGACGTTTTGTGGCTATATTTGGGGCTGGGACTATTCTCTGCAATCGGTCATATCCTAACCATACTCGCTTTCCGTTTATCTGACGCATCGACCCTTGCACCACTTGTTTATTTAGAGCTTGTTGGCACCGTCGTAATAGGTTTTCTAATTTTCGCGGAAATACCAACATCCACAACAGTCATTGGTGCAGGTCTCATAATCTTGTCTGGTTTTGCTCTTATTTCACTGGACAATAACAAGCCGAATTCATAAGCACTGATTACAACAACACAACCAATGACCAAAATTGTCAGATGACCACTCTCGGTATTTTTGATAGAAGTTCACAAAAGATTGCACCGAAGGCAGATATTAACCTTAAATCCTTTGAGGCAATGAGAATGCGCGAAACTTTCCAACAAATCTATCAAGCCAAAACCAGGACAGATTTTGAGCAACTATTAAGCAAATGGGACAACTGGGTCAGTCAATGCAATTTACCCGCCATGGTTGAAACGAGCAAAGCCATTAAAACCATTGGCAAGGCATTGTGCAATGGAAATTAAACAGTATCAATAATGGTATTTTAGAAGGCTTAAATTCGATCATTCAAGCCGCAAAAAGAAAAGCCAGAGGTTATGGGCAAAAAACATTTTAAGACTAGGTGGATTCGACTCATAAATGCACCACCGCCAACAAACTAGCATCTATGCCAGCATGCTCAAAAAACACCTGATTAAGTGTTTTAAATCCCAAATATTTTCTCGGTCGGGTGTTCAATTTATGAACGGCTATTTTAACCTCATTGAAGCGAACATCGGTCAACTTCATTGATTTAGGGAAGTATTGTCGTAACAAACCGTTTGCATTTTCGTTTTGTCCACGCTCCCATGAGCGGTCAGGTTTAGCAAAATAACTTTTACACTTGATGCGCTTATTGACTTGTTGATGCCCTGAGAACTCTTTACCATTGTCATAAGTGATCGAGTCCACCGCTTCGGCGACCGGTTCTAACCTAGCGCGCATCGCTGCCGATACGTTGCCTTTGTGCTTGCTCTTGACAGGGTATAATACCAACGGCTCTATTGATTGACTGTTTTGGTCCAATTACGTGATGTAATTGATGTGATTGCCTGTTTGTCCTCTGCGAAGAAATTCCAGGCATCGCAGCATTTGTCGACAATCTCATCGTAGGATTCAAACACAGAGATTGCCAGCTTGTTGGCGCGCAGGTAGGCCCAAACGTTTTCCATCGGGTTGAGTTCTGGCGAATAGGGCGGGAGTTTGAGCAGGGTGATGTTGTCTGGCACTTCCCGTTTTGCTGATCCGTGCCAGCCTGCACCGTCGAGGATGAGCAAGGCATGGGCATCTGCCGCGACCGTCCTGGCGATCTCGCACAGATGTGCATTCATAGCGGACGTGTCCGCATGCGGCATGATCAGCGCAGCAGCCTCGGCGCGTTCGGGACAAACCGCGCCGAAGATATAGCCCGACGTATAACGTGTATCACGCGGCGCACGCGGCCGGGTTCCCCGTTCGGCCCATATACGTGTCAGCGTCCCTTGCTGACCCACACGAGCTTCGTCCTGAAACCAAATCTCCAATGGTTTGCCGCAGGCCGTTTTGGGTAGAACGGCCGCTACCTCTGCAGCGAAGTTTTTTAAACGCATCCTGCGCATCCGGGTCGGATTTCGGATGCTGCGGGCGCACAGACAAGCGTCGAAAACCAAGTTTTACCAGTTGTTTGCCAACGGTCCGCTCATGCATGACAACGCCAAAGCGCTCCTCAATCTTGCGCTTGAGGTCAATGCGCCGCCAGCGCACCACGCCGTCCGTTTCGGGATCCGGCCCCTCACGCACAAGCGATGCCAACTCCGCCTTCTGTGCCACGCTGAGCAGGGGCTGCCGTCCTGGCGAACGCCGGTTCGAGAGACCCTCAATCCCCGTGTCATTGTAACGGTGTACCCAGTCACGCAACGTCTGGCGGTCCATCCCGCAGTTCTCGGCCGCCGCCTTGCGGTCAGTGCCGTCCAAAATCAACGCAATCGCCAGCATCCGTCGGGCCGCTTTCGCGTCCCTGCACGCCGCAGCGGCGCACCGAAGATCGCAGGCCGACTTGTCCTTTCGCATAATCTCTACTGTCATCAATACCTCCTATGATGATGACTACTGAATCACTTCAAATTCCCCGTGGAAAGCACAAAGTGTCAAATCCTTGGGCCGTTGGTATTAGAGAGCTGCAAACCATTACGGTCAAGCTTAATGGTGCTCCATGAGTGTGTTTGAATAAGGCTATTAAAGTATGGCTTTAAATCAGCCGTGGTTAACACGTCAGGTAAACGGTTAAAATAGGCCGACTTTCGCGCACGAGAAGCTCACCGACCTGCATGAGTGCCATTTCTCGGTGGAGACCATTAACCCGTTATTCAACCAATACCGCCCCATAATGAATATAAAAAGGGGACATTGACTACTTTGGGTTGACATACTCGGCGACAAAATCGCATTGACTCATAAAGACCTTTACATAATTGTCGGAAGTGTGGCAAAACTGTATAAGAATCTCGGTCGCGTTATATGGAAAACCCTTGCGGGTTTGTTTGTTTTACTGGATTCCTGCTTTCGCAGGAAAGACGTATGTTGGTTTTTTGCACAGTCTCCTGCGCGGGAACGACGGAGCAGCCAAACCCAATACCATTTTATTAGCTCCGCAGGGGCGATACCTTTGTAGCTCCCCATAAGCCAGAAAATTGTTGTAGAATTTGGCTTTATCAATTATTTTCTATGGTCATGCTATTGGTATCCGAGTTTACTGATTCTGAATTGTATAACATTCGTCAGATACTGACGCAAAGATATGAGCGGGATGTGGGGGTTGAGCTTGCCGCTTGCGAGCTTATTGTGGACAAAAACACTCGGCAAGCGACACGTTATCCGGCTGTTTTTTGGTATGCTCAGGGGACCAATTTTATGGTGTTCAAACTTGGGTCGGCGCAGTATCGAGGACAGTTCTTTTATACCCCGCACGAGCAATATGGAACTGAGATTGAGCAATATGCCAACTTGGACGAGTGTGTTGTCGAGCTGTTGCAAACGCAGGCGGATCACGACCGAAAACAAGCGGGTTCTGGCAATTGACATTGCTATCGGCAAGGTAACTTATGAATGACAGATTTCAATTCTAACTGATCAATAATGAATACAAAAAAGAATGCTTTCTATGCCCAATCGGGTGGGGTTACTGCCGTCATCAACGCCTCGGCGGCGGGGTTGATTGAATCGGCGCGCAATGCGGGCAACAAAATCGGCAAGGTCTATGCTGGACGTAATGGCATCATCGGCGCATTGACCGAAGACCTGATCGACACATCAAAAGAATCAGCCACAGCCATTGCCAAACTCAGACACACCCCGGCCGGTGCTTTCGGGTCATGTCGTTATAAACTCAAAAGCATTGACGAAAATCGGCGTGAATTTGAACGATTGATTGCTGTATTTGCAACGCATAACATCGGTTATTTTTTCTATAACGGTGGTGGCGATTCTGCCGATACCTGCCTGAAAATTTCACGCCTTTCAAAAACCTTAAAATATCCCATTCAGGCAATACACATCCCAAAAACCGTGGACAACGATCTGCCTATAACCGACAACTGTCCGGGCTTTGGATCGGTTGCAAAATACATTGCCATATCCACCCGTGAAGCCAGTTTTGATGTTGCTTCTATGGCGAAAACTTCGACCAAAGTATTCGTTTTGGAAGTCATGGGTCGTCATGCCGGTTGGATTGCGGCAGCCGGTGCGCTAGCTTCGGATAGCAAGACCGAAATCCCGATTATTGTGCTGTTTCCCGAGGTCCCGTTTAATCGTAAGCAATTCATGGCAACGGTTAAGCAAAAAGTGGCTGAGTTTGGCTATGTCTCGGTGGTTGTTTCAGAAGGCGTTCGCAACCGCCGAGGGAAGTTTCTTTCCGATCAGGGCTTGGTGGACGCATTCGGTCATGCTCAGCTCGGTGGTGTTGCACCGGTGGTCGCCAATATGGTCAAACAGGATCTGGGTTACAAATTTCATTGGGCTGTGGCAGATTATATGCAACGCTCGGCACGACACATCGCCTCAAAAACCGATGTCGATCAAGCCTACGCACTCGGCAAGGCTGCCGTTACGCTCGCGTTAAACGGTGAGAATTCGGTGATGCCCACCATCGTGCGCGTTAGCGATGCGCCATACCGCTGGAAAATTGGCAAAACCAGTCTCGGTCGAGTTGCCAATGTGGAAAAAATGATGCCACGCAATTTTATAACCAAAGATGGCTTTGGCATCACGCAAAAATGTCGCGATTACCTGCTACCACTCATCATCGGCGAAGATTATCCGCCGTATAAAAATGGCTTGCCGGACTATGTGCGTTTGAAAAATAGAGCGGTGGCAAAGAAACTCAAAACTGATTTTGAAATATGACCCCATACCCGCTCCCCGCCTGCGCGGGGATGGGTTTCGCGGGAATGGGGTCGTGGGGTCGTGGAATATAGTCCACTTCCGAGCGGTTATAACAGCGGTGCAATCACCAAGCTGACAATCGCCATGACGTTAATCAGGATGTTCATTGCAGGACCTGAGGTATCCTTAAACGGATCGCCAACGGTATCGCCGACCACCACTGCGGCATGTACATCAGAGCCTTTGCCGCCTAGATTTCCTTTCTCGACATGCTTTTTAGCGTTATCCCACGCCCCACCTGCGTTTGCCATCATCAAAGCCATCAACACACAGCCTAGCAACGCACCACCTAACATGCCGCCTAAAGATTCAGCACCTAATCCGAAGCCAACTAGCGGGGGAGCCGCTACCGCAATCACGCCGGGTAAAATCATTCTTTTTAGTGCCGCTCGGGTTGCAATATCGACACATCTGTCCGAATCGGGTTCTGCCGTGCCTTCCATCAAACCCGGAATTTCACGGAACTGGCGGCGAATTTCATGAATCATTTCAAATGCGGCTGCGCCGACGGCATTCATGGTAATGCTAGAAACCAGAAATGGGAATAGACCGCCGATAAACATGCCTGCTAACACTTTGGGATTGCTTAGTTCAAGCGAAAAACCGGGCTTCAGATGTGCCACCGTTTCAATAAAAGCCGATATGATGGCTAACGCTGCCAAGGCTGCCGCACCGATAGCAAAACCTTTGCCGATAGCGGCGGTGGTATTGCCCAATTCATCAAGCGAGTCGGTGATTTCGCGCACTTCTTCACCCAATCCAGCCATTTCCGCGATGCCACCAGCATTATCCGCAACCGGACCATAAGCATCAATCGCCATGGTGATGCCGACAGTCGCCAACATGCCCACGGCGGCGATGCCCACGCCATAAAGACCGGTTAATTCGGTAGAAATCAAAATAATCGCGGCAATGATAAGCAACGGCACAACCACCGACTCCATACCAATTGCCAGACCCGCAATCATGACCGTTGCCGGACCGGTTTCGCCGCTTTTAGCAATATCGCGTACCGGTTTGCCGCCGGTGTAGTACTCGGTAATTAAGCCAATACCGATGCCGCCGACCGCACCAACCACAACAGCACCCCATACATTGACGTTGATGTCAAAATATTGGATGACGGCATACGCGGCAGCCATGAAAATGACTGTGGCACCGATGGTGCCGATACGCAGGGCAAACTCGGGCGCACGTGCGGTATTCATTTTTACGATGGCAATGCCGAGAATGGAGCACAGCAACCCTGTTGACGCTAACGCAAGCGGTAAAAACATTAGGGTCGATTGCTCCCCCATGACGGCTAATGCGGTCGCTGGCAAGGTCGTGGCAATGGCAATAGTGGCAATCATGGAACCACAATAGGATTCAAAAATATCCGAACCCATACCGGCAACATCACCCACATTATCGCCCACATTATCAGCAATCACGCCGGGATTTCTGGGATCATCTTCAGGGATACCCGCTTCAATCTTGCCGACTAGGTCGGCACCGACATCGGCACTCTTGGTGAAAATACCACCACCCACTCTGGAAAATAATGCCACTGATGAAGCTCCCATGCCAAATCCGTGGATAACATGTGCCGTTTCCGGGTCACCGCCATACAGCAAATACAGAAAGCTCAGTCCCAGCAAACCCATAGATGCAACACACAAACCCATTACCGAGCCACCAAAAAAAGCAACTGCCAAGGCACTTTCCGCACCTTGTTGTTGTGCCGCTGTTGTGGTTCTAACATTGGCGCGTGTTGCCGCAATCATGCCGATATATCCGGCGATTCCCGAACATGCCGCACCGATCAAAAATGCCAACGTGGTGTTTGCGCCAAGCTCCGAAATAAATATCAGTATGGCAACAACGGCGACAAAGACGAATAGATAAATGTACTCCCGACGCATAAAAACCATTGCGCCACGGTGGATTTGTGCTGCAATATCAACAACCTTACCCTCCCCCGCAGGGTACTTTAAGACCATTCCATATACCAGAAAAGCGACCAGCAGGCCGAAAGTACCAAGAATCACAGGCAGTGTTTGAATCATTAAATTTGCTCCGAAAAAAGTAATCTATGAAAAATTTGACGGCAAATTATAGCCGTGATGGGTGCATATATCAACTATTTTGAAATTGGTGTTACGAGTAAATTAACTGTCCCATTAATTAGTACGTAACTTGTCCCCTTTTGACTTATTCAGGAGCGGTGCGGCGGGCTCACCGAGCGAGGGTTATGACAGAGGAGATAATTACATTGAGCCATGCAGATGAGCTGGGCAGAACTTGACCGAGTATCGGTTATTCATTCCATTATCGGGCACCGGCGAGACCAGCACAGGCGGCGCGGCAACTACACTTAGGTCTCCGGCAGGTAAAACGCTTAACCCGCGCTTATCGAGACTGTGGTGCGGCTGGACTTGCCTCCAAGCGGCGTGGGTGCCCGGCAACGCCATTGGTGATGAGTTGCGCCAACAGGCACTCGCCATCATCAAGACGCACTATGGTGATTTTGGGCCGACTTTCGCGCACGAGAAGCTCACCGAACTGCATGAGTGCCATTTCTCGGTGGAGACCTTGCGTAAATGGATGATTAAAGATGGGTTGTGGTTGGGGAAACAGCGTAAAAGAGTAGCCATCCACCAAAGCCGACCACGCCGGTCTCGGCTGGGCGAGCTGGTACAGATTGATGGATCACCGCATGATTGGTTTGAGGGGCGCGCACCTAATTGCACTTTAATTGTCTTTATCGATGATGCGACCAGTCGGCTATATGTACAGGATGTACGGGCAGATAGCTGCTCCTGCATTATCTGCACTTCCGTCTTCCATGACGGTCGTATGCCGGTTTTGCATCGTTACATGGATGTAACTTAGTAGGGCAATGCAGGAGCAATTGCCGAGAAGCAAAAACCGGCCTGGCTTTGCATTTTGCGCCCACAGAGACCACTCAATCGTATATGGAAACCCTCCATCAGAAACTTGAACAGCATGGCCGCACAGTCGCTATTTACAGCGATAAGCACAGTATCTTTCGGGTCAATCATCCCCAAAATAAAGAAATAGCACGAGGGCGAATTAACCCAATTTACCCGCGCACTCAAAACCCTAGATATTGAGCCTATTCACACCAATACCACGCAGGACAAAGGGCGGGTAGAACGTGCCAATAAAACGCTGCAAGACCGACCGGTTGTCGATCCGCGCTTACAGGGTATCAACTCTATTGAGCAAGCAGGCACTTTTTTGCCACAGTTTATTGACGACTACAACCAGCGTTTTACCCGCAGGGCACAAGTGCCGTTACCGCGCAACACACCGACAATGCACATCGTGCGCTATTGCACAGCGTCGAGGAGCTTAAACTGATCCTCTGCCGGCACCATCAGCGTAAACTGTCTAAGAATTTAACCTTATCATTTTGTAACACCGAATATCAGCTGACTGGCTCTTGTTCCCTGCGGGTAACGGCAAGGGCTATCGTCTGATGAGGAGCGACCATCACGCTCTGCGAGGACGGTGCTACGGGTTTGGTTACATTGCTACACAAAGGCAAGGCATTGGCTTATCGAACGCTCCAAAAGGGAAAGGCCACCGTTGTGATTGCCGATGATAAGACCGTTCATAACCACGTTGAGCCAAGCACTTCACCGACAACAAAAATCCACTTGGAAACCCGCACCAGATCATCCATGGCGGAGACCATTAACCCGTTATTCAACCAATACTGCACCATAATGAATATAAAAAGGGGACATTACTGCTTTGGGTTGACACTATTTTGAAGTTGAAAATTACGACCCTTGTTTATGGTAAATCTGTTTTATTCTCCGTGTCCTCTGTGCCCTCGGTGTCGCATCTTTTAGAAAATCTTGTTCATCCTGTTCATCCATGTAAATAGTGGAAAACCCTTGCGGGTTTGTTTGTTTTACTAGATTCCTGCTTTCGCAGGAATGACGGGGCGGTGCAGGAATGACGGGGCGGTGCAGGAATGACGAATGTTGGTTTCTTGCACAGTCTCTTGCGCGGGAATGGTGGGACTAAAGTCCCACGTCCGATGTTGGTAAATAAAAAAGCAAGCCCCCTTAATCAGGGGGAATACCAACTGCCAACTGACAAATTTATTCTCTGTGTCGAATCTTTTAGGGTTTTGACCCCTTTCGCGCTCTGGGATGTGCTTTGTCATACACCTTAGCAAGGTGTTGAAAGTCAAGATGGGTGTATATTTGTGTGGTTGCGATATCCGAGTGCCCCAGCATTTCCTGCACTGCACGCAGGTCACCGCTGGATTCGAGGACATGACTGGCAAATGAATGGCGCAACATGTGCGGGTGTAGTCTGCGCCCCAGCCCTTTGGCTTTTGCCCATTGGTTTAGTCGGTATTGAATGCCTCGAACGCTCAATCTTTGACCGTTTTTATTGACAAACAAAGCCGTGTCCAATGGTGCATTCTGCGACCTGTCCAGCCGTGGTCTTGTCAACTCATGCCGTCTTGCCAGCCATGCGGTCAGTGTGGCGACCGCTTTGCGACCCACCGGAATCATCCGTTGTTTATTGCCTTTGCCGACCACGAGAATCTGATTCTGTTGGAAGTCAATGGCATTGTCATTAAGCGATGCGAGTTCGGATAATCGCAGACCCGAAGAATAAAACAGTTCCAACATGGCATGATCGCGCAAGGATAAAATGGAACCATCGTGTTGTTCAAGCAAACCGCTGAGCTCATCAACGCTTAAAGTTTCGGGCAATTTTTTCGGGGATTTTGGGGCTGCTATCCCTTCGAATGGATTGACTGCTACACTGCCTTGCTTTAGCAGGAAGCGATAGAACGCTCGACATGCTGAGAGCATACGCTGAATACTGCGCCCAGATAGTTCGCGCTGATGCAATTTTGCCGGAAAAAATCGGGCTTGTCGAATTGATAACAATGACCAATCTGAAATTTCCTGCCCATGAGCAAAATCAATTAGCTGTTGCAAATCACGCCGATAGGCATGAATTGTGTTTGTTGATAACCTTCTTTCCTGCTCCAGAGTGTTGAGGAATTGCCTGACTTGCCTAATTTGATTGTGCAGGGCAGGCATTAGTTGTTTTTGTTACCCTGAAAATAGCCGCCAATCAAACGCCCCAATCGATCAAGAAAAATAACCCCAATCCCCGCTTGAAAACGCGCCTCTGAACTTGAGCCAAGCACCATAACGCCCTTCATCTCATCGGCAAAAATCAAAGGCACAAAGGCACAGGATTTAATTGTCTTGAAGTTCTGGCTGAACAATGCTTCAAGCAAATTACTCGAAACCCGATCATCACAGACACTGCTGTGGTGGACTACCCGTTGTCGCACATCATCGTATCTGGCATGACCGCAGTCATCCAGCAAGACAACCACATCATGCACCTTGAACTGTCGCTTTACCAACGCGCTGACTATGTTAATCGCGTCTTTCCCCGCTTGCCTGCGACCAAGAAGGCAAATAGCCATCTCCATCAAATCATATTCCAACCGTTGATTATTTTTCGCGCTATCGACAATAAAATCAATCTTGGTTTGCTGTTGATTCTCTCTATCCTGCAACGCTTTAATCTGCCTCTCATGGAATGGCATCCCTTTGCCATCGCCAATATCCAAATAGCACAACAACTCCTCGTTCTCCTTGAAGAAGGACGGATGTTGCTTTAAGTAATCGATTACTTCCTGAGTTTTGGTCATTGCCTGAGCCTTAGACATCACATCTGACATAAGTATTTATTCGGGAACTTTATTTATGGCTGATTTTACCTGACAACAGGTTTTCTGTGCCAATCCAAAAACGCGCCCAAACGCAAATATTACCATCTTGAATTCGCCCATTATAAAATAACGGCATTCTAAATTTCTATACTTCCTTGATAAACCGTATGCACCGATCCGGTCAGATAAACCTGATGTTCTGTGCCACGCCAATCCACCCAAGCACTGCCACCGGGCAATGCAACTTCAACCCGAGAGTCGAGCAAATCGTTACGAATCCCAGATACCACCGCAGCACATGCGCCACTTCCGCATCCCAAAGTTTCTCCGACACCGCGTTCATGGACACGCAGCTTGATTTTTTGGTGGGAAATAATCTGACTAAAGCCAACATTTGTTCGCTCTGGGAACAACGGATGATTCTCCAGCCGTGTCCCGATATTCTGAACATCGGCATTTTCTACGCTACCCACCTGAATAATACAATGCGGGTTGCCGACTGATAACGCGCTAAATTCCATCTCTCCGAACTCGGTAGTAACATGATAATTCAGCAATGGTTCGGGCACGGCTAGTGGTATTTTCGCTGGCGTAAACTCCGGCACTCCCATTGCCACAGTCACGGTATCATCCTGATTCAGGTGCAACTGTAATGTGGTCGTTTTTGTTTGCACATCAATCGTTGCCTCGTCCGATAATCCCTGATCATGCAAATATCTGGCAAGACATCGTGCGCCATTGCCACATTGCCCAACCTCGCTACCATTGCTATTGAATATTCTAAATCGATACCGGTCTCTATCAACACCTGCACCATCCCATGCTTCGACAATCAAAATCTGATCGCAGCCGATGCCAAAATGACGGTCGGCAATATGTCTGGCAATCTGCTGTGTCATTTGGACGCGCTCAGCAACCCCATTGAGGACGACAAAGTCATTGCCAAGAGATTGCATTTTGGTGAATTTATGTTTCATGTTTTTACAAAGGTTATTGGAAAAGACCGACATTGGCAGCCTTTTGTTTTGATTAGATGCTTGCGATTTTACAGTCTTGACATGATACACACTATAATCGGCTGTTACTGCATGTCTGTACATGCTATTTTCGATGCTATTTCAAGGCAATTTTCAAGATCAAATAGACTCAAATCAAACAAATCAGGAGCAAGCCTTTTCAATGAACCCCCGATTTAAACGCCTTTTTGACCGAGTGGAGTCCATGCCGTCTTTGCCGAGAAAAATGCTCGGGGGGGCATTATTGTTGGGCGGATTATTTTGGTTCTTACCCATACTTGGTTTGTGGATGATCCCCTTGGGACTGTTGATATTATCGGTTGATTTTCGATGGGCACGGCGCGGTTATCTGTGGATTATTGCCAGACTACGCAGATGGCGACGGCATCAAAAACGAAAAAAACACGGTCGGATATAGCCCAGCCTGTTCACCCGCCTATCCACCAACAACCTGCGTTCTGCGTTTGGTCAGCAGCATCCCTTTTAACAGGTTTAACGCTTCTCGAAGTTGCTGATCGTTTTTAGTTCTCTCTGCGCTCACATCGTCTTTGACCACATCATCTTTAGATCGGGCATTTTCCAAATGCCCGACCAAATCAGATTCCTTGATTTCAAGTTTCTTGATTCGACTGTTTTTATCTCCATCGGCTTCATCCTGAATGGCTCGGCTCTCCGAATAATCCGTCTGCTCGACAATAATGTCCGGGATAATGCCCTTGGCTTGAATAGAACGATTTAACGGGGTGTAATATCTTGCCGTTGTCAGTTTTAGCGCGTTGCCATTGTGCATGGGAATAATCGACTGTACCGACCCTTTGCCAAATGTTTTGCTGCCCAATATAATGGCACGTTGATGATCTTGCAGGGCACCAGCAACGATTTCTGAGGCGGACGCAGAGCCACCGTTGACCAACACAACTATAGGTGCATCATCAATAATATCGCCCGGTCGTGCGACAAAACCTTGATCCGATGCGCTACTTCTACCTCGAGTGGAAACAATCTCACCCTCGGTGAGAAACAGATCGCTTACGGCGATTGCGCTTTCTAATATACCGCCGGGATTGTTACGCAAATCCAGCACCAATCCGCTCAAACGCCCTGTGCCTGAGGTATCACCTGATTCGCTGACTGAATCGTTTAATTGTTTTATTTTTGAACGCAGGCTTTGAGCCGTTGCGCTGTGAAAGCCGGATAGCCTTACATAGCCAAACTCGTCTTCCAGAAGCTCACCTTTAACACTGTTTATTTTGATGATTGCCCGCACCAGCGTAATCTCCAGATATTCGTGTACCCCCGTGCGCAAGATTGTCAACTTGACTGTGGAGCCCGGATCACCACGCATTTTTTCCACCGCATCGTTCAAATTCATGTCGCTCACTCGCACATCATCAATCAGCAAGATCAGATCACCAGACTGAATGCCGGCATCAAATGCCGGACTACCGTCAATCGGCGCAACCACTTTAACTGCCCCGTTTTGTAAGGTTATTTCGATACCAAGCCCACCAAATTTACCCGCAGTGGTGCTTGTTATTTTCTTGAGATCTTCTGGTTCTAAAAATATGGAATGGGGGTCAAGCCCGTTCAACATCCCCTGAATCGCATAGCGCAAAAGCGTAACATCATCGATCTCATCAACGTAGTCACTCTTAATTTTGCCAAATACTTCTGAAAAAAGTCGCAACTCTTCCAGAGGCAAAGGATGGAATGTCTGACCTTCAGTCTGTGCTTCGGCAATTTGTGCTTGGGAGTGCCCCTGAACGGACCACAATGTAGCCGCCCCAGCTATAAAAATCAGCCACGCCAAAGCCACGCCATGTTTTTTCTTGGTTTCTTTTAACATCTCATTTATCCGATTCATATTCCGCCACGCACAATGATACATTACTCCAAAACTCACAATCGACACCAGCGTAAAGGATCATCCGCAACCCCATTATAACGGATTTCAAAATACAATCCGGGTTTTCTAAGCCCACCGGTTGAGCCGGCAAAGGCAACCACCTGTCCGGCATCAACCGCCGTGCCAAGCGGTGCTTGCAGTAACTGGTTATGACCGTATAAACTCATATAGCCGTCGCCATGATCCAACACCAATAACTGTCCATAGCCACGAAACCAATCGGAAAAAACCACCTGTCCGGAATAAATTGCCAACACCTTCTGCCCCTCCGCAACCTTGAACATCAAGCCTTTCCAGCTCAATCCGCTTTCCGGTTTTCGTTGCCCGAATCGGTTTTCAATCTCGCCGATGATTGGCATCGACAGACGACCTTTGTTTTTCTTGAAACCACCTGCCACTAACGGCATTGCCTGTCGGTTCGGAGCTGATTGGGTCGCTTTCCCAACCGCTTGAGAGTCGGACAAATGAGTGGATTGGCGATTATTTTGGCTTTCTTGACGTTGCAAATTTTTCAGTAATAATTCAAGTTCTGCCTGCCGTTGTTGATAACGCGCAACCTGTCGCTGGTCTTTGGATAATTTTTCCTGAACACGGTTTAACTGTGATTTTCGGGCTTGCTTGGCTTTGCCAAGCGCGAGCGCGTTTTCATCCAGCCGTGCAAGCGTCTGATCGATGGCAGTTTGCTGGTTTTTGAGCCGTCCAACCACCTCGCGGACTTCCAATTGATGCCGTTTTATTTGTTCGATCTGTTTCTTTTGGGAAGCGATAAAATACCGATACATTGCCCATGTTCGCGCCCTGTTTTCAGGCTGTTGCTGATTCAATATCAAGCGAATGCTGTCTTGCCGACCGAAAATATAGCTGGCGCGTAATATCTGGCGCAACTTCTGTTGCATCTCATCATCTACCAACGCAAGGTCGTGTCGGTTTTTATCGAGTTGAGTTTTTTGTGCCTTGAGCGTTTCCAGAACACGTTTCTGATTGCTCCGCTCGGCAACCAGTTCGACCAATTCATGCTCCAGCGTGTCCACATCAACAAGCAAGGTTTGCGCTTTATTGCGTCTGCTTTTCAATTTCGTTTGCAAATTATCAATTTTCGTTTTAAGCGATTTGAGTTCTTCTTTGGAGCGAAGCGAATCGGCAAAGCAGGGCGCATACATGCCAAGAAAAACCGTAACCACGAAAAACAGGCCCAACCTGCGAATCGGCGTTACACCCCGCTTATTTTCTGATATGAATGGCATTTGATGAAATAATGACTGCTTGGTAAACCACAAAAATTGATGCCCGCTAATATACCAGTTAGCGGTGATTGCTTCGGGAGAGAATGAGACCTTTGCATAATTACGAATTACAAAAACATGGACATGGATAGAAAGGATGGACAAGATAAGGTCAACAAAACAAACCCGCTTCCGGTAGTTGTCAGTTATCAGTGGGCAGTTATTCCCGCCCCAACATCCGTCATTCCTGCACCGCCCCGTCATTCCTGCGAAGCCTGTCCCCGCGCAGGCGGGGAGCAGGAATCCAGTAAAACAGCCACACCGCAAGGGTTTCCATTATGTAAAGGTCTCATATATAGGTTTTGTTTTCAGGGGGCTGGTGTATAATTAGCGAGTCTGCCCACGAATTTAGCGTACTGAGCGCAAATACTTGTAGCACAAACACTTGGGTAGAATCCCCGAAATTTTTTAACGTGACCTAAAAAATGTATATCGAATTTATCACTGAGTACTGGTACTTGTTTGCCATGCTGTTCGTCATCGTCCTATTATTGAGTTTTGATTCTGGCAAACACAGCATCGGTGCCAACAAATCCGTCACCCCGACACAGCTACCACAAATGCAATCACGTCAAAATGCGGTGATTGTTGATGTCAATGAAGCCGACAAGTTCAAAAACGGGCATATTTCTCATGCCATCAACCTACCTTTTGGAAATTTCGTTAATTCCATCGGTAAATTAAAGAAACACAAAACCAAACCCATTGTACTCATCTGTGAGACTGGCGCACAGTCGAAAAAAGCCGCTCCTCTGTTGAAGAAAAACGAGTTCGCTGATGTTTATGTGCTCTCTGGTGGTTTAGCGGCATGGCGAAAAGATAATTTACCGTTGGTGAAAAGTTAATATCGTGGCGATCAACGGTGCTGAACATGTTGTCTCAACATGCGAGGCAAAAAAAATATATCTCAAGAATGCTTTTTTCGAAGCACGGCAAACACCGGCAATTTTTACCCGCACGGACATCAAACCAACAACCGATATTCAAATCTCGGTTACTTACGCATCGCTTGGCAAAGAGATGGACGTTTATGATGTCATCTTAAAAGTAACCGCAACCTCACAACATGACGACACCGCCCTATACCTTGCGAAAGTACAGCAAGCAGGCGTTTTTCAAATCCAATCTCCTGATATTGACGACCGAAAAGTGGCAGTCGAGGTAACCTGTCCACATATTTTGCTGCCCTTTGCCCGCGAGGAATTAAATAGCCTCATTACCAAAGGCGGATTCAGCCCCTTTCTGCTGGCACCAATCAATTTCATGACATTATTTCAAGATAAAATAGACCAAGAAGTAAAACAAACTGTCAATATCAAGGTAACCGATGAGCCGCACTGACCCTGCCAGCTACTCGTTCGGGTCTTCGTGCATTCGGACAAATAATTATGTATTGCCTAAGCGCGTAACCGTTATTGGGGCAGGTGCATGGGGGACGGCATTGGCGATTCTGCTATGCCGAAATATTGAGCAGGTCTTATTATGGGGGCGCGATGCCAATGCCATGGCAAAGCTGGCAAAAGAACGCACCAATGCGCGATATTTACCCGCCGACTTTCCTAAAAACCTTACAATACAAGCTGACTTTCAGAAGGCGATTACCAGCGACCTTTGTTTTGTCGTGGTGGTTCCAAGCCACGCTTTCCGCCAGACACTGGAAGATCTAAAACAACATATTATCGCGCAAGGATTGCGCCCAGACAGAGCAACAATCATTTGGGGCAGCAAAGGATTTGATCCATCGACCGGCACCCTGCTCAGTGCAGTCGCCGATGAAGTGCTGGGGCAATCGCGGCGGCGCGGGATTATTTCCGGACCGAGTTTTTCCACAGAAACGGTAAACTCGCTACCAACGGCATTGACCTTGGCGAGCGCGTCTCATACCCGTGCCAAAAGGATCGCACGCTGGTTCCAAACCCCCACCACACGCATCTATTTTAGCGATGACATCACCGGCGTACAACTCGGTGGCGCAATTAAAAATGTCATAGCAATTGCCGCTGGAATCAGCGATGGACTGGGCTACGGCGCAAATGCCCGCGCCGCATTAATTACCCGCGGACTGTCGGAACTCACCCGACTGGGACTCGCACTCGGCGGCAAAGCGGAGACCTTTATGGGGCTGACCGGCGTGGGCGATTTAATCCTGACCTGCACCGATGACCAATCACGCAATCGCCGCTTTGGATTGGGGCTGGGCAGCGGAAAAACAAAAGCCGAGATCATCGCCGAGATTGGACAAGAAATTGAAGGCATCAATACGGTGCGCGAATTATTCACCATCAGCGAACATCATGATGTGGACATGCCAATTACCGAACAAGTCTATAAAATAGTGCATCAAAACCATGACCCAGCAACGGCAGTACAATCATTGCTACAACGCAACCCAAAAGCCGAATCTACACTTTGACAATTTTACCCCTCGAAAGAGACTGTGCAAAAACCCCAAGCTAGTGCATGTTACATGTAGAAAACCCTTGCGGGTTTGACTGTTTTACTGGATTCCTGCTCCCCGCCTGCACAGGGACAGGCTTCGCAGGAAGGACGGATGTTGGTTTTTTGCACAGTCTCCTACGCGGGAACGACGAAATATTGATTTTTACACAACCCATATGCTTCGGCAAACTCAGCACAAGAAGTCTCACTTCGTTCGGTGAGGTTCTCGAGCAGTCCGATTACTTTTTGAATTATGCAAAGGTCTCTATAAAGCAATCGGATTATGATTCTTGAGGGCGGATAGTTGCTTGATTAAATCCTCCAAAGCAAATTCTTTTTCCGTTCCTGTGGCGCGATGATGGTATTCCACCATGCCTTCTTCCAAACTACGCTCGCCAATAGTCAAGCGATGAGGAATGCCGATTAACTCCATATCGGCAAACATGACACCCGGTCTCTCATTGCGGTCATCAAGCAAAACCTCAAAGCCAGCATTCTCCAACTGACTATAAATTTGCTCGGTTTTCTCTCTGACTCGTGCTGATTTGTGCATCCCAATCGCGACCAGCGCAATATCAAAAGGGGCGATGGAATCGGGCCAGACGATTCCCTTGTCATCGTGGTTTTGTTCGATGGATGCGGCAATCACCCGAGTAACCCCGATGCCGTAGCAGCCCATCAACATGTCAACGGCTTTGCCGGTTTCATCGAGAACAGTCGCCGACATCGCTTTGCTGTATTTTGTTCCCAATTGGAAAATATGTCCAACCTCGACACCGCGTGCGATCGTCAACGTGCCTTTGCCGTCCGGGCTGGGATCGCCAGTGACAATGTTGCGAATATCGGCAACCTGTCCCAAATCAACATCGCGTTGCCAGTTAATGCCGAAATAGTGCTTATCCTCAATATTGGCACCCGCGCCAAAATCTGACATTGCTGCCACACTGCGATCAGCAATAAAGGGGATGGGTAGATTGACCGGCCCAAGCGAGCCCGGGCTTGCGCCAATAACCGCACGAATCTCTGATTTTTCAGCCATTTTCAGCGGCTTGGCAACTGTCTCCAGTTTCTCGGCTTTGACAACATTGAGCTGATGATCACCGCGCACCAACAAGGCGACCAGCGGATGCGAGCATTGCTCGGACGCTTTGACGACCAGTGTTTTGATGGTTTTTTCAATAGCCAGATCAAATTGTTCAACAAGATGCCCGATGGTTCTGACATTAGGAGTGTCCACCAGTTTCATAGCCTCGGATGCCGGCGAACGCTTTTCAGTCGGTTCGACTGCCTCGGCAAGGTCAATATTGGCGGCATAGTCCCCCGTGGTTGAAAAGGCAATGGTATCTTCGCCGGAATCTGCCAATACATGAAATTCATGTGATGTATCGCCGCCGATGCTACCGCTATCCGCTACCACAGCACGATAACGTAGCCCAAGACGATCAAAAATAGTGCGGTATGTTTGATACATGACATCGTAGGTTTCCTGCAACGATGTCTGATCGGTGTGGAATGAATACGCATCTTTCATAATAAATTCCCGACCACGCATAACCCCGAATCGCGGTCGAATTTCATCTCGAAATTTGGTCTGTATCTGGTAGAAATTAAGCGGCAACTGTCGATAGCTTCGCACGTCGTTTTTCACCAGCGTGGTAATAATTTCTTCGTGCGTAGGTCCGAGGCAAAATTCACGACCATGCCGATCTTGCAAGCGTAGCAATTCGGGGCCATATTGCTCCCAGCGACCAGATTCTTGCCACAGCCCTGCCGGCTGTACACCCGGGAGCAATACTTCCTGTGCCCCCGAGCGGTCCATTTCCTGACGTACAATGTGCTGTACTTTATGCAACACGCGCATCCCCATTGGTAGCCAATTATAAATACCAGCAGCGACTTGTCGAATCAAACCTGCGCGCAACATCAATTGATGGGAAATAACTTCCGCATCGGCGGGAGTCTCTTTTAATGTGGCAAGGAGCAGTTGTGAGGTACGCATTTTTTATATGAGTCGGTGTTTGGGATTGATTTGCTGTAACGGTTTGTCATGGCTTTCAACAAGGTGTCTTATACTTGCTAATCATTTGAAACGCAAATCATGCGGCGGTTATGTTCATAGCTTGGGGAATCAAGTTTCATAATACAAGAATTACGAATTACGAGAGTCGTTTGAGACTGTGCAAAAAACCAACATCCGTCATTCCTGCGAAGCCTGTCCCCGCGCAAGCGGGGAGCAGGAATCCAGTAAAACAAACAAGCCCGCAAGAATTTTCCACATGGAACGCGAACTAGCGAGGGATTCTTGCACAGTCCTACCGCACTTCCGACAATTGTGCAGAGGTATCTGGGAATGTGTTATGCTTATTTTCTGTCCATTCTGATAATGCCTTGATGGTTATGAACCCTGTTTTAGCGGAAGTTTATCGCAACAATGTTGTTGAATCCTGTCATCGTGGCAGTGCTGTGGTAGTCGATAGTCAGGGACAGACGATACTCGCCATCGGCGATTGTGACAGAAAAATCTATCCGCGCTCGTCGCTTAAATTATTTCAGACTATTCCGCTGTTGGAGTCGGGTGCCGCTGATAAATTTGGATTATCTGATGAGGAAATCGTATTGGCATGTGCGTCTCATAACGCCGAGTCATTTCATACTGATGCGGTGCAAAATTGGCTTCATCGGCTAGGTCTTGATAATGATGATTTGGAGTGTGGTGCGGATTTTCCGCTTTCTGATACGATGAAGCGTGGGCTATTGGCAAGCGGCAAAAAACCGGCATCCATTCACCAAAATTGTTCGGGCAAGCATGTGGGCATGCTCACTCTGGCGCGGCATCTTGGCGTGGCGACCCGCGGATACAGCGAATATCAACATCCGACCCAACAAGCGTGGATGCAAACCCTTTCCGAGCTGGTCGAGGTTGATGTAACAACACTGGATTGGGAGCGTGATGGCTGTGGTTTGCCGGCAATTTGTATTTCTATGCGGCGTATGGCATACGGTTGCGCGTTATTGGCGTGTCCGCAAGTGGTTGGTGGTCGGCGCGGGCAGGCAATGGCAAAAATAATTGACGCAATTCAGGCGCATCCGCGAATGCTTGCCGGAACCGGTCGCTGTTGTAGCGATGTCATTCGGACATCGGTAAGTGCTGGTCAGATGGTGGTCAAAATCGGCGCGGAAGGCGTTTATGCGGGGATATTGCCGGAGCAGGGGTGGGGCTTGATTATTAAAATTGACGATGGCGCAACCCGTGCCAGTGAGGTCGCCTTGGGCGGGTTATTGCTGAAACTGGGCGCGATTGATGCGAATACTTATGCGAAACTGAGCCGCTATTTTGAGCCGAAAATTTATAATACACAAAAGAAAATAACCGGCAGAATCAGCGCGTCTTCAATCTGGACGCATTAAGGGCTGGTATTAGAATCACCCATGCAGTACATTCTTGAAAGTAATAAAAGGCGCAATAGGCGGTGGACTCATACAAACGTGTCCGAATTCTGATAGATAAGGAGACATTATGAAATTAAAAGTAGTCGTACATGATGCAGAAGAAGGGGGCTATTGGGCTGAAGTGCCCTCGATGCTCGGATGTGCAACTCAAGGTGATTCCTTTGCTGAATTGTTGAGCAATATTTATGAGGCTGTTGAAGGTTGTTTGTCGGTTGCTTGAGAGAGAAGGCTGGGAGTTAAAAAGAATAAATGAAGGAGTTTTCAATTATCAATTATCAATTTACAAAATGAACTTACAAATCCGAAAACTGGTACGTTATGTCGATGAAACCTATATCGAAGGCGGAAAAGAGGCCCCGCAACCCTGGGTCATGGCAGGGGTTGCGGCGGTGATTGCAAACCCTTGGGCAGGCAGGGGGTTCGTTGAAGATTTACGCACTGATATTTTAGCGTTGGCAGCTCCGCTGGGGCAGAAGATGGTGCCGGCTTTGCTCAGCACCATAGGCGGTGCGAATGTCGTGGAGGCGTATGGCAAAGCGGCAGTGGTGGGTATCAACGGTGAAATTGAACATGGTTCAGGTCTGATTCATACATTGCGTTTTGGAAATCAGTATCGTATGGCAGTGGAGGGTAAATCATTTTTAAGTTTCACCAACAAGCGTGCTGCCGCTGGCACGGCGATTACGATTCCGATGATGCACAAAGATGATGAAGGTCAGCGGTCGCATTATCTGACCTTGGAATTTCATATTGTCGATGCGCCGGCGGCAGATGAAATCGTGATTGCCATCGGTGCTGCCAGTAGTGGGCGACCGCATCATCGGATTGGCAACCGCTATATGGACATGGAAGAGATGCAGGTTGATCAAACCGGCAACCCCACTGATCGCTGACCAAAGCCCCCCAATCCCCGATATGTTGTCTCAACATCGTTTTGTGCTACTGATTGGGCTGGCGGCGATATGGTGTTTGCTGTCTGGGCATTACAGAAGTTTGTTGTTGTCTTTGGGGGCGTTATCCTGCTTGGTTAGTTATGGGTTTTACCAGAAAATAGCGCAGCAAACAAAAGTACCCCGCCTCCGCTTCCATCCGGCGAAGCAGTTTCGCTATACCATCTGGTTGTTGGGAGAAATCATCGCCTCAAGTGTTGATGTGATTGGCGCGATATTCAATAGCAGAAAAGTATCACCACAATTTTTTGACCTTGAAGTCGGAGATTTGGATGAGATGGGGCGGGTCATTTATGCCAATTCAATTACCCGTACCCCGGGAACCGTTAGTGTTGATGTTCAGCCAACAACCATTCGCGTTCATGCGTTGCTGGTCAGTGCAAAAGACGAGTTGCTGACGCATAAAATGCGCGCCAAGATACACCAACTGGCGACCGACAAATAGTTGATGCAAACCATTTATTTGCTTACGCTGGTACTCCTTTTGGTGGCAAACCTGTGTTCATTGATTCGGGCGGGTTTAGGCCCAACACTGTTTGACCGCATTCTGGCGGCAAACACGTTCGGCAGCAAGACTATTTTATTGATTGCAGTTTATTTCTTTGCCAGTGGGCATCCACAGTACATTGACATCGCCTTGTTGTACGCCCTAATTAGTTACGCTGGTAGTCTGGCGTTGGTGCATTATTTTAATCGCCAAAACAATCACCATAGCGAATTGCCAGCACGAAAAGAGCACCCGCCATGATTGAAATGATTGGCGGGATACTATTGCTGATTGGTGCCGGTATCGTGCTGATTGGCGCGGTTGGATTATTACGTTTGCCGGATTTTTATTGCCGTCTGCACAGTGCCGGCGTGATTGATACACTGGGTGCAGGACTGTTGCTACTTGGTATGCTATTGCTCGCCACAACGCTCGTGGTTGCTGCCAAAATTGTGATGATCGGCATACTGATTTTTTTCCTCTCTCCAGTCATCACCCACATGCTGGCAAAAACTGCAATGCAATCCGGTCAGGAATTTGGGCGAGATGAAAAATAATCCATAGCACTCCTGTTATAAGCACTGTTGTTGTAAGGCATAGAGCCATCCATTCTTGGCAACTCAATTGAGTTTTTATTGCAATCACCGAAAATCCTGTAACGACTGATGCTGCAACACCGGAGACCGAGATTATTTCGATTCACATTATTTACGACTAGACCGAATGCTATCCAAGGCAAGAGAAAACATCTGACACTACTTGTTCCCATGCCTTTCCGTTGTGGTACACTGCAATTTATGATCACCATGATTTCTGAAGATATGAAGCGTTTCGTGCGGCTGTGGTCTCTGAAGACAAATATAAGCAGGCGGCAGAAGCACTGAGCGCGGAAAACCTTGCTACTAAACAGGATATTGAGGTATTGAAGACCGACAACCACCTGTTCAGATGGATGTTCGGATTTAATTTGGCTTTCACCATGGCTATTCTCTGGAAAATTCTCAGCTAATTGTATCTTCTGAGTCGGGTATCCGCTTCCGCATACTGGACTTGATTTTCTTTTCGATATTACGGTCAATCCGAATTATATTGATTGATAACGACCACACAACTCCCGTCATCATAACCCCCACATTCTGCCATCTATCGGTGCTCCAAAAGACCGAAAATTTATGCAAAGGTCTCAAAGTGTTCGATGATTAGGTAAAAACAGGTAACATATAATCATTTACAAAAAACTAATGAGAAAAACAATGAAAAAGAGATTGTTAATAACGTTATTTATGTTGTTAGGCGTTTTGATGTCATCGCACGTCTTTGCCGATGCGAGAATTACCGTGAGTAAAGGTGATGCCTCTTTGTGTTCGATAATCGCAACACAGGCGGAGAAATATAAAGATCGTTATGTTCGGCATTACAACAAAAAAACCAGCACAATTTCTTCGGATTTATGGAAGAGTGCGAAAAACGGACTCCCTATTCTTTAACTTGAACAAGGGGCAACAGCAAAGTCAAACGGTTCAGTTGGCTTTTGTCGAAAAATATTCCACTTTCTGGTATTACACAAAAAAAGGATCCCAAGTCAACGGACCTTATTTCTATGATTTTATCGTTCCCGAACGAGATGGCAATAAGAGAATCTTTGTCGATATAGACCTTGAACTGCCTTGTTCCTGTTTTAGAAAATACGACAAACCTGGGCGATGCTCTGCCACAGATGAACTAAATATATGGCTTCATAATAATGACTATGATTCAAAACTGGATCATTGGTGGAAGAGTTTAAGTTTGAAGAAACAGTGGGAAATTTTTAAGCGAGAAAATTGAGTTTTACCTCCTGATATCCGCACCCTTGGCAATCAGCATGCCCTTTGTTTCGTGGGCGTTTTCTTGTGCCTCCCAACTTATGCCATAATCACACCATGACCTTTGATCAAATTAGTATTCTTGGGCTGTTACTCGCCACCATTTTGATGTTTATATGGAATCGCTGGCGTTATGACGTGATCGCAGGAATGGCGTTGCTGGCGGCAGTTTATCTGGGGCTGGTTGATGCCAACCGAGCATTTGAAGGGTTTTCTCATCCAGCAGTGATTACCGTTGCCTGCGTGCTGATGATTAGCAAAGCACTGCAAAATTCAGGGCTGGTTGATATTTTGCTACGACTGCTGGCAGGGACGCGCCATAGTACCACTGGTCAGATTGTTGCCAATTGTGGGATTGTTGGCTTGTTGTCGGCCTTTATGAACAATGTCGGGGCGTTGGCGTTGATGTTGCCGGTCAGCATCCGCGATGCCGAAAAAGCCAAACGCCGAGCGTCTAAAATCCTCATGCCGCTGTCATTTGCCAGTTTGCTGGGCGGCTTGGTCACGTTGATTGGAACGCCGCCGAATATCATTATTGCCACCATTCGCAAGGAGAGCCTTGGCGAACCGTTTGGCATGTTTGACTTCGCACCGGTTGGTCTGGTGGTGGCACTGTGCGGTTTTTTGTATATCGTGACCATTGGCTGGCGATTGATACCGGTTAATCGGCAGGAGGAGGTCGAAGATGACCGCTTTCAGATTGCCCGTTATTTGACCGAAGTGCGTGTGACGGAAGGCTCTTCACTTATTAACTCCACGGTCAGTGAGTTGGAAAAAATTTGCGACAATGAAGTTACCGTGATGGCAATTATTCGCCATAAACGTAGTCGGCTTGCACCCGCAACAACGGAGAAATTTCTGAAAAATGATATTTTAATCCTGCAGGGCGATTCTGAATCATTGCAACCTCTTTTTGCCTCTCCGGGTCTGGTGCAAATCGGCGATGAGGATATATCAGACGACACATTGCGACCGAAAGATCTCAAGGTCGTGGAAGTCGTGATTATGCCCAACTCGATGATGGAAGGAATGACAATGCGCGATTTGCGGCTACATGATCGTTATGGTATCAATTTGCTGGCAGTTTCGCGACAGGGTAGTACGCCGATGTTTCGCTTAGGTCGGGTTCGCTTTCAAGTTGGTGATGTGCTGTTGCTTCAAGGTGGCGACAAGACCACGGAGCAAGCGGTTAGCGCATTGGGCTGTATGGTATTATTTAGCAAGGTACGCACCTTCAGCACGCGCAGAAGTGGCTATTTAACACTCGGCATATTCGCGCTTGGTATTGTTGCTGCCGCATTTGGCATGGTGCCGGTGCAAATTGCTTTTGCAACGACCTGCATTGCTTTGATTCTGCTAAAAGCAATCAAATTAAGAGATGCGTATCGAAGTATTGAATGGCCGATTATCATCTTGCTCGGCTGCTTGATTCCGATAGGTGAGGCATTGCATACAACTGGTGCAACGGAATTAATATCGAATGGCATTTTAAGTGTTGCTTTTGATATTCCGTTGTGGTCGCTGATTGCGCTGTTGATTATTGTTTCAATGCTACTGTCAGATTTAATTCATAATTCCCCGACCGCCGTATTGATGGCACCGTTGGCACTCAGTCTGGCAGATGCGATGCAAATTTCACCCGATCCATTATTAATGGCAGTCGCAATAGGTTCAGCCTCTGCCTATCTGACTCCTATCGGACACCAGTCAAATACGTTGGTTATGGGGCCGGGCGGATATAATTTCGGTGATTACTGGCGCATGGGTTTGCCACTCGATATCGTGATTGTGTCGGTTGCTGTACCAATGATTCTTTGGGTATGGTGAATAGCGCTGTCAACCCAAAGTTCAAATGTCCCTTTTTATATTCATTATGGGGCAGTGTTGGTTGAATAACGGGTTAATGGTCGCCACCAAGGATGGTTTGGCGCGGGTTTCCATGTAGATTTTTGCACAGTCTCTTTCGCAGGAAAGACGGATGCTGGTTTTTTGCACAGCCTCATCACCAACGCGACCGCAGAAGGCTTTAACTCGAAGATTCAGGCAATAAAATCGGCTACCAGAGGGTTTAGAAACTTCGAAAACTACCGAATTTCAATCCTGTTTCACTGTGGAAAACTCAACCTCTACCCACAGGTTTCACAGTAGAGCCCTTATAACAATGCTCTATTTCAAACGGCTTAACGCGCTGACCAAAACCGACAGCATGGCAAAGTCGGGGTGGACTTCTTTAATCAGGTTCTTGATCATTTGCCCGAGGTTGTCAATGACCGATCTGTTATCATCGGTCCAGCGATCCAGTTTGTCGCGGGCGGATTCTTTGCCCGTAGATGCTTTGCTAGGAGCGAGGATGTTGGCAGTAATATCGGTTTGATGGCTACGGAGATCGTTTGCGAGGCTAAACTTTGCTTTTTCATGCCAATTGTTATTCACTTTCAGGGCGGCGATTTCATGCTGTAACCATTCAAGCCCGAGTAAGTGTTCGACACCGAAATACACGTCTGCGACCAGCGTGATCGGTTGTTTTGAATTAAGCGCGATATTGATTATATCCATGCCATTGACAATGCTCGTCCTAGCGGCAAGGTTGCGGGCGAGTGCGCTGGGTAATTCTGATTTTTTGGCACTTTTTTTGAGGTTGGGGGCGACCGTTTTCTCAGCATTGTCCAGCAGTTGCTGATAGCATTTGGAAAACCGCTTTACTGTAGCGCGGATGTCGATGGGATGGTTGGCATGTCTTAACAGCCATAAAATTGCAGATTCCAGCGTGTCCGCCATATCGGTTACACAGCGCATCTGTAAGGCGGCATCCACTTTGTTGTCCTGTAACTGGATTTGCTCGATAACCTGATTGCTTTGCAGAATATCCCGCGCCGCAATGTATGCCGCGGTAATGGTTTCCGCCGAATTGCCGGTTAGTTCTGTGAGCCGCAGATGAAAAGTCGGACCCATCATGCCGACTAGATTATTGGTAATCTGGGTGGAGAGGATTTCTCGTTTTAGGCGATGCTTGTGAATTTGTTTGGGATACTTTCGGGCAATCAAGGCAGGAAAATAATTTTCTATTTCTTCCTTTAGATAATTGTTATCGGGCAGATTTGAGGCGAGTAATTTCTGATACAAATCCATCTTGCTGTAGGAAAGCAGCACGGCTAATTCGGGTCTGGTCAGATAATCGCCTGATTCAAAACGTTCGTTTAGAGCGTTGTCGGTGGGCAAATATTCCAGTTGCCGATTGAGCAAGCCACTCTCTTCCAGTTGCAAAATTGCTTGATATTGTCGTGGCATGAGCGTGGCACTATATGCCGTTTCGATGCTCAATATTTGAGTTTGCAGGTAATTATTGGCAAGCACCAGATGACCGATTTCTTGCTCCATTTTTGCCAGCAGGGTGTTGCGTTTTTTCAGTGATAAATGTCCTTTTTGCATTTCTGCATTGAGCAGAATTTTTATATTTACTTCATGGTCAGAGGTGTCCACGCCGGCTGAATTATCAATCGCATCGGTATAACATAAACCACCGTTCTGAGAAAACTCAATGCGCGATTTTTGGGTCATGCCCAGATTGCCACCTTCGCCGATAACCTTGCATCGTAATTCACTGGCATCGACCCGCAATCTGTCATTATTGCGATCCTGTGCATCCTGATGTGATTCTGATGTGGCTTTGACATAAGTGCCGATACCGCCATTCCAAAGTAATTCGACTTGCGACTTTAATATCAAATTGATTACGTTATTCGGCGGATAACTATCCTGCTCCGTACCAAGCACTTTTTTCATCTGTGGCGACAGGGTAATTGATTTGCTGGCGCGTGAATAAATTCCGCCACCTTCGGAAATCAGTTTCGGATTATAGTCAGTCCATGAAGAGCGTGGCAGGGCGAATAGGCGTTGTCGTTCTTGATAACTCACCGCAACATCAGGGTCAGGATCAAGAAATATATGTTGGTGATTGAATGCCGCGAGCAGGCGGATTTGGTCAGACAATAACATGCCATTACCAAATACATCACCTGCCATGTCGCCGATGCCGATGACGGTAAATGGCTCCGATTGTATGTCTTTGACGCGTTCTCTGAAATGGCGTTTTACTGATTCCCATGCGCCACGCGCCGTAATCCCCATTTTCTTGTGGTCATAACCGGCAGAGCCACCAGAAGCAAACGCATCGCCTAGCCAAAACCCATAATTTTCTGAAATTTCGTTGGCAATATCTGAAAATGTGGCAGTGCCTTTGTCGGCAGCAACAACAAGATATGGATCATCATCATCCATTCTGACTACATTTTGTGGCGCGATAATTTTGTTGCCAGACAGGTTGTCCGTAATATCCAGCAGACCGCTAATGAATATTCGGTAACAGGCGATGACTTCATTGAGTATGTCATCTCGACTGCCCGAGCCGCTGGGCGGCAATTGCTTGGCGACAAAGCCACCTTTTGAGCCGACCGGCACAATGACCGCATTTTTTACCCGTTGTGCTTTCACTAATCCGAGCACTTCGGTACGAAAATCTTCGGGTCTCTCTGACCAGCGCAATCCCCCTCGTGCAATCAGCCCGCCGCGCAGATGAACCCCTTCAATGCGTGGTGAATAGACAAATATCTCAAATTTTGGAATCGGTTTCGGGATATGGGGTATCGAATTTGAATCAATCTTGAAGGAAATATAAGGTTTGGGCAAATTATCTTTATCGAGTTGAAAATAATTTGTTCTTAGGGTCGCGGTTACGACATCAAGCAGGGCGCGTAGTATGCGTTCTTCGTCTAATGTGCCGACCTCATTCAGTAGTTGGGTTGTTTTTTTGATATGTTTGGATGCCGTTTTCTTGCCCATGTTGGGGTCGTTGTCATGTGGTTCAAATTGGGCAACAAACAGTGCCGATATGGCGACTATCAGATGTGGGTTTTTGGTGACGGACTCGATGATGTAATTTTCGCTATACCGCAAACGAATTTGTTTTAGATAACGAAAATAGGCGCGAAAAAGGGCAACCTGCCTCCAGCTCATATCGGCAAGCAGGGTCAGTTGATTAAAGCCATCATTTTCAACAACCCCATTCCAGCATCGAATAAAGGTGGCTTCAAAATTTCGCGCACTGATTTCAAAGTCAAACTTTCTTTGATCCTGACGTACAAGTTCAAATTCCAGAATGCGGTATAGCTTATTTGTTGTGGTTTTTATTTTATAAGGTCGTCCGCCGAGAATACGCACCCCCATATTTTCGAGAATAGGAATGACATCAGAAAGCGCGATTTTACCGGCGTAATACAATTTGAAACTGGCATATATCCCCGTCTCAACGCCAGTTCTTGTTGACCGCATCAAAGACGCATAAACATTATCCAGATTCTGAAAAGTTTGAATATCGGTTAGCGCATTGTCAATGGTGAAGTCTTGTTGATATGAAGCCGAAAAGCCATCACGAAAAATGTCCAGCATCTTGCTCGCCTGCTCCAGTCCGCAACAGGATTTCAATTGTTCATACAGGTTGTCATTCCAATCGCGTGCTATCTCCTGTACGGATGCTTCAAGTGCGGTGGCGTTGACAGAAATTTCCACATTCGGGTCGGTGTGGATGGTGTAATGGATTCGGGTCAGGATAGAATGGGAAAAATAAACATCGAATTCCACCTCTTTGGCGTTGAGCTGTGTGCCGAGGAAGTGTTGAATTTTGATACGCAACTGACTGTTAAACAAATCCTTCGGCACATACACCAGACAGGAATAATAATGCCCACAAATGTTGCGGTGTAGATGTAGCCGCGTCTTGCGCCTTTCCTGATTCAACAGCGTCATACACAATGAATACAAACTTTTTATATCCACTTGGAATATCTTTTCGCGTGGCAATGTTTCCAGTATTGTGGTTAATTCTTTGTACGAATGACTGCCTTTACGCAGCATGCTCAATTCCAGAATATGCGCCGTTTTATTACCCAGATGAGGAATGTCGGATGTGGGTAATAGGGCGGTTGAGCCAGAAAGAAAGCCGATGAAACAACTGACGGTCTTGGTGGTTTTATTGCTTGAACGCGCTTTATTCTTATGATTGTTTTCAAAGTCCCGCTCAAAGTCATGATCAAATAAAAGGCAATCCATATAATTGGGTCGATGGATATTGGAGCGTTGCCGTGTTTTGGTAAAAATCAGCGGCGACCGGTCGGCAAATATTGTGTTTGGCAGGATTTCCATGACCGATTTCGGATTATTGGCATGGGCTGTTTTTAAGGTGCCAAGCAACGATGATTTTTTAAGTTTGATTGTAAGCCGGTCTGACCGCGTATTGGATTGCTTGTTTGTTCGCGTGGTTGATTTCGCGGCAGGTAATTCGGATACCTCAAGCTCACAATATCCCAGAAAAGCGAAATGATCTTGGGTTAGCCATCGAAATAATGCGCCATATTCCGCAAATGCCGGTCCTTTTTTCATCTTATCGAGAATGGCAGCATGTTCCAGAACGTGTTGTCGCATGGGTTGCCAGTCTGTTGCAACGACATTGATTTCAGCAATCACTTGCTTCATCGCGGTGGCTATTGCCGGATGTTCTTTTTTTGGGGTATAGTCGATGACAAATTGAATATACAACTCGACAATCGTCGTGTTGCTATCCTTTTGCTTCGTGGGCGCGGCACCAAATCTCTGGTAGCCGACAGCCTGATGGTTTTTGTCGCGACTGACCTCAAATAACGGATGCAGCGTTCGCAACGGTGTTTTTCGCAATCCGTTTAATTTCATCAACAATGAATTGATCACGAAGGGGCGGTCGTCGAGAATAATATCAATAACCGTTTTTGCCTGCTGACCGTGTTCGGCAGAGACGTTATGCAACGCGACTAGGGTTTGCCCGGGCTTCCTCTTGTGCCCTAACGCACGGTGTTTTAACGCTGCATCTCTGAACTCTAAGGCCTGACGAACGTCAAAGTCCTGACGCGACAGATTATGATAATAAGCGCGGATAAATTCAACTTCTGTCGCCAATTGCATCGCGTCTGCTTTACGCCCGCTTGTTTTACGCTTAAGAGCGGAAACAAGTGATTCAGTAACGGTATTTTTCATTTTTCAGGTATGATAATCCGCAAGTTTTGCACATGAAAGTTCTGTTAGTATAACTGGAATTTCAACTTATGTGCGCTATTTACATTTCTGCCTATCCATGACCCTCAATGAGTTGGCAGGGTATGGAAATACTGAACCACATGGATGAACAGCCAAACCCGCTTCCAGTAGTTGTCAGTGGGCAGTGGGCAGTGGGCAGTGGGCAGTGGGCAGTGGGCAGTTATTCCCGCCCCAACATCCGTCATTCCTGCGAAGCCTGTCCCCGCACAGGCGGGGAGCAGGAATCCAGTAAAACAATCCCCCTTAACAGGGGGACTTTCTATTCTAGGGGGGGGTATTTCGACAAAGCACTGACCAAAAAAGTACGGGTAATTATGCAAAGGTCTCAAGCGATTATTCAGAAATAATCTTTACAATTTATCAATAATCTTGGATAAAGTTAAAAAAGCACCCATAACAACAATGAGTGCCAGCATGTTCCTGTTGAGTGCTTTTTGAATGGTGGTCTCTATTGTTTGCTTTAATAATTCAAACTCGCTTTGTAAGCTATTAAATTTGTTGTCAAACTCGCTTTGTAAGCTATTAAATTTGTTGTCAAACTCGCTTTTTAAGCTATTAAATTTGTTGTCAAACTCGCTTTTTAAGCTGGCAACATCAGCGACTACTTCATTCAGCTTCAAGTCTAAATGGTTAATATGCAAATCTAAATGGTTAATATGATTGTATTGAGATTTGAGCAATAACGTATTGATGTCATCCTGAGTTAATCCCTCGCCCCTGCCAAACTTCTCCTCAATCTCCCTGACTTTGGGCGTGATCATTTCGATGAGCATGTCATCGACTTTTGTTTCATCTGCGGTTTTTGCTTTTTTATCGCTCATTGGGGGTTGTCTAAAAATAAGTGTTGCTGTTTGACCATTCTATCTAAATTAACGATGTTGTCAAATCTTTATGGAAAACCAACATCCGTCTTTCCTGCACCGTCCCGTCTTTCCTGCGAAAGCAAGAATGACGGATGTTGGTTTCTTGCACAGTCTCTAATGGACGGGTACGAGTCGTGCCGATTGCTTGGCTGGGACAGATTTAAATATCCAAAACCGACTTTGTGAGCAGACTCTAATTAGTTGTACTATATTAGCGGTCAGGTGGGGTGTTCAAATAATCCCCGCCCGTCAACCCAAAGCAGTAATGTCCCCTTTTTATATTCATTATGGAGCAGTATTGGTTGAATAACGGGTTAATGGTCTCCGCCATGGATGATCTGGTGCGGGTTTCCAAGTGGACTTTTGTTGTCGGTGAAGTGCTTGATCGACTTGGTTGCGAACGGTCTTATCATCGGCAATTGTAACGGCTGGCTCTCCTTGTCGCAGTGTCCGGTACGTTAGCATTGCCTTTGTGTAGCTTCGGTTACCGAACCGTTAAAGCCTTGGCAGATAGTAATAGTCGCCTTCAATAGAATTGATGTTCTGTAAGCGCGAATCGACGACCAGTCGGTCTTGCAGGGTTTTATTGGCGCGTTCTACACGCCCTTTTGCTTACGGAGTATTGGCATGAATAGGCTCAATATCCAGCGTCTTGAGTACACAAGTAAATTGGGTGAGTTCACCCTCTTGCCGTTACTCTTTCTGGGGGTGATTGACCCGAAAAATACTGTGTTTGTCGCTGTATATGGCAACTGGGAAACCATGCTTGTCAAGCTGCTGATTGAGGGTCTCCATATAAGCCCGAGTAGTCTCTGTGGGCGAGAAATGCAAAGCCAGCATACGACTGCCACGGATGGCGGAAGTGCAAATAATGCAGGAGCAAAAACCGGTGTCATAACCCCTCTTGAATAAGTTAAAAAGGGACATTACTGCTTTCGGCTAACATTCGGCTTTTAAGGATTGACTATATTATTATTTATATGTCATTATCCTCTCGCGTCAAAGACTCAAAAGTTTTACCACTAAGCTGCTTTTTATAAAAAAATATTTCATTAACATAACGTACGATACGGAGTAAAAAATGCAAGCCAAAATACTAAAAACCAAAATATTACATACCATTTCTACGCTGGCAGTTTTATCTGTTGCTGTGATGGCGAGTCATTCGAGCGTAGCTGCTACCCCCCCAACTAGAACCGGCAGAATTTAAGCCAGCTACGCCGGGAACGCGCATATCGGCCACTAATTCCGACGGGGAGTCTTGGTCATACACAATTGGGGAATCAACCGAGTTTGTTGTCAGCAGTGGCGGAGACTTTGGCGGACCCCATTATAAAGTGCTTTTTTGTTTGGGTTGTGTAGGCAATGAGAAAGTTCAGTGGAAAAAGTATGCCAAAATTTGGCCGCTCGAAGTAGGCAAGAGCGTAAAATTTAATCGTGTGGGCAATAAGAAACGACCCAACAAAATCAGCGTTGTTGGGACGGAAACACTCGAGCTTGATTTTGGCTCAGTGGATACCTATGTGGTTGAGGGGACTTCTTCGTCCCCCGGCGGATGGAAAGGTAAATTTACGAGCTGGTATGCGCCTTCAATTGGCTGGGTGGTGAAAAGAGAATGGTCGGACAGTAACGGCATCAAAGGATCTTGGCATGTCGTTGAGGTAAAGCAACCATAGTTTTCGCAACCTTTGCAGGTTAGTCTTTTGTCCTCTGACTTCGACAGTAAACCCTCATAAATCATTGATTTATAAGTAAACATAAAAATGCCTAGATATTTAAGAATTATATCAATCAGTACAGTTGGTAGGGTGTGGTCGTCGCTTTTAATCCCATCACGGCATAGATTTTTTTTGCCTCTGGATTGATTTGAGAAGGCATGACATAACGCTTATTCGTGCGCTTGTGTTTGAATACACTATGCTGCACATGAATCAAGGCATTACGGATAACAGCAGGGGATAAGGCTTTATATTGCAGCTTGATTCGATACATTAGCTGTCTGATGCAGGTGAAAGCCATGAACGAAATAGCAATGTGTGCACGCACTCTTGAAGGTGTCCAATGGTAGATAGGGCGTACTTTTAAGTCATGTTTAGTGATGCGGAAACTTTCTTCAACCTGCCATAAGCCGCGATAGTGTGATAGCACTTCCTGATGCGGCGTATCGGGCAAATTGGTAATCACCCCATGCAAGCCGTCCCAACGGCTTTCGGCAGCAATTTTATCTTGGTTGATGCTTAAGCTGGTTTTTCCTTTGATGATCAGAAAGGTAAACAAAAAGATAATCAGAAATTTTTTATAGCCGTAGTTATTTAATAAGTCCTTGGGATTCTGGCTTTTACCTATTTTCTTGATGAGCCGATCGACTGCCTTTTGTCGGTCATGTTGATCTTTATCCGCACGCTTTGGACAATGCGAGACAATGAGCCGTCTCTTCTTGTGCGTCAGCTCGGCTGCGCTTGATGCGCCTTTGCCAACTGCCTGATAAGCTGACCATCCAATACTTTGGTTTGTAGTGCATTTGGTAATTGTTTTAGTTTCGCCCCGACAATGTAATAAGCGCCCGCCTCATCCAGGGCGCTTAGATTGTCTTCATTCAACATGCCCCTATCAGCGACAAAGATCATTTTCCTGACATCATAGCGCGCCTGCATCGTCTGCAAAACGCTGATCAGGCTATGGCCCTCGAAAGTAGCACCGGGAAACACTTCGTAGCCGACCGGCAGACCTTCGCGGGTTACCAGCAAAGCCAGCAATACTTGCGGCTGATTGACCTGTGTCTGATTAACTTTACAGTCCTTGCTGTAGCCATTTTGTTTTAACTCATCTTCCTTGAAAGACTCAAAATACAGTGTCGTACAATCAAAAAACAACACATCCAACGCACCAGGTAACAAGGATCGCGTGCCTTCACAGGTCATCGCTTGTAGCCGACTGATGGTGTTATCGTCCAGCTGATCCATCATCCGATAAACTTTCTCTAAGGACAAAGAAACGCCAAAGTCCTGCTCCAGCTGCTGCACACTGCCGCGCTTACTTTTAGGATTGGCAATGCGTGCCATCACACAATGAAACAGTGCTTCTGTGGAGGCACGATACTTCTTTTGCGGCAACAGGGTATCGAACGACAACTGGCGATAGACCGCGCCATACACCTCATGGATGCCCAGCACCACCCGTTGTTCTTCCACCATCTGCCTCAGATCAACATTCAAGGTGGCTTTGGAAGCTTGGGCTTGGGCTGCTTTCGCTTCAATAACTTGTTTGGCGACCGCCTCAGGCGGGAACAGGCTGGGCTGATGCTGGGCTTCAAGCTTCGCCTTGACGACTTCGGCCAGCTCTTTCAATCGCACTAACTCATCGTCATCCATGGCAATGCCGATATAACGGACAATCTTTTGCTTGACCTTATCGCCGACGCGCACAGATGAAACAATCTGAACCGATTGTCTTGGGCTATTGGGTGTAGATTTAACGCGAACAAACATGGGGTGAGCTTACACCATGCTATTGCCAAAATCAACACAAATATTCAGATAGGCACTACAAAGCAGTTTCTCTACTACCCCCGCGTGTTTATTGGGCTGTGGACGATCTGCGCGGGGTGGACCGTCGAAGTCAGGAATAGGCGTCAACCCAAAACTCAAATTTTCCCTCATCCACGCAGTCGGCAGATAATTGCTCCTCGGCAATTACTCCTGCATTGCTCTACTAAGCTACATCCGTGTAGCGATGCATTATCTGCACTTCCACCTTCCATGGCGGTCGTCACTACACAAAAACAATAGCCCCAAGAAAATTAGGTGAGATGCAATTTACGGTACATGAAGGCGGGGCGATGCGCATGTCGCCGTTTTTCGGACAAGCCGTTAGGCAGACCCAAACAGGTAACAGAAACGAATCGAGTGGGTTTGTAAGCCGGCGTTTGTTGAGCAGTCTCGTAAGCGAGAATGACGGTATTGGGGCGGGAATGCCGAATTTTTGAATTCGCCTTATGCAAAGGTCTCCTCCGTGTTACTGATTATCGGTAAGCCATGATTCAATCAGCGAGCGGGCGATGGAGTCTTTTCTGGGGAGTGCCCGCTTGTCATAATCATCGTATTCACCAAACTGACGAATTTCTTCGACGCTGAACCATGCGGCATCCTCCAGCTCGTCAAAATCAACATTTAATTGTTGCTGTGTTGTTTGAGCGCGATAGCCGAGCATCAGTGATGCCGGAAATGGCCAAGGTTGAGAGCCGATATATTGGGTGCTGCAAATGTTAATACCGGCTTCTTCGTACACTTCGCGGGCAACCGCTTCTTCTAATGTTTCGCTAATTTCGACATAGCCGGCAAGGGTGGAATAAACCCCCGCGGGTAATTTTTCATGGCGACCGAGCAGGCATTTTGCAATGCCGTCATCCGGATTGAGCAACTCTACCAGCATAATGACCGCCGGGTTAATGCGCGGAAAGACTTCTTTGCCACAGCCGGACTGGGTACATTTACGCATGTGTCCGCCGTTGTGTACGTCATTCGGGTTGCCACAACGACTGCAAAATTTGTTTTGCTGATGCCAATAACAAACCCCTAAGGCATAAGCAGCAATAGCCGCATCCGCACCCATCAAATGCGGTGCCGGTTTGCGAATATCTAAAAATTTGGCAGACGGCGCAATGTCCTCAAGCAAACTATTGAGCTGCTGCTTTAGACCATCTTGCTTCAAATCACCAAGATCAACAGTAAATATCGGCGCGTCATGCTGATGCCCAAGATAAATAATATGCTCGGCGAGTTGCAAAAATAAAGCCGCAGACTCTCCGCCAAGCATGACGTTTTCCAACCCGAGACTATGAGCTTGTTTGTCGCTTGCGCGGCTGACCAGATTGGTGTTATTGCAAACCACGGTTACGCGCCGATTTTTTGCTGATTTTTGTTGCTCAACCCAAGTCGGATTTTGGCGCAATGACGAATTACGATTCAACGGCATTGCCGAATAAGCGGGGGCAAAGACATCCATGCGCGGCTCTTAAGGCGTAATCTGCGTACCGATTCCAGAATCGGTGAATAATTCAAGCAATAAGGCATGTTCGACTCTGCCATCGACAATGAGCGCGGAGTCAACCCCGTTTTGAATCGCATCCAACGCGCATTCGACTTTTGGAATCATGCCACCGGAAATGGTTTTGTTGGCAATTAACGGCGCGATTTCACCCGCTTTCAGCTCACTGACTAATTCCTCATTTTGAGCCAAAACTCCCACCGTATTGGTCAACAATATTAGTTTCTCTGCTTGCAGAGTAATCGCTAATTTTCCGGCAACCAAATCAGCATTGATGTTATAAGTCTGACCATCTTGACCGACTCCTATCGGCGCAATGACCGGAATAAAAGCCTGCGTTTCCAGCAGTTGTACGATGCTCGGGTCAATCGACTCCACTTCGCCGACATGCCCATAGTCGATTATTTCTGTTCGTTGTAGCACTGGGTCATTTTGCTTGACATGGAGCTTACGCGCACGAATCAAATTGCCGTCTTTACCGGTAAGACCAACCGCACGTCCGCCCAGAGCGTTAATAAGACTGACAATTTCCTTGTTGACCAAGCCACCCAATACCATTTCAACAATATCCATGGTTTCGCTGTCGGTTACGCGCATACCATCAATAAAGGTCGATTGTTTGCCTATTTTTTCCAGCACTTGACCAATCTGCGGTCCACCGCCGTGTACCACCACTGGATTCATGCCAACCAGCTTCATCAGAATCACATCACGCGCAAAACTATATTTCAGGTTCTGGTCAACCATGGCATTACCGCCATACTTGATGACAATAATTTTCCCCTGATAGTGCCGAATATAGGGCAATGCCTCGGTCAGTATCCGAGCGATATTCTGAGTATTGAGGTGATTCGTTGACATAACAATAAGCAACATAATAGCAAATAACGAGTGGGCGTATTCTAACCCAAGGCAGGTCAATATCAGATAAATACTCAAACCCGAAATTGAAAGATCGCGCACCTGCACAATATTTTTGTCATAACGTGCTTGGCAACGGTAACAGAGAGAACACTTTTATGTGAATTCAAGACTGATAAAACAAGATTATTCCGGCAAAAACTAAAAGCGAGGAAGCTGAAATTCCATCTACAACGAATCTATTTCCATAATACACTTTTCTGACTCTCTCCTTATGGAGTGTCGCTACCACTATAAGATACCATACAATCTCAGCTATAAATCCAAAAACAAGAAGAACCACCTTGAATATTGTGCTTGTGTTTTGCACAATATCTGCATATAAACCGATAAAAAACAGCAATCCTTTAGGGTTCGATATATCTATTAAAAAGCCTTCAATAAATAGGTTCTACTAGGAAACCTGTGGGTAGAGGTTGAGTTTTCCACAGTGAAACAGGATTGAAATTCGGTAGTTTTCGAAGTTTCTAAACCCTCTGGCGGCCGATTTTATTGCCTGAATCTTCGAGTTAAAGCCTTCTGTGGTCGCGTTGATGATGCGATGTTTCAGGTAAGTCATCATGTTGTCGAGATAGTTCTTTAGCATCTTGGCGACTTGAATAACCGGCTTTAGTCGTGAATGTGTCGCCCACCAGTACCCTTTCTTAAAGAACGCTCGGGTTGGTTTATCGTAACGGTAAGCCCACAGGTTAAGCAGCATCTCTTTGATTGCCCAATCTCGGGAGACCTTCAATCCCTTTGATTGAAGCGCGTGAAAATTGAATATCTCCTTAAAAAATACTCTTGCACCACATCTTTTCATCATTGGTTGGCTTTTACCATAGGAAACTCGGAAGAACCAATAAAATTTGCCAAGCAAGTGATTATGGTATATATTTTATGTCATGTATCAATTTGAATTTAGCAAAAAATTTGATGAAAACAAGGTGGACATTACTGATGATCTCGACTTTTCTACATTGAATCGTCTAAATCAACAGCAAAAAGATTCAATGTAGACTTCCCTGTTTGGGTTGATTCATTAGATAAAGAGGCAAGCCGAGCGGGTGACATGCCAATCAATAATTAACTGTGGTTGGTGAACGACTTGGAGTTGGCACAAGACACCCCTACCCACAGGGCATAAAAGCGGACGGCTACACCGCCGTTGAGTTTAGGCGTTAGGTTTCTCAAAACAGGGTTATGGAAATTGAAATCAATAAAAATCATCCATTATCAGGTCAAATTATTAGGGAGCATAAAATGAATAGCGCGTACAGTGAAGCTGACGATTCGGACATCGTTAGCAATGATCAGTCTCATGTTTGGCACCACTTGATTCAGCACAAGCCGATGCTGGCTAGTGAGCCGATGGTTATCGTCGAAGGGAAAGGTCTTCGGGTGAAGGATATTCATGGCAAGGAATATCTGGATGCGGTATCTGGTGGCGTGTGGACGGTCAATGTCGGCTATGGTCGGGAATCCATCGCCAAGGCAGTTCATGATCAATTGTTGAAGATGTGCTATTTTTCAAACTCTGCTGGCAACATCCCCGCTGCCCGTTTTGCTGCGCGGTTGATTGGTAAGATGCCCGGACTGAGTCGGGTTTATTATTCAAATTCTGGTTCTGAAGCCAATGAAAAAGGCTTCAAAATGGTGCGACAACTTGCCACCCTCAAAAATAACGGCAAAAAGCATAAGATTATTTATCGCGACCGCGATTACCACGGCACCACCATCACTACATTGAGCGCGTCTGGCCAGAGTCAGCGCAAGGATCAATATGGTCCGTTTACGCCCGGCTTCGTGGAAATGCCACACTGCATGGCATATCGTGCCGCCAATGGCGATCACCCAGATTATGGTGTCCAGGCTGCTCGGGAATTGGAACGGGTCATTTTGGAGCAAGATCCCGATACCGTAGGCTCGGTTATTTTGGAGCCAGTGACCGCAGGTGGTGGCGTTATTACTCCACCCGAAGGCTATTTTGAAACCATTCAGGAAATTTGCATCAAGTACGGTGTGTTGTTGCATATTGATGAAGTGGTTTGCGGCATGGGCAGAACCGGCAAGTGGTTTGGCTATCAACACTATGGCATTAAGCCCGATATTGTGACTATGGCAAAGGGTCTTGCTAGCGGCTATGCGGCTATTTCCGTGACCGTGACCACTGAAGATCTGTTTAATCAATTTCTGGCAGAGCCGAGCGAAAAACTGCAGTACTTCCGCGACATCAGCACCTTTGGCGGGTGCGCTGGTGGTCCGGCGGCAGCGTTGGAAAATATGCGTATCATTGAGCAGGAAAACCTGCTCGACAACGTCAACAAAATGGGCGACTATCTGTTAGACAAATTGTATGAGCTACAAGAAAAATATCCGCTGATTGGCGATGTGCGCGGCAAAGGGCTGTTTGTCGGTGCGGAAATGGTCACAGATCGCAAATCCAAACAACCAGTGGACGAATCGGTAACTGCTCGTGTCGTTGCCGATTGTTTACAACAAGGAGTTATGATTGGTCGCACCAACCGCAGCTTCACCGAATACAACAATACTTTGTGTTTGAGTCCGGCTTTAATCTGTACAAAAGATGACTTGGACGAAATCGTGACTGCGATTGACAATGCGCTAGGTCGTATTCATGAGTGAAGCGTGGTGGCTACGCCCTGATTCGAACAGGGGACCCCATCATTATGAGTGATGTGCTCTAACCAGCTGAGCTACGTAGCCATCTATTTTTCGAGAGTGCGGAGGGTATCTTAATCCCTATTCTCACGCAATAGATTTCACCGCTTGCCGGTGAAGCAAAGACAAATGGGGCGTTGCTTTAGCCGCTTTTTGGGGATGCCGATTCGTTATTGACAGTACGAAACGTGAGCGAGACACGCCGCTGTCGTGGTATTTTATTGCCGTTCTGCTGATCGCTTTGCCGTGGCGCAATGCCATGTCGCCAAATATGGCGGCTATCACCTTGAAACACAATCAAACTGCGGCGCAATAGCACCAAATCGAAACCCCCTTGCTGGCTTTTGCATTGTGGCATGATTCGCATCATGCAGTCACTGCCCAGTGAGAGCGAGACGACAACCGCACCGAAACAATCACGGTCGGTATGCGGTGCGATGCCTTGACCGGGTTGATATTCGTTGACAATAAGCTGCTCGGGTTGGGTCGCGAAAATTTTTTCTTGCATCAAACGCTCCACTATTGTTCCGCTCCACTGCGGCAATACACCGAGCCGACTGTCGGCATTGATGTTGCGCTTGGTATAATTATAACGATAACCATAATGCTGTACCCGCCGTTGCAAATCGGTCTGCCATGTTGCTGCGTCCGCGGCTCCCAACAAAGCGGCTTCTTCATCAGCGGTAATGAAGTCAGCAATATATTTCGCACCACCGTTGTGCAGGGATGCGGGTTGTTCTGCAGTCACCGCCAACCGCCCCCAAGCGAGCGATTGCTCGGCTACCGCCGAAAATAAACTGGTTTGTTGTGTCGATTGCTTCATATTCGTGTTCCGTGAATCATGTCAAGAGAAATTTTACGCCCTTAAAGACTTCACTAACGGAAATGTAAATCCACTAGAAGTATAGTAGAATTTTTCCGCAGTATCCTGTGTGCATATGGTCGGTTCAAAATAAAGTCGCCAATTGTCATGCAAGGAATGCCTTCGTCTTAATACTGGGTTCAAGTAAATAATTCTTGTCTCTCGGCATTCTGCTGGCTGATTCTCAACATATTCTTTCCAGTCAGAAGCTAATTGCTCGATAGAATTTTTCGCTTGCTCATCACGTTTGTATGTATCTGGTGCCAACACAAATGAAAAACAAAGCACAATAATTGTGGCGCAGGGAATGAAGACGGAATCTGTTGCGAGTTAAACCGCGTATCCTGTACAGCCTTGAAATGTTTAAATAGTGCGTGTTCCTTATTGATGCATCTCGCTTTATTAACCATGTTACGAGACGCATCAATACCAAAATACGCGGTATGGGCTTTGTAATCGGGCGTTTGCGTGGACAAAATCTCAGCCAGAGCAAGACCAGCGGTCATCGGCCCACAACCGAAGTCAACCAATAACAAGGGTTGTGGGATGTCGCCATTCTTGAAGCAATGCCGAAAGCTTGCCCGATTTTGTTTAAGGTGCATATCCATATAACCATGCGTGCTCACATAGTAGTCGGTTCTGTAATGCGCCTTTTCACGCTCATCATTGGCGCAGTATTTCTCATCGAAATCAGCCGCACCTTTAACAAATATCTTCTGGCCTCGACCGGCACCAAAATAGCGCACCGCCGCGCGACATTCATCGGACTCGGACAGTTTTTTCCAAATTTTTAAAGCGTTAATTTTTGAATCATCGTTCATGGCGAATTCAACCCATAAGTGCAACACGGTGGATCAAACAAAGTCGCTTGTTGTTTTTGTGTTCTCCGGCATTAAAGTAGAATGAGGGTGTGCTATTCGTTGTTGTGCCATTTCACAGTATTCTGGAGAAATATCTATGCCAACGAATTGCCTATCAAGTTTCTTTGCGGCTAATGCGGTTGTCCCAGAACCCATAAATGGATCCAGAATTATCTTGGCATTAGTTGATGAAATAATTCTTTCAATCAAATCAAGCGGAAATGGGGCGGGATGTTTGTTTTTGCTTTCTTGATTAAACTCCCATACATCACCATGCGCATTGGCTTGCTTCGCTAACTTGAATTTTGGTTTGGCTATAAGGTAGATAACCTCGTAAGTTGGAAGGAAATATCCGGGATTAAAGTTAATCCCACCTTTTCTTCTCCATATAATTATTTGTCTAATGGGAAACTCGGAAACTATATCATTCCTGTCTTGTAGTAGCCCCGCCTGCACACGCCATTTATGGTTATAAAATATCGCTCCATCTTCAGGAATAATGCGCAACATTTCTACCAGGCATTGCCTTTGCCATTCTGCATATTCTTCATGTGGAATATTATCATTATAATGAGAATAGCCATCAACAAGTGCTGCATTTGACCATTTCCCCCCTCGGCCATCTTTCATCCCATTGCCAGTTGAGTTTTTTAAATTGTACGGAGGAGATGTAACAATTAAATCGACACTGTCATTTGGAATGCGTTTCATTATGTCGATGCTATCCCCACAGATAAATTTATCTATGAAATCGCAAGGATAATTTAATGCTTTCACTTCATGCAATCCTCTATTACTATGTTGGATATACTTCTCTTTTGCCCATCTGCCCATCTGCCATCGCTACGCTGGCAAACTGTTCTATCGCTATCTTTACTCATTTTGCTTGCCCCTATTTGTCTATACTCGGATTATATGCTAATGAAGTGCAGTTAGTTAATATTAGCTTGGTTTTCAATGTGCCGCACTATCCATCGGGCTTTACACAACTGGTTTCACGCTCCATTCATCGGCGAAAAGTTCGGCTTGTTGCAAAATATTGTCCGTCGCCAGTTGTTGCTGATCCGGCGGATAGCCGTATTGGCGTAAAATTCGCTTGACGATAACGCGCAATCTGGCACGCACGCTTGTTCTAAGTGTCCAGTCAATGCTGGTGTTGACTTTGACTTGTGTGACCAATGTTCTGGCAAGTGCGCGCAGAGTGTCATCGCCCAGCACTTGTTGGGCGTTTTCATTGTCCGCCAAGGCATCATAAAACGCAATTTCATCGTCGTTTAAACCCAGATTTTCGCCACGTTTATCGGCGGCTTTTATTTCTTGGGCAACGCTAATCAGTTCATCGATAACTTGTGCCGTGGTCAACAATTTATTGTGGTATTTTTTAATCGCGTCAGCCAGCATAGCGGACAGTTTTTTGCTCTTGATCAGATTCTTTTTGGTGCGGGTTTTTATTTCATCACCGAGAATTTTTTTGAGTAGTTCCAATGCCAGATTCTTTTGTTTCATATGGCGTATTTCTTCCAGAAACTCATCGGAAAGAATCGCAACTTCTGGTTTTTTAATGCCGGCTGCATCGAAAATATCAATCACACCGTCCACCACTATGGCACTATCAACAAGCTGGCGCACGGCGGTTTCTATTTCGGCATCACTTTGTCCGCTGCCGTTTACGTTTGCTTCAAATTTTCCCAAGCGTGCTTTGATGGCTTGGAAAAAGCCCAATTCGTCTTTAATGCCCATCGCTTCAGGCGCGGGTACGGACAGCGCAAAGGCTTTGCCCAGCAAAACAACTTGTTTGCTAAAGCGATTTTTACCATCTGGCAAGCCTAGAATATGTTCTTGCGCGCTCAGGATGATGTTCATTTTCTCTTTGGTGTCGGCGGAAAAATAGCGTTTGTAATCAAAGCCATGAAACATCTGTGCGACGATTTGGTGTTTTTCCAGCAACACCGCAACGGCTTCTGATTGCTTGAGCACAGGCGCACCCTTGCCGCCGCTTTCGGTGTAAGTATTGAGTGCCTGTTTCAAGTGCGTAGCAATGCCAATATAGTCAACGATAAGCCCGCCGGGTTTGTCCTTATAAACGCGGTTGACGCGGGAAATTGCCTGCATCAGATTATGCCCGTTCATCGACTTGTCAATGTACATGGTGTGCAAACAGGGCGCGTCAAAGCCGGTCAACCACATATCGCATACGATGACCAGTTGCAAGGGGTCGCTGGGATTTTTGAACCTGTCACCAAGTGTTTTTCTGTCATTTTTGCTGGTGTTGTGCGCCTGCCAGCTTTGCGGGTCGCTTGCGCTGGAAGTCATAATCACCTTTATCTGCCCCTGACTTTTGTCCGCATCATGCCAATCCGGGCGCAGTTTGATCATTTCCGCATATAATTCAACCGCGATGCGGCGGCTCATGCAGACAATCATGCCCTTGCCGACAAAGGCTTCGCGGCGCGCTTCAAAGTGGCAGCTAATATCTTTTGCAAGCACTTGCAGGCGTTCTTTATGCCCGACTATTGCCTCCACCTGCGTCCATTTTGCTTTGGCTTTTTCTGTGGCAGACGCTGCCGCATTTTCGGTTATCTGTTCTATTTCAGCGTCTATATTTGCCTTGCCTTCCTCTTTTAGATGTACTTTAACGAGGCGTGATTCATAATAAATACGCACGGTAGCACCGTCTTTGACCGCCTGTTCAATATCGTAAACATCAATGTAGTTACCAAACACAGCCGGCGTTGAAGCGTCTTCCTTTTCAACCGGTGTGGCAGTGAAGCCAATAAATGAGGAATTGGGCAGTGCATCTCTGAGATATTTCGCAAAGCCATATTTTGTTACTGCATGCTCATTTTTAATCAAGGTTTTTGCGCCAAAACCGTATTGCGAACGGTGCGCCTCATCCGCCATGACAATGATATTGCTACGCTCGGACAATAACTCAAAATCCCCCTCTTTTTCATTGATAGATTGGGGGTCGTTGACTGCTTCGGGTGAAAATTTCTGAATGGTGGTAAACACAATGCCGCCGCCAGCAGTTTGTAAAAGCATTTTCAGGTCTGCGCGACTGCTCGCCTGCACTGGCGTTTGTCGTAATAATTGTTTGCTGTTGGCGAAGGTTTCAAATAACTGGTCGTCAAGGTCGTTGCGGTCGGTCATCACCACGATGGTCGGATTGCCTAATTGTTCATTGATAATGAGCTTGCCCGCATAAAACACCATCGAGAGCGATTTGCCGCTGCCTTGCGTATGCCAGATAATCCCCACTTTCTTATCGCCTATCGGCTGGTTGGCAATGGTCGGCAAACCGTACTTGGCAGGCTCTTCTTGCGCCCCGTCTTGTACCTCGTCGATAGGCGTTTTTATGGCGCGAATAGTGGACTGCACCGCCTTGTTGACGGCATGGTATTGATGATAGGCGGCAATTTTTTTAATCGTTTCGGTGCTAATCAAACCGCTGTTAGCATCTTCTTTTTTGGTTTTCTCAAACACTGAAAACTGCTTAATCAAATCAAGCAACACATCGGGGCGCAACAGTCCTTTTATCAGGGTTTCTATTTGTGGCGTGGTGCGCGGGTCTTCTTTGCTACCGTCAACGGTTTTCCAGGCAATAAAGCGAGACCATTCAGCACTTAGTGAGCCCATTTTTGCATCCAGTCCATCGGAGGCAACCAAAACGCCGTTATAACAAAACAGGGCAGGAATATCGGCTTTATAATTTTGCAACTGGGTAAATGCTTTTTTAACCGTCGCCTTTTCATCTGCTGGATTTTTAAGCTCAATCACCACCAACGGCAAGCCATTGACCAACAGCACAAGATCAGGTCGGCGGGTGATGTTGTTATCGCTTACGCTGAATTGATCGCATACCAGAAATTCATTAGTGCATGGATTTTCAAAATCAACCAGCCACACCTTACCGCCGACTGTGTTGCCGTTTTTCTGATATTCCACACCGACGCCATCGGTCAGCATCTGATGGAATGCTTGATTGCTGTCAATCAGGTTTTGCTCCGACACATTCAACACTTCCCGCAATGCCTGTTCTTGTGCGCTTGCGGGAATATCAGGGTTGAGTTTATCAATCGCACTTTGAAGCCGCGCACGCAACACAACATCGGCAAGGTTCCCCCGCCCTTGTTGCTCGGGCGTTAAGTGGCTGTAGCCCTGCTCTTCGAGGAGTTTTATGGCAACACTTTCAAGGGCTGCTTCGGTGAGTTTAGTCATCGGCTTATCCGGGTTGATAATTTTGAGCGATTTTCCATATTTCTTTTTCCCGAAAGGCAGGAATAGTTTGGCGACGAGCGGCGTTGGTAAAAGCTGGCGCGGAAAGTTTATTTTGCTTGATGTAATCGGACAAACTGCTACAAGCACTTCGCCTACGGAACCAGACCTTGCCGAGAAATAAACTTGCCCATTAAAGGAACAGCAAAAGAATACTTCCCATGCCTGTTTTTAAAAATAAGCCCCTGATCGCTTAGCGCAACAAGCATCTGATGAATATGACTATTACTGAACGGTTTCGAAAGCATTTTTTTTGATGCATCCACAGCTTCTTGAACCGTGAATTCATCTTCGCAGTTATTTATAGTAGCAATTACGGCCAACAATTCTCTCTGTCTATCTGTAGCGCGGGACCAACGCCCGGAAAAAAAGTCTGTATCCAATTTTTGCTCTATCTCCTTCACTGGCACTGATGCCTGGTCTCCTCTATTAATCTTCTGTATAAAAGCATCGTATACTTCTCGACAAATAAATTGGATGAAATAGGGATATCCTCCAGACAGTTCAATTATTGTCTGAACCGACTCATCATTTAATTTTACCGGGCAATTCTCATCTTCAATTGGTTTGTGAACCGCATCCCTGCTTTCCTCAGGCCCTAAACTTTGCAGAAATACAACGCGAAACATTCTTTCCGAAAATGTTCTGGCTTCAACAAGCCTTGGAAACAATGTTGGCAAACCCGTGAGAACCAACATCAAAGGCATCCCCATCCTCTGTAGTGATTGAAACGTATCCAGCAACAATGCGAGTGGGAATTGCTCCTTTTGTGCCTGGTTAGACAGATTTTGCGCTTCATCATAGGCAAAAATGATGCCTTTAGGCCGAGCGGCAACAGAAAGAACGCGCCATGCAGTTTCCAGAACTGTTTTGAGTTTATCCAAGGCAAGACCGGGCGTGGAATTATAAATGCCAAACAACGTTTGATAATCCAGGGTATGCTCGATTTTTTCTACACTTCCACTAAACCCCAGTTTTTGGACCTCTCTGCTATCTATCACCAGGTCGGACGTGATAATGGAAATATCTGTACAAAGCCGAACGGCAATATTGTCTTCATTGACACTCGCTGACTCAGAAAGATCGGTTCCAGCCCACAACCAGCCCTGACTGATTGCCAAGGGCTTAAAGGTTTCTAGCAGTACTGTTTTACCTACGCCTCGTAAGCCGGTAAGCACCATATTTTCAAGGATGCGTTCCTGGTTTAGTAGCCGTAAAAACTCTTTACGCTCGTGCTGTCGTCCAGCAAGGTAAGGTGGGGTATGTCCTGCGCCGGGGCGAAACGGGTTCTTGAAATCAGACATTAGCATATTCCATAAATATAGTATTGAGCATAAATATATAAAACATACTAAATATAGTCAACCCCGTAACACCCCTGATAGACGCTAAATATCACCATAAACCATTATTACTGCTTATATAACTCGAACACATCCGAACGGACCGTGTCTAGGACAGCCAATTTTAAGAATTTTTTAAGACCTCTTGATTCTTCAAGGAGGGCGATGGCAAAACTTTCAAGGTCTGCTTCGGTGAGTTTAGTCATCGGCTTATCCGGGTTGATAATTTTGAGCGATTTTCCATATTTCTTTTTCCCGAAAGGCAGGAATAGTTTGGCGACGAGCGGCGTTGGTAAAAGCTGGCGCGGAAAGTTTATTTTGCTTGATGTAATCGGACAAACGGATGATATTTGCTCCTCTTAAATAGCTTGTACGCTTATGCAGGGATTCCAGCAAAGCCAATATCAGTATTTTTTCCATAGTTTTTGGCTGCTTTTTTTCGCGGTAATCATCAAATGCCCGGTAATAGGTGTTTTTCTCTTTGTTGCGAATAATCACACGAGGAAACCCCAAGCTCAGCAACTGAAAGTTAATAAGCACCCGACCGATGCGACCATTGCCATCACAAAATGGATGAATGGTTTCAAAATCCAAATGAAACTGGGCAATCTTATCTAAAAAATAATGATCCAGATCATTTGTATAAGCAAATAAAATGTCTTCAATCATTCGCCCGACATGTTCTGGTGCTGGAGCGATATGCGTACCCACTCGCACAAACTCATTTTTCTGGCGAAATCGGCCGGCGATAGAATCATCGATGCCACCGATCAGCATATTGTGCAATAGCAATAGCAGATGTTCACTGATTGGCTCACTTTGGGCTTTACTGCGTTTGTAAGCGATAACCCGATTCAGATTTTGTGCCTCAAACACCTCGCGCACGGAGACATCACGAGACAACACCATCTCCAGCAAAATTTTCTCGGTTTCCTTCAGGGTCAAGGTGGAGTTTTCTATGGCGTTGGAGTTATAGACATTCTCCGGTGTTTCCACCTCGTCAATCATGGCTAAAAGAGATTCTTTGCCCGCTTTTAAGGCAGTATATTCTGCTCGCAAAGTAGCAATCTTTTTTCTCGCTGGCTGGGAAGTCGGCATCGCATGATTATCATATATTCACTAAAAAATAGCAATAATTAGTGAATAGGCAACATAAAATGGAGTCTATTCACGGTGTTTTTGCTGTGCAATCGAGTTATTTGGCATTGTTAAAGCCTGCTTGGCCAGTATTGCGGATGCCGCCGGTTGTGAGCAACCGCCAAGACGTACCCGGTGCCCGAGCATTCACGAAACAGGATGGAGAACGGAAACTTATTCATTCGGATTCGCCGCATAGAGACTGCGTAAAAATCCCATATTCGTCATTCCTGCGAAAGCAGGAACCCAGTAAAACACAAACCCGCAAGGGTTCCCCTCATGTAACGCTATCAGCGCGGGCTTGTAGTCCCAATCCGCACTTCCTGGTACATCAAAACTTGGTTGCTCATGTGTTAAATGGCTGCCTGCTATTCGAGGGCGAGGACGACGATGGCATGGTTTTCAATGCCATCTTTTCAAGGTTTCAAGGTCAAATTCGGTGAGTTTCCTCAGCACATTATTTGCTTACACCAGTTGCGATAAAAAGGTTTTGGCGGGCACGATTATCGGGTGTTTTATGTCAAAGACATTTTTATCGATAAACGCGCCGTCAATCCCGACCTGAAACACATGCTGCACATTGAGCTGTTTTGCAAACACCTTCAGACTGTTGGAAAGCGGTTGCTCCATAGTGGATTTGACTTCCACGATAAACCACGGCACGCTGTCTTTGGCGACTAAAAAATCAACCTCTCTTTTTTCTTTATCTCGCAAAAAATACAAACCGTAATCCCCAAGCCCAGTATCGCTCCAATAATGCACCGCTTTTAATAAATGTGAAGCAATAAAGTTTTCATTTCTGGCGCCGACATCCGTGCATTGAGACCAATCCCACAGATAGTATTTAGGCTCCTTTAACAAAGAGCGCGTGATATTTTTTGTCCAAGGACGGATTGCATAGCAATAATACATCGCCTCTAAAACGCCCAGCCAGCGGCGCACCGTATCCACCGATACCCGTACTTTTTTTGCCAAACTGCTATAAGCTGTTAGCTGACCGACTTGATTTTTAAGCAAAATTGCCAGCATTTCGAGCTGTCCCAGTTCATGAATTTTGGTCAACTCACGAATATCTTCTTGTAATAACTGCTGTTGACGTAGTTTGCTCCAGCGGTTAAAAAACCGTCTATCTCTTTTAAGAAAAGGCTCTGGAAACCCGCCCCAGACCAATAATGCTGTAAAATCCTGCTCCGCCAATGCCTGTTGTGTCTGAATCTCAGTGCTGCCTTCCATACCAATGTTGCCGATGACTTCGCGCACAGAAAGCGGATGTAAACGGTAGTTAAAATATCGCCCCATCAGGCTGTCACCGCCTTTTTTATAGACATCCATTCGGGCACTCCCGGTTAGCAAAATATGACACTGCCCCTGATATTTGTCATAAAAGCCTTTGAGCAGTTGTTTCCAGTGAGCGAATTTATGAATTTCATCCAGTACCACCAACGGCGGATGCGCCTGTAATTGCTCCAAGCCGATATGTTGAGCGATTGCTTTTGTGCCCTGTAGCAACAATTCACGGTCATCGAAATCATCCCAGTTCAAGTAACAAGTGTCCTGCTCGTCACGCATAGCGCACGCCAAAGTCGTTTTGCCCACTTGACGCGCACCAGATACCATCGCTATCTGACGATGGCTGGCAAAATGCGTGGCAAGGGTGTTTTTATACTGTCTATCCATCTGACCATTTTATGTGCTATCGTAAAATAGTCAAGACTGAAATAAGTTTGTGGTGGTGAATGGTTGGTGAATTGAAAATTGAAAATTGATAATTGAAAATGACGGCATAAACCGTGGTCTATTTACGGTCTTCTTCCGCGTGGATTGGCTATCAACGTTTTGATTGCCATAATGCTTAAGCTCGCCTGATGTAAAAAGCGACAAGGGGTGTTTTTACGGTCAGGTGCAACGCCTTGTTAGGTGTTGTTTTCAATAAGTTCAATAAGGTTCTTTGTTATCTTGGGATGCAATATTTTCCCGTCATGAAAAGGAATTACAAATCTATCAGCCCCTTTTGATAAATGCGATGACATGACTCCCTTTGCTTCTAACATGCTTGAACCTTTTTTGGAGCAACATTTTTTCTGCTTGTTCCGCTGTTAATCCTGGAAGTTTAGGCAAGCGACACCTCTAACGAAGTGGTTAATATTTCTTTGCTCAAGAAAAATTCTTTTTCTTCGGCAGACAATGTTTCAAGATAAAGCTCTATTGCTTCCCGAATATTTTGTAATACCTCTTCAAGGGTATTCCCTTGCGTGTGACATCCTTTCATTTCAGGACAGAACGCATAGTAGCCATGGTTGTCTTTTTCAATAACTATATTAGCCTTCATATTTTTCTCCAAGTTTATTAGAAATCGAATTCAATTCATAAGTGCAGGTCTGACTATTTTATGCAATATCGTAAAGCAGTCAAGACTGAAATGAGTTGCTGAATTCAGGGTTTGCCTATGTGGATTAGGTTATCAACCGTTGTTAAAGCCTGCCTAGCCAGTATTGCGGACGCCGCCGGTTGTGAGCAACTGCCAAGACGTGTACGGCGCCCGAGCATTCACGAAACAGGATGGAGAACGGAAACTTATTCATTCGGATTCGCCGACTATCAGGTTGGTTTGCAATCGGGTCGCTATGTGGCGAATTACAAGCAGCACCCATGGTGTTTGCAAATTCAAACAGGTATGAAGCACCAAGTCCGGGGCGTTTTGACTCAAAATATGCAACAGATTCAAGGTGTTCAGCCTCTGCCGCAGGATGAAAGAAGTATTTCACCTAAGCAAGGCTTGGGCTTTTAGGCTGACTTCCTCTGCAGGTATTGGTTGTACAATGCCTGCATCAAGTTCTTTGGCTCGACGGCCGGCTTCAACTGGCCAATCTTCTGCCATTTCTTCCATACTTGGCACATCAAGACTTAGCAGAAGTTTCTGTGCAAGTGCCGCTCTTTCATGTTCAGATAGCCGTAAAGCATCATCTTCAATTTCTTTTAAGGTCAACTATTCTTCCAATGTTGAATGTGCGCCTCTGACGCTGACATTGATTATTGATTATTGATTATAAGGTATTACTGCCTTCAATACACCGTAACGCTTTTGCGAAGGTGTCGGGTTGAGTTTATCTATCGGGCTTTGAAGCCGCGCGCAACACAACATCGGCAAGATTTTCCCACCCCGGTTGCTCATGTGTTAAATGGCTGCCTGCTATTCGAGGACGACTATGGTATGGTTTTCAATGCCAACTTTTCAAGGTTTCAAGGTCAAATTCGGTGAGTTTCCTCAGCACATTATTCGGCTACACCAGTTGCGATAAAAAGGTTTTGGCGGGCACGATTATCGGGCGTTTTATGTCAAAGATATTTTTATCAATAAACACGCCGTCAATCCCGACCTGAAACACATGTTGTGCCTTGAGCTGTTTTGCAAACACCTTCAGACTGCTGGAAAGTGGTTGCTCCATAGTGGATTTGACTTCCGCGATAAATCAGGGCACGCCATCTTTGGCGACTAAAAAATCAACCTCTCTTTTTTCTTTATCTCGCAAAAAATACAAACCGTAATCTCCAATTCCAGTATCGCTCCAATAATGCGGCGTGCCGGACACATTGGTAATCACCCCATGCAAGCCGTCCCAGCGGTTTTCGGCCGCAATTTTATCTTGGTTGATGCTCAAGCTGGTTTTTCCCTTGATGAACAGAAAGATAATCAGAAACTTTTTATAGCCGTAGTTCACTAGTGTCCGGTTAATTATTGAATAAATTCAGTTGGTTAGAAAACATATTATTTTCAGTGCCTTGTGATTTGTCGAGAAAGCCCATGTTTAAAGAGATTTTCTCGAAAAGAGTGATCGGAAATATATGTAACAATGTGCAGAGAGAAGCATCCAGATTGAGCCGCTTCTTTATAATGGCTATTATGAGCACATACATTGAAACCGCCGTCCATATTTGAGCCTTCACTGCGTTCCCCGAGGTTCTGTAAAGCTGCTACGTTAAGTGTAGGTCGGTTGCGGGTGTCATTTATCGATGACATTTATGGGCAAATAGGGTAGATTATGAGGGATATTCGCCTGACAGGAGAATATTGCTATTCTCTTTCAGCTGCACATATCAATTAACCAAACTGGAGCATCCCATGACTACAAAACACAACACTTCTGGCCAAAAGAGACCGTACGCTAAACGAATTGAACAATATCAAATTCCGGAATATGACCGTGATAAGGCACTCAAAGAGATTGTCGATGGCAACCATTGTTCACCCTCTCCCAGAAGTCTCTTTGCGAAAGCTAATCAATATGTACCCACTCGTGTGCGGGCGGCATCGGTAGTCAAATCAACCAATGTCTAATTGGAATGACATTTTTCATGAGGTTGAAGAAACCGCACGCAATGCAAAGAATCCTCACGATGCCGTAAGGCATAGATATTTAAGAGAATTTGCGGAACGTACCGGTAGGAATGTCGTTGCGTATTATAGCGGCTGGCTACAAAAAGCAGGTTATCATAACGCAGTTTCCATAGACGATGAAGACAAGAGCGGCTTTATGGCTTGTTTCTATAAAATGGATTTCAGCAAGGGACTCGATCTATTTATTCACTCTCCTGATGGCGCGGTAGCTGCTACAGAGTCGATTATGCATTACATAGCAGCAAAGTTTGGTTCGGACATTAGGGTCTTTGTGCCTCAGTTGAGTATGTCTGGCGGCACGATGATTGCATTAGCTGGCAAAGAAATTTGGATGGGATTACACAGCAATCTAGGCCCTATCGATCCTCAGTTTGGCTTGCAACCAGCACAACTTGTTCTCAGAGAATTCGATAAAGCATGGGAAGAAATCAAACAAGACCCACAAAAAATACATATCTGGCGACCTATTTTAGAGCAAATACCGCCGACATTTTTATCCACATGCCAACATGCGATCGATTGGTCAAAAGAAATTGGAAAAAAAGCACTCCTGTCCTCTATGCTCAAAGATGATCCTGACAGAGAGAAAAAAGCAGCCGCTATTGTGAATTTCTTAACCGATGCGGAAATAAACATGAACCATGGTCGGCATCTTCATAGAGAAGAATGCAAGCAGGCTGGATTAGAAATTATCGATTTTGAGTCTGATCAAGATATGCAGAATGCCATTCTGTGCGTCCATCATTCCTATACGATCTCATTGATGAATACACCAATAGTGAAGATTATTGAGAACGATTCCGGCATTTCGCATGTCAAGACCATTTTGGGCAACGCTTAATAATCTACATTCTCATCTATTCCTTTCGCCCTTGACTTCGACGGTCAACCCTAATAAATGATTGATTTATAGGGTATTCCCTTGCGTGTGACATCCTTTCATTTCAGGACAGAACGCATAGTAGCCATGGTTGTCTTTTTCAATCACTATATTAGCCTTCATATTTTTCTCCAAGTTTATTAGAAATCGAATTCAATTCATAAGTGCAAGCCTGACTATTTTGTGCGCTATCATAAAATAGTCAAGACTGAAATGAGTTGCTGATAATTGATAATTGAAAATTGAAAATTGAAAATGACGGTTAGGTTTTGATAAGAATACTTGACTGGATTCCTGCGCCCGCAGCTTCGGAAGCGCGGCTGATACCGCGCCAATCCTCTTATCTATCCTGTCTATCCATGTAAATGCTCTTCGGCGATCAAAGGAAATCCCGCACGGAAACTGTAGTACATATGACATACGCGAGGATTTGCCATGAATATATAAAATGCGAGGGCTGACACCGCAATCGCGGAAAAGACAGTTTAGCAGGATACCCAGAAGGAAAATAGCCTCTTAAACGTAAATACATCCTAATAATGATAGCGGCACTGGACGATAACGATCGCATTATCCGCCACCTTATAAACTAGGCGATGTTCACGGTCAATACGCCGCGACCAGTAACCAGCCCAATTGTGTTTTAACGGCTCAGGGCATCCAATCCCATCGAACGATTGACGCTGAATGTCTTTAATGAGCACATTGATGCGCTTGAGAACCTTCCGATTGGTTTGTTGCCAATATAGATAATCCTCCCACGCTTTTTCAGCCCAGGACAAGATCATCTCAATTAGTTCGTGCCAATTAGTTCGTGTCGCACCGTTTTACCCGCATCCACTTCTGCAATCGCTTGGTTGAGTCGCTCGGCATTTTTCGGGCTGGCCATCAGGTAAGCCGTTTCTTCGTATGCTTGAAAGTCTTCCAGGCTCATCACCACCGCAGGTTTGCCGTTTTGCCGAGTGATCTGGATTGGCTTGTGATCCTCGTTCACTTTGTCTAATGTCCCCGCAAGGTGAGCGCGGAATGCAGAATAACTTAATGTGTTCATTATAATATGTACCCCTCAATGTACTTATTATTGTACCCGTGCATATGTTTGTATGCAACTCTATTGTTTGCACAGTTTGCATTATGGGTGTCTCTATTTATTAGGATTTTTTCGTGAATACTGGCAAGTCGCGCACGGAAAACCGCCGTGTATGAGATACCCTTGTTGTCAATCTAACGACCAAAACGATGCAAATTCATGCGTCCGGTTGGGTTTTAGGGGATGCTTTATAGGGGTAGTGATGAGGGTTTTCTATGATATTTTCACTAAGGTCTATATCAATATCAGGCCAGTAGAAATGACCAGTGGATTGTTCTTCTACATTGTAGATTACTTTTACGGGTTGATCCTTAAACCAAGGAAAATCATCATAAGACATAAACAGTTCTTTACCGCTTGATGAAAGTAGCCATACACCATGCAGAGAAATATGGGTTACTTCAGTTTTTGAAGTATTTTCCCCATGCGCTAATGATTTCATCTTTATGCTCCGCAATGAGTTTTTCAATATCTTTAAGTTGGCTTCTTGAATAGTATAATGCTTTGCAGGTTCTAAAGAGACTGTGCAAAAATCCAATATTCGTCATTCTTGCGAAGCCTGTCTCGGCAGGCAGGAAACAGAAACCCAGTCCTGCCGTCATTTCTGCACCGCCCCGTCATTCCTGCAAGATCCTTTGTCATTCCTGCACCACCCCGTCATTCCTGCGAAAGCAGGAATCCAGTAAAACAACCAAACCCGTAAGGGTTTTCAAATGTAGCGGAATTTCAGTCCCGCCGCCACTGAAGCTGCACTTCCGACAATTACTCCCCACCCCGCCTATCCCCGGCTCTCGCTTCACCACTCAATCAGTTGTGGCAATGGCTGTGAGAACGTGCCAATGACCCGATTCTACGAATATTGACCGCCACATCCATAATCGTGGGTTGGGTGATTTTCAATCCCATTACAACGAATACCGCCCACATGATTCATTCATTGGACTTGTTAACAACTTATGAGTATCATAACATCACGAAGACAGCTCGACTTGTCTACAGATACTGAGTTTGAGCAGAATATCATTGTAAATAAAAAATTATGATAAAATAGGTGTCTATGTTAAGGACTCAAAACTGAACTACAGCGAGGCATCAACTAATGAACGAAAACACCAATAAAAATTTTCCATTCACAATTGAGGGAGAATCATTTGATTCTCCTGATGAAAAATTAACTGCAAAAAGTATTTTAGAGCGAGCTCAAGAAAAAAATATACCGGCTGCTCAGGGTCAAATTGGAACTCTAACCTTAAAAAGTGACAAGGGAGCAATTTATTCTGGTGATGATTGGATAAATTTATCGCAGGATAATAATTTTTCACTAGGGATAAAGAAGACTCCACAGGTATATAAATTTACAGTAAATGGTCAAAAATTGGAATCCAACTTGGAAAAGTTGATTGCATTAGACATTATAAAAATGGGGCAAGAAAAGGGAGCGGCTATACCCGGTAAACCCGAAAATTGGTTATTGGAAGAGATTGGAGGAAAGAAATTTACGATTGACGAATGGGTTGATTTGAGTCAATTCAGTGAATTTTTATTGATACCCAGCGGGTCAACGCCAGTTGCTGGATGTGACTTAAAATGTCGAGTTTAAAGAGGATAGAAAATGAACTAAAAGGGCTGGAATACGCCCCTTTTCATATTGATACTCCACAGGGTCGAGCAGTGGTTATTAGTTATTGCATTAAAACTGGAAAATATAGCGGAGAAAATGTATTACTTGGATTTTCATTTCATGGAGAAGAAGGATACCCCGAATACCCTCCGCACTGGATTCATATCAGCCCTCCCTATGATGACCAGCTTGGGGGATCATTATCATCATACACATGTCAAAATGACCAAGGGGACGAGCGCGAATGGTTGGCACTTAGTCGACCTCCGGGGGAGATATGGGATGACTTGCCTACCAAACACATACAGCATTATCTGAGCTTACATATACCTAGATTTTGCAAAGAGCTAAAATGAAAATAAGTGAAGTTGTTTTTTGTGGAACTGCCGAGAAGGAAGCAAATGACCATCTTCTGCAACATTTCAAAAAAAATAAATTACAAGAAGACCTTTGTTTTGCCTTGTGGCGACCCAGTACGGGGAAATCACGCTACACAGGGATAATTTATAAAACCATTTTGCCAGAGAAGGGCGACCGGGAACTTCATGGTAATGTGGAGTTTGCTTCTTGTTTTCTTTCTAAAGCAATTAATTGTGCTATCCGAGAGAAATCTGGGTTGGCATTTATGCACAGTCACCCAACAGATGGGTGGCAGGGCATGAGCGAGCCAGATGTTATTGCAGAAAAAGATGTTTTGGTTTATCCAGCATTAGCTACTGGACTTCCTTTGCTGGGATTGACCATTGGAACAGATGGTTACTGGAGTGCTCGTTTCTGGAACAAAAATGGAACAAAAATACAACGCCATTGGTGCCAAAAAGTTCGAGTTGTTAATCACAAATCGTACAAAATATATTGTAATGACTATCTAATACCACCACCTCAGCGGAAAAATATTTTAAGGCGAACTTTTGATACTTGGGGTACAGAACACCAAAACAACATTGCGCGATTAAAAGTAGGTATTGTGGGCTTGGGGAGTGTCGGGTGTATTATTGCCGAAGCAATCGCCAGGATTGGGGTTAATAATGTCGTGCTAATTGATCCTGATAAGGTGGAAGAGCATAACCTTGACCGATTGCTTTATGGTACAAAAGATAATATCGGCTGTTATAAAGTAGATGTCGCTTCTGAATTTATAAAAAAACACTCTACTGCAAATGAAGTCAACATCAAAGCACTCCCCATATCAGTACACTATGATGACGCTTATTATGAAGCATTAGATTGTGATTTTTTATTTAGTTGCGTTGACCGACCAGTAGCTCGTGATGTCTTAAACTTTATCTCTCTTTCTCATCTCATACCAGTGATTGATGGAGGCATCGCAGTTGCAATAGATAAAGACGAGGCTTTTTTCTCCGCTCATTGGCGGTCACATCTTGTAACCCCGTATCATCAGTGCCTGCGTTGCAACAAACAATACACAACAAGTGATGTTGTAATAGAATTGGATGGTTCATTAGATAATCCCTCTTATATTAGCAATCTTCCGAAAGATCAGCGTGATAGCAATCAAAATGTTTTCCCTTTTAGTTTAAGTGTTTCGAGCATGGAAATAAATATGATGATTCGCTATATCATCTCTCAGGAATGGTGGCCTGAAGTACAACAACAGGAATATCAATTTTTAACTGGATCAATCAATATTAATAACAAAAAATGTAATGAAAATTGCATCTTTCAACAAGAAAGAGTGTTAATGGGTGATAAGTGCAAACCACACTACATTGTTTCTACAGAGACGAGGGAAAACCAAAGCAATGACGATCATTTTTTCACTCGGGCAAAAAAATGGGTTGCAAAACTAACTACCAAACTTTGCGGTAAGAAATTTTAGAAGAAATAAATTTTGGTCCATTAAGTTTTGATTGACCTGCAAGTTCTTCTAACTTTTTACACATACCCTCTCCGTTCACTACCCTTGGACCAACAAATATTTCGCTTCCAGTAGCTAAAAAATTATTACCTCTTAATTCTTCTACTTCAATATACCTTCTCAAATATGGCCCTTCACTTTTGAAGTGATATTGAATTTTTGTTTCTGAGTTAGAAGGTACAACGACTACAATACGACATTCTTTTTCGTCTTTGTAGACATCATCCTTAAACAGAAACTTAACCTTATCAAATGCTTTCCAAAAAAGTGTTGAAAAGTTTTCTTTTTTATCTTTTTCGTACTCATCATATATTAATTTTCCTAATTCAAAAAAAATTTCAAATGTAGTCTTAATCCCTTCAATGCCATCCTTTCCATACTGAACGGGTTTTAATATTTCTCTTTTGAAATTTTTAGAAAGTTGAATTGAGCAGCCTAACCCATCTGCTCCGTACGATTGCCAATATGGAAGTTTATCCCCCATTGATTCTTTACCACACACAAAAGAACAGATAAAAGCATCTGTATCTTTTGCCTTCTTTAACCAGCCAAAGTCTTTTACAAGCCGGTTCTTCAAGTAACTTCCTTCCTCTGGGTCGTTTAAAGATGATGCATCATAGAGCATCAGGAAAGAATAACATTTTTCATTTTTGATTTTGTCTTTACCTTCGTCTTTACTCGTTAGCAGAGAGTAAATTGTATCTGCGTTGGTATAGTGAGCTACACATATATCAGTAGCAATTGACTTATTTTTGCTCCAATTATCAATTTCTTTTTTTAATTCTGTGCACAAAACACTCTCCGCCCAATTTAAGCGTTTATTCTTTATATGTTTCTTTATTTGGGAAATTATTTCCGCTCTCGATTCATCGCTCATGTGTAACATCTCCTAATTTTTCCTTAGTCATTATTCTACCACTCATCAACTCGGCTAATAAGGTACCGACCAAGCTTTCTCTGTCTTGTTGTTTCGAAGCGGGCTTAGTCCTGCCTGCTTGTGGTTGACGCGGTATCAGCTACACTTGCGAGTTATTGCGGGGTTATCAATTTCTGTAAGCGTGCTATTACCTCTTCGCATTTTTCTACCATTTCCATATTCCCCGACTCTGCAAATAATGTTTTGGCTTTGTCGTAATCTTTTATTGCTTCTTCGTGTCTGCCCAAAGCTAATTTTGCAACACCCCGGTTGCAATAGGCTTTAGCATATTTTGGATTAAGTTCTATCGCTTTGTTGTAATCTTCTATTGCTTCTTCGTTTTTGCCTGAATGTAATTTTGCATTACCACGGTTGTAATAGGCATCAACATACTGAGGATCAAGCTCTATTGCTTTGTTGTAATCTGCTATCGCTTCTTTGGAATCGCCTAAATTTGATTTTGCATTACCTCGGTTGTTATAGGCTTCAACTAGTTGAGGATTGAGCTCTATCGCTTTGTTGTAATCTTCAATTGCTTCTTTGTATTTGTGCAAAGCAGCGTTTTCAGTGCCCCGGTTGTTATAAGCTATAGCAAGTTGAGGATTAAGTTCTATGGCTTTGTCGTAATTTGTTATCGCTTCTTTGTATTTATCCAAATCAGAGTTTGCAACACCTCGATAAAATTCTACTTCTGCCGTAGAGTGATTATGCTGATTACGGATAAAACCCTGAATATCGTTATAGATGGTCTCTGTGTTTATATTAAAATACTTGCTCAGATAATCCAAAAGTGGTTTTTTAAGGTTGCTTTCAATTTCAATAATATCGCCTTCACATACTTCCAAGTAGCCCTTGGGGGAATGAACAAATATACTGCTTTGGAAAATAACTCTGGGGTTTTTTCCGATTGGCGATATTAGGGTGTGTTTTGTCGTGTCTATCTGGTTGTAATCTATATCTGTACTTTCGGTTAGCTCGGATGTTTTAAAGAAAATCACCCTGCCGTTCTTGTCAAAATTACCATCACAGGCAAAAAATAAAGCGATATGTAGGTCTTTGCTAAAATCAAGCAAGGTGGTTTTACCGCCGTAGTGTTGCAATTCGGTCAGGACTTCTATATTGAGCGCGTTGGGGCCGATGTATTTCTTTACCTTTTCAACAATCTCCTTTTCCACGCTGGAAACAAAAAAATGCTCGTTATCAATTAAGGGGTCGTTATCAGGTTTGCTGTCGTCTCGCTGGCAATACTGCCGATACAATCCTGATGAGACTTTGCCGTACTCCTTGTTTTCACCACGAAAGATATACTTGCCTGTTGAGCATTTATCCAATATCGCTTGAATTTTTTCTTGTGGGGTTGTCATTGTATTACCTGTTCGTGTTTTATCCTCACTTCACCACTCATTAGCTTGGGCAATAAAGCATGGCGATTTGATGATAACTGGAAAAATGCGCGGCAAGGGTTTTTTTGTACTGTCTGTCCATTTTAGTCATTCGACTATTTTATGCGCTATCGTAAAATAGTCAAGACTGAAATAAGTTTGTGGTGGTGAATGGTCGGTATTATCCGTAAGTGGGACTTCAGTCCCGCCGATTGTGGCAAGATTATGCGAGGCTAAAGCCGCGCTTCCGACAATTATACAAAGGTCTTATTTGATTAAAATAGGCGAGTTGTCCAGTTGTTATATGGGGCAGTCCCTATATTATTGTCTCGACTTGAATTGCCTGAAACTGATTCAGGCGTTATCTAATGCTGTTTATTTTACATCTGTTTACTCGGAGTTGTGCGAAAATGTCCATCAAAGAGCTTGTTGATTATTATTTCATACTTTCGAGTTATTAACCGACAAGCCCATATCGCGCTTCCTTCAAATACCTGAACCACTATACAATCAAATATCTACTCCATTTTGCGCGACACAGTTTGTTGTTGGTTAGATTCCAGCGCCAGATCCACCTATTATTTTCTTCTGTCTATTTAAAATCTCTAAAAAATCATCATATTTTTCAGATAAACTATTTCTTAGATAGATATCATTTTTTACTGAATTTACTAAGACTAAATAGTCAATTTCTCCATGAAATTCTATACCGTTAAGCTTTAACTCGTTCCCCATACCCCAATTAATTAAAAGACTGTATGCACTACTAATATCCTTATTTTTCATTTTTCCCTGAAATGTAGCTTTAAGAGAACTAGCAACCTCGTCAGAAGCATTCGTAAGAAATAACTTTATGTCTAAAGCTCCGCCATTAATAATCCGAATGGGCAATGGGAAGCCATCTTGTTGTTGAATTATTCCTAATGAAAAATTAACTCTTTTCGCGCCAAGAATCGGTGGATGATTATTTAAGGCGTTGTCTGGGTCAGATATGGTAACAGCTTTCAACAATTCACCTTTATTAACAGCACGCTTCTCAAGAAAATGTTTTTCGCTAAGATTATGCCAGTATTCTATTGTCAAAATCGTTACTACATAGCCAGTTTTCATATCTTGAACAGCAATAAAGAATTTATCGTCAGCCACAGAGAAAAATAATCTGGAGTCGCGGTTGCTGTCAACTTCAGTGCCAAGTGATATAACTTCCTCATTATCTAAGATACTGCCTAATAATTCAGGTGCCATCAAAGCTCTTTCTCTCAATCTGAGCAGTGCATGCTGAGTAAAATTGGTTTTCCATCCTTTAAATTCTGACATTTACATTCGATCGCGAAGACAAGTTAAAAAATATTTAGCCAACACTGAAAACGTATATGAGTTATAACCGAATCTGGTGTTTAGGCGCTTGAGAACCTGCCGATTGGTTTGTTGCCAATATAGATAATCCTCCCACGCTTTTTCAGCCCAGGACAAGATCATCTCAATTAGTTCGTGCCAATTAGTTCGTGCCGCACCATTTTACCCGCATCCACTTCTGCAATCGCTTGGTTGAGTCGCTCGGCATTTTTCGGGCTGGCCATCAGGTAAGCCGTTTCTTCGTATGCTTGAAAGTCTTCCAGGCTCATCACCACCGCAGGTTTGCCGTTTTGCCGAGTGATCTGGATTGGCTTGTGATCCTCGTTCACTTTGTCTAATGTCCCCGCAAGGTGAGCGCGGAATGCAGAATAACTTAATGTGTGCATTATAATATGTACCCCTCAATGTACTTATTATTGTACCCGTGCATATGTTTGTATGCAACTCTATTGTTTGCACGGTTTGCATTATGGGTGTCTCTCTTTATTAGGATTTTTTCGTGAATACTGGCAAGTCGCGCACGAAAAACCGCCGTGTATGAGATACCCTTGTTGTCAATCTAACGACCAAAACGGTGCAAATTTATGCGTCCGATTGAGTTTTAGGGGATGCTTTATAGGGGTAGTGATGAGGATTTTCTATGATATTTTCACTAAGGTCTATATCAATATCAGGCCAGTAGAAATGACCAGTGGATTGTTCTTCTACATTGTAGATTACTTTTACGGGTTGCTCCTTAAACCACGGAAAGTCATCATAAGACATAAACAGTTCTTTGCCACTTGATGAAAGGAGCCATACACCATGCAGAGAAATATGGGTTACTTCAGTTTTTGAAGTATTTTTCCCATGCGCTAATGATTTCATCTTTATGCTCCGCAATGAGTTTTTCAATATCTTTAAGCTGGCTGCTTGAATAGTGATAATGCTTTGCAAGTTCTAAAGAGACTGTGCAAAAACTAATATTCGTCATGCCTGCGAAGCCTGTCTCGGCAGGCAGGAAACAGAAACCCAGCCCTGCCGTCATTACCTGCAAGATCCTTTGTCATTCCTGCACCGCCCCGTCATTCCTGCACCGCCCCGTCATTCCTGCACCGCCCCGTCATTCCTGCGAAAGCAGGAATCCAGTAAAACACACAAACCGGCAAGGGTTTTCCAAATGTAGCGGGGCTTTAGTCCCGCCTGCTTGTGACTGGCGCGGCTGAAGCCACACTTCCGAATTATTGCTTTTCTAGGTTGTTCCCTTGGTTTTCTAAATTTTTAAAATATAACAGACAATTATCTACTTTGTTTATTTTACCATTCACTTCTCTGTCTGATTCCAAACAGCATTTTTTGTATTTTTTTCCGCTACCACAAGAACACAGTTTATTTCTATTTTTACCAGTCGGCTTATCTTTCAGCTTGGAAAACAAAAATTTTCGATTGTTTTCTTCCTCTTTGATTCGGCTATTAATGGCAACCTGTCCGTCATGGGAGCATTCTCCGCATGGAGGAATTTCTCTATGCTTAGCAAAATAGGCTTGCCAGACAAAATAAGGGTAAACTCTCTCCAATACGAAATCGCACAACGATAACCGGTCGGACGGAGAGAATATTCCTAAGCAACAACTCTTATCTTCGTTAAGGTGTAAATCGTTGAGTGTTTTTCCTAGAGAGATAGCAAGATTCTCAATCCTCCCTTCGGTTTCAAAAACTTTTGGGGGATTGTCCGTTTTATTATTTTTACCAAGCTCTATTTCAATTGAATAAACGTCTTCAATACAATTATTATCATTTTGTTTGCAAGATTCAATTACAAACTTACTGATATTATTAAAAACAATTTTTTTGTAGCAAGCACAAAAATTTAATTCTCCTTTTATTGTTTGCTCGTCCGCAAGAAAAAGATTAGGAAAAAAATATTGTACTTTAACAAATTCATCTTTCAACAATTTCATTTGTACTACTCATTACTGTGAGCATAAGGCTTGGTGGCAGCCACGGCGGGGATTGTTATTCCTGCACTAACGCCCGCCACGCTAGCAGTTGATTTGTTAGAGCTTGATTCACCAAATTTATTCCCAAACAAAACTCGCCATTTCTTAACACTCTCATTGTGGTTTTTCGAATCGAATGCTTCATTTATCTTTGTGTTGTAACTATTAAATTTGTCTCGGAAATTTTGATATTTTTTTTGATCCCAATGCCTATTGAAATCTTCTCCCGGCATTACAGGATTTTTGATAATTGGTACATTTGGGCAACCTTGAAGGAATCTGTTTAATTGATTAGAAAGTGTTTTTAGCGTTGTAGGCAAGTCGGAAAAATTATTTGGAATATCGCCATAAGTCACTTGATTGCCCAGCATGGTGGTTAGCAATATTGATTTGACAGAGAAATTATCTTTATGGTCGCGCAAGAATTTAAGTAAACGAGTGGTTTTTCTGAAATTGTTACTTCCAACGGTTTGATTCTTACCAACCAACCAACTCTTGTATCCATCTCCATCTGTTTTCTCATACTTTTTGTCCTTTCTGTTGCATATATAGTGAATATCATCATACTCAATGCAAGGAACAATATCCAAATGAAAATCACCCGAATAATCAATGGTTACGCAACGAGTTTTTCTTTTAACCATATTACTATAGGTGCCGTTATCTTTGATAGTATTGTAAACATCGTCTATGTAATCAGTTACAAAATTATTAGGGTTAAAATGGTCATCTTTGATAAAAACTAATACATCTGCATCAAATTCATCATTATCCTGCACTGGCTTTATGATGGTTTTATGGGCATACGACCCTTGCGAGCTATATTTTCTATAACCACCTAGTTTTTCTTTGAGAAAATTTGTTATTGTTACCACACGACTCTCTAAATCACTCACTCTATTTTGATTCAAGTTGACATGCTTAGATAAGAATTCATTGAAGTACTGTTCATGTTTCATATTCTATTCCCTTATATGTTCAAAAAATTTTTAATTTCTACATTGCGATTAGTGAATTCACTTTTTGCAAGTTCTCCTAATATGGGTATTTTTTCGTAATCATCAAGGGCATAATAATCAATTTTCGGGTTAATCCTTAAAATTAACTCATTATCAATCAGATGTAGTGCATTCTGAGGAAATATGGTTTGGCAGGACATCATAAAATCAACTAATTTAGTATTCTGCCATCCGCTCATCAATCCCCAGAATCCCCAGCATGTTGAAGATTGGTAAATTTGACTCATTTGACCAGTCCCTATAGACAATATTTTTATGTCTTTTGTTTCAGATTTAAAGTTTCTTATTGCGTCAATATAGCCGACAAGTGAGGGATTGTTTGCCCAGATACCCCCATCGCAAACAAGGGTTCCATCTATATCTACCGGATCAAAATACGTTGGCGCTGAACAAGAAGCTAAAACAGCCTTAAACAACGGCACATCACCATCGCGGACATAATCGCCCCCTCTCTGAATATTTTGATAGGAAGACTTGAAAATGTGTACATCACCTACGCTGGCGTTAGTGGCATTGAGAATGATTGGTTTTTCAATTTCTCCCAGCTTTTTATCCCCAAGCTTATCATGTAAGAATTTACTGAGGACTCGAGAGTCGTATTTAGATTTCAAGAGTCCGCACAAACTAAATTGTTTCTGAAAAATTTTAGATGCGTCCCTTGAGTAATCATCCACCAGCGCAGTCAAGTCATAATTTATTGCAATAGCCCCAGTTACGATGCTTCCAGTGCTTGTTCCTACAATAAGATCAAAGGTGTCATGTATTTTTACATTAAATTTCGTTTCAATAAGAGATAGAATTTTGGTAGCAAAAATGCCTCGCACTCCACCACCATCAATGCACAAAACCTTAAAATGTCGGTCAGTCATTGTTTACTATCCTCACTTCCTCATTCATCAGCTTAGGCAATCCGGAAGCGGGACTTTAGTCCTGCTTGTTTATGGTTGGCGCGGTTGAAGCCGCACTTCCGACAGTCACGCTCACCTCGCCACTCATCAGCTTGGGCAATAAGGTATCGCGCAGGTTTTCAAGGGTGTTGATTTGTGATTGGTTGGAAAATATTTTGTTAAACTCCGGCTTTGCTATGTCATCAAATTTTTTTCGCTTATGTTCTTCAGGCATTACTATTTCTAAAGATTTGAATGAAGTTTTACTTACCTCTTGAAAAGTTGAACCGTTAGCAAAACTTTTAACGTAGCTCATATTTAGTTTTAACCACGAATAGATAAACAGGTTGGAATATCCCTTATCTGCAATAATCGCAATATAACCTTGATTTATGGCAATCGGAACAGCAGAAAAAGCCATATAACCAACAGGTGCTCTTGAAGAAAGCAACAGTGTTCCTGCTGGTAATAAACCAGAACCAATTCTATCAAGTCCTTTTTTAGTAATTTTTCTTAATGTATCCATTAAAAATGTGGGGCAATTATTTGATAAATCTTTCGGTGTTGTCCAGTGAATTTCTCCGTTCCAATAGTCTGGATTTTTAGTGCTTGGTGTTGTCCCGCCTTTAACAGACAAAATATCCCCAAGTGTGCCAACCTCCCAACCCGCATCGGCTTGTTCGACAAACCATTGGCGGAACAGGGTTTGTGCCATGTTTTCCAGGGTTTTGTTTTGGCGGTGGAGCAGGTCTATTTTGTCGTCGAGGCTGGATAATACTTCGGCAATGGCTTTTTGTTCGGGAAGCGGGGGGAGGAAAACAACATGATTTTTCAAAATGTCTGTTTTTAAATTAGTAAATATTGTCCCACTTCCTTTTGACAATATTGACGCTCTTTCTTTCAGAATAAGATAGTACAAGAACATTTTATCAACATTTTTTATTTCTCGAAGCAACAACCAGCCGTCATGAATACATGCTCGCATTTTCATAAATCGAGGTAGTCCTGGTGTTGCACTGTTAGAAACGATGAAGTCCCCAGAGTAAACTACTCTGCTTTTTAACTCTCCCTCAGGCTTTATAAATTCTTTTGTTTTTGTAATGTATCGAGAATTAGTTGCAGTGGCATCAGCTATTTTTACCCAAGGCGTTCCTGTTGGTGTAATGTAATCATGGATAGGGCGTGGTGACCCTCCGCGCGTAATCTCTGCAACATCCCCCAACTTCACTTCCCGCCAACCTTCCAATGTATTTTTCTCCTGCAACACCACATACTGCTTCTTAATATTCGTCTTGAAATTATCGGCTATTTCCTCCCAGTTCATTACATCAACGGAGATGAGTAAATTGCTTTCTTCCAGCGTTTCTTTAAGTTCATCAATCTGTACATTGGTACAATCAAAGACAGTCAGGTCTATATCGGAAGCTTCGTCTGCCTTCCATGTTACGCGGGAGCCATAAGCCCAAACGGTTTTGTCGGGAATATGTTGTTTAATAATTTTTTTAAGCAAGCCGAGTTGTTTTGGGGCTAAATCGATAAGTTGTTCCTGGCTCATTGATCTTCACTCATTTGTTTATAAAGTTCTGCGGCATCTTGAATAAAATCACCTATTTTGTTGAATGATTTGCCCACCTTTACTTCGCTGTAATCGTGGGTAGCGGCATTTCGTAAATCATTATAATCAAGCAACCGTTCGAGCATTCCCCTATCTATAAGTATGCTTTCGTGCGCTTTTCTAAAAAGCGGTGTTGGTGAATTTGGCATGGACAACCCTGCTTTTTCTTGTGTGAATTTTTTGAAACACTTGCATAATGTGTCATAACAGATTTCAAAGCGTTTAATGACGGATTCTTTAATCCCCTCCTTAATATTCCCTGACAGGGTATGCTCGTTTAAGTTGAAAAACTCATATTGTTCCACCAGCCTATCCAATGATTTCTTTAACTTGTCATAATCTACTTCGTTCATTTTGTCTGCCTCGGTTTAAGGTTATTAACAAGTCGCAAGGTTTGGGCACTTGTATCGTTTTTTTTACTGCTGAGAGCATAGTAATACCTTGCCGGTTTGTGTGTTTTACTGGATTCCTGCTTTCGAGACTGTGCAAGAAACCCGACGTTCGTCATTCTTAACCCCCCTAGCCCCCCTTATCAGGGGGGAATTGAGTGGAAAGTCCCCCTGATAAGATACTGTGTTAAAAATCCACTTATTTTCAACTTTTTTTCGCCTCATTGTTAGAATGGCTTTGCCGGCTGGGATTCCACCACAAACGCGCTATCTGCAAGCATAATTGACATCAAAAGGCTGTTCTGATTTTAATACCCCATAAGATATAACCAGTAGTTTCCGCATCACCGCGCACACTGCCACTTGTTTAGGTTTGCCTTTATCAAGTAGCCTATTGTATAAATCCTGCGTGACTGGATTGTGTCGCGTTGCCGTCAGTGCTGGCATATAGAGAGACTTTCTCAGGCGTTTGTGCCCTATTTTTGACAGACTACTCTTGTTGATACTACTGCCCGACTGGGTTATCTTCGGATTCAACCCAGCAAAACTGGCCACTTGCTTGGCGTTATCAAATAATGATATATCCCCCATATAGGCGAGGATAGCCCAAGCCGTTTTGTTGCCGATCCCGCCAATGCTGGTCAATAACCGTACTTGTTGACGCAACACAGCATCGCCCGCAACCAACGCCTTGATTTCCTGTTCAACAATCACTATTTGCCGACAGATGTACCGAATCATCGCTTTGATTGATTTGCTGGCGGTCTTATTCAAACTCACTGGCAAACGATTCTTCTCTTGGGTTGATTGTTTGTTTAACTGCTCCAAGCGCGTCATCAGGCATTGTAACGCAACACGGGCTTCGCTTTTGGGCTTGAACCGGTTTTTCTCTAACTCACCTTTGGCTACAATATGTTGACAATAACGCGCAATGCTGCCAGCACTTGTGCCCTGTGGGTATCGGATTTATCCGTTTTATTACGCAACATTTCCATCTTGACAAACGCATGGGTTCTCATTGGGTTCGCCACAATCACCTTGTCGCCTGAGCGATGTAAATAATACGCCAAAGCAACCCCATAAACGCTGGTGGCTTCCATACAAAACACCCGCTCTTGCGCTGCGTCCAATGATTTTAGCCATTTGGACAAGGCTTTGAAGCCTTTATGATCATTAGCAAAAGACGGGTTGTGGTCAACACCCTCAACGCACACAGCACCATCAAAACGTGCTTTAGATATATCAATACCGATACATAACATAACATTCTCCGGTTATAATTGTAGATAGGTTGGATCATTTAACTTCGGTGCATCCTCGTACTATTCGTGCTCAGATTTTTGGTCTTGCACCAGATACTGTCCGCACTTGATGAAGTTTATGTACAAGGACGTACGGGCAAATAATTGCTCCTGCATTATTTGCACTTCCGCGATCCATGGCGGTCGTATGCCGGTTTTGCATCGTTACATGGATGTAACTTATTAGGGTCGCTCATTGACATCCTGTCAGCGCGACATTTGGACTTCCTGTCCATCACCTGCAGGAGCAATTGTCGAGGAGCAAAAACCGGTAAAGCGGGTAGTAGGTGCGATACCTTATCAACAAGTTTAAAAACTTACTGGGGATTACTGCATCACTACTACCCATCCAACCGCCGTTGGATAGGGTCCATTAAAAACCACTAAACGAGTTGATAATTTACCCGATTGGGATCATACGAGGGGGATTTAGGGGGTTGGGGGTTAGGGGTTGGATGTTCCGCATGTAACGCAGCCTAACGAGGTTTCTTGCACAGTCTCTTTCGCGGGAACGACGAATGTTGGATTTTTGCACAGTCTCATTTGGCAACGGGCTCGGTGAGCTCGCCGAACTGCTCAGGACATCGCTATTTGGCAAGGCGCGTGTTGATTGGTTATGTGCGGGTTTTGGGGTTGTCATCTGCGTTATCAAGTTCATCCTGCGTGAACAGCACTTTACTGAATTGGTCAATGTGCCGTTTCAATGGCGGATAATGGATCAGGTGGTAAGCGTTGATATCCACTTTATAAGGCAGGTTGCTTTCGTTAAAAAGTGTCCATAATCTATCAATGTCACCCTCGCTGATACTGCCATATAACACCAAATCAATATCGGAGTAACTCTTGCAGGTTGCGGTTGCTCTGGAGCCAAAAACGGATACTTTTTCTACAACGGACGGGCATTGCTTGAGAATGGTTTTTAGTGTTTGCAGCTGCGGCGTACTGAGTCCGTGGTCAAAAGTCTGATTCATCGTCATATTCTTCTAATAACTTTCCGTGCAGTTCATCAAAACAAGCGAGATAAGATGCCTTTATTTGTGTTATCACGGCTTCAAACTGATTAAAGTCGTAGGTATGACTCATCTTGTTGCGTGCGTCTATCAAGTTCATCCACTCTTCGCCTTGTGCAATAAACTTTGTGGCGATGGCTTCTTTGATGACGGTTCTGGGGGTGATCAACGCAAACACGACATTCTGGCTTTCCAAATAATCTTTTATGGTCTTCCATGCAAGTTCTGTGGTGTATTCAAACCTTTGTATCATGCCTTCTTTGCCTAATTGATCCAGTTTGTTTTCATAACTTAAATCGGCGGCTTCCTGTAACAGGATATAAGCCCTTCTGAAGTTATCAAAGCGATACTTCCAGCGTTGTTTTTCTGCTTTCATTTTTATTTCACCAATTTCACTTTCACTATACTACGTCAATTTTAGATGCCAATTTTCCATATCCCTTTTTCTCTAAAGGCGGCAATGGTTTGTCTTTTCGCTTTGTTTATCAGATTCGGGTGAGACAGTTTGAACCTTTTTGCGTATTGATGTAGGGCAATAATTTCTAGCCCTTTTAAGTAAGTGATTCTTTTATAGAAACTATTGATCAGTGCGCGGTAAATAATTTTCTCCATCCCGGATGTTTCTCCTGAAAGGTTAAATGCTTTGAAAGCATTGTAATATTCCAACCTATCCAAAAATCTGATATTGATGGGGACAAAATTATCTCTGATCAATAAATAATTATTTAATGCTCTGCCGATTCTGCCGTTGCCGTCAATAAACGGATGTAAACTTTCAAAATTCAAATGAAATCTGGCAATCCTGTGGACAATATTTTTTTCTGCATTTGCTCGATATTCGATAAATATTTTTTCTAATGTTTTATCTATCTCTTTTGGCGCAGGGGCTATGTGATTGGCTACCCTTACGAACTCATTATCTTTTCTAAATCTACCCGCAATGACGTCATCAATATTTGAAATTAATATTTTATGTAGAAACAATATCATAGCTTTATCAAGATTTTTTTCCGTCGCATTGTTATCTATGTATGCGGTTATTCGTGCCAGATTTTTTGCTTCAAAGATTTCTCTCTCAGAAACATATCGATCTAAATTTATTTGTAAGAGAATTTTTTCCGTTTCTTCAATCGACAGGGTCGAATTTTCGATGGCATTAGAATTATAGACCTGTTCAAAAACTTCTGTTTCAGAAATTATTCTTAACAACTGTTCCTTGTTAAGCGATAAAATATGAAATTCTTTGCTTAATTCCTCAATTTTTCTTATTTCTTTTCTCGTTAGCATGGCGTGATTTTTCCATAAATTTAACGGTTTTTATAGTATATATCGTTAAAATATAGAAATATATGTGTTTTTTAACGATTTTTTATAGCTTAAACACTGTTTTTTAAGGTTGAGGGGTTGCTGGATTCCTGCTTTCGCAGGAATGACGGCGGGGTTTGGCTGTTTTACTGGATTCCTGCTTTCGCAGGAATGACGGGGTGGTACAGGAATGACGGCGGGGTTTGGTTGTTTGGTCGGACGGAAAATTTTCCGCCCCCACCCATTTTTAATTCTCCATTTTCAATTTTCAATTACCCACTGTCGTGTTACATGCGGAAAACCCTGCGGTTTGGTTATTTTACTGGATTCCTGCTTTCGCAGGAATGACGGAGGGGGTTTGGCTGTTTCGCTGGATTCCTGCTTTCGCAGGAATGACGGAGGGGGCTTGGCTGTTTTACTGGATTCCTGCTTTCGCAGGAATGACGGGGCGGTGCAGGAACGCCGTATATTGGTTTTTTTGCACAGTCTCTTCCACGGGAATGACGAATATTGGATTTTTGTACAGTCTCTGTTCTCATATTTTCAATAACTCATTGCCAATAACGCGGGTTAATTGTGGTCAGCTTGTTGTCTAAATTTTGTTTGTTTCTACGCGGGTTAAATTTTCCTGTATCCGTTCGTTCAAAACTGCTTCTTCTTTTAACTGCCCGGCAAACTCGGCTTTTAATGCTTCAAACCGTTCGCTGAAGTCAAAGTCGTCTGCCACTTCTGCCAGCCCGACATAACGCCCTGGGCTTAACACATAATCCAGTGCTTTGATGCGCTGGTTTGATACCGAAGCGCAGAAGCCGGCTTGATCCTGATAGTCGTTAGTCTGATTATCGGCACTTCCCTCACTCCCCCGCCAACGGTGATAGGTGCTGGCTATTTCGGCAATATCATCAGCGGAGAATTCGCGGGTGCGGCGATTGATTAAATGCCCCTGCTCGCTGGCATCGATGAACAGCACTTCGCCATTACGGTTGCGCTTGCCGTTTTTGCCGTGTTTATTGGAGACAAACCACAGGCAGGCGGGAATTTGCGTATTCAGGAATAGCTTTGCTGGCAGGTTGACGATGCAATCAACCAAACCCGCTTCAAGCATATTTTTGCGAATGACATCTTCGCTGGAGGCTTTGGAGGTGAGCGAGCCTTTGGACAGTACAAAACCAGCAATGCCGGTGGGCGACAGGTGGTGTAAAAAATGCTGTACCCATGCAAAGTTGGCATTGCCGCTGGGCGGTGTGCCGTATTTCCAGCGTGCGTCATTTTGTAGTAGCCTGCCGCTCCAATCGCTGTCGTTAAAAGGCGGGTTGGCGATAACAAAATCGGCTTTCAAATCGGCGTGGGCATTGCGTAAAAATGAGCCTTCGTTGTTCCATTTTACCTGCGAGCCGTCTATGCCCCGAATCGCCAAATTCATGCGCGCAAGGCGGTAGGTGGTTTGATTGCTCTCCTGCCCATAGATGGAAATAGCGTCCAGTCGTCCCTGATGTTCCTTGATAAACTTTTCACTCATCACAAACATGCCGCCACTGCCACAACAAGGGTCAAATACCCGCCCTTGATATGGTTCGAGCATTTCGACCAAGAGTTTGACGATGGAGGTGGGGGTGTAAAACTGCCCGCCTTTTTGCCCCTCTTTTAAGGCGAATTGACCGAGAAAATATTCATAAACCTTGCCGAGAATGTCTTTTGATTTCGCCGCTGCACTGCCGAGTGCGATATTGCTGATTAAATCAATCAAATTACCCAAAGTGGTGTGGGAAAGATTTGGTCTTTCATAGACTTTTGGTAAAATACCTTTGAGGGTGGGGTTTTCCTTTTCGATTTTTTCCATTGCCGTATCCAGTTCCTTGCCGATAGTCGGCAATCGAGCGCGCCCATGAATATGCGACCAGCGCGCTTCTTGTGGCACCCAAAAGACATTCTTTGCCTGATATTCGTCTTGATCTTCCGCATCGGCATATTGGTAATCGCCTTGCTGGGCGGTGATTTCGCTATGTAGTGCTTCAAAGGAATCAGAGATATATTTGAGAAACACCAAACCCAGCACGATATGCTTGTATTCGGCTGCGTCAATGTTGTTGCGTAACATATCGGCGGCCTGGAAAAGCCGAGTTTCCAGGGCGGGTTCGGTCGAGTTAGCGGAGGGCTTTTTTGGCATGATTTGGTTTGCTGTATTTGGGCGGTTAATTCTTAATTAAAGTGCATCTCTATTAATTGCTTGGATAGTTGGATATTAGTATAATGGATTTCCACCTACAATCATGAAATGAAAATGACAAACGACTTATTTGGCTCGCCATTTGCGCTTCAGGCTCACCGATTATATCAATTGGAATATCAAATAGAAGACCGCCGAGTTTCAACGATTTCTAAGGGTAATCAATCATATGTGTGCTACGGATTCGAAAACATTTTGGGTGTTCCGTAATCCCTATCCATTGTCGCATAGGTACTGAACCCGGACAAAACTTTGCATATTATTCCTGATAGGCTTAAAATGGCACCACTATGGAGCATTTAACGATGATTGTCGTCGCCTTAGTGTTTTTAGGCTTCGGTCTGGTTTCAAAAAAACTAAGTACGGCCATGGTTACCCCGCCGATGGTATTTGTTTTGGCTGGTTTTATACTGAGTGCGCCAGTACTCGGTTTTCTTGATGTTGAAGTTGAGCAACATCTGCTGAAGTTGCTGTTGGAGGTTACTTTAGTGCTGGTATTGTTCAGCGATGCAGCGCGTATAGACCTCGACAAGCTTAGAAAGGATCATATCGTCCCTCAGCGTATGCTCCTTATTGGTATGCCACTAACCATATTGGTCGGGGCGACGGTTGCAAGTATTCTTCCGCTCGGGCTGACCCTCTGTGAAGTGGTGCTGGTCGCTGCTATCCTTACGCCTACTGATGCGGCACTCGGCCAGGTTGTGGTGTCCAGCGACAAGGTTCCAGAGACGGTAAAAATTGGACTGAATGTTGAAAGTGGCTTGAATGACGGCATTGCCTTGCCGATTATTCTGGTATTTGCCAGTATCGCCAGTGCCATAATGACAAACGATAATCAGCAGTGGTTTAAGTTTGCCGTATTGCAACTTTCTTTCGGCCCGCTTAGTGGCATCGCCATTGGCTATGCTGGTGCTTGGTTGATTCGCAAGGCACATGCACGTCAATGGGTGACAGCCAGCGGTGAGGGCATTATCGCTTTATGCATTGCTGGATTGTGCTTTATTGTCGCCGAGGCACTACATGGCAACGGCTTCATTGCCGCATTCGTCGGCGGTCTTGTGTTTGGGAACTTGCTGAATAATCGCTGTCATTACTTATTCGAGTTTATCGAAACCGAAGGGCAGATTTTTACCCTCGGCACGTTCATGGTCTTTGGTGCGTTGATGTTACCCATGGCGTTGTTTAGTGTTAGCATATGGCATTGGGTCTTCGCGGTATTTAGTCTTACTGTGATGCGCATGTTGCCGGTGTATTTGTCGTTGCGCGGGCTGCAAATAAACCTGCCGACCGCTTTGTTTCTTGGCTGGTTTGGGCCTCGTGGTCTAGCTTCAATACTGTTCGTATTGTTGGTCGTTGGCGATACCATGTTGCCACACCCAGAGATCGTTACCAATATCGTATTCATCGCTGTTCTCATCAGCGTGTTTGCCCACGGGCTATCCGCCACACCGCTCGCTTTGAAGTATGGTACCAGTAAATACGCGATGTCAGTGGTGCCTGACAAAATCCCGACTAAATAGCAATATGAAAATGACTCCTTCGGTTATCACTTTTACTGTTTAGACCTTGCATAAATTAGCTGAGCAACTAAAGTTTGCTAAATTTTTGTTAAAAACGACATTTTTTGTCGTAACGTAATAGGCGCAGTTTTGATCGCTACTCTGCTAGCATTTTGAATTATGCACAGGACTCCGAAGAAAATTTCTACCCACATAACCAAACAATTTTTAATCACATAATGAACCGAATTAACATCTTAAACTGGAGTCAGTTAAAAGACCGTCAACCCGCCGCTGTGCGGGTATCCAATGTTGATCTCGTGGTCATTCGTTATGATGATACGGTGTCGGTTTTATACGGCAGATGCGCTCATCGTCGAGCCTTGATGGCGGATGGATACGTCAGCGGTGAAAATATTATTTGCGGTGTGCATGGTTGGGATTACCGCATAGATACTGGCATCAGCGAGTACAACAATGCAGAATATTTAGATAAATTCGACAGTGGCATCGAAGGTGATGAAGTCTGGGTTGATAAGGATCAAATACTGCACTGGGAAGCTCGCCACCCGCAACCCTATAACCGCAAAGCCTATCAAGGCACGTTTCAAGACCCGGTCGGTACTGCTGATGAACCGCATGTTAAGCTTATTCGTAAGCTCGCCAGCGAGGGTTTAACCAAAACCGGACACCATGGACCAGTCGGTGCGATGGGGGTGTCGCGCAACGATTTACCAAAATGGGATGACCTACAATTCGTTGTCGGGCAGTTAGCCACCCTGCCATTGCTTGATGATGTAGCGGTCAACAGCGAACTGGTTATCGGCGCGAAAACTAAAAAACCGTTAACCCTGAAGATTCCATTGTTTGTTTCTGATATGAGTTTTGGAGCGTTATCCGAAGAGGCAAAAATAGCCCTCGCCAAAGGTGCTGATTTAGCGGGCACCGGGATTTGCTCTGGTGAGGGCGGCATGTTACCCGAAGAACAACAGGCTAATCGACGTTATTTTTATGAGCTGGCTTCAGCCCGCTTTGGTTTTAGTTGGGATAAAGTCAAAAAATGTCAGGCATTTCATTTCAAGGGTGGGCAAGGAGCAAAAACGGGCACTGGCGGGCATCTTCCGGGCATCAAAGTGAAGGATAAAATTGCCCAAGTACGCGGACTTGAGCCGGGTCAGGATGCAATATCGCCAGCACGGTTTCCGCAATGGGATCGAATCGAACAGATACGCGATTTCGCAAGCGAAGTGCGTCAACAAACCGGTGGCATTCCCATTGGCTATAAATTGTCGGCACAGCATATCGAAAAAGACCTTGATGCTGCGCTGGAAGTGGGCGTGGATTACATCATCCTCGATGGCAGAGGCGGTGGTACTGGTGCTGCCCCGCTGATATTTCGCGATAATATCTCGGTGCCGACCATCCCCGCTATTGCCAGAGCTAGACGCCATCTGGATAGCTCAGGATGCCAACATATAACCTTAATTGCGACTGGCGGCTTACGCACTCCGGCGGATTTTGCCAAGGCGATGGCACTGGGGGCAAATGGCGTAGCAATTTCAAACTCAGCCCTGCAAGCAATCGGTTGTCTGGGCATGCGCGCCTGTCATACTAACAACTGTCCAGTAGGTATCGCCACCCAAAAGAAGAATCTGCGCGCAAGATTGATTGTCGATCAGGCTGCCGAACGCCTCAATCGCTTCCTCAACGCATCGGTTGGACTGATGTCTATTCTAGCGAGAGCATGTGGACACCACAACTTACAGGATTTTAATATTGATGACCTGACCTCCTTTGACCATGCTATGGCCAGTCTCAGCGGCGTTCGCTATGGCGGCGTGGGCGAGCAACGCGAATGATGTATTTAGCATATATCTAATTAAATCTAATTAAATTATCAATACTATACAATGACATAAGCCAATGACTGGAATAGAAGCAGCATATATCTGGCACAAGGTTGCAGAGCTTGATGAGCTCCCCGAGGGGCGGGTAAAAACCGTTACCGCCGCAACCAAAAGCATGGCATTAACCCATATCAACGGACAGTATGCGGCTATGGACAATCACTGTCCGCATCAAGGTGGACCGCTGGGAGAAGGTTCTATCGAACGCGGCGATGATGGTAAGTGTTGGCTACGGTGTCCCTGGCATGGTTGGGACTTTGACCCACTGACTGGTCGGCCACCTGGTGGTCACGAAGACTCAGGACAGGAGCTTTATCCGCTGGAAATCCGCCAAGATGGCATCTATCTCGGACTGGAGAAAGCACACGGAAGAGAACAAACCATCTCCGATGTTATGGTCGAGACCATGATCAACTGGGGCATCAAGTCGGTATTCGGCATGGTCGGACACTCCAATCTCGGGCTGGCGGAAGCCCTGCGTTTACAGGAAGTGGCGGGTAATTTGAACTACTATGGAATACGTCATGAGGGGGCTGCAGCTTTTGCCTGCTCGGGCTATGCCAAGTCATGCGGGCTTCCAGCGGCCTGTTTGACCATCGCCGGACCGGGAGCGACTAATTTGCTGACCGGAATGTGGGATTGTCATGTTGACCGGGCCCCGGTATTAGCACTGACCGGACAGGTTGATGTTCAGGTGCTGGGGCCGGGGGCATTTCAGGATATTGATCTTGCTTCCGCCTTCTCAGCAGTAACGGGTTTCAGCCAAACCGTGTTACATACCAGCAAGCATGGTGAGCTAATGAGCCTAGCTTGCAAGCACGCCATTATCAACCGCAGTCCATCGCACCTTATTTTTCCCGATAATGTGCAAACTCTACCGGTTACCGCACAATCAAAAGTAGGCCATCCGGGTGGCCGCATGGGCGACCAAAACATCACCCCGTCTGAAAACTCCGTACAACAAGCCGTAGCGATGCTCAATGACAGTCGGCGACCGATTATCATTGTGGGCTACGGGGCTAAATACAGTATGCCGGAAGTCATTGCGCTGGCTGAAAAACTTCATGCCCCGATACTGACTACGTTCAAGGCTAAAGGACAAATTTCAGATGCTCATGCGCTTGCCGCTGGGGTGCTGGGACGATCCGGGACTCCAATTGCCAGTTGGTTTATGAATGAATGCGATTTGATTCTGGTATTTGGGGCCTCATTTTCCAATCATACCGGCATAACCGAAAAACGACCGATCATACAGGTCGATTTTGAGCAGATGGCACTCGGTAAATTTCATCCAGTCACCCTACCCGTATGGGGGGAAATAGCGACCACCGCACATATTTTGCATCAGCGGATTGATGAAAACCTGCAAGCGATAGACCAACGACCGGAATTAGCCGAACGCTGGGGTATCTGGCGTGAGGAAAAACGGAGCCGTCGTAATGACAATACCGGCGATGGCATCAATTCCGCCTGTATTTTTGATTCGCTCAGTCGGTTGATACCTGAAAATGCCATTATCGCTGTGGATGTCGGCAACAACACCTATTCATTCGGACGTTATTTTGAATGTACGCAACAATCGGTGTTGATGTCCGGTTATTTAGGTTCGATCGGCTTTTCCTTCCCGGCCGCCATGGGGGCATGGGCAGCCACTCAAGACATTGACGCACTCAAAGGACGACCTGTGGTATCCATCAGTGGGGACGGTGGATTTGGTCAATATCTGGCAGATTTCACCACTGCGGTTAAATATGACATGAATATCACACATATTTTGCTCAACAATCATCAACTCGGCAAAATCACCAAAGAGCAACGTGCCGCAGAATGGAGTGTCTGGCAAACCTCGCTACACAACCCCAATTTTGCCGCTTATGCCCAATTATGCGATGCCTTTGGCGAGCGAGTCGAACAAGCGCAAGACCTTGATCGGGTCATCAAAGCCGCATTAAATCATGCTGGACCAGCACTTGTGGAGATAATTTCTGACCCGAATCTTATTTGAGGATTTATTTAGGGCAGGCTCTAAGTAATCGTGTATGGCTATTGATGACCCATTCGATTTGGTGCGATTTGTACATGCACAAGAAGACACTTGAGTTATTGAAAACAATTTAAGGCATGGTATAGCAAAAAACGAATGCCATCTCATCGTACTCAATAAAGTGATGTTCGACCTCAACCTTATTTGAGAGTGTTCACATGGATAAACAGACATTCCTGTACATCCCTGTCAATTGGCGGAATCATCCACCTGACTTCGACGGTCAACCGTCGAAGTCAGGAAAAACATGCCCAGCAAATCAAAAATCTAGTTGAGGAAATGCAGGCCGATAATCGTAGCGAGGCGGATGAGTCGAACAAAGTATTCCGTCCGTGGGGTAGTTACGAAAGTCTCATCCGAGCAGACAATTTTCAGGTGAAGCGTATCATCGTCAATCCCGGACAAGGGCTGTCCCTACAAATGCACCACCACCGTTCCGAGCATTGGGTTGTGGTGACAGGTCGGGCACAGGTTACCTTAGGCGAGCAAGTGTTTATCCTTGAAGCCAATCAATCAACCTATATTCCGGTACAGACCAAACATCGGTTGGAAAATATTGATGAGCAACCGCTTTGTCTTATCGAAGTGCAATGCGGAGATTACTTGGGCGAAGACGATATTGTTCGTTTTGATGACCGATACGGCAGAATCGAGGCGTGATAACGGCATAGTTTGCCGGATGCTAGCTTGTCGAATACCAGATTGTGTGCCATCAATCGGTCGGCAATATCTGTAGAGACCAAGCCAGAGTTTCGCCTGCCATGAGCGGTATGATGTCATCATTCGCAACATCATCTGCATGATTCTCGCCAATGCTTTGCGGAATATGCTTTGCGGTGTTGTGCAAGGTGATTTTTCTCGGATTACGCGCCAGTTTGTAAAAATCAGCCCCAAAATGGCTCGCAAAACCCTCCAGTTTATCAAGACATTCCGACCTTGCAAAAACCTCAGCATAGAGCTCGATAGCGGAATATGCGGAAAATATTCCGGCACAGCCGCACGCGCTTTGTTTGCTACTTCGGCTATGCGGTGCGCTGTCGGTGCCGAGAAAAAATGACGGGTCACCCGCCGTTGCGGCAGCCACCAAAGCTTGACGATGAGACTCTCGTTTTAGTATCGGCAAGCAGAACAGATGCGGGCGGATACCGCCACGAAAAATATCATTGCGGTTAAACAATAAATGTTGCGGAGTAATCGTGCCGGCAACAAAATGATTGGTGGATTTAACAAAGTCCACGCCTTGGCGGGTGGTAATATGCTCCAATACCAATCCAAGCTCGGGCAATTCCTGATGTAGTGGAAATAAAATTTGCTCTATGAATACCGTTTCGCGATCAAATATATCGACATGAGGATCGGTCACTTCGGCGTGAACCTGTAACACCACATCATGCTGCGCCATGCACTCAAACACATTCATCAACGCGCTTACTTTCGTTACCCCGGATGATGAATGGGTTGTCGCCCCAGCAGGATATAATTTGAAGCCCAATATATGCTCGCATTCGGCAGCCGCTTTTACTTCGGCTTGGGTGGTGTCATCGGTCAGATAAAGGCTCATTTTTGGATCAAACGAAGTGTCTGCAGGCAATGCGGACAAGATGGTTTTGCGGTATTCGAGAGCTTGTTGTACGTTTCTGATTGGCGGCTCAAGATTGGGCATGATGAGTGCGCGTCCAAATTGCGCGGCAGTGTAAGGAATCACCCGCGCCAGCATTGCGTCATCACGGACGTGGACATGCCAGTCATCAGGTTGGGTAATGGTTAGGGTCATTGTGTCAATTATAAATTACGAATTACGGATAGACTGTTTGGATAAATTTACGACAACGGAAGTGCGGCTTCCGCCATGCCAGAACCTCGGTCGCGTTATATATGGAAAACCCTTGCGGGTTTGGCTGTTTTACTGGATTCCTGCTTCCGCAGGAACGACGGATGTTGGATTCTTGCACAGTCTCAAACGACTCTCGTAATTCGTAATTATTTTCATGTCCAAGGTCTCGTTTACGCATCAAAACATCTCCATCGGGTCAATATCAATCGACCAGCGTACCTTGCGGCTTGCCGATGCGGTTTCAATTTCTTTCAACCACGGAGCGATGAGTTGGTGAAGCGATTTTCTTTGTGCCGCTTGAACCAATAACTGGGCGCGAAACTTTCCGGCACGCTTTTCCATCGGCGAACTAATCGGGTCCATAATCATTATGCCCGTAATTGACTGGCGGGTCAAAATTTTATGCCCACAGTGACTGACAAATTGTAAAAATTTCAGGCTGGCTGTGTCATCGGTTGATTCCGCTCGCCACAAGGCAATATATGCAAATGGTGGGAGCTTGGCGAGGTTGCGTTCCGCGCTGCAATAGCGATAAAACTGCTCAAAATCATGTTGGCGAATTAAATGCAAGTACGGATTTCCCACATGGGCGGTTTGAATCATGACCCGTCCAGCGGCGTGACCGCGACCGGCGCGACCAGCGACTTGTACCAATTGCTGGAAAAGATACTCGGGCGCACGAAAGTCGGCGCTGTATAACCCTTGATCAGGATCAATCACACCAACCAGCGTCACCGCCGGAAAATCATGCCCCTTGACGATGAGTTGCGTGCCGATAATGACATCGACCTGCCGTGTATTGATTTGTTGTAATGCGTGTTCCAGTTTCTTTTGGGTATTGATCTCATCACGGTCAAAGCGACTGATTCTGGCATCGGGAAAATGTGCGGTTAGTTTTTTCTCAATCCGTTGGGTGCCAGCTCCAGCATAGAAAAGAGCCTGATTGCATTGCGGGCATTTCGACTGCGCTCGGATTATTTTGCCACAGTGATGACAGCGAAAGGTGTTGGTTTTTTTGTGAAAGGTCAGAAAAGCATCACAACGGTCACAGCGTGCCTGCCAGGCACAAGCATTGCATTGGGCTACTGTGGCAAAGCCCCGTCGATTGATGTATAAAATAGTTTGTTGTTGCCGTTCCAAACCCTGACTAATTGCCCCAAGAAGCGGTGCAGATAGGCCCTCATCAAGCGGGAATATCTTCAAGTCAATAAACTCAATCAGCGGTAATTTCGCTGCCCCGATGCGGTGGCTCAGGCTCAGTAATTGATGTCGCCCCGATGTCGCGTTGTTCATTGATTCCATAGAGGGTGTCGCCGACCCAAGCACAATCGGCAGCCCTTCAAGGCTGGCTCGTTTTATTGCCAGATCGCGTGCATGGTAGCGGAAGCCACTTTGTTGCTTGTATGAAATATCATGTTCTTCATCGACAATGATGACCCCGATGTTTTTCATCGGAGTAAAAACCGCTGAACGGGTTCCCAGAACGACAGTGGCATTGCCAGCGCGGGCTTGCCACCATGCGCGATAGCGTTGTTGGTCGGTCATGCTGGAATGAATCACACATACGCCATACCCAAATCGTTCGGTAAACCGTGCTACCAACTGCGGGGTAAGGGCAATTTCCGGCACCAACACCATTGCCTGTTGACCGCGCTCAATACAGTGCTCGGTGATATGCAGGTAAACCTCGGTTTTGCCGCTACCAGTAATGCCGTTCAGAACAAAGGATGCAAATTTTCCAAGACCAGCAACAACCGTATTGATTGCCAGCCGTTGTTGCTCGGTCAAACAATCCTGAAATGGCTGATGCGCTGGCGCAATCGGGTGATGTATTCGGCTTTCTATCGGCGGCTTGACCAGTGGCTTGGCAGCGCGCAAACGGGACGGCAAAGCCGTATGGATGACCTCGCCTATGGGGTGATGATAGTATGCCGATGCCCAGTGCAACAACGTAAGCATGTCTGCCCCGATACAACATTCGGGATCCAGCACCTGTTCGACCGACTTGAGTTTGTAATTGGCTGAAGGGCGGTGATGGGAGACCACGATGCCAACTAATTTTCGCCTTCCAAATGGGATCACAACCCGCTTACCCGATTCTATTTGCTGATCGGCGAGATAATCATAAACCTGCCGGACAGGAATCGGCACGGCGACTTGGTGGTGAAATAGCCACTCTGAATTACTCACAGATTTTGTGGATAACTTTGTGCATAAGTGGCAGAAGTTCGCTCCTGTAAACGCTTTTCACGGTGATTAATCAGGCTGATATCAAAATGGATAAAATTCAGGATAATTTATATAAAACAATTAGTTGAGAGATTGTTTTAAGTTTGTTGAACAGCCAAACAAGCTAAATTGCAATTTCATTATCGATCCCCGTGCAGTTTGTGAATAACTTCTATTAAGTCCGATTTCTATCGCCTCATCAGAAAAAATTATACAATCGGTATTTGTGTAATCAATCACTTAACAGGTCAAATTTTCGGCACCTTAAAAACTCTCAAATTAAATTCGCCGAATAGCACGCTAATAAATACTGTCCATCATGACATTAAAATTTCCGTTGCGCCGCTCTGATAAAAACCGCAATAAGGTATTGTGAACCACTTTGAAGGCGAGGTCGTCCCACGGAATATCCTGTTCGTTCACCAAGTGAACCGTGCTACTTTCTTCACCGACACCAAACGCCTCCGGTCCGTGCAGTTGACCACGAAACAAGATATAGACCTGACCAATCCGCGGCAGATTATAAATTTGATACAAATGTTGGTCGCTCACTTCGGCACAGGCTTCCTCTCGGGTTTCCCGAGCGGCACCTTGTTCAATGGATTCGCCATTTTCGAGAAAGCCGGCGGGTATCGTCCAATAGCCTTTACGCGGTTCGATAGCGCGTTTGCACAATAGGATACGATCATCCCAAATCGGGATGCAGCCGGCAACAATTTTCGGGTTTTGATAGTGAATTTCGCCACAGTGGTTACAAACATGACGGTGTCGATTATCCCCTGCCGGAATTGCCAGCGTTACCGGATGACCACAATGGGTACAGAATTTTATGGTGTTCGTGTCGGTCATGGTGAAGGCATGTTGGATTGCACTAATCCTAACACTATTCCGAAAAATACCAATGCGCCAATCCAATTATTATTGACAAACGCCTGCAAACACTTTTCCCTAAGCCGGTCTTTGCAAAGATATTGCTGGTAGCAGGCGAATCCTGCTGCCAAAGCCAGCGCAAGATAAAAATGCCAGCTCAGCCGATGCAGGTAACCGAGTATCGTTAATAGCGAAATGGACGCGCTATGGAGTAAGCCGATTGCCAAATTGTCGAATCGGTCAAATAAAATGGCAGTGGATTTAATCCCAATCAACAAATCATCATCACGGTCAACCATGGCATATTGTGTATCATAAGCCATCGTCCAGAGGAAACTAGCACCGAATAAGAGCCATGTTTCAAGAATCAGGGTTTCGGTGAGTGCCGCGTATGCCATCGGAATACTCATCGAAAACGCCAGCCCCAAAACGCATTGCGGCAAGTGGGTGAATCGCTTGGAAAACGGATAGAGCAAGGTCAATAGTGCGCCAATGATCGAAATGTAAAAGGTCAACACATTGAGTTGTAGCACCAAAACTAACGCGCTCCCAATCAGTAGGGCAAATAGTCCCAGTGCTTGTCTGGTCGTCAATCTGCCATTGGTAAGCGGGCGATTGCGGGTGCGCTTGACATGTGGGTCGAGATTGCGGTCGGCATAGTCGTTGATGACGCAACCGGCAGCGCGCATGACGATGGTCGCCAACACAAAAATCACCACGATAGTCGGGTTGGGCTGCCCGCGCCCGGCGAGCCATAATGCCCACAAGGTTGGCCACAGCAGCAGAAAGGTCCCAATCGGGCGATCCACGCGCATCAGTTGCAAGTAAGCGGAATAGTTGGGTATTCGGTTAAACATTCGCATATTGCTCGCTATTATCAATCCACCTTGCGACCAGAAGTGGAATAAGTTGAGGATAATCCTGTTGCAATTTGCGGGCAATTTTTTCTATTTTCGGCAACAAGTGCTTATCACGTCCAAAGTCAGCGATTCGCAGTTGTTGCAAGCCGGTTTGACGGGTTCCCAGCAATTCCCCATGCCCGCGCTGCTGCAAATCCTTTTGGGCGATTTTGAAGCCATCATTGGTGTCGCGCAAGATGCCCAAGCGTTCCTTTGCCAATAGACTCAGAGGCGGTTGATACATCAATACACAAGAAGATTGGGCTGCTCCGCGACCGACCCGACCGCGTAATTGGTGTAATTGCGCGAGCCCCAATCGCTCGGCGTTTTCGATGACCATTAAACCGGCATTGGCGACATCAACGCCGACTTCGATGACCGTGGTCGAAACCAATAAATCAATATTGCCCTCACTAAAACGTTGCATAGTGGCTTCTTTATGTTTGCTTTTTAAGCGTCCGTGAATCAATTCAATTTTAAGCTCAGGCAAGCGTTTTTTTAATACAGCCTGCGTTTCGGTCGCCGCCTGTGCCTGTAATTTTTCTGATTCTTCGATCAGCGGACAAACCCAATACGCCTGTTGACCGGCTTGGCATACCGAGCGGATACGGCTTGCCACCTCATGGCGGCGCGTATCCGGCAATACTACGGTGGTAACGGGCTGCCGTCCAACCGGCAATTCGTCAATGCTGGACACATCCAAATCGGCATAAAATATCATTGCCAAAGAACGCGGTATAGGGGTCGCGCTCATAATGATTTGATGGGGTACGGCATTATCAAGATTGCTTTTGCTACGCAATGCCAATCGCTGATCGACCCCAAAACGGTGTTGCTCATCAATAATCATCAGTCCCAGCCGATGAAACTCAACCTGTGCCTGAAATAAAGCATGAGTGCCGATAATCATCTTCGCTTCGCCGGATACGATGCGAGCAAGCGCGTTGCGGCGGGTTGCGGCGGTTAATTTTCCAGTCAGCAACTCGATGCCGATGTCCAGCCGATCAAGCCAGTTATGGAATGTGTGATGATGTTGCTCAGAGAGTAGTTCGGTCGGTGCCATTAGGGCGACTTGAAACCCGCTGTCAATCGCCTGTAATGCGGCAGCAGCGGCAACAATGGTTTTCCCCGAACCCACATCCCCTTGCACTAACCGTAACATCGGTCGTCCGCTTGCCATATCAGCAGCAAGCTCTTGAATAACCCGCTGTTGCGCGCCGGTCAGGTCAAAGTGCAAGGTCGCAAGCAGGCTATTCCATGAACCGCCGGTTGTTACAATTTTTGGCGCGTATTCCCGATAGCGACTTTGGCGCACCTGAATCAATGCCAGATGGTGCGCCAATAATTCTTCCAATGCGAGACGTTGTTGAGCAACATGCGTGCCGTTGAGCAACGCCTCGGTATCGGCATCCGGTTGCGGACGGTGGGTGGTTAAAAGTGCCTCGCTAAGTGGCAATAAGCCAAACTCATTTTGTAAGTCCGAGGGCAAAATCTCCTCTAACCCGTCTAAATGTCGGTCGAGAGCCTGATCAACCAGTTTTCGCATGGCAACAGGGGTTACACCTTCGGTACTTGGGTAAACCGCAGTGAGTGATTCCTGCATGGTCAAGATTGGTTGTTGCTGAAATAACGTGTATTCTGGATGCACCATTTCAAGACTCTGTGAACCCCGGCGCGCCTCGCCAAAACACCGAATCCAACGACCCGGCTTGAAGCCCATTTGCTGGTTGCGGTTAAAATAAAAAAACCGCAACTGCACCGAACCCGATTGATCACTGACCCACACATGCAAACTTCGCCGTCTGCCGAAACGCACCTCGGCATCCTCGACTTGACCGACAATAACCGCATCAACCCCGACCCGCAAATCGCCAATCGGTGTCAGTCTAGTTCTATCCTGATACCGCAACGGCAGATGGAACAACAAATCTTTAGGACATAATATGCCAATCTTTTCCAGCTTTTTAATCCATTGCGGTCCAACACCGGAAAGACTTTGCAATGGATGTTTGACGTGATGGGTCGTGTTTATGTTGAAGCCCTGCCTAATTGAAAATTGATAATGGATAATTGAAAATGGCAGTGGGCAGTTATGTCATTACGAATTACGAAGCGAAAAGATTTAACACAGAGGGCACAGAGAATAAAACAGATCGAAAAATGAGCCTTTCTGGTTTCATTTTCAATTTTCCATTAACAAAGGTCTCTAATAAAGAGACCCATTAGGCAATTTCCAGAATAGCCTCAACTTCTAGGGTAACCCCTTTGGGCAATGCTGCCACGCCAACTGCCGCACGCGCCGGATAAGGTTCGGTAAAATATTGCATCATAACCTCATTAACCGCGACAAAATTGCCAAGATCGGTCAAGGATATATTCAATTTGACTACATCCGCCAACGACCCACCCGCCGCCGTAGCAATCGCCGACAGATTTTGAAAAACCTGATTGGCAGACGCTACAAAAGACCCATCCACCACTTCCATGGTCTTAGGGTCAAGCGGAATCTGCCCCGAAATATAAACCGTATTGCCAACCTTAACCGCATGAGAATACGGTCCAATGGCACTCGGCGCGTTGTCTGTGTTGATGATTGTCTTTGTATTCATAATGATTTATTGCCTTTATGGTTATTGCCTCTGATATTTATAGTATCCGAATTAAACCACAAGTCATAACGAAAAAACAATGTTGCACTTATGATGTGAAATCAAGAAAGCCCTTGTCAGGAAAATAACACGAATTATGCAAAATATTGCCAATACATCGGCGAAAGTGTAGAATACGGTCTCTAAAGGAAGTTTTTGAATAGCCCACATGTTCGGAGCAACATAATCAATGCGCTCGCAAATTCAATTTTTGATCTGTATGGCTTGTTCGGCATATGTCAGATATCAATAAATGGCTGTTAGATCTTGGACTGGCGCAGTACGCCGAAAGTTTCGAGATCAATAACGTTGATATGGATGTTCTCAATGACCTGTCAGAAACGGATCTTGTTGCGCTGAACGTGTCTCTTGGACATCGTAAAAAAATTCTCAAAGCACTCAGAATACGAAAAGGCAAAGCGGCTCAAACAAACGACTTGCAAACCAATACTAATCCGGAACGGCGATACATGACGTTGATGTTTTGCGATCTTGTGGACTCAATCAGAATAGCAAGAGGGTTTGATATTGAGGAAATGCACGATCTTAATCGGGCGTATCAAACGGTCTGCGTGGTAGCAACCAATAAATTTAACGGCTATATAGCTCGTTACATGGGGGACGGGGTGCTGGTGTATTTTGGTTACCCGATTGTGCGTGAAGATGATGCCGAGCGTGCGCTATGGACCGGGCTGGAAATCATTCGTCAGGTTAATCAATTAAACAAGATTTTTACCTTGTCAGATGGGATGACGCTGTCGGTTAGAATCGGCATTGCCACTGGGCATGTGGTTGCTGAAACCATCGGTGATGGCACGACCAAAGAAACTGCGGTGGTGGGCGAAGCGCCTAATTTGGCTGCTAGATTACAGGAATTGGCTACCCCCAATGCCATTGTAGTTGACATCGACACATATAAACTGGTGGCAAACACATTCGAGTTTAGTGAGTTAGGAGAACAATCGATAAAAGGTTATCGCAAACCGCTTCGACTCTGGCAAGTGCAACGGCAACGTTTTATCGAACAATACTTTCGCAGGAAATCAAGCAAACATCTGACCCCGTTAATTAATCGGGAAGCTGAATTAAGTTTACTGGCTTCGTGTTGGCGACAGGCGCGCAAGAATGAGGGGCAGGTGGTGTTGCTGTCTGGCGGAGCTGGAATCGGCAAAACCCGTTTGATTGAGACTTTGCTTGAGGAAATAAATGAACCCTGTCAATTATTCAGGCTCTATTGTTCTCACTGCCATTCACAAAGTCCACTCTATCCCTATCTATCATATTTGATAGGCGAAGCGAGGTTTTTTTCCGATGACGATGATCAATCTCGGTATTTGAAACTCAAACAACTGCTGCTGGGGAAACATCAATTTGACGAAAACTTTTTGCATACAATTACCTCATTGATTGCGCTACAAGTCGATGACAACAGGCAATGCTCCGATACCAACCGGCAACATCAATTGCAATTAGCGTGTGAGAGTTTGACAAACTTTGTCATTAAGTTATCCGACAACCAACCGGTGCTTCTTGTTGTAGAAGATACCCATTGGATTGATTCGACAACGCGGCAAGTGCTTGACTTGCTGGTGCGTAAGAGTCGTGATTATTCGATCATGCTACTTTTGAGTCATCAACCGAATAAACCGCTATATTATGATCAATCTCATGTTACAAATCTTTCGCTCACCAAGTTAACCCGCCAAGAATCAAAATGCCTGATTGCAAAAATATCAAAAGATGTCGAGCTAGATGAGTCGATAGTGAATCACATCAGTGACAAAAGCACGGGCATCCCGCTATTCATTGAGGAGGTGACCAAAGCGATGCTGGACAGTAATAATCCGCATAAGCAGTCGGTATCGCATAGCACCATATTGGTTCCAGACACCCTGCAAGCCTCTTTGCTTTCCATATTAGATGGCTTGGGCGAAGCTAAATATTTGATCCAATGCGCCGCCGTCATCGGTGACTCATTTGAAAAGAAACTCTTACATCATATTTGCGAGCAGCAGGATGAAACCGTTGAGGTTGAGGTCGGACTCGAAAATCTGCTTAATCAAGATATTATTTTTTGTCAACCCGGCACGTCATATTCCGAGTTTCAATTCCGCCACCCCCTGTTGCGAGATGTTGCCTATGAAAGCCTGCTCAAGAAAACCCGAAGAAAAATTCACAGTATGATTGCCAAGTACCTTTCTCGGCATAAGCCATTCGTATCCAGTAAGTAGAGACTGTGCAAGAAACCAACATCCGTCTTTCCTGCGAAAGCAGGAATCCAGTCAAACACAAACTAGGGTTGTCTGATCGGGAAACGGTGAGTCAGATTAGGAGAATCGTATCTACAATACTTTGTCGGGCTTATCGGTTATCAAAGATCAGTCCCGTTTGTACCCTCGTTGCTGGTTGAAGTACGCAAACGTATGGGGGATATGGTTGCTACCCCGAAAGCGTTATCGGTGATCCGATATATGGTAGTCGAGAGAACCGGCATTACTTGAAAGGATTGGGCATCCATTTTTCGGGCAAGCCATTAGGCAGACCCAAACAGGTAACAGAAGCGAATCGAGAGTTATTGAAGCAATTAAAAGCCCAACGCCGGACGGATTACCTACAACGGATTCCAATAGAAGGCAAATTTGGTCAGGCAAAGAACGGCTATCGGCTAAATTATATCCGTGCCAAGCGAGCAGACACTTCGGTTGCGTGGATCAACAGCATTTTCCTAGTCATGAACCTGCTCATCCTGCTGAAGGTCTTTTTTGTGCCCAAAATAAGGCGACTAATAGATTCGATAACGAACACTTGGCGACACCAATTACAATTGGACGGGTACGGATCATGCCGATTGCTTGGCTGGGACAGATTCAAATATCCAAAACCAATTTTGTGAGCAGACTCTAATTCGTAATTATGTGCCTTGCGGGTTCGTTTTACTGGATTCCCGCCTGCGAGACTGTGCACTGCCCCTTTGCCAACTATCCATTTTCAATTTTTCGTGCTTTTGCCGTTGGCGGGTCGGTCACCTATTGCTTTTTTATTCGGAAGTCGTATAGTCGGTGCCTGTCCTTTTTAGCAAGTCAATCAGATGCAATGAACATTCTCTTTATTGTTTCGGATCAATGGCGAGCCGAGTGTCTTTCGGCACTGAATCATCACGCCGTGAGAACGCCAAACCTTGATCAGCTGGCGAGTGAGGGCGTATTGTTTACGCGCCACTATGCCCAAGCCACTCCGTGCAGCCCGAGTCGTACTTCTCTGCATAGTGGCATGTATCTGCATAATCATCGGGTCTGCATCAATGGCACCCCGTTTGATGCGCGTCATACCAACTGGGCACTGGAGGCGCGTAAAGCGGGTTACGCACCTTATTTGTTTGGCTATACCGACACTGCCCTTGATCCTCGTGGGCTTGATGAAAGCGATGCGCGATTGAAGCATTTCAGCGAGCCACTGTGCGGCATTGTTGCCGATACGGTCTATCGAAAAGACTTCCCGCAAAACTGGGCTGCCCATTTGCTTGATCGCGGTTACCCATTGCCCGAGGTTCAGTATGATATTTATCAGGCAGAAAAAGCAGGCACACAATGGGAAGACGGCGGCACCGCCCCGTTGCCGTCAATCATAGACAGTAAAGACCACGAAACCAACTTTATGGTCAATCGCTGTATGCGCTGGATAGAGCAACAATCAGCACCGTGGATAACGCATCTGTCATTGTTTCGTCCGCATCCGCCCTTTGTCGTCTCGGAACCGTATAACCGCATGTACGACCCGAATACGTTGGCTGACTGTACGCGCCAGTCGCCTGAAGCGGAAGCGTTGCAGCATCCTTGGCTGGCGTATCAATTGTCGCGGGAGAAATTCTGTGCGCCCGCGAACACGAAAACGATACAACGCTTGAAAGCCAGTTATTATGGACTGATGAGCGAAGTGGACGATGCCCTTGGGCGATTATTTGAGCACCTCAAAGCACTTGGACAATGGGACGATACCTTGATTATTTTCACCTCCGACCACGGCGAGCAGATGGGCGATCATTGGATGATGGGTAAAAGTGGCTATTTTGATGCCTCTTACCATGTGCCGTTGATTATTCGGGACCCGCGCAAGCAGGCGGATAAAACCCGTGGCACACAGGTCAATTGCTTTACGGAAAACATCGACATCATGCCGACCTTGCTGGCATGGATTGGCGTGAACAGACCGACCCAATGCGATGGTTATTCCTTGTTGCCATTGATTGAAAACGGGTTCGACAACGGTAGTGCAACGGCGGGTTGGCGCAGTGAAGTACATTGGGAATTTGATTTTCGGGAAATTTTGCATCCAACCGCAGAGCAAGCATTAGGCATCACGCAGCATCAATGTGCATTAAATGTCATCCGCGACGAAAACTATAAATATGTCCACTTCACCGCGCTGCCACCGTTATTTTTTGATTTGCGCGATGATCCGAATGAGTTTCATAATCGCGCACAAGAGCCGAAATACCAAAAGCTGGTTTTGCAATATGCTCAAAAATTAATCTCTTGGCGGATGAATCACGATGACCGCGCACTCACCGAAACCTACTTGTCCGAACAGGGTCCGGTAACCCGCTATGCGTCGGTTTAATCACTTAAAAGTAATTTTTCACTCATAAACACAATATGACAAAATTAAAACACTGGATCGTTGAACAACAGGATGACCTGAGCATACTAACCCTTGATGTTGCTAAAAAACATCAAAACGTACTCTCTTCGGCGGTTATTGCCGAGCTGAATCAGGCGCTTGATGAAATTGAAAAGCACAACCCCAAAGGATTAATAATCAAATCTGCCAAGCCAAGCGGATTTATAGCGGGTGCCGATGTGGGCGAATTTCAGCAAATAGAAACCAAGCAACAGGCGACCGAATTCCTGCGCTTTGCCAATCAAGTAATCAACCGCATTGAAGCGTTCACCATGCCAACGGTGGCAATGATTAATGGCGTTTGTCTGGGGGGCGGCTTGGAGCTTGCCCTTGCTTGCGACTATCGTGTGGCAGTGGATCAGCCAACAATTCGACTCGGATTGCCTGAGGTCAAGTTGGGCATTCATCCCGGTTTTGGCGGCACGGTTAGGCTCATCGATCTCATCGGGGTCGTGGCAGCGATGGACTTGATACTCAGCGGTCGCACGGTGATTCCCTATGTCGCTAAAAAAATAGGGATGATTGATTTCTGTGTTGCCGAACGACAACTGCAACGGACAGCGGAATTTCTTATTGATAAAGAACCACCTCCCAAACGCGCTGGGGTGATGAACCAAGCACTCCATCTGCTCCCATTGCGATACTTAGTGGCGCAGTATCTGAAAAAACAAGTGAGTGCTAAAATCAAAAAAGCGCATTACCCCGCGCCTTATGCAGTCATCGAATTATGGGCGACGCATGGCGGTGATCGCAAAGCAATGCTTGAAGCGGAACAACAATCGGTAGCAAAACTAATCACCACTATCACATCAAAGAATCTGGTCAAGGTTTTCTTTTTGCAACAACAGCTCAAGAAAGTCGCCAAGCCAAAATTGAAAACCCCGAAATTGAAAGCACCTGAATTTCAGCGTGTGCATGTTATTGGCGGTGGAATAATGGGCGGCGACATTGCCGCTTGGTGTGTATTGCAGGGGTTGACCGTAACACTCCATGATCGCAGTGTCGAAGCCCTTTCCCGCGCAACCAAACGCGCCCATCAGTTGTTTACCAGAAAATTAAAGCAACCGCGTCCGATTGAACGCGCCATGGATCGGTTTCAACAGGACTTGGCAGGCAACGGCGCGCAAAACGCGGATGTGATTATCGAGGCGATCTTCGAAAATGCAGCAGCAAAGATTGCGGTGTTTTCAGAGCTTATAAAAATCGCCAAACCCGATGCCTTGCTCGCAACCAACACCTCGAGCATTCCACTGGAAACCATCACCTCCGCCTTGAAAACAAATTTGAGTCAACGCAAACGCTTGGTCGGATTGCATTTTTTCAACCCGGTGGCAAACATGCAACTGATCGAAATTGTGCGTGGTAAAAACACGACCGCGCAAGCTGTGAATCGTGCTGCTGTTTTTGCCAATCGTATTGGACGATTGCCCGTAGTGGTAAAAAGCAGCCCGGGATTTCTGGTTAATCGGGTGTTGATGCCCTATATTCTGGAAGCAGTAGAATTGCTCAAGGAAGGCGTTGTGGCATCGCTTATTGATAAGGTTGCCACGAATTTTGGTATGCCCATGGGGCCGATTACACTGGCGGACACGGTTGGTTTGGATATTTGCCATCAGGTCGGCGAAAATCTCAGTCAAAGTTTCGGCGGAACACTGCCCGAGTTGCTACAACAAAAAGTTTATGACGGACATCTGGGTAAAAAAAGCGGACGTGGGTTTTATACTTGGGAAAAGGGACGGATTAAAAAAGACCACTCCGTATTGGCGCGGTCATCGAATCAACCCGACAATGACATTGAAGATCGTTTGATGTTTCGCTATTTGAATGAATCTGTTGCCTGCCTGCATGAAGGCATCGTCTCAGACAGCGCGCAGTTGGACGCGGCACTCATCTTTGCAACCGGATTCGCCCCCTTTCGGGGTGGACCGATTCATCATATCGCCGACCAGCAACCGCCGCTTATGCTGGCGCGATTAAAACAGTTGCACGACAAATATGGCGCACGATTCCAGCCTGCCGAAGGCTGGAGTAATCTGCCCGATAACGGCCATTGTGACAGAATACTTGATAACACGCCCAACAATACGCCCAACCCATCGGAGAAAACATAAACAAACCGCTTTCTCATAAAATCACCCTAGCGCAGTTGGACGTTGTTGATCAGCATATTACCAGCGCGACAGGGATGCCCAACACGGCATACACCGACCCCGCATTTTTTTCCTTTGAGCGCGACCATATTCTGGGGACTGGTTGGGCTGCGCTGGTATTTTGTGTTGATTATGAAGAAAACCAATGGCAAGTTGGTCTGTCCATACCACAGTTGGACTTACGACCTCAGCGGGAAGCTCTGCGCGACCCCACATATCGGCGGCTTCGGCACGCATCACGCCGAAGGTTTTTGCACGCAAAACCACGGCTTAAAAGAAGTACGTTCTCATTGCTGGCTGGGAATTTTATTTATCAACTTGTCAGGCGATGCCGAAGCATTTGAAGACTACGCAAAACCACTGCTGGAGCGTTATCATGGCTTTGAGCAGATCGAATACACCGAGAACAATGGCAAACTATTACTGTCGCTCAACTGCAACTGGAAACTCATCAATAGAAAATTTTTGCGAGGCATATCATTTGCCTTGGATTCACCCGAGTTTGAACACCTATTCACCTTTGGAGAAGCATGATAATCTGTTTGTTAGCAAAGATTTCGCCGGACAGAGTACAACCTGCTATAACCTAAACCATGCCCAATGCGAACCTTTTCCGCGCTTTGAGAATTGGCCATAAGCGCAAGCAGGCTGTGCCGAATATATAGTATTTTACCCCAACCTGTTTATTGGACTGCAGGAAGACCACCTATTCGTAGCCATTATCAAGCCCATCGACATCGACAAGACAGATGAAGAACTGCGTCTTATTTACGTTACCCCTGAAGCTGTAAATGACAACCAATTTGAAGCCGCCCGAATCGCCAACTACAATGCGTGGGAAAAAATATTTGGCGAAGATGTTACCTCGGTAGAAGGCATGCAACGTGGCAGACACTCCACCGCCTACAGCGGCGGCGCCTTTTCACCCGTACACGAACCGTTACTCTGCATTTTTACCAATGGTTAGCGCGCAAATACCGCACCGGTTATCGTTGCGGAGGATAGCCGAAGCCACTGAAATATTTCGACACAAAAATAATTACGAATTACGAAAAACATGACATGGATAGACAGGATGAACAAGATGGAACAATCCAGTAGAACAAGCCAACCTGAAAGTGTTTTCCGGTTTCATTTTCAATTCTCAATTGTTAACTTTCCATTAACAATGCTGTCGTTCCCATGCAGGAGACTGTGCAAAAAGCCAACATCCGTCTTTCCTGCGAAAGCAGGAATCCAGTAAAACAGCCAAACCCGCAAGGGTTTTCTACATGTAACGCGACCTAGCTTGGGGTTTTTGCACAGTCTCCAACCTACTATCGCAGAATTTGACTGGCCGTTTCACAGTGCCCTTGATGCACACAACCGTTGGGTAAAACTAAGTCAGTGTATTCCATGAGATGCGTTTCATGAGGGGCATGATTTGCCAGGTCAGGTTGAGCGTTACTTAGAACGTTATGGTTGCTACCCCGTAAGCGTTATCGGTGATCCGATATATGGTAGTCGAGAGAACCGGCATTACTTGAAAGGATTGGGCATCCGTTTTTCGGGCAAGCCATTAGGCAGACCCAAACAGGTAACAGAAACGAATCGAGAGGTGTTGAAGCAACTCAAAGCGCAACGTCGGGCAGATTACCTACAACGCATCCCGATAGAAGGCAAATTTGGTCAGGCAAAGAACGGTTATCGACTGAATTACATCCGTGCCAAGCGAGCAGACACCTCGGTTGCGTGGATCAACAGCATATTCTTGGTAATGAACCTGCTCATCCTGCTGAAGGTCTTTTTTGGGCTCAAAATAAGGCGACTAATAGGGTCGATAACGAACACTGGGCGACACCAATTACGATTGGACGGGTACGGATCATGCCGATTGCTTGGCTGGGACAGATTCAAATATCCAAAATAAATTTTGTGAGCAGACTCTAATTACCCATTCTCAATTATCCATTCCCCAATCACATCCTCCATCAGCGCAAGCCCATGGGTTATTTCGGACTCGCTGATATTTAATGGTGGCGCAAGCCTAATCACATTCGCGCCTGCTACCAGAACCAATAGCCCGTTTTCGGCACATTCCGACATGATTTCTCTGGCGCGGTCTTTGTAAGCGGCTTTCATCTCGCAGCCGAGCAACAAACCGACACCGCGAATATCCTCAAACACGGCGTGCTTCTGATTGATTGCTTTCAATCCCTGAATCATTTGCCGACTCTTAACATCAACACCCGCCAGCATTTCGGGGTTGTTGATTAGCTCTAGCACTTTACATGCCACCGCACACGCTATTGGGTTGCCACCGAAGGTGCTGCCGTGACTCCCGACCACCAGACTGCGGGCTATGGCTTGGGTGGTCAGCATGGCACTAATCGGGAATCCCCCGCCTAGCCCTTTGGCAGTGGTGAGAATATCAGGGATAACGCCCAGTTTTTCATACGCATACAATTTTCCGGAGCGTCCCACACCGGTTTGGATTTCATCAAAAATCAGTAACGCATTATGTTCATCACAACATTGCCGAATCGCTTGCACGAATTCTGCCGTTGCCGGCGTAACACCGCCCTCGCCCTGAATCGGCTCAACAATTACCGCGCATACTTTGTCGCCCTGTGTCGCGAAATATTGTTGCATTGCCGCAACATCGTTAAACGGTCGATGTGATATGCCACCGGGTTTTGGACCAAAACCAGTGCTGTAGTTTGGCTGCCCGCCGACACAGACGGAAAACCAAGTTCGACCATGAAAGGCATTGTCAAAAGCAAGAATTTCATATTTGTCTTCACTAAAATGATCCACCGCATATCGGCGCGCCAATTTTAATGCCGCTTCGTTTATCTCGGAGCCCGAAGTCGCTAAAAAAACACGTTCGGCAAACGTACTCTCACAAAAGATTTTAGCAAGCTGAATCGCCGGCTTATTAGTCAAAATATTGCTGACATGCCAAAATTTATTCGCCTGATCGGTCAATGCTTTAATCAATTCCGGATGGGAATGCCCCAATGCCGAAACCGCAATGCCAGCGGCAAAATCCAGATATTCCTTGCCATCGACATCCCAAAGATGACAGCCCGCACCACGCTCAGGCAATATCGTCATGGGTGCGTAGTTGGGGGTCATTACACGGTCATACATTGCGCGAGTTATCACGCTGTCTGCGGTACTTTCTGATGTCTTATTCTTACTCATTATTTTGGCCATTGCTGATAATTTCTATTTTTCGTGTCGAAGGGCTGGAATTTTACCTGTATCAATAGCAAAATACAGAAATATATTGAGCGATTGACAAAGATCAGCATTAATCTAACCACCGAAGGAAAAAAATATGCCAGCACAACCAGAGCAACAGCCCGAACGCGAATCAATGGACGTGGATGTGGTCATTGTCGGTGCCGGTCCCGCCGGACTGTCTGCCGCCTGCACCTTAATGCAACATGCCGAACAACATCAAAAGGAGCTTTCGGTCGTGGTGCTGGAAAAAGGCTCGGAGGTCGGAGCGCATATTTTGTCAGGTGCCTTGTTTGAACCTCGAGCGTTGAGCGAATTATTTCCCGACTGGAAAGAACGCGGTGCGCCATTGCATACGGCAGTGCAAAAAGACACCGTATTGATGTTCAAAAACGCCATCAAAGCAACCAACATGCCGCTGTGGATGGTGCCAAAACCGATGCATAATGAAGGCAATTACATCGTCAGTCTGGGCGATGTCTGCCGCTGGCTCGGAGAGCAGGCGGAAGCGTTGGGGGTTGAGATATTTCCCGGATTTCCCGCCTCTGAAGTATTGTTTCACGAGGACGGCAGCATCAAGGGCGTTGCCACAGGTGAAATGGGACGCGACAGTGGCGGTAAACTTAAAGACGGCTACGAACCCGGCATGGAATTACATGCCAAGGTAACCTTGTTTGCCGAGGGTTGCCGAGGGCATTTAGGCAAGCAATTGATCGCGCAATTTGCGCTCGACAAAGACAGCCAAACCCAACACTACGGCATCGGCATCAAAGAGTTATGGGAAATTGAGCCCGACAAACATCAGTCCGGATTGGTCGTACACGGTGCCGGTTGGCCATTGGCAGAGCATGGGGCTTCTGGTGGGTCATTTCTTTATCATCTTGGGGATAATCTGGTGTCGCTGGGATTGATTACCGACTTGTCTTACGACAACCCCTATTTAGACCCATTTGCCGAACTGCAACGATTTAAGCATCACCCACAAATCAAGCATTATCTACACGGCGGGAAACGCATTGCTTACGGCGCAAGAGCCATTACCAAAGGTGGTTTCCATGCCCTGCCAAAAATGTGTTTGCCGAATGGTCTGCTCATCGGTTGCGATGCCGGAACATTAAACTTTTCAAAAATAAAGGGTTCCAATACGGCAATGAAAGCGGGCATGATTGCCGCCGAAACGGTATTTGAAACCATTCATGGAAACGGCAATCTGCAAGATTACCAAAGCAACTTTGAAAATTCATGGCTTTATGAGGAGCTACATCGGTCAAGAAATTTTGGTGCCGCATTACACAAATTCGGCACTTGGATGGGCGGGGCGTATAACTTCATCGACCAAAATATTTTTGCCGGAAAACTACCGTTCAAAATAACCGACCCGCTTCCCGACCATGACGCATTAAAACCGGCATCAAAGTTTACCCCTATCGACTATGCAAAGCCCGATGGCATACTCAGCTTTGATAAAACATCATCGGTTTATTTGTCCAGCACCAATCACGAAGAAGATCAGCCAACACACTTAAAATTAACGGCAACCTCTGCCGCCGTAGAAACCAACTTCAACATCTACGCCGGACCGGAACAAAGATTTTGCCCCGCCGGAGTCTATGAATTCGTCCAGACTGCCCCGACCGCCGAACAAACCAGCAAACAAATCACATTACAAATAAACGCCCAAAACTGCGTCCACTGCAAAACCTGCGACATCAAAGACCCAACCAAAAACATCAACTGGGTCAGCCCAGAAGGTGGTGGCGGACCGAATTATGCGAATATGTAGCGGTGGGCATATCGGATAGTGGGATGAGGATAAACACCTCCCCCTTGCCAAAGGAGGTGCTGATAGGGAGGGTTACACAATCTAGTTTGCAATATCTGGCACTGAAAAATCCATAAGATAATTCTCTTCATCAATTTTATAAAAGTTAATATCAGTACGCCCATAAGCATGCCAAGTTGTGCCACAGCTAAACTGCTTGTCCCAGCAATAAGACCTTGCCCCTGCCTAGTTTTGCTAAATGATAAGCAACGCTGGCACCAATTACTCCGCCATCAATAATAATTGCACTTGCTTTGTTGGGTATTGCTGATGCCATGTTAGTTGCCGTGCGTTAGAGAGTGCGGGTATAGAACCTCTAAAATTCTCAAGGAATATTTCTATGGACATACTGTTTTACCTCATTTTCCCTGCTTGACGGGGAATCTTCTTGGATGGAATCACATTTTTTACAGACCTGCCGTTTGATCGGTTGAATATAGTTATGCTCACATTCACAATCCCAGTAATCTAAATTCAATACAATATCACCAACATATTGTATTTTTTCGTTATATTCATTTAAAGAATCATGGAAATTTTCTGAACTCATATTGACCTCACCGCCACTTTAATGAACTTGTGTGATAGTTGATTTGTTGTGAATTAATGGTTTGCATTGTAAAGTTTATTTTATTCGTGGGATTGAATACAATGTTCATGCTCGGAACCCCATCCAAATTAGTAACAACCACTAATGCGTAATCATTTTCATATTCTTTGGCTGTTTTAAATTCTTTTTGAGTCATTCTGATGCTGCCATAACCAGCCCTTATTCCTTTTATTTCGGCAAGGAAAAAGTGTTTTCGAACATTTATTTGAAAATCATATCCATCGCCAAACATTCTGGCATCTTCCAAAATACCATTTTGAAAAGAATCAAATTTGTTGAAATTATTTATAAAAAACAGCTCTGCTGCCTGACCGGTGATTTGCAATTGCTTGAATTTTGTTTTTGTTAGCGGACTGATTTCTTCATCTTCTTTAGCAAGCATGCTGGATTCTCCCTGAAGATAGAACCTTGCTATTTTTGTAAAATCATCAACATCAAGAAGGCCGAAGAGCGAGTCGATATGAACTTTTCGATGGATATAAGCATCTCCTTTCTGCCATTATCAAAAAACGGGTCGAATAAATCCTGCCTGTTTTTGACTGTTCCGATTGTATCGGCAATCCCTCTATGTACTATGTGTTCATAAAAAGATGTTTTTGTTTTAAAGCCAAAACACTTTACAAAGCGCGCATCGAACTTGGCAAGACCATATCCAATCAAGTTAAGGATTTCATAATTTTTGTGCTTGCTTTGATTTTTCATAACATAACCATACTACCTCGACTTTACTATGAGAGACTTTTGCATTATTTGAAAAAGATTGGAAGCGGAACTTTCGCAGGAAAGACGAGGGCGGGAATGGCGAATTGGCTTCCCGCTTGATTGGCGCGGCTGAAGAGACTGCACTTCCGACAATTATACAAAGCTCTCACATGGGTTTGAATTTTCGCAAAACCTTTACGCCATAACTATAGAGCGGTCCGAATGTACCATTTATTCCTTTTTGTTTGCCCACCATACTGAAGTCATTACAAGGGAATCCAAAAGCCAAGGCATCAATGCTTGATATTTTACATAACTTGTCAAAATCTAAACTTCGTATGTCGCTACAAACGACACTTTTAGAGTTTTTTACAACAATATTATTGGCATAAGTATCACAAGTATCCTTGTCATAATCTGTTGCCCATACATGCTTTATTGAATATTCTTCACCATCACTTGATATGGCATTTGCCATCATTGCGGCATAGCCGATACCGCCAGGACCTGAAAACAATTCTCCAAGTTTAAACCTCATGTTGATTTCCTCAATTTGGTTTTTAAGCACCCCTCTTATGAATTGCTGGAGTAGCAGGATGCAGTATAATAGAAATAGCCTTACAGGTTGCGAATAATTTAACATAAAAACACGATTAGTCTCGCTGTCTTCTGCTGATTCTGTTCTGTGCGGGGATGGTGTCTTGCACGGGCGAACAAGAATGACATAAGATACCCTGTATGCGCTATTCAACCTCTTTGGTGGTATGATGGAATATGAATTTACAGTGTTTGAGGTATTCTATGGCAATTATTAAAACAACACTCAGTCTCACAGATCATGATCGCAAATGGATGGACGTGGTCATTTCAAGCTTGGTGCGGTAATCATCAAACACAAACTAGGGTTGTCTGGTCGTGAAACGGTGAGTCAGATTAGGAGAATCCGTACCTACAATACTTTGTCGGGCTTGTCGGTTATCAAAGATCAGTCCCGTTTGTACCCTCGTTGCTGGTTGAAGTACGCAAACGTATGGGGGATATGGTTGCTACCCCGAAAGCGTTATCGGTGATTCGATATATGGTAGTCGAGAGAACCGGCATTACTTGAAAGGATTGGGCATCCGTTTTTCGGGCAAGCCATTAGGCAGACCCAAACAGGTAACAGAAACGAATCGAGAGGTGTTGAAGCAACTCAAAGCGCAACGTCGAGCAGATTACCTACAACGCATCCCAATAGAAGGCAAGTTTGGTCAGGCAAAGAACGGCTATCGGCTAAATTACATCCGTGCCAAGCGAGCAGACACTTCGGTTGCGTGGATCAACAGCATATTCTTGGTAATGAACCTTCTCATCCTGCTGAAGGTCTTTTTTGGGCTCAAAATAAGGCGACTAATAGGGTCGATAACGAACACTGGGCGACACCAATTACGATTGGACGGGTACGGATCATGCCGATTGCTTGGCTGGAGCAGATTCAAATATCCAAAACCGATTTTGTGAGCAGACTCTATCTAAATCTTGTCCCCGATTCGATTGTTGCAATCGGTACTTGAGTTCCTCACCCTCAATCCCAGCACCTCTCTTAATATTATTCTAATATGGGCTTATTTTCGGGATTAAAAAATGGCAAGTAAATAACCCTTATGGGTTAAAAAAGAGGTTATTCCAGCAAATCTATGGCAACGATTCGGGCAATAGTCCCGAGATCATCACTGCGCGTAAACACAAAACTGTGCGGTTCTGCGTCCAATGCACAGAGACCACAGGCGACAGTGATGAAAAGGCTAAAAAACAGGGTTAGTTTATCCTAACCCTGTGGGTATGGCGTCCCCAAGGGGATTCGAACCCCTGTTGCCGCCGTGAAAGGGCAGTGTCCTAGGCCGACTAGACGATGGGGACAATAAAATTGTCACTAGATATTACTATACTAGACCTTTGCATCATTGCTGGAAGTGCGGTCGAATTATTTATGTAAAAGTCTTTGCCAAGCCCATTCCAAGCATCGGTACTTGAAAAATAGCTGGTGGAGCCAGGCGGGATCGAACCGCCGACCTCAACACTGCCAGTGTTGCGCTCTCCCATCTGAGCTATGGCCCCGAACAAGGTGGCGTATTCTACTGGCTGATGTTGATGTTATCAAGGGTAAAAAGACTATTTTAATGTCCGTGGAAATCGGCTCAAAAAACGCCATCCTGCAAAGCGATTATGGCAGACAATACCAAGTTTTGGGTATTGTACCTGATAACCAACAGTAGCAAACGACTAATTGACCCCATGAACAGCAATCATCGTCTAGGTCAGTAGCAACATTGAAGAAGTTGGGTTGTCACAGGCTTACTTGAGATTAAACCAGTATCCGTGTAGTGAGTCACGATGGCTTGACTGTTGTTGAGTATGATCGAAATCGATTGTCAACGCGCCGGCGTAGGCAGTGTTGATTAGGCGGATTTGTCGGATTGCATATCTTTGTGAAATCACTTCATGGGGGTGTCCGAATCGGTTTAGGTAGCCGGTACTCAATAACGCCAACTTCGGCTTAACCCGATTCAAAAATTGTACCGTTGAGGAGGTCTTGCTACCTTGATGGGGGACTTGCAATACATCGGCACCGAGCCGGTCACCGTGTGCTGCCACCAGCATTTTCTCTGCCCGACTTTCTATGTCACCGGTCAGAAGTAGGGCGCCAAATTTGGAACTAATTTTGAGTACACATGAGGCATTATTGCCTTTCGCAAAATCATTGTTCAGCGGCCACAACATCTCAAATAGCACCCCATCCCAATGCCATTTTTGCCCCCCCAGACATTTTTCTAGTTTCCCCTGTCGGTGGTTAATTTTATCGGGCACGCCAGCGAGCAAATGAACGATATTAAATACATTGTTGATTGCTTGATAGCCGCCAGCATGGTCGATGTGTTGATGGCTGATGATCAATTTATCAATATGACGGATGCCACGCGATTTCAAATAGGGTACAACCACCACTTTACCCGCATCCATTCCGCCCTTAAATCTTGGTCCAGTATCATAAACCAGAGTATGGTTTTGGGTTTCCACCACGCTGGCTAAACCATGCCCGACCTCAAGCATGGTGTATTTGAATGCGCCGTAGTCCGGTTTTTCAGGCTGTGAAAAGAGCAATGGTAAAAGCCACAAAACCGCTGTTAGTCTTGCCGGAAAAGATGAACGAAAAAACAGCAAAACGACACCGACCGTGGCAAGCATCAGTGCCCAAAAGATGATCAACGGAGGTTGCCAGATTGACCAGTCAGTATCGGCGAGGAATTGCAAAACCGACCAGAGAGAGTCGATGACGACTAGCGTGGATTCAAATATCAACAACGCCCATTCGGGCAACCCGAAAGCAAACAGACACAAGCCGAACAATGCCACCGGAACCACCACCAGCCCAATCACCGGAATGGCAAGCAAATTTGCCAGCGGCGCGATTAACGACACCTGATGGAACAACAGCAACAAGAGTGGTGCCATTCCAAAACTCAATCCGAGTTGGATTGACAGCCAGCGGGTGGATTTTTCGGGGATCGAGCTGGTGTTTTTGTGGGGCGTATTTTCAGTGAGTTTTGAATTGCGTTTTGTCAGGCAACAAATAATCACCGCCACCGCGCCGAAAGACAACCAAAACCCGGATGCCAACGGGGTCAATGGGTCAACCAGCAAAACCACCGTCAACGCCAAAATGAGCATCTCAAATGAGGACGATCTTCGCCTCAATAACATGGCGATTACGACCACCGATAACATAATCACCGCCCGCTGGGTCGGAATAGTCATTCCCGCCAGCAAGGCATAACAAAACCCAGCGACCAACCCGCCAATGACCGCGACAGTTTGTGCTGGGATTCTGGTTTGCAGTTGTCCGGTCAATCGCCAAACTCTTGCAACCAGCCACATCACCAGCCCACTAACCAAACCGATATGCAAACCGGAAATAGCAACCAAATGAATGGTACCGGTATTTTGCAAAACCACCCAATCGGCATCGCTCATCGCCCCGCGCACGCCGACAATAAGCGCGTTCAATACGCCGTGATGCGGGGTATTCTGCAAACGGGTTTGGATAAAGGTGCTGACGCGCTCCCTGAATTTTGCAATCGAATATTGATTATGATTGCGGTCAATCAACAAATTGGACGCTTCGTTGCGAACGTAGCCAGTCGCTCGAATGTGTTTCTCGAACAGGTAGGTTTCATAATTAAAGCGACTGCCCGGATTTTGATAACCATGTGCACGCTTCAAACGCACAGTAAATCGCCAGTGCTGATTCGCCTTGAATATATCGGGGTCGTGATACGCCTTTAATCGTATCTTGGCGGGGGCAGCATAGGGGTTTCCCTGCCAAGTCAGTGTATCTACGACAAAATCAAATCTCGAATAATGCGGCGTGTGTACTGGCACACCGCTTATCTTGCCGCTAATCACAACATCTTGTCGCTCTAACGTACTGTCAATCGTTGCATTGAACAAATTTATAGCGGTGAAATTTGCCCAGACGATGGCAAGGATGAAGACCAACAGCAGACGCGCAAAATGTGTCCAATACGCCACATACGCCGCCACCATACAAAGAAAAATGGCACAAACAAGCAAGCCAACCGCAAGCCATACAGGGATTAACCCATCAAGAAAACGATGACAGATGATGCCAGCAGAAAAAACCAGCAAGTATATTGAGGCAGGCATCCGTTTTGCCATTTTTGCGATAAGGAATCCTTTTCATCCATGAACGGAGATCATCATACCACGAGTCCTGCGACGGATTGTAGTAATTAGTATTTTAATGCATTGACTCATAAATAGTGTAACCGTAGCAGTTCTCGATGGAGTGTCGTTGACTCATATTAAAGGTAACTCAAACTGATGTATCTGCTCGCTTGGCACGGATGTAATTCAGCCGATAACCGTTCTTTGCCTGACCAAATTTGCTTTCTATCGGGATGTGTTGTAGGTAATCTGCTCGACGTTGTGCTTTTAGTTGCTTCAACACCTCTCAATTCGTTTCTGTTACCTGTTTGGGTCTGCCTAATGGCTTGCCCGAAAAACGAATACCCCATACGTTTGCGTACTTCAACCAGCAACGAGGGTACAAACGGTGCTGATCTTTGATAACCGATAAGCCCGACAAAGTATTGCAGATACGGATTCTCCTAATCTGACTCACCGTTTCACGATCAGACAACCCTAGTTTGTGTTTGATGATTACCGCACCGATGACTAAACGAGCATCTTTTGCTGCCCGACCCCGCTTTGACGAGAGGCTTTTATGATAGCCCTGCGCTAACCCATCCCATGGAATACACTGACCTAGTTTCACCCAGCGGTTGTGTGCATCAAGGGCACTGTGAAACGGCCAGTCAAATTCTCGATAGTACGTTGGTTGGAATCGTTATAATCAATCATAGCTGCAAGGTTTTAGAGGCTATTGGGCTGATTTCCATGTAGAATTATACCACAAAATCACTATTAGTTGTTTATATTCAGATAGATATGTTTTATGAGCAGTGTCTAAGTAAGGCGGATTCAACTCATAAAGTACCCACGGATTTCAGAAATGGTATTTACCCGAGCAAGCTCAGTAAACACCTCCCAAGGGATTATACCCCAAACATTTACGCGGTCGGTGATATCGCATCCACCCAAACACGCTTGCATCGCTAAGTTCATCCAACGGCATGAAGTTTGAAAAATACGGTCTGATATTCTCCTTGACATACGCGACCAAGTCGTCTGTCAATTTCGTGCCTTTCGTGGCACATCGTGGCATAGAACAAATTTTTTAACTATCCGCGCATAAATCGTCCTATCTTGGTCGTTATTGGATAAACTACATGGGCTAATTTAAATAAAACTCGCATTGTGTTTTTCCTAATTTAGCCTCACTGTTGATTCTGTATTCTATTACCGATGAACCGTTATTCCATTTTTAGTCTGCTACGAAATGCGCTGAGCTACCATCAAAATTGGCAGCGGGCGTGGCGCAGTCCTGAGCCCAAGAAAGAATATGATGTGGTGATTGTCGGTGGTGGTGGGCATGGTCTGGCAACGGCTTACTATCTTGCTAAAGAATGTGGCATTTCCAATGTCGCAGTCATCGAAAAAGGCTGGATTGGTGGTGGCAATACCGGTCGCAACACGACCATTGTACGCTCCAATTATTTGTGGGATGAATCTGCCGTGATTTACGAACATGCCATGAAGCTCTGGGAGGGATTGAGCCAAGATCTCAACTATAATGTCATGTTTTCGCAGCGCGGTTTGTTGCATCTTGCACACAATATCCATGACTTGCAGGAAATTGGTCGGCGTGGCAATGCCATCCATCTCAATGGCATTGATTCGGAACTCTTAACCCCCGAGCAGATTAAAAAAAGAGTGCCGTTCATCAACCTGCAATGTCGTTATCCAGTATTGGGCGCGGTATTGCAAAAACGTGGCGGCACTGCACGGCATGATGCGGTTGCTTGGGGATATGCACGGGCTGCGGACGCGCTGGGGGTAGATATTATTCAGAACTGTGAAGTAAACGGATTCAAAATTGAAAATAATACCGTGCGAGGGGTTGAGACCAGTCACGGGTTTATCGGTGCTAAAAAAGTCGGTTGTGTGGTCGCCGGGCATTGTAGCGTGTTAGCAGAAATGGCAGGATTTCGTCTGCCGATTGAATCTTTTCCCTTGCAGGCACTGGTTTCAGAGCCGATTAAGCCGATCTTAGACTGCGTGGTCATGTCGGGTAGCATTCATGCGTACATCAGTCAGTCGGATAAAGGCGAGCTGGTTATCGGCGCTGGTTCGGATACTTATAATTCCTATTCTCAACGTGGCGGGTTTAATGTCATCGAGGAAACCGTTGCTCCGATTATCGAGCTTTATCCGATATTCTCGCGCCTAAAAATGTTACGCCAATGGGGTGGGATTGTTGATGTAACGGTGGATCGTTCGCCCTTGATTTCCAAAACACCGGTCAATAATCTGTTGTTTAATTGTGGCTGGGGAACTGGCGGATTCAAGGCAACCCCCGGCTCGGGACATGTTTTTGCTCATTCTATCGCGAGTGGCGACATGCACCCCATCGCCGCACCCTTTTCAATCAACCGATTCAATAGCGGTGCCTTGATTGACGAAGGCGCGGCAGCGGCAGTGGCGCACTGATGTTGATTATTAACTGCCCGTGGTGCGGGTTGCGCGATCAAACCGAATTCAGTTGTCATGGTGAAGCTCATATTGCGCGTCCCGAACAGCCACAAGAATTATCCGATGAACAGTGGGGGGATTACGTCTTTTTTCGTAGCAATACAAAAGGCATTCACCACGAAAGATGGGTGCATAGTCACGGCTGCAGACGTTGGTTTAATGTCGCTCGCGACACCGTAACCAATCATATTTGCGCAACCTATCAACCCAGCGAACCCAAACCCGAGATTGACAATGACACAACAAGTTAATCGCCTGCCTCAGGGTGGCAGATTAGAGCGCGGTCAGCGCATTCATTTTTGGTACGATGACAAAGCCTATGAAGGCTATCTTGGTGACACGCTGGCATCGGCATTGTTAGCCAATGGTGTCCACTTGGTCGGGCGTAGTTTTAAGTATCATCGCCCTCGCGGCATCTATTCGGCTGGCGCAGAAGAACCGAACGCGCTGGTGCAGCTTGAACTCGGGGCACGCACCGAGCCGAACCGTAGAGCCACAGAAATCGAGTTATACGAAGGCTTACGCGCCTCATCGCAGAACTGCTGGCCCTCGGTAAATTTCGACCTTGGCGCAATCAGTGCCAAACTATCACGCATTTTGCCCGCCGGTTTTTATTACAAGACCTTTATGTGGCCCGCCTCATTGTGGCTGACCTACGAAAAGTTTATTCGCAAATCTGCAGGTCTTGGCAAGTCGCCAACCGAAATTGATCCTGACAGTTACGACAAAACCTTTGCCCATTGTGACGTATTAGTAGTCGGTGGCGGCCCGGCTGGGGTGCAGGCGGCTTATGCCGCTGGATGCGCGGGTGCGCGAGTCATGTTGTTGGATGAGAAGAATGAATTTGGTGGCACGCTGCTAAGCGAGACCGCACTCATCAATGGCATTGATACCAATCAATGGATTGAACAGAAAATAGCCGCTCTCAATGAAATGGAGCAGGTTACTCTGCTGTCAAGAACCACTGTCACTGGCTACTATGACTATAATTTTTTGGTGGCAAATCAGCGTATTGCACCACACATGGGGGCGGACAATGCCGACCGCAAACAAACAAAATCGACTGCGACATCCCCCAAAGAACGGCTTTGGAAAATTCGCGCCAAGCAGGTTGTGCTTGCCACTGGCGCGTTCGAGCGACCGCTGGTATTTGCAGATAACGATCGTCCGGGGGTGATGTTGGCAGGCGCAATCCGTAGTTACATCAACCGTTATGGGGTGTTGCCCGGCAAGCATATTGTCATCCTGACCAATAACGACAGCGCGTATCTGACTGCTGTGGCAGCGAAAACCTCTGGAGCGGTGGTGCATATTGTTGATGTCCGCCACAATCTGCAAAGCGTGGCGGTTCGCCAAGCGCAAGAACTCGGCATCAATATTATCGAAAATGCGACCATCAGCGGAGTTGGTTATGGCAAACGACAAATCCAAAAAGCAGAAATCATGTCGTTGAGCGAAGACGGTTGCGATGTGAGCGGTGTCGCACAAACCATTGACTGTGACGTGGTTGGTGTCTCAGGTGGCTGGACCCCGATCATACATTTGTTTAGCCAAGCAAAGGGCAAACTCACCTATCGGGACGACTTGCACTGCTTTGTCGCTGCCCAAGCGGCGGTGAACAATCCTTGTATTATGGCAGGCGCAAGTCAGGCTTCATATCGCTTAGATGATTGTTTAAGCGAAGGCTTTGCTGCTGGTTGTGCCGCTGCCAAGGCGGTCGGTTTTAAGGTTTCGCGTCTGTCATCCGATGCCCGTTCAGGGGAGCCCGATACCGACCCCTTGCGACCCTTATGGATACTGCCCTGTGACCACCCCATCGGACAGGGCAAGAAAAAGCACTTCCATGAGTTGCACAATGATTCCACCGTGGCGGATATTGAATTAGCCATGCGCGAAGGCTTCGAATCGGTCGAACATCTGAAACGATATACCACTACCGGCATGGGCACCGATCAGGGCAAGACTTCGAATATAAACGCCCTCACCGTCATGGCAAAACTGCGTAATCTGCCCATTGTAGAAGTCGGCACCACGACTTTTCGGCCGCCCTATACCCCGCTTACATTCGGTGCCATTGTCGGGCATGAGCGGCGACAGCTATTTCTGCAACAACGCAAAACCGCGATGCACCCGTGGCATGACAAAATGGGTGCGGTATATGAGGATGTGGGCGATTGGAAGCGACCACATTATTTCCCAAAGTTGAGAGAAAGCATGGATGATGCGGTACAACGCGAATGCCTTGCGGCACGCAATGCCTGCGCCCTGCTTGATGCCTCTACATTAGGGAAAATTGATTTACAGGGTAAAGACACGGTCAAACTCCTGAATATGCTTTATACCAATGCTTGGGATCAACTCGCGCCCGGACGGTGTCGATATGGCTTAATGCTGAATGAACACGGCATGGTGTTTGACGATGGGGTAACCACCTGCTTGGCTGAAAATCACTACCACATGACCACGACTTCTGGCGGCGCGGCGCGGGTTATGGGCTGGATTGAAGAATGGTTACAAACCGAATGGCCACAGATGGAAGTGTATGCCACCAGCGTAACCGAGCAATGGGCGGTGGCATCACTAAATGGTCCTTATGCGCGTAAGGTGCTGGAACAGGTCATTGATATGCCGGATAGCCTGAATAACGACTCATTCCCATTCATGTCCATGCGCGAAGCCCGAGTCGCCGACATCCCCGCACGAATTTACCGCATCAGTTTTACCGGCGAATTGGCTTTTGAAATCAATGTACCTGCGCGCTATGGTTTGGCACTTTGGCAAGCCCTGATGGATGCCGGAAAACAGTATGACATCTGTCCGTATGGTACCGAAGCGATGCATGTATTACGCGCCGAAAAAGGCTTCATCATTGTCGGTCAGGATACCGATGGCACGGTAACGCCGATGGATTTAGGTATGGACTGGATCGTATCAAAGAAAAAATCAGACTTTCTGGGAAAGCGATCATTCACCCGCACCGATACGGCAAAAGCGGGTCGGAAACAATTGGTTGGGCTACTCACCGAAGACCCACAATTTGTCTTACCCGAAGGCAGCCATGTCGTCGAAGCGGTTAAACCGAAACCGCCTATGGCAATGCTGGGGCATGTTAGCTCAAGTTACATGAGCCCAAATGTAGGACACTCTATCGCGATGGCTTTGATAAAAGATGGTTTCAATCGAAAAGGACAAACGCTGGACGTTGCGCTGATAGATGGAACGAGTCATAAAGTCCAAGTAACCGAGCCGCTTTTTTTCGACAAACAAGGAGAACGGATACATGGTTAAAGCGACTGAAATCAAGACCACATCGCCGGCTTACAACCGAACACCAATAGAGGGCGACAACCGCCTGATTGCGTTGCCGTGGTGCGGAAAAATTAATTTACGCGGTCAGTTGAGCAATCGTCAATTCGTTGAACCGATTGAAACCACGCTCAGCATGGCAGTCCCCGATCAAGCAAATAGCTACACGGAAAATGACGACTCAACACTCTATTGGCTCGGTCCCAACGAATGGTTATTGCATTGTCCGTTATCCGCAACCGACCGCACTATCAGCAAACTTAAAACCGCCCTGTCTGGCACCCACAGCGCAGTCGTCGATGTGACCGATTACTACGCCGTCCTTAGACTGACGGGCGCAGACTCAACCGCCCTACTCGCCAAAGCCTGCCCGCTGGATTTGCACCCGCAGGTATTCGCTACAGGGGCATGCACGCAAACCCGCTTTGGTCATGCTAGTATTTTGTTGCATAAAATCAGTAGCACGCCAACCTATGATATTCAGGTTCGCTGGAGTTTCACCGAATATGTCTGGGATTATTTAGTCAGCGGGATGAGTACATTGTAACGCTGAATTTGTTCATGTTGTGCTTGCCATAAATCCACTGGGACATCGCCCGAGTAAAAACTGACAGGCGTGGGCGGATTGTATCGCGTTTGGAAATGATTTAGACTTGGAACATCAATAATTCGGAGTCGCAATAAAAAAATGATAACCACTTTTGAGGAAATGTTCAGCAATGTGCAAACAGGAGCCGATGATACGAAAAAAGCAGTAGCACTTTGCACAAGAAATGCAACTCAACTTCAAAAAGCGGCGCAAGATGGCAACATTGGTGGCATAAGAAAAGCCAACGAACAACTTAGTCAATCGTTTAATACCTTGCAACAAACTGTTGTTAATGTGGCATCATGCTGAGCGTTTACGGATGAAGAAATAGCAAGTTATCTGGACGAAAAGCACACAGACGAACTACGTCAGGAAGCCAGCAAACTCGGCTTTGATATCTTTGAGCGCGATGGCGTTCTCATCTCTTACCCCTCAACAATCCGCTTATTGTCCGCTCAAAAGGCGTTACGAATTGACGGCAAAAAAGCCCTCAGTATTCGCCCTTCCAAACTGGCAAACATCCTTCTCTCTAACCGAGAAAAAGGGGCAACATTCACATCATAAGTGCAACGCTTTTTAAGTCAGCCAAAGGGTATATTAAGACTCTTTTAACTGATGACACCGATGGCGTATCAACAACTCACCGAGGCAATCTGATTTGTCTCATAGGTCTTGAACCGGAACACGGATTTGACAAGCACTGCCAATATTGGCTATGCTAATTGGTCAGGACAATCTTGGCGATTTGGTCAATAACCAATCTGGATATTTATATCATGCTTGAATTCACATAATAAGTGCAACACTCCTAAGTCAGTCAAAGGGTACACTCGTACTCTTTTAACTGAACGGCAAAAAAAGCGGTGCGGCGAGCTCACCGACCCGTTGCCAAACAACTCGAGTGTGAAACTAAAAAAGCGGTGCGGCGAGCTCACCCCGTTGCCAAACAACTCGAGTGTGAAACTTAACGACGCTAAACCGTATCACTCTTGGGAGCGTGGCTTGAATGCCAAATAATCATCTGGCACAATGGCTTGCTCCGGCAGTTTTTTCCAAAGAAAATGCCTTTGCATAAAGTCACCGAAAAAGAGTTGTTCAAAGCGACCGATTTAATGAACAACCGACCTAGAAAATGTTTGGGGTATAAAACCACTTGGGAGGTCTTTTCCCGCGCAATGGGAATAGATCATAATATAAACCCGAGTGTTGCACTTATGGGTTGAATTCGCCGGGTAAACTCACCCCATGTTCGTTCGCGTTAAATCTACACCCAATAGCCCAAGACAATCGGTTCAGATTGTCTCATCCGTGCGCGTCGGCGATAAGGTCAAGCAAAAGATTGTCCGTTATATCGGCATTGCCATGGATGACGATGAGTTAGTGCGATTGAAAGAGCTGGCCGAAGTCGTCAAGGCGAAGCTTGAAGCCCAACACCAGCCCGGTTTGTTTCCGCCTGAGGCGGTCGCCAAACAAGTTATTGAAGCGAAAGCAGCCCAAGCGTCCAAAGCCACCTTGAATGTTGATCTGAGGCAGATGGTGGAAGAACAACGTGTGGTGCTGGGCATCCATGAGGTGTATGGCGCGGTCTATCGCCAGTTGTCGTTCGATACCCTGTTGCCGCAAAAGAAGTATCGTGCCTCCACAGAAGCACTGTTTCATTGTGTGATGGCACGCATTGCTAATCCCCCCAGAGCAAGGCAAGCGCAAGCGCGGCAGCGTGCAGCACCTGGAGCAGGACTCATGCGTTTCTTTGTCCTTAGAGAAAGTTTATCGGATGATGGATCAGCTGGACGATAACACCATCAGTCGGCTACAAGCGATGACCTGTGAAGGCACGCGATCCTTGTTACCTGGTGCGTTGGATGTGTTGTTTTTTGATTGTACGACGCTCTATTTTGAGTCTTTCAAGGAAGACGAATTAAAACAAAATGGCTACAGCAAGGACTGTCAAGTTAATCAGACACAGGTCAATCAGCCGCAAGTATTGCTGGCTTTGCTGGTCACCCGCGAAGGTCTGCCGGTCGGCTACGAAGTGTTCCCCGGTGCTACTTTCGAGGGTCATAGCCTAATCAGCGTTTTGCAGACGATGCAAGCGCGCTATGATGTTAGGAAAATGATCTTTGTCGCTGATCGGGGCATGCTGAATGAAGACAATCTGCATGCCCTGGATGAGGCGGGTGCTTATTACATTGTCGGGGCGAAACTAAAACAATTGCCCGTGCACTACAAACCAAAGTATTGGATAAATCAGCTTATCAGGCGCTTGGCAAAGGCGCATCAAGCGCAGCCGAGCTGACGCACAAGAAGAGACGGCTCATTGTCTCGCATTGTCCAAAGCGTGCGGATAAAGATCAACATGACCGACAAAAGGCAGTCGATCGGCTCATCAAGAAAATCGGTAAAAGCCAGAATCCTAAGGACTTATTAAATAACTACGGCTATAAAAAGTTTCTGATTATCAAAGGAAAGACTAGCCTGAGTATCAACCAAGATAAAATTGCTGCCGAAAGCCGCTGGGACGGACTGCATGGCGTCATCACCAATTTGCCCGATACGCCGCATCAGGAAGTGTTATCACACTATCGCGGCTTATGGCAGGTTGAAGAAAGTTTCCGCATCACTAAACATGACTTAAAAGTACGCCCTATCTACCACTGGACACCTTCCAGGGTGCGTGCCCACATTGCTATTTCGTTCATGGCTTTTGCCTGCATCAGACAGCTAATGTATCGAATCAAGCTACAACACAAAGCCTTATCCCCTGAAGTTATTCGTAATGCCTTGATTCATGTGCAACATAGTGTGTTCAAACACAAGCGCACCAAACAGCGTTATGTCATGCCTTCTCAAATCAATCCAGAGGCAAAAAAAATCTATGCTGTGATGGGATTAAAAGCGATTACCACAGCTTACCCACTGTACTAATTGACATAATTCTTCAATATCTGGGCATTTGTAGTGCCTAGGTATTTTTGTGTTTCCTTATAAATCAATGACTTATGAGGGTTGACCGTCGAAGTCAGGAAAATAACATCGTTAAAACAGTGATTCAGGGATGGGGTTGTTTTTGTCAGCCGAGCCGCCAACGGTTTTGGATACGTCATCTGGTTCGGTGCCCACGATAAAATGTTCAGAATAACCATCTGGGTCATCTACAGATGTGACCCTGCCGCTATTTTTATTGACAAAACGGGTGGTGATATTTTCGGGGACTCGCACCGGTTGTTCCGAGAAATCTTGCAACACACGGCGCATAAAATCAATCCAGATGGGCAGTGCTGCAGACGCGCCGGATTCGCGTCTTCCAAGATGTTTCGGCTCATCAAAACCAACGAATACGGTGGTGACTACATCAGGATTGAAGCCTGAAAACCACGCATCTCGAAAATTATTGGTGGTGCCAGTTTTTCCTGCTAGATCGTTGCGGTTGAGTGTCAGTGCGCGTCTGCCGGTGCCGCTCAAGATGACCTGCTTGAGCAAACTTTGCATTAAAAACGCATTTTGTGGTGAAATTGCTCGATTAGAGCCCACCTGTTCTACAAGATTACCAGCCAAACGATCAACCGCCACAGAATCACCAGTGGGTTGGTTTTCATCGGGCTGTTGCTCAGTTGTTTTCGGGATAGACGCTTCTGGAATCAGTCCTTCTATTGAAAGCCCCGTTTCGGACGCATCTACATTGCCGACCATCTGCTTGTCATCGTTGCCAACTTGTTCCTCACAATTTTCACAGGCAGGCGATAAGTCAATCAGGTTGCCATCTGCATCTTCAATTTTTTCAATCAGGAACGGGGTGATTCTCTTGCCACCATTTGCCAATCCTGCAAAGCGTGCCACCAGTTCCAGTGGCGTAACCGAAATGCTTCCCAGTGCCAGAGAAAGACTCCTTGGCAATTTCTCGCGCTCAAATCCAAATCCCACCAAATGGTCAATCGTGTTGTCAATTCCTATCGCTCGTACCAACCGCACCGAAACCAAATTGAGCGACAAGCTCAGTGCTTTACGCAACGGGGTCGGTCCGAAAAACTTTTTACTATAATTTTGCGGTCGCCAAATGCCTTCCAAAGAGTCATCAATCACAATCGGCGCGGCACTGACCAAACTGTTTGCCGTGAATCCATTGGCGAGGGCAGCTGAGTAAATAAATGGTTTTATATTGGAACCGGGTTGTCGTTTGGCTTGGGTCGCTCGGTTAAATTTGCTCAAATAATAATCAAACCCACCGCTTAGTGCCAAAATCGCGCCGCTCTTGGAATTCAAACTGACCAATGCGCCAGACACTTCGGGTAATTGCGACAACATCCATTCACCTTGAGCGCGTTCCCGAATATAAACAACATCTCCGACATTGACGACTTCATCCGCCGAAGTCAATTTAGGCCCAAGCGAGTTAGCAGTTAAATATTGTCTTGCCCAGTCCATGTTTTCCCAAGCAACGGTTACCGTTTCACCGTGCTGATTAAAAGCCTGAAAAGACTGAACGTCCAATTGGGTAACGACTGCCGCAAGCAATTCCTGACTGGCGGGAAACGCATTTAGTGCGCTGATGACTTTGCGGTCAAAGTCCGCGTCATGATAATCCGCTAAGATAAGTTTGGCGATTGCCCCCTTATAGCCATGGCGCAAATCATAATCTAGTAGCCCTTTTCGCAACGCTTGATTCGCCTCTGCCTGATACGCGCTGTTGATGGTTAATGTTACGTTGAAACCACGTTGATAGACCGCTTCGCCGAATCGCTCATACATCAATTGACGTGCCATTTCGGATACATAAGGGGCATGAATATCCACGCCGGCAATGTGTCGTCTGGCAGTTATCGGTGCTTTACGCGCTGTTTCCATACTCAAGGTATCAATTTTGCCCAAACCGTGTAATCGTTTGAGGACATAATCTCGCCGCTCCATAGCGCGTTTGGGGTTGGAAATCGGATTGTCGCGAGACGGGGCTTTGGGCAATCCGGCAAGCATGGCTATTTCAGGAAAGCTCAGGTTTGACAACTCTTCGCCGTAGTAAACCTGCGCGGCGGCGGCAAAGCCGTAGGCGCGATGTCCGAGAAAAATTTTATTGAGATAGAGTTCGAGAATTTCATCCTTGGTCAATGCGCGTTCCATATTAAAAGCAAGCAAAATCTCCTTTAGTTTTCGGGTATAGGTTTTTTCAGGATTGAGGAAGAAATTACGCGCCACCTGCATGGTGATTGTGCTTGCACCCTGACCTTTTGAGCGACTTAAAAAGTTGCTAATCGCCGCCCTGACCAAGCCGGGAAAATACACCCCTGTATGATAGTAAAAGTGGTCGTCTTCAGTGGCAATGACGGCGTCAATCAACAATGATGGCGTTTGATCCAAAGTAAGCGGCAGGCGCCGTTCATTGCCATATTCGCCGATGAGTTTCTTATCCGCGCTGTATATTCTTAATGGAATATTCAACGGGATTTGTCGAATTTCCGCAACTGTGGGCAATTCGGGCAATAACGTGAGCGCGTAAACCCCCAACCCAACCCCCATTGTGATGACAAAAATCACTCCTATTGAGAGCAATTTCAGCATGATTTTCAAGCCCATTCTCATCCGCTATTATTCAGGTTACGCTTTTGTTCAACTGCCGCATCAAACTTTTGCTTGTTTATCACAAATCTTTCGTGATCTCCGACAGAGATTGTCTCGATGCCATCATGTCCTTCCACGTTAAATTTTAGTCGCCGCCCATCAACCTCGATTAACTCGGTTCGCGCCGTTACCATGAACCCAGAGGGTGTTGCTGCTATATGATTGACATTAATATGCGTGCCAACCGTTTGTTCTGCGGGCCAATCCAAATGAGGGATGACTGATTTCAAACAAGCCCACTCTAAAAAGCCAACCATAAACCCGGTCGCAAATACGTCTGGCATTTGCAGAAATTCGGCAGCTTCAGGATACAATGCCGGCACCATTTTCATATCGGTCAAAGTGAACGAATGTTCAAATTTAATTCCCGCCTTTAGTGAGCCTTTCACCGCCGCTCATCCATCGTCAACCAGAGACATCGATGCGCCATCTAGCATCTCAATCTCCTGCGGGTCAAGATTTGCCAATACCGTAGCATCAAATTCATCCAGACACGCCACGTTAAAGCCGCACTCATCGGGATTACTGCGCCGTTGATTATGGGTATATATGCCACAGGTTTTGCAAAAATAATGTTTGGCAACTTTTGTATTCCATTGATACAGCCCCAGATTATCCTGCCCTTTTACCACTTTCAATGTGGCAAGTGGTGCCATCGCTATGATTGCCCCCTTACGCCGACACAATGAACAATTGCAACGCCGTAGCCCCCCTAATGTCCCCGATGTCTCAGATAAAGGGGGTAACTCAATATTGAGTACCACCGCGCCACAGTGACAACTGGCTGTTTTCATATTATTCATTCACGCCACTCCGCATACGGTTATAAACACACAGTATAGCACGGTAGGTTAATTTGTGCTTCATGTTACAATGATGTCATCTATTTTATACCGTTTCGGAGTTTCAAAATGACAACAATGATTTCTGAAGTATATTCGGCTTTTCGGACTGCTGGCGTTCCCGAGTAAGAAGCACGAAAGGCAGCGGAAGCCCTATCGGCAGATAGCGCCGCGACCGAAGGAGATATCGTTGGAGTCTAAAAAGAACTCACAGTCATCCAAAGAGAACTAGCGGTTGTCAAGTGGATGTTGGGTATTGTCATCGCCGCTCAGATAGTCTCATTATTGCGGCCGCTAAACTTCTTTTGAGTGCTATACGCGGTCTTGCCGTCCGAATAATAATTGCTGGGGCTGACCCAGATAATATCAAATGATGTTATGACCTTTGCGCTTTCGGGCGCGACATTTTTGCTAATAGTAACATCAACAAACCACCGCCGAATGATAGCCAACCAATCAATGGCATGGACGAAATCTGATGCGGGTCAGGCAGAGCAATGAAAGCGGTGATGAGCAAGCCAACACCAAGCACTATTTTAATGGTTTGCTTATGCTGATAAGCCATTTGATGACGCAGTCGCTCAACCGCCTGATCCTGTGTGCGGATGATCAGTTCATCATTTTTCAATCTATACATAATCTGATGTGCCAGCGCAGGTAATTCGGGTGCCAACGTAAACAGGTTCGGCAATTCACGCTGGATGGTTTTTATGGCTGCCCGCGGACCAATTTGTTCGCTCATCCACTTTTCTAAAAACGGTTTCGCGGTTTCCCAGAGATCAAGTTGCGGGTAAAGCTGTCGCCCCAGACCTTCGATATTCAAAATCGTCTTTTGCAACAACACCAACTGCGGTTGCACCGGCATATTAAACCGCCGCGCAACCCGAAATAAATCGATCAAGAAGGTGCCGAATGAAATTTCGCTAATCGGACGCGAAAATATCGGCTCGCATACCGTGCGTATCGCACCTTCAAAATCTTCGACATTGGTATTCGGTGGGACCCAGCCAGCACGAATATGTGCATCGGCAACACGATGATAATCGCGGTTAAAAAACGCCAGCAGATTTTCTGCCAGATAACGCTTATCTGCGGTACTTAACGTCCCCATGATGCCGAAATCAACGGCTCGATATTGCCCGCTCTCGGAGACGAATATATTGCCCGGGTGCATGTCCGCATGAAAGAAACCGTCCCGAAACGCCTGCGTAAAAAATATTTCCACGCCGGCATGTGCGAGCTTCTTCATGTCTATTCCAGCTGCCTTTAAGCGTGTAACATCACGAATAGGGATGCCATAAATTCTTTCCATCACCAATACATCACGATTGGTATGCGACCAATAAACTTGTGGAACATGGATTAAATCAGAGTTTGCGAAATTAGCTTTTAGCTGACTGGCACTCGCCGCCTCGCGCATCATGTCCAATTCATCGTGGATTGTCTTGTCATAGTCAGACACGATTTCCTTTGGTTTCAGGCGTTTGCACTGCGACCAATAACGATCCGCTAAATCTGCCAGAATATGCAGCAATTCAAGATCCCTTTCGATCACAGCGACAATGCCCGGGCGCACCACTTTAACCACCACATCGGTACCATCATGTAATTGAGCATAGTGAACCTGCGCCACAGACGCTGAAGCGGTGGATTCCTTTTCAAAAACCTTAAAATGATTTTCCAGTTTATCACCATACGCCGATTCGATAATCCTGACCGCCTGCTCCCCGGCAAAAGGCGGCACCTGATCCTGAAGTTTGACCAGCGATTGGGCGATGTCTGCTGGCAATAAATCCGGGCGAGTGGAAAGAATCTGACCAAACTTGATAAATACCGGACCCAATTCCTCCAATGCCATTCGTAGTCGGTCGCCTCTGGGTAACGCACGCTGGCGGCGTACCGGAATCAGTTTGAATAAAAAAGCGTAAGGTCGAAATAAATGCAATACCGATACAAATTCATCCAACCCATAGCGCGTCAAGACGTGGGCAATTCTCAATAAGTGGAAAAAGGTTGTCACGGAATCGGTCGGATTAGCGGCTAGGATTACCTTGATTGGAATGCTGATTTTTCTTTAGACGCGAAATTCTTTGTTGCAGACGGTCTTTGTCAACGCGCAATGCCTCCACCGAATCCTGAAATCGTTGCATCGCCAGATTGGTCACCAACAGCCGTTTTTCTTCTTGCAGAAATTCCCCCGCATTGATTCTCGATAAATCCAGTGACTGCGAAGCCCAATCACCGAAACAGCGTACCGCATTGCCAACTTTTCTTGCCGGCGTATCGCCGACATAGCGTGACAGTAATTCCTCCCAATCTATATCCAACTGCGATAATATCTTCTGAAAGGCTTGTCCGATTTCTGCATCGCCCTTCATATTCACCTGTCCGCTAGACAACACTCCGCTCTCCAACCCACCGCTACCGAGTTTGATGAATGCCATGACCGATCCGCTTAATGTTACATTCGGCTCCATATCGCAATGCGAATTGATTGCCATGCCATCTGCCGAAGGACTGAGATATAATGTCAACACTGGCGACTGCAACCCCATCATTTCAATACACAACACCTTGCCTGCAAGCGTGGCGAGATTTTCCCTGCCATCGGGGTCAAGGCTTAAAAGAACTTCGGAAGTTCGGTTCAAAAAATTGAAAAACACACTCATTCTAAAAATCTGCTGACCGACAATTGAAGGGCGACTCTATTAACCATGGTTTTTTTGTGAGTGCAAGGAAGTCCCGCACGCAGAACCGGAGTGTATATGGAATACATGAGGATTCGAGTACGGGACTGACACCGCAATCGCGGAAAAAGACAGTTAATATAGGTGCACTGAACACAAGACTACTTAAAACTTAAAGCCTAGATGCAATGCCACGATACCGCCACTCAGGTTGTGATATTTTACTTCATCACAGCCGGCATCGAGCATCATGTTGCGTAATGTTTCTTGATTCGGGTGTCGGCGTATGGACTCAACCAAATACTGATAACTTGACACGTCATTGGCAAGCCATTTTGCGATTTTAGGTATCGCATTGAATGAATAAAAATCATACGCCTTGCTCAGCATTGGAACAATTGGTGTGGAAAATTCCAAAATCATCATGCGTCCGCCGGGTTTGACAACACGATACATGGATTGCAGTGCTTTTTCCTTGTGGGTCACATTGCGTAAACCAAATGAGATGGCAACGCAATCAAATTGATCGTCCTCAAAGCCCAGATTTTCCGCATCGGCAACGGCATATTCGATATTGCCCACCAAACCAGCGTCAATCATTTTTGCCTTGCCCTGCGCCAGCATATCGGCATTGATGTCGGTCAACAACACTTTCCCGCTTGCGCCAACCTGCGCGGCAAAGTGGCGTGCTAAATCGCCGCTACCAGCCGCGACATCGAGCACATAATCGCCTGCTTTCAATCCACTTTGTGATGCCGCAAATCGCTTCCACAGGCGATGCACACCGAGCGACATAAAATCGTTCATAAGGTCGTATTTAGCCGCCACCGAACTAAATACATCACCGACCAGTTTTGCTTTTTCTGATTCATCGACCAGATGATAACCAAAATGAGTCTGCTTGTTAGCCGCCTGTTCTGCTGCACTGTCTGAGTGGTTTTTGCTCATCACACTCTAACCCGGAATTCTGGTCAAATCCCTTTTCTGGATTGACCGGCGACCTGCAGACGTTCAAGATAGTCCGCCCAATTTTCTTGCTGCCTTTTGCCGAGTTGATAGAGCGTCTCCCAAGAATAGATTCCACTATCATGCCCGTCATCAAAAACCGGCTTGATGGCATAATTACCGACCGGCTCGATAGCATTAATATTGACATTCTGCTTGCCAACCTGCAACACCTCTTGTCCCGGACCATGCCCCTTAACTTCCGCTGAAGGCGAATATACCCTCAGGTATTCGCAACTCAAATCAAATGATTCATCGACGAATGTTACGGTCAACATTCTGGTGCGGCGATTTAAGTTTATTTCGATGGGAGCCTGTTTGCTCATGGTCATGTCAGAGAGTGAACCTTATATTCTACGCCAATCAATATTAAAAACCTGACCCGCATCTACCCAAATGGCTTGTCGGCAATCAATCATCGGACTGCAACCAAAGGGCAATTTGCTCGGCATAATAAGTCAGAACACCATCACAACCAGCGCGTTTAAATCCGATCATTGCTTCCATAACGACCGCTTTTTCGTCAACCCAGCCTTGTTCAGCGGCTGCCTTGAACATCGCATATTCACCACTGACCTGATAGGCAAAGGTCGGCATTGCAAAGGCTTGTTTAACCCGCGATATAATATCCAGATAAGGCAGCCCCGGCTTAATCATAATCATATCCGCACCTTCGGCAATATCCAAAGCCACTTCTCGCAAAGCCTCATCCACATTCGCCGGATCCATTTGATAACTACACTTATTGCCGCCTGCCAGATTGCCCGCAGAGCCAACAGCATGACGAAACGGCGCGTAATAACTGGACGCATATTTTGCCGCATAAGACAGAATACGGGTGTTTACAAAGCCGTTTTCTTCCAGCGCGTGACGAATCGCCCCGACTCTGCCATCCATCATATCCGAGGGAGCCACCACATCTGCCCCCGCCTCAGCATGGGAAAGAGCCTGCCTCACCAATGCCTCTACGGTTTGATCATTGACCACATAACCCACATCATCAACCAACCCATCCTGACCGTGTCGGGTATAGGCATCCAGCGCAACATCGGTCATCACTCCCAGCTCGGGAACCGCCACTTTGATTGCTTTAATGGTGCGCTGGACGAGTCCGTCCGCATCCCATGCTTGCTCGGCATATTGTGATTTTTGGTGTGCTGGGATAACCGGAAAAAGCACCACCGCAGGTAATCCCAATTGTTGCCAGACGGTGCATTTCTCAACCACAACATCGATGGGCATTCGCAAAACACCCGGCATAGACGCAATCGGCTCAGTTTCAGTGCCCTCCACAACAAACACAGGTTGTATCAAATCGTCCGTAGTCAAAACGGATTCACGCATCAAGCGCCGACCAAACACATCCTGACGCATCCGTCTCGGACGAGACAATGGAAATTTCCCCTGTTGCGGATGATGATCCATTATGACCTGATATTTGACTATCTAGATTTTCTGGCAACTTTTTTCGATTATTTTTTTAGTGCGCGTGACTGGTTTTGCCGGCGTTGTTTCTTTCGTTGCTTTGTTTGATGCAAGTTTCTTTTTGGTCACCTTTTTAGCCTTAGAAATCGGTTTAGAAGTTGCTTCCTTTGCTGGTTTTCGCACAGTTGTTTTGCTGGTTGTTTTAGTTGCCGTTTTGACGGCAGTTTGCTTTTTCTGCGCGGTTTTTTTAATCACTTTTGTTTTTTTCGCTACTTTCTTTTTTGCCAGCGTACTGCTCTTCTTGCGGGTCGTTTTTGTTGTAGTGATTATTATTATTTTCTTTTTCTGCGGTCTTTTACTTGCCATAATTTCCGGATCAATTCGGTTTATTTGACCGCCAGCAATAAAAGTAGTCTCCATTTCATCATCCGCATCTGCCGCAATCTCCAGCGTTTTAATCTCCAACGGTCGGATTTCCAGATCAACGAGATTGCACAGTTTTTGATAAATTTGCTCGATTTCTCCCCCTCCCGACATGGTACGCAATTTGTGTTGAGCGCGGTAATAGGTGATTAGCGGCGTGGTTTCTGCGTGATAAACACCGATGCGGACCCGTGCCGTTTTTGTGGTGTCGTCAGCCCGAGTTAACAACGCCCCGCCACATCGATCGCATTTATCTTTAACCTTCGGCTGCGAAAAGCGTTTGCTGTATATCGCACCACACTTGCCACAGCTTATCCTGTTCACCATCCTCTTAACCAACACTTTGTCGTCAACATCAATATTGATCGCAATTTGCAATATCTTGCCCAACATGCTCAACAATATGTCTAAGGCCTGTGCCTGAGGGATATTTCGCGGGTAACCGTCTATAACAAAACCGCGTTTGGTATCCCTTTTTCGCAGTCTTTCTTCCAATAATTTATGCACAACCGCATCATCCACAAGCCTGCCCTCCGCCATAGCTTGTCTAGCTTCCTCGCTTAGACCGCGGTTATTTTTTAGTGCTTCTCGTAATAAATCACCGGTTGATATCTGGGGAACACGGTATCGTTCTGACAACATCTTTGCTTGGGTTCCTTTCCCAGAACCGGGTCCCCCTAAAATGGCTACTCGCATGGCTTGCTCTTTAATGGTTTATACTGATAAATCGGGCGCATAGACTACTCGTTGTTGGTGTCAAGGTCAATACTCGGCGACAAAATGTTAGCCCAAAGCAGTAATGCCCCCTTTGCCCAAAGCTAACCTGACTTCGACGGTCCACCCCGCGCAGATCGTCCACAGCCCAATAAACACGCGGGGGTAGTAGAGAAGTTGGTTTGTAGTGCCTATTTGAATATTTGTGTTGACTTCAGTGATAACATAGGGTAAACTCACCCCATGTTCGTTCGCGTTAAATCTACACCCAATAGCCCAAGACAATCGGTTCAGATTGTTTCATCTGTGCGCGTCGGCGATAAGGTCAAGCAAAAGATTGTCCGTTATATCGGCATTGCCATGGATGACGATGAGTTAGTGCGATTGAAAGAGCTGGCCGAAGTCGTCAAGGCGAAGCTTGAAGCCCAGCATCAGCCCAGCCTGTTTCCGCCTGAGACGGTTGCCAAACAGATGATTGAAGCGAAAGCAGCCAAAGCGTCTAAAGCCACCTTGAATGTTGACCTGAGGCAGATGGTGGAAGAACAACGGGTGGTGCTGGGCATCCATGAAGTGTATGGCGCGGTCTATCGCCAGTTGTCGTTCGATACCCTGTTGTCGCAGAGGCGGTATCGTGCTTCCCATGAAGCCCTGTTCCATTGCGTGATGGCACGCATGCCAATCCTAAGAGTAAGCGCGGCAGTGTGCAGCACCTGGAGCAGGACTTTGGCATCTGTTTGCCATTAAAGAAAGTTTATCGGATGATGGATCAGCTGGACGATAACACCATCAGCCGGCTACAAGCGATGACCTGTGAAGGCACGCGATCCTTGTTACCTGGTGCCCTGGATGTGTTGTTTTTTGACTGTACGACACTCTATTTTGAGTCTTTCAAGGAAGACGAATTAAAACAAAATGGCTACAGCAAGGACTGTCAAGTTAATCAGACACAGGTCAATCAGCCGCAAGTATTGCTGGCTTTGCTGGTCACCCGCGAAGGTCTGCCGGTCGGCTACGAAGTGTTCCCCGGTGCTACTTTCGAGGGTCATAGCCTAATCAGCGTTTTGCAGACGATGCAAGCGCGCTATGATGTTAGGAAAATGATCTTTGTCGCTGATCGGGGCATGCTGAATGAAGACAATCTAAGCGCCCTGGATGAGGCGGGCGCTTATTACATTGTCGGAGCGAAACTAAAACAATTGCCCGTTGCACTACAAACCAGGGTATTGGATAAATCAGCTTATCAGGCAGTTGGCAAAGGCGGGTCAAGCGCAGCCGAGCTGACGCACAAGAAGAGACGGCTCATTGTCTCGCATTGTCCAAAGCGTGCGGATAAAGATCAACATGACCGACAAAAGGCGGTCGATCGGCTCATCAAGAAAATCGGCAAAAGCCAGAATCCCAAGAGCTTATTAAATAACTACGGCTATAAAAAGTTTCTGATTATCTTTTTGTTTATCTTTCTGATTATCAAGGGAAAAAACCAGCCTGGGCATCAACCAGGACAAAATTGCTGCCGAAAGCCGCTGGGACGGCTTGCATGGCGTCATCACCAATTTGCCCGATACGCCGCATCAGGAAGTGCTATCACACTATCGCGGCTTATGGCAGGTCGAGGAGAGTTTTCGCATCACTAAACATGACTTGAAAGTACGCCCTATCTACCACTGGACACCCTCAAGAGTGCGCGCCCACATCGCTATTTCGTTCATGGCTTTCGCCTGCATCAGCCACCTGATGTATCGAATCAAGCTACAACACAAAGCCTTATCCCCTGAGGTTATCCGTAATGCCTTGATTCATGTGCAACATAGTGTGTTCAAACACAAGCGCACCCAGAAAAACTATGTCATGCCTGCTCAAATCAATCCGGAAGCAAAAAAATCTATGCTGTGATGGGATTAAAGGCGACCACCACAGCTTACCCACTGTACTAATTGACATAATCCTTAAATATCTGGGCATTTGTAGTGCCTAGTTATTTTTGTGTTTCTTTATAAATCAATGACTTATGAGGGTTGACCGTCGAAGTCGGGTTGTTGGTTGGAATCGTTATAATCAATCATAGCTGCAAGGTTTTAGATGTTATTGGCTGATTTCCATGCAGAATTATACCACAAAATCACTATTACTTGTTTATATTCAGATAGATATGTTTTATGAGCAGACTCTACAATAGATTGCTATTCCAAAGGCAAACATAAAAAAGTGGTATTGTGTGCGGTGATGCGTAAGCTGCTGGTTCTATCCTACAGGGCATTAAAATCAGAGCAACCGTTTTTTTAGGGGGGTTTACTTCCAACAATGATGCAAAGGACTCTAATCAAAGGAGCTGGTTATCTCGCTTAACAAATCATCGGTGAATTTTAAGGATACGGATTGGCGCACTGTTTCACCACTTTTTCCATTGCGTTTGGAATAGTAATAATCCCATCGGTCTTTATGGAACGGATCGTTGATTAACGGCGAGCCGGCTATACGGACAACTTCCCGCCTGTTCATGCCGACTTCCAATTGTGAGACCGCCTGTGCGGTAATATCGTTGCCCTGTTGTATGTCGGCTTTGTAAACAATAGTGCATCCGCCGAGCAGGAATAGTGTGGCACAAACGATTGTTATTTTCACGATCAGTAATCTAAAAGGTAATGGCATAAAAATTTCCTAATAACAGTAATAGGGGGTCAGGGCTTATTGATGTATTTTAACATTGCTATTTCATCACAATTTTGAAATTTATGACAATTGATGCAGGCTCCCCAGACTTTTTCCGGCAGTTCGCTCATTTCCACCACCTTAAAATCCAGTTTCTCGAAAAAATTCACCACATATGTCAACGCCATCAACTTTGTCAGACCGATATACTTTGCGTCTTGTTCGATTTGTTGCACGATTTTATTGCCCAGCCCTAATTTCATATAGGACGTGTCAACGGCCAGACTGCGAATTTCTCCGAGTTCTTTGGTGTAAATCAATAACGCCGCGCAAGCAATGATTTTGCCATCGTATTGTGCCACATAAAAATCCCGCAATGCACCATAAATATCGCTTTGCGGTCGTGGCAACAATATGCCCTGATCACTATAATGTTTTAAGAGCGAATAAATTTCGGGCACGTCCTGTAGTTTTGCGTGCCTGATTTTATACTCATTGTCAGTACTGGTATTCATGCTGATTCGAGCATCTGCTGGGCATGTGCCAAAGATTGTTTGGTGATTTTTTCGCCACCCGTCATGCGTGCAATTTCCTCTACTCGTTGCTCGGGATTCAACTTGATAACCCGCGCTGCTACTTGCTTATCCCCTTGTGTATCCATGTGCTTGGAAACACTAAAATGATGATCCCCTTTGGCGGCGACTTGAGACAGGTGGGTGATGCAGATGACTTGACTGGACTTTCCCAATTGTTTGAGTTTGTGCCCGACTACGTTCGCTATTGCGCCACTGATACCCACATCCACCTCATCAAATATCAGCGTTGATGCGGGGGTTTTATTTGCCAACACAACTTGAATTGCCAAAGAAATTCGCGATAGCTCTCCGCCGGATGCCACCTTTATCAGCGGTTGTAGGGGCTGTCCGGGATTCGCCGTAACCACGAATTCCACGCTCTCGTTACCGAATCGGGTATAGCTGCCGCGCTCAATCGGCAGTAGCCGAATATCGAACGCGCCGCCTTCCATGCCCAGTTCCTGCATCAATGTCGTTACCTGACTTGCAAGGCGTTTGGCTGATTTCTTGCGGCTTACGCTGATTTTCGCCGCAAGACGCTGATACTTTTTTGATTCAGTGTCCAGCAGATGGTTGAGACGCTTCAATTCGCGCTGTGGGTCTTTTAGGCTCGCCAGTTCATGTTTCATGGATTCAAGATGGTCGGCAAGGAGTTGGGGTAGCAGTCGGTGTTTTCTTGCTAGATTGTGATAGAGCGAAAAACGGGTTTCGTTTTTCTCGATTTCCTGCGCGTCTATTTCGTTGTCTTGATAAAAAGGACGAAGCTGGTTTGCGGCTTCTTCAATATTGACTTGGGCTTCATCAATGATTGCTACAATGGATTTTAACTGATCATCGAATTGGGAAAGCTGTTCAAGTTGCAAGCCACACTGAATGAGTTGACTGTTTAGATTATGGTCCTCGGCTTGGTAAAGAATTGTTGCCACTTGCTGTGTGCCAGTCGCCAGTTCCTGCTGATGATTTAATCGTTTGTGTTGGTTTTCCAGATGCAACCACTCGTCGGGCTCGGGCGCAAGTTCATTCATCTCCCCAATCTGAAATTTGAGCAAGTCGGCACGTTCCTGTGTGGCATGGCTTTGGTCATTGAGTTGGTCGATTTGTTGCTGGATATTGTCGCGTGTATGATAGCAGTCACCCAACTCAGCGACCGGCTCAAGATTGTCAGCAACACCGTCCAGCAACATTTGTTGCGCCGATTTTTTCAGCAAAGAGTGATGTTCGTTTTGTCCGTGAATATCGACAATATCTTTGCCAAGATCGCGCAATTGCGCCACGCTTACAGCATGACCATTGATATAACTTTTACTCGCTTTGTCACGCCGAATCACGCGCCGCAACAAGCATTCATTGTCGTTTTCCATATCGTTTTGCGCCAGCCATCGTAGGCTGGGATGGTCGGCGGGCAAATCAAAACTCGCCTGTATCTCCGCGATGTCGTGATGGTGACGGATATAACTATTATCACACCGTTGCCCGAGCAAAATACCGATGGCATCGACAATTAACGACTTCCCAGAGCCGGTTTCGCCGGTCACGGTCGTAAAACGCTTGTCAAACTCAATCTCGACATGCTCGGCGATGATGAATTGTTTTATTTCCAGCCAATCAATCATCTCTACATCACGATCTACGAGATATTAGGGCGCTCATTAGCCATTCCAACCAAGTTTTGTATGTAGAGTTTCAAAATGATTGAAGCCTTTAATGCGTACCATTTGTAGTTTTTTTGCAGCGCGTTTTATGATGATCGTTTCATCGCCTTTTAGCTGGGTATTGATGACACCGTCAAATGACAGGTTGGCGGGTGCTTCAATGGTGTTCAATGCGGTAATTTTTATGGTGTCATTTTCATCCAGAATAATCGGGCGATTACTGAGCGTATGCGGACAAATGGGTGACATGCTGATTACCGGAAGATTCGGGTAAATAATCGGACCGCCAGCGGACAGGGCATAAGCCGTTGAACCGGTTGGTGTTGCGAGAATCAAGCCATCGCTTCTGGCTTGGCTGACAAATTGATCGTTGACCCAGATTTTAAATTCGATTAGTCTGCCAGTGTTTCCTTTCGATATAACCATATCGTTAAGTGAAATGCCTGAACACATAGTCTCGCCATTGCGGGTTACTTGGCATTGCAACATGGTCCGATGTTCGATGGCAAAGTCGCCTTGCAAAATAGACTCCATGCTGGCATCAAGATCAGCAAGCGCAACATCGGTCAGAAAGCCCAAGCGCCCAAGATTCACGCCGATGGCAGGGGTGTCGTGGGCGGATAATGTGCGTGCCACATTTAACATCGTGCCATCCCCACCGACCACAATCGCTAAATCAATCGCCTCTCCCAGTGGCTGGTCGTAGTCGTCAATTCTATCGCCCTGAATTTCTGCCGCTGTCGTGCTACCAAGTAGTACGGATAAATTTTTGTCCTCGAGAATCGCTTTAACCGTAGCCACTGCATCGGCCACACTGCTGTCGTTAAATTTCCCGAATAGACCTACTCTTTTAATTTTCACCATTGAGAATAGTCGCTTAAACTGACATTATACATCAGTAATTTAGTTTGGGGTTCAATAATGAATGCGAATTGCGCTTGACAGAGAGGGGACTAGATTGGTAGCGTTCCATGACATCAATGAACACGCTGATATTTTAATAAGCGATTATTTCCTTAGCAATTTTGAGTATTCACTTTATGGCTGAAGCGGAAAATCCTGACCTTAGCGAACGTGCCCAAGCGGTATTAAAAGGATTGATTCGCCGTTATGTTGATAGCGGTATGCCGGTCGGATCGCATACTTTGGCAAAGGAACCCGAGCTGGCACTGAGCCCGGCAACCATTCGCAACGTCATGGGCGATCTTGAGGATTATGGTTTAATTCACGCCCCGCATACCTCCGCTGGTCGTGTGCCGACCGTTAAAGGATACCGGTTTTTTATCAATAGTTTGCTCAAAGTCGGCTCGATTGATCATAAATCCTTGGGGAAAATGACTGAAAAGTTGAGCGGCATTTTGGATCAGACCAGCCTATTAACCGGCGCAACGGAAATGCTCTCTCAAATCACCTCTTTTGCAGGTATTGTTTCCACGCCAAGCAATAGCCATGTGCAAATTCGCCAGATTGAATTTTTGAGTTTATCGGAAAATCGAGTGTTGGCTATACTCATCACAGACGACGGGCAAGTGCAGAATAAAGTACTGCTGGCGCACCGCCAATACTCCGAATCGGAACTGATTGAAGCGGCAAATTTTTTCAATGCCAAATACAGTGCCAAGTCTCTGCATGGGGTCAGAAAGCAATTATTCACCCACATGAAACAAGATCATAGAAGCATGCGCCGAGAAATGCGTACTGCTATGAAAATGGCGAGCCAATTGTTTGATGAGGCGACACAGGTCAATGAAAATGTGTTGGTGAGTGGAGAAAACAATTTGTTGTCAATCCCGGAGTTTTCCGAGCTTGATAAATTACGACAATTGCTTGATACCTTCAAAACCAAGCAGGTATTATTCGACTTGTTACAAAAAAGCATGTTCACCGAAGGGGTGAGTATTTTTATCGGCGAAGAATCCGGCTATGAACCGTTTAGAGATTGTAGCGTCATCGCCGCTTCCTATGAAGTAGATTGTCACAAGGTCGGAGTGCTCGGCGTAATTGGTCCGACCCGTATGCAATATGACGAAGTAATTTGTGCGGTTGATGTTACTGCAAAATTGGTTGGTAGCGCACTCAGTTTTAACAGTGGCAGATTTGAATACATTGTTTGAGCAACTAGGCGCGCTTAAGCCTGCGCCGTTGGATGAGTGGACTCCGCCAAAAACAGTTGATATTGATATTCGAATCACCGCCAATGGCGAATGGTTTTATTTGGAGTCGCCGATTCAACGGCATCGCATGGTTAAATTGTTTTCGTCCGTATTGCGCCTTGAAGGAGAGCAGTATTTTTTGGTAACCCCGCCGGTTAAATATCGAATTCAGGTCAATGATGTGCCGTTTATGGCAGTCGAAATGAATCAAGTCAAAGAATATGGCAAGGAAAACAAGCGGCAGAAACTATATTTTAGAACCAATATGGACGAAGTCGTTTTAGCCAGCCAGACTCATCCGCTCAGCGTCATCACCAACCCTAAAACCGGTGAACCTGCGCCCTACATCATGGTACGGAACAACTTAAAAGCCAAAATAACCCGCTCGGTTTTTCATCAACTATCCGCCTTACTACAACCCGCTCCCAACCAAGCCGACACCACCAACATCGGTGTTTTCAGCGCGGGGGAGTTTTTTTCTTTCGGGTCGGTTTCGGTATAGAGACAGATAGTTGGCAGTGGGCAGTTTGGATACAGCAAAAAAACTAAAATCCGTCGTTTCCGCGTAGGCGGGAATCCAGTAAAACAAACAAACCCGCAAGGGTTTTCCTCTATTTACCTGGATAGACAGGATGAACAGGATTTCCTAAAAGGGCGAATTCAACCCATAAGTGCAACACGGTGTTTAAAGAAATAGTCTTTGCCCATCATTTCAGCAAAGACCTCGAAAGGGGTCTTAAATCCCAGACATTTTCTGGGATGATTATTCATTAAATCTGTTGCTGTTTTCACCTCATTGTCAGTGATTTTATCAAGTTTCATCTTTTTCGGGAAGAACTGTCTCAATAGCCCGTTATGGTTTTCATTCGATCCACGCTCCCAGCTATGATACGGCTTGGCAAAGTAAGTGCTGCAATTTAATTGTTTGGCAATTTCACCATGGCGGTTAAACTCTCTGCCATTATCAAAGGTAATGGTATGCACCAGATTCTTAATGGGGCTGAGTAGCTCAATGATTGCATCACGACTTGCTTGTGCGGTCTTACGTTTAATAGGCAGGGCAAGATAAAGCCTGCTCTTTCTTTCTATCAAGGTAAGTATGGCTCCTTGATGATTTTTTCCTATCACGGTATCCGCCTCCCAATCACCAATGCGACTGCGCGTATCAACAATGCTAGGACGATCAGCTATATCCACTCTGTTTGGGTATCTTGCCCCTGTAATCAGGCTTGCCGTATCGTTTACGATATGGACGGCTCTGGCACCTTAGATATTTATAAAGATTGGAGCCTGCCATTTTGTTTTTCAATACAAAGCGATAGATGGTTTCAGTGCTAATACTAATGTCCCAATCACAATATAACCGGTTAGCAACTTGTTCAGGGCACCAGTATTGTTTGAGATTATCCTTGACATAGCGTATTACCTGCGGGGTCAGTTTGATATGCTTGTTTTTAGTTTGATGCCTAGCATGAGCAAACCGACCCGCTTGTTAGTGAATCTTGTTGTCCTATCATCAGCCATATATGGTATCTTTCGTGTTCAGTCAAATGGGTATATCTCGTCATGTTTTACTCCGGCTCGGTGAGCTCGCCGCACCGCTTTTTTCAGGTCAGTTAAAAGAGTCTTAATATACCCTTTGGCTGACTTAAGAAGTGTTGCACTTATGATGTGAATGTAAGATCAATAGAAACAACAAACTCTCAGATAAACTAAACATCACTTAAAACTCCAATATTAGAACTAATTTCTATCATGCAGGGTGGTTATATAGTCGTTTTTTATATCTTCATTGCTCAAGTAATCCATATGGCTGATTGCTTTTATCGAACACTCCAAAATGGAGAGATACCCGTTATTTAACCAACATCCGTCTTTCCTGCGAAGCCTGTCCCCGCGCAGGCGGGGAGCAGGAATCCAGTTAAACAAAACAAACCCGCAAGGGTTTTCCATATATAACGCGACCGGGGTTCTTGGACGTATTATAAGCTAGACTTCCGACAAGTATGCAAAGGTCTCACTGAATAAAATTTGTTATGGCTGGTTCCGTACAGAGTGTTAATGGTTGTCTCCTGACTTCGACGGTTCATATTCATAAACTATTGATTTATAAGGAAACACAAAAATATCTAGGCACTACAAATGCCTAGATATTGAAGGATTATGTCAATTAGTACAGTGGGTAAGCTGTGGTAGTCGCTTTCAATCCCATCACGGCATAGATTTTTTTTGCTTGTGGGTCGATTGTAGAAGGGATGACATAACGCTGTTTGGTGCGCTTGTGTTTGAACACACTATGTTGCACATGAATCAAGGCATTACGAATAACTTCAGGGGATAAGGCTTTGTGTTGTAGCTTGATTCGATACATTAGCTGTCTGATGCAGGCAAAAGCCATGAACGAAATAGCAATGTGGGCACGCACCCTGGAAGGTGTCCAGTGGTAGATAGGGCGTACTTTTAAGTCATGTTTAGTGATGCGGAAACTTTCTTCAACCTGCCATAAGCCGCGATAGTGTGATAGCACTTCCTGGTGCGGCGTATCGGGCAAATTGGTAATCACCCCATGCAAGCCGTCCCAGCGGCTTTCGGCATCAATTTTATCCTGGTTGATACTCAGGCTGGTTTTTCCTTTGATAATCAGAAACTTTTTATAGCCGTAGTTATTTAATAAGCTCTTGGGATTCTGGCTTTTACCTATTTTCTTGATGAGCCGATCGACTGCCTTTTGTCGGTCATGTTGATCTTTATCCGCACGCTTTGGACAATGCGAGACAATGAGCCGTCTCTTCTTGTGCGTCAGCTCGGCTGCGCTTGACCCGCCTTTGCCAACTGCCTGATAAGCTGATTTATCCAATACTTTGGTTTGTAGTGCACTTGGTAATTGTTTTAGTTTCGCTCCGACAATGTAATAAGCGCCCGCCTCATCCAGGGCGCTTAGATTGTCTTCATTCAACATGCCCCTATCAGCGACAAAGATCATTTTCCTGACATCATAGCGCGCCTGCATCGTCTTCAAAACGCTGATTAGGCTATGGCCCTCGAAAGTAGCACCGGGGAACACTTCGTAGCCGACCGGCAGGCCTTCATGGGTGACCAGCAAAGCCAGCAATACTTGCGGCTGATTGAATTTACAGTCCTTGCTGTAGCCATTTTGTTTTAACTCATCTTCCTTGAAAGACTCAAAATACAGTGTCGTACAGTCAAAAAACAACACATCCAACGCACCAGGTAACAAGGATCGCGTGCCTTCACAGGTCATCGCTTGTAGCCGACTGATGGTGTTATCGTCCAGCTGATCCATCATCCGATAAACTTTCTCTAAGGACAAAGAAACGCCAAAGTCCTGCTCCAGCTGCTGCACACTGCCGCGCTTACTTTTAGGATTGGCAATGCGTGCCATCACACAATGGAACAGGGCTTCATGGGAAGCACGATACCGCCTCTGCGACAACAGGGTATCGAATGATAACTGGCGATAGACCTCGCCATACACTTCATGGATGCCCAGTACCACCCGTTGTTCTTCCACCATCTGCCTCAGATCAACATTCAAGGTGGCTTTAGACGCTTGGGCTGCTTTCGCTTCAATAACTTGTTTGGCGACCGCCTCAGGCGGAAACAAACCGGGCTGGTGTTGGGCTTCAAGCTTCGCCTTGACGACTTCGGCCAGCTCTTTCAATCGCACTAACTCATCGTCATCCATGGCAATGCCGATATAACGGACAATCTTTTGCTTGACCTTATCGCCGACGCGCACAGATGAAACAATCTGAACCGATTGTCTTGGGCTATTGGGTGTAGATTTAACGCGAACGAACATGGGGTGAGTCTATACCATTCGATCACCGAAGTCAACACAAATATTCAGATAGGCACTACAAACCAACTTCTCTACCACCCCCGCATGTTTATTGGGCTGTGGGCGATCTGCATGGAGCCAACCGTCGAAGTCAGGAATAAAATTTGTTATGGCTGGTTCCGTACAGAGTGTTAATGGTTGTCTCAACCAGATGTAGTCAGAAAATGCTAATATCAAGCTACGTTTCTGCGCCAATCCACAGAGTGAACAGGTAATCACTTGATAAATACCGTTGTTGACATTAGCTTACTGGGCCTGTTGCTGGCGACGGCATTGTTGATGTTGCGTAGCCACAGCCCGTTGACGATAACGATTTTATCGTCAATTTATAGTTTGGTTCTGTGTACCTTGTTTGTGGTGCTGGATGCGGTGGATGTGGCTTTTACCGAGGCCGCAGTGGGGGCGGGAATATCAACGGTATTGTTTGTTGCGGTCATTCAGCCCAATGATGAGGTGGGTCATGGCGCGTCTAATGGTAAATTCGGCGACTTGAAACCTACCTGGCCTTCGGTGTGGTCTATTTGTGTTGGATTGGCGGTGGGTATTTTGCTTGTTTTTGGTACTACCGATATGCCGTTGTTTGGCGATCCTGCGGCAGCTGTTCACCAGCATTTGGTGCCGCGCTTTCTCGGTCAATCTGCCACTGAGATTGGTATTGCGAATGTGGTAACGTCTGTGTTGGCAAGTTATCGCGGCTATGATACGCTGGGTGAGGTGGTGGTGGTTTTTACTGCCGGAATGGCCGTATTGCTGTTGCTGGCAGGCGATGTGGGCAATAAAGCGACCCGCCGGTCTGCACGGCGTGCTCCGTTGATTGCCAATCCCCTGCTGATTGCCAATCCAGTGATAAAAACCATCTTGTTACGGATTATCCCAGTGGTGCTTTTGTTTGCCTTGTATGTGCAGTTTCATGGTGACTATGGTCCGGGTGGCGGTTTTCAGGCGGGGGTTATTTTTGCTGTTGCGCTGATTACTTTTGGATTGCTGGCTGATGCGGAAAATTTGCACCGTGTCATCAGCGAAAGAATCCTTGTTCTTGGCATGGCATTGGGCGTGTTGCTATATGGTGCGGTGGGGGTGGCAACCATATTGCTTGGCGGGGATTTTTTGGATTATTCGGTGTTGTCTGAGTCGCAAACCAGCGGGCAACATCTGGGGGTTTTCTTGATTGAGCTGGGGGTGGGCATCACCGTTGCATCGACTATGCTGTCGTTGTTCATCAGTTTTTATCGGCAACAGGACGCGCTTTATTGATGAATTTGTCGGATGGTTTATTTGGCGGCTTGCCCGGACTGCTTCCCGGATTACTCAATTACTGGGTCGCTATCGCGCTGTTGATTTGCGGATTGCTGATGGTCATGGACAGTCGCAATCTGATTAAAAAACTCATTGGGCTGAATATTTTTCAATCAGCAGTCTTTTTATTATTCATTACCATGGGAAAGGTGACTGGCGGTGCGCCACCGATTCTGTCTGCCACCCAAGAACCCATTTCCAATTTCAGCAATCCGCTCCCCCATGTGCTGATTTTGACCGCTATTGTCGTTGGAGTGGCAACCACTGCTGTGGGGCTTGCCTTGATTGTGCGGATTCGCCGTGCCTATGGCACGGTCTGTGAGGATGAGATAGCCGACAAACCGGAAGTCGATCCGGAGATGATTCCATGATTGATATTCTGGCTCGGCATCTGCCCATTATGCAGGTCATCGTTGGGTTGCTCATGGCTCCTTTTTGTGTGCTTCTGGGGAGTCGTAATCTGGCGCGAATGTTGATGGTGGCAACAGCGGTTATCCTGTTTGTGATTAGCGTACTGCTGCTCATCGGCGTATCCAATGGCACGGTTTATGTTTATTCGCTCGGCGGCTGGGCAGCACCCTGGGGCATCGAATATCGAGTTGATTATTTAACCGCATTTGTTTTGGTCACGATTAACTTGATTCATTTGTTAGCGGCGATTTTTTGTTTGGGCAGAACGGATGACAATATCAAGCATGCCGTTCGTCCGGTTTTCTACACCGCTTGGTTGCTCTGTATTGCCGGATTAAATGGCATGGTGGTGACCAACGATGCCTTCAATGTTTTCGTGTTTCTTGAAATCAGCTCGTTGTCAACCTATACGCTGATTAGTTGTGGCAGAGACCCAAAAGCATTGCTGGCGGCGTATCGCTATCTGATTACCGGTGCGGTGGGAGCAACCTTTGTGTTGCTGTCTATAGGGCTGTTGTATATGCAAACCGGCACATTGAACATTTCCGATCTCGCCCGCATCATCGCCGAACGGGGTGCCGATCACACCATCATCATCGCCTTGTCATTTTTCATTATCGGCATCGGCATCAAGTGTGCGGTGTTTCCGTTGCATGACTGGTTGCCCAATGCGTATAGTTTTGCCCCGAATACGGTTACCGTTCTGTTGTCCGGGACTGCCACGAAAGTCGCGCTCTATGTCATGTTGCGATTTTTACATGACCTGTTTGGCGCGAATTTCAGTTTTACCGAAATGCCGCTGGATATAGTGTTAATACTATGCGCCATTTCGGGCATGTTATTGGCACCGATAATCGCATTGCGAGAGTCCAACTTGAAACGCATGTTTGCTTGGTCGAGCGTTGCACAGATTTCCTTTATCGTGATGGGCATTGGCATCGGCACCACTGCTGGAACCGCAGCCGCTTTGTTGCATTTGTTTAATCACGCCATTATCAAGGCGGCAATATTCATGGCAGTCAGCATCGTTATTGCCCGCACTGGCAGTGCCAGAATCAAACTATTGGGTAGTGTCGCCCACCAGCATCGGTTTGCCTGCTATGCCATGTTATTCGGCGGGCTTGGCTTGATTGGTGTTCCAGGGACGGTGGGGTTTGTCAGCAAATGGGTGCTGATTAGCGCGGCAGTGGCAAAAGGCTGGTGGTGGCTGGCGATTCCGGTGCTTGCCGGCTCATTAATGAGTGCGGCCTATGTCTGGCGTATTGTCGAAACTCTGTGGGCGAAACCGGCAATCGCCACCGACAATCTAACAAACCGAGCTCATGCGTCACTTCATGTTGTCGAATGGTTGCCGCTCATGGTGTTGCTCGGCTTGGCACTGTGGTTCGGGCTGAATGCGACCTTGACCACTGAGCTTGCGAGCAAGGCGGCGATTAGTTTGCTCCATACCGAATTGATGCCCAATCCATGAACCTGAACCAATGACTTTCGCAGTAACAATGACGCATTACCGATATGAGTCCTAGTTCATTGCCTATTGCGCTGGTTGTGTTGCTTCCTTTTCTGGCTGCCGGCGCGGTTGTGGCGACCCGACAATCCCCGACCGTCCGCAATGCTGTACTGGTGATTGTCGGCGTGGTCAATCTTGCTCTGTTGGGGTATTTTCTACTGGTTTACTTATCGCTCGGTCGAGACAATATTGCTGCCGTACAGGTTCTGCTTGAAACATTGCCGGGACTACGCATTGCCTTTCATATTGAGCCACTGGGATTGCTGTTCGCTTTAACCTCGGGGGTATTGTGGCCAATTACCTCGCTGTATGCTATCGGCTATTTGAATGCCAGCAACGATCTCCACCAAACCCGATTTCATGCCCTGTTTTGTGTCGCCATTGGTAGCGTCATGGGCATTGCTTTCGCCGAAAACCTGTTCACGCTGTTTTTGTTTTATGAAATTCTGACCTTTTCCACTTGGCCTCTGGTGACCCACAGCCGCACCCCCAAAGCCGTTGCCGCTGGTCGGGTCTATCTCGGCATGTTATTGAGCACCTCATTGATGCTGTTTTTACTGGGCATTGTTTTGGTCGGCAACTATGGTAGCGGATTATCCTTCATTGACGGTGGCGTATTGTCGGCAGTGTCACCCGCCCTCAGCACCATCTTGTTATTGCTATTTCTATTCGGCATTGGTAAGGCGGCAGTCATGCCTTTTCATCGTTGGCTTCCGAATGCCATGGTTGCACCCGCACCGGTGAGCGCGTTATTACATGCTGTAGCCGTTGTCAAAGCCGGCGTTTTTTCGATACTGAAAATCAGTGTTTATATTTTTGGTTTTGACGTGTTGTCGTCTATGCCACTACACGATATTATTTTATGGATACCCGCAACTACCATTTTATTGGCCTCGATAATCGCCATGCGACAGGACGATATAAAAGCGCGACTGGCTTACTCCACAGTGAGTCAGCTTTCATACATCGTGTTAGGCGCGTTGCTGGCAAATCAGATGGGCATCATCGCAGGCGGGTTTCATATTACCCTGCATGCTTTTGGTAAAATCACGTTGTTTTTCTGCGCTGGTGCGATTATGGTTTTTGCTGGCAAAAGCAAGGTCTCCGAAATAAATGGATTGGGAAAATCCATGCCATGGACATTTGGCGCGTTTTTTATTGCTGCCTTAGCGATTGCTGGCTTGCCACCTACTGGCGGTGTTTGGAGCAAGTGGTATCTCGCCTTGGGGACGCTGGAAAGCGGACAGATTGGGTTGCTTGCCGTGTTAATGGTGAGTTCACTGCTCAACGTGTATTATTTGCTTTCGATCCCGCTCAAGGCATTTTTCCTGCCGGCTGATGAGGTGCGACCGAATTTGGAAACCCGCGCCTCGATGATTGCACCATTGATGATGACCGCGATGGTGAGTTTACTGTTGTTCTTTATCGCTGGCGGATTAGTGGACTTTATTGGAGATATTCTACCATGATGAAAAAAATTGCCACCCTGCCAACCGCACTACAACGTGGTCTCAAGATATTCTTCGTGTTGTGTTTCTTGGTCACCTTGCTTGATTTTATAATCCATAAACATAGCGAACATGGATGGAATTTCTTCGGCTTTTATAGTCTATACGGATTTGTCGCCTGCGTTATTTTGGTGCTGGTTGCCACGGCGATGCGCCGCAGGGTGATGCGAGATGAAGACTACTATGACTAAACGATGATGGCACCATTTCTCATTTTCTTCATCGGTGCCGCTGTCGCCATGCTGATTCCGCAACGAGCAGGGCAGCGGAAAATAGTGCTATTGGCAGTGCCACTGATTGGGCTCATCAACCTGCTAACACTCGATCTTTCCATAGTCTGGCAGTTGCAGTGGCTCGGGCTTGACGTGGTGATTTTTACCAGCGATCGACTGAGTTTTATTTTTGGCATCCTGTTTCATATCGCCACCATCATTGCCCTCATATATGCTTGGCATGTCAATGATCGTATTCAGCAAGCGGTCGCCTTATTATATCCCGGCTGTGCCTTAGGAGTGGTTTTCGCCGGTGATTTTCTGACCATGTTCGTGTTTTGGGAAGGTCTGGCATTGACTTCGGTGTTTTTTATCACCGCCAGCGCAACCCCACGTGCCATTCAATCCGCGCTCCGCTATCTGCTGTTTCAGGTGCTATCCGGTGTGCTATTGCTCAGCGGTACCCTGTTAATGCTCCACCACACCGGCAACATCGCGGTTGGCGCATTGGACATAAATCACCCGTGGGCACTATTTTTTCTGATTGCCTTTGGTATCAAAGCCGCCTTTCCGATGTTGCATAACTGGCTGACCGATGCCTATCCAGAAGCGACCGTCAGCGGTACGGTGTTTCTCAGCGCATTCACGACTAAAGTTGCGGTCTATGCGATTGCACGTACTTTCAGTGGTTTGGACGCGCTGATTTATATTGGCGCGGTGATGGCATGTTTCCCGATTTTTTACGCGGTTATTGAAAATGATTTAAGAAGGGTGCTGGGCTACAGCATGATCAATCAGGTTGGCTTCATGATTTGTGGCATCGGTATCGGCACCGAGCTTGCCGTCAATGGTGCGGTCGCGCATGCTTTCAATGATGTGATTTTCAAAAGCCTGCTGATGATGTCAATGGGTGCGGTGCTATTTCGAACCGGTGATATGCGTGCATCCAATCTCGGAGGATTATTCCGTACCATGCCCAAAACCACCGCGCTTTGTCTTATTGGAGCTGCTTCAATTTCTGCCTTCCCGTTATTCAGCGGTTTCGTCAGTAAATCGATGGTGATGGCAGCATTGTTACTCGAACATCATGAAATTGTCTGGATGGCGATGCTATTCGCGTCCGCTGGTGTATTTCATCACGCGGGTATAAAAATTCCTTATTTTGCCTTCTTTGCTCACGATTCCGGCTTGCGTCCCGAAGAAGCCCCCAAGCACATGCTCATTGCCATGAGCCTTGCTGCCGCATTGTGTATAATCATCGGCAGTTTCCCGCAATTGCTTTATAGCCACCTGCCCTTTGCGGTTAACTATACGCCTTTCGATGTTCCCCATGTGGTAGGACAAGTCCAACTGTTATTTTTCTCGGCGTTGGCATTCATCTGGTTACAGTTAAAAAATATCTATCCCCCAGAACTCAAATCCACCAACATCGACAGCGAATGGCTTTACCGAAAATGCTGCCCAGCAATCTATGACATGATTTGCAAGACAATTCAAAAAGGACACCGTACCATGCACCGTTACATGTCAAAAATTAGCACAATACTAACCCCGATAGCCCGAAAACAATCTTATGACTTGCTTATGCCCTGGTCGGTACATGGTATGGTTATGATGACCATGCTATTTTTAGGTGCCGTGCTACTGTTGTTTTACTTTAGTTAGTCATGATACTGTCCGAACAATATATCTCTGCTTGTCAGGTTGCCCACTTCATTTGTAACTTGCGGTGAATAGCACAATCGAGACTGTGCAAAAAACCAACATCCGTCTTTCCTGCGAAGCCTGTCCCCGCGCAGGCGGGGAGCAGGAATCCAGTAAAACAGCCAAACCCGCAAGGGTTTTCTACATGTAACACGACCTAGCGAGGGTTTCTTGCACAGTCTCAATCGCGCAGATAAAGATTGATGAGAGTTTGATAGGCAATCCCTGTTTCTTCAGATAACGACTTAAAATAGGCTATTGAATTACAATCAAGACGCATAGTAACGGGTTGCTTGAATTCACATCATAAGTACAACACTTCTTAAGTCAGCCAAAGGGTATATTAAGACTCTTTTAACTGACCTGAAAAAAGCGGTGCGGCGAGCTCACCGAGCCGGAGTAAAACATGACGAGATATACCCATTTGACTGAACACGAAAGATACCATATATGGCTGATGATAGGACAACAAGATTCACTAACAAGCATTGCTAATCGGATGGGCAGAAGTGTCTCAACAATTAGCCGAGAGATTAAACGCAATACAGGTAAAAGAGGCTATCGATACCAACAAGCGGGTCGGTTGCTTGTCCGGCAAGGTTAGTCGCTCCATTAAAAGCATTTTCCATTGAAGCCCATCGTCCAGTTCCCCATTGGTTGACGGCAATGATTTTGTCTTTATCTCCTGCGTCATTGAAATAAATCCGTGGGAAGTCGCCAGTAATAACAACGGTATGAGTGCCAGCTACGGTATAAGTATGCTCGGCATTGCCGGTCTGGTTAGTGTCGGTGTTGCTATCACCCCAATGAACATTGTAATTGTAAGTTGCCGTACTGTATGTTGGAATGGTGATTGTTTCATTCGCACTGGTTGTCTGCCAAGTAGTAATGAAACTATTAGTATCGGTTAGCGGGTTTAGAATGAATTCTTTTTTCCTCACTCCCAATTATGAACATCTTGGTTCCGTCCTTATTAAGGGCAATGCCAAAAGGTGCAATAGCAGAATCAATGGTTAGAGTAGCATCATGTGTGATGCGATATGTACTGGTATCTAGCGATATTGCAAGCGCAACATTGGCAGGAATAAACGCTGTCAAAAAAAGCAATATTATTGAAGACAACTTCAATCTAGCAATGATGTCATAGCTATAACACATTGAATTTCTGGGGTGGGGGGGATACTATTATTACTAGGCATCGTGAGTTGCCTTGGTGATTTAAGAAAAGCATTAAGCCATATAAAACAATGCTTCAAGTAGGAGACTGCAAGAGCAAATTTAGCTCCGAATGCCGTTAAGTGATTTCGCCGTTTTTGCTGTGTTTTTCGTATTAGCAGCAGTAAAGAAACAACCTGCACCGCTGTATTCAACAGCACTAGATTATCGTCAGTATATGTATGACCATAAGAATCTTGCATAATTCAATCTCGTGCATTCAAATGCTGGGTTCAGATAGACCAGCCACAAGCAGGCAGTCATATGCTATCAAATCTAGTATTATCTACGTTGAGCAAAACAGAACTTGACCGCATATCGGTTATTCAATCCATTATCGGTCGCCGGCTGACACAGTCTCACAGGCGGCACAGCAACTAAAACTGAGCGTCCGACAGGTAAAACGTTTAATGCGTGCTTACCGAGATGGGGTGTTGCTGGCTTGCTCCTAAGCGGCGCGGGCGATGCCCGGAAACGCCATTGTCGAGGAACAAAAAACGGTACGGTTTTGTTCTTAATCCGAAGCGCAAGATAGAACCTGCTTACGTTCAGCAAGGGTGGCAAACGCCCCTATGACCTTTGCCGATAACACAATCACCAATACGCGAGAGACTATCCACTATACGGTGGCTATCAGTAATATCAACCCGATTGGGGGTTAGCGCGGTAGTCGTTCTTGCCATAATATTTTCGATATTTCTTACCCTTAATCAACATTTCTGCTTTCAAATCACCGAAAATTGTAAAATAATTCAGGATGCCCACTAACAGGTGCCATTACTGCTTTGGGCTAACATTCCGACAAGCCTATATTGTATCCAGCGTCGTTTAACGCTATACTTCTTGGCTCTTGTCGGAGTGCCTCAAGCTGAGACCGCATTGCGGGATCCGTTGAACCTGATCAGGGTAAAACCTGCGAAGGGAACAAGTTATCCTGTCAGCCGTTCCATGTTGCATGAGCATGCAGTACATGATCATGTAGCACATGGGCAGGTAGCAGGTTATAATATTCTCGGGTCATTTGCGATATTCCGGTGCTTCACAGCCAACACCTTAAACGCGAGGATTTGCACATGCCTGCCACCATCAAACAATTCAGTGAGTTAGATAGATACAGTAAACAACCGTTTCCAAACTCCCACAAAGTCTATCTAGCCGGGAGTGACCCGAGTATTCAAGTCGGTATGCGTGAAATCACCTTGGCCGATTCTTTGGTCGGCGGTGATGAAGCCAAGCCGGAGCTTAAACCGAATGCGCCGATTCGTGTCTATGATACTTCTGGACCCTATACCGACCCCGATGTTCAGATTGATTTGCGTAAGGGGTTGCCCGCACTACGTCAAACTTGGATTGAAGCGCGTGATGACACCGAGCCACTGGCTTCCCTGACCTCCATATACAGCCAGCAGCGCATGGCGAATCAAGGGTTGGATCACCTGCGTTTCAATGACTTACCTAAACCAAGACGCGCCAAAGCGGGGGGAAATGTTTCGCAAATGCACTATGCAAGGCGCGGCATCATCACTCCAGAAATGGAATATATTGCCATTCGGGAAAACACCAAACAGGCGGCAATGGGCGATGAGGATTTACATCATCAACACCCCGGACAAAGTTTCGGTGCCCGCCTAACGGGTGAAATTACGGCGGAATTTGTCCGTCAGGAAGTGGCAGCTGGACGCGCTGTTATCCCGTGTAATATCAACCACCCGGAAGCCGAGCCGATGATTATCGGGCGTAACTTTTTAGTGAAAGTGAACGCTAATATCGGCAATTCTGCGCTCGGCTCCTCGATTGAAGAAGAAGTGGAAAAACTGGTCTGGGCAACGCGCTGGGGTGGTGATACGGTGATGGATTTGTCCACAGGCAAAAATATTCACGAAACGCGCGAGTGGATTATACGCAATTCGCCGGTGCCGATTGGCACGGTGCCGATTTATCAGGCATTGGAAAAGGTCAATGGCGTTGCTGAAAACCTGACCTGGGAAGTGTTCCGCGACACCTTGATTGAGCAGGCGGAGCAGGGGGTTGATTATTTTACTATTCATGCTGGGGTGTTGTTGCGCTATGTGCCGATGACCGCCAAACGTGTTACTGGGCTGGTGTCTCGTGGTGGCTCAATTATGGCGAAATGGTGTCTGGCACATCATCAGGAAAGTTTTCTTTATACGCATTTCGAGGACATTTGCGAAATAATGAAGACCTATGATGTGTCCTTTTCGCTGGGCGATGGCTTACGTCCCGGATCGATTGCCGATGCCAATGACGAAGCGCAATTTAGCGAGCTTGAAACGCTCGGCGAGTTGACCAAGATTGCATGGAAACATGATGTGCAAACCATTATCGAGGGTCCCGGACATATTCCGATGCACTTGATTAAGGAAAACATGGACAAGCAATTGATTGAATGCGGTGAAGCACCGTTCTACACGTTGGGCCCGCTGACCACCGATATTGCGCCCGGCTATGATCATATTACGTCCGGCATTGGTGCTGCGATGATTGGCTGGTACGGTTGTGCCATGCTCTGCTATGTGACCCCCAAAGAGCATTTGGGGCTACCAAACAAAGAAGACGTTAAAGAGGGTTTAATTACTTATAAAATTGCCGCTCATGCGGCGGATTTGGCAAAGGGGCATCCGGGTGCGCAAGTGCGCGATAATGCCTTGTCGAAAGCACGTTTTGAATTCCGCTGGCATGACCAATTTAATCTGGCACTGAACCCAGATCGAGCGCGTGAGTATCACGATGAAACCCTGCCGAAAGAATCCGGCAAGATAGCGCATTTTTGCTCGATGTGCGGGCCTAAATTCTGTTCGATGAAAATCTCACAAGATGTGCGGGTCTATGCCAAGCAACAAGCGAAGCAACAAGCCAATCAACAACAAGCCGAGCAGAAACAGAGCGAGTTGTCTGACTATGCAATCGCCGGAATGCAGCAAAAATCGGAGGAATTTCTCTCTAAAGGGAGCGAGATTTATCACAAGGCACAGTAAACCAGCCGGCAGCACAAAGACAACGCCGCCATGCAAACGGTTGCCATAGTCGGGGCCGGATTATTCGGGCGACTATTAGCCCTCGAACTGGCACGCTCGGTGGGTCCTGCCCGTTATCAGGTCAGCCTCTACGAACGTGACAGTCTGGCGGCACAGCGCAGTGCTGGTTATGCGGCAGCGGCGATGCTGGCACCGCTTACTGAAGCGGGTACTGCCGACCGCTTGATAGTGCGGCTCGGGCTGGCATCACTGGAGCAGTGGTCGGTATTGCTGGAGAAACTGCCGAGCAAGGTGTTTTTTCAACGGCAGGGTAGTTTGATTGTCTCGCATCCACAGGATCACGGTGATTATTTGAATTTCATTCACCATCTGCAACATAACCTGAACGATAGTGATATTGCCGACTACATGCGCCCCTGCGATGCGCGACAATTACGCACGCTGGAGCCGGAGATTGGCGAGCAATTCCAACAGGGTATGTATTTGCGTGGCGAGGGTCAGTTGGACAATCGCACTTTATATAGCGTCAGTGAGGAGGCAATTAAAAACAGTAATATAGGCTGTTTTACGCATACTTTAGTTGAACATATTGAAGGCGGCTATGTGATGGCTCAACAACACCGCAAACAGTTTGATTGGGTAATCGACTGTCGTGGTCTCGGCGCCAAACCCGATCTGCCACAGTTGCGCGGGGTGCGTGGCGAAGTGATACGCTTATATGCCCCGGATGTTTCTCTACAGCGTCCGATTCGTTTGATGCACCCGCGTTACCCGCTGTATATCGTACCGAAACCGCAACACCAATACGTTATTGGTGCGACCGAAATCGAAAGCGATGACCCCAGCCCGATTAGTGTGCGTTCCACCCTAGAATTGCTGAGTGCCGCTTATTCATTGCATAGTGGCTTTGCCGAAGCTCGGATTCTGGAAACGCTGGCGAGTTGCCGTCCGGCATTGCCGCATAATCAGCCGCGTATCAATCTCGGTGAAAAAAACATTCAGGTCAATGGCTTGTATCGCCACGGCTATTTAATCACGCCGACACTCATTGAAGAAGTCATTGCCACCTTGAACAGCCGTTGCCCGAGCGAACGCCAGCACAACAGTCGCTTCCCCGAACTCTATCAACCGATGCTGTCATAATGTCGTCGCAAGTCTCTATCAACGGCAAGCCGTTTCATTTACCCGACTCGCAAACATTGCAAGCATTACTTGAGCAATTCGGCGCCAAACAGCCGTATGTGGTGGCTTTGAATATGGCGTTTGTTCCACAGTCCGGTTATGCCACGCAAATACTAAAAAACGGCGATCGTATTGATGTGTTGCAACCAATTCAGGGCGGTTAAACAAATGAATAAAGCGGTTAATCAACAAGCAGACGAGCGTTCAGATAGCTGGGAATTATTTGGTCAAACCCTGTCTAGCCGACTGTTTATCGGCAGTGCCTTATACCCGTCCCCCGCGATCATGTGTGAGTCCATACGCGCCAGTGGTGCCAGCGTAGTTACCGTATCGCTACGCCGCCAAGCACCGCAGAGTTTAGGCGGCAATCGGTTTTGGGATTTGTTGAAAAGCCTGAACTGTCGGTTATTGCCGAATACTGCTGGCTGTTACTCGGTTAAAGATGCCGTTACGATGGCGCAAATGTGTCGTGAAATTTTCCAAACTGACTGGATTAAACTGGAATTGATTGGCGATGATTATAATTTACAACCCGATTCGGTGGCATTACTCAAAGCCAGCGACATTCTGCTTAAAGACGGCTTCAAGGTATTCCCCTATTGTACCGATGATTTGGTTATTTGCCGCCGCTTGGTAGAAATCGGCTGTGAAGTACTGATGCCGTGGGGTGCGCCCATTGGCACGGGCAAGGGGCTACTCAATCCTTACGCACTGACAACGCTACGTCAACGCCTGCCACAGGTGCCTTTATTGGTTGATGCGGGTATCGGCTTGCCTTCCCATGCCTGCCAGGCGATGGAGCTGGGATATGATGGTATTCTGCTTAATTCTGCAGTGGCACAGGCGAGTAATCCGCCACAGATGGCACAAGCCTTTGCCCACGCAGTGGTGGCCGGACGGAGTGCGTATTTAGCGGTTCCAATGCCTGAAAAAAATACCGCATCACCCACCAGTCCAACACTAGGAACACCCTTTTGGCATCAGCAAACGGACACATAACACCGCCCTCGGCCAATGCCAATAACAATGGCAAAGTCATCGTCTGGAGTATTGCCGGCTCTGACAGTGGTGGCGGTGCCGGCATTCAAGCCGACCTGCAAACCATAAGCCACTTTGAAGCACATGCTTGCACCGTGATTAGTGCCGTCACCAGTCAAAATTCCGTGGCTGTCACTCATATCGAAGCTGTCAATATTGCCCCGCAACTAGACGCATTGGCAAGCGATATGCCCGCCAGTGCGATTAAAATCGGGCTGTTAGCCAACCCCGAACAAGTGCGGTTAATAGCTGCTCGCATCAAGCAGTATAAACAAGATTGGGCACGCCCCCCGCTGGTTGTCTATGACCCGGTGATGGTTGCTTCCACCGGCACTGCGCTCATCCAGAAAGGCATCAGCGAGCCAGATTTATGTGCCAGCATACGCGCCGAATTGCTCCCCTGTATCGATATTTTGACCCCCAACGTGGCAGAAGCCGAACGGCTGTCAGGTATCCGCATCACCAATGCCGAAACGCGACATGCGGCGGCGCAGGCATTGCTCTATCAGTATAATTGCGCGGCAGTGGTGATTACCGGCGGACATTTCAACACTGACGGCAATACAGTAACCGATGTTTACTTTGCTCGACAACAAATTTTTCCCCCAATATTTCCCCAAATATTGCCCCTAACCAGTCCACGCCTGCCGTCCCCACATCATCACGGTAGTGGCTGTGTTTTCTCCTCGGCACTGGCAGCCGTGTTAGCGCAAGATTATCCGATTGAAGACGCGCTGGTATTAGCCAAAGCCTATATCAATCGAGGTATCAAACAGGCGCAGGCACTCGGTGCCGGTCGTGGTGCGGTTACTCATACTGGCTGGCCACGGCGGCTGTCAGATTTCCCACAACTGCCAGCAATCGATCCGATGCCGCCCTTTAAGCCATGTGATACGCGGCAATTAGGGCTTTACCCGGTGGTTGATTCTGCCGATTGGGTCGAGAAATTGCTCAAAATCGGCGTTAAAACCATCCAATTGCGGATAAAAAGCGCGTCTCCCACCCAGGTCGCTAACGAAGTTATCAACGCAGTGGCATTGGGCAGACACTATCAAGCGCGGGTATTTATCAATGATTATTGGCAATTAGCCATCAAACACCAAGCCTACGGCGTACATCTCGGGCAACAAGATATTGACAATGCCGACCTCAAAGCCATCAACAAAGCGGGCTTGCGGCTCGGCATTAGTAGCCACGGCTATTATGAAATGTTGCGTGCATATGCCTACCAGCCCAGTTATATTGCCATCGGTGCGATTTACGCCACTACCACCAAAGCAATGCCAAGCAAACCACAAGGTTTGAAAAAACTAAAACATTATATTGAACTAATGGGCGGACACACGCCATTGGTCGCCATTGGTGGCATATCCCTCGCCCGCGCCGCAGACGTATGGCAGCAACAACCCGGTTGTCTCGCCGTAGTCACCGCCATCACCGAAGCTGATGATTATCAACAGGTGGTAAAATCTTTTTTTGCTATTACGGGTGAACAATTCCGATCTGGATAGGTGCTGTTCAATGAATAATTAGACCCTGCTAATAAAACATATCTATCTGAATATAAACAAATAATAGTGGTCTTGTGGTATAATTCTGCATGGAAATCAGCCCAATAACCTCTAAAACCTTGCAGCTATGATTGATTATAACGATTCCAACCAACGAGACTGTGCACTATCAATTATCAATTATCAATTATCAACTGTCGATGCGTTTTAGTTTGATGGGGTTGCGATTTGGGTCGATAGCAACATAAGTGTAGATTGCCTCGGTAACCTTGAGGTCTTGCTCGGTGGATTGCTTGCGCCTGACCCATGTTTCGATGTGTATGGAAATTGAGGTCGTGCCGATTTTTGTGGTTTGGCAATAGCAACTGACCTGATCGCCGATGAACACCGGGCGGTGAAAGGTCATACTTTCTACTGCCACGGTAACAATCCGATCTTTAACGATGTAACTGGTATGGATTGCGCCGGCTAAATCCATCTGTGCCATGATCCAGCCGCCAAAAATATCACCGCTCGGATTGGCATCCGCTGGCATGGCAATGGTACGCAGTGATGGGAATCGGTTTGTTGTTGGTTGCGACATGGCTAGATGAGCGGGTTAAAATAATGTCGTCCAGATGAGACGCTGTCGATTTCCTGCAATAACAATTCAAAATATTCGTCATTGGTCAGGAAACTTAAACTTTCCGCGTTGACCATCAACAGTGCCGAATTGCGGTAAGACAAGAAATATCGCGCATAGGATTCGACTAACTGTTGCAAATAATCGCGCTCCATATTGCGTTCAAGCAACACCCCCCTTCTGCGTATCCGACTCACCAGAACATCAGTCGGGGCTTGCAAATAAATCACTAAATCGGGGCTTGGCACTTCTAGGGAAAGTTGTTGATAAACCTGATTGTATAGATATAATTCGTCCTTATCGAGCGTTATATGTGCAAACAACGGGTCTTTATCCAGCATAAAATCAGCGATTCGAAGCGGGGCAAACAAATCTCCCTGACGCAGTGATTTTAATTGCTGTACGCGCTGGAAAAGGAAATATAATTGGGTTTGCAGAGCATATTGTTGCGGGGATTTATAAAATCGCTCCAGAAACGGATTCTCGGCGGGTTGCTCCAACACCAAAGCGGCACCCAGAGACGCGGCAATTTTTTTGGTAAGGGTGGTTTTCCCGACTCCAATCGGACCTTCCACGACAATATATTTCTTGTTGATTATTTTGTACCTCTTTGGTTTACTTCGCTGTTATTAACTTCGCTGTTATTAACTTCGCTGTTATTAATATATACTTGGCTCGCATTTTTCCGCTCACCAAATACGACATCACGACTATGAAACTCCTGTTTGATTTATTCCCATTGCTGATATTTTTTGGCGCGTTCAAATTCTACGATATTTACCTCGCTACCGCAGCGGCAATTATTGCCACTTTCATTCAGGTTACGGTATTCTGGCTGAAAAATCGGCGCTTTGAATCAATCCACATTATAACATTGGTTATTATCACATTTTTTGGCGGTTTAACCATCCTTTTAAGAGACGATGTATTCATAAAATGGAAACCCACTGTTGTCAACTGGCTGTTTTCTGGTGTCATTGTTGGCATGTTGTTTTTTACCAAAAAATCCGCATTGGAATACGTCATGGGCAAGCAAATCGCCTTGCCCAATGCGATATGGCGAAACCTGAACTGGGCATGGGCGGGGTTCTTCCTGCTCTTGGGCTTGTTGAATCTATATGTCGCATTTTACTATAATTTAGATGCCGATTCAGCAGTTCGCACCGCAACGTGGGTCAACTTCAAAGTGTTTGGGTTGTTAGGGTTGACCTTAATCTTTGCCGTAGGGCAGATGCTTTTTCTCTCTAAACACATTGAACTAAAAGACCATGAGGACAATTGATGTATTACACCATTTACTCAAAGGATGTCGAAAACAGTCTGGAAAATCGACTAAACACACGACCTGCTCATATCGAACGACTCACCGAATTGTGCAATCAGGGTCGTTTATTGGTTGCCGGCCCCAATCCTGCGATTGACAGCGAAGACCCGGGCGCAGCCGGTTTTAGCGGCAGTTTAATCATCGCCGAGTTTGATTCTCTGGAAGCCGCCCAAAATTGGGCTGATGCTGATCCGTACCTCATTGCCGGCGTGTATGAAAGCGTGGAAATAAAACCCTATAAAAAAGCCCTGCCCTAATGGCTATTGAATTAAATTCTCTGGACTTACACGCCATTGCTAAACGTGAAACAGCACGACATCGCGGGAGAGCGTCAGGGTTCAGCCTCTATGAGACAAATGGGTTGCCCATATTATAACAGCGACAGTGATCATGGGGTCGCTATTTATTGTTATGCGTTGTAATGTGATTGAAAATCATCCAATCCACTGTTGACGGCTTCGACGGCGCTCCCGCATAGAACGGGTAAAAATCATACCGAATCGTACCCTTCGCGTGTTCCACACAGCCATTAAGTTTGGGGGATTTAGGGGACAACACAAACAAAGTATATTGAGTTCTTTGCAAGCCATTTCAAACTCATCCCTAAACTCACTACTACCCACAGAGCACAAGCCCCATCCACCTGAATAGATTGTATGTCACTGGTTTTTGCTCCTCGGCAATTGCTCCTGCATTGCTCTACATAAGTTACATCCATGTAACGATGCAAAACCGGCATACGACCGACATGGAAGGCGAAAGTGCAGATTATGTAGGAGCAATTATCTGCCAGTACATCCCTGCACATAAAACGGAGTTTGCTCAACCAAGTATTGTAAAAATCGTTTATACGACTGGTTGACCTTGAATAAGCACGCATAAAGGTCAGCCCAGTCATCGGGCAGATGCCCTTAAACTCTTTGACTGCAAAACCGCCCGTCAGTAACGTAACCGAATGGCTTTAAGATAGGCTTGAGGCTCATTTTTACCCATATTACAGCCCTCAATTTAAGTTGCCTTTAATATGAATCAACGACACCTCATTGCGAAATTATGCGGTTACATTATTTATGAGTCAATGAGTCAATGCGACAGACTATTCCCTCTCACTGGAGAATAGATTATCATGTGAGTTCCAGTATTGCACTTATGGGTTGAATTCGCCTCGGTATACTCCAGTCAAATTCCACTAAAACCGCTTTAATTCTTAAACTCATTCAAATCCATGAAACTCGATATTGCATTTGTTCGTAGCCAGTTTGACCAACTCAACGATAATCCCGAATTCGTCTTTTGCGCCAACGCCGGTGGCAGCTATGTAGCCAACCAAGTGAACAAAGTGATGCAAGAGTACAACAGTCACACGCGAGTTCAGCCTTACGAACGCTATGAAACCTCTTCTCGTGCAGGTCAGGCCATGGATCGCGCATTGCGTGGTTGGTCGGAAGCATTGCATATTTCAGAGGATGAATTGACGATTGGGCCGTCAACCTCAATGAACACCTACGTTATGGCGCAGGCGATTGGTACCGGGCTTTGTTCGAAAGATGAAATCATCGTGACCAATCAGGATCATGAAGCAAATAGCGGGGTATGGCGGAAAATAGCGGATCAGACTGATGCAACATTGCGCGAATGGCGCGTTGACCCGGAAACGGGGTTGCTCGATCCGTCTGATCTCGATGCGCTGTTAACCGATAACACACGCTGGGTCTTTTTCACCCATTGCTCTAACGTTGTCGGTACTGCAAATCCGGTTGCCGAAATCACAAAATCGATCAAAGCCAACTCGAATGCCCGTGTTTTCGTCGATGCCGTGGCGTACGCACCCCACCACATTTGTGATTTGAAAGCATTAGATGTAGACGGATATGCATTCAGCCTTTACAAAGTATTTGGTCCGCATCAAAGTTTGTTGTATGTAAACAAAGATGTCACTAGGTCCCTGGCGCCACAATGTCATTATTTTAATACTGAATTTCAAACAAAGTTATTCAATCCAGCAGGACCGCAACATGCACAAGTGGCGGCCTGCGCAGGGGTTCTCGATTATTTTGATGATATTCACCGTCATCACTTCGCCGATAAGAGTTCGGCAACACGATCGGAAAAAATGTCTGATTTGCATACATTAATCCTCGAACATGAAAATCAATTAGCGGCACCGATTCTCGACTTTTTGAACAACAACAAGCATGTCAGGCTCATAGGGAAAACCCACACAAATGATAACGATCGTGCGCCAACCATTGCATTTAAACCGTTAAATGCAAGCTCTCTGGAAACATCCCACAAAATACAGGATCACGGCATTGGTTGTGAAAGCAGTCATTTTTATGCCTATCGACTGGTTACGGACCTGGGGATCGAACCTGAAGACGGCGTTGTGAGAATTTCCCTGGTTCATTATTCGAGTGAAGATGAAGTGCAAAAAATTCTCGAAGCGCTGGATGCCAGTCTATAGTCATAATTTATCGCAAACGAATTTGACTAACGAAAATTCAGAATCGATACAGCATGACCTCTGGTCTCGACTAGCCACTATCAGCCGACTATCGTTTTCCGCAAAATCAGGCCGCAAGGAAATTGGTTGGAATGGCGAAGGGAATGGATCCGTCAAGACCAAAACCATTTGCGAAACAGAACTCCATTTTTTTGAATCGGGAAGTTGGCAAACAGCGAATAACAAAGTCCTGAAGTTTTCCAATACCTATCGATGGAGGCTCGACAAAAATTCCAGTGTTATAGAATTGGCACACCTTAGATATGGAGAATCTCAACCTGTTCCGCTTCTGACGCTTTTGCAAACTGGTGCGCGACAATGGTCTGCACAGTCACCTCATATGTGTAATGCTGATCAATATTCACTGACTGCCAGATTGCTGGAATCAGCGCTGCAAATGAATTGGGCCATTCAGGGGCCAAAAAAGGACGAAAGCCTGATTTATGTTTACAGTTAAGTATCAAAAACAATCATATTGTGCAAATAATTAGACGCTATTGGGTATTTATTTTTTGCAGTATCGTCTTGACTTCCATCAGGCTGCCGCCAAACTCAAGCTTTTAAGATCTCTTTCAACGAGACATCCGAATTTTGCAAATCTTCTCTTGATACCGACTTGTCATTTTCCATTATCATCTGTGCCATTCGCAACTCTTTTGTCAGCTGAATTAAATTCTCTGGACTTACATGCCATTGCTAAACGTGAAACAGCACGACACCTCGGGAGCAATTGGAAGGTTATCGCGGGAATCTTATTTTCGCTACTGTGGGTCATCCCCTTTTATTTCCTTACCATATCAATTGTCAAATCGAACACTGAATATTCGATGAATCCACCTCTAACAATACCAAAAGGCTTTGCCCCAATTCTCGATAACTTGCGCCAAGCATGGGAGTTAGGCAATATGGGGCAAGCTCTGAAACCAATGGCAAGATGGTTCGGCTGCCTGACTTGCACTCCCTAAAACATGAGAGAATCGTTTAGTCAGTCAAGTTAGAACACATTCGAAATCTTGACTTTAACGAGTCAGGGGTGCTCTCTGTGTTACACTTGGTCTGGTTCAGGATTACCAACACCAACCGCAACAACGACCGAAATAAACTAAAATGACTTATCAACATATCAAACTGCCCGCAAGTGGCGAAAAAATCACCATAAAAAACGACCAACTCGTGGTCCCCGAACAACCGATTCTTGGTTTTGTAGAAGGCGATGGCATTGGCTCGGATATAACCACGGCATCGTTGCGCGTATGGGATGCCGCAATTGAAACAGCCTATGGCGGAAAACGCAAAGTACATTGGTGCGAACTGTATATGGGCGAAAAAGCCGCTGGCATTTATGAGGGCGATTATTTTCCGGCTGAAACATTGGCAGCAATTAAAGACTTGGTGGTGTCGATAAAAGGTCCGCTGACCACACCGATTGGTGGCGGTTTTCGTTCGTTAAATGTATCATTACGACAAGAAATGGACTTATACGCCTGTGTCCGACCGGTTCGCTATTACCCCGGCGTTCCGTCTCCATTGCAAAGACCAGAAGAGGTGGATGTGGTTATTTTTCGTGAGAATACCGAAGATGTCTATGCTGGGCTGGAGTATGAAAGCGGCTCGGATGCCAATAAAAAACTAGCAACATTTTTGCGCGAGGAAATGGGTGCGGAATTTTTTGAGGATGCCGGGCTTGGAATCAAACCAATCAGTCCATTCGGCAGTAAACGTCTGGTGCGAAAAGCGATTCAATACGCCATCGACCATAACAAAAGCAACGTAACGCTGGTGCATAAAGGCAATATTATGAAATTCACCGAAGGCGCGTTTCGTAACTGGGGCTATGAAGTCGCAAAAGAAGAATTCTGCGACTATATTGTGACCGAAGAAGAACTTTGGGATGAGCATGATGGCATAATGCCGACCGGTAAAATATTGCTGAAAGATCGCATCGCCGATATTATTTTTCAACTATTGCTGTTACGACCGGCTGAATTTGAGGTGCTGGCGACTATGAATCTCAATGGTGACTATCTGTCCGATGCCGTGGCTGCCGAAGTCGGCGGGGTCGGTATCGCACCGGGCGCAAATATGGCAGACCATATCGCGGTCTTTGAAGCCACCCACGGCACCGCACCAAAATATGCCAATCAGAACAAGGTCAATCCATCGTCATTAATGTTCTCTGGCGTGATGATGCTGGAATACATCGGCTGGAATGATGCTGCTGATTTAATCAATGATGCTTTCATTGCCGTGCTGGCAGACAAAACCGTCACCTATGATTTTGCCCGATTACTAGACGACGCGACCACGTTATCAACCAGTGCCTTCGCCGATGCGTTGATTGCGAAGATGAAGGCATAGCGGTTTTATTTAGCCAACCACTGCTCGGCTAAACAGAGTCGGCGTTGCAGTTTGCCTCTCCCCTGTGGGTCATGAGCCAGAAATTGATTGAAATCTAACGATCAGGTCGCATGTCTAAAGGTAAAATTATCCTCATCATCGCCATTGTGCTGATTGTCGGATTGATGATTTATATCGGTCCGGAAAAATACCTCAATCTTGAATTCATCAAATCCAAACTCATTCAGTTACGCATCTATAAGGACGCTAATCCGCTGTTGAGCATGTTGATATTTTCTGGAGTTTATATTGCAGTTGCTGCCGCCTCCATCCCCGGTGCATTGGTGCTGACGCTGTGCAGCGGCGCACTATTTGGCTTTGTTATTGGTTCAATCGTCGCCTTGGTTTCGGCAACCATTGGCGCAACCATTGCTTTTTTAGTCGCGCGATACCTGTTTGATGACTGGGTACAGGCAAAAATGGGCGACCGTGTGAGCAAAATTCGTGCCAGTTTTCGACAACAAGGTGCGCTGTATCTGTTCTCCTTGCGGCTGGTGCCAGTATTCCCATTTTTTGCGGTCAACCTGCTGATGGGATTGACTTCAATAAAAACCACCACCTATTTCTTCGCATCGTTGCTTGGCATGGCACCGGGCAGTATGGTCTTTGTCAATGCTGGAACCCAGCTTGCCAAACTCGATTCGCTTAAAGGGCTGCTGTCGGCAGAACTCATCGCCTCTTTTGTATTGCTTGCGGCATTTCCTTATGCGGCAAAATACGCCCTGAAATTGATTAAAAAACCATAAAAGAGGAACCTAATGGGACAAAAATATGATGCCAACCTGATTGTAATCGGCGCAGGTAGCGGTGGCTTGGTTACTGCCTATATTGCGGCAGCAATCAAAGCCAAAGTGATACTAATCGAAAAAGGGGATATGGGCGGCGATTGTCTGAACACCGGCTGTGTGCCGTCAAAATCACTCATCGCCTCTGCCAAGTTTATCCACGAGCTCAAACATGCCAAACAACTGGGTATCAGCGAAGCCTCAGCAACGTTCGATTTTGCTAAAATCATGCAACGGGTCAAAGATGTAATCGCCGACATTGCCCCGCATGACTCGGTCGAACGCTATGCCGCACTAGGCGTTGAAGTGATTAAGGGTGAAGCCGAAATCATCTCGGCCAACAGCGTTACAGTCAATGGCAAAACAATATCCGCAACAAGCATTGTCATCGCTACCGGCGGTCGCCCTTTCGTGCCACCCATTGCCGGCATCGACAACATAGACTATTACACCTCCGATACGATCTGGAACTTAACCGAGCTTCCAAAAAGAATGCTCATATTAGGGGGCGGTCCCATCGGCTGTGAATTGGCACAATGTTTTGCACGCTTTGGCAGCAAGGTCAGCATCATCGAGATGTTGCCGCAGATTATGATGCGCGAAGATGCGGAGGTTGCCACACAAATTTCCGCGCTATTCAAAGACGAAGGCATTAATATTTTAACCAACCACCGTGCAGAAAAAATTGTTGTTGAAAATGGTGTCAAGCATTTGATTTGTGATGCGGATGGTCGGGTGATAGACCTTGAATTCGATCACATGTTGGTCGCTGTCGGGCGTGCCGCAAACTTACAGGGCTATGGTTTGGAAAATTTGAATATACCCATCAGCAAGCAGAATACCATTGAAACCAATCAATATTTACAAGCCGGATACCCAAATATTTATGCCGTTGGCGATGTCGTTGGTCGCTATCAATTTACCCATGTGGCGGCACATCAGGGCTGGTATGCCGCCGTCAATGCTTTATTCAGACCATTCAAAAAGTTTCAAGTTGATTATCGCGTTATCCCTTGGACAACATTTACCGACCCCGAAGTGGCACGGGTCGGCTTGAACGAAATGGACGCAAACCAACAAAACATTCCATACCAAGTTACTCGATATGATCTCGGCGAGCTTGATCGGGCGATAACGGACGGTCATGCAAGCGGGATGATTAAGGTGCTCACAGTTCCGGGTAAAGATAAAATTCTTGGTGTCACCATCATCGGCAAACACGCCGGTGAGCTGATTGCTGAATTCGTGCTGGCGATGCGCCACGGCTTGGGGCTGAATAAAATCCTTGCGACCATTCACGTTTACCCAACTTGGATGGAAGCCAATAAATATGTCGCCGGCAATTGGAAGAAAAACCACGCCCCGCAAGTAATACTCAAATTATTGGAAAAATTTCATCGCTGGCGTAGAAACTAAACCATAAATTAGTTATCAATTGCCAGTGGGGATTGAGGGTTTTTTATATTTTGCCGTGCTTTTTGGTCAGTGCTTTGTTGCACAAAACGACCCCCCTAGCCCCATCGTATGATTCCAATCGAGTAAATTTTCCATTTTCCCATTGTCCACCGAAGAGCATTTACATGAATAACCGGATGGACAAGGGGTTGGCACGGCTAAATCTGCGCTTCCGACTTGCCTGCAAAACCTACCCGTCATTCCTCATTTTTCATTTTTCATTCTCAATTTTCAATTGTCAATTATCAATATTTCCTAAAACCGGATACGGCCTTCCAGCAGGATGCGGTCGCTATTATTGCTGGTTTCACGTTCGCCGTACAGGTGCAGGCTAAGTGGCGAACTCGGTTTCCAGCGCAAGCCCAAACGATAGTGGTTGCTGTCGCTCATGCTGACTTCGCTGTAGGGAGTCAATAAGCCATTGCCTCCCGCAACAGACAGCCCGTAACCCATATTCACATCCAGGCTCGCGCTGTTCGTGCTTGTGCCGTTATTGTCATCGGCCAGCTCTTGTTGCCATACCTGATTCGTGCTGATGCCAACCGTGCCATAGCTCGGATTCAGGCTAAACGACAAGCCTTGTCCATTGGCATTGGCTTGTTGGCGAATCGTGCCTTGAATACCCCATTCCTGATAGTCGTCCTGACCGAGCAACGTGTGCAACTTGCCTTCAACCGTCAAACCAGTGGTGTTGGCATAGCGTCCACCCAAATTCAATACCGCGCCAATGCCAGAGGATTCGCCAACACCGCCGTCATAGCGCAAGCCAACTTCCACTAACGGCTTGAATCGCCCCCCCGATGCCAGTTGGCGTTCCTTATCAATCTCCAGCAACAAGCGTAGGCGCTGGCTGGAAAGTTTATCAGCCGGGATTTTCTTGTCCGCAGACGCGGCAATGTCAACCTGTGCCAGTATGATGTCGCTCTTGAGCTTCAAGCCCGATTGACCATATTGCGTCAACCGTCCAGAACCCCCCGCCGATAAACTCAACAGGCGCGTATCATTGCTTAGCTCGTTGGTCGCTCCTTGCTGTTTGATTGTCCGTTTACCCTGCCCATAGCCAACACTACCCCACAGATCGACATCACCGCTCGAGCGTGCAAAGTACGGGTGAATACTGGTTATCTGATGCGTGTAATCCCCGCCCTTACCCAGCGTATAATCGACATCGCCCTTGCTCCACGACACCAAACCACCCACCAGCAAATCATTACGCAACCGCTGGTCGATACCAAGTTGGAGGCTAAGCACATCGCCTTTCCAGTCGCCATCACCTACCTTGCCACTCAAATTACTATAATCGCCACTGCCCCATACTGTCGCACCAGTACCAGCAGCAACACCGTCCACTGCATTCAGCGGCATCACAAAGGATGAACGAGACAACATTTCTTTCCAGTCCATCGTACCGTCTTTCAGCGATTTGATATGGCTTGGTAATTTCTGCGCGACCGTGTTCTGCAGGTTGGCGGACAAGCCGGTTTGACTATCCAATTGCACCGTTTGACCATCGAACTGGTAACTTGCCACTTGTGGCGTGCCCGAGAAAGTGTCATCCATGCGACTATTCACCGCCGACACCGTGCTGCCAAGCATAACGTGGGTAAGCCGTGGCAAAATATTCTCGTTTAGTTGCTTGGCTGGTTTATTGGTTACCGGTGCTGGTTTATTATGAAATTGACTTACAAGTCCTCTCGTCTCATCTCGTGCTCCCGTCTTACCCCTAATCTGAGCAAAAATTGGTCGGTTCCCCCTATTACGGCTATTACGGTTGTAGTTTACCCTTATGTCCGGAGTACTAACACGACCCGACAGGGTGAGACCCGACAGGGTGAGAGTCAGGACTTTTCCTTTCACCGTCACATTGGTTACATCTACACTCACACCGTCTGCGGTGACTGTAAATTTAGACGCTAACGCTCTACCGCCACCCTCGATAATTACCTCTCGATTGAATGTCAGCATTATAGCAGTACCTGCTGAGTTTGTTTCCGCTTTTGATACGGTTGTAGCAACATAGGCTGCATTATTCGCTACCGAGTAATCATCAAAGCTTTTAAGATCTCCTGAGTCAACACCCGTAATGGAACCCGTTGTTTTTGCGTATGACAGGAGGATGTCCTCACCGCCGACAATGTTCTTCGACAGGGTCAAAAGCAGCCCCGAAGGAGTTACTTGACTAATACCCGTTACCGTTGGACTTGATACCGCGCCGGACACCGTAAAGTCAGCAGCCCTTAGGTCGGGACTGGCAGTTACGATTTCAAGGCCAAAAGATAGGAATATCCGATTTGCTGAAGCTGTTTCAGCTGATTGTAGTTCTAGTCCTTGTACGGTGACCTGGAAGTTTACCACCTGACCGACAGATGGTGTCACTACTATCTGGCTGGAGCTACCTCCACCTGGACCTGCTGCAACCCCTGTAACCGTCAGCATACTGCCATCAACGCTTACAGTGACTATCCCCACTGCGGTTGTTGTTGCCGTGTAGGTCAGCGTACTGCCAGCATCAGGGAGGAAAACCTCGTCGAGATCGATCGTGATGCTACTGCCAACGGCAACCGTCCGATCCTCTATGGTTATGGTTTGTGCGGTAACACTCTGCGTGAATATCAGAGAAAACAGCAGGGCGAATAAGGTGGCGGCAAGGAAGCGTGACTTATCTAGATGAGATAGGGGGGGGGTAACTACACGATTATTCAATGTTTTTATAGCGCGTGATGATTGCATTGTGAAACTCCTTAAGTTTTACAGTTTAATTTGGAATATGTTATCGCTTCAACAGCGATGCGGATTGAAAGCAATGAGCGTGAATGTAACCTAACCAATTATTTTATGCAAGTTTTATTCACGCTTTTCCATATTCGCGGGAGCTTGTCACTCAACCCCCTGATAGGGGGTTAGGGGGTTAGGGGGTTAGGGGGTTAGGGGGTTAGGGGGTTAGGGGGTTAGGGGGTTAGGGGGTTAGGGGGTTAGGGGGCTAGGGGGCTAGCGATTCGGGAGCCTCGCCGAGCGGACTAATGTACCATCAAAACCTAACCATCATTATCAATTTTCAATTATCAATTTTCAATTCCCAATTTTCAATTCTCAATTTTCAATTCCCAAACAGTGGACAAACAACAGCGTCTGTATTAAAGTCCAAGTATGGCCTCTGAAGCTCTCGCCTTTGATACACACCGTTTCGTCAAATCTATGACGGCGGTCGGTATGCCGGTAAAACAAGCCGAAGCACTTGCCGAATCTCAAGTTGAGCTGCTCAATTCTAACCTCGCCACCAAAAACGAATTAGCCAAAACCGAGTCCGCACTTAAAGCAGACATTGCCAAAACCGAGGCGACACTTAAAGTAGAAATCGCCAAAACCGAGACCGTGCTTAGGGCAGAAATCGCCAAAACCGAAGCACACCTAATCAAGTGGATGGTTGGCTTAACAATGGGTAGCGTAGGAGTGATGGTTGCACTGTTCAGCTTTTTCCTTCGCTAACAAATAATCGGCAAATAATCATGGACACCCATCACAATGGGAAATGGACAATTGAGAATAGACAATAATTATCAATTTTTCAATTCTACAAAGGTGTCGCTCCTACGGAGCTAAAAATCGTCATTTTGTAGTTTGCAGTGGGCGGTTGTCCCCTTATCAGGGACTTGTCACTCAATTCCACCCTGATAGAGGAGCTAGGGGGCTAGCGGTTCGGGAGCCTCGCCGAGCGGACTAATGTACCATCAAAACCTAACCATCATTATCAATTCTCAATTATCAATTTTCAATTCTCAAACAGTGGACAAACAACAGCGTCTGTATTAAAGTCCAAGTATGGCCTCTGAAGCTCTCGCCTTTGATACACACCGTTTCGTCAAATCTATGACGGCGGTCGGTATGCCGGTAAAACAAGCCGAAGCACTTGCCGAATCTCAAGTTGAGCTGCTCAACGCCAACCTCGCCACCAAAAACGAATTAGCCAAAACCGAGTCCGCACTTAAAGCAGACATTGCCAAAACCGAGGCGACACTTAAAGTAGAAATCGCCAAAACCGAGACCGCGCTTAGGGCAGAAATTGCCAAAACCGAGACCGCGCTTAGGGCAGAAATCGCCAAAACTAACGCAGCCATTGTCAACACCGAGTCCGTGCTTAGGGCAGAAATCGCCAAAACTAACGCAGAAATTGTCAACACCGAGTCCGTGCTTAGGGCAGAAATCGCCAAAACTAACGCAGCCATTGTCAACACCGAGTCCGTGCTTAGGGCAGAAATCGCCAAAACCGAGACCGCGCTTAGGGCAGAAATCGCCAAAACTAACGCAGAAATTGCCAAAACCGAAGCACACCTAATCAAGTGGATGGTTGGCTTAACAATGGGTAGCGTAGGAGTGATGGTTGCACTGTTCAGCTTTTTCCTTCGCTAACAAATAATCGGCAAATAATCATGGGCACCCATCACAATGGGAAATGGACAATTGAGAATGGACAATAATTATCAATTTTTCAATTCTACAAAGGTGTCGCTCCTACGGAGCTAAAAATCGTCATTTTGTAGTTTGCAGTGGGCGGTTAACCCCTAAGTCCCCTTATCAGGGACTTGTCACTCAATTCCACCCTGATAGAGGGGCTAGGGGGCTAGCGGTTCGGGAGCCTCGCCGAGCGGGCTAATGTACCATCACAAAACCTAACCATCATTATCAATTTTCAATTCCCAAACAGTGGACAAACAACAGCGTCTGTATTAAAGTCCAAGTATGACCTCTGAAGCTCTCGCCTTTGATACACACCGTTTCGTCAAATCTATGACGGCGGTCGGTATGCCGGTAAAACAAGCCGAAGCACTTGCCGAATCTCAAGCTGAGCTGCTCAATTCTAACCTCGCCACCAAAAACGAATTAGCCAAAACCGAGACGGCACTTAAAGTAGAAATCGCCAAAACTAACGCAGAAATTGCCAAAACTAACGCAGCCATTGTCAACACCGAGTCCGTGCTTAGGGCAGAAATCGCCAAAACCGAAGCACACCTAATCAAGTGGATGGTTGGCTTAACAATGGGTAGCGTAGGAGTGATGGTTGCACTGTTCAGCTTTTTCCTCCGCTAACAAATAATCATGGACACCCATCACAATGGGAAATGGACAATTGAGAATAGACAATAATTATCAATTTTTCAATTCTACAAAGGTGTCGCTCCTACGGAGCTAAAAATCGTCATTTTGTAGTTTGCAGTGGGCGGTTAACCCCTAAGTCCCCTTATCAGGGACTTGTCACTCAATTCCACCCTGATAGAGGGGCTAGGGGGCTAGCGGTTCGGGAGCCTCGCCGAGCGGACTAATGTACCATCAAAACCTAACCATCATTATCAATTCTCAATTATCAATTTTCAATTCTCAAACAGTGGACAAACAACAGCGTCTGTATTAAAGTCCAAGTATGGCCTCTGAAGCTCTCGCCTTTGATACACATCGTTTCGTCAAATCTATGACGGCGGTCGGTATGCCGGTAAAACAAGCCGAAGCACTTGCCGAATCTCAAGTTGAGCTGCTCAATTCTAACCTCGCCACCAAAAACGAATTAGCCAAAACCGAGTCCGCACTTAAAGCAGACATTGCCAAAACCGAGGCGACACTTAAAGTAGAAATCGCCAAAATCGAGACCGCGCTTAGGGCAGAAATCGCCAAAACCGAGTCCGCGCTTAGGGCAGAAATTGCCAAAACTAACGCAGCCATTGTCAACACCGAGTCCGTGCTTAGGGCAGAAATCGCCAAAACCGAAGCACACCTAATCAAGTGGATGGTTGGCTTAACAATGGGTAGCGTAGGAGTGATGGTTGCACTGTTCAGCTTTTTCCTCCGCTAACAAATAATCGGCAAATAATCATGGGCACCCATCACAATGGGAAATGGACAATTGAGAATAGACAATAATTATCAATTTTTCAATTCTACAAAGGTGTCGCTCCTACGGAGCTAAAAATCGTCATTTTGTAGTTTGCAGTGGGCGGTTAACCCCTAAGTCCCCTTATCAGGGACTTGTCACTCAATTCCACCCTGATAGAGGGGCTAGGGGGTTAGCGGTTCGGGAGCCTCGCCGAGCGGGCTAATGTACCATCACAAAACCTAACCATCATTATCAATTCCCAAACAGTGGACAAACAACAGCGTCTGTATTAAAGTCCAAGTATGACCTCTGAAGCTCTCGCCTTTGATACACACCGTTTCGTCAAATCTATGACGGCGGTCGGTATGCCGGTAAAACAAGCCGAAGCACTTGCCGAATCTCAAGCTGAGCTGCTCAATTCTAACCTCGCCACCAAAAACGAATTAGCCAAAACCGAGACGGCACTTAAAGTAGAAATCGCCAAAACTAACGCAGAAATTGCCAAAACTAACGCAGCCATTGTCAACACCGAGTCCGTGCTTAGGGCAGAAATCGCCAAAACCGAAGCACACCTAATCAAGTGGATGGTTGGCTTAACAATGGGTAGCGTAGGAGTGATGGTTGCACTGTTCAGCTTTTTCCTCCGCTAACAAATAATCGGCAAATAATCATGGGCACCCACAATCATTTTCACCCATGATGCTGAAAAGATAGTGGACCGCCAACCCCCTAAATCCCCCTTAACAGGGGGACTTGCTTGATAATCCTGTCTATCCTGTTCATCCATGTAAATGCCTTCGGCGACAACGGATAATGTTTGGTTGTTTGACTGGGTTCCTGCTTATCAAAGGAGCGACGGATATTGGATTTTTGCACAGTCTCGCAGACGGGAATCCAGTATTAACCGCATAACGCGATTTCTTGTTCAAATTCCAGTTTACCTGCCGTCCAGTTAAACAGGTAGCCCATGTCATTGCGGATTTTTATGTTGTGTTTATCGGTCATGTCCCAGTCGGTGGCAAGGCTGATTGCACCCCGTATAACGCCCTTGTGGGTGATTGCGCCGATGTAATTTTGTTCGGATAACGACTTCAGCCATTGATGAATTCGTTGGCGCACTTGGCGCGGTGATTCGCCGTTTGGTGGTAGCATATCCAGCCCCTTGTTTTCATTTTCCAGCATTGTTGAGTCGCTGGATCTTGAATCAATTGCGCGTAGAGAATCGAGAGATTGTCCCTCCCAATCACCCCAATCCATTTCTATCAGATCGGGGCATTCGTGAAAATGTTGCAAGCCAAGCAGTTCGGCAGTCTGTCGGGCGCGTATTAAAGGACTAACATACCATTGCGTTATATCGGCCGGAATTTGCCAGCGTAAAAGTTGCGATTTTCCGGCATCGGCAAGAGCAATATCGGTTCGCCCTTGCAGTTTTTTCTGCATATTCCACTCGGTTATGCCATGCCGTAAGAACAGAATTTTCATCATCAGGCGACCCGGTTATTGATCGCATTATGACAGATGGCGTTAATTTTTTTGACTGCCACAGGGAAACAATGTTCGGCTTGAAATTTCTTAACAGATTCTCTCGCCATACTTTTACAGCGGTTTTCATCGCCAATTAATTTCCGCAAATATCGGCTGAACTCAGGCCGATTATTCGGGTTGGTCACATAGCCGGTTTTGTTATGTTCGACAATGCCCGACACCCCGCCGTAATTTTGTACCACTGCTGGCAAGCCGGCGGCAAGTGCTTCGAGTAACGCCAAACCGTATGCTTCATTAACCGCCGGCCAGACAAAAATATCGCCGACTGCAAGCCATTGATAAATCGCTTTTTGGTCAAGCTCACCGGTAAAAAAGCAATTTTTAGCGATTCCGTCAAAGAATTTTTGTACGCGGGCAGAATCACTGCCGCCACCAATTGCAATCAATTGCCACAAATCGGAGTCAATTTGATTCAGTGCTTCAGCCAACCGTTGATATGAAGCCGATTTATCGCCTTCGCGCATCATCGCAACCGTGATTAACCAAACCTTGTGCAGGTCAAGCTGATGCCCGGCAAGCTGCTTTCTCAACACCTCTCTGCGTGCTTTTTTATGTGCTGACGTTGGCAAAACAATATCATCCGCTGGCAATTTATCCATAAACGGGCGCAACAATTCGATTGTTGTCGAATCATTCAGTAGTGGCTTAAGACATTCAATATCAATCGGATTTAAGGCGATAATGGTTTGCGCTTGGCGCACACATTTTATGGTTTGCTGATGACCGTTATGCCACTGTCCATGAATTTGTTTTGGCGCAACGGACGCTTCGACAATTAGATAAGGCACTTGCAACCGATTTGCCAACTCAACACCAATCCAATCCGGCGCTTTGTGATAGACATGGTAAACGAATATCAGTTTGGGTGCTCTATGCGTTTGATAATAATGCGTTAATCGCTCGACTTCTTGCTCTGCCAGCCGGATTATTTCTGCCTGTGTCGGTTGACAGCCTTCCCCTTCCCAGCTTCGTAATTCAGACAGAATTTCGACTTCATAGCCGCCTGCGGTCAATGCCTTGCTGAGCAATTTTGCCATTGCGCGGTCGCCCGATGGAATCGGGTGATTGGGGGATTTCAACGGCGCGTAGAAACCAACTTTCATTATAATTGCGAATTATGAAGCTAAAAGAGCTGTACAAGAACCCACAAGGCACAAGTGCAAAGGTCTATATCTACTTAAACCGCTCCACTAATTGCCCGATATTGGCATCCAGCGAAAAATGATTGGTGACAATTTGGTGACCTTGTTTGCCCAATTTCAAGCGTAATTCAGGCGATTGAATGAGAGCCGTTATTGCCTCAGCGAGCGCATTAACATCTTCGGAGGGCACTAAAATCCCATTGACCTGATGTTCAATTATTTCTGGAATCCCGGATATATTACTGCCGATACAGGGCAACGCCAGCGACATGGCTTCCATTAAAACATTCGGCAAGCCGTCTCGGTCGCCATCGGAATCAATCCGCGAGGCAAGTATAAAGATGTCCGCTTGCCGATATTGAGACACGACCTGCTCAAAACTTTTGTTGCCAAGCCAATTTATTCTATGCCCAATTCCCAGTGTTGTCGCCTGCTGTTGGAGCCGCTCTAATAATGCACCACCACCAATATGGGTAAAATTCCAGCACAGCGTTTTCGGCAATCTAGCGAGCGCGTCAAGCAACACATCATAGCCTTTTTTATTGACTGCCCGACCCACAGAAATAAGTTGTAGCGGATTATTTTCATCCGCGCCGTTGGCGTTGCTATGCGGTCTTGGCGGTGGGAATCGGGTTAAATCCAACCCATGATAGAGCAAAGAAACCTTTTCCTCGTCATGATCTTGCTTTGTGTCTGGCTTTGCGCCCGCAGGCGAATCGATCAATGTTCGCAAATGCTCAACATTAAATCGCGTGCAGGTTACCAACCAGCGCAGCGCAGATAATTTCTCGCTAATCTCCCAGCGTGGTGAAGTCCATATATCTTTGGCATGGGCGGAACAACTCCAAGGTATATCCATCAACTGGCTGGCGTAGCGTGCAACCGAGGCTGGGGTATGCAAAAAATGGGCATACAACCATTCACGATTCGCATCTATCTCTCTAGCAAGCACCAATGCCTGACCAAAGCGCCGCCCACGATTTGCAGTGCAATCTCTTAGCAGGTCTTTGATGAATAACCACAGTAAGCGGTAAAAACGCACGTTAAACAAGGCGACCCAAAATGCTTTGATGAGGCGCAGCGGATGCTGGTAAAGATATTCTGGCAGATAATGTACTTGTGCTCTGATTTTCTTATGAATCGGATGCGTCTCTACATCCACCGGCTGGCGTAACGAATAAATGATAACATCAACCCCAGCATTTTCCAGCGCGTAAATCTCCTGCGCGATAAAGGTCTCAGAAAGACGTGGGTAACCCTTCAAAATACAGGCAATTTTCTTCATAATAAAACTTGTTATCCTTGCCGAAGCACGACTTAACCGTACAAAACTGTTGCCCAAAACTACTGACTATGGAGACTGCAAGAAACCGTTTCCAAGTCGCGTTACATGGAGAACCCTGGCGGGTTTGGTTAATTTACTGGCTTCCCGCTCCCCGCCTGCGCGGGGACAGGCTTCGCTCGGAACGCGGTGTGGCGAGCTAGCCGAGCGGACAAATGTTGGGTTTTTGCACAGTCTCTATGGCTGGATTTCTGTACCGGATGTGCGGGCATAATCATCTATCGATAGCCATCACGGGCTAGGCAGAAGTGCGATTTTTAATCAACTCCTGCACCACCGCCGGATCTGCCAGCGTGCTGGTATCGCCGAGATTGTCCAGTTCATTGGCAGCAATTTTTCTTAAGATACGGCGCATGATTTTGCCCGAGCGGGTTTTGGGTAAGCCGGGTGCCCACTGAATAACATCCGGTTTAGCGATTGCGCCGATTTCCTTTTTCACCAGCGCAAGCAGTTGTTGATACAATTCATCGCTAGGTTCAGTGCCGACCATCAACGTTACATAGGCATAAATCCCCTGCCCTTTGATGTCATGCGGATAGCCGACTACGGCGGCTTCGGCAACCTTTTCATGCAACACCAACGCGCTTTCCACTTCGGCAGTACCCATACGATGGCCGGATACATTTATGACATCGTCAACCCGTCCGGTAATCCAGTAATAGCCCGCTTCATCGCGCCGCGCACCGTCTCCGGTGGTGTAGTAGCCGGCATAGGTCTTGAAATAAGTTTCAATAAACCGAGCGTGGTCACCGTAGATGGTACGCATCTGCCCGGGCCATGATTGTTTAATCACCAGATTACCCGAGGCCGCACCATCAAGTTCATTACCATCGGCATCCATCAATGCCGGTTGAATACCAAAAAAAGGTCGGGTTGCCGAACCCGGTTTAAGCTCGGTGGCACCCGGCAGTGGGCTAATCATGATTCCGCCGGTTTCAGTTTGCCACCAAGTATCCACTATCGGGCAACGCGCCTCACCGACAACATGGTAATACCACTCCCATGCTTCAGGATTGATGGGTTCCCCTACGGTGCCAAGCACCCTTAAACTGTGGCGACTGCTCTGGCGGACAAAATCATCGCCCTGCCCCATCAAAGCGCGCAATGCGGTCGGGGCAGTGTAAAAAATGTTGACCTTATGCTTGTCAACAATCTGCCAAAATCGTCCAGCATCGGGCCAGGTCGGAATACCTTCGAACATCATGGTAATCGCGCCATTGGCTAACGGCCCATAGACAATATAGGAATGCCCGGTCACCCAACCCACGTCCGCGGTGCACCAATAAATTTCTCCTTGCTGATAATCAAAAACATATTTGTGCGTCATGGCAACGTAGAGTTGATAGCCGCCGGTGGTATGTAGCACGCCTTTCGGGCGACCGGTGGAGCCAGAGGTGTATAGAATAAACAATGGGTCTTCTGCTGCCATACGCTCTGGCGGACAGTCTGATGATGCCTCTGCCATGGCATCGTGATACCAAATATCGCGCTGCATGTTCATCGTTACCGGATTGCCAGTACGTTGCACAATAATAGTGGTATGCACATTCGGGCAGCTCTGTAACGCCTGTTCGACATTTTCCTTGAGCGGTACGTTTTTGCCACCGCGTGGACCTTCATCGGCGGTAATCACCACCTGACAATCAGAGTCCAATATCCGATCGCGCAACGCATCGGGGGAAAATCCACCAAAGACAATGGAATGAACCGCGCCGATGCGGGCACAGGCAAGCATGGCGACTGCCGCTTCTGGAATCATCGGCATATAAATAGACACGCGGTCACCTTTTTTCACGCCACGCGATTTGAGGACATTTCCAAACTTACTAACTAACTCAAATAGTTCTTTGTAAGTAATGGTTCTATCAACATTAGGATCATCGCCTTCCCATATTATCGCCACTTGATCGCCTTGGATTTCGAGATGCCGATCAACACAGTTATAGCAAACATTGAGTTCGGCACCCTCAAACCATTTTATATCCGCCTGATGAAAATCCACCGACATGACCGTATCCCAAGGTTTATACCAACTGACAAATTCAGTCGCCTGTTGCGCCCAAAATCCTTCTGGATCGTCCGCAGAGTGCCGATACATTTCCGTATATTGTTGGCTTGTAATATGGGCGTTTTCGGCAATGCCGCCGGTTATCGGATAAACTTTATCGTCTGACATTTTTTGTTCCTGTATATGTTGGATTACAAATTGCTGTAAGAACGGTCGGTCACTTATGAGTCGGGGATTAGTTCCATTTTTTCAACAACCACCGCCTCTAACGGCACATTGGCATGACCACCGACATTGCCGGTGGCGACCTTGCCAATTGTCTCGACAACATCCATGCCGTTGACCACTTTGGCAAACACTGCATAGCCCCAGCCTTGTTGGGTCTTCGCGGTGAAGTCAAGAAAGGTGTTGTCCACCAAGTTAATAAAAAACTGCGAAGTGGCAGAATCAGGTACCGATGTACGCGCCATAGACAATGTGCCGACAGTATTTTTTAAGCCATTGTCTGCCTCGTTTTTTATTGGCGATTGTGTGTCGCGCTGACTCATGTCTGGCATAAATCCACCGCCTTGGAGCATAAATCCGGCAATCACCCGATGAAATATTAAGCCATCAAAGTGGTTGCTTTCAACATAGCGCAGGAAGTTTGCTACTGTTTTCGGAGCCTTCTCGGGATACAGTTCAATCTCGATATCGCCAAGTGAGGTGGTTATTTTTACTTTGTTTTTTATCGCAGTCATCATTTCAGTTTCAGTTGTGGTTGTGGTTGTGGTTGTGGCTGTAGCTGTGGCTGTGGCTGTGGCTGTGGCTTTAGAGTCAGCTCCAATCAACCATACGCCAAATAGACCCGCACTAATAAGGGCTAAAACCGGAGTGGATACCCGTATCCATTTTTTAAGTAGTCGCATCGGATGTCAATTATATGAGTGAGTGAATAAAATCCCAGTGCGTTTTATCGAGCGGCGTTATTGACAGACGATTACCCCTTTGCAACAACCGCATACCCGATAATTGCGGATATTGCCTTAATTCCTGCAAAGTAACCGGACTATCCAGTTTGCGAATAAATTCAACATCCACCATCACCCAAGTTGGATTATCGGATTTGCTTTTGGGGTCATAATAATGTTCGTTGGGGTCAAAGGCAGTGTGGTCGGGATAAGCCACGCTGGCAATTTGCATAACGCCGACAATACCGGGCACCTTGCAACTGGAATGATAGAAGAAGGCTTGATCGCCTATCGACATATCATCGCGGATAAAATTCCGCGCTTGATAATTACGAATTCCATCCCACGGTTCAACTTTAACCGCCGCCAAATCGTCAATCGAAAAGGCGTTCGGTTCATTTTTCATTAACCAGTATTTCATCGCCCATCCAAATAATCAATTCGCGCACACCGTATAGACACATTTATTCGTTACAACGGTAGTCAGCGGAATATCCCACTGCTCGACAACAATATCATCCACTTTCTGAATTTCATGGGCAATGCCAATCAATTGCGGTCGCTCGATGGCGCGATTTTTGGTCGATATTTTTTTCAAGAAAGCAAAAGTCGTATCATAAAATCCGCCTCCCATCCCAAGCCGATTGCCCTTTTGATCAAAGGCGACCAGTGGCATCAGCACCAAATCTAAGCCTTGCGCCGTGATAGTTTGCTCCGGCTCGATCAGCGGCTCACGAATACCAAAGCGATTCTCTACATATTTAGTTTGCTCGTTCACCGGTGCAAATAATAATATATTTTTTCCTTCTTTCACAACAATTGGAACATACGCTTGTTTTGAATGAGTCCAACACCATTGCATCACCTCAATAGGATCAATTTCACCATCATTGACTAAATACAGGGCAATTTTAGTTGCTGCCAAAAACGCCGGAACGGTTTGCAACCGCGCCAACAACTCCTGCGCCGCTGACGCTTGCTGCTCAGGGCTGAGCGATCTGCGTCTGTCGCGTATCGTTTTTCTTAATTCAACTTTATCGTTCACAGAATTACGTTATGAGGGCTTTGCAGGAATACATTCCAACCCTCCTGACAAGGGGGCTTTATCCAATCCCCCTGACAAGGGGGGCTAGGGGGGGTATTTCGTACAACAAAACACTTCCCAAAAAAGTACAGAGAATGAATAAACAGGTATTACCCGCAAGTGCCGTCTGCCCATTTTACCTTGAACCGATGAGGTCCAAGTGGGTGTAAAGAATAACTTTGGGATTCGCGCCAGCCAAAGGCTGTGGTCATACACACCCGCCATTCATAACAACACCCGAGGTGATATATTAGGTTCAAAGGATTATGAACAACTCGAACACCACAGATAATACCAGCCCCAGTCTAACACAAACGAAACCTATTGCGTATTACTTTATCCGAGTTCAGTCTCTGTGAGGAAAACAGATTGAAAGAAACCTTATGCACGATCCGGGATTTTGTTTTCTAGCTAAGGAAAAAGCGCACGGAATGATGAGGTTTATACTTACAAATGACCGATTGAGACCGATTTTGACACCGAGGGCAAAAGAACTATCGTACAATGGTCTCTGAAAATCAAGAATTCTGACTGTTGACGGCCACATCAATCTGGTCATGCAGTGATTGCAGTCTGGAGGTCACGTTTTCTTGCTCACCAACCATTTTTTGCGTCTGCAACAGTGAATGGGCGATATTCAAGCCTGCCATGATTGCGCAGCGATCAATTGTCAGAACTTGCCCCCCTTTGTTCACGGCTCGCATTTGTTTATCGAAATACGCCGCCGCTTCAATCAACCCTTCGGCATCTTCATGGCTACATGCGACGGTAAATTCCCGTTGCATGATGCTCACCTTCACATTTTGTTTGTGTTCTTTTGTAGTCGTTTCTGTTGGCATAGTCCGTGCGATGGGGGTATGTGGTTTTAGTTCTGGAGCCTTGCTTCTGAAGTATTGCTGGATCAGGTTTCCAGTGTGTTTAGTCTCGAAACAATTTTCTCTACGCGGCTACGGGCGATTTTGTTTTTGTCTTGTAATGACTTAAATTCCTGTCGTAGCATAATCTGGTCAGTTCGCAACTGCTTATTTTCACGACTCATCACCTCAATCAGCCGAATCATATCGGCGACACGTTGCTCTAATTTTTCTATGGTGTCTTCCATCATGTTGCCATTTTATTGTACGCTAAGGAACACTCTCAATTCACAAGCACTGTTTATAAACGTCTTTCATTATATCCAACAATCCGCTCTAAATACCAGCCCCATTACGCCATCCGCATAACAACGTGTTGAGACCTTTGCATAGAGATCTTAATCAGAGCCTGCTCATAAAACATATCTATCTGAATATAAACAAGTAATAGTGGTTTTGTGGTATAATTCTGCATGGAAATCAGCCCAATAACCTCTAAAACCCTGTAGCTATGATTGATTATAACGATTCCAACCAACGTACTATCGAGAATTTGACTGGCCGTTTCACAGTGCCCTTGATGCACACAACCGCTGGGTAAAACTAGGTCAGTGTATTCCATGGGATGGGTTAGAACAGGGCTATCATAAAAGCCTCTCGTCAAAGCGGGGTCGGGCAGCAAAAGTGCTCGTTTAGTCATCGGTGCGGTGATCATCAAACACAAACTAGGGTTGTCTGATCGGGAAACGGTGAGTCAGATTAGGAGAATCCATATCTACAATACTTTGTCGGGCTTGTCGGTTATCAAATGAGTCAATGCGCTCGTTGCGGCATTATTTGCGCCCGTTTCCAAATACCAGCTCATCATTTTCAACCGTCATGGTGATGACATCACCCGCCACATAATCGCCACTTAAAATATCATGCGCTAATCGGTTCTCAAGCCGTGTCTGAATCACCCGCTTCAGCGGACGGGCACCATACACCGGATCAAAACCAATCTGCGCTAGTTTGTTCAGTGCTTCATCGGACACCTCTAATTTTATATCCCGCTGTTCGAGTCGCTCGGCGAGCTGTTGTATCTGAATTTTGGTAATCGACTTGAGTTGTTCTTGTTGCAACGGATGAAAGACCACCACATCATCAATACGATTGAGAAATTCCGGGCGGAAGTGTGTGCCGACAATCTCCAAGAGGGCTTTTTTCATGGTCGGGTAATCCGATTTTTTGCTCATCTCTTGAATCATCTGCGAACCCAGATTGGAGGTCATCACAATAATCGTATTCTTGAAATCCACCGTCCGACCCTGACCATCGGTTAAGCGACCATCATCCAAAACCTGCAACATGATATTGAATACATCGGCATGTGCCTTTTCTACTTCGTCGAGCAAAATGACTGAATAAGGTCGCCGTCTTACCAATTCGGTTAAATAACCGCCTGCTTCATACCCAACATACCCCGGTGGCGCCCCGATTAGCCGTGCCACGGTATGTTTTTCCATAAATTCCGACATGTCAATACGCACCAAAGCGTCTTCGCTGTCGAACATGAATTCTGCCAGTGCCTTGGTAAGCTCGGTTTTGCCTACGCCGGTTGGACCGAGGAATAAGAACGATCCACATGGTTTATTGGGATCGGATAATCCCGCTCTGGAGCGTCTGATGGCGTTGGCTACCGCATTGACGGCCTCATCCTGACCGATGACCCGATGATGCAGACTCTGCTCCATTTGCAACAATTTATGCTTCTCACCCTCGAGCATTTTCGATACCGGAATGCCGGTCCATTTGGCGACAATTTCAGCGATTTCATCGCTAGTAACACGACTGCGTAACAACGTTGTTTCGCGGGGTTCGGCATCATCGGCAACCGCAATCTGCTTTTCTAATTCGGGGATACGACCATATTGTAATTCCGACATGCGAGTCAAATCACCGGCACGATGTGCTGCCTCAAGCTCAATCTGTGCCCGATCCAATGCCTCCTTGATATGCTGGCTACTCTGCACCGCAGATTTTTCCGCATTCCATATTTCTTCAAGATTGGCATATTCTTGTGCTAGTTTTTTTATCTCTGCTTCAATATCCGCCAAGCGTTTGGTGGATGCCTGATCGCTTTCTTTCTTTAATGCTTCACGCTCGATTTTCAACTGAATAATCTTGCGCTCAAGACGATCCATAGATTCCGGCTTGGAGTCGATTTCCATTCTCATTCGGCTGGCGGCTTCATCAATCAAGTCGATGGCCTTGTCGGGCAAGTTTCGGTCGCTGATATAACGATGTGATAATGTCGCAGCGGCAACAATCGCCGGATCGGTGATGTCAACCCCGTGATGAACTTCGTAACGCCCCTTCAAGCCACGCAAAATGGCAATAGTATCTTCAACGCTCGGTTCATCGACCAGCACTTTCTGGAATCGTCGCTCAAGCGCGGCATCTTTTTCGATATATTGTCGATACTCGTCCAAAGTGGTTGCGCCAACACAGTGCAATTCGCCTCTGGCGAGTGCCGGTTTGAGCATATTGCCGGCATCCAGCGCACCTTCCGCCTTGCCTGCTCCGACCATCGTGTGTAGCTCATCAATAAACAGAATAACCTGACCTTCTTGTTTTGCCAGATCATTCAACACGGCTTTCAACCGTTCTTCAAATTCACCGCGAAATTTTGCCCCTGCCAGCAGTGCCCCCAAATCAAGCGACAGGACACGCTTATTTTTTACCCCATCGGGGACTTCGCCGTTGACAATGCGCTGTGCCAAGCCTTCAATGATTGCCGTTTTACCAACCCCCGGCTCCCCAATCAACACCGGATTGTTTTTTGTTCGGCGTTGCAATACCTGAATGGCACGACGAATTTCATCATCACGACCGATGACCGGATCGAGCTTGCCCTGTTCCGCCCTTTCGGTCATATCAATGGTGTATTTTTCCAATGCCTGACGTTGTTCCTCCGCGTTTTCACTGTCCACCGACTGTCCGCCACGCATGTTTTCGATGGCTTTTTCAAGCACGTTTTCTGATCCGCCCGCAACACGCAGTAATTTACCTAAACTGCCTTTGTCATTGATGGCTGCCAGAATAAACAATTCGCTGGCAATAAACTGATCGTTGCGCCCTTGTGCCAATTTATCAGTTACATTGAGCAGTTTTCCCAAGTCATTGGAAATATGCATCTCCCCCTGAGTGCCCTCAACACTGGACAGCCGATCCAGTGCCTCCCCCAAAGTCGAGCGCAAGCGGTTGACGTTGACATTGCTTTGCGCCAGCAAATAACGTGCGCTACCACCGTCCTGCTCTAACAGTGCCAGCATCAGGTGTAGCGGTTCAATAAATTGGTGGCTACGTCCGACAGCCAGACTTTGTGCGTCACTCAATGCCAGTTGAAACTTCGCCGTCAACTTGTCCATTCGCATGGGTTACCTCGTTTAATTCGTGGAAAATGATGTTACTTAAATGGGGATAACTTGCGGTTATTCAATCAGCATTCATTCAACAATAGCCGTTCGCAGGTGGTTATTACGGGAAATGTCTTTGCTGAGCAATCAAATCATGTTCTGTGGCATCGGTTACCCGTACCTTAATAATATCTCCGCTGGCTAAATGGGCAGCGCAACGATTGATTTCTACGATGCCGTCCACTTCAGGGGCATCGCCTTTGCTGCGACCGATAGCCTGTTGACCGCTTGTGGTGGTTGTTACGCTGTCGATGATGACTTCAATATCCGTGCCGATTTTTTGTTTGAGACGATTGGCGGATATTGCCGATTGATGTTGCATGAATGCGTCATAGCGTTCCTGCTTGATGGCTTGCGGGAGCTGATTTTCAATTTTGTTGGCGGTGGCACCGTCAACATCGGAATACTTGAAGCATCCGGCACGATCAATTTGTGCCTGATCGAGGAATTGTAATAATTGCTCAAAATCCTGTTCGGTTTCTGTCGGGAAGCCGACAATAAAAGTGCTACGGATAGTCAGTTGTGGGCAGATTTTGCGCCAATTTTCAATTCTTTTTAATACTTTTTCACTATGCGCCGGCCGTTTCATTGCTTTTAGAATGCGCGGACTCGCATGTTGAAACGGGATATCGAGATAGGGCAACAATAATCCCGCTGCCATGAGTGGGATTAGGTTATCAACATGCGGATAGGGGTAGATGTAATGTAGCCTGACCCATACCCCTAACTCCCCGAGTGCTTCTGATAAATCCTGAATATGAGCGCGTAATGGTCGGACACTACTGAGATTATTGCCATAAAAACTGGTGGCATATTTCAAATCCACCCCATACGCGCTAGTGTCCTGAGAAACAATGAGCAGTTCCTTGACCCCTGCACTGACCAATGCCCGCGCTTCCTGTATGACATCTGCGGCTGGTCGGCTGACCAAATCGCCACGCATTTGCGGAATAATGCAAAACGTGCAGCGATGGTTGCAGCCTTCGGAAATTTTCAGATAGGCATAGTGTCGCGGGGTTAATTTCACCCCACCCGGCGGAACCAGATCGATAAAGGGGTCGTGGCGTGGTGGCAAATGATGATGCACCAGCTCCATCACTTCATCTTTGGCATGGGGTCCGGTTACTGCCAATACATGCGGATAATTTTGTTTGACAATATCGCCTTTTGCGCCCAGACAACCGGTTACGATCACCTTGCCATTTTCATCCAGTGCTTCACCGATGGCTTGCAAGGATTCTTCGATAGCGGCATCAATAAATCCGCAAGTATTGACGATGACCAAATCCGCCTCATCGTATCGAGATGACATTTCATATCCCTGAACGCGCAGCTCAGTCAGTATGCGTTCCGAATCGAATGTCGCTTTGGCACAACCAAGGCTGACGAAACCGATTTTCCCGGGGATGGATTTGTTCATTACAATTACAGATTACGAATTAACAGGATTATAAAGTATTTGCCGAGCTGGACATAAACAGAATTTCGTCAATGCGACCGCAGAAGGATTTAATTCAAAGATTCAGTCCATAAAATCGGCTACCAGAGGATTTAGAAACTTCGAAGGCTATCGAGTTTCAATTCTGTTTCATTGTGGAAAACTTAATCTATACCCACAGGATTCCCAGTAGAACCCTTAATGAAGACAATCTGCATGCCCTGGATGAGGTGGGCGCTTATTACATTGTCGGGGCGAAACTAAAACAATTGCCCGTTGCATTACAAACCAAAGTATTGGATAAATCAGCTTATCAGGCACTCGATAAAGGCGGATCAAGCGTAGTCGAACTGACGCATAAGAAGAGACGGCTCATTGTCTCACATTGTCCAAAGCGGGCGGATAAAGATCAACATGACCGACAAAAGGCAGTCGACCGGCTCATCAAGAAAATAGGCAAAAGCCAGAATCCCAAGGACTTATTAAATAACTACGGCTATAAAAAGTTTCTGATTATCAAAGGAAAAACCAGCCTGAGTATCAACCAGGACAAAATTGATGCCGAAAGCCGCTGGGACGGCTTGCATGGGGTGATTACCAATTTGCCCGATACGCCGCACCAGGAAGTGCTATCACACTATCGCGGCTTATGGCAGGTCGAGGAGAGTTTTCGAATCACCAAGCACGACTTGAAAGTACGCCCTATCTACCACTGGACACCCTCAAGAGTGCGTGCCCACATCGCTATTTCGTTCATGGCTTTTGCCTGTATCAGACAGCTGATGTATCGAATCAAGCTGCAACATAAAGCCTTGTCCCCGGAGGTTATCCGTAATGCCTTGATTCATGTGCAACATAGTGTCCTGAAACACAAGCGCACCAAACAGCGTTATGTCATCCCTTCTACAATCGACCCACAAGCAAAAAAAATCTATGCTGTGATGGAATTAAAAGCGACTACCACAGCTTACCAACTGCACTGATTGATATAATCCTTCAATATCTGGGCATTTGTAGTGCCTATATATTTTTGTGTTTCTTTATAAATCAATTTGTTATGAGGGTTGACCGTCGAAGTCAGGTGCATCGCTACACGGATGTAGCTTAGTAGAGCAATGCAGGAGCAATTGCCGAGGAGCAATTATCTGCCGACTGCGTGGATGAGGGAAAATTTGAGTTTTGGGTTGACGCCTATTGTTCGGGGTCTCTAATCATAACTATGTTTCGCATCAGGGAACCGACCTTGTTTTACCTGCGCCACATACGCTGTCAACGCGCCTTGAATGCCGGCTTTGTTGCCAGCAAGAAAATTCTTGACGAATTTTGCTGTCTTACCCGGATAAATTCCCAATAAATCATGCCACACCAGTATTTGACCATCGGTTCCGGCACCAGCACCAATGCCGATGACGGGTATATCCAGCATTTCTGTCAAAGCAACCCCAAGGGTCTGCGGAACACATTCAATCAAAATGACGCTGGCACCGGCTTGCTGTAACACTTTCGCTTCATCAATGATTACCTGCCCCTGCTTCGGGTCTCGACCTTGTACACGATAGCCGCCCAGATGATTGATTGATTGCGGGGTCAACCCCATGTGCGCGCAAACCGGAATGCCACGTTCGGTCAACAGTCGCGTTGTTTCTGCCAACCAAGCACCGCCCTCCAGTTTCACCATCTGTGCCCCCTCACGCATGAGTATGGCGGCGTTTTTCAGGCTTGTGGTTTCGGAATAATAACTCATAAAAGGCAGATCGGCAGTGAGCAATGCACCGTTGTTGCCTCGTTTAGCGCAACGAACATGATAGGCAATATCATCAATCGTAACCGGCAGACTGCTGTCATGCCCCTGAATCACCATGCCCAATGAATCTCCGACCAAAAGCACTTCAACACCAGCGGCACTGGCAGCATAGGCACTGCAATAGTCGTATGCGGTCAGACAAGCGAATTTCTCCCCTGCCTGTTTCATTTTTGCCAGCGTATTGATGGTAATCCGCGAACGATGAGACTGAGTTGACATGAATTTACCTTTTATTGTGCCTATTAGTGGTCAGTTTAAGTCCAGCGATGTTGCATTTCTCCAAATTTGTGTGCTTTTCCTATTTGCTATGAGCGCGATTCTTATTTACACTCCACCCCCATTATATTAACCGACTAAACTTGAAACAACCCAAATATGGCAAAAGAAGAAAGCATTGAAATGGAAGGCATCATTATTGAGGCTCTGCCGAACACCTTGTTTAAGGTAGAGCTTGAGAATGGACATGAAATTATTGCTCATATTTCCGGAAAAATGCGTAAACACTATATACGCATATTACGCGGCGACAAAGTAACCGTCCAGCTTACCCCCTATGATCTGAGCAAAGGGCGCATCACTTTCCGCTCACGTTAGCGGTTAATTTTCGCAAATAGTTGCCCACCGTAAATCGGGCTGCTACCCAACCCAGCACTGCCGTTATCACCACCACAACCGAGAACAAAGTAAAATCAACCCAGTCGATCCGCATGTTGCTGTCATAGAGTTGCGCCAGATGTTGCACCGGTTTGCTCAGAATAATCAACCCAGTATTGGCTATCAATACTGCCACTAACGCGCCCGCGATTCCCTGCAATACACCCCAGTAGAGAAACGGTCGGCGTATAAAAGAATGGTTGCCACCAATCTGATCGATAATGTCAATCTCTTTTCTTTGATTGAGAATTCCCAAACGGACGGTGTTGCTGATGATTAAAATGACCCCAGCCGACATCAGTGTCGATAAAACCAAAACGGCATATTCTAATAAATCAATCATCGCCGATAATCTTTCTAACCACAGTTGGTCATAGGAGATTGAGTCCACTTGTGGCATGTTAGACAGTCGAACAGTCAATGCCTCAACCTCGCTGTTTGCCAGCTCGGAATACGGATAAACCACCAACAGGGGTGGCAATGGATTGTCCGGCAAGTTCTCCAGCAAATCACCCCATTCCGAAGACTGCTGAAATTCGGACAGAGCCTGCTGCGGAGAAATATATTCAATATCACGAATCTCTGGAATCTCCAACAACGTGTGACCAAAGTTAATCGCAGTATCGTCTATTAGAGTGGCATCATTTTGGGGTTGAATGGCGGGCAGTTTCAGGAAAACGGTAATTTGAGGGGTTCCCTGCCATTGGTTGGTAACCAATCCAAGACTGTCAGAAATTTTGAACAACATTAATGGTAAGGAAATCGCCACCCCCAATACGGCGGTGGTCATTATCGTTGGCAATGGCGTTTGTGCCATTTTCCCCAAGCTATCGAACAGAACCTGAATATGTCGCAAGAGGATTGTTTTCATGTGGTTATGTATAACTATCTTGTACTATTTGCCCGTTGTCTAAAGCCAGCAGTCCGGCTTGTTGGTTATCGATGTGACGGTAATCGTGGGTGGCAATCAGCACGGTGACATTATATTGATTAAACAAAAAGAATAGTTTCATAATTTCATCCGCAAGATCGGGATCAAGATTGCCGGTGGGTTCGTCTGCCAACAAAATATCCGGACGACCGACCACCGCTCGTGCAATGCCGACTCGTTGTTGCTCCCCGGCTGATAATGTAAGGGGTCGTCTTTTCGTCAACCCCAATAACCCGACCTTATCAAGCGCAGCCCGTGCGCGCCGCTTGCACTCACGATTACTTGCCCCAGCCACAATCAAGGGTAATGCGACATTGTCCTCAACCGTTCGGTCGACAAGCAACTGATGATCCTGAAACACACAGCCGATATTCCTTCGATGACGGGCAATTTTGTTTCCGCGCAACTTGGATATATCTTCGCCATGTACCAACACCTGTCCGCGAGTCGGAATCTCGCTGAGGGAGATGAGTTTCAGCAAGGTGCTCTTGCCAGCACCTGAATGACCGGTCAGAAAGGTAATAGAGCCTCGCGGAATATCCAGCGACACATGCTTCAAAGCAACAAATCCATTGGCATAGCGTTTGAATACCTGCATAAACTGAATCATGCTCGTTTCGCCTGTACCCGCCAACCGTCAGTCATCGGACAAATCTGGTAACAATGCGGCAACAAAATCTTCGGCATTAAAGGGTTTTAAGTCTGTTACCGCTTCTCCGAGCCCGATAAAGCGAATCGGCAAGCCGAATTTCTTTGCCAAAGCAATGACCACACCACCTCGCGCCGTACCGTCTAATTTGGTCACACATAAACCGCTAAGCGAAATCGCTTTTTGGAAGTTTTCCACCTGCGAAATAATATTTTGTCCATTGCCGGCATCCACGGTAATCAGCACTTCATCGGGAATATCAGGATTCGCCTTTGCCAGCACCCGCTTGATTTTTTTTAATTGCTCCATCAACTCGCTGTGGGTATGCTGCCGTCCGGCAGAATCAATCAGTAAATAATCAATCTTCCGCGCACATGCCGCATGGTACGCATCGAAAGCAACTGCCGCCGCATCCGAACCATGAGGTTGGGCAATAACAGGAATATTCAATCTCGCCCCCCAAGATTGTAATTGTTCGATGGCAGCAGCGCGAAAGGTATCACAAGCCGCCAGCATGATTTTATTGCCCGATTCCTGATAGTGATGCGCCATTTTTGCCAATGTGGTGGTCTTGCCGACTCCATTGACCCCAACCATGAGGATAACCTGAGGTCGCCCCTGACAATTTATTTCGGTTTGCGGACTATTGCCAAGTGCTGCCAATATTATTTCGTGCAACGCGTGACGCAATTGTTCGGCATGACTATATCCGCCGCGCTGTGCTTTCTCCCTCAGCGTGGCGACCAGTGATTGACTGGTAGAAACACCAAGGTCAGCCATCAGCAATTGATCTTCAATATCCTGATACAGCGTTTCGTCTATCAAACAGCCACGTTTGAACAGACTCAACAATCCTGCGGAGAGCGATTGTCGGGTCTTAGAAAGCCGAGAAAACAGCCTTTCGCGAGTTGTCATGAGTGTATCGGATTGTGAGGGATTCGTGCCCGATTTTACCTTAATATTGCAACGAGGATAAAGTAGCAAATCTCAGTCGGGCAACGGGCTTCCCGCTTTCGCAGGCTTTGTGCCTTGTACCGAACCTGCCGAAGTATCTGTATCGGCTCACCGACTTGTTGGTCTGTGTGGATACATTCAAACCATCCTTAACGCTGCGTTGCGGCACGACCTGCGCCTTTTCCACAGCACCAAATAATCGCTTGATGGAACACTTCCCAAATCACATAGAAGCGTAGCATCCCCCATACGTTTGGTACTGCAACCAGTAACGAGGGTACAAACGGAGCTGATCTTTGATAACCGATAAGCCCGACAAAGTATTGCAGATACGGATTCTCCTGAATCTGACTCACCGTTTCACGATCAGACAACCCTAGTTTGTGTTTGATGATCACCGCACCGATGACTAAACGAGCATCTTTTGCTGGCCGACCCCGCTTTGACGAGAGGCTTTTATGATAGCCCTGTGCCAACCCATCCCATGGAATGCACCTAGTTTTACCCAGCGGTTGTGTGCATCAAGGGCACTGTGAAACGGCAGTCAAATTCTGCGATAGTACGTTGGTTGGAATCGTTATAATCAATCATAGCTGCAAGGTTTTAGAGGCTATTGGGCTAATTTCCATGCAGAATTATATCACAAAATCACTATTAGTTGTTTATATTCAGATAGATATGTTTTATGAGCAGGGTCTATATATCTTGTCGGAATCGTTATTTGTTTACTGCTTATCTTTGTTGTATCGCGCATGCGTCTGGAGCACAGCGCATAGAAATCTAAATTACTCGTTGTATTGGCTCAGTATTTCCGTGCATCGGGATAGGTTTTTTGCACAGCATCTGAAGTCCACTGCCAACTGATAACTGCCGAAGGCCTCATTGATTAAAAATATAATGTTGATTTTTAGCCACATAGCGTTTTATGCCTGCCACCACGCCGTTGACTATTCGATTCTGATATTTCGAGCTTCGCAACAGTTTTTCGTCCTCGGCATTGGTGATGTAAGCCGTCTCGACCAAAATCGAAGGAATATCGGGCGATTTTAAGACCACAAAACCGGCTTGCTCGACGTGCTTGCTATGCACCCGACCAACCTTGCTTAACTCACTTAAAACCTCCCGACCAAAATAAATGCTTTGCGGTATTGTTTTTTCAGCTGCCAGATTGATTAACGTCTTTGTCAGCGAATCGTCTTTGTCTGCCAAACTCACCCCACCGAATAAATCAGCCGCATTCTCCTTGTTCGCCAACCATCTTGCCTGTTCACTGGTCGAGCCACTCGAGGACAAAACATATACCGATGCCCCGCGTACTTTTTTGTTTTTAACCGCATCAGCATGAATCGAGACAAACAAGTTGGCTTCCAGCTTGTGCGCCATTCGAGTGCGTTTGCGTAGTCCAACATAATAATCTCCTTTACGCGTGAGTTCGGCTCGCAGTCCGGGCTGTTTGTCAATTTGCGCTTTCAATTTTTTAGCAATTGCCAGCACGATATTTTTTTCCTGCGTTCTGCGCCCAAGCGCGCCCGGATCTTCACCGCCATGACCCGGGTCGATTAAAACCAACAAGGTGCTTTTTCGTTTTCGAGGTTGTTTGGGAATGGTCGGAGTTACCTGCGTCTGTTCAGCAGGTTGATCGGCTTCGACCACCGCATCTTGATGGTAGTAATCCACAACCAATCGGTATTTGTACTTATCGATGGGAGTGAGTAGCTGGATAAAATAGCGCACCGGTTTGTCAATATCAAAAACCAGTCGCATCGTCTGTGGTTTCTGCTGACCAATCCGCAGTTGTTTGATGAATTGTCCCATCGTCCCCGCTGCCGGAACATCGCTTTTTAATTTCGTATTCGGCAAATCAATCACCACCCGGTCGGGATTTTTCAGCGTAAAAACACTGAAGGCGACCGATTGGTCCAGGTCAAAAACAATCCGTGAACGCTCCGGAGCATGCCACATACGAATATCATTGACGACTGCCGCCTGAACATGCCCGCTATAAACCAGCAACAGGCTGACACCCAGCAGTAATCGATAAATTTTAAGCATTCAAGATGGGTTTGTTATGGTTGGTAATAATCACTTCACGACCAGTTTGAGTATAGCGGATAACAATGTCATAGTCTGGCGCAGGTAGAATGCCATGCCCATGATCTGGCCATTCAATCAGGCTCACCGTGTCGGTGGTAATCATGTCCCGAATGCCAATCATCTCTAAATCTTCAGGGCATTTCAAGCGATATAGATCAAAATGATAGAGTTTCCAGCGGTTGACGGTATAAGGCTCAACCAGCGTATAAGTTGGGCTGGAGACGATGCCGTCAAACCCGAAGCCCGACAATATTCCCCGAATCAGGGTGGTTTTACCCGCACCAAGCTGCCCCGACAGAAACAGCACCCGACCATGGTCAAGATTATTCGCCAAGCAATGCCCCCACGAACAACCCAATGCCAGCATCGCCGCTTCATCTGCAATTTTAATACCCGACATGGTGCTGTAAAATAACTGAAGTCAATATCCTTTAGGCTTGATGGGCAAACAATAGCCCCAGCAAGTTGTTTGTATTACTGGATTGCGGGAACGACAAAATATTGAGCAATTGAAAATTGAAAATGATGGATTGCCCCGTCCAATCATTTTTTGAATGATGCAAAGGTCTCTGATAATTGATAAAGGCAAAAAAAGCGAAATTTGATTCCTGTCCATCCATGTCAATGTTTTTCGTAATTCGTCATTCACAACGCTTCCTCCAAACCCAACAATACCTCAGCCAACCCATCTATCACATCACCCGCCAACAAACTCGCCTCGCCAACACGCTCAACCACCCGGCCAGCACATACTGAATGCAACCACACCCCAGTTGCTGCGATTTTGCCAAGCTCATGATTCGGCTGGTCACGGTTTTGACCCATCCAGCTTTGTCCCATCAAGGAACCGATAATGCCAGACAAAACATCGCCCATACCCGCCGTTGCCATGCCCGTATTACCGTGTTCACAGACCCGAACACCACCGCAATCTGCCACTAATGTGCCCGCTCCTTTGAGCACACAAACCCCGCCAAATTGCGCGGCAACCGCCTTGACTGCGCCGATGCGATCTTGCTGAATCTCTGCCGTTGAACAAGCGAGTAATTTTGCCGCCTCGCCGGGATGTGGCGTGAGTATCCAATAATCACTTTTTCGCGGGTTTTCTGTTTGCTGTTCAGCCAACAAGGTTAATCCATCGGCATCAATCAGCATCGGTCTTTGCCGATTCAGATGTAGCTCAATCAGATAATCAAACACCCGTTTGCTCCAGTCGTTCAATCCCAATCCGGGACCCAAAACAACAACCTCACTCTGTTCGCATAATGGCTCAAAACCGATTTTATTTTCAATACATTGGCTCATCAGCTCGGGGCAATGCAGTGCCGGCATATCTAAATGCTTCTCGGTGCTTAAAATCGTTACCCGCCCACTGCCACAGCGCAATGCCGCACTCCCCGCCAATAACACCGCCCCCAACATGCCGTTATTGCCACCTGCAATCATGATATTGCCGTAGTCGCCTTTATGACTATCCGGCATTCTTTTTTTCCGTTGTGGCAGTTCGATGCAGGTGGCAACGGGCGTGACCCTTTGCCGAATATCTTCAGCCAGATTCAAATCTTCAAGTTTGATTTCGCCACTATAATTTCTCCCCGCTCCGGTCAACAACCCGATTTTTTGCCCGATGAAGGTGATGGTCATCGATGCCACTATACATGGGTCAAAGGCAAATCCCGTATCCCCATCCAAACCCGAAGGCACATCCAACGCAATCACCGCACAACGAGCTTGATTGGTAGCGCGTATCAAATCCGCATAAAATCCTGCTGGCGCACGATTCAAGCCAATGCCGAAAAGACCATCAACAATGAGTGCGGTATTTTGCAGTGCTGTAATCTGATTGGTGATTATGCCACCGTGGTCCACAAATCCCTCACAGACTTGAATAGCAGTAGCGGTTTTTGGTGCCGCCGCCTGAATTACAACAACCTCTAAACCGATGGCTTGGGCGCATTGTGCAACCACATAACCGTCACCGCCATTGTTGCCCGAGCCACACAGCACAACCATTGACTCAATTCCGCAGAAGCGCGTTATAATATTGGTAAACGCCCGCTTGCCTGCTGTTTTCATCAGCGATAGTGCTGAATGCCCATATTCATCAATGGCAAGCCGTTCGATTTCTCGCGCTTGTTGCGCGTTGTAAAAATTGGATTTCAAAATCCGCCACCAAAATGGCAATGTCTAGGTCTCATACTCCCCGCAGGCATCGCAAAACAGCACAGCGACCGTCTAATCGGCACCATGTTCCTCCCATCTGACTCGATGCAACACATCCATATAGGCTTTAACAATCGCATCCACCTGCACCACCCCAAGAAATATATTGTCCTCTCTATCAACCACCGCAATACTTTCGCCAACAAAATATTGCACCTGTTGCATCGCCGCCCCTATCGTGGTGTCGGCGGTCAGCACACCTTGTGCCTGAACACCCGACTCGTGGACAAAATGCGCGTCGCATGGTTTTGCCATAGATACCCCGTCGCGCTCTAATTCAACAAACTTCAGCAGACTCATTTTGCCGAGATATTGCTCGCGCCCAACATCAATCAATTTATCTTTCAATACCACAAGGGTCGCTTGTGGGCGATCCGCAACCACTTTATCCCGCCCCATATTCAGCCAAAACCCAGTGCCTTGAGCTGAACATCAAAAATAGAACGCCCCATTAAGCGGTATCCTACCAGATTGGCGAACACCACGCTCACCATGCGCATTGACTCATAAATAATGTAACCGTAGCAGTTCTCGATGAAGTGTCGTTGACTCATATTAAACCCCTCCTGAATAAGTCAAAATGGGACATTACTGCTTTGGGCTAACATGGCTCATCCGACCGGATGAAACAGAAATGACCGCTAAGCCCAGCAAAACCAAAGCTCCCGCCTGATGTGCGACCCCGAGCACGGTTGCAACACCCGACAGCAAAGTCGCAATCCCTAAACCGATTTGCACCGTAACCACAACCAATAACCCAATCCCCATCAGGCGATGTGTGTTGTGTGTTCTACGCATCAACATACCGGCATAAATCATCACCAGAGCAAGCACCAACATTGCCATCAGCCGATGAAAGAATTGAATCGCAACTGGATTTTCAAATAGATTCAACCATATCGGCGTTAGCGCACCGATTTGGGTCGGAATCCATACCCCGCCCATTGTCGGAAAGGTGTTGTAAATGAGTCCAGCATGCGTCCCTGCAACGAAGCCGCCGCTACCAATCATCAATAAAATCATCCCCACCACCACCACACCAAATTGCTGGATTCGTGGCGGATTAGTCCGCGTTGCGGGTAATAATCCGCGCAATATTCTAATCATATAGGCGTAAACGATAACCGCGATGATTAGGTGCAACACCAGTCGGTACTGGCTTACTTGAGGATTATCCACCAACCCGCTCTTGACCATATACCAGCCAATGCCACCTTGAATAGCACCCATTAAAAACAACCAACCGAGTTTAGACATCAGCACATTACTGAGCCGTTTGGTAACCGCAAAATAAACAAACGGTAATAAAAAAATCAGTCCAATCAGCCGCCCCAAAATACGATGGGTATATTCCATCCAATAAATGAATTTGAATTCCGACAAACTGATTTGCGTATTGACCATTTTGAATTCAGGGAATTGCTGGTATTGTTCAAAAACTCGCATCCAATCAACCTCACTCAACGGTGGAAAAACGCCCATAATCGGTTGCCAATCCACCATCGACAGCCCCGAACCGGTGAGTCGTACTGCCCCACCGAGCAACACCATCACAAAAACCAATACACAACATAGCCCAAGCCATGCAATCACCATTCTGCGCGTTTGATGGCTCATATCATATACCCCCCCCTTGACAGGGGGGGGGGGACGCAACCTAGTCGCTCGGCGAGGATCTCGAGCCGCAGGGGCTTGTGCAGTCTTGCCGCACTTCCGACTAATGATGCAAAGGTCTCATGCTCAATTTTCAACCCGCTGTTTCAATAGATTTTCGATAATGGGACCAACAATAATTTCTAACGCCATGCCCATTTTTCCGCCCGGAACCACTAGCGTATTACGTCTTGACATGAACGAGTCGTGAATCATGGATTGCAGGTTGGTGAAATCGGGGTTGAATTTATGGGGGTTGCGGAAGCGGACAACGACAAAACTTTCATCCAACGTGGGGATATCGCGGGCGATAAACGGGTTTGATGTATCCACCATTGCCACACGTTGGAAATTGATGTCGGTGCGTGAGAATTGCGGGGCAATGTGATTAACGTAGTCGGGCATACGGCGCAGTATGGTGTCGATAACAGCCTCTTTTGAATAGCCTCTTTCGGTGCGGTCGCGGTGAATTTTTTGAATCCATTCGATGTTGACCACCGGCACCACACCTAGTCCCAAATCAACATATTGCGTTACATCGTATCCATCGCCTTTGCCCATGCCATGTAACCCTTCGTAAAACAGCAAATCAGTATTATCGGGCAATGCTTCATAAGGGGTGAATTGTCCTTCGCGTAATGGCATTGAAAATCGCTGCGACTGCTTCTCCGCACCTTCTTCGTTATGCAGATAATGGCGGTATCTGCCACCCCCATCCGCGCCATAGGATTTGAATAAATTTTCCAGTTCAGCGAAATTATTTGAATCGGGACCAAAATGACTAAAATGATGATTGCCTTTTTTCTCCTCCTGTATGACCGCCTGTTCAAACTCTTGTCGTGTGTGCAAGTGGAAACTGTCGCCACTGACGTAGGCGGCACTGATTTTATTGCGTAAAAATATATGCTCAAACGCACTCTTGACGGTTGTTGTGCCGGCACCAGAGGAGCCAGTTACAACGACTACGGGATGTTTCTTAGACATTTAATCTCCTTAAAGGCGGCAAGGCATTTGCATAAGTAAAACACATGGTATAAGCTAAAGTTAATTAAAACACAATAACTAACACGAGCTAGAGACCCTTTTTTTGCGATGACAGCGTAGTGCGGTTGGTTTTATCTGACCCAGCATAATAACGCGACCAGAATTCTTGTACAGCCTTGCCACTTCCGACAATGATGCAATGTTTACCTAGATTCTGCTCATAAAACATATCTATCTGAATATAAACAAGCAATAGTGATTTTGTGATATAATTCTGCATGGAAATCAGCCCAATAACCTCTAAAACCTTGCAGCTATGATTGATTATAACGATTCCAACCAACCTACTATCGAGAATTTGACTGGCCGTTTCACAGTGCCCTTGATGCACACAACCGCTGGGTAAAACTAGGTCAGTGTATTCCATGGGATGGGTTAGCACAGGGCTATCATAAAAGCCTCTCGTCAAATCGGGGTCGGCCAGCAAAAGATGCTCGTTTAGTCATGGGATGAGTGCATCATATTTAGTCCCGAGAGGTGAACAGGGGATGACCAGACGCACTGTTGAGGAAGTGAAACACGTTGGCATCGATGATCTGGTCGGGTCTCTCTATACTTGGTTACGTCTTCCCGACAACTGGGCTCAGAAAGATAAAGACACTTTTCACGCGCTTCAATCAAAGGGATTGAAGGTCGCCCGAGATTGGCAATCAAAGAGATGCTGCTTAACCTGTGGACTTGCCGTTACGATAAACCAGCCCGAGCGTTCTTTAAGAAAGGGTACTGGTGGGCGACACATTCACGTCTAAAGCCGGTCATTCAAGTCGCCAAGATGCTAAAGAACTATCTCGACAACATGATGACTTACCTGAAATGTCGCATCATCAACGCGACCGAAGAATGGCTTTAACTCGAAGATTCAGGCAATAAAATCGGCTGCCAGAGGGCTTAGAAACTTCGAAGGCTATCGAGTTTCAATTCTGTTACACTGTGGAAAACTCAACCTCTACCCACAGGGTTCCCAGTAGAACCCATTAATTTTAAGGGCATAATCATGGCACTTCATATCACCATGCGTCAATTACAGGTTTTCGAAGCCGTTGCCCGACATTTGAGCTTTACTCGTGCGGCGGAGGAGCTCCACCTGACCCAGCCGGCGGTTTCAATGCAAGTGAAACAACTGGAATTAATGATTGACCTACCCCTGTTTGAACAACTGGGCAAAAAAGTTCACTTAACTGCCGCGGGTAATGCGATGGTCGGGCATAGTCGCACGATGATGGCACAGCTCAATGAAATTGAAAGAGACATTAATTGTTTAAGAGGCATTGATGGCGGGCAGTTAAAAATCTGCATTGCTTCAACGGTGAATTATTTTGCCACCCGCTTGCTGGTCAAATTTTGTGAACAATATAAAACCGTGAGCATCAGCCTCGATGTTACAAATCGTGAGGAGTTGATTAAGCGGCTGGATGCGAACCAGCCTGATTTGGTCCTGATGGGTCAACCGCCGGCGGAGATTGATGTAGAAGCCAAAGCGTTTATGGAGAATCCGTTGATTATCATCGCCAATGCCCAGCATCCGCGTGCACACGAGAAAAACATTCCGATAACCGAAATAGCCGATGAGACTTTTGTTATACGCGAACCCGGCTCGGGCACACGCACGGCATTGCAACGGATTTTCCATGAGCACGGAGTGGCACCGATTCATGGCATCCAGTTATCCAGCAATGAAACCATCAAACAGAGTGTTGAAGCCGGACTTGGTTTAGCCATGGTCTCCTTCCATACCGTAGAATTGGAACTCGATGCCGGTCGTTTGGTTTGTTTGGATGTCGAGCATTTTCCGGTTATGCGAAAATGGTATGTTGCTTATCGCAGAGGCAAACAGTTATCGACAACGGCAAAAGTTTTTCTCGAATTTGTTTTGAATGCGGGCGAAATAAAATAACCACATTTTTCTGGTTTTTTGAGCGTCATTACGTCAAATCGCCGTCAAATCACTTGACTAATCGACCCTCGTATCCTTAAATCCACCCTTCCTTAAAATCCGATATGGCCAGGTAGCTCAGTCGGTAGAGCAGGGGACTGAAAATCCCCGTGTCGGCAGTTCGATTCTGTCCCTGGCCACCATCCTTACTTAGACCCTGCTCATAAAACATATCTATCTGAATATAAACAAGTAATAGTGATTTTGTGGTATAATTCTGCATGGGAATCAGCCCAACAACCTCTAAAACCTTGCAGCTATGATTGATTATAACGATTCCAACCAACGTACTATCGCAGAATTTGACTGGCCGTTTCACAGTGCCCTTGATGCACACAACCTCTGGGTAAAACTAGGTCAGTGCATTCCATGGGATGGGTTGGCACAGGGCTATCATAAAAGCCTCTCGTCAAAGCGGGGTCGGCCAGCAAAAGATGCTCGTTTAGTCATCGGTGCGGTGATCATCAAACACAAACTAGGGTTGTCTGATCGTGAAACGGTGAGTCAGATTCAGGAGAATCCGTATCTGCAATACTTTGTCGGGCTTGCCGGTTATCAAAGATCAGCTCCGTTTGTACCCTCGTTGCTGGTTGAAGTACGCAAACGTATGGGGGATATGGTTGCTACCCCGTAAGCGTTATCGGTGATCCGATATATGGTAGTCGAGAGAACCGGCATTACTTGAAAGAGAGAGACATCCGTTTTTCGGGCAAGCCATCAAACAGGTAACAGAAACGAATCGAGAGGTGTTGAAGCAACTCAAAGCGCAACGTCGAGCAGATTACCTACAACGCATCCCGATAGAAGGCAAATTTGGTCAGGCAAAGAGCGGTTATCGACTGAATTACATCCGTGCCAAACGAGCAGACACCTTGGTTGCGTGGATTAACAGCATTTTCCTAGTCATGAACCTTCTCATCCTGCTGAAGGTCTTTTTTGTGCCCAAAATAAGGCGACTAATAGGGTCAATAACGAACACTGGGCGACACCAATTACGATTGGACGGATACGGATTGTGCCGATTGCTTGGCTGGAGCAGATTCAAATATTCAAAACCGATTTTGTGAGCAGACTCTAAGTAAAACCTCACGAAGGCAACCCGTTTGTCTCATAGGTACTGAACCCGGACAGGTGCTTTACTGATTGGGTTATATAGGTGATAATGCAACATTGGGCGGTTGGCAGGTGTTTCGTGTTTGCCAACGGCTTAATTAAAATAGCAACCAAATTTGAGGGAATTATTATGAAACGTCGTAATTTATTGAAGGGCGGTGCTGCCGTTGCCGCTACGGGTGTGTTGGCTGCACCGGCAATTGCCCAGAGTCGAGTTGAAATCACCATGGTCTCTACCTGGCCGCGGGATTTTCCCGGTCTGGGGACTGGAGCCCAGCGATTTGCCAAGCGGCTGTCCGATATGAGTGATGGCCGCATTGTGGTGGAATATTTTGCTGGCGGCGAACGGGTCAAGCCATTTGACTCATTCGATGAAGTGGCTTCGGGTAATGCGCAGATGTACCACGCTGCCGAGTACTACTGGAAGGGTAAACACCCGGGCTGGGCGTACTTTACCGCGGTGCCATTCGGGCTAACCTATACCGAAATCAACGCTTGGATACGATTTGGTGGTGGGCAGGAGCTGTGGGATGAATTGGCAGGCGGATATGGTCTCAAAGGTCTGATGTGTGGCAATACTGGGGTGCAGATGGGCGGCTGGTTCCGCAAAGAAATGAACTCTGCCGATGATTTTAAGGGACTGAAAATGCGTATCCCCGGTCTTGGTGGCGATGTGCTTGCCAAACTCGGTGCTTCGCCGGTGTCCTTGCCGGGTAGTCAGATTTACGAAAATCTGGTCTCGGGTGCGATTGATGCGACCGAATGGGTCGGCCCGTGGAACGATGCGGCGATGAAGTTCTATGAAGCGGCGAAATATTATTACTATCCGGGTATGCACGAGCCGGGGGCAATGCTGGCGTGTGGCATCAACAAGGATTTTTGGGATGCTCTGTCCGCCTCTGATCGCACCATGATTGAGGCTGCCGCGTCGATGGAAAACGATGTCATGATGTCGGAATACAACGCCAAAAATGGTGAATGGTTGGAGAAGTTGATCGTTGAACAGGGGGTGAAATTAAGACGCTTTAACGATGATATTTATGATTCATTTGGCGAAGCGGCGGAAGAAGTATTTGCCGAAGTCGTTGAACACAGCGATTTGGCGCGCCGTATCCACCAAAGTTTCGTCGAAGCGCGGGCGAATATCGGTGCTTGGGCAAAAATTTCCGATCAGGAATATGTCAGCCAGCGAAATCGAGTGCTTGGATTATAGCGTTTTCAGGTAATGAGAGACGGAGTCGTCTTGACTCCGTTTTTCATAGCGAATGCCGGTCGTCATTTGTCCTGTTGCTTTGTCGAGTCATCTTGTCGATCGTGATTCGATGTGATGTATAAGAGCCTAACTTCGGTAATGGTGTTGCGCTCGCTGGCAGCATTGATGATCGCGCTGTTGGGATTGTTTTTATTCAATAACTATCTGGTTTATTGGTGCGACTGGACTGAATTTTCGGTCACCCTCGTCGCTTTGATGTGGCTCCCCTCGTCATCCGCATTACCGCCCATATCCACTCACGGCTGGATTCAATTTCTCGGCTACGCGACCATATTGGTTGTAGTGCTGATGCTGGTGCGGCTCAGCGCAACAAGGTCGTTGCGTGATGATGCGGCTCTGTATGCGCGGCTGGCAGCCTATATCATTCGGGCAGCGTACTGGGCGGTACTCCTGATTGGGCTTTGCGATATGTTGATTTCCTTTTTGCGGGTAGAGGGCTTTCTCGAAACCGTGGTCGGGGAAAGGCTGGCAATTCAACTAGGCATACCCGTTTTTCGCGGTAGCTATGTGCATTATCCGTTGCTGGTGATGTCGCTGGTGATTGCTTGGTTTTCCCGCTCGCTCGGCTTTGTCTGGCTGGCAATAGGGGTGGTAATGGCAGAATTTCAGGTGGTGATATCGCGTTTCGTGTTTTCCTATGAACAGGTTTTTATGGGCGACCTGATTCGCTTCTGGTATGCCGCGCTATTTCTGTTTGCCAGTGCCTATACTTTAGCCCAGGAGGGGCATGTCCGGGTGGATGTGCTATACGCCCATTTCAGCAATCGTGGCAAGGCATTGTCCAATATTATCGGCGCGCTCCTGCTCGGGCTTCCCCTGTGTTGGACCATCATGCTCTCGGGCATGTCCAGCAAGGGTTCCAGCATCAACAGCCCACTGCTTGGTTTTGAAATTTCCCAGAGCGGATACGGTATGTATGTCAAATACCTGATGGCCGGTTTCTTGCTGATTTTCGCGGTTTCTATGCTCATCCAGTTTGTCAGCTCGGTGCTGGAAAATGCGGCCACATTGCAGGATGAGTCGCCACAATCTGCACGGTCAAACGCCCCGATTCATTCGGCTACCTAACGATTGCTTATGGAATTGGTCTTTTTAGCCATTTTGTTGCTGTTGATGATTCTGGCGTTGACTGCCGGATATCCGGTTGCGTTCGCGCTCCCTGGCTCCTCAATCCTGTCCATTGCGCTGGCGGCATTATGTGGCTATCTGTTTGCCGGCGACCCCAGTGCTTATTTCGCTCAGGACGGTCCGGTCCAATGGCTCAGCGCAGGAGTCACTAATTTTCGTAGCCTGTATTGGGATGTCGAGCGCGATACCCTGATTGCCATTCCGTTATTCGTGTTTATGGGCATTATGTTACAACGCTCAAAAATCGCCGAAGATTTGCTGGTTGCGATGGCGCAGTTATTTGGCCCGGTTCCTGGTGGACTCGGCATTTCTGTTGTCTTTGTCGGCGCGTTGCTGGCGGCGACCACCGGCATTGTCGGCGCAACCGTCATTGCCATGGGGCTGATTTCGCTGCCAGCGATGTTGCGCAATAATTACTCCAAGCCACTGGCATGTGGAACCATTTGCGCCTCCGGCACACTTGGTCAAATCATTCCGCCGTCTATCGTCCTGATTATCCTTGCCGACCAGTTGTCTAACGCGGCCGGGCAGGCAAGCACCCTGCGTAAGGCGGAATACAAGGCTGCCACTGGCGAGTTCTCGATGCCGTCCGTGCTTGATATTACCTCAGCCAGTGCCGGTGATATGTTTATGGGGGCACTCGTTCCCGGCCTCATTCTGGTGGCACTCTATATGGCGTACATATTCATCAGTGCCCTGTTGCGTCCCGGCAGCGCACCGCCAGTGCCTTATGACGGCAAATATAATCGCCAATTTGTGTTGCGTGTGCTGATTGCACTGGTGCCGCCATTGTCGCTCATCTTCGTGGTGCTTGGCTCCATCATAATGGGCGTTGCCACCGTCAATCAGGCAGGGGCTATCGGAGCAGTCGGGGCCATGATTATGGGTAGCTACCGGTTGATGGCAGGCAAGCCCAGGGCGTACCTGCCGGCGATACTCGCCATTGTTGCGACTATTGTTATTTTACTGTTGTTGAATCTGTTTGAGCTGAATATCAAAAATATCAAAACCGAGCGCGACCGTATTGGTATCGCCTTGGCAGTGGTGGCAGTGACCGTGTTGTTGGTCGCGGTGATATGGAGCGCGTGGCGCACCTACATGATTGATGATACCCTGCGTGAGGTCATGGTTGAAACGGCTAAAACAACCTCGATGGTGTTCATTATTCTCATCGGTGCCGCCATGCTCACCGCGGCGTTTCGTGGCTTTGGCGGCGAGCATTTGGTACGCGAGTTCCTGACCGGATTGCCGGGTGGATTCTGGACTCAGTTCATTGTTGTTATGATGGTCATTTTTCTGCTCGGCTTCTTTCTCGATTTTATAGAAATCGCGGTTGTCGTGGTGCCCATAGTCGCGCCCATTTTATTGGCAGACCCGGCGGCAAATGTGACCGCAGTCTGGCTCGGGGTGATGATTGGATTGAATATCCAAACTTCATTTTTAACTCCACCATTTGGGTTTGCGCTGTTTTATCTGCGCGGTGTGGCATCGGTAAAAGTCAAGACGACACATATCTATAAAGGCGCGGTGGCGTTTATCGTATTGCAGTTGGTCGCTCTCGTCATCGTTGGTTATTTTCCGGCACTGGTCAATTATATGCCCTATCGTACCCACCTGACATCGGAAACCGCGCCGCCGCCAGTCAATCCGAAATTACAGCTTTGCCTGGAGCGCAGAGTATTCGCCGAATACCGCAACCACCGTGCCGACATAATCAATGCCATCGACCGAGCGCGCATTTTAGATTTATCGCTTCTGCCCGAGGAATATCGCACTGCGCTGGCTGATAGTTTTGTCAAGGCGGCGGCGACCTTTGACATGGTTGCGCGAATTGATGCCGCCGAGTCAGTGCTGGACGATTATGTCGACAGTTATACTTCGCTTCAGCGCACAGTCAGGCGCATCCGTATCGAGATTAGAAAAATCGAACGAAACCTCGAGCAGATTGAAACCCGCTATCAAAGACTAAGACGCAATCCGGACACGGTGCAACAGCAACTGGAACCGCTGGAACAGGAAATCGCCCGCTTACAGCAGAGTAAACAAGCGTTACTGGATCGTATTCCGAGCAACTGGGTCAGCGCAAAAGCAACCTATACCGAGCTTACCGAAGCGGATAAAAAAGCCCGTCAGAGTTACCGCAGAAATGTCGATGATGCGTTTGAACCGCTCATCAATATCCGCAAGGTGATACAGCAAAATGAGGCGCTGGCGGCATTGAAAACGGCGTTAATAGATATCGAAAACATTATTGCCGTCCCCCTGAGCGCACCAGCAAGCGCGAAAATTAAACAATTAGAAAACGCATTCAGCGACCTCAGCGGCAGCCACCATATCAAATCAAAACTATCGAAATTACGCCGTGAACTAAAAGATGCTAGCCCTGATAGCCAAAGCCTAAACAAAGCGAACGCGCTATTACAACAAGCCATCACCCTATTCAACACAGAAGTCGAATGGCGCAGAGTGGCAGAAAAAACACTGCTGCCGTCTCTCAACCAATATAACGCGGCAATAAAAAGCACCATCGGTATTCGTTTGCAAAACCGCCTGACCACCGAGCAAGCAAAAGACATCGCCGCTTGCCAGTCAATCCATCGTGATATTTCTCTGGCGTTTTAAGCGGTTTTTGTGATGGGCTTTTTGAGTCGTCATAACCCGAGAATGGTGCGCTTATGAGCCGAATTCACCTCAGATAGAAATTACACCTATGGTCGTTAGCGCACATGTCCGCGTAGCTCGCGTTGGTTTAGGTGCTCGAATAGATACATTGTGGAACTGTTGAATAACAAGTTTAGCCTAAATCCTGACCAATAGAGGCTGATTAGAGCAAAATCGGATGGAGCAAGCACCCGAATACGCTTGAGATTAAAACTAACCGTATTCATAAACAAAGCCAACTGATTCTTGGAAATCCCTCGATTTGATGGTGGTTAAATGAACCCCATTCCTTTTCGCCGCAATCCAAGCAGGTTTCAAACAATACCCTTTATCCGCAAACAACGCGCCTCGCATCGGACAAACATGTCGCATCCCTTGGGCATCTGTTACACTCGCTGGCGTAATCTACCTTATTGATTAGCCAGATTGCATATACTGGTATGTTGCTTATAACCATACCAAAACTTGTTTTCTCCCTTGTAGCCTATTCGTGCTTGCTTATCGTGCACCACCTTGGGCAGTATTTCATTAAATAAAGTGCTGAGCCGTTTTGTGCCGATTCTTTTTCTCACCCGACACATCAGGCTATAACTGGGCGTTGATTCAGACAGGGTGAAACCACAAAACCATTTAGTAGCCGTGTTCTCGCGCAAGAACTGCTCGCACTCACGATCACTTAAATCCGCCATAAACTGCAACAGCAAACAGGCGATTGATTCCACACCCTGTTCGTCCAGTGCATTGGGTCAAGCCCTCATCTGTTTGGACACAAAGGATTCGTTTAATATTCGTTTGAAGTAACGGTAGCGATGATCAGCCGCGATAAAGTCGTCTAAACGAATCATTTCAACTTGGGGGGTCATAGTAATAACTCATTGATATAAATTGTTTATTCCACCAGATGAGGACGAAAACAGCCATCAATATGAACCAATATGGATATAATATCAGGATAAAAATTAGATGAAAACCACCTCTGTCATTGGAGCTTGTATGCCTTTTTCAACAGCTCCTATCTGGGTCAGCCCCTAGATTTTTTAACCGTATATCATTCCGTTTTGGTAATCCATCGTCCAAATTTGGTATTATAGGCAGAAGTTGATACTCCTTACTTAACTCACAAACAATTTCCTGAATAATGCCACAATCTAAGAGCGATACGTCTAAAAGCAATACCAAAAATAACACCATGCCAGATTTTGAAAAATCGCTGGCTGAACTGGAAAAAATAGTTGCCCGAATGGAGCAAGGGGAACAGTCTCTGGATGACACACTCAAGGATTTTGAGCGTGGCATGGTGCTGTCTGAAAAGTGTCAAAAAAGCCTTGACCAAGCACAACAAAAAGTGGAAAAACTGGTGGAAAAACATGGTGCCTACGCGCTTGAATCGATAGATGATACACCATACAACGGCGATGAGGATGACGTTTAGTTGAGCGAATTTGAAATCATTTACAAACGATATAGCGAGCGCACGGACAAAGCCCTGCAAGCGCGGCTTGTCGGCTACCCGAACAGGCAAATCGCATCCACGCGCTTGCATCAAGCCATGCAATATGCCTGCCTCGATGGCGGCAAGCGCTTTCGGGCAATGCTGGTGTACGCCTGTGGCGAACTTGCTGGTGCCCATCTGACACAATTAGACACACCCGCCTGTGCGGTGGAGATGGTGCATGGGTATTCTTTGGTGCATGATGATTTACCGGCGATGGACGATGACGCATTACGCCGTGGACGCGCTTCCTGCCATATCGCTTTTGATGAGGCGACTGCCGTGTTAGCCGGAGACGCATTACAATCGTATGCGTTCGAAATTCTGGCAGCACCGGACAACACGCTACCGCCAATACAACGGTTGCGTATGGTGGAAGAGCTGGCGTGTGCTATCGGGCCGCTGGGCATGGCAGGCGGGCAGGCATTGGATATGGAAGCGACTGCAAGCACCATTGACTATGAACAACTGGTGCAAATTCATCAGCTTAAAACCGGCGCATTGATAAAAGCCGCCGCCATCATGGGCGGCTTGGCGGCACCGAATATTGACCCGAAATTGTTGGAGAATCTGGCACAATACGGCTCGGCAATCGGGCTGGCATTTCAAATTGTGGACGACATACTTGACCATACATCAGATAGTGACACATTAGGCAAACCCAATCATGCCGATCACAAAATGAATAAAGCAACCTATGTATCACTGATGGGTATTGACCATGCCAAAGCCCATGCCAACAAAATATCCGCACAGGCTGTCGAATCCATTCAAGGCATGGGAGACAATAGTCTGTTCCTTGAACAGCTCGCCCAATTCGTGGTAACCCGGAGTTACTAATGCCTGACGACAGTAGCCGCTATCCTTTATTATCTACCATTGATGATCCGAGCCAATTGCGCGAACTGGAGCGCGACCAACTGCCCCCGCTTGCACTTGAGCTCCGAAAATACTTGATTGAGATTACCTCTCAAACCGGCGGTCATCTGGCACCCGGGCTTGGCACTGTTGAGTTGACCATCGCCCTACATTATGTTTTCAATACTCCGGATGATCGCTTGGTCTGGGATATTGGGCATCAAGCCTACCCGCACAAAATTTTAACCGGTCGGCGGGCGCGTTTTCATACCATTCGTCAACATCAAGGGTTATCGGGCTTCTTGAAGCGCAGTGAAAGCCAATACGATACCTTTGGCGCGGGTCATGCCAGCACATCCATCAGCGCGGCACTGGGCATGGCAGTCGCCGCCGGACATCAAGGCATCGAGCGTGAAGTGGTAGCAATCATCGGTGATGGCGCACTGACGGGCGGCATGGCTTTTGAAGCATTGAATAACGCCGGCGATCTGGATGCCAACTTATTGGTCATTTTGAATGACAACGAAATGTCCATTTCGCCGAATGTCGGTGCGATTTCAAATTACTTGGCGCGCATTCTTTCTGGTCATGCTTATTCAACCGTGCGTGAAGGTAGCAAAACCGTTTTGAGTACCCTGCCACCACCAATCAAGGACTATGCACGCCGCTGGGAAGAGCATCTCAAAGGCATGGTGATGCCAAGCACTTTATTCGAGGAACTGGGGTTTTATTACATTGGTCCGATTGACGGACACAATCTGCAAACCGTGATTACCACGCTAAAAAACATGCGTGAAATGAAGGGACCGAGATTTTTGCATGTGATTACCCAAAAGGGCAAAGGCTTTGAGCCAGCTGAGGGGGACCCGTGCGTGTTTCATGGGGTTACGCCATTTAATCTGGACACCGGAAAAATGGAAAAAAAGAAAAAAGGTCGCACTTATACTGATGTATTTAGCGACTGGCTATGCGACATGGCATCAGAGGATGAAAAACTCATTGGCATTACCCCTGCCATGCGGGAAGGTTCGGGCTTGGTGCGTTTCTCGCATGAATTTCCGCAACGATACTTTGATGTCGGCATTGCCGAGCAACATTCATTGACCTTTGCCGCTGGGCTTGCTTGCGAAGGATTAAAACCAGTGGTGGCAATTTATTCGACTTTTTTACAACGCGCCTACGATCAGTTGATTCACGATATTACCATTCAGGATTTGGATGTTTTGTTTGCTATTGACCGCGCCGGATTGGTCGGTGCCGATGGGGCAACCCACGCCGGAGTTTATGACTATTCCTTTCTTCGATGTATCCCCGGCATGGTGGTTATGGCACCAGCAGATGAAGCAGAATGTCGCAACATGCTCTATACCGGTTATCGGCATGTTGGCCCGGCTACTGTGCGTTACCCTCGGGGAGGCGGGTCGGGAGCGACCGAAGAGAACAACATGACGGCACTGCCGATTGGCAAAGCGGTGGTGTGCAGACGTGGCACATGGAATCTCACCGAAAACAGGACCGAAAATGGCAATGCCAGAAATGGGACTTCAGTCCCGCCACCTGACAATGACTCAGAAAACGGCATGAAAAAACATCACCAAATCACAATATTAGCCTTTGGAACGATGCTCTCTGCGGCACTTGCCGTCGGCGAGGAGCTGGATGCCACAGTGGTGAATATGCGCTTTGTTAAACCTCTGGATGAACAACTGATTTTAACCTTGTCGGATACCTGTACCTTGCTGGTCACAGTCGAGGAAAATGTGGTGATGGGCGGTGCTGGCTCCGCCGTCAACGAATGTCTCGCGCAGCATCATCGTCAGGTTTCGGTTTTGAATCTGGGCATTCCCGACCAACACCTTGAACATGGTACGCAACAGCAACAACTGGCAACAATCGGTTTGGATGCCGACGGGGTTAAACGACAGATTCTTGCGCGTATAGCCTAATTTTCCAATACCTCTAATATCAATACAGGGCAAATCGCATGAGCAGTATTTCTACAATTATATTTCTGGGGACTCGCGTCATTCTGGCATCCATCATCGGGCTGATGCTACAAATCGGGCTACTGGTTAAAATCCCCAATTACTTGCTCATCATACAAGAAGCCATCAAAGTAACCGCATCCAACATGTTTGATACATTGCAGTTGGATTCTCAATACCACATCGCGTACAATCTGATTGGTGGCGATAACATCATCGTTCACACCTTTTTTGTATTGCTTGCATACATCAGCATATTGGTTTTAGTGCTGATTTTTAAGTCGGGCAAATCTTCGCGCAGTCATCCCCGCACATATCATTAGTGTTCGTGGAAGCGGTCTTGCCGTGACGAATATGTTCATTACAAGCAATGATTGCACGTAGTCGCGCTTCCGAGACTGTGCAAGAAACCAACATCCGTCTTTCCTGCGAAAGCAGGAATCCAGTAAAACAGCCGAACCCGCAGGGGTTTTCTACATGTAACATGCACTAGTTTGGGGTTTTTGCACAGTCTCTTCCGACCATGATGCAAAAGCATTGAGACACTGATAAAATCCCGTCAACATTTTAGTAAATTAGGATATGACTCTTGCTACCGACTCTGCACTTTTCGATAATCCCATTGTCGAAGCAAAAGATATTCATTTCTCATTTGCTGAGCGCAACATATATCGTGGGTTAAATCTGACCATCCCGCGTGGCAAGGTAACGGTCATCATGGGACCCAGTGGTTGTGGAAAATCTACCTTTTTGAATTTGTTGGGCGGGCGATTGCAAGCCGATTCGGGGACATTGATATTTGACGGTGCGCCGATTCCGGCGAGCAGAAGTGCGGCATTGTTTGAAATGCGCCGAAAAATGGGCATGTTGTTTCAAAACAGTGCGCTGTTGACCGATTTAAGTGTATTCGATAATGTCGCGTTTCCATTCAGGGAACAAACCGACTTGCCCGAAGCGTTGATTCGGATTCTGGTGATGATGAAGCTGGAAATGGTCGGTTTGCGCGGTGCGCGGGATTTAATGCCGTCTGCACTTTCGGGCGGGATGGCGAGACGGGTAGCACTCGCCCGAGCGATTGCTCTGGATCCCGAATTGATTATGTATGATGAACCTTTTGTCGGTCTCGATCCCATTTCCATGGGGATTATTATGCAGCTGATTCGTCAGCTCAATGATGCGCTGGATATTACCTCGGTGGTCGTTACCCACGATGTGGTGGAAGGTTGCAGTATTGCCGACTATGTTTATTTGCTTGATGACGGCGTGGTTGTTGGTCATGGCACAGAACAACAGATGGCAAACAGCGAGCAAGCAGGAATCAAACAATTCATCAATGGCTTGCCCGATGGCCCGGTCGGCTACCACTATCCAGCCGATGATTATTTGACCGATTTAGGCGGCGCAAATTGGCATACAAAAACATGACCAACCTACTTGCCGAGCTTGGCAGATGGGGGATAAACTTTGTCTCCCGACTTGGGATAGCGGTGCTGTTTTTGCTGTCGGCGATGTCTGGCGCGTTGCGTAGCCTGCCCAGAGGTCGGTTAATCATTCAACAAATTTACGCCATTGGCGTATTAACCATGTTGATTATTTTGTTTTCCGGACTGTTCGTCGGCATGGTATTGGGTCTGCAAGGCTATTACCAATTAGTCGCTTTTAGTGCCGAATCCAGTTTGGGTTTGGTGGTGGCATTGTTTCTGGTTCGAGAGCTCGGACCGGTGCTGGCAGCTTTGTTGTTTGCCGGTAGAGCAGGTTCCGCATTGACCGCTGAAATTGGGCTGATGAAAGCCACCGAGCAGTTAGCGGCGATGGAAATGATGGCAGTTGATCCGATGGTTCGTATTATTGGTCCACGATTTATCGCCGGTCTGATTGCCATGCCCCTGCTGGCGGCGATGCTCAGTGCGATTGGCATATTGGGAGGCTATCTCATCGGGCATGGTCAATTTGGGCTGGATGCCGGAGTCTATTGGTCTTCGATGCAAAACGGCGTTGATTTTGTTGATGACATCTTAAACGGGGTCATCAAAAGCATCGTTTTTGGTTTTATTGTGGTTTGGGTTGCCCTGTTTGAAGGTTACGATGCGACCCCGACCGCAGAAGGGGTTAGTCGGGCGACAACCCGAACTGTGGTAACGTCATCGCTGGCTATTTTAGGCGGCGATTACATTTTGACTGCACTCATGTTTGGAGGTTTTTGAACACCATGCAAAGAAAAAGTATTGAGCTATGGGTTGGTATTTTCATGCTCTGTGGCATTGCCGCAATAATCATGTTGGCGGTGCAAGTCAGTGCCACCGGAATAAGCACGGGCAAAACCTATCGGGTGGAGGCGCGATTTGATAATGTCGGCGGCTTGAACGTAAAAGCACCGGTTATGATTGGCGGTGTCCGCGTAGGACGTGTCGGTGGCATCTGGATTGACAAAGAAGATTATTCGGCTGTGGTCGGGCTAGATATCGACCAGCAATACGACACCCTGACTGTGGATACGGGTGCTGCCATTCTCACTGCCGGCTTACTGGGGGCTCAATTTATTGGATTGTCTCCGGGGTTTTCTGATATTTATCTTGCCGAGGGCGATACCTTAGAGCTGACCCAGTCCGCGATACAACTCGAATCTTTGATTAGTCAGTTCCTGTTTAATACCGGAGACAATCAGGGAAAAGACAATACCGAAAAGGAAAATTAATGAACAAAAAATATCCGTTGCCAATTAACTCGTTACCGTCTATCAACCACGCCATCAAACGGATTCTAACCGTATCAACCATTTCCTTGATACTGTTTTCTGGGCTGTTTGTCGGACTATTCACCCAGACAAACGATGCTCACGCCAATGACGACCCAGCACGCATTGTAGAAAAAACGGTTACTACCCTGCTTGAGGAGCTTTCTGAGAATCGCGCTCACTTGCAGGGAAATAACCACGCTTTGTTCGAGTTGGTCAATCAGGTCGCAAGCCCGTTATTTGACTTTGACTATATTGCCAAGTTGGTTTTAGCAAGCAGTTGGCGCCAAGCCAGCGCACAACAACGCGAGGTGTTTGCCAATGAATTCAAAAGGTTAATCATCATAACCTATGCCACCGCTTTGTTCCAATATACCGGCAATGAAACCATAAAGTTTGGCAAAACGAAAATTAAGGAGCAAAAAGGCATCAAGTCTGGAACGGTGAATACCGAAATAAAACTTAGCAAAGGTAGCACAATACCGGTCAGTTACAGCCTCATCCAAAGAGACCATCAATGGAAAGTTTATAACCTAACGGTCGGTAGTTTGAATATGGTGCTTAGTTATCGAAATATATTTCAGGCAAGCATACGCGGTAAAGGACTGCAAAGAATGATTGCCGACCTGAAAAGCAATAACGATAAACATTACGGGTCGTGAGCATGATGACCACAGTCGGCACAGAGATTCGCTTGAGCGGAAAACTGACCACCGAATCGGTAGCGCAAGCATTTCTGGACACCCCTCAGTTTATCGAGCCAGCTTATCAGGTAGATTTGCAAGAAATAGATGAAATTGACAGTAGCGGATTGGCTTTATTGGTGTATTGGCAAACCCGCGCCAAAGCATCGGCATCGATATTAAAATTTACCAATACACCGAAAAAACTATTAGACATCGCCAAACTGGGCGGCTTGTCGATGTTATTTCACTCCTAGCGTTTTCGTTTTGGGGGAGCTACCAAAACATAAAAGCGTGTCTTGGTTTTAATCATGACAAAAATGGTTCTTCCGAGTTTCCTATGGGTAAAAGCCAAACAATGCTCAAAAATGTGGTACAAGTATATTTTTTTATGGCGATATGCAAATGAAAGATACCGCATAGTTTGCTTATACCCTGCTCATAAAATATATCTATCTGAATATAAACAAGTAATAGTGATTTTGTGGTATAATTCTACATGGAAATCAGCCCAATAACTTCTAAAACCTTGCGGCTATGATTGATTATAACGATTCCAACCAACCTACTATCGAGAATTTGACTGGCCGTTTCACACCGCTCTTGATGCACACAACCGCTGGGTGAAACTAGGTCAGTGCATTCCATGGGATGGGTTAGCACAGGGCTATCATAAAAGCCTCTCGTCAAAGCGGGGTCGGCCAGCAAAAGATGCTCGTTTAGTCATCGGTGCGGTGATCATCAAACACAAACTAGGGTTGTCTGATCGGGAAACGGTGAGTCAGATTCAGGAGAATCCGTATCTGCAATACTTTGTCGGGCTTGCCGGTTATCAAAGATCAGTCCCGTTTGTACCCTCGTTGCTGGTTGAAGTGCGCAAACGTATGGGGGATACTGTTTTTGAAGTGTTCCATCAAGCGATTATTGGTGCTGTGGAAAAGGCGCAGGTCGTGCCGCAACGCAGCGTTAAGGATGGTTTGAAGGTATCCACACAGACCAACAAGTCGGGTAATGAATCAGAGCCAGAGTCCGTGCCAGAGTCGAAACCAGAACCAGAATCCAATCAAGACCCACAAGGGGAGGATAATTCCCCAATTTCGCCTGCCACCACTGTGGAAGCACCCAGCCACGAAGGTAAGTTGATAATCGATGCGACTGTGGCAGAGCAAGCGATACGGTATCCCACGGATTTAAGTTTACTGAATGAAGCGCGTGAGATGACGGAACGGATCATTGACGAATTGTATCCACACACGGAGTTCAGTCAGAAACCACGCACCTATCGTCGCCAAGCACGCAAAGATTTTCTCGGGTTGGTCAAACAGCGTCGTCCCAAGCGTCAAGCGACCCAACGAGCGATCAAGCAACAACTGCAATACTTGCGGCGCAATTTTGGTCATATTGAGGGTTTAATGGATTGTTTCCCGATGGGCACGGCGTTGCCTTTGTCACGCAGGCTACTATACCACTACTGGGTCATTCAGCATGTCTATACGCAGCAGTGGCAGATGTACATCAATAAGAGCCGTCGCTGTGATAATCGGATTGTGAGCATTCATCAACCGTATGTGCGTCCGATTGTGCGAGGTAAGCAAGGTAAGTCGGTTGAGTTTGGTTCGAAGTTGAGCGTGAGTTTAACGGCACACGGGCTATCCCGAGTTGATCATTTAAGTTGGGATGCGTTTCATGAGGGGCATGATTTGCAGGGTCAGGTTGAGCGTTACCATGAACGTTATGGTTGCTACCCCGTAAGCGTTATCGGTGATCCGATATATGGTAGTCGAGAGAACCGGCATTACTTGAAAGGATTGGGCATCCGTTTTTCGGGCAAGCCATTAGGCAGACCCAAACAGGTAACAGAAGCGAATCGGGAGGTGTTGAAGCAATTAAAAGCCCAACGCCGGGCGGATTACCTACAACGGATTCCAATAGAAGGCAAATTTGGTCAGGCAAAGAACGGTTATCGGCTAAATTATATCCGTGCCAAGCGAGCAGACACCTCGGTTGCATGAATCAACAGCATTTTCCTAGTCATGAACCTGCTCATCCTGCTGAAGGTCTTTTTTGTGCCCAAAATAAGGCGACTAATAGGGTCGATAAGGTCGATAACGAACACTGGGCGACACCAATTACGATTGGACGGGTACAGATTGTGCCAATTGCTTGGCTGGAACAGATTTGAATATCCAAAACCGACTTTGTGAGCAGACTCTACTTATAGAGACCTTTGCATAATTCAAAAAATGATTGGAAGTAGGGCTTGATGGGTCGTGTAAAAATCAATATTCCGTCTTTCCCGCGAAGCCTGTCCCCGCGCAGGCGGGGAGCAGGAATCCAGTAAAACAGCCAAACCCGCAAGGGTTTTCCATATATAACACGACCGAGATTCTTATACAGTCTTGCCGCACTTCCGACAATTATGCAAAGGTCTCATCGTGTTTATCGGCTTTGGCATCCCCAGCGGGCTTCGCCTTTGCTAGACGGTTCAAGACGGATTCAAGTTCAGCCAGAGCGCGCTCAAAATGGGTATTGACAATAATGGTGTCGAATTCATCTCTATGGCTCATCTCGTTTTTTGCTTCCTTCATCCGTCTGGCGATGACCGCATCATTGTCTTGTTTGCGCTGTTGCAAGCGTTGCTCAAGCACAGCCATTGACGGTGGCATTACAAAAATAGAAACTGCATCCGGATGCTTTTTTCGGACATTACGCGCCCCTTGCCAGTCAATATCCAAAATAGCGAATTTGCCATTTGCAAGCAGTTTTTCTATGGCATCAACAGAGGTTCCATAGTAGTTATCGAAAACGGTCGCATACTCAATAAACTTCTCTTTGGCAATCATTGATTCAAATGTTGCTTTGTCAACAAAGTGGTAATGAACGCCATTTTCTTCTCCTTGACGTTGTTTGCGAGTGGTATGAGATACGGTGATTTCAACATCATCCCGCGCCACGACCAATGCCCGCGCTAAACTGGTTTTGCCGCCGCCAGAGGGAGCAGAAAGAATCAATATTGCTGGTGATGGCATGTGCAATGACGAGGGCGACGACAGAGGTGGCATGATTTGTTCGTGCTCGCAGATATTTACCAATTCGGTGATGGTTGAGTTCTTGGATTTGCTGGATTATATGGCATAATCCGTTTGCTTGCGAAACTGGTTTTCTTACGCTACCCATTTGTGGTCTCTGTTTGTTGCTACGCGTATCAGCAAAGTGTCCATCGAGCAAATATAGGTGGGCATTTTACCATTGATTATTCCGTATGTTGTGATGATACTACTATTGGCATTTTTTGCAGATTGGGTGACTATTTAGACCCCCTCATTCCGTGTGCTTTTTCCTTGCTAGAAAACAAAATTTTGGCTCGTGCAACGGTCTCACGGTGTATAATACACGGCTCTGCGTATTATAGGCATGAAAAAAGAGCGCGGGCGAGATGCTGTCCAGAAATGAAACAATTAACATTATGAATATGAGATTTAAGAAATGGCACGAATAACAGTTACTGATTGTCTTGATCATGTGGACAATCGATTTGAATTGGTTTTAGTCGCAAGCAAACGAACACGGCAACTTATTCTCGGGGCAGCACCATTAGTTGAAGCAGAGAATGACAAACCCACTGTGATTGCGCTGCGTGAAATCGCCGAAGGTTTGATTGATGCGTCCATTCTCAACGAAGAAGTTACCCTGCCCGGGTTGAGTTTCGATGATGGTGAAGAAACAATCGAAATGGCCGATGTGGCGGAGGCAATCAAAAAAGCAATGCTGGAGGACACAGACAGTGAGCAAGATAGCACTGGCGAAAAGATGGCAGAAAAATCTGAGTGAACTGCTGGAACTGCCAGGGAAAGCAGCTCCAAGCCATGAACGTCTGCTCAGTGAGCTGAGCGGGATTCTGGAAGGCTATCTGGATGAAGCCGAAGTCGCCGATATTTATAATGCCTCTTTGTTTGGTGTTGAAGCACATCAAGGACAAAAACGTGCCAGCGGCGAAGACTACATTTGCCACCCTGTTGCGGTCGCCTGTATCCTCGGTGAAATGTGTATGGATAGTCGCTCTATCATTGCGGCGATTCTACATGATGTTGTTGAAGATACCCCCATTACCCTGAATCAGCTTGCCGAGAAATTTGGTGCGGATGTTGCAGCGATGGTTGATGGCGTGAGCAAAGTCAGTCAGATATTATCGCGCGAACATGCCGAAGCGGAATCATTTCGCAAAATGTTTATTGCGATGGCCAAGGATATACGGGTTATCATCATCAAGCTCGCCGACCGCCTACACAACATGCGGACGCTGGACTCGCTGGATGACACTCGCAAACGTAGAATCGCCAAACAAACTCTGGACATATACGCCCCTATCGCAAACCGTTTAGGAATGCGCGAACTATGCCAAGACCTTGAAGATTTGGGCTTTCTTTATTTATACCCAACTCGCTACCATGCGATTAGCAAATCTATTTCCATTTCAAAACGCAGTCGTAAGCAACTCATTAGTAAAGCATGTGAAAATATCAAAGAGGCGTTGCTGCAAAACGATCTACAAGCAGAAGTCGATGGCAGGAGCAAGAACATTTACAGCATCTATCGCAAAATGCAGCGAAAAAAACGGCCACTCAAGGATGTAAAAGACATCAATGCACTCAGAATCGTGACAGAAAAACGCTCGGATTGCTACCATGTGTTAGGCATCATTCACCAATTATACAAGCCACGCCCAAAAAGTTTTAAGGATTATATTGCGAATCCAAAAATCAACGGCTATCAATCACTGCATACCGTTGTGGTTGGACCTTTCGGTCAGCCTGTTGAGGTGCAAATACGCAGTCAACTCATGCACCGTACCGCAGAAAAAGGCGTGGCATCGCATTGGCTATATAAAACAGAAACCACCACTCAATACGCACCCCAACAATTTGTCCGCCAATGGCTAGACAGCAGTTTGGAAGCTCAACACATATCCAGCGATTCAAGCGATTATATCGAGCATCTGAAAGCCGATTTGTTTCCTGATGATGTTTTTGTATTCACGCCCAAAGGCGATATAAAAAGATTACCACGCGATGCCACCGCATTGGATTTCGCTTATTCGGTACATTCTGATATAGGTGATTATTGTGTCGGCGCGCTGATTAATCGGGTTGGGGTAGCCTTGCATGAACGATTATCGAATGGTGATTATGTCGAAATCAAAACCTCTCGAAAAGCCCGACCGATTCCACAATGGCTGGATTATGCCGTAACCTCAAAAGCACGGGCCTCGATCCGACATTATCTGAAACAGCAAAAAACCAAAGAATCAGCACGTCTTGGGAGAAAACTATTGCGTAGCGCACTCGCTAAACAAGGGTATCGTCGAGTGCGTATCCCAAATGCTGACAAAGACAATTTGCTTCAGCATCTTGAACTGGATGGATGGGAGCAATTATTGACTGACATCGGATTTGGCAAGCGATTGCCTATACTAGTCGCCAAACAGTTAATTGCGGAATCCAAAGAACAGCACAATCAGGACACTTCAAAAGACCGCAAACGATCTGCCATCACCATCGAAGGCACGGAGCGACTACTGACCACTTATGCACCGTGTTGCCACCCCATTCCCGGCGATAGCATCATTGGCACTATGACCAGTGACAAGGGCTTGGTAGCACATCGCTCCAACTGCAAGCAGTGTAAGGTCATCATGCGAAAACCGGATAACCACTTCTACCTAAGCTGGTCGAAAACCACGAAAGGATTGTTTCCAGTTTTAATTAGTGTGACAGCGCGCAATAAACCCGGTGTGCTTGCCATCATCAGCAACATCATTGCCAAACAACATTCCAATGTCAACAAACTCACCGTTGAACAGGAACTCCAGAACACCTCCAATATGTTATTCACCATCGAAGTGACCAACCGCAAACATCTCGCCGATATTATGCGCCAACTGCATGCCGAACAGGCTATCATAAAACTGACTCGTGGCTAAACATAAACAATGAGTACCAACATGAACACCCATCGAATACTATTTGTGTGTATGGGGAACATCTGTCGTTCACCAACTGCCGAAGGTGTTTTTAGAAAGCTGGTTGGGAAAAATGGGGTTATCAATCAATTTGAAATTGATTCTGCCGGTACCGGCGATTGGCACATCGGTCGTCCAGCCGATACCCGTGCACAACAGGCTGCCAGCGCAAGAAATATCGATATTTCGAGACACCGGGCGCGGCAGGTTTGCGTTGCTGATACAACATACTACGACAGTATTATTAGCATGGACAATGACAACCAACAGCAACTATTAACATTAGCCGATGCTTCACATCACCATAAAATTCGACTATTGCTCACATACGCTGACGAATCACATCCTATTGAGGTTCCCGATCCGTATTATGGTGGCGAAAATGGCTTTGATAGAGTATTGGATTTGATTACAGATGCCTGCCAAAACCTACTTGACCAGTTACTCACTCGGTCATCTACAAGACTCTGATACATTGGCAATTCACATTCGCCTACACATTGATATCACCGAGCAGTTGCTTTGTGTCCGCAGTGAAAGCACCAACAACATCAGCTATCCGATTTCCAGTGCTGCTAATGGTGTTGGGGAAATCAATGGCAGTGGTTGTACACCGCGGGGAAAACACATCATCCGTGCCAAGATTGGTGCGGGTCAACCGATCAACTCCATATTCATTGGTCGTCGCCCGACTGGAGAAATTTATCACCCCAAAATGCGCCACCTTTACCCCCATCGAGATTGGATACTGACCCGCATTCTGTGGTTAAGCGGCTGCCAAGCGGGATTCAACCGACTCGGCAATGTCGATACCATGCGTCGATATATCTATATTCACGGCGCCCCAAAGGATGTGAAATTGGGAAAGCCCGGGTCGGCGGGTTGTATCCGAATGCGAAATCAGGATTTGTTAGCACTGTATGACCGTGTCGAAGCCGGTACAAATGTGATCATCCATGCTTAACCGTCCACTTGAGCTACCACTCGGTCCGTTGATGGTGGATGTTGGCGGTCGGCATCTTGCTACCGATGAAACGGTGTTTTTAGCCCAACCCGCCATCGGTGGCGTTATTTTATTCTCCCGCAATTACCAATCTCGTGAGCAGGTTAGCGCACTCATCAACGAGATAAAATCTATCCGTACCCCGTCACTACTGATTGCCGTTGATCAGGAAGGAGGGCGAGTGCAAAGATTCAAAAATGAATTTACCCGCCTACCAGCAGCCTATCAATTCGGCGATGTCTATACGCAAGACCCGCAATCAGCCATCGAGTTGTGCTGCACGGCTGGCTGTTTAATGGCAGCCGAATTGCGACAAGTCGGCATCGATTTTAGCTTCGCACCCGTATTAGACTGTGCCAATTTACATAGCAATGTCATTGGTAATCGTGGTTTCCACCAACAACCCACGATTATCGTCAAACTGGCATCCGCCTTCATCGATGGTATGCAACAAGCCGGCATGGTTGCGACCGGCAAGCATTTTCCGGGTCATGGCGGGGTAACCGCAGACTCTCATTTGACATTACCCATCGATAAGCGAACATTGGAAGAAATCGCCGATTATGATTTAATCCCCTACAAAAATCTGGCAAAAAAGCTGGCTGGCATTATGACTGCACATATCCATTTCCCAAAAATCGATGCCGATTTGCCGACCTTCTCAACCTTTTGGCTAAATACCACACTACGACAGGAAATTGGCTTTAACGGTCTTATATTCAGCGATGACTTGTCAATGCAAGGAGCGTGTACCGCTGGCAATGCCATGCAAAGAACAAAAAGCGCATTACAAGCAGGTTGCGACATGGCGTTAATCTGCAATGACCACGATAGTGCGCTCAGCGTAGCCGATGAACTCGGCACATCTTGGCAAGCCCATCAACCACGTTTACTGGCAATGCAGGCACAATCAGCCGAACGAATCACCGAAGCCGACATGACAATACTAAAAAACCAATTATCTTTGGGAGGATTCATATAAAACCTGCCCGATAGCGAACCGAATATTGAAATTAGTCGTATCGTTGCTACTTCATCGAGCCTGCAAGAACGGAACCCGAGCATATCCTGTTATTATAAGCAAAACCCGATTATAATCCGCGCCTCGCTCATATCACCCATTCTGTTGCTTCGTGGTACAAGTCATCGCGTAATTAACAAAACATCCTATTATTAGATTGTTACAATGAAAAAAAATATCGCCAGCCAACCCATTCAGGTTGGTTTCTTAATCGTGGTATTTATTGCTATGGCAACCATCGGCACCGCGCCCGGGGTCGGCGTAAACTACTCCGATATTTACCGTGAGGTGATTGCCGAGACCGGCTTTATCGGGCTGTTACTCTACTGGATTATTATCAATCGCCGTACCCAAACCATCACACTCAGGCTCAGTGTTACCCGCTTATGGCTTGGCAGTTTGTTGTTATTGGCAACGGTTTCAGGTTTTTGGGCAGTTGATTTTGATTTCTTTGCCAATAAATATTGGTTATGGCTTGCCGCGACAGCGGTTTTTCTGTTGACGCTAGGGCTATCGGTGAATACCAAAACCAGTATTGCCCTGTCCAGAGCCATCGTCTTTGTCGGTGTCTATATTTCAACGTTTGGTCTTCTCCAAGCATTGGTGGGATTTGATGGGTTCGACCAAGCAACAGCGCCAGCAGCCAATTTGGTGAATAAAAACATGGCTTCCCAAATTATTGTGTTGATTTTTCCGCTCACTGTGTTTTTATTGCTAACCGATAAGGACAAGCATCTATCATCGCTCTACCCTTTTGCTATGGTGCTCATGCTGGCGTATATTTTTCATGCCCATACCCGATCGGCTTGGGTCAGTATTGGAGTGGAAATTGTATTGCTACTCGCTGGTTTGGCTATTGGTAGAAACAAACTTAAACAAGCCTTTGCAAAAAAAATGCTGCACTGGAAGCGCGAACAAACCCTATGCTCAATCGCGGCTTTTATTTTATTGTTGTTGCTTTTCAATATATCGGCTGACGGCTGGAACCCCGCATGGGAGACGATCGTGCGAGAAAGTAGCAGTATTGTGACTGTGGCACAAAACAGCGAAAGCACACGTTACATCATCTGGAGTGCAGCATTATCGATGTTTGAGCAACATCCGCTACTCGGTAGCGGTATGGGTAGTTTTTACTATAACGGGCTAACCCAACTTGGCAATCTTGCGGGTAATATCAACGGCATAATGCGAGCGCATAATGACCTCTTTGAGCTGGGCGTGGAGCTGGGAATTGTTGGAGTGATTCTCTTTTTAGGGGTTGTAATAAGTCTGCTGATTACTTTATTCAAACTCATTCGCCAAGATGATGCCCAACAGCAACTATTTTATTGGGCGATTGGAGCGGCATTGGCAGGCGGATTTGTCAATATGCAATTTAGTTTCCCTTATCAAATGCCAGTACCGTTGATTATTTTTGGTATTTATAGCGCGCTTATCGTTAAGGCTGGAGACGCTTTTAGCACGAGCATCAAAACCATAACCATGCCGCTCAACCCAAGAAGATGATTTGCTAGCGTAACTTTTATCGGCATTATTTTTATCTGCACACTAACACTGAATACGCTTTGGATGACTTCGTTTGCCCAAATAAATGACAACTTCAGGCATCGCCGTTGGATAGACCCGATTGACACGAGAGCACTGGTCTGTTCCAAACTAATCACAAAACTTTTGACTATTGTTGTCCCCCTCTATAATAAAAGCGAACAGTACAAGTCCTCCTTATCCGTACTGAATTCATTGGAGCACTGCGCGCCAGATAGCTGGGGATATTACCACCTCATGTCGAGGACGTTGCTCGGATTGAATTTTCAAGACAAGGCAATTGGCGCGCTGGAAAAGGCAACCGAAAGGCATCCAAAAGGCGAGTATCAAAATCATACAACACTATATGTTACTTACTACAATACCAAAAACATACCCAAAGCCAGCGAACTGTATCAGAAATTCAGTGCCGAGCCGGAAGCGTTGTTAGCCATTCAAGCGCAAACCACTGTTGACTTAGTGGCTATGTCGGTCGATGCCAACAATCTGCAACAAGCGACCAAGTTTTACCAAATGCACGTCAAATATCATGGAGAAAACGCACAACTGGAAAAAACATATCAGAAATTAGCACAGCAAGACGCCTCCGAGAACTAAAAGCAAAAACGACATATCTCTACATGGATGAACAGGATTTTTCTTGTTGGTCGGGAAGCAATTTTGACCCAAACCACAAACCAATTCTCAATTCTCAATTCTCAATAATATGCGTGTTAGGCTCGATGCCTTGTTCTCGGTAATAGCGGAATCGGGCTCGAGCGGATGCCTTTTCGGTGTCGATGACTAAATCCGCTACACGCCTGAATTGGGTATGCGCTTGAGGGATGTCGTTAATCAGACAGATTAGGAGGTCGGCTCTGTCGCCAGTACCGTTGCTATCCATATCGATGGTGTCACCGATTTGTAGCGGAAAATGTTGCCAGTTTTCGGTTGCATTATTGGCGATGGTGTGGGGGATGAAACTGCTCTGCGAAAAAGTCCACAATAACTTGTCAAGTTGTTCGCTTTGCTCATGGTTCTCGGTCAGCAGATACACTTTCATACTCTGTGAATATGCCTTTTGGGCAATCACGCAGGCATATCGAATTTTCGCTACCCGATCTACTTTTCCCAAAATATAAAAATCGACTTGTTCGGTCATTGCCTTCTCCATTTGTGGCTTATCCTTTGGTTCATGCCCTGCCCATAATAAATTCAACCAATAAGGCAACTGGTCGTCCGGTTGCACCCTTTGGGCTGGCGGATTTCCATGCCGTTCCGGCAATGTCAAGATGCGCCCAATCATATTTCTTGGTAAACTGTTTAAGAAAACAGGCGGCGGTTACTGCGCCAGCACCACCACCGATATTGGCAAGGTCGGCAAAATTACTTTTTAATTGTGCAGTATAGTCATCCCACAGTGGCATCTGCCAGACGCGGTCTCCAGTCGCTTCCCCCGCTGCCAGCAATTCTTTGGCTAATTTATCGTTGTCACTAAACAACCCGCTGGCATGATGACCGAGCGCGACCACACAGGCACCGGTTAAGGTTGCAATATCGATTACGGCTAATGGCTTAAACCGTTCGGCATAGGTTAGCGCGTCACATAAAATAAGCCTGCCTTCGGCATCGGTATTCAGTATTTCTATGGTCTTGCCAGACATGCTGGTTACAATGTCCCCAGGTTTGTTAGCCGCACCGTCCGGCAGGTTTTCACTACTCGGCACAATGCCCACCAGATTGATTGCCAATTGCATATCGGCGACCGCCCGCATCGCACCGAATACGCTGGCACCACCACACATGTCGTATTTCATTTCATCCATAGCCGCAGCCGGCTTGAGCGAAATGCCACCCGCATCAAAAGTCAGCCCCTTGCCGACCAAAACGATTGGCTTATCAGCGCGCTTTCCACCCTTGTATTCCATGACAATCAACTTTGCCGGCTCACGACTGCCGCGTGATACCGACAGCAATGAGTCCATTTTTTTACGCTTCATCTCGGCTTCATTAAGTACTGTTGTCTTTATTTTATGGGTCTTTTGTAATTCTTTTGCTTGTTTGGCAAGATAGCTAGGAGTACAGATATTGCCGGGCAAATTAGCAATGTTGCGGGTATAACGAATGCCGTCCGCAATCGCTTGCCCCTGTTTGATGCCCGCTCTGGCATGGGCTAATTGGTTACGCGCAACAATCAAAGATATTTTTTTCAGCAATTTGGTTTTTTCTCGGGTGCCTTTCGTTTGCTCATAAGCATAGAGCCTGTATTCTATGGCTTCTACCAGATTGCGTGCCTGATGGGTTAGATTTGATGACGTACTAAACACCTCTAGCAGGGTAAAATCTGCTGCCCGAATATGACACTGTTGCAAGCACTTGGCAGCATGACTTACCGCCTTTCGAAATGAAGCGTCCGATAATTTCTGTTTTTTCCCCAAACCCAATAACAATATTCTGCTGGCGGCGATACCATCGGGGTTATAAAGCATCAATGTCGAACCTACTTTGGCACTCAAATCCCCCTGAGCGAGTAATCGACTGATTTGTTTTCCAGTCGCCTTGTCCAGAATTTTACCGGATTCTGTGAGTGTCGGCTTTACCCCTTGCAAGACCCCGACCACCAGACAGTGTGATGCTAATTTGATGATGTTGGTTGATCGTGTTGAAAAATCCATGTTAATCCTCTGCTGTTAACGTGATGTTAATTGTATAATATAATGAAGTGTGTGAAAGCAAGGTTTTAAGAACTGAGATTAAACAATATCGCTTCTGTAATCTCTGTGTCAAAGCTTTTCGCTTCATAATTCGTAATTCGTAATTGATTCTGTCGATGTCCTTGATGATAATCCACCGTGCCTTTATCCGCGAAGTATTGCACACCTGTGTGGCAGTAGCGACTATCTTGTTTTCAATATTTCTGGTTACCCGATTGGTCGAATTTTTAAGCAGTGCCGTGCAGGGCAATATCCCGATAGACCGCGTATTCTTGTTATTGATGCTAAAAATGATAACCAGTTTGGACATCATATTCCCATTGGTCATTTACATCTCCATACTGCTGGTGATGGGACGCTGGATACGCGACAACGAGCTGACCGTAATCAGTGCCAGCGGTATGAGCTTGACGGCGTTTCTCCGACCGATGCTGGTTTTATTTGCCATTATTGGCTCTATCGTTGCTGCTTTTTCATTGTATATTTCTCCCTTATCGGAAGAGGCGTTCCAGTCGATTCAACATCAATTTCGCAATCGCTCGGAGATTATTGGCATTGTTACCGGCGTATTTACAGAAACCCGAACCAATACCGGCGTTTATTTTGTTGGCGACTATGACCGCGACAACCATACTTACCACGATATTTTCGTTTACAGCGTCGCGCAGGGAGATGATGGGGTCATCCTCGCTGCCAGCGGCTATAAAACTACCGACCCCAAAACCGATGATGATTTGCTAGTGCTGAATGACGGCACCCAATACCGTGGCAGTGCCGGCTCGGTGGACTATACGGTGATTGACTTTGCAACCTATGGGTTACGATTGAAACAACAGGCTATCACAAGTCCGACCTTGCCAATTGGCGCAAAGCCAACCCTATCGTTGTTTTCCCAACCCAATCTCACGACCATCAGCGAATTGCATTGGCGTTTTTCCAAAATTATGATGCTCCCGATTCTGATGCTATTCGCGCTTTCTTTTTCCTCAATCAGTTATCGAAAAAACCGCTTCCCGGGCATGTTGACTGCGTTGCTGATTTACTTTTCCTATTTCAATGTACTCGGGTTCGTCATGGCTTTAGTTCGAAAAGCACAGCTACCAGCGCATGTTTCTTTGTGGATGGTGCATCTTATTTTTCTTTGTCTAGCGATTTATTTTTTCCAACGACGCAGTCGTAATTTGCGCTTGCTTCCCGGTTTGTATTCATAGCCATGAAAATTCGCCCATGAGAATCATCGACCGCTACCTCGGATGGATCGTACTCCAATACACCATGATCACAATGTTGGTACTGCTTGGGCTATTCACCTTTGCCAACTTTCTTGACCAGCTCACCCATCTTGGTCGCGGAAACTACAATATAACCGAGCTTATACTCTATCTAATACTAATTATTCCGCACACCATTTATGAGTTATTTCCGATGGCAGCCTTGCTCGGAACCATTATCGGAATCTCGCTACTGGCGACTGACTCCGAACTGATTGCCATGCGTAGCAGTGGCATATCCATGCTTCAAATCACTTTATCGATCTTGAAAATGGGCGCGTTATTTGTCATCACAGCCATTCTAATTGGAGAGCTTGTCGCCCCCTATACCCAAACGATGGCACAACGTATTCGCGCCGAAGCATTACAGCAAAACATCAGTCAACAGAGCAGTTTTGGACTGTGGATGCGTGATGGACAAACTTTTGTCAACATTGGCGAGGTATTGCCAGACCTGACCTTGTTGGGCGTTAAGATATTTCAATTTGATGATGAGCGAAAATTACGCACGTTGGTCGCCGCAGAAAACGGTACATTTCAAAGCGATTATTGGCATCTTAACCGCGTAAAACAAACTCAAATTGACCAACACGGCAACAGTAAAAACACCACCCTCAAAACCGACCAATGGGTATCTCAAGTAACCCCGCAAATACTGTCGGTGTTTCTCGTCAACCCCGATCAGTTGTCCTTCTTTCAATTAAATCGTTACATCAATCATTTGAATAAGAACCAACAGCAAGCCGATCCATATAAACTAGCTTTCTGGAGCAAACTAATGCAACCGCTTTCAACCGCAGTGATGGTCATGCTGGCAATCCCGTTTGCATTCGGGAATATCCGCACTGGCACACTGGGCAGGAGTTTATTCATCGGCATCATGCTCGGAATAGGATTTTATGTCGTCAACAAAGGCTTCGGTTCCTTCGCACTGGTCTATTCCTTGCCCCCTCTGCTCGGCGCAACGGCTCCGGTAATCGTATTTTTATTGCTCACATTAATCATAATGCGCCAAGTAGAAAAAAATTAACCCGAATTACTTTATTCTTTAATTTTCCATTTTCAATTTTCAACTTTCAATTTAATTATGAAAATTTCTTTTCTCGGTTTAGGGGTCATGGGTTATCCGATGGCAGGGCATTTAGCACGGCATTTTCTTGGTAAGTCTGGTCATTCGGTTTGCGTCTATAACCGCACTGCGGAAAAAGCCCAAAAATGGGTCGCCCAATATGGCGGCAGCACCGCATCGACCCCCGCCGATGCCGCTGAACAAGCCGATTTTGTGTTCTCGTGCGTGGGCAATGACGATGATTTGAAGAGCATTACCATCGCAAAAAACGGTGCTTTTCAAAACATGAAGCCTGATGCGGTATTTATTGACCACACAACCAGCTCTGCCAATATTGCACGGGAACTATACGCCCATGCCGAGAGCAACGGATTTCATTTTCTTGATGCGCCGATTTCAGGCGGTCAGTCGGGTGCTGAAAATGGCATTTTGACGGTCATGGTAGGCGGTGATCCAGACATCTTTACAAGAAGCAAACCCTTGTTGGATTGCTATGCCAAGTCAGCGACATTGATGGGGCGTTGTGGCACAGGACAACTAACTAAAATGGTCAATCAGATTTGCATTGCCGGACTGGTTCAAGGCTTATCCGAAGGGGTCGCCTTTGCCATCAATGCCCAGCTCGACCCCAAATTAGTATTTGAAGTCATCTCCAAAGGCGCGGCACAATCATGGCAAATGGAAAACCGCGCCGAAAGCATGATTGCTGATCATTTCAAACACGGTTTCGCGGTTGATTGGATGCGTAAAGATTTGTCCCTCTGTTTTGACGAAGCCACCCGCAATAACTCCGAACTACCCATTACTCAAATCATCGACGACTATTATGCCGATATACAGGCAAGCGGCGGCAATCGTTACGATACGTCCAGTTTGGTAACCCGCCTATACAGAAGCGATCTCGATGCGGATAGAGGTTCAAACAAAGATTGAGAGACCTTTATTTACATGGATGAGCAGGATGTTCTAAAAGATTTTGACACAGAGGTTATTTATTTGGCTATTTAAGGGGACTTGAAATAGGGGTCGTGTAAAAACCAACATCCGTCTTTCCTGCGAAAGCAGGAATCCAGTAAAACAAATAAACCCGTAAGGGTTTTCCATATAGAACGCGACCTAGTCGTTCGGCACAAGAAACCGCACTTCCGACAATTATGCAAAGGTCACAATATGTATCACTAACTAGCTTCGCAGCTTTTTCAGTTTCGCAATAGCGCGAACTTGCGCGGCATAGGAGGCTAATTCGGCTTTCATGTCGGCATAGTCCTTGTTATCTATCGCCACTCCTTTGAGTTTTTCTTCTGCCTTTTTCATGGCTTCCTCTGCCGCAGTTTCGTCCAAATCACCACCACGAATTGCGGTGTCGGATAAAATTGTGACCAAATGCGGCTGAATCTCCAGCAGTCCGCCAGAAATAAAGAAAAATTGCTGTTCACCATTTTCCAGCTCAACCCGAACATCGCCGGGTTTCAGAGCGGTAATCAAGGGTGTATGCTTTGGTGCAATACCGAGCTCACCTGCCACTCCCGGGGCAAAGACCATCGCCCCTTCACCCGACCAGATTTCCTCTTCGGCACTGACGATTTCAACTCGAATAGTGGACATATTTGGCTTATCAATTTGATTTTTAGTTTATAACGTGAGCACTAACTCAGTTCCTTTGCGCGTTCGGCGGCCTCATCAATGTTGCCAATCATATAAAACGCCTGCTCAGGAATATGGTCGTAATCACCATTCACAATGCCCTGAAAACCTTTGATGGTCTCTTTTAGGGAAACATATTTGCCCGCCGATCCGGTAAAGGTTTCTGCCACCGTAAACGGTTGAGACAGAAAACGCTGTATTCTACGGGCGCGACCCACCGCTTGTTTATCGTCTTCAGAGAGTTCGTCCATACCCAAAATTGCGATGATGTCCTGCAACTCTTTATAGCGTTGCAAAATACCTTGCACCGCTCGTGCCGTTTCGTAGTGTTCATTGCCGATAACCAGCGGGTCCAAGATACGCGATGTTGAATCCAGCGGATCAACTGCCGGATAGATTCCTAATTCCGCAATTTGGCGCGACAACACCAAGGTCGCATCAAGGTGTGCGAAGGTGGTTGCCGGCGAGGGGTCGGTCAAGTCATCTGCGGGCACATAGACTGCCTGAAAAGAAGTAATCGAACCTAATTTCGTGGAGGTAATGCGTTCCTGCAAAGCTCCCATTTCATCCGCCAGAGTCGGCTGATAACCCACTGCTGAGGGCATCCGTCCAAGCAATGCTGACACTTCCGTACCCGCTAAGGTATAACGATAAATGTTATCGACGAATAACAACATATCCTTGCCGTCATCACGAAAATGCTCTGCCATGGTCAAACCAGTCAGGGCGACACGCAAGCGGTTTCCGGGGGGTTCATTCATCTGTCCGTAAACCATGGCAACCTTATCGAGTACGCCGGCTTCGGTCATTTCGTGGTAGAAGTCGTTGCCTTCTCGGGTTCGTTCACCGACCCCAGCGAAAACCGACAAACCACTGTGCGCCGTTGCGATGTTGTTAATCAATTCAAGCAGGGTAACGGTCTTACCGACACCAGCACCACCGAATAATCCAATCTTGCCGCCTTTGGCTATCGGCATAATCAAATCGATGACCTTGATTCCGGTCTCAAGCAGTTCAAGACTTGATGCTTGTTCTTCATAAGTCGGTGCCGCACGGTGAATCGGCATCCGTATCTTATGCTTGACTTCGCCCGCTTCGTCCACCGGATCGCCTAATACATCCATAATACGACCCAATGTGCCTTCGCCGACCGGCACTGATATCGGTGCGCCGGTATTATCAACCGCAAGCCCCCGTTTTAAGCCGTCCGAGGAGCCCATGGCAATACAGCGTACCACGCCATCGCCCATCTGCTGCTGCACTTCCAGCGTTAAGCCACGCTCGGCTACTTTGAGCGCGTCATACACTTTTGGGATGGTCTCGCGGGGAAACTGAACATCCACCACCGCGCCAATAATTTTTACGATATTTCCAGAACTCATGGTTCAAAAAGCCTCTGTTTAATTCAAATTCATTAAAAAACGGTCAGTTGATTACGCTGGTTTAGCAACCCAGCAAAATCACTACACAGCCGCTGCGCCACTTACTATTTCCGACAACTCCTGCGTGATTGCAGATTGTCTTGCCTTGTTGTAAACCAGTTTTAAATCATCAATCAAATTGCCGGCATTATCGGTCGCTGCTTTCATCGCAACCATTCTGGCGGCTTGCTCACAAGCCACATTTTCAGCGACTGCCTGATAAACCAATGACTCAATATAACGCGCCATCAAAACATCAATCACTGCTTTGGAATCCGGCTCGTAGATGTAATCCCAATAATGAGTCAACTGTTCTTCATCGCTCGGCAAAATCGGAATCAACTGCTCAACATTTGGTTTTTGGGTCATGGTGTTGACAAATTCATTGCTGACCACAAACAAACGATCAATCTTGCCGTCGAGATAATCATCCATCATAATCTTGACTGCCCCAATCAACTTATCCAACTGTGGCACATCACCCAAACCGATTGCCTCACTCACCACATCGGAATTAAAGCGTTTGAAAAACGCACTGGCTTTCTTGCCGATGACCGAAACATTTACCTGAACCTTCTTATCATGCCATTGCGACATATCATTGACCGCCTTGCGAAACACATTAATGTTGAGTCCGCCACATAGCCCACGATCGCTGGAAACAATAATATATCCAACCGCCTTGACCTCACGCTCCATCACATATGGATGTTTATATTCCGGATGTGCGTGGGCAAGGTGGGCAACCACGGTACGCATTTTCTGTGCATAAGGACGGGCAGCCCGCATACGGTCTTGAGCGCGGCGCATTTTACTTGCCGCTACCATCTCCATCGCCTTGGTAATTTTTCGCGTACTACCAATACTCTTGATTTGGGTACGAATTTCTTTTGTGCTGGGCATGGTTTAATGCTTAATTAAGCTACTAAAAGACATTGAGTTGCAAAGATGCTGATTACCTCTTCCGCTCCACTTGTGAGCGTCTTGGAAATTTCACTTTTATTCACCTGTATTGTCATTATATTTAATTGTCGTCTCGGAAAGAACAATCCGTACTACGCGGTAGAAATAGATAATGTAGGCAAGACCGAGCGTAACTATGGTCAGTAGCAACCAGATAAACGCATTGCCGATTACTCCACCTAAACTAATATCGCATTTCAGTTTGCCAATAATTGAAATACCATCATCGTCCAACACAGATGTTTTGTTGATTATTGCACTTGTAAAATAGTAGGGAAATACAAACAGTGCCAAACCAAGCGTTACTATTGTCAGCAACAGCCATATAATTACATGACCAATTGAGTCACCGATGCCGAAATCGCACTTTAGTTTCATAGGTTTCTTCATCGTTATTTCCTAGCGAATAGTAGATTAGACTTTCTACCAACTTCCATTCTTCTTAAAATCCTCAACTGCATTGGTTAATTTTTCCACCACTTGGTCGCTATATGTACAGTCGCGGTTAATTTCGTCCATCAAATCGCCGTGGTTTGACTTGATGTAAGCCTGCATCGCCTGCTCAAAATTGACCACTTCGGCGACTGCCACATCATCAATATAGCCCTGATTGGCAGCAAACAAGGACAATGCCATTTCAGCAACCGACATGGGTTGATATTGCGGTTGTTTCATCACTTCCATAACGCGCTCACCGCGCTCCAGTTGCTTGCGGGTTGCTTCGTCCAAATCCGAAGCAAACTGCGAAAATGCCGCTAACTCACGGTATTGCGCGAGTGCCAGACGAATACCACCACCTAATTTTTTGATGATGGGTGTTTGTGCCGCACCGCCGACCCGCGAGACCGAAAGACCGGCATGAATCGCTGGACGAATACCGGCGTTGAATAAATCGGTTTCGAGGAAAAGCTGTCCGTCCGTTATCGAAATAACATTGGTTGGCACGAATGCCGATACGTCACCGGCTTGGGTTTCGATAATCGGTAATGCGGTCAGCGATCCGGTTTGTCCTTTCACCTTCCCATTGGTAAGTTTTTCGACTTCTGCCTCATTGATACGCGCCGCACGTTCCAACAATCGTGAGTGAAGGTAAAAAACATCGCCCGGATAGGCTTCCCGACCGGGTGGTCGTCTTAACAATAAAGAAATTTGTCGATATGCCCATGCTTGCTTGGTCAAATCGTCATAAATAATCAGCGCGTCTTCGCCTTTATCACGAAAGTACTCGCCCATCGTACAGCCCGAATAGGGCGCGATGAACTGCTCTGCCGCCGAGTTTGATGCCGAAGCGGCAACCACAATGGTATGCTCCATCGCGCCGTGCTCTTCCAGCTTCTTCACCACCGCAGCGATACTAGAGGCTTTTTGTCCGATGGCAACATAGATACATTTAATGCCAGTGCCTTTTTGGTTGATGATGGCATCTATCGCGACTGCGGTTTTACCGGTTTGTCGGTCGCCGATAATCAATTCCCGCTGACCTCGACCGATGGGAACCATCGCATCAATGGACTTGAGTCCGATTTGCACCGGCTGGTCAACCGATTTGCGCGTAATGACCCCCGGCGCCACTTTTTCGATAGCCGATACGGTGGTGCTTTCTATCGGACCTTTACCGTCAATCGGCTGTCCGAGTGCGCTGACCACTCGCCCGAGCAATCCTTCGCCAGTAGGAACTTCCAGAATGCGACCGGTACATTTTACCGTATCGCCTTCGCATAAGTGCTTATAATCGCCCAGAATAACCGCACCCACCGAGTCCTGCTCAAGATTCAGTGCCAAACCAAATGTTGCTTGATTAGTCGCATCGCCGGGGAATTCAAGCATCTCCCCCTGCATGGCTTCACTGAGACCGTGCACACGAGCAATACCATCGGTCAACATGACGATGGTGCCTTCGGTACGCGCCTGTGCATCGGCTTCGAAATTTTTGATTCGTTCTTTAATCAGCTCACTGATTTCAGACGGATTCAATTGAATAGACATTTTATAAATTTTCCTCTAATCAAGATGTTTTGGTCGGGTAATAATCGGGCTAAGCACTCAACGCACTGGCAAGCTGTTCAAGTTGCGCTTTCACCGAGCCGTCAACGACCCAGTCGCCGGCACGAATGACGGCACCGCCGATAAGTTCTTCATCGACTGCAAATTGAAGGTTGACATTACACCCCAGTGTTGAGCGTAGGGTCTCAGAAAATTGCTGCTGTTGATGGTCATTGATTGGTGTCGCAGTAACCATTTCTGCGACGACTGTTTTTTCCGCTTCGGCTTTACGCACTGCGTATGCTTCGGCAATATCACCGATGGCATTAACACGCCCATTTCGCGCCAGCAACTTGACCAAATTCTCGCCATTGTCGTCTAATTTGCCACCGCTTAATTGAGCCTGACCATCACAGACATCATCGCAGACATCAATCATCAATTGTGCCAACTGTGCTGAAGAAATAGACGGGTCGCTGGCAGCATGGATTAAATCGGGATCGTTTGCCACGACCGCGAGTAACTGCAACTGTTGCGCCCATGCGGACAAATTGTCTTGCTCCTGTGCCAATTCAAATAAGGCTTGGGCATAAGGTCTGGCGATATTGCTTTGGGACATGGTTTGTTGCTTGATATTGATGGGTACTAAAGTTTTGCCGCCAATTCATCAAGCAGATCGGCATGGGCTTTGCTGTCCATTTCGCGCTTGAGGATTTGTTGTGCGCCAGCAATCGCCAGCGTACCGACTTGTCCGCGCAAGGCTTCTTTCGCCTTATTGACTTCGGTATCAATGTCTGCACGCGCTGCTACGGTAATCCGCTCGCCCTCTTGTCGGGCATGACCTTTGGCTTCATCAACCAATTCAGTGCCACGTTTTTCGGCTTTGCCAATGATTTCGTTTGCCTGATTTTTCGCTTCAGCGATAACCTGCTGTGCCTGTTCAAGCCCTTTTTGCTCAGCCATCTGTCCCTTTTCAGCGGCGACAAGACCGTCTGCAATTTGGGTTTTACGCTGATGCAATGCGCCGATAATCGGCGACCAAACGAATTTCTTGCAGAACCAGACAAAGCCGATAAAAAACAGCACCTGGAAAGCCATTGTGAGATTAAGATTCATCTCTGCCTCTGTTTGTCATTAAAGTGAATGGCGAATTAGCCGACGTGGGACTTAAGCCACCGCGAACAGGACGTACATGGCAATACCCACCGCAATCATGGGCACGGCATCAACCAGCCCCATGACGATGAAGAATTGTGTACGCAACATGGGAATCAGTTCCGGTTGACGGGCTGCGCCCTCAAGGAAACGACCGCCGAGTATGCCGATGCCGACAGCAGCGCCCAATGCGCCAAGACCCATCATGATCCCGCCTGCGATATATAAAAGTGCTTGTTCCATCTTGGTCTCCAATAAGTAGATAGTGAGCTAAAAATAAAAATGTGTCTCGATTAATGATGTTGATGCGCCATTTCCATATAGACAATGGTCAATACCATGAAAATAAACGCTTGCAAGGTAATAATTAGTATATGAAAAACCGCCCAAACAAACTGGAGCACACCGCCGAACAATGTCAGGGTAACGCCAGCACCGAACATCAATGAGATTAGAATAAAAATCATCTCTCCTGCGTACATATTACCAAACAATCGCAGTGAATGAGAAATAGGTTTTGAAACCATACTAACGAATTCAAGGAAAAAATTCACTGGTATAAAGACTATTTTGAGTATCGGGTTTTTTGCTTCAAACGGCTGCATGGTCAATTCTGCCATAAAGCCACCCACTCCCTTTACCTTGATACTGTAATAAAGCATCAACACAAAAACACTCAGTGCCAAACCAAAGGTAATGTTTGGATCGGTACTGGGAACCACTTTTTGAAAGTGAATGCCAAAAAGTTCTAGAATCCGAGGCAATACTTCCACCGGCACCAAATCCATCAGGTTCATCAGAAACACCCAACAAAATAAGGTCAGTGCCATTGGTGCAATTAAATCATTCTTGCCACTAAATGAATCGCGCACATTGCTATCGACAAATTCAACAATCCATTCCACGAAATTCTGCATCATGCCCGGCACCCCCGAAGTGGCCGACTTTGCCACCCTGCGAAACAGCACTAAGAACACAACACCGAGCATAAACGACCAAAATAGACTGTCCAGATGAACTGCCATAAAACCCATTCCAGCCGCTTCTTCGCCAGTCTCTGCCAGCCCCCAATGACCATCGAGATGTCGCCCAAAGGTCAGGTTGGTTAAGTGGTGACGAATAAACTCCGTTGAGGTTATCGCTTCTGACGATGCCATTTAATTTTATCTAAATTTGTTCAATATTCGTGGGCTTACGCCCTGCTATTTTTTAATTCTTTTAACTACGTCTTTTCGCTATGTCTCATTGCGACCTGCTTGTTACGAGTTGGAAAAGCCCAACGGAATCGCAACGGCTATTTGGACAATAAAATAACTGCCCACAACAAATATCGCATCAAGACCAAACACAATCAAACCAAAGCCAATCCCACCGCCAACAATGACCAATTTATTCAACAACCCCGAATAGACGCGCAACAAAGTCGAGGCATTCATCGCGCCGACAGCATTTTTTCGGGCATCATCGCTACGAATGCTTCTGGCACTCAGTATTGTACCCGAAATCGCTAGCACCGAGCCATAGATTGACGATATAAGTGTCGCCATCAGTGCGGAAAAACCGGACCCCTCGCTGTCAAAAATCTCGCTCGAAAACCCATAAAAAGCCACAATCCCAAGCAACAGCAACAACGAAACAACACCCTGTAACACCAGAACACGCTTGACACTCTGCCCCAGCATATCACCGATTGTTTCAACACCGTTCATTGTGCTTACCCATTAGTTCTACGGCAAAACATCTGTCCAGAAAGACTGCCGTTAAAAACGTGGCGCATTATAAGGATATCATCACGAGCAGTCAACAGGTTATGTTAGCTTTGGGTTGACAAGGTCTCAACAACCTAAAAATGTAACATTCGCTTGTTCTCCTTAGTTCTTGTGTATAACGCCTGATTCAACTTCACTCAACACAATGCGTTAATTTGTTCTCGCCAGCCATCCTCAAACACCATGCGGAAAGTAACCGATGGCTCTTTGACCATCATTTCACCTCTGTCAAGGGCATTTTTGTAGGTACTCTCAAGCGTATCCAGTAATTTTTTCTTGTAATTCGTATCCTCGTTGCCCTTCAGGTGGATGCCCTTGGTTTCCAGAATCAGTAGTTTTCCATTATCTTTTCGGCAGGCGACAAAATCGGGATACACCCGCTGTCGTCGCCAGCCTTGTAGCGAATACGCTTGTCTTGTGGCGATTCTGTGCCACCAGTAGATGGCGTTGCTACTCTCCAGATAGAGTGCGAAGTCTTGCTCCAAACCGTTAAAACCGCTTTCATACACCGGTTCAAAAAGGCTTTGTTGTATGAGTCTGCCATCTTCGTCCTGTAATGATCTCTCTTGACTAGCCACAAAGACCTCGAACGACTTATCCAGCGCATAGTCCAACCGCTCATCGGTTTCAAGGTGAAACCTGATTTCATTTTGTCCGACTTTGCCACGAAAAACAGCTTCGGCTTTATCGTCTATGGTCTTTTTTACCCGACCAAGCAAAACCTCCGCAAGATAAATTCGGTTATTCAGCAGTGTTGAATCATCGTGTCCGCTGTTGCTGTGCTGTTCAATAAAACACGCCGCCACCCGCGCCGCTTGCCATGGATTGGGAACCATGTCCGCCAGTCGTCGGACAAAATAATCCAGATTCAACCGCTCTCCGGTATCAATCGTTTCCTCGGAAGGTTTGCTTTCGGACTGTATATCAATCGTGACCTTGATCTCTCGAATAATGTCTTTATCGTCCAGATTAACTGCGTTGCCGCCATCAATATCAGCCCAATCAAGCGCACTCAATATATCGCGGTCATAGTCAATCGGTCGCCATTTCTTGCCGTCTTTGTGCAGCACCTGCGGCAGAAAGATGTTTAATTTTTGGTATTTACTTCGGCGTTGAACGGTTATCTGCTCTGGCGCATCGGCTCCACTGCATCCGTGAACGGCATCACCAAGCCCGGTCAGCCCCTCGTTTTCCAGCCCCGCCTTGATTCCAGTAACCGCCTTGCCGACATCCTGATTGTAGCAATAGATATAACATCGGTTCAGCGCGTCATATTGTGTAATTCTTTGTGCCTGTGGTTGCCGCATTACCCGCCCAACCATCTGCGTCATGGCGGTGGTGGCGGTTGTGTTATCCAGCAGTGCCAACACATAGGCAAACGAGCAATCCCAACCCTCTTTGAGCGCGTCTTTGGTGATAATCCAGCGTACAGCACTCATTTCGCTCAATAAATCCTCGCCCGCAAGCTCCTTCTGCTCCGATGATTGAACCCTGATTTGATTCTTCGGCACGGCAAGATTTTGTATTAAGTATTCCCGCACATCCTCTGAGTGGATTTTCCCTTGCCCGCGTTGGTTCTTGCCGGTTCTCTCTACCCTCACCAAAGCAATCGGGCGAATATAGCGATTCTCTGCTTCTCTTAACTTGTCTGCCGCGCTTGCAAGCCGATTTAATTGCTTCTGTGTTTCGGCTAGGGTGTGCTTCCAGTCGGAATTGCTGAAGCTGTGAACCTCTATCGGCAGTTTAATCATCTCCTCGTCCCGCAGCTCAACCCCCGATGTATTGACCAGAATATTACTGATTCCAATTTTTGGTGTCGCGGACAGCTCAACAACCAAACGGGGATTCAGTCGGTTAACGGCCTTGACAAACTGTTTGTTGTTGTCATCATTTCTCCCATAGGCTTTATGCGCCTCATCGAGAATGACGGTTGGGCGAATCCATTTAAGCACATTGATCAGGCTTTGCTTGACCCAGTCGCCACTGTTGTTTTTCTCTAAATCGGGATATTGCGCTGAGAGTATTTTATTTGCGGTTTCATCATCCTGTTGCGGGAAAAAGGACATATAGCCGCCGCTGTCACGGAATATCTTGAGAAAATCCTTGTTTTTTTGTCGGTTCGCAGAGGGCAACATTAACAGCATAATACAGAGATAGTTTTCAACATCCTGCTTGGTAAAACGGTCGGTCTTTTCGAGTAGTTTGACCTTGCCGCCGGACATTCTTTCCAGCATCTGCCGATAGGGGTGTTCGCGGGTGCGGAAAGCCTTGATAGTTTGTTCATAGATCGCCCGGCTCGGCACAATCCACAGCACAAAGCCAGTGTCCCGCTTGACGCGATCCAGTGCGGCAACACCCAACAATGTCTTACCGCCGCCGGTCGGCACTTTCAGGCAGATATGCGGGATTGGCTCGCCCGATGTCGCGGTGCGGGAGATGTATTCGGGAATAGCAAGGTTGCCGCCTTGTGTAATACCGGGCAGGCTGTTTTGCTCTTTCAAACTTTGCCATGCGGTGCGCGGATAGTTTTTTAATTCTTTGGGAATATCGAGCCCTGCTTCTTCGAGAACTCTACCCGCTTGTTCACTTTTCAGCCGTGCTTCCTTGAGTGCATCAAGCCAGCGATCTAACTGCTCAAGGGCTTGTTGCTGGTAGTTTTTGAATTGCATTTAGTCAGTCTGGCTTTGCGGTGCGGCGAGCTCACCGAGCCGAAGATAACCTTCTATTTTGTCCCGATTTGCCGCCAAGCTGGAAAACTGGCGGTCACAAACATCGGTAAAACGAGACAGCACTTTGCGATTAATTTGCTCTTGGTCTGCAAAAATACCCAAGGCGAAAAAAGGCAAACTCCAACTCTGAAATTGCAAAATGCTGATAGTCGTGTCACGGCATTTATTATCGTTGCCTACAGCGTATATATGCACCGGGCGGGACATACCATTAATGCGACAATCGACCTGATACTTGCCATCAGGATCATGTGATTTATCGCAATAATCAAACTTAACTCTTTCGGCATCAATGGTTTCACGGATAAATTGCTTGAAATCCTCCATAAACGTGGACGTTACTCTTTCACGGTTCAAATAAGAAACATCGGTAATACTAATAAGGCATTGAATAAAATTATAGAAAATGTTGCCCGCGTTTTCAGGCTCATCAATACGCACAAGAATCTGCCCTCCTTTTTCCTCTATCCCGTATTTTTCTAATGCCCCTTCAATAATTGCGTTGCGCGGACCTTGTTTCAGAGAAGATAAATCCATGTGGTAACTCATGTGCATATAGGTATGCCCTTCATCGGTGATGATCCAGTTTCCGCTATATTCTTTGTGCAAGACGATAACAAAGTGATCACCATCATCAAAATGAAACGGCGTAAAAATTTGGTAGCGATTGACCCCTTCGGGGAACAAATTGACCGACCCGGCAACTGCCGATTTGAAAGAATCTTGTATTACGTCTATGTTCATTCAAACAACCTCATTTGTTTATCATCTGGGCTATCTTCTGTCACTTTGCAATCAATCAAAAGGTTTCTTAAAGCCCCGTGAAGGTCTGTATAACGATTGGTAGGTTGGGCATGGTGTTCATCGCCATAAGAGGATTGCTGATATTTCTCCGTTGCATGATGAATATGAAAATCGTAGAACGCCACTTCATTTTCCAGCCGATTAGTATGCTGATGGCTTTTGCCGTTGTAGCGTATTAGTGTAAATGCTTACGCTCTTCCTTTAGGAATAAACCCTAAACCGCAAGAAAAATCAAGTGGGTTTTCTTGGCTACGGCGTAGATAGATAAGCCATTCCCCCTCTCTATTGGTTCTAGAAAACTTGATCGAGTTCTGTTGATGTGAAGCCCCTCTGCCTGACTTTGTTTTCATGTCTCGCAAAAGAGTGTCAGCCGAGCAATTCATCACCTTCGGCTCGTCAAGCAAATCCTGTATTTCTCCATCGGTAAGGAAGAATTCTCTCATACAAACATATATCTGATTAAACCATTAGCATGGATTCTTAATTTGCGGATCTAAAATTGTAAGCCACAGGACATGATCCTTACATCACGACCTCGACTTGCCGCGTTTCTACAGTCAGCGGAAGTCCTTTTTCGGCGCGCACCTCAAGACAAAGTGCAATGGCTTCCTGAATATTGTCCAGTGCCCGTTGTCGTGTCTCTCCCTGGCTGACGCAACCCGGTATAGCAGGGCATTCGGTAATCCATACGCCGTCTTCATCTTGTACCATTGTTATATTGAATTTCATTGCTTATGCTCCCAAAATAAAAATCACCTGATTAGTCAAGCCTACCATAAGGCAAGCCACAAAACGTAACCCCCATTGCCGTCAATTCTTTCTGCCCGATAAATTTATGCGTGGCAAACACCACGGCGGTTTTGTTTTTTGTCTTTACTTGTTTGGCGATGCGTTCGACGCGGGTGCTGTTCAGGGCGGAACCCGTGCTACGCAGAAAATCAAGGTTTGGCTTATAGATGAGATAAAACAGTCGATCCGCCAAATCGGTCGCTTTGAACAGCTCTTTTTCGGTGACTTTATGCAAAGGCATCTTCTTTGGAAAAAACTGCCTGAGCAAAAAGTATGAGCAAGCCATTGTGCCAGATGATTATTTGGCATTCAAGCCACGCTCCCAAGAGTGATACGGTTTAGCGTCGTTAAGTTTCACACTCGAGTTGTTTGGCAACGGGTCGGTGAGCTCGCCGAACTGCTCACTATGCCAACAAAATTCCCTGCCGTTATCAAAGGTTAGTGTCATTACATGTTGTTTCATATGCTTTAACAACCTGAGTATAGCCGCGTTGGTTTCTTTTTATGTACAGGGATGTACTGTATGCCGGTTTTGCAGGAGCAAAAACCGGTGCGGTTTTGTTCTTAGTCCGAAGCGCGAGATAGAGCCTACTTTTGCGTTCAGCAAGGGTGGCAAACACCCCTTGACGACCTTTACCGATAACACAATCAGCTTCCCAATCACCTATACGCGAACGATTGTCCACTATACGGGGTCTATCATCAATATCAACCCGATTGGGGATGCGTCCGCGGTAATCGTTCTGTCCATAACGCTTGCGATATTTCTTACCCTGATGGCGCAAGTATCGATATAACGACCCACCAGCTACGGCTCGGTGAGCTCGCCGCACCGCTTTTTTCCGTTCAGTTAAAAGAGTACGAGTGTACCCTTTGACTGACTTAGGAGTGTTGCACTTATTATGGGAATTCAAGTACAATGATTCCGCGATATTCAAGATATTGATCATTTCCCTAACGTGTTCATGTTTCACAGGGTGCGCTAGAATTGCGGAAAACCACAAAACAGATATGACCATGAAATGCGTCACTTATAACATCCAATACAGTAAAGGCCGAGATGGTGTCTGTGATTTAAGCCGGATCATCGACGAAATCAGCGGTGCCGATATCATTGCACTACAGGAGGTGGAGCGGTTCTGGCCAAGATCAGGAAGTATCGACCAGGTTAACGTTCTGTCCGATCATTTCAGCGACTACTATTGGGCCTATGGTGCGGGTGTCGACATTCATGACCCAACATCATCTCCAGCGGATAACCGCCGACGACAATTTGGCAACATGCTGCTGAGTCGTTACCCACTTCAACAGATTCGCAATCATCTGCTGCCGAAGTACAGCAGTCTGGACTCTCTCAGCATTCAACGCAGTGCACTCGAAGCAACCATAGCGTTTGAAAATGCACCTCAGGTTGCCTTGCTTCGGGTCTATTCAATTCACTTAACACACCTGTCACCAGAAACCCGATTAGCGCAAATCGAATGTATTCTGGATGTTCACCATAACGCACTTCATGAGGGATATGCCGTACAAGGCGACGTAAGCGGCACGGATTGGGAAACCGGAATTGAGCAACAGGTCGTTAGCGCAGACGCTCTACTTTTTGGTGATTTGAACTGCCAGCCGGATTCAGAAGAATACAATTGTCTTGCCGGCCCGGTCAGTGATTATGGCGGTCATATTACAAGCCTGGATGGATTGGTTGATGCCTGGTGTTATTGCGGCGGTGAAAAAATGCGCGGTTGTAGCGGTGATGTCAACGATATACCTGCGCGTCTGGATTACTGTTTCGCCAGCACATCAATCCGCGATTCACTGAAATCGTGTTGGGTAGATGACAAGGCAACCGGCTCAGATCATTTGCCGGTCTGGGTCGAAATCGATATATAGGGAAACCAGCAAACACCCCGGGATGGAAAGTTGTGCCCTGTTTTTATAGAATGGACTTTTGCATAATCTACAAAACACTCGGCGCAAATCACAAACAACGTGATTTTTTATAAACTTGCCTCATTTTTTCGCCCATATTCTCTCAATCATCAATACGACACCAAAAAGCCTCTATTTTCGGCACTTTTAACCACTTTTAGTGTGTTTTAATCTGTTTTATTGCCCATTTAGGCGCAACTCTCCTGTAAAAGTCGCAGTTGTTTGAAAATATTCATCCCGGTTTTAAGGTTATGGCTCATGGCAATCAGATATGCGCGGGTTTTGTTTCTGGCTAACCCCATGTATCTGCCTTGCCTAATCCGTGATGCAGTTTGAGTAAGCCAAAGGTGCGTTCAACCACATAGCGGACACTGCTATACATTTTATTCAGTGCTTTTTGTTGCTCCGTTAATGGTGTGTTGCGATAAGCCCGGTGCAGGATTCTATTGTTTTCTTTACCCAGTTTCTCGTTATTGTCTTTGTTGGCACTTGTGCCCTGTGGGTATAGGCACTGTCTGCGTAAACTTGTCCGTGCCTATCGCCTAACAGATGTTCAAACTCCCCAAAATCATGCAATGAATCATGCACATTGCCAGGGGTAGTGGTCATTTTCTTGATAGCCATATTCATCGGTATTGGCGTGCAGCTTAAATCCGTAGGTACTTTTACGCCTGCCATCGGATGCCGTTTTCACGTTCCATGCCGCTTCCGGTCTTGGGTATTGTGCCTTGTTTGTTCTTTTTAGAACGGCATTGCTTCGCCTCAATCACAGTCGCATCGATAATATTGACCGAGCCTTGAGCAACAATAAGGCTGTTTTGAGCAAGATGATGATTGATCTGCGCCAATAAAGGTTCAAGCAGATTTTCAGTGTGTAATAGATTCCTAAACCGCCAAATAGTGGAATGATCGGGTACTGCATCACTGAGGCTCAAACCAATAAACCGGCGGAACATTAAATCTCGGGCTATCTGTTCTTCTTAAGGCTTCATCGCTTAAGTTATACCACGCCTGTAAAATAAGTATCTTAAACATCATCAAAGGTGGGCATACCCAAAGGGCACAAGTGCTGGCACACCGCGCTTGGAGGCATAAAGATGGCTGAGCGTTTTTTCGATCTGTTTCCAATCGATAATTTCATGCACATCATCTAGTTTGGACAATGATTTATGCTCAATTAGAAGGGCATCTGCGAACGAGTATTGGGCGGTTTGTTTCCAAGACATTTGACGGTATCCTCATGGTTTAGTGCTCAAGCGTTTAGTGAATGAACATCTTTTCACCATTTTAAGTGGTGCCACTGGGTGGATTTATGCAAAGGTCTCATTATTTTTAAAATTAGACTGATTTTTAATTGACCTACAGTCCCAAAGAGTAACGGAAAGAGGGCGAATTAACTCAATTTACCTGCGCACTCAAGACGCTGGATATTGAGCCTATTCATGCCAATACCCCGCAAGCAAAAGGGCGTGTAGAACATGCCAATAACCCTGCAAGACCGACTGGTCGTCGATCCGCGTTTACAGGGCATCAATTTTATTGAGCAGGTCTATCGAACAGGCCAACGCTTTTTGCCCCAGTTGATGGACGACTAGAATCGACGTTTTACCCACAGGGCGCAAGTACCCACAAGGCACAGGTTCCGTCCCCGCACTTAACCTTGATACACATCGTGCGGTATTGCATGATAAGGCGGTGCGGCGAGTTCACCGAGCCGAAGAACTTAAACTCATTATTAGCCTGCACCATCAGCGTAAACTGACCAAGAACCTGACCATTCAATTTCGCAACACCAAATATCAGTTGACCAGCTACGGTAAAGGTTTTTCTCTGCGTGGAGCGACTATTACTATCTGCCAAGGCTTTACCGGTTCGGTAACCGAAGCTACACAAAGGCAATGCTAACGTACCGGACACTGCGACAAGGAGAGCCAGCCGTTACAATTGCCGATGATAAGACCGTTCTCAACCAAGTCGATTAAGCACTTCACCGACAACAAAAACCCACATGGAAACCCGCACCAGACCAGCCTTGGCGGCGACCATTAACTCGTATTTCAACCAATACTGCCACATAATGAATATAAAAAGGGGACATTTGAGCTTTGGGTTGACACCTTTTAACTGTGCTTATATGTTGCACTTATTATGTGAATTCAAGAATGGTAAAAGGTGGTTCCCGAACCCTAATGGTAGATTGTGTTCAGAAGTTTGGGGTTTTAGTAGTGAGCGACACAAGAATAAAGTTAACGGAAAAGTACAAAAAATGCCACATCTAACGCCAAAACCATTAGACATGATAGAGAGAATAGTTAAAGCCAGTTCTAATAAAGGTGATTTAGTACTAGATTGCTTTATGGGAAGTGGCACAACGGCTATTGCAAGCAAAAAATTGGAGAGAAATTTTATCGGCTGTGAACAAGACGAGCAATATTACAAACTGTGTATTGATGTTGGATTGGTAGATTATTAAACCTATGCCAAATTTAGAATTTTGACACTGGCATCAAGCGATGACTTGGTCAGGGGCTGTTACTTTGATACCCACAATTGTTTTTTGACAAGGGGTATACCTAAACAACACTTCAGTAATTTCAAGGCAGAATTTGCTCCCCCTGATAAAGTGATTCTAGGGTTTCACGCGCTTTGATGATGTGAACTTGATTGCCGTCAACCATGACCTCGGCTGAGCGTGGGCGGGAGTTATAATTTGAACTCATTACCGCACCATAAGCCCCCGAAGTTCTGACCGCAAGCAAATCGTCCACGCCAACCTGCAATTGTCGTTGCTTGCCGAGAAAATCGCCGCTTTCGCACACCGGTCCGACAACATCATAGACCTCAGAGTCGGCGTTGCTGGTTTTATCGACCGCAATGATTTCATGATATGCCTGATATAATGCTGGTCGAATTAAATCATTCATGCTGCCGTCAACAATGCAGAAATTTGTGTCGGCGGCTTTCTTTATGTAATGCACCCGGGTCAGTAAAATGCCGGCATTGGCAATGATGGCACGACCGGGTTCTATGGCAAGCGTAATTTGCCGACTTCGTGGTTCAATTTGTTCAAGCAATGTTTGCACATATTGGTCGGGGGTGGGCGGCTGTTCATCACGGTATCTCACTCCCAGTCCGCCGCCGAAGTCAATATGGTTGATTGCAATGCCGATGTGGTCGAGCTGATCAACAAAATATAAGACCCGATTCAGTGCATCTTTGAAAGGTGATAAGTCAGTTAATTGCGAGCCGATGTGACACGCAACGCCGTGGATTTGGATATTCTTGTTTGTGGCGGCTTGTTGATAGATTGCCAGTGCTTTGTCGGGTGATAAACCGAATTTGTTGTCGTGCAGACCGGTTGATATGTACGGATGGGTTTTTGCATCCACATCCGGATTGATGCGTATCGATATGCGCGGGCGCACACCTAGTTCCGCCGCAATCGCGCTAATGTGTTGCAACTCTCCTTCGGATTCGATATTAAAACAACCGACACCGGCTTGCAGTGCTTGGCGAATTTCCCAAGGCTGTTTGCATACGCCAGAAAAAATAGTTTTAGCTGGGTCGCCACCCGCCTCGATAACCCGCATCAGCTCACCCGCAGACAGAATATCAAACCCAGAACCCAATCGCGCAAGCAGGTTCAAAATTGCCAAGTTGCCATTGGCTTTAACGGCATAACATATTTCATAGGGGTAATCACCAAAAGCGGTGTCAAATGCGTGCCAATGCCGCTCAAGGGTTGCACGAGAATAAACAAAACACGGCGTACCAACCTGAGCGGCAATTTCGGCGAGGGTAACTTGTTCAGCGCAAAGCTGATTGTTTTTATAAGCGAAATAATCCATGTTGCATCGGGCTTATTTATTGGGTTCTATATGGATGGAAAACTCTTTTCGATTGTTTTTTGAATTATACCTATAGGGCACAAGTACCAAGGTCTTTAGTTATCCTCTGCATCTTGGTCGCCAGTTTGTTTGACTGATTGCTCATCAGGAATAATCTCGTCGGGGATAAACAAGGCTCCTTTTTGCCCGCAGGCAGACAAGAATAACAAGCCGACTAAAAATAGGGCAGAGATGGTTCGCATAATTTGTCGATGATGGGTCAACGGATAGTAACCGAATTTATTGTCAGCGGGTAGTCTCTGTATCGGGTCTTGCATCGAGCAATTTTCGTGCGTTTGCGGCAGCTTGTTTAACCTGTTGTGGTGCAGTGCCACCGACATGATTACGCGCATTGACCGAGCCTTGTAAATCCAGCACCTTATAAACATCCTGCTCGATTACCGGACAAAACGATTGCAGTCGGGTGAGTACGACATCGGTTAAGGCGATCTCCTTATCCACGGCATAACCGACCACTTTCCCCACCACTTCATGGGCATCCCGAAACGGCATGTTCTTCTTGACCAAATAATCAGCCAAATCGGTCGCGGTCGAAAATCCGCTTGCAGCAACGGCATACATTCTATCGCGATTGAATTTGATTCCGGGAAACATCGCACAAAAAACGCGCAAACAAATGAGTACGGTATCGACCGTATCAAACAGGGGTTCTTTGTCCTCCTGATTATCGCGGTTATACGCCAGTGGTTGCGCCTTCATCAGCATTAACAGGGACATTAAATGCCCGCTTACTCTGCCACATTTGCCTCGTGTTAGCTCGGCAACATCGGGGTTTTTTTTCTGCGGCATGATGCTGGAGCCGGTGCAAAATGCATCGCCTAAGTCGGCAAAACCAAACGACTCGGATGACCACAACACCAATTCCTCGGCGATACGGGAAAAATGCACCATAAACAACGCTGCATGTGCGGTAAATTCAATAATGAAATCACGGTCGGATACCGCATCCAGCGAATTCAAACTAACGCGGTCAAACCCAAGCTCCCGCGCAGTCATCTCGCGGTCAATAGGATAACTGGTTCCGGCTAATGCGGCACTGCCAAGCGGACAAACATTGAGTCGTTGCCGACACTCTCGAAACCGTTGGTAATCACGTTGCAACATTTCATTCCATGCCAGAATATGATGCCCCAATGTGACCGGCTGTGCCGACTGCATGTGTGTATAACCCGGCAGAATGGTATCCGCCTGTTGCCCTGCCAGACTGATTAACGTGTATTGAAATTCGGTTAATTGTCGGCAAATTTCGTCTAGTTCTTCGCGCAGAAACAGTCGCATGTCGGTGGCAACCTGATCATTCCGCGATCGACCGGTGTGCAATTTCTTGCCCGCTCCGCCAATTTTCAAGGTCAATGCGGCTTCAATATTCATGTGTACATCTTCAAGCGATTCATGCCACTCAAAGGTATTGTTTTCGATTTCATCACGGATTTGCTGCAAGCCTTTTTCGATGGCTTGAAATTCTTGCGCCGTAATCACGCCCTGACTCGATAACATTCGGGCATGGGCGATGGAACCCGCTATATCATGGCGATACAACCGATAGTCGTAACCAACCGATGCGGAAAATTGTTGCATCAGGCTATCGGTTGGATTTGAAAACCGCCCGCCCCACAGTTTGTTTGCCATTGGTTTACTTGACTCTTTCATTGCATAGGTTTCCGCCGTATGAGTGATTTTTTATTAACATGCTCGGGTTTTCACAGTATTGCATTTTCACGCCATGGGTTTAATAACTCGGCTGAACTTTGTGCCATATCCGAGATGTTTCATAACCCAATATTTTTGGGTAATTCCTTGTTTCTTGAGGTGTCTAATTCGGCTCCCATAAGCGGAGAGTCTCTTAAAAATGTGACCAAATCTGTTTTCGGCTTGATGAGCTTTTTATAGACTTCACATGAAAGGATAACGACCACACTGTTCCCATGCTTGGTAACATACTGGGGTTCGTTTTGCATCGCGTTTTCAACCAACTGGCTAAATTTGCTTTTTGCTTCTTGAAGTTGCCATATATTATTTTTCACTCTCAATTCTCCGCTTAAACTGGTCAGACCAGCGGTATCTATCTGTTCGCTATTTGCCAAATACGCGCGTTCGTGTTGCTGGGGGGTATTTGCATGTTGACTATGGCGTTTTGTGGTAATCCCGTGCGGGATTATAGTCGGAAAAGCAGTGGAATATCATTTTAGCGCGTAAAAGTGCGATTTTTCGACACTTTTACGCGTATTAAATGCAAAGCACGGTTACAAGCACGAGAGCAAGCATCTAAAACACTTCGGTCAAGCCGATCATCCATTTATTCTGTAAGGCAAGGTGCTGATTAAATTGTTGGCGGATAATTTTTGCCGATTGCTCGATAAAAGAACGCCGAAAGGAGGGGAAGGCATCACGATGATTGATGAGATATAAACTTCGTCTGAGCCCGGGTTCTGGCAACGGGTAGGACAGCAATTCATCCTGAAAACTGCGCGCATGGAGCAAACAAAGTGGTGTGGTAATCGCCCAGCCTAAGCCCTCTGCAACCATCGACATGACGGCTTCACTGCCATCAAACTCCATGCCTTTGTGAACATTTAAGCGCAACCAACGAAGATGGGTGTCAATTTGGCTACCAATCCGCGAGCGCAGGCTATAGCGAATTAGGGGGTGTTTCTGGATCAATTCCTGAAACAATGCCGCGGGGTCTTTGGTGGTTTGTTTGCGTTCAGTAACAAAGACATAGGGCTCCCGATATAGCACCGTGCTTTCTAGGGCGGGAGAGTCGTTAAGCGGGTTGGGGCAGACGATGAAATCCAAGTCGCGATGAAATAAATCCGCTTCCAAACCGGGCGAAATACCCGACCACAATGATAATTGTGTGACTTGTTTTTTTAAGGCGCTCATCAATTTAGGTCCAATTGCAATGGAATAAGAGTCAATCAACCCAATCCGCAGTTGCGGAACCGTCGGCGAGTCCAAAGATTGAACCAGAAATTTAACATGCTCAATATCACGGATTAGTTTTTCAGCGTGTTGGTAGAGCAGTGCCCCAGCGGCAGTCGGTCGCATCGGTCGCATCTGACGGTCGAATAACGGTATTTCAAGTTGTTGCTCCAGTTTTTGTAGCGCGTAGGATACTGCCGGTTGTGTCATTTTCAGATGATGGGCGACATGGGTCATACTCTCCTGTTCGACCAGAGCCTGAAAAATTTGTAATGATTTAAGATTGAGGTTATGGGGCTTCATGTTGGAGATTATATAAGATATTCCTATATTTATTCGCTAATTGTTTTATATTATGGTCGGCTTCTGTCAGAAAAAGTGTATGTTTCTGCCTGTTCGACATTAAAATGTGGAATATGCGTTGAAAAGATAAAAACGCTTGTTTAACATGTGCAAGAAACACTCGCTAGGCATGCGTTACATGTGGAAAACCCTTGTCGATTTGTGCGTTTTACTGGATTCTCGCTACGCGATTATCGTGTTTCGGTTGCTTTTTTAAGATATCGCGGCTGATCCGGATTTAAGCCACGCAGACGCGAGACTTTTTCTGCCAAGCTGTAAAAACTTTGAATCTGTGTGATGGGGGCATGGGCGGGGTCCATGCCTGTTAGGGTCGGGAGTGGTGTCGCAGAGCTGGTTTTTTCGGAGGTTAGAAAAATCTGCGCCCCCCTGCCGCTGAATGTGTTTGCCAGACTAATAACGCTGTCTTCCGTTTGATCTGGCTGAGAAAACATCAGCACTGGAAAACCGCGCTCAACCAACGTCATCGGTCCATGCTGAACTTCTGCCGCACTGAACGCTTCGGCATGAAGGCATGCCGTTTCCTTGAGTTTAAGGGCTGCTTCCTGAGCGATACCAAAACCAAGACCGCGACCGACAACAAACAAATTGTCTGCATCAGCAAGTGGGGCTGCCGCGACTGACCAGTCTAGTTGTTGTGCATTTTGCAAATGTGTCGGCAATACTTGCAGGGCATCAACCAAATCGGCATTGCCCTGCCACAACGTAATGATTTGCAGGATGCTGGCAACAGAGCAGATAAAAGATTTGGTTGCTGCGACACTGCGTTCTGGTCCGGCATGAAGGGGTAAAACGACATCTGCCTCATCTGCCAAAGGCGAGTCGGTAACATTCACCAATGCGACAACAAATGCCCCTGCCTGTTTCGCCAGCGTTGCGCCAGCCACCAGATCGGGGCTTTTTCCCGACTGCGAGATTACTAAAAACAGGGCCCCGCGCAAGGTCTGTGGGCAACGATACACGGCACTAACCGAGGGTGCTACAGATGCCACAGGAATACCTAGCCGTGTTTCTATAAGATATTTTGCATAGGTTGCGGCATGATCGGATGACCCTCTGGCACAAGTCATAATCAGCAAGGGCGTAACAGATTTAAGGTATCGCACAAGCTCCTGACATGCGGAATTGTTTGCCGTCAACATGCGTTGAACGGCGGCGGGTGCTTCGGCAGTTTCTCTTGCCATCAATGAAAACGGTTCAGTCATGGGCATGTTCATAGGCATGGTGATAGGCATTGAAAATCAATATTTCGTCGTTCCCGCGAAGCCTGTCCCCGCGTAGGCGGGGAGCAGGAATCCAGTAAAACAGCCAAACCCGCAAGGGTTTTCCATATATAACACGACCAAAATTCTTGTACAGTCCACACTTCCGACAATGATGCAAAGGTCTATTTCAATTTAACCAGCACCGGTAATCATCGCTACTATTTCATTCTTGTCGGTGTTTTTGGTTTCACGCACACCAACCTGAACACCGCGCTTAAGCACACAAATTCGATCCGCCAGTCTGAAAACTTGATCCAGACTATGGCTGATTATTAAAATAGCCAGTTTGCGTTCTCTTAACGTTGCAATGGTTCTTTCTACGCGCACCGTTTCTGCAACCCCGAGCGCGGCGGTTGGCTCGTCCAGCAAAATCAATTTTCGTGCCCAGTGTGTTGCCCGGGCAATAGCAACACCTTGTCGCTGTCCTCCAGAAAGATTGCGGATGGTGGTGCGAACTGATGGAATACGAACTTCCAATTGATCGGCGAGCTGCTGCGTTTGTTGCTTCATTTGCGTGCGGTCGAGTAGCCCAAATGGTCGGCGTGTCAGCTCACGACCGAGAAACATATTCATATAAACCGGTTGTTGATTTGCCAGCGCAAGATCTTGATAAACCACTTCAATACCCCGTTTTCGGGCACTGCTTGCATTGGCAAACGAAACTTTCTCGCCATCGAGATACATTATTCCAGAGGTCGGCATGTGAACCCCAGAAACGGTTTTTATCAAGGTTGATTTACCGGCTCCATTGTCGCCAACCAGCGCCACGATTTCGCCTGCATACGGATTGAGTGAGAAATTTTCGAGTGCGGTTACGCCACCAAAAACTTTGTGCAACCGCTCCAACTCTAATACCGGAACAGCATCGGTATCGTCCTGACCCAAACTCATGCGACAACACCCTGCCAATCCTGTGCTTCACCCAAACTGTTTTCAATCGTTTCCACTTGTGGCTGAGCACAGGAGATACCCGAAATTCCAGCAGTAAAAGCGCGCGTAACAAATGCCTGTCCGCGGAAGCCGAAGATGACGGAATCGCCGGTTTTCGGGTATGCGGATCCAGACATATCAATCATGCCGTAATAATCTATTGTCGATGGTGGCGGGATTTCGACACGCGCCATTGCAGAAGCGGAAACGGTTGGCGCATCGGAAACGATTGCCTGCACATCGTAGTCGGGGAACACCGGATCAATATACAACCCACCGCCGAAACAATACGCATTGTCGCCATGGTGATGTGAAACTTCACTGAGGTAGAGAACCGCCGGGTCTTCAGGCAAATATTCAATAGCGTGTAATGGTGTTGTCCCATGTAGCCCATTGCCGGGTTCACACTGGGTTGCTCCAGCCTCTGCCAATGCGCTGAGAACTACCGAAGATGTCGTGCCTGGGGTATTTATTTCAATATTATGCCGACCATGTTTTGCCAGCAATTCAGCCGCCTGCGATAAGGTGGTCAGATTGGGAGTGGGCAACACTTTACCCGTTTCATGGTCAAATAAGAGCGCGGGAAATGTGGTGATGCCAGCAAAGCACGCACCGCTTAAGTCATCAATTTGCTCAGCAACCGAGACAATATTATCAGCCTGAAAGCCGCCTTCATGCCCACGATAGAAAACATCCCCGGGGGTTTGTATGCGTGCCAGCAACTGCTGGGTTCGTCCGATTTGAGATGATGCGGCGGCGGCCTCGGCGGCTTTTTCTTGACTAAAAACAGTCCAGTAATCTGGCTTCAGTCGGGCTGCCGCGAGTGCTTCAAAACGGGGAATCTGTACCAGATGCCCTAAATGACCGATTTTCAACCCGGCTCGAGCGCAGGCTCGGGCACAAGCCATATCCACCGCCACCGAGCGGTCTATGCCGCCCCGCCTGAGTGCTTTACAAAAACCACTGTTGCGCCCGACCTGCTTGGTCATGGCAAACGTTTTTAGACCTAAACGATTGGCTTCTGTGATAAACAGGTGTGCGTTTCTCGTTACTGCGTCTAATACCAACGGCCCAAGGATTTGACGCTTTGTGCTTTCCACGGGGAATTTGAAGTGATTCAGTAGTCATCATCATAGGAGGTATTAATGACAGTAGAGATTATGCGAACGGACAAGTCGGCCTGCGATCTTCGGTGCGCCGCAGCGGCGTGCAGGGACGCGAAAGCGGCCCGACGGATGCTGGCGATTGCGTTGATTTTGGACGGCACTGACCGCAAGACGGCGGCCGAGAACTGCGGGATGGACCGCCAGACGTTGCGTGACTGGGTACACCGTTACAATGACACGGGGATTGAGGGTCTCTCGAACCGGCGTTCGCCAGGACGGCAGCCCCTGCTCAGCGTGGCACAGAAGGCGGAGTTGGCATCGCTTGTGCGTGAGGGGCCGGATCCCGAAACGGACGGCGTGGTGCGCTGGCGGCGCATTGACCTCAAGCGCAAGATTGAGGAGCGCTTTAGCGTTGTCATGCATGAGCGGACCGTTAGCAAACAACTGGTAAAACTTGGTTTTCGACGCTTGTCTGTGCGCCCGCAGCATCCGAAATCCGACCCGGATGCGCAGGATGCGTTTAAAAAAACTTCGCTGCAGAGGTAGCGGCCGTTCTGCCCAAAACGGCCTGCGGCAAACCATTGGAGATTTGGTTTCAGGACGAAGCCCGTGTGGGTCAGCAAGGGACGCTGACACGTATATGGGCCGAACGGGGAACCCCCTGAGTTTGACGGTTGATATTTAACCCACTGATTTATAGATGAAAAAATCAAGGCACTACAAAACGACTTTTCTACCAAAGTCCGCGTGTTTATTGGGCTGCCAGCGATCGAGGAGAAACAAACCGTCGAAGTCAGGAAAAAAACTTCGCTGCAGAGGTAGCGGCCGTTCTGCCCAAAACGGCCTGCGGCAAACCATTGGAGATTTGGTTTCAGGACGAAGCCCGTGTGGGTCAGCAAGGGACGCTGACACGTATATGGGCCGAACGGGGAACCCGGCCGCGTGCGCCGCGTGATACACGTTATACGTCGGGCTATATCTTCGGCGCGGTTTGTCCCGAACGCGCCGAGGCTGCTGCGCTGATCATGCCGCATGCGGACACGTCCGCTATGAATGCACATCTGTGCGAAATCGCCAGGACGGTCGCGGCAGGTGCCCATGCCTTGCTCATCCTCGACGGTGCAGGCTGGCACGGATCAGCAAAACTGGAAGTGCCAGACAACATCACCCTGCTCAAACTCCCGCCTTATGCGCCAGAACTCAACCCGATGGAAAACGTTTGGGCCTACCTGCGCGCCAACAAGCTGGCAATCTCTGTGTTTGAATCCTACGATGAGATTGTCGACAAATGCTGCGATGCCTGGAATTTCTTCGCAGAGGACAAACAGGCAATCACATCAATTACATCACGTAATTGGACCAAAACAGTCAATCAATAGAGCCGTTGGTATAAGTCAAGCACATAGGTATTTGCCGGCAGTTTACCCTGCTGATGAAGCGCAATGACCGCTTCAATAAAGTGTGGATTGCGGCGCCGCAAAACATCAAGAAACATATTTTTTACCTCTAACGACTAACATCACGCAAAGATACGGCAACCGCGCCGAGGATGATTAAACCGCGCACAATCATCTGTTCAGAAACCGACAAATGCGTTTCCAGAAAATCCACGAAATTCGCTTCATTGCCGGTCACACTTTCACACGCGACCGCACCTTTTAAGAGCGTCAAAACCGCTTCTCTATCGATTAGATCGGTGAATATTCGATTTAGACTTGTCACCGAATTCATTGCCCTATACTCATTGTCCCAGCCCGACAAATCGAACCACTTCAGCTGGAGGAAGCGCGATTTTCGCGCCCGGCACACCGCCTGAAAACAAGGTCGTATGCAAATGCGCTAAGCCAACTGCGGCACCACCGGCAATTGCCGCCCGTGCGCCCAGCGCGGAAACTTCAATTTCAGGTGGATAGGGAAAACAAAGCGCGGCATCGGTTAGCACCCGTTGCAGAAGCTCTTTGCGACTGCCAATGGAGCCACCGAGAATCACCTTGCCGGGGCCGGTAACGACGCAAATAGTGGCTATCGCACGGGCCAGATAGCGACCAACTTCATCAATCACAGTTTTTGCAAATTCATCGCCATCCAGCGCATCAAAAATATCGGGCACACCGCGTTCATTCCCGCAAAGTGCCCGATAACGTCCTTTAATCCCATCGGTGGCTACCACCCGTTCAAGCGCACCAACCCGCAAGGATAAAGGCTCGAAAGGATCAGCACCAAACGGTAGAAAACCCAGTTCTCCGGCGAAATTGGCATGACCACGCACTAGCTCACCGCCGACCATGATACCCGCACCAATACCCGTTCCAAGCGAGATGAAGGCAAGGTCATCAATTCCTGCGCCACTACCAATCCAATGCTCTCCCAGAACCGCCAGATTGACATCATTTTCCACCAGAACATCAAGACCTAGCTCTGTCTCAAGCAACGCAGTCACGTCAAAGGCATCAAAATCAGCGATGTTGGGTGCCATGCGTACCCGTCCGCTAGCGGTTTCAGGCACACCGGGAACCCCAACCACCGCCAAGCGCACATTCTCAAAGTCAATGTCGTTATGCTGCGCTGCTTGTCGGCACATACGCGCAATTTGATAAACCACATATTTACCACCGCGCTGGTCGGTCGGTTCGGTCAATTCAGCCAATATCCGACACGACAGATCAGCGATAGCCACTCTGACTTTGGTACCACCCAAATCAACCGTTGCGATACAAGCCGCATCGGGTACGATTTCATAAGTAACCGCGCTACGCCCGACATGACCATAGGTGCGCCCGATTTCCTGCACCCAGCCATCCGCTTCCAGAATCCGAATAATTTCCGAAATGGTTTGTTTCGATAACCCGGTCTGCTTGGCAATACTAGCGCGTGAAATGGGCCCACAATGCACGATTGCCTGCATGACCATGCACAGTGATAACTGGCGTGAAATACGAGATGCTTTACTCATTAGGTTTCCTTATGGGTTATGACAAACTCGGTAAGAAATTTAAACATCCGGTGACGGGTTTGTCATTGAGCCGCTTGGACAATCGTAGCGGGTGCTTCCATATTGAGCGAGGTCATCCATCCGTCGAGTACACCATCGGCGGTGACCGCAAGCGCATCAACAACAAGGAACGGTTCAACGGGTTGTTTAAGCAGACCAAGTGCGGCCGCCCGCGCTACCGTCACTCCGATATTGTAGGCTTCATCCGCCACAATAGCAGCCACATTGCCACCCTTAACCATATCCAGCGCAACCGGCTCTGACAAATCAAGTGTTACGATTTTAGTGTGATTATTGCCTTGCTCGCGCAACACCGAAAGCACTCCCAAAGCAGGCTCTGCCCAAGTGACGTAAATACCATCAATATCAGGATTTTTGGTCAACATGGCGTGAGCAATGTCTTCGCCATTGGCAGGGTCGGCAATGCCCGCTTCGGCCACAATCGACATGTCGGGGTAGTCGTTTTCAATGGTGTATTTGAAGGCCCCATCACGCTGGTTGGTGACGTAAAAATCAGCGTCATGGAATATATAGCCAACTTTGCCCTGTTTGCCCAAAGCATTCGCCATGGCGATACCGGACTTAACCGTCGCGACTTGTGCATTTGAAATGGTTAGGGATGAAGCAGAAGTTGGGGATTCTCCATTTGGGCCAACTGTTATAGGTCGTTCAGCCTGTGCAACGCTTAAAAATAGCAAAGACATGACCAGTGTTTTGATGACTGTTGATAACGTTTTCATGATTTCCTCCTTAGGATTGTGAATGAATCGAAATTATTACAGTGATAGGTGGATAAGGTTTCATTCGAGCGTTAAGATTTCTGCTTCATTGATGACTAGCATTCGATAGATGGATTTGTTTGATATAACCGAGTTCAATAAAATGTTGTAACGTGGCACCCCGATAATTATTGCCACGAAACATGAAATTATTTTGAAACGGACCTTCTGGTCGCGGATATGGAGGCGGTGCTAGAAAAAACTCCCAGGTTTCCTTGCCAATAGTATCAATCCCAATATGAGCACCTGAATCCAGTACGGCTTTAATTGTGTCATAGTGACTCTCAATCGTAGGATTGAACGTATCCATATGACCGATTACCACCCGGTTAAGATCAACGCCTTCTGACTTCAAGATTTCAATCTGATCCAATGCATGGGTGCCGTGCGTAGTATGTGTTTTGAGGCCTAATCCCGTTTCGCGCGCCGCTTGTCCGCAAGCACGCAATCGATTCCTTTCGCCTTGTGTCCATGCATCACCCAGTCCAGTTGCCTGTTCACCAAAATGCCTGCAATGACACCAGAGTTTCCGATGCCAGCGGTAGCATCAGCAATAAATCGTGTGCGCATTTCATCAATTGTTGCCTCCGTGACCCATTGTGGAGAATAGGCATCCAAGTAGGTTCCTGACCCACTAACAATATGTAGTCCCTGTACGCCGGGGTTAGACGCAATCTCGCGCAACAACACTGCATTGTTTCCATGATTATCACGACCAACCACACCGTAGGGGCTGAGATCGCAAACTGTGCTTATGCCGGCATTTTTCAGCGCAGATAGTGCATGAACAGTAATGCCGACGGTTTGATTCCCAGCACCGCCCGATAGCCAAGGACCTGGTACCAGCGACATGATATGCTCGTGTCCGAGAACCATCCCTAATTCTGATGGCTTTACCTTACCCAATACAGCCTGTATGTAGGACATTATTAGTTACCTTTTTAAAGGTTCTACCACGAATTCTATTAAATTCGTGGTAGAACCATAATGTTTCATTTCTGTTGCACTCATCATGTGAATTCAATATAATTTATTCTGTTACGGAACTAATTAGGTATTATAATCACTTTTAAATTTTGGAGTCAATAAAATTTTGAACCATTTAAGGACTTTCTTTTAACACGGTAACCAAGAAGTGATAGAGATGGACCAATAGAATTCGAACAGTAACCAAACGACAGAGGAAATTAATATGAATACAACTCCAGAAAGCGAATCTAAATCCTACGATGACTTCATTGGTGATGTTTGGGCATTTGAGTCATCAATTGACCCAGCTAAAGATGATTACTACAATGATAATTGGAACCATGGAATCGAGTCTTACCCTTAAAGTCGAATATCCGGGTCGAGTGGTGGGTGATGTGGAAACGGGCAAACCGATTGAACTTCACAATCTTACGATTGCCGAATACTTCAAATCAATAGGAATCAGCCATTTGTATAGTCCCACAGATCCGAGTCACAACTGGAGGCAGATGCAAGCAACTGTCACCAACTATCTTGGATTCGTGGGGTTTCAGTTCCAAGAATCGGACTTGCAGGATTTAGGTTACTACAAGTTTGAGACCACAATAATCGACAACAAGGTTTACCCCAAACATTACGTTGATGTGCCCGTCTCTCACTGGAAAAACGGCATCACGGGGTTCCTCAATACGAATCCAAAAGAAGTAAACACCCCAACATGGGTAACTGATACTGTACGTTTTGTTGATGCCAACTTCACAGGGAAATCCAAGATCATTTCGAGAACAAACATGCGGGGATATTACATGGACTTGCCGACCGAGGTAAGTCGCTGTCCAATTATCTCGGGACAAATGTAACGTGGAATGGCTTGAATCCCCCGGTGAGTCCACCTCCTTCGCCGCCAGATAACCGTCCGAACAAGGTTCCCATTACTATGTCTGGCTTGTTAGCGGGGGCTCATCTGCGTGGGGCACAGGGAGTTGTCTCATTACTGGTTGACCATCAGAATCCAGCAGACGAAAACCAAACGTATATCCTACAGTATATTCAGGACTTTGCTGGTTATCAGACACCGTTCAGTTCATTGTTTGGGTAGGATCGCGGTCCGGCGCGGGATGGCTTCGACCACCCGACCACCTGGTTCGAAGCCAGGTACTCTATCCAGCTGAGCTACGGGACCACAAAATGGAGACCCCGCTTTTTACCTTATTTTGATTCGTTAGTCGAGTTTATTGTACAATTGTTAGCCCAAAGCTAAAATGTCCCCTATTGACTTCTTCAGGAGCGGTGCGGCGGGCTCACCGAGCGAGGGTTATGACAGAGGAGATAATTACATTGAGCCATGCAGATGAGCTGGGCAGAACTTGACCGAGTATCGGTTATTCATTCCATTATCGGGCGCCGGCGAGACCAGCACAGGCGGCGCGGCAACTACATTAGGTCTCCGGCAGGTAAAACGCTTAACCCGCGCTTATCGAGACTGTGGTGCGGCTGGACTTGCATCCAAGCGGCGTGGGCACCCGGCAACGCCATTGGTGATGAGTTGCGCCAACAGGCACTCGCCATCATCAAGACGCATTATGGTGATTTTGGGCCGACTTTCGCGCACGAGAAGCTCACCGAACTGCATGAGTGCCATTTCTCGGTGGAGACATTACGAAAGTGGATGATTAAAGATGGGTTGTGGTTGGGGAAACAGCGTAAAAGAGTAGCCATCCACCAAAGCCGGTCTCGGCTGGGCGAGCTGGTACAGATTGATGGATCACCGCATGATTGGTTTGAGGGGCGCGCACCTAATTGCACTTTAATTGTCTTTATCGATGATGCGACCAGTCGGCTATATGTACAGGATGTACGGGCAGATAACTGCTCCTGCGTTATCTGCACTTCCGCCTTCCATGGCGGTCGTATGCCGGTTTTGCATCGTTACATGGATGTAGCCTAGTAGGGCGCGACATTTGGACTTCCTGTCCAGCAACCTATCCAGATATTCCGTGGCTGTCCTGTATTAGTCCTTTTGAAAAATTTCGCCGGTCAAAGCAGATTGGTTTTAGCCAACCTGGAGTCTGCCAGACTAATATCGGGCGGAGTGTTAGGGCTATATTTCAGACATTATGGCTCACTCACATTGATAAATGTTTTGCGATAGTATTTTAGTTCTTCGATAGATTCGCGAATATCGTCCATAGCTTGATGTGTATTCCGCTTTGAAAAACCCTTTGTCAATTCAGGTCGCCAGCGCACTACCAATTCTTTCACTGTACTCACGTCCAGATTACGGTAATGCAGATAGGATTCGAGCTTCGGCATATAGTTTGCGAGGAACCGCCGATCCTGACAGATTGAGTTTCCGCAGAGTGGCGAGTGATTTGCTGCAACATACTTTGAAATAAAATCAATGGTGCGCTGTTGCGCTTGTTGTTCATCAATCTCGGATTCCCGAACCCGATTAACCAGCCCACTTTTAGTATGCGTTTTGGTATTCCATTCATCCATAGCGATTAAGCGTTTGAGGGGTTGATGAATCGCCATAACAGGACCTTCTTCGAGAATATTTAAGTGTGCATCAGTCACAATAGTTGCGATTTCGATTATTCTATCGTTTTCAGGGGACAACCCTGTCATTTCAAGATCGATCCAAACTAGATTTTTGACTCGATTTTTAGGTGGCATATTTATTCCTGAATGTTATATGAGTTGATTTGCTGTCGTTAAACAGATCGCTATGGTGGTCATAGGCGATGGGAACCTGCTTCATCGCCTGCTTAATCGTTTGCTTGGTTTTATCCCAAAGCACCTTACCCAAAACAGGGCAACAAAACCAATGGTCAAGTGTACTCTAATTCGGATGTATGTGGTTTATAGATGTCGAAACGCACTAATTTGCCACGAGTTTCGCCGACCTTGCCCGCCGCTAAAGGCGCGGCATAGTGTGGTCGCTTAACGACCACACGTTGCTTCGCACATGCCATAGCACAATCAAATAAGGCTTGATCAAATAGTGGTTGTTCATGGTTCGGTATGTCAACAATATCTCGTAAAAGTGTAAGATTTTTTCGGGTCGCCGATTTTTTATTTCGCACCGGATACATCGGGTCAAGATAAATAACATCGGGGGATTGCCTCAGACGGTTCAGCAGTTCGGTACTATTGCCAGCCATCAGGGTCAACCGATCGCTTAAATCTGGCGCATCAATTTGTTCTGCGGCATGTGTCGTCAGAGCAACAACCAGATGGTTCTGCTCTATAGCGAGCACCTGCAAGCCATGTCTGGCAAGATGCACGGCATCGGTACACCAACCTGCGGTGGCATCGATAACTGAACGTGTGTTTGCGCCTATTGCACGAAGCAATGGGTCCTTGCCCTTGCTCGGTCGTGCGCGATTGAAATCAAGACTGAACGGCTTTAATTTTGGTTGACATACGACACTTAAACTCAGCATATTATGGTTGATGTGCAACAGAAACTTCGTGGTCGGAAATTGTTCTTGCTTGATGATTGGCGCGTCTAAAAATGCCGCCAACTGATTCGCCAACGGGCTACCAGCGACATCACATTTTATCGAAACCATTTTTTTGCACATTACAATACTTTGATCACCAGATAACTGTTAAAATCATTCATCATAAACAGCGTTATTGATTCTAATAGTGTAACAAAAGAGGTCGTTAATGGGTTTTCTATCAGGTAAAAAAGCGTTAATCGCAGGGGTCGCAAGCAACCGTTCAATCGCATGGGGTGTCGCTCAGGCAATGCACCGAGAAGGTGCTGAACTGGCATTCACATACCCCAATGAAAAAATGAAACCGCGTATTGAGAAGCTGGCGAATGAGCTTGACTCATCAATTGTCCTGCCCTGTGATGTCGCCAGTGATGCCGAGATTGATGAGTTGTTTTCGGTGCTTGGAAAATCTTGGGATGGCTTGGACATTTTAGTTCACTCCATTGCCTTTGCGCCACGAGCAGAACTGGAAGGGTTGTATTTGGACGCAGTCACTCGAGAAGGATTTAACATTGCCCATGAGATTAGCTCATATAGTTTTGCTGCAATGGCTCGGGCTGCGTTGCCGTTAATGGCAGGTCGCAATGGCTCGCTGCTAACCCTGACTTATATCGGCTCGGTTCGTTCCATGCCCGGATATAACGTAATGGGGCTCGCCAAAGCCAGTTTGGAAGCCAACATTCGTTATCTGGCACAGTCGGTCGGCGGGAAAGGAATACGAGTCAATGGTATTTCCGCAGGTCCGATTAAAACATTGGCAGCGGCAGGCATTAAAAATTTCAGAAAAATGCTGGAGCATTTCGAAAAAGTGGCTCCACTCGGACGTGCGGTTACCATTGAAGAAGTCGGCAATACTGCGGCGTTTTTAAGTTCCGATCTCGCCTCTGGAATCACCGGAGAAATCACTTATGTTGACGGCGGCTTCAACACGGTCGGCATCAGCGAACAGTTTATCAATCAGGAAACATAGACCAAGAAAATCAATCTAGGGTGCATGCCTGATACATTGTCATAAATAACGTCTCTAACTTGGACTTTGTCACAAAGATAACTTAGGTTTCGCCATACTAACCTGCACCGACAGGTTCTTATAATTTATGACACCTAAATTCACGAGCATTACATTCATCCTTAAAGCATCGCATCCTTACAAGCATCAGAGTCGGGTTGACTGTTACTAGCGATACGCTTATTGTTTGATAACCATTCCATTCCGGCAGGTAAATACAAATGGAAAAAAAGAAAGCAGTATCGAAAAAGAAAGTGGCGAAGAAAAAGTAAAGCCCAGAAAAGTGCGGGTTAAAGATTCCCCTGCCTTTCTGATACCTGAACAGGTCGGCGGTTGAGGAAAATGTCCGAGAGGATCGCGGACGCTGTTAACCACCGATATAGGACATTTCGACTTTTTGGGATTGTTTCCAGAGCAGTTTATTGACCGAGGCTACTTTCGGGTTTTGGCTTCTCCTGACTTCGACGGTAAACCCTCATAAGCAATTGATTTATAAAGGAACACAAAAATATCTAGGCACTACAAACCAGTTTCTCTACCACCCCCGCATGTTTATTGGGCTGTGGGCGATCTGCGTGGAGCCAACCGTCGAAGTCAGGAGCGCAGTGGCTATCCCTCCTCCTGCGCCGGGTTGATCTGGTATTCATAGGTAGGGGCAGTCAACAGCTCTGCTCTGGGGTTGCCCGCGTCGATACTTTGACGGGAAATCCTGAAATTAGCCTCGAAGGCAAATTTGCTGGTTGCCATATCCGTGTGCCGCATTGACCCATCCGCCGGATTCACAATCAATTGCACCGGGGCATCGAGGGATGCCTGCACTCTGTAGCCAGATCCGCCGGGCTCCTGCCAGATACGGTAGCTGATGTCACTTTTATCAGATTCTTGTTCCCGTATGACGGCCTGCGAAAAAGGACCGCACCCGTGCAGGTGGGCATTGTCTATCTCGGCAAAAAGGCCTTGATGCGTTGCTTTGGACACGGCTTGTTTACCCGCCTCGTCGTGAGCATCGTCAAAGAGTCTGTTAAATACCCCCAAGGCAGCCTCTTTGCCCTCACCTATGCGGGCGGACGTGAGCAAATTTTCCACTGTGCCGGGTTCGCCGGTAAAGTAGTTGGCTCGGTTCAGATCCCGGTACATTGTCCCGTCAATCCCGTCTTGCAGAGCCCTTGTTGTCTGCAACTCATCGTTAATCGCATCCAAGAAACGCTCGCTGAAGCGAGTGTCAAAGGCTTCTGCCTTGCTACGGCCCATGAGTTCTGGTAGCGGTATATTCACGCCCAGGTCGCGAAACATGCAATAAACATTGTCCGAGACATCCGACTCGCCGCTGATATTACCGACTATCCCTTCACGGGTAGGGCTGGCATCAGGATCATCGGCGGGTTTAATGCCCAGATAATCGCCTATTTCTGCCGCCATGGTATGGCGCAGGTTCTGAACGGTGCGGGCAATGTCGTCCACATTGCTATCGACCCGCCGGTGCTGCTCGGCGACCCAGACAGTGCTGTCCACCCATCGGTCTCCAGAAGCCCCGGTCAGATTGTTGTAGGCAAGTTCCATGTTGCGCCGTATATCGGTAGCCTGATCGGGGGCGTTGCGTCCCGGGTCATTCTGCTGTGCCACCCACAAAGAGAGTGCTTGGATACGGCGGGGTGCCGTCTCAGCGACAGTCATACCCGAGTGCATCAGCGGTTCCATGGCCTGATTAAAGCTATCCTGATAGCGCACGAAGGCGGCGGCCATTTCTTCTGTCCCGCCCATACTGAGCGACTGGCAGAATGACCCATAGCCGGGTGCCGCCGCAATAATCACGTCAATATCCGCTGTTTTCTTGATGGATGTATCTTGTGCAATCATCTTGCGTATATCAGCACGCACCGCCCCCGTCAGACCACGGCTGTCAACATGCTCCATCAGCTTCTTTCTGCCCGCAACATAGTTGGAAACCTCGTCTCTGAACATGGAAAGCATCTCCCCCTTCGTGGCGAGAGCGTTAGGGAAGTCGGTCTTGAGGCGGGCAGAGACACGGATGACCATGCCCGAGTCCACCCCGGACTGTAGAGTGAGATGCCCTGCCAATTCGCTTATACCCGCGGTCTCGGCTGCCTGATACAGCATCTTCGGCAATTCCCCGCTTTCGTAAGCCAGTTGGTTTGCGCGCCCACCGTGGATGAAGGAAAAGATTATTTCCTCGCTAATATCGGGCTCGTCGGACAATTTTTGTGTCAGTAAATCTTCCTCCTCGTATCCTATATCCGAGGACACCAATATGTCATCTAGTGCTGCCAATTGATCGACCAGCCCATGGATGCGCTGCTTGGCAATCTCTTGGGCTTCTTTTGCGGACACGATCTTTTTGCCGTTATCGCCTGCGCTCAGAATCCCCTGTCTGATGTCATCCGCCGTTTTTTTTACACAGGCCAGATCAGCCCCGACTTCTCCACCCCGACCATGTTCATCGGCGACCATGCTCAGCACGGTGGCGAAGGTCTGGTGGAGGCTGTCCGGGTCAGTATCGCTGAACCGCTCGGCGGTGGCATGGTTCATCTTGTTGTGGCTGACACGAAGCTCTTCGATTTCCGACAGCACTTGGGTTATCTTGCGCTCCCGCAATGGCTTGCCGGCATCGGAGAGATGTTTGAGCTTCTGTTTTGCCACCATGGAAAAGGAATCGTTATAGCGCGTATCGGAACCAATAGCCTGAACAAATTGGTCAATGGCGGTCCGGTTCTCCCTAGCCACCTTGTCCCGTGACACGATGCCAGTAAACCAAGCGACCACTCTTCCTCCCAATCCCTTACCGCCAGTCTTCCAATCTCCAGCGGCATTCACGCGGGCAAATCCGCCTTTCGCCACCTGTTGTATATTAGAAATAGTTACTGTCACCATCTGTTCCTCAATCTGATTGTGATACTTTCCCCTGCGCCGCAACCAACAGTAGTCACTCGCCTCGCCACGGTCATCAGTATATTCTGGTGTATTTCAAAGTGCCTGTCAAGATTGCGTCCGAGTTCAGTATCTATGAGACAAACGGCGTTTAGGTTTTCTGTATTCATAAATAGAGTCTGCTCACAATCCGATTATCACAGCGTCGGCTTTTGTTGCGGTACATCTGCCATTGCTGTGCATAGACATGCTGAATGACCCAGTAGTGGTATAGCAGCCTGCGCGACAAAGGCAACGCGGTACAAACGGGGCTGATCTTTGATAACCGATAAGCCCGACAAAGTATTGTAGATACGGATTCTCCTAATCTGACTCACCGTTTCACGATCAGACAACCCTAGTTTGTGTTTGATGATTACCGCACCGATGACTAAACGAGCATCTTTTGCTGCCCGACCCCGCTTTGACGAGAGGCTTTTATGATAGCCCTGTGCTAACCCTGCTTTGGGCTAACACATCGTATGGCGCACTTTGCAACAGCAAAAGATAGAATTAAAATAGAACAAATATTATTTCGTGAGGTTAAATGCAGGAATATGAATCATGCCGATTGGTTAAAGCGATTGCGACAAGAATATCAGATGAATGGCATGGGAAAACTGAGTTTCCTGAAGACACGAAATTTTGAATAACATTATAGAAAAGTTTCTAAAAAATAACCCCAATGAATGCAAGAAATTGATTGGAACTGGAATAATCGAAGAAACTTATTTTGAGCCATTATAAGGAGCAAACCAAGACCAGCACCCACAAATGCAAGCCTATGGACGTTTTCTGCGGTTGGGCATACAATATGGCTTTGTGCGACCTTAGCAAACATTACGAGACCCTATGGCAATACGAGAAATTTTGATTTATCCGGATTCGCGACTTAGAATTAAATCTGCGCCCGTGACTCATTTTGATAACGCTCTGAAGGCGTTGGTCAAAGATATGGCGGAGACCATGTATAATGCGCCGGGGATTGGGCTGGCAGCGATTCAGGTCAACGTGCCACAGCAGGTTGTGGTTATGGATTTGTCGGAATCCAGAGACGCGCTTCAGGTGTTTATCAATCCCCAAATCACCGAGCTTGGCGGGGTGACTGAAATCGAGGAGGGTTGTTTATCGGTGCCGGGTGTGGTGGCTGTTGTGGAGCGGGTGAAGCAAGTGCGGATACAGGCACAGGATATTAAAGGTCTGCCATTCGAACTGGAGGCGGACGAATTACTGTCGGTTTGTATTCAGCATGAAGTCGATCACCTTGATGGCAAAGTATTTGTCGATTATCTTTCGCGATTAAAACAGAATCGAGTACGCAAGAAACTCCTGAAAGAGACAAAACTGTCGCATACTGAGGCGGCATAACGCTCTCGGGCTATCCAAACGGTTTATCTTATGCGCGTCGTTTTTGCCGGTACGCCTGAATTTTCTGTGCCTACTCTTGAGGCATTGATGGCGTTGCCCGCAGTTGAATTGGTGGCGGTTTATACCCAACCAGATCGACCGGCAGGGCGGGGCAAGAAGTTACAGGAAAGTCCGGTTAAATGTTTGGCAATCAAACAGGGGCTGATGGTCTGTCAGCCGGAATCGTTTAAGCCCGAATCATTAAAAGGACGGGCAGTGATTGAACATTTTGCCACATTGAATGCCGATTTGATGGTGGTGGTTGCCTATGGGCTGTTGCTACCCGCGGCGGTGTTGTCGATTCCACGTTTGGGCTGTATCAACGTGCATGCGTCTTTGCTGCCGCGTTGGCGTGGTGCTGCGCCGATTCAACGAGCAATTGAAGCGGGCGACCGCACGACCGGCATAACCTTGATGCAGATGCAACCGCGTTTGGACAGTGGTGCGGTTTTAGCGCAGTCGGTTATCGATATTGCTCATCAGGAAACCGCTGGCTTATTGCACGACAAGTTAGCCCTGCTCGGCGCGGACTTGCTAAACCGTCAATGGCATGAGATTTGTCATCAAGCTCTCGTGGCAGTTACTCAGGACGAGCAATCGGTTACCTATGCCCACAAACTCAACAAAACCGAATCGGCGTTGGATTGGACGCAAAACGCGCTCACTTTGGAACGCAAGGTGCGTGCTTTTAATCCCGCGCCGATGGCAACCGCAAAACTCGGCGACATGACGCTAAAAATTATCAAAGCCCGCCATCTTAACGCGCAAAACAATCAACTGGTGGGAAAAATGGGTCAGGTTCTAAGAGCCGATGGCGATGGCGTGCTGATTCAAACCGGACATGGTCAGCTTAATATTGAGGTGTTGCAAAAACCCGGCGGCAAAGCATTGGCGGTTGCCGATTTTCTCAATGGGTTTCCGATGACCAGCGGCATGGTGCTTGGCTAACGTCGCACTTCCTATAATTATGCAAAAGCCTCAATGAAACTGACCATGACGGCCGCACAGGTCTTGCGAGAGGTCATCGACCAAGGGCAGTCTCTGGAACGTGCCGTGCAAGCGGTGGCGGATAACTTTGACGGCAACCTTGCCACGCTCAAAGAAACCACCTTTGGCGGTTGCCGTTTTTATACTTATCTTGATAGCATCATTGCCACATTGTTGCAAAAACCGCTCAAACAGCGCGACCGCATGGTTCATTTTCTGTTGGTGAGCGCGCTTTATCAGATTGAATTTATGCGCCTCCCCGATTATGCCGTGGTGAATGAAAGCGTCAACGCGCTGAACAATACCCAACAAGCGTGGGCAAAAAATCTGACCAATGCGCTACTACGGAATTTTCTACGCAACAAGGCGGAAATTATTCATGCTATCAATCAGGCGCATACCCAGAATGAACATATTATGCACAATCAGGTTATTCGGGCATTTCCGAAGCGCTTGTATGACCGTGTAAAACGCGATTGGGCGGAGGATTATCAGACCATTATCAGCGCATCCAATGAAAAACCACCGCTGACGTTGAGAATAAACCAATTGCTCACCAGCCGCGCTGAAATTGAAGCCGAATTTCAAAAAAATGACATGAATTACAGGTTAACGCCGGACAGTGCGCTTGGTATGACCCTGAGCAAGCCGCTTGCGGTGGATAAAATACCCGGGTTTGCACAAGGTTGGGTATCGGTTCAAGATGAGTCGGCACAACTCATTGCACAAGCGATGAGTTTGGCAGGCGGTCAACGGCTGCTCGATGGCTGTGCCGCACCGGGCGGAAAAAGTTGTCTGATACTGGAATCCCAGCCCGATTTAGCGGCCCTGGTGGCAGTCGATTTAGCGCATCGAATAAGCACAATCAAACAGAGCTTTGCGCGCTTAAAACTCGACCGACTCAAACTGGATACGATCATAGCAGCAGATTTGTTGGATGTTGCGGGCTGGTGGGACGGTAACCCATTCGATAGAATCCTGCTTGATGTGCCATGCTCGGGGAGCGGTATAATACGCCGACATCCCGATATTAAACATCGGCGACGAGAGACAGATATTGAAAAATTCGCTGCTCAACAACTGGCGATGATGAATGCGGTGTGGCGATTACTCAAACCGGGCGGGAAAATGCTGTATGTTACCTGTTCGATTTTCAGGACAGAAAATGATCAGGTTATTGAGAAATTTATCAAACACCGAGCAGATTGTGAATTACAATTCCTCGATCAGACATTTGGCATGGCAACCGCATTCGGTCGGCAACGATTACCGGGGGTGCATTCAGGCGATGGCTTTTATTATTGTTGTATTGACAAAACGATAGGCATTTATTCATGAAAATAATAATCCTCGGTGGCGGACGAGTGGGCGCGTCTGTTGCCGAAATACTGTCCCGCGAAGAAAACGAGATTACTGTGGTTGATCGCAGTCGTGAGATCCTCGACACCATGCAGGATCGAATGGACATCCACACCGTACACGGCGAGGCCTCTTCGCCAGAAGCGCTCAAACAAGCAGGTGTGGATGATGTCGATTTGATGTTGGCAGTAACCAATTCCGATGAAGTCAATATGATTGCCTGTCAGGTTGCCCATACTCTGTTTCACACGCCGATGAAAATTGCGCGGGTGCGTTGTTCGGATTATTTGGCGTATCCGCAATTGTTTTGTAATGAATCGATTCCGGTCGATGTCATTATCAGTCCGGAGCAAATTCTGAATAATCAAATTCAACGATTGATTGAATATCCCGGCGCGTTACAGGTGATTGATTTTGCCGGTGGAAAAATTCGGCTGGTCGCACTCAAGGCTTACCACAGCGGAGCTTTGGTCGGGCATGAGCTGAAAGACCTGAAAGATCATCTGCCCGCAGTAAAAACCCGCGTTGCGGCAATATACCGCCAGAATCAGGCGATTATCCCGACCGGAAAAACCGTGATTGAAGTGGATGATGAGGTGTTTTTTATTGCCACCCAGAAAGACATCAAGCAGGTGATGCAGGAACTTCGTAGCATTGAAGAAGTTGGCAAAAAGGTGATGATTGCTGGTGCCGGCAATATCGGTTTCCGCTTGGCACAATCGCTCGAGAAAAACGGTTATCAGGTGAAGTTAATTGAGCGTGAAGCGAAACGGGCTGGCTGGGTGTCGGAGCAACTGGAAAGTACCGTTGTTTTGCAGGGCGATGCGGCGGATGAAGAATTACTTAGGCAGGAAAATATCGACAATATGGAGGTGTTTTGTTCGCTGACCAATGAGGACGAAGCCAATATTCTGTCGGCGATGCTGGCAAAACGTCTCGGGGCACGTCGCGCCATGGCGATTGTCAATCGCGCCGCCTATATCGAGCTCATCGAAAGCAGTGTTCTGGACATTGCCATCTCCCCCCGATTGTCAACGGTAAGCGCGTTATTGTCGCATGTCAGAAGGGGTGATGTGGTGGCAGCCCATTCATTACGGCGGGGCGTTGCCGAAGCGATTGAAGCCGTAGCGCATGGTGATCGCAAGACTTCAAAAATTGTTGGGCGAAAATTGGCGGATATTAAACTTGCGGAGGGTGCAACAATCGTGGCAATCATGCGTCATGATGAATTGATTCGGCTGCAAGGAGATGCGGTTATTGAAGATGGCGACCACGTCATCATATTCGTGATTGATAAACGTAACATTCCGGATGTAGAGAAATTATTTCAGGTGTCGGCGACTTTTTTCTAATGCTTTTTATCAGGCATTAAACATGCAAACGCTCGGTATTATGAAAATACTTGGCCTCCTGATTGGGCTATTCGGTGCCACCTTGATGCCGCCGATTGCGGTTTCGCTATTCTATATGGATCAAGCCCACGGCGCATTTATTGTATCGTTGTTAATTGTTTTGACCATCGCCATGCTGTGTTGGTTTCCTGCCCGACATTATCGAGGCGCGTTGCGGTTTCGAGATGGCTTTCTGATTGTGGTGCTGATTTGGGTGGTGTTGTCGCTCATGGCGGCTATTCCTTTGTTATTGGTCGGCAATCCCGCGCTACGGGTTGTGGATGCGATGTTTGAATCCGCCTCGGCACTGACCACAACTGGAGCGACTATTTTGTCGGGTATTGACGATCTGCCCGCATCGGTTTTGTACTATCGCCAGCAGCTACAATGGCTTGGCGGTATGGGGATTATTGTCCTTGCCGTTGCCGTCATGCCGACACTGGGTGTCGGTGGTATGCAGTTGTATCGTGCGGAAACCCCGGGTCCAATGAAAAACAATAAAATGACCCCAAGAATCACCGACACTGCCAAGACAATATGGCGTATCTATCTCGGGTTGACGGTCGTTTGTGGGGTGTCTTATTATTTCGCCGGCATGAGCGTTTTTGATGCCATTGGGCATGCCTTTTCAACCGTTGCCATCGGTGGGTTCTCGACCCATGATGCCAGTCTGGGTTATTTCCAAAGCAATGCCATTAATTTGGTGGCAACTGTCTTTATGTTGCTCGCAGGGTTGAATTTTGCACTGCACTTTTCCGCATTTCGCCATCGCAGTGTTGCCATCTACCTCAAAGACCCTGAGGCAAGAGTCTATTTCGGATTGCTGTTTCTCGCCACCGTGCTGATTGTTGCGATATTGCATCATCATCAGATACATAACCAAGTTAGCGACAACCTTATTCAGGGTGTTGTACAGGTCGTGTCCATTGTTACCACGACCGGATTCACCACGACCGATTTTTCAATCTGGCCAACCTTTATTCCGATATTGCTGATTCTGTTGAGTAGTGTCGGCGGCTGTGCTGGCTCGACCGCTGGTGGGATGAAAGTGGTTCGCACGATGTTGCTGTTCAAGCAAGGCGCGCGGGAGATTTCAAAATTAGTCCATCCCAGCGCATTGATTCCTATTAAACTAGGTGGCAAACCGGTGTCCAATCAAGTAGTCAATGCGGTGTGGGGCTTCCTTTCCCTCTATATTTTCAGCTATGTCATTTTGCTAATCATCATGCTGGCGACCGATATTGATTTAGTCACTGCATTTTCAGCAGTAACCGCCTGCCTGAATAATCTGGGACCCGGGCTGGGCTCGGTATCGCAAAACTATGCCAACATTAGCGATATTGGAAAAATGGTACTGATTGTTGCCATGTTGCTTGGCAGACTGGAGTTGTTTACGTTGTTGGTGCTATTCTCACCGGTGTTTTGGAAGGGTTGAGCCACTACGTCCCCAGCCGACCACTCGGCGGGAGACTGGAACTCCGAAAATTTATACAAAGTTTAGATAAAAGATAGACACAGAGAAAAACAATAAAATAGGGGCTGACGAGTCTTATTTTGGTGGCATTCGCAAAGGGAAGAGAGGGCGAGGAGCAGCGGGTAAAATCCCTGTGTTTGGCTTATTAAAGCGGGGTTGGAAGGTTTATACGGTCATTATTCCCGACCCGAAGACCAAGACATTGATGCCTATTACCAGAAATAAAACACACCCGGATAGCATTGTGTATAGTGATTGTTGGAGTGCTTATAATACGATGGTTCTACGTTATTATCCATCACTAATAAGAATGAGTGCCAACCTAATGCCGTCTTAAAACTCGTCTTATAATGAAGCACGTCTGACCATGAACAACTACACCGCATCCGCAATTGAAGTACTCACTGGTATCGAACCGGTACGTAAACGCCCGGGCATGTACACCGAAACCGACCGCCCCAACCATCTCGCCCATGAGGTTATTGACAACAGTGTTGATGAAGCCCTCGCCGGCCATGCCAATACGATTGAGGTGCGACTACACGAAGATGGCGCGCTCACGGTTGCCGATAATGGACGGGGAATGCCGGTTGATATTCATCAAGAAGAAGGTATTAGTGGTGTGGAAGTCATTATGACTCGGCTTCATGCGGGAGGTAAATTTTCGGGGAAACACTACCAGTATTCCGGCGGCTTGCACGGCGTTGGGGTTTCGGTGGTCAACGCCTTATCCACCGAGCTTGTGGTGTGGATTCGTCGAAACGGTGAACAACACCATATCAGTTTCGCTAATGGCGAGAAAAAAACCGACCTCAAGGTCATCGAAAAAGTCGCAAAAAAAGAAACTGGAACAACGATTCGATTTCATCCTGATGCCGAATATTTTGACTCCCACAAGTTTCATGTGCCACGACTAAAACGAGTATTACGCGCCAAAGCCGTTCTCTGCCCGGGGTTGGCAGTCAGCTTTGCCGATGACAGCAATCCGGAAAACAACGAAAGCTGGCAATATCAGGCTGGCTTACAACAATATCTTTGCGATTCGCTGGCGGCTGCCAGCCTGATTCCGGCAACCCCATATATCGGCATGTATCGTAGCGATGTCGGCGAGCTGGACTGGGCGGTTGCTTGGGTCACAGACGGAGGCGAATGTGTGACAGAAAGCTACGTTAATTTGGTGCCCACGGTGCAAGGCGGCACTCATGTTACTGGCTTTAGAGGTGGCTTGACCGAAGCGATTCGAGAGTTTTGTGAATTTCGTGGGGTGTTGCCACGCGGGGTAAAATTAACCCCAGACGACATCAAGCTCAACTGCGCCTATATCCTCTCCGTGCGAATTAGCGAACCGCAGTTCAGCGGACAAACCAAAGACCGACTGTCGTGCCGTGCAACAACCTCGATGGTACAGGTGGCAGTGAAGGACGCTTTTGGATTGTGGCTCAATCAACACATTAGCGATGGCGAAAAAATTGCCCAAATTGCCATCGACAATGCCCAGCGGCGATTACGCGCCGGCAAAAAGGTACAACGAAAAAAGATTACCAGCGGTCCGGCACTGCCCGGCAAACTCGCCGACTGCACTAGCGATGACTTGGAAATGACCGAATTATTCTTAGTTGAGGGCGATTCGGCAGGTGGCTCGGCAAAGCAGGCACGCGAACGGGTGTTTCAGGCGGTGATGCCGTTGCGCGGGAAAATTCTCAATACATGGGAAGTCCAATCCACTGAAGTGCTGGCATCGCAAGAAGTTCACGACATCGCGGTCGCATTGGGGGTTGATCCGGGTTCTGATGATTTATCCGGGCTACGCTATGGACGAATTTGTATTTTAGCCGATGCCGATTCGGATGGTGCCCACATTGCCACCTTGCTGTGCGCTCTTTTCCTGCGCCATTTTCCGGCGTTGGTGGAAGCTGGCAGAATATGTATTGCGATGCCACCGCTATTTCGCATCGACGTCGCTAAAAAAGTATATTACGCCCTCAACGAAACCGATAAAACCGTCATTCTCGAACGCATTGAGTCCGAAAAAATTCGTGGCAAAGTCAACATACAACGTTTCAAAGGACTCGGCGAAATGAATGCCCCCCAGCTCAGAGAAACGACCATGAAGCCCACCACTCGTAGCTTGCTACAACTCGAAGTAAAACACGGCGACGGTACGCATTCGCTGATGGATATGCTACTCGCTAAAAAACGCGCCTCAGACCGAAAATCATGGCTCAACGAAAAAGGTGATAAGGCAAACATGAATTGAGTCTGTTTTGAGTCGGCAGGGATGGCGGGAGTGGACAGTTATCAGTGTGCAGTTGGCAGTGTGTGCGGCTAATCATCCGCCCTTCATCATATCGTGCTGACCAATTTGCGCTGTGCATCCATCCCCATGGAAAGAACGAACGGATTGGTTTTCTGAGTCTGGATAAATGCCTCTTTACAGTCGATACCGCGCCAGCTTGCTGCTATGAGTGATTGCGCCACCGCCCCACCGAGTGTCTTTCCGGGCCCCAATATGATGATAACCTCAGGGGCAAATTCGTGTAAGCTGGCACTTATGGCAGTAGTAAAATCATAAGGTTCCACGATCTGGAACCCAAATGTGTAATCCCACATGGCATCTAATTTTGATGCGTTAGGGTACCAGACATGGCCACGACCATCGATGAGTGGTGCATCAGGCTGGTCGAACAACGCGGACACCAGAGTTGCTTTTGCCTTTGCGGACATGGATGTCTGCAGTGGCGAATGAAATCCCGCATGGTTCTCAAGCCGCATTGGAAAATGGTCATGGACACGTTCCAGCCGCGATTCAAACATATCCAAGGCAGGCAGATCACCCGCAAATACCAGCATACCTCCTAAATGAATCGAAATGTACAGACCGGGAATATCTTGCATTAGCGACAAGAGTTCCTGCCGTTTACCCGGGATTTCGCGCCAGTCTTGGTCAACGAACGGATAAATCAACTGACCACCGATTAGGGACTCATGCATGAGCGTGCCCATCGTATTGAACACTTCAAAGCCAGTGCGCGAATCCAGCGCCCCGCTGCAAGCTAATGCAATATACCAACCCATCGAATTCCCGGTAACCGCGACGACATCGAATTTATCGCGATTGATCGACAAGAAATCTGCGTAAGCGCAGGCGTAGATGAGACCAGAAGCGTTGTCGCCGCGGGTGTATTCGGAGAGCGAATAGCGCATCCTTATCCTTGTGGTGCCACGCTAAATATCCCAGTTCGTCCTTGTTATATGTGCCACGACCGGGACAGACGACCACGGCCGATTGACGAGACATAATCAGTTAGTCCTCTTGGAGTTGAGTTTGGACAGCAAACGAAGTGCTGATTCAACAATCCCCTCGCGCGAGGGCAAGCCCACGGCATATGCCGACCCGGTTGCGATGAAACAGTCCTCCGCCGCATATCGATCAACATTCGTTGATGTGTTCTGGGTAAACAGCGTCATCAACGTATCACTTTGCGAACCCGTTACGCGACATTCGTCGACAATGAGAATGTTGCTGCAGGGAGCAATCGCCTCTAACAATCTGTCGTTTGGTGCTGGATCAAGCCAACGCAGGTCCACAATTCTCACAGCGACATTGTGGTTTTCGCGCAATGATTTCGCCGCCTGGCAGGAAAGATGAAACCCGTTGCCATAGGTTACGATTGCCAAATCGGTTCCGCTGTCGCGCACACCGACTTCTCCCAGCGCAATAGGTTTTTCTGCACCCGGGGCGGGGTAGGTATGCGCCCATAGACCGTCGTCTTTTTGGTGCAGGTCTTTTGTCATGTAGAGGGCAATCGGTTCAACAAATACGACGATCCGCTGTTCTTCGTGCGCCAAACGAACACATTCACGCAACATGCTGATAGGCCGCCCATCCCGCAGTATTCAGGGCTCCTTGAGCGGTCGAATGATTGAGAGAAGCATCCCCAAAACTGCACAATACAACAGAATTTCCGGGCATCTGGCGGTGTTTTGGGTTTAATCTCTCTGCCAAATCAATCGAGTAAGCGGCACCAACAGCCTTGGGCAGGTGCGAACTGATTGTCGAGGTTTGCGGCGGGATAAAGAGCTGCTTGGAGCCAAGAACCTTGTGGCGCCCACCAGATATCGGATCTTCAGACGATACTGAAAAGCTGAGTAACATGTCCCACAGTGGCGATTGTCCCACGACTTGACTGGCGCGTTCAATCTGGAAGGCGGCATCGCGATAGTGCAGAAATGCCATATCGGTGGGTTTGAAGGCCGCCGCTATCGCTGCCATTCCCTCATGACCGGACGACCCAATCGTATAAAAGCCCTCTCCTCGTGCCTGCATTTTACGAGAGATTCTATCCAGTTGACGACTTGTAACTTGTGAGCGGAACAGAGCTACCAGTCCCTCCTTTGAAAGGTTCGTATCTGCAAAGCAAATGTCGCCAATTTTTGCCGGTAGGTCGCCAGACTTCACATGTGCGATAAACTTCTCATGAACAATTTCTGCTCGGTCCATCACAAACATCAAAAAAAGGCTGAAAGACCCGTTTGCGCCCTTCCTAGAATGAGGGCATGAATGTCGTGAGTCCCCTCGTAGGTGTTGACGGTTTCTAAGTTTTGCGCATGACGCATGACCTGAAACTCTGCGGATATACCGTTGCCACCATGCATGTCTCTGGCGAGGCGTGATATATCCAAAGCCTTTCCGCAATTGTTTCTTTTGACCAGACTGATCATTTCAGGTGCGGCATTGGCCTCATCCATGAGTCGTCCCACACGCAATGATGCCTGCAGACCAAGCGCGATCTCAGTCTGCATATCTGCGAGTTTTTTCTGGAAGAGTTGGGTCTGGGCCAGCGGTTTGTTAAATTGCCTGCGGTCGAGCCCGTATTGCCGTGCGGCATGCCAGCAGAATTCGGCTGCGCCGAGTACGCCCCATGATATGCCGTATCGAGCGCGGTTGAGACAGCCAAATGGTCCTTTCATTCCCTGCACATTAGGCAGAAGCGCGTCTTCGCCAACCTCAACATTGTCCATCACAATCTCGCCCGTGATGGACGCACGTAGCGATAGTTTGCCCTCAATTTTCGGCGCGGATAGTCCTCTCATACCCTTCTCCAGAACGAAGCCACAGATTTTGTTGTCATGGGCTGCAGATTTTGCCCAGACCACAAACACATCAGCAATTGGGCTGTTTGATATCCACATTTTTGTGCCGCTGATCCGGTATCCGTCGGCGGTCTTGAGTGCACGGGTTCTCATCCCGGCAGGGTCGGATCCGGCGTCAGGCTCAGTCAAACCAAAGCAACCAATTAACTTGCCAGAGGTAAGTTTGGGTAGGAATTTCTGGCGTTGGCTGTCAGACCCGTAGGCATAAATCGGATAGGCAACAAGGCTTGATTGCACCGACATCATGGATCGATAGCCAGAATCCACCCGTTCGATTTCCCGGGCAGTCAGTCCGTAGGCGACATAGCCAGCATCAATACCGCCATACTGTTCTGGCAGCGTCACACCCAACAACCCCACCTCACCCATTTCGCGAAATATCTCGGGGTCTGTGTGCTCGTCCCTATATGCCGTAATAACACGGGGCTGCAGTTTTTCCATCGCATAGGCGCGGGCGGAATCGCGGATCATCCGCTCATCTTCGCTCAACTGATATTCAAGACGAAACGGATCATCCCATGCAAAGGGTCCAAGACCTGGTTTGTCTTTGGGTTTGAGTTCAAGAACTGTGGATGTCATCTTTCAATTAATAGTTGTCTCAGAGCCGCGCAATTTTTAGTCAGCTGGTTATAAATCAGCACTCCGACAGGACGGATAATCCCTGTCTGGCGTGTTTTCTGTCAAACGATTATTCCCGAACGCTAGGAACCCATCCGTCGGTTGAATGACCTTTGACTACAAAGTGAAGCCCGTCAGAGACACATATCTGCGTCTACTGCGGATCATAATAGTGTTGCTCCAACAGGAGACAGCCTTCCTCCGTCCGGAAAAACCCGTGTGGTACATGGGGTGGACGGCAACAGTAGCCATTGGCGACAAATTTCTCGCCCCCTTCACCATTTTCGTCACTGCCAACCCACATGTCACCAGAAAGAACATAGACCAATACTACGAATATCCCGAGCCACAACAAATCTATGCCTGCAGCTTCCACCATGGGCAAAATCACGGCAGAGCTCAAAACTACCACAGAAATTCCATCAAGGAAACATCCAAGGATAACAAAGAAAATTGTCAGAACGGCCAACAGGGCATACGGTGAAAGATTAAGATCACGGATCGCAACGGCCAGTGCCTCAGGTAGTCCGACAAAACCCATTGCGACTGAGAAACCCGAAGCACCGGCCAATATTAGACCGATCATCGAGGTGGTTCGTGTGGCTCCCATCAGGCTATCAAAAAACGTGGTTACGGACAGTGAGCCAGTCAGTAGCGCAATCAGTAAGGAGCCAAGAACGCCCAATGCCGCAGCTTCTGTCGCCGTTGCCCAGCCGAAATAGATTGACATCATAACTGCGCCAATCAGTGCAATGACCTGCATGATCTTAGGGAACGCCCGCAACTTTTCCATCCATGTCGGAGCGGTTTCGTCCGCAGGTGCTCCAGACGGATTGACCGCACCCCATACAGCGACATAAGTAAAGAAAAGTAGCGCTACCATAATCCCCGGTAGCACACTGCCAATGAACAGCTTTACGATGGAGACATTTGCCGAGACACCGTAAACAATCATGATAATAGAGGGTGGCATCAGTAATCCTAAGGTCGCAGAGCCGGCAAGCGAACCAAGCACCATTTTGTCATCATATCCACGTTTCGCGAGTTCGGGGATTGATATTTTCCCGATCGTCACAGCGGTTGCTGCCGAAGAACCAGAAACAGCTGCAAAAATTGGTGTTAAACCACCAGCGCACACGCCACTGTTCTACCGTGTCGGTGTTTCCCGATTGTCCACCGCGGACGCAATCGAGGTGATTGGTGAGAATTCCAGTGGCGAGGTCGAATATATCCTCTTGAAGACAGACAATCGCATTTGGGTCGGGGTCGGTTCCGATCACACCGATCGCGCCATTGAGCATATTGGGATCACTATTGCCAAGCAGCTGTGTGACAAGCCAATTGCGATGACGTTCTGGTTGTTGGAAGAAGTCGAAGCACATTGGGAACGGTTGGCGCTAAAATCCTATATTGAGGATGGGGGCAAAAAAGTACTCTACCAGAACGGCGCGGTGTCCAGCCTGCTATCTCCAGCCGAGCTACTTGAGGAGTATGGTGCCGATGGATAGAATATCGAAAATGGCACTTTGATGTTCGGTGGCACATGTGGCGTAATTGGCACGATTCGCCATACGACATTATTTGAGTTTGAATTGAACGATCCAGTGTTTGGTCGGACTATTCGCCACTCCTATGTTGTTGTACCGATTCCAATCCACGGATAGATATTTCATTTACGGTGTAATCCACCCAAGTCCGGTTTTTCCATTCCATGACAGAACCCATACTGTCTGTCATAACCAGAGCATTTTGTCACAGGAGACACTTTGGGTTGACACCCCGTGTTATACCCTACAGGGTTGAAAATACAGCATCTGCGGCTTCGATGGTGCGTTCAATGTCCTCGTCGCTGTGTGCTGCGGACATAAATCCCGTTTCAAAGGGGGAGGGGGCAATATAGATTCCGCGCTCCAACATGGCATGGAAGAATTGATTAAACTGTTCCCGATTACATGCCATGACCTCAGAAAAAGTAGCAACTGACTTTTGCACAGTAAAGAATAGCCCAAACATGCCGGTCACGTTATTGGTGCTCAGAGGGATGCCATGTGTGGTTGCGGCGTGGGCAATGCCACTAACCAATTTTTCGGTTTTCGCATTTAATGCGGCAAAAAAATCGGGCTGCTTAAGGGCTTTTAGGGTTGCCAAACCGGCTGCCATTGCCAGCGGATTGCCTGACAGGGTGCCTGCTTGATAGACCGCGCCCTGCGGAGCAAGATGCGCCATAATATCCTTGCGCCCGCCGAAAGCACCGACCGGCATACCGCCACCAATAATTTTGCCAAGTGTGGTTAAGTCGCCATGCACCCCATACACACCTTGTGCCCCCTGTGCGCCGACCCGAAAGCCGGTCATAACTTCATCAATAATCAAAATGCTTTGGAATTGATCGCATAAGGCACGCAATCCGGGTAAAAACCCCTCTGCTGGCGGGACGCAATTCATATTTCCAGCCACCGGTTCGAGAATCACTGCCGCAATCTGATCGCCCATTTCAGCAAAAATGGCAGCCACTGAAGCGAGATTATTGAAGCTCGCGGTCAAGGTATGTTGTGCGATTGCGTGTGGCACTCCGGGTGAGGTCGGCACCCCCAAGGTCAAGGCACCAGAGCCGGCTTTCACTAATAAACTATCCGCATGGCCGTGATAACAACCGGCAAATTTGATAATTTTATCGCGACTGGTAAAACCTCGAGCGAGTCTTATGGCAGACATGGTCGCTTCGGTGCCAGAGTTGACCATGCGAACTTGCTCAATCCACGGCAGGCGGGTACAAATCAACGCTGCCATTTCTGTTTCAAGCACTGTGGGGGCACCAAAACTTAACCCTAATTCTGCCTGCTTTTGTACTGCCAGAACTACATTTTTATCGGCATGACCGAGAATCATCGGTCCCCATGAGCCGACATAATCAATGTATTCCCGCCCATCTTCAGCAATCAGGTACGCGCCTTTGGCGCGTTTGATAAAGATTGGGTCGCCGCCCACGGATTGGAATGCCCGAACCGGGGAGTTGACCCCGCCAGCAATCACTTTTTGGGCTTGTTCAAAAAGAGTTGAATTGAGATTTGAACTGGAATTTGAATTGGGCATTTACTGTTTCCTTTGAAGGTTATGCGGGTCATTTACGCATCAGCGTCAAGTAGTGGCATGTGGGCGCCTTATTAAGCAGGATTTTTTCGTGGGTGCAAGGAAGTACCGCACGCACGACTGCATGGATGCGTGAGGTAGAGCGACGTAGGAAGCCAAAGCCGAGAACCGGAGTGTATATGGAATACATGAGGGTTCGAGTACGGGACTGACACTGCAATCGCGGAAAAAGACAATTAATAGAGGGGTCCATGTGCTTTTAACTCACTGGCAGACAGCGTAAAAACAACCATTTCATCATAAGCGGTACTCAACCAAGTAAAAGGAATGCTCGGATAGCGTTGCTCCAGCACATGTGAGGCGGAGCCTGCTTCAACAATCAATACGCCCTCTTGGGTCAGATAATTTGTCGCCTGTCGCAACAACGGGGTAATAAAATCGAGTCCATTCTGACCTGCCCTGAACGCGCTATCCGGTTCGTGACAATATTCTGCAGGTAGATTGTCCACGCGCTCGTCTGATACATAAGGAGGATTGCAAACAATCAGGTCAAATCGTTGTTCAATTCCGGCAAAGCAATCTGCATGGTGCAATTTCACCCGTTCGCCAAGCTGGTAGTTGTCAATGTTGATGCGGGCGACTGCCAATGCTGGCTTTGAAATATCACTTGCCAAAACGGTTGCCTGTGGAAATGCCAGCGCGCAACTGATGGCGATACAACCACAGCCGGTGCATAAATCAAGTATAGAATACGTTTTGCTCGGTTCAACCCATGGCACAAAAGCATCGGCAATCCATTCGCCCAAATAAGATCTGGGAATAATCGCACGCGGGTCAATATAGAATTTATGGTCGGCAAACCAAGCTTCATTCACCAGATAAGCAAGTGGCATACGCTGTGCGATTCGTTTTTCTACCAGCGAATCGATACGCGCATCAAGCCAATCGAGTGTTTGACCATCTCGGCAACTGCGCTTGTATTGTGCGAATAGGTCGCGCCCATGTGGCGAAAAGAGAGCATCGGGGGCTGTCCGGTCGATTCCGAGAACGTGTAATACCATACAGACGGCTTCATCTTCAGCATAATCGGTGCCATGACCATAAGACAGCTTGGCTTGCTCCAATCTGGCTGTGACTGCCGTTATCTTTGCTTCCAGATTCATGCCTATTTCCCGATCAGGTAATCTTTATCGGGGCGCGCTCCTCATTGGCAACGAGTACGAACCCCTATTTGTTCAACCCTAATTCAAGCCAACACAAATCAATTCATGTTCAAGTGCTAGAAAAAACAATGCGAATGCGGTAAGCAGGGTAGCTCGATACGGTGGCCGATTTATTTACGGTTATATCTTGCCTGAAACTTACCTACGCGCCCAGCGGTGTCCATGATTTTTTGTTTTCCGGTATAGAAAGGATGACATTCAGAACAAACTTCTACATGCAACTCCTCGCCTAGCGTGGATTTCGTTTCAAAGGAATTACCACAGGTGCAAATCACCTTGATTTCGTGGTATGGCGGATGAATGTCTGATTTCATAATGATTCCACTCGGTTTTTTGGTGTAAGATTTCTGGTTAAGGCGGGTGTCTTGACGCTCGATGGCATCTTCAAATTTGGGGGCGGCGATGATATGAAAGTTTTTTGTCTAAATCAAGCCTGTTGTCGAAATATCTGCCGATCAGCGGTTCATCGACTTGATAAACTCTTCATTGGTTTTGGTTGCTTTTAGTTTCTCGATGATGAATTCAGCCGCTTGTAAATCGTCCATCGGATGAATCAGTTTTCGTAATAGCCAGATTTTCTGAAGCTCGGTAGGGTCGGTGAGCAATTCCTCTCGCCGTGTGCTTGAACGATTGATCACCATTGCCGGATAGACACGCTTCTCGGCGATTCGGCGATCCAGATGGATTTCCAAGTTGCCAGTGCCTTTGAATTCTTCATAGATGATGTCATCCATTTTTGAGCCGGTATCAATGAGTGCGGTCGCCAAAATCGTCAAACTGCCACCTTCTTCAATATTACGCGCCGCTCCGAAAAACCGCTTTGGTCGCTGTAACGCATTTGCGTCAACGCCACCGGTCAGCACCTTACCCGATGCGGGTGCAACGGTGTTATAAGCGCGCGCTAAACGGGTAATTGAATCCAGCAAGACCACCACATCTTTTTTATGCTCAACCAGCCTTTTTGCTTTTTCGATAACCATTTCCGCAACTTGCACATGGCGTGTTGCTGGCTCATCAAATGTTGACGATACGACTTCGCCACGCACGGTTCTTTGCATTTCCGTTACTTCTTCGGGTCGTTCATCAATCAACAACACCATGACGATGATTTCGGGATGCAACGAGGTAATGGATTGCGCGATTTGTTGCAACATAACCGTTTTACCCGTTTTGGGGGCAGAAACAATTAAGCCGCGTTGTCCTTTTCCTATTGGCGCAATCAAATCAATAACCCGACCAGCAAGATCCTCGGCGGAACCGTTTTCTCTTTCCAAACGCATTCGTTCATCCGGATGCAGCGGGGTTAAATTTTCAAACAGAATTTTTCGCTTGGACTCTTCCGGAGACTGAAAATTGATGCTTTCAATTTTCAAAAGCGCGAAATAACGCTCGGAATCTTTGGGTGGACGAATTTGACCGGAAACGGTATCACCGGTTCTTAAACTAAATCTGCGTATTTGACTCGGTGACATATAAATATCGTCAGGACCTGCCAAATAAGAGGAGGTGGCAGAGCGGAGGAATCCAAAACCGTCTTGGAGGATTTCTACGGTGCCTTCACCGATAATTTTTTCTCCTTTTTTGGCTTCGGCTTTCAGGATAGAAAATATCTGATCCTGTTTTCGCATTCGACTGCTGTTGTCAAGGTTCAGTGAGCTTGCCATTTCAGACAGTTCGGTGGGGGATTTAGATTTTAGTTCGCTAAGATTGATTGCCATGAGGAAAAATGAATAAGCATAGATTGGTTGCCCAATACGACGACATGAGCCACGCAAGGGAAAATAGTATGGGATTTTTGATTTAATGCATTCTGAACGACTGCATTACGGATGTAATTCGGGTATCATATAGGGCTTCAGCACAGATGTCCAGATTGTGGTTGAAGAAAGTTGGTTTTAGATTGTCGTTAGCGACCGCAACGAATATGTCCGCAACGAATATGTCCGCAACGAATATGATTTGAGCATGACGAGTATGTTCGTGGTGGTCATGCCAGACAAAGCGGATATTACCGCTAATTAAACATTGCTGTCAATAAAACTGGCTAATTGAGATTTTGAAACCGCGCCTACTTTGGTGGCTTCTACATTGCCGTTTTTGAATAACATCAATGTGGGGATGCCACGAATTCCGTATTTGGGCGGTGTTTCGGGATTGTCATCAATGTTGAGCTTGGCAATGGTAATTTTTTCACGATACTCATCAGCAAGTTCTTCGAGAATCGGGGCAATCATTTTGCAGGGACCGCACCATTCCGCCCAATAGTCAATTAACACGGGGCGTTCGGCTTTGAGTACATCTCGTTCGAACGATTCATCGCTCACATGCACGATATTGTTTGAATTGCTGGTTGAATTGTTTGGCATATTAAATTATCCTGATTCTAATGGCGTGAATATGCGGTTAATGTGGCGAGTAATCAAGCATTTTAGCAAAAATAAATGAGTTATCTGAAATAAAAAATTCTTAAAAAAATGACAAAAAAACATCTTACAGATCAAAAATTTACTGATTTAAATTTAATTGACGCTCTAAAACAGGGGATTGCCGATGCTGGATTTGAGTATTGTACTCCGATTCAGGCGAGCAGTTTGCCGATTGCCTTAACCGGAAAGGATGTCGCTGGTCAGGCACAAACCGGCACCGGCAAAACCGTTGCCTTTCTGCTGGCTTGTTGTCAGCATCTGGTTACCCGCCCAGCACCCGCGACCCGATTGCCCACCAATGCGCGAGCATTGATTCTGGCACCCACACGCGAGCTTGCCATACAGATTTACAAAGATGCCGAAGTCCTTGCCAAACATACGGAACTTAAATTAGGTCTGATTTATGGCGGCACCGGATATGATGAGCAAAAACAAATGTTGGCGCAGGGGGTCGATATATTGATAGGCACACCCGGGCGACTGATTGATTTTTACAAGCAAAATTTGTTTGACTTGAAACGGGTCCAAGTTGTGGTGCTGGATGAGGCAGATCGCATGTTTGATCTCGGTTTTATTAAAGATATCCGGTATTTACTACGCCGTATGCCCAAGCCAGAAGATCGACTGAATATGCTGTTCTCCGCAACCTTGTCCTTTCGGGTAATGGAATTGGCTTACGAACACATGAATAACCCCGAAGAAATCAAGATTGATGCTGATACCCGAGTTGCCGATAAAATCGGCGAGTGTGCATACTATCCGGCAGATGAAGAAAAAGCTACCTTGCTCATCAATTTGTTACACCGTGACAAGCCTGAGCGTGTGCTGGTATTCGTCAATACGCGCCATGCCGCAGATGAAGTATCGCGCACCCTATCCGCCAATGAAATCAGTAATTCGGCATTATCGGGCGATGTTCCCCAACCTAAACGCGAAAGCATTCTGGAACGCTTCAAAAGCGGAAAATATAACGTGCTGGTGGCAACCGATGTGGCAGCGCGTGGCTTACACATCCCCGAGGTCAGTCATGTATTTAATTACGATCTGCCACAAGATGCAGATGATTATATCCATCGTATTGGTCGTACTGCACGCGCCGGGCACAGTGGTGAAGCGATCAGTTTTATATGCGAGAGATATGCTTATTCAATCATGGAAATTGAATCTTTTATTGGTCATGCCATACCCAGAAAAGAAATTGAACCGGCGTTGTTGATGCCGATAGAAAAAATAGCCACTGCCAGACCATATCAGGGCAAAAGTCCGGTCAATACGCCCAAATTAAATGATGACAAAAATCGTCTCGGCGGATCCGCAGATTCCCCGCCCATAGCAAAAAAACCTGACCCGGACAGCGTGGCACAACCGCAACCGAAACAACCGATGTTGGATGACAAAATATCAGCGATTGAAACACCGCCGAAAGCCAGCCTACAACCCGAACGCAAAACGCCCATGCCAGCATTACCAAAAACACACTTTAGTCGGCGGTTTGGGGAAATCCCGCTGGTTGGTTGAATCTCGGAAGCCACTTTTTTAATGTAGTCCAAGGGCAAGTATCTGCCGACCGCTCAATCTCGGAAGATTTGACACAGAGGGCACAGAGGGAAAGATTTAGTCAGTCTATTTTTATTGTCAACTGATTACTGATTATCGCCATCCCGTGAAGCCTGTCCACGTGCAGGCGGGGAGCGGGAATCCAGTTATTTATATGACTGTAATGGTAATCTCGCCACGGTCATTTGATATAATCCTGTTTTTCCGAGCAATAATCAATATGCAAAAAGCACTATTTCAGTCTGATCTCAGTCATTTGGAAATGATACAGCGCGGCAAAGTTCGCGACATCTATGCGGTTGATGACAACCATCTGCTGATTGTGACCAGTGACCGGATCTCGGCATTTGATGTCATACTTTCCCAAGCGATTCCGGGTAAAGGAGAAGTGTTGACCCGAGTTGCCAATTTCTGGTTTGAGCGCAACAAAAATTTATTGCCCAATCATCTGAGCGACCGATCTTTGACAGAAATCGTTCCCGATCAAGAGCAGCGCACGCTGTTGGGAGACCGTGCCATTGTGGTTAAAAAACTGACCCCTTTGCCGATTGAGGCGATTGTGCGAGGTTATTTAATCGGCTCGGGCTGGAAAGAATATCAGCGTACTGGCGCGGTATGCGCGATTCCCTTGCCAGCAAATCTGCGACAGGCGGCACAATTACCCGAAGCGATTTTTACCCCTTCAACCAAAGCCGAAGTCGGGGCACATGATGAGAATATCAGTTACCAACAAACGGTTGAGATACTCGGTCAGGCGATGGCAGATCAAGTGCGCGATTTCAGTTTGCGGATTTATGCCGATGCTACCGCCTATGCGAAAACGCGGGGTATCATCATCGCCGACACCAAGTTTGAATTTGGGGTGGATGAAAACAACCAGCTACATCTGATAGACGAAGTGCTGACCCCAGATTCTTCAAGGTTTTGGCCCGCGAATCAATATCAAACCGGTACCAGCCCACCCAGTTATGACAAACAATTTGTACGCGATTATCTCGAGACATTAGAGTGGGATAAAACCCACCCTGCACCCGAGCTGCCCGAGGAAGTCGTGCTTAAAACCGCGCAAAAATATGCCGAAGCGGAGCGTGTTCTGACGCAATAATCGGCAAAAATGTGGTTTTTCTGTCCCTCTTGAAAGAGGGGGTTGGTTTAGAGCGATAACAAATCAGAAAGCCACGTTCTATTTGTGAGTTCGGGCTTGTCCCCTTTGGGGCTGTATTGATTGAAAAATTTGACCGTATTGACGGTTTCATTCAGATACCCGCTGTCAGGAAAATTTAACGCCAGAATGCGGCGCGTATCGCCAGACAAATCATCCAATCCCATATTTTTGTAACCGAACGTCAATAATGCCAGTGCCTGTTCAATCGCTGGCGTGGTTGGATAGTTTTCGATGATGCCTTTTGCTCGATTGACTACGGCGACATACGCTTTTCGAGTATAGTAATAATTGGCGATGGCAATTTCATGTTGAGACAGGGCAATGATCAAGCCATCTGCCCGTATTCTGGCATCCAGAGCATATTGGCTATTCGGAAACAAGGTATATACATCCTTGAAGACAGTTAGTGCCTCGCGTATAGGGGTTGCATCACGGTCGCTCAAATCGCTCTTGCCGACAAATTGGCTAAAGAGCGATTTGTCTTCGGAAAAACTTGCCAGACCTTTTAGATAATAGGCATAATCAACCGCTCGATGGGTCGGATGTAACTTGATAAATCGATCTGCTGCGGCAATCGCAAGACCACTTTGCTGATCCTGATAGTGCGCGTAAATGGTATCAATCTGTGCCTGCTCGGCATGTACCCCATAAGGATATTTTGCTTCCAGATTTTGTAGTGATTCCAATGCCTCTTTCCAATTCTTTTTAGACATCTGCTTTTTGGCGATTTCGTATAGCTCTTCTGCAGATTTGGTTTCAGTCTCGTCCTTTTTCGATGACGAACAGCCCGATGCCAGCATAGTGGCAATCAGTATCATCAGGCAATACAGGATGTGTTTATGACCATGTCGATGGACAGGGATGTGACGATTTGATGTGTTTAGCATAATATTGTTGATATAACGTAGAGGAATGAGTGCAGGCACCCCTATTAACTGTCTTTTTCCGCGATTGCGGTGTCAGTCCCGTACTCGAATCCGCATGTATTCCATATACACTGTGGTTCTGCGTGCGGGGCTTCCTTGCACTCACAAAAAAATCCTAGTTAATAGAGACCCCCTGCAATAAAAATCAGGGTATCCGCTGTTACTTAAATTTCTTGGGCGACTATTGTGCCATAATATGCGTCATGATATCGGGTTCTGAAGCACATTTTTCTATTCAAATTCCAACGGAAATGGAAGGTATGCGGGTCGATAAAGCATTGACAGAATTGCTTGTCGAACATTCCCGCGCAACAATACAGCAATGGATAAAACATGGATTGGTCTTGGTTGACGGAGCGGTCGCCAAACAAAAACAAAAACTTTGCGGTACTGAGACGCTTGAATTGACATTACCGTTTGAACCACTTGTGCCACCCAATCAATGCCCCGCCCAAGATATTGGTATTGATATTGTGGATGAGGATGCACATTTGCTGGTTATCAATAAACCAGCCGGGCTGGTGGTTCATCCGGGTGCTGGCAATCACGATAAGACCTTGCTTAACGGGCTTTTATATCATCATGCCGATGCCGCACACCTGCCCAGAGCCGGCATTGTCCATCGTCTGGATAAAAACACCACTGGACTGATGGTGGTTGCCAAAACCGAATCAGCACGACAACATCTTATCGAGCAGCTTAGCAGTCGGCAGATGCAACGAGCGTATTTGGCATTGGTCAATGGCATTCTGATTTGTGGAGAAATAATTGATCACCCGATTGGACGGCATAGAAATGACCGCCTACGCATGACAGTAACCGAAACTGGTAAACCAGCGATTACCCATACGCGGGTAGTGAAAAAATTCCGCAACCATTGCCTGATACAAGCAAACTTAAAAACCGGACGCACCCACCAAATTCGTGTCCATCTGAGTTGGCGTGGCTATCCGATAGTCGGCGACAACCTCTATGGCAATCGCTATCGCCCGCCATCGGCAGCCGCAACAAACTTGGTGCAATCGCTACAAGACTTTCAACGTCAGGCACTTCATGCTCAAAAATTGTCCCTTATTCACCCCAATAGCGGCAAACAGAAAGTCTGGCAGCAAGACCCGCCCGAAGATATGGCAACACTGATAAAATTACTCCAACAGGATGCCAACACCCATTGTGGGCAACCCAAAAAATGAAAAATCATTTGAGCCATCACAAGAGCCCCGATTTTGTGTCTTTATCTTGCTGGTAATTGCTGAATAACAAGATAAGAACCAAACCCGCTTCCGGTAGTTGTCAGTGGGCAGTTATTCCCGCCCCAACAGGTGAGGGTGAAAAAAGTCGCGAAGGCGACTGAGGAATTATGGGGAATTACGTTTGGTTAAGGTATGTAGTGTTTGGTGTAGTGAAGCGAACCTACAAAAACTTAACCAATAGAAAACTGACACTCACGCCAATGGTGATTATGGTGCCGAGGGTCAAGGGCAGCCGCCAACTGATACTCTGCTTCAAGCCGTCCAACAGACGCGACCAGCGTCTCCAGTGTACGCATCATCTCTGTCTGCGACATGTACTCACGTTCCATCACGATGCGAATATCTTCTGGTGACAATTCGTCTTGTTCCTCACGAATGTCCCTGCGCCTGCTATTGTCTAGTTGGATTGTGTCGGAAAGGTGGGCAAAAAAAGGGCATCCCGAAGGATGCCCTTTAGGGTACAACTCAAACAGATATTAGAAACCGTATTTGAGAACTAATGCCAGTGTGTTAGATTTAGCATTTTTTTTGTGATCTACATTTTTCTTAGTTACATATTCACCACTGAAATTGAGACCACCACCAAAGTTGTGTGAATAACCGACCAAAAAGGCATCCCTTGAGTCGGCCTCATCACCAGAATCTCTAAGTTTCCCCTTTTCGTACTCAGCATAGACTTTGTCGTTTTCGGTTACATCATAGCCTGCGAATGCACCAAATGTACTGGCTTTCCGATCCGGCAAACCCGTACCATCAGTTCGCGTACTTCGCTCATAAGCAAGATACCAATCAAAACCACCGGCTGAACCATTGACGCTGATTACTGTGTTGTCATAGTAGTTCTTTGCGGCTACTTTCTCCGTTCCCGTATCCTCTTTTAATCGTACAACTCCTGAGGCGGCGGCGGCGGTGACGTCGGCGACGGCGGCGGTGATGGCGGCGACGTCGGCGTCGTCGGCGGTGATGGCGGCGGTGATGGCGGTGACGGCGACGTCGGCGGCGTCGGCGACGGCGGGGACTAGTTCATAAATTGCCTTTTCTGCAGATTTTACTGCTGCAGAATCTCTCTTATCATCATGATGACCAACATTCAATGTAGCGATACCAAAGTTATAATGCGCGGTTGCTGCCCATTGCTCTATTCCATCTTCACCAGCAACCTCAACATTAAAGCTAAACGGACCAGCTAGATTGCTTTCGTAGGAAATCCCTTCGACAGCATCAACATCGCCACCATATCGAACATTGCCACCGAGATAATTAGATTGATCCCAGTTGGCCGCACTACGGTAAATACCGCCTTGCTTACCGAGGGTCAGCTTGCCCCAACCACCATTAATCCACACATTTCGACGCCTTGTGTTCAAAGAGTCGTCACCGGGTTCAGCAATGCTAAATTCAACTTGTCCACCAACAGATTGACCATTACCCAAATCGCTGGAAGCCTTGATGCCAATACGGCTACCTTTGTTGGCAGCAATGTCTGTTACCTTCGTTCGATCACCTTCGTCCTCCGATAGATTTTTACTGTTATCAACACTCGTAACACCCGCACGGATACTGCCGTACCAGTTAACGTCGGCAGCTTGTGCCACCGAGGTTAAGCCCAGCAGGCTGGCAACACCGACCGCTATAAATGATTTTTTCATGTTTTATTACCTATATTAGAGTTAAAAAAAATTAAAGATTACAAATTAGTAACGTACCAATAATGTGCTAACACCAGTGTTTTCGCTACTTGCGGGGGACTATACTGATATTTTCGATGATTGCAAGCCCTTTTACCCCTTTTTTTGCATAAACATTAAAAAAAGTTAATGTTTCGTCCATAATTCATGCCAGCACACTTGCAGTGGGACTATAATCTCCAGTTTGTACATGGTATGAATTGAGAATTGAAAATTGAAAATTGAAAATTGAAAATGGAAAATTGAAAATGGAAAATTGAAAATGGAAAATTGAAAATGGAAAATTGAAAATGGAAAATGGAAAATTGAAAATGGAAAATGGAAAATTGAAAATTGAAAATGGAAAATGGAGAATGGAGAATTGAGAATTGAGAATGGAGAATTGAGAATGGAGAATTGAAAATGGAGAATTGAGAATTGAGAATGGAGAATTGAGAATGGAAAATGGAAAATTGAAAATTGAAAATTGAAAATTGAGAATTGAGAATTGAAAATTGAGAATTGAAAATTGAAAATTGAAAATTGAAAATTGAAAATGGAAAATTGAAAATGGAAAATTGAGAATGGAAAATTGAGAATTGAGAATGGAAAATTGAAAATTGAAAATGGAGAATGGAGAATGGAGAATTGAGAATTCAATCGCAGGTATGTTGACTGGATTCCCGCTCCCCGTCTGCGCGGGGACATGCTTCGCAATTGTGCAAGAAACTCTCGCTAGGTGCGTTACTGGTGGAAAACCCAACCCCCTAAATCCCTTATCAGGGGTGCTTTCTATTCAATTCTCTCTTAATTAGGGGGCTTGTCACTTAAATTCCCCTGACAAGATACTGTAAGGAATATAAAAAGGGACATTACTGCTTTTGGTTGACACAGTTTTAGTCGTTTTATTTATATAAACCAATGTGTTTAGATGTTTTTAAGGGCTGACTAATTATCTGGCTCGAGAGCCTCGCCGAACGACATTCTCAATTATCCATTTGTTTTTTGAATTAGGCAAAGATCTAATTTTATTGCTTTTCTCTGTATCTATATTCTATGATGCCATCTTCTGTTTTTCATCTAAACCTTGCATAAATTTTCGTGCTTTTCGTGGTTAAATCAATCCAATGTCCTTCTCAATCACCAACCAACGTAATAATACTCGTTTCGTCACCAATACGGGTGAGACGATTCTCGATGCCGCGCTCAGAGACGGTCGTGTTTATCCTTACGGTTGTCGTAGCGGGGCATGCGGTGCCTGCAAAAGCGATTTGCTCAGTGGCAAAGTGAATTACGGCGACCATGAGGATTTCGCGCTCAGCGAGGAAGAAAAAGCACAAGGAAAGGTTTTACTCTGTCAGGCGATTCCGCTGCAAGACGTGGTCATTGATGTTGAAGAAATAATGACTGGTGCCGATATTCAGATTAAAATTCTACCCTGTCGTGTTGTGCACATTGAGCGCGTAGCAAAAGATGTGATTCAACTGTTTCTGACGTTGCCCAAAACGCAAACATTTAATTTTATTGCCGGTCAATACATCGACATCATTCTAAAAGACGGTCAGCGGCGCAGTTTTTCCATTGCCAACCTGCCCCAACAGACGCGACAACAAGGGCTCGAATTACACATCCGTCACGTTGCCGATGGCCATTTTACAGCGCGGGTATTCGACTCGATGAAAGAACGCGATTTGTTGCGCTTTGAAGGCCCATTCGGGACTTATTTTCTACAATCCGCAGCCGATAAACCGATTATTATGATTGCCGGCGGCACCGGGTTTGCACCCATTAAGGGACTGTTTCAACAAGCAGTGGAACAAAATCCAAATCACGATATTCATTTATTTTGGGGCGCACGAGACAAACAAGATTTATACCTAGACGCGCTGGTTAAACAGTGGATCGAAACGTATCCCAACCTCAAATATACGCCAGTGCTATCCGACAACACGGCTGCCGATTGGCAAGGCGACAGCGGATTTGTGCATGAGATTGTCAGCAAAGCATACCAGAATTTCGCCCAATACGATGTCTATGCCAGCGGACCACCGATTATGATTGATTCTGTGCGCGATAGCCTGTTGGCAAAAGGCATGAACTCGGATCGGTTTTTCTTTGATTCTTTTGAGTTCGCCACTCCGGTGTCATAACGAGCCTGTGTCATAACCGACAACCTTCTCCAATTGTGGTGTAAAATCTAAACGGGCGCACGAGTGACACAAATGATAGCCACCGATTATTGGAAGCCGTATGAACATTTTATTAACCACCGTGTTGCACTTATGGGTTGAATTCGCCCAAGTCTAAAAAGATGCTTGAGCATTTATCTGTTATTTATGGCTAAATAGAATGATGAGTTAGCTATATTAAATCAGCAATGCTCGAAATAGTAACCCGATATAAAATCAAGACAAATGATGCAAAAAATAGTCGCCACCTACTTGGATAAACGCATGCTATTTATCTTCTTAAACGGCATTGCCAGCGGTTTTCCGTGGGTCATCATCGGCTCGGCGATGACCTTATGGCTCAAAGATGTCGGGCTAACACGCACCGCGATTGGTTTCTTTGGTTCGGTGTTTGCGGTCTATGCGCTTAACTGGATGTGGGCCCCCTTATTGGATCGGGTGAAAATACCGCTTTTATCAAAACTCGGGCAACGCCGTTCTTGGTTGTTATTATTACAAGGATTATTGCTGTTATTGATTGTGTTAATTTCATTCACCGACCCCAGACAAAGCCTGATTTGGGTGAGCTTGCTGGCGTTATCAGTGGCAGTGGTTTCAGCCACACAAGACATTGTGATCGATGCCTATCGTATTGATGTGATGCAATTAGAGGAAAAAGACAAATTGCCGGCGACCGCAGCGATGGCAACCTCCGGCTGGTGGGTCGGCTATGGATTGCTCGGTGCAGTCGCACTTTATTTATCCGATTTTGGTATGTCTTGGGATCGGGTTTATTTGCTGATGAGTGTGTGTGTGATTGGCTTTATGGTGGTGACCATGTTGTTACACGAGCCGAGTAGCGGACGCGAACAAATACAAGCCGATAAACAAGCGAGCTACGAAGCATTATTAGGTGGACACAACATATGGCAAAAAATCGCGGCTTGGGTTTTGACCACGCTGGTTGAACCATTAAAAGACTTTTTCACTCGATTTGGCAAAACTGCTTTGATTATTTTGGCGTTTATCATGTTGTTTAAGGTCGGCGAGGCATTTTTAGGGCGCATGTCCTTAGTGTTTTATAAAGAAGTTGGTTTTACCACCAGTGAAATTGCCACATACTCCAAATTAGTTGGCGCAACGCTGACGGTGATATTTTCTATTTTAGCAAGCATGATTACGGTACATTATGGATTGTTGCGTGGGCTGATGATTAGTGGTATTGCCATGGCAGCAACGAATTTGATTTTTGCTTATTTGGCTTATGTTGGGCCGGATACCACCGTTTTTGCCGTCGCCATTTTACTGGATAACTTTACCGCTGCTTTTTCAACCGTTGCCTTTGTGGCATTCATCTCACACTTAACCAATCGCGCCTACACCGCGACACAATATGCTTTAATGGCATCAGCCGGCAATTTTGGACGCACGCTATTTGCCAGTAGTAGCGGTTTATTGGTGGACAGTTTGAACGGCGACTGGATGCTGTTTTTCATCATCACCGCGCTAATGGTCATCCCGAGCTTGCTGATGTTGTATTGGATAGGGCGCAAGTTTAGAGGCTTGTTTGCATGACAATGAGTCATACACGTTTCAAAGACAAGCTGATTGACCTCTGTGTACGCAACAACATTTTGCGCTTCGGCGAATTTACCCTGAAGTCCGGTCGCACCAGCCCGTATTTTTTTAATGCCGGACTATTCAATAACGGCGAGCTACTCGGGCAGCTGGCAAGTTGCTACGCAGCACATATAACGGCTCAAGTGAGCGATGATTTCATGCTCTATGGTCCGGCTTATAAAGGCATTCCGCTGGTCGCTGCCATCGCGGTACAGTTAGCAAACCAGCAAAAACGCAATGTCGGCTATGCCTTTAATCGCAAAGAAACCAAACATCATGGCGAAGGTGGCAACATCGTTGGCGCACCGCTTAACGGCAACGTGGTCATCGTCGATGATGTCATCACCGCTGGCACATCCATCAACGAATCGGTCAACCTCATTCGCTCAGCGGGCGCAACCCCCTGTGCCATTGCCATCGCACTGGATCGGCAGGAAATCGCGCCGAGCGACACCCAATCCGCCGTGCAAAAAGTCGAACAACAATACAACATACCCGTATTGTCGCTACTGAAACTGGATGATTTGATTGATTATCTCCACGCAACGCCAGAATGTCGGCAACATTACGCCACCATAGTCGCATACCGTGAGGCGTATGGTGCCCTCTATTAATTGTCTTTTTCCGCGATTGCGGTGTCCGGAAGTGGGGCAAGGTACACAACTAGTGTCTGCTCACAAAATCGGTTTTGGATATCTAATCTGTCCCAGCCAAGCAATCGACCCTATTAGTCGCCTTATTTTGAGCACAAAAAAGACCGAAAAGTAAGGGGTGTTTTAACAAAAACCGATCGATTCGTTCAACACTTTTAGTCGCTTTATTTATATAAATCAATGTGTTCAGATGTTTTTAAGGGCTGACTAATTATAAAAAATGTTATGGGGCATCATCATCTGTGCTATCCATCTAATGTGTTACACTTGCTCTCATTCAAGATATTCGCTCATTAAATCAAAATCATGTGGGGCGCGATTGCAAGGTAACATCTATTTGGTTGGGTTAATGGGGGTTGGCAAAACCACGGTTGGTCTGGAACTGGCAAAGTCATTATTGCTCAACTTCATCGACACCGACCGACTTATCGAACAGCGCACCGGCGTTTCAATAAACCATATATTTGATGTCGAAGGAGAGATTGGTTTCAGAGATCGGGAAATCAAACTACTCGCTGAGATTAGCAACGGTCGGCAGGCGGTTATCGCCACTGGTGGTGGCATCATCACACGACTAGAGAATCGGCTGGTTATGCGTAAACATGGTCAGGTTATCTATCTGCACGCTTCACTGGATGTCTTGTGGATGAGGCTAAAAAACTGCACCACCCGACCGTTATTGCAACATGCCGACCCGAAATCCAAACTGGCACAACTGATGCTGGAGCGCGACCCGCTGTATGCGGATGAAGCCGACATCATCGTCGACGTGGGCACCCGTTCGACACACAAAACTGTCACAGAAATACAGCATTTGCTCGCATCAACCAATCCATCAACCCAGCACCAAAAAATGTGATGAAAACCGTCAATATCAAGCTCGGTGAGCGTGGCTACCAAATAAAAATAGCCCCCGGGTTGCTGGAAAACAGTGCCGAGTTGCTACCGTGGATTGCTGGTGAACAGGTATTTATCGTTACCAACGAAATAGTCGCACCACTGTATCTGGAAAAAGTCCGGCGCATGTTGCAAGGCAAAATAATCGAACAAATTATTCTCGCAGACGGTGAACAATCAAAGAGTTTGCAAACTGCCGAGCAGATCTTCGACAGAATGCTTGAAGTCGCCCTTGATCGAAGCGTAACGGTGATTGCCTTAGGTGGCGGGGTCATCGGCGACATGGCGGGGTTTGTTGCGGCATGTTATCAGCGCGGGGTTCCTTTTATTCAAATTCCGACCACGCTGTTGGCACAGGTGGATTCGGCTGTGGGCGGGAAAACAGCAGTTAATCATGTTCGTGGCAAAAACATGATTGGCGCATTTTACCAGCCACAACGAGTCATTGCCGACACTGCCACATTAGCCACGCTGGATGCGCGTCAATTTTCCTCTGGCATCGCCGAAGTGATTAAATATGGTCTCATCAATGACGCTCTTTTTTTTCAATGGCTGGAACAAAACATCCATGCGGTGATGCAGAAAAATGATTACGCGCTCGGATATATCATTGAGCAATCCTGTCTCAACAAAGCCAAAATTGTCGAACAGGATGAGCGGGAAAACGGCATCCGAGCATTGCTGAATCTTGGACATACCTTCGGACACGCGATAGAGACCGCAACCGGGTATGGAAAATGGTTGCATGGAGAAGCCATCGCACTCGGCTTGGTCATGGCGGCTTTGATGTCCGAGAAGCAGGGCTGGATTGGCGAACAAGATGTGCAACGTGTGATTGCCTTATTGTCGAAAGCCCAATTACCAGTCGCGCCAATCAATGATGTATCAGCAGCCACATTAACGTCATTGATGCAACTGGACAAGAAAGTACAGGCGGGAAAAGTACGTCTGGTTTTACTCAAAGCCATCGGTGAGGCGTTTATCACCAGCGACTATGATGAAGCCGCATTGGATGCGACCTTGCAACACTATGCGACTGGGTGAGTGTGTTTTTATAAATGCGACTCCGTAGTCGGTATGACAATCGTCCAAGTTTAGTGGCCGTGATGGATTAGATAACGCGCTTTCTGCGTAACAGTTTGTGTTCGCGGTAAGCAATAAAAATACCGCTTCCGACCACGATGCCAGCCCCGATCAAGGTGGTCATGGAAAGCACCTCGTTATTCAACAGAAAGCCGATTGGAATCGCCCAAACCAGTATAAAATAGTTGAACGGTTGCAATATAACCGCCGGAACCAATGCCAATGCTTTGATTAACAGAAAATGGCCGATAATGGAAGTCATGCTAATCAGCAAGAGCCAAATGGCATCAATGGCAGAGACCGGTTGCCAGTAAAATGGCGCGATAAGCAGGCTACCAAGGAAGCCGACCACCCCCATGTAGAGGAACGCAGTCTCAAAGGAATCATAGCGGGAGACCTTGCGGGTCAGGAGGGTATAGAGCGCGAACATCAATGCCGTGAGCAGCGCGAGTGCCACTGCTGGTTGCAAAATCCCGACCCCCGGGCGTAGGATAATGAGGGTGCCAATGAATCCGAAAAACACTGCCAGCCACCGTCTCCAGCCGACAGATTCACCCAAAATCGGCACCGACAACGCGGTAACCAATAGCGGGAAACAAGCAAAAAGGGTGTGCATTTCAGCAAGCCCAAGAAACTGAATGGCATACGCGAATATCATAATTTCGCCCGCAATCAACAAGCCACGAGCAATCTGTAGCCACGGTCGCTGTGATCGGAATGCCACCTTAAGCCCGACTCTGTGACCAACATAAACCAGTGCGAACACCGCGAAAAAGAAAAACCGCACTGCCACAATCTGAGGCGATGCTAACGTTTGCATTAAATGTTTGGTCAGGGCATCCTGAAAGGCAAAGAACAACGTGGCCATCACCAACATCATAATCGCCTTTTTAGTCGGATCTATGCTGGGCGTGGTTGCCGATAGGCTGTTCACTGCGGCATTCGAATTGGGATCACAATTTGTATTTTCTGTCATTCGCTTTTTCAGGTGGATCAGAATCACTGGCACAATCAAGCATACAACATTCGCTAAATTTAGCATACAATCGCTTGCCTAAAATTTGACCGCAACCACTATGCAAAACACACGGATTACTGACAACAGCGATTTAACGGCGGTCAATATCGCGCTCGCAGACAAATCACCCGAAGACATCATTCGCTGGACTGCCGATCTTGGCAAGTGCATGATGACCACGACCTTTGGCGACCACTCGGCGGTCATTCTGCACATGGTTACTCGCATCATACCGGACATTCACATTATCTGGGTGGACACCGGCTACAATTCGTCAGCCACCTATCGCTTTGCCGACAAACTGATACGCGAATTGGGTTTGATGATGGATATTTACACCCCCAAGATGACCTCAGCACGGCGCAATGTTCTGATGAAAGGGATTCCTGAAGTCGGCGAGCCGTTACATGACGAATTTACCCGTCAGGTCAAGCTCGAACCTTTCCAACGCGCCCTTGATGCCATCAATCCAGAAGTCTGGATTACCAGCCTGCGCCGCGAGCAAACCGAGCACCGCAAAAACATCGACTACGTCACTCGCCAAGTAGGTTGCCTCAAAATAGCCCCGATTATGAATTGGACTGAAGCCGATTTGGATTGCTATCTGCAAGCCCACAACCTGCCAAACGAACCCGATTACTACGACCCCACCAAAGGCAGAGAATCCCGTGAATGCGGCTTGCATACCCAATTTTAAAATAACTGAATTCTCGCCCCCGCCTGCGAGACTGTGCAAAAACCCCAAGCTAGGTCGCGTTACATGTAGAAAACCCTTGCGAGTTTGGCTGTTTTACTGGATTCCTGCTCCCCGCCTGCGCGGGGACAGGCTTCGAAGGAAAGACGGATGTTGGGGCGGGAATAACTGCCAACTATCCATTTTCAATACCTCAGATTAACCGGTAGGGAAAACGAAATATCTTCTGGCGGTCCATCTAATTCGACCGCAACATCGATGCTGTTTAATTTTTGCACCACCTGAGCGACCAGTAATTCGGGAGCCGATGCACCCGCAGTTACGCCAGCACGGGTCTTTCCTGTCAGCCATTGGTCTTGTATTTGTTCTGCGCCATCAATCAAATAAGCCGAAACATGGCGTAACTCGGCAATTTCGCGTAACCGAGTCGAGTTTGAGCTATTGGGTGAGCCGACAATAAATATCACATCACATTTATCGACTAACTTTTTGACCGCATCTTGTCGGTTCTGGGTGGCATAACAGATGTCCTCTTTGTGCGGTCCTTTGATATTCGGGTATCGTGCCCGAAGCGCGTCAACAATCTTTGCCGTATCATCGACCGACAGAGTGGTTTGACTGACATAAGCCAAATTGTTCGGGTCAATAACGGTTAAGTTTTCTACATCTTCTATCTTTTCCAAAAGATGTATTCCATCATCAATTTGCCCCATGGTGCCTTCCACTTCGGGATGACCGGCGTGTCCGATGAGGAGGATTTCCAAATTTTGTTTGCGGTATTTTGTTACCTCTACATGCACTTTGGTCACCAGTGGACAGGTCGCATCAAATACATTTAAGTTCCTACTTTTGGCTTCTGTTCGCACCGACTGAGATACGCCATGCGCGCTAAACACCACCGTCGAATGCGCGGGAATCTGGTCAAGCTCATCAACAAAAATCGCGCCTTTTTCCCTTAGGCTATCGACTACATATTTATTGTGTACCACTTCATGTCTGACATAGATTGGCGCACCGTACTTTTGCAAAGCATGTTCAACAATTTCAATAGCGCGATCCACCCCCGCACAAAACCCGCGTGGATTTGCCAGCACAACTTGCAAACTCGTGTTATTACTCATGTTCTATAATCATTATTCGTCATTCTCCTTCGTCATTCTCATGAACCAGCCCAAGACTATCCACAATCAGGCAAATCGCCCCAAAAGTAATTGCCATATCGGCAACATTGAACGCCGGAAAATACCACTCGCGGTAGTGTAAAAATATGAAGTCTATAACATGTTGATAAAGTAGCCGATCAATCAGGTTGCCGACTGCGCCGGCAAGTATCATGACTAATCCGCAGGACAACAGCCGATTGGTCGCAAACACACGCCACAACCAGACCAATAAAACGATCGCTATGACACTCGCAAGCGTGACAAAAAAGTAGTGTTGCAGACCGCCTGCTTGACTGAGGAAACCGAACGCTGCCCCACTGTTGAAAATTAGCCCCCATTGCAAAATCGGTAGCACATCAATCAACGGCTGTCCGAGCAAATTGTGCTGGGCGATTTGTTTGGTCAGCTGGTCAAGTGCGACCAACACAAGGGCAACGGCAATATAGCACAGATATTTTGACAACGATTTTTCCATTGTTTTTAATATTTATCGGCTTATTCGCATGGCGTTATGCTCGAAAACAGCTTGCGGGTGCTTTCACAGTCGCGGAATATCTGCTTTTGCAAGGCATCGAATGAAGAGAATTTTTGTTCAGCACGAATTTTTTTTATAAACTCCACACAAATTCGATGTCCGTATAGAGTGGCATTAAAATCAAAAAGATGCACTTCCAGCAATGTTTTCATGCCACCAATAGTCGGACGTTTGCCTAAATTGGCAACCCCGTTAATGGTCTTGCCAATGGTATTGGCAACACCGTCATCGCGCACTGTTACTGCGAATACCCCACTCATCGGTAGCGTTCTGTTGAGTGGCAAATTAGCGGTCGGAAAGCCCCACTCGGTGCCCCGTTTATCGCCATGAATCACGCGCCCAACCATGCTAAATGGGCGACCCAGTAGTTTTTTTGCTTCGTCCAACCGACCTTCGACAAGTAACGCCCGAACCCGCGTACTGCTCACCCGACCAGCACCATCTTTAACCGTTGCAAACCGTGCGACTTTGAAGCCATATTTCTTTTCAGACTCCTTCAGCAACGAATAATCACCCGTGCGCCCCTGACCGAAGCGGAAATCATCGCCAATCAAAATATATTTCGCGTTTAAGCTTTCGACCAAATATTGTTTTACAAATTTCTGCGCGCTGGTTTGCGCTAGCGTTTGATTAAATGGTAACGCCAGCATCATATCCACACGATGCTGGCGTAGCGCGAAATAACGGCTACTGATGGTGGTCAACCGTGGGGCAGCTTGTTGCTTGCGAAAATATTCCTCCGGACTGGGGGCAAAAGTCATCACCACAGATGGCAAACCCAATTCATCGCCCACATCGGTCAACTGTTGCAAAATTTGCTGATGTCCAACATGCACGGCATCAAAATTTCCAATGGTGAGCACACAGCCGTTGTGCGGGGTGATTTCGTTGATTGAGCGAAACAAGCGCATTTGCAGACTTCTGGATGTTTAGTGTTTAGCTGACCATAGGGTCTTCGGGTTGAGACCCAGCGCCATAAGAGAGCCGAAATAGATTGCCCCGCCAAGGGCAATAATCAGGCTCAGTCTGCCTATCCTGCCCCACACAGCAAGCTCAAACCACGACCCAATGCCGCCCATGAACCACCACAAGACCAGCCCCATCAGGGTAACCGAAAAAATAATTTTTGCGAGAAATTTCGCCCACCCGGGCTCGGCAATCAATACCTTTTGGCGACGCAGAACAATATACAACATCGTAGCATTGGCGATTGCCGACAGGGTGGTTGCTAGCGCCAGACCAACGTGCTTGAGGGGCCAGACCAACAGCAAACTGATTATCATATTCAATGCCATGGCAATCATGGCGATTTTAACCGGCGTTTTGGTATTATGTCGCGCATAAAATCCGGGTGCGAGTATTTTCACCATGACAATGGCGGTGAGCCCTAAAGAAAAAGCAATCAGACTCGAGACGGTCATGTCGATGCCATGTTTTGTGAAACTGCCGTGATAGTAAATGGTGGTAACAATCGCTTGTGCGAGAATGATTAACCCGACCGTTGCCGGAACACAAATCAGACAGACTATACGCATCGCCCAATCCAGTGTTTTTGAGAAATCACCGACCGCTTGTTGCCCGGCTACTTGTTGAGAGTACTTACGCGACAGGTCAGGCAGAATTGCCGTACTCAAGGCAATCCCAAATACCCCGACCGGAAATTCCATCAACCGATCTGAGTAGTACAACCACGAAATACTGCCGGTTGCCAAAAAAGAGGCGAGTATTGTATTGACCATCATATTGACTTGGGCGACAGAAACACCAAATATGGCGGGTAGGGTCAAATGAAACACTTTCACCGCCCCGGCGATACCGACCTCATCGCCAGCGCGCTGAACGACACGGGGTTTTATGCTGAGTTTTTCTTTTTTCAGAAACGGCAATTGAAATAACAATTGCACAAAACCGGCAACCAACACGCCGACAGACAACGCGATAGGCGCGTTACTGATAATCGGGGTGAGCAGAATTGCCGCACAGATTAAACAGATGTTTAACAGAATTGGGGTTGCCGCTGGTGCGGCAAAACGTCCGCAGGTATTGAGCATACCGCCTGCCATAGCAACAAAGGAGATAAAGAACAAGTACGGAAAAGTAATCCGGGTGGCAGCAACCGCTAATTGAAATTTCTCCGGCTGATTGATGAATCCGGAAGCCAGCAAAGCAACCAGCACCGGCGCAAACACAACCCCCGATACCGTCACCACTAGCAAAATCAAGCCAAATCGACCAATCAGTAATTGCAAAAAGCGATTGGTTTCAGCCGCCGTTTTGTTTAATCGGTAATCCGTGAACACCGGCACAAAAGCGATTGAAAATGCACCCTCGCCAAATATTCGGCGGAAAAAGTTGGGAATGCGAAATGCCACAAAAAATATATCGGCTGCCGCTTTGTCGCCCAGCACATACGCGAAGATGACATCCCGCACCAAGCCAGAAATGCGTGACAGCAAGGTCATGGCACCAGTAACAGAGGTAGATTTGATTAGTTTTGACGACATCTGCGGAATTATCAAAAAATAACACCTGTTGACTTGACTTTACAGCCAAAATTGCCCATATTCCCGCGTTCGATTAGCACCGCAAGAACTCGAGGAACCCACTTGGCAAATTCACCCCAAGCAAGAAAACGCACTCGGCAAAATGTAAAACGCCGAATACATAACATGAGCATTCGCTCTGCACTGCGTTCGTCTATCAAAAAGTTGCTCAAATTGATTGAGAAAAACAATAAAGAAGAAGCGACTGCCGCATACCACAATGCGGTGTCCCGCATCGACCATGCCACATCGAAAGGATTGCACCACAAAAACCGCGCCGCACGTTTGAAAAGTCGTCTCAACAACCGCTTAAAATCCCTGACCGCATAGCTCTCCATTCTATTCCGGCAGTCATGCTGTAACGGCAATGTTATCACGATGAATGAGTTCGCTCTCACCGCAATACCCTAAAATGGATTCGATTTGATTGCTTGGCATACCGATAATTTTCCGTGCCTCATCGGCATTGTAGTTGGCTAAACCACGGGCGATTTCATTGCCCATCGGGTCAACACAAATCACAATCTCTCCGCGGGTAAACGACCCTTCCACAGCAGTAACGCCAACCGGCAATAGACTGCGCCCCGATTCTTTTAATACGTTCACAGCACCGTTGTCGAGAATCAATTTTCCATTACCACGCAATTGACCTGCCAACCACTGTTTTCTGGCAACAATGCGCCCCTTGCCCGGGGACAATACCGTGCCCAGAACCTCGCCAGCGCGTAAGCGTAGCAATATATTCTCCTCCTTGCCCGAAGCGATGATTGTGGATGCGCCTGAGCCGGATGCCTTTTGTGCCGCTTTGATTTTGGTCACCATGCCGCCACTTCCCAACACCCCAGCACCCCCCGCCAGATCCAGCAAATCGGTATCATCTGCCTGCCCATACTGAATGAGCTTAGCAGCATCAGAATTTCGCGGGTCGCGGTCATGCAAGCCCGCTTGGTCGGTCAATAATATCAGGCATTCGGCTTCAACCAAGTTGGTTGTCAAGGCTGCCAACGTATCATTATCACCAAACCGAATCTCCTCGTTGACCACCGCATCGTTTTCATTAACGATAGGCACTACCCCGAGATTCAACAGCTCGCGCAAGGTGCTTCGAGCATTCAAATATCGCACTCTGTTCGCCAGATCCGCATGGGTCAGCAGAATCTGTGCGGTCAGGATTTTGTATTGATCAAAAGATGCCTCATAACTTTGTATCAGCCCCATCTGTCCAACGGCAGCGGCAGTTTGCAATTTATGCACCGCACTTGGACGCGCCTCCCAGCCCAGTCGTCGCATTCCTTCGCCAATAGAACCTGATGAAACCAGCACAATATCGACCCCTTGGCTTTTGAGTTCTGCGATTTGTCCGACCCATGAATCGATGGCAGATTGATTAAGACTCGATTTGGAATCGGTCAACAGCGAGGTGCCAATTTTGATGACCCAACGTCTTGAGTCAGTTAATATCTGGCGGACAGTCATTCTTCCTCCGCAAGCAAATCGTCATACCATTCAGTGGCTGATTCATCCCTTGCTTGTTCATCAAGCAACTCCAATCGCCGCATCAAATCTTGGGTCAATTTGTCGCATCCTTCCCCAGTTACCGCTGATATTCGATAAATGGGTCGCTCAATTGAACAGGTCTGGGCTAATTTTTTCTTTAACGCCGCTTCGGTGGCAATGGCTACTTTCGGGGTAACAACATCAATTTTGTTAAGCACCAACCAGCGTTCTTTGGTCGCTAATCCGTGCTTAAATTCAGCCAGTTCGCGTTCAATTTCATGCACGCTATGCGCCAAATCTTTTTCATCTATTGGCGCAATATCAACAAGGTGTAACAGAATGCGCGTCCGCTTCAGGTGTTTGAGAAATTGAATACCCAATCCGGTCCCTTGCGCTGCACCGTCAATCAAACCCGGAATATCTGCCATGACAAAACTACTGGAATGCCCGATATCCACCACCCCCAGTTGCGGATGCAATGTGGTAAACGGATAATCCGCAATTTTCGGTCGGGCATGGGAAACCGCACTCAACAGGGTTGACTTGCCAGCATTAGGTAATCCGAGCAAACCGACATCCGCCAACACCTTTAATTCCAGATGGATGAGCCGTTCATCACCCATTCCCCCCAAAGTAGTACGGCGTGGCGCACGGTTGGTGCTGGACTTGAAATTGGCATTGCCCAAACCACGATGACCACCTTCACCAACCAGCAAGTGCTGCCCGGGGTGGGTCAAATCACCGATAATCTGATTGGTTTGTGCATCACTGACAATGGTTCCCAACGGAACGTCAATCAGCAAATCATCCCCATTTTTGCCAAACCGATCTTTGCCTGCACCGGATTCTCCATTTTTAGCACGATACAACCGAATATGGCGAAAGTCCGCCAGCGTATTCAAGCCACTTTTCGCGGTCAGATAAATACTCCCGCCGTTACCCCCATTGCCACCATCAGGACCGCCCTTAGGTCGAAATTTTTCGCGCAGAAAGCTCAGGCAACCATTGCCCCCTTTGCCAGCAATAATCCTGACTGTTGCTTCGTCAACGAATTTCATTTTTGCATCAAAAAAATCCCGATTATAAACTTTTGTTACCATCAGCACCGAATTATTGAAAATTGAAAATTGAAAATGAAGGGCTCTCCTAAATAACACGAGATAACCCATAAAGAGTGTTATTATGGAAAATATGCGACAAAAGAAAAACATCATCATCTCGGTGCTAATCGGCGGGACGATGAGCGTTTGATGGGATGAAAACCACTCAACTAATCAAATTATTTCAACAGGTGGTTGCTGCCGAAGCGATTATTTCTGACAGAACCTCATTGCGCGTGTATGAAAGTGACGGGTTGAGCGCCTATTGCCAGATCCCGCGACTGGTGTTGTTACCGGAGTCTATTGCTCAGGTTCAAAATGTGATGGCAATTTGCCAAAAGCATTCGATTCCTATTGTCAGTCGTGGTGCAGGCACCAGTTTATCGGGCGGTGCATTGCCACATAAAGATGGCATTGTGCTGAGCTTGGCAAAGATGAGTAACATGTTGTCCGTGGATCGGCTAAACCGCACCGCTTGCGTGCAGGCGGGTATGCGTAATCTGGCAATCTCCGAAGCGGTCAAAACGTTGGGTTTGTATTATGCCCCAGACCCCTCATCACAAATTGCCTGCACCATTGGTGGCAATGTGGCAGAAAATGCCGGCGGGGTACATTGCCTGAAATATGGTCTGACGCTGCATAATGTTGTGAGTTTGAAAGTGGCTACTATGGAAGGAGAATTGATTGATATTGGTAGCGATTGTCTGGAATCGCCCGGCTTTGATTTGCTTTCACTGATGATCGGTTCAGAAGGAATGTTAGGGGTCGTGGTCGAGGTAACAGTCAGGCTATTGCCGATTCCTGAATGTGCAAAAGTGGTCATGGGTATTTTCGATTCGGTGCAAAATGCCGGTGATAGTGTGGCTGGAATTATCGGAAACGGAATCATTCCTGCTGGTATTGAAATGATGGATAATTTGGCAATCCGTGCTGCCGAAGATTTTGTTCAGGCGGGGTATCCGGTGGATGCGGAAACCATATTGTTATGCGAGTTGGATGGCACCGAGCAGGAAGTCGATGATCAAATTCAACAGGTCGAAGAACTTTTTCGCAGTTATGGTGCAATTGATACGCGGGTTGCCAAAGATGAGCAACAAAGGGCGTTATTCTGGTCGGGACGAAAAGCCGCTTTCCCAGCAGTGGGTCGTATTTCCCCCGACTACTATTGCATTGATGGCACGATTCCACGGCGCGCATTGGGGCATGTATTAACCGAAATAAACACCCTTTCTGCACAGTATCGGCTACCCATTGCCAATGTGTTTCACGCCGGTGATGGCAACCTGCACCCGTTAATTTTATACGATGCCAGCGTGTCGGGCGCGCTACAAAAGACCGAAGAATTGGGTAGCAAGATATTACAACTTTGTATCAGCATGGGTGGCACCATTACTGGGGAACACGGTGTCGGGATAGAAAAAATCGGCGATATGTGTATTCAGTTTTCTGATGGTGAGCGACAACAATTCCATCGCATTCGTTACTGTTTCGATGAAAAATCCCTGCTCAATCCCGGCAAAGCCATTCCGACTCTGGCGCGGTGTGCCGAACACAATGCCATGCATGTCCACCATGGTAAATTACCATTCCCGCAACTGGAGCGGTTTTAATGCCCGAAAGTATTGCAAAAAATATCGCGGAGCAATTACAGCAACAAGTGCTGGCAGCACAACGTGCATCAACACCCTTGGCAATCTATGGCGGAAACAGCAAAGCATTTTATGGGCGTGAAATTATCGGTCAACCAATTAGTATCGCGCCGCATTCTGGAATCATCGAGTATTACCCGTCTGAATTGGTCATCACCGCTCGCGCCGGTACAACACTACAAGAAATAATCCATTTGCTCGATAAAAACAATCAAATGCTGGGCTTTGAACCGCCGATATTTTCAGATTCTGCAACATTGGGCGGCACCATTGCCAGCGGTTTATGCGGACCAAGCCGACCTTTTTCCGGTGTCATGAACCATTTCGTACTGGGCGTTAAGATGTTGAGTGGTCGCGGAGAAATACTTCGATTTGGCGGTCAAGTCATCAAAAATGTTGCTGGGTTTGATGTATCCCGTCTCATGGTTGGTTCGCTAGGATGCTTGGGCATTTTGTTGGAAATTTCGTTGAAAGTGGTGCCGAAACCCGCAACCGAATTGACCATGATATTGGAGCATGCTGATGCCGATGTGGCAATCGTGTTGATGAACGAGCTGGCAGGCAAGCCAATGCCTATTTCTGCTGCCGCTTGGGTCGATGGTAAGACACGAATTCGTCTTTCTGGTAGCAAAGCAGGGGTGAGGAACGCCAGACAAATTGTCGGCGGGGAAGTGGATTCCGAAGGCGCGACATTCTGGCATGGGATTCGTGAACAAACACATGATTTTTTCAACGCGCATGAGTCAGGCGGGCAGTTATTGATTAAAAACACCGTTGCCCCCGCTACCAAAATGTTTTTCCCCAACAAGCCACAACTGATTGATTGGGGTGGCGGATTGCGTTGGTATTTATGTCATAAACCTAGTCCGGCATTTGAGGATGCGGTGAAATCGGTGAACGGTTATGTTACACACTTTCGTAATGGTGATAGAAAAAGCGAGGTTTTTGCGCCGTTATCCGAGGCGATTTTGAAATTGCATCAACGATTAAAGCATCAATTCGACCCGCAGGGAATTTTGAATGCAGGCAGAATGTACCGCGCTGTTTAATGTGGGAGCAAGTTGGCAGTTATCAGTGGGCAGTTATTCCCGCCCCAACATCCGTCTTTCCTGCGAGACCTGTCCCCGCGCAGGCGGGGAGCAGGAATCCAGTAAAACAGCCAAACCCACAAGGGTTTTCCATTCAAAATTAGGATTTTGGTCGCCCTCCTTATATAGGGGGGTAACCCAATACCTCACCATTCGCCGATATTCGGCATCGATGACCATGGCTCGGCGGCGGGTAGCGGAGAATTTATTTGTAGCAATTCGATAGAGATGTTGTCAGGCGAGCGGACAAATGCCATTTTGCCGTCACGTGGCGGGCGGTTTATGGTGATGCCAGCATCCATTAACTGCTGGCAAGTCGTATAAATATTTTCGACCTGAAAGGCTAGATGACCGAAGTTTCTGCCACCGTGATATTGTTCGCTGTCCCAGTTCCAAGTTAATTCCAGCAACGGCGCGTTTTCATTGTTCACCTGTGCGACATCCTCGGGTGCTGCCAGAAAACACAGGGTAAATCGTCCGTCCGGATAATCGTTTTTTCGCACCTCAACCATGCCAAGACAATCGCGGTAAAAATGCAGTGCGGCATCTAAATCTGCGACCCGCACCATGGTATGTAAATATTTCATAATCTGCCCCAGTCAATTATATGCTCAATAATGTGGTGGCTTTTCATCAGTCACTTGCTTCTGCTCGGTTGATTCATCAACCCGTGCCAATCTGGATTGTAGCCATTCAACTTTCTTTTCCAACAACAAAACCTTATCAGACTGTAGCCTAAGCTGTTCGCTCAAACTGTCTAACGAACGTTGCTGATCCATCAACAACATTTGTAACTCGATGAACCCCTCTTCATGGCTCATTAACGCGGTGCCGAAAAAGAGCGTTTGAAGAAATCGAGCCAGTTTTGACCCATGACTTTCTCAATATCTGCGCCCGAGAATCCCTGTTGTTGCAAGCCTTCAACGATATTGTCATAGTGCGTAGAATTGCTAAACCAATCAGGTTGCGGGGCCCAACCGGCATGGTTGGCAGAACCCTCACCAAAATCCGTTACTTTGCTCCAACGTCCATTACGCATCCAACTTACCACAGAATCTGCCTGCTCCTGACACAAATCCGAGCCGATGCCGATATGATCAACTCCAATCATCTGTGCGACATCAGCAACCATCTGACAAAACGCCTGTAACGTGCAATCCGAGCCGTGTTGTAGATGAAAGGGATACAAACTGAGTCCCAACATTCCGCCGCTGGTAGCCAATGCCTTGATTACCGTATCGGATTTGTTCCGCAGAGCGGGCTCAAAAAAGTACGGATTAGCATGGCTTATGGCAATCGGGCGTTGGGAAATTTCGATGGCATCAAGGGTTGACCGTTCCGCGCTATGCGACATGTCGATGACCATGCCAACACGATTCATTTCCGCAATAACCTGCTTTCCAAAGCGGGTAATGCCCGGATCATGTTGTTCATAACATCCGGTTGCTAACGGACTCTGGTTGTTGTAACTCAACTGCATGAAACGCACCCCGAGAGTATGAAATATCTCGACCAAAGAAAAATCATCCTCTATCGGCGAGCAATTTTGGAAGCCGAACACCACCCCGACTTTGTTACCCGCCTTTGCCTGCAACACCTCTGCGGCAGAGCCGACTCGGGTTATCAAATCGCCATGCTGCTCAAATAACTGATTCCACTTGCCTATATTTCGTAAAGTTTCCAGACAGGTTTCATGGTAGGCGATGGTCACATGCACACAGTCCAGCCGACCTTCGCGCATCTGCTCGAATATCGAGCGACTCCAATTGGAATACTGTAATCCGTCTATAATTAACATATCGCTTTAATGTAAGTTGTTTTGACATGGGTATAAAACTCGGCCGCATAGCTACCTTGCTCTTTGGATCCGAAGCTGGAGTTTTTACGCCCGCCAAAAGGCACATGGTAGTCGGTGCCAGAAGTAGGCAAATTGACCATCACGCATCCGGTTTTTGAATGTTGCTTGAAATGCGATGCGTGGGCGAGTGATTGGGTTATCACGCTTGAAGTTAATCCAAACTCGGTATCGTTCGCCAATGCCAGTGCATGTTCATAATCATCCGCCTTGATAACACAGGTTAGCGGTCCAAACACCTCGTCTTTGTTGAGCTGCATGGCGTTGTTGCCATTGATAAATAACGCCGGACTCATATAGTGTCCCGGGCTATCTAACTGCAATTGCTCGCCGCCCATAACCAGATCGGCACCTTCGTTTTTCCCAATATCGAGATAGCGTAAGTTTTGTTGCAACTGTGTATCATCAATCGCAGGGCCAATGTTACTCTTTTCATCGAGCGCGTGACCGACCACCAATTTCCCCATCGCCTGCTGCATGGCTTCGACAAATTGATCGTGAATGCCCGCGCTCACGATAAGCCGCGATGACGCGGTACATTTTTGTCCGGTGCTGCCGAATGCGCCGTTTACCGCACAGGCCACCGCGGTATCCAAGTCGGCATCATCCAGTACCACCAGTGGGTTTTTACTGCCCATTTCCATTTGCACTTTGGTCAGATTTTCGGCAGCGGCAACGGCAATTCGCTTGCCGGTCGCTAACGAGCCGGTAAAGGTAATGGCATCAATCTCTGTCGATGTGATGATGGCTTCGCCGACTTTGCTACCTGCACCCAATACCATGTTGACCAAGCCTGCTGGCAAATCCTGCGCGACAATAATTTCCATCAACGCCACAGCACTAGCGGGGGTCAGGTTGGCCGGCTTCCAAACGACCCCGTTGCCATAGGCGATGGCAGGTGCCAGCTTCCAAGCAGGCAGCGCGGTGGGAAAATTCCACGGCGTAATAATGCCGACAACCCCAACCGGTTCGCGCCGAACCTGAACCTCAACCCCAGCTCTCACCGAATCACAAATATCACCCATCTGGCGTAATACTTCGGCCGCGTAGTAAGTGAAGAATTGTCCCGCTCGATACACTTCGCCCTTGCCCTCGACTCGCGTTTTGCCCTCTTCACGGGATAACAACGTGCCCAATTCTTCCGCTCGCGTCATCAGTGCGGTGCCGATAGCCATTAAAGCGTTATAACGCTGCTCAATCGTACTGCTTGCCCAGATTTCTTGTGCTTGTCGTGCCGCATAGATCGCTTCCGCTACTTGTGCACTGCTGGCTTGAGCAAATTCGCCGATGGTTTCGCGGGTATCCGAAGGGTTGCTGTTGGGGACGCTGCTTTCGCCAGCGACCCAGTTACCGTTAATATAATTATTGGTTTGCATAATTGGTTGTACTATATCGAGTATGGGTTGCTAATCCGCACATAGAAAGCAGTAAAAGGTCAGTCGCCTTGGCGGTATACGGTTCGCGCCACAAACAATCATCACCCAATGGCACCACTAATCTTGCTGGCAACTCAAGGCTTATGAATATATTTTACCATATAAATTCGAATCCACGAATGAGTATGTCTGGGTTCAGTACCTATGAGACAAACGGGTTACCTTCGCGAGTTTTTGATACTCCCAAAATCCCTATATAGACCCTGCTCATAAAACATATCTATCTGAATATAAACAAGTAATAGTGATTTTAAAGTCGCTCTAACAATTAGCCGAAAAAAGCTGAAAATAAGTGGATTTTTAACACAGTATCTTAACAGAGGGACTTTCTATTCTAGGGGGGGTATTTCGACAAAGCGCTGACCAAAAAAGTACGGGTAATTATGTAAAGGTCTCAAGCGATTATTCAGAAATAATCTTTACAATTTATCAATAATCTTGGATAAAGTTAAAAAAGCACCCATAACAACAATGAGTGCCAGCATGTTTCTGTTGAGTGCTTTTTGAATGGTGGTCTCTATTGTTTGCTTTAATAATTCAAACTCGCCTTTTAAGCTGGCAACATCAGCAACTACTTCATTCAGCTTCAAGTCTAAATGGTTAATATGCAAATCTAAATGGTTAATATGATTGTATTGAGATTTGAGCAATAACGTATTGATGTCATCCTGAGTTAATCCCTCGCCTCTGCTAAACTTCTCCTCAATCTCCCTGACTTTAGGCGTGATCATTTCAATGAGCATGTCATCGACTTTTGTTTCATCTGCGGTTTTTGCTTTTTTATCGCTCATTGGGGGTTGTCTAAAAATAAGTGTTGCTGTTTGATTATTCTATCTAAATTAACGATGTTGTCAAATCTTTATGGAAAACCGAATATCCGTCTTTCCTGCACCGCCCCGTCATTCCCCCTTATCAGGGACTTGTCACTCAATTCCACCCTGATAGAGGGGCTAGGGGGCTAGCGGTTCGGGAGCCTCGCCGAGCGGACTAATGTACCACCAAAACCTAACCATCATTATCAATTCTCAATTATCAATTTTCAATTCTCAAACAGTGGACAAACAACAGCGTCTGTATTAAAGTCCAAGTATGGCCTCTGAAGCTCTCGCCTTTGATACACACCGTTTCGTCAAATCTATGACGGCGGTCGGTATGCCGGTAAAACAAGCCGAAGCACTTGCCGAATCTCAAGTTGAGCTGCTCAACGCCAACCTCGCCACCAAAAACGAATTAGCCAAAACCGAGTCCGCACTTAAAGCAGACATTGCCAAAACCGAGGCGACACTTAAAGTAGAAATCGCCAAAATCGAGACCGCGCTTAGGGCAGAAATTGCCAAAACTAACGCAGCCATTGTCAACACCGAGTCCGTGCTTAGGGCAGAAATCGCCAAAACCGAGACCGCGCTTAGGGCAGAAATCGCCAAAACTAACGCAGAAATTGCCAAAACCGAAGCACACCTAATCAAGTGGATGGTTGGCTTAACAATGGGTAGCATAGGAGTGATGGTGGCACTGTTCAGCTTTTTCCTTCGCTAACAAATAATCGGCAAATAATCATGGACACCCATCACAATGGGAAATGGACAATTGAGAATAGACAATAATTATCAATTTTTCAATTCTACAAAGGTGTCGCTCCTACGGAGCTAAAAATCGTCATTTTGTAGTTTGCAGTGGGCGGTTAACCCCTAAGTCCCCTCGTATGATCCCAATCGGGTAAATTATCAACTTGTTTAGTGGTTTTTAATGGACCCTATCCAACGGCGGTTGGATGGGTAGTAGTGATGCAGTAATCCCCAGTAAGTTTTTAAACTTGTTGATAAGGTATCGCACCTACTACCCGCTTTACCGGTTTTTGCTCCTCGACAATTGCTCCTGCATTGTTCTAATAAGTTACATCCATGTAACGATGCAAAACCGGCATACGACCGCCATGGATGGCGGAAGTGCAAATAATGCAGGAGCAATTATTTGCCCGTACATCCTTGTACATAAACTTCATCAAGTGCGGACAGTATCTGGTGCAAGACCAAAAACCTGAACCAAAAATCTGAGCACGAATAGTACGAGGATGCACCGAAGTTAAATGATCCAACCTATCTACAATTATAACCGGAGAATGTTATGTTATGTATCGGTATTGATATATCTAAAGCACGTTTTGATGGTGCTGTGTGCGTTGAGGGTGTTGACCACAACCCGTCTTTTGCTAATGATCATAAAGGCTTCAAAGCCTTGTCCAAATGGCTAAAATCATTGGACGCAGCGCAAGAGCGGGTGTTTTGTATGGAAGCCACCAGCGTTTATGGGGTTGCTTTGGCGTATTATTTACATCGCTCAGGCGACCAGGTGATTGTGGCGAACCCAATGAGAACCCATGCGTTTGTCAAGATGGAAATGTTGCGTAATAAAACGGATAAATCCGATGCTGGCAGCATTGCGCGTTATTGTCAGCATATTGTGGTCAAAGGTGAGTTAGAGAAAAATCTGTTCAAGCCCAAAAGCGAAGCCCGTGTTGCGTTACAATGCCTGATGACGCGCTTGGAGCAGTTAAACAAACAATCAACCCAAGAGAAGAATCGTTTGCCAGTGAGTTTGAATAAGACCGCCAGCAAATCAATCAAAGCGATGATTCGGTACATCTGTCGGCAAATAGTGATTGTTGAACAGGAAATCAAGGCGTTGGTTGCGGGCGATTCTGTGTTGCGTCAACAAGTACGGTTATTGACCAGCATTGGCGGGATTGGCAACAAAACGGCTTGGGCTATCCTCGCCTATATGGGGGATATATCGTCATTTGATAACGCCAAGCAAGTGGCCAGTTTTGCTGGGTTGAATCCGAAGATAACCCAGTCTGGCAGTAGTATCAACAAGAGTAGTCTGTCAAAAATAGGGCACAAACGCCTGAGAAAGTCTCTCTATATGCCTGCACTGACGGCAACGCGACACAATCCAGTCACGCAAGATTTATACAATAGGCTACTTGATAAAGGCAAACCTAAACAAGTGGCAGTGTGCGCGGTGATGCGGAAACTACTGGTTATATCTTATGGGGTATTAAAATCAGAACAGCCTTTTGATGTCAATTATGCTTGCAAATAGCGCGTTTGTGGTGGAATCCCAGCAGGCAAAGTCATTCTAACAATGAGCCGAAAAAAAGTTGAAAATAAGTGGATTTTTAACACAGTATCTTATCAGGTGGGAATTGAGTGACAAGTCCCCCTGACAAGAGGGATTTAGGGGGTTGGGTTTTCCACAGTCTCTGAAGTCCTGCTTCCGATTCCATTCACACGCAAGTAAGCTGGAAGTGCGGCTTTAGCCGCGCCAATCCTCCTGTTCATCCATGTAAATGCTTTTCGGTAAATACTCTTCGGCGGACAATGGACGGTGAATTGATAGTTGAAAATTGAGTAATGATGGTTAGGTTTTGAAAGTGGAAGTCTCCGAAGTGTGGGTTGGTATCGCCCGTGGACACGATAACCATGCTAAACAGCATCCTAATTGAGCAACACCCAGCGAGTCAGAATACACTTTGTATCATGGACGAAAAATGATTGTGGGTGTCCATGATTATTTGATGATCATTTGTTAGCGGAGGAAAAAGCTGAACAGTGCAACCATCACCCCTACGCTACCCATTGTTAAGCCAACCATCCACTTGATTAGGTGTGCTGCGGTGTTGGCAATTTCTACTTTAAGTGTGGCCTCGGTTTTGGCAATTTCTGCGTTAGTTTTGGCAATTTCTGCGTGAGTTTTGACAATTTCTGCGTTAGTTTTGGCAATTTCTGCTCTAAGTACGGACTCGGTGTTGGCAATTTCTACTTTAAGTGCGGCCTCGGTGTTGGCAATTTCTACTTTAAGTGCGGCCTCGGTTTTGACAATTTCTGCGTTAGTTTTGGCAATTTCTGCTCTAAGTACGGACTCGGTGTTGGCAATGTCTGCTTTAAGTGCGGACTCGATTTTAGCAATTTCTACGTTAGTTTTGGCAATTTCTGCTCTAAGTACGGACTCAGTGTTGGCAATTTCTGCTCTAAGTACGGACTCGGTGTTGGCAATGTCTGCTTTAAGTGTGGCCTCGGTGTTGGCTAATTCGTTTTTGGTGGCGAGGTTGGCATTGAGTAGGTCAGCTTGAGATTCGGCAAGTGCTTCCGCTTGTTGTACAGGCATACCGACCGCCGTCATAAGTTTGACGAAATGGTGTGTATCAAAGGCGAGAGCATTAGAAGCCATACACGGACTTTAATACAGACGCTGTTGTTTGTCCACTCTCTGGCAATTGAGAATTGAGAATTGAGAATTGAGAATTGAGAATTGAGAATTGAGAATTGAGAATTGAGAATTGAGAATTGAGAATTGAGAATTGAGAATTGAGAATTGAGAATTGAAAATTGAAAATTGAAAATTGAAAATTGAAAATTGAGAATGGCGGCTAGGTTTTGATAAGAATATTGATTTGACTGGATTCCTGCTTTCGAGACTTTGCAAAAAACCAATATTCGTCGTTCCTAACCCCCCTTGCCCCCCTCGTATGATCCCAATCGGGTAAATTATCAACTCGTTTAGTGGTTTTTAATGGACCCTATCCAACGGCGGTTGGATGGGTAGTAGTGATGCAGTAGCCCCCAGTAAGTTTTTAAACTTGTTGACAAGGTATCGCACCTACTACCCGCTTTAACTTCATCAAGTGCGGACAGTATCTGGTGCAAGACCAAAAATCTGAGCACGAATAGTACGAGGATGCACCGAAGTTAAATGATCCAACCTATCTACAATTATAACCGGAGAATGTTATGTTATGTATCGGTATTGATATATCTAAAGCACGTTTTGATGGTGCTGTGTGCGTTGAGGGTGTTGACCACAACCCGTCTTTTGCTAATGATCATAAAGGCTTCAAAGCCTTGTCCAAATGGCTAAAATCATTGGACGCAGCGCAAGAGCGGGTGTTTTGTATGGAAGCCACCAGCGTTTATGGGGTTGCTTTGGCGTATTATTTACATCGCTCAGGCGACAAGGTGATTGTGGCGAACCCAATGAGAACCCATGCGTTTGTCAAGATGGAAATGTTGCGTAATAAAACGGATAAATCCGATGCTGGCAGCATTGCGCGTTATTGTCAGCATATTGTGGCCAAAGGTGAGTTAGAGAAAAATCTGTTCAAGCCCAAAAGCGAAGCCAGTGTTGCGTTACAATGCCTGATGACGCGCTTGGAGCAGTTAAACAAACAATCAACCCAAGAGAAGAATCGTTTGCCAGTGAGTTTGAATAAGACCGCCAGCAAATCAATCAAAGCGATGATTCGGTACATCTGTCGGCAAATAGTGATTGTTGAACAGGAAATCAAGGCGTTGGTTGCGGGCGATTCTGTGTTGCGTCAACAAGTACGGTTATTGACCAGCATTGGCGGGATCGGCAACAAAACGGCTTGGGCTATCCTCGCCTATATGGGGGATATATCGTTATTTGATAACGCCAAGCAAGTGGCCAGTTTTGCTGGGTTGAATCCGAAGATAACCCAGTCTGGCAGTAGTATCAACAAGAGTAGTCTGTCAAAAATAGGGCACAAACGCCTGAGAAAGTCTCTCTATATGCCTGCACTGACGGCAACGCGACACAATCCAGTCACGCAGAATTTATACAATAGGCTACTTGATAAAGGCAAACCTAAACAAGTGGCAGTGTGCGCGGTGATGCGGAAACTACTGGTTATATCTTATGGGGTATTAAAATCAGAACAGCCTTTTGATGTCAATTATGCTTGCAAATAGCGCGTTTGTGGTGGAATCCCAGCAGGCAAAGTCATTCTAACAATGAGCCGAAAAAAAGTTGAAAATAAGTGGATTTTTAACACAGTATCTTGTCAGGTGGGAACAGCACAAAACCATGTTGTCGCCATGCTTCATAGACCACAATGGCAACGCTATTCGATAAATTCAGGCTACGGCTGTTTTTTTGCATCGGAATAGTCAGTCGTTTATCGTCATCAATTTGCTCGCGGATTTCATCAGGCAAGCCACGGGTTTCCGAGCCAAACACTAGCACATCGCCGCGCTGATAATTAAAGTTACTGTAATGCCGTTGGTTGCGGGTCGAAATTGACAGCAGGCGACCGCTTGTTTGTTGCTTAAACTGTTGCCAGTTTTGCCACTGTTTGACCTCGCTATACGCATGGTAATCTAGCCCCGCCCGCCGTAATTTTTTTTCGTCCATACTGAACCCCAAAGGAGCGATGAGGTTCAACTCGCAACCACTATTCGCGCAAAGCCGAATGATATTGCCGGTGTTGGGCGGAATTTCAGGCTGATATAGAACGATGGAAAACACTCAAAAAACCACATTCAAAAAGGTTTGACTACGACCAGCAGGATGATGCCCACAAGCAGCAGTGTCGGCAGCTCATTCATCCAGCGGTAAAAAACCGCGCTATGGGAATTCGCATCATTTTTGAAGGCAACCACGGTGCGATAGCACCACAGATGATAGACAATGAGTAGCCCAACCAGCAACAATTTGATGTTGAGCCAGCCACCTGAAAAGCCATAACCCAGCCATAGCCACAGCCCAAAGACAAGGGTTAATATCGCCCCCGGGGTCATAATTACAAAGAATAGTTTTCGCTGCATGACTTTCAATCGGGCAACACCAAGTGGGTCGCTGGCAAGGGCGTGATAGACAAACAGTCTGGGCAAATAAAACAGCCCGGCAAACCAAGTGACCATAAAGATAATGTGAAAGGCTTTAATCCACAACATACATTAAGGATGAGATGGTGAAATCGGGTTGCCATTTTAACAGGCTTTGCTGATTTTAGTGGCTTGCTTTCCGTTAGCCTATTTTGAAAAGAACACTAAATAGCAATCGTCAACAATATGTCGAATATCAACCTTGATGCTCGACATGCTTACGACATTTGTCGGATTGGAATGGTTTTCGATGCTCTCAAGAATTAAAGCCCTCGCCCCATACGAGAATATAGGCGAGAAAATATTTGTACGCAATCAAGCATATCATCCATTAAATAGGCAAAGGGCAAAAAAAAGGACGTTCCGAAGAACGTCCTGAAGGGATAACCCTTAATGGAGAATAAAAATTTTAGGCGGCTCTGCGAAAATCTACCGCGGCATCAGGTTGGTTGGTGCGACTTGAAACCAGTTGTGTGAATGCGCCTCGATGATTGATTGAGTTACGAATTTGGGCGCGTTCGATGCCAATATCGAGTAGCATTCTGTCGGACAATGCGTTTAATTGACGGATTGTGTTTCTGCGCTCAATCAAACTCTTGATCAGGCAAAAAGCGCGTGCCACGATTCCTTGACGGAATTTCCCATGCACGACATTAGCATTTTCTTGGGCGTTTTCTTTCATGTTGACAGTATTATTCATGTTAGCCTCCTAGTTGACCAAAATCATAATGATGGTTAATAATATGAGTGCGCTGACATGCGCCACACCCACTGCGATAAATAGTTTGTTTGCCATTTTTCTACTCGTTGTTTAGATGTATTACTGATGGCAAGAATATAATAGCAAAACCACTTGCAAACAAACGAAACTTTTTCATATAATACATGAGCAATTACTCATGTATTACTCAAAACGTCAAATGCGCTCCAATGATGTTACCCGCCCCTAAAAAATCTATATCGAGGTGCTAGAAACATGTCCATTCGCTTCCCGCCAATGGCAGCCTTACGCGCTCTGGAAGCCGCTGCCCGACATTTAAGTTACACCCATGCCGCCCAAGAGTTGTTTGTTACCCAAAGCGCGATTAGTCATCAGATTAAACATATTGAATCGCTGTGGGGAATCAAACTATTCGAGCGCCGTGGGCGGCGCATTGTGCTGACTGAGGCAGGACATGCGCTGGCACCTGTGGTGCGGGATTTTATCCGCCGTATTTCCTCAACCCTAGAAGAGATAACCGAAAAAGACGAAGGTCCCTCTGCCCTGCGCGTTACTTTGCTACAATCTTTTGCTTTCAAATGGCTGGTGCCAAGACTCGGGCACTTCAATCATGAATATCCTGATATTGACGTGTGGATATCGACCTCTGATGAGCTGGTGATTTTCGATTCAGAAAAAGCCGATGTTGGGATTCGCCTCGGTTATGGACATTGGGGAAATCTCTATGAAGAACCCTTGCTTCACGAGTATGTTTTTCCGGTCTGTAGCCCGCATTTCCTTGAGCAACACGGCAACCCGAAAAACCCTGAAGATTTGTTAGACTTTCCTCTTTTGCGACGCAATGCCGTGGATATTTTGCAACGATGGCGTGATTGGTTCAAGGATGCTGGTGTGTTGGTTAGAAAAATGCCCAAAGGCACACAATTTCCACAAACCAGTCTGGCTATTCAGGCTGCCATTGATGATCAAGGCATTGCTCTGGCGCGTAGCGCGCATGTGCTCGATGATGTCAAAGCCGGTCGTCTGGTGCGGTTGTTTCCACAGATCAAAAGCAAATCCAATGTATCGTATTTTTTTGTTTGTGTGTCAGGGCGTGAAAACGAGCCCCAGATTGCCGCCTTCAGAGATTGGCTCAAGCGTGAAGCCATACAGTCGGAGAAAGAGTTTGAGGAAATGTTAAGCTGATTGCATAATTCAAAAAACAATCGGACGATTCGAGAGCCTCGCCGAACGGCAAGGTCGGTCATATTGAGGGTTTAATGGATTGTTTCCCGATGGGCACGGCGTTGCCTTTGTCACGCAGGCTGCTATACCACTACTGGGTCATCCAGCATGTCTATACGCAGCAGTGGGAGATGTACCGCAACAAAAGCCGTCGCTGTGATAATCGGATTGTGAGCATTCATCAACCGTATGTGCGTCCGATTGTGCGAGGTAAGCAACATAAGTCGGTTGAGTTTGGTTCGAAGTTGAGCGTGAGTTTAACGGCACACGGGCTATCCCGAGTCGATCATTGTTGAAGCAACTCAAAGCCCAACGTCGAGCAGATTACCTACAACGGATTCCAATAGAAGGCAAATTTGGTCAGGCAAAGAACGGTTATCGACTGAATTACATCCGTGCCAAGCGAGCAGACACCTCGGCTGCATGGATCAACAGCATTTTCCTAGTCATGAACCTTCTCATCCTGCTGAAGGTCTTTTTTGTGTCCAAAATAAGGCGACTAATAGGGTCGATAACGAACACTGGGCGACACCAATTACGATTGGACGGGTACAGATTGTGCCAATTGCTTGGCTGGAACAGATTTGAATATCCAAAACCGACTTTGTGAGCAGACTCTATATAAAAACCGCACCGTGAGCTTGGTGCCCGCCAATCGCGCCGTCCATGCCGAAGTTACATATCGTTTGCCCATCGCAAGTGGCGTATTGATAACCAGCATGACAGCGGAACATCACCTGCAACACAACGCTCATAGCATCGATTCGCTCCTGCTCCTTTCTTTTGAGCGGCGTTTTTAATGTGTTTGTTTGCAACCACAAACAGCCACGAATAATATGGAAATTTGTTGTCCGATTGTCCTTATTCTAGGGTCGTAAAAATCGGATAACCATTCACACGGCATTGGCTTTGCAAATCAATTCGGTCAAGCAAACACCCATGTTGGTGGTTGCCCGTTGCTTCCGCTCTTCGAGTAGCGAACCGTTTTCGGCAAATGCTTTGTCGGCACGTGTGACAGTCGTTTGCCCAGGAAGCACGGTTACGCCGAGATTGCTCAACAGCATTCGCAAGAAAACCAAGCCACGAAGTCCGCCCAAACCGCTTGGAGAGGCTGCCATAATACCGGCGAATTTACCTTTATATGCTACCAACGGGGTCTCGCCGTCTGCCTCTGAGCGTGAAGCCCAATCGATAACATTTTTCAGTAGAGGACTGATTGCGCTGTTGTATTCGGGCGAAGCAATCAGCAACCCATCGTGGGCAATCAACAGATTTTTGAATTCTTTGGCAGTGTTCGGCATGCCCTGTGCCGCCTCCAAATCCTGATCGAACAGTGGCATCGGAAAATCAGCCAAATCAATCAACGTAACGTTGGCACCAGCACTTTCTGCTCCTGCTGCGGCAATCTTGATGAGGTTCTTGTTGAACGATTGTTTTCTTGCGCTACCCGCAAAGGCGAGAATTTTGGTCATGGTATTGTTGTGCTATATTGGTTCGTGTTTCGATAGTTTCCGAACGCTTTGAGTAAAATTAAAAAACCATTCCTATGCAAAGCGGGATTTGTTTATAACATAACCGCTGTGGGCAGTGTCAAAATCTGTTGGAAGTCCTCGCCCATTATTGCAGAGCATGGGTTGCCCTTGTCAGCCCCGTCTCCACCCACCACACGCGACCACGCCTTGTAGGGGAGGAAACTCTTGCATTTCATCTTAACATATTGGGATAATCGACAGCATAAATAGCCATCGTTATCCCCATACCAATATCAATATTTCGAGATCAATCATGACTTTGTACTGGCCCATCCGCTTATCGTTACTTTTTTATTTCATCCTGCTGGTGCTGGTCGCCATCAATCTGACTCTGGTGCTGGAATTGCCCATGTGGTTGGCGGCGATTCCGTCTGCACTTGCGCTTGGCGCACTGGTAGCGAGCTGGTTTTTGTTTTCCACTCGCCACGCTCTGTTTATCTGTTTGTTGGGGTTAAGCACCATCGCTTTGGTGGCAGTGGCACTGGTGCTGGCAGTCCCCGCTTGGCAGGTGATTGACACCGGTGCCAGCGGTTCTTGGGCGGGGCGGATGGTGCCGATGTTTGTCTCCGTACTCGCACTGCATGCCTGTAATTTGTGGATTGCCACTATGGACACAGGCGAACACCAGCAAAGTCTTGAACGTCTGGCGCGACTGCTCTATGGACCGGGTATATTGTCCTCGCTAATCACCGCATTGATTCTGTGTGCTGGGACAATTCTTGGGATGGAATTGCTGGCGCGTAGCAGTGCCGACATGCACGCCCTGACACAACGATTTCTGGAACGCGGTGTGATTCCGCCACTGACCATGCTGTTGTTTCTCTGGGCAATGTTGTTGTTGCTCGGCAAATCATGGAATGGCTGGTACTTGCGCCGCGTACTGGCAGGTTGGCGCAATAAAACACCTGCGCGGGTCTCGCCTTTCGTTGAGAGTCTGGATGCCTTGAGCGCGAAACCCGCCGACTTTGATCGGTCCCTGCAAGTCCTCTGGCGGCGTCACGAGGAGTCGTGGTTGATTCCGCGTTACATCAGTTGGGCGGTGCCAATTTTAGGTTTCATCGGTACCGTACTGGGTATTTCGCTGGCAGCAGATGGCATCCGCCGTATCATCGCCTCAGATGCTGGGCTCGCCAGCCTATCGAGTGATTTGGATGCTGCCATCGCCCCGCTTGGGATTGCCTTTGATACCACGTTAATCGCGCTGTCGCTGAGTGTGGTGCTGATGTTGGTGCTGGCACTGGTACAACGTAGCGAAGAACGCTTGCTCGCTAATCTGGAACGGCGTTTGCAAGAAACCTTGCCAGAGACATTACCTGTTCATGGCACCGATGCCTAGACCCCGATTGTCCGGGCGCAGTTCTGGAGACGCGCTAAAAGAAGAGAATAACGCGCCAATGATGGCGATTTTCGGTGGCGTATTCGGCTTGCTATTGGTGTTTCTGGTGGTGGTCAATCTCTATTCCGATGCCGCACAACGTGAGCGTCTGGAACGCGGTAGTGAAGACGGTATGTACCAGATCGAACGTCTTGATGGTGGTAGTGGTTATGTGGTCATCACCTTTCCTGACGAGTTGCGTATCATCGAAACTGGTGTCAGCGTCAGCCCCTCTGAAATCTGCGCTACGGGTAGTCCGTTTGTTGACTATGCCCACCGTGTTTACCAAGATAAAGGCGACCAACTGGTATTTTTTATGCTTGAAGGCAGTGTGCCGACTATGGCACAGGCACGCGAGTGTTTGCGTCAGCTCTGGCCTCAACAGGTGTTAGCCATCGGTTGGGTGATTGCCGATAACGAGCTACTCAAGTCGGTAACCTTGAACGATATTCCCGATTATATTCAGGGTTATGTCGGGGAAACCCCATAACCGATGACGACACAGATGCCAAAACAAGGGGGGCAATAAAGCGTGCAACGAACTTCAAGACGACCGTGGCAGATGCCCGATTTCGCTGGCACAGCGTTGGTGGACATTCTCGCCAATGGACTGGCAATGCTGATTATTGTCATCGTGTTGAGCATCTCGGCACGCGGGGAACGCGAGCAACGCACCGCATCGCAAGTCGAGCAAGTGGAAACCATGATGAGCCGCCGCTTCAGTACGTCGCTGATATTAAACAGTCTGGCAGCAAGCAAACCGGCGCAATTGCATGACTACCGTAACTCGCCACTCGATCAAGAGCATGACCCGCAGATCTTGCCGATTCTCGAATTACACCGTGGTTTCGTGCGCGAGTTTTACAGTGGGCAAATCTGGAGCCGTGAACAGTTGCTACGCGAGCCGAATGCGATGGATGCTTGGCTGGCTGGCTTTGACGAGCAGCGCAAAGCGCGTTTGCGTACTGATGTTTATGACATCGCCCAATTCTATCTGGCAATGTCTATTTTGCGCGACCACAACATCGTTCCGCGTCATTGGCATTTTCTCTCTGGCGGGCTGGGTCTGGCGCAAGCAAGAGATTGCCCGCCGGGTGTTTCGGCGCAGCATTGTGCTGGTAGCGGTGTTGGTGATGGCACGGCAAGCGGATCTGATGGCACTGGCGGGACTGCCACACTACCAACGCTAACAGAAAACGGTGGATACGGTGAGGCGGCTTGGCCACCGTCAGATTTATTCGGCGGGGGCGCAAGCGAGCAATCGGAAACAGGTCAGAATCAATTCCCCGGCGGGGCTACGCTGGGTTCGTTTCCCGATGCGACTGGTGGCTTCTCCGCTGGCGTAGCGGGTGAATTTGACCCGCTGGCAGCCAGTTTCCCCAATGCCATGCCCGGACAATCCTCCTCCGCTCGGCGCACGTCTGGAGTGCAGTCTGGACAACAAGGTCAGCAACAACAAACTTCTCAAAACACCGGTTTTCGCTTTCGGCTTTCTGCCCCAGGGTCATTGCGCGAGCAAGACAATAATCAGACACTTGATTGGGGCGACACCAAGCCAACCACCGAGCAGGTGCTAACGGTGTTGTTTGATTTCATCGGAAAATTGCAAGCAAAGCTGGATGCGGGTATCTCACCGAGCCGCTATTTAGCTCGTTTTGAGCCATTGCTCAATCAGGCTTTGCAGTCGCCACCGGTGCTTGATGAGCAGACCGGCGCGCTGGTTAGTACTTTGATTTGGGATGTATTTGAAAATTTAGCACAGAATCCCGATGCCCACGACCAGCAACTCAAAATCATCCCTCTTGCGCTCGCACAGCGTGCCAATCCAGCACTCATCATTACTCCCAATCAACGCTTACAGCAGGTGTCCGTGGGACAGGCACAGGATGTCGCGTTGCCCGAGACTGCGCGTCCGGTACTACGCTTAAATAACTACCCTGACGTGTGGCGCGGTCTTTCACTGCCGCTTGAATGGAATTCAATTCTGCTGATGCCACTGAAACAACAACATCTCAATCAGTTGCGATGGCGGGCAGTGGCATACATCGCGCCCAACTTTGATGACTTTATCATCGGCTTCACCTATGCAACCGTTGATGAGACAGGGCGGCTGGTGGTGCAAGCCGAAGACAATCGGGTGAGTCTAAGCGGTCGCCCGCTATTGACCCCACACCGTGCAACCCAGTTTGGCGCGCGCGGTTGGTTGGTCACCTTATACGCCGTGCTGGTGGTCGGTCTGCTCGGCTTCTTGTTGCTGGTTCGACAGATGACCACGAAACGCACATGAAGTACAAGCCATACCATATCGCCGCTGGTGCGCTTGGCGTACTACTGCTGTTGCTGTTGTTGTTGACCCAGTTTGGGGCACGAGGTGCAACCAACAACACCGTAACGGTGGAACTTGGCTTTACGGCATCGCAGAGTCCTCGCGCTCAGGCGTTGGATGAATTTCTATTTGATGTTTTGCAACGCGGACATTTCGGCGATGAATTACGACAACGGCTCGACCGCCCACCCTATACGGCATCGCTCAATCCCTTCTGGGCGGACACCTGTGAAGTGCGCCAAATTGACTTTGAACGCTTTGCGCGTTGGCAACAAAGTTCTGCCAGCGACTTTCGCGGTGAGCCATTGTACAGCTCATCGACCGGTCATCGCATCGCTGGCTTGCTCCAATCTCCGGCGAGCGGTGTCAATTACAATGTGGCGACCACATACTGCATCGCCGCTGGTGGTCGCCTGCCTTGGGCAGAAGAATGGGAAGCAATGGCAGTCGGGCATGAGCGGCGGTTGTATCCGTGGGGCAATACCTTTGACGACAGCCCTTGGCCCTATCAGAGTGCCTACCGCAATGCCGCCCAGTCATGCGCGTTGCATCCGCAAACGGCAACCCCCGAAGGTGTACATGATTTAGCCGCAAATGTGATGGAATGGAGTCAAGGGCAGCGCGATCTACCCGCCGCGCAACGACAACCGGGGGTACACGGTGCTTCGGCAGTGCGTGCTCACGGGCGTGCTCTGTATGCCCTGTCAGCCGCTTGGCTGAACATCAAGCCACAGACACGCAGCCATCATCTCGGGTTTCGTTGTGTCTATCCGCAACCGCCAGTGGCGACCCTGCCGTGGGGCGCGATGCCGAAGGCGGTAGCGATTGCAGGTGGTGATTACGCGCTGGGTCTGCCACAGGATTTACGCTTGGCGCGGGTGGCAATATTACTGCCAGCAGCACAGCAACGCAAAGCACGCGAGCTTGTCAGCCAACCGCAAGAGACACGCCACATCGCGGTCAGTCGTTGCGAAGTCAGTCGGAGCGAATATCGCTCATTTTTGCGTCATCCGCTGGCACGTCTCGGTCTGTTTGCCAATGAACACGAACCACGCTGGCAAGACTACACGCCAGAGAACTGGCAACAGCAACTGCAACAACCCGACTTGCCCGTCAGCGGAATCAATTGGTGGGCAGCCGATGCCTTCGCACGCTGGGCTGGCGGACGCTTACCGCAGGCGGAAGAGTGGCAACTATTGGCAGCCGGCCCGAATGCCAATCGCTACCCTTGGGGCAATGACTATGTCGCCGATAACGCGATTACTGGCGATCACACGGAATCAGGACTACGCCCATGTGGCACGGCGAAAAACGATTATGCCCGTGGCATACAGGATTTAGCTGGTAACGTCTCGGAGTGGACTCGCTCAATTACTGTCGAACAAGGCGACTACGCCGCGTGGGTGCAAGGTGGTAACTGGATATTACCCGGACAAACCACTGCCCGCAGCGTATTTGGGCGACCGGTACCACTCAATCACCGCTCTGACAGTATCGGCTTTCGGGTGGTTTATGATTAGAATTACGAGTTTTAGCGCGGTTGCCATTATTGGTATGTTGTCGTTATTATGGAGATAATTTTGTTAGAATATGGTTTGTATTCAACCGACTCTGTAACCAATGCCGAGCTATACCGAATTTGTGATTCGCCCGAACAGCAGCTACCATCCTAAAACATGGATTAAGGTTTTTGTGCTGTTAATGGTGGTTTGCATGAGTATTGCGCTCAGATTTGCTTGGCTGGGGTATTGGATGATTCTGCCTTTTGCGGTGATTGATGTATTGGCATTTGGTTTGATTTTGCATACGGTTGTGCGCCGTTCAGCGTATGTCGAGAGAATACTGATTGACGATGAGCATCTGGAAATTCAACATATCCAGAAAAACCAAAATGCCCGATGGCAATTCCCGTTGTGCTGGACGCGAGTCTATTTGCAATCGCCCAAACACCGTTGGTATCCGCATCAATTATTGCTCGGTAGCAAGGGAAAATGGGTTGAGGTCGGGCGTTGTTTGAGCAATGAAGAACGACTAAATCTGGCTGGGAAATTACGCCTGAGTCTGACCGCTGGCAGGTCATCTTAATGATGGAAGCGATTCAACAACAATTCCAGTGGCGTGAATATGTGCAGCTTTGCAAGCCAAAAGTGGTCTTGCTGATTTTATTCACTGCGCTGGTGGGGATGTTTTTGTCAACCGATGGCTTGGTGCCATTTAATGCTTGGTTTTGGGGCTTGAGTGGCATCGGTTTGGCGGCCTCTGCGGGGGCAGCACTGAACCATTGGGTCGATGAGGAAATCGACGCGCGCATGGAGCGCACTCATAATCGTCCATTGCCAAAAGGAAAGATTACCGGCAGGCAGGCAGTCGCTTTTTCATTGATCCTGGCAGCCCTGTCGATGATTATTTTGCTGAGTTTTGTCAATCAGATAACGGCGTTGCTGACCTTTGCTTCTATGGTTGGATATGCGATTATCTATTCCATGCTTCTCAAGCGCAGTACCCCGCAAAATATTGTGCTCGGCGGGGTGGCAGGCGCAACGCCGCCGGTGTTGGGCTGGACCGCAGTGACCGGCGAGATTCACAACGAAGCCTTATTATTGTTTCTGATTATATTCATCTGGACACCGCCCCACTTTTGGGCATTGGCAATCAAGCGGGTAGAGGATTATGCCAAAGTCGGGGTGCCGATGTTGCCGGTAACCCACGGTATTGCTTTCACCAAACTGCATATTTTGCTCTACACGATCTTACTGGTGATTATTAGCATCATGCCGTTTGTGGTGTTAATGAGTGGCACTATTTATTTGCTCGGGGCGTTGGCTTTGGGTGCAGGATTCATGTTCTATGCGGTCAAATTGTATCGTAGTGATGGCGATCAATATGCCATGAAAACCTTTGGTTATTCGATCTTTTACTTGAGTGCCTTATTCGGGTTTTTATTGCTCGATCACTATGCCCGAATTATGATTCGCGCTTGGTTTATTCACTAAGCGATGCCCGATAGACATATTGAAAATCTCATAAAAAACAATGCCAGACAACAATGACAGACGACCACTCTCAATCGCAACTACCAGAAGAACCGACCACTAAAAACCCGCCGGTTACTTTCCTAACCATTTTGCAAAGCGTTTTCTTTTCGTTTATTGGGGTGCAGAATAATGCAAACCGCAAACGTGATTTTGAAAGCGGGAAATTCTGGCACTTTTTTATCGCAGGCATCATTTTTGTGGTGATTTTTATGCTGTCGATATGGTTGGGTGTGAAATATTTAATTGCGACTTCTGGTTGAAAAACACGAATGACGAGTTGGCACACCGAGAAGAAATGGCACTTGTAACTTGAGGTCAATTTGGCTACCATCACGTTTCTCTACGGTCGGTAACATACTGCCATATTCTGGCATGATTTCTGGCGCAACTTGCGGGATTTTTCATTGTGGACAGACCCGATTTATTTTTTATACATTGGTCATTGGTTGGCTGGATATATTTTAATGAAGAAAATTCAACGAACGCTTGAACGCGCCCTTAAAAGAACGACTGAAGTGGTGTCGGTGTTGTCGCTATGGGCAGTTAGTTTCGCGACACAGGCAGACTGGCAACTCAACTTAACCGAAGGGATTACGGACATCAGCCACAGAGTTTACGATATGCACATGATGGTGTTATGGATCTGTACGGTGATTGGTGTTCTGGTATTTGGTGCCATGGCGTTTAGTATCGTCAAACATCGCAAATCCAGAGGCGTAACCCCAGCCACTTTTCACGAAAGCATCACCGCAGAAATGCTTTGGACCGTCGTTCCGTTTGTTATTTTAATAGCGATGGCGATTCCTGCTGCAAAAACCCTGATTGAAATGGAAGATACCTCAAACGCAGATGTGACCATCAAGGTTACCGGACACCAATGGAAATGGGAATATGAATATCTTGATGAGGGGATTCGTTTTATCAGCAACTTACACGCGGACAGCAGAGAAGCGGCAGTGCTGGGTTCGGGTATTGAGCCGACATCGGTGGACAATTATTTACTTGATGTGGACAAACCTTTGGTTTTACCGGTGGGTAAAAAAATTCGGTTTTTATTGACTGCCAGTGACGTGATTCATGCTTGGTGGCTGCCCGCTTTGGCAATCAAGAAAGATGCCATTCCCGGCTTCATCAATGAAATGTGGACTAAAATTGATGAGGACAAGGTGGGGGTTTATCGTGGTCAATGTGCCGAGCTTTGTGGTCGCGATCATGGTTTCATGCCCATCGTGGTGGATGCGAGGAGCGAGGCAGACTATAACCAATGGATTGCACAGCAACATGTTGCCATGGAAGAAGTGGCTAATTCTGCGGATCGGGAATGGGCGATGGCAGAGCTGATGGAAAAAGGTGAGCAGGTTTATGGGACGACCTGTGCTGCCTGTCATCAAGCAAATGGCACGGGTGTTGCGGGGGTATTTCCTGCTCTGGCAGGCAATCAGATGGTGCTCGAAGATATCGAAGCACATATTGATATTGTGATGAATGGAAAGCAAGGTACTGCCATGCAAGCCTTTTCTGCACAGCTTGGTGATGCGGATATTGCGGCGGTGATTACCTATGAGCGAAATGCTTGGGGGAATGAAACTGGCGATATGATTCAACCGTTCGCCATCAAAGCGATGCGCTGATACATAAATAAACACGAATACTGATGCCGATGAGTACGCTTGCCATGGCAACCCATGAGTTCATCAAGGAGCTGACCGAGTCCGGACTGACCGAACATCAGTCCGAGACCATCGCCCGCCATCAATCCCTCATCATCAATGAGAATTTGGCGACTAAGCAGGATGTTGAATCGTTAAAACGTGATATTGAGCTGGTAAAACACGATATTGAGTCGCTGAGATATGAATTAAAACAAGATATCGAATCGCTGAGACAGGAATTCAAACAAAATATTGAATCGCTGAGACATGAGTTGATTGTTAAATTAGGCATAATGCTCATTGGTGGCTGGGTTGCTGCGATTGGTATTATCCTCGGCGTGATGTCGGTGATGTTGAAATAAAACCGCTTAACTATTTGTCTGCAGAGGAAAATATGAAAAAATTCATCATTGCTGTTACTATCGTATTATTTATTCAAGGTTGTGCTACCTCTTATCAACCATTGGATTTTGGTGGGGGGTATAGGGAAGTTCAGTTGGATGAAAATGTGTTTAAGGTTTCATTTCGTGGAAATGACTCTACGCACCAAGAACGTGCCACTGATTTTACACTTTTGCGGAGTGCTGAGTTGACGTTGGAAAACGGATTCAAGTATTTCGTGATTGTTGATGAAAGAAGCGCAACATCTACGCAATTACATACAACGTCGGCAACGTCCCACACAACGAGCGATGGTTTTGGTGGTTTTACGACCAATACATATGGAGGACATACATATGTAACTTCAAAGCCAAGTGTAACAAATACCATTATTTTGCATAAAGAAAAGCCCGATTCTGTTTTTTCTTACAATGCAGAGTTTCTGTATAAGAGCATGAAAGCAAAGTACGATATTGATTGAGCTATCAATCTCTCATAAATTTCAAACAAACATTAAATTCTTTGAAGGCAATCTAATGAACGCATACGCAACTGAAACAGACCACGATTCAGACCATCACGGTCCGGCACCGGGTTTAATGCGTTGGGTGACCACCACCAATCATAAGGACATTGGAACCCTGTATCTGTGGTTCTCTTTTATTATGTTTTTCATCGGCGGTGCGATGGCATTGGTTATTCGCGCGGAATTGTTTCAGCCCGGGTTGCAAATTGTCGATCCGCATTTCTTTAATCAAATGACCACGTTGCACGCGCTGGTGATGATTTTTGGCGTGGTCATGCCGGCATTTGTCGGGCTGGCCAACTGGATGCTACCGATGATGGTGGGTGCGCCGGACATGGCGTTACCGCGCATGAACAACTGGAGTTTCTGGATCCTGCCATTTGGTTTTACCATGATGCTGTCCACCTTATTTATGGAGGGCGGCGGCCCGGCATCTGGGTGGACTTTATACCCGCCACTGTCCTTGCAAACTGGCGATGCTTTTCCATTTTTAATATTCTCGATTCACTTGCTGGGGATTTCATCCATTATGGGCGCAATCAACATTGTCGCTACCATTATGAACCTGCGTGCGCCGGGCATGACCTTTATGAAAATGCCGTTATTTGTTTGGACGTGGTTTATTACCGCCTATTTGCTGATTGCGGTTATGCCGGTGCTGGCAGGTGCGGTAACCATGTTGTTGACCGATAAATTTTTCGGTACCAGTTTTTTCGATGCCGCAGGCGGCGGCGATCCGGTGATGTTCCAGCATATTTTCTGGTTCTTCGGGCACCCGGAAGTGTATATATTGATATTGCCCTCATTTGGTTTAGTTTCCGAAATCATCCCGACATTCTCGCGTAAAAAATTATTTGGTTATAGTTCTATGGTCTATGCCACCGCCTCCATCGCCTTCTTGTCATTCATTGTTTGGGCGCACCACATGTTCACGGTTGGAATGCCGTTGACGGGTGAATTGTTTTTCATGTTTTCGACCATGTTGATTGCGGTGCCCACTGGGGTTAAGGTGTTTAACTGGGTATCGACCATGTGGCGCGGGTCAATGACGTTTGAGACACCGATGCTATTCGCTTTGGGGTTTGTCGTGCTGTTTACTATCGGTGGTTTTTCCGGCTTGATGCTGGCGATGACCCCGATTGACTTTCAATACCATGATACCTATTTTGTCGTGGCACACTTTCATTATGTTCTAGTTCCCGGAGCGATATTCGGTATTATTGCTGGGGTCTATTATTGGTTGCCTAAGTGGACTGGCAACATGTATAGCGAGGGATTGGGTAAATGGCATTTTTGGCTATCAACCATTTTCGTCAACATCCTGTTCTTCCCGATGCACTTTGTCGGGCTTGCCGGAATGCCACGCCGTATTCCGGATTATGCGGTTCAGTTTACTGATTTTAACCAGATTTCGACCATCGGTGCATTCGGCTTTGGTTTCGCGCAACTATTGTTTTTGGTGCTGGTGATAAAATGTATTCGTGGCGGCGAAAAAGCCACAGATCAAGTCTGGGAAGGCGCGCACGGTTTGGAATGGACGGTCAGCTCACCGGCACCATACCATACTTTTTCCGTACAACCGATTGTTAAGTAAATGTTGTCAATGAATCGGAATGATGAATTGGATGGTCGAATGAACAGAAAGATAAAATACACGGTGGCAACGCTTTTTGTGGTCGCGCTCATGATTTATTTTGGGTTTATATTTTTGGCGAGTACGGGTCGGCTGTGAATGATCGAAAAATGATTGGGCAAAAAGCAACCAACAAGCGCAGAATTTACCCCCTTTTTTTGATTCCGGTGGTGATGTTTGGATTCGGCTATTTGATGGTGCCGATTTACGATGTGTTTTGTGATTTAACCGGACTAAACGGTAAAACGGGTAGCATTGCGGTACGGCAGGCAGATGAATTAGAAATTGATAAACAGCGTCTGGTGAAGGTCGAGTTTATCAGCGTTTTGAATCAGCAAGCACCGTGGGATTTTGCCCCGCAGGTGAGCAGTATGTGGGTCAATCCCGGGCAAACTTACAAAACCAATTATATTGCCGTCAACCAATTAAATCAGGCGGTGGTCGGTCAAGCGGTGCCGAGTCTAGCCCCATCAAGCGCGGCTAGTTATTTCAAGAAAACAGAATGTTTTTGTTTCAGCCAGCAAAAGTTTGTTGCGAATGAAGAAAAACGAATGCCGTTAATTTTTGTGATAGACCCAGAGTTACCGCAAGACATCAATACGGTAACGCTTTCATATACATTTTTTGACGTGAACAGTCGAATAAACTAGAGAAGATTAGAGGTAACCATGGCAGAGACAGCACGCGATCACTATTTCGTCCCCGAGGCGGCAAAATGGCCGATGGTCGGCTCCATTGCATTGACCCTGATAATGGGTGGATTTGCGGCTTACTTAAACGGTAGTACACTAGGCCCGACAGTCGCTATTGTCGGGTTTGTGTTGCTCATGGTGATGTTGTTTGGCTGGTTTGGAACGGTCATTCGGGAAAGCGAATCAGGCGCATACAAACCATGGGAAGACATGTCTTTTCGTTTGGGTATGAGTTGGTTTATTTTTTCCGAAGTCATGTTTTTCGCGGCTTTCTTTGGCGCACTATATTATGCTCGAGTACTCTCGGTGCCTTGGTTGTTGGGGGCGGGTAATAATTTCGAAACCCATATGCAGCTATGGACGACCTATGCTGAGATTTGGCCAACCAACGGGCCGGGAAATTTAGGCGAAAGTGATTTCCATATGGGCTGGTGGCCACTGCCGTTCATCAATACCGTTATTCTGCTCACTTCTGGGGTAACGGTAACTTGGGCGCACCATGCCATCAAATTAAATCATCGTCCGCAACTCATAGCTGGGTTACTCCTGACCGTTATTCTTGGCTTTCTGTTCGTGTTTTTACAAGGCGTGGAATATGTCGAAGCCTACCACGAAGGCATGACCCTCACTAGCGGCATTTACGGCTCAACATTTTTTATGCTGACCGGATTTCACGGCATGCATGTTACTTTGGGAGCAATTATGTTGACGGTGATGTTGTTCCGTGCGATACGCGGTCACTTCACCCCCGAGCGGCATTTTGCCTTTGAAGCGGCCGCTTGGTATTGGCATTTTGTCGATGTGGTGTGGTTGGGGCTGTTTATTTTTGTGTATATTGTTTGATTGAGTATTGAAGTTTGCACGCGGGAAGTTTGCACACGAGTCATTCAATATTCCTGCTACAAACATTAGACCTTATGCGACTGTGCAAGAAACCCTCGTTAGGCATTGCGTTACATGCGGAAACCCTTGCGGGTTTGGCTGTTTTGCGGGGTTACTGCATCACTACTACCCATCCAACCGCCGTTGGATAGGGTCCATTAAAAACCACTAAACGAGTTGATAATTTACCTGATTGGGATCATACGAGGGGGGCTAGGGGGGTTAAGAACGACGAATATTGGGTTTCTGGCACAGTCTCTTATGCTGAATACAACTGAATATAAATGATAACCGATGAAACTGAGTGCCTACAAAACCCTCACCTTTGATTGCTATGGCACCTTAATCGACTGGGAGTCTGGCATGGTTGCGGGGCTGAAACCTTTGCTCGATAAAGCAGAACAAAAATTGAGCCGAGATGAGGTACTAGAAGCGCATGCCCGCCACGAGTCTTCACAACAGATTCAGACTCCAGCGATGCGATATTATGATTTGTTGACGATTGTCTATAAACGGCTAGCTGAAGAATGGAGGGTTAGCTTTACCCATCAAGATGCGGTCAATTATGGCCAGTCGGTCAAACGCTGGCCCGCATTCTCTGATTCTATCGAGGCACTGACCTATCTCAAAAAGCATTTCAATCTGGTCATCCTGTCTAATGTTGACAACGAGAGCTTTGCCAGTTCGAATGCACGTCTTGGGGTTGAATTCGATGCAGTCTATTGCGCCGAGGATTGCGGCTCGTACAAGCCATCAGAACGAAATTTTGATTACATGCTGGATAAACTAAAATCGCTGGGCATCGAAAAGCACGACATCCTGCACACCGCAGAAAGCATGTTCCACGATCATGCGCCGGCTAACCGACACGGATTGGCTAATTGCTGGATATATCGCCGTCACGATAAAGAAGGCTTTGGTGCTACCCGACATCCCGGCAACATGCCTAAATACGATTTCCAGTTCAACAGCATGCTCGAAATGGTCAAGGCACATCAGGCAGAACTGGGGGTTTAGCCCGGACGAGCGGCATCACAGAGTTGCAAAGCATCATAGCTTAAGCCATCTCCATCAATATTTCTCGGCGACACAACCGGGTTGATGCAGATAAATAATTACTGCCCAAACCCATGCGGTGCAATCCAGCCGAATTGTACGCCAACCAATAACAGCAACATAATGAGCAGTGACAATCCTATACGCACGAATAGCGATTTGACCACGCGCCTAGATGCAGAAGGGTCTTTGACCATATAGTAAAACGCCGTAAACAGGCTGACGATGACGAATAGTAACAATATAAGCAGTATAGTTTTTAGCATCGGCATATAGCAGGTGAATATAAAGTCTGATATGACCATGAATTTAGCAAAAAAACCAGTTAAACACCTGCTTAGGATTGTTTATCTGTTGTGTTTGTCATTATTGTTGGGGTTGGGCGGTTGGCAGCTTAGTAGAGGGGTGGAAAAAAATCAACTCGAGAAAATCATGTCTGAACAACATCCGCATATCGTTATAAAAAACCGCGCACCAAGCTGGGATGATATAGAGTACAAGGCGGTTGAGCTGGATGGAACTTGGTTAGAGGGGAAAACATTTCTGTTGGACAATCGCATCTATCGGGGGCGGCTTGGTTATGAAGTATTACGTCCCTTTCGGTTAGCCGGAGATGGTAGCGTGGTGCTGGTTAATCTCGGTTGGATTGCAAAGGACTGGATTGCAGAAAATGCTGTTGCGGGATTGCAGTTAGCCAGCAATAGCGTACTTGGGTCAGAAAAAGTGATGGGACAATTATATTTGCCTGAGCAAGGCTTTACCCTTGGGGCGGCATATACAAATCAAACATCTTGGCCGAAAGTAATCCAGTATTTCGATTGGCAGGCGTTGTCCCAAGCGGTGGGGTTTACGCTACAGCCAGTGGTAGTGGTACTGGAGACAGACCCGAAACTCGGTTTGGTAAAAATCTGGTCGCCCTATGTGATTAACGCGCTACGCCATTTCGGCTATGCGGTGCAGTGGTGGGGGCTGGCTTTGTTGCTGATTATTTTTGGCTTTATCTGGTCGCGACACAATGGCGAGCATCGACAATCTTGATATGACAAACGCACATAAAAACACCGTAAAAAACAATGTCGGCAGTGCCGCTTTATGGCGTTCAAGATCAAAGCTCATTGCCATTTTGTCTTTGTTTCTTGGTCCGTTACTGGCGGCTTTCTTCTGGTACTATGGATTGGGGAACATATTTTTACCGCAAGGGCAATCCAATTATGCCCCGTTAATCAATCCAGTAATTACTTTAACCGCGTTCCAAAATAGCCGATTAGAGCAGGGGCAGGTTGCGCCTAAATCGCTCAAACTTGAGTCACTCAAACATAAATGGACTATCGTGCATTTGCTCGATTCGAAATGTAATGCACAATGCCAACAGGCACTCTACAACACACGCCAAACTCGCATCGCCTTAGGCAAAGATGCGACTCGTATCCAGCGTTATATTGTTATTGATGACGTGCTACTGGCGAATGAAATTCGGCAACATCACGCCGATGCGAACCTGCTGAAACCATCGGCAACCGGCATTGATAAACAATTACAGCTCATTATTGAACAACATAATATGGGCAGCCATGACGCGCTATTGGTTGACCCATTAGGAAACGTCATGATGGTGATTCCACTGAGTCTCGCGCCACGGCTACTGCTCAAAGACATGAAGAAACTACTTAAACTATCACGCATAGGTTGACCAGCTACCTCGAGAAAAGAGACTGTGTAAAACCAATATTTTGTCGTTCCCGTGTAGGAGACTGTGCAAAAAATCAACATCCGTCTTTCCTGCGAAAGCAGGAATCCAGTAAAACAACCAAACCCGTAAGGGTTTTCCATATATAACACGACCAGCATTCTTACACAGTCTTGCCACACTTCCGACAATGATGCAAAGGTCTCACAAAAGGCTATACAGCCGCCAATTCTCCTCGTAACGCCGCAATCACGGTGTCGTAATCATTCTCGTCGCCAGCGGTTGCGGCACCAAAAACGGCACTGCCGGCGACAAAAGTATCCGCGCCTGCTCGGGCAATCGCGGCGATGTTATCGACCTTGACACCGCCATCAACCTCAAGACGAATATCGCACCCGCTGTCGGTGATAATTTGCCGTGCCTGTTTAAGTTTATTTAGGGTGTGAGGAATAAAATCTTGCCCACCGAATCCGGGATTGACTGACATCAGCAAGATCATATCCACCTTGTCAATAACATGTTGTAAGACATCAAGTGGCGTAGCGGGGTTAAACACCAGTCCGGCTTTGCAAGCGTGCTGCCGAATCAGTTGTAAACTGCGGTCAACATGCTCGGAGGCTTCAGGGTGGAAAGTGATATAGGTCGCACCCGCATCGGCAAAATCAGGAATAATACGATCCACCGGCTTGACCATAAGATGGACATCGATGGCAGCACGAATCCCATGTTTGCGTAATGCTACACAGACCAACGGACCGATTGTCAGATTCGGCACATAATGATTGTCCATGACATCAAAATGCACCATGTCCGCGCCGGCGGCTAAAACATGCTCCACTTCTTCACCGAGGCGGGCAAAATCAGCCGATAAAATAGAAGGCGCAATCAGAAAATGAGTCATTGTATTTATTCGCAATTACGCAAGATGAGGATTTAACGCTCTGTCGCAGACAGATGCTTTGCTCGTCATTGATTACTGAATCGCCAACAGCAATAGCCGTTCATTTCGAATTAACCGAATCAGCAACACGCCATCGGCATTATTGAGTACTTTTTCCATTTGTTTGATAGAAATAATGTTGTGCCGATTGATGGCAATAATCACATCGTCTTTTCTGAGACCGGATGAGGCGGCCGGGCTATTAGAATCAATTTCAACAACCTGAACGCCGCCGTTGAAATCCAAGCCAAAATCCTCTGAGGATTTAACCGTCCTGAAGCGCGCCCCGTTTAATCGCCGACTGATGCCCGAGTCATCGAACTTGAAACTCTTCGATTCTCTTTCCCCAATTTTAACTTCAACGCTTCGTAGCGACCCATCACGATAGTATTCAAGCATCGCAGAGGTGCCGACTCTGACCAGCCCGACTGCATTACGCAAATCTGTCCCGTTCTCAATGCGGGTATGATTAAATTTTACAATAACATCCCCCACATTAATCCCTTTACCCTCCGCTGCCGAGCCCGGTTCAATGCCGACTATAAGCGCACCCTTTTTATCGCTGATACCCAAACTCTTCGCCAATGCGGGGGTTAAATCCTGCATACGAACGCCAAGCAAACCACGTTCCACCGCACCGTATTCAATCAACTGTGGCATCAGCGTTTTCACCATATCCACCGGAATGGAAAGCCCAATGCCGACACTGCCTCCACCACGAGATAATATGGCTGTGTTGATGCCGATCAATTCACCCCGCAAGTTGACCAAAGCACCACCTGAATTGCCCGGATTGATTGAGGCATCGGTTTGTATAAAATCTTCATATTCCTCAATCCCCAGTCCACTGCGACCGAGCGCGCTGATAATCCCCGAAGTAACGGTCTGGCTAAGACCAAACGGGCTACCGATGGCAATCACAAAATCACCGACCCGTAATTTTTGTGATACACCTAGTTTTATTTCAGTCAAATTATCACTATCCACCTTGATGAGTGCGATGTCACTCTTGGCATCTGAGCCGACCAACTCGGCATCTAGTTCACGACCATCTTGGGTGGTAACGGTAATTTTATCGGCTTTATCCACCACATGATGGTTGGTAATCACATAGCCATTTTTGGCATCAACGATGACCCCTGAGCCGAGGCTGTAAGCGGGGCGCTGCCGTTGTTGTTGACGTGGCAGATTGAAAAACCGGCGAAAAAACGGGTCCTGAAATAACGGACTGTTCGGGAGCGCATTTCTATCGGTACGTTGACTGGTCGTAGTCGATATATTAACAATAGCGGGCTGCACCCCAACCAACATCGGTGCCAGACTGGGCAATTCCCCGTCCTCTGATGATGATAACAACAATGATGGTATTGCCGCATGACTAGGCGGAACTAGAATCAATAAAGAGATGAGAAGAACATAAAAACGCGACATAGTTATTACTCCGAATATGAAAATCCGAGCTATTCTAACGCAAATTGCTGTCAATGTTTGACAGATAAGCAAAAAATCACAGGATTGTGAAGCCGTATAGGGTAGAATGTATGCAAGCCCTTTTGTCCTTAAAGGCAGCATAAAATAAATTGTTCAGTGGTATTCGCAGACGGTGAACAGCAAACTAAATAGATAACCATGCAAAAATTTGACGTGCTCATCATTGGCAGCGGTCCAGCGGGTAAAACCGCAGCGATTCAGGCTGCTAAACTGGGCAAAAATGTGGCTATTGTTGATGGCGTAAATCAGGTCGGCGGTGTTTGTGTACACACTGGCACGATTCCGAGTAAAACGCTACGCGAAACAGTATTAAATCTGACTGGTTGGCGAGAACGTGGATTCTACGGACGCGCCTATCGTGTCAAAGCGGATATACAGGCATCGGATTTAATGGAACGCCTTAATCTGACGCTACAAAGCGAGGTGGACATCCAGCAGGATCATCTGGTCCGAAACGGGGTCAACATTATTCTCGGTTATGCACGGTTTGTCACTGAAAAAGTGATTAGTGTTACCACTGCCAACGGTGATTCTGTTTCGCTAACAGCGAGCAAGTTCATTATAGCGGTTGGCACCAAGACCTATCGACCGGACTATGTGCCCTTTAATGGAGAAACCGTTATTGACAGTGATGAAGTAACTTGCATGAAAAAACTCCCACGCTCCCTGATCATCATTGGTGCTGGCGTGGTCGGGGTTGAGTATGCCACCATATTCAAAGCTCTCGACATCAACGTAACATTGATTGAGCCAAGGGAGACTATGCTGGATTTTATGGATAAGGAAGTGCTCATGCACTTTCGCCATGACATCGTTAATGACGGTCTGCGTTTGCAGTTTGGTCAAAAAGTAACTCATATCGAGTGTCGTAAAAACGGCTCATGTGTCGTTCGTCTGGACAGCAATCGAGCGATTGCTTCGGATATGGTGTTGTTTGCCGCTGGACGCATAGGCGCAACCGAAAAACTCGGGTTGGACAAGTTAGCAATAGAAGTCGATCACCGTGGCAGAATTTCGGTCAACTCACAATTTCAAACCAGTTGTCCGAGTGTCTATGCAGTCGGAGACGTAATCGGGTTTCCGAGTTTGGCTTCTACTGCTTTCGAACAAGGCAGGATTGCGGTGCTGGACGCGCTCGGTGAAAAGGTGCACAAACAACCCGAATTTTTCCCGTATGGAATCTACGCGGTACCCGAAATGTCCACTGTCGGTATGTCGGAAGAAGAAGTGATCAAAAGAAAAATTCCGTATGAAGTGGGCATGATGCAACTGCGGGAAACATCTCGCGGAAAAGTGATGGGGCTACAATCTGGGGTGATGAAAATGATTTTTTCCATCAAATCCAAACGCTTGCTCGGCGTACATATTGTCGGCGAAGGTGCCACCGAGTTAATCCACATCGGTCAGGCAGTGCTAACATTAAAAGGCACGCTCGATTATTTTCTGGAGAACGCCTTCAACTATCCAACCCTCGCCGAAGCATACAAAGTCGCCGCCCTACACGCCCACAACCGCATGATGGCATTGCAGGAATAATTCACAATCGCGACAACACCGCCATCGGTGGATCGGCTTTGCGAGAAATCCCCTGAGACTGTGCAAAAAAACAACATCCGTCTTTCCTGCGAAGCCTGTCCCGCGTAGACGGGGAGCAGGAATCCAGTAAAACAGTCAAACCCGCAAGGGTTTTCTACATGTAACATGCACTAGCTTGGGGTTTTTGCACAGTCTCCTGCGCGTGAATAATGAAGGAGTTTATACTTAATAAATGACCGATTGAGACCATTTTTGACACTGAGGGCAAAAGAACTATCGTGCAAAGGTCTCCTAATAGGCTTTAAAGTACATTGCACAAATTTCGGCAGCACTTTTATCCGACATCATTTCAGCTTCGCTTCTTTTATGTATGATGAAGGTCTGAATAAACATTTTACCGAAATAGTCAGTCGCCCATTTACTGTTCTCAAGCCTGTCGAGTGCTTCCATGAGTGATGAGCTCAGTCTTTCGTAGCCCAATCTTGTCAGTTGTTCTTTGTCCAGCCGTCCCAGATCGGTGTTCGTCTCGGGTGGTGTTGTCATGCCGTTGTCAAGTCCCGACAAACCTGCGTTAATGATTGTCGCCAAAACGAGGTACGGGCTGGCAACAGCATCTGCCGCTCGGAATTCGTAGTGAAATTTTTCGGCTATGGATGCTTCAGTTCTGCCAAAAACCGGACAAATACGGACGCTTGCTTCCCTGTCTTGTTGCCCAAGATTGTTAAACGCCGCGCTCCAACGATTCGGTTGCAGGCGAATGTAGGAGGGGACAGATGCCGCCGTCATTGATATCGCTTCGGGCAGGTGTCTAAGGATTCCTGCCACAAAAGCACCTGCTGGCTCAGAGATATCCAACGGCTTGGACGGATCATAGGAAACCGGGTTTCCGTCAATATCTTGAAAACTGAAATGCACATGCACGCCATTGCCATCGCCATCTGGTTCAACGACTGGCGTAAAGCTTGCACGACCACCGTGGCTGCGTGCCGTCGCCCGCACAAGCTCACGTAAAATGACCGCTTCGTCTGCAGCCCGCAGTGCGGGCTTTGGATCAATGGTAACTTCACATTGACCGGGACCGAACTCGGGCATGAAGGTATCAATGCCAAGCCCTGCCTGATCAAGGATACACATCAAATCATTCGGAAATGCACCAAGCCTACGATATGCCCGCAGCGCATATCCCAACCCAGCTTGTTGTTCCGTTGCGGTATAATAAAACTCATGCTCAAAAGCAACTATCATGCGTAAGCCATGTTCTCTTTCGAGGCGATCGAGGGCTTTCTTGACTTGCCCACGCAAACAACATTCCCAAGGCGAACCGTCAAGCTCCAGGATGTCCGCGAGTACAAAATTTTCTCTTAGCCCCTTATCTTCCTCAACGATGTTGACCTCGGTGGTGAAATCCGGGCGTAACATCAAATCTCCCAATACCCCCCAAGGGCTCGGGGCGATGGTCCCAAAGGACGTGATAAAGACATTGGTCGGCACCCAGCCGACACCAATATTCGAGCGTTTCGAAATGTTCCGTCTGGGAATTGCTTTACCACGCACCTGCCCGGAAATATCGCTAGTACACACCATCAACAGGTCGGTGTTCGTGTCCAGTTTAGTCATTGGGGTTTCCTATGTTGGTCATCTGGGCAAGCGCATCGTTTAAATCGTCGAAGGTACTCAAACGGATGCGCGCTTGTTTTTCATTGGATTCTACAAAACCGGCTATGAGCGTCTCCATAAATGCGAACTGACCCACCAAACTATCCAACGGCGATACCGAAGCACTCGCCTGGTGGAATTGGAGGTTGGCAGGCAATTCAGACACATCTGCCCAGCTATCCGTTACCAGAATGATTTTAGCTCCTTGTTTGCTCGCTAGTTTAGCGAATTGCTGCACTGAGTGTTGGTAGCGCCGAATATCAAACGCCACGATGATTGATTTCTTGTCAATGAATGTCAGATACCTTGCCCAGCCCTCGTTTTGTCCATCGACGAAATAAACATTGTTTCTCAACATCCCCATATACTGCGAGAAGATTTTAGCGACATGTGTGGAATACCGACCACCGATGCAATAGATGGCTTTCTGCTTTTCGGACAAAAGCTCAATCGCCTCATCAAAATCAACGGTAATTAAATCACGAAAACTTTGATTAATATTCTGTGTTAGCTGTGCCACCATTCGCGAAGGCAAATCACTGGACTTCGCTTTTGAGCTGACCGATTGATTGATAGTCATTCTGTCCGATGGGGATTGCAAATGACACAGCAAATCACGCTTCACAGCAGCTTGAAAATCACCATAACCATCAAAACCCAGCTTCCCGGTTAACCGTAAAACAGTCGCTGTGCTGGCCCCTGATGTTTCTGCAAGTTGCGCTACTGTCGCTAACGCAGACACTGGGTACTCTCTTAGCAAAACACGCGCAACAGAACGCTCTCGCTTCCCCAGCCCTTCAAAAACTTTAGAAATTTGATTTTTAATTTTCACCCCTACTTGTGCCATTTAACCCTCCCAGTATTTACAAACATTATTATACATTTTTTAATAATATTTGTATAATATACAAAATGATTGACTTTTTACGGCATAAAGTATAGCATACAGAAATGGTTGACTTTTCGTGAACCACTGTCGATAATGTCATCATCCGTAACTATCAACCAGAGGCAAACATCTTGATGTTTGCCCCAGATTCTCGGAGAACCAAATGAAAATAAGCTCAAAACTAATATCCGCCATAGCTTTAATGGCGGTACTCAGCGCACCGACACAGGCCGATCCAATCAAAATCGCCGCATTGTATAATGTCTCTGGCGGCATGTCGTCGCTTGACGGTCCTTCACTCAGGGGCGCAGAGCTTGCGGTCGAACAAATCAATAACGCGGGCGGTCTGTTAGGTCAGCAGATTGAGTTGCTCTCAATCGACACGCGCACCGATCAGCAAGAAACGGCAAAAGCCGCCCAACGCGCTCTTTCTGCAGGCGTGGTAGCTGGCATCGGTCAGTCGGACACGACTTTCGTCATGGCCGCAGCACCATTGTTTCAGGAGGCGGGTATTCCGTTTGTAACGTCAGGCGCAACCCATCCCGAACTACCTAAATGGGTTGGCGACAACATGTTCATGACCCCGTTTGGCGACGACGACCAATCTTTCGCAATCGCCGATTATGCCCTTGATACACTGGGATATACCAATTTTGCAGTCTGGACTGATCAATCAATGGACTTCACCAAAGCATTAAGCGCGTTCTTTGTGCAACGTGTAACCGACCGTGGCGGAAAGGTCTCGCTCAAAGATACCTTTATGATTGGTGATACGAATTTCTCAGCACAGATTGCCCGACTAAATGCGCAGAACCCTGCACCAGAAGCGGTGTTTATCTCGGCAATTCCGACCGAAGCAGGTCTGACGGTCAAGCAGATCCGGGAAGCAGGTCTTGATATTACGATTATTTCTGGTGACGGCTTTGATACTGATTTGTTGGTGGCAACCCCAGGCGCAGCTTTGGCGAATGATGTCTATTTCTCGACTCATACGTTCCGCGAGGATGACCGGGCTGAGGTAACTGCTTTCATAGCCGCCTACAAAAATAAATATGGTGTTGATCCAGAGAACGCTTTTGCACCGCTGGGTTACGATGCTCTAAACCTTGTTGTTGATGCCATTACGCGGGCAGGCTCGACTAACCCTGCCGCAATCCGTATGGCATTGCATGAAACGCGGGGCTTTAAGGCGGTGACTGGTGATATTTCATATACGCGAGATACGATGGTACCACCCAAGCCGGTTTCAATCATTTCGGTACAGGCCGGCGTATATAAAGTTGAAGATATTTGGCGACCATCCCCATCCCAATAACAGGCAAATAAAATAGCCAGCCCTGATATCAGCTGGCTATTTCTCATTCAGATTTCGTTTGTTCGATATCTTTCAATACTTCGCTGACACTCTGTAGCCGACAATACCCCCCAAACGCCTGCAATGACTGTTTATGCCGAGCATGCGTTCGTGTTGCACAAGCATCATGGGCGCAAATCATATAAAACCCGAGGTCTGCACCATCACGCACTGCCATATCGACACATTGGTCGGTCAGCAGTCCGGCAACAATGACATTGGTTATTCCCATATTCCGCAATAAATAGCCCAGAATAGTCGCGTTGAATGCCCCGCAGGAAGTTTTTGGCAAGATGATGTCGTCAGTGTGATAGCCAGCTTGTGGCAAGAGTGTCGCCAATTCAGATCCTTTAGCGATGAATATACCAGACAGCTTGTGGTCTAACCCGACATCACGTCCATCACCAGTAAGTGATTCTATAACCGTGTAAATAATCTCACACCCAGAAGCGCGCGCATGATGCACAAGCCGCGCCAAATTTGGCAACATTTGATTATGCAACGCATCTGCATATTCCGGATACTGCTCCAACACCGCTGGTTGTATCTCACTTTTCTGAACGTCCACCACCAACACTGCCGTTTTTTCGGGTTTTAGTAGCCAGTCTCGAACCGGTTTGACATGTTTCACGTTCTATCCTGCATAAATGTTTTCGACCAAATTTTAGCAATGCAGGCTGGCATTTATTGCGTCTGCCAATAATAAAGCCCACTTATTTGCACCACTGGAATCGGCAATCAAATCGTTCCTGATTTCTATTTCAGCACACAACAGCCCACGATCTTCGCCGTGAACCGGAATGGTGAAATCTGTTTCCCGACTCATAAAATACGGTACATTCATCGCCACCCCAGTTGCCATAATTGGCTTCAGATATCCATATAGCTTATCTGAAAGTCGCCGGTCGCGGTCGCATAATAGTCCAATCTCAATGGAACGACGCTGTTCGCGGAAGACCGGTGTAAAACTATGGATAGAGATAACAATGCTTACACGTCCATCGCGTTGCCGCTGTGCTAAAAATTCATTGATGTAATCGTGGAACGGATTCCATATCTCGCGTATTCTCATGTCTCGTTCGGCATCCGATATATTGAGATTGCCGGGTATCGTAAGTTCTTCGCCAAATTCAGCAATGAAGGACGGGGCGGTTGGTTTGCGATTACAATCGCATACCAGACGAGAGTATATTTGGTGGATTAGGGTTGCGTCTAAAATATCGACAAGAATTTTGGCAACATCCAAAGCACCAATATCCCATGCAAAGTGCCTGGTTGTAGCCTGATCACTTAAACCAAGCTGACCAAGACAGACCGGAAACGTGTTACCACCATGCTCACAGATCAACAAAATATCTGATTTTCCATCGCGGTTTTCGATGCCGATTACCGATGGATCTATGGAGCCAATTAAATTCAATTCGTTAGTCTTAATTTTTGATCAATATTATGTACTATATAATACACATTAGTGATAAAGTCTAGCAATACGTTAAACTTGATACATTAAACAAACATCGCTGGCAGGTAAAATTTGCTGACAGTAAAGTGCATTGGTAAAAATTTTGGTGGCATCTCAGCCCTTAGCGGATTTGAGCTGTCTGTGACATCGGGGGATTTGATTGGTCTCATCGGTCCGAACGGTGCCGGAAAAACAACGGCCTTAAATGTTTTGACTGGGTTGCTGAAGCCAGATATCGGGATTATCAGTTTTGAAGATCAGGATATCACCCGAGCGAGTCCAGAACGTCGCTCTAAACTCGGAATATGTCGAACATTCCAAAACATCAGGCTTTTTGACGAGCTGACGGTCTTGCAAAATGTCATGGCAGGCGCACATGCGCGATACGGATCATCTCTTTTTCCAACATTTCTCAGGCTACCATCATACCACAGGGCAGAGCGAAAAATTGCACAAATCGCCACCAAAATGCTTGAAGTCATTGGCATTTCCGACTTCATCAATGAACGCGCAGATGCCTTGTCGTATGGAGATCGCAGGCGTGTCGAAATAGCCCGCGCACTCGCCTGTGAACCCAAATTGCTTTTGCTTGATGAACCTGCCGCCGGCATGAATGAAAGTGAAAAACACGCTCTTTCTAAGTTAATTCTATCCATGAACAGCGAGCTTGCACTGAGTATCATTCTGGTCGAACATAATGTTCCGATGGTTTCCAAACTCTGTCAAAAACTCGTGGTACTCAATAAAGGAGAAACCATTGCCAGCGGTTATACCACCGGTGTCCTAAAACAACCCAATGTGGTTGAAGTGTATTTGGGCAAGCGGCATTCCCCACTAGCGGGTTGATGAATAATGCTTTCGATATCCGCTTTGAATGTCTATCGTGGTAAAACACATGTGCTGAAGGACTTTTCCCTGAACATTACGCGAGGCGAAATATTTGCTTTAGTCGGCTCGAATGGTGCTGGAAAATCCAGTTTGTTGATGGCACTTTCCGGTCTGTTGCCAATCAAATCAGGCACCGCAGAGTTTCATTCGACAGGCGGCACAGTGAGTCTCACCCACTGTAAGCCGGAAAAAATTGTCGAAATGGGTCTAGTACATTGCCCGGAAGGACGACAAATATTCACCCAAATGACCATAGAGGAAAATCTTCGCCTCGGTGCATACATCCATGACGATGCAAGCCATGTCAACGAGCAATTGGAACAGACTTACTCGCTTTTCCCGATTCTGCAAGAGCGACGAAAGTTAAAGGCGGGTACGCTATCGGGTGGTGAGCAAATGATGTTAGCACTATCACGCTCATTGATGGCAAAGCCTGAACTTTTATTGCTTGATGAGCCCTCTCTAGGTCTTGCCCCACAAATTACCGAACAGCTTTTCAAAAAACTGCGCGAGCTTAACAAAACTCAAAATATCACCATCATTATCGTTGAACAAAATGCGATGATGGCACTTGAATTGGCAGATCAAGGAGGTGTGCTCGTCGAGGGAAAAATCACAACCACAGGAATCTCTGGGTCGTTGTTAAATGACCCGCAAGTGGTTTCTGCCTATTTGGGAATAAGCGAATGAACCAATATATATTCCAGCAAGTGATAAATGGAATAACCCTCGGCAGTCTTTATGCCCTTGTAGCCATCGGCTTTTCGTTAATCTACGGTGTCGTTCGATTGGTCAATTTTGCACACGGCGACTTATTAATGATTGGCGCATTTTCTACATTGGGGCTCTCTTTATACGCACCAATAGCATGGTATTTGGTGCCCGTTTTAGTGATTGTAATTGGCTTTGCAGCCGGCGCATTGATTGAACGTGTCGCTTTCAGAGCAATTCGCGGTGCGCCAATGATTACCGGATTTGTGGTTACCTTATCGGTCTCAGTGGCGATACAAAATCTAGGGCAGATACTTTTGGGTTCGCAACCACGCAGTTTACATCTTGCGGAATTTTTCAGCAGACGAATTGAAGTGGGAGGGATTGATGTCCAATTAATCGATATCATCATAACCATAACGACACTCTTTCTGGCAATCGCGATGGTGCAATTTATCAAGCGTAGCAAAATTGGCACCGCAATGCGTGCCGTTTCCGAGAATGTGTTTGCCGCCCGCTTAATGGGTATTTCCGTCAACAAAACAGTGATGATGGCTTTCGGTCTGGGCAGTGCGCTTGCCTGTATCGCGGGATACTTCTGGGGTGGAAAATTCGGGCAAATCGATCCTATTATGGGAATCGTTCCCGGACTAAAAGCATTTATTGCAACAATTATTGGTGGTGTAGGTTCAATACCTGGGGCGATTTTAGGCGGTTATATACTTGGTTTTGCCGAAGTTGCATTCGTGGGGTTCGTCCCCCCGCATTTGACTGGTTTTCGTGATACGTTTGTTTTCGGGACTTTGATTCTAATTTTGCTAATCCGACCGCAAGGACTTTTAGGAAAAGACGAGGAGGAGCGAGCATAATGCGAAACTTCAATGTCTCACAAAGACTGGCAGCAATCGGGTTCGCCAGCGGGTTGGCATTATTGGTTTTATATATGGAAATATCTGGAAGCGGATACTTACAAACCCTCACCAAACTTCTGTTGATCAACGTCATTTTGGCTGTAAGTCTAACAGCTGCCAATGGTTTTGTAGGACTTTTCAGTCTTGGACACCCTGCTTTTATGACCTTTGGAGCCTATGTTGCGATAGCCTTTACCTACCCGCTTGGCAGACGCGGGTTTGCAATGCCTGAAATGCCCGAATTAATCGCTTCGACCGAATTGCCTCTGTGGATGGCATCACTGATTGGTGCTGGTGCTGCGGGCATATTGGCTTTCGTAATCGGTCTCGTTGTCTTGCGCTTAAAAACCCATTATCTAGCGGTTGCATCGCTCGGACTTATCATTGTTGTGCAGAACATCGCCCTCAATCTGGATGGATTAACAAGAGGCGGGCGCGGGCTAACGGGAATTCCACGATACGCCGATCTGGGCTTCATCGCCTGTGCTCTTTTTCTAGTTGTGGTGTTCTTTTGGCGGCTTAAACACTCTTCTTTAGGGCGCGCGATGCTGGCAGTTCGCGAAAACGAAATGGCGGCGCGTTGCTATGGAATTCAGGCCTATAAACTGAAGCTATTGGGATTTGTTCTTGGGGCAATCGTTGCTGGATTCGCGGGCGCACTGCTGCCCCATGTCATTGCCGTGATGACCCCGAAATCTTTTGGGATTTTTCTTGCGTTCAACCTCGTTGCAATCATTGTCGTCGGTGGTCAGGGTAATATCATCGGGGCTATCGTGGTTGCTGTTGGCTTGGGGCTAATGTCCGAAGTACTTCGTCCGCTTGAAGAAAACCTTGGTATCTACGGCATCACCCACCTAGTCATAGCGGTTCTCCTGATTCTTGTGCTGGTGTGGCGACCGACAGGTGTGTTTGGCTTAAAAGAACCACTGGTGAGAACAGATTGACCTCGTTTATACCCAGCACCACCGCTTTACTGTTAATTGATGTGCAGAATTTTGTGCTGGACAAAAACAAGCATGCCCCCCGACCGGCATTTTATGAGCGCGTAGAAATGCAGTGTTTGCCAGCGATTCGCACTTTGCAAAGCTATAGCCGCAAAGCTGGAATCGAAGTCATGTTCACCGTTATGGAAAACCTGACCACAGATGGTCGCGACCGCAGCCTCGATTACAAATTATCAGGATTCAATATTCCAAAAGGATCTTCTGGTGCAACTATCCCCGCTACTTTTAACCCAATCGGCGACGAAATTATATTCCGCAAGACATCTGCCTGTGTCTTCCACTCAACCAACATAGAGTACGTTTTGCGAAATATAGGTATTTCCACCATTATATGTGCCGGATTCCTCACCGACCAATGTATAGAACAAACAATGTGTGTCGGTTGTAGCTTGGGCTTCAATATGATTTGCATTTCCAACGCTGTCGCCAGCAACACAAACACACGCCACCAATCCGCTCTCAATCGTATTGCACATTATGGAAATATAATTCACTCTGACCAGCTCTCAAACTTTGAACAGGTACAGATTGTTTAACTATCAACCCTTTTTCGACTCGAATACGCTTTCAATGATGTCGAATAGCTTTCCTTTGCCTAATTTCAATTCTGTTTTGCTCAACCCGATGACCTCGTGTGGGAATACCAACCATTGGTCGGTGGTATGCAGAAAATAATCGGGCTCGCGGTCGGTTTTATTCTTCGTTGGTTTGAACCACGGAGTGGCTATTTTTATTTGCGATGGGGTGTTGCGGCGGGTGCTTTCGCTGAGCTGGTTAATGACGGCTTGGATGCTACGCCCAGAATCATAGACATCATCAACAATCAACAACGCATTTTCAGCATTCAGGTTTTTAATCAAATAATCCAAACCATGCACCCGAACCTGCTTGCCGGATGTGGCAATTCCCGAATAAAATGATGTTCGCACGCTGATATGGTCGGTGGTGACACCAAAATACTGAAGCATTTCCTGTACGGCGATGCCCACTGGCGAGCCCCCTCGCCAAACTCCGACTATAAAATCCGGTCGAAATGAACTTGCTAAAATTTGTGCCCCGAGCTGATACGAATCCTCGAGCAATTCCTGTGCTGTGATATAGTATTTTCCAGTCATCACTGGCTTGATATGACATGTTCAGGAGGTGGTACCCGGGGCCGGACTTGAACCGGCACGATGTTTCCATCGAGGGATTTTAAGTCCCTTGCGTCTACCAATTCCGCCACCCGGGCAAACATATATAATTACGAATTTTTGAATGACAAAGCCATGGCATGGAGGCTGAGCCCGGAATCGAACCGAGGTAAACGGCTTTGCAGGCCGCTGCATGACCACTCTGCCACTCAGCCATTCAAGACTGTGCAAGAAACCAACATCCGTCTTTCCTGCGAAGCCTGTCCCCGCGCAGGCGGGGAGCAGGAATCCAGTAAAACAGCCAAACCCGCAAGGGTTTTCTACATGTAACATGCGCTAGCTTGGGGTTTTTGCACAGCCATTCGCTGGTCTGCCAATCGATACAGGTTAATTCATACATATCAACATATCATAACATATCCATCAGCTACACCTCTCCCGACAAGGGCATCAAAAATGGAGCGGGAAACGAGGTTCGAACTCGCGACCCCAACCTTGGCAAGGTTGTGCTCTACCACTGAGCTATTCCCGCATATAGTCTATTCCTATGACCTATTCCCTGTGGACTTCTTAAGGGGTGTTAATTCTATGCAAGCACAAAGCAGTGTCAATAGCAATTGCACTACATTTTTGGTCATTGTTTGGCCTTTACCCACAAGAACCCCAGAAGACCCCAAAACTATTCGGCGGGCGTTTTTAGCAAATACGGCATTGCCGACTTCAAATAAATACACATCGACCATAACGTCAGCAGGGCAGCAATATAAAACCCAATTTCACCGATTCGAAATATTGGTATTCCCAGTATCGGTGTAGCGTACAACAAAAACCCGATGGCGACCATTTGAAATACAGTTTTGACTTTTCCCAATATCCCCACCGATATGACCCCGCGCTCACCGAGTTCTGCCATCCATTCGCGCAAAGCAGAAATTACAATTTCTCGTCCAATAATGATGCTCACCGCAACCGCAAACGGCATCGGATGGAAAACACGATTCAGCACCTCAGAATCTGAAACTAAAAGCACTAACGCGCTGGAGACGATGAGTTTGTCCGCGACAGGGTCAAGAAAAGCACCGAGTGCCGATGTCGCATTCAACTTTCGTGCGAGAAACCCGTCCAACCAATCGGTTAAGGCTGCAAATACAAATATGCTGGTGATGATTAGCTCTCTTTTTTCCATCGGCAAAAAATACACAACCACCAATACAGGAATCAATAAAATTCGCAATAAAGTCAGGAGATTCGGGATATTTAACATGGTTGTATTGTCATTGTTCTGACGAGGTTCGCGTCACCACCGTGGTCGTTATAGAACCCTTATTGTACAACAATAGACCGTTGCATAATTCAAAAACAATCCCCCAATCAAGCACATAGAAAGCACTAAAAGGTAAGAGGTCTTGGCTGTATACTGGTTATCACCAAACACAACCATCACCCAATGGGTCGCTAATCTTGCTGGCAACCAAGACTTATGAATATTCTACCCTATAAACTCGCGACCACGAATGAGCAATTAACCACACAAGCAGGATTGCTGACAATGGCTCAACTTATGCAGCAATTACAGCTAGCAGAGCGTACCGTCACTCCCCCTTGCCCCAAAGTAATCGCGGGTTTAAGCACTCTATATTTAGAGTCTGCTCACAAAATCGGTTTTGGATATTTGAATCTGTCCCAGCCAAGCAATCGGCACAATCCGTACCCGTCCAATCGTAATTGGTGTCGCCCAGTGTTCGTTATTGACCCTCTTATACCAACGGCTCTATTGATTGACTGTTTTGGCCCAATTACGTGATGTAATTGATGTGATTGCCTGTTTGTCCTCTGCGAAGAAATTCCAGGCATCGCAGCATTTGTCGACGATCTCATCGTAGGATTCAAACACGGAGATTGCTAGCTTGTTGGCGCGCAGGTAGGCCCAAACGTTTTCCATCGGGTTGAGTTCTGGCGCATAAGGCGGGAGTTTGAGCAGGGTGATGTTGTCTGGCACTTCCCGTTTTGCTGATCCGTGCCAGCCTACACCGTCGAGGATGAGCAAGGCATGGGCACCTGCCGCGACCGTCCTGGCGATCTCGCACAGATGTGCATTCATAGCGGACGTGTCCGCATGCGGCATGATCAGCGCAGCAGCCTCGGCGCGTTCGGGACAAACCGCGCCGAAGATATAGCCCGACGTATAACGTGTATCACGCGGCGCACGCGGCCGGGTTCCCCGTTCGGCCCATATACGTGTCAGCGTCCCTTGCTGACCCACACGAGCTTCGTCCTGAAACCAAATCTCCAATGGTTTGCCGCAGGCCGTTTTGGGCAGAACGGCCGCTACCTCTGCAGCGAAGTTTTTTTAAACGCATCCTGCGCATCCGGGTCGGATTTCGGATGCTGCGGGCGCACAGACAAGCGTCGAAAACCAAGTTTTACCCGTTGTTTGCCAACGGTCCGCTCATGCATGACAACGCCAAAGCACTCCTCAATCTTGCGCTTGAGGTCAATGCGCCGCCAGCGCACCACGCCGTCCGTTTCGGGATCCGGCCCCTCACGCACAAGCGATGCCAACTCCGCCTTCTGTGCCACGCTGAGCAGGGGCTGCCGTCCTGGCGAACGCCGGTTCGAGAGACCCTCAATCCCCGCGTCATTGTAACGGTGTACCCAGTCACGCAACGTCTGGCGGTCCATCCCGCAGTTCTCGGCCGCCGTCTTGCGGTCAGTGCCGTCCAAAATCAACGCAATCGCCAGCATCCGTCGGGCCGCTTTCGCGTCCCTGCACGCCGCAGCGGCGCACCGAAGATCGCAGGCCGACTTGTCCGTTCGCATAATCTCTACTGTCATTAATACCTCCTATGATGATGACTACTGAATCACTTCAAATTCCCCGTGGAAAGCACAAAGTGTCAAATCCTTCGGCCGTTGGTATTACATGTGGAAAACTCTTGCCGGTTTGTGTTTTTTTACTGGATTCCTGCTTGCGAGATTGTGTAAGAAACCCACTACCACTATTCACATTCTTATTACGCCCTAATTTACTGGCGTTTCTGGCGTTTCAAACCAATATACCTCGCGTTGCAAAAACACCTATAATCGTGTCTAATAAACCTTCAAAACTTAATGTAATAATACAATAGTAATCTATAACTAATTGATTTTAATTATTAAACATATTATTTATGAGTAATTTCATACGCTCTTTATATCGGCTAGATGATTATATCAGCGAGAATGATTCGGTTCGTGCCATTGATGCCTATAGATGGTTTAGAGATTGCTGATAAGGCTTGGTATGTTTACAATGCAAATTACGGCACAAGCGATGAAAAAGTATTTGTCAGCATGTTTGCCATATGTTTTAAACACTTACAACAAACTTTTGAGAATATTTATCTCATTCGCAACGAAAGAGAAATTAAAATCGTAGATGAATAGGACGAGCCTTTGAGCCAGATTTTGTGCTTTTCTGTAAGCAGAAAGAAGGCGAAAATCTAATTTATCAAGTATTCATCGATCCAAAAGACAAGTATTTGAAAGAACATGATAAGTGGAAAGAGGGTTTCTTAAAGAAAACAGGAGAAGACAAAAAGAGAGTCAAAATTAGCGCCGATAAATATTTAATAACGGGCGTTCCTTTTTACAATAATGAGAATGAAAATAAATTTGAGGCATCATTGCAATTGGCTATCGTGTAAAATCGCTCGTTGTCAAGTTTTTCATCATGATTGAGCCTAATGCCAGATAAACCAAAATTTAACCAAGGGGACAAGGTGTTTAGCCGATATAAGCCTGGGCAACAGGGTGATATAACGGGTCGCACTCGCACTAGGGCAAACTCCATTTACTATCAAGTGAAGTTTTCAGATAAGTTCGATTATCTGCTTGATTATGAGTTAGAGCTTGTTACCGAAAATCCCATGGATCCAGACGAACTCATCGAGAAAAAACGTTTTGGTCTGGCATCCGATCTCAGGCGCAACCTGACCCATGTCCAGCTCAGCGGTAAGCTGTCAGATACTTTGTACAGCATGGACATCACCAAGACGGATTTTTATCCACATCAATTCAAACCGGTTCTGGCTTTTTTGGAATCCCCTTCCCGCGGCTTGCTCATTGCCGATGAGGTTGGGCTTGGCAAAACAATCGAGGCAGGGCTTATCTGGACAGAACTGCGGGCACGATATGATTGCCGCCGAGTTTTGGTGGTATGTCCGGCAATGCTACGCGAGAAATGGCGCGATGAACTGCGTGATCGGTTCGGTGTTGACACCACAATCATGGATGCTGGCGAACTTCTTGCCGAACTTAAGCGTCCAGACCAGATTCCTGACGGCAAAGGAATTATTTGCAGCATACAGGGGATACGACCACCGAGAGATCAACAAGATGGAAACCCGAGTACAGCACGCTACGAACTAAAGGAGTTTTTTGAGAATCAAGCTGCTAACGATCCAATCATTGATTTAGTCATTATTGATGAAGCGCATTATATGAGAAATCGGAGCAGCCAGAACGCGCATCTTGGGAAGCTGTTGCGGGATATTAGCGAACATGTGCTTTTATTGTCCGCAACACCGATCAATCTAAGGAGCGATGATCTCTTTAGCCTGCTCAATATTGTGGATCAAGACACGTTTGCTGATCCGAAATTTTTTCCCGAGGTTGTGAGTGCCAATGAGCCGTTAGTAGAAGCGCGCAAGCTGGTGCTTAATATGAACGTAGGAGCGCAAGATATTCTGGAATTTCTAAATGAGGCGACCAACCATAGTTTGCTTCGCGATAATGTACAACTCCGGCACATTATTGAGCGGCTGAACAACCCGGCGAGTATGGCAACCCGAGATGACCGCGTACAGCTTGCTGGCAAGATCGAAAAGGTCAATCTATGGTGCCATGTGTTTAACCGTACCCGAAAGGCTGAAGTCCTTGAATGGACGGTTGTGCGAGAGCCGAAATCCCAGTTTGTGCCGCTTGAACCAGTCGAAAAGGAATTTTACGACAATGTTACGGACGCAGTCAGAAGTTATGCCGAGGACGCAGAGATTAGTGATGGATTCCTGCTTGCTAGTCCGCAACGCCAAGTGTCAAGCTGTCTATATGCGGCAGCGAAAGCGTGGATTGACCGGGCAAATCAGTCAGGTGACGGTCTCAATGAGATGGTCTATGAAGACACGGGGGAAGAGGATGCTAACACCGACATGTCGCCGCTGGTGGATTGGTTGGCTTCTGAGGTATTGCCGGAAGTGGATTTGCCCCAGTTACGGCGACATGACAGTAAGTTTAAGGCATTCCATGAAGTTATTAATAAATACTTAACGCAACACCCGCAGGAAAAAATTGTGGTTTTTTCCTACTTCCGCGCTACATTAAATTATCTTGCAGAACGCTTGGCTGAACTAGGGATTGTCAGTCAAGTGCTTATGGGCGGTATGAAGGAGAACAAACAGGTTGCCATCGAGCGGTTTCGCGAAGACAAATCAACAAAGGTGTTGCTTTCTTCTGAAGTAGCGAGCGAAGGGGTTGACTTGCAGTTTTGCCGTATGATTGTGAATTATGACCTACCTTGGAATCCGATGAAAATTGAGCAACGAATCGGGCGATTAGACCGAATCGGGCAAGAAGCGGACAAAATTGTTATCTGGAATCTCGGGCACGAAGACACCATCGACCAACGCATTTATGAACGGCTTTTTGAGCGATTGGGTATCTTTGAGCGCGCACTTGGTGGACTGGAAGCGGTATTGGGCGAGAAAATTAAACAACTGACCGAAGACCTCACCAGCCACCAACTCACAGCGCAACAGCAAGCAGATCAGATAGATCAGACCGCGATGGCACTCGAAAATACTCGGCAGGCGGAAGACCGTCTTGAGCAAGAAGCATCCGGTTTAATTGCTCATGGCGGGTACATATTAGATCGCGTAACAACCGCGCATGACCTTAACAAGAGAATCACCGAACAAGACCTGATCATTTACATAAAGGACTATCTAAACGAACATGCTAGCGGGCATGAATTCCATCAACCGCAAAGTGCAAAACTGCGTTTTCATATCAAGTTGCCAGCATCTACAGCCGCTGCCTTTGCAACCTATATCGAGCATCACAAACTGCGCGGAAAAACTCGGCTTGCAACGGGTGGACAAGTCAAATGTGAGTTTATTAACAAGGTCAATGTCGCCACCAGATCGGTGGAGCAGATTAACCAGTTACATCCATTGGTGCGTTTCATCAGCGCGGAAATCAAGAGCAGTAGCTTCTGCCCGGTGGTGGCGGTTAAACTCAGCACGCAAACAAGCGATGCTGGGTTGCCGTTGCCGGATGAGTTGCGAAATGGGCAATATGCGTTTGCCATCGAGACATGGAAATTTACTGGACTTGTCGATGAGGTAGATCTGCAGGTGCGAGCCGTGCATATTGAAAGTGGCACAGCATTAGACGCAACGAATTCATGGAAATTGCTCAATGCGGCTCGTCTTCGTGGCAAAGACTGGCCAGAAGCTAGGAGCGATATGTCGGACGATTTGGGGGATAAAATTTGGAGTTGTCGCGACCGTCTCGACGATGAGTTCAGAGAATTTGAAAAAGATAAAAAAAATGAAAATGAAGATAGGATTAATGTACAGATATTTTCAACAGAACGACACCGCGACAGACAGGTGGAGTCGCACGAACAAGTGCTGGCGGGTTACCGTAGTAGTAGCAATACCAATAAACGGAAGTTGATTCCGGCAACCGAAGGGCGTATCAAAAAAATAAACGCTAGATTTAACGTGAAAATTGAGGAGCTAAAAGTCAAGAAAAAGATGCGGCTCGAAAAAGATTCGATTTGTTGTGGAGGAATATTACTAGAATGAAAAGGGGGCGATGATGAACTGGAAACGCTTTATCAACCGGCTGTGGACGAAATCCGCAAAAGAGATTGCGAGTAGCAATGAGCATGATGTGAACCGAAAGCACATCAATCAGGAGCATACCCTGCCTGCAGAACCGCTTACCCACAAGGACGCGAAAATTCAGCAATGGCAGACACAATTTGATGATGTCGCTGACAATGCCGACCGCACCGAGATAATCATTGGATTTGATTTTGGTACTGCCTTTAGCAAAGTCGTGATAAGTGGAGTGGGGCAAAAGTATGGCGTACCGCTAAACGACAATAAGCAGGGAATAGACAAGTATCTCTTACCGACCCGACTCTATGAGGATTCGACTGGGAACTACTTGCTTGATAAGCCGGTAGATTGCGTTTCACCGCATATCGAGCATACCGATTTGAAAATGCGAATACTCGACAACAAGCTGGATGACGACACAAAAAAACGTATCATTACCTATATCGCCGCAGTATTGCAAAAATCTCGCTACTGGCTGATGACCGAGAAACGGGCAGTGATTGATGGCTTCAAGCTGGAGTGGGCAGTGAATATTGGGCTGCCAACTGAAAAATATGACGATGAGATTTTGCGGAAAACATATCGAGAGCTTGTCGGGGAGGCGTGGAAAATGAGTACCGAGCCACAATCTGTGGGCGAAGGCGACAGCAAACATAGCACCGAGCGCGCATTACATCCTGACATGATTGAAGCTTTTCCGGAATTTGTTGCCCAAATACAAGGCTATATTTCCTCGCCACAACGACAAGCGGGCATTCACACGTTGGTTGATGTTGGTGCGGGCACGATTGATGCCACCGTATTTATCGTTCATCAGGAGGACGGTGAAAATAGACATCCTATTTTGGCAGGCTCGGTGCGACCGCTGGGCACCGCTTACCTCATTAAACATCGTTGTGATGCGCTGGTGCAACCAAACGGGTGGCAGTTAAATCCTTATGATTTGTTTCCTAATGATGCTGAATTTGCCGATACACTCAGGGTGTCGCTGGACGACATCGAGCGTGTAGATCGTGCATTTCGCGGGAATATTGCAGAAGATCAAATTTATTCAATACTTGAGCAAGCGCACAGCGACCACGACCCCTGCGACAACATCAAAAAGGATAATATTCCGGGCAGAGAAGCAACCGAGGGGGTGCCGCTGATGTTATGCGGGGGTGGTGCGAGCGTGAACTTCTACCAGCAAGTCGTTGAGATTTTGACGCAACGGGGTCATGGCTATCTTTTGTACAAAAAACATCTATCGATGGGTGACGACCAGTATGATGCCCCCGATATTTTGAAGGAAGACAACCATCGGCTGTCGGTTGCCTATGGGCTTTCATTTAATGCTCTTAACATCGGAAAAATATCCCATCCCCCACCGATTCCAGCCAACAACAATCAGAGGCAACCCTGTCCCTTGTGTCGTGGCACAGGCGGATATGGAAACTGCCGTAGGTGTGGTGGTAGTGGAAGACTGTAAACTTTTTCTGCTACGTTAGATGGTAATAATAAAAAGAACCTAATATGTCTGAAGAATTACCACGCTTATTTGGTTTAGAAAAAACCAACAGAGATTTTACTAAAAAGGAGTCGTGGGGTAAAAACCAATTTAACTCATCTTTTCCTGCATCATTGTGTTGCTATTTATCTTCAAAAAATATTGCCGCGAATTATTTGGCAATACAAAACGGTGAGTATTCTCCAATAACAATAAGAATTGATCGGGTTTTTGGGCTTTCGCCCAAAAGCCCTGATTTATACTTTGCTTTTGAGGCACAACATACCCCCTTTCAGAAGTATGTCATCGGGACACTGCCCAGAACCGACATCGTTATTCAAAAAGAAAGTACTGGGGAGTGTCTGGCTGGACTAGAAGTTAAGCTAACTACACTGCCCGATAATAGCACTTTTGATTTGAACGACAATTTATATGGAAGTGAAATAGTAGTAAGACCTGACACAATAGTATATCTCGCTTGTAGTTTAATATTAAGTGCTGGAGATCGCCTTGATGAATATGTGGCTGACATCGAAATTAGTGATTGGTCTGATGCTAAATCTGTTCTTCCAAGTATCAATGATATTATTTCATCTGTTGAAAACATATCTTTAATTGCTGAAAATGGACAAACACCGTTTTTATTGCAACCCATTTGGAAAACAATTGGCAAATCGCCTATTCTCGCAGATCAGTGTCTGGATGTTTTTGTGTGGAGTAATGCCGGTTTTGCTAATTTCGTTTCTAAAATAGCCAACCGAAGATCGGATGCTAGTAGCATTTCTCGACAAACGAGGACCGCTATTTGGTTATACAAAATGCTAAAAGATTTTCGTGATAATGAAAAATTTGACCACGAAGAAATCATCGACAATCTCTCTTATAACACCAAAAATGATAAAGCGTTCGCAGCCGCTGGCAATATAACCAACATCTATATGTCAAGCCAACGACTAGAAACTCCCATCATTTCTAAAACAGAAATTAAAAACATAATTCTTGGTGGCGGTCAAAACCTGCTTAGTCCAGAACGTAGATTTGATGCAATTATATTCAATTCTCCTGAATTATTTAAATAATGAAATGTGTTGATTTATTTTCTGGGAGCGGTGGTCTTAGCTTGGGTTTTGGAAATGCTGGCATAGATGTAGTGGCGGCCGTGGATAACTGGGATAAATCGGTCAATGTATATGATGATAACTTCCAACACACCTGCCATTTACACGACTTAAAAGACGAAGAAGGCGCACTAAATATAATAAATACATATAAACCCGATATGATAGCGGGCGGACCACCATGCCAAGATTTCTCTTCCGCGGGGAAAAGAGATGAATCGCTGGGGCGTGCTAATCTAACATATCACTTTGCCAATATTGTTTGCTCATATAAATCAGAGTGGTTTGTTATGGAAAACGTGGAGAGAATAAAAAAAAGTCGTATTCTTTCTGATGTCGTGAGTCAATATGAAAAATCCGGATATGGCTTAACAGCGGTTATACTCAGTGCCGAATATTGTAATGTCCCCCAAGCACGAAAAAGATTTTTCCTTATAGGGCATTTAGGCAATAAAAATAATATATTACGGTTAATTCTGAAAAAAAACCTAAGCAATAAACCAATGACTATCCGTGATTATTTAGGAGACTCTTTAGGACTAGATTATTATTACCGTCACCCTCGCAATTATAGTCGTAGAGGCATCTTTTCTATTGATGAACCTAGTCCGACTGTAAGAGGTGTCAACAGACCGCTACCCTCTGGATATAAAAAACATGCTGGCGATCCGACTAAGGCAATTTTATCTGCCACACGCCCACTCACTACCATTGAAAGAAGTTACCTTCAAACGTTTCCCAGGTCTTTTAAGTTTGAAGGGACTAAAACAAATTTAGAACAAATGATTGGAAATGCTGTTCCTGTCAATCTAGCCACGTTTGTTGCGAAAGGTATTTTGGAATATTGCAAGAATGGTGAAATTAAAGAACCTAAGCAGTACAATCTGTTTTCAAATATTGAGCAATGTAAAATGCCTAACAAAGCCCTACACTTGGACGACAATTCCGCCATGTTCCATTATCGCCAGTAGGTTCGTATCGCTCTGTAAATTGTTTTTATATTGAACTATTGCCCCTGAATGTTTTCTACCTATTAGCATTATCCATACTTGCAATACCACGACAAATGCCATGATAAACACCATGAAACGAATTCTTATTACGCTTGCTTGCGGTGTCGTTGTGCTGGGATTGGTCAAATTGGCAATCAGCTCCGGGTCCAGCACCGAGCAGCACAAAATCAGCTCTGTGACAGCAGAAAATACGGCACTCGCGGGCTTAAGCGTAGCTACTTTTGCCGGCGGTTGTTTTTGGTGCATCGAATCCATATTCGAGAAAATGGCGGGTGTTAGCGAAGCGGTATCTGGTTATAGCGGCGGTCATACGCGCAACCCGACCTACCGCGAAGTCGGCGCGGGCAATACCGGGCATACCGAAGCCGTACAAGTTTTCTACGACCCGAATATAGTCTCTTACCAAGCCTTGCTGGATCGATTCTGGAGGGATATTGATCCCACCGATGCCAACGGTCAATTTGTTGACCGCGGTAGCCACTACCGACCGGTCATTTTCTATGGTAATGAGAGGGAAAAGGAAATTGCGCTAAAATCCCGCGATGAATTGGTAGCATCCAACCGTTATAGCAAGCCAATATCCATAGAAATCATACCCGTGAATACGTTTTACGAGGCTGAAGATTATCATCAGGATTATCACAAGAATAATCCCCTACGCTACAAAGTGTACCGTCATGGCTCCGGTCGGGATCAATATCTTGAAAAAATCTGGGGCGATGAATTGCTGTTTAACAAGGACGAAAAAACATCTTCCCTGAGTCCGTCCTCGCCAACGCAGCACCGCTATGGAAACTATAAAAAGCCGGATGATGGCGCGCTCAAAACGAGTCTGACAGAAATGCAGTATCAGGTCACGCAACACGAATACACAGAGCCACCTTTTCAAAACGAATACTGGAACAACAAAGAACACGGCATCTATGTTGATATTGTGTCCGGCGAACCGCTGTTTTCATCAACCACTAAATTTCGCTCTGGCACCGGTTGGCCCAGTTTCTGGGAACCGATTGATAAAGGCTTTATTGTCGAAAGCACTGATTTCAAATTGGTGCGCCCAAGAACAGAAATCAAAAGCAAATACGCCGGTTCTCATTTAGGGCATATTTTTAATGACGGGCCGGCACCAACCGGACTGCGCTACTGTATCAATTCTGCCGCTCTGAAATTTATCAAGAAAGCGGATATGAGTGACCGAGGTTACACCCAATATCTGGCGTTATTCTCGAACGACTTGAAAACCGAAAATTAAAACGTCATCTCCTTGTCAGGAGGCTTCTTTGACCTTTACATTGCCAGAAGTGGGACGTTAGAAGTTTGATTTATTACGAAATACCTCCCGCTAGGTCGCGTTCCATGTGGAAAACCCTTGCGGGTTTGGCTGTTTGACTGGATTCCTGCTCCCCGCCTGCGCGGGGACAGGCTTCGCAGGAATGACGGATGTTGGTTTCTTGCACAGTCTCCTGCGCGGGAACGACAGTATTGTTAATTGATAATTGCCCACTGATAACTGCCGGAAGTGCGTAGCCGCGCCAGAACCGTGCAATGCCATAGAGGCGGGACTAAAGTCCCACGTCCGGTGTTGGCAATCTGCCAACTACCACATTATCAATTAAACCCGTCTCTGCCGTCTGGCTTCAAACAAGAAAACGCCGGTCGCAACGGATACGTTGAGGCTGGACACGCCACCCAACATTGGAATCCGCGCCAGATAATCACAGTATTTTGTTGTTAATTTTCGTAGTCCCTCGCTTTCCGCTCCCATGACAATGGCAATGTTGCCGGTGAAATCGCACTCATACAGCGTCATATCTCCTTGATCGACAGCCCCGATTATCCAGTATTCCAGTCGCTGAAGTTCTTTCAGGGTTTGTGCTAAATTAGTAACCTGTATAATGTTGACGTTTTCAACCGCTCCTGACGCGACTTTCCGCACCGTCTCATTCACCGGGCTGGCACCATCACGCGGCACGATAACGGCATCAACACCAGCACATTCTGCTGACCGCAGGCAGGCACCCAGATTATGCGGGTCTTGAATATGATCCAACACCAACACCAACCCCTGAGTTACTCCCTGCAAAACAGTTTCCAGCTTTGCGCCTTTGGCGGGTAACCGCGCTTTCAAAATCGCAACAATGCCCTGATTATTGATTCCATCGCTGGTTATTTCCGGCTCCTCCTTATTGGAAAACCGAAAGGAAACGTTGGCTTTTTCCAGCACTGCGACAATGTTTTTTGTGCGTTGATCGGTTCGTTGCCGATTGATGATGACCTCAACCACTTGAGCATGATTTTGCCTCACGACTGCCTCGACAGCGTGAAAACCGTATGCCATATTGGGATTTTGGTGACGTCTTATTGCCATGATTTACTTGCGCTCATTGCGAATAGGATTTTTAGACTATTTTTTCGGATTCTTTTTTGGTTTTTTTGTGGTTCGTTTGGGGCTTCTGGTAGTGGCACGGGTAACACGATTTTTACGCTCACCATGACCTGCCACACTGTCGGTTGACACGCCATCGGATGCCGAAATCAGATCAAAATCAATTTTTGCTTGATCAAGATCAACCAGTATCACCCGCACCCGCACCCGATCTCCGAGTCGAAAACGCTGTTTGCCACGCGCCCCAAGCAACTGATAGTGGGCGGGGTCAAAATGATAATAATCATTGCCTAGACTGGTCACATGCACCAAGCCATCCACAAATATTTCATTCAACTGTACAAATATTCCAAATTCTTTTACCCCAGAAATGATGCCATTGAATTCTTTGCCAACTTTCTCTTGCATAAACTCCGCTTTTAGCCAAGCAATCACATCACGGGTGGCATCATCTGCCCTGCGCTCGGCAAACGAACAATGTTCACCAATTTGCTCCAAACTGATTCCTGATGGCACTATTTTTCGGTTGTCTTTGCCAGTCGCATCGCTAACCTCTCCGGCATCACCAATATCATCTGGCATCGCACTTAAAATCTGCTTGATTTGTCGGTGAACTATCAAATCACAATAGCGGCGAATTGGCGATGTGAAATGGCAATAAGCTGGAAAGGCGAGCGCGAAATGCCCCACTTGATCGGTGCTATACACCGCCTGATTCAAGCTACGCAACAAAACCGTTTGCACGACACCCGCCATATCGTCTCGCGGATCGACACTAGCAATCAAACGGGCATAATCTTTGGCTTTGGGTTGATTGCCACCGCCCAGCGTCAAACCCAACCCGCTGATAAATTTTCTCAAGTCGGTAAGCGCGTCCACGTCCGGACCCTCGTGGTTTCTATAGATGGCATTGCCCCCTCTGTGGCTTTGTAAAAATTCTGCCGCACAGACATTGGCAGCCAACATACATTCTTCAATCAATCGGTGTGCATCATTCCTTTGTTGTCCCGATATTCGGCTAATGCGTTTTGTATCATCAAATTCGATATATGGTTGCGGAAATTCAAACTCGATCGCCCCGCGTATATCACGGTTTTTCCGCAAACATCGCCACATTTGATAGAGCTGCTCAAGATGTGGTGTTACTGCCGCCCATACCTGCCGCTGATGGCGATCTTTTTCGACCACAATGGCATTGACCTGCTCATAGGTCAGTCTTGCCTGCGAGTGCATCAGGGCGGGATAAAACTGAAAATGGGCGACCTCGCCACGATCAGTGATGTGCATATCACAAACCAAACAATATCGATCCTCATCGGGGTTCAGCGAACAAATGCCATTTGACAACTGTTCCGGCAACATTGGCACCACCCGATTGGGAAAATAGACCGAGTTACCACGCTCATACGCCGCGCTATCTAAGGCACTGCCTGCCTCAACATAGTCACTCACATCGGCGATCGCAACCAGCAAACGCCATCCGCCATTGATCGGTTCACAGTAAACCGCATCATCAAAATCCTTTGCGTCACTGCCATCAATCGTAACCAGCGGTAAATGCCGAATATCTTTTCGATTCGGATCAGGCTGTGCTTTAGTCAGCAAATTGCCGTCTACCATGCGCTTCATTTGGGCAGCCACTTGGTCCGACCAGTGATGCGGTATCTCGTGTTTTCGCAAGGCAATCTCAGTTTCCATCCCCGCTTCCAAACCGCGACCGACAACTTCGATAATCTCGCCAACCGCATGCTTGCGCTCGATAGGATGTTCACAGATGCGAACAACCACAATATCGCCGTGCTTTGCACCATTGAAGCCGTTGCTGGAAATACTAATGTCTCGGGCAAAGCGAGCATCATCCGGCTCCACGAACCCAATGCCTCCTTTTAAGTGAAAATGCCCGACAATTTCGCGCTTTTGGTCAATCAAGACCTCAACAATCACGCCCTCTTTTCGCCCTCGCCGATCAACGCCTTTTATTTTTGCCAACACCCTGTCACCATGCAATACGGTTCGCATTTGATTATGATGTAAATACAAATCACCCTCTCGATCCGATTTCTGACTCGGAATGACAAACCCAAATCCTTTTGCATGTCCGACCACCCTGCCGACCACCAGATCCATTTTCTCGGTTAAGCCGTATCGGTGTTTGCGGTCAAACAAAACATAACCGTTTTTACACATTCGCTTTAGTCGCGCCGACAGCGCGTTGATTCCGTCCTCACTGACAATATCAAACTGTTCACAAATAGCCTTAAACACAACCGGCCGATTGCAGTCGGACAGGTATTCAAGTATCTGCATCCGTGAGGCAACGGCAACCCCGCTGGCATCTGCCGCTCGGTAACCCGCCCGTGTCGCTTCCTGATTCACATTTTTATCGGTTATTTTTTTCATTGCTTGGTTTAATCTGTCCACAATAACCCGTTACTTTCAATCGGGTTGTTATGGCGCATTATTAAAAATCACTAAAAACAGGTCTAACAATATTCCTCAAATTAAGCAAAGTATGTTAAAAGCCACTCTGACTGATGAGGTCATTATAATCAGTCTATGTTAAGCGAAACCATTATAATCCGACTATGAAAATAGGAATCCCAAAAGAAATCCACCTTGACGAGTGTCGGGTTGCTTGTACGCCAGCAGAAATTGAAAAAATAAAGGCTCTCGGCTATGACATTATAGTCGAAAAAGGGGCTGGGTTGGCAGCCGAATATCTTGACCGAGATTATCTGGCTGCTGGGGCTTCCATCACCGATAATACAGCCGAATTGTGGCAACAAGCCGATTTAATTTGCAAAGTCCGCCCACCGCAGCAACATACAACGCTTGGCATCCATGAAGCGGACTGGCTGACTGCCGACAAAACGTTGATTAGTTTTATTTGGCCAAGTCAGAACACGGCGTTGATGCAGCAACTTGAGCAATCACAGGCAACCGTCCTTGCCATGGATTCGGTACCAAGAATATCCAGAGCGCAAAAAATGGATGCTCTGTCCTCTATGTCACACATTGCCGGTTACCGTGCGGTCATCGAAGCCAGTCAACACTTTGGTCGCTTCTTCGCCGGTCAAATTACTGCGGCAGGAAAAATTCCACCGGCGAAGATAATGGTTGTGGGAGCTGGCGTAGCAGGATTGTCCGCCATTGGTACGGCAGTCAGTCTCGGTGCCATAGTGCGCGCATTTGACACTCGTTTGGAAGTCAAAGAGCAAATTGAAAGCATGAATGCGGAATTTCTTGAGCTTGACTTCAAGGAAGAGGGCAGTGGCGAAGGCGGCTATGCCAAAGTCATGAGTAAACAATTCATTGAAGCCGAAATGGCATTGTTTGCAAACCAAGCAAAGGAGGTTGACATCATTATCACGACCGCATTGATTCCCGGAAAACCTGCGCCCAAGCTCATCACAAAAGCGATGGTGGATAGTATGAAAGCAGGCAGTGTGGTGGTCGATCTGGCAGCCGAGCAGGGTGGAAACTGCGAATATACCGTACCCGGGCGCGTGCTCAAACAAGCGGGGGTTAGCATTATTGGTTATACCGATTTGCTCAGTCGCATGGCAACCCAGTCAAGTCAACTATATGCTGCCAATGTTTGCCACTTGCTTGGCGATTTAACCCCAGGGAAAAATGGCCTCGTGAGTATCAATATGGAAGATGAAGTGATTCGGGGAACGACTGTGGTGCATAACGGGAAAATAACTTGGCCACCCCCAGCACCAGTACTCCGTGTTGCCACAACGCACGATGCGATTAAAACACCTGCTGCGGAACAGCCCACCATGGTAGAAATACCAACAAAAACCCGCGCCTTGGTAACATTAGCAGGCATTGCTATCGGGGTGTTGAGCATTGTTGGTGTGGGTGCGATTGCGCCAGCAGAATTTATGAATCACTTTATGGTCTTCGTGCTGGCGTGTTTTGTCGGCTGGCAGGTGGTCTGGAATGTAACCCCCGCATTGCATACCCCTTTGATGAGTGTGACCAATGCAATCAGCGGCATCATTGTGATTGGAGCGTTGTTGCAAATTGGCTCTTCATCGACAATGGGCGCAATACTGGCAATGACCGCGGTCGTCATTGCTGCGGTCAATATTGTGGGTGGGTTTTTGGTCACCCAACGCATGTTAAACATGTTTAGAAAATAATCAGGAATCAGTCATGGTCGATGGTATTACCCTTGGCGCGTACATTGTTGCCAGCATTTTCTTCATCCTTAGTCTAGGTGGATTGAGTAGTCAACAAAGCGCGCAACGCGGCAACCTGTATGGCATGGTCGGCATGGGTCTGGCAATCGCGGCGACCCTGTGGGGCGATGGGCCTGATGGGTCGGGGAATATGACATGGGGCTACGGTACTGCCATCGCCATCGCAGGCGGCGCAATCATCGGTGCCATGCTGGCAGCGCGAGTACAAATGACCGAGATGCCGGAACTGATCGCAATATTACATAGTTTTGTTGGGCTGGCAGCGGTATTTGTTGGGCTCTCAAGCTATCTCGATACCCATGCCAACTACACGGGTGTAAGCAAAACCATCCATGACATTGAAATTTATTTAGGGGTGTTGATCGGGGCAGTAACCTTCGCCGGCTCGGTGATTGCCTTTGGAAAGCTGCGTGGCATCATTCGCAGTAAAGCATTAACATTACCCGCTCGGCACTGGCTTAATTTACTCACCCTCGTTGCCTGTCTCTATTTAGGCTATCAATTTGTCACGCTCGGCAACAGCGATACCGGACTCACTATATTGTTGCTGATGACCCTGCTTGCATGTTTATTTGGTATCCACATGGTCATGGCGATCGGGGGTGCTGACATGCCGGTGGTGATATCGATGCTGAACAGTTACTCGGGTTGGGCCGCCGCAGCGACTGGATTCATGCTGTCCAATGACCTACTGATTGTGACTGGCGCATTGGTCGGATCAAGCGGAGCGATACTCAGCTACATCATGTGTCGGGCTATGAATCGTTCTTTTTTGAGCGTCATCATGGGCGGTTTTGGCACCACGAGCAGTGCTGGTAACGATGCAATTGAGGGTATTGATGGTGAGGTGGTGGCAATCAATGCCCATGAAACCGGCGAATTGTTAAGCACGATTCGCTCGTTGGTTATCGTTCCGGGATATGGCATGGCAGTTGCCCATGCACAACATTTGGTGTCTGAATTAACCAAAAAACTACAAGGACGCGGGGTCAAGGTCTGTTTTGCCATTCATCCGGTGGCTGGGCGAATGCCCGGGCACATGAATGTATTACTTGCAGAAGCCAAGATTCCTTACGACATCGTTTTTGAAATGGATGAAATAAACCCACAACTCGCCGATACCGATGTTGTTCTGGTTGTCGGTGCAAACGATATTGTGAATCCTTCAGCCATAGAGTCCCTCAATAGCCCGATCGCCGGAATGCCGGTGATTGAGGTGTGGAGGGCACAACATGTCATCGTATTAAAACGCAGTATGGCAAGCGGCTATGCCGGAGTTGAAAACCCCTTATTCTATAAAGAAAATACAACCATGCTGTTTGGCGATGCCAGAGACAGCATCGAACAAGTACTCGGAACGCTTTGAAGTCGGCAAGTTATAAATTACGAATTACGAATTACGAATTACGAATTACGAATTACGAATTACGAAGCTAAATATTTTGACACAGACGACTGTCATGGAAGGCGGAAGTGCAGATAATGCAGGAGGTACGACCCCAAGGATGGGGGAGAGTCGAGTCTGGAACAAAAGTCGAGGACACAGAGGTTGTGATTTAGCTACTCCACCATTATTGTAGCCTCCCCTGCGTCCTTATCAGGTGAGGAGCTGGTAAAATCCTAATCCTGTCTATCCATGTAAGTACCGTATGAAATCCTGATTCGTAATTCGTAATATTGCTATAATCGCTTGTTTATTCTATTTTCTAAATCGCAATGCCAAATATACTTAAACTGGGTATTCCCAAAGGCAGTCTGGAAGATGCCACCAAAGAGCTCTTTGCACAGGCAGGATGGTCGATCAATACCCGGTCACGCAACTATTTTCCATCAATTGATGATTCGGAAATCAATTGTTCATTGGTACGCTCTCAGGAAATGGGACACTACATTACCGATGGCGTTCTGGATGCCGGTTTGACTGGTCAGGATTGGCTGGCAGAAACCAATGCGGATGTTGTTGTGATGGCTGATCTGGTGTATTCCAAAGCATCCGATCAAAAATGCCGATGGGTATTGGTGGTGAAAGATAACTCTGAAATAAAATCAGTAGAAGATCTGGAAGGCAAACGGATTGCCACTGAATTAGTTAATTTTACCCGACAATATCTCGAACATCGACACATCAACGCCAGCGTAGAATTTTCTTGGGGTGCGACAGAAGCAAAGGTCGTCGAAGGGCTCGCAGATGCGGCAGTTGAAATTACCGAGACTGGTAGCACGATAAAAGCCCACGGGCTACGTATCGTCTGTGATTTGTTGGAAACTCATACCGTTTTTGTCGCTAACAAAGTGGCATTACAAGACGCTTGGAAAAAACGCAAAATTGAGCAGATTGCGCTGTTGTTGAAGAGTGCCTTAACCGGCAGAGAAAAAGTATTGTTAAAAATGAATGTCCCCCACAGTCGTATTGATGAATTGGTCAAGCAACTACCGAGTTTACATGCGCCGACTATTAATCGGCTTTATGGTGATGATTGGCTGGCAGTTGAAACGGTTGTCAACAAGCGGGAAGTCAGAAAAATGATACCAACCTTAAAAGCGGCGGGAGCAGAAGGAATTCTGGAATTCGAATTACTTAAAATGGTACCCTGAATGATAGCATGATAGGAACCGAGCGACTGCTTTCTTATCAGAAGAATTTTAGGAGCATTTCAAAAAAACTTCGCAGAAAACCTTTTTTGAGGGTTTAAGGTTTCTGAAAAAACACCACAAAAACACTCGGGACCGCGAGAATGAACTCGTAACAACCCCGTCGAACCTTCTGGTCTAAACTAGTTTGAATTCCTCAGGTACGCTTTATCAGACGCTTCGACCGGTCCAACTGACCATGCGCCACGTGTCTTGGCATGGTTGATTGCCGCATCAATTTCGCTTTGCCCAGCCTCTCGCGGTATAGTTAATACCTGCCCCGGATAAATCAAGTCAGCGTCCTCAATTTGATCTAAGTTGGCTTTGTAAACTAACGGCCATTTTTCAGGCACATTGTAAACCTCCTCTTTACCCGCAATGCTCCAGAGATCGTTGCCAGTTACTACCGTCCAGACCTTCAGCTCTTTAGGCTCCATAACTTCATCAACAGGAACTTCATCAACAGGATCTGCTACTGGTTCGGAGGCAGGAGCAGGAACAGCTGGTGTCGCCACTTCTGTCGGCTTGCTTTTCGCGCTTATACAACCAGTTGCCAGCACTGCAACCACTAAAATCGCGGTCAGTTTCAATGCTGAATTATTGTTTTTAGATACTTTTTGCATACCAAATCGTCTCCAGTTTCATAAAATTGTTAGTGTGGCGGAAGCAGGCAACAACACCTATGCTCTCCATTTTGCTGGAGTCTAACGCCACAAGCCCTGTCTTTGCAAGCAATATTACCAATAATTTCCATTTAACGCGGTAAAACACTGAATAACATCGCTTTCTGGGCGAATTGGCATCGTTGCGTGGCATATTCCCCGCTTTTTGTTTGTTTTTGTTCGCTCATCAATATTTATTCGATACCACCCATACATAAATACTTCATTTCAAGGTATTCTTCAATCCCGCAGGTGGCACCTTCTCGACCCAGCCCGGATTGTTTAATACCACCAAATGGTGCCACTTCTGTGGAAATCAAACCAGTATTGATGCCGACCATGCCATATTCCAATGCTTCAGATACACGCCATATCCGCGCAAGATGATTACTATAAAAATAAGAAGCTAGCCCAAATTCGGTGTCATTTGCCATGCTTATCACGTCATCTTCGCTAGAAAATCTAAAAAGCGGTGCCAATGGACCGAAGGTTTCCTCGCGTGCGATTTGCATTTCCGAAGTAACACCGGTCAATAAAGTCGGCTGGAAATAAGTCCCACCAAGCTCATGGCGTTTACCTCCCACCACAATTTTCGCACCCCGACTTACCGCATCGTCGATGTGTTGTTCGACTTTCTCCACCGCATTCATATCAATCAACGGTCCTTGAACAACGCCATCATCAAGCCCTGAACCCACTTTCATATTCTTAACTGCGCTGGCAAGTCGGCTGGTAAATTCATCGCAAACACCATCTTGAACATAAATGCGATTACTGCACACACAGGTTTGTCCGGCGTTTCTATATTTTGAAATAATTGCGCCTTGTACTGCCGCGTCTAGGTCAGCGTCATCGAAAACAATGAACGGTGCATTTCCGCCAAGCTCCAACGCAATCTTGATAATCGAATCTGCACATTGTTTCATCAGCAGCCGACCAATTTCGGTGGAGCCAGTAAAGCTTAAATGGCGCACCCGCGGGTTTGAAGTCATCTCGCCACCAATCGCGCTTGCCGATCCGGTTACTACATTGAATAGTCCGGGCGGCAGCCCAGCACGTTGTGCCAACTCGCATAAGGCAAAAGCGGACAATGGAGTTTGTGTCGCCGGCTTGATCACCACGGCACAACCAGCAGCCAGCGCCGGACCTACTTTGCGGGTAATCATGGCGGCTGGAAAATTCCACGGCGTAATGGCAACGCAAACCCCTATCGGCTGCTTAATCACTAACAGCCGTTTATCGGTCTGGTGTTGCGGTATGGTGGTACCGCTTATTCGTCGTCCCTGCTCGGAAAACCATTCCAGAAAAGAAGCGGCATAACCAATCTCAGCACGCGATTCTGCCAATGGTTTGCCCTGCTCCATGGTCATCAATATAGCGAGATCCTGCTGATTTTCCAGCATCAAATCACTCCAACGTCTTAAAATAACCGCCCGTTCTTTGGCAAGCCTTTTGCGCCAACCAAGTTGGGCAATACGCGCATATTCAATCGCTTCGCGTGTTTCATCAGCCGCCATGTTGGGCACTTTCGCAATCACGGCACCATCGGCAGGATCGGTTACCGCTATTTGTTCTGTGCTATTTGCATCACGCCATTCGCCGTTGATATAACCTTGTTGGCGAAATAATCGTGCATCACTCAGTGGTATGGTTTTCATCGTTTAATTATTCAAGCAATACGGCAAGGAATGGTCGCGGTAAACGGATGCTGCAGAATAATCGTATCATCGCGTTCTGGACTGGTCGAAATAATATCAATCGGGACATCTAAAAGCGCAGATAACCGATTCAGATAGGCTTTGGCATTGGTCGGAATTTGTTGATAATCTCGCGCTCCTTTGGTGGATTCCTGCCAACCCGGCAATTCTTCGTATATCGGCTCGCACTGTGCCAATCGCTCAGCACCATAGGGAGGCAGCTCAATCTCCTCGCCGTGATAACGATAGCGGGTACATATTTTCACAGTTTCAAGCCCATCCATGACATCGATCTTGGTGACGCATAAGGAAGTCAATCCACATACTTGTCTAGTGCGGCGTAATGCCACAACATCCAACCAGCCACAGCGTCTAGGACGACCCGTTGTAGCACCAAATTCATGCCCTTTTTCGCTCAGGTATTTGCCGATGTCATCAAACAATTCCGTAGGAAAAGGTCCACCACCGACTCGGGTTGTGTATGCTTTGACAATGCCCAGCACAAAATCAATATCCAGCGGACCAATTCCAGTGCCGACTGCAGCAGCAGCGGCAGTCGTGTTTGAAGAAGTCACATAGGGATAAGTGCCATGATCAATATCCAACAACATCCCCTGAGCCCCTTCAAATAAGACCGCTTTTCCTTGCGTCCGTAGCGTGTACAAGCGCGTCGCGACATCTCCCAGCAGAGGCTTGATTTGCTCCACCTGCGACAGGGATTGGTCTAATATTTTTTGATAATCTATGGGATCGGTAGCAAAAAAATTCACCAGCGTATGATTATGATATGCCATCACCTCTTGCAATTGGTCGGCAAACTTGTCGCTCTGGAGCAAATCAACAAGACGCAATCCTCTGCGTGCCACTTTATCCTCATAGCAAGGACCAATACCGAGACCAGTCGTGCCAATCGCTTGCTTACCCTTGCGTCTCTCCCGCGCCAAATCTAGCGCACGATGATAGGGCATAATCATCGGACATCCGTAACTGACCATCAACCGTTGCCGAATATCAATTTGTTTGTCTTCTAGCCCTTTTAGCTCTTTGAACAATTGTGCTAAATCCACCACCACACCATTGCCAATAAGACATTCAACGCCAGCACACATTGCGCCCGATGGAATCAGGTGCAATATTGTTTTGTGACCGTTGATAACCAGTGTATGCCCAGCATTATGCCCGCCCTGAAATCGGGCTACGGCATCGGTGTGTCGAGTTAAAAGATCGACAATCTTACCCTTGCCCTCATCCCCCCATTGGGCACCGAGCAAAACAATATTTCTGACAATATTTCCAACCATAAACTTAAAACATTATTGGGAGTTAGCCATTAGCCGATTACCCGCGCACAAAATACAACAAAATCACGCCACCAACCATGCTTGCCAAGCCAAATTTTCTGAGCGCGGATTCTGAAAGCGTCATCATATTTTGCATGAAGCGTTTGAATGCGGGTGGGCTGAAAAACGGAATCAGCCCTTCCAGAATCAAATACAAGGCAAACGCTGCCAACAGGTCGCTCCATTTCAAAGCCCGATTTAATTAGAGTACAAAACGAGAAGGTGATTCAGAGTGAGCTCTTTGCATGATTCCTGGTCTGTCATATTTGCTACGGAAAAGCCCCTCTGACAAGGAGGCTGGGGGGTTACCATACGAGACCTTTGCATAATTGTCGGAAGTGTGGCTTAGGCTTCACAAGAACCCCGGTTGCGTTATATATGGAAAACCCTTGCGGGTTTGTTTGTTTTACTGGATTCCTGCTTGCGCGGGAACGACACAATGATTGGTTTTTACACGATCCCTATGCTTCGGCAACGGGTTCGGCGAGGCTCTCAATCCGTCCAATTATTTTTTGAATTATGCACAAGGTTTCATTTAGTTGGCTTCGATACTCGTCCCCTTAAAATATTTGAAAAACGCTGAACTGGGGTCAACGATTATCAAATCCTGTTTACTGTTAAAACTGTCTCGGTAAGCATTAAGACTGCGATAGAGGTTATAAAACTCGGCATCTTTGCCAAATGCGACAGCATACGCTGCGGTGGCGATGGCATCTCCCTCACCACGAATAATTTGTGCATCGCGGTCGGCATTAGCCAGCAAAATTTCCCGTTGACGGTCGGCATCGGCGCGAATTTTCTCCGCTACCTCCTCACCTTGAGCGCGTAACTCTTTTGCCACACGTTGACGCTCCGCTGCCATACGTTGATAGACACGGTCGCTAATCGCCGGGTCCAAATCGACTCTTTTTAAGCGTACATCAATAATTTCGATGCCTAAGGTTGCCGCCTCTTCATTCATCACGGTACGCACCACTTCCATAATTTGCTTGCGGTCGCCAGAAATCACTTCCTGTACCGAGCGTTTGCCGAACTCCTGACGCAGACTGTCATTGACGCGCTGTGATAAGCGCGACCGTGCATTCGCTTTTTGCCCTTTCAAGCGCGTATAATATTGATGCACATCTCTGATTTTCCATTTCACGAAAGAATCAACAACCAGATTTTTCTTTTCACGGGTCAGATACAATTCCGGTTCAGCGTCCATTGTTTGCACTCGGGCATCAAAGTACTGGACATTATTAACAAATGGGACTTTCCAGCGCAGTCCGGGTTGGACATCGGATTCAACAATCTCACCAAATTTGAATACGATAGCTTTTTCTCTTTCATCAACAAAGTATGCTGAGGAAAAAGCGATTGCTCCGACAATCACAACAATGACAAGAGGAAGGGTTAATTTAGCGTTCATAATTACTGTCTCACTGTACGATCAACACTTCGACTGGTCGATCTTAAAGAATTATTGGTTACCTGATTACTCGCCGAGCGGTTGCTCTGGTTGGATTCATCGTCTCCCGATAGCGATTGATCTCGATTTTTCAGTAATTGATCAAGCGGTAAATACATCACATTGTTGCCACCACTTGGCTGGTCGATAACCATTTTACTGGAACGACTAAAGACCTGCTCCATCGTTTCCAGATAAAGCCGGTCTCGGGTAATGCCCGGTGCCTTGCTATATTCGTTCAAGACCTGATCAAAACGTGAAGTCTCACCTTCTGCTTTGGCTATAATTGAAGCCTTATAGGCATCTGCCTCTTGCAGGATTCGTGCCGCGAAACCACGCGACTTGGGGATAATATCGTTGGCGTATGCCTGTGCCAAATTTTTCAACCGTTGTTCATCTTCCCGCGCCCTGACCACATCGTCAAAAGCATCTTTAACCTGCTCGGGTGGTTGTGCATTTTGCATCTCAACGGTGCGAATATTGATACCGGTCTGATAGCGGTCGAGGATAGTCTGCACCAACACTTTCGTTTCTGAAGCTAACTGTGCCCGCCCCTCGGTAATGGCAAAATCCATCGTATTACGACCGACAATTTCCCGTACCGCACTTTCCGTTGCTTGACGCACAACAACATCGGCAAGATCTCGAGAATTATATTCGCTGACATTGAACAACAAATCCGTAGGGTCTTTAACATCGTATTGCACGGCGAAATGAATATCAATAATGTTCTCATCCTGAGTCAACATCAAGGCTTCACGCGGCACCGATTGAACGGATTTGCCACTTTTGCGATAGCCCACTTCCACCGTATTGATGTTTTGGGTATTGATTATTTCAACGGACTCAAACGGGGTCGGAATATGCCAATGCAAACCGGCATCATTGGTTTCGGTATATTTTCCAAAGCGCAATTCAATCGCCTGCTCGCCTTGATCGACGGTATAAACCCCAGTAAAAACCCAAAAACCTAGCCCTGCAACCACTAACAATGCCAATATGCTGTTGCCAGCGAAATTGCCATCACCAGAACCGCCAGAGGGTCCATCACCAGAGCTACCCCCTTTTCGGCGACCAAACAGATTATCTATGCGTTCTTTTGCTTGACGAAATACTTCGTCCAGATCGGGCGGCCCCTGTTGACGACCATTCCCACGGCGATTATGCTGACCCCACGGGTCGTCATCGTTACCGCTTGATTCAGATTTATTCCAAGACATTTTATGTTCCAATAATTTATGATAAATAGTTGAGCCACGAGTATATCACAAAGGGAATTGAAAATTGAAAGTTGAAAATTGAAAATGTAAGAATAATAGAGATATTTGTATAATTCAAAAAGTGATTGGACGGCTCGAGAGCCTCGCCGAACGAAGTGGGGTTTTACCGATTTTTGCTCCTGCAAAATCGGCATACAGTACATCCTGTACATAATCGGTCGTGTAAAAACAATATTTTATCGTTTCAGCCTACAAGACTGTGCAAAAAAGACCTATCCCGATGTACGGAAATACTGAGCCGCTACATTGACGGTCGAAGCCGTCAACCATGCATGGATTGGATTATTTTCAATCACATTACAACGCCATAACAATAAATGGAGCCCATGATTCACTGCACTTTGCTATAATGCTGGGCAACCCCATTTGAGTATTATCAGAACCTCGTGGAGGCGATCTGTTTGTCTCATGGGTGCTGAACTCGGACAATTGCCGATTGTCTATCATTAAGAATACCAGAATAACACCATGACGAATACGGCGACTATAATTTAAGGGGCAGTAGCGATGGAGCTTAGTATGCAGATTATTTTGTTGCTATTCGTTGTTGCCATGCTGGGCGGTTGGGTAGATGTTATTGCTGGCGGTGGCGGGTTATTAACAATACCCGCTCTGATTTTGGTGGGGATACCGCCTGCGGCCGCGTTGGCAACCAATAAATTACAAGCCAGTATCGGAACGCTAACCGCATCAATTTATTTTATCCGGCAAGGCGCGGTTGATATTAAAAAAATAAAATGGCTGGTCGTCCCGACCTTTATCGGCTCGGTCTTTGGGGGTTGGCTGGTTTTGAAAATCGATGCGGCGGTGTTGATAGTTTATTTGCCGGTATTGCTAATATTGATGGGGTTATATTTCCTGTTCGCGCCGACTGTTCGCGCCGAAAACCGGAAAAGAAAAATAACATTGACGCTTTTTGCAATCATAATCTGCCCGCTATTGGGCGCGTATGATGGGTTTTTTGGTCCGGGAGCCGGTAGTTTTATGGCACTGTCGTTTGTGTTGTTGTGTGGTTATCGTCTTTCCAAAGCAACCGCACATACAAAGATATTAAATTTCACCAGCAATATTTCAGCACTGCTCTATTTTATCGCCTTTGGGGATATTTTTTGGCTGGCAGGCATAGTGATGATGGGGGGACAATATATTGGTGCGCGTGTTGGCGCAAAAATGGTATTGCATCAAGGCGAATCGCTGATAAGACCGGTTGTCGTCGCCGTTTGCTTTTTGATGTCCATTAACATTATAATAAAGCAACATTGGTAATCGTGCCGAAGGCTGGTCAGAATCTAATGCGGCGGGTTGTTTAGGCATTGATTGTAAATCAATGACACCGAATGGGTGTTGTTCAATGGTACACGAAATGGTAATGAAAAACTTCAAAAATATCGTGTTAATGGTGCTGATTGCTGGTGTGGGCATGGCTAGCGCAGATAGGGTAAGCGCAGAAACATTGCTCAAAACCAGCACCTCTTGGGATGGTGGAAACTTTCATTATCCAACCGGTGAGGCGGAGATTACTTCTGCCAAACTGGTATTAGAGGAAGGTCAAATCCTCAAATTCCATTGTCATCCGGTGCCGACTTTTGGACATGTTCTTAACGGCTCTTTGGAAGTAGAAACAAAGGATGGCAAGAAGGTTTTGCTGAACAAAGGCGAGTCGGTGGTGGAGGTGATGAAAACCATTCATCAAGGAACCGCGCTAGAAGATTCGACCGAAATATTGGTATTTTTCGCGGGTGCCAAATCAGTGCCGAATACGGTGTTTATGGATAGCGAGGATGCTAAAAAGTATTGTATTTAATCACGAGGGACGCGAGTTGCCGTTATCAGCAACTGACAATTGCCACTGCTACTGATAACTGCCTTCATGAGATTATTTTTCCGCAGTCAGATAAGCAATCCATGCCGGATCATCCACACCGTGTTCGGTGGCAGAATAAACCCCGTCCCCTTCGCCGGTGTCTGCATCGGTTCCCTCCCAATAGACCGTTACTTTGCTAAATCCGGCTTCGGCAAGCACTTCCTGCAATTCGGGCAAGGTCCACATGCGCCAGTCATAAGTAAACGCCTTTCTCATTTGCGAGCCGTCCTTGAACTTAAAATGAATATGGCAGATCATATTCGCGGTGATTGGGTCGAATTTCGCCTGATCCCAATAATAGGTAAAGTTTTTATGCTTGGTGCTTTCTTTGGTTTCGCGCCAAGAATCGTGTCCACCATAAGCATCGATGAATAAGATGCCCTGTTTGGTCAGCCCCGCTCGCGCCTGACTGAAATAATGCCGTAGTGTGTCGCGAGTCTTGAAAAGCTGATAACTGAAATTCATGGCAATAATCACATCTACCTGCTCGCCTTGATAATGCAACACATTTTGGTTCAGTAACGCAATACGCGGTTTTTGTTGCAAACTCAATTTTTTGACATTATTTGCCATTCCCCAATCCAGCACTTCCTGACTCAAATCCAGTCCCACGGCGCGATTGGTCGGTCGCCGTCTTATCCATTCGCAACTGCTGTTTGCCGTACCACAGAAATCTTCGCGTAAAAAATTAGCCTGTCGCCTGCGGATATTGGCGAAAGTCTGGTCAACAAAATCAATCTCCGCCTCAACCTCTTGCACTGCCATTTCATAGAGTGCGTGACGATCTGCCGAGCTAGCAATATTGGAGCTGTGTTTGTTTTGTTTTTGTGGCATGAATTCGATAAAAATCGGTTAAAATAGAGCGCGTATTCTACTCACTTATAGTAACCTACGGGGAATAAGAAACGCATTTGAATATAGTGTGGATGCTGGTTTAGAACCTCGGTATATGGGATAATTTTAGCGATTGTTTGATTGCTCAAATAGATAGACAAAATGAAACTAAACTTAAATTAACACGGGAGATTATTAAATGGACGAAAAAAGACGTAAAGCACTCGATGCGGCGTTGGGTCAGATTGATCGACAATTTGGCAAAGGATCGGTGATGCGACTCGGAGATTCTGATGTTGCTCAAGATGTGCAAAGTTGTTCCACTGGCTCTTTGGGGCTGGACATCGCATTGGGGATTGGCGGGTTGCCACGTGGACGGGTTGTCGAAATTTACGGACCAGAATCATCTGGCAAGACGACACTAACGCTATCGGTGATTGCCGAAATGCAGAAACTCGGCGGCACCGCTGCGTTTATCGATGCCGAACATGCACTGGATCCCGCTTATGCCGAAAAACTCGGGGTCAACATTGATGATTTGCTGGTCTCCCAGCCAGATACTGGCGAGCAGGCACTGGAAATCACCGATATGCTGGTGCGTTCTGCGGCAGTGGATGTGGTGGTCATAGATTCTGTGGCGGCGTTGACCCCAAAGGCTGAAATTGAAGGCGATATGGGTGACCACCATGTTGGTTTGCAAGCGCGTCTGATGTCGCAAGCACTGCGTAAGCTGACCGCAAATATCAATCGCTCAAATACGATGGTTATTTTCATCAACCAGATTCGCATGAAGATTGGGGTCATGTTTGGCAACCCAGAAACCACAACTGGCGGTAACGCGCTTAAATTCTACTCTTCTGTGCGGTTGGATATTCGCAGAATCGGGGCAATCAAAAAGGGTGATGAGGTATTGGGCAACCAGACGCGGGTGAAGGTGGTCAAAAACAAGGTTGCGCCGCCTTTCAAGCAAGCTGAATTTGATATTCTTTATAATGAGGGTATTTCCAAGCATGGTGAGCTGATTGACCTTGGTGTGGAAGTTGGATGTATTGAGAAATCTGGGGCGTGGTATAGTTATGGCTCGGACAGAATCGGTCAGGGACGCGACAATGTGAGAAACTTCCTGAAAGAAAACCCGGATATAGCGGATAAAATTGAGGCAATCATTCGGCAAAAGAAATCCATCAAAACGCCCGGTTCGATTGCTGACGCGCAAGATAGTGTGGCGAAACCTGCTGATGCTGGCAAACCTGAAAAAGCGGTCAAGACATAAGAGGATTGTGCAAGGCGACTCTTGAATAAAACCGATTGTTCCGCATCTACTTGGTCTCAGGCGGAGACCGACCGCTTCATTGGCATACTGAAAGAGAAGGCATACCGATTATTGGCGCGACGGGAATATAGCGCGTTTGAACTGTGGCAGAAATTTGAAAATCGAGCACCTTCCGACATTGCCGCCCAAGTGTTGGATGAGCTTGTTCAACAAGACATGCAGTCGGATAGGCGATTTGCAGAAATGCTGTGTCGTTCACGATTCAATGCTGGCAAAGGACCGGTGCTACTGAAACATGAGCTTGATAAACATCAAATAGATGCAGATTTGATTGAAGCGGTCATGGCAGATTATCAACATCAATGGGCAACATCCGCGCAACAGGTGCGGATTAAAAAATTTGGTGAACAACCACCGACAAACTTCAAGGAGTGGACGAAACAGGCGCGATTTTTACAACAAAGAGGATTTACTGCCGAACAAATTGGTCACTTTAACAATTTGCATAATTGAAAATTGATAGTGGAAAACTCTTGCGGGTTTAGCTGTTTTACTGGATTCCTGCTTTCGCAGGAATGACGGGGTGGTGCAGGAAAGACGAATGTTGGGTTTTTGCACAGTCTCTTTCACGGGAAAGACGGAGGTTGGTTTATTTGTTTTACTGGATTCCCGCTTCTCGTTTGTGCGGGAATGACGGACTAAAGTCCCATATCCGGTGTTGGTAAATAAAAAAGCAAGCTCCCCTGTAGGGAGATATTATTTCTAGCCCACCTTATCAGGGATTTTCCTGACAACTGACAACTGATAACTGATAACAGATGAAAACCAGCGAAATCAGACACCGATTTATTGACTATTTTGTCAAGCATGGACATGAAGCGGTGCCAAGTGGTTCATTGGTGCCAATCAATGACCCGACTTTACTGTTTACCAATTCGGGCATGGTGCAGTTCAAGGATTTGCTGTTAGGGCATGAAATCCGCTCTTATAACCGCGCCACCACATCACAACGGTGTGTGCGCGCTGGTGGCAAGCATAATGATCTGGAAAATGTTGGCTATACCGCACGCCATCATACTTTCTTTGAAATGTTGGGCAACTTCAGTTTTGGTGATTATTTCAAAAGCGAAGCGATACGCTATGCGTGGGAACTATTAACCGTTGAGTTTGGATTGCCCGCCGATAAACTTTGGGTTACAGTTTTTGAGGACGATGACGAAGCCGAGTCGGTATGGCTCAATGAAATTGGTGTTGCCAGAGATCGGGTAATACGAATCGGGGCAAAAGATAACTTTTGGCAGATGGGTGATACCGGACCGTGTGGCCCCTGTTCGGAAATTTTTTATGATCATGGTGCCGATGTGACTGGCGGACCACCCGGCTCGCCCGAGCAGGACGGCGACCGTTATGTCGAAATATGGAATCTGGTATTTATGCAGTTTAATCGCAATAGCGCAGGTCAACTTGAACCGCTTCCAAAACCGTCTGTGGATACCGGAATGGGGCTGGAGCGCATGGCGGCGGTGTTGCAGGGAGTGCACAGCAATTATGAAATTGATTTGTTCCAAAACTTGATTGCTGCCACAGCAGCGGTATTACAGGTCAACGATAGCGCGGATAAATCACTGCGCGTCATTGCCGATCATATTCGTTCTACCGCGTTTTTGATTGTTGACGGCGTGATTCCGTCAAATGAAGGCAGAGGCTATGTATTGCGGCGGATTATTCGTCGCGCCATTCGCCATGGCTATCAAAGTGGATGCAGAACCGCGTTTATGCACAAATTGGTTGCCCCGCTGATTGATGAATTGGGCGAGGCATTTCCCGAATTAAGCTCGGCGCGTAAGCAGGTTGAACGGGTGTTGAAACAGGAAAACGAAAAATTCAATGAGACACTGGAGCAGGGACTAAAGATTCTCGACCATGAAATTGCGCGCCTAAACGGGGACACGTTGCACGGCGAGACCGTATTCAAACTCTATGACACTTTTGGCTTCCCTGCCGATTTAACCGCCGATGTTGCACGCGAACATGGCTTGCACATCAATCATGATGAGTTTGAATCGGCGATGAACGCACAGCGTCATCGCGCTCGTTCGGCGAGTCAGTTTGTTGACACGGAGCAGATTCGGATTGACGGATTGAGTCGAACGCCATTTGTCGGCTATCATGATTTGGATGGTGTGGTTGAGGTGGTCGCCCTGCTCAAAGACAAGCAGACGGTAAAAAAACTGCAATCGGGTGATGCCGGTATCGTGATTTTATCCGAATCACCGTTTTATGCGGAAAGTGGCGGACAGGTCGGGGACAGTGGGCTAATTACCTTCCAGAACGGCGTTTTTAAGGTTACGGACACGCAATATCTTGCCAATAAGGTGATTGCACAATTCGGTCAGATGATCTCTGGAACGGTTGCGCTAAATCAAAAAGATGGGCAAAAAGGCAGTGCTGAGATTGACGCAAACAGACGTTATTTAAGCACCAATAACCATTCCGCAACACATTTATTGCATGCCGCATTAAAGGCAGTGCTTGGTACCCATGTCGAGCAAAAAGGCTCGTTGGTGGAGCCGCAACGGTTACGCTTTGACTTTTCCCATTTTGAGCCGATCAATGTGGCACAGCGCATTGAAATCGAGTCGTTGGTGAATCAAAATATCCGCGCCAATAATCCGGTTGATATTGATATGATGGATCTGGACGTGGCAAAATCTGCTGGTGCGGCGGCGTTATTTGGCGAGCAATATGATGCCGAAGTGCGTGTCGTGCGTATGGGAGAATTCTCATTCGAGCTTTGTGGTGGTTGCCATGTCAAGCGTACCGGTGATATTGGTCTATTCAAGATTAACGCCGAGTCTGGCGTGGCAGCCGGAGTACGGCGTATTGACGCGCTGACCGGTGAAGCGGCTGAAAAACAGGTCCGCAAACAACTCGAATTATTGGACACCGTTACATCGACGTTAAAAACCACGCCTAACGAGCTTGCCGAGCGCGCAAAACTGATTATGGCGACCCAAAAACAACAGCAACGGCAAATCCAGTCATTACAAACCCGCTTGGCGACAGCGAGCACGGCAGATGTGGTCAGAGACATTCATGGCATTAAAGTAGTCGCGATTCGTCAGGATGATGTCGATGCACAGTCAATGCGACTGGTTGTTGATCAATGGCGCAATAAATTACAAAGTGGCGTGGTGCTGGTTGCCGGAGCCAATAAGGGCAAAGTAACATTGATCGCCGGAGTCAGTAAAGATTTAAGCGGACAATTTCAAGCCGGAAAATTAATTCGCGCAATATCCCCGTTGGTTGACGGCAAAGGCGGTGGCAGCCCCGACCTTGCTCAGGGTGGTGGCAGCAATATTCAGGGCATAAAGCAGGCTATAGAAGCGACTTATCAGTGGGTGACTATGCAATCCCAAGAACAGTTTTAATTCCGTGTCATTTTTACCGATAAACACATAGACAATGGCTTTAATTGTTGAAAAATATGGTGGCACTTCGATAGGCTCAGTGGAGCGCATCAATGCGGTCGCACAGAATGTGGCGCGTAGCGTCGCAGAGGGAGATCAGTTGGTGGTTGTGGTCTCGGCGATGAGCGGGGAGACCAATCGGTTGATTGGGCTGGCGAAAGAGGTTTGCGCGCAACCATCGGCAAGAGAAATGGATGTGCTAACTTCAACCGGTGAGCAGGTTACCATCGCGCTATTGTCTTTGGCACTGCATAATATCGGGGTTTCAGCCTGCTCTTATACCGGCTATCAAATTCCAATTCTCACCGACAATGTGCACGGCAAGGCAAGAATTGAACGGATTGATGTTGATCGGGTACATGCCGACCTAGACAAGGGTAACGTGGTTGTGGTTGCCGGATTTCAGGGCATCAGCGGGGAGAATAAAATAACCACGCTGGGGCGTGGTGGCTCAGATACGACGGCAGTCGCTATGGCGGCAATGCTTGATGCTGCCGAGTGTCGAATATTTACCGATGTTGACGGGGTTTACACTGCCGACCCTCGAATGGTAGAGAATGCCCGTCGTTTGGATCGAATTACCTTCGAAGAAATGCTGGAACTGTCCGGTGCGGGGGCAAAAGTGTTGCAAATTCGGTCGGTAGAATTTGCTGGAAAATATAATGTTCCAATACGGGTGCTGTCCTCTTTTGAACCTGGTACGGGAACTTTGATCACCTACGAGGATACAAGTATGGAACAACCATTGATTGCAGGCATTACATCCGTTGAAAACGAAGCGAAAATAACCGTGCGCGGGGTTCCGGATAGACCGGGAATTGCGTATAGCATTCTGGGACCGATTTCCGATGCCCATATCAATGTCGATATGATTGTTCAAAATGTCGGCTCTGACGGATTGACCGACTTTACTTTCACAATCAATCAGGATGATTTGCAGAAAAGCATGGATTTGCTCGCGCCAGTAATCAAAGACCTCAATGCGGAAACGATTGTTGGAGACGCTAATCTCGCGAAAATTTCCGCTGTTGGCGTGGGAATGCGCTCTCATGCCGGCATAGCGACCACGATGTTCCGTGCTTTGGCAGAAAAGGGTATAAATATTCAAATGATTTCTACCTCTGAAATTAAAATTTCTGTTACTATTGACAAAGAATATACAGAACTAGCAGTACGAACGCTCCATAAAGTGTTTGGGCTGGATGAGGGTGATGTGATTACAGATGAATGAGAATTCGTGGACTGCATTGTTGGTTGGTTGCCTTATATTTTTCAACCTAAACGCTCGGCAATTGAGAGTGTTTAAGGTTGCGTGTATAGGGTGTAAGTGGGGGATCAGTGGGGCTGAAATTTTTTAATTGGAGTAAAGGAAAATGTTAATTCTTACTCGCCGTATCGGCGAATCGGTTTACATCGGTGACGATGTGCGGTTGACTGTTTTAGGGGTGCGTGGAACTCAGGTTCGAATCGGTATCAACGCGCCTAAAGAGGTGCCCGTTCATCGAGAAGAAATTTATTATCGAATCAAGCATGAACAGGAAGGCTACAATCAAGATGACGACCATAATGAGGGCAGTCGATACAATGACGATGATTATGGCAATGATAATGGTGATAGTGATGGTGATGTCAGATAGTCTGTCGGATACGGAATACACACTGACAGGGGCACGGGTGTATGCTGAGTGACTGGTAAACGCAATTCGGTTTTTTTCTGTGCTCTTTTCTGCGTGGGCAGTTTTTTAGCCTATACTGTTAGTCCGGTAGGAGAGGTGGCCGAGCGGCTGAAGGCGCTCCCCTGCTAAGGGAGTATACGTTAATAGCGTATCGAGGGTTCGAATCCCTCTCTCTCCGCCAATTTACGCCTGCTATACTCGGTCAAAACAGGTCGTTTCCCCCAGTTCAGGTTTTTCGTTCTTTTTCCACAGTTGTGGTTAGGTTGTGTCATGTTGTGGTGAGGGGTTGGGCGGTGATGACATATTGTGTGACGATGCGCCCGCCTATCAAGTGTTCTTGGATGATTTTTTCCAGCACTTCAGGGGTGCATGAGTGATACCAGATACCTTCCGGATATACCAATGCGATTGGTCCGTGAGTGCAGATTTGCAGGCAGTTGACCTTGCTACGGAAAATGCCACCTTTTCTAACCAGCCCGAGTTCGTTCAGGCGGGTTTTCAGATAATGCCATGAGACAAGGCTTTTATCCTTTGGGGAGCATTTTGGCTTGGTTTGATCACAGCATAAAAAGATATGCCGTTTGACGTGCTTGATTTCGAGTCCGTCCACAGCAGTTGCGAGTTGTTTTTTTCGGGTTGTTGTCACTGTTTGGTTCCGGTTGGTATAAGCGTTTTCGGCTGAAAATTATGCCAGATTGCTTTAGCTTTTTGGTTTATGATTGTGGTTCGTTGATTATGCTGTATAACGATACTGAATATTGCCACAAGTTGCCAAGTTCCGGCATTCTCTATTGAAATAACATCATAATTTCTGTACTGTTCAGGTCTCAATGTTCACCATTAAGTTGCGCCCGTAGCTCAGTTGGATAGAGTACCTGGCTACGAACTAGGGGGTCGGGAGTTCGAATCTCTCCGGGCGCACCATTACCATCTCCATTATCATCTGTCGGATTAAAACCAATGAAACTTATTACTGCAATAATCAAACCGTTCAAATTGGACGAAGTGAGGGACGCGCTTTCGGAAATAGGCGTACAAGGAATAACCGTGACCGAGGTAAAAGGATTTGGACGGCAGAAAGGGCATACCGAACTCTACCGTGGCGCAGAGTATGTGGTGGACTTTGTGCCCAAAGTCAAACTGGAAGTCGCGATACCGAGTGACCGACTGGATCAGGTGTTAGATGCGATTGTTCAGGCTTCACACACCGGCAAACTGGGGGATGGGAAAATATTTGTCTATGATTTGGATAAATCGATTCGCATCAGAACCGGCGAGATTGATGATGATGCGTTGTGATGGTTGTCATTATGGGTTTGGCGGAATACGGCATAAAGTCCCCCTGTCAAGGGGATTGAGGGGGGCTGAGAAAGGACATTGGCTAATTTAATATAGATAACTCATCATTCCATTTAGCCATAAATAACAAGATAAATGCTCAAGCATTCTTTTTAGACTTGCTATAGCATTTGCTTTTTCTTCTCATTCGGGCTAGAAAATGTCTAATATAGGCTGTTGTATCCTTCCACTGTCCAAGTTTCTGCCTTTGATTGAATATGTTTTTCTGCTGGAATAAAATGTTCATACGGCTTCCAATAATCGGTGGCTATCACTTGTGTATCGTGCGCCAATGTTAAAATCGATAAATCTTTTTTCATGTCTATCAACAGCAATCCATATCCAGCAAGCGTTTTTTTTGAACCAATATAGGAGTGCATCTCATCTATTTCCATGACCTTGACTGTGTTTTGTCGTTTCAGTTCATGTAAGTTTTCACCAAAATCACGAATCCAGTTAAGAATAGATACATTACTAAAATTCAGTATTCTACCAATGGCTCTAAACCCTAAACCTTCAAGATAAAGTTCCAGTGCAAATCTTTTAGTTGCACTATCTGCCTGTGTTGAACGTTTTTCGACGGTCCATCTATATCTGTTTAGCAATGCCCCATTTCGGAAGGCAGGCTAGAAAAAAAAGCCGCGCCCAATATCCATAATCGGTTGTATCAGCAATCCTTGCATCAAGTTCAATGCCAGTAAAGCCAGCAACGGCGACAAATCAATGCCCTGCATGGAAGGAATAATTTTTCTAAAGGGGTACAGAATCGGACCGCTCATGTTGTTGAGCAGACGCGCTGCCGGATGTTGCGACATGGGGGCGACCCAGCTTAGGATGGCACTGCCGAGAATGATAATAATGAAAAGCCAAGCTATGGCGTTGAGGATGTCGGCAATGGTGATGACCAGCAGCCCTACAATATTGAATGGATAACCAGATAGGGTGAGCAATAATCCGCTTTTAATCATTCCGACTATCACAATCAAGGCTATCGGAGACAAATCGCTGCCGGATAAGCCCGACCGACCCTGCGGAAGAAAGCGACGCAATATTCTCAGTGGCGGATTGGTTGCTGCCACAATCATCTGCGAAACGGGGTTGTGGAAATCCACTCGAAACAGTGGCAATAGAAAACGCACGATGGCGACCGTTAAATATAATCCGACAACGGTTTCAATCGTAAAACTCAGCGCATTTTGTATGTAAGGCATCATCCTTTCCCCAAAGTTTTTGCCAGTTCGTCTGATTTTTTAATAGCGGCATCAATGCCAAGTGTGATGGTTGCGTCAATATCATGTTGCTCCATAGTCCGTAATGCGGCTTCGGTGGTACCGCCCGGCGAGGTTACCTGACGGCGCAATTCATCAGGAAAATACGCGCTCTGGTTAGCGAGTTTGGCAGCCCCCAAGGCGGTTTTCAAGACCAGTGTTTTTGCCACAGCACGGTCAAGACCATTGGCTTCTGCCGCGTTAATCATTATTTCCATCAGTTTGAAAAAGTATGCTGGACCACTGCCAGAAATGCCCGTAACCGTATCCATATCGCTTTCACTATCGACCCATATCACCTCCCCCACGGCTTGCATCACCTGTTGTGCAGATTGCTTATGCGAACGTCTTGCCTGTGCATTGGCAAGCAATCCTGATACCGCACAATTAACCAATGCCGGCGTGTTGGGCATGACCCGAACAAAAGGCATATCCTGTCCAACCCATTTTAATATATCGCTACTTCTGATGCCGGCGGCAATCGATATCAGCAAAGGATTATTTTTAATCAGGATAGCACGAATTGATTGCACGGCTTGTTTCAAGACCAGCGGCTTGATTGACAAGACCACGATGTCCGCCTGACTGACGCATTGTTCATTGGTTGGGTAAGTCGCAATGCCAAATTGCTTGGTCAATAAATCGAGTTGTGCCGATGACGGGTCTGAGGCGACCATATCCTGCGCCGCCCAGCCGGAGGCAATCAATCCCCCAATAATGCTACGCGCCATATTGCCGCCACCAACAAAGGCGAGTCGTTTGTTTGTCGTTGTATTCATGGTCGTTTTTGCTGATTGGACGGGCTCCGAAAATGGCAGTGCCGATGCGTAGTTGTGTTGCCCCTTCCGCGACTGCCGCCTCCATGTCCGCGCTCATTCCGATTGATAATTGATTCAGATTGTGCCCGAGTGGTTCTCGTTGTGCTAGTTGTTCTAGCACCTGCCTGCACCGCCTGAAAATGGTGCGTTGTTTTTCAAAATCGGTTTCCATTTCAGGAATCATCATCAGACCGCGAAAATTTAGGTTGTGTAACCCCTGCATCACATCGACCAATTCGGGCAACTGCTCTAAGCGAATGCCCGCTTTGGTTGATTGCTGTAAATTCAGTTGAATCAAAACATTGAGCGGTGGGCAGCCAGCCCGATGCTGGTTCAATTTCTGTGCCACTTTGGCACTGTCCACCGTATGCACCCAATCAAAACACTCGGCAATCTGTTTGCATTTTCTACTTTGTATATGCCCGATGAAATGCCAGCACGGCTTATACGTCATAGCCCGCTCGCCCATTTTTCCCATCTTGTCAACCGCACACTCTACCAGCGGTATTTTTTCAACACTCTCTTGCAGATAATTCTCGGCGAAATCTCGATGTCCCAGTTTAACCAGTTCAACCACCCGCTCGGCATCATGTTGTTTGCTGACTGCAATCAGTTTTATGGTCGCGGCTTGACGCTGATATTTATTCACATAATCCGATACCGTATCCAGAGTTTGCTGATATCGTTTGGAAAGCGATGATTGTTCTAATGACATCGTATTGTGAAATGGTTGCTAAACTTTTAACTTGATTTGAAGTACACTGGAACCTTCACAGATTGTACGACCGTATGGATATTCTACCAGAGCAACTACAGGATGCCCTACAGCATTTATCAACATACTAAAACACAGGCAACACTATACCCGAAATGGAAAAATTAAACCCCATCACAGTCGGCATTATTGGTGGCACCGGCTACACCGGCATTGAGTTGCTACGGATTCTCGCACATCATCCGTATGCCCGAGTCACGGTGATTACTTCGCGTAGCGAAGCCGGTCAAGCGGTTGCTGACTATTTTCCATCGCTCAGAGGACATTGCGATATTGCCTTTTCTGATCCACAGCAATGCGATTTGACCGCTTGCGATATGGTTTTTAGTGCTGCCCCGAATGGGGTGGCAATGCAACACGCCGAAGCATTGCTCGCTGCCGGTGTCAAGGTGGTTGATCTCTCAGCCGATTTCAGATTACAAGATGTCGCTGAGTGGGAGGCTTGGTATGGCATGAAACACCATTGCCCGAAATTGATTGCACAGGCAGTCTATGGATTACCGGAAATTTACCATGAGCAGATTGGTAACGCCCATCTGATTGCCAACCCGGGCTGTTATCCGACTGCCGTGCAGTTGGGCTTTCTACCCTTGTTGGAAAATAATTTGGTGGTGCCACAGAGTCTGATTGCCGATGCCAAATCGGGCGTTTCGGGAGCTGGCAGAAAAGTGGCGTTGGCAACATCGTTTTGTCAGGTTGCGGAGTCGTTTAAGGCGTATTCCGCCTCTGGTCACCGCCATTTTCCGGAGATTAAACAATGCTTACAAGCACTTAGCAAGCAGCCTGTGGAACTGGTATTTACCCCTCACCTGTTGCCGATGATTAGAGGTCTTCACGCGACTTTATACGCTCGGCTAAACGATGAAAGCAGTCATTTAACCAGCGCGCAGATTCAGGCATTGTTTGAAAAACGCTTTGCCGATGAGCCCTTTGTTGACGTGTTGCCGGCGGGTTCGCATCCGGATACAAAAAGCGTTCGTGGCAGCAACCAGTGTCAGATTGCGATTCATCGACCGCCACAAGGAAGCAATGAAGGTCGGACTATCGTGGTGCTTGTCGTGGAAGATAATCTGGTCAAAGGTGCTGCCGGTCAGGCGATTCAGAACATGAATTTAATGTTCGGTTTTGACCAGACCTGTGGTTTGCATGATATTGCTCTGGTGCCATAAACGCTTTATCTGATACCTTTGCATAATGATAGGAAGTTCCGCTTCCGCGGTTGGCAGTGGTCAGTTGGCAGTTTGGAAACAGCAAAAAAACCAACATCCGTCTTTCCTGCGAAGCCTGTCCCCGCCGTATGATTGCCATTAATCTTTTGTGAATGCCCAAGCGGTGTTGTCGGTGTCGTTTGATGGGGTGTAGTCAGCGAATTGGTCGAAGTTGAATAGGGTTTTGTCGCCGAGCTGAGAGGGTGACACGTTGGTGATGCTTTTGAATATGCTTTCGATTCTGCCCGGATAATCTGCCCAGCCCTGTAACATCTGTTTTATTTTTTTGCGTTGTAGATGTTGCTGTGAGCCACATAGATTGCAGGGGATAATGGGGAATGATTTCCATTTAGCATAACGCGCAATATCCGCTTCGGCACAGTAAGCAAGTGGTCGAATGACGATATTTTTGCCATCATCGCTGCGTAGTATGGGTGGCATGGCTTTGAGCGAACCTTGATTAAACATATTCAAAAACAGCGTTCCGCGCCGTAGTCGGGAACACAGGCTACACATGGTTTTGCCCTCGTCAATGATGCGTTTAACCACGCTATAAGTATCGCGCTCAATCACATCGAAAGCGATCCCCAAAGAGCGCAAATAATCGGGCAGTATATGTTGCGGAAATCCGGGTTGTTTTTGATCTAGATTGACGGCAATCAGTTCGAAATCGACCGGTGCTTTTGTTTGCAGTTGCAAGAGCAGGTCTAACAATGTATAAGAATCCTTGCCACCGGACAAACAAACCATCACCCGATCTCCATGTTGAATCATGTGATAGTCTTCTATGGCACGACCCACATTCTGGCGCAGACGTTTATGCAGCTTTTTCAGGCTTACTGGCGGTTTTTCGCGTAGCGAGGGCTGAATTGATGCGATGATAACGGGGTTCATAATGGTATTTTGGGTGAGTTTTTTCAATTTCAATTATATGAGTCAATGTCTTATAAAGCAAAAATAATTATTTTTGTTTTAGTGGTTGTATTGCTTGTGCCGTCCGCAGTCACGGTGTTTTTGAATCAAGCGGATATAAAGCACTCCATTGAATCGTATATACTATCGAAAACCGGTCGGGCATTGATCATTGAAGGCGACTTAGCCACAAAATGGAGCTTGTCCCCCATGGTTTATGCCAAACAAATCAAATTTGCAAATAGCCCTTTGGCGCGCACGCCTTTTGCTTTTAGCGCAGATAAATTAACCGTTTCTCTTTCTGTTGTTGCCTTGCTACGCGGTGAGTTGGAAATTACCGCTATTGAATTGGACAAACCTAAATTATGGATTGAGTGGCTTGCCGAAACGAAAAGATTTAATCTTGATTTAAGAACATCGCGCAAGGTTACCAAGAAAAAACGCTTTCTTCCCGATTGGGTGAACATTAAAAAATTTATGATTCGTCATGGCGAGATCGTGTATTTTCGTAAAAATCGTGACTGGGAATTTAAAATTCACGATGCCATGCTGAAGTCCACTGGAGTTGATCGCCCGACTTATGTTGTAGCTTCGGGCGAAGTTGAAAAAACAGCCGTTTCGATGACTGGAGAATTGGGCAGTCTGGAATCATTATTGCGTTTTCAGGAATCGCCGGTAACGCTCACCGGCTATGTCGGTGTACCGACCAATCGGGTCTCAGTCTCTGGTGTTATTCAGAATGTATTGCGCTGGTATGGACTGAATCTTTGGGTCGATGCACAAGTTACCAATTTAGCCGATTTGTCAGATTTATTCGGCTTTTGGTTGCCACCGTATCGCAATATATCGGCAAAAGGAGAATTGATTCAACCGCAAACGGCGCGGACGATGCGATTGTCATCTTTGCAGTTGCATTCATCCGACCATGGATTGCAAGCGCGGGCTGAGGGAAAAATTGGGCAATTGATCGGCTTTAATGAAGTCGATATAACATTCAATGCACAAGGGAATCTCGACAAGAAAGTGCTATTGTCAAATCTTGCACACAGAGTGGCAAAAGAGGTCAAGTTGGACACCACCATTGTCGGTCGTGTCTTTGGCAGCAGACGGGATCTAACGCTCGACATTGAACATGCGGAAATTCTTGTTGAGGGAATCCGCATCGATGCGGCTGGAGCCGTTTCCAATGTCCTACGTGACTGGTCTGCGCCTTTGCCATTGGATATGAACATAGAGAATCTGGATTCATTGATTCGGGTGTTTAATCTGCCGCAGGGGACACCTGAACTGCGTTGGGCAGACATGCAAGCCATCCATGTAACGGCGAATCTCAACCGCCAGAAGTCACGTTTTTCTTTACAGGATATTAAAATATCGAGTGCTTCGGGGGGGCTGAATTTGGATGCGATGGGAGAAATAAATGCCTTGGGTTCAAATTATAGTGGCGAAATTGAATTTGATACACGCCTCAATCGTCAACAACTCGGTCAAATTTCTACATCCCGATTTCTGGCATTGCTCGATGAATTGTCGATGATGGGCACTGTTTCACTGCAAGATTCGGTGATGCGGCTATCTCATGTTGAGGTTCATGGCAAGGGTGATGGGATTAACCTGAACGGTGTTGGCTTGGTCGGGAATTTGGAGAATTTTCAGGGCTTTCAAATGGATATACAGTTGAGCGCGAACAGTCTTGACAGGCTGGCATCTTTGGCGAATCAAACATTACCCCATGCGGGACCTTTGGATATGAACGGCGTATTGGCGAAGGATGCCGAAGGAAAGTTCAACCTCAATACAATGATGGCAACACTGGCTGACCCTGATTTAACGATTACGGCAGAGGGTGAAATTTTGGCACTTGGGGCGACCCCAAATATAAACCTGAATATCGATATGCAATTAGATTCTGTCGCCCCGATTGAACAGATGTATCCGCAGTTTTCGTTTTCGGATGTGTTATCCGCGCTATTGCCTTTGCACGCTAACGCGCAATTATCGAATCAGGTTTTGGGCAGTCAAACGGACGGTCAAACGGACAGCTATTCCCTCAATAACCTACAAGTCGCTACGCTGTCCGACACCTTTAACGGACAAGTTCACGGACGCATCGATCATTTATTTGCCAAGCAAGGATTGTCCGGAAAATTGGCATTGGAATTAGCGGGTGTTGTGGATGATGAATTGATGGCGGCTGTGCCGGCATTAAAGCCATTGCGGTTATCGGGTGATTGGTCGGGTTCTATGGATATTATATTCTCGGGTGATGATATTGGTTTGGACAACATTGACTTCAATATTAAATCCGCGCAGGCAACGCTAAACGCTAGCGGCGCATTGAGCCGACTCTCGCCATTACAGCCCGACAAATTTGCTTTTCAATTTGATGTCGGGACATTGGCAACGATAATACGCAATACTGATTTGCCATTGGTGATGGATAATCCGGCGAAGGGCACGGTCAGTTTTAGTCATCGTGATAATTCCCACAATATCATGCTGGATGTTGAGATAGCCGGGAGCGACCTTTCAGGAGAAATCAATTTTATTGATTCAGAGGTAGGCGACACGGCGGATTCGAAAAGAATTTATCGAGCTGAATTGGGTTCAAAAAATATCGATCTAGCCGAATTGCTGGTGCAAGCTGATGAGTCGGATCAGTTTTTCTCCGACACACCGCTGAAACTCGATTGGCTCATGGGTGTGCTGGCGACGGTTAATTTTAGTGCGGATCATTTCCGTAGCACTTCCTTTAGTCTGGATAATTTCCGATCGACGATAGCGATTGATAATGGCATGCATGCCAGCCTGAGTGGGGACAGCAGCCAGGGTTCGATGAGTTCAAATCTTATATTGAGTAAGGACGGTATATTAAGCAACGACGATCAAGCACAGAAATGGCATGCCTATCTTGATGGCAATGGCAAAAATGTTGATTTCTCCGCACTCACCAAACTGAGAAAATCAGCGGACAATGTGGGGCTGTTTTCCGTCGTCATGCATCTTAATGGCGCAGGTTCCTCCATTGCGGAAATTGCCAGCAATGCAAACGGGGCATTCCTGCTTGAGATTAGCGAGGCAGAGGTTAAAAGTGAGGGTCTGCAACTCATCGGCGGGGATTTGTTGTCGGGCACCTTTGTAGCCATCAACCCGCTGAGCAAACAAGACAAATATACGGACATCGAATGCGGGGTCATTCAGTTTGATGTCAAACAGGGCGTGGCAACACATCGGTCAGCACTAAAAACCACCAAGGTTACTGTGCTGGGCGATGGTGCTATCAAATTGGATGATGAGACACTAAAAATTCGTATTCGTACTAAAGCCAGAAAAGGTCTCGGCGTGAATGTGAACACGATTGCGAAAATAATTCAGGTAGGCGGAACAATCAAGAATCCTCGAATCGAAACAGATTCCAAAGGCTTAATTCAATCTGGCATCGCAATAGGTGCGGCGATCGCTACTGGCGGACTGAGCCTACTCGCGCAAGGATTGTATGATAAAACCCAAGCCAATGCAGATGTATGCCGTATTGTCGATGATGGGGAGGCTAATTGAAAATTGAGGGTGTTGCGAATTACGAATTACGAGAGTCCTTTGAGACTGCCCAAAAACTCAATATTCGTCGTTCCCGAGCAGGCGGGAATCCAGTAAAACAAGCAAACCCGCAAGGGTTTTCCATAGAGATTTGACACAGAGACCACAGAGAATAAAACAGATTTACCGAAAACGAATGACGAAGCGATGAAGCCATTTTCACAGGCCTGTGAAAATAATAAACAGGCTATTCTTGAAGTGTTGAAAAATTATTTTGCCAAAGCAGTGGCTATTCTGGAAATTGGTTCTGGTACCGGTCAACATGCCGTGTTTTTTGCTGAAAATATGCCCAAAATATTTTGGCAAACCAGCGACCAATCTCAGTATCATCCGGGTATTAACCTTTGGATAGACGATGTTGCAACCGACTACGCCGGCAAACGAAATATTGGCAGACCGCTGGTTCTTGACGTGAGACAACAGGCACAATGGTCAACCAGCATGATGGCCAAACAGGGTTTTGGAGTGAAATTTGATGGAGTTTTTAGTGCTAATACGGCACATATCATGTCGTGGAATATGGTTGTGGACATGTTCAAAGGGGTGGGATGTTTGCTCAATCATAATGGATTGTTTGTTTTATATGGACCGTTTAATCGTGATGGGGAATTTACCAGCCCAAGCAACGAACAATTTCATGCCATGCTGTTGGGACAAGATAATCAGATGGGTATTCGTGATGATCGTGCCCTTGTGGAACTGGGCAATAGGCAACAGTTATCGCTCATTGACGATGTGGCTATGCCAGCGAATAATCGAATTCTGGTTTTTTGCAAAACGCCAGCAAAACAAACTGACATGCGCAAATAGTGTGCGTTGTCATCATCGATATGCTCTATAATAGAGCAATACTGAACGGTATGACAGGCGGGTTTTAGGTTGTTAGCTAATTATCTCGTGCGTAGGAGTTGGCACGGTTTTTGCTTGTTATACTGGTTCAATAGTGAAGTCAGGTGAGTTTTATCTCATCTATTAAAATTATCCATAAGTCCGGGGTATTCCCGACATAAATCGAGGTTATTATGATGTCCATAGCAGATGCGTTGAAGTTAATAAAAGAAAGTAAAGCAAATTTTGTTGATTTACGATTTACCGATACCATCGGCAAGGAACAGCACGTTACTATTCCGGCTGGTTTGGCGAATGAGGAATTGTTTGAAGAGGGAAAAATGTTTGACGGTTCGTCCATTTCTGGTTGGAAGGGGATTAACGAATCCGACATGATTCTGATGCCGGATCCGGCGAGCGCGGTATTGGATCCATTTCCTCATGATTGCACGGTGAATTTACGTTGTGATGTGATTGAGCCGAGAGATATGCAGGGCTATGACCGCGATCCTCGTTCGGTTGCTAAAAGAGCAGAGGCTTATTTGGCTTCAACCGGCATTGGTGATGCCGCTTATTTTGGACCGGAAAACGAATTCTTTTTATTTGACGAGGTGCATTGGGCAAACGAGATGCGCGGGGCGTTTTACGAAATTGACTCATCGGAAGCCGCTTGGAACAGCGCGAAAGAATATGATGAGGGTAATACCGGTCACCGACCGGGCGTGAAAGGAGGGTATTTTCCGGTTTCACCCGTGGATAGCCAAGTCGATGTCAGGAGCCAGATGTGTATGGTTATGGAACAAATGGGGTTGACAGTAGAAGTCCATCACCACGAAGTGGGAACCGCCGGACAAGGCGAAATCGGTTGCAAATTCAATACCTTGGTTGCCAAAGCGGATGAAGTGCAGATTTTCAAATATGTGGTTCACAATGTCGCGCATGAGCATGGCTTGACGGCAACCTTTATGCCCAAGCCAGTGGTTGGTGATAATGGCTCGGGGATGCATGTCCATCAGTCAATATTCAAAGGTAGCAACAACATTTTTTCCGGCGATCAATACGGCGGCTTGAGTGAGCAAGCGTTATATTATATTGGTGGTATTTTTAAGCACGCCAGAGCAATCAATGCGTTTGCCAATGCCAGCACCAATAGCTACAAACGCTTGGTGCCGGGTTTTGAAGCACCGGTATTATTGGCGTATTCTGCCAGTAACCGCTCGGCATCCTGTCGCATTCCGTATGTGTCCAATCCAAAAGGGCGGCGCATAGAAGTTCGTTTCCCCGATTCCACAGCGAATCCGTATTTGGCGTTTTCCGCTATGCTTATGGCGGGACTGGATGGGATTCAAAATAAAACACATCCCGGGGATCCGGGCGACAAGGATTTATACGATCTGCCACCTGAAGAGGAAAAAAACATTCCGACAGTCGCGCACGGTTTGGATATTGCCTTAGAAGCACTGGACAGTGACCGTGCCTTTTTACTCGCCGGCGGCGTGTTTAGCAATGATTCGATTGATGCTTACATCGAGCTGAAAATGGAAGAGGTTAATCGGCTACGAATGGCGACACATCCGATTGAGTTTGAAATGTATTACAGTCTTTAAATCGTTGACAGTTGGCAGTAAAAAAAAGAAGCCCCCCTGATAAGGGGGATTGAGGGGGATTGAGGGGGATTGAGGGGGATTGAGGGGGATTGAGGGGGATTGAGGGGGCTGTGGATGCCGAGCATGATAGTGCGTGCGCCCAACCCGCATACATGATGCATGGTCAAATTTTGGAGTCACTATCCACCAGCGTATTTGTGCTGGATGAACACTGTCGGATTTTGTATTTGAATGAATCAGCGCAAGCCTTGATTCAGGCAAGCTCAAACCGCGTTCGGAATTTGCCGCTAACGGATTTTGTCAGCCAAGGTGATTGTTTCGTAAAGGATGATGCAAGTGATGGTTTGGTGGTAGCATGTAAAAAATCCCTGCAAAAGAATATACGGGTCTGGTTGCACGATGTTGAAATCACGCTCCTGAATGTGCCGAACGGTAAACAGGTTGACTGTCATATCAGTCCTATCAATGGTATCGATATGGATGGTCGGCTGGTGGTGGAAATTATGCTGCATGATGCGGGTCATATTCACCATAGCATGGGGCGTTTTAACGCCCATCAAACCGTCATCAGAGGATTGGCACACGAAATACGCAATCCTCTTGGCGGTATGCGTGGGGCGGCGCAACTATTAGCTAATGAATTGCTAGGTGAAGCGAGCGCGGGCAAGCAGGGGCAGGGACTGACGCAATATACCGATATTATTATTCGTGAATCTGACCGCTTATCCAATCTGGTTGGGCAGATGCAAGCTTCCATATCGGGGCGTAAAAAACTGCCGTTAAATGTGCATAGCGTACTCGAACATGTGCGCCAACTGACCCAGTCGGTCGGGTTGTCGGCAACTATTAGCACTGATTACGACCCCAGTTTGCCACCTGTTTTGGGTGATTCAGATCAGTTGATTCAGGCATTTATAAATATTCTTGGCAATGCCAAAGCGGCAGTGGATTGCCGGGGTCGGCATGGTTGCATTGTGTTGAAATCCAGAATCGATCAACAAATTCTACCCGTATCAGACCAGCAACAGCAGGTGGTGCGGGTGGACGTGATTGACAATGGTGAAGGCATTGACAAGGCATTGTTAGCGCATGTTTTTGAACCGATGGTGAGCGGTAAATCAAGTGGCACCGGTTTGGGGCTGTCAATCACCGAACAAATCATACATAGCCACGATGGTTTGATTACCGCACACAGCAAGCCCGGGCGCACTGTATTTAGTATCTGGCTAAAAATTGCCGAGCATGATGAATGCCAAAATGAAATCTAATTCGATAAAATCAGGTGAGATGAAAGCAGACATCTGGGTCGCCGATGATGATTCATCCATGCTGTGGGTGATCGAAAAAGCACTCTCCAAACAAGGTTATACGGTAACCACATTCACCGATGGCGAGCAATTGCTTGCAGCGTTAGTACATTCGCGTCCAAATTTAGTGGTTTCTGATATTCGTATGCCCACTTCGGGCGGGTTTGATCTACTTGAAAAAGTGAATCAGAATCAGGCACAGTTGCCAGTGATTATTATAACCGCATTTGGCGATCTGGAGAGCGCGGTAGAGGCGTATAAATTGGGTGCATACGAGTATCTGACCAAGCCCTTTGATATTGATGAATTGCTGGGATTGGTTACCAGAGCGTTGGACACGGCAAATACCCGTGTTGATGGTGGCAGCATAAACAAAGCAGGCGATAAGCCATTGTTGGGAGAGAGCGCGCCCATGCAAGAGGTGTTTCGTATCATTGGCAGAATTGCCCACTCCAATATAGGCGTGTTAATCCGTGGCGAATCCGGCACGGGTAAGGAGCTGGTCGCGAAAGCGATTCACCAAAACAGTCGCCGCCGCAACCAACCGATGATCTCAATCAATACTGCGGCGATTCCGTCTGAATTATTGGAGTCGGAGCTGTTTGGGCATGAAAAAGGTGCGTTTACCGGTGCCCATAATCGGCATGTCGGACGATTTGAGCAAGCCGATCAAGCCACTTTATTTCTGGATGAAATCGGTGATATGCCATTGGCATTACAAACGCGGTTGCTCAGGGTGTTGTCCGAAGGTCGCTTTTATCGGCTTGGCGGTCGGCAGGAAATAGCCGTGGATGTGCGGATTATTGCTGCCACCAACCAACATTTAGAAACATTGGTAGAAAAAGGTCAATTTCGCGATGATCTGTTTCACCGATTGAACGTATTTTCCCTTGCCGTGCCATGTTTAAGCGAACGAGTCGAAGATATTCCGATATTGGTCACTCATTTCCTCCATCAATCTGCACATGAGAACGCCGGAAAATTAAAACGACTGGGTGATGAGGTCATGGTAGCACTGCAACAATATCATTGGCCCGGCAATATTCGAGAATTGGAAAATGTAATCCAGCAGTTATCCATCTTATGCGCTGGTTCGCAGATTATGCTTGCTGATTTGCCTAATAAAATCAAAAATGGGCATCGCAACGGCGTGCATCCACAAGATGACATTTCTTGGCAGGATAATCTAGCGGAAGAAGCAACCCGCAGACTGCGTTCGGGTGAAACCGGTATTGCACAATCACTCGGCAATGAAGTTGAGCAAGTGTTAATCAATGTGGCAATGGAACATGCCGCCGACGGCAAACAAAAAGCAGCCACGTTATTAGGCTGGAGCAGAAATACCTTAGCCCGAAAAATCAAAATCTTTTCGTCCCCCGCGACGAAAAGATTTTGACACAACGACCACAAACGACATAGAAAACCCTTGCGGGTTTGTTTGGTTCTTCCGAGTTTCCTATGGGTGAAAGCCAACCAATGATGAAAAGATGTGGTACAAGAGTATTTTTTATGGAGATATTCAAATGAAAGATACCGCGTTGTTTACTCAACTTTTGGGGTTGTGTAGCGACTGCAACACACTTTGTTCGGTTTATGACGAGAGCAACGGACATGGCAACACCTTGCTTATCGCTGAAAATAGAGACTGGGCGACCATGCTGTTCAATCTGCTGATGGAGGGTTTCCATATACGATTGAGTGGTCTCTGTGGGCGCAAATCATCTGCATGGCTCAATGTAATTATCTCCTCTGCCATAACCCTCGCTCGGTGAGCCCGCCGCACCGCTCCTGAAAAAGTCAAAAGGGGACATTACTGCTTTTGGCTAACAGGGGTGTATTAAGCATTGACACTGTGCTCATATACTGGCAGCATTTTCCGACTTGCATGAGTTTTAACAGATCCCACTAATGTCATAACCAACGGAGAAAATATTATGAAACTTCGTCTTTCACGCCGTTCTTTTGTAAGCGCGAGCGGTGCGCTTGCTGTTGGGCTTCATCTGCCACTCTTTGCCGAGCAGAAAAAACTTAATTTCTATAACTGGGACACCTATATTGGTGAAACGACTCTGGATGATTTCGCATCTGCCACGGGCATCGAAGTAAAAATGGATTTATTTGGCGATAACACCGAACTGTTTGCCAAAATGCGCGAGGGCAATCCCGGCTACGATGTAATCGTGCCGACCAATGATTATGTCGAGCGCATGTGGCGGGCGGATTTATTGCAACCGCTGCAACACAGTATGTTGCCAAACTTTCGTGCAAACATCGGCGAGCGTTTTCAGGATGCTGTCTTTGACCCCGGTCGTCAATATTCCATGCCTTATATGTGGGGAACGATGGGCATTGGTTATCGTAAATCCAAAGTTGCCCGTCCGGATTCGTGGTCGGCAGTATGGGGCGAGCAATCGGCACAATATGCCGGCAAGATTGGCTGGATTAGTGAGCCCGGCTCTATGCTGGGCATGGTGATGAGTTATTTAGGTTATTCGTTCAACTCCACCAACGTCGATGAAATCCGTCAGGCTGCGGATCAACTCATCAAATACAAACAGAATGTCAAAGGAATCTTTGAAGACAATGGACAGGATTTGCTGGTAGCGGGTGAAATAGACTTGACGGTGGAATGGAATGGTGACATCGCACAACTGATTAACGAAGACCCGGATGTGGATTATGTCATTCCCAAAGAAGGTGGCTTTTTCTGGCAGGATTGCTTGTGCATTCCAAACGATGCGCCACATCCCGAAAATGCACATGCCTTTATCAATTTTTTGATGGACGCGGAAATTGGTCGCGACTTGGCAGAATACATTGAATACGCCACCCCCAATGAGGCGGCGCGTAAACTCATGGACGATTCCTATAACAAAAATCCTGCCATCTTCCCGCCGGATGAGGTGTTGGCTAAATTGGAACCATCGCTCTATCTGGGCGAGGCACACTCGCAGCTGATTGATGAGGAATGGACGCGGATTTTAGCATCCTAAAGTAGCCACTAAAATCACGGTCGATAACTGATAAACACTAACAACCGACAGGAGAACATCGCTTGCAAAGCGAACACTGGCGGGTTCATAGCGGCGTTTTTGCGTCATTGGGGTTGCCCGCTCTGTTGTGGCTGGTGGTGTTTTTTGTCGTCCCACTGGGGTTTATTTTTGGGCTTAGTTTCTCCGACAAAAGCGGCATCATCGGGCACGATTTGACTTGGACAGGGGATAATTATCTGCGTGCCTTCGAACCGATTTATCTGAGCATTTTCGTCAAGTCGGTGGTCGTTGCCGTGGTTGCCACATTAGTCTGTCTGCTCATCGGCTACCCGGTGGCACTCGCGATAGCCTTTGCCCCACAGAAAATCAAACTGCCACTTTTACTGGCAATCACCTTGCCGTTTTGGATTAACATTATAATTCGTACTTACGCGCTCATTGCGGTTTTTAGAACCCGCGGTTTTTTGAACTTCATACTCGAGTGGTTGTGGAACATCGGCGACTCCTTATTACAGTTTGTTGGTTTGGTCGGATTAGGCGCATACTCGCCTTTGCAATTGCTTTACACCAACACGGCTGTGGCATTGGGTGTTGCCTATGTTTTTCTGCCATTTATGATTTTGCCATTGTATGCGGCGATGGACCGCTTTGACCATTCGTATTTGGAGGCGAGTCTGGATTTAGGTGCAAGTCATTGGCGGACTTTTGGCAACGTATTGTTGCCGTTGACCATGCCTGGGGTCATCAGTGGCGTGATGATTGTTTTTGTGCCAGCACTGGGCGCGTTTTTCATCGCCGACATGCTCGGCGGTGCCGACAGTCAATTGATTGGCAATGTCATTGAGCGACAGTTTCTGGGCGCGAACAACTTACCCTTCGGCGCGGCACTCTCTTTTTTACTGATGTATTTGACTTTCGCTGCCATCGCATTGCGTCAATTATTGGTAACGAAAACAACTGCTAGAAAAGAGCGCGATGGCTAGAGTAGCACCATTGAACTACACCGGTCGCTGGTGGATGCGCGGCTTTCTGGGGGTGTTTTTTGTATTGCTATACGCGCCTATCGTGGTGTTGGTGGCGTTCAGTTTTAATGACTCAAAACGCAACATCGTGTGGCATGGCTTCACCACAAAATATTATCTCAAAGCGATGGCAAACGATTCGTTGATTTCCGCTTTCGTCAATTCGCTGACCATTGCGGTCGTCAATATGCTGATCAGCGTGATTTTGGGAGTCGCTGCTGCTGTGGTGTTATGGCGTTTTCGTTTTCCATTTCGCTTTGCTGCCGATGGACTGTTATCGCTCCCAATCGTGATTCCAGAAATCTGTATGGGGGTCGCGATGTTGGTGTTTTTCAATCAATGGTGGCCCCGCGATCTGATATGGCCGTTCAGTCTGGGCAATATCATGATTGCCCACATTACCTTCACTTTTCCGTTTGTTGCCATTATCGTGCGTGGCAGGCTGGCATCGGTCAACCGCGAACTGGAAAAAGCCGCCATGGATCTCGGTGCCACCGAATGGCAGGCGATGCGTGATGTTCTGTTACCACAGATTCGCCCGTCTATCATCGCCGGCGCACTCATCGCCTTTACCTTGTCGCTGGATGATTTTGTCATCACCTACTTCACCGCCGGTCCAAACAGCATTACCCTGCCGATTAAAATCAATTCTATGGTGCGCTTTTCGGTTACTCCCGAAGTCAATGCCGCATCCACCATACTCATCATCATTACCATCGCCGCTGCCGTTTTAGCGATGCGCTTTCACAACACTAAAAAAGAATCATGCGTCCGTTGATAGAAATACGCAATCTGAGCAAGACTTTTGGTAGCGAAATAGCGGTCAACGAGGTGTCGCTAGATATTTATGACAAGGAGTTTTTAGTTTTGCTCGGTCCTTCAGGATGCGGTAAAACCACGTTGCTACGCATGATTGGTGGGTTTGAAAATCCAACCACTGGCGAGATACGGATGGATGGGCAAGACCTGACCCGATTACCGCCCAACAAGCGACCACTCAATATGGTGTTTCAATCCTATGCGGTTTTTCCACACATGAATGTGTATGACAATATCGCCTATGGCTTGCGTATTGACGGCGTGGAAAAGACCGAGTGCCAAGAGCGCGTGAACGAGATCTTGGCGTTGGTGCAATTGGATGCGCTGACCAATCGTTATGCACATCAATTGTCGGGCGGGCAACAGCAACGGGTGGCATTGGCACGGGCATTGGTCAAACGACCGCAGGTTCTGTTGTTGGATGAGCCGTTGTCGGCACTGGATGCCAAGCTACGCGAGACGATGCAAAACGAGCTGGTCAAATTGCAACATACGGTCGGTATCACCTTTGTCGTGGTGACCCATGATCAGGACGAAGCCCTTTCGATGGCAGAACGGGTCGCGGTCATGGAACAGGGGCGCATCCACCAACTGGACACACCGCGTAATTTATACGAAGCCCCGAAAAACCGTTTCGTTGCCGGTTTTGTCGGGCGCATGAATATCTTGCCTGCCAAGCGGATAAAAAATGGTCGCTATCTGGTTGACGGACTCGGCGAAATCCCTGCTACCGAACTAGCCACCGAACTATCAAGTGATGAAAATTTAGTGCCCATCTTTGTTGCCATCCGCCCCGAAAAACTGTCCATTACCGCAAAACCGGACGGCGACACGGTCAATTGGATTGCAGCAAACATAGACAATATCGCCTATTACGGCGGCGAGACCATGCTGACCCTGCAAACCACACCACCTAAAACAGCGACTGGCATCACCCTGACCATTGCTATTCCCAACCGCCACCGCAACACCCCTGCCACGGCGATCGGTAAAAAAGTAGTCGTGTGGTGGCACCCCGAAGACATGATTGCGCTGGTGGAATAAACCACACATAATTTTCAATTCTCAGGGTGTTGTGCAAGTGCCCAAATAATATGCTCTTGCACAGTTTCTTTAGTCCCGCCTAATTGATAGTGGGCAGTTTAGCGACCCGGAAGTGGGACTTCAGATACGGTGCAAAAAACCTATCCCGATGTACGGAAATACTGAGCCACTACAAACTCGCGAAGGCAACCAGTTTGTCTCATCGGTACTGAACCCAGACAAAACATTGAAAACCAAACCCAATGAAGTGTATTATCGGCTGTCCCACAACAGAGACTGTGCAAAAACCCAACATCCGTCTTTCCTGCGAAAGCAGGAATCCAGTAAAACAAACAAACCCGCAAGGGTTTTCTACATATAACATGCACTAGCTTGGGGTTTTTGCACAGTCTCAACAGCGGGGTTGTTTAGTCGATAATCAATATCGTTTCCCAGTATGAAAACTCAAATCCACTCTCCAAAAATAACATCATTATGGCTGCTCGATTAGGTTCTTTTATTGGCTTTATTGCCTGTGTATTACTCATTGCTATCACGCTTTATTTTCAGTATGTTGAAGGCTTGAACCCCTGTCCATTATGTATTTTTCAGCGCGTTGCGTTTATCGCTATGGGGCTGGTGTTTTTAGTGAGTTTTTTGCACAACTGTAACGGCATTGGCAATCGGATATATGGCTTTCTGGCAAGTGTTTGTGGGCTACTTGGCATTTGCATTGCGGTACGTCATCTGTGGTTACAAAACCTTCCTGCCGATCAGGTTCCCGCCTGTGGCCCCGGTCTCGACTATATGCTTGAGGTTTTTCCGCTGAAAAAAGTGCTTGAAACCGTGTTCAAAGGTTCTGGAGAATGTGCCGAAGTTTCTTGGACTTTGTGGCAAATTTCCATGCCCGGTTGGAGTTTAATCTGGCTGATTATTTTAACCGTGCTTGCGCTAACACTGATGTTGCGAACCCAAAAATAGGTCATAACACACTGTAGAGCGGGCAATGAAAAGAGATCAGCTGGTGCGGATTATCGGCGGGCAATGGAAACGCCGACACATTCGCTTTGCGGATGTTGGCGCATTGCGACCGTCTCCAGATGCGACCCGTGAAACGGTTTTTAACTGGCTACGCAATAATCTATTCGGTAGCCTCTGTCTTGATTTGTATGCGGGTAGTGGCGCATTTGGTTTCGAGGCAGCATCTCGGGGCGCAACGGCGGTGGTGATGGTGGAGCATGATGCTCAGATTATCCACAGTTTGCGTCAAACACGCGAACAGTTGGGCGGCAATCATCTTATCGAAATCTGTCATCAAAACGTGTTACATTATTTGCAGTCGTCCCCGCAAAAGTCCATGTCAAAGTCCACGCCACAAAAATTTGATGTGGTTTTCATGGACCCGCCCTTTAAGGACACCAATCTAAGCGAAATATGCCACGCCCTGATAAGCCATGACCGAATCAATGATGATGCGCTGATTTATATTGAGTCGAAAAAATCAAATTGCCCCTTACCAATTCCATCAACTTGGCATATTATCAGAGAATCCAGACGTGGCATGGTGCAATCAACATTAATAACGGCCGCATACAATGGCAAAAATAGCAATTTATCCGGGCACATTTGACCCCATTACCAATGGGCATAGCGACTTGCTCATGCGGGCAGCATGCATGTTTGACAAAGTGGTGTTAGCCATCGCCGACAATCCCGAAAAATCGCCGCTTTTTTCGCTCGACGAACGCATTTGTTTGGCGAAAGCGGTTCTCAATGATTCGGGCATCAATTCGCATAATATCGATGTGGTCGGATTTCCCAGCTTACTGATTAATTTTGCCCGTGACTGTCATGCCGATGTCATTATTCGCGGGCTACGCGCCGTTTCAGATTTCGAGTATGAATTCCAATTGGCATCCATGAATCGAAAGTTGGACAGCACAATTGAAACCGTGTTTTTAACACCATCCGAAAATCATACTTTTGTGTCGGCGAGCATGGTAAAAGAAATTGCACGTTACGGTGGCAATGTCAGTCAGTTTGTGCATCAAACCGTGTTTGATGCGTTGGTTGAAAAATTTAGCGCGGAGTGAGCGGCTAAACACGGATGACCCCCGGGCAGTAATATCGTGGCTTTGTACATAACCGATGACTGTATCAATTGCGATGTATGCGAGCCGGAGTGCCCGAATGATGCCATTTATCAGGGCGAATTGATTTACCAAATCAACAGCAAATTATGCACCGAATGTGTCGGGCATTTTGAAACCAGCCAATGTGTGGAGGTCTGTCCGGTCGCCTGTATTCCGCTTGACCCGAAGCATGTCGAATCCCGAGATGAATTGATGCTCAAATATAAAACCCTGATGAAGGAAACCGACTAAATCCGCAAGATACATAACTACGAATTACGAATTACGAAGCGAAAAGATTTGACACAGACGACACAGAGAAAAGCAATAAAATATTAGACGGTAAGATTTAAACCACGAAAGGCACGAAAACTTAAAAAGCAAGTCCCCCTGACAAGAGGATTTAGGGGGGCTGATAAGGTACTCAGACCGTACTTGTCACAATTCGGTTTTCAATGTCGTGATGGTCATTAAAAAACCTCCTGTTTATTATGAGTGTTAATTTGGCTAGAAGTGGGACTTAAGATCGCTCACATTAGCCTCTCTATTTTGTTATCCTCAATATCGGTATAACAGAAATTGTGTAGTGCCTATTCACTCTATATATGTATAAATATCGTCCACAACGAGCGTAACCCGTGCTAATATTTAATGTCAATTTCTTTTTCGGGTTGACATGTCGTTACAACTAAAAATATCGTGTTCGGGATGTTTAATAACGCATTTGAGATATCGGGCAAGTCGAAAAATTCTGAGCAGAACACCCCATTCTGTTCTAATTTAGCGAGTCCTTGTGAATTTGCCCGATATTGCCTGATATTGTTTGACAGATATGGCTATAATTTATTATCCAGAATAAAACGATAACAGAACAATGAGCAGATAGTTCCACCGCTATGGGCATGGATCTGTTGTCCGAATTGAACACCGTTTTTAGAGGCATTGCGGATTGCCAATTATCTATGGTAAATGGTTGTTATCATGGCTTTTATACCTGAAGGTAATAAATGTGTAAATTTTTGTCGCAGGTAGAACGTATTTGCAGGAAAAAATTGCCCAAAATAGGCTATTGTGATAAGAATATCGCCGATGGGATGTGGTAACAGGATTGACAAGGGTTTGGTTTTGCTTATATATTTTAGCGGTGTAGTTTTTGTATTCGTTTTGGTCGTTCTTGTCGTTCGTGGACGGGCGGCGACTGAGTACAAACAGTGCGTGGTAGGCATATTGCGTATTTGATTTTTAACTTTGCTTGGCGAGATTTGACGATGGTAGATGAACACGACGACGATGAGTTGGATTTATCCACATTACCCGATGATGAGTTGGTCGAGCAAATGCACGACGATCTCTATGATGGCTTGCGCGATGAAATTGTAGAAGGCACCAATATCTTGCTCGGACGTGGTTGGACGGCACCCAAAGTCCTTGACGATGCCTTAGTAGAAGGGATGCGTATTGTCGGCATCGATTTCCGTGATGGCATTTTATTCGTGCCCGAAGTGCTGATGTCGGCGAATGCAATGAAAGGCGGCATGGGGATTCTCCGCCCCTTGCTGGCAGAAACCGGCGTGGAACCCATCGGCAAAATGGTTATTGGCACCGTCAAAGGCGATATTCATGATATTGGCAAAAACCTTGTTGCCATGATGATGGAAGGCGCGGGGTTTGAAGTCATCAATATCGGCATCGACAATCCGGTGGAAAATTATCTGGCAGCCATCGAAGAACATAAGCCCGATATTATCGGTATGTCGGCATTATTGACCACCACCATGCCTTATATGAAAGTGGTTATCGACACGCTGGTCGAAAAAGGAATGCGTGATGATTATATTGTTCTGGTTGGCGGCGCACCACTGAACGAGGAATTTAGCGAGGCAATCGGTGCCGATGCCTATTGCCGTGATGCCGCCGTAGCGGTGGAAACGGCGCAGGCAAAAATAGCAGAAAAACGCGCTGCTTGATTGATTGGTTGTTGCTGGCTGATTATTAACAATTTTCCATCGCCCATTGGTGTTACGCTCATTCTAAGTAAGCAATGTCCCCAAGCAACATATCCCCCAACCGCCAATCTGTGTTAGTAATCGCTTGCGGTGCATTGGCACATGATTTAGTGCGGGTAAAAGCACTCAATCAGTGGCAGCACATGGATATTCAGTGCCTGCCTGCTGAATTGCATAACCGTCCGCAGAAAATTCCAGCTGCCGTGGAGGGCAAAATCGTAGAAAACCAACATAAATATAACAATATTTTTGCTGCCTATTCGGATTGTGGCACGGGGGGATTGCTGGATGTGGTTTTACAACGCTATGGGGTTGAACGATTGCCCGGGTCGCATTGTTACGAGATGTTTTCAGGGAAGGATAAATTTAGTGAATTGCATGAGGCGGAAATCGGCACGTTCTATCTGACGGATTTTCTTGCGCGCCATTTTGATCGCCTGATTATTCAGGGTTTGAAGTTGGATAAGTTTCCGCAATTAAAAGAGCGGATTTTCAATAACTACAAAAAGGTGGTCTATCTGGCACAACTCGATGACATGGAAACTGATCAAAAAGCCCGTCATGCGGCTGATTATTTGGGGCTGGAATACCAGCGCGTTTTGACACAGGATACGCATTTTCAAGCCGCTTTGTCGGTACAGGTTGGCAGTGTCCGACAGACCCCGCCCGAACGGAGGATATAAGAGGACTCATGGCTAAACTGATTACCGTTTATTGGCGCGATATTCCCGCTCAAGTGATGGCTAAAGAACGTCGTCAATCTGAAAAGATCGAATTAACCGCACGGTTTGCCGATGCCATCGACCGAGCGGCGATGCGTGCCGGATTGATGGGTTCAGATGCGTATCTTGAGGAGTGGCGCAGAGTAACGGAAAACTGTGGCGATGATTTGAGCTTTGAAGTGCAAGCCGCTGCCACTCGATTAGAAGCCGACTATGATAAAGATCGACTCATGGCATTGATTCGCAATCAAGGGCATAATCAAAATCCTAGTTAAAGAACTAGGGTAAGTAAACTGGAAAACACCTCAATCCGGACATGGTTTAGGCGTTATTGAGACAGTGCCACCGATTTTTCGCTTATGGGTGCCCACGACCATTCCTCTAACAATTTTACAGAGTATTAAAGCATGACAGATACAATTATCAGCTCAGCAACAAAGGAATTAAAAATCGGCTATGAGCAACCATTCGTCATTATCGGTGAGCGCATCAATCCAACTGGACGGAAAATTCTTGCTGAGGAAATGAAAAATGGAGATTACAGCCGGGTCGAGAGCGATGCACTTGCACAAGTCGCAGCAGGCGCAAAGATGCTGGATGTCAATGCCGGTATTCCGCTGTCGGACGAGCCGAGAATTCTTGCCGAAGCGATTCAATTGGTGCAATCCATTACCGATGTGCCACTGTCCATTGACTCATCCATCATTGCGGCACTAGAAGCGGGTTTGGCAGTGTATCAGGGCAAGCCGTTGCTTAATTCCGTAACCGGAGAAGATGAGCGGCTGGAAGCGGTATTGCCACTGGTGAAAAAGTATAACTGTGCGGTTGTGGCAATCTCCAATGACGAAGCCGGCATTTCAGAAAACCCCGATGATCGTTTTGATGTTGCCAAGAAAATTATCGAGCGAGCAGCCGATTATGGTATTCATTATAGCGATATTGTGGTTGATCCATTGGTGATGCCGGTCGGGGCAGTGAATAGTGCCGGTCGGCAGGTTTTGCATCTGGTCAAACGATTGCGTGAAGAATTGAAGGTCAATACCACTTGCGGGGCATCGAATTTTAGTTTTGGCATCCCTAACCGCAAGGGCATAGATGGACATTTTTTGAGCATGGCTATCGGAGCAGGCATGACTTCTGCAATCACCAACCCGTTACACGAGGAAGTCATGCAAGGGGTGATGAGCGCGGACGTGGTGATGGGGCATGATAATAACTGTGCCAAGTGGCTGAAAAAATATCGCCAGCCGGTGGATGAAAATGTCGGCGGGCGCACCAACAGACGGCGGCGGCGAGCATAACGAGATTGTACAAGAAACCAACATCCGTCTTTCCTGCGAAAGCAGGAATCCAGTAAAACAAACAAACCCTTGCGGGTTTTCCACAGACAACTCATCTTGAGACCACGCGCAATATTTTTGTCGAAGACAAGAGTGACTACCACGACCTGCCGATTTTGAAATGAACAAGCAGGATCATGTTCAGGGCAACACGGTGCAGATCGTTTTCACCCCGTCCGGGAAGCGCGGCACGATTACTGCCGGAAAATCTGTGCTCGAGGCGGCACAGCAACTTGGGGTCGATCTGGATACGGTATGCGGGGGGCGTGGAGTTTGCGACCGTTGTCAGATAGACCACAGTGTCGGCGAGTTTGCCAAGTTCAAAATCCATTCCAATGCCCATCATCTGTCGTCATTGAGCACCAGTGAGCAAGCGTTTTTTGCCACTGGCACGGCAGCGACTCGGCGGCTCGGCTGTCAAGCAAAACTAATCGGCGATGTGGTGATTGATGTGCCACCAGAAAGTCAGGCGCACCGGCAGGTTGTTCGCAAACGCCTTGAAGTACACAATATTACGGTCAATCCATCGGTGCGCTTGCATTATGTGGAAGTACCAGAGCCCAATATGCACGACCCCACTGGTGATTTACAGCGGATGCTGGACGCGCTGGAATTTGATTGGGGATTAACGGATGTTGAGTTGGATTTCCATCTACTCGGCACATTGCAAGCGGTATTGCGACAAGGCGATTGGAAAGTAACCCTCGCGGTTCACCATGAAAAACAAATTATTGCCATCTGGCCGGGCATAAAAAACAAAATCTATGGGGTCGCGGTTGATGTCGGTTCGACCACCATTGCCGCCCATCTATGCGATCTGATTAGCGGTCAAGCAATCCATTCCAGCGGACGAATGAATCCACAAATTCGCTTCGGTGAAGACCTGATGAGCCGCGTTTCTTATGTGATGATGAACCCGGGCGGCGAGGTCGCCATGACGCAGGCGGTTCGGGAAGCGTTGCATGGGCTAGTCGAAGAATTGGTCACCGAAGCGGCAGTTGATATGAACGATGTACTGGATATAACGCTGGTGGGCAATCCGGTCATGCACCATCTTTTGCTGGGCATTAACCCGATAGAATTAGGTGGCGCACCGTTTGCGTTGGCGACCGATCAAGCGTTAAATATCAAAGCCAGCGAGCTAAATTTAGGCATGAATCCGGGCGCACGCGCCTATATTCTGCCCTGCATCGCCGGACATGTCGGTGCCGACGCCGCTGCCGCGACCTTGTCCGAAGCCCTCTATGAGCGTGATGAGCTGACCTTGCTGGTGGATGTCGGTACCAACGCCGAAATCGTACTCGGCAACAATAAAAAGATGGTTGCCGCTTCCAGCCCGACCGGTCCGGCATTTGAGGGCGCGCAAATTAGCGGTGGTCAACGTGCAGCACCCGGTGCGATTGAGCGGGTACGCATCGACAAGGAAACGCTTGAGCCGAAATTCAGAGTGATTGGTAGCGAGCTATGGTCGGATGAAGTCGGTTTCAAACAGGATATTGGGGAAACCGGCGTGACCGGCATTTGTGGTTCCGGCATTATCGAAGTCATTGCCGAAATGTTTCTAGTCGGGCTGATTAAAACAGATGGCGTTATTGACGGTTCACTGACGACCAAATCCGCCCGCGTCATGGCAGATGCAAAAACGTGGAGTTACAACCTCTATGATGAAGGCAAGATAAAAATAGTCATCACCCAAACAGACGTTCGCGCCATCCAACTTGCCAAATCCGCACTCTATGCGGGAGCGCGATTGTTGATGGATAAACTGAATGTCGAGCGGGTGGATCGAATTCGCTTAGCCGGTGCTTTTGGCGCGCACATTGATGTCAAATACGCGATGGTGCTGGGCATGATTCCTGATTGTGATTTACAACACGTTACCTCCGCCGGCAATGCCGCCGGCACTGGTGCGACCATCACCCTACTGGACATCAATACGCGCCATGAAATTGAAGATGTGGTAAAACGCATTCAGAAAGTAGAAACTGCGGTTGAGCCGAAATTTCAAGACCATTTTGTTGATGCGTTGGCAATCCCCCACAAAACAGCCGACTTCATCAATCTAAAAAAAGTGGTTGATTTACCCGCGCCCTCACAAGCCAGCAAAGAAAATAAAAATAGTAGCAGAACGCGCCGCCACAAACGGCGTTAGCACCCAAAGCGGAGACGGGCATAATTCGCCATGGACGGCGGAAGTGAATTTAAGGTGATTTTGACCGGATGATTAGTGACTCACAAATCGTTCACCTTTGGACCTATCCCAATACACCGAAAATGAACGCAGTCTGTGAACGATTTAATCGAACCATACAGGAACAATTTGTCGACTTCCAAGAGAACCTATTGTTTACCGACTTGAACTTGTTCAACGAAAAACTCGCCGATTGGTTAGTCAAATACCGTCCGACCCCATATAAGGACTGGCATTAAAAACTCCCATGCAGTACATGGCGAATTCAAACCATAAGTGCAATTAGGTGCGCGCCCCTCAAACCAATCATGCGGTGATCCATCAATCTGTACCAGCTCTCCCAGCCGAGACCGGCGTGGTCGGCTTTGGTGGATGGCTGCTCTTTTACGCTGTTTCCCCAACCACAACCCATCTTTAATCATCCATTTACGCAAGGTCTCCACCGAGAAATGGCACTCATGCAGTTCGGTGAGCTTCTCGTGCGCGAAAGTCGGCCTAAAATCACCATAGTGCGTCTTGATGATGGCGAGTGCCTGTTGGCGCAACTCATCACCAATGGCGTTGCCGGGCACCCACGTCGCTTGGAGGCAAGTCCAGCCGCACCACAGTCTCGATAAGCGCGGGTTAAGCGTTTTACCTGCCGGAGACCTAAGTGTAGTTGCCGCGCCGCCTGTGCTGGTCTCGCCGGTGCCCGATAATGGAATGAATAACCGATACTCGGTCAAGTTCTGCCCAGCTCATCTGCATGGCTCAATGTAATTATCTCCTCTGTCATAACCCTCGCTCGGTGAGCCCGCCGCACCGCTCCTGAATAAGTCAAAAGGGGACATTACTGCTTTGGGCTAACACACATTGTGATTTGCTCCGTTATAATTGGTCGATAACTTAAAATGCGGAGGATTAGATATGATTTGGATCGGTTTGGTTTTTATTCTTATCGGATTGCCCATGATTGCCCATGCTTGTCGCTTGCCCATGAATCGTAATGCCCGAGCAAAAGCCCCCTGTCACTTCGCTGAACTATCCGGCGGGCTAACGCATTACCACTGGACAGAACCAACACATGAATCGGCGCATGAAGCGACACATAGACCGGTGGTAGTCTGCATTCATGGACTTTCAACGCCCTCTTATGTCTGGGATGCGATAGCAAAAGGTCTCGCAACGATGGGCTTTCGGGTGCTGACTTATGATTTGTACGGGCGCGGGTTTTCGGACCGACCAAAGGGTGTGCAGAATGCTGATTTCTTCATCAACCAACTTAATGAGTTATTACAAAACCAAGACGTTGAAGGCAACATCACGCTGTTAGGCTATTCCATGGGGGGCGCGGTTGCGACTGCCTATACGGCGCATCATGCTGACCGTCTTGAACGACTCATCCTGCTGGCCCCGGCAGGGCTCGGGCATGACCTTGGTCGCTTTACCATGTGGGTTGCTAAATATCCGATTATCGGCGATTGGCTCTATCTTACATTTGGCGGCATGATGTTTCGGCGAAACATCAGATTGGAAGCTTCGGACTGTTCATCTGCCATAGCCGATATACATGCCCGCCAGATTGACGAAACCCGTTATCGTGGCTTTCTCGAAGCGGTGCTTTCAAGCCTCCGTCACATGTTAAGTAGTACCCAAGCCGAGCATGAAGTGATTGCAAAAACAGCGATTCCGGTACTCGCAATCTGGGGTGAAGGGGATGATGTGATTCCACTTTCCGGCATGGAAAGCCTAGCAAAAACTCACCGTAACGCTCACCAAATCTCAATTCCGGACGCGCCACATGGACTGCCTTATACCCATCCCAAAGATGTGCTTTCGGCATTGCAAAAACTGCTAGGTGACACGCTTATCAATCAAAATAAGCCTGTTGACAACCCCTAATCAGACGGCGGATGTATAGGAAAACCTGGCAGTGTCCTACTTTCACTCCTACTTTCACATGGGGAACTCCCACACTGCTGTACTATAAAATATAATGGCTCATAGACGGCATTATGCAGACGCTCACCCAGCACTCGAAAATGGATATGCTGCCCCGTTTATTAAGCCTACCGTCCCGTTGCTTGACGCTTGATATGTGCATCGACGTAATCAAGAAAATTCCGAACCAGGTGTGTTTCCGATACCGGGTCCCAAGCCAGAGACATCGTAATATCCGGTAGGTTGCCGCAAATCGGAATCGCAGTCAGGTCAGGCCCAATATACGGTGCGATTGATGCAGGGTAGATGGTGATACCATAGCCACCCACGATTAGCGCGAGAAGTACCGGAACATCGTCCGCTTCCTCAACTATATTAGGAATGAAACCGTGTTTGATGAACAACCCATCAATAAAATCGCGGTAAGGACGCCAACGCCTAGTGCTGCCCATCACGAAGGGTTCCTTGGCAAGTTCCTCTATTTCAATCGCATCTTGACCGGCAAGGCGGTGGTTGACAGGTGCTAACACTACGAAGTTCTCTGACCACACCGGAAAATTAGCGACTCGCGGGTTACAACCTGTAGATATCACGAAACCGACATCAACTCCACCCTGATCGATTGCTACTATTGTCTCATCGGTCGACATTAGTCGCATACCAACTTCAATCTCCGGATACTCACTCCGAAAATCCATGATGAGGCCCGACATCGGACCATAGATGGCAAGTGTCGAATAGCCGACGAAAATCTGCCCACAGTATCCGTCAGCTATTTTTTTAGATCCCCGAATTGCACTATCAAGCTGCTTGAGCACCTTTCGAGCATCACGGAGAAAGGCCGCTCCCGCATCAGTAGTCGAGACATTTCGGGTGTTTCGGGTAAATAGATCAAAGCCGAGTTCCAGCTCGAGATTACGAACCGCTCTGCTGACCGCCGGCTGCGCGATATGCAGCTTTTCGGCGGCGCGGCAGAAACCCGATTCGTCGGCAACCATTACGGCATATCTAAGCTGGCGGATACCAATTCGCATTTTCTGAAATTCTTACATAAATTCAATGTGCAATTTATACTATATCGGCATTAATAAATCAAATTATAGTATTTGCATTATCAATCTCCATTTGGTGAAATGACGCATAGCAAAATTACAACGATCTCAGCCGAGAACAGAATTTTTTACAACATTAACAGAGATGCCGAAACGATGCATATCATGACCAAAGCACTGATGCGGATCACATCTGCGAAAATGTATTTCGGCGGCATTCTACTCGCACTGATGATGCTTCACATGACTGCCGACGTGTTTATGAAATACTTATTCAACGCACCTATTACTGGCACGGTCGAGACAGTTGCGTTCTACTACATGGTGGGAGTGGTTTTTCTTCCGCTACCATTTATTGAGCTCAAAGGGCGGCACATTGCCGTTGATCTTCTAGTTCAGAATTTGTCCGACACAGGTCAAAGGATTTGTCTTGGAATTGCTCTTCTACTGTCCTGTATTTTCTTCACGATGATGGCTTGGCAGAGTTCTATTGATGCTTGGCGTGCAATGCTCGTGGGCGAAATTGTAATGGGTCCGACTGAACTCATGATCTGGCCCAGCCGATTCATCCTGCCCGTCAGTTTCGGCTTCGTCGCTTTGATTTCAGCAACGCGTCTAGTAATCGAGGTGCTACTGGGTCAAGCCCCGATTCATCAAACCGAAACGCAAGATATATGATTATGGAAGCAATGGTCATTGACCGGGTCGATATCGGTCTCATTGGAATCGTCTCGGTCTTGCTCATGATTGCGGTACGCGTACCGATTGGCGTGTCGCTTGGTCTGGTTTCTTTTTTCGGCATTTGGGTTCTCACTAACCTTACGGCCGCCTGGGGCATCGTCACGGCACTCCCGTTCAACTTCGTTGGTAATTGGTCGCTGAGCGCGATTCCGATGTTCCTGTTGATGGGTTTCATCGCCTCGCATAGCGGACTCACCAGTGGAGTGTTTGATGCCATGCGTCTGGTGATGGGACGAGTGCCGGGCGGGTTGGCCTCGGCTAGTGTCGCCGCTTGCGGTATGTTTGCCGCCGCATCAGGTTCGAGTGTTGCAACCGCAGCCGCTATGTCGCGCATCGCGGTGCCAGAGATGTTAAGGTCCGGCTACTCACCCTCCCTCGCAACCGGCGTCGTGGCAGCTTCGGGAACACTCGGGTCACTCATTCCTCCTTCGATTTTGATGGTCTTGTACGGTATATTTACTGAGCAATCAATCGGTAAACTATTCATTGCTGGGATCATTCCTGGCGTACTTTCGGCAACAATCTATATCGGAATGATTACTGTACGTGCGACTGTGAACCCGGAAATCGCTCCCCTAGCGGACATTAAATCCACATGGACTGAACGTCTAGGAGCACTCAGAGAAATCTGGCCGTTTCCGATTCTCGTCGTAGGCGTACTCGGAGGTATTTTTACGGGGGTGTTCACTCCGACAGAAGCTGGAGCAGTGGGTGCTACAATTGCCTGCCTACTTGCTGCTATGCGCCACCGTCTGACGATGAAAGTCATTCGCGCCTCTATCAGTGAGACCACGGACGCAACTGCGTCAATCTTTATTCTTGCTGTGGGGGCGGTTATGTTTACCCGTTTTACCGCTCTTTCGGGTGTTCCAGAGTTCCTTGCCAACGTAATGATTGACGCGAGCGGAGGCATCACAATGCTTATTCTGCAAATTGCGCTTATCTATGTAGTGCTTGGCATGTTCATTGACGGTATCGGTCTGATGCTACTCACATTACCAATTATTCTGCCAGTGTTGAACACCGCAAATATCGACCTGATTTGGTTTGGCATCATCACCATTAAACTACTCGAAATTGGTCTTATCACTCCACCAGTGGGATTGAACGTCTACATAATGAAGAGTGCGCTCGGCGACTCGGTATCGTTGGCATCAATATTTCATGGCACCTTCTGGTTCTTGGCGATGGACGTGCTGACTCTGTTTCTGCTAATTACTTTTCCCTTTCTGACTCTGTGGCTCCCCGATCTTATGTTCGGATGAGACTACAACACTCAACCATCAAAATTTAACCTATGGAGACTACCATGACAATGAAACTACATCACCTTATTAGCGTCACTGCAGTTATCGCGCTTACCACCGCCCCGCTCACGGCAGTGGGCAAAAACTACACTGCCAACGTATTTTTCAGCCAGACGCATGTCCTGTCCGAGCAGGGCTACGTTGACTGGGCAGAAAAGGTCTCAAAGGCAACTAACGGAGCAATCAATTTCGAGGTATTCACTGGCGGATCGCTTTTGCCGCCGGCAGCCTCAATGCAGGGTTTACGCGACGGTGTCGCCCATGTTGGTTACCACGCAGGGACCTACACCCCCGCTGAACTGCCTATCATGAATGTAATCTCTGATCTTTCCTTTGTGAATCCGGATCCATTAGTCATGGCCTTCGCTTCGACGGAGTTTGCAATATTCTATCCTGCAATGCAGGAAGAATGGAAAGAAAACGGAATCGTTTATGGCGGCGGGTATGCTACCACGCCGTATCACCTGATGTGTCGCATGGAGATTAACTCCATCAATGATCTAAAGGGTAAGAAACTGCGTGTTCCCGGTAGCGCATGGTCACGTTTTGCCACGCATGTCGGTGCGACTACGGTAAGCGTCCCTTCAAGCGAGATGTATACCGGGCTTGATTCTGGTTCACTGGATTGTGTGGCGAATGCAGCCGATGCGCTTGAGTCTTTCAGTTTGAAGGATGTTGTGAAGTCGATCGTCACATTACCACTGGGAGTTTATTTTGCCGGTTTTGAGTGGGGCTATAACCCGTCTTTCTGGCAGGGTCTTGACGACGCACAGCGCAAGATTCTATTTAACGAGATGGCACTTGCTATGGTTCGTATCGAGCTGAAGTATCAGATCAATGCTGCACATGCGACCGATAACGCAGCACAACTTGGTGTTACCGTAGTTGCGCCTACCGATGACATGCAGGCATCGCTTGACAGCTTCGTTGCAGCCGATATTGCTAACGTCAAACAGATTGCTCGTGAAAAACGTGGAATTGGTAATCCAGATTCGATCATCGATGATTTTCTCGCCGTAGTTACAAAATGGGACCGTCTTCTTCAGGACGTTGACCGGACCAACGAGGCTGCGCTGACCGAGCTGGTGAAGCGCGAAATCTACGACAAAATTGATCCATCCACCTATGGATTATGAGTCGCATACCACGTCCATAACCACTCTAGGAACGACTAAACTCGATGCCATCGAAAAACAATTTGACTGTATCCGCGCTGCAGTTCACAGCAGTAGACGGTGAAAAGAAAGACACGTTTCGCAAGGTATCAAATTTACTTGATGTGGCGGGAGAGCGGGGATCAGATCTCGTCGTTCTTCCAGAAGTTTGGACCGGGCTAAGTTACAGCGGTACTGATGTATATAAAGAAACCGCCGAACCCGTTCCCGGACCAACGACCGAGTTTCTGGTTGAGAAGGCGAAAAAATTTGGCATGTATATTGTCGGATCTATCTATGAAAAAAGAGACGGGCTCTATTTCAATAGTGCGCCATTCATTGATCCAGACGGTGAAATCATCGGTCGCTACGACAAAACCCATCTTTTTGACGCACCCAGCAGAACCGATATCCGTGGCGGTATCATAGAGTCTTCCAAAATCGAAGCGGGTTCGGAATTACCCGTTTTTGAGACGCCAATCGGTCACATTGGATTGTCAGTCTGCTCGGATCTGAGATTTCCAGAAGTTTACCGTGTAATGGGCGTTAATGGTGCGCAAATAATAATCTGCGCATCCGCTTTCATTAGCCCACGCTTCGATCACTGGGAGTTTTTCTTGAGGGCGAGAGCTGCTGAAAACCAATGCTTCGTAATCGCTTCTGGGCAATATGGCATTGAGCCGAAATCGGGCATCGGCTTTGTTGGTCGCAGCATGGTGGTTGATCCCTGGGGGGTGGTTCTCGCTACGGCTTCAGACGAAGAGTGCTGCGTTTCGACACAAATCGACCTCTCGTTCATCGATGAAATCCGCCGTAGGTACCCCTTGATGGAGCAGCGCCGGCCGGAACTCTACACCGACATTTCAACGATGCGACCAACCTGACCAGCGAGGTAATTGCCGTTGTTATCATAAATTCATCAAGGAATGATTGAATAGACATGCTACCAATTAATAAACGCACCATTAATTTCTTGCACTGGCAAAAAACTCTTCCAACCGTGCGGCAGTTTGTGTGGGTGCTTCCAACAGGACGGCGTGTTTGAGTTGCGGCAAAATTATTGCTTCCCCATGTTGCACCCGCTGAGCAATCAGATTACTCATGCGTGGTGTTGAACCGGCATCGAATTCACCGGTAATTACCAGCGTTGGCGTTGTGATTTTATGTAAGTCATCAACCAAATCATTTTCGGCGAGTACCCGATATGCGGCGACGTAACAGTTGGGATCATTACAAAGGCTTTTTTGTTTCCGTTTCTTAATTACTTTGGGATTAGCACGCCGAAAGCCATCGCTGAACCAACGTTCACCAGCGGCGACAAGATGCGCTTGTGCGCCTTCTGTTTCAAGCAACTCGACGCGTGCGGCAACTCGCTGTTTTTCCTCCTCGCTTCTACCAGCAATGGTGCTAATCAACGCGAGGCTTAACAGTCTATCGTATGCTTCAATGGCAACTTGCTGTGCAATCAGCCCGCCGAGGGAAAACCCGACGAGATGCGTTTTGGCAAACGACAGGTGATCAAGCAAGGCGAGCAGATCATTGGAGAACATCCGTAAGCTGTATGGTCCTGGCGTTTTTTCCGATTCGCCATGACCACGCAGGTCAGCGCGTAGAATACGGTATTGCCCGCGCAACGCCGCGATCACTCCGTCCCATGCGGCTAAATCCGAGCCAACACCATGGATCAAAACAAGCGCTTCGCCATCGCCTTCAATCCGATAATGAATCGTCGTGCCACCCACCTTGCAATAGGGCATCGTCAGGGTTTATCCCGTACTTCTGCGAGCACTTTGGCATCGATTGGTCACCGCAACATCTCGCAAACTAAGAAAAGTTATGTCTGGGGTGTATCGCTGAACTTTCCGAAGCCATACTCGGTGACGGCAACACCAGATTTCATTATCATACCCTCGCGGTAGGTAATCGTGCCGTAGCGTTGCTGAATCACCATGTCAGTCTCTGGACCCACCAGAGGAAGTCGCCAAGAGTCCTTTTCTTCAAACGTTACTTGGATTTCACGCGCGCCAATCTTGGCATATATCGTGCTTTGCTTGTGTGAAGACAACTCATCGTCGGCGGCCACAATAGTGCCATCGGGTTCAACCATTTTGAAATAATCGTATTTTTTGTACCCAAACACTGCGTCCGCCGACCAGAGCGCACACTCGCCGCCACCAAGAATTCCGTGAAGGAAACGATAGCCCGTGTAGCGAGGTGCTTGGCGCCATTCAACATGTTTGCAGTAACCATGTGTTGGATAAGTCCGCCCCTTATACTGTAACGTTCCTTTGAGGTCGGGAAGATGCAAGACTTCATCGTTGGCGTGTTCGGCAAATGTATCCTTCCACCTCAACGTATGCATCGGTCGCACACGGGCGGTGAAACCTTCCTCACTGTTGTCGGCGTGTGCAATAATAATAATCTCCCCGTGCTCATCGCGAATTTGCATAATGTCGGAAGAAATATCGAGTGTGTCACTATCCGATTGAATCCATACTTGATTGCTCTTACTAATCTCGTGAATGCCGTTGTCGTAAATCCACGCTGCGTGAACACACAACTTCGCCCGATAAACCAGTCGAATTGAAAATGCCATGCCCTCGGCAAAGAAGTGGTATTGAAGGCTGTCGTTATCGATAAAACGAAAAGCCGGGTGTCGGTTTGGATTTTTCATGGATATTTCCTCGGATACGGTGCCTTGAATTGAGTAGGGTGGATCGGTTGATGGTGATGAGTATGGAACTATAGAATGGGAAATTTATAGTTGGCATAAAATAAATTCGTCAATTGATAACAAAGTGACAGGCTACTGCGTGACCGCCAGTGCTACTTCGCAATTCAGGCACCTCAACCTTACATCGGGCTTCAGCAAGATGACACCGGGAGTGAAATCGGCATCCCGATGGCAGATTGGACTGACTCGGCACCTCTGTACTCAGCACGCTATGTGTTCGGTTCTTGCGCGCTGGGTCGAGTAGCGGCACCGCTGAAAGTAACGCCTTGGTATAAGGGTGACGCGGATTGCGGACAACCTCCTCCTTGCTGCCAATCTCGACGATGCATCCAAGGTACATCACGGCGATACGATCGGCAATGAACTCAACCACAGCGAGGTCGTGCGAGATGAATAAATAAGACAGTCCGAGATCCGCCTGAATGTCCATCAACAGATTAATAATCTGCGCTTGGATCGATATGTCCAATGCTGACACCGGTTCATCGCAAATGATCAAAGCCGGCTCCACCGCAAGCGCACGGGCGATGGCGACACGCTGGCGCTGTCCGCCGGAAAATTGGTGCGGATATGCCGTCATTTGCTGTGGGTGTAAACCCACTTTTCCGAACAGGGTGGCAACACGGTCGGTCAGCTCGTCGCCGCTTGCTATATCGTGTGTGGCCATTGGCTCAGCGACGATGGCTCCGACTGTCATACGCGGATTTAACGAAGAGAAAGGATCCTGAAACACCATTTGCATCTCGCGCCGAAGCGGTCGTAGCGCATGTTCTCTAAGGTGCGTGATATCGCGTCCGCCAAGTACGATGGATCCAGCTGTTGGTGAAAGCAATCGAAGAACGGCCTTCCCCGTCGTTGATTTGCCACAGCCACTCTCTCCGACAAAGCCGAGCGTCTCGCCGGCGTGAATATCAAAAGAGATGCCGTCGACCGCATGGACATGACCGGTGACTCGCGCAAACACGCCGCTACGAATGGGGTAGTGCTTCTTGAGATTGCGTACGCGCAACGTTATCGGTATCGCCACTGACTCATCGGACTGTCGGTTAGGGACAAGTGTTGCCGTCATTGATGTCATACCTCGATTCCCTGTGGGTGCCAACACGCCACGATGTGATCAATGCCAAGGCTGTCATACGCAGGAAAATGCTCGCGGCACCGCTGGCTCGCATGTTCGCACCTAGTGGTGAAAGGGCATCCGCGTGGCAAATCGTCCAATGCTGGAACGATGCCGGGGATTTCTTTCAGCCGTGTCTTGCGATCAGAATGTATCTCGCCAAGTTGCGGCAATGAAGCCAACAGACCGCGAGAATACGGATGCATCGGATGTTGGAAGAACGCGTGAGTCGGTGCCTCCTCAACCTTGCGTCCGGCATACATAACAACAACACGGTCTGCGTTTTCGGCGACCAGACCCATATCGTGCGTGATAAACACTATCGCGGTACCGAATTTGTGTTGCATCTCAGCCAGTAGCTGAGTGATTTGCGCCTGAATCGTTACATCGAGTGCGGTGGTCGGCTCGTCAGCAAGGATGACCAACGGTTCGCATGCCAACGCCATAGCGAGCATTACACGTTGACGCATACCGCCCGACAGTTGGTGAGGATAGTCGTCGAGTCGTTGCTGCGGGTCGGATAAGTGGACGATCTCCAGCAATTCTGCTGCTCGGGTCAAAGCGGCTGTACGTGATAGCCCCAAGTGTAGCATCATCCCCTCAGCGATTTGGAAGCCAATGGTACGCAATGGATTAAGAGAACTCATGGGTTCTTGAAAAATCATCGCGATATCGTTACCGCGAATTCGGCGCATCTCGCTTTCCTTCAATTTGAGAAGATCTCGTCCGTTGAATCGTATTTCACCGGCTGTGACACGCGCAATCGATGGTAATAGTCGCAATATCGATAACGCCGACATACTCTTTCCGCATCCCGATTCACCCACCAAACAAACGGTCTCTCCCGGATTGACCGAAAACGACAAGCCATTGACAACATCGAATCGACCATCAATCTGTACACGCAGATTGTTGATTTCAAGTGCTGCGATTGTCATGACTTTTTATGCCCTGTGTTTTTGTTGGGGTCGAGAGAACGCCGCAACCCTTCGCCGAGGAGATTGGCACCAAGCACGGTGACAAAGATTGCCATTGCAGGCGCCATCACAAACCACGGTGCTAGATCAAGATACTGAAAACTCGTCTGAACCATTGAACCCCAAGTCGAAGTCGGTGGCTGGGCACCGAGCCCAATGAAACTGAGACTCGACTCAAGGATAATCGCAAAGCCAACACCGAGGGACGCTTGCACGATAATGGGAGAGATAACGTTGGGCAAGATGTGGCGAAACAACACAACCGACGATGACACACCGACGGACCGCGCCGCCAGCACATAATCGTTATTCTTAATCGATAATACTTGCCCCCGAATCAGTCGCGCATAAGTCGGCATAGCGACAATGGAGATGGCGATGGTTGCATTGACTAAACCGGGACCGAGAACCGCCGAAATCGTCAATGCCAAAACAAGCGGTGGTAGCGCAATGATGCTGTCAAACACGCGCATCACCAACTCGTCGGTCATGCCACCAACGTAACCCGCGACAAGACCGATAGGAACACCAACGATAACCGATAATAATACCGCTGATATGCCCGCCGACAACGAAAGTCGGGTGCCATACAGCAGTCGGCTCAACAAGTCTCGCCCGAGGTCGTCGGTACCGAGAATATGTTCGGCACTCGGTGGTTGCAGAAGGAAGCGGTAGTTGATAGCGTTAGGCTGATGGGGAGAAAGTATCGGAGCAAGCAGTGCCACCAATAAAAGCAGCCCGATAATCACAACACCAACCATTGCCATTCGCTCAGTGCGTAACCAGTTCCACGCACTTTTAAGACTCATCAGTAATTTCCCCTTGGGGAGTGATTTTCGCAAGCTAGACAGCGTCATCATTTCAGTTCTTATGCTCTGGACGCACGTGGATCAAGTACCCCGTAAATAATATCGACCAACAGCGTTGCCAGCACAACCGCAACGGCGATTAGCAAAACCAGTGCCTGAACTATAGGATAATCTCGCCCGAGGATGGAATCCACCAGCAATCGACCGATGCCGGGCACGGCAAACACAGTCTCGGTGACCACTGCGCCGCTGAAAATCACGCCTAGCTGCAAACCAAGGATAGTCACAATCGGTAGCAAGGCGTTCTTCATCGCATGCTGGATAATGACGCGAGTTTCCGACAAACCCTTAGCGCGCGCGGTGCGGATATACGGATGTTGCAGGACATCGCTGAAACTGGCGCGCGCTTGGCGGATTAGAATAGCGGTCAGGCTCAGTGCCAAGGTAACCGCTGGCATTATCGTGTGCTTAATGCTATCGGTGATGTCGACGCTCGGGGAAACGAATCCTGATGGCGGTAGCAAGCCCAGCCGCAGAGCAACAAAATAGATTAAAAGGCCGCCCACCAGAAAGTAGGGCATGGACGCACCGATGAAAGTGCCAAAAGCGGCAATACGGTCACAAAGAGAGTTTGGTCGTGCGGCACTAATCGCCCCGAGCGGAATGGCTATCAACGACGATAAAACCAGGGCGGTGAGACCAATTTGCAGCGTCGGCAATAGACGCGGTGCGATGATGTCGATGACCGGTTGGCGACTACGAAAAGATAGCCCAAAATCACCAACCAGAATCCGACTCATCCAAGTGTAATACTGCACATAGACTGGCTTATCGATGCCATACTGGCTACGCAACTCGGCAATGGTCTCTTCGCTGACTTCAACTTGCGCCTGCCCGACAATCAAATCAATAACATCGCCCGGCAAGAGTCGCATAAGAAAAAACACGATTAGCGAAACCATAATCAAAACGGGGACGGTAGCCACGATGCGACGTATAATAAACGCAAACATTCTTGGTATCCGTCAGCGACTGATTTCTGTTGGAAAAATTAACTTGGAAAATCAACCATCCAAGGAGATATGTTGATACTCAATGATAGAATCCGCGCTGTGGTAAAATCCTTTCACCTTCGGGCTCAATCCCTTGAAGTCGGAACTATAATGCCAAGGCACATAAACCGCATCTTTATTCATAAGTTCCGTGATGCGACGAAACAACGCTCTACGCTTCACTTGGTCGATTTCGGTGCGTTGCTTGTAGAACAGATCGTCCATCTCTGCGCTTTTGTAGCCATGACGCTTGGCATAGGAACCGTCGGAGCCCAGCAACACCGATAGATACTGGTCTGGATCCGGCCGATAACCCCACCATCCGTGCATGTCCATCGGCAATTTTCCACTGCGCAACTTCGCACGGTGGCTCGCATAGTCTAGCTGTTCAAGGTTAATCTTAACGCCAACATCCGCAGCCATAGCCTGCACCAATTGTGCGGCACGCTGCTTGACCGGCTCTGGACGTAAGTAAGCGGTAATCTCTACCGAACCCAGCCCCGACTCATCAAGCAATTTCTTGGCCATATCCTGGTTGTAGGTGAACGGCTTGTAAGCCGGATCGTGAAAAGGATGCCCCGGTAAAATACCGCTATAACCGATAGCACCGGTTCCGAAATAAGCAACCTGCAGAAGGGCTTCCCTATCAATCGCCCACTGAAACGCTTGACGGAACTTGGCGTTGCTACCGGGGAATTCAGGCTTGGCGTTAAAGCCAATGTATTCCCAACGGAAACCGACACGCTCTGATACGACAATATCGGACTGCGTGCGTAGCGTGGCGATGTTTTGTAGCGGTAGCCCTTCGGCGAGATGGACACCGCCCGTTTGCAGCTCTATCAAACGCGTGCTGCCGATTGGAATAGGTCGCAATATCAAACCATCAACATAGGGCTTCCCCGTGTCCCAATAATCACCATTGCGTTCAAGCACGGTCTGTGTATCCTGTGAGTAACTCGCAAACTTAAACGGTCCTGTGCCAACCGGGTTTAGACCGGACTTCTCTTTACCGTACCGCTCAAATGCAACAGGTGATCCCATGCAACCAGACACATCGGTAAACGGAAACAGGAAGGCCGCGAAAGGATACTTCAGTGTCATCTTAACGGTCAGCGTATCCACGACCTCAATCCTATCCAATGCCTTAATCTCACCACCACGAATTGAACCGATATCCGGATTGCGAATACGATTGATGTTATAAACTACCGCATCCGCATCGAAATTTGTGCCGTCGTGGAATTTCACGCCAGAGCGCAATCGAAGAATATAGGTTTTGTTATCCGGCTGCCGCCAACCATCAACGAGCATGGGTGCAAGATTGCCCTTATTATTGATACTAAATAACGTATCGTGAATCGCCTGCGTCGTACCGCGGCCTTGCAAGTTCCCCGTCAAGTGCGGATCAAAACTAATTGGATCTGCAGTTAGTGCCACCTTCAAGGTGCCGCCTTGCTTACTGGCCAAGGCAGGGAATGCAAGAGACGGAAGAACAATGCCGCCAACGGCTCCAACTATTCCGGTCTTAACCAGTTGTCGGCGAGATAGTTTCCTGTGAGAAAAGGTTCCAAGCGCAGCATGGATTTTTTTCTCATTGGATTTAGCGGTTACTTTCTTTGTGGATGTTGTGTGTTTCTTTGTCATGGTATTAACCTCTCATTGAAAATCTTAATAAAGATGCCTAACAGCAATATGAGTCCATCGCATGAGTAGGCAGGGTTCGGACTTGGAAATAAAAGTGATCGGTTGACATTATGCTAGGTTGCTCTTTTGTCCCTCTCCTTGAAATGTGGCATCACTTCATCGCAGAAAAGCTGCAAAGATTGTGCTGTAAAATCATGTGGCATACCGAAGCAAGCGCCGTAGAGATAGTGATCCACACCTGCTTTTTCGTATGTTTCGAGCTTTTCGATGACTTCATCGGGGGTGCCAAATATCATATTTTTATGCAACATATCGGGGTCGTAATCACTCTTGTTGGCAATTACGTCGTAGTCAACCGGCTCGGCAAAGCCATTTTTGACCGTACCTAGGTTGCGAAAGAGATTCTCAAAATAGCGACCAAAATCGGTTGTCGCACGCACCGGAATCTCCCAATCATCAGGGTTCATATATACGCACGCACGGCGGAGCATCATGTGCTCGGGGCGTGGTACTTGCGGATTATTACGCACGGTCTCTTCAAAGCGTTCACACAATGCCACGACTTCTTCATGTGGGCGTTGAAGCGGTGTCGACATAATATGGCAATAGTTACGTACGGCAAAGTCAAAAGTGTTCGGGTCGCGTGCCGCAATCCACATCCGCGGATGCGGTGACTGCAACGGCTTCGGTACCGAAGTGGCGACGGGAAACGACCACAACTCGCTGTTGTGTGCGTAGTCGCCCTGCCAGAGTTGTTTCAACACCGGGATTAATTCGCGCAGGTATTTACCCCCTTCACCTTGATTGATACCGCCGACCATACGGTCGAATTCATACTGATAGGAACCGCGACCGAAGCCGATCTCAAGGCGCCCATCAAGTAGCAGATCGGTCATTGCAATTTCGCCGGCGAGGCGCATCGGATGCCAATACGGCGCGGACAGTACCGCAGTGCCGAGACGAATGCGCTCGGTGTGTTGCCCCCAATAGGTTAGTAGCGTCAGCGGGTTGGGCGAAATAGTCGCTTCAATGGTGTGATGTTCCGCCGTCCAGACGATATCGAACCCGCCGCGATCAGCAATCTGCACTAACTCAAGACGCTGGCGAACCACCTCGCGCATATCCTGCTTCGAATCGAATCGGTCCATGTTGATGACAATCGAAAACTTCATTTATTTCTGATCTTCCCGTGTTATTTGACTCGCATAACAAATGCGTCTTGTGCTACGCCCGAATAATCGATCACGACATTCTTCAATCTGGAATACTCGCGCACCGCTTCAAAGCCGTTGTGTTTACCGTAGCCACTTCCCTTAAAACCGCCAGCGGGCGACATCATCGACGCAGAACGATAAGTATTGACCCACACCATACCAGCATCAATCGCATGCACAAAACGCATCGCACGATCAATATCGCGCGTCCACACGCCCGCCGCGAGGCCGTAGGGCGTGTCGTTGGCAAGGCGAAGTAATTCGTCTTCTTCGCGAAAACGAATAACCGCCACCACTGGACCGAAAATTTCATCGCGTGCAACGCGCATATCGTTGTTAACTTCAGAAAAAATGGTCGGTTCGTAATACCAACCGTTGGTGCATTCCGATGTGTTCGGTCGCTTGCCACCGCTTCGCAATTGTGCGCCATCGGCGTTAGCGTATTCGACATAGCGCGTTACTTTTTCCAACTGCGAGTACAAAGCCAACGGCCCGATTTCGGTTTGCTCGTGCATCGGATTGCCGATAACAATTCGTTCGGCACTTGCGATCAAGCGTGCAACCAGATCATCGTGAATCGATTCGTGTACAAAACAGCGTGATCCAGCAACACAAGTTTGACCAGCAGCGGCGAAAATACCGGCGACCACACCGTTTACAGCACGCTCGATATCAGCATCTGCGAAGATCACATGTGGCGACTTGCCGCCAAGTTCCATGTTACACGGTGCGATGTGAGTAGCCGCATTGGTGGCGACTTGTCGTCCGGTCTCGGTACCGCCAGTGAACGCGATTTTGGCGACACCAGAATGGCGGGTAAGCGCAACGCCAGCACCTTCTCCAAAGCCGGTTACGACATTAACGACACCATCAGGAAATCCCGCTTGTTTTACGAGTTCACAGAAAGCAATGGCTGATGCCGAGGTGTGTTCGGATGGTTTGATAACGGTTGTATTGCCCACTGTCAAACACGGCGCGAGTGTGCAACTCATCATGTAAAGCGGCGAATTCCACGGCACGATAATCCCAACCACACCAATCGGCTCGCGTAGGGTGAAGTTCAGTGTCGCCAGTTTGTTTAGCGGAATGGTGTCGCCCTGAAGTTTGTCCGCCATACCAGCGAAGTACTGGTAATAGTCCTTCAAGTAACCAATCTGTACACGCGCCTCGCGGATTAGTTTACCGCTATCACGGGTTTCGATTTTCGCCAACTGGTCGAAATTCTCGCCGATTAACTCCGCCAAGCGGTAAATCATTTCACCGCGTGCACTCTGGGTAATACCGCTCCAAGCAGGGTCACGTAGCGCACGACCAGCAGCGTTGACCGCATCATCAACATCCGCCTCACCGGCATCGGCTGCTTGATACCAAGGTTCACCGGTTGCGGGATTGAAACTGTCCAGATACTTTGCGGATTTGGGCGCACGCCATTTGCCACCGATGAATACGGGTAACCGCTGACCAGCGATGCTTTCAATGTTATATTGCATGGGTCAGCGCGACTCGCCCCGCTGATAGCGATTGAATGCGACTGGGGTGCCGGCGAGCATGCCAACTTGACTGCCACCATCGGACTCGACATAAATACCGAAGCGGTCATCCGATTCAACATCTTGATCGAGATCAAAGTCGATATAAGAACCGCCGAAAAATCCGAGCGGGAGTCCATGATTACGACCGAGATCGAGTACGCGCCCGATGAGAATCGTGTGGTCGCCGACGGTGATTTTTTCGTGCACGGCGCAATCGATCCACGCGAGTGCGCCTTCTAGTACTGGCGAACCGCTACGTTCTTGTCGCCACATAGCTTGTTCGAACTTGTCCACCGCCTTTGATGCGAACAGCCTCGAAAGGGACTGTTGGGTGACCGAGAGAATATTGATAGCGAAATAATCGGTGCTACAAAACTCCGCATGGCTTGCCGCCGACTGCCCAATGCAAACCAAAACCAGCGGCGGCTCCATTGACACTGATGTGAATGAGTTCGCAGTCAAACCACGCGGTCGGCGTTGACGGTCAATGGTAGTCACCACCGTCACCCCAGTCATAAAACTGCCAAATACCTGCCGTAATGTCGCTACTTTCAAGTCGAATGCACCATATTCTGCCAATGTTTCTCATCGTTGTATAGACTACATCTACAATAAACGCTAAGTCAATCCGCAAAAAATAGGAATTTATTAACTATTTTTTCTACATTAAGTAGGAAAAGATGGATTATTCGCCCGAATTGAGCAGGTTGGAAAGATCGTGCAATCGAAAGGCTATCTGCAAATCGAAACGGGTGTCGGCGCAAGTCACGTCGATGCCGAAACGCTCGTTCAATTTGTCCAGTCGATAACGTAGCGTGGAAACATGAATGCCGAGTTTTTCAGCGGAGGTTTGAAAACGTCCTTCGCAATCGACAAACGCACGTAGCGTTTTTAAGTTTTCCGCCCCGCGCTTCGAATTGACACGAACGATGCGGTGAATCGTGTGTTCGAGGAATTCTTCCACCACTACATTATCCGCCATCGACAGCAAGAGTGGTAGCGAACCGAAATAATGCGACGGCACGAGACCGATGATACCGAGCGAGCGAGCCAACGTAACGAGGCGTTTGCAACGCTGGTGCATTTGACCGAATTCGGCAAGATCATCGCATGGCTCGCTGATTATCAAAATCCATTCGTCGGAGGTGTTAAGTTCTATCGCTACTTGTAGCTGCTGTATTCGCTTGGAAAATTCGGCATTATCACGGTCACATGCGGGTAACAATGAAATCATCATTCCACCTTCACTGACCGTAGCATGACCATCGAATAATTCTTTCACCAAGCGTGCGGTGAGTTGTAACAAGCGCTTTGGCGCGGTGCTTTGGCACGTTTTCGATGCGTCGGCAATAATTAATATCTGTAGCGGTCGGTTGAGCATTATGCCGACCATCGAAGCGCGTGCGATGAAATCGCCACGGTTTTCCCATTCTCCAGCAAATAATCGCCGCATAACTTCATCTTGTATCATAGCGGCACTACGAAAACCGATGACGCTTCGCATCAATACCGCACTAAGCGCCAGCCGCACCACTTGTATCTGCAAGTAATCAAGGTTGTCCTGCTCCTCCGCAACAGGGAACAGATACAAAGCACCGACGGTTTCGCCATCAACAATCAACGGGAAAACTTGCGCGCTGTATGCGGTCGAATCAGCACTCACCTCAAGGGTTACGGTTTGCTGTTTTTCGCTGTCATACGGATCAAGATCACGTGCCGAAGCAATAAAACGAGATTTCCCCTCGGTTGCAATCCAATTTTGCCAACGCCCTTCTCCCTGCGGGAAACTCGCTGGTGGTGTGCGTGCAACGATTTCATGAGTGGTCAGATCGACAATCAACCATGGTGTTTCGAGAATCCGATTGATCGCATTGACCACCGTCAGCAACGAACCGCCTTCAATTACCGAGCGCATAATGCCAGTGTATGATTCAACCGAACGCCGCAATTTCGTCGATATTTTTTTCTCAGCTTCGATGCGAACCGATTTTTCCACCGCAATCGAAGCAAAGTCACCCACCATGTATAGAAACCTCAGCTCGTGGTCGGATACCTCAACCGAATCACGTGATTGAACACTTATCACCATTGCTCTACCTTCGCTATCGGTTGCCAAAAGTGGCACAATTACCGTGCTACGGTAGCCACGAACACGGGCATCTTCGCGGTAGGTCGGATACTTCCGCGTTTCCATCACATTGGCAATGATGAGAGGCTGTCCCGAACGCACAACTTCGGCGACTGGGCTGGTAGCCAGATCCCATCGCATCCGAATTTTTTTGTCCGCAGTCTGATAGGGATCAAATCGCTTCACCGTCTGAATAATTCCTGCCTCATGGTCAACACTCAACACACTACTCATCGACCAATCGGAATGTGTGCATAATGCACAAACGATAAGGTTCAAGATAGCATCGAGATCTTCGCCAGAGTTGATAAGGCGTGCAATCTCGCTCATACGCTCAAAGCGATTGGTGAGTTTTTCAGACATTCTTATGATTATAATTCAATTTAGGCGTATCCGCAGAACACCCATGGGCAAACAAAAAAACCCGACCACAAGGGTCGGGTTTCCGGTATATAAATGCCTGGCAGTGTCCTACTTTCACATGGGGAAACCCCACACTATCATCGGCGCTAAGCGTTTTCACTTCTGAGTTCGAGATGGGATCAGGTGGTTCCCGCTTGCTATTGCCACCAGACAAACTGGTCAATAAAGCAGAACGATTATGGGTATAAATCACTCATAAACCGTATCTACTTTTATTATGTTTGCGTATCAACAGTCGTCAGACGGTTAATACAATAGGGTAGTCATTGGCGCATATTTCTATAAGTTGCTTGTTGCAATATAACTCATCGAGGTCAGGCCTCTTGGGTGTTATATGATCAAGCCTCACGGGCAATTAGTACTGGTTAGCTTCATGCATTACTGCACTTCCACACCCAGCCTATCAACGTTGTAGTCTTCAACGACCCTTTAGTCTGACCACGAGTGGTCAGAAGGGAGACCTTATCTTGAGGGGGGCTTCCCGCTTAGATGCTTTCAGCGGTTATCCCGTCCGTACATAGCTACCCAGCAATACCATTGGCATGATAACTGGAACACCAGAGGTACGTCCACTTCGGTCCTCTCGTACTAGAAGCAGCTCCTCTCAAGTCTCCGGCGCCCACGGCAGATAGGGACCAAACTGTCTCACGACGTTCTAAACCCAGCTCGCGTACCACTTTAAATGGCGAACAGCCATACCCTTGGGACCGGCTACAGCCCCAGGATGTGATGAGCCGACATCGAGGTGCCAAACACCGCCGTCGATGTGAACTCTTGGGCGGTATCAGCCTGTTATCCCCGGAGTACCTTTTATCCGTTGAGCGATGGCCCTTCCATACAGAACCACCGGATCACTAAGACCAACTTTCGTTCCTGCTCGACGTGTCTGTCTCGCAGTCAAGCACTCTTGTGCCTTTGCACTAACCGCACGATTTCCGACCGTGCTTAGAGTACCTTCGCGCTCCTCCGTTACTCTTTGGGAGGAGACCGCCCCAGTCAAACTACCCACCATACACGGTCCCGGACCCGGATAACGAGTCTCGGTTAGGGCACCGAATAAGCAAGGGTGGTATCTCAAGGGTGGCTCCACGAAAACTAGAGTTTTCGCTTCAAAGCCTTCCACCTATCCTGCACATACTTATTCAAAGTCCAGTGTAAAGCTGTAGTAAAGGTTCACGGGGTCTTTCCGTCTAGCCGCGGGTACACTGCATCTTCACAGCAAGTTCAATTTCGCTGAGTCCCTGGTGGAGACAGTGTGGCCATCGTTACGCCATTCGTGCAGGTCGGAACTTACCCGACAAGGAATTTCGCTACCTTAGGACCGTTATAGTTACGGCCGCCGTTCACCGGGGCTTCAATCAAGAGCTTCGTCCGAAGACTAACCCCATCATTTAACCTTCCGGCACCGGGCAGGCGTCACACCCTATACGTCCACTTACGTGTTTGCAGAGTGCTATGTTTTTAGTAAACAGTCGCAGCCACCTCTTTATTGCAACCTCCTTCAGCTCACAGGGCGAACCTGATCACCTACCAGAGGCACACCTTCTCCCGAAGTTACGGTGTCATTTTGCCGAGTTCCTTCACCAGAGTTCTCTCAAGCGCCTTAGGATTCTCACCCCACCCACCTGTGTCGGTTTGGGGTACGGTCGTGTATAACCTGAAGCTTAGAGGTTTTTCTTGGAAGCATGGCATCAATTACTTCGCTCTAAAAAAAGAGCTCGTCATCACGTCTCGATCTATAAGGACCCGGATTTTCCTGAAGTCCAAACCTACCCGCTTAAACCGGCATATCCAACAGCCGGCTAACCTAGCCTTCTCCGTCACCCCATCGCAGTTATACTCGGTTCAGGAATATTAACCTGATTCCCATCGACTACGCATTTCTGCCTCGCCTTAGGGGCCGACTCACCCTGCGCCGATGAACGTTGCGCAGGAAACCTTGGGTTTTCGGCGTGCGGGCTTTTCACCCGCATTATCGCTACTTATGTCAGCATTCTCACTTCTGATATCTCCAGCAAACCTCACGGTTCACCTTCGCAGACTTACAGAACGCTCCCCTACCATGCTATCCAATCCGAAGAACGGATAGCATTCGCAGTTTCGGTACACACCTTGAGCCCCGGTATATCTTCCGCGCGGACCGACTCGACCAGTGAGCTATTACGCTATCTTTAAAGGATGGCTGCTTCTAAGCCAACCTCCTGGCTGTCTGAGCCTTTCCACATCGTTTCCCACTGAGATGTGTTTAGGGACCTTAACTGGCGATCTGGGCTGTTTCCCTCTCGACGACGAAACTTAGCTCCCGCCGTCTGTCTCCCGTGATAGCACTCATCGGTATTCGGAGTTTGCTATGGGTTGGTACCGCGAGATGCGGCCCTAGCCATGACAGTGCTCTACCCCCGATGGTGAAACACGAGGCACTACCTAAATAGTTTTCGGGGAGAACCAGCTATCTCCGGGCTTGTTTAGCCTTTCACTCCTAACCACAGCTCATCCACTCATTTTTCAACATAAGTTGGTTCGGTCCTCCAGTCGGTATTACCCGACCTTCAACCTGGCCATGGCTAGATCGCCCGGTTTCGGGTCTAATCCTAGCAACTAAACGCCCTATTAAGACTCGATTTCTCTACGGCTCCCCTATACGGTTAACCTCGCTACTAAAATTAAGTCGCTGACCCATTATACAAAAGGTACGCAGTCGTCCATCTAAAAGACAGACTTCCACTGCTTGTACACACACGGTTTCAGGTTCTATTTCACTCCCCTAACAGGGGTTCTTTTCGCCTTTCCCTCACGGTACTAGTTCACTATCGGTCGATAAGTAGTATTTAGCCTTGGAGGATGGTCCCCCCATGTTCAGACAGAGTTTCTCGTGCTCCGCCCTACTCGATTTCACTTTATAAGCCCTTTCGCATACAGGGCTATCACCTTCTATGGCCAGACTTTCCAGACTGTTTTGCTAGAACTTATAAAGCTTAAGGGCTGATCCCCGTTCGCTCGCCGCTACTAAGGGAATATCGGTTGATTTCTTTTCCTCCGGATACTTAGATGTTTCAGTTCCCCGGGTTCGCCTCGTTATCCTATGTATTCAGATAACGATACCTGCAAAAAACAGGTGGGTTTCCCCATTCGGAAATCCCTGGGTCGAAGCTATTTTGCCAGCTCACCAGGGCTTATCGCAGACTAACACGTCCTTCATCGCCTCTTATCGCCTAGGCATCCACCGTGTGCGCTTTTGTGCTTGATCATATAACCCCAAGAGTCCTGAATTGGCTTTTACCCGCTTGTCGTTGTCCTCACTTGCTAGCATGAACAGTTGACCTACGAATAAAAATTTCGCCTCAGTGCGTTTTGCCTATCCTTAAAAAACAAAGCATCGAAAAAACGTCTTGAAGTTACATTAGCTTGAACTCTCGAAGAGTTATGCAACATAAAAATGCAAAATATAAAAATATTTAAAAAATGTACGGTGTACATTGTACAAAGTACATTTTGGTACCCGCGCTTACGGAATTTGCCGTCGTGTATTCAGAATCAAATACACATAAATCAATGTAAATAACATTAACAAATTCGCGCTTGCGCGCGCCTTTGACTACCCTAATTGTAAAAGAACCAAGTTCATTTCGTTTGAAATGAACCGCAAGTAATAAATCAAATTTGTCTCAAACGCTGTCCACATTTAAGGCTTATTTGATTCACCACCTGCATCACCAAAAAACAAATACTACTCTGGTGGAGCCAGGCGGGATCGAACCGCCGACCTCCTGCGTGCAAGGCAGGCGCTCTCCCAGCTGAGCTATGGCCCCTCGCGGGAAAATTATATTCTCGGCTCCGCTTCGCCCACATAATCAGACGAATTATTTTTCGCCTTCAGCGGAAAATCATAGAATGCCACAAACAACACAACCGCTAGAAATCGCCGCTAGAAACTACCCGCCGAAACAATAAGCATAAAGCCCAATCAAGCATCAACACCTCAACGAGCGTATCAACAATTTAGCTCTCACAAGCGAGCGAGAGAATACCACAAACAGAATTATGATAGCAATAGATACTGCTAAAAAACGCTATAGTATTATCGGATAAAAACAATTCAAAAACCTCGCCTACGGCAATGACTAGCGTTCCGAAAAACACCATCAGCAACTGGTGACATCCGTTAAACATCCGCCTTCAGCTCATTAGTTTTTGTCCTAAGCACATCCATTCCATGACATGGCAGATGAATTTACCCGAGAACGAATATCCGCCCCCCTATTCAGTCAACTCATCGAATCTGGCAAACACCCCTAATCCGAGCCACTCGCTAAACGGCGTGGGAGCAGGGATTGTACTGATTAAAAATGCTCCGTCAACAACTTTATTGCTATTTCTCAAGATTTTTTAAGGTTTTTTTGCCGCATCTACCCGTTTTCGCTGAGCATGCAAATTGGCTCTGTCGGAAAATGGAGTTTCTAGCTTGTTGATAATATTTAAGTTATTGTTATTAAACATATTATTTTTTTAAAATTAAACTGATTTCGAATTAACCGACAAGCCTAAATTAGCGACTTCTTGTCAAAGCCCTGCCACCGCTAAACAGATTAGCACCACTACTTTTAAATCATTTGTTGTGGTGATTTTCCTGACTTCGACGGTCCACCCCGCGCAGATCGTCCACAGCCCAATAAACATGCGGGGGTAGTAGAGAAACTGCTTTGTAGTGCCTATCTGAATATTTGTGTTGACTTCGGTGATGGCATGGTGTAAGCTCACCCCATGTTTGTTCGCGTTAAATCTACACCCAATAGCCCAAGACAATCGGTTCAGATTGTTTCATCTGTGCGCGTCGGCGATAAGGTCAAGCAAAAGATTGTCCGTTATATCGGCATTGCCATGGATGACGATGAGTTAGTGCGATTGAAAGAGCTGGCCGAAGTCGTCAAGGCGAAGCTTGAAGCCCAACACCAGCCCGGTTTGTTTCCGCCTGAGGCGGTCGCCAAACAAGTTATTGAAGCGAAAGCAGCCCAAGCGTCTAAAGCCACCTTGAATGTTGATCTGAGGCAGATGGTGGAAGAACAACGGGTGGTGCTGGGCATCCATGAGGTGTATGGCGCGGTCTATCGCCAGTTGTCGTTCGATACCCTGTTGCCGCAAAAGAAGTATCGTGCCTCCACAGAAGCACTGTTTCATTGTGTGATGGCACGCATTGCCAATCCTAAAAGTAAGCGCGGCAGTGTGCAGCAGCTGGAGCAGGACTTTGGCGTTTCTTTGTCCTTAGAGAAAGTTTATCGGATGATGGATCAGCTGGACGATAACACCATCAGTCGGCTACAAGCGATGACCTGTGAAGGCACGCGATCCTTGTTACCTGGTGCGTTGGATGTGTTGTTTTTTGACTGTACGACACTGTATTTTGAGTCTTTCAAGGAAGACGAATTAAAACAAAATGGCTACAGCAAGGACTGTCAAGTTAATCAGACACAGGTCAATCAGCCCCAGGTATTGCTGGCTTTGCTGGTCACCCGCGAAGGCCTGCCGGTCGGCTACGAAGTGTTCCCCGGTGCTACTTTCGAGGGCCATAGCCTGATCAGCGTTTTGAAGACGATGCAGGCGCGCTATGATGTCAGGAAAATGATCTTTGTCGCTGATCGGGGCATGCTGAATGAAGACAATCTAAGCGCCCTGGATGAGGCGGGCGCTTATTACATTGTCGGGGCGAAACTAAAACAATTGCCAAGTGCGCTACAAACCAAAGTATTGGATAAATCAGCTTATCAGCCGCTTGGCAAAGGCGGGTCAAGCGCAGCCGAGCTGACGCACAAGAAGAGACGGCTCATTGTCTCGCATTGTCCAAAGCGTGCGGATAAAGATCAACATGACCGACAAAAGGCGGTCGATCGGCTCATCAAGAAAATCGGCAAAAGCCAGAATCCTAAGGACTTATTAAATAACTACGGCTATAAAAAGTTTCTGATTATCTTTTTGTTTATCTTTCTGATTATCAAGGGAAAAAACCAGCCTGAGTATCAACCAGGATAAAATTGATGCCGAAAGCCGTTGGGACGGCTTGCATGGGGTGATTACCAATTTGCCTGATACGCCGCACCAAGAAGTGTTATCACACTATCGCGGCTTATGGCAGGTTGAAGAAAGTTTCCGCATCACTAAACATGACTTAAAAGTACGCCCTATCTACCACTGGACACCTTCCAGGGTGCGTGCCCACATTGCTATTTCGTTCATGGCTTTTGCCTGCATCAGACAGCTAATGTATCGAATCAAGCTACAACACAAAGCCTTATCCCCTGAAGTTATTCGTAATGCCTTGATTCATGTGCAACATAGTGTGTTCAAACACAAGCGCACCAAGAAAAGCTATGTCATGCCTTCTCAAATCAATCCAGAAGCAAAAAAAATCTATGCTGTGATGGGATTAAAAGCGATTACCACAGCTTACCCCCTGTACTGATTGATATAATTCTTCAATATCTGGGCATTTGTAGTGCCTATGTATTTTTGTGTTTACTTATAAATCAATGACTTATGATGGTTTACCGTCGAAGTCGGGAATAACAATAAAGGTAATGACCGTGCGCGACTGGATGTCAATATGAGCTATGGACTGTTCGCGGGTGGTGGGTTATTGACCCCATACAGCAACGTCAGCATGGGCGACAGTAATCACTATCGTTTGGGCTTACGCTGGGAAGCCGAATTCTCCATTCAACCTGCACCTGTACGGCGAACGCAACGCAAGCAGTGATAGTGATCGAATCCTGCTGGAAAGCCGCATACGGTTTTAGGAAATATTGAAAATTGAGAATTGATAATGAAACCGGAAAACCCTTTCAGGCTTGTTTGCTTGTTTGACTGGATTCCTGCTCCCCGCCTACGCGGGTGACAGGCTTCCGCAGGAAAGACGGATGTTGGGGCGGGAATAACTGCCCACTGACAACTACCAGAAGTGTCTCATAGGCACTGAACTCGGAAAAGCGATTGAATTAGAAGTTTACAATGTGTAAACTCCGCCAGTCTCGGCAGGCGCGTAGCTCAGTTGGTTAGAGCACCACCTTGACATGGTGGGGGTCGGTGGTTCGAATCCACTCGTGCCTACCAATATCGCCGATTTAATTTGAATGCAGGTGTTGGAGATTTCAAAACCTGACTCGGACTGTGTCCCTAAATAATGTAGTTAATGCCTCGAATTTCTCTCCCAGACGAATCCGTTCGTTCCTACGATAACCCATTAACCGTTGCCGATGTTGCCAAAGACATCGGTGCTGGGCTTGCCAAAGCGGCGATTGCTGGCAAAATAAATGGACAGATTGTTGATACCAATACTCTGTTGGTTGAAGACTGTGAGTTAGCGATTGTTACCGCTCGGGAAGAAGCGGGTTTGGAGGTGATTCGTCATTCTACCGCACATTTGCTGGCGCAGGCAGTGAAGCAATTGTTTCCCGAAGCGCAGGTGACCATCGGTCCGGTGATTGAAAATGGTTTTTACTACGATTTTTCCTATCCGCCGGGCTTCTCAGAGGACAATTTCGAAGCCATAGAAAAACGCATGATGGAATTGGCAAAGGCGGATTATACGGTTGAGCGGTCGATCATGGAGCGCGATCAAGCGATGGCATTTTTTGAGCGACAGGGCGAAATTTTTAAGTCCGAGATTATCGCCGATATTCCGAAAAACGAATCGGTTTCGTTGTATAGGCAAAATGATTTTATCGACTTGTGTCGGGGACCTCATGTGCCAAGCACTGGTCATCTGCAAGCCTTCAAACTGATGAAGGTCGCCGGTGCGTATTGGCGAGGTGATTCAAACAATGAGATGTTGCAACGCATTTACGGCACTGCCTGGGCCGATAAAAAGCAACTGAAAGCGCATCTCCGACAACTCGAACAAGCCGAGAAACGAGATCATCGCAAACTCGGCAAACAATTAAATTTGTTTCACATGCAAGAAGAAGCCCCGGGCATGGTGTTCTGGCATCCAAAGGGTTGGGCATTGTATCAAGTGTTGCAACAATACATGCGCGTAGAGCAGAACAAACGTAATTATCAGGAGATTAACACCCCAGAAGTGGTGGATTTTTCCTTGTGGAAACGCTCAGGTCATGCCGATAAATTTGGCGATAATATGTTTTCGGTCGCATCAGAAGGGCGGGCATTCGCGCTTAAACCAATGAACTGTCCCTGCCATATCCAAGTGTTTAATCAGGGGCTGAAAAGTTATCGTGATTTACCTTTAAGGCTGGCTGAGTTCGGATCGTGCCATCGCAACGAATTATCTGGTGCTTTGCATGGTTTGATGCGGGTACGCGGGTTCGTGCAGGATGATGGACATATTTTTTGTAGTGAACAACAGTTACAGAGCGAAGTCGGGGAATTTATCGATTTTTTGCATCATGTTTACCATACGCTGGGTTTTACTGAAATTGTATATCGACTGTCAACTCGTCCGGATAGTCGGGTTGGCAGTGATGCGGTTTGGGACAAAGCGGAAGCGGCATTGGCGCAGGCACTTGACGATAAAGAATTGCCATGGGAATTATGCCAAGGTGAGGGCGCATTTTATGGACCAAAAATTGAGTTTTCACTGAAAGACAGCATCGGCAGGATTTGGCAATGTGGCACAATGCAGGTCGATTTTTCCATGCCCGAAAGACTGGACGCGCAATATGTTGATGAGCAAGGGGTCAAGCAAACACCAGTCATGTTGCACCGTGCGTTGCTTGGCACATTTGAGCGTTTTATTGGCATATTGATCGAGCATTGGGATGGGAAGTTTCCGGTTTGGCTGGCACCAGTGCAGGCGATGGTGATGAATATCACCGATAATCAGCGCGAATATGCGCTGAAAATTGCAGATATATTGAAAAAACAAGGTTTCCGAGTAGAATCAGACTTGCGAAACGAAAAAGTCGGCTTTAAAATCCGCGCACACACATTACAGCGTATCCCTTATCTACTGGTGGTCGGTGAGCGGGAGGTTGAAACAAAATCTGTCGCCGTGCGAGCACGTGATGGCGAGGATTGTGGTACCATGTCGGTTGAGCAGTTTATTACCGATTGCCTTTTGGTTAATTGAAAATGGAAAGTTAGCAGTGGGCAGTTTAGTGCATGCCCATGCGACACAAATCCCCTGATAAGGGGGATTTAGGATGCTTCTAATCGGTTGCTTGATATGATAGTAGAAATTCGAGGTATAGAGTTGTCCACCATGAGGAATAAGATATAGCAAAACAAAAACCGCTAAAGGTAAACGAGAAAATTAACAGCGACCCGATACGGGTTGTCGGATTGAATCGAGAGCAGTTAGGCATTCTCTCTCTGCGCGAGGCGCTTGCCGTAGCAGGAGGGAGTGGCGTGGATTTGGTTGAAATTTCGCCCAATGCCGAGCCGCCGGTTTGTCGGTTGATGGATTACGGCAAACATCTATATAACGAAAGCAAAAAACGCCATGACGCAAAGAAGAAACAAAAGCAGATTGTCGTTAAAGAGATTAAATTTCGCCCCGGAACCGATGTCGGCGACTACGATATAAAGGTCAGGAAACTGACCGAGTTTCTCGAATCTGGCAACAAAACAAAAGTAACCATGCGGTTTCGTGGCAGGGAGATGGCACACAAGGAACTTGGGTTATTGCTATTGAATCGGGTCGAGCAAGATTTAATAGAAATTGCAGAAGTGGAGCAGGCGGCAGCATTAGAAGGTCGGCAGATGGTGATGGTGCTGGCACCTAAAAAAGGATAGCTCCGATATGCCGAAAGGGAGGCGATAAAGATTCGCCTGATATGGGAAGCTGATGTTATAATCGCAATGTCTGTTCCATCCGAAGGTCGGTGTGAATAGCAATAAAAATAGCTAAAGAGAGCGAAATTAAATATAGCGAGAAGTAGTCCATTCCAGAACTACCATCGTTCATTATCACAGTGGCAAATGCCACCAAAATACTGGAGTTAAACATGCCAAAACTGAAAACAAATCGAGGTGCTGCCAAGCGTTTCAAATGCACGGCGACTGGAAAGTTTAAGCGTTCACAGTCTCACCTACGTCATATTCTGACTAAAAAATCAACCAAACGGAAGCGTCATCTTCGTTCCGGATCGTTGGTGAATGCCGCAGATCATGCCTCTGTTAGGCAGATGCTTCCATATCGTTAAACCCCAATCACGGAGAACAGAATATGCCAAGAGTTAAAAGAGGGGTTACCGCTAAGTCCCGACACAACAAAGTCCTCAAGCAAGCCAAAGGCTATCGGGGGGCGAGAAGCCGTTTATACAAAGTGGCAAAACAGGCGGTTGATAAAGCCGGGCAATATGCCTATCGTGATAGACGGCAGAAAAAACGCCAGTTTCGTGCCCTGTGGGTGGTCAGAATCAATGCGGCAGCGCGTAATAATGGCATGAGTTACAGTCGCTTGATAGCCGGTTTGAATAAGGTAGCGATTGCGCTTGATAGAAAAGTGCTTGCCGATATGGCAATCAACGACAAACCTGCATTTAGTCGATTGGTGGATCAGGCAAAAAGCGCGTTGAGCAGTTGACTGAGTACGGGTAGCAAGATAAGGGATAATCACAGAACCTCGGACTTGGGATGTGACCGATTGTTGCTGGTTCGATGTGTATAAGTTCAGAAACATATTGTACTATGATGAGGGGTAATTCAGCCCGTGGACAAGCCATCGTATTTGTATTAGAGTTTGGACATGACTTCTGACGCATCGCCTTTGATACTCACCGTTTCGTCAAGCGTATGACGGCGGTCGGTATGCCTGAACGACAAGCCGAAGCACTTGCCGAATCTCAAGTTGATTTGCTCAATACCAACCTCGTTACAAACACCAAACTGGCAAACACTGAGGCGGCACTTAGAAGCGATATTGCGAAAATCGAAGCCGTGCTTAGAGGGCGATATCGCTAAAATCGAAACTCACCTAATCAAGTGGATGGTTGGCTTGACAATGGGTAGCGTCGGGCTAATGGTTGCCATGTTCAATTTTTTCCTTCGCTGATACTGAAAAGAAAAAATAACAGTTGAAAAGGTGCAAAATCGAAGTTAGAAAAAGCAGGCAAGGGGGTTGACTTCAATATTTGTAATATTGGCGATGCATTAAAAGCAACAGACTTTTTTGATAAAAATCAGACTGTTGCAAAAGCTAGAAGTACAACAAGACCAAGTTGCAGGGAATGTAGGAAACATATTGATGGGGTAAAATTAACGGGCGAAGAAAAACAGAAAATGGATATCCGCCCAAAGGTAAGTCTATTTTTAGAACGAGTAATTGAGTATTTAGAGTCTGCTCATAAAACATATCTATCTGAATATAAACAAGTAATAGTTATTTTGTGGTATAATTCCGCATGGAAATCAGCCCAATAACCTCTAAAACCTTGCGACTATGATTGATTATAACGATTCCAACCAATGTACTATCGCAGAATTTGACTGGTCGGTTAACGGGTTGTGTCCACCAACCAGAAGCAGAATTTTTTCGTGCCGGTTTTTGCTCCGAAAAAACTGGCATACAGTACTTCCTGCACATAAGCGCAAGAAAGTTCCAGAACGGAGAACCGCAAGCGCGGAAAACAACTATCGTGTAAAGGTCTAGCTACGCCTCGGTGTTTAGGGTGTACATATAATCAGATGATAGTTTGGTGAAATTAAAATTACTCAAGTATTTTTTAAGTATCCCTTATAGGTCTATGTCGTTGTAAAACAAACCAATCAAGTCAATTCAATCAGGCGGTTGCCTGTGGTTTGTAGTGACCGGGGACTCGGCGGACATTTGCACCTATTTGGGATAGTTTTTCTTCGATGCAATCGTAGCCGCGATCAATATGATAAATACGGTCTATGATGGTGTCGCCTTTGGCAATGAGCCCTGCCAGCACCAAACAGGCTGAGGCGCGTAAATCGGTTGCCATCACGGGCGCGCCGTAGAGTCTTTCGACACCACGAATAATTGCGGTGCTGCCGTCCAATTCAATGTTTGCGCCCATGCGTTGCAATTCGTGAACGTGCATATAGCGATTTTCAAATACCGTTTCAACCACGGTTGCGGTGCCTTCGGCAATGGTATTGAGCAACACAAACTGTGCCTGCATGTCGGTCGGAAACGCCGGATACGGTGCAGTGCGGATGTTGACCGATTTTATTGTGCCCTCTGGTGCCTTGAGATGAATCCAGTTGTCGCCAGTTTCGATATGCGCGCCTGCTTCGCGTAATTTGTCCAGCACCGATTCAAGTTGATTCGGAATAACATCTTTGACTTTTATTTCGCCACCGGAAATGGTTGCCGCAACCAAGAAAGTGCCTGCTTCGATTCGGTCAGGGATAACCCGATGTTGTGCGCCGCCGAGTTTCTCAACGCCTTCAATGGTAATTTCGTCCGACCCAGCACCTTCTATTTTTGCGCCCATCGCATTTAGGCAATTTGCTAAATCGACCACTTCCGGTTCGCGGGCCGCATTTTCGATGATGGTTATGCCATCTGCCAGTGTTGCTGCCATCATCAGATTTTCGGTGCCGGTAACCGAAATTAAATCCATAAATATCCGCGCTCCTTTGAGTCGATCCGCTTTGGCTTTAATATATCCGTTGTTGATGGTGATTTGTGCCCCCAATGCTTCGAGTCCTTTGATATGCAAATTCACCGGTCGTGAGCCGATAGCACAGCCACCGGGCAGGGACACCTCTGCTTCTCCGAATCGGGCAACCAATGGACCGAGTACCAGAATGGAGGCGCGCATGGTTTTGACTAATTCATAAGGCGCGATCACGCTATTGACTTCTGCGGCATTCGCTTCGATGGATAGTTTTTCATCGACCTGTAGGCTAACCCCCAATTGTCCGAGTAATTCCATCGTTGTGGTGATGTCGTGTAGGTGGGGGATGTTGCTGATTTTCAGCGTTTCTTCGGTCAACAAAGAAGCAATCATCAGCGGGAGTGCGGCATTTTTCGCGCCGGAAATTCGCACCGTGCCACGCAGTGGTCCACTCTCCGTTGCGATGAGTTTGTCCATTTGTTAATTACGCATGTTGATAGTATTGAAAATAATGACGTAAGTAGGGGTGCTCGACTAACCCCCCCTAAATCCCCTTTATCAGGGGGGCTATTGTTAGCCGCTTAACCCTTTTGTTCAATGTTCTACGTTCAATTATCAATTGTCAATCCCAACGGTCATCTTTAACCTGCACAACGCCATTGACAACCTGCACAGGAAAGGTATCAACTGCTTCATAAGCAGGTGGCGCGGTGACTTGTCCGGTTTTGATGCTGAATTGCGCGCCATGTCGCGGGCATTCAATATTCTCCCCAATCACACAACCGCTGGCAATTTCACTACCATCGTGGGTGCATAAATCTTCGATAGCGTAAAACGCGCCATCAAGATTGAAAATGGCAATCATGGCATCATCCACCTCGACGACAATATGTTTGCCGGGCTCTAATTGCGCCGCTTTGACAGCGTCAACCCAGTTACTCATAATCGGCACTCATCAATGTGGCTCATATCAGCCCTAATTCCAAACGAGCGGCTTCACTAATCAATTCCTGTGTCCAAGGTGGCTCCCACACCAGCTCCACAGCAGCACCCGCAATGCCGGGAACCAGAGCGACAGTTCGTTCGACCATGCCGGGAAAGGTCGCTGCCACTGGGCAGCCCGGTGCGGTCAGGGTCATGTCAATATCGGCAAAGGCATTGTTAATTTCTACCTTATAAATCAGCCCAAGGTCATAGATATTAACCGGAATCTCGGGATCGTAAACCGTTTTCAGTGCCTCGATCACGCGCTCGGCTAACGCTTCCTCCGTTACCGGCTCTTCAGTGGCTAGAGATTCGGTAATTTGTGGCGCTGGGGCGACTGTTTCGGGACCATTATCCTGATTGAATTGTTGCATAATTTCGGCTTTGCGTTCTTCAAGTTGGGCATCAAAATTTACTCTTTTCATGGAGGCTTGTCTATCAGGTTTATGGTTTCGTATGGGGATGCCCTAATTCGGTTGATAGGGTATCAACCAAAAACTCTTTTAGCGGCACAATATCAATTTTATTCAGCACCTCGTGTACAAAGGCATGGGTTAAAAGCAAACGTGCTTGTGCCATGCCAATGCCACGTGTACGCAAATAGAACAAGGTATTTTCATCCAGTTGACCAATGGTTGCACCATGCGAACATTTAACATCATCGGCGTAAATTTCAAGCTGGGGTTGGGTATCGATTTCTGCATTCGGCGATAGCAACAAGGTTTTATTGGTTTGTTGTGCATCGGTTTTTTGCGCGTCATGGGCAACGATTATACGCCCACGAAAGACCCCGTGTGAACGCTGATCCAACACCCCTTTGTATCGTTCCGTGCTGATGCAGTTTGCAGCCTGATGGCGTACAGTCGTATGGTTATCGACATGTTGTTTTCCGCTCAGGCTGAAAACGCCGAGCATATCGCAATGCGCCTCTGTGCCATTCAAATCGCTGCGCAAATCATTCCGCACCAAGGCACCGCCTAATGTGATGGTGCGACAACTAAAGCGGCTTTTTGCCGCCTGTTGTGCCCAAATGCCGCAGACTTGATAGGCGCGTTTCGATTGCGTTTGAATCACATAGTAGTCCATCTCGGCTGCCGCTTCGATAATAATTTCGGTGGTGCTATTTGTCAGGGTATGGGGATCGGTGGCAGAAACATAGCGTTCGATGATTTGTGCTTTGCTGTTTTTGGCGGCAATAATCAAATTTCTGGGCTGTGCAATGACCATTTCGGCATGACTCAAAAACACCAATTCGATGGGTTTGTCGAGTCGGGCATTTTCATCAACACGAATCACAACGCCGTCCTGATAAAACGCATTATTTAATGCGGTGAATCCATGACCATGATTGCCAAGCACACGACCAAGCATATTTTTAATGGACTGCGGTTGATTGGCAAGCACTGCCGACATTGACTCAATGGTAACGCCAGATTCTGTTAAATGACTTGACCGTTGACGGTCATACTGCCCATCAATAAATACGATTTGGTGGCTGTCCAAAGCTGGAATTTTGAACGCTTCCAGATCAACCGCCACTGTTGTCCAAGTACTTTCTGTAATGGCAGAAAAAGCCTTGCTGGTTATTGGGCGCAGTGGCGTGTGTCGCCAACCCTCATCCCGTTGAGTCGGAAACCCAGTTTTGCTAAATCGTGCCAAATCACGTTTTCTTTGCGCCACCAGCCACGCAACCTCCTGATCTGGCAACCCCTGTTGAAGTTGTTCAAATTGCTCCACATAGCGGGCGGTGTCCGGCGCAATCAATCGCTGATCAACCGGCGGGATAGTGGCTAATGTATCAGGTTGCATTTCAGGTTGAGTTTCAGGCTGCGTTTGCATGATCTTCAATCCACCGATAACCTTTTTGCTCCAATTCCAATGCCAATGACTTATCACCAGAGCGAATAATTTTTCCTTCGGCAAGCACATGCACATAATCGGGCACGATGTAATCCAGCAATCGCTGATAGTGAGTAACGACCACCATAGAACGCTCGCTATGGCGTAGTGTATTGACCGACTGAGCGACTATTTTCAGCGCGTCAATATCCAGCCCGGAATCGGTTTCATCGAGAATACTCAGATAAGGTTCCAACAACGCCATTTGTAGAATCTCATTACGCTTTTTTTCACCGCCAGAAAATCCTTCATTGACGGCGCGATACAGAAATTCCTGTTTGATTTCCACCAACGCCGCTTTCTGCTTAATCAGTTTAAGAAATGCCACCGCATCCAATTCTTCCTCGCCACAGTGCCTGCGTATGGCATTGATGGACGCTTTCAACAAATATAAATTGCTCACACCGGGTATTTCCACTGGATACTGGAATGCCAGAAACACCCCTTCCCGCGCACGAATTTCAGGCTCCATTGCGAGCAAATCCTGACCGCGATAACAGATACTGCCCGCCGTTACTTGATAGTTTTCCCGTCCGGCTAATACATTCGCCAATGTGCTTTTGCCGGAGCCATTAGGACCCATGATGGCATGTACTTCGCTGGCATTGACCTGCAAATCAATACCTTTGAGAATCGGTTTTCCGTCAACCGCTACGTGTAAGTCTGTAATTGATAACATTGAATAATTTCGAATTAGAATTTCAATTTTGTTGCTTGTCTAGCCGTTCGGACTCAACCCACCGCGCCTTCCAAGCTGATGCCCAATAATTTTTGCGCTTCTACAGCAAACTCCATCGGCAATTCCTTGAACACTTCTTTACAAAAGCCATTGACAATCATAGAAACCGCTTGCTCTTCGGACATGCCTCGTTGACGGCAATAGAACAACTGGTCTTCGCCGATACGCGAGGTTGTCGCTTCGTGTTCGACAATCGCAGTTGGGTTTTTTACTTCCATATAAGGAAAAGTATGGGCACCACATTTATCGCCCATAAGCAACGAATCACATTGCGAATAATTTCGTGCGTTTTCCGCATTCTTAACCACTTTGACCAGCCCGCGATACGAATTTTGTCCCTGACCGGCAGAAATTCCTTTTGAAATAATCGTGCTTTTTGTATTTTTGCCGATATGCACCATCTTCGTGCCGGTGTCTGCTTGCTGATAATTATTGGTCAGCGCGACCGAATAAAATTCGCCAATGGAATTGTCTCCTTCCAGCAATACACTGGGATATTTCCAAGTGATTGCCGAGCCGGTTTCTACTTGCGTCCATGAAATTTTGGCATTCGCGCCACGACATGCCCCCCGTTTGGTCACAAAGTTATAAATCCCGCCCTTGCCGTTTTCATCGCCCGGATACCAGTTCTGCACGGTCGAGTATTTTATTTGCGCGCCTTTCATGGCAACCAGCTCAACGACTGCTGCGTGTAATTGGTTTTCATCGCGCATCGGCGCGGTACATCCTTCAAGATAACTCACATAACTGTCTTCATCAGCGATAATCAGGGTGCGTTCAAATTGACCAGTATTCATGGCATTGATGCGAAAATAGGTCGCCAATTCCATCGGACAACGCACCCCCTTTGGAATATAAACAAAGGAGCCTTCGCTAAACACCGCCGAGTTCAACGCCGCATAAAAATTATCGCCAGTCGGCACCACCGAGCCGAGATACTGTTGCACCAAATCAGGATGGTTTTGCAGGGCTTCTGAGAGCGGACAAAAAACAACCCCAGCCTCGGCAAGCGTTTCCTTAAATGTGGTCGCTATCGAAACACTGTCAAAAATCGCATCCACCGCAACTTTGACGCCAGCAAGCATTTTTTGCTCGTCAATGGGGATGCCCAGTTTCTCATAAGTCTCGATCAACTTGGGATCGACATCGTCCAGACTATCCAGCAACGCTTTTTGTTTTGGCGCGGAATAATAACTTATATCCTGAAAATCCACTGGCGAATACTGCAAATGTGGCCAGTGTGGAATTCCCATTTCCAGCCATTTTTGATAGGCATCAAGCCGCCAAGCAAGCATAAAATCCGGCTCGCCTTTTTTCGCTGAGATGGCACGAATTATCTCTTCATTCAATCCGGGCGGTAGCGTATCCGCATCAATATCGGTAACAAAGCCCTCTTTGTATTCGCGTTGGACTAATGAAGTCAGGTCTTGTTCTGTGTTCGCCATGAGTATTTAACTATCAGGTTGTCGTTGTTGTTGACTCATCCAAAGACGGCAAGTCAACATAGTGTTGATGCGCTTGTCGCGCTCCAGTTTGATTTTCAAGTCGCTCCTCTGCTGATTCATCGGAAAGGGTATCAATACCGCTTTGTCGCATTAACTGCCCCAATTGAATGCCCGCCAGAAAGCCGTATAACTGATCGCTCAACTCGCTCCACAGCCCATGCGACAGGCAACGTTTTCCTTCATGGCAATTTTGCAGACCAGCACATTCGGTAATGTCCAGCGGCTCATCCACCGCAATAATGATGTCGGCAATACTAATCTGATCGACTTCTTTTGCCATAACATAGCCACCGCCCGGACCCCGTGTACCCGTGATCAGATTGGATTTCCGCATTTTGGAGAATAATTGTTCAAGATAGGACAGTGATATGCCCTGATTATCTGATATACTTTTCAGCGTAACCGGCCCATTGCCCTGTTTCATTGCCAGATCAATCATCGCGGTAACGGCATAACGACCTTTGGTTGTCAAACGCATTATTTTATGCCTGCTGGTTTATACACTTGTTGTATGATGCACATAACGGTGAAAATATAAATGCTTAATACCCAGTATTTTACTCGGTTTTTTC
>OZ253452.1:1592500-2917534 GCA_965261425.1 Candidatus Spongiihabitans sp.
ATAACGTGTATCACGCGGCGTACGCGGCCAGGTTCCCCGTTCGGCCCATATACGTGTCAGCGTCCCTTGCTGACCCACACGAGCTTCGTCCTGAAACCAAATCTCCAATGGTTTGCCGTAGGCCGTTTTGGGCAGAACGGCCGCTACCTCTGCAGCGAAGTTTTTTTAAACGCATCCTGCGCATCCGGGTCGGATTTCGGATGCTGCGGGCGCACAGACAAGCGTCGAAAACCAAGTTTTACCCGTTGTTTGCTAACGGTCCGCTCATGCATGACAACACCAAAGTGCTCCTCAATCTTGCGCTTGAGGTCAATGCGCCGCCAGCGCACCACGCCGTCCGTTTCGGGATCCGGCCCCTCACGCACAAGCGATGCCAACTCCGCCTTCTGTGCCACGCTGAGCAGGGGCTGCCGTCCTGGCGAACGCCGGTTCGAGAGACCCTCAATCCCCGTGTCATTGTAACGGTGTACCCAGTCACGCAACGTCTGGCGGTCCATCCCGCAGTTCTCGGCCGCCGTCTTGCGGTCAGTGCCGTCCAAAATCAACGCAATCGCCAGCATCCGTCGGGCCGCTTTCGCGTCCCTGCACGCCGCAGCGGCGCACCGAAGATCGCAGGCCGACTTGTCCGTTCGCATAATCTCTACTGTCATTAATACCTCCTATGATGATGACTACTGAATCACTTCAAATTCCCCGTGGAAAGCACAAAGCGTCAAATCCTTGGGCTGTTGGTATTACATGTGAAAAACCCAACCCCCTAAATCCCTCTTATCAGGGGGGCTTGTCACTCAATTCCCCCCTGACAAGATACTGTGTTAAAAATCCACTTATTTTCAACTTTTTTTCGGCTCATTGTTAGAATGACTTTGCCGACTGGGATTCCACCACAAACGCGCTATCTGCAAGCATAATTGACATCAAAAGGCTGTTCTGATTTTAATACCCCATAAGATATAACCAGTAGTTTCCGCATCACCGCGCACACTGCCACTTGTTTAGGTTTGCCTTTATCAAGTAGCCTATTGTATAAATTCTGCGTGACTGGATTGTGTCGCGTTGCCGTCAGTGCTGGCATATAGAGAGACTTTCTCAGGCGTTTGTGCCCTATTTTTGACAGACTACTCTTGTTGATACTACTGCCCGACTGGGTTATCTTCGGATTCAACCCAGCAAAACTGGCCACTTGCTTGGCGTTATCAAATAACGATATATCCCCCATATAGGCGAGGATAGCCCAAGCCGTTTTGTTGCCAATCCCGCCAATGCTGGTCAATAACCGTACTTGTTGACGCAACACAACATCGCCCACAACCAACGCCTTGATTTCCTGTTCAACAATCACTATTTGCCGACAGATGTACCGAATCATCGCTTTGATTGATTTGCTGGCGGTCTTATTCAAACTCACTGGCAAACGATTCTTCTCTTGGGTTGATTGTTTGTTTAACTGCTCCAAGCGCGTCATCAGGCATTGTAACGCAACACGGGCTTCGCTTTTGGGCTTGAACAGATTTTTCTCTAACTCACCTTTGGCCACAATATGCTGACAATAACGCGCAATGCTGCCAGCATCGGATTTATCCGTTTTATTACGCAACATTTCCATCTTGACAAACGCATGGGTTCTCATTGGGTTCGCCACAATCACCTGGTCGCCTGAGCGATGTAAATAATACGCCAAAGCAACCCCATAAACGCTGGTGGCTTCCATACAAAACACCCGCTCTTGCGCTGCGTCCAATGATTTTAGCCATTTGGACAAGGCTTTGAAGCCTTTATGATCATTAGCAAAAGACGGGTTGTGGTCAACACCCTCAACGCACACAGCACCATCAAAAAGTGCTTTAGATATATCAATACCGATACATAACATAACATTCTCCGGTTATAATTGTAGATAGAGTCTGCTCACAAAGTCGGTTTTGGATATTTGAATCTGTCCCAGCCAAGCAATTGGCACAATCCGTACCCGTCCAATCGTAATTGGTGTCGCCAAGTGTTCGTTATCGACCCTATTAGTCGCCTTATTTTGGGCACAAAAAAGACCTTCAGCAGGATGAGCAGGTTCATGACTAGGAAAATGCTGTTGATCCATGCAACCGAAGTGTCTGCTCGCTTGGCACGGATGTAATTCAGCCGATAACCGTTCTTTGCCTGACCAAATTTGCCTTCTATTGGAATCCGTTGTAGGTAATCCGCCCGGCGTTGGGCTTTTAATTGCTTCAACACCTCCCGATTCGCTTCTGTTACCTGTTTGGGTCTGCCTAATGGCTTGCCCGAAAAACGGATGCCCAATCCTTTCAAGTAGTGCCGGTTCTCTCGACTACCATATATCGGATCACCGATAACGCTTACGGGATAGCAACCATAACGTTCATGGTAACGCTCAACCTGACCCTGCAAATCATGCCCCTCATGAAACGCATCCCAACTTAAATGATCAACTCGGGATAACCCGTGTGCCGTTAAACTCACGCTCAACTTCGAACCAAACTCAACCGACTTACCTTGCTTACCTCGCACTATCGGACGCACATACGGTTGATGAATGCTCACAATCCGATTATCACAGCGTCGGCTTTTGTTGCGGTACATCTGCCATTGCTGTGCATAGACATGCTGAATGACCCAGTAGTGGTATAGCAGCCTGCGTGACAAAGGCAACGCCGTGCCCATCGGGAAACAATCCATTAAACCCTCAATATGACCAAAATTGCGCCGCAAGTATTGCAGTTGTTGCTTGATCGCTCGTTGGGTCGCTTGACGCTTGGGACGACGCTGTTTGACCAACCCGAGAAAATCTTTACGTGCTTGGCGACGATAGGTGCGTGGTTTCTGACTGAACTCCGTGTGTGGATACAATTCGTCAATGATCCGTTCCGTCATCTCACGCGCTTCATTCAGTAAACTTAAATCCGTGGGATACCGTATCGCTTGCTCTGCCACAGTCGCATCGATTATCAACTTACCTTCGTGGCTGGGTGCTTCCACAGTGGTGGCAGGCGAAATTGGGGAATTATCCTCCCCTTGTGGGTCTTGATTGGGTTTTGGCTCTGGTTTTGGCTCTGGCACGGACTCTGGCTCTGATTCATCACCCGACTTGTTGGTCTGTGTGGATGCCTTCAAACCATCCTTAACGCTGCGTTGCGGCACGACCTGCGCCTTTTCCACAGCACCAATAATCGCTTGATGGAACACTTCAAAAACAGTATCCCCCATACGCTTGCGTACTTCAACCAGCAACGAGGGTACAAACGGGACTGATCTTTGATAACCGGCAAGCCCGACAAAGTATTGCAGATACGGATTCTCCTGAATCTGACTCACCGTTTCCCGATCAGACAACCCTAGTTTGTGTTTGATGATCACCGCACCGATGACTAAACGAGCATCTTTTGCTGGCCGACCCCGCTTTGACGAGAGGCTTTTATGATAGCCCTGTGCTAACCCATCCCATGGAATGCACTGACCTAGTTTCACCCAGCGGTTGTGTGCATCAAGAGCGGTGTGAAACGGCCAGTCAAATTCTGCGATAGTACGTTGGTTGGAATCGTTATAATCAATCATAGCTGCAAGGTTTTAGAGGTTGTTGGGCTGATTTCCATGCAGAATTATACCACAAAATCACTATTACTTGTTTATATTCAGATAGATATATTTTATGAGCAGGGTCTAGATAGGTTGGATCATTTAACTTCGGTGCATCCTCGTACTATTCGTGCTCAGATTTTTGGTCTTGCACCAGATACTGTCCGCACTTGATGAAGTTAAAGCGGGTAGTAGGTGCGATACCTTGTCAACAAGTTTAAAAACTTACTGGGGGCTACTGCATCACTACTACCCATCCAACCGCCGTTGGATAGGGTCCATTAAAAACCACTAAACGAGTTGATAATTTACCCGATTGGGATCATACGAGGGGGCAAGGGGGGGTAGGAATGACGAATATTGAGTTTTTTGCACAGTCTCTTTCGCAGGAAAGACAAATGTTGGGTTTTTACACAGTCTCTATAAGTCATGTAGCATAGTTGTGAACAATGATGTTGCATTTGATACGGGTTTTGTAACAAATAATATTGTTTCCTCCCCCGCTCACTCGACTTTTTTATGGTTGACCACGACGACAAGCAGGCATAAAAGCGGAAAACCGCCAACATAAATTTTCGTGTTTTCGTGGTACAGCACATAAAAACCACGAATGTGTGTGAGAAGTCACACATTGACATAAAAGAAGCAATTTACATTTGTATTATTTCATGTGATTATTCTGTTTTAGAACTTTGCACAAGTCGGATTGGCTATCACGCTTAGGGCTTGTCGGTTAATTCAAAACCAATCTAGTTCTAAATAATAATATGTTTAATAACAAAAACTTAAATATTCACAACAAGCTAAAAACCTCGTTTTCCGACAAACCGGCTTATGGTCTTTTCGTTAAAAACCTATCAACATTTCTAGTCGCTTGTCTGCGAACATTTTAATATGCAAAGGTCTCTAAATTTCGGTTTTCTCAAACAAACATGTAAGCCGCAAATAACGCCCAACCTTAAAATATTAAAGACATAGCCATGAAACTTGTAATAAGTACGAAAACGGATTCAAATAAAAAAGTTACTCCCTTCAGCTATTGGAGGAGATCATTGATCAGGCGCATCAGAGGGGCTAAATTAGCCATCTTTTTCCGAGCGTACGGGTTCAGTAAGTCAGTAATATCAACGCTAGGGATATTATTGCTTCTAACCATCACTGGCTGTGCAGGCATTGCCGATTTGAGGAAGGTTGATGCCTTTTCTCAATCATATAGTACCGGGGATTATGCTGCCGCGATTACATCTGTTGGTGGTGAAACTGGGTTGGATTATAAGGAAGACAATCTGCTTTTAGCCTTAAATGTGGGGTCGGCACAGTTTGCTGACGGTCAATTTGAAGAGAGTATGGAGTCTTTTGACTGGGCCGAGGGTCAGCTGCTTTGGAAGGCAGATAAAGTGGATTCGGTTGAAGAGGTTGGGCGTGCCATAGGAACTTTCCTAACCAGCGATTTGGCGGCTAAATATACCGGCAATATCTACGAAGGGACTCTAATCAACACCTACAAAGCCTTAAACGCAATCCACCGTGGCGACTTAGCGGGTGCGCGTGTGGAGTTTAATCGAGCCGATGTACGACAAGATAACGCAGTATTTCAGTTGAAAGCAAAGGTTGCGAGACTTGATGGTAAAGATGCACAACAGGGTGGCTCGAAGGATAAAGAGAATGCCAAGACTAAGCAACAGTATTCCAAAGAAATCGCTTCTGGGGCAAGTGATGCCATAAAACCGGATACGGAGTTGGGAAAGCGATTGGCGGCGGTTAACTCATTCAAAAAATATAAGGGTTTGCGCAACCCGTTGACCGACTATTTGCATGGTATATTTCGCCTTGTTACAGGCGATCCAAACAAGGCCTCGGATTTATTGCGTAACGCTGCGGTATTGACAGATGAAAACCCCTATATTATTGCCGACTTAAAATTAGCAGAGAAAGTAGCGAGCCAAGCAGACGGAACGATTGCGCCCAGAGTATGGGTTATTTATGAAGATGGCATTGGGCCAGATTTGACCACGTTTCGCATCGACCTGCCGACCTATTTGGTTTCCAACAACTTGCTGTATGCGGGGGTTGCAATACCCGAGTTTGTGCCGGGTAAAGCGACCAATGGCAATCTAAAAATCACCGTGGACGGGGCGCAGATAGTGACCAAAACCGTGCTTGATACCGACAGCTTGGTAGCGACTGAATTTGCCACAACCTATGCTCGCGTGGTTACCAAAGCAATTACTTCGGCACTAGTCAAAGCCATTATCACGCATGAAATTAACGAACAGGCGGAAGGGCAAGGGTTATTCGGTTTAATCACGAAGGTCGCAACAACAGTTGCACAGATTGCCTCAACGCAAGCCGATACCAGAATATGGCGAGCATTGCCACATACGGTCGGGGTTGCAAGCATGCCATATCCGCAGGATGGTATCATTGTGACCCAGATTGGTGACGGTCAAACACAGGAAATCAATCTCAATGATTACGGATATGACGGGAAACATGTGATGATTACGGCGAAAGCAGTAACCGATGGGCTTCTGAGCTGGCATGTTACCAGCTTATAGGGAACACCTATTAACTAGATATTTTTGTGGGTGCTGGTAAGTCGCGTACGGAAAACCGCAGTGTATGATAGGCCTCTGAGGATTTGCCCATGAATAGGAAAGCTTATAGACTGGCACCGCAAGCACGGAAAAGGCAGTTAATAGGGATGCTATAATGGTTGCTCGGTAGAATTTAATGTCATTAGGAAATTTAACATGTCTAGCATCAGTAAAAAACATCTAACGCAAACACGAGCAGGACTGCTTGTTGTATTATACGTCTTGATTGGCGGCTGTGTTGCCGTCCCGGCTCCGGTTCCAGATTCAGCTCCCCAATTTCCTCCGACGGTGTATGTTGATAGCGCGATTACAAAGTCACGAGTGTTTGGTTTCGTGGTCAATGAAGCCGTTAGTGTGAGTGGATTGCTGGAGGTTGAAGGATCTTTTCAAAATAAGGGGCAAGGTCCGTATGATTTTGTCTATCGGTTTATCTGGCTTGATAAAAACAACTTTACAGTTAAAACTAGGCTTTCTAATTGGAAGTCAATCAAGCTACCGGAGAAAGGTTTTGCCACGTTACATGGGATTGCCCCCAGTGAGCGCGTTGCCAGATATAGGTTGGAGATATATTCCCAAGACACGATTTTTAAAACCAATTCGGAAGTTAAGTCCGACAACAGTAAATAAACAGGAGCAATCAATGAAAGACAGCAAATATAGGCACATGTATAGCAAGGGCAAATGCGGTATTTTGATTGGCACGGTGTTGTTAACAGCCTGTGCGACACCAACGACCGTTGTTAATGTTCCGGGCAGTACCGATAGTGTTTCACCTTATGCCGATCAGGGAGAGACGACCTTAGGGTTGGATTATCGCGATTTTCAATATGCGTCAGGAAGAGCGGTTGAATCATTTTTGGCAAATCCTTTGTCGAGCAAACCAAACAGTAATGCACCGTGGATTATGGCACTTGGTCGCATTATAAATGACACCACATTAAATATTGACACCAGTCAACTGACTAAAAAAATCCGTATAGAGCTGTTAAACAGTGGTCGGGTTATCGTGACTACCGCAGTCTCTGCCGGCGGACCGGAGGAGAGTTTGGTAGCCGATGTCAGAAAACTTGCGGATTCCGAATTATTTAATAAAAAAACGGTGGCAAAACAGGGCACCGTTATTGCGCCAGATTTAAGTTTATCCGGCAAGATTATTCAAAGAACTACAACAGCGGGCAATAAACAACGAGTTGACTACTATTTTCAACTGACGATGACGAATCTCGAAACCGGTCTAGCTTATTGGGAGTTCGAAGAAGTTATTGCAAAACAAGGTGGCAACAAATCACATACTTGGTAAATTTTTATGGGGATTTTGAGAGGAATGGCATAATGCGAATTTATAATGTAGCGAAACGGGCAGCGAAATTTTTAGCCCTCAGTGTTTTTTTGCAAATTTTCGTAACAAGTGCGTGGGCGCAAAGTGATGTGGCGGATGAATCTCTACCGACATTTTGTCCATCTGATATTGGCGATGCGGCTTATGCGGCGGCGGGTAAGGATGCTGACGAGAAGGTGAAAATCAAAGCCTGTCAATGGTTGCGGGACACAGAGACAGGGCGCGAGGCTAATGCGCGAAATGCCAATAATGAGGAGAGCAATAAACTCTATTTCGGTGTTGCTGCATCGCAATTTCCACCCTATCCAGAAAGTGGAAACTGGGCCTCGGCGCGTCCGTTGACCTATCAAGCGGCTTATTTGGATTTGGCGGCGGAGTTTTCTCTTCGGCAATATGGGCAAAATATTAGTTCAGCAGCAAATCGAAAAAAATTCAGCCAAAGAGGATTAGATCCAGAGGATTTAACGTGCTACCCGGGTGAGTCCGAGTCCATATGGTATGAGCGGGTGACTAAAAAAGGCATTGTGTTGTTTGAAAAGAAACTGGACAAAGCACTCGTTGAGATGGATGTTGATCCGAGCAGTTTTGGCGAAGGTTCAGCGCAGAGAAAATTAGCACGCCGTGTTGGCAAATTCGTGTCTTCGTTGGAGAGAATAACTGGTCGGGAAGTTAATCCTTCAAAAGTGAGCGGATTGGTTATTATTAATACCTTTGAGGTGGTTGACGGGGAAGGAGACGGGTCGAGTGCGAGCATCGGGGTTTTAGCAAGGTGGTCGAACGATGTTTATGAGATGACGCGGTTGATGGCTAAACATAAAGGGAACTTGCCCAAAGATTATCCTCGTGGCAAGTCTGGCAAGAAAGCAGGGCAATGGATAAATGAAATAAAAAGAGATTTGAGTCATAATTTTGGGGTTCAGATTATGCGTGACGAAAATGGTTATCCATTGCTGTTGGCGTTTGGTCATTCAGCCAGACGTTACTTTGGTGCTGATTTGCAAGAGCGCAGGAATGACACGCAATTTGCGTTGGAACTATCTGGAGAGGAAGCCTATGCGCAGTTGGCTGACTATGTGGCAGCGACTTTATCATTTGCGAGAGTGACCAGTAAAAAACTTGATACGTTTGATGGTTATGAATTATTTGACGAAAACGGTCAGTGTATTTCAGACCCTGTGAGAAAGCGTCAATTCAAGGAAAGGATTGAATCTACATGGCATAGTCGAGCGAGATTGGATAGCTTTAAGGGTGCCAGTATCAGATACAAAGGTATGATCAAACACCCCGTAGTAGAAGGGGTGGATATTGCTGTTTCAGTTGTTGCCTGGTCACCTGAAATTTCGACAAAACCATCAACAGTAAGAAAGAAGCCTGTTGCCGTCAAGAAAGCATCCGGTGCATTGTCGGGCAAGGCACTTGGTGATCAGTATGATTTTTGATGGTAGTGTTGACGTTCACGGTGAATGTGATGAGTGAGTATGATGAATAGAGCAATGAATAATTTTTGTAAATATGTTGTTGTGGCTTTGGTTGTTTTCTATACGACCACATCAATTGCGCAAATATCCACTGAGTATGTGACCGTTGAAGGCTCTGGCACAACTCCATCGAAAGCAGTAGCGGATGCGCTTATGGAAGCGATTTTCCGGATTTATGGAGTGCGCGTTGCCGCGGATACACAGACATCCATATTCAGTGCTCGTAGCAATGATACGTCAATATTGTCAGCTAAAATTCGCCGTGTGATGAGTCGGCAATCTTTGCCTAATAAGAGAAATGAATTATTGGGCTATGATGTGATTTCTTCTCAGCGAGATGCTGATGGTCTGTATTCGGTTACAGTTCAGACTAAATATTCCGAGTATCGAGTTCCCGGGCCGAACAACAAACGCCGCTCGCTTGCCGTATTAAACTTTTCGATAACGCCTGGCGGTTATTTATCCGAGGCGGGAAAGGGGATGCCAGATAGTCTATCCTCGCGGTTAGAAGCATTGCTAACACAAAGTCGCCAATTTTCGGTGCTAGACAGAGCGCGTGGCGATATATATGCTATGGAGAGACAATTGCTTCAATCAGGTGATGTGAGTACGGCTGAACGGTCCAGATTGGGCAAAGTGGTGGGAGCCGATTACATTGTATATGGTAAAATTTTGCCTGTTTCGATTGAAAAAATAGATAAAAGTATCGCCATATCAGGGGAGCATAAAGTACATACTGTTGTAACAGTGCCAGTAGAATTTAGAGTCATTGCTGTTGCGACCCGGCAAATAAAATGGTCATCAAAGGTTGTTGCCAAGCATGTTATTGTAAGCACACGACCGAATCAGGCTGTTGATGCCGCATTAGGCGAAGCGGCAGAGCTGATTTTTAAGGAATTAACTGAAAATATTTACCCTCCGAAAATCTCTAAAGTGTTAGCGGCGAATCGTTTTATCCTCAATAGAGGAGGAGTGTCAGTAGAAAATGGCATGCAGTTTGAGGTGTTCGATTTAGGTGAAAATATTGTTGATCCATACACTGGGGAGAGTCTCGGGCAGGTAGAATCCTTTGTTGGTTTGGCGAATATAGTAGAGATAAAACCAAAATACAGCGTCGCGAAACTTGAAGCAGGGGCGTTCATTAAGGAGGGCATGATCTTACGCAAATATCGTGAGGAGGATGCCGCCGTTAAGCGGCAGACCAATACTAAGCCGAGTTTTGAAGATGCTGATAGCGATGGATTGCCAGATTACCTTGAGCTATTGAATCAGAAGTAAGCACAACTAAAATATTGAATATCGGATGAGAATGCGCCCTACAAGGATATGAAATCAAGTATTAGAGACTGTGCAAAAACCCAACATTCGTCTTTCCTGCGAAAGAGACTGTGCAAAAAACTCAATATTCGTCATTCCTAACCCCCCTTGCCCCCTTGTCAGGGGGGACTTGTCACTCAATTCCCCCCTGATAAGATACTGTGTTAAAAATCCACTTATTTTCAACTTTTTTTTCGGCTCATTGTTAGAATGACTTTGCCTGCTGGGATTCCATCACAAACGCGCTATCTGCAAGCATAATTGACATCAAAAGGCTGTTCTGATTTTAATACCCCATAAGATATAACCAGTAGTTTCCGCATCACCGCGCACACTGCCACTTGTTTAGGTTTGCCTTTATCAAGTAGCCTATTGTATAAATCCTGCGTGACTGGATTGTGTCGCGTTGCCGTCAGTGCCGGCATATAGAGAGACTTTCTCAGGCGTTTGTGCCCTATTTTTGACAGACTACTCTTGTTGATACTACTGCCCGACTGGGTTATCTTCGGATTCAACCCAGCAAAACTGGCCACTTGCTTGGCGTTATCAAATAATGATATATCCCCCATATAGGCGAGGATAGCCCAAGCCGTTTTGTTGCCGATCCCGCCAATGCTGGTCAATAACCGTACTTGTTGACGCAACACAGCATCGCCCGCAACCAACGCCTTGATTTCCTGTTCAACAATCACTATTTGCCGACAGATGTACCGAATCATCGCTTTGATTGATTTGCTGGCGGTCTTATACCTGACTTCGACGGTCAACCCTCATAACTAATTGATTTATAAGGAAACACAAAAATACCTAGGCACTACAAATGCCTAGATATTGAAGGATTATGTCAATTAGTACAGTGGGTAAGCTGTGGTGGTCGCTTTTAATCCCATCACAGCATAGATTTTTTTTGCCTCTGGATTGATTTGAGCAGGCATGACATAACGCTGTTTGGTGCGCTTGTGTTTGAACACACTATGTTGCACATGAATCAAGGCATTACGAATAAGCTCAGGGGATAAGGCTTTGTGTTGTAGCTTGATTCGATACATTATACCAACGGCCCAAGGATTTGACGCTTTGTGCTTTCCACGGGGAATTTGAAGTGATTCAGTAGTCATCATCATAGGAGGTATTAATGACAGTAGAGATTATGCGAACGGACAAGTCGGCCTGCGATCTTCGGTGCGCCGCAGCGGCGTGCAGGGACGCGAAAGCGGCCCGACGGATGCTGGCGATTGCGTTGATTTTGGACGGCACTGACCGCAAGACGGCGGCCGAGAACTGCGGGATGGACCGCCAGACGTTGCGTGACTGGGTACACCGTTACAATGACACGGGGATTGAGGGTCTCTCGAACCGGCGTTCGCCAGGACGGCAGCCCCTGCTCAGCGTGGCACAGAAGGCGGAGTTGGCATCGCTTGTGCGTGAGGGGCCGGATCCCGAAACGGACGGCGTGGTGCGCTGGCGGCGCATTGACCTCAAGCGCAAGATTGAGGAGCGCTTTAGCGTTGTCATGCATGAGCGGACCGTTAGCAAACAACTGGTAAAACTTGGTTTTCGACGCTTGTCTGTGCGCCCGCAGCATCCGAAATCCGACCCGGATGCGCAGGATGCGTTTAAAAAAACTTCGCTGCAGAGGTAGCGGCCGTTCTGCCCAAAACGGCCTGCGGCAAACCATTGGAGATTTGGTTTCAGGACGAAGCCCGTGTGGGTCAGCAAGGGACGCTGACACGTATATGGGCCGAACGGGGAACCCCCTGAGTTTGACGGTTGATATTTAACCCACTGATTTATAGATGAAAAAATCAAGGCACTACAAAACGACTTTTCTACCAAAGTCCGCGTGTTTATTGGGCTGCCAGCGATCGAGGAGAAACAAACCGTCGAAGTCAGGAAAAAAACTTCGCTGCAGAGGTAGCGGCCGTTCTGCCCAAAACGGCCTGCGGCAAACCATTGGAGATTTGGTTTCAGGACGAAGCCCGTGTGGGTCAGCAAGGGACGCTGACACGTATATGGGCCGAACGGGGAACCCGGCCGCGTGCGCCGCGTGATACACGTTATACGTCGGGCTATATCTTCGGCGCGGTTTGTCCCGAACGCGCCGAGGCTGCTGCGCTGATCATGCCGCATGCGGACACGTCCGCTATGAATGCACATCTGTGCGAAATCGCCAGGACGGTCGCGGCAGGTGCCCATGCCTTGCTCATCCTCGACGGTGCAGGCTGGCACGGATCAGCAAAACTGGAAGTGCCAGACAACATCACCCTGCTCAAACTCCCGCCTTATGCGCCAGAACTCAACCCGATGGAAAACGTTTGGGCCTACCTGCGCGCCAACAAGCTGGCAATCTCTGTGTTTGAATCCTACGATGAGATTGTCGACAAATGCTGCGATGCCTGGAATTTCTTCGCAGAGGACAAACAGGCAATCACATCAATTACATCACGTAATTGGACCAAAACAGTCAATCAATAGAGCCGTTGGTATCATACATAAAATTGACATCGACTGACACAGCAGGTACAGTCCGCCCCCATGCCGAGGTGGCGGAATTGGTAGACGCGCTAGCTTCAGGTGCTAGTGGGCAATAGCCCGTGAAGGTTCAAGTCCTTTCCTCGGTACCATATTAACCATAAAACCGCCATGATTCATTATGATTCATTCTAGCAGAACTCACCTCGCTTCAGTTAACGAAAACTACTTTGAACATCAGAGGGTGGCTTTCCGTTTTGCGGGACAGTGTCTAAAAGCAGCCGTTATGGCATTCGTTCACGGTGTCGTGCCCGGCTGGTTGCAGAGCAGTGCCAGTAATTTGATCAAGCAACTCGCACATCACAGAAAGCCTAAAACTGACTCGGCAGAACTACCCTAGCCCAAGCGAAGCCCCTCGTGCTTTAACAATGCTTCTTGCCTTACTATTCCGCCGGTGAAGCCGCGTAGCTTGCCATTTTCACCGATGACCCGATGACAGGGGACAATAATTACCAACGGGTTATTTGAATTTGCGCCTCCCACCGCTTGTGCTGCCCTTGGTCGGTTGATGGCAGTTGCCACTTCGGAATAGGATAGGGTCGTACCGACCGGAATTGTGTTTAGTTGTGCCCATACCTGTCGTTGAAAATCGGTTCCAGCGGTAGCCGCCTGATCAGGTTTTAATCCGTCAAACGCCGTCCAATCACCGTCAAAATAACGTGCCAGCCTGCTTTGCATATCCAGCACATCGGCTTTTAGAGGGATGGAATTTAGAGTGCTGAATGCGCCGTATCTGCGTTTGAGCAATCTCTCGACACGCGCCTCGTTATCCGCAAAATCGAGCATACATAACTGCTCGCCATCGGCAATAATTTGAATTTTACCAATCACGGCAATCGGGGTTTTATAAATACATCTGCTCAGTTGTTGCATTTACGGTTGCTTGTTTAGGAATAGGGTTCAGCCGTGCAAATCACAAACGAAAACCATTTTCGGATTGAGTAGCGAGTTTGAATTGCAAACACCTTTTAATAATTCAGCGGTTTTCTTCTTTGCTCGATTTCAGGTAGTCCATAGTTTTTGCTCAGATAATTGAGAATCACTGTCTCCGCCTCACCTAAATCCCAAAGTCCTTGCTCTTGTTGCATCCATCTGATGGTGTCCAGCCAGCCGGTTGCCGAAAGTTTGTTTTGAATGACCAGCTTGGAAGAATGGCAAACAGTGCAATGTGCTTTGACTAACTCCCAGCCCTCGTCAATAATAAACGCCGTGCTTTCGTCTTTAGGCGGAGCCGCCCAGGCTAGGTTTACCAGCAACAAACCGGCCATAAAACCCTTTATACAGTTCACTGATTTAGGCTACGGTAACGGCAATTCGATGTGTCGAATTATTCAGATAACCCTTAGGGTTCCAACCCGGCAAGACCACCGGCTGAGAAACTCCATTGCTGTCCACGGCTCTTGCCCAAACTTCGTAATAGCCTTTCTGCGGGAATTTCAATTCTGCACTCCACTGTTGCCACGCTAAACGGTTTTTAGGTTTTGCTAGTTTTGCTTGTAGCCAAGTCTGCCCAAAATCGATTGAAACAAACATTTTTGCAACTTCATTATCGCCCGCCCAGCTATGCCCGTTGACCCTAAAAACCGTATTCAAATTATGTGCAAGACCAGATTCAGGATAGGTGATTAAAGACTTCACCGGCATGGAATGAATAATGCACATGTCCTTATCATCCACTTTAGTGCCCGGCGCCACTGGAGAACAAGGCATTCTATATGCTTTGCCAGTCATCTTCGTACCGTCATGCACCTGATTGCGGATAGCAATTCTTTCCAGCCACTTACCCGAGGTCGAACCGGGCCAGCCACCAAACACCAACCTAAGCGGATGGCCATTCATCGGATGTAATGGCTTACCATTCATGCCCCACGCAACCATGGCTTCTTGTTCAATAGCCTTGTCTATGGGTACTCCGCGAGAAATCGGTCGTTTATCCGGCTGACCACTCAAATGGGTGTCGGCTCCAAAATAAGCGATATAAACGGCATCTTGCTTAATTCCCGAAGCTTTGAGCAAATCTCGTAGCCGCACTCCATTCCAAATCGGCGCACCAACCGCGCCCAAGGTCCATTGATTGCCTTTGGCAGGCGGATAAAAGTCGGCTCTGCCATTGCCACCACACTCCAGAGCAAGTTGCAACGCAACATTTTCAAAATTATTTTTCAGCTCTTTGATGGTATAAGTTTTAGAAGCCTCTGCCGACTCGCCATCAATGGTCAGTTTCCAATCAGCGACCGCTACATTTTCTGGCGGGATGCCGTTATTGCGAACAAAAAGGCGGTTTGACGGCGTTACCTTGTCGTTTAATAGGTGTGGCGGGGTTTCTGCATTGAGTGGTCGATCATTTAACAGGGTCAGCCCGTCTTTGCCAACGATTTGGAAATCGTCAGTAGTGTCGGCAAAAGCCGCCGGAATAAGTCCGGCCGGCATAAATCGATGAAAAACAATATAGCCACCCAGTAGTGACGACATCGTTCCGAGCCCAGTTAAAAAACCACGCCGCGTTATCGAATCGGCTACTCTACCAAAAACATCCCAATCTGCCTGATAATCGTCGCCACGAAACACCTCATGGAGACCTCTTTCTCTCTGTTTTTTCATGCGCCAACTCCCCGTATGTGAATTTGGGGACACGATACACCCTTGTTTTAGGAATTGCAAACAGTTGTCAGGGTTCAGTCCCTATGAGACAAACGGGTTGCCTTCGCGAGTTTTTGATAATACTCAAATTACATATGGAAAACCCTTGCGGGTTTGTGTGTTTGACTGGATTCCTGCTCCCCGCCTACGCGGGGACAGGCTTCGCAGGAAAGACGGAGGTTGGAGTTAGAATAACTGACAACTGATAACTGATAACTGCCAACTATCATTTCCGATACACTGGAAATCGACCACACAATTCAATCACTTTTTCTTTGACGCTGGCAATCACGGACTGGTCTTCCATGTTCTCCAGCACATCACATATCCAGCCGGTGATTGCTTTGGTTTCGGTTGCACCGAATCCTCGCGTGGTCATGGCTGGGGTGCCGAGTCTTAAACCGCTGGTCACGAATGGTGAGCGCGGATCATTGGGAACCGCGTTTTTGTTGACCGTAATATTCGCTCGCCCTAATGCCGCATCGGCATCTTTTCCGGTGATGTCTTTATCAATCAAATCCAGCAGAAACAAGTGGTTGTCGGTTCCGCCAGAAACAACCTTGTAACCGCGCTCCTGAAAGACCGCGACCATCGTTCGGGCATTGTCCACAACCTGCTGTTGGTAGTCTTTGAAAGCAGGTTCCATCGCCTCTTTGAAGGCAATCGCCTTGCCCGCAATCACGTGCACCAATGGACCGCCCTGGGTTCCCGGAAACACCAATGAATTTAATTTTTTGGCGATTGCTTCATTCTCTCGTGCAAGAATCATGCCGCCTCTGGGACCGCGTAAAGTTTTATGGGTGGTGGTGGTGGTCACATCGGCAATCGGCACTGGATTGGGATACAGCCCAGTGGCAACCAATCCGGCAACATGCGCCATATCGACAAACAGATACGCGCCCACCTCATCGGCAATTTCCCGAAACCGCTGCCAATCCATAATTCTTGAATAGGCAGAAAATCCTGCGATTATCATTTTCGGTTTATGGTTCTTCGCCAACGCCTCCACTTCGTTATAATCCACCTCGCCGGTTTTGTCATCCAGCCCATACTGAACCGCGTTATAGATTTTCCCTGAAAAACTAACCGAAGCACCGTGAGTCAAGTGCCCACCATGCGCCAGACTCATGCCGAGAATGGTGTCGCCCGGCTCAACCAATGCCATATACACGGCTAAATTCGCCGAAGAACCGGAGTGTGGTTGGACATTGACATAATCCGCATCAAATAATTTTTTCGCACGCTCAATCGCAAGCGATTCGGCAACATCCACGAATTCGCAACCACCGTAATAGCGTTTGCCCGGATAGCCTTCCGCATATTTATTGGTCAGTACCGACCCTTGCGCCGCCAGCACACAAGGGCTGGTAAAGTTCTCTGAGGCAATGAGTTCGATATGTTCTTCCTGTCGCCGTTCTTCTGCCGCCATAGCAACCCACAATTCGGGGTCTAGCTCGGCAATGGTTTCATTTTTATTAAACATGGTTAGGTTTCAAATATAACGTTAAACTTCAAACTTGAGGTGTTTTCAACCTCCGATTGTATAGAAAGAAACACCATGTTTGCACATTAAATTTATTTACCAATAGCATAATAATAACACTATGCGTACAGGCAATGCGGACATTTTAGGCGCAAATTGATGGCGAATTGATGGCAAATTCATCGAATTGGTTGCATGAAATACTTTGCCGAATTTGCCTCATCAAATCTTGATAGTAATGCGTATTGTGCAAAGAACAGAGCCGTGCGCCAAACGTTTCATTGGTTTTTTGCAGGTGTCTTAAATACGAGCGCGAATAATTTTTGCAGGTATAACACGAGCAAGATGTGTCCGCTGGATTGGTGTCCAGTTTGTATTGGCTGTTGCGGATTTTGACCACGCCGTTGGCGGTGTATAACCAGCCGTTTCGTGCATTTCGGGTGGGCAGGACACAATCAAACATGTCAATTCCGCCTGCCACGCAAGCGACTAAATCTTCAGGGGTTCCGGCTCCCATCAGATAACGCGGCTTGTTCTCGGGCATGTGCGAAACGGTTTGATGGATGATTCTCAACATGTCCTCTTTCGGTTCACCAACCGACAATCCGCCGATGGCATAGCCATCGAATCCGATGTCCTGCAGATGTTGTAAAGATTGTAGCCGTAGGTCTTCATACATCCCGCCTTGCATAATGCCGAAAAGCGTACCTTGACCGCTATAACTTGCTTTGCATCGCCTCGCCCATCTAGCGGATAGTTCCATTGATTCGGCGACTTCTTTTTTGCTGACATGCCAGTCGGTGCATTCGTCAAAGACCATGACAATATCTGATCCCAGGGCTTTTTGGATTGCCATTGATTGCTCGGGACCGAGAAAAATTTCGTTGCCATCTATGGGTGAGCGGAATGTGACGCCACGTTCTTCAAGTTTTCTGTGTGCCTGTAAACTCCAGACTTGAAAGCCGCCCGAATCGGTCAAAATAGGTCGTTGCCAATTCATAAAATCGTGCAATGTGCCGTGCGCTTGAATAACTTCTGTTCCGGGCTGCAACATCAGATGAAAGGTATTGCCCAAAATGATTTGTGCCCCTGCTGATTCGACTTCTTCGGGAGAAAGGGTTTTTACTGTCGCGCTGGTGCCTACCGGCATGAATGTCGGCGTGTTGATGATGCCACGTTCAAAGGACAGCTCACCGCATCTTGCTTTGCCCTGAGTCGCCTTGATTTTGAATTTCATTTGAATTTGCTTGGATTTGTTTGAATTTATTGTTGTCGCTGTAAAAACATCGCATCACCATAACTATAAAAGCGATAGTCCTGCTCAATCGCATAGCGATACGCTACCATCATCAGCAATGTCGATTTGGGCAAATGAAAATTGGTAATCAGGGCATCGACCACGTTAAATGTATAACCCAGATAGATAAACAAATCGCCCGCATTCAGCACCTCGATGATATTACCAAATTGTAAATTGCGGTAACTGCCCGCCGTTTCCACAATGAGCAATCGACTGGACGAGCGTTTCGCTGTAGGGAATTGTGCAATCAGCGAGTCGGGTAAAAAATAATCGTATTGGCAGATATTCATGTTGTCAATGCCGAGTATAGTGGATAGGGAGTATGGTCGTGGACAGTTTGCAGGAACAATTCTCTGTCCGTGCATCCTGTATTCCATGTAAATAGTCACTAGAAATATTGCATCACGGACAAAAACAGATTATGTTCTACCTGCGTGCCGGGGTGGCGAAATTGGTAGACGCGCCAGATTCAAAATCTGGTTGGGGCAACTCAGTGTCGGTTCGAGTCCGACCCTCGGTACCATTGTTTTTTGAACTGTTATGGGTAATATCTTGTTGTGGGCAGTATCTGTGGAAACACCTAAGAAATTCAAGCCAAGAAACAAAGTTGCGATTTCACCTTTGTTGAAAAAAAGTCATGCACATCAATCCAAAAAGATTATCTCCGACAAAAAGAAAAACAAAAGATGCGCCAAGAGATTCTACAAGATTGTCCAAAGCAATAGAGGGTTTTTTGCACAATCAAACTCGACCACAAGAAATTCCATTTAAATTATGGAAAGCTATGAAAGGAAGCGTTACACTACAGGAAACCAGACAGGATACAAAATGAACAAATTTTCAAACGAAAACAACCCTCCCGAGAACGTTAAACAGCAGGTTAAAGCCCACATCGGCGAATCTGTCGTCATTGTCGGTGATATCAGTGGTAAAGAGGACATTATTATTGATGGCAACATAGAAGGTGTCATCAATTTCCGTGAACACGATATTGTTGTCGGGGCGAATGGGCAAATTAAGTCGAATATGACGGCAAAAAGTATTGTCATTGCCGGAGATGTAAAAGGCGAACTACACGCCAGCGAACAGGTAACGATAAAAAACTCGGGCAAGATGCTTGGCGATATTCACGCGCCACGAGTTTCTTTGAATGATGGCTGTCAATTCAAAGGTGCCGTTGATATGGAAAAAACAGGTGCCACCGCAAAGAGACGAACATCAAAATTTCGATCGCCTGAGACACCACCTTCCAGAGAACACCCCATCAAGATTGCCAAAAAACTCGGTCGCCCGTAGAATTATCACCGTGCAACAAGGATCGCAACAAGAGAATCGGGCAATGGTTGTTGCTCTAATTTCCCCACCCTAATCGTTAGCGACTTCTGCCACCGTTGCGGCAATTTGTTTGCTCAGGGTTTGCACTTGTTTGCGGTTATTGCCTTCAATCATAACCCGAAATACCGGCTCCGTTCCGGAAGGTCGTAATACGACTCTGCCGGTTTGCCCCAAGGTTTCCTCGACATCGGCGACCGCATCGAGTACTTGTTGATGTTGTTCTAGTTGTTTTCCACTTGAATTTCCGATCGGGACATTAATCATGTGTTGTGGGTAAATTTCCATACCTTCGACTAATTCTGCAACCGATTTCTCGGTCTCAAGCATCACCTCCAGCACCTCTAGCGCGGCGATAATGCCATCCCCTGTGGTGGTCTTATCAAGACATATAATGTGACCCGATGCCTCACCGCCCAAGTTCCATTGGTTGTTTGTCAGCACTTCATGGACATAACGGTCGCCGACTCGGGTTCGTTGAAACGGTATCGACATTTTTTCGAGAGCCAGCTCCAGCCCCAGATTGCTCATCACCGTGCCGACAACACCATCAAGCCGATAATTAGATTTTCGGTAACGGGCAAGTATATAGAGTATCTGATCGCCGTTAATTTCGTTGCCCTGCCGATCAACAAGTAAAACCCGATCCGCATCACCGTCCAGAGCAATTCCAATATCGGCATCAGTTTCCTTTACCTGTTTCTTCAGGGCGGTTAAATCGGTCGATCCACATTGCTCATTGATATTAAACCCATCGGGCTTATCAGCGATAGCAATGACCTCGGCTCCCAGCTCGGCAAAGACTTTGGGCGCAACATTGTACGCCGCCCCATTCGCACAGTCGATAACAAGCTTCATGCCGGACAGGGTTTTTGTTTCGGCAAAGGTGCTCTTACAATGTTCGATATACCTGCCATAGGCATCGGAAAATCGTTTCGCTTTGCCTATATCCGCTGAACAAACACAATGCAACGGTCGGCGCATCATCGCATCAATTTCGTTGACCAGACGGTCCGGCAGTTTTGTGCCGTCTGGTGAAAATATTTTTATGCCATTGTCGTGGTATGGATTGTGCGAGGCACTGATGACCACACCAGCGCAAGCTCTGGCAGTGCGGGTCAGATAGGCAATGCCCGGCGATGGCATCGGTCCGAGCAGAGAAACATGCACCCCAGCGGCAGAAAATCCGGCTTCCAAAGCAGATTCCAGCATATAGCCCGAAACCCGGGTGTCTTTTCCAATCAGCACCGTATCGCCACGCCCGACTTTAGAAAAAACACGACCAGCCGCCCAGCCTAGTTTGAGTACCGTCTGCGGGGTAATCGGCTGTTCGCCGACCCTGCCCCTTACCCCATCAGTACCAAACAATGAATCTGGCATGAACTTATTCGCTTTGACTGCTTGGACGGTCCACGTTTGTGACTAATTCATCTTTGAAGGCTCGGGCAAATCCAAATCAGATTCGTCGAGTGTCGGCTCGGTTGATGCCTTTTTCACCGCACCCCTACCTCCTTTTCCTTTGGGTTTACTGTCTTTGTTTGATTCTGATGGTGGCGTTGGCTGTTTGCCTGCCATAATTTCATCAACCTGATTGGCATCCAAAGTTTCCCATTCGAGCAAGGCTTTTGCCATAGTTTCAACCTTGTCCCGGTTCTCTTCAATGATATTTCTCGCCCGCTCATATTGTTGCATAATGATTCGACTCACTTCCTTTTCTACTTTTTCTGCAGTATCGGGGCTGACATTGCGATGTGTGGACATGTCCCGTCCGAGAAAAACCTCGCTTTGGTTTTCGCCATAAACACGCGGTCCTAAGGCATCACTCATGCCCCAACGCGCCACCATATTTTGCGACAACTCCGTTGCTTGTTCAAAATCGTTAGACGCGCCAGTCGTCATTTGCTTCATAAATACTTCCTCGGCAATTCTCCCACCCATCAACACCGCAATTCTTGCCAGCAAATAATCGCGGTTATGACTATAACGATCATCTTTCGGCAACTGCATGGTCACACCTAATGCCCTGCCGCGGGGGATAATGGTCACTTTGTGCACTGGGTCGGTCAAATCAGACAATACTTTGGCAACCACAGTATGTCCAGATTCGTGATACGCAGTGTTTTTTCGTTCCTGTTCAGGCATCACAATAGATCGTCTTTCGACCCCCATCAACACCTTGTCCTTCGCCTTTTCAAACTGCGCCATGCTGACCACTTTCTTGTCGTCTCGTGCCGCAAACAGTGCCGCTTCGTTAATCAGGTTCGCCAAATCCGCGCCAGAAAACCCGGGCGTGCCACGGGCAATCACTGACAAATCAATATCGTCATCCAGCGGTACTTTTTGTATATGTACTCTTAATATCCCCTCACGTCCGCGAATATCAGGCAGTGGCACAGCAACCTGACGGTCAAAGCGACCGGGACGTAATAATGCCGGATCAAGAATATCCGGACGGTTGGTCGCAGCAATGACAATCACGCCTTCGCTGGCATCAAACCCATCCATCTCGACTAATAATTGGTTCAGGGTTTGTTCACGCTCATCGTGACCGCCACCCAGTCCAGCACCCCGATGTCGTCCGACCGCATCAATTTCGTCAATAAAAATAATGCACGGCGCGTTCTTTTTTGCCTGATCGAACATATCCCGTACCCGCGATGCACCAACCCCAACAAACATTTCCACAAAGTCAGAGCCGGAAATGGTGAAAAACGGCACTTTGGCTTCCCCCGCTATGGCTTTTGCCAACAGCGTTTTACCGGTTCCCGGACTGCCAGTCATTAACACCCCTCTTGGAATTCGCCCACCCAGTTTTCTAAAACGCGAAGGCTCTTGTAGAAACTCGACTAATTCTTCAACCTCTTCCTTAGCTTCATCAACACCCGCCACGTCATCAAAGGTAATCTGATTTTTGTCCTCGGTCAGCATTCGCGCCTTGCTCTTGCCGAAACTGAGCGCGCCACCACGACCACCGCCCTGCATTTGGCGCATAAAAAATATCCAAATTCCGATTAACAACAAAATCGGGAATGAACTGATTAGCAGATGCACCAGCAACGAAGTTTCTTCTTTCGGCTTCCTTTTTATATCAACCTGATTGCTCACCAGATCATCTATCAATTTAGGGTCATTGGGCGCGTAGGTAATAAATGCCGCGCCACTGTGGGTAATACCACGAATAACGTCATCATCAATTTCTACCGCAGAGACACTTCCTTTTCGTACTTCGGCAAGGAAGGTCGAATAATTAATTTCGTTTTTTTCACCATCGGATGAGCCGGTAAAATTGTTGAACACCGATACCAACACCATGGCAATAACAACCCAGAGTAAAATATTTTTGGTCAAATTAGGCAAATCGTAGGCTCCATAATGAGAACTATTGAAAACTTAAACACAACAAAATCAGCATTGATTATACGACATCCATCCCAAAAGTGCGGCTATTGACCGTCTCTGGGGGAAAATTACCCGCTTTCCCGAAACCACGCGCCAGCAGATAGACTTCTTTTGATTCGGCTCGCGATGCCTCGGGTTTAATCAATTGTATCTGATCAAAATGCGTGAGCATTTTTTTTCGGATGCAACCCATAGATTCGCCCTCAAACAGTTTAGTCAATAAATTACCGCGTAAATTCAACGCTTTCAGGCAAAAAGTCAATATCGCATCCTGTAATTGTGTGGCATTCGCCTGATCGGTAATCTCTATACCGGTGATATTGGGGGCCATATCCGATAAAACAAGGTCAATTTTTCTTTCCTTGCATCCATCAAAGACCCGTTGCTGTGTCGCCATATCAGAAAAATCGCCCTGAATAAACCGCACTTTGGCAATTTCTTTCATGGGCAACAAGTCCACAGCAATAATCTGGTCGCCACCAATCACTTTGGAAGCTGCATATTGCGACCAGCTTCCGGGTGCCGAGCCAAGATCAACGATTTTTGCGTTCGGCTTAATCAATCGGTGCTTTCGATCAATTTGCTCTAGCTTAAAAACAGAACGCGCCCGCAACCCCTGACGACGTGCCTGTCTGACAAATTGATCGCGATTTTGTTTGGCAAGCCAGTTTTTGGATTTTTTATGCTTTGATGTTGTGTTTTTTATGGGGCAACCTCCAAACATGGCAATAAATTGAATGCTCGACATGCAAAGTGCCTTAGGATAACGCCTTATCAGGTGTTTTTGGAGATAACCATAGCCCGTAGGGGCACTTATTGATGGGAATTACGTTTTATTGAAATGACATAATAATTTGTTCATTAAACATCGTTATATGCATTTTAGAAAGCACATCCATGCCTAATATAACATCAAACCCCCTGTCTCTATCAATCGCTGGTATGGAGAGGATACTATGCTACGCATGTGCCCAATGCTCTTCGCCAATGATAACCTGTTCAAAACCTTCCTCACCGTCATCTTTTTTAATAGGTTTTAACACAGTAGTCGCAACAGGAATAGCAAGGTCGATTATATATCTATTGACATCACAATTATTACTTGCGGTGGTAATTGTGGTTTTACCAATCGGAATTAGTCCCAATTCATCTGCACATTCTTGAGATATACAAGTATTAGAAGCCCCCGTATCAATTAACGCTCTTTTAAAATTAGCATCAATAATTAACTGCTGTGCTTTGCCATCTGAATACTCTTCTGCTTTGCTCGATTTAACTACTTTTATACTAATTATAAATTGATTGCTACTATTTAAATCTTGATTAAATGATGACATAAGATTGGTATCCTAAGTCAATTTTGGCATCCATGACTTGTTGTACAGAGAAACAACCTTCTCCATAATCCTTTGTGCCAATGCTAATAACGTCATTTTCACTTTCAAAAAAACTAATGACCTGTTCTTTGTGGAGCAATACAAATTCTTTGAAATGTGTTCTCTTTAATTCCGCAAGTTTTGTTTTAAAGTAAACGAAATTATTATCTACTTCTGTATTGGTACGCATAATATTTCTCCTGTTAATTTGAGCTTACTACAAAACAGGAAATTATGTTGAGACATTTGCACGAGCCGGAACTTTGTTTTCTAGCAAGGAAAAAGCGCGCGGATGAGGGGGTTTATGCTTATAAATGACCCATTGAGACCACTTTTGACACCGAGGACAAAAGAACCATCGTACAAGGTCTCACACTGCTATTTAATTCTGTGCTTATAGCAGGGCGTAGCATGGCATCGAAACTCTGCGCCCATTCCAAATCAAGTTGTGAAGCGCGTTATTCTTTCCCTGCTTATTCTGCATCCGTTTGTTCAGGCGATCTATCGACTAATTGAACATACGCCATCGGCGCGTTATCGCCTGCACGGAAACCGCATTTCAGGATTCTTAAATAGCCACCCGGTCGATCCTTAAAATGGGGGCCGAGGTCATCGAATAATTTTCCCACTATATCGCGGTCGCGTAGTTTTGCAAAAGCACGGCGACGATTGGCAACATTAGCGATTTTCGCCAACGTAATCAATGGCTCGGCGAATCTTCTGAGTTCTTTGGCTTTGGGCAACGTGGTTTTAATCTGCTCATGCAGAAACAATGAATTGGTCATGTTGCTAAACATGGCTTTTCGATGAGATGAGGTGCGGTTCAGGCTCCGCCCAGCTTTTTTATGTCGCATCTTTACAATTCCAAAATATTATTCAATTCGTCTTACTTCATTCGCAGAGGCATGCCCAATAGCGGGCTTTCATCTTCTTTCGCCAACGAAGCAGGCGGCCAGTTTTCAACTGTTGAACCCAAGCTCATATTTCGCTGTCCCAGTACATCCTTAATTTCGGTCAGCGATTTCTTGCCCAAATTAGGGGTTTTCAATAATTCCGCTTCGGTATGTTGCACCAAATCACCGATGTAATAAATGTTTTCAGCTTTCAGGCAATTCGCCGAGCGTACCGTCAGCTCAAGATCGTCAACCGGTTTCAGCAATGCGGTATCAATTTCAGGCTCTTCTACAATCTGGCTTTGTGCCATCGATTCTTCCAGATTGACAAAAACTGAAATCTGGTCATGCAGTATCGTCGCGGCGCGGCGCACTGCGACTTCAGGGTCAATCGAACCGTTTGATTCTATTTCCAACACCAATCGGTCCAAATCGGTCAACTGCTCAACCCTTGCATCTTCCACCGAGTAGGCGATTTTATTGATTGGGCTAAATGATGCGTCCAGATGAATCACCCCGACAGAGCGGGACTCATCGGTGTTCTTTAATCGGCTTTCAGCCGTTTCATAACCGCGCCCACGGCAAATGGTCAGCTCCATATCAATCTCTGCACCTTTGGAAAGGGTCGCAATATGATGAGTCAGATCAACCAATTCAACATCATCGGTCAACTTAATATCAGTAGCCGTTACTGCCCCAGCCTCTTTTTTGTGCAGGGTAACCACCGCTTCATTTCGATTATGCATGACTATCGGCATGGATTTCAGATTCATCAGAATATCGATGACATCTTCCTGCACCCCCGCCAACGTGGAATATTCATGCAATACGCCAGCAATACGAACTTCAGTAACCGCACATCCCGGCATAGAAGACAGCATGATACGGCGAAGTGCGTTGCCCAGAGTATGACCGAGCCCTCGTTCCAACGGTTCAATGGTAATTTTTGAATGATGTTTGTCTATCGTTTTAGCTTCCACTAACCGTGGTCTAAGAAACTCGACAGTTGGATCATGCATCTGCTTTCCTCGTAATTTTGAGACGAAGTTAAATAAAAATCGGCTATTTACCGACTAGAAATATTGGTGCTATTTAGAGTACAGCGCAACGACCAAAGCTTCGTTGATATCGGGTGCTAACTCAGCTCGCTCTGGCAATGATTTATAATCGCCCTTAACCGCTGAAGCATTGACTTCGACCCATGGGACGAAGCCGATTTGTTGTGCAATTTCCAATGCGGCTGTTATGCGTAACTGTTTTTTACACTTTTCTACGACTTCAATTTCGTCCCCAGGTTGTACTTGATAGGACGCAATATTGACTTTTTTGCCATTCACCATAATGCTCTTATGGCTGACCAGTTGACGCGCCTCGGCGCGAGTAACACCGAAACCCAGCCGATAGACAATATTGTCCAGCCGACTTTCCAATAATTGCAACAGGTTCAGTCCAGTGGAACCGGGAATGCGCGCCGCTTCTTTGTAGTAGTTGCGAAATTGTTTTTCAAGCACTCCATACATCCGGCGTAGCTTTTGTTTTTCTCGCAATTGTGTTCCATAAACCGTGCTTCGTGCGCGTCGTCCAGCGACTTTTATGCCCGGCGGCCGATCAAATTTACACTTAGAGTCAATCGTGCGCGCCGGACTTTTTAAGAACAAATCCGTGCCTTCACGCCGCGCCAATTTACAAGTTGGTCCTAAATATCTTGCCATCGTATTACCTATCGTTCGCTCATTTTTTGATTCATTGTCTGCTATACACGTCGTCGCTTAGACGGACGACAACCATTGTGTGGAATCGGTGTAATATCCGAAATTGAGTGAATTTCAAATCCAATTCCATTCAATGCCCGAATTGCGGATTCTCTGCCGGGGCCGGGTCCTTTGATTTTTACCTCAAGTTGTTTTACCCCCATTTCCTGTGCCCGTCTCCCACAAGATTCTGCCGCAGTCTGAGCGGCAAACGGGGTGCTTTTGCGCGACCCCTTAAATCCAGAATTACCTGCCGATGCCCAACACAATGTGTCGCCATGACGATCCGAAATGGTGATAATGGTGTTGTTGAACGTGGCATGTACATGCGCGATACCTTCGGTCACATTTTTCCGGACTTTGGTTTTTCCTTTGCTGGTTGTGCTTGGTTTTGCCATACGATATGAGTGCTTTGATATACGTTGTTTACGCGACTTGCTATTGCCTATCTTTTGATTGGACGAGTCGGCCCCTTACGGGTACGAGCGTTTGTTTTCGTGCGCTGACCACGAACCGGCAAGCCTTTACGATGCCGCAGACCACGATAACAACCCAGGTCCATCAGCCGTTTAATGTTCATCGAAACTTCTCTCCTCAAATCTCCTTCAACTGCGTATTTCGCAATTTCTGTGCGCAATTTTTCTGCCTGCGCTTCATTGATATCCTGAACTTTGGTCGTGCGCTCAACGCCAGAGACATCACAGATTTGTTGTGCCGTATGCCGACCAATGCCATAAATAGCGGTCAGCCCCAGCTCAATATGTTTATGATTTGGAATATTGATTCCAGCAATACGTGCCATATTTTAGCCTCTAATAATGCGCCAACAGATTTAAGTGGGCGCGAATTCTATCAAAATAAATCTCCATCATCAATCCCAATCTAATAATCCCCCATCTAATAATCATGACTCAACCTTGCCGTTGTTTATGGCGCGGATCAGTACAAATCACACGAACCACTCGCTTGCGTCGAATAATTTTACAGTTTCTGCAAATTTTTTTAACCGATGCGCGTACTTTCATTTTTCAAGCCTCTATATATTGAGCAATATTCTATTTTTCATCCGCCTCAGCGTATGCTCGGATGTCGGGAGAACGGTGATTTTTTCATAATGCTTTCGTATTGATGCGACATCATGTGGGATTGAACCTGCGAGATTAAATCCATCGTTACCACCACGATAATCAGCAATGAAGTGCCACCAAAATAAAACGGCACACTCCATTTAACAATCAAAAATTCTGGGATTAAACAAACAAAGGTGATATAAACCGCGCCAATCATGGTGAGTTTAGAAACCACGCCGTCAATGTATTTCGCACTTTGCACCCCAGGACGGATACCCGGAATGAAAGCACCTGATTTTTTCAAATTATCGGCAATCTCGGTCGGGTTAAACACTAAGGCGGTGTAAAAAAAACAGAAGAAGACAATCATGCCACCATAAAACATTGTATATACCGGCTCACCCGGTTGCAACTTGGTTGCAATATCACTCAACCAACCCATGCCTTCAGCCTGTCCAAACCAGCTACCAATACTCGCCGGAAACAGAATCAGACTGGATGCAAAAATGGGCGGTATGACACCCGCCATATTCAGTTTAAACGGTAAATGACTGCTTTGTCCTGCCATCATTTTTCGCCCTTGTTGTCTTTTCGCATAATGAACCATAATTCTGCGCTGACCGCGCTCGACAAAGACCACAAAATAGGTGACCGCGATGGCACCGATAAACAGTATTAAAACAATTCCGCCAGACAATGCGCCGGTTCGGGCAAGCTCCAACGTACCGGCGACCGCTGATGGCAAGCCCGACACAATTGAAGCGAAAATAATCAACGAAATGCCATTGCCGATGCCTCGTTCAGTAATTTGCTCTCCCAACCAGACCAGAAACATCGTGCCAGCGCATAGCGTTGCCGCTGTTACAATCTTAAATCCAATGCCCGGAATCAGGATAACCGGACTGCCTGCCACCTGCTGGCTCTCGATTGCCACAGAAATACCCAGCCCCTGAAATAATGCCAACACCAGTGTAAAATAGCGGGTATATTGGGTGATTTTTCTACGCCCGGCTTCGCCCTCTTTTTTCAACTGCTCCAACTGTGGAACCACCACCGTCATCATTTGCATAATGATAGAGGCGGATATGTAGGGCATAACGCCCAACGCAAAAATCGACAGCCTGCTTAATGCGCCACCCGAAAACATATTGAATATATCAACAATAGAGCCTTTGGTTTGCTCAAACAAAGCGGCAATGGCAGCCGGATCAACACCCGGTACCGGAACATGCGTACCCAGCCGAAAGACCAGCAACGCCCCTGCTAAAAACAAAATGCGCTGTTTAAGCTCGGACAAGTTTCCAAACATTCCAGAATTAGAGATGGCATTCGCCATTATATTGCACTCATTGCGGTCATGTTATTCATCGGATTTATTATCTGTATCATCAATTACCTTGCCACCCGCTTTTTCGATAGCCACTCGCGCCCCTTTAGTCGCGCTAATCCCTTCGAGGGTTACTGCGCGGGTAATCTCGCCGGAAAGTATCGCCTTGGCACGATTGATATGCAGACCGATAACGCCAGCCTTTTGCAGGGTAGCAATATCCACCATATCACCTTCAACTTTGGCTAATTCGTTAAGACGAATTTCAGCCGCATGCGTATTAACCCGTGACCGAAAGCCACGTTTCGGCAAGCGTCTCTGCAACGGCATTTGCCCGCCTTCAAAGCCAACCTTGTGGTAACCACCTGAACGGGATTTTTGCCCCTTAGTGCCTCTGCCAGCAGTCTTGCCATTCCCAGAACCGGGTCCACGACCCACTCGCTTGGCACTGGTTTTGGAACCCGCTGCTGGTTTAATATTATTTAATCTAAGTGATGTCATAATCGAAAATGTTATCCTCAATTGCCAATTAACCTATTCACACCGAACCATGTAACTGACCTTATTGATCATGCCGCGGTTCTCCAGCGTATCAATGACCTCAACGGTTTGATGTATTCGCCGTAGCCCTAAACCACGAACACATGCCCGATGCTTTTTCAGCCGACCATGAATGCTACGTGTCAGGGTTACTTTCAAAGTTTTCTTTACCGCCATTGTTCTTTGCTACTCTTATTGATTACGACTTGTTGATTTATATCTATACGCTATCGCAGGTTCTTTAACTCTTTGCCTCGTTTTGCCGCGATATAACTGGCACTACGCATCCCCTTGAGAGCAGAAATAGTTGCCCGAGTTACATTAACCGCATTGGTGGTGCCGATGACTTTGGTCAGAACATTTTGTATTCCCATCGCTTCAAACACCGCACGCATGGTGCCACCAGCGATGATGCCAGTCCCCTCAGAAGCGGGTCTTAACACCACTCGTGCCGAACCATGTCGTCCAATCATTGGATACTGCAAAGTGTCGCCCTTCATGTGCACCTTAAACATGTTTCGGCGTGCATCATCCATCGCCTTCTGTACGGCGATAGGCACTTCACGCGCCTTACCCCTGCCCATGCCGACCCGACCTTCCCCATCGCCGACCACAGTCAGCGCGGAAAAACCAAATATTCGACCACCTTTAACAACCTTTGAAACACGCCTGATGTTTATCAGGTGTTCCTGATAGTTATCTTTGCGAGCGTTATCGCGTTCTCTTGCTTTAGCCATCTAAATAATATCTATAATTAAAATTTGAGTCCATGCTCACGAGCGGCATCAGCAAACGCCTGAATCCGACCGTGATACAAGTACCCGGAGCGATCAAATGCGACTTTCTCGATTCCCGCAGCGACTGCATTTTTCGCTAACTTTTCACCAACCGCTATTGCCGCATCACGGTTTCCACTGCGATTCAATTTTTGACGCAATTCAGAATCCAATGTAGAAGCCGATGCTAAAACACGCTCTCCAGATTGATCGAAAATTTGTGCGTAAAAATGACGGGGTGTGCGATGAACCGACAGCCGTATGGCTCCCAATCGGGCAATTTTACCTCTGGTTTTTCTCGCTCGCCTCAATCTTGCGCTATTTTTATTTACCATGCTCATGTTCTCAATTATCTTTTCGTAGTCTTACAAAATTACTTCTTCTTCGCCTGCTTTCTGACCACATGTTCGTCAGCATAACGCACACCCTTGCCTTTATAAGGTTCAGGCGGGCGATAGCTTCTTATTTCTGCGGCGACTTGCCCAACCATTTGTTTGTCAACACCGCGCACTATAATTTCAGTCTGGGTCGGTGTTTCTGCGGTCACTCCTTCGGGAAGCTGATAGATTACCGGATGTGAAAACCCTAAACTCAAGTTGAGTTTATTGCCTTGAGCCTGCGCCCGATAACCCACGCCAGTGATGGTCAATTTTCGTTCGAACCCGACTGCCACACCATTCACCAAATTGTCAATCATCGCTCGGGTTGTTCCCGACATTGACAATAGATGTTTATTCGTTTTTTCTTTATCGCCGACAATCTGCACCTGCAAGCCAGCATCGTTCTCTACCAGCTCTATTCCGCGAAACAACTCAAAGCGTAATTTTCCCTTTGGTCCTTTCGCTGTCACCTCACTGCCGTTGATTTTGACTTCAACGCAGGTCGGCACCGATATCGGTTTTTTTGCAATTCGTGACATGTTTATTGCTCTGGTTTATTGCTTTGGTTGACTGCTTCTCGGTCGACTCGGTCGCCGCTCAAAATACGGTACAAATTATTTCGCCACCCATGCCTTGCTGACGCGCAACGCGGTCGGTCAACACCCCTTTGGAGGTCGATACTAAGGCAACACCCAATCCGCTTTTAATGGTTGGCAGCTCATCTTTACTCGCATACACACGGCAACTCGGCATACTGATTCGCTTGATTTCTTCGATGACCGGATCGCCTTGAAAATACTTTAACTGAATCTCAAGATTCTTTTTCACGCCCTCACCCGCAACCGCATAATCGGTGATATAGCCTTCTTCCTTCAACACTTCGGAGATGGCTACTTTGCTTTTCGATGACGGCATTGCCACCGCCAGCTTGTGGGATTGCAAGCCGTTTCGTATTCGCGTCAACATATCGGCGATGGGGTCGGACATACTCATTTAAATTTCTCGTGCTATATATTTCTGCTAAAAATTATTCGGTCAAGTTCCCTTAGATTACCAATAGGGTTACCAGCTAGATTTGACCACACCGGGGGCTTCGCCACGCATGATGACTTCTCTCAACTTATTACGACACAGCCCAAATTTTCGGTAATTTCCTCTCGGTCGTCCAGTCAGCGTACAGCGGTTTCGTTTTCGTATTGGGCTGGAATCCCGTGGCAACTTCTGCAAATCCAGCATAGCCTGAAATTGATCCGCCGCGCTCGTTTCAAGGCTTGAAATTTTCGCGGTCAACTGCTTTCTTTTGTCCGCATACAGGACGACTAACTTCTGACGCTTGACTTCGCGGGCAATCATTGATTTTTTGGCCATAATCTAATTCTTGATTGGGAAATTAAAGGCACGCAATAACGCGCTCGCCTGTTGGTCATTTTTTGCAGACGTGGTGATACAAACATCCATGCCACGCAGAGCGTCAATATTGTCATAGTCAATTTCTGGAAACACGATTTGCTCCTTAAAGCCAAACGAGTAGTTTCCACGACCATCAAATGACTTGCTCGGCAATCCACGAAAATCTCGAATTCTTGGAATCGCGACCGAAATCAATCTATCCAGAAATTCATACATGCGCTGTCGCCGCAATGTCACCTTTGCCCCTATCGGCCAACCTTCACGAATTTTGAAAATCGCCTCCGATTTTTTTGCTTTGGTGATAACCGGTTTTTGACCGGTAATTTTTTCAAGATCGCTGGTTGCGCTTTGCAACACACTTTTATTAGCGACCGCTTCACCCAACCCCATATTCAGGGTTATTTTGGTAATTCTCGGGATTTCCATTGCGCTTTTGAAGGCAAACTCTTGTTGGAGCTTAGGCACAATTTCAGTTTTATACTTGTCCTGCAATCTGGTCATGCTGGTAAAAAATACTAACGAATAAATTAACAATTATGAATTACGGAATTTTTAGAGCTACTCATCAAATTTAAGCAAGATCAATCACTTCGTTGTTTGATTTGAAATATCGCACCTTGCGACCATCTTCCAATTTTTTGAACCCGATGCGTTCGCCTTTTTCGGTCGCCGGATTGTATAACGCAATATTGGACAACTGAATCGGGGCTTCTTTTTCAATAATCCCACCACTTTCACCTGCATTAGGATTGCCTTTGGTATGACGTTTCACCAAATTAATACTGTCCACCAACGCACGCCCATCGGCAGTGAGCTTCAACACACTACCGCGTTTGCCTTTATCGCGTCCAGCGATGACAATGACATCATCATTTTTCTTGATTCTTTGCATAACCCTACTTGCCTTAATCTAAATTTCTGCTTTGGTGTGTTCGGTTCAAACTACAACACTTCTGGTGCCAAAGAAATAATCCGCATGAATTTATCAGAACGCAACTCACGGGTTACCGGTCCAAAAATGCGTGTACCGATAGGCTGGTGTGCCGCATTCAATAATACTGCCGAATTTTTATCAAATCGAATCAACGAACCATCGGTGCGTCGCACCCCAGATCGGGTTCTAACCACCACCGCATCATACACATCACCTTTTTTAACCCGACTATTTGGCAACGCCTCTTTGATGGTGATTTTTATAATGTCACCAATGCCTGCATAGCGGCGTTTGGAGCCGCCAAGCACCTTGATGCACATGACTTTTTTCGCCCCGCTATTATCGGCAACTGACAGCATTGTCTGCATTTGAATCATAACTATTCTCCGCTCTTAAACTGCCCGAGTCACGACTTCAACCAAACGCCAGCATTTGGTCTTTGAAATGGGGCGACACGCTTCAATACAAACCGTATCCCCGCTCTTGCACTCATTTTTCTCATCATGCGCATGCAGTTTTGTCGAGCGACGTATGTATTTTTTATACAACGGATGTTTAACCCGCCGTTCAACCAACACGGTAATACTTTTATCGCCAGCCGCACCAATTACACTGCCTTGAATCAGCCGTTTGCTACTAGTCGATTTGTTGCCACTCTCTTTGAGCGTACTCTTCGTTGTGGATTCTGTGGTCATTTTTATATAGATTCGTGCTTAACTTGCGCGCTTGTCCGCGCTTTTGCCATCTCTTGCAAAATAGTTTTGATTCTTGCAATATCTTTTTGGACAGCCTTGAAACGCGATGGATTGGCGAGCTGTCCCGCTCCGCGCTGCATACGAAGCGCGAATTGCTCTTTTCGGAGCCCCAACAATTCTTGTTGCAGGTCTTCTCCTGTTTTGCTTCTAAGTTCAGCCGCTTTCATCAGCCCACCTGTCGTCTTGCAAAATTAGTTTGTACCGGCAACTTCGCGCTCGCAAGTCTAAACGCTTCGCGTGCCAACTCTTCAGAAACCCCTTCAATTTCATATATCATGGTTCCGGGTTGAACCAATGCCACCCAAAACTCTGGATTCCCTTTGCCTTTTCCCATACGCACTTCCAGCGGTTTCTTGGAAATCGGTTTGTCCGGAAATATCCGAATCCACATTCGTCCACCACGTTTTACATGGCGGGTGATAGCGCGCCGCGCCGCTTCAATCTGCCGAGCGGTCAAACGACCCCGGGTTGTCGATTGCAATCCAAAATCGCCGAAACTAACGCGATTACCACGGTTTGCCAGACCGCGATTGCGACCTTTGTGCATTTTACGAAATTTTGTTTTTTTAGGGGACAGCATAATAATTAACTCGCGTCTGCTGACGGTTTAATAGCAGGCTGTTCAGCAACCTGAATTTTCGGGCTTTCTGGGGCAAAAATTTCCCCCGCAAATATCCACACCTTGACTCCAATAATGCCGTAGGTGGTATGGGCCTCGTGAACACCATAATCAATATCTGCACGCAAGGTATGCAACGGCACACGACCTTCCCGATACCACTCGGTACGCGCAATTTCCGCTCCATTCAAACGTCCAGCAAGCATCACCTTGATTCCTTCGGCACCCAGACGCATTGAATTCTGTACCGCACGTTTCATTGCCCGTCGAAACATGATGCGCTTTTCAAGTTGCTGACAAATGTTTTCTGCCACCAATTTCGCACTCAGCTCCGGCTTGCGTATTTCTTTGACTTCAACCTGCACCGGGTTACCCGCGATTCTGCTCAAATCGAATCGAAGACGCTCAATATCCTCACCCTTCTTGCCGATGGCGATACCGGGTCGGGCACTGTAAATCGTTACATTTACGTTTTGCGCCGGCCGATCAATAATCACTTTGCTCACTGCGGCATTCGATAATCGTTTGCGTAAAAACTCGCGAATTTTCAAATCGTTTGCCAATGTGCTCGCATAGTTACTGCTGGACGCATACCATTTGGCATCCCAATCTTTAACAATGCCGAGTCGAATACCGTTTGGCTGTACTTTTTGACCCATTACTTAGTTCCGCTCTTTTTGTTTGTTGATGTCGGAGGAGCATCACTCACACTAATGGTGATATGACAATTCCGTTTCAAAATTCGAGTACCACGACCTTTAGCCCGCGCCCGAAATCGTTTCATTGTCGGTGCCACGTCAACCATCACCTGACTGACCCATAACTCATCAATATCCGCACCTTCATTATGCTCGGCATTGGCAATCGCCGAATTCAATGCTTTCTTCATCGGCAATGCCCCCTTTTTCGGGCTAAACGTCAGAATTTCCAATGCTTTTTCAACTGGCAAAGCGCGAATTTGGTCAGCCACTAGGCGACCTTTTTGCGCCGACAATCTGACGTATTTTGCGACTGATCTAACTTGCATTGCTGTTCTCTTATTTTGCTCTCTGGTTACGGGCGATTACTTGACTTTTTTACTGGCAACATGACCACGATAGGTGCGTGTTGGCGAAAACTCGCCCAGTTTATGACCGACCATATTCTCGTTAATCAGTACTGGCACATGCTGTCTGCCATTATGCACCGCGATAGTAACCCCAATAAATTCAGGCATAATCATCGAACGTCTTGACCAAGTTTTAATCGGCTTGCGCGAATTCTCGGCTTTGGCTTTCTCTACTTTCGCCCATAAATGATGGTCAACGAAAGGTCCTTTTTTAATTGATCGTGGCATTATTTTTTCCTCCTTCGAATAATCATTGATGAGGTGCGTTTATTAGAGCGAGTGCGGTATCCTTTGGTTGGAACACCCCAGGGCGAGACCGGATGCCGACCGCCTGAAGTACGTCCTTCACCGCCACCATGCGGGTGATCAACCGGGTTCATTGCCACACCGCGCACGGTCGGGCGAATGCCTTTCCAGCGTTTCGCGCCCGCTTTACCAATTTTGCGTAAACTGTTTTCCGAATTGCCCACCTGACCGATGGTCGCCCGACAATCCAGATGGACTTTGCGGACTTCGCCGGAACGTAAGCGCAACTGCGCGTATGCACCTTCTTTGCCGAGAAATTGCACCCCAGCACCGGCAGTACGAGCGAGTTGCGCGCCTTTTCCGACTTTCATCTCGATGCAATGCACCACTGTTCCGACCGGAATATTACGCAACGGCATACAGTTACCAATATGATAACCACCGCCAACACCAGAAACCACAACATCCCCGGCAGCCAAGCCACGTGGCGCAATAATATAACGATGTTCGCCGTCTTTATAGACTAACAAGGCGATATGGGCGCTACGGTTGGGATCGTATTCGATACGCTTAATAGTCGCAGGTATGCCATCTTTGGTGCGTTTGAAATCAATCACCCGATAATGGCGTTTATGCCCGCCGCCACGATGCCGCACCGTGATACGACCAGCATTATTTCTGCCACTGATTGCCATTTTAGGTTCGACCAACGGCGCGTAGGGTTTGCCTTTATGCAATCCTGGGGTGACCACCTTGACCATCCCCCTGCGTCCGGGAGTGGTTGGTTTTTGTTTTACTAATGCCATAACAATTGATAGGTATATATGATTTACGCTCCCATGCCAAGAAGGTCAATCTCCTGACCTTTTTGCAAACAGACATAGGCTTTTTTCCAGCTACTACGCATTCCCGAGATACGACCGGTGTTTTTCACCTTGCCACGCACATTCGCAATCTGAACACTTTTCACCTTCACTTCAAACAGTTTTTCTACCGCTTGGCGAATTTCTTCTTTGTTGGCATCGGTTCGCACTTGGAAAACCGCCTGATTATTTTTATCCCCAAGCAGGGTCGATTTTTCTGACACCACTGGCTTGAGGATGATCTGATACAACCGTTCCTCATCAACAGCAACATGACGGTTAAGGTGCTTGTGATTGGTCGCTTTCGCCGCTCGGGATTGATTTGCCACGCTCATTGCAATGCCTCGTCGATATTTTTCGCTGCCGCTGCCGTCATCACCACTTTATCATGGCGAATTAAACTCACCGGATCAATTTCACTACTGTTACAAACCGCAACCCGTTTCAAATTACGCGCTGAGAGTGCAACATTGTCATTATCTTCAGCCAATATTATCAGCGCATGCACCGCATCCAACTGCTTCAAGGTATCAACCAATAATTTGCTCTTGGGCGCGTCCATAACCAACTCATCCACCACAACCAATCGCTCTTGACGGGTTAATTCCGACAGGATTGAGCGCATGGCGGCGCGATACATTTTTTTATTCACTTTTTGTGAAAAATCCTGCGTGGAGGCGGGGAAAGCGCGTCCGCCACCGGTAAATATAGGGCTTCGAATGGTGCCAGCACGGGCACGTCCGGTACCTTTCTGTTTCCATGGCTTGGCACCACCGCCACTCACCGCCGCACGATTTTTCTGCGCTCTGGTGCCACTGCGACCGCCGGCTTGATATGCGGTCACGACCTGATGCACCAATGCTTCGTTGAAATCAACATCAAAGTTGAGTTTGGACAAACCCACATTAGTCGCTATACCACCGGCGAGTTTGTTTACTTTTAATTGAATGGTCATTTTTTTATTCGCTCACAACATTTTCTGCTGGCGCACTCGTTTCTGGAAAGTCTGTCGTACTGACATCATTATTGTCTTTAACGACTACCTCAGGTATTGACAAAACCGCATCAGATTTAACCGATGGTCGGATTATCACGTTACTGCCTTTGCAGCCCGGAATCGCCCCTGCAATCAAAATCAGGTTGCGTTCGCTATCCACCCTGACCACTGCCAAGTTTTGCTGCACAACCTGCTCTGCGCCCATGTGTCCTGCCATTTTTTTCCCTTTGAACACCCTGCCCGGATCCTGTGCATTACCAATCGAGCCACCCAATCTATGTGCTTTCGAGTTCCCATGCGAAGCACGTCCACCGGCAAAGCCATGGCGTTTCATTACCCCAGCAAAACCTTTACCGATACTTTGTCCGGTCACATCGACTTTTTGACCTTCGTTAAACAAATCGACAGTTAATTCTCTGCCTGCCAAATCATCCGCAACATCAATTGGCGCGTGCAAACGAAATTCCCACAGCCCACGACCCGGTTCGACACCCGCTTTGGCGAAATGCCCTTTCATTGCTTTGGTCACTCGGCTAGCCCGCCGTTCACCTGTGGTCAACTGCAAACCGTTATAACCATCCACCTTTTCTGTTTTAACTTGGGTGATTTTATTCGGCAACACTTCAATAACCGTAACCGGCTGAGATTTACCTTGTTCGGTAAACACCCGAGTCATGCCGATTTTTTTTCCAACGAGTCCCAATGACATTTTATTCGCTCTGCTATATTGGCTTAGGTTATTTTGATTTCAACATCAACACCGGCTGCTAAATCCAGTTTCATGAGTGCGTCAATGGTTTTGTCTGTCGTTTGAATAATATCCAAAATTCTTTTATGCGTTCTGATTTCAAATTGATCACGCGCTTTTTTGTTGACATGTGGCGAGCGCAACAGGGTATATTTTTCGATCTTGGTGGGTAGCGGGATAGGTCCCATCACCAAAGCACCGGTTCGCCGAGCCGTATCCACAATCTCCAACGCGGAACGGTCGATGGATTTATGATCGAATGCTTTCAGGCTTATGCGAAGTTTTTGATTCTCAACCATCTTTATTTTTTCCGATAATTAAAACTTTATACTATTCAATAATTTTAGTCACCACACCCGCACCGACAGTGCGACCACCTTCACGGATGGCAAAACGCAAACCATCTTCCATCGCTATCGGTGCAATCAACTCCGCCGTCAGCTTGATATTATCGCCCGGCATCACCATCTCAACATTCTCCGGCAATTCACATGCCCCAGTTACATCAGTCGTGCGAAAATAAAACTGCGGACGATAGCCTTTGAAAAAAGGCGTATGTCGCCCACCCTCTTCTTTTGACAGAATATAGACTTCTGCTTCAAATTTGGTGTGCGGGGTGATTGTCTTGGGCTTCGCCAATACTTGTCCTCGTTCCACTTCCTCGCGCTTGGTGCCACGCAATAAAATTCCCACATTATCGCCCGCCCGCCCCTCATCCAATAATTTGCGGAACATCTCAACACCAGTGCATATCGTGGTAACCGTGTCTCTGATGCCGACTATCGCAATCTCTTCATTGACCTTAATCACACCACGATCTATCCGTCCAGTCACCACCGTGCCACGTCCCGATATTGAAAATACATCCTCTACCGGCATCAGAAAATCACCGTCAACCTTGCGCTCAGGCAACGGAATATAACTGTCCAATGCCTCCGCTAACTTCAATATCGAGCCCTCGCCCAAGTCCGAAGTGTCGCCTTCCAATGCCTTCAAAGCACTGCCAATAATAATCGGTGTGTCATCGCCGGGAAAATCATAACTATCCAGCAACTCGCGCACTTCCATTTCTACTAATTCCATTAATTCTTCATCGTCCACCATATCGGCTTTATTCAAAAAAACCACGATATACGGAACCCCTACCTGACGCGCCAACAATATATGCTCACGGGTTTGTGGCATCGGCCCATCTGCTGCTGAACAGACTAATATTGCACCATCCATCTGCGCCGCACCGGTAATCATGTTCTTGACATAATCCGCGTGTCCCGGACAGTCAACGTGGGCATAGTGACGCGCTTCGGTTTCATATTCAACATGCGCCGTGGCGATGGTAATACCGCGTGCACGTTCCTCTGGCGCATTATCAATCTCATCAAACGCCTTCGCCGAGGTGCCACCATACTTGGCCGATAACACCTTAGTCATCGCTGCCGTTAAGGTCGTCTTGCCGTGATCGACATGACCTATCGTGCCAACATTAACATGCGGCTTCGTTCTGTTAAATTTTTCTTTCGACATGGGTGTCTCCTAATAAGCTATCTTTGCGTTGAACTTGAACTTTAATTTATTTGCATAATTTGAACACATGAAACCGTAGCATCACCTATTCGATTAAGCGCTTCTGACAGCAGCGGTGATGCTTTCGGGAACCGGTGCATATTTCTTGAATTCCATCGTATAGTTAGCCCGCCCCTGCGTTGCCGAACGCAACGAGGTGGCATAGCCAAACATTTCTGATAGTGGCACTTCCGCCTTGACCACATTGCCGCTCGGTGAATTTTTCATCTCATGAATCAGACCGCGCCGCGAACTCAAATCGCCATTCACACTCCCCATATATTCCTCAGGGGTAACAACTTCCACTTCCATCATCGGCTCAAGCAACTGCGGTCCGGCTTGTTTTGCACCCTCTCTAAAAGCAATGGAACCGGCCGCTTTGAAAGCATGTTCAGACGAATCCACATCGTGGTAAGAACCAAAAAATAAGGTCGCTTTAACGTCAATGACCGGATAGCCGGCAACAACACCCGCCTGCATAGCATCCTGAATGCCCTTATTCACTGCCGGAATAAACTCACGCGGAATAACGCCGCTCTTGATTTCGTCAACAAACTCATAACCCTTCCCCATCGCCTGCGGTTGCAGACGCAGATGAACATGACCATACTGACCACGACCACCGGTCTGCTTGGCGTATTTATGCTCGGTTTCGATGGTCTTGGTGATGGTTTCTCGGTAAGCCACTTGCGGCTTGCCGATATTGGCATCGACGCTGAACTCTCTTTTTAAGCGGTCGATGATAATTTCTAAATGTAATTCGCCCATGCCCGAGATAATCGTCTGTCCTGACTCTTCATCGGCGCGCACTCTAAAAGAAGGGTCTTCCTGCGCCAACTTACCCAAGGCAATGCCGAGTTTTTCCTGATCTGTTTTGGTTTTAGGCTCGACCGCTTGGGAAATAACCGGCTGCGGAAATTCCATACGCTCCAACATCACTTGGGCATCAACCGCGCATAAAGTATCACCTGTGGTCACACTTTTAAGCCCCACTGCGGCAACAATATCACCACAATGCACTTCTTTAATATCTTTACGGTCATTGGAATGCATCTGCAAAATCCGACCGATGCGTTCTTTCTTTCCCTTGACCGAATTGACCACCGTATCGCCGCTTTTAATTGATCCAGAGTAAACCCGAAAGAAGACCAGTTGCCCGAAAAATGGATCAGACATAATCTTAAAAGCCAACGCCGAAAACGGCTCGTTGTCATCTGCCTGTCGTATTAGTGGGGTTTCCTCATCGCTCGCAACTCCGCTGATTGCCGGCACATCCAGCGGACTTGGCATGAAATCAATCACCCCGTCAAGCATCGCCTGTACACCTTTATTTTTGAACGCCGAACCACAGAAAACCGGAATGATTTGATTGTTCAATGTGCGTGTGCGAATACCATCTTTAATTTCCTGATCACTCAATTCGCCTTGCTCAAAGTATTTTTCCATCATCGCGTCATCGGCTTCGGCTGCTGCCTCGACCAGTTTGGCGCGATATTCATTGCTGATTGCCAACATATCTCCGGGAATATCTCGGTATTCAACCGCAACCCCCATGTCTTCTTCTTGCCAATGCAGTGCTTTCATTTTGATCAAGTCAACAATTCCTTCAAACTGATCTTCAGCACCTATGTTGAGTTGCATAACCACCGGATTAGCTCCCAGCCGCGTTTTGATTTGTTCAACCACGCGCAAGAAATCCGCCCCGATACGGTCCATCTTGTTGACAAAAGCCATGCGCGGCACATTGTACTTATTGGCTTGTCTCCAGACCGTTTCGGATTGCGGCTCAACCCCGCCGACCGCACAAAAAACCGCTACTGCACCATCCAATACACGCAGTGATCGCTCTACTTCAATAGTGAAGTCAACATGCCCCGGGGTATCAATAATATTGATTCGATGTTCTGGCAGATCTTTCTCCATACCACTCCAAAAACAGGTGGTCGCCGCCGAAGTGATGGTAATCCCTCTTTCCTGCTCCTGCTCCATCCAGTCCATCACCGCATTGCCGTCATGCACCTCACCCATTTTATGCGACAGACCGGTATAAAACAGCACGCGCTCGGTGGTGGTCGTCTTACCCGCATCAATATGTGCCATGATGCCGACATTACGATACCGATGTAGTGGAGTTTTGCGTGCCATTGTTTTGTACAATCTAACTAACTATTAACGAACTAAAATACTAAAATCGGTAATGCGAAAATGCTTTGTTGGCTTCTGCCATCTTCAGCGTATCTTCGCGCTTCTTAACCGCGCCACCGCGCTCATCGGAAGCATCCATCAATTCACCCGCAAGACGTGCGGTCATGGATTTTTCATTTCTTTTTCGCGCCGCATCCACCAGCCAACGCATCGCCAATGCCATTTGACGATTCGGTCGTACTTCAACCGGAACCTGATAGGTTGCACCGCCCACTCGACGGCTTTTGACCTCAACGCTGGGACCCACTTTTTCCAACGCCACGTTGAAAACATCAACCGGATCTTGCTTACCGCGCTGCTTGATAATATCGAGCGCACCATACATGATCTTCTCGGAAATAGACTTCTTGCCATCAAGCATCATGATGTTAATAAATTTCGCCACGGTCTGATCCTTAAACTTGGGATCGGGCAATATCTTGCGCTTCGGTACCTCTCTTCGTCTTGGCATCGCTTAATGTTGTTTCTTAGTCATCTCGTTTATCGGGTGTCAATAAATCAACACATCGCAGTCATTGCCATGAAAAAACAAGGCAAACTGATAAATCAATTTGGTCAACCCATAAAAATACGCTCTCCTGATTATTCAGAAGAGCCTGCCCTTTTGAGAAAACCCAAAGGGGAGTTTAGGGTTTGGCAGCGAAACAGTTACTGCTCTGGTTCACTACTCTGGGCTTAAACTCAGCCCACCTGGATATTACAGGCTGATTTTTACAACCTGTACTTAATTATAGACTACGACCTTACGATTTCGGTCGCTTGGAACCATATTTTGAACGACCTTGTCGTCGATCAGCAACACCCGATGTATCCAATGCCCCACGCACTGTATGGTAGCGCACACCCGGCAAATCTTTTACCCGCCCGCCACGCAACAATACCACCGAGTGTTCCTGAAGGTTATGACCTTCACCACCAATGTAAGTGGTCACCTCATAACCATTGGTCAATCGAACCCGAGCGACTTTTCGCAACGCCGAATTCGGTTTCTTCGGTGTCGTGGTATAAACCCGTGTACACACCCCACGTTTCTGCGGACAAGCCTGCAATGCCGGAACATTGGACTTTTTCACCTGCTTCTGGCGTGGTTTTCTAACCAATTGGTTTAGTGTTGGCATTCGTTCATCTATCCAAAATCCTAGTTAATAGAGCTCCCTTACAAAACTGTTGTAAACTTGTTGCTCTAATAATGTTGCTCTAATAATCTTGCCCAAAACCGCAGAAGCACCCAAAATCAGCCCTCAAAACACGGCATCAGTCCAAGTCCCTACGAGGGCGGCGATTCTATGCTGATGTACCGTAACTGTCAAGCAAAAAACCGTCCGCAAGCAAATTATCTGCGCTATTGTCGTCCAGCTTGATTTATGCTGGTCAACGAAGGGTTGTTTGCTAACATGAACATCTTTCCCCCACATATCCAATAATCTCAAAAAGGCATATTTTGTGCTACCATGCCATTGTTGATAATCAACCTGAAAGACGCTTAATTTAGTATTTAATTGGAGTCCGTAATGAGAGAACAATGGTCACCCATCGAGGATATGCCACCCGATGCGATTAAGTGGCGGGACCCCAGCTATCAAGAAGCCTTGTCCCAATGGCGGGAATTGCGACCGCAGCTTGAAACTACAAAGCTGGATAAAAAGATTATAGACATCTGGTCAGAAGAACGCCAGAGACGATTTGCCATTGAGACTGGGCAGATTGAAGGGTTGTATGTGATTCCCAGATGTATCACCGAGCAACTCATCACCGAAGGGCTGGAAAGTGTCCGACTGTCTCATAAGATGGCAGCCCTGAGGTAGAAGATGACAGTTTGACAGGATTGCTACAAGATCAGAAAACCGCATTGGAAATGGTGTTTGATACGGTCGCGCAACGCCGTCCGTTATCACATACGGCGTTCAAGGAATGGCATCAGATTCTTACCCGACACCAAGCCTCTGCGTAAAGGGGATTACAAACTACGGCCGAATAATCCGCGCCGCCCGGACGGTGTTGTTCATCAGTATTGCCCACCAGAACAGGTGCGTTCTGAACCCGATAGATTGCTCGATATGTACGGAAAAATACATGAGAAGAACTATGCCGCCGAAGTCGAAGTAGCGTGGTTACACATCGCTACATCCAAATTCATCCTTTTCAGGACGGCAATGGTCGCACAGCGCGTTTGTTGATGGCGTATTCCTACATCCGGCGCGGAGAATTTCCGCCAGTGATTAAAGGGATGAAAAACCCGCGTACATTGCCGCGCTTGAATTAGCCGATGCGGGCGATCTTCGCCCTTTTACCGAGAGTCTTGCTACACTAGCAACGACCTCGCTTAACGAAGCGAACATCATGACAAAACAGGTTCTTAAATCTTCCAGATATTATGCCCACTCCAACGGCGACTGTACCTACAAAGAACCGGGTAAAGAGGGGTGGAAGCGTGGTAAATGCGAAGATAACGGTCTTGATTTGTGGCGAATAGTACAAGCGGATCGTTTTTAGAGACCTTTGCGCGATAGTTCTATCTCCTAGTAGCGTCAAAAATGATCTCAATCGGTCATTTATAAGCATGAACCCCCTCATTCCGTGCGCTTTTTCCTTAGCTAGAAAACAAAATTTCGACTCGTGAAAAGGTCTCTTTTAGTTAATTCGCCCATAGAACAAGCAACAGGGACTGTTCAGCATAAAAGCATGTAGTCCCAGCGATGGTCTGCCCGCCCTTTCGGTGGTTGTTTAGGGCAGGATCGTGCTATTCGACCACTATTTCTTCACCTGCAGGTTCCCCACTTGCTTCTTTTGATTCACCCAGAAGCACGTCAATATCTTGTATATTCTTGCTCTGTCTGTTCTTTCGTTCCTCGTGAAAAGCAAGTCCAGTTCCAGCTGGAATCAAGCGTCCGACAATCACGTTTTCTTTCAGTCCGCGCAGGTAATCCACTTTACCATATACCGAAGCGTTGGTCAGCACTCGGGTCGTTTCCTGAAATGAAGCTGCCGATATGAATGATTCCGTAGTCAAGGCTCCCTTGGTAATTCCTAACAACACCGGGTCGTAGGTTGCGGGTTTTTTACCTTGCTCAATCAACTGGTCATTTTCATCCAGTAACAAGTATTTTTCTACTTGTTCGCCCGGCAAATAGTTACTATCACCGGTCTCAACAATCATAGCTTTGCGTAACATTTGACGAACGATGACCTCAATGTGCTTATCGTTTATTTTTACGCCTTGCAACTGATAAACATCCTGAACCTCATTAACAATGTAATCCGCCAGAACTTCAACACCGCGATACTTGAGAATATCGCTCGCCAAAGGCTGTCCTTCAACAACCACTTCACCGCGTTCTACCATTTCCCCTTCAAACACAATAATGCGGCGGGTTTTTGGAATCAGATTGCCGTGGGTTTCTCCACCTTTGCTGGTAATAATCAAACGGTGTTTGCTTTTGGTTTCTTTACCAAAGGAAACAATGCCGTCTGCTTCTGCCAGAATGGCTGGCTCTTTAGGTTTACGCGCCTCAAATAACTCCGACACTCTGGGCAAACCACCCGTAATATCTCGCGCCTTGGATGACTCCAGCGGAATCCGGGCGATGACATCACCACTATTGACTTGTTGCCCGTCTTCGAGCATAACGATTGCATCGGGCGGTAATTGGTATCGTGCATCAACATCGGTGCCGGGAATCTTCACCACATTTTTGCTATCGTCCATCAGGCTAATGGTCGGCTTAATATCATGGGCGCTGCCACGGCGGCGTTGCGGATCGAGTATGACATAAGTGCTTTTGCCGGTTAAGTCGTCAGTTTGCATGTTTGCCGTTACCCCTTCTTCAAGGTCGGTGAACACCACAGTCCCAGATGCTTCAGTGATAATAGGGTGGGTATGCGGCTCCCAAGTTGCGACAATATCGCCAATACTGGCCTTAGAACCTTCGACAACCGTCAATATCGCACCATAGGGCAGCTTATGTTTTTCACGATCACGTCCATTCTTGTCCCGAACCATTAATTCGCTTGATCGGGTTGCGACAACATGATTGCCGTCGCTATTTTTAATCAGTTTAATATCTTTAAGGTGAATGTGCCCTTCATTCTTCAGTTCGACATGACTGGCGACAGCAGAGCCCGAAACAGCACCCCCGATATGAAAGGTACGCATGGTTAGTTGGGTGCCCGGCTCACCGATTGACTGTGCCGCAATAACACCAACCGCTTCACCAATATTGATGGTATGACCACGACCAAGATCACGCCCATAGCATTTTGAGCATACCCCATATCGGGTTTCGCAAGTTACTGCGGAGCGTACATTGACCGCATGAATATTCGCCTGATCGACCTTTATAACCGTTGACTCATCAATCATTTCATCTTTTGAAACAATCACCTCATCCGTAGCGGGGTCGGTTATGTCTTCAACCGTATAACGTCCCAATATACGATCCCCCAACGGCACGACAACTTCACCACCTTGCACCTGCGCTTCACGCAACAGCCCTCGTTGCGTTCCGCAATCAGTCTCGGTAACCACCAGATTCTGGCATACATCAACCAGTCGTCGGGTCAAATAACCGGAGTTGGCTGTTTTCAATGCCGTATCGGCAAGCCCTTTGCGCGCACCGTGGGTCGAGATAAAGTATTGTAATACGTTTAATCCTTCGCGGAAATTAGCGGTGATCGGTGTTTCAATTATCGAGCCATCTGGCTTTGCCATCAGTCCGCGCATACCCGCTAACTGCCGAATCTGTGCGTGGGAACCTCGGGCACCAGAATCCGCCATCATAAAAATTGAATTAAATGACGGCTGCTCTACGGTCTGACCGTCTTTATCGACAACCTGCTCGGTACCCAGCTCAGCCATCATGGTATCCGCAACATCTTCACTGGTGCGTGTCCAAATATCAACAACCTTGTTGTAACGCTCGCCATCAGTAAGCAATCCATTGCTGTATTGTTGCTGAATTTCCACCACTTCTTTTTGCGCCTGATCAAGAATCTTTGCTTTCTTCCCCGGAATCACCATATCATCAATGCCGATAGAAACGCCAGAAAGTGCTGCCATCTTAAATCCGGTGTACATCAAGCGATCGGCAAAAATCACCGTCTCTTTAAGCCCCGCTTCCCGATAGGACACGTTAATCAGTTCGGAAATGGTTTTCTTTTTCATCGGCCGATCAATCAGGGAAAAATCCAGCCCTTTGGGTAGAATTTCAAACAGCAACGCCCGCCCCACAGTGCTATCCACAGTGACCATATTGACCGCATCAGCATCGTCGGCAGGCGCGGTATTTTTTTTATATATCGGCAGACGTACTTTTATCCGCGCATGCAAATGGAGCTGATCGGTTTCATTGGCCCTGCGTACTTCATTGATATTCGCAAAATAACCACCGCTACCCTTGGCGGCGACACTTTCACGGGTCATATAATACAAACCGAGTACAATATCCTGCGAAGGCACAATAATGGGTTCACCATTTGCCGGAGACAGAATGTTGTTTGTGGACATCATTAAAGCACGGGCTTCAAGTTGTGCCTCTATCGAGAGTGGCACATGGACTGCCATTTGATCACCATCAAAATCCGCATTGTAAGGCGTACACACCAGCGGATGAAGCTGAATCGCCTTGCCTTCGATGAGAATCGGCTCGAATGCCTGTATGCCTAAGCGGTGCAAAGTTGGCGCACGGTTAAGCAGAATCGGATGTTCGCGAATCACTTCTTCCAAAATATCCCAGACTTCCGCGCCTTCGGCTTCAACCATTCTCTTGGCTTGTTTAATGGTTGCGGTTAAACCTCTAAGTTCAAGTTTGCTGTATATAAATGGCTTGAATAGTTCTAGTGCCATTTTTTTAGGCAGACCGCACTGATGCAACTTCAAGGTCGGTCCAACCACAATGACCGACCGCCCTGAATAATCCACTCGTTTGCCCAGCAGGTTTTGACGGAAGCGACCTTGCTTACCCTTGATAATGTCCGAAATGGATTTGAGTTGACGCTTGTTTGCACCAGTAATCGCCTTGCCACGGCGACCGTTGTCAATCATCGCATCGACCGCTTCCTGAAGCATCCGTTTTTCATTGCGGACAATCAGATCCGGCGCGTTTAAGTCGAGCAATCTTTTCAATCGATTATTACGATTGATGACCCGCCGATATAAATCATTCAAATCTGAAGTCGCAAAACGTCCGCCTTCCAGCGGAACAAGCGGGCGTAAATTCGGTGGCAACACCGGCAACACGTCCATAATCATCCACGCCGGATTGTTTCCAGAATTGATAAACGCCTCAATCACTTTTAATCTGTTGGTGAATTTTTTTATTTTTGTTTCGGATTTGGTTAATTCCAGTTCTTCACGCAACAAAAGAGCTTCTTCTTTTAAATCAACTTCTTTGAGCAACTCACGAATTGATTCGGCACCCATGCCGGCTACAAATTCATCGCCAAAGGTCTCAATAGCTTCCAGATAAGACTCTTCGGTCAGCAAACTCCCACGTTCAAAATCGGTGATGCCGGGATCAATAATCACATAGGCTTCAAAATAAAGCACCCGTTCCATCTCCCGAACCGTCATATCGAGTAACAGTCCCAATCGTGACGGCAATGACTTGAGGAACCAGATATGCGCGCAGGGGGCTGCCAGCTCAATATGCCCCATACGTTCCCTGCGTACTTTCGACAAGGTCACTTCAACACCGCATTTTTCGCAAACCACACCGCGATGCTTCAAGCGTTTGTACTTGCCACATAAGCATTCGTAATCGCTCACCGGACCAAAAAGTTTTGCACAAAACAAGCCGTCCCGCTCCGGACGGAAGGTTCGATAATTGATGGTTTCGGGTTTTTTTACCTCACCGAAAGACCAGCCTCGAATTTTTTCCGGCGATGCAATACTGACACGAACAAGATCAAAGTCTTCAATCGTATCGGCTTGTTTAAACAGATTAAAAATATCTCTCATTATGGCCTCTATTCTATTACGCTACTATTGGTTGTCTGAATTTGGTCGCTATGGGCGATTAGCGGTGATCCTGTTTAATCTCGATATTAAGTCCCAGCGCACGGATTTCCTTAACCAAAACATTAAACGATTCGGGCATGCCGGCATTTATTCCGTAATCACCGCTAACGATGTTTTCATAGATTTTGGAACGACCTGCAAGGTCATCAGATTTGACCGTCAGCATTTCCTGCAAAGTATATGCCGCGCCGTATGCTTCAAGTGCCCAGACCTCCATTTCGCCGAATCGCTGTCCACCAAATTGCGCTTTCCCACCTAATGGTTGTTGGGTAATGAGACTGTATGGCCCGGTCGAACGGGCATGCATTTTGTCATCCACCAAATGGTTTAATTTCAGAATATACATGTAGCCGCAGGTAACCGGGCGGTCAAATTTCTCGCCAGTCCGCCCATCATATAGCGTCGTCTGACCGCTGTCGGGAATACCTGCCAGTTTCAACATGCCTTTGATTTCGGCTTCAGTGGCACCATCAAATACCGGGGTTGCCATCGGTACGCCCTGTCGCAGATTATTTGCCAGCTCCAGTATTTCGGTTTCGGAGAATTCATCCAACGACTCTTTCTTGCCACTGGTGTTATAGACTTTTTCGAGAAACTTCTGGATTTGAGTCGGTTTCTTGTTTTTACGCAGCATGTCATCAATCTGCGCACCAATTTTCTTGGCAGCCCAGCCCAAATGCGTTTCCAGAACCTGACCGACATTCATTCTCGACGGCACGCCTAATGGATTCAAGCAAATATCCACGGCAGTCCCATCATCCATATAGGGCATATCCTCAATCGGAATGATTTTGGAAATAACCCCTTTATTACCATGCCGACCCGCCATTTTGTCGCCCGGTTGCAAACGCCGTTTCACTGCCACAAAGACCTTGACAATTCTCAGCACGCCCGGGGCAAGGTCATCACCCATTTCAATTTTGCCACGTTTTTCTTTAAATCGCCGATCAAACGCCTCACGCTGTACTTCTAATTGAGCACGAATGCTTTCTATCGCTTGATTCGCTTCTTCGTTTCGCAGTCGAATTTCAAACCATTGTTTATGTGACAGTTCAGCCAAATAATCATTGGTCACTTTTTCGCCTGCTTTCAGATCGTTTGGGCCACCTTCTGCAATATGGTTATGCAACAGTTTCTCAATACGCGCATAGGCATCATCTTCAACAATGCGTAATTGGTCGTCCAGATTCTGGCGCACCGCATCCAATTCATATTCATCATTTGCCAACGCCCGCGCATCTTTGGCTAACCCTTCACGGGTAAACACCTGAACGTCAATGACCGTACCACTCATTCCCGTCGGCATCTTCAACGAGGTATCCTTGATGTCGCCCGCCTTCTCGGCAAAAATGGCGCGTAACAGTTTCTCCTCTGGACTCAATTGTGTCTCCCCTTTTGGGGTCACCTTTGCCACTAAAATATCCCCGGGCTTTACTTCCGCACCAATATAGACAATCCCCGATTCATCCAGTTTCGAGAGTGCCGAATCACCGACATTGGGCAGGTCGCGACTGATATCTTCGGGTCCAAGCTTGGTATCCCTTGCCACACAAGACAGCTCTTCGATGTGAATGGAGGTATATACCTCGTCTTTCACCAACCTTTCCGAAATCAGAATAGAATCCTCAAAGTTATATCCATTCCAAGGCATGAAAGCGATCAGCACATTCTTGCCCAGTGCCAGCTCGCCCATATCCGTGGACGGTCCATCGGCAAGCACATCACCACGCGCCACTTCGTCCTCTATGCGTACTAATGGACGCTGGTTGATGGTCGTATTTTGGTTTGACCGCTGGTATTTAGTGAGATTATAAATATCAACCCCGGGCTCGCCAGCGACACTCTCGTAGTCATTGACCCGCACAACGATTCGTAAAGCATCAACCGAATCGACAACACCGCCACGCCGTGCGATCACGTTTACCCCCGAATCAATCGCCACGGTACGTTCCATGCCGGTACCGACCAGTGGCTTTTCACTACGCACCACCGGCACTGCCTGACGCTGCATATTCGCTCCCATCAACGCTCGGTTCGCATCATCATGCTCAAGGAAAGGTACTAACGATGCCGCCACGGAGACGATCTGTTGCGGTGCCACATCAATGTAGTCAATTTTGTCCGCTGCCGATAACGAAAATTCGTTTTTGTGTCGGCATGAAATCAGTTGGTCAGAAAATCTGCCCTCGGCATCGACTGCCGCATTCGCCTGAGCGATGACAAATTTATGTTCTTCAATCGCAGACAGATAATCAACCTGATCGGTTGCTTTGCCATCAAGCACTTTTCTATACGGGGTTTCAAGGAAACCATATTCATTGGTTTTGGCAAAACAGGCGAGCGAATTGATGAGACCGATATTCGGACCTTCGGGCGTTTCAATCGGACAGACTCGCCCATAGTGAGTGGGATGCACATCACGCACTTCAAAACCGGCACGTTCGCGGGTCAATCCGCCCGGACCTAATGCAGAGACGCGACGTTTATGGGTGACTTCTGACAGCGGATTGGTTTGATCCATAAATTGAGATAACTGGCTCGAGCCGAAAAACTCTCGCACCACCGCAGACACGGGTTTTGCGTTAATTAAATCCTGTGGTGTCAGTCCGTCACTTTCAACCAGATTCAAGCGTTCCTTAACCGCACGCTCAACGCGCACCAAGCCGATACGAAATTGATTTTCCACCAGTTCTCCAACAGATCGAACACGCCGGTTACCAAGGTTATCAATATCATCAATTTCCCCTTTGCCGTTTTTAATTGTGACAATTTTACGCATCACATCAACAATGTCCTGCTTGCTGAGCGTTCCGGGACCTTCATCAGATTCCTTGCCCAGTCGTCGATTGAATTTCATACGACCGACCGCAGATAAATCATAGCGTTCGTGATTGAAAAACAGGTTGCTGAATAACAGCGCCGAAGCATCTTTTGTCGGTGGCTCACCCGGTCGCATCATGCGATATATTTCAATTTGCGCTTCTTCCTCTGAACGTGATGCGTCAATTCGTAGGGTGTCAGAAATAAACGGCCCACAATCGATGTCGTTGGTATAAATGGTGGTTATATCGACAATACCGTTGTCCCTGAAATTTTGTAAAAGCTCCGCAACAATCTCTTGATTCGCCTCTGCCAGCAATTCACCTGTTTCAGTATCCACAATGTCTTTCGCCAGCGTGCGACCCAATAAAAACTCATCGGGAACTTCAATTTCGCTGACCCCCGCTTTTTCCAATTGGTCGATATGACTGCGGGTAATCCTTTTTCCAGCATCAACAATGATCTTGTCTTTTGTTTTGTCTTTGGCATATTTTAAATCGAAATCCAAACGCTGACCACGCATACGCTCAGGAACCAATGCCAAAGTTGCGTTGGAATCATTCAATACGAAGTTGTCATTTTCAAAAAACATTGACAACATTTCCTCGGTATTGTATCCCAAAGCATGCAACATGATGGTCGCAGGAAGTTTTCGACGTCGATCAATGCGAATATAAAGCAAATCCTTCGGATCAAATTCCATATCCAACCATGAACCGCGATAGGGAATAATGCGCGCAGAAAATAATAATTTTCCCGAGGCATGGGTCTTGCCACTATCGTGGTCAAAGATAACGCCCGGCGACCGGTGCAACTGTGAAACAACAACCCGCTCGGTGCCATTGATAACGAATGTGCCGTTATCGGTCATCAACGGCATATCACCGAGATACACTTCCTGCTCGATGATGTTTTTTGGTTTTTTGCCGCTTCCACTTCTATTAAAAACGACCAAACGCATGACAACCCGCAGCGGACATGAATATATCAAACTGCGTTGTTGACACTCGACCACATCAAATCGTGGCTTCTCCAGACGATAACTGACAAATTCTAGCATCACGCTACCGTTATAACTTTCAATCGGAAAAACCGATTTGAAAGCAGCCTGAATTCCCTGATCAATGCGCTGATCGGGTGGCGTAAACTCTTGTAGGTATTTGTAATACGATTCTTTTTGCGTGGCTAACAGGGGTGGCACCTGAAAGTCATCAGAACGTTTACTAAAACTCTTTCGAATACGTTTTTTCTCGGTAAAAGAATAGACCATGTTTACCCCGTATAACTGCTCAATCAAAAATAGACCTTTGCATAATTAGTTGGAAGTGCGGCTTCAGCCACAAGGTTATCGCCAATGACGTAAAGTCACACTTCCGACCATTTTTGACATGCAAAAGTCTCACAAAAACACCATCAATGATGGGCAACAAACCAGCCTGCCCATCAGAAGGCGGACGCTCTTAGCGCTAGGATAAGAACGCCCGGAAATCAAAATTACTTGAGTTCGGCAGTGCCGCCGGCTTCTTCAATTTGTTTTTTAAATTCCTCTGCTTCTGCCTTCGCAATTCCTTCTTTAACCGCGGTGGGTGCGCTTTCAACCAAATCTTTTGCCTCTTTGAGACCCAGACTGGTAATGGCGCGCACCGCTTTGATGACACTAACTTTTTTCTCACCAAAACTGCTCAACATAACGTCAAACGCATCTTTTTCTTCGGCTACCTCGTCAACCACATCGCCACCCGCAGGGGCTGCTACGGCGACCGCTGCCGATACTCCGAATTTCTCTTCCATATCCTTGATTAAATCGGACAGGTCAAGCACTGACATCTCGGCAATTGCGTCGAGAACTTTTTCTTTACTTAAAGCCATGGTAATTACTCCTGATAACAAACATTAATTTTTTGGACACAGTATGAGACCTTTGCACGATGGTTCTTTTGTCCTCGGTGTCAAAAGCGGTCTCAATCGGTCATTTATAAGTATAAACTCCCTCATTCCGTGCGCTTTTTCCTTGCTAGAAAACAAAATTCCGGATCGTGCAAAGGTCTCAGTAAACAGCCATTACGCTGCTTTCTTTGCTTCTGCCACAGCAGCAAGCGTCCGCACACATTTACTCGGCACTTCATTGAGTGTTGCTACCAATTTCTGAATCGGTGCCTGCATGGTACCCATCAGCTTGGCAATCAATTCATCTCGACCGGGCAGTTTGGAGAGACTTTGAATCGTTGCAAAATCAATCAGCGTGCCATTCATTGCACCTGCAGTGATTTTCAATCCTTCATTGTCCTTCGCAAACCCTGCCATCACCTTGGCAACTGAAACAGGATCTTCAGATGTCGAGAAAATGATCGGGCCGACAAAATAATCGGTTAAACACTCAAAATTAGAACCCTGAATAACACGTTTAGCAAGGTTGTTTTTAACCACCCTGATCCACACGCCAGCGTTCCGCGCTTGTTGACGTAATGCGGTTATCTGTGCAACATTGAGCCCGCGATACTCAGCCAATACCCCCGCTTGGGCAGAAGCAATTGCTTCTGTCACCTCGCTGATTACGGCTTTTTTCTGCTCGAAACTTAAACTCATAAAGCACTCCTCATTCAATAATGGTGTCCTGCATCAGAATTATTCCTGACTTCGGGGCACCGCCTGCGCTGGCAGTTTCCAACATAAGTTAAAAACACTTTAATCGTCTATGGCTCAAGAACCATAGACCCACCTGCGGTCTTTGACGATCTCGCGTTTGATTAGAAAGATTCAAACAGCCGAACCAATCACGACATCCCAAAACTTATTTAATCGCCGAAATGCTCGCACGATCAACTTTCACACCGGGGCCCATCGTGCTGGACAATGAAACCCGTCGAATATATTGCCCTTTGGCAGACGCTGGTTTGGCTCTAATCAATGCCGAAACCAGTGAATTTAAATTTTCTTCCAGATGCGCCACGCCGAATGATGCTTTACCAATGACACAATGAATCACGCCGGCTTTATCAATCCGAAATTGCACCTGACCCGACTTCGCATCCTCAACCGCTTTACCCACATCTGTCGTTACCGTTCCCACTTTGGGGTTTGGCATCATCCCGCGAGGACCCAGAATCTGCCCCAGTTGACCGACTACACGCATGGTATCCGGGGTCGCAATACAGATATCAAAATCAATCTCACCTTTCTTAACTGCCGCCGCGAGTTCCTCAAGACCGACAATATCTGCGCCGGCTGCTTTAGCCATTTCGGCATTTTCGCCTTCGGAAAATACCGCAACACGCACCGTTTTCCCCGTTCCATTGGGTAATACGGTTGCACCGCGCACGTTTTGATCCGATTTTCTGGCATTGATACCAAGCACGATTGCAACATCAATGCTTTCATCGAACTTTGCAGAGCACACCTCTTTGACGAGCGATAACGCATCGGTAATCGCATAGAGTTTTTCGTGCTCCACTTTTTCGTTCGCCACACGACTTCGCTTGCTTGAAAACGTCATACTTACACCTCCTCAGTCTCAATGCCCATACTTCGGGCACTGCCAGCAATAATTCGGACTGCCTGATCCATATTATTTGAATTCAAATCCGGTTGTTTCACTTTGGCAATTTCTTCTAACTGTGCGCGAGTTACTTTAGCCACTTTATCGCGGTTCGGCACACTACTGCCTTTGTCAATGCCGGCGGCTTTTTTAAGGAGTATCGAAGCCGGTGGTGTTTTCTTGATATAGGAAAAACTTTTGTCCGCATACACTGTGATGACCACAGGTGTCGGCAAGCCCTTCTCCATGTCCTGCGTCTCGGCATTGAATCTCTTGCAAAAATCCATAATATTGACCCCGTGTTGCCCCAATGCTGGACCTACGGGTGGACTCGGTTTTGCATCCCCAGCGGGGACTTGCAGTTTAATATATGCGTCTATTTTCTTCGCCATGATGACTCCTGATGGGTACAATCGCAGGGCTTTCGCCATGCTCCCCGTTATTTAAGATAAATATAAAGTTTGAATTTCAGAATCCACTAACCCTTCTCAACCTGTGTAAAACTCAACTCCACCGGTGTAGAGCGTCCAAAAACCGGAATCGATATTTTCAGTTTCGCTTTTTCAAAATTGGCTTCTTCGACCGTGCCGTTAAAATCCTGAAACGGTCCATCAATAATTCTAACGACTTCACCCGGCGCAAAAGTAAACTTCATCTTTGGATGATCCGTACTGTCCGACATTTGCTGGATGATTTCTTCCGCTTCTTTGTGGCTAATAGGCATCGGTCGGCCTTCTGTTCCGCCAATAAACCCCGTCACCTTAGGAACGCTTTTAACCAAAAGCCAAGTTTCGTCTGTCAGCTCCATCTCCACCAATACATAGCCGGGGAAAAATTTTCGTTCGCTGATACGCTTCTGACCGGCTTTCATCTCCATTACTTCTTCCGTAGGAACCAAAATCCTGCCAAAGTAGTCTTGTTTCCCAGCGCGATCAACATAATCCTGTATTGATTGTTTCGCTTTCTTTTCATATCCGGAAAATGCCTGCACCACAAACCAACGCATATTAGGGTTCTTGTTCAGATTCTCAGCCGCAAGCACCTGCTCAGTCACTTGTTCAGAGGCAACATCGGAATTAGGTTTCGTTGCCGAATCTGAATCTGATTGCGCTGTCTCAACATCGGCTGCCTGTGTTTTTAGTGTTTCATCACTCATCACGCACCCCTTACCCCAAGAAAGACATCATAAATCACATAAAATGATAATGCGTCAAAAGCCCACATCACCAAGCCAATAATGATGACTAATATGATGACGAATAGTGTTACCTGCATGGCTTCCTGACGCGCAGGCCAGACCACTTTCTGGCGTTCAACATTCGCCCCCTTAATAAAAGACCAAGCTGACTGCCCCATTTCCGTAGTCAAAACCAACCCGACAGCCACAGCCACACTGACCACGACTATGCCGACCCGCGCCAACTGCATCAGATCCTCAAAGTGGTAGTACACCACAACGGCAGCTACGACAACCAAAATCGCGGCTATTATTTTGAACTTATCAATCACTCACTTTATACGGATTACCCAAGTTTATTTTGCTTCATTGTGTCCAACTCGCGGACAAAACATTATTTGGCACATATCACAGTACGATGGCAGGCCAGGAGGGAATCGAACCCCCAACCTGCGGTTTTGGAGACCGCCGCTCTGCCAATTGAGCTACTGGCCTTCGAACCGACATAAGATGTTACCTGTGCCCTATACAACTGTTGCAAAACTGTTTCAGAAAAATTATTTCAGGGCAAACGAACCCGAATGCCCCGAATCATGTTATTAAATTTATTAAGGTACTAAAACGACCCGCTCAGACGCATTGATTGCCGACTATTCAATAATTTTAGTCACCACACCCGCACCGACAGTGCGACCACCTTCACGGATGGCAAAACGCAAACCATCTTCCATCGCTATCGGTGCAATCAACTCCGCCGTCAGCTTGATATTATCGCCCGGCATCACCATCTCAACATTCTCCGGCAATTCACATGCCCCAGTTACATCAGTCGTGCGAAAATAAAACTGCGGACGATAGCCTTTGAAAAAAGGCGTATGTCGCCCACCCTCTTCTTTTGACAGAATATAGACTTCTGCTTCAAATTTGGTGTGCGGGGTGATTGTCTTGGGCTTCGCCAATACTTGTCCTCGTTCCACTTCCTCGCGCTTGGTGCCACGCAATAAAATTCCCACATTATCGCCCGCCCGCCCCTCATCCAATAATTTGCGGAACATCTCAACACCAGTGCATATCGTGGTAACCGTGTCTCTGATGCCGACTATCGCAATCTCTTCATTGACCTTAATCACACCACGATCTATCCGTCCAGTCACCACCGTGCCACGTCCCGATATTGAAAATACATCCTCTACCGGCATCAGAAAATCACCGTCAACCTTGCGCTCAGGCAACGGAATATAACTGTCCAATGCCTCCGCTAACTTCAATATCGAGCCCTCGCCCAAGTCCGAAGTGTCGCCTTCCAATGCCTTCAAAGCACTGCCAATAATAATCGGTGTGTCATCGCCGGGAAAATCATAACTATCCAGCAACTCGCGCACTTCCATTTCTACTAATTCCATTAATTCTTCATCGTCCACCATATCGGCTTTATTCAAAAAAACCACGATATACGGAACCCCTACCTGACGCGCCAACAATATATGCTCACGGGTTTGTGGCATCGGCCCATCTGCTGCTGAACAGACTAATATTGCACCATCCATCTGCGCCGCACCGGTAATCATGTTCTTGACATAATCCGCGTGTCCCGGACAGTCAACGTGGGCATAGTGACGCGCTTCGGTTTCATATTCAACATGCGCCGTGGCGATGGTAATACCGCGTGCACGTTCCTCTGGCGCATTATCAATCTCATCAAACGCCTTCGCCGAGGTGCCACCATACTTGGCCGATAACACCTTAGTCATCGCTGCCGTTAAGGTCGTCTTGCCGTGATCGACATGACCTATCGTGCCAACATTAACATGCGGCTTCGTTCTGTTAAATTTTTCTTTCGACATGGGTGTCTCCTAAATTCTCGAAAATTTCAAATAATCAAACAAACTTATTGGTGACCAATAATCATGGCAACCGCCTAAACTAAAACAACCACGTTGCCTTACCCGCTTTCAACACCAAACTGGAGCCCACAACCGGATTTGAACCGGTGACCTCTTCCTTACCAAGGAAGTGCTCTACCGACTGAGCTATGTGGGCACTCATAAAGACGGTAGAACCGCTTTAGCTTCAATCTAATCATCTTGCCCACCTCTGGAGCGGGTGATGGGAATCGAACCCACATCATCAGCTTGGAAGGCTGAGGTTCTAGCCTTTGAACTACACCCGCAATTTAACTAGGCACTTCAAACATGGTGGAGGGGGGAGGATTCGAACCTCCGAAGGCTGAGCCAGCAAATTTACAGTCTGCCCCCTTTGACCGCTCGGGAACCCCTCCAACGAAAATTCAAGCAAACGGTCAATTATGAGCAAATACACCGATGTTGTCAACTATCTCTTATCAAAACCGCCCTCTTTGCAAACCTATCCAACCCGAGCATGACAAATCTGAATGACCGCTCGGTCTCCTCAAAATGGAGCCCGCAGAGGGATTCGAACCCACGACCTGCTGATTCTTACCTACTACCGTTTTCACGGCCGCCATGCTTCAACCACAGGATTTAGCATCGCGTTTGGGGTCTGGACTTTCTCTTCACCCTGTCGTCATCAAAAATCAATATTGATTTCAATTTAGGTGGGCGGTGTAAAGTCTCTACACTCCATCCCCAATTAAATCAGGACGTAGCACGGGATTGCCATTTCATTTTTTAAGCCCCGTTAGCCACCACAAAACCGCCGTCAGGTCATAAAAAAAACAAGGTTTCCCCGTTTTAGCCGCCTCCACTTCACAGGTTTCCCCATAAAGGTGCAATCATTTACAAATCAGCTGCTCTGGCCAACTGAGCTATGCGGGCAGTTATCCTGAATCAATTCATTTATATTCAACAACTTACGCAAGAACAACCCCCATGGTCTTCTATTTTGCCACGCGATTTTACAGCCCTCGTGTTTAAATAAAAAATTGGAGCGCGATTCTACTCAAATTGGGGGTTCAAATGCAATGCCAAAAGCAGAAAATTATGAGAAATCGTGAAAATTATTGTTTCCATTAGACCTTTGCATCATTGTCGGAAGTGCGACTTCAGCGATTGCGCAAAAACCAACACCGTCATTCCATTCCCAATACATGGTATTGATGAATCAGTGCCGTTTAAGTAAACTACACGACCAACAGGCATCTGTGGCTTTTTTGTTTATTTGCCACAACAAGACAACTGGAATACGCTATGTCCGCTCGACACTTTTTAAGTTTGATGGATTTAACTGCCGAAGAAATTCGGCTGATGATTTCGCGTGCCATCGAGTTGAAAGCCGAGTTGCGGGCTGGAACACCTTCAACATTGATGCAAAACCAGTCTGCGGTTTTGATTTTCGAAAAATCTTCTACCCGAACACGAGTATCCTTTGAAACTGGCATAACGCAATTTGGTGGTAACTCCATTTTTCTTACACCATCGGATTCACAACTCGGAAGAGGTGAGCCGATAGCCGATACCGCTCGCGTGCTATCGCGCATGGCAAAACTAATCATCATGCGAACCTGTTCCCACTACCGCATTGAACAGATGGCACAATATGCCACCGTTCCGGTTATAAATGGGTTGTCTGATTTTAATCATCCCTGCCAACTGCTTGCCGATTTGCAAACATTTGCCGAACACCGTGGTGATATTCAAGGACAAAAAGTCGCGTGGATTGGTGATGGCAATAATGTATGCCATTCATGGATGAATGCTGCCCGACAATTGGATTTTGAATTACACATTGCGACTCCAAATACGCATCAACCGAATAAAAACATGATTGCCGACTGCGCCGACTCCATTGTGCTGACCGATGACCCTCGCACTGCCGCCAAAAACGCCGCCTTGGTGGTCACCGATACTTGGTCGGGGATGGGGCAGGAACAAGAAAAGCAGGCTCGGGGAAAAATATTTGCCGACTATTGTGTGGACGAAAATTTAATGCGCTGTGCGACAAAAGAGGCTTTGTTTATGCACTGTCTGCCGGCTTATCGAGGCAACGAAGTGACTGCCAAAGTCATTGACGGCGCGCAAAGCGTCATCTGGGATGAAGCGGAAAACCGCCTACATGCACAAAAAGCCTTGATGGAATTTTTATTGCTAAAGCGCGGATAAGGGCTAACGGATAGGGCAATGAGCAAAGTTTTAATACTTTATTACTCCCGCCACGGCTCCATTGCTGAGCTGGCAAAACAGGTGAGCCGAGGGGTTGAAAGCGTGCCACAATGCGAGGCAGTCATACGCACCGTTCCTGCGGTATCCGCCGTATGTGAAGCGACTGAAAAGGAAATACCCGACAGCGGGGATGTCTATGCAACGAGCGCGGATTTGGAAGACTGTGCGGGCATGATTCTCGGTAGTCCGACACGCTTCGGCACAATCGCTTCACCGCTAAAATATTTTTTCGATCAAACCGCGCCACAATGGTTAAGTGGCACGCTGTCAAACAAAGCGGCGGGGGTTTTCACCTCATCCTCCAGTATGCACGGCGGTCAGGAAAGCACCTTGCTATCCATGATGCTACCACTCATCCACCACGGCATGGTTATAGTCGGAATCCCCTACAACAACACCCCTTTAAGCCAAACCCAATCGGGTGGCAGCCCCTACGGAGCCAGTCATGTCGCTGGTGGCAACAACACCAATCCAATCTCAAAAGAAGAACAAGCCCTAGCAGAAATTCTTGGTCGCCGAGTGGCAAATTGCGCGCTCGCCCTATCCCGTTGCAAGTTATAGCCACCCTATCAACATCGATTACATCAATGTTTTGACAAATGGGATGGTGATTTTTCGGTGTGCTTGAATAGACGCGCTATCTAGTTTATCCAGCAATGCAAACAACGATTTGGTGTCGCGTTGATAATGAGACATGATGAACCAGATGACGTTATCATCGAGTGCAAAACCACGCCGTGTCGCTCTTAACTTTAACGCGGTTCGCTTTTCATCGTCATCCAACGCATAAATATTGAAAGTACCACCACTGGATAGTCGTGATTCAAGATCCTTTAACATGATGCCGATTGAACGCAGTGGGCGGGTGCCACTGACTACAATCGCCCCCGCTCCGTTGGGGTCATTGGTGCCATTGATGATGTTTTCGTAGAGCGACAAAATTTGCTTTTGCCCCGACTCGAAACCGACAATTTGTTGCAGGTCGTCGATACAAACCAGCGTATCTTTGTCCACCTCGCTCAGCATCTCAAGTTGCCCTCTTTCTTGCTTGAGGGATACATAGACGTTTTTCGCGCCCGATTTTCCCGCTGCCGCGCAACAGGCGTTGAGTAAATGGGTTTTACCACTGCCGCTTTCTCCCCATAGATACAATATCCGTTTGGCGCGGGTGCCGATAAGGAGGTTTTTTAATTGCGCGATTAAAGGCTGGTTTCGATTGCTGTAAAAGCTCTCTAAACTGGTGTCATCTTCGACCCAAATTGGAATAATGGTTTGTCGATTCATCGCTCGGAACCATCAAGTTCCTGACGAATGCCCCATAACCACACATATTGTGCCCCGCTAACAATAGTCGTCACCAATACGCTCAATATCAGCAGGTTTTCAATGACCGGAATCTGTAGCCAGATTGCTTTCTCCAACAACACGAAAATCATCAGCGAAATCTGCATAAAGGTATTAATTTTACTGCTATAAGTTGGTCGAACGGGGAGGTCGATTCCTATCATCGAAAATATGAAGTAACCGACAACAATCACGAGATCGCGGAACATCACCACGATCAGCAACCAAAATGGAATATCGCCCAGAATCGCCAGCATGATATAGGTGCTGGCAATCAGCAATTTATCGGCAACCGGATCAAGCACGGTGCCAAAACGTGAAACATAGTTAAACCGTTTGGCAATATAGCCATCCAGCCCGTCAGTTATTCCGGCAACGACAAACAGCACCAACGCCAACGGGTAATTCTGCTCGTTCAGCAACAACACCAGCACCGGACAAGCTGCGATTCGAGTCAGGGTCAATAGATTCGGGATTTGGGATAACAATTTTTATTTCTACGGATAACAATGATAATTAAGCAGTCGCACAATGTTGCCTTCAAGCGAAGCCATACAGTTGCCGATTGTACGACCGTTTTGCTATTGGGTCATCATATCAACAGCGAAAATATATTTTCCGAGACCTTGGATATAATTGTCGGGAGTGTAGTTTACAAGACTGTACAAGAACCCCTAGATCGCGTTCCATGTGGAAAACCCTTGCGGGTTTGTTTGTTTTACTGGATTCCTGCTCCCCGCCTACGCGGGGACAGGCTTCGCAGGAAAGACGGATGTTGGTTTTTACGCGACCACAAAATCCTACTTCCAATCATTTTTTGAATGATGCAAATGTCTTATTTTCCATGTGTCGCTTCACGAAGCCGATTAAACCTGTAATATTCGGTGCGTAATCAGGCATAATCCATTGTGCTTTTCACCAAGAACCGAATGAACGATTACTCACGAAAAAACATGCCCAATCCCAACGAATCATTAAATTATCGCCAAAGCGGTGTCAGTATAGACGCGGGCAATGAGCTGGTAGAGAGAATCAAACCGACCGTTAAGGAAACATTTCGCTCAGGCGTCTTGCAAGGGCTGGGGGGGTTTGGTGCTTTGTTTGAGATTCCCAAACAGTATAACAATCCGGTGCTGGTGTCCGGCACCGATGGCGTGGGCACCAAGCTGAAACTGGCCTCAATGCTCAATCGCCACGACACCATTGGCATCGATCTGGTGGCAATGTGCGTCAACGACATCATCGTTTATGGTGCGGAACCGTTGTATTTTCTGGACTATTTTGCGACCGGAAAACTGCATCCACAGCAGGCAGAAGTCATCATACGAGGCATTGCTCAAGGTTGTGTGCAAGCGGGTTGCGCGCTCACTGGCGGGGAAACTGCCGAAATGCCGGGAATGTACAGAGACGGGGACTATGACCTCGCTGGTTTTGCGGTGGGCATTGTTGAAAAAGAGAATATCATCACTCCGACTCGTGTCAAAGTCGGTGATGTCTTGCTTGGGTTAGCCTCATCGGGCTTGCATTCCAACGGCTATTCGTTAGTCCGCAAAATAATTGAAGTAACCCAGAGCGATTTAGCGCAACCCTTTGAAGACACTAGTCTGGGCGAAAAATTATTGATGCCAACACGGATTTATGTGAAATCAATCCGGTTGCTCATCGAGTCGGTACGGGTCACCGCAATCTGTCATATTACCGGTGGCGGGGTGTTGGAAAACCTACCTCGGAGCTTACCGCAAGGGGTCAGCGCAAGCATATCCAAATCGTGCTGGCAACTACCGCCACTGTTTCAATGGTTACAGGAGCAAGGGAAAATTGAACCAATGGAAATGTACCGCACCTTTAATTGTGGGATTGGCATGGTAGTTTGCGTTGCTCCCAATGATGCGGACGCTGCCATAAACAGCCTTGAAAATTCGGGCGAACAGGTCAGTGCACTCGGCGAAATCATTTCCTCCGAGCAGTCCGAAATCGTGTGGCGCGACTAAGTGGTAACGTTATCCTGACACCAAAAGCAATGATGCAAGTACCAATAATCAATCTGGTTGTGCTTATTTCTGGCGGCGGAAGCAATCTTCAATCGATTATTGACAGCATTCGGCATGGTCACCTTGACGCGAAAATTGATGCAGTCATCAGTGATCGGGAAGATGCCTGCGGGCGGGAGCGTGCCCGCAATGCTGGCATTACCGAGATGGTCATTCGTCCTGAAATGTATCCGTCCCAATCCGAATATGAAAAGGTGCTGGCACAAACCGTCCACGGCTATGCCCCGAGTTTAGTGGTGCTGGCGGGATTCATGCGTATTCTGGGGAGCGAATTTGTAACTCAATTTGGCGGTAAATTGCTCAATATTCACCCGTCTTTGTTGCCTCATTACAAAGGTCTGAATACCCATCAGCGCGTCATTGATGCGGGCGACAAAATCCACGGCGCAACCGTACACTTTGTTACGGCGGAACTTGATGGCGGTCCAATCATCATGCAAGCACAGGTTGATGTTGATGCCAATGACGATGCTGCCACATTGCAGCAAAAAGTATTACAGGAAGAACATAAAATTTATCCTCAAGCGATACAGTGGTTCGTAGAAAGAACAGCCGCCGAAAGAAAAGTCGATTGTACGCAGATAAAAACATCGCCATAATATGCTTAATAATAGGATGATTTCACAACCGATTAAATTGACGTGTTAGCCCAAAGCAGTAATGTCCCCTTTGCCCAAACAATAGCATGGGTTGGTTGCTGTCTGATGCTATTCGCCCCTATCTCATCAGCCCAAGCAATCAATCAAGCAGGCAAGCAGGCACTAGAACTCAAAAACCAAACGCTGTTCTACGCCGTCACATATCAAAAATTCCGCGCCGGCAAATTAGAAATTGTGATTGAGCGCGATGAAAAACAAATTAAAACCACTGTTATCAGTCATTTATCTAACTTTGCCAAGCTATTTCTCGATAATACAACCATCGAAACTTGGTTTAATATTAAGAACCATCAGGTCGCGCTGCATCGCGGGCACTATCTCATTGACGACAAGAAAACGGTCAAACGTAGCTTCGTGATTGATTGTCAACAAGCACAAATCAAACTGCAACCGAAGGATAAACATATCTCGATAGACACAACCGATATTTTGGAGCCCGCCTCCTTCCCAATTATTTTGATGACCAGCGACCTCCAAGCCATTGCCGGACGGACGGTTCAGGAAATCACATCCAAAGGCATCAACGAATATGTTTATCTTGCCCCGCAACAACAATCCCTCGAACTCGATGGAAAAAAGTTTGAAGCATGGAAAGTAACCCGCCAACAACCGACTAACCCGACCCGCACGGTAACTGTTTGGCTGGACAGAAACAATCAACAAATTCCGCTAAAAATCGTAAGTAGCCGAAAAGGCAAGGGCACGGTTATGACATTGCTGTCCCAGTCCTGATGCCACGCTTTTCTGGCATTCACTCCCGAACTTAACAAAATCATTTCAATAATATGGTTGCCGCGCTTACTCTCTCCAATCTAAAGAAGACCTATGACAATGGGCAGGTCGCGCTCAACGGCATTAGCCTGACCGTTGAACAGGGTGATTTTTTTGCCTTGCTGGGAAAAAACGGTGCCGGCAAGTCCACGGCTATCGGCATCATTTCATCACTGATTAACAAAACTTCCGGTTCAGTACAGGTTTTTGACGCGGATATTGATGTCGATTTTGCCAAAGCAAAATCATACATTGGCATCGTGCCACAGGAAATCAACTTCAGTATTTTTGAAACTGCCAGTCAAATTGTGATGAATCAGGCGGGCTACTATGGCATAGGACGCAAGATTGCCAAAGAGAGAACCTCGCATTATTTGGAGAAATTGAATCTAACGGCGAAAGAAAATGTGCCAACAAAATCATTATCGGGCGGCATGAAACGCCGATTGATGATCGCTCGGGCACTGGTAAACGAACCGAAATTATTGATACTGGATGAGCCAACTGCGGGGGTTGATGTTGAAACCAGACACTCAATGTGGGATTACCTCGCAGAAATAAATGCACAAGGCACAACCATTATTTTGATCACCCATTATCTGGAAGAAGCGGAAAGTCTATGTCGCAACATCGCCATTATTGAAAGTGGCATACTAATCGAAAACACCAGCACCAAAAACCTTCTTTCACAACTCCAACAAGAGACCTATATACTGGATCTAATCGACCCGATAGACAAATTGCCCGATAGCCTGACCCAATCTGACACAGAAAGCTGGATTTTGAAAAACGATATGACACTGGAAGTCCTAGTACCAAAATCTCTGGGCATTAACCCGTTCTTTGAAACTCTGACCAACCACCACATTCGCATACAAAGCATGCGCAACAAAACCAATCGGTTAGAGCAGTTATTCATGGAAATGATTACCGACACAGCGCGGACCAACACCAGAAACGGCAAAGGAGCGAGACGATGAACAGCAAGCAAAAGTACATCGCATTTACCACCATTCTGCGTAAAGAGGTGACCCGCTTCCTGCGTATTTGGCAACAAGCGATTCTGCCGCCGGTCATCACCACCTCGCTCTATTTCATTATTTTCGGCAATCTCATCGGTCCGCGGATTGGCGAAATGGGCGGTCATCCCTATATGGATTTTATCGTTCCGGGATTGATTTTGATGTCGGTAATCACCAGCTCCTATACCAACGTGTCGTCCTCTTTTTTCAGTGCGAAATTTCAACGCTCTATCGAAGAACTACAAGTCTCTCCCACTCCAAACAGCATCATCCTGCTTGGCTATGCTGGCGGTAGCGTAGCACGTGGCGTTTTAGTTGGTGCCGCGGTAACAATCGTCTCACTCTTCTTTAGCAAGCTGTCGGTACACAGCCTGCCAATCATGGTGAGCATTGTCGTTCTGACAGCGATATTGTTTTCTCTGGCAGGCTTCCTGAACGGGGTATTTGCCCAGAAGTTTGATGACGTAACCATCATTCCGAATTTCGTCCTCACGCCACTGACCTATCTCGGTGGCATTTTTTACTCCATTAAACTACTCCCCGACTTCTGGCAAACCGTCTCCCACATCAACCCCATCCTCTACATGATCAATGCGTTTCGCTATGGATTCCTCGGCATTTCCGACATCAATCTCGGCGCGTCTTTTGCTATCATCATCGGCTTTATCGCGCTCCTGTTCGTGATTAACCTCAAGTTACTCAATAGTGGGTTTGGCACACGGCAGTAACTGCTGAATCTATTGACCGATTGAGACCATTTTTGACACCGAGGACAAAAGAACTATCGTGAAAATCTCTTATAGACTCACCGGATAACCCTGATTTAAGGACTGGTAAGCCGCATTCGCCAGTTTTGTCGCAGCCATACTATCTGTGGCAGTGACTGGCATCGGTTGGTGATTGATTAGGGCATCAATAAATTGATTCATTTCTTCTTGAAAAGCGATTTTATAGCGTTGCAAAAAAGAATATTCCAAGCAATCGCTCCGCTCTCCAGCAGCATTTAATAGATGCACGGCAGTGGGTTTGATATCGTGTGCGCTGAGCATCCCCTTGGTAGCAAAAGCTTCCATGCGCTGATCATAACCATAAACGGCGCGGCGACTGTTCAAAATGGTGCATTGGACATCGCTTTGGGTGGTTAAAACGACTGTCGAGGTGTCGACATCTCCCGCTTTCGCAATATCAGGATCCACTTGACAACTAGCAATGGCATGAATGGTTTTAATCGGTTCCTTCATCAGCCATAGTGCCATATCAAAATCATGAATGGTCATATCATGAAAAAAACCACCTGAGCTTTTAATATATTCAATTGAAGGCGGAGCCGGATCGCGGCTGATGATTAACAATTGCTCAAGTTTTCCGATTTCTTTTAATTGTCTGTGCAAAGATTGGAAAGAAGGATCAAAGCGTCTGTTGAAGCCGACAAAATAAGGCAAATTACTTTCTTGCACATGCTTCACCACGCTTGCGGTTTTTTCCAAATCCAAGTCAATTGGCTTTTCACAAAATACTGCCTTGCCCGCCGTTAAAGCGGTATGACTTAACGCGGCGTGAGTGTGGGTCGAAGTGGCAATCACCACCGCATCAACATCTGCCGTGATAGCAGTTTGAAAATCAATCACTTTTGCGTTCACTTGTTTGGCTAATTTACTCGCCGCTTGGTCATCAACATCAGCGACATAGCATAAATCCGCATTTGCATTTGCTTTTATGCTCTTTGCATGAATATGCCCTATTCGTCCGGCACCCAACAAACTTATTCGAATCATCTGCTAAAACTCCAACTAAAACTCCAGCCATTAAAACTCAGGCACAAAAGACAAGGCAGGATAATCTCCCGCCTCGCCCGCTATTCTCGCCTACTCTTCTCTAGTTACCCAATAAAAACGGGCTAAAGAATCAGCGAATTTCTCCAGCCAGTTTTTCTACCAACGCAATGTTTTCTTTGGTAATAAAACCGGGGCCTGAGTTGATATGGTTAGAAGGAATCAATTGGTAACGCGAATACAAGGTCAGCAGGGTTACCGGCAAATATCCTTGCAAGTAAGGCTGCTGATCGACAGCAAAACGAATCTGACCCGCTTTAATAGCAGCGGCAATTTCATCACTTAGATCAAAGGTAGCGAAGAAAATGTCACTCTTTTTAGATTTATTCAATGCGCGAATAGTCGGGTGTGCAGAAGTTGGACCTAAAGTCAAAATAGCGCCAGTATCTGGATTTTTACGCAGATAAGCAGCCACCTTGTTTGCAATACCAGTGGGATCGGTGCCCGAATCGATCATCTGATTACCCAAATCAACCCCCAAAGCATCCGCAAAACCACGACAACGCTCAACCGAAGACGGGTTGGTGATGTAGTGGTTGACACATAAAAACGAACTGACACCGGCTACTTTGGCTTTTTTACCCGCGCCAAAACCAGCCGCATATTCGGGTTGCCCAATATGCAGTAAAGCACCCAGCGCCTCACTTTGTTCATGTGTGCCCGAATTAATAGTAATAACCGGAATACCTTTTTTAATTGCTTTATTGACCGGTCCTTTTAGCACATCAAAATCCGCAATAGTCAGGATAATACCGTCTGGATTGCTCGCTACAGCCTGCTCAACAATACGCGCCATATCTGCCAAATCACCAGTCGGCGGGTTACGGTAATCCACCCGCACCGCATAATTCTTGCTGGCTTCCTTGACCGCATTTTTGATGGTATTCCACCAAGAGTCGGAATCCGGCGCATGGCTAATCAATACAAAACGCTCGTTAGCGGCTTGGGCGTATGACGGTAGCAATGTCCCCACCACCGTAGCCAAAACAACAAACAGTGCCACACTTTTTAGAATCTGGCTTTTTAGAGCCGTATTTTTCAAAATATTCATCAGTTTCTCACCTCACTCCGGTTATATTTGACAGGAAATACATCTTAACTTAACATGAATCAAAATGTATAAGAATTATCGTATTTGAAATACGCATTTCGACAACATTTTTTGAACTATCAGTCCAAATCGGGTATGGTACACATGTTCGGTGCGACATGCCAGAGAAGCGTTGAATAAATATTACGAGACCTTTGCACGGACCGGGATTTTGTTTTCTAGCAAGGAAAAAAGGCGCGGAATGAGGGGCTTTATACTTATGAATGACCGATTGAGACCATTTTTGACACCGAGGACAAAAAACTATCGTGCAAAGGTCACAGAACAGCATACCGCGTAGATGGTTAATATCAACGGAAACTGGGGTTAGATGATTGCAAAAGAACACGACCAAACCTGCTGACGAACGATTACGCAAGGTTGCTTTCTTAAAACGACTATTAGCGCGCCCCGAGTTAGGTGCGTTTTCTGGTGCTATCTTTGTTTTTATATTTTTTGCCATTACCGCTGGTGATTCTGGCATGTTTAGCTCTGATGGCATCCTCAATTGGACTATGGTTTCAGCGCAATTGGGGATTATCGCCGTTGGTGCTTGCTTGCTGATGATTGCGGGTGAGTTTGACTTATCCATTGGCTCTATGATCGGTTTTTCCGGAATGCTTATCGCAATTCCTGCCGTGTTTTGGGGATGGCCAATATGGTTTTCCCTTGTGTTTGCTTTTATCGTTTCAATGTCCATTGGGGCTCTGATTGGCTATATTGTGGTCAAGACAGAACTGCCTTCCTTCATCGTCTCCCTCGCATTTTTATTTATTTTGCGTGGCTTGACCATCGCTTTATCCATTCTTTTTACCAACCGCACTATCGTATCTGGGGTGACCGATTTATCTAAAGATGATTGGTTAGCCCCTTTGTTTGGTGGTGAAGTTGGGGGACAACTATTTATTTGGCTCGCTCAAGCCGGGTGGATCAACACTTATGCTGACGGTTCACCCGTTGTTAGCGGCATCCAAATGGTTATCGTCTGGTGGGTTGCTTTGGCAGTCATCGCAAGCTGGGTTTTAATGAAAACAAGTTTTGGCAACTGGATTTTTGCCTCTGGGGGCGATAAAAATGCCGCCAAAAATATGGGCGTGCCCACCGATAGAGTGAAAATAATACTGTTTGTCGTTACCGCATTTACTGCGGTTCTCTACTCTGCCACCCAAGTGATGGAGTTTGGTTCTGCTGCTGCGGATCGTGGCGTGTTGAAAGAATTCGAAGCCATTATCGCTGTGGTCATTGGCGGTGCCTTGCTGACCGGAGGCTATGGAACGGTAATCGGTGCTTGTTTTGGCGCGCTTATTTTTGGCGTTGTGCAGATGGGTATCTTTTTTACCGGCGCAAATTCAGATTGGTTTCGCGTATTCCTTGGTGTGATGTTATTGCTGGCCGTGTTACTGAATAACTTTATTCGTAAGCGCGCTACTCAGGCTCATTAAAGACTCATTGAATCACATATCAAACTCAAAGAGAAAATATGAATCCCATTATTGAATTATGCAAAGTGAGTTGTATTTTTGGTCCGGTGGTTGCTTTGCAAGATATGGATATGAAAGTCTATGAGGGTGAAGTCCACTGTCTATTGGGCGATAATGGTGCCGGCAAGTCAACATTGATTAAAACGCTGGCTGGGGTCATCACTCCACCCAGCAAAGGGGAGTATTTTCTGAATGGTGTTCCGGCAAATTTCACCTCTCCGAAGGATGCACTGGATCATGGCATCGCCACCGTATATCAAGACCTTGCCATGGTACCACTAATGAGCATTACCCGTAATTTCTTTATGGGCAGTGAGTCGGTCGTCTCTAAAGGCTGGGGGATTTTCAAAAGTTTTGATATGAAGCGTGCCCATGAAATCGCAATAGCCGGCTTGGCAGATATGGGGATTGATATAAGAGATCCCAATCAAACAGTGGGCACTATGTCTGGGGGTGAACGCCAATCACTGGCGATTGCCAGAGCGGTTTATTTTGGTGCCAAAGTACTCATCCTTGATGAGCCGACAGCGGCACTTGGCGTAAAACAATCATCTAATGTGCTTAAAGTCATCGCCAAAACACGCCAGAAAGGATTGGCTATTATTTTGATTACCCATAATGTACACCATGCCTATCCAATAGCGGATCGTTTTACCCTGCTGAATCGTGGAAAAAGTTTGGGCAGTTATGAAAAAGACAAAATAACCCGAGAAGAAGTTCTGGCGATGATGGCAGGTGGTGAAATAGATGGGTTGGAGGCGGATTTGGCTGAATTCAAAAGAGCGGATAGGGCGACCACATGCTAAATATCGCTCATGTTCATAGGATCGTTCTGGGAGTGTTGCTTCTTGGCTTAGGTCATGCGGCTTACGCTCGAGACTACGCTGTTGAACTCATCATTTTTGAGCGTTCTGATGCATCCAATGAATCCGGAGAAGTATGGAATGTTTCAAGCAAACGCATCGCTGGTAAGTTACAGAATATGCGCGATCTGGCAGCCAACGCGATTGACTATCCAACCCTGCCAGAGTTAGACACTGCGGACTCCCACTATAAAACCATACCCGTTTTAGGCAACCTTGCTGCAATCAGAAGTAATTTGGTCACCGCTGGATACCGGATATTATATGCCGCGAATTGGATTCAACCTGCCGCAACCTATCGATACGCGCCTTTGATATCTTTCGGTAGCGCGGGCTCTTCGTTGCCTTATGCTTTTGTTAAAGTTTACAAAACATCGCTGATTTTTGCCGATATTCATGTTCAATATTCACCAACAACGCCAACCGAACACATAACCACAAATACGGTTACCGCTACCACCAATGTCGGCGCGAATGACGATTTGAATTCTCCAGACATAAACCCTGCCGACACAAACCTTGAACCACAACCATATTTCTTTATATCCGAGAAACGCCGACTCAAGTTTGAGGAAACTCACTACTTTGACCATCCCCAATTTGGCGTGATTGTCGGCGTATGGCCATCAGGACAATGATATAAACTGCTCCAAAATTGCCAACGCATCATCGGTTGTTGCCGCTAAATTTGTGTTGATTGAATTCATAGTCAATGCTTCGTTGCCCCGTCCAGCGGCGGCGTTGACCACCATGGCAATGCCGCCATAGCCGATATTCAACTCTCTGGCAAGTGCCGTTTCTGGCATGGCAGTCATGCCGACAATTTCAGCCCCGTCTCGTTCCAGCCGATCAATTTCTGCTGCCGTTTCCAGTCTCGGTCCCTGAGTAACGGCGTACACCCCGCCGTCATTACATGGGATGGTCGCCCGTTGTGCGCCCTGTATCAGGCGTAATCTGAGGGATTGGTCATAGGGTTCAGTGAAGTCAATATGATGAACCTTGTTCTCCACATAACGGCTGTTTGAAAGCAATGTGCCATCGTAAAAGGTATGTTGCCGAGTCGAGGTATAATCGATAATTTGATCGGGAATGGCGATTGACCGCGCTGGAAAATCGGGGTGAATGCCACCCACCGCCGCCAATGCAATAACCTCAGTAACACCAGCGTCTTTCAACGCATAAATATTGGCGCGGTAATTGATTTGATGTGGCGCGATGGTATGTTGGTCACCATGTCGAGGCAAAAATATCAGCTTGGTTGCGCCATATTGGCAGAACGATAACGGTGCCGATGGTTGACCGTATGGTGTCGATACCTTCCTTTGCTCGACAATAACAGCATTTGGGAGTTGATTAAATCCACTGCCCCCGATTATTGCCAATACCGTCATTCTGATAAAGTCCCGTGTATGCCTTTCAAGGCATCATCGGTTCCGCCGAGTAATGCTTTCAAGTATTTGCCATAGTCATTCATTTGCATTTGCGTCGCCAGATTTTCTAATTGACCGTCATCAATATAACCCTTGCGCCAACAGATTTCTTCCGGGCAACCTATTTTCATAGCCTGACCCTGTTCCACCGTTTCGATACATCTTGCTGCCTCGAGCAGGGAGTCATCCGTTCCGATATCAAACCAAGTTGTTTCATGCGTCAGCGCGTCAACATATAACATGTCGTCATCCAGATAGGTTTTGTTCAGCGCGGTGATTGCGAACTCACCACATGCGGAAAACATGAGCGAACGTGCCCGTTGTGGCGCACTGGAATCGTAAAAACAGAGTCCGGTTACGGCATAGTCTGACTTCGCGGCGGGTGGTTTTTCTGCTGGTTTTTCTGGCACTCTTTCTGGTTCTCTTTCTGGTAGCGCATACGCCTTGCCATTTTCATCAAACACCACCCCATCATATTTTTCGGGGTCGCTGAGCGGATATGCCAGAATACGCGCACCTTTTTTCAATGTTACCGCATGTTGCAAAAAGTCGGTTAAACGTCCGCCATAAAAAATATTATCGCCACGTATCAGCGCGCTAGAGTGATTGCCAATAAATTCCGCGCCGATTATAAATGCTTGTGCCAATTCTTGCGCTAATCCTCGCGTTGGCGGTTGTACTCCATAGGATAAATTGATGCCCCATTGACTGCCATCGCCGAGTAATTTCTGAAACAATGGGGTATCCTGAGGCATGGAAATAATCAGCATCTGTTTAATTCCGGCTAACAGCAAGACCGACAAGGGATAGTAAATCATCGGTTTGTCGCAAACCGAAATAAGTGGCTTGGCTTGCACACGGGTTCCCAAACACGCGCCCGATACGCTGGCAAATATCAAGCCGCGCAACCGATTCCTCCTATCGGTTCAGGCGGGATTAGATGCTGTTCGATACACAATCGGGATACAGCTGGTTTTTCGCGTTGGCTAACAACCGATTCCATAATAAATCAGCCCGGCTTCGGTCACTGCCTCTGGAGAAAAGATATTACGCCCATCGACAATCACATTGCCACGCATTTCTGATTTGATTTTATTCAGATTGGAAGCACGAAAAACGCGCCATTCGGTCGCAATGATTAAACCATCAACATCCGCCAAAGCCGCATAAGGGCTATCGCTCAATAACACCAAATCATCGCGCTCGCCATAAATTCTAAACGCCTCATTGGTTGCCAGCGGATCGAAAGCCTGCACGGTTGCGCCTCTATCCCACAACGCCTCGATAATCACTCGGCTGGGCGCACCACGCATGTCATCCGTGTCCGGCTTGAATGCCAAGCCCCAAAGGGCAAACTTTTTACCGCTCAGATCGGCTCCAAAATGATTGACAATCTTGTTAATCGGCACCTGTTTTTGATCGTTGTTGACCGCTTCAACAGCTGCCAATATTCGGGCATCATAATCAACCGATTTTGCGGTTCTATGCAACGCTTGAATATCTTTCGGAAGGCAGGAACCACCATAACCACAGCCCGGATAGATAAACGCATAACCAATTCTCGGGTCTGCCCCGATACCGATTCGCACCGACTCAATATTGGCACCAAGATACTCTGCCAGATTGGACAGTTCATTCATCAATGAAATTTTGGTCGCCAACATCGTATTCGCCGCGTATTTTGTTAATTCCGCAGATGCCACATCCATAATAATCAGCCTGTCATGGTTGCGATTAAACGGTGCGTATAGATTTCGCAATCGTTCCAACGCCCGCTCATCATCAGTGCCGATGACAATCCGATCTGGTTTCATAAAATCTTCAACGGCTCCGCCTTCTTTCAAAAACTCCGGATTCGATACCACAGAAAACGCAACCCGAACCCCTCTCTTGGCAAGCGCATCATTGACTGTGGCTTTGACAATTTCCGCCGTACCAACTGGGACAGTGGATTTTGTAACCACAACACGATAATCATTGATTTCTTCACCGATGGATTGCGCGACCTGTTTGACATATTGCAAATCTGCTGCCCCATATTCATCTGGGGGCGTACCGACCGCAATAAAAATAACTTCCCCATGCGCCACTCCCTCGCCGATAGAGGAGGTGAAACGGAGACGATCTGAGGCAATGTTTGCCTGTACCAACTCTTCCAGACCGGGCTCGTGTATCGGAATAATGCCTTTTTTCAACCGCTCCACTTTATCCTCATCAACATCCACGCAAACAACATTGTTGCCTACTTCCGACAAACACGCACCAGAAACCAACCCAACATAGCCACTACCCACAACAGTAATATTCATATCGAGCTTTGTATAAATTCAAAAATAATTGGACCGGACTTCACCGATTTTTGCTCCGTTTAAGTGGGGATAACCGTTGCTGGCGGAAGCGTTGATTTATGTCCCTGCCTTTGTGCCGTTCCCCAGCCTTTGCAGCCCGGGCATTGCCAGTGCAACGTGTTGCTTTGAAATCCACACTGCCGACAGTGATAGTTACGTCCGCTTTCCACAATCTCCGCCAATAAATCAGCCAACAATGAGAAATCTTTATCCTGCCTGCTCAACACATCATCCGATCTGTGGCTTCTCATAAGTTGATACATGCTTTCCAGACTCGGATGTTGGCGTACTAAATCCAACAGCAAGGCTTGCCCGGCTTCTCTGCCTTTGCGGTTATAGGTTAATTCCACCAGCATGGCAATAATTCTTGGGTCGGAATTTTTTTCCAGTGCCGCTTGCAAAAACTTTTGTAGGGACTGCTTATCATTAAGTGTCGCATAACTGCTTGACACATGACCGACCACCTCGCCCACGGCTTGTGGAGCCCAATATTCCAAGCCGCGCCAGATGGCAATGGCATTGATATGATTGCCACGCATCGCGGCAAGTCGTCCCGATTGAATCACTGCCCGAATACAATGCGCGTCCTTGCGGAAGGCGGATTCGAGACATTTTTCCGCATCCTGAATATTGCCTTCAGTAATCGCCTTCTCTGCAATCTCGCAATAATAATAGGCAATGGTCGATGAGAAATCCTGTTCGTCGAAACGATTCAATTGATCAGCAACATAAATCGCTTTATGCCACTCTTTCTCCCGATCATAAATTTGCAATAGAAACCGATTCGCCTGTCCGTGATATTCTGGCATTTTCTGTAACTCATGGAACAAATCTTCTGCGCGGTCGAATAATCCCACTTTGAAGTAATCCTGCGCCAGTTCAAATAACGCCAATCCCCGCAAGCTGTCATCAAGGTCTGAACGCGCTACTAAATTTTGATGAATCCGTGTTGCACGTTCAATTTCGCCACGCCGTCTAAATAGATTTCCTAATGCGATGTGCATCTCTACGGTTTCCGTATCAACTTCGACAAATTCCAAAAACACCTGTAACGCCTTGTCGGGCTGCTCGTTGAGTAAAAAACTGAGTCCCTTGAAATAGGCTTCAGGCAAATCGGTAGATTTTGACGGTGTTGCCTTGTCGTAGGCAGACATCAGCCAACCACAGGCGGCAGCCAAAGGCAACAGCAGTAATAACCAGATTGGATCCATGATAGGCGACAAAATGCGATGCGAAGAGAGCGATTCTATCACGATACTTCAACCTCAATCGTTTCTTTTGCCCTTCGGGCGGGGCGTTTAGCAACCCAGTGGCGCGCTTGTTATCCGTGTCAATACTGGAAAAGTTATAGCAATAACCGAGTTAGGATATTTTCATAACATGTTGACAGTAGGTCGAGATCTGCGCTTGAGACTTGTTCGTCTATTTGGTGAATGGTAGCGTTTATCGGTCCCATCTCTACCACTTGGGTGCCGCTGGGGGCAATAAACCTGCCGTCTGAAGTGCCGCCGGTGGTGGACAAAGTCGGTGGGCGACCAATCACCTCGCTAATGCTTGCCACAACAGCATCCACCAACTGACCTTGTTTGGTTTGATAGGGATAACTGGGCGTTGCCCACTGGATGTCAAAATCCAGATGATGCCGATGTAAAATTGCTTCGACTTGTTCCTTCAATCGGCTATCGGTTGTTTGCGGGGAATAGCGGAAGTTAAAATCAATCTGTATGTGCCCCGGAATCACATTCGTCGCCCCCGTGCCGCCGTGCATATTGGACAGTTGCAAGGCGGTCGGCTGAAAAAGATTATTGTTCACTTTGCTGCCCGATCTATTGGCTTGGTCATTACCTTGCTCATTAACCGCGTCCCATTGTGTTGCAAGCAAATCGGCGAGTGCTGGCAGGGTCGTATGCAATGGGTTCACGGCGAGATGGGGATAGGCGATATGTCCCTGCTTGCCGTTGACCGTCAGCTTGCCATTGAGTGAGCCACGCCGACCGACCTTGACCGTATCCCCGAGTGTTGTCGCGCTGGTCGGTTCGCCGACAATACACATATCAATCCTGACCCCTCGCGCATCCAGCGCATTGATCACAGCTTGGGTGCCCCATTTAGCGACCCCCTCTTCATCGCTAGTGATTAACAAGCCGATACTACCTTTATAATGATTGTGGCGTTCGAGAAAACGCTCGCAAGCAGTTATGAAACAGGCGATGCTGCCTTTCATGTCGGCAGACCCTCTGCCGTGCAACATGCCCGCTTTGACCACACCGTCGAAGGGCGGGATTGACCATTGCGCTAATGGGCCGGTCGGCACGACATCGGTATGACCGGCAAAAACCACCAACGGTGCTGACTCTCCGCGTGTTGCCCACAGGTTGGTCACATCGTGAAAATTCATTGGCTTGCAAGTGAAGCCGATGTCAACCAATCGTTGCGACAATAATGCCTGACAACCGGCATCGTCCGGAGTCTGTGATGGCAGGCGCACCAAACTCCTCGCCAGCTCTACGGTCGCTGAATATGGCATTGTTACAATGTGGATGACTGTTTAAGAATCCCGATTATAGAGATTCTCCCTTGAGAATACGATGACAATATCGGTTAGAATCAATCCGATGAATGAATGGCTCAAAACCCCAGCAGGGGATTTCGTGATTAATCAGGAAAAACAGAAATGCGCCCAATTAGTGCCGTCCAGATATTATGCGCGCAGTTTGCAAATCGGGCTACCGTGGGCGAATTACTGTGAAAGTATAGCCGTGTCCTCACGCTTTGTGATTGATACCGAATACCCCAAAACGACCGAGCAGCAGGCGACATCCGATGCGATGCCACGAGTTGAAACCATCACCGACCGACCCGATAATAATGACTGTTATTATGCTATTTCGTCCAGTAGCGCATTGCCCTTTGCTGAAAAAACCCATGATTTAATCATCCTGCCTCATACCCTGGATGGGTGCCCTGACCCGCATGAGGTATTGCGACAGACCAGTCAGATACTGGTCGCCGAAGGCTGTATCGTGATTATCGGATTCAATTTAATCAGCTTTTACGGCATGACGAAACTGTTCAAAAACAAGCATGATGACAGTCATTATTATCGGGTGGGTCGGATACAGGATTGGCTGGCACTACTTGGATTTGATTTGTTGGGGGCAGCGATGATGGTCTATCGACCGCCCATTGATTCGCAAAAATGGCGGGATAGATTGGCGTTTGTCGAGCACATCGGCGACCGCTGGTGGCCCGGGTTAGGTGGGGTGTATGTGATTGTCGGGCGTAAACGGAACATGGCAGTAACGACAATGCAGAAAAATACCCACAAATGGCGCAGACTCATCCCCGCCATCGCGCAGCCTGCGGCGCAACGAGCCACCCGACGAGTAGCAAAATCGGCATAAAACTAGTTACAAAAAATTGATTCTTGATAACATGGAACATAAAAACAGAGGACGGAGGGTCGTCATCTATACGGACGGTGCCTGCCGTGGAAATCCGGGTCCGGGCGGATGGGGAGCATTACTGCAATTCGGAGAACATGAAAAAGAATTGTGTGGCGGGGAAGCGCAAACCACAAACAACCGTATGGAATTGCAGGCAACCATCGAAGCGTTGAACTCACTAACCCGACCTTGCGAAATAAAACTATACACGGACTCCGCTTATGTGAAAAACGGGATTCAGACTTGGATGAAAAAATGGAAAATCAACAATTGGAAAACGGTAAATAAAAAGCCAGTAAAAAATAGAGACCTTTGGGAGATGCTGGACGCGCTTTCATCGCAACACAACATACTCTGGCATTGGGTCAAAGGACATGCCGGCAATCCCGGAAATGAACGCGCAGACCTGCTTGCCAATCGTGGAATTACCAAAACTTGCCAAAAAACTGACCAATGAGTGCCATACGCCAAATCATTCTGGATATTGAAACCACCGGTCTGGAACCCCGTCAAGGACATAAAATCATCGAAATAGGGGCGATTGAAATGCTCAATCGGCGAATGACCGATAACAAGTTTCATCATTATATCAACCCTGAGCGTGACATTGACGCAGCCGCCATGGAGGTGCATGGGATTAAAAATGAAGACCTTGAAACACAACCAGTTTTTAAGGTGCTGGCAGAAGAGTTATTAGAATTTATCCGCGATGCCGAGTTGATTATTCACAACGCGCCGTTTGATGTCGGCTTTTTGAACCATGAGTTTAAGCTGCTTGGACGCGGCAGTGGTGTGATTGAAAAACATTGTCAGGTGCTGGACACCTTAGAGATGGCAAGACACAAGCATCCCGGACAGAAAAATAATCTGGATGCGTTATGTCGCCGCTATCATGTGGATAATACGCGGCGTACCTTGCATGGTGCCTTATTGGATGCGGAAATTCTCGCAGATGTTTATCTGCAAATGACCGGCGGGCAGACCACGTTGCTGGGTGAAACAGAAACCCTGAATATGCAATCGGGTACGGGACAGAGCCAACACGAAGAAGTAGAAATCGACCCGCAGATGATCAAAAAACTCACCCTCACACCCGCCAATGCTGAAGAGCTTGAACAACATGAGCAATGGCTGACGCTGTTACGCAAAGCATCTAAAGGATGATATGGGATAGTTCAGCAAGAGGAACAAGCCGTCTTCGGGGCAAAACTGATTGCGGTGTGGTCTATTGGTTGAAAACGCCACGGAAATTACCCTGCTGAGGTTTGATTGGCGATTATTTTACAGCACTATTTGTGGGGCTATATTGTGCCACTGCCCATGGGGTTAAACCTGCCGGCTAGAAGCGTTTTTCGGCATTGATTTTAACCTGCGTGGAGACATCAACACCGTCCTGACTGCTCGCGTTTTGACCGACGAATTCGATATCTAGTTTCACACTTGGCCACGGGCTCCAGTTATAACCCATGCTAATCGTGTCCAGCGTATCCAGTGCAGAATTATTAAATGACTCCTTTGATGTGTGGTGTCCGAGAGAAACATGGAAATTCGAATTGTTATTCAAACTATAATACAAACTCGGGCGAATGCTTATGGACGCGCCCGTGCCAACATCGTCATTCGGGGTGACCACCAGATTATCACCATATTTTTGCAAGATATAACTATCAATTCCCTTGCCAACGGTAATCGCAAGCGTCGCAAACAAATCGTCTATCTGCCAGCCTCCTTCCATATTTAATCCCCAACCGACAAGATCACGACCATCAAATTTTTGCCCCTTTGCATTGGCATCGAATTTTCTGCCCATAGCGGAAATTCGGTATTCACCCGCCACACCGCCCGTACCGCCCTGCCAAGATAAAATCAGGTTTGGTGAGGTGGTATTTTCAGTCGTGTTAGTGGCGGAAGATGAGGTTATTTTTCGCGCATTTTCCAGCGATATGGAAAAACCATTTGCCGAGAGCCATTTTATCTGGCTTGCCACGTTACGATTTTTATTGACATTGGTAGATTCAAATCCTTTGTTGACCCCCAAAATATCTTGAAAATTTGCCCAGTCATTGCCGACCGTCAGCTTGCCCGCTTCGCTATTCCATGACACGTTTATTCGTCTCACATCGAACCCCAAAGGCTGATAGGATGTGGGTTGATAGGACGCGACAATGGAGTCCAGATTATTGGTAGCCGTGGCAAGGTCGCCCGGTACTACGCGCAACTGAAAACCAGCCGACAACCGACTCTCGCTGATACGCTCAAACCCACCTTCATTCGCATAAACATGGGTTGGAAAGACGAGGATCGTCATCAGTATGACACTGAAAACAAGCCCCTCCAGCACCATTCGTTCAGTATTTCTCCCGCCTTTCCATCCGCCACACGATACCGTCCGCGATGCGGTTGTTACCGACACAGTTTTCAATATCTGACTGGTTTTGTTAAATGGCATGAATTTCATCTATTATGCCCATGGGCGTTATAGGCAGATTATACGCTTTTGTTTTTGCTTTTTCCACACAAACACGACCTTAAATCAGCTGATGCTGGTGCCTGAATTTTATAATCATCTTTGACATTTCGGACAATAGAAAGTAGCGCGCTGGGCAATGACCATTCGCTTAATAGGCGAGCGACAACGGCGACAATGCGCCCCTTCTCGCCCATAAACCGTTAATTTTTGCTCAAAATAACCCGGCATCCCGTCTGCCCCGACAAAATCCTGAAGCGTGGTACCGCCTTTTTTGATTGCCTGTTGGAGGATTTTTTGAATGGATGCCACCAGTCGAGTGTAACGCAACAACGAAATTCGGCAACACTTGCGTAGCGGATGTACCCCAGCATCAAACAACGCTTCACTGGCATAAATGTTGCCCACTCCGACCACGATTCTGCCATCCATAATCAAGGTCTTGACCGGGACTTTCTTGGTCTTCGCCAGCCTGTAGAGTAAATTGCCACTGAAATCTCGGGTCAATGGTTCCACGCCGAGAGCCTGCAATCGTGGGTGGGAGTACAGATTTAAAGCATATAATAGACAACCGAATTTTCGCGGATCACGGTAGCGAATAATCTGCCCAGATTCATTGATGAGGTCAAAATGGTCATGCTTGCTGGCTACCATGGGGAGACGTAATACCCGCATGGAACCCGACATGCCAAGATGAATAATCAACCCGCCGACATCGAGATGAATGAGAATATATTTGCCCTTGCGCTCAATTTTAGCCATCTTTTTACCGCTGACAGATTGTTCCAAACCGACCGGAATCAGCCATCGCAGACGGCGTTCGCGCACCACCAATCGCGCCAGCGTCTGCCCCTCAAGATACGGGCGAATACCATTCACGGTGGTTTCTACTTCGGGCAGTTCAGGCATAATCGTTTAGGATAGGTTGAGGATAAATTGAACTTGTGTATCACTCGGGCACATCGCTCAGGGCATCTCAATTGACAAGTCAAAGGTTACTCGGTATAAGGCTATCACTTTTTAGCGCGTAATCAATACTCAAATGTCTTTCTCTATCACCAACCAACGCAATAATACCCGTTTCGCCACCAATGCGGGTGAGACGATTCTTGATGCCGCCAGAATTGCTTCCAAGTGGCGTGGGCGATGCCCTTGTAATGTCATTTACGATGAGGTTTACCGACAGACACTATTAATCATCAAAATACGTTATATCGACTTCGGATCGAACTTTTCCCATGATAAGCTCACCGACTTCATGATTTCCATTTATCAGTGGGTCCTTGCAAAAATGGATGATAGGGAATGGGTTGTGGCTAAGAAAGTAGCGGTTGAATTCGCCATGTTTATTGTTGTCAATTTTGTAGTTGTGTATCCATGCAAGGAATAGATTCCAAGAGAGCCGAATACCTGCTTGTTGCGATTCGTGAAGGAACAATACGCGGGGCTGCAGATATTCTGGGTATTGAGCCGTCAACAATTAGCCGCCAAATTGGACAAATTGAGAAAGAGTTGATGATCAAACTCACTGAGCGTGATCGCAAAGGTATTAGGTTAACGGAGGCTGGCGAATTGTTTATCGCATACCTCACAAAACAATACGGAGAACTTGAAGTACTCCGGTCAGAGTTTGATGCGCTACAAGGATTGCAACGCGGACAGATTTCAATCTCTGTCGGAGAGGGATTTGTCGCCGATTTGGTCGGCGCATCACTCAAAACATTTTCCGAAAAATATCCCAGCATCACGTATTCATTAGATACGGGTTCTAGTGACAAGGTGGCAGATTATGTTATTTCAGATAAAACGCATCTCGGTTTGACTTACAATTCAATGAATAATCGAAGGCTAAAGAATATTGCACAAGCAAGACAGCCGCTTATGCTTTTGGTAGCCAAAAATTCAGTTTTCTCCAAATTAACTGAACCTGTTCATATTGAAGATTTATCTGGACTGCCTTGTGCAATCATGAGTCCTGGTTACGGTGTTGGTGCGATATTGGAGAATGTAGAAACACGTTATGGCATTCGTCTTCGCGCTACAGTTAATACTGGTTCAATAGCCGTACTCAAAAATTATGTTCGTGAAAATCTCGGTGTAACATTTCTGCCTAAATTTGTAGTAGTGCGGGAAATGCTAGACAATCAAATCGTTGCCAAAAGATTGGCCGCTTCTGAGTTTCACACGGGCGAAGCTCGCCTTATTGCGAGGCGGGGTCGTCGTTTACCAGAAGCGGCTAAAATCTTCTCCACTCACTTAATCCGATCAATGACTGCATTTTCATCTAGTTAAAAATATGTTGCGTTTAACGCAACGATAAATTGTCTTTGATGCGATTTTATAAATGATCGACCCATGATAACATTTGCGATTCATTATTTGAGATAGAGAGGAAAAACACATGAAACGACACATTAAGGCTAACACTATTTTACGGAAAACCTTGCTGACTATCGCTATTAGTACTAGCTTGGTGGCGACATCAGTTCAAGCTGAAACATTGCGAATTGCGTCCACAGGTGATGCAACAAGTCTTGATCCGCACAGCCATAATGAAAGCTTCACAAACTATTTTTTGGCTAACATTTACGAGGGTCTAGTTGGGAGAGATAAAAATTTCAAAATAGCGGGGCAACTTGCCGAAAGCTGGAAGCAAACTGATGCTACCACTTGGGTTTTCAATCTGCGTAAGGGTGTAAAGTTCCATGATGGAAGCAATTTTGCTGCCGATGATGTCATTTTTAGTTTTGATCGGGCATTGGCCGAAACATCCAACTTCAAACATGTGCTTACTTCAGTCGAAAGCTACAAAGCTATTGATGACATGACGGTTGAGATAAAAACCAAGTCACCAAATCCAATTCTGCTGAACGATTTACTCGACTTGATGTTGCTAGACAAGCAATGGTCAGAAGCAAACGGTGCAAACGAACCAATTAATTTGCAAGCGGAAGAGAAAGCATTCAGTGCCACTAATGCAAACGGTACTGGACCCTATGCTGTGGTATCGCGAGCACAGGGAGAAAAAACAGTTTTGAAGCAGAATAGTTCTTACTGGGGAGAAAAAAATAACATTGAAGAAGTCGTTTTTACTCCCATCAACAATGCTTCAACTCTTGTCTCAGCACTTTTATCCAAAGAAGTTGATTTAGTAATGCCATTGCCACTTCAGGATATTTCCCGTGTTGAAGCGGCGGAATCCATCAGAGTGGTGTCGTCGCCAGAAGCTCGCACCATGTATATTGGCATGGATCAGTGGCGTGATCAGATTATTGAGAGTTCCGTTCAAGGGAATCCATTCAAAGATATTCGTGTGCGACAAGCAATCGCCCACTCCGTGAACCCGCAGGCTATTGTTGACCGTGTTATGCAGGGGCAGGCAACGCTTGCCACTCAATATGTGATGGACAAGGTTGTAGGCTATAACTCGGATATTCAACGCCTTCCTTATGATACTAAAAAGGCTAAAACTCTATTGATCGAAGCTGGATACCCCAATGGTTTTGAGCTGACTATGGATTGTTCGACAGATCGTTATGTCAATGACGGACAAATTTGCCAAGCCATTGTGAGCTTGCTCGCACAGGTTGGTATCAAAGTAAATTTAATAGCACAACCTAAGGCGAAGTTTTTTCCAAAAGTTGTTTCACCAAACTTTGGCACATCGTTCTTTCTTCTGTCATGGACACCGTCAACAATGGATTCTCTAAACATATTCCAGAATGTATTGTCCACTCGGGATTTGGATAATGGTATAGGTGCTTGGAACATTTCTGGTTGTTCATTTCCAGATGCTGATGCGTTAGCTAAAAAAGCTTCAACAGAAATGGACGCATCTGCACGTGAAGATTATTTGAAAGATGCTATGGCAATCGTTGTGAACAATGTCTGCCTTGTTCCATTGCATGTACAGCAGTTAGTTTGGGGGGTAGCTGATAATGTTGATATTGTGCAACATCCTACATTTGAATTTCCGCTCGAGTACTTCCGCATCAAATAATAAGCGACTGCGCTGGTTCTGATGTTTTCAGTACCCGTGCTTTTATAGGCTGGAAATTATGTATTTTTTATTATCCAGGCTGGCTCAGGCCGCAATGGTCATGCTTGGCGTGGCATTGGTTGCATTCTTAGTATTCCAATACCTTGGTGATCCGGTTCTTGCGATGGTTGGTCAAGAAACGACGATTGAAGATCGCGAAGCACTCAGAGAACGTCTCGGTCTGAATGATCCGATGATAGTCCAGTATTTTAGGTTTGTTGGGCGAGCAATCCAAGGTCAATTCGGTATCTCATATAGTTTTAATCGCGATGTGAGCGAAATGATCGTAAATAGGTTATCCGCCACCGTTGAATTGGTTTTTTTATCCGGGTTACTATCGCTCGTGTTGGCAATTCCACTAGGCGTTTACACGGGCATCAATCGTAACGGAGGCTGGTCACAGGCAATTTTGGCATTGTCTGTGATCGGAGTCTCTATTCCTTCTTTTTTACTTGGCATTCTACTAATACTTGTATTTTCTATTTGGCTACCGTGGCTGCCATCATTCGGGCGAGGCGATGAAGCTGGGTTATTTGGATTTTCAAGTAGCCTGTTTACAGCCGACGGATTGCGACACGCGTTTATGCCAGCCTTGGTTCTGTGTTTATTTCAATTTGGAATGATCCTTCGTCTGGTGCGCGCAGAAATGTTAGAGGTTCTTAAAACGGACTTTATTCGGTTCGCACGTGCTCGTGGCATCCCTTCAAGGCGCATCTACATTAGACATGCACTCAAAAACACTTTGGTGCCTGTGATTACCGCAATTGGTTTGCAGCTTAGTTCATTATTTGCCTTTTCGATTATCACGGAAAGAGTTTTTCAATGGCCAGGAATGGGGCAATTGCTTTTGCATGCTATAGAACAAACGGACATCCCGCTTTTAGCAGCATATCTTGTCTTTGTTGGTTTGATTTTTACGATTTCTAATCTCGTCATTGATGCCATTTATGTATTGATTGATCCTCGTATTCGTCACGGGGGGGATTAGTGTGTTGGAAAATATTAAATCTGATTTTTGGTATTCATTTCTAAAATCGCCAACAACAGTTGTCAGCACTCTTACCCTCGTTATACTTTTACTTGCTTGTGTTTTTGCCGACGTTGTTGCACCGCACACACCGTTCGACCCGGCAACCATTTCAATTCTTGATAATAACTATCCACCAGCATGGTTTGTCGGAGGCGACCCTCGTTTCTTTCTTGGTAGCGATATGCAAGGCCGTGATGTGCTGTCGACTATGCTTTATGGTGCCCGTATATCTTTGATTGTTGGATTAGGTGCTGTCGCTCTTTCCAGTTTTATCGGTATGATAGTTGGTCTTTTGGCGGGTTATCGCAGTGGATGGACTGACACTATTCTCATGTGTATCGCTGAAATACAATTTGCTTTCCCCCCTATTCTAATCGCCCTACTATTCAGCGGCTTGTTGAAAACAGCATTGCCTGCAAACATATTTTCTAAAGCTGCTGTGCCTATCTTGATACTAGCAATTGGTTTGTCAGGCTGGGTTCAAGTTGCACGTATCGTCCGTTCGTCCGTTTTGGTTGAACGTAACAAGGATTATATAACAGCATGTCATGCAATCGGATTGCCAACAAGAACTGTACTCCTTCGCCATCTCTTGCCCAATGTATCAGGTCCTGCGCTTGTCGTAGCCATGTTACAGATTGCAGTCGCTATCGTCACTGAAGCAACTTTATCCTTTCTTGGTCTAGGAACGCCTATAACTGAACCGTCGCTGGGTGGGTTAATACAAGTGGGCAGCCAGTTTCTCTTTTCGGGAATTTGGTGGGTAGTAATATTCCCTGGCATCATGCTTTTAGTTATGGTCGTTGCTTTCAACTTAGTTGCTGATTGGTTTCGCGATTACTTAAACCCAAGGTTAAGATGACTAATCGATTACTTGATGTAGAAAATATTTGCGTAGAGTTTCCGCATCGGTTGGGTGATTTTACGGCAGTAACAGACTTCTCTATGTATTTAGATCGAGGCGAGATAGTTGGCATTATTGGAGAAAGTGGTGCGGGCAAATCTACGGTTGGCAATGCGATCATTCGTCTGTTGGAAAGCCCTGGCCGACTAGCAAGCGGATCAGTGAAGCTTGATGGGCAAGTCATTAACGATTTAACCGATAGGAAATTTAATCCATTACGCGGTCGTCACATTGGCATGGTATTTCAGGATCCAATGACATCATTGAATCCGCTTCTGACTGTGGGAGATCATTTGGCTGAAACTATTTCCTTGCATCAAAATTTGAGTCATTCAGAAGCTTGGGATGAAGCAATTAAACGCCTTGAAGATGTTGGCATTCCTGATGCTAAAGTTAGAATGAAACAATATCCACACCAATTCTCTGGTGGTATGCGACAAAGAGTGGTTATTGCGCTTGCTGGCAATCCTGATTTGTTGATAGCCGACGAACCAACGACTGCTTTAGATGTTTCCATTCAGAAACAAATTCTCGATTTGCTCAAGCTTCTTTGTAAAGAGGGTCACTTAGGTGTCATTCTCATAACCCACGACATAGGCGTAATTGCGGAGACTGCAGATCGAGTCTACGTCATGCGTCATGGAAAGCTTGTAGAGAGTGGCAGGACAGCAGAAGTTCTGGCAAACCCAAAAAAATTTTATACCCAAAAACTGATTGAATCCACTCCAAGAATTGACAAGCGAGAGGCACGGTTTTCCTCCCCTAAAAGGAGTTCATTCGAAATCGATAAATGGTTGTTAGAAGGAACTCGATTAAATTCGGACGGTGCCTATCTTTCCGTTTCAGCTTTGACATGTGATTTTGTTACAAAGAAGACTGTTTTTACCGCAAATCAAAAAATATTCCGCGCAGTAAACACCCCTGCCTTTGCAATCCAGAGAGGAGAAGTGCTGGGTTTAGTGGGTGAGAGCGGATCAGGCAAATCCACCCTCGGGCGCATGGTCATTGGTCTACAAACGCCTTCAAGTGGAAGCATTACCTATACTGACCATGGCGATTTATCAGATATCAAGAGTGGAATTGATCGCAAAAAATTTCGAAGAAATGTGCAGGTTGTTTTTCAGGACCCTTACTCCTCTTTGAACTCTCGTCTACGGGTTAGCCAGATACTGGCAGAACCCATCTCCTTCCACAATCTAGCTCCACGGGCTTCTATACCAAAAATTGTTGCAGGTCTTCTTGAACGAGTGGGTTTGGATCGTTCCGCTGGTCAGAAATATCCGCATCAGTTCTCAGGTGGTCAACGTCAGCGTATATGTATTGCACGTGCCTTGGCTGTAAGACCAACATTCTTGTTGTGTGATGAACCAACCTCGGCGCTTGATGTATCCATTCAGGCTGAAATGCTTTTGTTGCTGATTGAATTAAAGCAAAAATTTGGTCTTACCATGTTGTTTATCAGTCATGATCTTGCAGTAATTCGCCAGATATCTGATCGTGTTGCAGTATTGCGTGCTGGTAAATTGGTCGAATTACAAGACAGAGAAATGTTATTTGATAATCCGAAAGACCATTACACGAAAATGCTGTTGAATACCGCTCCTCGACTAACGCGGAATGAGTGTAAATAACAAATTAAGTTTGGAGAAAACAGTTTATGAAAATTGGATTAGTTGGGTGTGGCACCATGGGAGCCGCCATGGCCTCCCGTTTGGCGAGCTTGGGAAATGCACCAATGTGTTTTGATTTGGACTCGAAATCCTTAGAGCGCGTCGTAGCGCATGGTTGTTTAACTGCGTCATCTGAAGCCGAGATTGCTACCCAATGTGATTTGATTATCCTGTCTTTGCCTAAAGCAGAGGTTGTGCAAATAGTTATGGATGCGATGATGAAACATGTTCAAATCGGATCGGCAATCGTAGATACGTCGACATCCGACCCAGCGACAACGCGAACTATGAATGCTCTCGCTAAGAAGTTTGGTTATAGCTTCATTGATGCTCCAGTAAGTGGAGGCCCAGCTGCTGCGGGTTCTGGTACTATGACTATGCTGATTGGTGGAGATGATGATGCTGTAGCAAAAGCACAGCCCGTTCTGGATATGCTAGGGGCGAATATTGTTAGGGTTGGTCCATCAGGGGCTGGGCACGCAGTGAAAATCGCAAACAATATGCTTTGTGCTGCAAATCTCGTTTTGGTGAGTGAAATGGTTAGGCTAGGAGAATCTGCTGGAGTAGATGTTCATGATCTTCTTGAAGGCATTAATGCTGGATCAGGCCGTAGCGGTGTAAGTGAAGTCAATTTTCCTCGTTGGATTTTGAATAAATCACTTAATTCTGGCTTTACGATGGGGCTGATGCGCAAAGATGTAAATCTGGCTCTTGATCTAGCTTCAGTGAACGGTATTCAATTGGAAGCGTCTGCAGCAATTGCACGTATTTGGAATGAAAGTCGCACTCATATTCCCGACGATGCTGACTTTAATTGCATCACCCAACATAAACATTAAACGTAACCATCGCATTATTTCGAAAATAATAAGAAGAAAAACATGGAATTTCGTATAAATCAATTTAAGCAATTCATGGCAGATATAGAGCTAGGCGATGTACCTCAAAGCTTGATCGACGGGAAATTGCGCGATGGTCAGGGCGAACAAATCATTCTTACAGATCCTTTCAGTGGACATACATTAACTAAATTTTTCGATGCCAGTCAAATATTGGCTGATGAAGCCTGCGAAGCTGCCTGTCTAGCACAAAAAGTCTGGATGAGAGATTTTTCCGCAGCCGGTCGTGGAGCAATTATGCAAGAAATTGCTCGCCAAATAGGGCACTCACTCGAACCTCTGACCAAGATCGAAGCTTTGGTGTCTGGTAAGCCCATACGAGACTGCCGTGTCGAAATAGCTAAGGTGCAAGAAATGTTTGCTTACTATGCAGGCTGGGCTGATAAATTGCATGGCGAAGTCATCCCAGTTCCATCGGGGCACTTGAACTATACTAAACGCGAACCGCTGGGTGTTGTCTTTCAAATAACCCCTTGGAATGCGCCCGCATTTACCGCTGGATGGCAAATTGCACCCGCTATTGCCACGGGAAACGGTGTTGTTATTAAGCCGAGTGAATTCACCCCTGTAACCACTGTGGCTATTGCACAGTTGGCTGAAAAAGCAGGGCTGCCAACTGGATTAATCAATGTTCTATGTGGATTGGGTCAGACAGCAGGTCAGGCGACCATCGCCCACCCTGCCATTCGGAAAGTTATATTTGTTGGATCACCCTCAATCGGTCGTTTAGTTGCAATCTCTGCGGCCAAATTTTTGAAGCCAACAGTCCTAGAATTAGGGGGGAAATCTGCGAATATTGTCTTTGACGACGCGAATATCGAACACGCCTGTCTGGGGGCACAAGCCGCGATATTTTCAAGTGCTGGACAAAGCTGCGTCTCCGGTTCGCGCCTGTTGGTTCAAAAAACTGTACACGATGCGATGCTCGAAATGCTACAAATCGGCATGAACCGAATTGCGCTTGGTGATCCTCTCAATGACGAAACTGAAATTGGTCCTCTTGGTAATATGCGACAATTTGAGTACGTCTCCTCTATGGTTGACAAAGCTAAAGCGGATGGAGCGAAAATCACGCGACGCGACACATTGCCGAAGAATGGTTTCTTTGTATCGCCGACTGTACTAAGCGGTCTGACCAATGTTGCGGCTTCTGCTCAAGAAGAACTTTTTGGACCAATTGTATCGCTTATTCCTTTTGAAACAGAGGAAGAAGCTATCGAAATTGCAAACGATACAAACTTTGGTCTTGCGGGAGCGGTATGGACAGGTGACGTTGGTCGAGCACACCGGGTCGCAGAACGGGTGCGGGCTGGAACATTCTGGATCAACAGTTATAAAGCGATTCACGTTTCCTCGCCCTTTGGCGGATCGTTGAATTCTGGCTTCGGTCGATCAAGCGGAACGGATGCGCTTATGGAATATACTGCGGCTAAGAGTGTTTGGCTCGATAATGCTCCAACACCACGTACAGCATTCGGCTATGTTTCGTAGTGGTTAGGTCGTGTGAAGAATGCGTTATTGTCAAATCTGGCGTTTCAATGCTTGACTCACGCGGCGGCCTAATCAATTGCTATTATCTCTATTTCACTTTGAATTTGATTCCCGCAATCACTTCTATGACGACTTTAACGGCTCGGTGAATCTATTACACAAAGGAAAAACACTGGCTTACCGACACTGCGCCAAGGCGAGGTAGCCGTTACGATTGCCGATGACAAGACCGTTCTCAACCACGTTGTTCCAAGCACTTCCTCTCGCTAGCAACAGACCATCATTAGGCGGCGACCATTAATCCGTTATTCAATCAAATACTGCCCCATAATGAGTCTAAAAAGGGGACATTACTGCTTTGGGCTAACAGGCGGGGATTATTTGAATACCCACCTGATTGCTAATGTAACACAACTAATTAGAGTTTGCTCACAAAATCGGTTTTGGATATCTAATCTGTTCCAGCCAAGCAATCGGCACGACCCGTACCCGTCCATTAGGGACTGTGCAAAGCTGTCTTATGTTTGATGGCAAACCGCTGTCAGACGATGCCTTCGAAGAAAAAAACAACAGGTGATCAAGTTGATTTTGACCAGTGTCGGATTGTCTGCTCCCGATTGATTGTTGCCCTCCCCATCCAATAAACAGATAACCGAACCCACTAACGGGTTTCTATGCCGATATTTGGGTATAATTCACCTTTTACAATCAATACAAATTAAAAATGTCTGAGATAAATAAAACGGTGCTCGCCTATTCTGGCGGGTTGGATACGTCGATTATTATGCAATGGTTGCAAGATGAATATCGTTGCGAAGTGGTCACCTTTACGGCGGATATTGGGCAGGGTGAAGACCTTGAGCCGGCGCGGATGAAGGCGGAAAAATCGGGTGTTAAGGAAATTTTTATCGAGGACTTGAAGGAAGAATTTGCGCGGGATTATGTGTTCCCGATGTTTCGTGCAAACGCTATTTATGAGGGCGAATATCTGTTGGGGACGGCGATTGCGCGCCCTTTGATTGCGAAATATTTGGTTGATATAGCGGCTAAAACGGGTGCCGATGCGATTTCTCACGGGGCTACGGGTAAGGGCAATGATCAGGTACGTTTTGAATTATCCGCTTATGCGCTAAATCCGGATATTCGAATTATTGCGCCATGGCGGGAATGGGATTTGACTTCGCGTGAAAAATTGATGGCGTATGCACAAACGCATGGCATTGAAGTTGAAAAGAAAAGAGACGGTGGATCACCTTACTCGATTGATGCCAATTTGTTGCACATTTCCCATGAAGGCGAGGAGCTGGAAGACCCATGGCATACGCCGGATGATGAGGCATGGAGTTGGACAAGGTCGCTGATGGACGCGCCCGATGAAGCCGAAGAATTGATTATTGAATTTACCCGAGGCGACATCACTGCGGTGGATGGTCAAGCGTTGTCACCGGCTGGGGCTTTAATCGCGCTCAATGCGTTGGGGGGAAAACATGGTATTGGGCGTGCCGATATCGTCGAGAATCGTTATGTGGGCATGAAAAACAGGGGCTGTTACGAAACCCCGGGCGGCACCATCATGCTGAAAACGCATCGGGCGATGGAGTCGCTGACGCTGGATCGGGAGGTGGCACACTTGAAAGACGAACTGATGCCACGCTATGCGAAATTGATTTACAACGGCTATTGGTTTAGCCCCGAGCGGTTGATGATGCAGCAAATGATCGATGCCTCTCAGCAATCGGTTAGCGGTGAAGTTAAAGTCCGGTTATACAAGGGCAATGTTGATATTCTGGGTCGTCAATCGGCTTCGGACTCGTTATTTGATCAAGCAATTGTAACCTTTGAAGATGACGCAGGGGCGTATAATCAAGCCGATGCCACCGGCTTTATTAAATTAAACGCCTTGCGGCTTCGTATCGCTGGCAGAAAGAAATAATAGCGGTTTTTGCGCTTGTTCCTCATCCGCCCGCTCCCCATCCATCCTGATGAGTGCCACGTTATCCATTTCGATTATTGTGCCGATTTATAACGAGGGTCGTTATGTTGTCGATTTGGTTGAACATCTGCACGGGTTAGAGGGGCTTCATGAGGTGATTCTAGTGGATGCCAGCGATCCGCACTATCGGGAAATCGTCGCCAAGAGTGTGCAGGCGATTACGACATCGTCCGAATCATCCAAGATTGAGTTGGTGACCAGCCATGTAGCCGGTCGCGCTTTGCAAATGAATCTGGGGGCAAAATTGTCCAGTGGTGATGTTCTGGTTTTCCTGCATTGCGATACACGACTGCCTGATGATGCCACGCGCTTGATTCGACAGGTTGTCGAGGGCGGTTGTGAGTGGGGACGATTTGATATTGCACTGGAATCCAAAGGATTGATTTATCGGCTCATAGAGCGCATGGTGAATCTTCGCTCGCGAGTGCGCCGAATTGGTACCGGCGATCAGGCGATGTTTATTGCCACTGCTTTGTTTAATCAATGCGAAGGTTATCCGGAGATCGATTTGATGGAGGATATTGCCATGTGCAAGAAACTGAATCAACATTGCCGACCCGGGTTGATCAAAAAGTCGGTGATTACGTCCGCTCGTCGCTGGCAAAACCGAGGGGTTTTAAAGACGATTTTTTTGATGTGGAAATTGCGTTTATTATTTTGGTTGGGGGTGGATTCGACACGACTGGCGCGGATGTACCGTGATGAACGCTGATCAGGATATGCCGCTGTATTTGTTTGCTAAGGCACCTCTGCCCGGACAGGTGAAAACACGGATGCAACCGCAATTAAGCGAAATTCAATCGGCACAGTTAGCAACCATGATGATTCGTCAGACCGTAGAGAAAGCCTGCCAATACTGGCGCGGGAATGTGATTCTGACGGTTTCGCCAAGCATCAATCACCCGCTATTTCATGAGATTGCAAGCAATTATAGTTTGCAATTGGAAACGCAGATTGATGGGGATTTAGGGCGCAAGATGTTGCATGTACTGGGCAAAGGAATCGAGCAATTTGGTGGCGCAGCGGTGATGGGCTGTGATGTGCCGCACATCACCGATGAGATATTGTTGCAGTCGCATAGTCGGTTGTCGGAAAAACAGAATGTCATCGGTCCGTCAAGCGATGGTGGCTTTTATTTGCTCGGACTCAACCGCTTGGAAACGGCTGTTTTCAAGGGCATTTTCGAGGGTGTTGAATGGGGCGGGGAGCAGGTCATTGCGCGGGTATGGGAGAATTTTCACAATCGGGGCATCGGCTTGTCCCGCGGCCGCGAATTACGCGATATTGATCACTGGGACGACTTATGCTGGCTTGGGTCGCAGGATCAAACCTATCGGGTGTTTGTCGCTTGATTACCTGTTTTGAACTGATGTATGTTAGCCGGCGCATGTTTTTGAATATCCCTCATGTCGATTAAACCTTCTGGCGCACCAGTGGTCGGATTCCAGTGGCTATTTTTGCAGCCCAAATACTGGGGAATCTGGTTGATACTGTGTTTTTTATGGCTCATCATGTGGTTGCCCAGAAATTGGATTATGACCATCGGCGGATTGATTGGTGATCAAATGTATCGGCGTAATGCCAAGCGGCGGCGGATTGCCGAAATCAATATTCGGCTGTGTTTTCCGCATCTATCAGAAAGCCAACAACAGCAGATGGTCAAAACTCATTTTCGTTGCTATGGCAGGGGCTTAGCGGATATGGGATTGGTCATGCTCGGCTCACTGCGGCGCATCAAACAATATTCGGAGGTCATTGGGCTTGAGGAACTGAAGCAGTTACAGCAAACCCGAAAAATTATTTTCGTCAGTTATCACACCACTAATTTGGATATGGACGGACTATCAGCGTTGTCCGAAATCGACATGGTTTCGATGATGAAACGCGATAAAAATCCGTTGTTGAACTGGTTCTTACATCGTTCACGAACGCGCCACCAAAAGGCACTTATTTTTATGCGCGATCAAGGTTTGCGCGGCGTGATAAAAGGCATGAATAGCGGTAAATTATGTCACATCATCCCAGACGAAGATTTTGGCGATGGTAAACATACCATATTTGCGCCGTTTTTTGGACAACAACGCTCCACCCTAAATACCGTCAGTCGGTTAGCCAAAATGACCGATGCCGTGGTGATGCTCAGCACATGCAGACTGATGCCAGAGACCGGCAGATACCAGACGACCATATCTCCGCCACTGGACAATTTCCCCGCTGGTGATTATGTTGCCGATGCGACCAATATGCATCAGGCAATGGAAAAGCTACTACACGATGCGCCGGCGCAATACATGTGGACTTTTCGCTGGTTTCGGACTCAACCGGGTGGTAAACCGAGTCCGTACAAATAGCCCGTAAGGTACATAATTACGAATTACGAAAAACATGGACATAGACATGGATAGACAGGATGAACAAGATTAAGAACAATCCAGTAAAACAAGCGGGTCGGTTTGCTCATGCTAGCCATCAAACTAAAAACAAGCATATCAAACTGACCCCGCAGGTAATACGCTATGTCAAGGATAATCTCAAACAATACTGGTGCCCTGAACAAGTTGCTAACCGGTTATATTGTGATTGGGACATTAGTATTAGCACTGAAACCATCTATCGCTTTGTATTGAAAAACAAAATGGCAGGCTCCAATCTTTATAAATATCTAAGGTGCCAGAGCCGTCCATATCGTAAACGATACGGCAAGCCTGATTACAGGGGCAAGATACCAAGCAGAGTGGATATAGCTGATCGTCCTAGCATTGTTGATACGCGCAGTCGCATTGGTGATTGGGAGGCGGATACCGTGATAGGAAAAAATCATCAAGGAGCCATACTTACCTTGATAGAAAGAAAGAGCAGGCTTTATCTTGCCCTGCCTATTAAACGTAAGACCGCACAAGCAAGTCGTGATGCAATCATTGAGCTACTCAGCCCCATTAAGAATCTGGTACATACCATTACCTTTGATAATGGCAGAGAGTTTAACCGCCATGGTGAGATTGCCAAACAATTAAATTGCAACACTTACTTTGCCAAGCCGTATCATAGCTGGGAGCGTGGATCGAATGAAAACCATAACGGGCTATTGAGACAGTTCTTCCCGAAAAAGATGAAACTTGATAAAATCACTGACAATGCGGTGAAAACAGCAACAGATTTAATGAATAATCGTCCCAGAAAATGTCTGGGATTTAAGACCCCTTTCGAGGTCTTTGCTGAAATGATGGAAAAAAACTATTTCTTTAAACACCGTGTTGCACTTATGGGTTGAATTCGCCCGTCATTGAGTTTGATGTGCTTGGGCTTTTGCTGATGCCTTGTTTGGGCAAAGCGGTGGGCTTGTTTGTAGCGATAGCCGTTGCCCCCGGTATTGCGTTTAATTTCACGGCTGATGGTTGACTTAACTTCTGCCCATGGCTTTAGCGATTTCTGTCAGTGTACAATGCTGCTGATTCATGAGGTAAATGTGGTCTCTTTCGTGTTCAGTCAAATGGGTATATCTCGTCATGTTTTACTCCGGCTCGGTGAGCTCGCCGCACCGCTTTTTTCCGTTCAGTTAAAAGAGTACGAGTGTACCCTTTGACTGACTGAGGAGTGTTGCACTTATTATGTGAATTCAAGAATCAATTCCCAAACAGTTGACAAACAACAGCATCTGTATTAAAGTCCATGTATGGTTTCTGGAGCTCTCGCCTTTGATACACACCGTTTCGTCAAACGTATGACGGTGGTCGGTATGTCTGTACAACAAGCCGAAGAACTTGCCGAATCTCAAGTTGAGATGCTCAACGCCAACCTCGCCACCAAAAACGAATTAGCCAACACCGAGGCCCACCTAATCAAGTGGATGGTTGGCTTAACAATGGGTAGCGTAGGGGTGATGGTTGCACTATTCAGTTTTTTCCTCCGCCTGATTTCGACGGTTGGCTCCATGCAGATCGCCCACAGCCCAGTAAACATGCGTCGGTGGAACACTCGCCGACACTTGATAAAATACGAGGCATTACCCCCCCCCCCACAACATACGCACCACCCCACATGCAACGGATGGCCAGCATCGCTAAATTCTTTCCTTTATGTGTGTTGTCTCTGTTCCTGCTGACCGCTTGTGGTGGTGGTGGTGGTGGTGGTGGAGTTACACCAACTACACCAGTCTTTGTGCCGCGTAGCGCGCCGACTGCCAGCGTTCTTAACCATCCCGAACCTGCCAATTACGCCAGCGAAAAACACACCTTTGAAGTATTTCCAGAATACACGGTGAAATATAGCGTTAAGGGCACAGATCGGACTGATTCGCACTTGCATCGCATAAATGCTGCGGCTGCCTATGCCCGCGGTGCCACGGGTGCTGGAGAGACTATTGCCATTGTGGACAGCGGTATTAGTGAGACCCATAGGGAGTTTTCCCGTGACAATGGTAACAAAGTTACTCTGCTAACCCAATCAGGCTATGTTCCAAACAACGCCAACAAGTTTCACGGTACTTTTGTGGCCGCATTGGCGGCCGGTAATCGGGATGGTGGCTCCGGCTTGAATATGCACGGGGTGGCTTTCGATGCCAGTGTGCATTTCACAGATAAACAACTCGGAACATCCGATGGCATTTATCGTCCCTTCAGACTGGAAAATCACTCTGAGTTGGACGACCGGAGTGATGCGGCGTATTATGGAGATATTATTGGGAAGGCAAAAACCGCTGGTGCCGCTATTGTTAATCTGAGTTTTGGGTTTAACGGCGTGATTTCAGGATACGACCGTCGAGAAATTCGAAGCCGTTTCGCGCATACCGCCGGCGCACTGGCGCAAAAGCTTATCCCAGATGCCGATAAAACAATTCTCGTTTGGGCTGCAGGTAATGCTGGCGCTGAGACACTTGCCGACGATACTCAGGCACCTTTTGATTCGCCAGAGGTGTTCTCGGGTTTGGGCGCATACTTCCCTGAGCTACAAAGCCATGTGCTGGCTGTAGCGGCGTTAGATCAGGATGGCAGCATCGCCAGCTACTCGAATCGTTGTGGCATTGCCAAAGCATTCTGTCTTGCCGCACCGGGCTCCGACATCGTCTCTGCCTATAGCTATGGCGACGATCTTTACTATGTTCGCGGCAGAGGCACTTCTTTTGCCGCACCACTGGTCAGTGGCTCGCTCGCCCTGTTACGCCAATATTTTCGTAGACAGCTCGGCAACACCGAATTGGTCAATCGCCTGCTTGCCACCGCCAACCGCACGGGTATTTATGCCGACTCCGATATTTACGGACATGGGTTGGTCGATCTGGATGCGGCGACTGCGCCGGTCGGGACGGTGATGAGCGGGTTGCCTAATAATCCCAATAGCCGACCGCTTGCTGATAGTGCGATTACCCTGTCGAGCGGTGCTTTTGGGGACTCGTTACAACGCCAGTTGGCGGATCTGGAAGTCGCTGGTTTTGATGCCCTCGGCGCACCCTTTTTTCAATCGGCGGCAACTTTGGTAACGCAACCGAAGCGGCAATCTAGTATTGCCAGAATTATTGCCAACAAGCAACGCCAGCGGGTGCAGGTGGCACCTTATCAACGCGCGTGGCAACACAATAACGCGAACAATGGTGCGACCTTATCACTAACGATGGGGCACGGTGCGGTAACCGATGCGCGGCTTGCTTTCGCAGATGGATGGTGGGTGTCCTATCGTCAGCATGGCGGTCAGCAGCTTGGTTTGTACGCGCCGTCATTCGCCAATTCGCACGCTGAGATAGGCACGAACGGGGCATATGGCTTGGGCGAGCGTTTTAATGAGCCACTGGCATTTGTCGCACCGTATTTGTCTCATGTGCGCGATGGACCAGGAATTGGCTGGCGTTCATCTGAGTCCGCGAACAGACGCTTCGGCTTCGCACTGATGCACGGTGCGCCACAATTCGATGACCAGCAAACTTCGGGCGGCAAGCGTGGTATCGGCGTATTGATGAGCATGACGATGCAGCGCAAGGATTCGGCTACCGGGCTGTCGTTACAGGTCGGCGCGGTACGCGAGCGCGCTGGCTTCCTCGGCGCACAAACGCAAGGCGCATTCGGCAAAACCACGGCGGCGACTACCTTTGCCGGTCTCAACGGGGCTTGGACACCCGGCACGAATAATCATTGGCAGTTACTGGCATCGGCATATCTTGGGCGTACGCGAGCGCAGACTGGAGCGGGTCTATTACATGATGTCAGCCCCATCGTTAGTAGCGCGTTTAGCCTCGGTGCCGTGCGTACATCACTTATGCAAGCGGACGACTGGTTCGGACTACGCCTGTCGCAACCATTGCGCGCCGAGCGAGGCAAGGCGCAATTACGCCTGCCGGTCGGGCGTACCAAATATGCTCAAGTGGAGTATAAAAACCATACCGTTAGTTTGAGTCCTGCACGCGCCCTCCACGCCGAGGCATTATATGGCGTGTCCATCGCTGGCGGCGAATTGACGACCCGCATGGGACTGCAACATAACGCACAACACAACAAGGGTAATAGTCATGCGTTCATGCGTATTGCCTTTGAACGGCGTTTTTGATGATCTCGACACAATACGCATTGGCATTGACTCGGCATTAACTCGCCACAAACGCCAATCAAAGCCGCGATTATGCGGTTTTGGTGTGGCTAATCAATTGCGTTAGGCGGACACCCTAGACTTCGACGGTTCATGCTCATAATCAATTGATTTATAAAGGAACACAAAAATATCTGGGATTTAAGACCCCTTTCGAGGTCTTTGCTGAAATGATGGGCAAAGACTATTTCTTTAACCACCGTGTTGCACTTATGGGTTGAATTCGCCACATTTTAATCCTGTTCCCAACCGCGATTAAAGCAACGGCTCGACCATCGCCTTTAGCTCCGCAACAGAAATGATGCCCAGTTTGGTGTGCGTCAGTTCGCCATGGCGATTAAAAATGGCAGTAAAGGGCAGTGCGCCAGCCCATTTGTTGCCGTGGCTGGAGAGCAACTCGGTACCGCCTGCGACCACCCACAAAGAGGGGTATGTCATACCAACTTCATCACCAAATAAACGGGTCGGCTCTAACGTGTCATGAGCGATGCCCACCACCTGTACGCCACGGGCTTGCATCTGTTGCTGATAGTCTATTAGCATGGGGATTTCTTCTCGGCAGGGCGCACACCAGCTCGCCCAATGATTGACGATGACTACTTTGCCCAGCCATTCCTTACCTTTTCTGATGTTTTTGTTTACATCCGGCAATTCGATGTCCTGCAAAACAGATGACGAAATGGATGCTGGCGAATGCGCCTCGTCCACAGCAAATTTTTGCATCCCAAAATAGCCGCCGGCAAGAATCCCGATTAAGCCGAGCAGAAAAATGAATAGCCCTCTTTTTGTCATTTTTATTGTCCGTTCGTTATTTGCGTTTCTCGGTCCAACAGATTGGAGGTTATCAGCGACAAGAACGCATCACTGTCCAGATAGCCATAGAATCCCAGCTGTGCCAACGGCATACCATCGCGGTCAATAAACAAAGTTGCCGGCGGTCCAAAAACACCGAAACGTTGTTTTAGTATTCTGTTGTCGGCATCCAGCGGATCGGTCACATCAATCTGCACGGTGATAAACTTTTCTGCCAAGACCGCTTTTACCCGAGCATCGGAAAATGTGGTTTCTTCCATGCGTATGCAATCCACGCACCAACCAGCGTAGTAGTCAATCAATAGCGGTTTATTTTGAGCGCGGGCACGGGCGAGCTGTTTCTCTAGCTCATCATTATTTGTTACGCGGATAAATGGGTGAGTGGTCGATTCGGCAGTCCCTTCGTCACTCCCTGAAATACCACTTCCTGAAATAGAAGACAATAGATTCAGCGGCAGCGGTCTGAATAAATCTCGTTGACCCAAAAAGCCGCCGACAACCAGCACAATACCCCATACCAGCAATAGAATACCGATACTTTTTTCGAGTCGCAGCCAGTTTGAGGCATGTTTAAGGGGGGTGCGGATTGCGCCCGTAAAAACACCCAGAATAATGAAGAAACTGCCCCATAATAGCAGAATCGGCACTTGGGGAAGACTCCCCAACAGATAGATGGCGACCGCAATAAGCATGATGCCAAAGCTCTGTTTTATACGTTCCATCCAGCGACCAACACGCGGGATAATATGCCCCGCACCCAATCCGAATGCAATGAGTGGCAACCCCATACCCGTTGCCATGACACTCATTAGCAATGCGCCGAGCAACGGATCGCCTCGGCTTACCGCAATGCCAAGAAAGGAGATTAGGATTGGCGACACGCAGGCACCGATAATCAGCGCGGAAACCAGCCCCAATAAAAATACCAGCGGGATAGAGCCGCGCAAATTATTGGATCGCGCCTGTACGCGGGATTGAATGAATGTCGGCATACGGATTTCAAATAGCCCAAACATGGACAATGCCATGATGAAGAATAAAGCACTTAACATCCCGATAGCCCAAACATTTTGAAAATAGGCTTGCAGTTGATCGCCGGTCGCTCCGGCAAGCGCACCCATGCCGGCATAGGTTACGATGGTTCCCAAGACATAGACTGTGGCGAGTATACCGCCTTTGACTTTGGTCAAATGATTGCCTTGACCGATAATAATACTGGATAAGATCGGTATCATCGGCAATACACAGGGGGTAAATGTCAGCAACAAACCGGCAAAGAATGCACCCAAAAGAAAAGGCAATAACGACTCGGAGGATGTCTGCCCCTTGAAAGCATCGACTGTTAAAGCATCAACTGTTGATGTCGGGCGGGCTTGTGCAACAGCCATCACGGTGAGCATGGACACATCAAGTGATTTACTGACCGGCGAATAACATATTCCGTCTTCGGCACAACCCTGATAGCTGGCATGAATAATCAGGTTATCCGCGTTATCCGTGCCATCGCCGCTCAATCCGATAGCAAAGGAAAAATCGCGATTGAATACGGTTACTTCACCAAAATAGGGATCTTTTTTGACTTTTCCCGCAGGCAAAACAAGCCGCTGAATACGATTTTCTCCGTCATTGCTGAACTTGATTCTATCCCGATACAGATAATACCCATCTGCAATTTCAAAGACCACTGTGATTTCATTATTTTGAATGGGCTGGAGATGTAACTTAAAGGCATCATCAACCGCGATGAAATCAGCTTGCTGAAATCCGGCAGCCAGCAACGAACGCAGGTCATCCACTTTGTCAACCTTGCCCGCATCACTAACCCTTGACTGCAAAGGGAGCGGTTGCGTGGAACCCACCATCCAGGTCTTGTTGGCGGGGTCGCGAAACTGAATAGTCCGACTCATTGGTGGATAACAAACACCAATCGGCTCGTTACAGCCCTGCCCGGTTGCAGTCAAGTCAAACGCAGTGCTATTGGCAGGCACAACAAGCTCGGTGGTGAAATTTTCGATAAAAACGGACACTTCGCCAAACAACGCATCTTGCTTGATGATGCCAGTGGGCAATTCTGGTGTTGAAGGGATGCTGTTGCCACTGCGGTTGTCGATATCGAAACCGATTTTGTCTCGATACATATAATACCCATCAGCAATATCCCAGCGCACCCGTACACGCTCAGCAGTCAGCCATTGCGCGCTAAACTTAAACGCCTGTTGCACGGGCAGTAGCGCGTCCGTGCCGGCGTTGACATTTGCCGGAGACAGCCATAGGGCGGGCAACAATAAAGCGGTCAGTAGTGATGGTATTTTAATCAAAGGTCATTTTAATCAAAGGTCATTTTAATCCTGAAGCAGTTTCAACATAATCTGGCATCAATGCGTGCTCCTCATTATAGATTAATTGTTATAGATTATCGACCTTATGATAAAGTTGAAGTTCATAGTTAGCAAGCCGCGCTTCTGGTATGTTAGCCCAAAGCAGTAATGTCCCCTTTTGACTTCTTCAGGAGCGGTACGGCGGGCTCACCGAGCGAGGGTTATGACAGAGGAGATAATTACATTGAGCCATGCAGATGAGCTGGGCAGAACTTGACCGAGTATCGGTTATTCATTCCATTATCGGGCGCCGGCGAGACCAGCACAGGCGGCGCGGCAACTACACTTAGGTCTCCGGCAGGTAAAACGCTTAACCCGCGCTTATCGAGACTGTGGTGACTTTGGGCCGACTTTCGCGCACGAGAAGCTCACCGAACTGCATGAGTGCCATTTCTCGGTGGAGACCTTGCGTAAATGGATGATTAAAGATGGGTTGTGGTTGGGGAAACAGCGTAAAAGAGTAGCCATCCACCAAAGCCGACCACGCCGGTCTCGGCTGGGAGAGCTGGTACAGATTGATGGATCACCGCATGATTGGTTTGAGGGGCGCGCACCTAATTGCACTTTAATTGTCTTTATCGATGATGCGACCAGTCGGCTATATGTACAGGACGTACGGGCAGATAGCTGCTCCTGCATTATCTGCACTTCCGTCTTCCATGACGGTCGTATGCCGGTTTTGCATCGCTACATGGATGTAACTTAGTAGGGCAATGCAGGAGCAATTGCCGAGAAGCAAAAACCGGCCTGGCTTTGCATTTTGCGCCCACAGAGACCACTCAATCGTATATGGAAACCCTCCATCAGAAACTTGAACAGCATGGCCGCACAGTCGCTATTTACAGCGATAAGCACAGTATCTTTCGGGTCAATCATCCCCAAAATAAAGAAATAGCACGAGGGCGAATTAACCCAATTTACCCGCGCACTCAAAACCCTAGATATTGAGCCTATTCACACCAATACCCCGCAGGACAAAGGGCGGGTAGTACGTGCCAATAAAACGCTGCAAGACCGACCGGTTGTCGATCCACGCTTACAGGGTATCAACTCTATTGAGCAAGCAGGCACTTTTTTGCCACAGTTTATTGACGACTACAACCAGCGTTTTACCCGCAGGGCACAAGTGCCGTTACCGCGCAACACACCCGACAATGCACATCGTGCGCTATTGCACAGCGTCGAGGAGCTTAAACTGATCCTCTGTCGGCACCATCAGCGTAAACTGTCTAAGAATTTAACCTTATCATTTTGTAACACCGAATATCAGCTGACTGGCTCTTGTGCCCTGCGGGTAACGGCAAGGGCTATCGTCTGATGAGGAGCGACCATCACGCTCTGCGAAGACGGTGCTACGGGTTTGGTTACATTGCTATACAAAGGCAAGGCATTGGCTTATCGAACGCTCCAAAAGGGAAAGGCCGCCGTTGTGATTGCCGATGGCAAGACCGTTCATAACCACGTTGAGCCAAGCACTTCACCGACAACAAAAATCCACTTGGAAACCCGCACCAGATCATCCATGGCGGAGACCATTAACCCGTTATTCAACCAATACTGCCCCATAATGAATATAAAAAGGGGACATTACTGCTTTGGGTTGACAGCCGCGCTTCTGGTAGTCATCAAGTGGGCAGTTTGGAAACAGCAAAAAACCAATATCCGTCTTTCCTGCGAAAGCAGGAATCTAGTAAAACAGCCAAACCCGCAAGGGTTTTCCACATGTAATGCGACCTAGCGATGTTTTTTTGCACAGCCTTGCAAGCGGGAATCCAGTCTATCCATGTAAATAAAAGCGATAACAAAATTATCCACTCTGATATAATGTTGATAGCCTTTGCACGATAATCAACAAGAATAATTTATGACTGAACATAGCGACTTTCATAAGGCTGGGCAGAAGATTTGGGCAATCATCCCTGCTGGTGGCATTGGTGCGCGTATGGCAGCCGATATACCGAAACAGTATCTAAAAATTCATGGTAAAGCGATACTGCATCATACCTTGTCGCGCATTTGTGCCAGTTCGGTGATTGATGGGGTAGTCGTTGGTATTCGTCATCAGGACAATGGTTGGTCGAGAGACCCGTTCACCAATCCGAAGATATTGGGTATCAGTGATGCGGGTGAGCAGCGGCGCGATACCGTTCTCAATGCCTTAAAATTTCTCGATTGTCGGGACGATATAGCACAATCGGATTGGGTTTTGGTACATGATGCGGTGCGTCCCTGTATCATTCAGCAAGATATACAGAACCTGTTGAACGAGGCAAACAGCAATCAAATTGGCGCGGTGCTGGGCAAAAAACTGACCGATACATTGAAAATCACAGATCAGCATCACGCCATTCAACAGACAGTTGATCGGCAAAAATTTTGGCGCGCTTTCACGCCACAGATATTCCGCCTCGGCGATTTATTGACCGCTATCAAAGCGGCGGTTAGCGATGGTGTTCCGGTTAGTGATGAATCTATGGCAATGGAACGCTTGGGGTTCTGTCCGGCGATGGTCGAGGGTCATGCCAGCAATCATAAAATAACCACCGCCGAAGATCTGCATTTGGCGGGTTTGTTTCTACAGGTTTATTTCTAACGGAGTTTCAATAATGCGAATCGGTAACGGCTACGACATTCACGCGCTGGTCAAGAGCAGACAACTGATTGTCGGCGGCGTTGAAATAGAATGGCATCTGGGTTTGCAGGGTCATTCCGATGCAGATGTGCTGTTACATGCGATATGCGATGCTTGTCTTGGCGCGGCAGCGATGGGTGATATTGGCATTCATTTCCCTGCCGATGATGACCAATATAAAAATTGCGACAGTCGGGTATTGCTCAGAAATGTTGCGGCGATGTTGCATCAGGCGCAATGGAAAATCGGTAATCTGGATTGCATCATCATTGCGGAAAAGCCACGCATGGCACCATATATTCCTGAAATGCAGGCGCGAATTGGGTCAGATTTGTCTGTTTCCCCGAATAAAATAAACATCAAAGCAACCACCACCGAGGGGCTAGGATTCATCGGTCAGCAACAGGGTATGGCTGCCCAGGCGGTTGTCTTGTTGGAATCGACCGATGCCGCTTAACTTGTTACCATGCGTCCTAATTGTTTGCCGCCCAGCAAGTGCATGTGTAAATGATAAACCTCCTGTCCGCCATACTCGCCACAGTTAATAATCAGGCGATAGCCGTTTTCAGACAGACCTTCCTGCTGAGCCAGATTTTTAGCAACAATAAGTAGATGTCCAAGCACCGCTTCATCTTCTGCGGTTACTTGGTTGACGCTCGGAATCGGTTTGTTCGGAATAATCAGGATGTGGCTAGGAGCTTGCGGATGAATATCCCTAAACGCGGTAACTCGTTCGTCCTGAAATAAAATATCCGCCGAAATTTCTTTGTTTATAATCTTGGTAAAAAGTGTTTCTTCAGTCATGGGAGAATAGGACAGTAGTAAGTTATAAGACCCCTAATTTTACAACATCAAGCCGTTTTTTGGGGTTCTATTGGGAAACCTGTGGGTAGAGGTTGAGTTTTCAATTAACAAAGCTGTCTTTCCTGCGCAGGCGGGAAGCGGGAATCCAGTAAAACAAACAAACCTGAAAGGGTTTTCCGGTTCCATTTTCAATTCTCAATTTTCAATTAGACCTCGGTTATCGGACTATTTGATCAATAATCAGTTTCACCATGCGGTTTTGGGTTTGTTCCGTTATCAGTGTCGTATCGCTCACCAAATCCCCTGCTTGTTGAATAGACTTGTCGGTTTTTGACACTCTTGCGGTGACGGTTATTTCATCAAATGATGCGATGCTCATATTGGGTAGCATTGCCATATTTTCGGTAAGCGTGATTTTAATCGGCAGGTCCTTAACGTGGTGCTTACTGACTGCCAACGGTGTGGCAGGACCTTCTAGGGCTTTGGCAAAAATGAAGACCAAATCATTTTTATCCGCCTGAGCAATGAGGTGATCCGCAAGCATCACTTCAACGCGGATGACTCTGCTGTTAGTAGTCGATGGGTTATCCGTTGCGACTTGTTGTTGCGTCTTGTCGGATAGGTTGGCGACATCAAGATCGCTAGTTTGTGCGCGAATACGCGCCATCAATCGTTTTATTTTATCGGTCGATTGCGAATCGCTTGCAAGCAAACTCAAGAGGGTGTTCAGATGGTCTAGCGACTTGGCATATTCGCCCAAACTGTTCGCACCAAGGCTGGCTATCCACAATCCATTGATATGTTGCGGGTTGATTGCAAGTGCCTTTTCAATTCGAGTTTTGGCGGCAGGGGTATAGGCATTTCCTTTAGCCAGTATTTCAGCGTCTGCCCAAGCGACTAAAAAGTCAGTATTTCCGACCATCAAAGTATTGAGTTTTTCATAGGCAGACATTGCCTTTTTGTATTCACCCAATTTCATATACGTTGTGGCAGCAAGTTCCCAGCCTTCAGCATTGTCGGGGTCTTGAGTCAGTTTTTCTTCTAACAACGCGATCAATTGCGCTATTTCAAGTGGCTTATCTGACTGTTTGGTTGATTCAACCCCGCCAACCCCACCAATAGACGGCACAGCAAATTGCGGGCTACCCAAGTAACTGTACATGGAGAAGCTCAGCAAAGGGATGAGTACGATAATCAATACCCCCCAACTTTTGAATGCCACTGTTCTATCGGGCTTATTCGCCTTGCCATCGGTATGTAAATCTTCCAGCAAAGTCGCTTGCAGTTCGAGCTGGGCTTGCTGAAAATGCGCGCTTTTCGGTTGTTCGAATTTTGCGATTTCTCGCATACGTTGCCGAGCAATATTTATATTTTCGGTATCGCGGTTGGAGTCGATGATTGCGCGTTTATTTCTCAACGCAGGTAGAATTATCAGTATCGGTAGCAGAATAATGCCGATGAGGAGCAAGTAAAACGTCATCAAGAGGAAACTTTGTTATCTATCAGGGACTTGGCGTTGTCCATATCTTGTTTAGAAAATTTGGCATCTATTGGCTTGTCGGGGCGACGAATTTTGGCCAGCGCGAAGCCAATAATGACAATTAAAATCACAAAAGGAGAAAACCATAACAGCCATGTGGTGGGTGTGATTCGTGGACGATACAACACAAACTCACCATATCGTACGAGCATGTATTGAATAATATCGTCATAACTTTTGTTTTGCTTAACCATTTCATAGGATTTTCGTCTGAGGTCTTTGGCAAGGTCAGCGTTAGAATCGGCGAGCGTTTGGTTTTGGCAAACCAGACAACGCAGTTCTTTGATTACTTTTTGATAGAGCGCGTGTTGCTGTGGATTGTCGAACTGTGTGCTATCGACTTGTGCCGATGCCACTGATGGCATCAATAACAGCATTGCCATGATGGGCAACAGGCGCAAAATAGCGTACATTTTAACGACCAAGGGCATGACCAAAGAGCGGGCTTGCACGATTACGCATCCTCTTTTTGCAATGAAATAATCAATGGAATAATTTTATTTTGCATGTCATGCTCAGTGAGCTGTCCGCTGTACTTCAGGCGAACTACGCCCCGTTTGTCAATGATAAAAGTTTCAGGAACACCATAGACCCCATAGTCGATTGCGGCATTGCCCTGTTTGTCAAACCCAATGACGTTGAAAGGATTGCCAAGTTGGTGCAAAAAGTCACGCGCATCTGCGGACGTATCCTTGTAGTCCAAACCGATTATATCGACCAGATTGCGACTCGATAATTGCATCAGTAAAGGATGTTCGGCGCGACAGGTCGGACACCACGATGCCCACACATTGAACAACCAAACCTTGCCCAGCATGTCTTTTTCGGACAGGATTTGCGGGTCTTGAGTGTGATAGGGTGATTGATTTTGGACCGCTAAAATGGGTGCTGAAAATTGTGGCGCAGGTTTGCCAATCAACGGCGAAGGGACTTCACCCGGGTTAAGATTCAGCCCAATTACGAGAAAACCAACGACCACGACAAAGAGCACAAAAGGGATTAGTTTTTTCTTCATGATGACTCCGATAATGATTTTGATAAATGCGATAAACCGAGAAAATAATTCATGTTGATTTAGGCGGAATTAGGCGGACTCAGGCACCAGATGGTTGGCAATTTTGGCAGTGGCGGCCTGTCGATATCGCCTATCGGTCGCCCCCAAAAAACCACCGCAAGCCATCATCAACGCACCCAACCAAATCCACCGAATAAACGGTTTGAAATAAATCCGCACTGCCCATGCCTGATTGTTTTCCAAAGGTTCGCCCAAAGCAATATAAATATCCCGAAAAAGTCCAGCATCAATTGCGGCTTCGGTCATGGGGCTTTTTTGTACCAGATAAACTCGTTTTTCTGGAAACAGTTGGGTTATTGGTAGCTCATTTTTTAATACCTCAAATTTTCCACGAATAGCCTGATAATTAGGCCCGGAAAACCGTTCAGTACCATTGAAAATAAATTGATAGTTGTGTATGGCATATTGCTCACCTGCCTGCATACGAATATCCCGCTCGACACTATAAATATGGGTCAAGGTAACGCCGATGACAAACACACCCATGCCAATATGGGCTAGGGTCATGCCATAGAAGCCCCGCGGTGTGGTGGTCAAACTGTGCAGTCGTCGTCCCGGCTGTCCTCTGTCCAGCAAACCTTTCAGGCTTAAAAGGATCACAAAACTTCCCGCAAACAAGCCCAAAGCCGCGCTCAGTGAATAATGCGGCATTGCCAGCGGAATCAATAATCCGCTCGTTGCGCTGAGAGCCAAAACGGTGATGAGCGGGCGATTGATTCGTTGCAGGCGATCTTTTTTCCATCGCATCAATGCGCCGATGCCAATCAATAGCGTCAGTGGCAAACCGATGACTGTGAATATGATGTTGAAGTAGGGCGGACCGACCGAAATTTTACCCAGCCCCAGCGCGTCTAGAATCAATGGATAAAGCGTTCCCAGTAAAACCGCAAAGCAGAGTACGCCAAAAAATACATTATTCAATAGCAGTGCCATTTCCCGTGAAATGCGCGTAAACTTAACATGGCTGACGATGGTGGGGGCGCGCCAAGCGTAGAGTAGTAGCGATCCGCCAATGACGATGCTTAAAAATAATAATATAAACAGTCCTCGTGACGGGTCGGTGGCAAAAGCATGTACCGAAATTAAAACCCCAGAGCGCACCAGAAAGGTGCCTAACAACGACAGTGAAAAGGCAAGCACAGCAAGCAGAATAGTCCATGCCTTAAACACACCGCGCTTTTCTGTTGCGGCAAGAGAATGGATTAACGCGGTGCCAATGAGCCACGGCATGAAAGAGGCATTTTCTACCGGATCCCAAAACCACCATCCACCCCAGCCTAGCTCGTAATAAGCCCACCACGAACCGAGCGCGATACCAATGGTGAGAAACATCCATGCGATATTAGTCCACGGGCGCGACCAACGCGCCCATGCCGCATCGAAGCGACCGCTAATCAGTGCTGCCAGCGCGAACGCAAACGCCACAGAGAATCCAACATAGCCCAGATAAAGCATCGGTGGATGGACTGCCAGCCCGATGTCTTGCAGGAGTGGATTCAAATCCCGTCCTTCCATCGGCACCAGCAGTAGGCGCGCAAACGGATTCGAGGTAAACAGCATAAACAATAAAAAGCCCACGCTAATCATGCCCATGACCGCAAGCACTCTTGCCGACATCGACTCGGGAATAGAACGAGTGAAGATACTCACTGCCACAATCCATAGGCTCAGAATAAAAGCCCAAAGCAACAGCGAGCCCTCATGCCCACCCCATACACCAGAGATTTTATAAAGCAACGGCAAATGAGAATTGGAATGATTGGCTACATACGCCACCGAAAAATCATCCTGTACAAAAGTATAAGTCAAGCAGCCATAAGCAAAGGCAATCAGTAAAAGTTGCGCCCGCGCCGCTGGCTTGGCAAAAGCAATCCAAGTTACAATGCCACGATGTGCGCCAAGCAAAGGAAAACTGGCAAGCAATAAACCAACCACCAGAGCGAGAATAAGCGCGAAGTGTCCGAGTTCGGGAATCATCAGGAATAAAATAGCATCTGCTGGTCGTGATTGCTTTAGTTTGCGGTGTTGTATCGGTTTTTATTGGCGGCTTTTAGTGCATCATTGACTTGTGGTGGCATATAGGTTTCGTCATGTTTTGCCAGCACTTGGTCGGCAATGAAAATGCCCTGCTGCATTTTTCCCGAAGCGACGATGCCCTGACCTTCACGAAAAAGATCCGGCAGGATTCCAGCATACGATACGGTAACGGTCTCTGCCGTGTCGGTGAGCGCGAAAGTAACCTGCAAATCGGTTTGGTTTCTTTTAACGCTGCCATTAACCACCATGCCACCGATGCGAAAATTAGTTTGAACAGGGGCTTGACCAGCAACAATCTGACTCGGGCTGAAGAATAAATTGATATTTTGTTTCAACGCTAGCAACATCAGTCCAACCGCTGTGGAGATGCCGACGACTAACAAGCCGATTGCAATCAAACGCCGTTTCCGTTTAGTACGCATTTTCAATTATCAACTTGGCTACGGTAAAACGCGGACAGTTGTCGAAGCAATTTTTTATGTCGGCATATCGGGGCGAAATAATGATACCCAAGCATGAACGCAACAATGCCATAACTGAGCCAGATATAAAAACCATGTCCGCCCATGTTAAAAAACTCAAGCATGGTCGCCTCGATATGATTGTGCCTCGACGGCTTTTGTAACCTGCTGTTTAACCCATTGGGTTTGCCGTTCCTGATCCAACAGTTCGCAACGAACACGATTGAGCAGGCTGGCGACAAAATAAAAATTGATTGCGACAAACATGATGAGCAGCGGAATCAACATTTCAAATTCCATTGTCGGTTGCCCGAGTTTCATCACCGTTGCGCCTTGATGCAGGGTATTCCACCATTCAACCGAATAGTGAATAATGGGAATATTGACCACTCCGACTAAGGCTAATAATGCGGCAGCGCGGGAGGCGGTGGGTTTATCCTCAATCGCGCTAATCAATGCCATGTAACCAAAATATAAAAACAACAATACCAATTCAGAAGTCAGTCGCGCATCCCAAATCCAGTAAGTCCCCCAGGTGGGTTTGCCCCATAAAGAGCCACTAACCAGAGCGCAAACAGTAAAGGCTGCACCCAATGGCGCGCAGGAACGCGCCACAGCATGACCGAGTTTCATTCGCCAGATTAACCCTGTGGCTGCTGCTATTGCCATGACCACATAGACAAACATCGACATCCATGCAGTCGGGACATGAATAAATAAAATACGATAACTGTCGCCCATTTGATAATCCATAGGCGCGACAACCAAGCCGTAATACAAGCCAGTAACAAATAACAACAAGGCAATAAGCCCGCATTTAGTCGCCCATCGCTCGGCAAACGCATAGAAATAAGCCGGCGAGCCGAAGCGATACAACCACAGCCAGAATGGATTAGACGAACGAGTATGCGTATTGGAGTTTGGCACGAGGATGGGCTAAATATTGGGTTTGTTTGAGTGATTTCAATGTGGCGTATTTTACTGCAAAGCGGTCATCGGGATTCACTTGTCTGGGTTCAGAAAGATATGATGCCTTTTTACGATCAAAAATCGGGTCGTCTTCTGTGATATTAGTGACTAAATCTAAACACAGGATACCACCCGATGCAGACACAAAACCTGCGAATCAAATCATACCGCAGTTGGTGTGTCAGTGACAATGCCAGCAATCCACTGTTCACGAGCCACTTATTACCGTCTCATCAACCAATACCGACCCATAATTCATTGGACTTGGCAATATTATGAGTATTATCAGAACCTGCGAAGCCTGTCCCCGCGTAGGCGGGGAGCAGGAATCCAGTAAAACAGCCAAACCCGCGAGGGTTTTCTACATGTAACGCATGCCTAGCGAGGGATTCCTGCACAGTCCCTTCCGATCGCTTTTTGAATTATGCAAAGGTATCAGATAGAAACTGCGAAAATCACCGAGTCTCCAGTAGAATCTTTTTTTCGAATCGGCTCTTATATGGGATAACATCAATAATCGCAATAGTGAGCCAAGCATTATTTGAGCAGGGGAATGACAAAAGAAACCCAAATCGAACAAAGACTGATCGAAAAACTGGTCGCGCTCAAATACGCCTACCGCGAAGACATCCGCGACCGCGATGCCCTTGAACAAAACTTTCGGCAAAAATTCGAAGCCCTCAACAGGGTCAAGCTGACCGATAGCGAATTTTCCCGCCTGCTGGATGAAATTATCAGCAAGGATGTCTTCACCGCCGCCAATATCCTGCGCCAAATCAACAGTTTTATGCGCGAAGATGGCACACCCCTGCATTACACGCTGGTCAATATCAAGCACTGGTGCAAAAACCATTTCGAGGTGGTCAGCCAGTTGCGTATCAACACCCGCAGCAGTCACCACCGCTATGACGTGATCCTGCTCATTAACGGCGTACCGGTGGTGCAGATCGAACTCAAGGCACTGGAAGTCAGCCCGCGCCGCGCCATGAAGCAGATTGTCGAGTACAAGAACGACCCCGGCAATGGTTATGGCAATACCCTGATGTGCTTTATGCAGCTTTTTATCGTCAGCAATCAAAACAACACCTGGTACTTTGCCAATAACGCCGACCGGCATTTCAGTTTCGATGCCGATGAACGTTTCCTGCCGGTCTATCAGTTTGCCGCCAAAGACAACAGCAAAATCACTCACCTTGACCCCTTCACCGAGCAATTCCTCGCCAAATGCACCTTGAGCGAAATGCTCAGCCGCTACATGGTGCTGGTCGCCAGCGAGCAAAAGCTGATGATCATGCGCCCCTATCAAATTTATGCGGTGCGGGCGATTGTGGATTGCATTCATCAGAACCGCGGCAATGGCTACATCTGGCACACCACCGGCAGCGGCAAAACGCTCACCTCATTCAAGGCTTCCACCCTGCTCAAGGACAACCCGGACATCGACAAATGCCTGTTCGTGGTCGATCGCAAAGACCTTGACCGCCAGACCCGCGAGGAATTCAACCGCTTTCAGAAAGGCTGTGTGGAAGAAAACACCAATACCGAAGCTATGGTGAAACGCCTGCTGTCCACGGATTACGCCGACAAGGTCATCGTTACCACCATCCAGAAACTCGGGCTGGCACTCGACGGCAAGCACAAAAAACAATACCGGCAACGCCTCGAGCCACTAAGCAACAAGCGCATGGTATTCATCTTTGACGAATGCCACCGCTCCCAGTTTGGCGATAACCATCAGGCAATCAAGGCGTTTTTCCCCAATGCCCAGTTGTTCGGCTTTACCGGCACGCCTATTTTCGACGACAATGCCAGCTATCAGACAATCGACGGGGAAGAGGCTTCGTTCAAGACCACGACCGACATATTCCAGAAACAGTTACACGCCTACACCATCTTGTTATACTCACTTACATTCACATCATAAGTGCAACACTTCTTAAGTCAGCCAAAGGGTATATTAAGACTCTTTTAACTGACCTGAAAAAGGAGTGCATAATGCGACAATATACCCATTTGACTGAACACGAAAGATACCATATATGGCTGATGATAGGACAACAAGATTCACTAACAAGCATTGCTAATCGGATGGGCAGAAGTGTCTCAACAATTAGCCGAGAGATTAAACGCAATACAGGTAAAAGAGGTTATCGATACCAACAAGCGGGTCGGTTTGCTCATGCTAGGCATCAAACTAAAAACAAGCATATCAAACTGACCCCGCAGGTAATACGCTATGTCAAGGATAATCTCAAACAATACTGGTGCCCTGAACAAGTTGCTAACCGGTTATATTGTGATTGGGACATTAGTATTAGCACTGAAACCATCTATCGCTTTGTATTGAAAAACAAAATGGCAGGCTCCAATCTTTATAAATATCTGAAGGTGCCAGAGCCGTCCATATCGTAAACGATACGGCAAGCCTGATTACAGGGGCAAGATACCCAAACAGAGTGGATATAGCTGATCGTCCTAGCATTGTTGATACGCGCAGTCGCATTGGTGATTGGGAGGCGGATACCGTGATAGGAAAAAATCATCAAGGAGCCATACTTACCTTGATAGAAAGAAAGAGCAGGCTTTATCTTGCCCTGCCTATTAAACGTAAGACCGCACAAGCAAGTCGTGATGCAATCATTGAGCTACTCAGCCCCATTAAGAATCTGGTGCATACCATTACCTTTGATAATGGCAGAGAGTTTAACCGCCATGGTGAAATTGCCAAACAATTAAATTGCAACACTTACTTTGCCAAACTGTATCATAGCTGGGAGCGTGGATCGAATGAAAACCATAACGGGCTATTGAGACAGTTCTTCCCGAAAAAGATGAAACTTGATAAAATCACTGACAATGCGGTGAAAACAGCAACAGATTTAATGAATAATCGTCCCAGAAAATGTCTGGGATTTAAGACCCCTTTCGAGGTCTTTGCTGAAATGATGGGCAAAGACTATTTCTTTAACTACCGTGTTGCACTTATGGGTTGAATTCGCCACTTATAAATGACCGATTGAGACCGCTTTTGACACCGCTAGAGGACAAAAGAACTATCGTGCAAAGGTCTCAATACATATCAATCATCGGCTACGGCAACCAAGTCGGATGCTAAACACATTATCAGGAAAATTTTATGCACACCAGTAATAACTCGTTCAACAGTTATGCCACGCTCGAAGTCAAAGGAAAAACCTATAGCTACTATAATCTGAAAGCTGACCGCGTAGCCGACTTAGCCGATATTAGCCGACTACCCAATTCCATTAAAGTGTTATTGGAAAATTTGTTGCGCCACGAAGAAGGTGTGGCTTGCACGGTGGGGGATATTGAGGCGGTTGCCAAGAGTGCCGAGCAAACAACCACACAAGAAATCGCCTACCATCCGGCACGGATATTGATGCAAGATTTCACTGGCGTACCCGCTGTGGTTGATTTGGCGGCCATGCGTGACGCGCTGGTTAAGGCGAATGACGACCCCGAAAAAATCAATCCTCTGTCGCCGGTCGATTTAGTCATTGACCACTCGGTTGTGATTGACCAGTTTGCAACCAATACCGCTCTCGCTGCCAATGTCGAATTTGAAATGCAACGGAATACGGAACGCTATGCGTTTCTCAAATGGGGACAGGCGGCGTTTGATAACTTCAAGTTGGTGCCGCCCGGCACCGGCATTTGCCATCAGGTTAATCTGGAATACCTTGCCAAAGTTGTTTGGAGCGATGAGTGCAATGGCGAAATGGTGGCTTATCCGGATACATTGGTCGGCACCGATAGCCACACCACCATGGTCAATGGGCTGGGGGTATTGGGCTGGGGAGTCGGCGGTATTGAAGCAGAAGCCGCGATGTTGGGACAGCCAATACCAATGCTGATTCCACAAGTGGTTGGTTTTGAATTAAGCGGCAAATTGAGCGAGGGCATCACTGCCACCGATTTGGTCTTACTCATTGTGCAAATGCTTCGGCAACAGGGCGTGGTGGGCAAATTCGTGGAATTTTATGGTAATGCGCTGGACAACCTGCCACTTGCCGATAGAGCGACGATTGCCAACATGGCACCCGAATATGGTGCGACCTGCGGGTTCTTTTCGATAGACCAGAAAACCATCGACTACCTGCGCCTGAGCGGTCGCACCGAAGACGCGGTGGCATTGGTCGAGGCGTATAGCAAGGCGCAAGGTATGTGGCGAGACAGCGCGGCACCACAACCGTTGTTTGCGGCGACTTTGAAACTCGATATTAGCGAAGTACAGCCGAATTTATCCGGCCCGAAACGACCGCAAGATCGGGTTTCCTTGCCGGACATGCCTGCCGCTATGGATGAGTTCATTCAACAGGATGGTAAGCAGGATGAAATAGACAAAAGTTTTGCTACTGCCGATGGCTATGATCTGCATCACGGCGATGTGGTGGTGGCAGCGATTACCTCTTGCACCAACACCTCGAATCCGGCGGTCATGGTGGGTGCGGGATTGGTGGCGAAGAAAGCCGTTGAGCGCGGTTTGACATGCCCACCTTGGGTCAAGACCTCGCTGGCACCCGGCTCCAAAGTCGTCACCGAATATCTACAAAAAGCCGAGTTGCAACAATATCTCGACCAGCTCGGATTCAATACTGTAGGCTATGGCTGCACAACCTGTATCGGCAACTCCGGACCTTTGCCCGAAGCGGTGCATGAAACGGTGGTTGCCCACGATTTGGTGGTCACATCAGTATTATCGGGCAACCGCAACTTTGAAGGGCGGATTCACCCCTTGGTCAAAGCCAACTGGTTATCGTCGCCACCACTGGTAGTCGCCTACGCGCTGGCAGGGAATACCCGCATTGATATTGCCAATGATGCCATCGGACAAGACAAAGATGGCAACTCCGTGTTCCTCAAAGATATTTGGCCAAGCAATGATGAGGTGGCAAGCGAGGTTGCCAAACTCGATACCTCGATGTTCACCAGCAAATACGCCGATGTCTTTGCCGGCGATAACAAGTGGCAGGCGGTGCCGACCGGTGAAGGAAGTACCTATACCTTCTCGGCAGATTCGACTTATATTCAGTTGCCGCCCTTTTTCGATGAGCAATACACCAGCGGCAAGAATAAAAACATCATTGGCGCACGGCTGTTGGCATTGCTCGGGGATTCTGTGACCACAGATCACATTTCTCCGGCAGGCTCCATCGCCACCGACAGTCCGGCCGCACAATATCTCATCGAAAATGGGGTATCGCCTAAAGCGTTTAATTCCTACGGCTCTCGGCGTGGCAACCACGAGGTGATGATTCGCGGCACATTCGCAAATATTCGTATCAAAAATGAGTTGGTGGCGGGTACCGAAGGCGGCTATACCTGCACCAATGACGACCCGAGGGTGGTGCCAATTTATGAGGCTGCGATGAATTATCAGGCAGCCGGCATCCCGACTGTGGTGGTTGCTGGTAGCGAATACGGCACCGGCTCAAGTCGTGACTGGGCTGCCAAAGGCACTTTATTGCTCGGCGTAAAAGCGGTCATCGTAGAGAGTTTTGAACGAATTCACCGCTCCAATCTGGTTGGAATGGGGGTATTGCCATTACAGTTTATGCCCGATGAAAATCGTAAAACGCTTAATATCACGGGGAGCGACAGCATCGATATTTTCGGATTGGACGGCACCTTAACGCCCAAGCAAATTTTTGTAGCCCACATCAATCGCGCCGATGGCTCGGTTGACAAAATACAACTGCAATCAAGAATAGATACTGCGGTTGAAGTGGACTACTACCTGTGTGGTGGCGTATTGCCTTTCGTATTAAAAAAACTGAAAGGTTAGAGACCTTTGCATCATTCAAATTCGACCGCCATGGAAGGCGGAAAACCCTATTGTTAATGGAAAATTGACAATTAGCAATTAGGCTATTTGAATATACAGTGCCAACATTGGTGTTGAGCCTGCTTGAACGCCGTGCCAATTATACGGCTGGTTATAAAGCAGGTTGCCCGCTGCCATGTTGCGAAAATCGTGATGCCCGCCCCAACGCCATTGGGCGGTTCCCGAAAGGATAAAATACATTTCATGTGGGGGATGATTGTGTAGCGGGTAGGCTTGATTGATGTCAACATACATCAAGCCAGCAACCAGTTCGCCGATTGCAAACAGTTTGCTAAAATCCATAATCGCTACTGCGGTACCTCGATCTATGGTGCGCGGGGAATAATCCCACGGCAAATAAGACGCAAATTGTTGGAAATCTTGTGCCAGTTTCATGTCTTTGACCCATTTCAGATGACTCAGACAAGGCAATGGATTGGGCTGGAAATCTTGAACGGCTTCTCGTTTGAGCGCGTGTTGAGACGACTCTAAAAATGCTTTGACCATATTGACTTCGACTGCCGACTCGGCACAAAGCATCATGGCATTTGCACATCTTGCCATGAATTGGTGGGCTTGTTGGGCAATGCCGACAGGCGAAAAATCACCCCTCAAATCATTCATTAGGTGATCGTTTTTTCGTTATCGTCATTGCCTGCGGGCTCTTCAGCATCGTCAGTTTCTGCGAATTGCTGCTCCACATAATCCGCGACATCGGGGGCGTTATATGCTGCCACCGGCGTACCAATCTGCCCAGCTACGACAAGCGGTCGTTGGTCGTCCAAAGCAACCGTATGGGTCACCGTCATACGGTAAATCGCAAATACCAAAATCAAGGCAAAGGCACTGGCGATGCCGATGAAATAAAACATCGAACCGAATTTTTCCATCAAAAAAGCAACCATGATTGGACCAGTACTCAGCCCGATACCAGCAACCATCACCAAGCTGCCGCTGGCGGGAACAATTTGTTCTGGCTGGAGACGGTCATTGGCATAGGCGATGCTGAGCGAGTACATCGGCATCGCCGCACTACCAAGAATGACGATGACCACAAAGAACAGCAAGCCACTTTTTGGAAGCAATATTGCCGTGATGCAGGCAATGATAACCGTTACTGCCATGCCGATGATGACTACGCGGCGATTAACTCGATCCGAAATCCAGCCAATCGGCCATTGAAAAATGACCCCGCCGAACAAAAACGAAGCCATAAATAATGAAGTCAACTCAACGTCATTCAGTTCCTGCCACGCATATACCGCGCCTAAACCAAAAACGGTGCCGTGGGCAGCACCGGTTAAACCATTACTGACCACTGCCAGCGGCGATGCGCGGTACAGTTTTGCCAGCGACATTTTACCGGTTGATACGAATGCCGGTGCCGGTCGTGCGGTCAACAAAATGGGAATTAAGCCGAGTGAAACGACAATCGAAACCAGCACAAACAAATCCACACTTTCCGGACTACTAAAACCAAGCAAGAACTGACCGCTGCCCATGCCAAACGTGACCACAACCATATATACCGACAGCACCTGACCGCGTGTTTCATTGCTGGCGCGATCATTCAACCAGCTTTCGGCAACCACATATATTCCAGCATAACTGATGCCGGTAATTAAGCGCATCAGGGTCCAAATGACTACATCAATATAAATGCCTTGAACCAGAATCGAAATTGAAGCGAGCGAAGCCAATGCCGCGAATACCCGAATATGCCCAACGCGCTGTACTAATTTGGGCGCAATCATCGAGCCTACGAATACGCCAACGAAATAGCCCGACATCATTATTCCGGTGATAAAGGTCGGGAACCCCTCTATGGTGGCGCGCAACCCCAGCAAGGTGCCCTGCAAGCCATTGCCAACCATCATGAATCCAATGCCGATGAGTAACGCCCAGGCGGCGCGAAGTTCTGTCCACATATCGAAACCCGTCGTATTTGTGAGTCTTATTGAACAACCCTAGTAATTTCAGCATTCAATAATTTCGTTAAAACCGATATCTCGTATCAGCCAAAGAGAACGCCCAGCAATCCCCCGATAATCGGAGTGGTAATTAGGCGGATTCTAAATGATATGTTATGCGAGCACTGTTTGTTTTTGTATTGGCAGATGGCTCATTGTAAATTCTTTTAAGTCGATAATTTTGCTTGCATTGTCAATATCAATACCCGTAATTTTCCCAGAACTATCATAATCAATAACAACACCCTCTGAAATTTCTTTGCTGTCAACGCTTTTAGTTGACGACAAATCGATATATAAAGAATCTGTATCGGCGTAATAATTGAGTTTCATTGTTTATATCCTCTATCAAAAAACGCATTATGAATTGTCATTCTATCTGACAATGTTATAACCCTTAAAATCTTTCCATCTATGCCTGCTACTGTTCCCCAAAATCGCACACGACCATTTTCTTGTTCTTGAACTTTTAACTGACTTACATTCACATCATAAGTGCAACACTTCTTAAGTCAGCCAAAGGGTATATTAAGACTCTTTTAACTGACCTGAAAAAGGAGTGCATAATGCGACAATATACCCATTTGACTGAACACGAAAGATACCATATATGGCTGATGATAGGACAACAAGATTCACTAACAAGCGGGTCGGTTTGCTCATGCTAGCCATCAAACTAAAAACAAGCATATCAAACTGACCCCGCAGGTAATACGCTATGTCAAGGATAATCTCAAACAATACTGGTGCCCTGAACAAGTTGCTAACCGGTTATATTGTAATTGGGACATTAGTATTAGCACTGAAACCATCTATCGCTTTGTATTGAAAAACAAAATGGCAGGCTCCAATCTTTATAAATACCTAAGGTGCCAGAGCCGTCCATATCGTAAACGATACGGCAAGCCTGATTACAGGGGCAAGATACCCAAACAGAGTGGATATAGCTGATCGTCCTAGCATTGTTGATACGCGCAGTCGCATTGGTGATTGGGAGGCGGATACCGTGATAGGAAAAAATCATCAAGGAGCCATACTTACCTTGATAGAAAGAAAGAGCAGGCTTTATCTTGCCCTGCCTATTAAACGTAAGACCGCACAAGCAAGTCGTGATGCAATCATTGAGCTACTCAGCCCCATTAAGAATCTGGTGCATACCATTACCTTTGATAATGGCAGAGAGTTTAACCGCCATGGCGAGATTGCCAAACAATTAAATTGCAACACTTACTTTGCCAAACCGTGTCATAGCTGGGAGCGTGAATCGAATGAAAACCATAACGGGCTATTGAGACAGTTCTTCCCGAAAAAGATGAAACTTGATAAAATCACTGACAATGCGGTGAAAACAGCAACAGATTTAATGAATAATCGTCCCAGAAAATGTCTGGGATTTAAGACCCCTTTCGAGGTCTTTGCTGAAATGATGGAAAAAAACTATTTCTTTAAACACCGTGTTGCACTTATGGGTTGAATTCGCCATGGGGATATTGGGTTTGTAATAGAGGATATAATCCGCTCTTTTTTGCTTGCCACGGCTGGTTAAGTTGCCTCTAACGTAAATACGGCCATCCGTAAAAGACACTTCTTCTCTAATTTGGGTAAGCGTATCCCAGCCTGCTTTTTCTAATGCAGGTTGAATAAATTTAGTGCAAATATCTCTTTCGGAGAGGTCTTTTTTAGAGTCCATCAGTTAGCACTTTCCGCTAATAAGCAATGTTCAAGTTTTTGATATGCGGTTTTTCAAATGAATTTCTGGAGCAAGCCCCAAAACACTCTAGCCTCTGGATCTCATTGCCTTGTCCCGAGCATCGCCAACCCAATCCAGAGCGGAACCTTTGCTGGCAAACGGGCGACCCTCTTTATCAACACAATGTTTACCAAACACCACCGCTTCACTGACCGTGCCATGTTTTCGTAGCAAGGTGTGTTCAAATAACATGCTTTTGTGAACTTTAGCACCGCCTTCCAAATGACAACCATGAGAAATCCATGTTGGACCCAAAATCTCACAGCCAGCTTCAATTTTTGAATTTGCACCGATATAGACCGGTCCTTCAATAAACGCACCCTGCCAGTCAATCGCCACATTCAAGCCAGTCCATATCTGTGGCATCACTTCCTTCCCCGGCATATTGATACCCCGAACCGCGCCACGCATCAGTTGTTGGTTGACCCGCCAGTAATCGCTCAACCGTCCGATGTCAACCCATCGAAAAGGCAACTCGATGGCAGCAAAGGGTAACCCCTTTGCCAGCAAATCGGGCAATAAATCTGCGCCAATATCATAGACCACCTCGCTGGGGATTAAATCAATGATTTGCGGTTCAAAAATATAAATGCCAGTATTGACTAAAGTCGATTTAGCCTCCTCCATGGTCGGCTTTTCCTGAAACGAGGTGATGGTGCCGTTTTCATCGGCAACCACAACCCCATAATCGGAAACTCTTTCCTTTTCTACGCGCTTGACCACAATGCTGGCTTGCGCGCCAGACTGCCAGTGTTTTCGAATCGCATCGGTTAAATTCAGATCAATAATAGCATCGCCACAAACCACGATAAAAGTATCATCAAAGAACCCGCCAAACTCTTGAATGCGTTTTATTCCCCCTGCAGATCCCAACGGCTCGCCAATGAGCTTCCCATTCTCCACATGCCCCTCAAACGAATACCCAATATGGACCCCCCAACGCCGACCGTCTCCAAAATAAGTCTCAATCGGCTCAGGTAAATGGCTGATATTGATCATGACATCGTGGAAGTTATGACTCGACAACTGTTCAATCAGATATTCCATCACCGGCTTTCCGAGAACCGGAATCATCGGCTTGGGCATCTCATAAGTAAGCGGTTGCACACGGGTTCCTTTCCCCGCCGCCAAAATCATTGCTTTCATTATTTTATATGCGATAAGTTTTTAGTCTCGCCATAGTAAAGGATTCTGTTGCCGTATTCTATTGAATCGGCTATTTTTCAACTGGTGGCGCAGCTTCGATGAGCACTGCTTTGCGTATTCTCAACCAACCATTGTCTAAGTTATTTCCCCTATGTCACAGTTTTCGGTTACACTGTGCGGACTTGATGTTCGCGGATGTTCGTGTACATCGTCTAAATCAAGTTCAACCAAATCAGGAGTCAAAAGATGAAAGTACAAAGTATCAAAAAACGCGCATGTGGTTTTGGTTTCGCTCTCGTGTTATCCATGGGGCTTGTCCCGAAGGTGGCTTGGGGGAAAACAACAAAACTATCCCGCCGCTTGGTGCTTTCCATGGCGGTTGCCACTGTCAGTCTAGGGATGGCAATGTCGCTCTCTTTAGCATCAGCGGCAGAAATTGAAAAAATCCACTTCCTGATTCCTGGTGGTGCTGGGGGCGGGTGGGACGGTACCGCACGTGGTACCGGTGAAGCACTGACAAAATCTGGACTGGTCGGAACGGCTTCTTATGAAAACATGTCCGGTGGTGGTGGTGGTAAAGCCATCGCGCACTTGATTGAAACTGCGAAGCGCCAAGGTGATACCCTGATGGTGAACTCGACACCAATCGTCATTCGTTCACTGACCAAAGTATTCCCACAATCATTCCGCGACCTAGTACCCGTTGCCGGTGTGATCGGTGACTACGCTGCCTTCGTTGTTCCAGCAGATTCCAAATACAAGTCTTTTTCTGAAGTTGTTGCCGATTTCAAAGCTGATCCAAAATCTGTGAAAATTGCTGGTGGCTCTACCCGTGGTGGTATGGATCATCTGGTTGCGGCACAGGCATTCAAAGCAGCTGGTGGCGACCCTAAGACTGTAAAATACATTCCTTATGATGCTGGCGGTAAAGCAATGGCTGGGTTGCTCTCTGGCGAAACCGCCATTCTTTCAACAGGGCTTTCAGAAGCACTTGAACTAGAGCGTAGTGGTCAGGTTCGTATTCTTGCCATGACTGGTGCGAACCGTATCAGCGATGCTCCAAATGTACCCACCCTTACCGAGCAAGGTATTGATGCTACTTTCGTGAACTGGCGCGGTTTCTTCGCGGCTCCAGGCGCTTCTAAAGAAAAAGTGGCTCACTACAATGCCGTGCTTGAGAAAATGTACGACACCCCAGAATGGGGAGCCGTTCGTGCCCGCAACGGTTGGGTTGAAGTATTCCAACCGGCTGATGTGTTCTACACCTTCTTGGAAGAGCAAGAAGGCATTATTGGTGACCTCATGAGAGATCTTGGCTTCCTTTAAGCATAGAATAGCTTTATAAAGTGGAAACCCTTGCGGGTTTGGTTGTTTTACTGGGTTCCCGCTCCCCGCCTACGCGGGGACATGCTTCGCGGGAACGACGGATAGTGGTTTTTCATGGTCTATAAAGCCTCGTTTCCGATTATTTTTTTCATGTTTCATAAAATCATCTTATCTATCCTGTCTATCCTGTCTATCCATGTAACACGACTTGGTTTCTGGCGAATGTTGGATGTTTGCACAGTCTCTAAAGAAGGAATGGAGAGATGACCATTAGCAAGGAAAAAGCGGGTGCTTTGTGCTTCCTGGTCCTCGCCATAGCCTATGGCGTTGGGGCCGGTCAAATTGTCATGATTCCGGGCGATGAATTAGAGCCTTTTAACGCCCAGACCATGCCCAAAGCCCTTGCTTGGTTAGCCGGCATTGTCTCTTTCCTCATTCTTATTCTTCCACAAAGAGAAAAAACAGACGATTTTTTAGCTGTATTCAAAGGTCTAAACTGGCCAAAAACCATCCTATTACTCGGCTTGATCGTTTTTTACGGCTTTGCCCTAACAGGGCTGGGCTTTCTTTTCTCAACTATTTTATTCCTCGTTGGCGGAATCTATTCACTCGGTGAACGGCGCTGGAAAATTATCCTTTTTTCCGCAGTGCCGACAGCTGTGGGATTCTGGCTAATACTCAATAAGCTTCTGGGCATCTATCTCGACCCCGGTGACATCTTTTCTTTGCTGGGAGCAAACTAATGCTTGATGGCATTCTGCAGGGACTAAGCACTGCCGCCGCCCCCCTTAACCTGCTTATGGTTTTTGTGGGCTGTTTTGCCGGTACATTTATAGGCATGCTACCTGGATTAGGACCTATCTCAGCCATCGCATTGATGATTCCCATCACCTATGGTTTTGATCCATCGACCAGCATGATCTTGATGGCAGGGGTTTATTATGGTGCCATCTTTGGTGGCTCCACTTCGGCTATTCTTATCAATGCACCGGGCGTTGCCGGCACTGTTGCCACAGCATTTGATGGCTACCCGTTGGCTAAGCAAGGTCACGCGGGTAAGGCATTGGCGATTGCCGCCTACAGTTCTTTTAGTGGCGGTACGATTGCAGCGATTTTCTTGTTGTTCGCCGCTCCAGCCCTTGCATCCGTCTCCCTCAGTTTTCAATCGGCGGATTATTTCGCCCTGATGGTTCTAGGCTTAACGGCTGTTTCCGCCTTTGCCGGCAAAGGAAACTTCTTGATTGCCGTTCTAATGACGCTTTTTGGACTAATGCTTTCCACCATCGGGACGGATCAAACAGCCGGTTTACAGCGATTTACATTTGGCTCAATCGATCTCATTGACGGCATCAGCTTCCTCCTTCTTGCCATGGCCACCTTTGCGCTTTCAGAAGCATTGATGGTGGTATTGAAACCGGAAAAAGTGTCCGAAGAAGCCGAAAAAGCCACTAAGGGCGATATTGGCTCCATGAAAATATCCAAAGAAGAAGTCAAGTACCTCGCGCCTGCCGTGGCACGCAGCTCTCTCCTAGGATTTTTTATCGGTGTTCTGCCTGGGGCGGGTGCAACGATCGCCTCTTTCCTCGCCTATGGCATGGAACGCAGTTTTGCCAGCGCTAAGGAAAAGCTTAAATTTGGCAACGGGAGCATCCGTGGACTGGCGGCACCAGAAACAGCAAACAATGCGGCTTGCTCGGGTTCTTTCGTGCCACTACTGACACTCGGCATTCCTGGTTCAGGAACAACAGCTATAATGCTGGGCGCGCTTATTTCTTATGGAGTCCAGCCAGGTCCAAGACTGTTTATCGAACAACCTGCCGTTTTCTGGTCTGTGATTATTTCCATGTATATTGGGAATATCATTCTATTGGTTCTCAACCTGCCCCTCATTCCCTACATCGCCCGGCTTCTTGCTTTACCCAAACAAATCCTGACACCCTTGATTATTTTCTTCTCCCTTATTGGCGTCTATTTGGTTTCCTTCAACACATTTGATATCCATATCATGGTGATTGTCGCGGTAATCGCCATATTCTTCCGGCTGATTAACTTCCCTCTGGCACCGATGCTGCTCGGCTTCATATTGGGTGGCATGATGGAAGATAATCTTCGTCGCGCACTTGCCATTAGTGACGGGGAACTCTCTTTCCTTTGGGAGCGACCAATCACAGCAACCATCCTTGCGATCACTGTTGTTATTCTCCTTACCCCGCTCATCAAAAACATCCTTGATGCGCGGAGAAACAAAGCAGTGAATTTCAATGGTGAAGGATAAGACGGGTCATTAAATGGTGCGACCGCAAAGTTTTTACTAACTCTGATCGCAGCCGTGCTCTATCTGGGGCTCATTCCAAGACTCATTACCAGTGTCAATAAGTGATTTCCCCTGTCAACCCAAAGCAGTAATGTCCCCTTTTTATATTCATTATGGTGCAGTATTGGTTGAATAACGGGTTAATGGTCTCCGCCATGGATGATCTGGTGCGGGTTTCCAAGTGGATTTTTGTTGTCGGTGAAGTGCTTGGCTCAACGTGGTTATGAACGGTCTTGCCATCGGCAATCACAACGGCGGCCTTTCCCTTTTGGAGCGTTCGATAAGTCAATGCCTTGCCTTTGTGTAGCAATGTAACCAAACCCGTAGCACCGTCCTCGCAGAGCGTGATGGTCGCTCCTCATCAGACGATAGCCCTTGCCGTTACCCGCAGGGCACAAGAGCCAGTCAGCTGATATTCGGTGTTACAAAATGATAAGGTTAAATTCTTAGACAGTTTACGCTGATGGTGCCGACAGAGGATCAGTTTAAGCTCCTCGACGCTGTGCAATAGCGCACGATGTGCATTGTCGGGTGTGTTGCGCGGTAACGGCACTTGTGCCCTGCGGGTCGGCTTTGGTGGATGGCAGCTCTTTTACGCTGTTTCCCCAACCACAACCCATCTTTAATCATCCATTTACGCAAGGTCTCCACCGAGAAATGGCACTCATGCAGTTCGGTGAGCTTCTCGTACGCGAAAGTCGGCCCAAAGTCACCACAGTCTCGATAAGCGCGGGTTAAGCGTTTTACCTGCCGGAGACCTAAGTGTAGTTGCCGCGCCGCCTGTGCTGGTCTCGCCGGCACCCGATAATGGAATGAATAACCGATACTCGGTCAAGTTCTGCCCAGCTCATCTGCATGGCTCAATGTAATTATCTCCTCTGTCATAACCCTCGCTCGGTGAGCCCGCCGCACCGCTCCTGAAGAAGTCAAAAGGGGACATTACTGCTTTGGGCTAACATACTTGACCAGTGACAGTTCATCAGATAGCATGTTGGGTCTGATTCATTAACAGTGGGGAAATATTATGAAACATTTTTTAGTTCGTATCGTCATGGTCGTTATTGCGATTGCCTTTGCAGGCGAAGCCATCGCTGTGGAATGGGATGTCTCGCTGTGGGGCAAACGGCGGGCATTTACCGAGCATGTGGAGAAGTTGGCAGAATTGGTTGCCAAAAAAACCAACGGCGAATTTATCCTCAATCTGTCTTATGGTGGACTGTCCAAGAACAAGGAAAATTTAGATGGAATCTCGATTGGCGCGTTTGAAATGGCACAGTTCTGTGCTGGCTATCACCGCGATAAAAACCCGTCTATCACCGTGCTGGAGTTGCCTTTCCTCGGCGTGTCCTCGTTGCAACAGGAACGCCACATTAGTCAGATTGTTTACCAGCACCCGGCGGCTCAAGCTGACCTTGCGCGCTGGAATGCCACTTTGCTGATGCCCTCCCCGCTACCACAATACAACCTTATCGGTGTCGGCGATGCGCCATTGACGCTGGCGGATTACAAGGGCTTGTCGGTACGCGCTATCGGCGGGGTTGGCAAAGCCATGGCAACAGTCGGTGCGGTTCCGACTTCGATGACTGCTTCTGAGGTTCGCCAAGCACTCGACAGTGGCGTGGTCAAAGCGGTCGCTTTTGCGCCCCATGCACACATGTCGTTTGGTACCGTTGAAACTGGTGAATGGTGGACCACCAATTTGAATCCGGGTACGGTGAATTGCCCGGTTGTGGCTAACACGGACGCGCTGAACGAGTTGTCCGATACGCACCGCGAGGCATTGCTGGGGTCAATTGACGACGCGCTGGATTATTATATTGTCACTTACAACGGCAAGACGATGGCGGCATGGGGTCCGGTGCTGGCAGAAAAAGGCATCAAGTCAATCACCTATGATGATGCCGAACTAACGGTTCTTCGAGAAGCGGTTGCACAGCCTGCTGCTCAGGCATGGATTGAAGCGAACACTGCCAGAGGGCTGCCGGCACAGGAGTTGTATGATCTGGTGACCGCACTAATCGCGCAATAAACCGCTCACAAAAAATTCTAATGAATAGATGTCCGCAATGTTTTAACCTCGCTGGACACATAAGGTAGGGTTATTAGGAGAGCAAATGGCCGGCATATCATCGGTTTTGCAGGATAATTCCACCCTGAGCCGGTTGGACCGGTTGTTGTACAATCTGGAAAACAAGCTCGCTTTGCTGTCCGGGCTGGCGGTGTTTTCGCTGATGCTTTTGGCGGTGTGCAATGTCAGCGGGCGCGATTTTTTCAACACTCCTTTGCCCGGTTATATCGACTGGATCGAGCAGATGATGCCCTTGATTGCCTTCATGGGAGTCGCCTATGTGCAACGTAATGGTGCCCATATTCGTATGGATATGCTGGTCGGGTCACTGAAAGGTCGCGCTCTGTGGATGGCAGAAATCATCACCGTATTTCTGATGTTGGTGTTGTTGGTGTTGCTGGTTTGGGGTACTTATTCGCATTTCCTGCGTAGCTTTGATTTTGCCATGCCCAGTTGGAGCGCGGACAGCTCCATAGATATAAACCTACCACTCTGGCCAGCAAAATTACTGGTGCCGATTGCGCTTAGTGTGCTTTGCCTGCGCCTACTATTGCAACTGGTTGCTTATGGTCGGGCATTTATTTTCAATCTCGAGTCCCCAGTCGGTGTGCCGATGGTACAAACTGTCGCAGAGAAAGCCGCAGCCGAAGTGGAGCATGTCTCACAAATGGAACACTATTGATGGAGCCGATTGATATTGGGCTGATTGTTTCCGGCGGAATGCTGGTCTCTGTCTTGCTCGGTATGCGAGTCGCCTTTGCCACTGGTCTGGCTGGCTTAATCGGATTGATTTGGATATTTTGGGCGAAATTTGGTTATGAGCCGGATCGTTTCATCAAAGCCCTGACCATTGCGACCAAACAAATCGGGCAGGTTCCGCATTCAAAAGTGTCCAGTCAGGTGTTGTCGCTGATTCCGATCTTTATTCTGATTGGCTATCTTGCCTATTATGCCGGCATGACCAAAGCCCTGTTTGAGGCAGCAAAGCGTTGGTTCGCATGGTTGCCCGGCGGACTGGCAGTATCGACTGTGTTTGCGACTGCTGGATTTGCTGCCGTGTCGGGCGCATCGGTCGCGACTGCTGCCGTATTCGCACGAATTGCCATCCCCGAAATGCTCGCGATTGGTTATGACAAACGCTTTGCCGCCGGAGTGGTGGCAGCGGCAGGCACCCTTGCCAGCCTGATTCCACCGTCTGCCATATTGGTCATCTACGCCATCATTGTCGAACAGGATGTGGGCAAACTGCTACTGGCAGGATTCATCCCCGGGATCTTTTCGGCAATCATCTATGCCACCCTGATTGTCGGCATGGCATTGAAATTCAAAAATTTCGGCCCACCAGTGAGTGGCTTTAGCTGGAAAGAACGCTTAATCTGTTTGCCTCCCGCCCTGCCGATTGTCGCCGTCGTGGTTATCATCATCTTCTTCGTCTATAACCCATTTGGCGGCGATGCTTGGGGCACGCCTACTGAAGGCGGTGCCATCGGCGCGTTTATCGTGTTTTGCGTCGCCGTTTATCGTGGTATGCGTTGGCAGCAATTGAAAGACGCGCTACTGGAAACTGCCAAGCTGAGCGTGATGATCTTTACCATCATCTGGGGGGTGCTAATCTATGTTCGCTTTCTCGGCTTCGCCCATTTGCCGCAAGCGTTTTCCGACTGGATTACCGGACTGGAACAAAGCCCAATGTTGACCCTGGTTTTGATTCTGCTCGCTTATGCAGTGCTGGGTATGTTTATGGACGCTATCGGCATGTTGCTATTGACCTTGCCGGTGGTGTATCCAGCGGTTATGGCGTTAAACGGCGGTGAATATGTCTCGGCTGCCGACAGCACTTTTGGAATGTCCGGACCCTATTGTGCGATCTGGTTCGGAATATTGGTGGTAAAAATGGCAGAACTCTGTTTGATTACACCACCGATTGGTTTGAACTGCTTTGTGGTTGCCGGAGTACGGAAAGATCTGACCGTGCAAGATGTGTTCACAGGAGTCATGCCGTTTTTCATTGCTGATGCCATGACCATCGCGCTTTTGGTTGCGATGCCGATGATTGTGCTGTGGCTACCGGCACAAGTTTAACCGCTGAGCTGGATTCTATCGCGTTACATGTGGAAAACCCCCTCAATCCCCTTGACAGGGGGGCCGCACAAAGCACTGACCAAAAAAGTAAAAATAACTTGATTTTTAAGACTGTATCTGTGCCCTTTGTGGTTGGTGTCAAAATCTTTTAGAAAATCTTGTTTATCCATGTAAATACTATACTCAAGCCTGCTTATAAAAACGCGCCGTTCAAAACAATCCAAAAATATTAACCATGACGCTATCAGCACATCGCGGTGAGATATTGCATTGTCTGGATGACCCGGGCAACTTTGAGGGGTCTGACCAACATAACCAATATGGTGGACAGGCATGGCAATACTTTGCAGATGGTTTGCTCATCATTGAGGATGGGCGTGTTGCTGATTGTGGTGTGGCGCGGAGTTCTTTTAGGTGGGTTGTCGGATGCGACAGAAATTTACCCGCATGATGGATGCTGCAACGGCACTTGATTTGCAGGATGATATTGGCAATTTTGAAAAGGGCAAGGAAGCCGATTTTATTGTTTTGGATTATCATGCCACGCCGTTAATTGATTTTAGGATAGCGCGGTGCAAGAATTTGTTGGAGAAATTATTCGTCATGCAGATGCTGGGCGATGACCGAGCGATTAAGGAGGTCTGGATCATGGGGAAGAAGCAATTTCCCAGATAATTGCCTGTGTAGTGTCTCAGGAAAATCCCCTAAATCCTCCTTGTCAGGGGGACCTGCTTGATTTACAAACCCGCAAGGGTTTTCAATATGCAATTCGAGTATTATCAAAACCTCACGAAGATAACCCGTTTGTCTCATAGCACTGAAATCGGACAAAGGTTTTATCAAACATCTAATTTTCGGTATCATGGGCGCAAGGTTCAAATCAATAGCCGGTTCATTAAATCGGTGTTTTCGCCAAATTATTCAGATATGCCCATAAGTCAATACATTACCACGTTGCTCAGTTCATCGCGTCAAACCAAGATCGCGATTATGCTGGCGTTTGATGTCGCGCTGATTTTGATGTCGCTTTGGTTGTCGTTCTTTCTCAGGTTGGACACATTCGACTTGCCTGATCTCCGAATAGTTTTTATCAATCTCACCGCTCCGCTGATTGCGATTCCTCTGTTTGCGGGCAACGGTCTTTATCGAGCCGTCATTCGTTATATGGCACCGGATGTTGTTTGGGCAGTGCTTCGTGCGGTGACCGGTTACAGTTTAATTTGGGCATTGGTGGTATTGCTTTCCGGCGTACCCGGGGTGCCACGGTCGGTGATTTTAATCAATTGGGTAATTTGTTTAATACTCGTTGGTGGGTCACGATTTTTTGCCCAATGGTTTATTCATGTTTTCCTGACCAATGCGTTCGGCAAGCGCGATCACGCCGATATTCGGAACGTGTTCATCTATGGGGCTGGCGAAGCGGGCATCCAATTGGTTGCCGTATTGGCATCTGACCGCCGTGCCAAAGTGGTTGGATTCCTCGATGATGCGCCATTGTTGCATAAGCAGTCGATTAAAGGCTTAAAAGTATATCCGCCTGACAATCTCCGTGCGTTGATAAGCGACCACAAGGTTACCGAAATTCTGCTGGCAATGCCGTCGGTTTCTCGGAGTAGAAAGCGTGAAATTCTGTCGCTGTTAGAGCCCTTACCAGTGCAGATTCGAACCTTGCCCGATACTACCGCTATCACATCGGGAAAAATCAAGGTACAGGATATTCAAGAAGTCGGTATCGCGGATTTACTTGGTCGGGAAACGGTGTCTCCCGACCAAAGGCTATTGCGAAAAAACATCGATGGCAAAGTAGTGATGGTTACCGGTGCGGGCGGGTCAATTGGTGCCGAGTTATGCCGACAGATTGCCTTGTTGAAACCGAAAAAACTGCTACTTTATGAGCAAAGTGAGTTCAACTTATATCGCATGGAACGCGAGTTAAGCCAAGGTAACATCGATTTTGTTGCCGTACTCGGCTCGGTGCATGACCAGCCATACATGCTTGAGCAGTGCAAAAAATTTGCTATCAATACTATATATATTTCATGCGGCAGCGTATAAACATGTTCCCTTGGTGGAAGCGAATCCAAAAATGGGGGTGCAGAATAATATCATCGGCACTTATGCGGCGGCGATGGCAGCGATAAAAGCAGAAGTGACGTGTTTCGTTATGATTTCGACCGATAAGGCAGTGCGCCCCACCAACATTATGGGCGCGAGTAAACGGTTTGCTGAGCAGATACTGCAATCAATGGGAGCCGATGCCGTCGCGCGCAAACAAAATTCATCATTGTGCGTTTTGGGAATGTCATCGAGTCTTCGGGTTCGGTCATTCCCTTGTTTAGAGAACAGATAAAAGCAGGCGGACCAGTAACGGTAACTCATCCGCAGGTAACACGATATTTTATGACCATTCCTGAAGCCTCGCAATTGGTTTTGCAAGCCGGCGCAATGGGCAAGGGCGGTGAGGTGTTTGTGCTTGATATGGGAAGTCCGGTAAAAATTTATGACCTCGCAATAAAAATGATCAAATTGAGCGGCTTGACAGTCAATGATGCCGATAACCCGAATGGCGATATAGTGATAAAAGTGTCTGGACTCAGAGCGGGGGAAAAGTTGTATGAAGAATTATTGATTGGAGAGCATGTTTCAACAACCGCGCATAATCAAATTATGATGGCGAGTGAAAATTTTTTATCGTGGGCGCAGATGCGGCAAAAAATAGATCAATTGCAAACTGCCACTGTAACAGGCGGTGACCTTGAAATTCGACAAATCCTTGCCAGCGTGGTTGAGGGCTATGCGCCACAACACCCTGAATCAAATCTGGATTAAACCAGCTCGGATTAAACCAGAATGAACCGACTATTGATTTTGTTAATCAGCAGGCTTCTCGTTGCCGAAGACTTCAAACAATCCCGCCGTTAAAATCAGCATCACACCGAGCCATTCCAATGCCTTTAATTGTTCATCCAACAATATTGACGCGCTTACCACGGCGACCAGCACCTCGGTCATCATCAGGATACCAACACGTCCCGGATACAGCCGGCTTGATGCCCAGAAAATGGCATACAAGCTGGGCAACAAACACAAACAACTGTATAGCCACATCATCGGCATCGTTGCGACCCAGATCGACCACTTCGGAATGTCGCCGAGCTCAGGTAGTAGCAAGCAACCGGCAAGCGCAACCATAAAACTGAATAAATGCTGGGATGTGACTACTCCGGTGGTATTGATGTACGGATTTTTCTTGAGATAAACCGTGCCGATGCCCCAAAATACGCCCGATGCCAAGGCGAAATAATCACCCATGTTGATCGGGGTGGTCAGTTCAGAGACCCCACCGAGAATAAAGTACAACCCAACCAAGCCCACTAAAATTGCCATCCAGCGATTCCATCTGACCTGTTCCTGCAACAGCACAATACTAAACAGCGTTGCCCAAATTGGGGTGAGATAGTACAACAGAGTCGCCCGCACCACGGTTGAATAAATCAGCCCCAAAGCGTAAAAAGCGAGTGCGACTCCAGTGCAAAAACCTACTATTGCGATGCTTTTGATTGAGGGTTGAATGTGTCGCCAAAACCAACAAAATAACGATATCAGAACAGACAACGGCAACAAACTAGCAAGCACCACCGCCCATGCGCCCGACATGCCCATTTGATCGGCAAAACGCAATGGAATCCAATATATCCCCCAAATTGCAGAGCCGACGGTCACCGCCAATATCGGCGACAATGGGGAGCGAGTGGTATTCAAAATTTTAATATCGCTCAACATGTTGTTAAATCAATATGTTGAGATCTTTGCATAATTGTCGGAAGTGCGACAAGACTGTACAGAAATATCGGTCGCGTTATATATGGAAAACCCTTGCGTATTTTACTGGATTCCTGCTCCCCGCCTGCGCGGGGACGGTTTCGCAGGAAAGACGGATGTTGGTTTTTTGCACAGTCTCCTACGCGGGAACGACGAAATATTGATTTTTACACGACCCATAAAGCCCCAACTCCAATCATTTTTTGAATTATGCAAAGGTCTCATATAAATGACCGATTGAGACCACTTTTGGTACCGAGGACAAAAGAACTATCGTGCAATGGTCTCATTTTGACTATCCGACTGGCACAGATTGCTGGCGCAGGCAACCAATTGCATATCGAGCGCGTGGCTATGGGTCATCACCAAATAATACGCATTGTTCGGGCAGATTTCTACATCGACATCGGGGTTTTGCATCTTGATAAGCCAATGTTCGTGGATAAACTCATCTCGTGAATCAATTCAGCGCACCTTGCAAGGCAGGCTGGACAGAATGCGTATCAGTGCCTGCCCGACGGCAACACAACCTTGTTTAGCATGGGTCATCGCGTAGCGTCATAGTCGGTTACTTCGGTTAGCGTGTCCGGTTCGACAAGCTCCAAATACAAACGTGTGAGCAGGTTTTGTGCGACCTGCATACGGGGGTATCCGGCACTCGCCCTGACATCATCAATAGGCTGAAAATCCAGCGTCAGTGCTTGCGCTATTGATTTTTCGTTCAGTAATTTTCCACAAAGCACGTTTTCACATTCATAAGCGCGTTTCGGTATGACAGCCATGCCACCACAGGCAATGCGGATGGATTGAATGATGGGGTACGCATTTGATTGCGCTAGGCGGATATAGATAGCCATGCACAACGCGAAAATATCATCGATGGATTATTTATTCTAAATCTGACTATTAGGTCAACATTTTAGCAACCCTGATGAACTTTGTAAATTCGTTGTCCGTGTTCAAGATGAATCATCCTCTATGGCGCGCACCACTGCCGGATAGTACAACAGCAAGGTCATCCCGCGCAGCATCATAAAACAAGTCAGTGCCATGAATAAACCGTGATTGTCCCAAACTGTCTGAAACAAAAACACCATAATCAAATAACCTGCGGTAGAGACCAGCATCGCGTTACGCATGGATTTTGTGTGCCCAGTGCCGATGAACAACCCATCGAGTTGGTAACTCCAAAACGAGACTATTGGGGAAATAATCATCCAGATTAAATACTGGTGTGCGGTTTTGATGACTGCGGAAATTTCGGTAAACATCGCAACCAAGGCATGCCCGAAAAGAAAATAGCCCATGCTGATGACGATTGCCATGCCGGCAGACCACCGCGAAGTAAGCGACACCGCGCGTTTGAAATTGGTGCTGTTTTTTGCCCCATAAGCACTACCACCCAACGCTTCCACGGCGAATGCGAAGCCATCCAGCCCGTAAGCCATGATACTCTGTAGATGAATCAATATGGTGTTTGCCGCGAGTATCAGCTCGCCATAGCGGGCACTTTGTGCGGTAAACAGAGCAAACGCAAACACCAGACACACGGTGCGTATAAATATATTCCCATTTGTTCTCATCATTTCTTTCCAAGCATCGGCTGCCAGAATTTGATGCCAATTGGTCGATTTTAATGCTTTAATCAGTGGTTTACGAAGCAGTATAAACCCGCACAGCGCGGCACCATATTCCGCAATCAGGGTTGCCCAAGCAACACCCGCAACGCCCAACTCTAAAATGGGGACAAACAGCAAATCCAGCGCGATGTTGGTGAGATTTAGAACCAACTGCAACACCAACGCCAAGCGGGTATTATGCAGACCGATAAAAATTCCGCTGAACACATAGACACAGAGGGTTGCCGGGGCACTCCAAAGCCGAATCAGCGCGTATTGCTCGGCAAGCTGTTCGACCTTCGCGCTGCTGTCTATGCAATACAGGGCGAACCGAATGAGCGGATGACCAATCACAATAACCACCAGACTAAGCAACAAACTGAGCATCAAAAATCGCAACATAATCGGCAACAGTGTGATTTCGTCATTGGCACCAAAAGCACGCGCAATAAAACCGGTCGTTGCCATTCTTAGGAACCCAAATCCCCAATACAGAAAACTAAAAATTAACCCGCCCAACGCGACCGCGCCGATGTAGTGAGGTTCGGGCAGATGACCGACAACAGCGGTATCCACCGCGCCCACTAGGGGAACCGATAAATTGGAAATAATCATCGGTCCGGCTAATGCCCAGACGGTACGATTGGTTATTGATGGGGTGGTTGAATGCATGGTTTTAACCACGAATGGATTACAACAAAGTGGGCAGACAAAATACCTGTTCTTTGTAACATCCCTCACCATCGGTGTTTCCTATCATCAGCCATATATGGTATCTTTCGTGTTCAGTCAAATGGGTATATTGTCGCATTATGCACTCCTTTTTCAGGTCAGTTAAAAGAGTCTTAATATAACCTTTGGCTGACTTAAGAAGTGTTGCACTTATGATGTGAATGTAAGCTTTTCAAATGACTGACGTTGCAAGAAAAAACAACCGCGCTGTGTTCGGTCATCGGAGTTAAAATTCACGTTTCATTGAGTACCAAATATTTGGTGAACAGAAACACCAAAAAAGTGATAGAATCGGAAATTATGAACACACTTACTTTTGATACGCACGGATTCGTCAAACGACTGATCGCGGCGGGTATGCCAGAGGCGCAAGCTGAAGTACTTGCTAAAGAGCAAACTAACCTGATTGAAAACAATCTCGCAACGAAGCATGACCTTGAGATTCTCAAGCGTGACCTGACAATCCGTCTTGGCAGTATGTTGGTGGCAGGTATTATTGTTGTCGCGGCACTAGTCAAGTTATTGTAGTTTACTCAGCGGAAACGAAATGAGCACAACATTTTATGCGGTCGCATTGCCATTGGCTGTTTTGGTTCTTATCTTGTTATTCAGCAATTACCAGCAAGACAAAGACATAAAATCGGAAGACCACGTCAAGCCTGAATAAGGTTCAGTCCGGCACTAAACCTTGAGGATACCGTCAAACTGTCTTGGAAACAAACCGCCCAATACTCGTTCGCAGATGCCCTAATTAGTGGAACATAAGTCATTATCCAAACTAGATGATGTGCATGAAATTATCGATTGGAAACAGATCGAAACCACATTCAGCCATCTTTATGCCTCCAAGCGCGGTGTGCCAGCATACCCACCTTTGATGATGTTTAAGATACTCATTTTACAAGCCTGGTATAACTTAAGCGATGAAGCCTTAGAAGAGCAGCTAGCCCGAGATTTAATGTTCCGCCGGTTTATTGGTTTGAGTCTCAGCGAAGCGGTACAGGATCATTCCGCTATTTGGCGGTTTCGGAACTCACTTACACACCGAGCAACTGCTTGAACCTTTATTGGGGCAGATCAATCATCATCTCGCTAAAAACAGTCTTATTGTTGCTCAAGGCTCGGTCAATATTATCGATGCGACTGTGATTGAGGCGAAGCAATGCCGTTCTAAAAAGAACAAACAAGGCAACAATACCCAAGACCCAGAAGCGGCATGGAACGTGAAAACGGCGGCGGACGGTAAGCGTAAAAGCCCCTATGGATTTAAGCTGCACGCCAATACCGATGAAGATGGCTTTATCAAGAAAATAACCACTACCCCTGGCAATGTGCATGATTCATTGCATGATTTTGGGGAGTTTGAACATCTGTTAGGCGATAGGCGCGGACAAGTTTATGCAGACAGTGCCTATACCCACAGGGCACAAGTGCCAACAAAGGCAATGACGAGAAACTGGGTAAAGAAAACAATAGAATCCTGCACCGGGCTTATCGCAACACACCATTAACGGAGCAACAAAAAGCGCAGAATAAAATGTATAGCAGTGTCCGCTATGTGGTTGAACGCACCTTTGGCTTACTCAAACTGCATCACGGATTAGGCAAGGCAAGATACATGGGGTTAGCCAGAAACAAAACCCGCGCACAGCTGATTGCCATGAGCCATAACCTTAAAACTGGGATGAATATTTTCAAAGAACTGCAACGTTTAAAGGAGATTTGCGCCTAAATGGGCAATAAAACAGATTAAACCCACTAAAAGCGGTTAAAAGTGCCGAAATAGAGGCTTTTTTGGTGTCGTATTGATGATTGAGAGAACATGGGCGAAAAAATGAGGCAAGTTTATAAAAAATCACGTTGTTTGTGATTTGCGCCGAGTGTTTTGTGGATTATGCAAAAGTCTCTAAAAGTATGATACTCTTATGACATGGATAGAATGCGGGGATATATATTTAGAAACCTCTTGCATAATTCAAAAAACGGAAGTGTGGCTTTACCTATTTTTGCTCCTGCAAAATCAGTATCCTATACATAAGCCCCGCTATTTACGATGATTTTGCGTGGCTGAAGCCACTTCCGACAATCATGCAAAAGTCTGACTTTTTTGGAGGAGGTGTACAATTGAATAAGCCAAAACAATTTTCTGATACACAACGTTTAAGGAAAAAAACACTGTTAGTTGCACTTGTTGCCATGGCTTTAGCTGGTTGTGGAAGTGATATGGATATCGTCAAAGCCGGGACTATGGAATTCAACAAAACAATAACAATTGAGCAAGCATTTGATAACTGGAAAAGTTGTAAAAAACGAGATTGGACGAAGTTTGAGACGGATAGTGGTGTCAAGGTCGTTCAATTCACCTGCCAGCACAGTATTTCTCAACTTACGAGCAAGTTAAAAAGCCGATTAAATAACAAGGCAGATGATTATCTCGCTAACGTGTCCGCTTTGGATATCGTGTCCCTCTCATCAATATTCTCGTTTACAATTAATCAAGACGACACATTCCAAATTTATGATGTCCAACGAAGATTAGTTTGGAAAGATGGTAGCTATGAGAGAGTTGTTAAAGGTGAGCACGGATTTGTCCCTACGAGGACTACGGCGATAAGAGAGCTGAAATCAGTCTATTCCAATACTTTGATTGAGGATTATCCAGCTTTATTTAGAGTCTGCTCACAAAGTCGGTTTTGGATATTTGAATCTGTCCCAGCCAAGCAATTGGCACAATCCGTACCCGTCCAATCGTAATTGGTGTCGCCAAGTGTTCGTTATCGACCTTATTAGTCGCCTTATTTTGGGCACAAAAAAGACCTTCAGCAGGATGAGCAGGTTCATGACTAGGAAAATGCTGTTGATCCATGCAACCGAAGTGTCTGCTCGCTTGGCACGGATGTAATTCAGCCGATAACCGTTCTTTGCCTGACCAAATTTGCCTTCTATTGGAATCCGTTGTAGGTAATCCGCCCGGCGTTGGGCTTTTAATTGCTTCAACACCTCCCGATTCGCTTCTGTTACCTGTTTGGGTCTGCCTAATGGCTTGCCCGAAAAACGGATGCCCAATCCTTTCAAGTAGTGCCGGTTCTCTCGACTACCATATATCGGATCACCGATAACGCTTACGGGATAGCAACCATAACGTTCATGGTAACGCTCAACCTGACCCTGCAAATCATGCCCCTCATGAAACGCATCCCAACTTAAATGATCAACTCGGGATAACCCGTGTGCCGTTAAACTCACGCTCAACTTCGAACCAAACTCAACCGACTTACCTTGCTTACCTCGCACTATCGGACGCACATACGGTTGATGAATGCTCACAATCCGATTATCACAGCGTCGGCTTTTGTTGCGGTACATCTGCCATTGCTGTGCATAGACATGCTGAATGACCCAGTAGTGGTATAGCAGCCTGCGTGACAAAGGCAACGCCGTGCCCATCGGGAAACAATCCATTAAACCCTCAATATGACCAAAATTGCGCCGCAAGTATTGCAGTTGTTGCTTGATCGCTCGTTGGGTCGCTTGACGCTTGGGACGACGCTGTTTGACCAACCCGAGAAAATCTTTACGTGCTTGGCGACGATAGGTGCGTGGTTTCTGACTGAACTCCGTGTGTGGATACAATTCGTCAATGATCCGTTCCGTCATCTCACGCGCTTCATTCAGTAAACTTAAATCCGTGGGATACCGTATCGCTTGCTCTGCCACAGTCGCATCGATTATCAACTTACCTTCGTGGCTGGGTGCTTCCACAGTGGTGGCAGGCGAAATTGGGGAATTATCCTCCCCTTGTGGGTCTTGATTGGGTTTTGGCTCTGGTTTTGGCTCTGGCACGGACTCTGGCTCTGATTCATCACCCGACTTGTTGGTCTGTGTGGATGCCTTCAAACCATCCTTAACGCTGCGTTGCGGCACGACCTGCGCCTTTTCCACAGCACCAATAATCGCTTGATGGAACACTTCAAAAACAGTATCCCCCATACGCTTGCGTACTTCAACCAGCAACGAGGGTACAAACGGGACTGATCTTTGATAACCGGCAAGCCCGACAAAGTATTGCAGATACGGATTCTCCTGAATCTGACTCACCGTTTCCCGATCAGACAACCCTAGTTTGTGTTTGATGATCACCGCACCGATGACTAAACGAGCATCTTTTGCTGGCCGACCCCGCTTTGACGAGAGGCTTTTATGATAGCCCTGTGCTAACCCATCCCATGGAATGCACTGACCTAGTTTCACCCAGCGGTTGTGTGCATCAAGAGCGGTGTGAAACGGCCAGTCAAATTCTGCGATAGTACGTTGGTTGGAATCGTTATAATCAATCATAGCTGCAAGGTTTTAGAGGTTGTTGGGCTGATTTCCATGCAGAATTATACCACAAAATCACTATTACTTGTTTATATTCAGATAGATATATTTTATGAGCAGGGTCTATTTAGGTATAAGGGCTTTATTATGCGATCAGATGGCTTTATTATGCGATCAGAGCGGATGACTACAAGCCAAGATATTCGACCTTACTACGATGAACGCACGACGCACTAAATTATAACCAACGAGGGCAAATAAAATGAAAATGAGTTTCCTAAATCCCCAGTTATACCAACGGCTCTATTGATTGACTGTTTTGGTCCAATTACGTGATGTAATTGATGTGATTGCCTGTTTGTCCTCTGCGAAGAAATTCCAGGCATCGCAGCATTTGTCGACAATCTCATCGTAGGATTCAAACACAGAGATTGCCAGCTTGTTGGCGCGCAGGTAGGCCCAAACGTTTTCCATCGGGTTGAGTTCTGGCGCATAGGGCGGGAGTTTGAGCAGGGTGATGTTGTCGGGTACTTCCAGTTTTGCTGATCCGTGCCAGCCTGCACCGTCGAGGATGAGCAAGGCATGGGCACCTGCCGCGACCGTCCTGGCGATCTCGCACAGATGTGCATTCATAGCGGACGTGTCCGCATGCGGCATGATCAGCGCAGCAGCCTCGGCGCGTTCGGGACAAACCGCGCCGAAGATATAGCCCGACGTATAACGTGTATCACGCGGCGCGCGCGGCCGGGTTCCCCGTTCGGCCCATATACGTGTCAGCGTCCCTTGCTGACCCACACGAGCTTCGTCCTGAAACCAAATCTCCAATGGTTTGCCGCAGGCCGTTTTGGACAGAACGGCCGCTACCTCTGCAGCGAAGTTTTTTTAAACGCATCCTGCGCATCCGGGTCGGATTTCGGATGCTGCGGGCGCACAGACAAGCGTCGAAAACCAAGTTTTACCAGTTGTTTGCTAACGGTCCGCTCATGCATGACAACGCCAAAGCGCTCCTCAATCTTGCGCTTGAGGTCAATGCGCCGCCAGCGCACCACGCCGTCCGTTTCGGGATCCGGCCCCTCACGCACAAGCGATGCCAACTCCGCCTTCTGTGCCACGCTGAGCAGGGGTTGCCGTCCTGGCGAACGCCGGTTCGAGAGCCCCTCAATCCCCGCGTCATTGTAACGGTGTACCCAGTCACGCAACGTCTGGCGGTCCATCCCGCAGTTCTCGGCCGCCGTCTTGCGGTCAGTGCCGTCCAAAATCAACGCAATCGCCAGCATCCGTCGGGCCGCTTTCGCGTCCCTGCACGCCGCTGCGGCGCACCGAAGATCGCAGGCCGACTTGTCCGTTCGCATAATCTCTACTGTCATTAATACCTCCTATGATGATGACTACTGAATCACTTCAAATTCCCCGTGGAAAGTACAAAGTGTCAAATCCTTGGGCCGTTGGTATTAGATGATGATTGTGAACAAAAATGATTTGACCAAATCGGCCAGAGTACTGGTCACTTATTTGGGATATACGGCTATCGCTTGTGGGCTGGCTTTGCCGGCTTATGGGGGGCATGAGGTAGGGCATCCGCCCGCGACAGGTCTACCAGAAGCCTGGGCATCTCTTACATCTACTGGTGCAATTAGCCCTAATTGCCCTAAAGTCGATGCATCTGGAATGCCTGTAGACATCAACGCTGCAGGCGCAATAAAGTCTGGAGCTATAGCGATCACTGGCGTTACCACCAGCGACACGGGAAATCCTTCCTCGTATGCCGATGTCTGTAATGCAGTGGCTGGAACCGATGACAGCCTTGCTATTGGCGACAGCGCGAAGGTGGAGTTGTACGAAGGGGCGGCACCCTGACTTCGACGGTTCACACTCATAACTCATTGATTTATAAGGAAACACAAAAATACCTAGGCACTACAAATGCCCAGATATTGAAGAATTATGTCAATTAGTACAGTGGGTAAGCTGTGGTAATCGCTTTTAATCCCATCACAGCATAGATTTTTTTTGCCTCTGGATTGATTTGAGAAGGCATGACATAACGCTGTTTGGTGCGCTTGTGTTTGAACACACTATGTTGCACATGAATCAAGGCATTACGAATAACTTCAGGGGATAAGGCTTTGTGTTGTAGCTTGATTCGATACATTAGCTGTCTGATGCAGGCAAAAGCCATGAACGAAATAGCAATGTGGGCACGCACCCTGGAAGGTGTCCAGTGGTAGATAGGGCGTACTTTTAAGTCATGTTTAGTGATGCGGAAACTTTCTTCAACCTGCCATAAGCCGCGATAGTGTGATAACACTTCTTGGTGCGGCGTATCGGGCAAATTGGTAATCACCCCATGCAAGCCGTCCCAACGGCTTTCGGCATCAATTTTATCCTGGTTGATACTCAGGCTGGTTTTTCCTTTGATAATCAGAAACTTTTTATAGCCGTAGTTATTTAGAGTCTGCTCACAAAGTCGGTTTTGGATATTTGAATCTGTCCCAGCCAAGCAATTGGCACAATCCGTACCCGTCCAATCGTAATTGGTGTCGCCAAGTGTTCGTTATCGACCCTATTAGTCGCCTTATTTTGGGCACAAAAAAGACCTTCAGCAGGATGAGCAGGTTCATGACTAGGAAAATGCTGTTGATCCATGCAACCGAAGTGTCTGCTCGCTTGGCACGGATGTAATTCAGCCGATAACCGTTCTTTGCCTGACCAAATTTGCCTTCTATTGGAATCCGTTGTAGGTAATCCGCCCGGCGTTGGGCTTTTAATTGCTTCAACACCTCCCGATTCGCTTCTGTTACCTGTTTGGGTCTGCCTAATGGCTTGCCCGAAAAACGGATGCCCAATCCTTTCAAGTAGTGCCGGTTCTCTCGACTACCATATATCGGATCACCGATAACGCTTACGGGATAGCAACCATAACGTTCATGGTAACGCTCAACCTGACCCTGCAAATCATGCCCCTCATGAAACGCATCCCAACTTAAATGATCAACTCGGGATAACCCGTGTGCCGTTAAACTCACGCTCAACTTCGAACCAAACTCAACCGACTTACCTTGCTTACCTCGCACTATCGGACGCACATACGGTTGATGAATGCTCACAATCCGATTATCACAGCGTCGGCTTTTGTTGCGGTACATCTGCCATTGCTGTGCATAGACATGCTGAATGACCCAGTAGTGGTATAGCAGCCTGCGTGACAAAGGCAACGCCGTGCCCATCGGGAAACAATCCATTAAACCCTCAATATGACCAAAATTGCGCCGCAAGTATTGCAGTTGTTGCTTGATCGCTCGTTGGGTCGCTTGACGCTTGGGACGACGCTGTTTGACCAACCCGAGAAAATCTTTACGTGCTTGGCGACGATAGGTGCGTGGTTTCTGACTGAACTCCGTGTGTGGATACAATTCGTCAATGATCCGTTCCGTCATCTCACGCGCTTCATTCAGTAAACTTAAATCCGTGGGATACCGTATCGCTTGCTCTGCCACAGTCGCATCGATTATCAACTTACCTTCGTGGCTGGGTGCTTCCACAGTGGTGGCAGGCGAAATTGGGGAATTATCCTCCCCTTGTGGGTCTTGATTGGGTTTTGGCTCTGGTTTTGGCTCTGGCACGGACTCTGGCTCTGATTCATCACCCGACTTGTTGGTCTGTGTGGATGCCTTCAAACCATCCTTAACGCTGCGTTGCGGCACGACCTGCGCCTTTTCCACAGCACCAATAATCGCTTGATGGAACACTTCAAAAACAGTATCCCCCATACGCTTGCGTACTTCAACCAGCAACGAGGGTACAAACGGGACTGATCTTTGATAACCGGCAAGCCCGACAAAGTATTGCAGATACGGATTCTCCTGAATCTGACTCACCGTTTCCCGATCAGACAACCCTAGTTTGTGTTTGATGATCACCGCACCGATGACTAAACGAGCATCTTTTGCTGGCCGACCCCGCTTTGACGAGAGGCTTTTATGATAGCCCTGTGCTAACCCATCCCATGGAATGCACTGACCTAGTTTCACCCAGCGGTTGTGTGCATCAAGAGCGGTGTGAAACGGCCAGTCAAATTCTGCGATAGTACGTTGGTTGGAATCGTTATAATCAATCATAGCTGCAAGGTTTTAGAGGTTGTTGGGCTGATTTCCATGCAGAATTATACCACAAAATCACTATTACTTGTTTATATTCAGATAGATATATTTTATGAGCAGGGTCTATTTAATAAGTCCTTGGGATTCTGGCTTTTACCTATTTTCTTGATGAGCCGATCGACCGCCTTTTGTCGGTCATGTTGATCTTTATCCGCACGCTTTGGACAATGCGAGACAATGAGCCGTCTCTTCTTGTGCGTCAGCTCGGCTGCGCTTGACCCGCCTTTGCCAACTGCCTGATAAGCTGATTTATCCAATACTTTGGTTTGTAGTGCACTTGGTAATTGTTTTAGTTTCGCTCCGACAATGTAATAAGCGCCCGCCTCATCCAGGGCGCTTAGATTGTCTTCATTCAACATGCCCCTATCAGCGACAAAGATCATTTTCCTGACATCATAGCGCGCCTGCATCGTCTTCAAAACGCTGATTAGGCTATGGCCCTCGAAAGTAGCACCGGGGAACACTTCGTAGCCGACCGGCAGGCCTTCATGGGTGACCAGCAAAGCCAGCAATACTTGCGGCTGATTGACCTGTGTCTGATTAACTTGACAGTCCTTGCTGTAGCCATTTTGTTTTAATTCGTCTTCCTTGAAAGACTCAAAATACAGTGTCGTACAGTCAAAAAACAACACATCCAACGCACCAGGTAACAAGGATCGCGTGCCTTCACAGGTCATCGCTTGTAGCCGACTGATGGTGTTATCGTCCAGCTGATCCATCATCCGATAAACTTTCTCTAAGGACAAAGAAACGCCAAAGTCCTGCTCAAGCTGCTGCACACTGCCTCGCTTGTCTTGCTCTGGGGGGATTAGCAATGCGTGCCATCACGCAATGGAACAGGGCTTCATGGGAAGCACGATACCGCTTCTGTGGCAACAGGGTATCGAACGACAACTGGCGATAGACCGCGCCATACACCTCATGGATGCCCAGCACCACCCGTTGTTCTTCCACCATCTGCCTCAGATCAACATTTAAGGTGGCTTTAGACGATTGAGCTTTTGCGGCTTTCGCCTCAAGCATCTGTTTGGCGACCGTCTCAGGCGGAAACAGGCTGGGCTGATGCTGGGCTTCAAGCTTCGCCTTGACGACTTCGGCCAGCTCTTTCAATCGCACTAACTCATCGTCATCCATGGCAATGCCGATATAACGGACAATCTTTTGCTTGACCTTATCGCCGACGCGCACAGATGAAACAATCTGAACCGATTGTCTTGGGCTATTGGGTGTAGATTTAACGCGAACAAACATGGGGTGAGTCTATACATTCGATCACCGAAGTCAACACAAATATTCAAATAGGCACTACAAACCAGTTTCTCTACCACCCCCGCATGTTTACTGGGTTGCGGGCGATCTGCATGGAGCCAACCGTCGAAGTCAGGATAAAGTCTGGAGCTATAGCGATCACTGGCGTTACCACCAGCGACACGGGAAATCCTTCCTCGTATGCCGATGTCTGTAATGCAGTGGCTGGAACCGATGACAGCCTTGCTATTGGCGCCAGCGCGAAGGTGGAGTTGTACGAAGGGGCGGCACCAATGGCAGTAGTGACAAGGGTAGACCGTTTGCATCTTCCCGGTGCTATGGATGAATTGGGAACGCCGGTCACGCTCATCACTACTGATGGGGTAACCACCGCCACGGGGGGCAAGGAGTATTTTGTTGTCGTTGACCCTACCGATAGTAATGCAGATCGTTTCTATGAGAATAAAGAAGCTTTTGATGATGATCCAGAGGGCGGGGTAACACTCGCTACTCTAATCGACAGTCTGTTAGCTGACGAAGATATTAAGGGTACAGCAACTCCCGGCAACTATGCGCTAAGCAGAATATCCAACTCTGTAGGAGAAACACGCCTGCTTCTCCCTGTGCCAGCAGCCCGAGCGGTTGCCATTGGTGCAGACTCATCGGTCACTGGTGATAACGGCGTAGCCCTTGGTGCAGATGCGACTGCTGGTGAAAACGGCATTGCCATTGGTGCAGGTGTTACTGCTGGGGCAAACGAAGTCATCATTGGTAGTACTGCAACTACTCGTGCTGTCATCGGTGGTATTGATTTAGGGCAACTTGTGACCAATACTGATGCCGCCGACGGTCGTATTACGGCAGAGGAAACTGCCAGAACCGAAGCGGACACCGCCCTCGGGGTTCGTATTACCGATGAGGCAACTGCCAGAACCGGAGCGGACACTGCCCTTGACGGTCGTATCAAGACGAATGTAGCTGATATTACTCGGAACCGTGCCGATATTGACACCAACCGCTCTGGTATCGCCATGGCAATTGCTTTTGCTCACCTGCCCAGCGTACCTGCTGGCGACCAAGGTAGCTGGGGCATCGGTGCCGGTTCATTTGCTGGTAAAAGTGCCCTTGCAGTCGGCATATCCTACCGCGTTCAGAAGAACGGTCTGATAAAAGCAGGTGTTTCCAGTTCTGGTGGTGAAACCAGTTTTGGTATTGGCTTTGGCAAAGGATTTTAATCCCGTTATGATCCTGAAGCCCGACATTTAGAGTCGGGTTTCCTTTCAGGTAATTCGCGCCGATGCTCGTTGAGCATCGGCGTTTTTTGTTACCAGTTGGGTTTATAAGAAAAGGCTTGTCTCTATCGTGCTTATTTTTTTTGTGCTTTCCATGTCTCGGGTAAGATGATGCCATCGCCAAATAAATAGGCTTCCATTTGGCTTGCTAGGTATTTTTTATGTTCTCGGTCTAGCGGGCTCAATTTGTATTCATTAATTAAGATGGTTTGTTGTCGTAACCAGTTCTGCCAGGCTTGTTGGGAGATTTCATCGAATATCCGTTGCCCTAATTCTCCGGGCCAGGTTGGGTGTTCCAGTCCCATCATTTGTTTGCCCAGTTTTGCACAGCTAATCATTCTGCTCTCGTTATTACTCATCTTTTGCTATCGCTAAGTCGATTGAAAATTTTTCGCACCGCCGCTGGAATTCCAACGGCGCAATCGGATAAAGGGTTGTACCAAAGATAATGCTCACTGTCCATAACTCTGTTGACGGTTGGGACGGTGGATTGATTCACGCTACAGGCTATCGGCTGAATCTCTAATTCAAAATGAGTGAAGCTGTGGCGTATCTTTTGCAGTGGTTTGCCTTTTGTAACGGCGATGCCGAATTGCTGGTTACACCATGCCTGACAGTTTGTTTTGCTATCAAGCAGCTCTGGTAATGCCCATAATCCACCCCAAATGCCACTGGGCGGGCGTTTGATGAGCAAATATTCGGCATTGGCATTGCTGAGCAATATCATCCGCGAATACCGTTGCGGGCGATGGGCTTTGGGTTTGGGTGTGGGGTAGGATGTCTGCTTACCCTGTTGCCATGCCAAACAGCCGTTGCGTATCGGGCAGTGTCCACATTTCGGTCGCCGAGTCGTACAGAGTGTTGCCCCCAAATCCATAATCGCCTGCGTATAATCGGCAACACGGTTTGATGGGGTGAGTTGGTCGGACAATGCCCACAATTTGTTTTCTACAGCTTTAAGCGAGGGATGTCCATCTATCGTGAAAAAGCGAGTGAGTACCCGTTTGACATTGCCGTCAAGAATCGGATGGCAGGCATGTTGCGAAAAAACGAGAATAGCACCTGCCGTAGAGCGACCGATGCCGGGCAATGCCATAACTTGTTCTAGCTTGAGTGGGAAATAACCCTCATACTGGTCACGAATAGTTTGCGCGGCACGATGCAGATTTCTTGCTCGTGCATAATAGCCAAGCCCCGCCCAATTCGCCATCACCGCATCTTGTTTGGCATTAGCCAGCGCGATGATGTTGGGAAACTGCGCCATGAATTTTTGATAGTATGGAATCACCGTTTGCACCTGTGTTTGTTGTAGCATAACTTCGGCGACCCAAATCCCATAGGGCTCTTGATGCTGTTGCCAAGGCAGGGATTGGCGACCATGCAGGTCAAACCAGCCAAGCAATGACTGGCTAAAATGAGATGCGGTGGTTTGATGGCGGACAGGCATTTGGTCGTGAAGGCTATCAGTGCGAGTGTCGCACATCTCGCATGCATATTGCCGAGCGATTATAATACGGTATTCTTACGCGCCTGTTCCACCATTTAGCCTAATTCAAACATAACAATTCAATGAGTCTAAAATCACAATTGATTCCCTCTTTTGGTATGCGCTTTTTGTGGCTGGGGTTAGGGCTATCATTGTTGGGCTTTGCGCCGCTTTTGTGGGCACAGACGGAAGTCATTCGTAGCCATGCCATTGCCATGCACGGCGAACCGAAATATGCGGCGGGCTTTGAATATTTTGATTATGTCAATCCGAATGCGCCACAAGGCGGGGTGCTACGGCGCGGTTCACGTGGCACTTTTGAGAGCTTCAATCCGTGGATTGATAAAGGTGCTGCGGTGTCAACAGGCTCCATTGAGACTTTATTGGTATCGTCTGGGGATGAGGCGTTTACGAAATATTGTTTGCTTTGTGAGCAAGTTGAATATCCGCTTGATCGGTCTTGGATTATATTCCACTTGCGCCCGCAGGCTAAATGGCATGATGGTAAGCCGATTACCCCACAGGATGTGATTTGGTCGTTTAATACCTTGAAGGAAAAAGGGGTGCCCTTTTATCGGTTTTATTATGCTGATGTTGAGCGTGTTGAAGCCATTGGCAAATATGCGGTGCGCTTTCAATTCAAGAATGCCGGCAACCGCGAATTGCCACTGATTATTGGCGACCTGCCGATATTGCCCAAACACTATTGGCAGAACCATGATTTTACCAAAACCACATTGACCCCGCCGCTGGGTAGTGGAGCCTATAAAATAAAACGCTTTGAAGCCGGGCGTTATATTGAGCAGGAAAAAGTCCCCGACTATTGGGGGCGGGATTTGGCAGTTAATCGTGGAATTAACAATTTCGATTTGCTGCGGGTTGATTTTTTTCGGGATCGCATTCCGATACGGCTGGCTTTGAAAGCCGGAGATATCGACTTTTATGCAGAAAATACTGCCAAGAGTTGGGCGACCGAATTCGATATTGCGACAGTGCAAACCGGTTGGTTGGTCAAAGAGCGGATTAAGCATTCTGCCCCACAGGGAATGCAAGCCTATGTGATGAATCTGCGGCGAACGAAGTTTCAGGAGCGCAAAATTCGACAAGCCATTGCTTTGGCATTCGATTTCAACTGGACGAATAAAAAAATGTTTTATAATCAGTATATCCGTTCAAACAGTTTTTTCAGCAATTCAGAAATGGCATCTTCAGGTGTTCCCGAAGGAGACGAGTTGGCACTTTTGCAACCCTATCGTGCCGAGTTACCAGCGGAATTATTTTCTCAACCGTTCGTTGTCTCACAAACCGATGGCAGAGGCTGGGCCAGAGAAAATTTGCTTAAAGCACTGTCTTTAATCGGCGAAACGGATTGGCGTATTGAGGATGGCAAACTGGTCGATTCACAGCATCAGCCGTTGGTTATCGAAATGTTGTTATACAGTAGCACCTTCGAGCGTTTAATCTTGCCCTATGCCAGCAATCTTAAACGACTCGGTATCGACATGAAAGCCCGTGTGGTCGATACCAGTCAATACCTCAATCGCTTGCGCTCGTTTGACTTTGACATGATTGTCGGTGGCTGGGGTCAGAGTGAAACCCCGGGAAACGAGCAACGCGAGTTTTGGAGTTGTGCGGCAGCAACACGACCGAGTAGTCGTAATACTGCTGGCATTTGTCATCCGGTCATTGATGCACTGATTGAAAAAATAGTGATTGCCGCAACCCGAGAGGAATTGATAACCATAACACGGGCATTGGATCGGGTGTTGCTGTGGCAAAATTTTATCGTTCCAAACTGGCATTTGCCTGCCGACCGAGTGTTGTGGTGGAATAAGTTTAGCCGCCCGGACATCCCGCTACGCAATGGGGTCAATATATCGAGGTGGTGGTTAGACGATGAAAAATCGGCGCGTCTTGCCCAAGCACGACAGGCTGGCGAGATTACCAATAGCAACGCGACCAACGCCGATGCAGTTGGCGAAGGGGGTCGTCCACGAGGCTGGAAAATCGGATTGTTGATTGGATTGCTGGTTGTTGGCGGGCTGGCAATAAAACGTGCCATGAAAACGGAGCGAAGCTGATGGGAACATATCTTGTTAAACGGTTGTTGCTGGTGATTCCGACCTTATTCCTGATTATGCTGTTCAATTTTGCCGTAATCCAGTTTGCACCGGGCGGACCGGTGGAGCAGGCGATTGCCAATATTACCGGCGAAGGCGGTGATGCGGTCGATCGAGTTACCCGCGATAGCTCAGAAAATATCATTCAAGGTGGCAACAATAATAGTCGCTATCGTGGCGCGCAGGGACTCGATGCGGAATTCATTACCGCGCTGGAAAAGCGGTTTGGGTTTGACAAGCCGGTGCATGAGCGATTTTTCATAATGATGTGCAATTATTTGCGTTTCGATTTCGGCGACAGTTTTTTCCGCGACCGCTCGGTGGTAGATTTGGTGCTGGAGAAAATGCCGGTGTCGATTTCTTTAGGGTTATGGTCAACCTTGCTGGTGTATCTAATCAGCGTTCCCTTAGGCATTAGAAAGGCAGTGCGGGATGGCAGTCATTTTGATGTTGCCACCAGCGTCCTGTTGACCATCGGTGTTGCGGTTCCGGGATTTCTATTTGCGGTGTTATTGTTAGTGGTGTTTGCCGGTGGCATTTATTTTGATTGGTTTCCGTTGCGCGGTCTGCTGTCAGATAATTGGCAAACCCTGTCTTGGTCGGCAAAAATCGCCGACTATTTCTGGCATCTGGCATTGCCCCTGACCGCACTCACCATCAGCGGTTTCGCCTCCCTTGCGATGCTCACAAAAAATTCTTTTCTCGACCAAATCAGCCAGCAATATGTATTGACTGCCCGCGCCAAAGGACTTAGCGAACGAAAAGTGATGTATGGTCATGTCTTTCGCAATGCCATGCTCATTGTCATCGCCGGATTTCCGGCGGCAGTGGTTGGCATTCTTTTTACCGGCGCGATGCTGATAGAAATTATTTTTTCCCTTGATGGGCTTGGTTTGCTGGGCTTTGAAGCGACATTGAAACGAGATTATCCGGTCATGTTTGGCACGTTGTGGTTCTTTACCTTGCTGGGGTTGTTTCTCGGCATCATTTCGGACTTGATGTACACGTGGATTGACCCGCGCATCGACTTTGAGACCAGCGAATCATAATGGAAAATATTTTAGCCAACCGTCAAAGTGGTGATCGCTGATGGGCTCGATTAGTCAACGGCGTTGGGAGTTATTCACGAGCAATCGGCGCAGTTTCTGGGCATTGTGGATTTTCCTGATTCTGTTTGTTCTGTCCCTGTTTGCCGAGCTGATTGCCAACGACAAGCCATTTTTTGTCTGGTATAACGGCGATGCGTATTTTCCGGTATGGGTGGACTATAACGAAACTGATTTTGACGGTGATTTCCCCACCGTGGCGGTCTATCGCGACCCGTGGTTAATCAATCAAATTGACAACAACGGTTTCGCCGTGTGGCCCCTGATAGAATTTCATCATACTACGGTCGATTGGGATCTGACCCATCCTGCCCCCGCACCCCCTGACTGGCAGCATATTCTAGGGACCGATGATCAGGCGCGGGATGTGGTTGCGCGGATTATTTATGGCTTTCGCATTTCGGTTTTATTCGGATTTATTCTGACTCTCATCAGTGCCGTAATCGGGGTTGGCGCGGGTGCTGTTCAAGGTTATTTTGGTGGCTTAATCGACTTGCTATTGCAACGGCTTGTGGAAGTGTGGAGCAGTATGCCGACACTGTATATCTTAATTATTCTCGCCAGCGTGGTCGAGCCTAATTTTTGGTGGCTATTGGGTATTTTACTCTTGTTTTCATGGATGGGATTTGTCGGCGTAGTGCGTGCTGAGTTTCTCAAAACGCGCAAATTTGAATACGTCCGTGCGGCGCGGGCATTGGGTGTGAGTAATAGCCGAATCATTTTGCGCCATGTCTTGCCCAATGCGTTGGTGGCGACCATCACCTTCATGCCTTTCACGCTGGCAGGGTCGGTTACCATATTAACCTCGCTGGATTTTCTCGGCTTTGGACTACCGCCCGGCTCACCGTCATTAGGCGAATTACTGGCACAAGGCAAAGCCAACCTGCAAGCACCGTGGTTGGGTGTTAGCGGATTTATTATGATTAGCATGATGCTGTCGCTGTTGATTTTTATCGGCGAAGGCGTACGCGATGCTTTTGACCCGAAAAAATTATTTCGTTAGTGTTGCGGTTATTGTGTGGATTCAAGTGTGTTCAGTAGTGGCGCAACACAAGTCATCAGCTCGCCCCGCTTGATTGGGGTCACGTTTACGATTGACTTTTAATCGTCTTCAATCCGAGCTGAATGCCCGAGATGAATGCAATGTATATGGCGAGAATGCTCAAATATTGGTTGCTTTTTGCGCTGGTGCTGTACGCAAATGGCGCATCTGCCGCGATACTTTATAGCAATGATTTTCAAAGCGGCAGTACGCATGAGTGGCTGACCGATAGAAAAAATGGCGACAAGATTGAAATCAGCAATTATCGGCAGAATAAAAGTTTATTGCTCAAGCAAGCTGCCTTTGTGGTAACGCCAATCACTACGAGCGGTTATCAAAATGTTCGGTTTTCTGCGACCCTATATGGGGTTTCGTTAGAAAAAGGTGGGCAGTGTCGCGCCGAAGTATCTGCTGATGGCGGACAAAGCTGGCATGTGATTGCGCGTCTAGTGGACGGGCAGGATGATGGTTTAACGCCTGTTTTTGGCAAATTATTCTTAACCGATGCCGATAATCAGGCGCAGGTGCTTTTCCGCTTGCTCAATACCGGCGATGCCGCTGAGCGGTGTTATTTTGATAATATAAAAGCAAGCGGTGAACAGCGATATAACCTTGCCCATGGTCGGTATGGAGATGGGCGGTTTTCGTATTCATTTATTGACAGTGGGCAGGATTTTTCCAGTCCCGTACCAACTCAATATTTTGCTAAACCTGAACATGCGAAACCCGCATCCAATCAGTTTGAAGGCGTTTTAAGTTACTCGGGTAACGAGCCTCAGCATCTGACATTGGTTGATGATTTGTTTTCCTACCAGCAAGAGAAAGATAAAAAACGCTATGATCAACTGCCCAATTTTGCAATAGATTTTGTGCAATTTGGTGGTGATTTGATACCCGTCCAGCGGTCTCCACAACAAGCCAGCCATCCGCCAAGTCATCCGTATTGGGAAATCATGTTTGAGCCGGGCAAGGTTTGGGATGAAGCGGGTGATCGGGGTTATAGTCGTGCCGCCTTACCGTTTGCTTTACAGGAAAAAGGGGCCGACTGTATCCACAATGGCTTGATGACCTTTTTGTTTAAGAGCGATGGCACGGTCTCTAGAACATTATTTCAAATTGGCAGTGAAACGTGCGCTTATTTCAAGTTTGATATGTTGGGTTCGCTCAATGTTTCCTATGTCCCGAAAAAACCACCTCATCGTCAGGCGGTCATTGCCGCTTACCAGCAAGAACAGGCACAGCGCTTGCCGACAAAACCGATTACCGCATTAAAACAGCGTTATCCCAATGTTGATTTGAGCGGGTTTGGTGCTGCCAATGATGTCCATCCAAGCGTTATGACGACATATGGTGTAGTGATTGATGGTATTCACTATGTCGGTGCATGTCAGACACGTTTTGGCGCCTATCCTTATTGCGATGTCATGGATTTGCCGTCCTATTCAACGGCAAAGTCTATCAACGCACTGGCATATATGCGGATGTTGAAACTTTTCCCCACGCTTGGGGAGCAGACCATTGCTTCTTTAATCCCTGCCTGTGATGGCAAACAATGGCATGATGTGAGCATCGAAAATGCCTTGAATATGAGTACTGGCAATTATGTGAGCGATGGCTTTGAAGTCGATGAATACCACAGCTTGCGCCCCTTTTTCAAAGCCTTAACCCATGCCGATAAAACAACCGCGGCATGTCGCTTTGAACGTCAGGCGAGGCCGGGTAGTAATACCAACGGCCCAAGGATTTGACGCTTTGTGCTTTCCACGGGGAATTTGAAGTGATTCAGTAGTCATCATCATAGGAGGTATTAATGACAGTAGAGATTATGCGAACGGACAAGTCGGCCTGCGATCTTCGGTGCGCCGCTGCGGCGTGCAGGGACGCGAAAGCGGCCCGACGTTGTGATTGCCGATGGCAAGACCGTTCATAACCACGTTGAGCCAAGCACTTCACCGACAACAAAAATTCACTTGGAAACCCGCACCAGATCATCCATGGCGGAGACCATTAACCCGTTATTCAACCAATACTGCTCCATAATGAATATAAAAAGGGGACATTTGAGCTTTGGGTTGACATCCATTATGCAAAGGTCTTCAATACTTTGAATCGTCTTATTGACGTTGCCCAAACCGAAAATTTCAATATCCTTTTAGTCATTCAGTGGATTCCCTAATCAGTTCGCCTTGCGGTACATTCATGCGCTTATTATGCGAGCGTAAGGCTTTCAAATATCAGCAAATAGCTGGTAAATTTCTGTCGTCGAGACGCTCTCCTTGATGGCGTGTACAAAATAATCGTTATCAAATTTGGTTGCCAGTGTGGCGAGTAAATTCAAATGTGTTTCATTGGCTTGGGCAGGAACCAGCAAACAGACTGCGAACCAGATCGGTATGTCATCAGGCGAATCATAATCTATCGGGGTTTCAAGTTTGGCAATCGCAATAATCGGCTCCGACAACCCGTCAATTCGGGCATGGGGAAGCGCGATGCCCTTGCCAAGTGCGGTGCTTCCTAATCGTTCACGATCATGCAAGGTGGTGAATATTTGCTCGAGTCGTGGTTGATTCTCACTGTCCCCAGAATTACAGATGGTGGCATGAGTAACGATTAACTCGGCGAATTGTTCAAGCAATCGTTTTCGGTTTGTAACACGCAAATTCACGACCACCAAATTTGATTGCAGGTATTTGCGACTGCTCGGGCTTGGTGTATTGTTGGTCATATCTAATGGTCGGCTGGTCTAATAGATTGGATTTTCCCTATTCGGGAATTTGTTTTATCGTATCTTCATTGCGGTGGTGATTGCTTCGTTTTTCCTTGTGCTTGATGACTTGTTTGTCCAGCTTATGTGCCAAAGAATCTATTGCGCTGTACATGTCATCCGCTGTGCTGGAAGCATGAATCATAGCACCTTTTGTATTAACAGTCGCCTCTGCAGTGTGGCTTGTTTTCTCTACATGAAGAACGACCTTGGTGCTGGTAACGTGATCGAAATGGCGGGTTATTTTTTTTATTTTTTCTGCAACATGGTGATGTAATGACTCGGTGATTTCCATATGGTGTCCAGTGATTGAGATTTGCATAGATTACTCCAAAATTTGATATTCGTTAGTTATTTCCGACTTTCGACAAGTCGGTCGAAGCGTCATTGCAATCATTTAATTCTCTACCATGATGACCTCCTGACAATAAACCCAGCTTTTAATAGAGATGCCCTTACTGTCATATCAAAGACTTGCGTTGGGATGAGGATGGAATATTCATTTTGTTTCGATATTTTGCGACCGTGCGTCTGGCAACTTGGTAATTCTTGTGCGCCAGCAGGGCGCAAATTTTTTCATCGCTAATCGGCTTGGTCGGCGATTCGTTTTCAATAATGTGTTTAATTGCCGATTGAATAGCAATCGATGAAGTGGTGTCTCCTGCGGTGTCGTGAATTTGCGACGAGAAAAAATACTTCATCTCGAAAATCCCTTGTGGAGCGGATAAATACTTGCCCGAGGTCGCCCGCGACACCGTTGACTCGTGGATGCCCAAAGGTTCGGCGATGTCGTTTAACGTCATGGGCTTCATTTTTTCGGCACCAAAATGAAAGAAATCTTGCTGTTTTTCGACAATCTGCTGCGCCACAGCCTGTATGGTTTGGTAGCGTTTTTCCAAGTTGCTTATGAGCCATCGTGCATGTTGAAGTTGTTCTTTCATGGTGCTGAACTCGCCACTAGCGTGCTGGTTCAGCACTTTTTGATAGTTCTGATTGATGGTGAGCGTTGGTAAAACCTTGGGGTTCAGGGTTGCCTGCCAGTGATTATCTTTTTTTTGTACCAGTATATCGGCAACGATATAGTCAACCACCGCATTACCAACACTGTATCCTGGATGAGGATTTAATTGTTGAATCAGTGTTACCGCAACGCGTAGCGTTTTTTCGCTAACGTCAAGCAGCTTCCGTAGTTTGGAGAATTCTTTATTGGCAAGCAACGGCAAGTACTGAGCGATGATATGCTCGGCAGTTTGATAGCCGGGCAAACTAGGTTCCTTTGCATGCAATTGCAATGCCAGACATTCTTGCGGGCTTCTGGCAGCAACGCCAACCGGCTCCAGTTTTTGTAATGTCGCCAGCACACGATCAATATCATCCATGCAAATCACAGCATGAGTGTAAACAGGCTGGGGCGCATTCAAGGTTTGTTCAATATCCTCCAGACTAACATCAATATATCCGGCTTCATTGATGTTCTGAATGAGATGATGTGCAATACGCCGGTCGCCTTCGTCGGCAAACAGATGAATCGCTTGTGTGCCTAGTTCCTCCCTGAGCGTTGAGGGTTCTTCCGGAATAATAAATTGCGAACCCGAAACATTGTCGGGATCGTTATTGGGGGACACTCTTCGGTAATCACTACTTCGCTGCTCACCGAGTCTTTGATCGATAGGTGCGTAATTTTGTGGATCGTCCCAAGCGAATTGGTCAGGATCGACAAGTTGATCCAATTGAAGCTGCGCCAAATCTTTTTGATCGGGGTCGGCATCATCGCTAACCCCCAATTCAGAAGATGTGGCAGAATTTATCGCGATGCTGTCTTCTGACGCTTCATATTCGCCATCCGCTTGCTCGTTTTCTTCCTTTATTTCCAGCAATGGGTTGGTTTCATGCGCGTATTGCAGTTCCTCGTGTAACTCCATTGTTGACATCTGTAACAGTCTGATGGACTGCTGTAATTGCGGCACCATAGTCAATTTCTGACTTTGTTTCAAACCCAGTGATTGTTTCATAGCATAGTACTCCTCCTTCAATAGGCGTTTTTGATTGGAATTTAATCCAGTTTACCCCAAGCATAATAATCAAATTTTCATGCTATACTCAGCCAGTTACGATTTTTCTTTTATAGTCTTTCTTTCTCATCACGGTTACATCCTGAAATCATTTCCCAGATATACATCGCGGACTTTTACGTCTGCCATGATGATATTTGGCGTGCCCTCTATCAACACATTGCCGTGGTGCAAAATATATGCTCGGTCGCAAATCCCCAGCGTCTCCCGTACATTATGGTCGGTAATTAACACCCCAATTCGCCGTTGTTTTAGTACTTTTATGATGCGTTGAATATCGGCAACCGCAATCGGGTCAACGCCAGCAAAAGGCTCATCAAGCAAGATGAATGCCGGTTCAAGTGCCAAGGCGCGGGCAATTTCAACGCGCCGTTGTTCGCCACCTGAGAGCTGGATGGTTTGTTTGTCTTTGAGCCGACTGATGCCAAATTCATCCATTAATTGATTGCTGATTGCCTGTTGCTCGGTTTTGCTGTGTTTTCCTGAAACTTCGAGGACTGCCAGAATATTCTGCTCCACCGTCAGTTTGCGAAACACCGAATGCTCCTGTGGCAGATAGCCAATGCCTCTACGCGCACGTTCATGCATGGGTAAATTAGTGATGTCGCAGTCATCAATAGAAATCGTCCCTCGGTCATTGCCTATCAACCCTATCAGGATATTGAAACAAGTCGTTTTTCCAGCACCATTTGCCCCCAACAAGCCAACAATTTCATTGTTTGACACGCTCAAATCAACCCCATTTACGATGGTAGTGTGCTTATATTTTTTTACCAGTCCGCGAGCGGATAAAGTTTTCATGTTGACGGCAACAAGTGAACAGTCGAGGTGATGAACAGGATTATTCAGATTCGAGTAGTGGCTTTTTTTTTGGCTCGATAACCAAGCTTGGTCGGGCGTTATCCGCATTGGATGCGGAAGCATCGCCGGTTACTTTCGCTTTTTGGGTTGACAGGTCATAGGTAATTATTTGTCCACTCATAGACAAATTTCCCTGAACCACTCGGGCGTGAGTTTGCACGCTACCTTTTAACGTGACCAACTGTGCGGTCTGATTCATGGTAATTTCCTCTGCAACCCCCACGAGGTCGGTATCCTGATGCTGTGGTCGTTGACTGAATCGCCCCGGGCTGCCAATGCAAACCGCCTTATCCATCTGTTCGTCATCATTCAGGTAGGTGGTCAATTGCTGGCAATTCAAGCGTAGGCTTCCTTGCCGAAACACCACATTGCCATGGTAAACTCGCACCCCAGAATTAAAATCTATTTCGAAATCATCCGCTTCCAAAGAGGCGGATTGATTGGCATCACTGTCAAGCGCGTAGCCACGCAGGCATAAGCCCAAAAACAGCACCACGAATGACAATACAATGATTAGTTTTGCCAGCATATCCTCACTTTTTAAGCCGTATGGTCATTTTTTTCACTGCCACCGTATCTATGCCGTTGGCAGTATGCTGAATAACGCGCACATTGTCATTCAATAGCACACGGTCATCATAGAGCCAGCCGGACTGTGCATAGATATGTTTTGGCGCATTATTTGCATCATATTGGATAATATGTGGATTATCCAGTGAAGCGCGTTCTGCAAGTGGATAATGCACCATGCGGTCGGTAATGATCTGATATTTTTTACCGCTCTGGTCGATCCCAGTTGCGGTAAATTTTTCAATATAATAATCATAATAATCGGCATCGCTTTTCTGGGCTACGCTGAGTGTGTCATGCGATTCTGCCAACAAACCAAACTGCAACCAGAGCGACAAAAAAACAAGCACGAGGAAAACCATGCCAAGTAGCAGGTTTTCTTTGCGCTCCATGCCTAAATGACTCCTGCTCTGAGCAAATCATGGGTGTTCAGTGCGCCAATGACGCGGTGCGTCTCATCGACAACAAACATACCGTTGATGGCATGCGGTCCGTGCTGCGCGTATTTCCGCATTGTGGTCACAATCTCTTCCGCCAGCGTATCGGGCTGAATGGTAAACGGCTCGGGACTCATTAAATCACTGACCTTGCTCTTGTAAATATCAATTTCCTCCCCCAGCCCGCGGCGAATATCGCCATCGGTAAACATCCCCAAGAGTCTGCCGTCACCATCTACGACACCCACCATGCCCAATGATTTTGAGGTCATTTCCAACAGTAATGTATCCATCGTGGCGTGTTCGTCCACCAACGGCAATGCCTCGCCGGTGTGCATTAAATCTCGGGCAAACAAAAGCAGGCGTTTGCCCAATACCCCGCCGGGATGTGTGCGGGCAAAGTCTTGTGCAGAAAAACCGCGCAGTTTTTGCACCACCACCGCCAGCGCATCACCCATGACCAAGGTCGCCGTGGTACTCGCCGTGGGCGCCAGATTATGCGGACAGGCTTCTTTATCCACGCTGACATTGATGCAGGCATCCGATTGTTGTGCCAAGGTTGAATTAACCTTGCCGGTCATGATGATGAGTTGAACCCCTAGCCGCTTAACGATGGGCACAATAGCAATCAATTCATCGGTTTCACCTGAATTGGAAATAGCGATAACCAAATCATCGATGGTAATCATACCCACATCGCCGTGGCTGGCTTCACCCGGATGCACAAAGAATGCCGGCGTGCCGGTACTCGCCAACGTCGAGGCGATTTTCCCACCGATATGCCCGGATTTGCCCATGCCGGTGACCACAACCCGACCGCTGCAGTTTAGAATCAGGTTGCAGGCATGGTCGAAATGATCATCCAGCCGATCCAGCAAAGCCGTTACTGCCGCCGCCTCAATCTCAATAACAGAGCGAGCATGGCAGGCGGAGATAGTGGGTTCGGGCATGGTGGTATGTGTTTTCAGAGACCGAGTATAACAAATTGCAATCGTTTTCTGTTCATTATGTACGAGTCCACCATCTTATTACCCCAATCCGCACATAGAAAGCACTAAAAGGTAAGAAGGCTTGGCTGGTTATCACCAAACACAACCATCACCCAATGGGTCGCCAATCTTGCTGGCAACCAAGACTTATGAATATTCTACCCTATAAACTCGCGACCACGAATGAGCAATTAACCGCACGATCAGGGTTGCTGACAATGGCTCAACTTATGCAACAACGACAAAACAAAGAACACAAGCGACCGGATAGCGGTGTCTGAAAAATGACTTTTAGGCATTGAACGCAAGATTGGGCACTGTTTGCCTACACATCGCCTGAGTATCGTTATATAGAGTCTGCTCACAAAGTCGGTTTTGGATATTTGAATCTGTCCCAGCCAAGCAATTGGCACAATCCGTACCCGTCCAATCGTAATTGGTGTCGCCAAGTGTTCGTTATCGACCCTATTAGTCGCCTTATTTTGGGCACAAAAAAGACCTTCAGCAGGATGAGCAGGTTCATGACTAGGAAAATGCTGTTGATCCATGCAACCGAAGTGTCTGCTCGCTTGGCACGGATGTAATTCAGCCGATAACCGTTCTTTGCCTGACCAAATTTGCCTTCTATTGGAATCCGTTGTAGGTAATCCGCCCGGCGTTGGGCTTTTAATTGCTTCAACACCTCCCGATTCGCTTCTGTTACCTGTTTGGGTCTGCCTAATGGCTTGCCCGAAAAACGGATGCCCAATCCTTTCAAGTAGTGCCGGTTCTCTCGACTACCATATATCGGATCACCGATAACGCTTACGGGATAGCAACCATAACGTTCATGGTAACGCTCAACCTGACCCTGCAAATCATGCCCCTCATGAAACGCATCCCAACTTAAATGATCAACTCGGGATAACCCGTGTGCCGTTAAACTCACGCTCAACTTCGAACCAAACTCAACCGACTTACCTTGCTTACCTCGCACAATCGGACGCACATACGGTTGATGAATGCTCACAATCCGATTATCACAGCGACGGCTTTTGTTGCGGTACATCTGCCATTGCTGTGCATAGACATGCTGAATGACCCAGTAGTGGTATAGCAGCCTGCGTGACAAAGGCAACGCCGTGCCCATCGGGAAACAATCCATTAAACCCTCAATATGACCAAAATTGCGCCGCAAGTATTGCAGTTGTTGCTTGATCGCTCGTTGGGTCGCTTGACGCTTGGGACGACGCTGTTTGACCAACCCGAGAAAATCTTTACGTGCTTGGCGACGATAGGTGCGTGGTTTCTGACTGAACTCCGTGTGTGGATACAATTCGTCAATGATCCGTTCCGTCATCTCACGCGCTTCATTCAGTAAACTTAAATCCGTGGGATACCGTATCGCTTGCTCTGCCACAGTCGCATCGATTATCAACTTACCTTCGTGGCTGGGTGCTTCCACAGTGGTGGCAGGCGAAATTGGGGAATTATCCTCCCCTTGTGGGTCTTGATTGGGTTTTGGCTCTGGTTTTGGCTCTGGCACGGACTCTGGCTCTGATTCATCACCCGACTTGTTGGTCTGTGTGGATGCCTTCAAACCATCCTTAACGCTGCGTTGCGGCACGACCTGCGCCTTTTCCACAGCACCAATAATCGCTTGATGGAACACTTCAAAAACAGTATCCCCCATACGCTTGCGTACTTCAACCAGCAACGAGGGTACAAACGGGACTGATCTTTGATAACCGGCAAGCCCGACAAAGTATTGCAGATACGGATTCTCCTGAATCTGACTCACCGTTTCCCGATCAGACAACCCTAGTTTGTGTTTGATGATCACCGCACCGATGACTAAACGAGCATCTTTTGCTGGCCGACCCCGCTTTGACGAGAGGCTTTTATGATAGCCCTGTGCTAACCCATCCCATGGAATGCACTGACCTAGTTTCACCCAGCGGTTGTGTGCATCAAGAGCGGTGTGAAACGGCCAGTCAAATTCTGCGATAGTACGTTGGTTGGAATCGTTATAATCAATCATAGCTGCAAGGTTTTAGAGGTTGTTGGGCTGATTTCCATGCAGAATTATACCACAAAATCACTATTACTTGTTTATATTCAGATAGATATATTTTATGAGCAGGGTCTATATAGGGAGAATGATAGCTTGCGTTTGAGAAAAACCGCAATGATAGAATGGATTTAGGTGTTGATAATCTTCTATGTAGGGATTGGGGTACACGTTACCGCAGGCATCTAACATTTCTTACCAAAAACCTTGTCCTACTCTACGGTCGGATATGACCATTGCCGCGCACGATGTATTTTTGACAGGTTAGCCCTTCAAGACCAACCGGACCGCGAACGTGGAGTTTGTCGGTGCTAATGCCGATTTCGGCACCGAGTCCGTATTCAAAACCATCGGAAAATTGGGTTGAGGTATTGACCATGACCGAGCTGGAATCGACTTGGCGTAGAAACTGATCTTGGTGCATCGGGTTTTCGGTAATAATGGCATCGGTGTGGTGTGAACCGTAGTGTTGAATATGAGCGATTGCCTGATCAATGCCTTCGACGATACGCACGGATAAAATGGCATCCAGATATTCGGTCGCCCAATCCTGTTCCGTTGCCGCTTTCAACTGCGGGATTATTCTTCGGCTTTGCTCGCAACCACGTAACTCCACGCCCTTTTTTAGCAATTGCCGCCCTAATTCTGGGAGCACTTTGTCGGCGACCGTAGCGGCGATTAACAGGGTTTCCATCGCACCGCAGATTCCATAGCGACGCGCCTTGGCGTTATAGGCGACTTTGATGGCTTTGTCGATATCGGCATCATCATCAATATAGACATGGCAAAGCCCTTGCAGATGTTTAATGACCGGCACCGTAGCATCACGACTGACGCGCTCGATGAGACTTTGCCCACCACGCGGCACGATGATGTCCACATATTGGGGCATGGTAATCAATTCGCCAACCGCAGCGCGATCTGTTGTTTCAATCAGTTGCGCGCAATGCACGTCAATGGCGGCTTGTTCAAGTCCTTGTGTGAGGCATTTTCCAAGCACCAAATTGGTGTTAATCGCTTCCGAACCGCCCCGCAGAATCACCGCATTACCCGCCTTGAGGCAAAGGATAGCGGCATCAATGGTCACATTCGGACGCGACTCATAAATGATCCCAATTACACCGAGCGGGACACGCATCTTGGCGATTTTTATGCCGCTTGGGCGTTCGTCCCAGCGCGTCATTTCGCCTATCGGGTCATTGAGTTCGGCAACCTGCCGACATCCTGCTGCCATCGCCGCCACGCGCTGTTGGTTTAATTCAAGCCGATCCAACAACGCGCTGGTCAAACTGTTTTTTCTGCCAGCAGTGAGGTCTTTGGCATTTTCGGCAAGAATAGTCGAGCAATTTTTCTCAATTTCGATAGCGATGTGTTCCAGCACGGCATTTTTTTTTGCTGTGCTGGCATGGGCAATGACTGTTGCCGACTTGACTGCCGCACGACCGAGTCGCGCCATGTAAGACGCGACATCAAAATTTTCTGCTGTATTTAAGGTCATGTTGGTGGATTGGTTTCGCGGATTAGAATTAGCGCATTGGGCAAGGTTAGCCTATTCTCAGTCCACACATACGCAGGCAAATACTCTCGATTTCTTCCCAAATATCCTGCCGTTGTAATGGTGCGCGTCCTTTGAGCATGAGGTCGGCGCGCCCCAAACGGCGCAAAATATTTTCCCATTGCGAGCGCGATAACCGTTGTAATGCGCTGTTGACTATTTTGCCCCGACTACTCCAAATACCATAGCGTTGAAAAAGTGATTGCGGACGCTCGCCCTTGTCCATGGCAGCTGCGAGTTGACACAGAACACGGGTATCCCGCGCCAATGCCCATAGAATAATAACCGGCTCCAGTTGTTCTCGTTTCAAGCTCTGCAAAATGCGGGTAACCCGATGCGTCGATCCGGCAAGACAAGCGTCAACGAAGCTATATACATTAAATCGGGCGTGATCGGCAATAACATGTTCAACAATTTCTGCGCTGATTTGTTCTGTGGGATAGAGCAGGCTGAGCAGGTTAATTTCCTGAGCGGCTGCCAATAGATTACCTTCAACAAAATGACTCAATCGTTGCACAGCATCGGCATCGAATTTAAGACCCTCCGCGGTTAATCGCTGAGCGATCCAATCTGGCAGTTTGTCCGCACCGATGGACGGGCATTCGATGGCAACGCCCGCATCTGCGATGGCTTTGAACCATTTCACATTCTGGTTGCGTTTTTCAATCCCCGCACAAATGACAATCAGGCTGGTATCAGCCGCGTTTTCGCTCTGTGCGTAATCAATCAATGTCTTCGCGCCAACATCTCCGGGCTTGCCTGCGGGTAGGCGCAACTCGATGAGTTGTTTTTCTGAAAATAGCGACATCGTCTGACGGTATTCGAGCAATTGACTCCAATTGAATCCGGGCTCCATGGTGAAGCGCAACCTTTCCATGAAGCCCGCCCGTTTGGCACAGGCGCGGATTCGGTCAAGCGATTCCTCAACCAACAATGTTTCGGCACCGAACAGCAGATACAAAGGCTGGAAGCCTTGTTTAAGATGAGCGGATAATGAGGCAAGACTAACGCGCAATTACCGCACCTGCTCTATTTGACTCAGTTGTCTTAGCAACTGCGATATAATTTCTTGCTCTATCTGTTTTTTCAAAAACGCCTCTTCTTGTTCAATTTGTAATACCTGAGTAGCATCATATTCCAGAGTCCGCTGCTGGGAAATGATGCTACGCGGCCGCAAAACCACGCCGTTGCTGTCGCTGACCTGATAATCAACCGTATAAGTATAGTCATAACCTGTCGCAAGACCTGCCGCATCTAAGGTTCTTACACTCTTTTGGTATTCACTTCTTGATATAAAAAGAGTCGCGGCACTATCGGCTTCGACGACCACAGAACCGCTTTGTTGCAGACGTTGCACAAGTTGTTCGTTGAACATGCGATTTCCACCTACGACGGAAATTCGCGAGAGTACTGGTGGCATCTCGACACTCTCCCGTAGCTTAAAACCACAGCCAGTGATGAGCGCAAGACCAATAACTAGCAGTGCCAAACGGTTCGACAGAGCATGTTTTTGATGATGAGTAAGCAATATGCACATGGCAAGATTATAAGCCTACCGCATCAGGATAGCACTCATAAGTTCGGGTTCAGCAGGCAATCAAGTCGCCTAACCATCTGCCGACAGCATTGTTAATTGAAAATGAAACCGGAAAACCCTTGCGGGTTTGTTTGTTTTACTGGATTGTTCCTCGGCAATTGCTCCTGCATTGCTCTACTAAGAGACATCCGTGTAGCGATGCATTATTTGCACTTTCACCGTCCATGGTGGTCGGAAATGCTCGTTTTCGATCTGTTTTATTCTCTGTGTCCTCTATGTCGAGTGGTGCTGTGTCGCGCGTCCTCTTTATTGGGCTAATATGGAATGGGGTTAAACAACGATATTGACCAGTTTCCCCGGCACCACAATCATTTTCTTGATGGGCTTGTCGGCAATGTACTGTTGGGTTTTTTCATCGGCGATTGCGCGCATTTCTATCTCCTGTTTGCTACTGGATATTGAAACATCAATTTCGCTGCGTAATTTTCCGTTGACCTGAATCATCAGTTTCAAGGTATCACGTTTGAGCGCTTCATCGTCCACGCTGGGCCAACACGCATCGATAACATCACCCGCTTCGCCAAGATCGTGCCATAGCCGATGTGCGATGTGCGGTGTGATGGGGGCAAGCACTTTATTCAGTATAATCAGGCTTTCGCGTAACACTGCCGCACAATCGGGGTTCGTTTCGGCAGCAAATTTTTCCAGTACAAATTTCTCTAGCGCATTGAGTAGTTCCATCGCACCGGCGGCAACGGTGTTATAGTGAATTTTTTCGTAGTCGTGGCGTATTTTATCCAGTATTTGATGCGTGAGTCGGCGCATTTCTTTTGCCGACACATCGCTGATATGTTTTCCCCAGCGCGGCTCAGCCAGCATTTCCTGCGCCGATAAAATCGCATTTTTGCTGTTCTGAACCAAAACCCACCAGCGTCTCAAGAAACGGTCGGCACCAGCTACGGCAGCAACATTCCATTCCAGCGTTTTTTCTGCTGGCGCGGCAAACATGATGAACAACCGCACCGTATCGGCGCCATACAAATCAACCATAGATTGCGGGTCAACGGTATTGCCTTTGGACTTGGACATCTTGACACCGTCCTTCAAAACCATGCCTTGACATAATAAGTGTGTAAACGGCTCATCGCTGGCAACCAAACCGACATCGCGCAGTAGTTTATAAAAGAAACGCGCATACAATAGATGTAAAACCGCGTGTTCAATGCCACCGACATATTGATCAACCGGCAACCAGTAATTCGCTCGCTCATCAAGCATGGCATGATTCGTTCCCGGACAGCAATATCGGGCAAAATACCAAGACGATTCAAAAAAGGTGTCAAACGTATCTGTTTCCCGATGGGCAAGGGTATCGCTATCGGGCAAAGTGGTCTGATAAAAACTCGGCTCACTCTGAAGCGGCGACTTGACCCCAGAAAACGCCACCTCTTCGGGCAATATGACCGGTAGCTGGTCATCAGCCACCGCGATGGGTTGGGCTTTGGTGCTATCTTGAGCGTCATACACAACCGGAATCGGGCAACCCCAATATCGCTGGCGAGAAACCCCCCAGTCGCGTAACCGATAATTGACTACCCGCCGACCCACGCCGTTATCCTCCAGATACGCGGCAATGGCATCAAAGGCATCGCTGAAATTCAAGCCATCGAATTGTCCGGAATTAAAAACCACGCCCTCTTTGCTGGTAAACGATGCCTTGTCGTAGTCATGGTCGTAGTCATGCCCGCTCTTTTCTGACGCTCTAATCGACTGAATAACCGGTCGAATCTCCAAGCCATGTTTTTTGGCAAACTCCCAGTCACGTTGGTCATGTGCTGGAACTGCCATCACCGCTCCAGTGCCATAGCCCATTAAAACAAAGTTTGCCGCCCAGATAGCGATTTTTTTGCCACTCACCGGATGGATGCCGCTAATGCCTAACGGCATTCCCTTCTTCTCCATCGTTTCCAGTTCTTCCTCGGCAATATGGATGGTCTTGCATTGCTCGATAAATTGGGCAATTTGCGGATTGTTTTGGGCCGCTTTTAATGCCAGCGGATGTTCTGCTGCCACCGAGATAAACGTAACCCCCATAATCGTATCGGGTCGGGTGGTATAAACTTCGAGCGGTTGCTGACCTTCAACTGCAAATGAAAATTCGACCCCTTCGGATCGACCGATCCAGTTTCGTTGCATGGTGCGTACCGTATCTGGCCAGCCATGCAGATTATCGATTTCATCCAGCAATTCTTCGGCATAGGCGGTGATTCGAATAAACCATTGTGAAATCTCGCGCCGCTCGACCAATGCGCCGGACCGCCAGCCCCGACCATTTTCCACCTGCTCATTGGCGAGGACTGTTTGTTCAACTGGGTCCCAATTGACCACTGCCATTTTTCGATACGCCAATCCCTTTGCCAAAAGCTGATTAAAAAACCATTGTTCCCAGCGGTAATAATCCGGGTCACAGGTGGCAAATTCCCGACTCCAGTCATAAGCAAAGCCGAGACGCTTGAGTTGCCCACGCATATAATCAATATTCGCGTAAGTCCATTTGGATGCCGGCATGTTGTTGTCAATCGCCGCATTTTCCGCGGGCAAGCCAAACGCATCCCAGCCCATCGGCTGTAACACATTTTTCCCCAACATTCGTTGATAACGGCTAATTACATCGCCGATAGTATAATTTCTAACATGCCCCATGTGCAGTTGCCCGGATGGATAGGGCAACATCGACAGACAATAGTATTTTTCACGGTCAGGCTCTTCGCGGGCAACAAAACACTGGTTTTCCTCCCAGTACTGCTGCGCCTCAGCCTCTATTTCAGCGGATTGATACTCGTTACTCATTGGTCAATCGGGTTGCATATAAAATGTGCGATTCTAACCGATTACCCTTATTGGTCGCTATACATTCGTTATTCCCGCGAAGCCTCGCAAAGCCCTGCAAATGGCGGGATTCCCTAAAAAAGCAAGTCCCCCTGTGAATTAAATTTTTGCACAGTCCCTAGATATGATAATAGAATAGAAAACAAAAAATCTTGTTCATCCTGTCTATCCATGTAATTAAAGTCATTTTCAAAGTAAAATCCCCGACATGGCAGGCAAAATTCCAAATGACTTTATTGACCAAGTGATGGCGCGGGTAGATATTGTCGATATTATTGATCGGCGGTTGCCATTGACCCGAAAAGGCAAGGAGTTTCAGGCATGTTGTCCATTCCATGAGGAGAAAACGCCGTCTTTCACGGTCAGCCCGAGCAAGCAATTTTACCATTGCTTTGGTTGTGGCGCACATGGTACTGCCATTGGCTTCCTGATGGAGTATGCGAATCTGGGATTCGTCGAAGCGGTTGAAGAGTTGGCAGATGGTGCCGGTTTGCCAATGCCACAACATGCGACAGGAACGCCGACAATCGCGGGAGAAAGTGTTGATGACTTACTCAAAACTGTCGAGCAAGCCAAACACTGGTTCCAGCAACAATTACGCCAGCATACCGATGCCGCTCTGGCAGTTGATTATTTGCAAGAGCGCGGGTTGAGCGGCAAAATCGCTGCCGATTTCGGCATTGGCTTTGCGCCGGATAGCTGGAATGCGTTAGCACAGGCATTGGCAGCGACCACATCAGCACAGCAAAAATTGCTCAAAACCGGACTGATTGCCCAAAAAGACAATGCCAACCATTATGACCGTTTTAGAAAGCGGATTATTTTTCCGATTGAAGATCACCGTGGCAGGGTAGTGGCATTTGGTGGGCGGATTCTCGGTGCGGGTGAACCCAAATACCTCAATTCTCCAGAAACACCACTATTCCACAAAGGTGCTGAGCTATATGGTTTACACCGCGCCCGCCGCGCCATCGGCAAGGCAAACAAAAGCATCGTGGTGGAGGGCTATATGGATGTCATCAGTCTGGCGCAGTTTGAAGTGGATAATGTGGTGGCAACACTGGGAACCGCAACCACGCGCATTCACTTGCAACGGCTATTTCGCCTCGCTCCCGAAGTGATATTTTGTTTTGACGGCGACCGTGCCGGACGCGCCGCGGCGTGGAAAGCATTACAGGTTTCTTTGCCGGAAATGCAGGATGGGCGACAAATTGGATTCCTGTTTCTGCCCGATGGCGAAGACCCGGACACGATAGTGCGCCTCGAGGGTGCGGTCGCCTTTGGCAAGCGCGTGCAACAAGCAACACCGTTACCCGATTTTCTGTTTGAGAATTTGAGCGAGCAAATAGACATGACGCGGATGGACGGCAAGGCGCGTCTGGTGAGTCTGGTGAAACCGCTCATTTCCGAACTGCCTGTCAGCGCATTCAAGGAGATGATGTTGTCCAAATTGTCCTCCTTGAGTGGTCTGAACGTGAGGCAATTGGGCACACAACAAACGAACTCAGGTTCACGGCTACGACACCGTAACATGCCAAGCGATTCGGGACAGATTTCACTGCTGGCGTTTGCCACCAGTTTGTTGCTACAAAATCCGCAACTGGCATTGGCAATTGACGACTTTGCCGCACTGCAACCATTGCGAATCAAAGGCGCGGAAGTGTTAATCAATCTAATCAAGCATATTCAAAACCAACCCGATCAGACCACCGCACGGCTACTCGAGTTATTTCGGGATTCAGCATATCATGGTTATCTGCAAAAGTTGGCGGCGCGTCCTACTTTCATAAACGATGACGCGCTCGAAACCCAATTCAAGGACACCATCCAGCGGTTGTTGGAAAGTCAACAAGGACAAGACCGACAAGCCGCGCTTGAAAAACTCCGTCAAAAAAACATCAACGAGCTACAAGCCGATGAAAAATCCGCGTTGATTACGTTGTTAAACACCAGAAATAAGGAATCTTGAGAGCGGGCTTGGTCGATGCGGGTTATGTTAAAATTGGTTCTACTGGGAACTCTGTGGGTAGAGATTAAGTTTTCCACAGTGGAACCTATAAATTAGGGCAGTCCCAATAGATTCTCCTCTTAATAAGACGGCAACAAACAGCATTTTTATAACGCAAGAATTAAATAATGAACAATATTATTCAAGCACTTTGGATTGGTACAGAGCTATCGCAGATAGAACAACTCTGCATAGCGTCTTTTCTTTATCATGGCTGTGAATTCCACCTTTATACCTATGGCGATGTCGCTAACGTCCCAGATGCGGGGGGGGGGGCGTTTTGTTTTAATGGACGCCAATCAGATTATTCCTGAAAAAGATATTTTTATTGCTCATGGTGGTAGTTATGGAGCTTTTTCAGATTGGTTTCGGTGGAGTTTGTTGTGCGAAAAAGGCAACTTTTGGGTTGATATGGATGTGATTTGTCTGAGACCATTTGTGTTTAATGAGGATTTGGTATATGGCTTTGAAAACAAAGCTGCGGTATGTAATGCTATTCTTAAGTTTCCGCCGCAACATGAATTGAGTCAATTATTAATGTCTGTTTGCAGTGCCCCTAATAAATTGTTACCCTATGACAGTGCTATATATAAAATCAAGAAAATTGGAAGAAAGATTATCGCTAATATAAAAATGCGCGATGAACGTACATTCTGCACTAGTTGGGGAGAGGCGGGTGGTCCAGCAGGGTTTACTAGCGCACTTAAGCATTTTAATCTGCTTGATAAAGCCAAACCGGCCGCTTATTTTTATCCTGTTCGCTGGCAAGATTGGTTATCAATATTTGATGAAACCCCCGCTAAAAACACCGAATTATTGTTGCGTAATGCCTATGCGATTCATCTATGGAATGAAATGGGAAGACGGCATAAACTTGATAAAAACGCCTCTTTTCCAAAGAATTCACTCATTGAACGCTTGAAGGCAAGGTATCTTTAGTAACGATGCCCCTAACATGGCGAATTAAACTGCTACATCAGAGAATGAAAATCGCTTACCTAATTATTGCTCACCACCGCCCGGCGCATTTGCACAGACTGATTACCGCTTTGTCATCGCGCTCGTGAGGTTAATGGATCTGTCTAGGTCCGGTTTATAAGGTAGAATATTCATAAGCCTAGACATTTGCATAATTCAAAAAATGACCAGAAAAGGGCTGCACAAGAACCCCGCTAGGTCGCGTTCCATGTGAAAAACCCTTGCGGGTTTGGCTGTTTTACTGGGTTCCCGCTCCCCGCCTACGCGGGGACAGGCTTCGCGGGAACGACAAAATATTGGTTTTTACACGACCCATAAAGTCCCGCTTCCTATTGTTCTTGAATTATGCAAAGGTCTGAAGTCTTGATTTGTATCACCCATTGGGTGATGGAGCGTTTTGAGTTACCTTTAATATGAGTCAACGACACCCCATCGAGAACTGCTACGGTTACATTATTTATGAGTCAATGCGGGGCATTGAAATAATGGCTTGAATCACCAAGCTTTTAGTGTACAATGTGCGGTCGTATTTTTCGTGGTATCCTGTTCATACATTGTGGCCTGATTTCTCTCCCAATTTCATGAGGTAATTGTCTGTTATGAGTAACAAAAAATCCCGAACCCCCGACACCAGAGTCGATGACGTAGCTGACGATCATACAACTATTGATGCCAAAACGGATAAAGATGAAAAGGCAATAAAAAGGTCGCCCTCTGATCTTAAAAAACTCATCCTGAAAGGCAAGGATCAAGGTTTTTTAACCTATCCGGAAATCAATGACCATCTGCCTGAAAATATGCACGACACCGACCAGATTGAGGTTGTTGTCAACATGATTATTGACATGGGTATCGAGGTGGTGGATAAGGTGCCGGATGCCGACAGCCTGACCTTGAAGCGTGATAACCCGGAAGATCAGGAAGTTGCTGAAGAAGTCAGTGCCGCACTTAAAACTGCAGTGGAAAGTGAATTTGGTCGAACCACCGACCCAGTACGGATGTACATGCGCGAGATGGGCACGGTACCGTTGTTGACTCGGGAAGATGAAATTGCACTGGCAAAACGAATTGAAGCTGGCAACCGACAAAGTGCGGCAGCTTTTGCAATCGCCCCTGTCGCCATTCGCCAGTTGCTCGATTATGTGGAAGCGATTGAAGCAGGTGATATGAAACTGACTGAAGTTGTGGTTGATTTTATGGAATTAAACGCTCTGGATGACCAGACTGTGGCGATTCCGGGAAAACCGGGGCAAAATGCTGCCGATGAAGAAGAATCACCCCGCACTCCAGACCCTGAAGATGCGGTGTTACGATTCAGGCGCATGAGACGTACTTGGAACGCCCTGACCAAAGCCATGGAGACTCACGGCATGGGTAGCAAACAGGCGTTGCGTAACCGCCGGAAACTTGGCGACGAGCTATTACAAATTAAATTTACCCCTGCCAAAGTTGAAGCATTATCGGCAGTATTGCGTAATTGCATGCTGGAAGTTAAAGACCGCGAACGAAGTATTGCTCGTTATTGTATCCACTACGGCAAGGTGCCACGAAAACAATTTCTGGCTTACTTCACTGGCAATGAAGCCTCTCTGGATTGGTTTCATAAGCTGGTCATTGATTGCGGTAACAGTACCCCGCGCCTGAAAAAATATGAAGACACGATTGCCGAACACACCAAGCAATTGATCAAAGCGCAGGAAAAATCCGGACTTGTGCTGGTGGAACTCAAAGCCTTGAGTCGGCGGCTATCCATTGGCGAAGCGAAGGCACGCCGTGCTAAAAAAGAAATGGTAGAAGCCAATCTCCGATTGGTCATATCCATCGCCAAAAAATATACCAACCGAGGCTTACAATTCCTCGATCTGATTCAGGAAGGCAATATCGGGCTAATGAAGGCTGTGGATAAATTCGAATATCGGCGTGGTTACAAGTTTTCGACCTATGCCACTTGGTGGATTAGGCAGGCGATTACCCGCTCCATCGCCGATCAGGCAAGAACCATCCGTATTCCGGTACACATGATCGAAACCATCAATAAACTGAACCGTGTATCCCGACAAATACTTCAGGAAAAAGGGCGTGATGCATTGCCTGAAGAATTGGCAGAAATAATGGAATTGTCCGAGGATAAAGTAAGAAAAGTGCTGAAAATTACCAAAGAACCGATTTCAATGGATCTGCCAATGGGCGACGGCGATGATTCTCACCTCGGAGATTTTGTCGAAGACAAAAACGTCAAAGCACCGATTGATATTGCCACAGAGGTCGGCTTGAAAAATGCGACTGATGACGTTCTCGGATCACTGACTGAGCGCGAAGCCAAAGTTTTGCAAATGCGCTTTGGTATTGGCATGAACACCGATCACACGCTAGAAGAAGTCGGCAAACAATTCGACGTAACCCGAGAGCGTATTCGACAAATAGAAGCCAAAGCACTCAGAAAACTAAGACATCCGAGTCGGTCAGAGCATTTAAGAAGTTTTCTGGACGGTACTTAATTCACCCCGCACAAAGCAAACGTTCATGGGCAATATTTATCTGGACACCCTCTTTCGGGCCTGTAGCTCAGTTGGTTAGAGCAGTGGACTCATAATCCATTGGTCGTAGGTTCAAGTCCTACCGGGCCCACCATATTTGCAAGGCATCGCTTTGCGTTTGATGCCTTAAAGCACCCGTAGCACCCATCAATCAATCACCGTGAGAAACATTGCTACGAATCGGTAGGTGAGCCCCCATAATATTTTCCCTGATGGAAGCAGAATTCCGGGGTATGGTTTTTCTGCATAGGGGGTTTGATATTGAATTTGGTTGTTCGGGTGCAACAGATAATCGACCTTGATCCAGAAACTATCGCCCACCTCCGGGCTATGACTGACCGATTGGGGGGTGTCTAGGTTAAAAACAAAACAACTGATGATTAACGAAATATCCTGATTGTTATGTCTGCCCGGTTGGTCATCCAGACGCGCAAGCTGTGAATCGACGGCTAATGTTATCCCGACCTCTTCATCGGTTTCCCGCCGTGCGGTTGCGGCACTGTCTTGGTCTGACGAGTCGCTGTTCCCGCCCGGAAAAGCGATTTGTCCTGACCATGGGTCATTTTTATTTTCCGCTCTTTCTATGAAGAACATTTCGGCAGTGGTATTCAGATTACGCAATATCAATGCAACTGACGCTGATTTGCAATCGCCGACCTTGATTAACCTAGGGCGGTATTTCCGTACCCGCGACTCTATCCGTCCCACCTTTGTCACGCGCATTGAATGATTCACCACAAAGGCATGCCGGGCACTTCGACCAATTCACGCAGTTGTTTATAATCTTCGATGACAAGTTGTTTGTGCTTGCGCGTAATTAAACCGGCTTCTGCCAGTTTTTTTAGCTCACGGCTTACTGCCTCGCGGGTGCAACTTACGCGACTGGCAAGTTCTGCATGAGTGGGCGGATTATTTATTCGCGCAACGCCGTCCAAGTCCAGATTCCCTTTGGAAATACGTAGCAGATGTACCTGAATGCATCGGCTCACATCTAAAGTAGAATACTCAAAAACGCGGCCGCACAATTGTCGTGCCGTACCGACCAGTTGCTGGAGAAATTTAATACAAACAGCCGGATATTTTTGTAATATCTTGAGGAAGTCGTGTGGCGACACAATAACTATTACGGTATCGGATAGTGCGAAGACGTTCGCCGACCTCGGTTTTCCATCAATGGCTGAAAACTCCCCGAAGTTTCCACCCGCTTTAATGTCAACGAAGCTGACTTCTCTGCCTCCAGCGGAGAAAAGGGTCGCTCTTACGCTGCCACTAGTGACCAGATATAAATTGGTATCGGTGTCCATTACGCGAACGATATAATCGCCTTTCTTGAAATCCTTGTTGATAGAATTTTCCAGCAACTGGTTACGGTCTGCTTTTGTAAGTAGCCAAAGAAATGATTCTTGTTGATTTTTATTTTGGTTAGCCATGGTTGTTGTTAATTATCGTGATACAGGGATTAACCCATCAAGAAAACGATGGCAAATGATGCAAGCAGAAAAAACCAGCAAGCATATTGAAGCAGGCATCCGTTTTGCCATTTTTGCGATAAGGAATTTTTTTCATCCATAATTTCATCCATAAACGGAGATCATCATACCACAATCCCAGCGACGGATTGCAGTAATTGGTATTTTAATGGTAGCGATGGGCGCTGAATTATCGCAATACTCATCCAAATGTTAGCCCATCCCATGGAATGCACTGACCTAGTTTTACCCAGCGGTTGTGTGCATCAAGGGCACTGTGAAACAGCCAGTCAAATTCTGCGATAGTACGTTGGTTGGAATCGTTATAATCAATCATAGCTGCAAGGTTTTAGAGGTTATTGGGCTGACTTTCATGCAGAATTACACCACAAAACCATTATTACTTTTTTATATTCAGATAGATATGTTTTATGAGCAGACTCTAAATATCTGCTATTACGTTTATGGCAATAAAAAAGGCTCCCGAAGGAACCTTTTTCAGTGCTTGTAAAAGCGGGGACTACATCATTCCACCCATTCCACCCATTCCACCCATTCCGCCCATTCCACCCATTCCTCCGCCCATATCAGGCATTGTGGCAGCAGATTCGTCTTTAGGAATTTCTGCAATCATTGCTTCAGTGGTGATGAGCAATCCGGCAATCGAGCCCGCATTTTGCAGTGCGGCGCGGGTTACTTTGGTTGGATCAAGTATGCCCATGTCGATCATGTCGCCGAATTTACTGGTGCTGGCGTTATAACCGTAGTTGCCTTTTTGGTTCGCAACATCGTTCAAAACGACAGAGGCATCATCACCCGCATTGGAGACGATTTGACGAAGCGGTTCTTCAAGAGATCGAACCACGATTTTGATACCCAACTCCTGATCCTGATTGGCACCTTTGGTTTTGGAAACAGCAGCAATACAACGAACCAGCGCGGTTCCACCGCCCGGCACGACACCTTCTTCAACCGCAGCGCGAGTCGAATGCAGAGCATCTTCAACCCGTGCTTTCTTCTCTTTCATCTCAATTTCAGTCGCTGCACCTACTTTGATTACGGCAACACCGCCAGCGAGCTTTGCAACCCGCTCCTGCATTTTTTCTTTATCGTAATCTGAGGTCGCTTCTTCGATTTGAGCGCGAATTTGATTCACCCTTGCTTCGATGTCGTTTGAGCTACCAGCACCATCAATAATGGTGGTGTTTTCTTTGCTGACATGGATGCGTTTGGCTTCACCCAAATTATCTAAAGTCGTGCTTTCGAGGCTCATGCCGACTTCTTCTGAAATCACTTGACCACCAGTAAGAATGGCAATATCCTGCAACATGGATTTGCGTCGATCACCAAAACCCGGGGCTTTAACAGCGCAAACTTTAACGATGCCACGGATGTTATTGACCACCAGAGTCGCCAATGCTTCGCCGTCCACATCTTCAGCAATCACCATCAATGGGCGACTTGATTTTGCCACGCCTTCCAGAATCGGCAACAAATCACGGATGTTTGAAATCTTTTTGTCGTAAATCAGAACATAGGGAGATTCAATTTCAACCGACATGCTGTCCTGATTGTTGATGAAGTAAGGCGACAGATAGCCACGGTCAAACTGCATCCCTTCGACAACTTCCAGTTCATTTTCCAGTGTATTGCCTTCTTCAACGGTAATAACACCTTCTTTTCCGACTTTCTCCATTGACTGTGCAATGATGTCGCCGATGCTGGTATCTGCATTGGCAGAAACGGTGCCAACTTGGGCGATTTCTTTATGATCAGTACATGGTTTAGACAGATTTTGCAGTTCAGCAACGGCAACCGTAACCGCTTTGTCGATGCCACGTTTCAGATCCATAGGGTTCATGCCCGCTGCAACGGCTTTCATGCCTTCGCGAACGATACATTGTGCCAGTACGGTTGCAGTGGTGGTGCCATCGCCAGCAACGTCAGAAGTTTTGGAAGCGACTTCTTTAACCATCTGCGCGCCCATATTTTCGATATTGTCTTTTAATTCGATTTCTTTGGCAACAGAAACACCGTCTTTCGTTACGGTGGGTGCGCCAAATGATTTATCGAGTACCACGTTTCGACCTTTGGGGCCGAGAGTAATTTTCACGGCATCAGCCAGGGTATTAACACCCCGAAGCATGCGTGATCTTGCGTTTTCGCCAAATACGACTTCTTTAGCAGCCATCTTAATATGTCCTCAAGTTAATATGTGTAAATGAATTAGCCTTCAATAACGCCCATGATGTCGTCTTCACGCATCACCAGCACTTCTTCGCCGTCAACTTTGACTTCGGTGCCGGAATATTTCCCAAACAGCACTTTGTTGCCAACTTTGACGTCAAGACCACGTTGCTCGCCATTATCGAGTATTTTGCCATTGCCGACTGCGAGGACTTCGCCTTGCATCGGTTTTTCGGTTGCGGAATCAGGAATGACAATGCCTCCCGGACTCGTTCGTTCGTCTTCGACTCTTCGCACGACGACACGATCATGCAGCGGACGGATATTCATACGCTCGTTTCTCCTATATAAATAATTGAAATAAAAACAGGGTTGCCGAGTACCACAATGGGCATATTCCAATGCACATGCCGTTTTGTTAGCACTCGTCTTTGGTGAGTGCTAATGATAGTGCCAAACAAAAAAAAATCAATGGGAAAAGTCGAATTTATTTTGAATAATCATCGAAATTAATGCAAAATCGCTCGCAACACTACTCGTTTCGGTGATATTTCAGTGGTTTGATACGCAATATCGGTGCGTTTGGCATGTAATTTGCCACAATTTACGATGCCACTTGAATTTGGCTGCCGTTACGTCCTTGCAATTGCCCAGACACTGACACGTTCGACTCCGGCATCAAGCAATGCGGTGGCAGCAGCACGAACGGTGCTACCGCTGGTGACCACATCATCGAGCAAGGCAACATGTCGATGAGGAGATGGATTTCCCCCCGCCTTTGTTTCCCCGATATGGGCTTGCCCGACAAAAGCCTTAATCATATTGTGTTGGCGCATCTTTCCATTTAGGCCGGTTTGTGGGGTGGTGTTTTTTACTCTTTTGAGTAGGGTATGATTGATGGGGATACCGAGTTGTTTATTCAATACGCGGGCAATTTCGGTGGCTTGATTGAATCCTCGCTGGGTGATTCTTTTTCGATGAAGAGGTATAGGGACGATTGTGTCGGGTGGCGAACCGTGCCATTGAGACGAGTTTTTTACAATCCACAACGATAACATTTTTCCTATAGCCCCCGCATACGACAACTGCTCGGTGTATTTTAATGCTTGAATATATTCGGAAATCGGAGCGGCATAACGAAAAGGGATGGTCGAATCCTGATATGCGGGTGGTCGTGTTTGGCAACGACCGCAAATGCCGGGTTGGTGCAAATGAATGCCACAAACTTCACAGGCGCATTCGGTCCAAGGGAGCAATTGCTGGCAGGTTATGCAGAATCCCAAATCACTAATCCGCCGACAAAGTACGCACCGCTCGGGCAACAGGAAATCGAGGGCGGCTGATAGTGGGTTTAATGTTTTCATAATACCTCCTTGTATTTGATTTGTGCTTAATTTTGCATCCTTTTGCAACCCGCTTATAATCAGCCAGTCATAACAAACACAATGTGAACCCATTGGAACTTGATTTGCAAAAAATCGCAAGGGCGCGTAAAAGAAATTTTGCTCAGCGTAGCGCGATGAATTATTTATTATCTCCGATTCGCCGAGAGCTGGAGCAACGTATTGATGAGGCGACCGAGCAATTTGCCGATGGTTTGATTATTGATTTTGAAAACGGTGACTTGAGTCCGAAAAATATTGTCAACAAACAGTATTACTCGCTGTTGGAATCGCCTTTGCCCGTCCTTGATATACCTGCCACTGATATGTCGGTCGATCGGCTGGCACAATACCCCGACCAATCATTTGATTACCTAGTCGTCAACCTGCATATTTCATGGCTGGATTTCGCCCAACTAATCACCCAATTACGCCGCCTGTTGCGTCCACAGGGTGTGTTGTATTTTTCTGCTTTTGGTCCGGACACGCTGGGCGAAGTCTATAATGGATGGGCACAAGTGGATACATTGCCGCATGTCCATCCGTTTGTTGATATGCATCATCTCGGTGATGGGTTGCTCCATTCGGGCTTTATTGAACCGATTGTCGATACCGACTGGATTTATGTTGACTATCCAAGTATCGAATTATTGTTCGAGGATCTCAAGCAGGAGGGTTTTACCAATATCCATTCGCAACGGCGCAAAACCCTCACTGGCAAACAACGATTTAGCCGTTTCAAAAAAGCACTAAACGCGCAGTTCGATAACGCTCATAACATCAATATTACTTTTGAAGTTATTTATGGTTTTGCCAGAAATCCGCCACAATCAGATGGTTCGATTCGTGTTATGCCACCGCGTTTGGATTAGGTAGCGTTGTCTTCGGTTACTGTCTTAGACTCGGCACCTTGATCGGAATGCCGCTATTCATAATCGCTTGATACACTTCCAATGCGATGTATGCTGGGCTTTGTGCCTTATTCGGGGCTGCCCCTGCCTGAATATTGCAGCTTGCATAGCGGCGGTGAATCGTGCCCCAAGCATGTCTGTTGGCGTTGCTACTATCATCCGCTGCCCACTTGAGGCGATACACCGGAAACGCGCTGGTCTGCCCCAGCCCCGCACTTAAAACATCGCCGCGTAATCGGTTGCCGGCATTATTGACATGACAACTGGCGCATGAAAAATTATGTTGCCCGCGTCTTGCCCAATAATATTGTCTGCCATCTTCATAGACTTCGCGCATCCCCGGGTCGCGGTAATCAATATTGATGCGCCTGCCATTGGACTGCTCCTTAAATGCCGCAACCAATCTTACCAGCTTAGCAGAATCAAGTTCCAAAGGTTGCTCGGATTGCGTCAGCCAGCACTCGTTGATTGCACCAACAATCGTCCATACGCGACCCTCCTTGAAATAAGGAAATTCATTTGCCGGTGGGTGTTGTGCGAAGCATTGTGCAAAATTTGATTCATTCTCAAATGCTTCGCGCCACTCCTGTCGCGCGCGCTGCATTTCTATTTCATAGGGAGGCAGCGCCATCAACAACGCCCAGCCTGCCCTGCGGTCGGCATATTGCGGTAGCGCATTGACCCCGTCTACATAGTCGCTGAGTGCGACATCGGGGAAGCGTTGTTTGAAGTGCTGTTGGAATTGTCTGATGTCGTTTTTAATGTCTGCTATCGAGGGGGCGGCGGATGTTTCGGCAACACCGATCACCAAGATCGCTGAAAAGATCAGGATTGAACCTGACAATGCCCTAATCCGACCGATATTCATCCGACAATGACCTTTGCGGTTCCCTGATTGGTCTCGCTGTCTTTCCATATTATCGATACTTCGTCGTGTTGCTTTAATGTGGACAGGTGGATGCCCATAATCGGGTCTTGCGCGATATTTCCCCCCCACTGTAGCGTTGCCACGACCGCATTATTCACATAAAACGTCATCGAGCGGATATAAGGACGGGTATGCGAAGGACGGTCGTGCGGCTGATCGGCAACCGAAGGCTCGGGCAGGTGCTTGAGCGCACACATCACATCATAACCGCCTAAATCATCACCAGAATCATCACCTGATGTGGGGATTAGTTTTAGTAAGCTGGAAAAAGGCATGGCGGCTGTGCGTTTCTCTATGCGTTATTCGTCGTCATAGCCGCTTTGCGCTATTCTGACCCAGCGTGCCGTGCGATACAGTTGCCCTTGTTTCATCGCATAGCAGGAAATAGATGAGCTGGTTTTCATTTTCAATGTTCCCATAACGATACCGCTGGTGCTACCCACATCCATCGTCATCACCAACGGTTGTGGGTTGTTGTCCACCATGAGCGCGATTTTTTCTGCCCCAGGTGCCGATATTCTAAATGGCACAAATTCGCGCTGTTCCGCTACTCGCGGGACGTGAATTCGAATGCTGGCATCCTCGCCAACGTCATTAGTTTCAAATAATTGATTTAATATCTGCTCAACCGAGTCGGTCTCGAATGCGGATAGCGGGTATGCCGTTGCCCACGCCGATAACGAGGTCAGTCCGCCCATGCCGACCAATCCGGCAATTGCCTTCAAACCAAAATTGAAAAATCGCCGCCGATTCATGAGCCTATATTGGGTAACCATCACAAGGTCATCAAGAAATCGATAATACGGTCAATTTCGGTTTCGGTAAGAATTTCGTGCTTACCAAACAACGGCATGACGGTGTGTGGATTTTTCGAAGCAGCGTTATAGATGATGTTTTTCAGCGTAATTTTATGTTCCAACCGGTTGGTTTTATTCACCCATGTTCTCGCCCATGTGTTCACCAACATCGGCGCGATATTTCCCGCTGTCGCCAACCCTTCAGGCAAGGGTTTGACATCAATACCATGGCAGGCAAGACAATTGCCTTTACTGCGCGTTATGATTAAACACCAGCCTTCTATTTCCGCCTTAATGAGCGGTTGTTTTCCGACCGATTCGGGCACCCACAATGCTTGGCATTGCCGATCCGATGGCAAGGTTAATGGTGGGGACGATGGCAACTCTGCACCATGCGCTGTGCCAGATGACACGACCGACCAACCCATCCACATTATCACCAACAGAAAAGGCAAATAATTCAAATCTGAAATTGATTTCATCGGTTATGACTTTCCTGTCGCTATGTTCATAATTTTTTACAGCTTATCAGAATTAATTAGACCCTGCTCATAAAATATATCCATCTGAATATAAACAAGTAATAGTTATTTTGTGGTATAATTCTGCATGGAAATCAGCCCAACAACCTCTAAAACCTTGCAGCTATGATTGATTATAACGATTCCAACCAACGTACTATCGCAGAATTTGACTGGCCGTTTCACACCGCTCTTGATGCACACAACCGCTGGGTGAAACTAGGTCAGTGCATTCCATGGGATGGGTTAGCACAGGGCTATCATAAAAGCCTCTCGTCAAAGCGGGGTCGGCCAGCAAAAGATGCTCGTTTAGTCATCGGTGCGGTGATCATCAAACACAAACTAGGGTTGTCTGATCGGGAAACGGTGAGTCAGATTCAGGAGAATCCGTATCTGCAATACTTTGTCGGGCTTGCCGGTTATCAAAGATCAGTCCCGTTTGTACCCTCGTTGCTGGTTGAAGTACGCAAGCGTATGGGGGATACTGTTTTTGAAGTGTTCCATCAAGCGATTATTGGTGCTGTGGAAAAGGCGCAGGTCGTGCCGCAACGCAGCGTTAAGGATGGTTTGAAGGCATCCACACAGACCAACAAGTCGGGTGATGAATCAGAGCCAGAGTCCGTGCCAGAGCCAAAACCAGAGCCAAAACCCAATCAAGACCCACAAGGGGAGGATAATTCCCCAATTTCGCCTGCCACCACTGTGGAAGCACCCAGCCACGAAGGTAAGTTGATAATCGATGCGACTGTGGCAGAGCAAGCGATACGGTATCCCACGGATTTAAGTTTACTGAATGAAGCGCGTGAGATGACGGAACGGATCATTGACGAATTGTATCCACACACGGAGTTCAGTCAGAAACCACGCACCTATCGTCGCCAAGCACGTAAAGATTTTCTCGGGTTGGTCAAACAGCGTCGTCCCAAGCGTCAAGCGACCCAACGAGCGATCAAGCAACAACTGCAATACTTGCGGCGCAATTTTGGTCATATTGAGGGTTTAATGGATTGTTTCCCGATGGGCACGGCGTTGCCTTTGTCACGCAGGCTGCTATACCACTACTGGGTCATTCAGCATGTCTATGCACAGCAATGGCAGATGTACCGCAACAAAAGCCGACGCTGTGATAATCGGATTGTGAGCATTCATCAACCGTATGTGCGTCCGATAGTGCGAGGTAAGCAAGGTAAGTCGGTTGAGTTTGGTTCGAAGTTGAGCGTGAGTTTAACGGCACACGGGTTATCCCGAGTTGATCATTTAAGTTGGGATGCGTTTCATGAGGGGCATGATTTGCAGGGTCAGGTTGAGCGTTACCATGAACGTTATGGTTGCTATCCCGTAAGCGTTATCGGTGATCCGATATATGGTAGTCGAGAGAACCGGCACTACTTGAAAGGATTGGGCATCCGTTTTTCGGGCAAGCCATTAGGCAGACCCAAACAGGTAACAGAAGCGAATCGAGAGTTATTGAAGCAATTAAAAGCCCAACGCCGGGCGGATTACCTACAACGGATTCCAATAGAAGGCAAATTTGGTCAGGCAAAGAACGGTTATCGACTGAATTACATCCGTGCCAAACGAGCAGACACTTCGGTTGCATGGATCAACAGCATTTTCCTAGTCATGAACCTGCTCATCCTGCTGAAGGTCTTTTTTGTGCCCAAAATAAGGCGACTAATAGGGTCGATAACGAACACTTGGCGACACCAATTACGATTGGACGGGTACGGATTGTGCCAATTGCTTGGCTGGGACAGATTCAAATATCCAAAATCGACTTTGTGAGCAGACTCTAATTAATAGAGGCATCCTTGAATGTATTGCCCTTGAATGCATCCTTGACCGTCAAACAATTATTACGTTGGGCGAAAAACTGCTTGCTCGGGACAGCGCAGGAGGGGGATGACAGAATTTTGCTGGCGCATGTATTGGGTAAAAATTCTGCTCAATTGATCGCCCATGAGGACAGGATATTAGCCGCGGTGCAGATAGCGGACTATAAAAAACTCATCAGCAAGCGACAAGCGGGCATTCCGGTCGCCTATTTAACCGGTAACAAGGAGTTCTGGTCGATGCCGATTAGGGTCAATGAGCAGGTTTTAATCCCGCGCCACGAAACTGAAATATTGGTTGAACAGGTATTGCAGCTTCTGGATGGGCTTGATGCCAATGCCCGAATTTTGGAGTTGGGTACGGGTAGTGGTGCGATCGCCTTGGCGTTGGCATCCGAGTTGCCTGATGCACAGATAACGGCTACCGATAATGCACTTTCAGCACTTGCTGTTGCGCGTAGTAATCAGCTTGCGCTGAGTGGATTGGTGACCGCAGCCAGCGTATCGGAATTGAGCAACATCCAATTTCTGCATAGCGATTGGTTTGAAAATATCGCTACTGAAAAATACCACTTGATTTGTTCAAACCCGCCGTACCTGTCTGCCGATGATATACATTTACAACAGGGCGATTTGCGTTTTGAGCCAAGAACGGCGTTGGTTGCTGGCGGGGATGACGCAGATGGCTATATGGCAATGACGCATATCGTAATCCATGCTAAAAGCTATCTTCACCAATCGGGATGGCTGGTGCTGGAGCATGGCTTTGAGCAAGGGCAGGGTGTACGGCAGTTGTTAGCCGATTATGACTACAACGACATAGTTACACATCAGGATTTAAGCGGCAACGACCGAGTTGCTGTGGCGCGAGCGGATTAATAATCTGTTACTTCAAGCAGGCGGTTATTTCAAGCGGGCAAATATTCCGGAGCGTGGTTTTGGATCGAAATAGGTTGATTTGGGTGGCATCAGCGCGTCCGCATCGGCGACATTCATCAACTGCTCGATAGACGTGGCATAACAGGCGAATACAATCGCCCAGCCTTCACTGCATTTTTGTTGAATGCCTCCATGACCGCTGACCCCGGCAATATAATCGAGTCGAGCATCGCCACGCATATTCTTAATCCCAAGGATTGGGTCTAAAATCAAATTTTGCAGTATCGTTACATCCAATGAATTAACCGCATCCGCCCCATCGTCTTGCTCAATACATTCCGGCTTCACATTGAGCCGATACCAATTATGATTGACAAACATGCCAAACTCGCCGTGGGTGGAGGCAGTGAATGTGGTTTGACCGGTCAGTTTTTTGAGTGTAAAGCATTTTTTCAATGCGCCAACAATCTGCGCTTCACTCAAGCCATTGAGGTCTTTGACGCAACGATGAAAAGGCAACAAGTTGAGCTGATTATCCGGAAATAACGCGACCAGAAGTTGGTTATAAGGTTCGCCCCCATGGTTGCTATTCTGTTCGCGCATCATTTCAGCATAGCGCCGAGCAGATGCCGCACGATGGTGTCCATCGGTGAGATAGGATGTTTCAATTTCATTAAATAGCGTGACCAATCGCTGTTGTTCGGCGGCATCGGTAATGCACCATACTTTTTGTGCGACCCCATCTTCGGCGAGAAAATCAAGGTCGGCGGGTCTTTCAATCAGTTGCGCGATATACTCGTCTATGTGATTATTTTGCGAATAAGTCAGGCAAATCGGGCTGGACGAAACACCGACCACTTTTTGGTAGTGTGCTAATAAATCTTCTTTGTCGCTGCGCGTATTTTCATGTTTTCGTATCAGCCCTTTTTCGTATTCGTCAACACCGACTTCGCAGACTATCCCAGTTTGCACATGCTCATCATTCCCTAACTGATACACAAATAAGCAGGATTGCGACAATTTTTCAAACGAGCCGTCATTCAATAACTTGTCTAGACAGGCTTTGTTGGTAGCGAGCAGTTGTGCTTGAGACGGCTGTGCATCGGCTGGAAAATCTTCCAGCAGGCGCATGGTGTTGAGAAAATTGTGTGGATTTAATTCGGCAAATTGTCGCCGTTGCTCGGGCGAAACAGAATCATATGCCGGCGAGACCACTTGGGTTGCGCACGCCTCATTGACCAAGTAACCATCAAATGCTTTTATTTTGGGCATGTCTGAAAACGTAAAAATTGAATGCGGTTAATGATTGCTTTTGAAGGTAGCCATAAACTCGATGAGTGCGTCAACACTGCTTTTTGGCAGGGCATTGTAGATACTTGCACGACAACCACCGACACTTCTGTGTCCTTTTAGGTTCATCAAGTCAGCCGCCGCACTTTCAGCCAGAAATGTCTGTTCCAACGCTTCGCTTGGCAGGCGGAAAACAACATTCATATGCGAGCGACAGGACACATCGACCGGGCAATTGTAATAACCCGAGCTATTATCGATAGCATCATATAAGGCATTGGCTTTTTCTGCTGCCATGGTTTCCATAGCCGCAAGACCGCCTTGTTTTTTCATCCATTTCAAAACCTTGCCCAACATATATATTGGAAAAACCGGCGGCGTGTTAAACATCGATTGTTTTGATTCCTGAATATCGTAGCGTAGGTATCGCCCGATGTTTTTATTGGTATTCTCAAGAATAGATTTACGAATGAAAACCACTGCCATTCCAGCGGGGCCAAGATTTTTCTGCACCCCGCCATAGACTAAGTCAAATTTATGCCAAGGTAGTGGGCGCGCCATATATTCTGATGACATATCGCCTATCAGGGGAACATCAACCTCGGGCCATTGTGGGAAGCGAATGCCGCCGATGGTTTCATTGGTGGTGATATGCAGATAACGGGTGTTGTCCTGCATTGCCAGTTCAGTAGTGGTCGGCATGCGGGTATAGTTATTCTCTGCACCATCCCAAGCGGTATAAATTTCTCCATATTCTTTGGCATCGGTAATCGCGCCCTTAGCCCAAGTTCCAGAATTGACATACGCCCCTTTTTGTCCATTGGTCAGCAAATTCATCGGTATCATGGAGAACTGCAAGATTGCCCCGCCTTGCAACAACAGAACGCTAAAATCATCGGGAACTTGAAATATTTCCATAGATAAGGTCAACGCTTCGTTGGCGACTGCGTCAAAATGTTTGCCACGATGACTCATTTCTATCAGGGACATTCCGGCACCCTGATAATCGACAAATTCTGCCTGCGCCTGTTTGAGAACCTCCAGCGGGAGTGTACAGGGTCCTGCGCTGAAATTATGTTTTCTGTTGTCGTTTGAATTTGAACTCATTGAACTTACCCTTGCGAATGGTTGATGGTGAATATTGTTTGTCTGCCACGCTTCATGTTAATGCTTGCGGCTTACCGTGCTGAAAGAACGGCAGTTTAATTGACGCAATTTCGTAAATTGCCGTCCTGATAGGATTGCACAACTTGAAGCACCCCATCTGCCACTGCAATTTGCGCTTGCTCGGTTGACGCGCCGATATGATGAGTGCCACAGACCCCGGGATGCGAGGCGATTGCCGAGTCAAAACGATTATCGCCTGCGCCCGGCTCATTACGATAGACATCCATCCCGACCCGAATGCCTTTGCTATTGATAGCCGCAACAAGTGCCGCCTCATCAACCAAATCACCGCGTGAGGTATTGATTAGGGTCGCACCGCCTTTCATTTGTGCTAAAAATTGTTGGTTGACCATGTTCGTGGTTTCGGCAGTCGCAGGCATGTGCAAACTAATTATATCGCAGGTTGATAACAGCTCGCCGATAGATGCGAGTTGTCTAATTCCAGCATCACGGATGCGTTTTTCTGCCACTTCCGAGCGTCCGGGTTTGGCAATAGCATAAACCTGAATGCCAAAGACACTGGCGCGTTCAGCAACCGCAAATCCAATTGCACCGAGTCCGAGAATGCCCAGTTTTTGACCGTATAAACCGCGTGCGACTGAGTATTTTTTCTTTGCCCACACCTTGTTCCTAAGGTCGCCAACATTGTCGGGTATGTTACGGTCAATGCTAATAATTAGACCAAGAACCAGCTCGGCAACCGCAAGCGAATTTGCCCCGGGCACATTACAAACCCGAACGCCGTTTTCGGCGGCATGTGCCTTGTCGATGGTATTGGTGCCAGCACCGGCGCGTATCACCAGTTTCAGCGACTGACCGGCATCCAATGTATTGGCATCCACTTGGGTGCTACGAACAATCAGAACTTCATGGTCGCCGACTACCTGTGTCAGCGCGTCCCCTTGCAGGGCAGGGTTGAGGGTGATTTGATGACCATTATTGGCTAATCCTGATTGATGTGATTCCGGAAAACTGTCCGCGATAAGTATTTTCATGTTATTGGGTCTATGTTGTTAAATATCTGGTAGAATCGCAATCTTGGTAAATACAATAAATAATCTCCCAAAGAAAAGTCTCTCAAGAAAACAAGTCCATAAATGCAATCTCCATTGTACCTGCATTTGTACTATATCTGTATCTGTTTTACAGATGTGCCAAAACCGGTTGCCATTGAAAAGAGGCTATAAATCATGCCGGCCGTATGATAACGGGTTAGGCGATTGGAGTCTAAATTTATTTGCCCGACTTTGAGAGCGGGATATTACCAAATGTTGTCGTAATACGGGTGCTGATTGTGGTATGCAGATAATCAGATTATGTTATATAAATAATCAAACATTATGATAAGTATTATCAGGCTTTTGTGGGCATAATCCGCACTCCAAAATTTCAGGTTAAATTTCAGGTCTTCATATCATGTATCAATCATTTATACCCCCAGAACGGCTTTTGATGGGTCCCGGCCCGACCATCGTCCATCAACGGGTTTTACAAGCCTCCGCAAGACCCACCATCGGTCATCTCGATCCAGAATTTATGGTACTTATGGATGAGATAAAACACCTGCTTCAATATGCGTTTCGTACCGAAAATTATATGACCATGCCAGTCAGTGCTCCGGGTTCGGCGGGTATGGAAATGTGTTTTACCAACTTGCTCGAAGCAGGTGATAAAGCGATTGTCTGTATTAACGGCGTATTTGGTAACCGGATGAAAGAAAACGTCGAACGCTGTGGCGGCACTGCCGTTGTGGTGGAAGACGACTGGGGCGCACCCGTCAGCCCGCAAAAAGTTGAGCAGGCATTAAAAGATAATCCAGATGCCAAAGTGTTGGCGTTTGTCCATGCCGAAACCTCAACCGGTGCGTTATCCGATGCCGAAGCTTTGACCAAACTGGCGCACGAACATGGGGCTTTGGTTATCGTTGATGCAGTGACCTCGCTCACCGGTGTGCCACTGATGGTCGATGAATGGAAATTGGATGCGGTGTATTCGGGTAGTCAGAAATGCCTTTCCTGTTTTCCCGGATTGTCGCCAGTTACGTTTTCTCAACCGGCGTTGGATTGCATCAGCGCCCGTAAAACCAAAGTCCAAAGCTGGTTTTTGGACATCAATTTAGTGATGGGATACTGGGGTGCAGAGGGTGGACGTTCCTATCATCATACGGCACCGATTAACGCTTTATACGCGCTACACGAATCGTTGTTGATGGTACACGAGGAGGGCATTGAAAGCGCTTGGCAGCGGCATAAACGCAATCATCAATTACTGGTGGAAGGACTGGAAAAGTTGGGCATGGCATTGCTGGTAGAAAAACCCTATCGGTTACCGCAGCTCAATACCGTCCTGATTCCAGACGGCATAGACGATGCCACAGTGCGTAAAAACCTGCTCGATAACCACAATCTGGAAATCGGTGCTGGGCTCGGCGCACTGGCAGGCAAGGTCTGGCGCATCGGCTTAATGGGTCAAGCAAGCAGTGCCGAGAACGTCGAGCGTTGTCTGGCAATACTCAAACAAGAAATAGGCTAATTGCGCCTGCAGGTTATGTACAAGGACGTGCTGTATGCCGGTTTTGCAGGAGCAAAATCGGTGATGGACAGGAAGTGCAGATAACGCAGGAGCGGTTATCTGCCCGTACATCCTGTACATAAGCCGCGCAAGAACCGTGTAATACCAACGGCTCTATTGATTGACTGTTTTGGTCCAATTACGTGATGTAATTGATGTGATTGCCTGTTTGTCCTCTGCGAAGAAATTCCAGGCATCGCAGCATTTGTCGACAATCTCATCGTAGGATTCAAACACAGAGATTGCCAGCTTGTTGGCGCGCAGGTAGGCCCAAACGTTTTCCATCGGGTTGAGTTCTGGCGCATAGGGCGGGAGTTTGAGCAGGGTGATGTTGTCTGGCACTTCCAGTTTTGCTGATCCGTGCCAGCCTGCACCGTCGAGGATGAGCAAGGCATGGGCACCTGCCGCGACCGTCCTGGCGATCTCGCACAGATGTGCATTCATAGCGGACGTGTCCGCATGCGGCATGATCAGCGCAGCAGCCTCGGCGCGTTCGGGACAAACCGCGCCGAAGATATAGCCCGACGTATAACGTGTATCACGCGGCGCACGCGGCCGGGTTCCCCGTTCGGCCCATATACGTGTCAGCGTCCCTTGCTGACCCACACGAGCTTCGTCCTGAAACCAAATCTCCAATGGTTTGCCGCAGGCCGTTTTGGGCAGAACGGCCGCTACCTCTGCAGCGAAGTTTTTTTAAACGCATCCTGCGCATCCGGGTCGGATTTCGGATGCTGCGGGCGCACAGACAAGCGTCGAAAACCAAGTTTTACCAGTTGTTTGCTAACGGTCCGCTCATGCATGACAACGCCAAAGTGCTCCTCAATCTTGCGCTTGAGGTCAATGCGCCGCCAGCGCACCACGCCGTCCGTTTCGGGATCCGGCCCCTCACGCACAAGCGATGCCAACTCCGCCTTCTGTGCCACGCTGAGCAGGGGTTGCCGTCCTGGCGAACGCCGGTTCGAGAGACCCTCAATCCCCGCGTCATTGTAACGGTGTACCCAGTCACGCAACGTCTGGCGATCCATCCCGCAGTTCTCGGCCGCCGTCTTGCGGTCAGTGCCGTCCAAAATCAACGCAATCGCCAGCATCCGTCGGGCCGCTTTCGCGTCCCTGCACGCCGCAGCGGCGCGCCGAAGATCGCAGGCCGACTTGTCCGTTCGCATAATCTCTACTGTCATTAATACCTCCTATGATGATGACTACTGAATCACTTCAAATTCCCCGTGGAAAGCACAAAGTGTTAAATCCTTGGGCCGTTGGCATAATACCATGCGGATGGCTGGACTATCTTGGCACGTTTGATCCTGAAGTGAAATCAGCTACTTTGGTAATCGCGCTCATCAGCTCATCATTATCGAGGAAATAATGGCAGATTTCTTCATTATTCACCACCAGCACGGGAACATATTCGTGATAACGCTTGTACCAGTGTGTATGGTCTTCAATATCTCGCATCAGCACCTCAACAACAATTTGTCCGTTCAGCTTGGCAATAAACGCTTTGAGTTGTCCCTCCATGGCATCACATAAGTAGCAATCCTGATGGGTATAAAAAACAATCTCGACCGACTTCGATGGCGGCTTGGGTGGCATCCCTAAATGTGATTGATTTGCAGTCACCCCTTTTTCGCAAGCTCATTAAGTATATTCATTAACCTAGCCATGAATTTTCTTGAGAAATTGATTTTCGTCCAGCATGGTGATGCCAAGTTGTTCTGCCTGCTCCGCTTTTGAGCCGGCATCCTGACCGACAATAACGTAATCAGTATTTTTTGAAACACTGCTGGTTACTTTGGCACAGTGTGATTGCAGTAACTTTTTTGCTTCAGAGCGCGACATACTCAATCTGCCGGTCAGCACGACCGTGTTGCCAGAAAAAACACGTCCGACCCGCGTTGTGGTTGTTTCGGGTTTCGGCAACTGTACACCCGCCGACAATAATTTATCGATGACAACTCGGTTATGAGGTTGCTTAAAAAAGGTCTCAATGCTGTGTGCTACCAAAGGACCTATATCAGCAATACGCAGTAGCGAATCTTGCGAATCTGGACTCTCATCGGCACTGCCCATAACGGCTTCCATAATGGCTTGCAGGGTCAACAGGTTATCCGCCAATGCTTGCGCTGTAGTTTCGCCTACCAGCGGAATCCCAAGCGCGTATAGGAATCGCGCCAATGTGATCTGTTTGCTTTTTTCGATAGCCGCCAACAGATTGGTTGCCGATTTCTCTGCCATTCGCTCCAGGGTGGAAATTTGCGCTGTTTTTAGTACGTACAAATCGCCAACATCGGCAATCATTTTTTCGTCCACCAATTGCTCAATCAGTTTATCGCCGAGACCCTCGATGTCCATCGCCTTGCGACTGGCAAAATGTTTGATGCTTTGTTTGTTTTGGGCATCGCAAAAAAGCCCACCGCTACAACGCGCAATAACGCCTTGCCCGGGATAGACAACCGCAGATTCACATACCGGGCATTCTTTCGGCAGTTTGAATGCAGGCGTATCTTCGGGTCGTTTTGCATGTACCACCGAAACCACTTCAGGAATTACATCGCCGGCGCGTCTGATGATAACGCTGTCGCCGACCCGTATATCCAGACGTTGGATTTCTTCGCCGTTGTGCAAGGTCGCATTGGAGACGGTAACGCCGCCGACAAAGACTGGCTTTAGCCGCGCCACAGGTGTTATTGCGCCGCTCCTGCCGACCTGAAGGTCGATGTTCTCGACTTTGGTCATGGCTTCCTGAGCGGGAAATTTATGTGCGATTGCCCACCGCGGTGCTTTGGCAGTGAACCCCAAATTATTTTGCCAGTCCATTCTCGACACCTTATAGACTACACCATCAATATCAAAAGGTAGGGCATCACGTTGTTTGATCAACTGCTGATAATAGTCCAGACACTCGTCCACACCTTTAACCTGCTTGCTTAACTCGGCAACTGGCAAGCCCAAACTTTTTATCCATTGCAACGCATCCCAATGCGTATCTGGCGGTGTTGCCCCGACAACATCGCCCAGCGCGTAACAATAAATACGCAATGGTCGTGATGCGGTGACTGCCGGATCCAGTTGTCGCAAGCTGCCTGCTGCCGCATTTCTGGGATTGACAAAGATTTTTTGTCCGGCTTTTTTTTGCGCCTGATTCAATGCCGCAAAATCATCTCGACGCATAAAAACCTCGCCCCGCACTTCTAGTACTTTGGGGACTTCGGGCAATGACAGCGATTGACACGCTTGCAATTGTGTCTTTTCGCCCAAGACCTTTCGCATATTGTGGGTAATATTTTCCCCTTGCTTGCCGTCTCCCCGAGTCGCCGCCTGCACCAGCCAACCTTGTTCAAATCTGAGGCTTACTGCCAAACCATCCAGCTTTGGCTCGGCGACATAGTCCACCTCCCCATCCTGCTCCAGCAGTGTTCGCACCCGCCGATCAAAACTGATTATTTCGGATGTTTCAAAGGCATTGCCCAATGAGCGCATCGGGGTTGAATGAAGCACTTCGGAGAATGTTTTTGAGGCGACACCGCCTACCTTTTGAGTCGGTGAATCAGCGGATTTCCATTCAGGGTGTTTCTCTTCCAGCGCAATTAAACTTTTCAGAATCCGGTCATAATCCGCATCGGGGATTTCTGGATCATCCAAATGATAATAGCGGTAATTATGGTATTCAAGTTGTTCCCGCAACGCCATAATTTGCCGTTGTGCATCGCTGGACAAGTTTTTTGACACGGCTATTTCAAAACGGGTGTCAAAAAATCCGTATTGCCTCATCGCTTCCCGGTGCGATGCCCAATTCCTTCATGTTACGAGCGACTTGTTCAATTGATGAACGAATTTGATCGACATCTGCCTGCGACAGGGTTTCATGATTAGAGGTAACCGCTTCTCCGTCTATGCGCCCGGCAAATGCTTTTGCGGTATCCACCATTTCAGAAAATACTGCCCCCGGAGATTGATTGATGGCGGGTTTTGTAAAAAATATCACGCCCCGAGTGGTCAAGTCGCTTAACCCATCAAAGTCGAATTTTCCTGAATCACTCATATTCGCCAAACTGTATAAACACACCCTGTTGTTACCTATTGTTGTATTATGCACGAAGTAATTTTTTTCGCTACGCTCCAAACCGAGTTGAGTCGCATACAGATTGATAGAGCCACCGTCCAAATAGTCGGCTTGTTGTGGCTTTACATTGATTGCGAATACAGATTCATAGTAACGTATGAAATCCGCAATCGTGTTCGCTTGTTGCAACGCGCTTTTAAGCGGAGCCATGAAGGCAAAGCTCCGATTGGTTCCTCTTGCCAAATTCGCAACCAGATTTGAGAATTGAACCAGCTCGGCTTCGCTGACAGGACCTTTTTGATCAGCTAATTGCAACGTGATGATGATGTCGTCAAAACGAGCATCTTCAGATTCCTGTTCCAAATCACACCAATTTTTTTCGGGCAGTTTAAGCCCGAGCAAGCGGTTATGCTTGGTAAGAGTGGATCTTGCTTTATGGAATTGCGCTAATATCGCCTCACGACCAATATCATTCTCACCATGTAGTCTGACCCAATAATCGATCTGACTGACACGCTCAAAGCCGTCAATATCAAGATAGTAATATGCGCTTGCAGAGCCGACCGCATTCGGGGCAATTTGTTCTGGCTCCGGCTCGTTGTTCTGATTGTGTGCTTCATCCCAAATCTCGTTCGGCGTATCCGCAAGCGGGTCGTCTTCCTGTGCATGTTCAGCAACAATGTCTGCCTGAATGGATTCGTGTAACATTTGGTCCAGTTCAGCCGAATTATCGGTTAAATTTTTCAACGAAGTGGACTCAGTCCACTCTAAATCATCATGTCGTTGCGGAATCTGGAGCGAGTAAGAACCGTCTGAATAGGATACAGGTTCTGATTCGATCTCATCTTCTGGCCACTCATCCGCATCGCTATCAGCATGATATGACGAGGTCGTTTCACTCGATTTCGATTTTCCTCGCCCTTGCCATATCGAAATAAGATAAACAATAACGATGAGCGCGATGCCAATCGTAATTAACGCAATCTGCAAACTCATATTAGTCCCCCCAACTCGGTCTGATCGCCATTACTCCTGTCCAAAGCTATTATATTTAGTGGCATTCGTAGCCAATAGTCCATCACCCAAACTATTGTGTAGCCATCTCAACTGCCTGATCGATGTCAACCGAAACCAATCTGGACACGCCAGCTTCTGCCATAGTAACACCAATCAACACATTGGTGGCTTCCATGGTAATTTTATTATGGGTTATCACAATGATTTGGCTAATTTCGGCGAGCGATTGCAAGGTTTGACAGTATCGCTCAACATTCGCGTCATCCAGTGGCGCATCAACTTCATCGAGCATACAAAATGGTGCCGGATTGAGTTTGAACAGCGCAAACAGCAATGCCACCGCGGTCAACGCCTTTTCCCCGCCCGACAACAAGTGAATATGGCTATTGCGTTTGCCCGGGGGGCGCGCCATGACACCAACTCCAGTGGTCAGAAAATCATCGCTTGTCAGATAGAGCTCGGCCTTGCCGCCGCCAAATAGTTTCGGGAAGAACTCATTGAATCCGGCATTAATTTGCTCAAAGGTTTGCTTAAATCGAGACCGAGTCTCCCGATCTATCTTATGGATCACGCTTTCCAGCGTATCCAGTGCTTCGCTCAAGTCGGCATGTTGCGTATCCAGATATTCCATGCGCTCACTCTGCTCATCAAATTCCTCAATTGCCACCAGATTGACCGGTCCGATACGGGCAATTTTCAATTCAATCTCGGCAAGCGTTTCTTGCCATTGGAAAACTGTCGCATCAGCGGCTATCTCTGCCATACATTGTTCGATGTTGTATCCCTGTGTATCAATCAGCTCAACCTGTGTATTCTTTCGCACCCGCACTTCCTGTTTGGAAAGTTTGTGTTGCGCCAAAATTTCCCGCGCTTCGTTGACCGTATCCACATCGTCCGCACGGGCGACATTGAGCCGCACAATTTTGTTTTCAAAACTGGCTACGCGATCTTTGGAAGACGAAAACCGTGCATCTATTTCCAGTTTCTGTTCGAGTAATTGCCCCAGCTGTTCTTTCAATTCATCCATTGATTCGCTTGGACTATTTTCCTTTTCAAGCAAATCGTCTAACCACAATGCCGCGCTCTCGGTTTCCTGTCGCAGACGTTGAAGGTTTTTACCGATGGAGTCAATGCTGGCTTGCAAACGCTGCTTTTGCAATTCTTGCTGATGAAGTTTTTCCCGACTCTGGCTAACCGCATCACGCTCCTCGACAACCTTTGCAGTTAATTGCTCACGCCGTTGAATATGTTTTTCACGTTGCTGGTCAAGGCTTCCGGTTTGCTGGGTTGCTACTTCCAGCAAGGCGTTGGCATTTTCAATTTCACGGCGGTCTTCAACAGTTTGTGCCGACAACGTCTCAACCTCACTGGTTTGTGTGGCGATTCGTGCCTGCATTTCCAAATATTGTGCTTCTTCGCGCCCAAACTGATTATGCAATGAGGAAGTGGTTGAACGCAGTGTATTCAGTTCAAGCCGTTGCAGCTGCAATTCGGATTCAAGATGATCGCGCTGACCGTCCAACCGCTCGATGTCGCGGTCGGCGTATTCCACCTGCCGAATAATTTCCTGTTGCCGTTGTTGTAGCTGACCAATTTCCTCTTCTCGAACCAACACCCCAGTCTCCATCTGACTCGGGCTGGCAAAATCAATCCAGTTCACCCCGACCAGCACACCATCTCGCGTTACAATACATTCTCTGCCGACAAGTGCGGATTGATGTTTAAGCGCGTCTGGTAATGAATCGGCAACATAAATGCCGACAAGCAACGGCGATATATTGGTGTTTTTGACCGTGATTTTGTCAATCAGCCGCGTCAAATTAATTCGACTTGATGTCGCAAACGCCTCCGCCTCAACCGCACCGCTAATCAACGATAATCCAAAACGAGGTGGTTTCAATGTGTCGGGCGCAATGTTTTCGGCGCAAACGGCTCCGAGAAAATCGTCCAAGACGCGATCTGCGGCACGTTCCCAACCTTCCGATACTTTGATATTAGAGGCTAATTTTGGTACATTTTCCAGCCCATTGTCATTCAGCCACGAGTCCAGCACATCGTTATCAACGCCCAGTGCCGCATCCTGAATTTCTTGTAAGGATGCCAAGCGAGAGACGACTTCCTGCAATTGGGTTCGGGCATTCGCCGCTTGGTCGCGCTGATCTTCCAGTTTCGCCGAGAGATGTTTGATTGCTGTTTCGGACTCCTGAAACTTCTTTTCAGCCTCTTCATAGTGCTGGTCGTGGTTTGCCACTTCAAGTCGCAATGCGGCCACATCCATCGTGGCAAGCTGCGTGGTTGAGTCCGCGATTTGTTGCTCCAACTCTGCTTTATTGTGTGTTGCCCGCTCCAAGTGTTGGTCGAGATACTCGATACGCGATTTTTGAATGGCGATTTGCTGGGCAGGGACACGAGATTGCTCGCCAAATATTTCCATTTCGGTTAGCCAATCCTGCAACACTTTTTCGGCTTCAAGCAATCTGGCTTGTGCCTCATTGCTTGCCGACTGTAAGACTTCCAGTTCGGGCACATTTTGCTCAAGTTCTGCGCGCAAAAGAATTGCTTTTTGCCCATCAGATTCAATTTGTTGCTGTCGCTCAATTTTGCTCGAATTGCGCCGTTCCAACTCCTCCACCTGTGCCCGTTGGGTTTCGTTCAGATGTTCGATACGCTGTTCAAGATTGCTGATGTCGGCACCGCGCCGATAAAATTCTTGTTGTATTTCGTTGTTTTCCTCGTGCGCTTGCGCTTGTTGCTCACGCAAGGTCTCAATCTCTGCTTCGGTTTGCCGTTGTGATGCTAATGCGGCTTGTAACGTATTTTCAAGTTGTGCGGTGAGGCGATCTTGCTCGGTTAATTGACGCTCAAGATCATGTAGTCGCAAGACTTGAAGCTGACCGTTTATTTGTCGCTCTTCTACTTTCAAACTCTTATATCGTCTGGCAGAGGTAGCCTGTCTCTTTAAGCGGCGCAATTGTTTGCCGAGCTCATCACGAATATCGGCAACCCGCTCCAGATTTTCTCGAGTGCGCGCAATTCTGGATTCGGTTTCACGGCGGCGATCTTTATACTTTGAGGTGCCAGCCGCCTCTTCCACAAACATCCGCAAATCTTCCGGTCGGGCTTCAACAATACGACTGACCATGCCTTGTTCGATAACCGAATAGGATCGAGGTCCCAAGCCAGTGCCGCGGAACAAGTCCAGCACATCGCGCCGCCTCGTTTTTATGTTGTTAATGGCATAACTGGACGTGGCATCACGGGTCAGAGTGCGCTTAACCGATATTTCGGCAAACTGCCCATAGTTGCCCGAAGCAAGCCCATCATTATTATCAAAAACCAGCTCAACGGCAGCTTTTCCGACCGGTTTTCGGGTCGAGGAACCATTGAAAATAACATCTGTCATGTTATCACCGCGTAGCATTTTTGCGGAAGATTCGCCCATCACCCAACGTACCGCATCAATGACGTTAGATTTCCCGCAACCATTCGGTCCCACCACACCGACAAGGTCGGCAGGAAAGCGCAACTCTGTTGAGTCAACGAATGATTTAAAGCCCGATATTTGTAACTTTTTAAGCCGCATACAATATGGTTATTTATTCTTAAACAACAAGTTAGGCATCCTATGCCAGACTGTTGAACACCAGATTTCTGAGTAGAAACCGCTTGCCATGAAAAGCGTGATTATACTATTGTAGGCAGAAACGGACTGAATTATTTTTGAATTTATGCAAGGTTTAGATAAAAGATAGACACAGAGACCACAGAGAATACCGAGAAAAGCAATAAAAATATTAGACCGTAAGAGACCTTTGCATAACGACAGGAAGCAACCCAAAACCGTGCAGATGGCGGAAATCTAAATCCCGTAGGGATGACATCTTTGTAGCCAATAAATGATCACCCCCCCAAGCTAGTGCATGTTACATGTAGAAAACCCTTACGGGTTTGGCTGTTTTGCCGGATTCCTGCTCCCCGCCTACGCGGGGAGCAGGCTTCGCGGGAATGACGAAATATTGGTTCTTTGCATAGTCTCTAAAGTCGCACGTCCGGTTTGGCAAATTGTCCACTGACAAATGTTACTATCAAATTCCTTACAATTGATATTGTTGAAGTCGGTAAAAAATAGATATCTTTATTCGTAAATCAGTATAATTCTGTCTATCAAAATAATCTGAAAAGGCATTGCATTACAATGAAATTAAATCGAGTCGGGTTTGTTGGTTGGCGGGGGATGGTGGGTTCTGTTTTGTTGCAAAGGATGATTGCAGAAGATGATTTTGCATTGATTGATGAGCCGACTTTTTATACCACCACCCAAGCCGGCCAGAGCGGTCCGGACATCGGTAGGGAGATTCAACCATTGCAGGATGCCCATGATCTGGATTCGCTGGCAAATATGGAGGCGATTATCTCCTGTCAGGGTGGTGATTATACCCGCGAGGTACATGCAAAACTTCGCCAGCGTGGTTGGGGTGGCTATTGGATTGATGCGGCATCGACCTTACGCATGTCGGCGGATTCGACCATTATCCTTGACCCAGTCAACCTGCCGGTGATTGAGCGCGGGTTGGCACAGGGTCAGAAAGATTTTATTGGCGGAAATTGTACGGTCAGTTTGATGATGATGGCGTTGGCGGGTTTATTCAAATTTGATTTGGTGGACTGGATTGCGGTGACGACCTATCAAGCCATATCGGGTGGTGGGGCACGGCAAATGCGCGAGCTTGTTTCCCAAATGGGCGCGGTCAATCAGGCGGCGAAAGCGTTGTTGGCAGAGCCGACCAGCTCGATTCTCGATATTGACCACGCGGTCATCAACAGCATCCGCTCGGCGCAATTACCGACCACCGAAATTGGTGCGCCACTGGCAGGCAGTCTGTTGCCGTGGATTGATAATGATTTAGGTTCTGGTGTCAGTCGGGAAGAGTGGAAGGGTGCGGTGGAAACCAACAAAATATTGGGACGCGAGACCGAGTTGATTCCCATAGAAAGCACCTGTATTCGTATCGGTACATTGCGTTGCCATAGTCAGGCTTTTACGATTAAACTGAAGCGTGATGTACCACTCGATGAAATAGAGCACATTTTTGAACAGGGCAATGATTGGGTTCGTTTGATTGAAAATACCCGTGAAGCCTCGCTGGCTCAACTCACCCCTGCCAGCGTCAGTGGCACATTGGACATCCCCGTAGGACGAGTGCGTCAACTGGATTTGGGGGCAGGTTTCATCGCGGCATTTACTGTTGGCGACCAATTGCTTTGGGGGGCTGCCGAGCCATTGCGCCGCATGTTGCGGATATTGGGGGGGCGTTGATCGTTGGCAGGGGGCAGTTGTCAGTTTGAAAACAGCAAGAACCCAACCTCTGTCGTTCCCGCGCAGGAGACTGTGCAAGAAACCAACATCCGTCTTTCCTGCGAAGCCTGTCCCCGCGTAGGCGGGAGCAGGAATCCAGTGAAACATGCAAACCCGTAAGGTACATAATTACGAATTACGAAGCGAAAAGATTTGACACTGAGATTATGATTTATAAAGAATCCTCTGTACCAACTATTGCAATACTTGGCATTTTTATCTACCTGAAGTTTTTGCAAATTCGTAATTGACTCAACCGATGTCCAAATTATTCTTTACCGTCAGCGCCCGATTTGTCGTTTTGAGCATATTGCTCCTTGTCGGCGTTGCTTTGTCGCCGCTTTACGCGCAGGTCCGGGTGCAGGTGCAAACGCTGGCAGAGTTAAAAATTGTGGTGCTTCGTTCGGTGCCGGCAGAAGTAATTAGTCTGCGTCAGGCGACCATTTCAGCGCAGTTGAGCGGGGTCGTGGTTGTGTTGCCGTTATTGGTGGGCGATATGCTTGAGCAGGGACAGTTAATTGCACAAATTGACTGTGCCGACCACGTCTTGACACATCGGCGGGATAAAGCGGAATTAACGGCATTATCGGCGAGTCGGTTACTGGCAAAACAACAACTGCAAATGCTCAATAAACTCCGCCAAAGCAACAATGTCTCGGAGCAGCAAGTCAATCAAAGACAGGAGCAGCTCAATGTGTTCAATGCCAAAATAAAAGCACAATCCATCGCCATTGACAGCGCGCAACGACAGATTGATAAATGCGAAATTCGCGCCCCATTTGCAGGTACCGTCACGCAGATACATAGCGCGGTCGGAAACTTTGTTTCGCCGGGCACTGCGATTTTTTCTTTGGTCGATACTGCCCATATTGAATTGAAGGCGCAGGTTGGTTCTGTCGATCTCATGCAGCTAAAAAACGCTACTGGATTGTCGTTCTTGTTGCAAAATAAAACCTATCCATTAACAATCCGAACAACGCTGGCAGTGATTGATTCGTTAACTCAAAGCCAACAGATACGCCTCACGTTTCCTGCAACCAAACCGCTCGTTGGTGGCAATGGACGGCTACAATGGAGCTTGCCCGGCAACATCGTGCCGGCTTCTGTGGTGGTTACTCGTAACCAGCAAAGTGGCGTGTTTGTGGTCGTTGATGTCGCTCATCCGGTTGCCCGATTCGTTGCCGTTGTCGGGGCACGACAAGGTCAGCCACTGACCGTTGCATTGGACGCATCCAGCCTCATCGTAACCGATGGGCAATGGGGTTTGATGGATGGGGATCAAGTCATCATTGATTAATGGCATCCTACTGCGGATAACGGGCTGAGCCGAAGGCATGTTACAACGCATACTGCAAAATCATGTGCTAGCAAACTTAATGTTTGTGCTGGTGATGATTATGGGAGCCAGCTCTTATTTGCTTATGCCGAGGGAGCAGCGACCGGGCATAAACATTAACTGGGTCAACATCACCACGATTTATCCGGGCGCATCTGCCCCAGATGTTGAAAAGCAGGTTACCAATATACTCGAAGATGCGATTCGACAGGTTGCCGACATCAAGTTTGTATCGAGTAGCAGTCGTGAAGGCATCTCATCCATTATAGTTCGGTTTGAGGAAATCTCGGAGCGAACTTTTGATAAGCGAGTCGCCGATTTGCGGCGCGAAATTGAAGGTGCCGATGATGGGTTGCCCGATGCCGCTCGTAATCCCTTCATTTTTGAACTGACCACCGATAATGCTTTTCCCACTGCCACCATTGTTATCAGCTCGGTTGCCGATGATGAAAATTTACGCCGTCAGGCGAACCTCATCAAGCAGGATATTGAGCAAATAAAAGGTGTTAGCAACGTTTTAGACAACGGTCTTTCTGACCCTGAAATTCATATCATCTTTAATCCTGAATTACTGGAGCGATATGGTATCAGTCCAATTAGTTTGGCAGACACCATTCGGTTTTATTACAAAGACACTTCTGTCGGCAGTCTCGATGTTGCCAAAAACAACTGGGCAGTAAAAATCACCGGTAGCCGCTACGACCTCGATTATCTCGGCAATTTGCCACTCCTCACAAACAGCGGTGAAATCGCCTTAAAAGAAGTTGCCACCATTGTTCAAGCAAAAGAACCGGCTCGCCAACTGGTGCGTTTTAACCAACAACCGGCAGTCTTGCTGGCAATTACCAAACAACATAAACAGAACATCTTACAGCTGGTTGCACAGTTGTCCGCTTTCATCGAACAGGGCGCACCCTTGTTTGAACGGAGAGGGATAGCCGTTACGATGGTGGATGATCAGACGCAGATTACCCGCGATGCCTTGAGCGTCATGCAAACCAACGCCTTAATCGGATTATTTATGGTATTGGTGATTACTTGGATTTTTATGGGCACACAAATCGCGTTGTTGACCGGGATTGCCATTCCTTTCATTCTGGCAGCGACTTTCTGGTTTTTAAGCAACATCGGGCAAACCTTGAATGTCAATGTTTTGCTTGGGGTGGTCATTAGTCTGGGCATGTTAGTGGATGATGCGGTGGTTGTAGTCGAAGCGATTTATTACCGACTGCAACGTGGCGCATCGACATTAAATGCCGCCGTGCAGGGCTTGATGGAAGTGATTACACCAGTTACTACGGCAGTATTAACCACTATGGCAGCCTTTTTACCGCTGATGTTGTTGCCGGGCATTCTCGGAAAATTTATGCTGATTATTCCGCTGGTCGTTACCGTGGCATTGGCGATTAGTCTTATTGAAGCCTATTGGCTGCTTCCTGCCCATGTGATTGCATTAAAAGTTGACTTCACCCGCTCATCCGCAACACATAGACTGCGGGAACGATTACAGCATGCCTTGCGAATCGTTTATATCCGTACTCTGATTAAAGTATTTCGTCATCCATTTGTGGCATTGGCGGTGTTATTCATACTTTTTGGTAGTGCGGTTAGTGTTTCCTACTTCGATAAAATTAAATTTGATTTCTTCGCCAGTGATCCGGTCAGGCTATTCTATGTCAATGTTCAAATGCCACCCGGCACCGCACTCAAAGAGACCATGAACAAGGTATTGGAAGTTGAATCAACCGTGTTATCACACATTGAATCGGGCGAGACACGCTCGGTTGTAAGCTATGCCGGACAGATGTTGACCCAAACCGAACCCTTCTTTGGTAATCAATACGGTCAGGTTTTAGTGTCGCTAGAGCCGAAAACAAAATCGAATCGCTCGGTTGACCAAATGATTAGCGCTATGCAGACAACGGTGAACGCGATTCGCGGAGTCAAACAAGTGTCATTCCTACGCCTTGCCTCCAGCGGTCCGCCGGTGTCCAAACCGATTAGCGTGAAAGTGCGCGGCGATGACCGCGAACAAATCATTGCTGCCACCGAGCAACTCAAACAATTCATGTCCGCACAGAAAGTATTCACGGACATTGCGGACGACAATGTGATCGGTCAAAACACGTTGGACTTAACCATCAACAGTGCCGCCGTGCAACGAACCGGCATCGCACCCAACCTGATTACCCGCACTTTGCGGCTGCTGGTTGATGGAGAAATCGTGACCAGCTTTCGACATCTCGGCGAAAAAATTGATATTCGCTTAAAATCAGGCAACCAACTGGCACAGATTGATCACCTGCTGGAATATCGTTTGCCCGCGATGAAGCCGACTGCAAATCAGGACAACCCCCCGGCACTGATTCCGCTGAACCAACTGGTTACTGCCAAATACACCAGTAGCGCAAACACCATTCGCCACTATAACTACCGCAGAAATATCACTCTCGAAGCGGACATCGACAAGACCCTGACCGACACCGTCAAAGCCAATGCGCTGATTAAACAACATTGGCAAACCATTCGACATCGTTTCCCCAATGTTGACTTGGATTTCAGTGGCGTATTAGACGACATCGAAGAAAGCCTGAATGCAATCGGTTTATTATTCTTGATGGGGCTTGGGCTGATATACCTGATTTTAGGCACTCAATTTCGCAGCTACTTGCAACCATTTTTAATCATCCTGACCGTGCCGATGGCAGCCACAGGTGTCATTTTCGGTTTGCTTATTACCCAATACCCGCTCAGCCTGTACAGCCTTTACGGCGTAGTCGCCTTAGCCGGCATCGCGGTCAATGCTGCCATCGTGTTAATTTCCACTGCCAACACCCGTCTTAAAGACGGCATGAGCGTGACCAACGCCATTATTTTTGCCTCCCGCCGCCGAGTCATCCCCATCCTCATCACCTCGTTGACGACCATCGGCGGATTGTTCTCCCTCGCCACCGGACTTGGCGGTCATTCCCTGCTCTGGGGACCGGTCGCCGCCTCTATGGTCTGGGGACTTGCGGTCTCAACCGTGCTAACACTGTTTTTTATTCCGCTGTGCTATCGTCTAGGAATGCGTCCTTGGCGACCCAAGCATGGTTCGTAATGATTGGACGGTTCGAGAGCATTTCGGCGATCTCACCGAGTCGCTCGCCAAATGAAGTGGAACTTTGGAGACGTAAAAACCAACATCCGTCTTTCCTAACCCCCTAGCCCCCTCGTATGATCCCAATCAGGTAAATTATCAACTCGTTTAGTGGTTTTTAATGGACCCTATCCAACGGCGGTTGGATGGGTAGTCGTGATGCAGTAGCCCCCAGTAAGTTTTTAAACTTGTTGATAAGGTATCGCACCTACTACCCGCTTTAACTTCATCAAGTGCGGACAGTATCTGGTGCAAGACCAAAAACCTGAACCAAAAATCTGAGCACGAATAGTACGAGGATGCACCGAAGTTAAATGATCCAACCTATCTACAATTATAACCGGAGAATGTTATGTTATGTATCGGTATTGATATATCTAAAGCACGTTTTGATGGTGCTGTGTGCGTTGAGGGTGTTGACCACAACCCGTCTTTTGCTAATGATCATAAAGGCTTCAAAGCCTTGTCCAAATGGCTAAAATCATTGGACGCAGCGCAAGAGCGGGTGTTTTGTATGGAAGCCACCAGCGTTTATGGGGTTGCTTTGGCGTATTATTTACATCGCTCAGGCGACAAGGTGATTGTGGCGAACCCAATGAGAACCCATGCGTTTGTCAAGATGGAAATGTTGCGTAATAAAACGGATAAATCCGATGCTGGCAGCATTGCGCGTTATTGTCAGCATATTGTGGCCAAAGGTGAGTTAGAGAAAAATCTGTTCAAGCCCAAAAGCGAAGCCAGTGTTGCGTTACAATGCCTGATGACGCGCTTGGAGCAGTTAAACAAACAATCAACCCAAGAGAAGAATCGTTTGCCAGTGAGTTTGAATAAGACCGCCAGCAAATCAATCAAAGCGATGATTCGGTACATCTGTCGGCAAATAGTGATTGTTGAACAGGAAATCAAGGCGTTGGTTGCGGGCGATTCTGTGTTGCGTCAACAAGTACGGTTATTGACCAGCATTGGCGGGATCGGCAACAAAACGGCTTGGGCTATCCTCGCCTATATGGGGGATATATCGTTATTTGATAACGCCAAGCAAGTGGCCAGTTTTGCTGGGTTGAATCCGAAGATAACCCAGTCTGGCAGTAGTATCAACAAGAGTAGTCTGTCAAAAATAGGGCACAAACGCCTGAGAAAGTCTCTCTATATGCCTGCACTGACGGCAACGCGACACAATCCAGTCACGCAGAATTTATACAATAGGCTACTTGATAAAGGCAAACCTAAACAAGTGGCAGTGTGCGCGGTGATGCGGAAACTACTGGTTATATCTTATGGGGTATTAAAATCAGAACAGCCTTTTGATGTCAATTATGCTTGCAAATAGCGCGTTTGTGGTGGAATCCCAGCAGGCAAAGTCATTCTAACAATGAGCCGAAAAAAAGTTGAAAATAAGTGGATTTTTAACACAGTATCTTATCAGGAAGGGGATTTAGGGGGTTGAGTTTTCCACACGCATGCCTGTGCGAGGAATTCTTACCAGCCTCAAAACCATTGTAAATAGCGGGGCTTATGCAGAATGAGCAGAATTCTGCCCTTTAAGCCAAGCAAAATATTTAATTGTCTTCGGGTAAAAGGCAACAAAACGCCCCCTGTATGAGCAGGGCGCGTGCTTGCAAAAAGTGACGGCTACAAGGGAATGACCAATCCGACGCTAATCACATCAGCGTCAATCTCATCCACTTCGTATCGGGAATATTCCACACGAAAACTCACTTTATCGGTCTTGAATTCCAGACCGCCGCCAAAATAAAGATCTGATTCATCAACACTACGTCCTGAACCACTACTTGTATTGACTTGCGCATCCCAAAAATGATAGCCCACTTTGCCGGTTAGAGCAAAGTGTTCGCCTAGCGGGTAACGAGCCGCGCCACCGAACGAATAACTCTTGTAATCAATATCGAATTTAGAGTCAGACTCATTGCGATCAAATCCACTAACAATATGCACGCCAGCTTCGGCAGCGATAAAATCATTAAATTGATAGCCGCCACGCAAGCCAAAGCCGATTTCCGATTCCGAGCAGGTCGCTTGCCTATCGACATCTTTACAGAGATCTTTGAAGGTGACGTTAACGACTTCGGGCGCGATATAAAAGCCTTGTCGGGGTTCTTTCTCGGCGAGTGCCGAAACGGATAGCATTGCCATCGCCATAAAAGCGACGAGTTTGTTCATTTTTTTCATGGTTAATTTCCTGTGTTTCATAGCATAAATAAAGGCACCTTATTTAGTTAAGGTGCCGGGTGGGCTACACGAACACAGAAAGTATTAACGTCCCCGTCTATTTCCTCGGCAAAGGAGCGACCCTTGCCGTTGTCAGGTGTTGTATTAAACGGACCACCCGACCTAGTCGGGGGAGTCCTGTGTTCAGTAGCGGGTGAACTGTACTACAAAATCGCACGGAACTGCAAATCATTTGTCAAGTGATAATTTTGATTGTGTTAGCCCAAAGCTAAAATGTCCCCTTTTAACTTCTTCAGGAGCGGTGCGGCGGGCTCACCGAGCGAGGGTTATGACAGAGGAGATAATTAGAGTCTGCTCACAAAGTCGGTTTTGGATATTCAAATCTGTTCCAGCCAAGCAATTGGCATGATCCGTACCCGTCCAATCGTAATTGGTGTCGCCCAGTGTTCGTTATCGACCTTATCGACCCTATTAGTCGCCTTATTTTGAGCACAAAAAAGACCTTCAGCAGGATGAGCAGGTTCATGACTAGGAAAATGCTGTTGATCCATGCAACCGAAGTGTCTGCTCGCTTGGCACGGATGTAATTCAGTCGATAACCGTTCTTTGCCTGACCAAATTTGCCTTCTATTGGAATCCGTTGTAGGTAATCCGCCCGGCGTTGGGCTTTTAATTGCTTCAACACCTCCCGATTCGCTTCTGTTACCTGTTTGGGTCTGCCTAATGGCTTGCCCGAAAAATGGATGCCCAATCCTTTCAAGTAGTGCCGGTTCTCTCGACTACCATATATCGGATCACCGATAACGCTTACGGGGTAGCAACCATAACGTTCATGGTAACGCTCAACCTGACCCTGCAAATCATGTCCCTCATGAAACGCATCCCAACTTAAATGATCAACTCGGGATAACCCGTGTGCCGTTAAACTCACGCTCAACTTCGAACCAAACTCAACCGACTTACCTTGCTTACCTCGCACAATCGGACGCACATACGGTTGATGAATGCTCACAATCCGATTATCACAGCGTCGGCTCTTATTGATGTACATCTCCCACTGCTGCGTATAGACATGCTGGATGACCCAGCAGTGGTATAGCAGCCTGCGTGACAAAGGCAACGCCGTGCCCATCGGGAAACAATCCATTAAACCCTCAATATGACCAAAATTGCGCCGCAAGTATTGCAGTTGTTGCTTGATCGCTCGTTGGGTCGCTTGACGCTTGGGACGACGCTGTTTGACCAACCCGAGAAAATCTTTACGTGCTTGGCGACGATAGGTGCGTGGTTTCTGACTGAACTCCGTGTGTGGATACAATTCGTCAATGATCCGTTCCGTCATCTCACGCGCTTCATTCAGTAAACTTAAATCCGTGGGATACCGTATCGCTTGCTCTGCCACAGTCGCATCGATTATCAACTTACCTTCGTGGCTGGGTGCTTCCACAGTGGTGGCAGGCGAAATTGGGGAATTATCCTCCCCTTGCGGGTCTTGATTGGGTTCTGGTTCTGGTTTCGACTCTGGCACGGACTCTGGCTCTGATTCATCACCCGACTTGTTGGTCTGTGTGGATACCTTCAAACCATCCTTAACGCTGCGTTGCGGCACGACCTGCGCCTTTTCCACAGCACCAATAATCGCTTGATGGAACACTTCAAAAACAGTATCCCCCATACGCTTGCGTACTTCAACCAGCAACGAGGGTACAAACGGGACTGATCTTTGGTAACCGGCAAGCCCGACAAAGTATTGCAGATACGGATTCTCCTGAATCTGACTCACCGTTTCCCGATCAGACAACCCTAGTTTGTGTTTGATGATCACCGCACCGATGACTAAACGAGCATCTTTTGCTGGGCGACCCCGCTTTGACGAGAGGCTTTTATGATAGCCCTGTGCTAACCCATCCCATGGAATGCACTGACCTAGTTTCACCCAGCGGTTGTGTGCATCAAGGGTGGTGTGAAACGGCCAGTCAAATTCTGCGATAGTACGTTGGTTGGAATCGTTATAATCAATCATAGCTGCAAGGTTTTAGAGGTTATTCCTGACTTCGACGGTTCACCCCGCGCAGATCGTCCACAGCCCAATAAACACGCGGGGGTAGTAGAGAAACTGCTTTGTAGTGCCTATCTGAATATTTGTGTTGACTTCGGTGATGGCATGGTGTAAGCTCACCCCATGTTTGTTCGCGTTAAATCTACACCCAATAGCCCAAGACAATCGGTTCAGATTGTTTCATCTGTGCGCGTCGGCGATAAGGTCAAGCAAAAGATTGTCCGTTATATCGGCATTGCCATGGATGACGATGAGTTAGTGCGATTGAAAGAGCTGGCCGAAGTCGTCAAGGCGAAGCTTGAAGCCCAACACCAGCCCGGTTTGTTTCCGCCTGAGGCGGTCGCCAAACAAGTTATTGAAGCGAAAGCAGCCAAAGCGTCTAAAGCCACCTTGAATGTTGATCTGAGGCAGATGGTGGAAGAACAACGTGTGGTGCTGGGCATCCATGAGGTGTATGGCGCGGTCTATCGCCAGTTGTCGTTCGATACCCTGTTGCCGCAAAAGAAGTATCGTGCCTCCACAGAAGCACTGTTTCATTGTGTGATGGCACGCATTGCCAATCCTAAAAGTAAGCGCGGCAGTGTGCAGCAGCTGGAGCAGGACTCATGCGTTTCTTTGTCCTTAGAGAAAGTTTATCGGATGATGGATCAGCTGGACGATAACACCATCAGTCGGCTACAAGCGATGACCTGTGAAGGCACGCGATCCTTGTTACCTGGTGCGTTGGATGTGTTGTTTTTTGACTGTACGACACTGTATTTTGAGTCTTTCAAGGAAGATGAGTTAAAACAAAATGGCTACAGCAAGGACTGTAAATTCAATCAGCCGCAAGTATTGCTGGCTTTGCTGGTCACCCGCGAAGGTCTGCCGGTCGGCTACGAAGTGTTCCCTGGTGCTACTTTCGAGGGCCATAGCCTAATCAGCGTTTTGAAGACGATGCAGGCGCGCTATGATGTCAGGAAAATGATCTTTGTCGCTGATAGGGGCATGTTGAATGAAGACAATCTAAGCGCCCTGGATGAGGCGGGCGCTTATTACATTGTCGGGGCGAAACTAAAACAATTGCCCGTTGCATTACAAACCAAAGTATTGGATAAGTCGGCTTATCAGGCGCTCGATAAAGGCGCATCAAGCGCAGCCGAGCTGACGCACAAGAAGAGACGGCTCATTGTCTCACATTGTCCAAAGCGTGCTGATAAAGATCAACATGACCGACAAAAGGCAGTCGATCGGCTCATCAAGAAAATCGGCAAAAGCCAGAATCCCAAGAGCTTATTAAATAACTACGGCTATAAAAAGTTTCTGATTATCAAAGGAAAAACTAGCCTGAGTATCAACCAGGATAAAATTGATGCCGAAAGCCGCTGGGACGGACTGCATGGTGTCATCACCAATTTGCCCGATACGCCGCATCAGGAAGTGCTATCACACTATCGCGGCTTATGGCAGGTCGAGGAGAGTTTTCGAATCACTAAACATGACTTGAAAGTACGCCCTGTCTATCACTGGACACCCTCAAGAGTGCGTGCCCACATTGCCATTTCGTTCATGGCTTTTGCCTGCATCAGACAGCTAATGTATCGGATCAAGCTGCAACACAAAGCCTTATCCCCTGCCGTTATCCGTAATGCCTTGATTCATGTGCAACATAGTGTCCTGAAACACAAGCGCACGAATAAGCGTTATGTCATCCCTTCTACAATCGACCCACAAGCAAAAAAAATCTATGCTGTGATGGGATTAAAAGCGACCACCACACCTTACCCACTGTACTGATTGATATAATTCTTAAATATCTGGGCATTTGTAGTCCCTAGGTATTTTTGTGTTTCTTTATAAATCAATAGTTTATGAATATGAACCGTCGAAGTCAGGTACGTTGGTTGGAATCGTTATCATCAATCATAGCTGCAAGGTTTTAGAGGTTATTGGGCTGATTTCCATGTAGAATTATACCACAAAGTCACTATTACTTGTTTATTTAGATAGATATACTTTATGAGCAGGGTCTAATTATTGGCATGAAAGAAATTTGTCGCAGACAGCCTGAGTCCAAACTGGATGATGCCTCGTTATCGCCGTTGCTCAGGCGGATATTCGAAAACCGCAATCTAACCAATCCGACTGAACTGACCTACCCACTGGCAAGGTTATTGCCTCCCGATACCTTAAAAGGGCGTACTCGGGCAACTGAATTATTGTTCTCAGCGTTAAAAAATAAACAGCGTATTTTAATCATTGGAGATTACGATACCGATGGTGCAACCGCTGCGACTCTGGGGCTGATTGGTCTCAGAGCAATGGGAGCGGATAAGGTAGATTATCTGGTGCCCAATCGATTTGAATTTGGCTACGGTCTGTCGGTGGGAATTGCCGAAGTCGCGGTGCAAGAAAAAAAGCCCGATCTGGTGATTACGGTGGACAATGGAATCAACAGTGTGGCAGGGGTGGGTCTATTAAAACAAAAGAATATCTCGGTCATCATCACCGATCATCATCTCGCTGGCGCAGTCCTCCCCGATGCGGATGCCATATTGAACCCCAACCAACCGGGCTGTGATTTCCCGAGCAAGATGCTCGCCGGTGTTGGTGTGATGTTTTATTTACTGTTATTGCTACGGGCAAAATTAACCGCAGAGAACTGGTTTGAGGACATGAATATACCCGCACCAAATCTAGCGATGTATCTGGATTTAGTGGCGTTGGGCACGGTTGCCGATGTGGTTCCATTGGACTACAACAATAGAATATTAGTGGCACAAGGAATGGCGCGAATTAGAGAGGGAAAATGCCGCCCTGGAATACGCGCCTTGATAGACGTTGGCGGAGGCTCCCCGCGTACTGAAGAGGAGGCAAGACACCATCGTCGCAACATGATTTCATCAGATCTGGGTTTCGGGGTCGCGCCGAAATTGAATGCGGCGGGCAGGCTGGATGATATTTCCATCGGCATTGAATGCTTGTTAGCCGATGATGAAGCGCAAGCGCGAGAATATGCCGAGCAACTCAACCAAATCAATATTCAACGCCGAGAGATTGAAGTTGAGATGCAATCGCAGGCAATGGAGATAGTACACCGCATGACACATGCCGCGAAGCAAAATGAAAACCCAACAAGTGTGCATGGGTTTTGTTTATACGAACACGGCTGGCATCAGGGCATCACCGGATTAGTCGCCTCAAGGGTAAAAGACAAGATTGATCAGCCGGTGATTGCTTTTGCCGATACTGCCAATGTTGCTGAGCATGAATTGTCCGGCTCGGCGCGATCAATTCCCGGCTTGCATATAAGGGATTTGTTGGAAAATATTTCAGCCACACATCCCGGGCTGATTATAAAATTTGGCGGTCATGCGATGGCAGCCGGATTGACCATCGCCGCGGATGATTTTGATGCGTTTCGAGAGGCGTTCCACTGCCGTGTGGCGGAATATTTTACTCAAGCAGGCGCAACAAGCGTTATCGCTACGGACGGTGATTTGGGGGCAGATGAAATGACGCTGGAAAATGCCGAGCAATTGCGCCAAGCAGCCCCTTGGGGGCAAGGCTTTCCGGCACCACTGTTTGACGACACCTTCACCGTCATAGAGCAAAAAGTGGTTGGCGAGCGGCACCTTCGTTTTATAGTACAACGACCCGACATGGTACAAAAATTTGTCGGTATTGCATTCCGTGCGGTTGAACCCGGGCAATCGGTAGCGCAAGCGCAACAAATACACGCCGTGTATCGGTTGGAGGTCAACGATTTTCGCGGTCAGCGGTCGCTACAATTGATTATTGAGCATTTTCAGCCCATATCAGTCGAATAACAGAGTAATGCGCCTATTTCGGTTTGTTTGTGGCAGAATCGTAAAAATTCGATTGTCCACTCTCTTGTTGCTGGTAAATTAATACGATGAACCGAGACGAAAACGATATTGCTTTGGTGAGGCGGGTCAAAAATGGTGATAAACAGGCGTTTAATCTATTGGTCGAAAAGTATCAATTCCGAATTAAGCGTTTGGTTGGTCGATTTATAAAGGATAGCTCGGAGCAGGACGACATTGTCCAGGAATCATTTTTCAAGACGTACCGGGCAATAGCGCGTTTTAGAGGTGATAGTGCCTTTTATACATGGCTCTATCGAATTGCCGTGAATACCGCTAAAAATTATCTGGTGGCGAGGAGCAGGCGACCGCCTGCAGAGGATGTCATTGTTGATGAGATGCTATATTACAGCGATGGCGAGCGACTGGTAGAGTTCAATTCGCCAGAAAAAATAATGCAAAGTGACCAATTAATGGAGACGATCACGCACTCCATAAGCAATTTGCCCGCAGAGCTTAAAGAGGCGATTCAGCTTAGGGAGTTTGATGGGTTAAGCTATGAAGATATCGCTACGGTAATGAATTGCCCTATAGGAACGGTGCGCTCCCGAATTTTCAGGGCTCGGGAAGCAATCTCACATGCAATAGCTGATTTAATATAGAGTCGGCAATTAAATGGAATGCGTATTGTCAACCCAAAGCAGTAATGTCCCCTTTTTATATTCATTATGGGGCGGTATTGGTTGAATAACGGGTTAATGGTCTCCGCCATGGATGATCTGGTGCGGGTTTCCAAGTGGATTTTTGTTGTCGGTGAAGTGCTTGGCTCAACGTGGTTATGAACGGTCTTATCATCGGCAATCACAACGGTGGCCTTTCCCTTTTGGAGCGTTCGATAAGTCAATATCTTGCCTTTGTGTAGCAATGTAACCAAACCCGTAGCACCGTCCTCGCAGAGCGTGATGGTCGCTCCTCATCAGACGATAGCCCTTGCCGTTACCCGCAGGGCACAAGAGCCAGTCAGCTGATATTCGGTGTTACAAAATGATAAGGTTAAATTCTTAGACAGTTTACGCTGATGGTGCCGACAGAGGATCAGTTTAAGCTCCTCGACGCTGTGCAATAGCGCACGATGTGCATTGTCGGTGTGTTGCGCGGTAACGGCACTTGTGCCCTGCGGGTAAAACGCTGGTTGTAGTCGTCAATAAACTGTGGCAAAAAGGTGCCTGCTTGCTCAATAGAGTTGATACCCTGTAAGCGCGGATCGACAACCGGTCGGTCTTGCAGCGTTTTATTGGCACGTTCTACCCGCCCTTTGTCCTGCGTGGTATTGGTGTGAATAGGCTCAATATCTAGGGTTTTGAGTGCGCGGGTAAATTGGGTTAATTCGCCCTCGTGCTATTTCTTTATTTTGGGGATGATTGACCCGAAAGATACTGTGCTTATCGCTGTAAATAGCGACTGTGCGGCCATGCTGTTCAAGTTTCTGATGGAGGGTTTCCATATACGATTGAGTGGTCTCTGTGGGCGCAAAATGCAAAGCCAGGCCGGTTTTTGCTTCTCGGCAATTGCTCCTGCATTGCCCTACTAAGTTACATCCATGTAGCGATGCAAAACCGGCATACGACCGTCATGGAAGACGGAAGTGCAGATAATGCAGGAGCAATTATCTGCCCGTACGTCCTGTACATATAGCCGACTGGTCGCATCATCGATAAAGACAATTAAAGTGCAATTAGGTGCGCGCCCCTCAAACCAATCATGCGGTGATCCATCAATCTGTAACGATGATGTGGCCAGAAAATCTTGGATGCGTTATCACCTGATTGGCAGTGTAATTCGTAATGAGGTGTCCAGCACAGGTAGTGATTTAGCGGGGCTTATTAGAAATAATTTGGAAAAAGAACCGACTATATTGCACCGTTGCCGGTTAAGACTTCCACTTCGGAGCCGAAAGCAGACCTCTGGAAATCAGTCGGCATATTCTCCATAGCGGCTTCATTGGTATTGGTTGCTGTAATGACGTTGAGTCCGCTAGACAGACTGAATGAAGAAAGAGCCGATGGGGGAATAGCAGGGTGGCTAAGGTCAAGAATGTGAGTCAATTTTCTCAGGAATTTGATGAGATGCTGGTCGATCATGCCGAGTTTGCCGCATCGCCCGGAATGAGCGGTTTGATGGGCATGCTAATTTGGTCAGTGCCGAGTATTTGGAGCAATAATTGGGTGTCCATAATAATTTGATCTGTGTTGGGGCTGATTACAATCTTTTCCCATCATGGCTGGTCTTTTGGACTGACCGAAACAATCGAAATTTCATCTATTCATGTTAGGGCATACCGGCAAATTAATTATATTTTTGCTGATGGTATTGCTGTCCAAAAACGTTACCGCAGGTGCGACCGACTGGTTGATGAAAATCAATTCAGCCGCCGCTGATGTGAATTTTTCTGGCACATTCGTTTATATTCATGATGGAAAAGTTGATGTGATGGAGGTTGCTCGGCGGGTTACTAAAGGTGGCATGATTCAAGAACACCTACGTTCATTGAACGGACCATCTAGAGAGATTGTCAGGGATATGGATGATGTTTGGTATTATATACCTAATCAACATACCGTCGTACACGATTATCGACAGACACCTTGGCGTGGCTTCTCGAAAATACTTGCCAGTGATTTTCAACAACTGAAACGTCTTTATCGTTTTGTAGAAGGTGAGGACATGCGTATTGCTAATCGTCTTATACCAACGGCCCAAGGATTTAACACTTTGTGCTTTCCACGGGGAATTTGAAGTGATTCAGTAGTCATCATCATAGGAGGTATTGATGACAGTAGAGATTATGCGAAAGGACAAGTCGGCCTGCGATCTTCGGTGCGCCGCTGCGGCGTGCAGGGACGCGAAAGCGGCCCGACGGATGCTGGCGATTGCGTTGATTTTGGACGGCACTGACCGCAAGACGGCGGCCGAGAACTGCGGGATGGATCGCCAGACGTTGCGTGACTGGGTACACCGTTACAATGACACGGGGATTGAGGGTCTCTCGAACCGGCGTTCGCCAGGACGGCAACCCCTGCTCAGCGTGGCACAGAAGGCGGAGTTGGCATCGCTTGTGCGTGAGGGGCCGGATCCCGAAACGGACGGCGTGGTGCGCTGGCGGCGCATTGACCTCAAGCGCAAGATTGAGGAGCACTTTGGCGTTGTCATGCATGAGCGGACCGTTGGCAAACAACTGGTAAAACTTGGTTTTCGACGCTTGTCTGTGCGCCCGCAGCATCCGAAATCCGACCCGGATGCGCAGGATGTGTTTAAAAAAACTTCGCTGCAGAGGTAGCGGCCGTTCTGCCCAAAACGGCCTGCGGCAAACCATTGGAGATTTGGTTTCAGGACGAAGCTCGTGTGGGTCAGCAAGGGACGCTGACACGTATATGGGCCGAACGGGGAACCCGGCCGCGTGCGCCGCGTGATACACGTTATACGTCGGGCTATATCTTCGGCGCGGTTTGTCCCGAACGCGCCGAGGCTGCTGCGCTGATCATGCCGCATGCGGACACGTCCGCTATGAATGCACATCTGTGCGAGATCGCCAGGACGGTCGCGGCAGGTGCCCATGCCTTGCTCATCCTCGACGGTGCAGGCTGGCACGGATCAGCAAAACTGGAAGTGCCAGACAACATCACCCTGCTCAAACTCCCGCCCTATGCGCCAGAACTCAATCCGATGGAAAACGTTTGGGCCTACCTGCGCGCCAACAAGCTGGCAATCTCTGTGTTTGAATCCTACGATGAGATCGTCGACAAATGCTGCGATGCCTGGAATTTCTTCGCAGAGGACAAACAGGCAATCACATCAATTACATCACGTAATTGGGCCAAAACAGTCAATCAATAGAGCCGTTGGTATTACACATCAGATTGGTATCGTGCCCAACGATGCTTATCGCTACGGATACAGTCTTTGGGCGGATAACCTCACGGGACTGTTGTTGCGGTCAGATTTAATCAATCAGCAGGGTGGAATTATCGAGCAATATTTATTCGTTGAGGTCGAAATTGGAAAAGACATTACTGATATGCAGTTGGCTGCGGTAAGTGACAATGATAAACTTCAGTTGCTCGGAGACAAGATACCTGTTGCTACCCCGGTAAAATTTTCCGATTGGCAACTCATGAAAATACCCGATGGTTATACATTGAGCAAACATATTCGAAGAATATCGCCCATAAACGGCAGGGAAGTTGAACATCTAGTCTATACCGATGGATTATCGTCTGTATCCATTTTTATCAAGGAAATATAACAGGATGAGCAAAGCGAAATGAGCGGTTTAAGTCGAATGTGTGCGGTACACGCCTACCACAAGCGGTTAAGTAATCACCGAATCACCGTCATGGGCGAGGTTCCTGCTAAAACAGTGGAATATTTTTCTCAGGGTCTAAAATATTTTAATCGCGATGTGCAATGAGAAGAAATTCGATCACGACTTGTAAATAGCGACCTCATCTCATTTCTATTTATCGGGTCTATTTGTCGGGCTTGTAACCAGCATCATCTTATCCAGCATCACCTCAAGACCACAACGGGCTTAGTGCCCTTTCGTAGCATCTACTTCCAACCGCTATCTCGTGGCAACGCAATTCACGATTCAGCATGAATGTATCGCTCCTACGGAGCTAGTAAATTCGTCATTGGATTGGCTACTCCGTCATTCCCGCGCAGGAGACTGTGCAAGAAACCTCAAGCTAGTGCATGTTACATGTAGAAAACCCTTGCGTGTTTGGCTGTTTTACTGGATTCCTGCTTCCGCAGGAAAGACGGATGTTGGTTTTTTGCACAGTCTCTTTGGTCCCGCCATTTACAACGGTCTTGCGCGACTGAAGTCGCACTTCCGTACTTCCAATCGTTCCATCGGATTGCACAAATATAGTGCGTGATTGTGAAGCGATGCGCTGTCATGGTGCAGATGCGTTCATTCAACAGATGTTTTTCCATTCAGTTTGCCTAATTCGTTGAGCAAGAAAGAAATATTAAAGTTGGCACGAATTTTGCTTATATGTAACTGCATGTTTCCGTACTCTAATTAGAGATTGCGGGAATCCTTGATAACACAAACTGAGAGGTAAGTTATGAGATTAGTTATGGCTGTTATCAACCCGTTCAAACTAGATGTAGTGCGCGATGCGCTGACGACAATCGGTGTGGATGGGTTGACGGTTACGGAGGTAAAAGGCTATGGACGCCAAAAAGGGCATACCGAGATTTATCGTGGGGCAGAATATGCGGTTTCGTTTCTCCCCAAGATTAAAATTGAAGTTGCGGTTAAGGCGGATATGTCAGAGTATGTGGTTGAGACCATCGCCGATGCCGCCAAGAGCGGCAAGATAGGTGATGGCAAAATTTTTGTCTATGATTTGAACAGTGTTACCCGTATTCGCACTGGCGAATGCGATGATAATGCCATTTAGGAGGCCAATTAATGTGTAATTTAACTTGTTTGAAACGGGTTTCGATGTCGCTCATGGCAGGCGGAATTTTTACAACCACGCCGGCACTTGCCGCGGTGGATAGTGAAACGGCTTTTATATTGAATACGTTTTCTTTTCTGTTTAATGGCGCGTTGGTGATGTGGATGGCAGCCGGTTTTGCCATGCTGGAAAGCGGCTTGGTACGCTCCAAGAACACTGCCACCATCTGTCTTAAAAATATCGCGTTATATTCCATCGCCGGACTTACCTTCTATCTGGTGGGTTATAACCTGATGTATGTGGATGTTGGCGGCTACATGGGCAGTTTCCATCTTTTTTGGAGAGCAGATGATGCCGCTGCCCTCGGCGGCACTTTTGAGGATGGTGGCTATTCCGCTTCATCTGACTGGTTCTTCCAAATGGTGTTCGTGGCAACAGCCGCTTCTATTGTCTCCGGTGCGCTCGCTGAACGGATTAAACTATGGGCATTCCTCGCTTTCGTTGTCCTGCTAACGGCAATTATCTATCCAATTCAAGGTTCTTGGGTTTGGGGTGGCGGCTGGCTTAGCGAGCTGGGCTTCTCAGACTATGCCGGTTCAACATTGGTGCATTCTGTGGGTGGTTGGGCAGCCCTTTCTGGGGCGTTGATTCTCGGGGCGCGAGAGGGCAAGTACATGACCGATGGCAAGGTGCATCCGATTCCCGGTGCAAACTTGCCGCTGGCAACGCTGGGTACTTTTATTTTATGGCTGGGTTGGTTCGGTTTTAATGGTGGCTCGGTACTGGCATTGGATTCGGCTGCAAGTGTCATTGAGATGGCAAATGTTTTTGCTAATACCAATATGGCAGCGGTCGGCGGTGTTTTAGCAGCCATGCTAATGACTCAGATTATGTACAAGAAAGTGGATCTGACTATGGCATTGAATGGGGCTATCGCCGGTCTTGTTTCAATCACCGCAGAGCCGGCAGACCCGACTATGGGGATGGCGGTGCTAATAGGCGCGGTTGGCGGAGTTATTGTTGTTTTTGCTGTTCCGCTCCTCGACAAGTTCAAAATTGATGACGTTGTCGGTGCGATTCCTGCACATTTATTCGCCGGAATCTGGGGAACGCTGGCAGTGGCAATTTCGGATGCGGATGCCAGTTTTGTGACCCAATTTATTGGCGTTGTTTCAATCGGCGTGTTCGCCTTCGTTATGAGCACGGTCTTTTGGTTAATCCTCAAATTTACGATCGGGATTCGGGTTGATCAAGAAACAGAAGAAATCGGTCTCGACAAAGCCGAGTTAGGGTTGGAAGCCTATCCTGAATTTGGGAGCGGCTCGCCGATATCCTGACCATCGTTTGATTGAATTGCAAAGTTGAACGAGGGAGCACTCGTCCTTATCAGTAGTAAATACGCCCATAGCAACATGAGTGGGCGAGTGGACTCCCGTTGGTACTCTCAGAGCAAGCCGTGGTACAGTCACACGCCCTCAAGGGCGGCGACTTGCGTCTTAATCGCCTGTAACATGGCATTGGCATCGCTATAATCAACACCGATATGTTGCTCGGCATGATCGACCATCAATACCAGACTTGGATATTCGTGAACGCCCAACCTTGTTCTAAAATCAATTTCATCGGCTAAAACCTGTCGGGTTGCGGTTGAATTCAAGGCTTTTTCAAACTGCTCGAAATTAAGTCCTATCGACTCAGCCAGCGCAATCAATGTCGAATCATCTGACGGATTTTTTGCCTCAAGATAATACGCTTTTTGAATCGCATGGGTCATTTTATGGTCATATTCCAAGCCCTGCTGTCTGGCGGCAATCACCGCTCGACACGCCGGGTAGGTTGAGCGTCTAGGAACACAATTCACCCAAAAATCAAAATTAAATGTGGTTCCCGGTACCCGCTCCTGAATGCGCCGCCAAGCCTGTTGTAAATACTGTTGCATGTCTTGCGGCATCGGCAAATCCGAATCGGCAGCTAACCCGCCCAGCACATTGATTACCTTAATGTGGGTTGGCAACAAAGCCAGCAGCTGTTGCAAAGCAGGCCGAAACCCCCAACACCAACCACACATTGGGTCATGGACATGAACGAATTTGATATTTTTCATTATGTTATTTGTGGTTGTTTTACTATTGAGGCGAATTCAACCCATAAGTGCAACACGGTGGTTAAAGAAATAGTCTTTGCCCATCATTTCAGCAAAGACCGCGGAAGCGGGAATCCAGTAAAACAAACAAATTCGTAAGGGTTTTCCAAATGGAACGCGAACTAGCGAGATTCTTGCACAGCCTCTTAATCCGCACTTCCGACAATTATAAAAATGTCTCCTAATGTTATTTAATCTAGAAGTTATATCAAGTGTTTACGGATGTTAATCACGACTATCTCTGCCACCACAACAACCACAAGAATAGCCAGTAAAGATACCGAAACTTGTTGCCATTCAAATAAGTTCATCGAGTCATTTAGCACGACACCGATGCCACCTGCTCCGACTAAACCCAGCACGGCTGACTCTCGAACATTGATATCCCAACGAAACAGCACAATGCTAAAAAACGCTGGTAGTACTTGTGGCAAATAGCCTTTAAGCATGACTGCGCCCCAAGGTGCGCCGGTGGTTCGCAAAGCTTCAACTGAACCCATGTTAATTTCTTCAAGTGCTTCCCCTAATAGCTTGCCGATGAAGCCGACTGATCGAAAAGCAATCGCTAGAACTCCGGCAAGGACACCTGGACCAAAAATTGATACAAACAGGAGTGCCCATACAAGTGAATTTATAGAGCGCGAAGACACCAAAAAGAAGCGAGCAATCCAATGAAACAATTTCGAAGCAACTACATTTGAAGCCGTCATAAGCGCCAATGGGATGGCGAAGATAAGCGTTATCAGTGTTCCTAGCGTTGCAATGTTTAAGGTTTCTATCATCGCTTCATGCACGGAGATTTGATAAAACTTGAAGTCAATTGGCCACATTCGCGCAAACAAATCTCCCATCTGCGCCGGGGCATCATAAAAAAATTCAGGGATTACTTCGACTGTGCGTAAAGAAAATATGAATGCTGCCGAAAACACAACATAGACAGCGTAACGGCACAGTTTTTGCTTGAAGGTAAAGCGTTCCCAATGGACATCAATCTGGGTCATCTGAATATCGTCCGCACCACGCCTGACAAAAATTCCCAAAACAGAATCAAGGCAATGATGCTGATTAGAATGGCAGAGACAAAATCATAATCAAATCTCTGAAAGGCAGAAAACAGCGTTCCGCCGAGTCCGCCCGCGCCGACTATGCCAATCATGGTCGAATTGCGTAAATTAGAATCTAATTGATAGGTCGAAAAGCCAATAAATCGTGAAAACACTTGTGGAATAATCGAAAAGAGTACCAGTCCGGCAAAGTTGGCACCTGTTGCCCGTATTGCTTCTACTTGTTTTAAGGATATTTCTTCTATCGCTTCCGCAAACAATTTCGCAATGAAACCTATTGAGGCAACGATCAGCGTTAAAATGCCGGCAAGCGCACCAAACCCTACACTTTTAACAAATAAAATAGCGATAATTACTGGGTGAAATGATCGGCAAACAGCGATAAGGCCTCTTAATGGGGTGCTGACCCAAACGGGCATCAAATTTCTTGCGGCAAACAAACCAAAAAATAGTGATATGAATATTCCCACCAAACTAGCGACAATGGCTATTTGCAAACTCTCAATCAACCCATCTAAAAGTAGTCGCCAGCGTGAAAAGTTGGGAGGAAACATCCTGTCTAATAAAGCATTCAGATGCCCTAATCCGTCGACAAATCGGGACCAGCTTATGTCGATTTCATGAACGGCATAAATTAAATAAATCGAGACGGCCAACCATAAACCAATCGTTAATCTGTGACCGGGAAAGGGATTTCTTGGTTTGTCAGATGCCGATAATTTTAATCCAGCCATGAGTCCTCGCCATATATTTTTTTAAGGACCTCGTCATTGATGTGTTCAGGTATCCCGTCATATATCACACGACCACCAGACATGCCAATAATACGCATGGCATAGCGTTTAGCTAATAAAACATCATGCATATTAACCAGTATCGGAATTTTCTTTTCTTTTGAAAAACGGACCAGCAACTCCATTATTTCTACCGATGTTTTAGGATCCAGTGAAGAGGTGGGTTCATCGGCTAAAACAATCTGAGGGTTTTGCATAATAGCGCGGGCAATACCAACACGTTGACGCTGACCACCAGACAGACTGTCGGCGCGTTTTGATGCCTGATCAGTTATACCCACCATATCCAGCAATTCAAAAGCGGTATGGATGTCTTGTTGAGTGTATTTTCGCCTCCATGCCTGCCATGAAGACATATACCCGAGCCGTCCTGAGAGGACATTTTCAATCACGCTGAGGCGCTCTACCAGATTATATTCCTGAAAAACCATACCAACCTGGCATCGCAGACATCGCAGAGCCTCACCTTTGACCTTGCAGACATCAATCTCGCCAATAATGATTTCTCCGGCGGTTGGGTCAATAAGTCGGTTGATGCAACGCAATAAGGTGCTTTTACCCGTTCCTGATGGACCAATAATTGCGACAACCTCACACTCATTAACACTTATGTCAATGCCTTTTAGAATTGGATTTCCTGGGGAATACTCTTTTTCCAGTCCTTTTATGTCAAGAAGTGCTATAAATATTCCCTCTCAATAAACTTAATTAAAGTGGTGCCGATTTAGCAAGTATGGATAACTAATTATTTGTGGCGGCATCCTTGGCAAGTTTTTTAGCTTTATCCTTGGCAGCTTTCGCCGCATCTTTTTCGGCGAGTTTCTTTAGACCTTTTTTGGTATAAGCGGTGCCTGTTGCGTGGGCTATATCACGAATTACTGCCCAATCTTCTTTGTATGCTATAGGAAAGAAACGATCAGCACCGCCAAATGTTTTTTGCATTTTTTTCGGGAATCGGAAAGTAAAAAACGCATTTTTAATTTTCTCTGCCAAACCAGGGTCCAAGTCATGTGCGTACCCAAAAGACGAAGTCGGAAATCGTGGGCTGGTATAAATAATGCGAAAATCATCGGCATTGATTCGCCCTGATTCAGACATTCGGTGAAACACGTCCGAAGCAACCGGGGCCGCATCATAATCACCTGTCAGCACGCCTAAAATAGATTGGTCATGTTTTCCAGAATATTTAACGGTGTAATCTTCATCTGGGGTAATGCCTGAGTTAGGAAACAGTGCGCGTGGTGCCAAATTACCAGAATTTGAGGAAGCGGAGGTATGCGCGACTAACTTTCCCTTCAAGTCCTCAATGGTTTTAATTGGGCTATCTTTCTTAACCACAATAATTAGGTTGTAGCCCTGAAAAGATTCGTTTGTGCCTTTAACTGCAATGGGTACATAACCACCAAGATTCACGGCATATCCTGTTGGTCCGGTAGAAAATCCCGCGATATGTAATCGTCCAGAGCGTATCGCCTCAACTTCAGCCGCATTGGAATGTACGGTAAAATAAATTACCTTTTTTCCTGTTTTTTCGGATAGATAGTCTTGAAACTCGCTAAATGCGTCTTTATAGACCGCTGGATCTTCTACTGGCGTATAGGTAAAAACCAGAACACTGGGGTCTCTCCATTTTGATGAGTCCTTGGGGACATCTGCGACTAAATCTCTGTTTTCATCACAAAATTTATCATCAAGTACGCCGCGGTTGTAACAGGTCTGTGCCGCCTGTGTTACTTGTGTAACATGCGTGCCAAGCACAATTAAACTCATAAGGAAGTAAGTGATAAACTTCTTTGAGCGTGATTGTTTCATCATATCTGCGATTGTTGCCAATCCCAGTGTCAAGGTCGCTTGTATGAATCCGTGCCGAAATGTTTGTACGATTTCCAATTTACTTTCGAGTTTCTTTAGTTTTGACATCTGCTTATTTTCTCATACATCGTGTGAATTGGTGATGAGTCTAGCAACTCAATTATTTGCTGTCAAGGTCAAGCCTAAATTTTGTTACGAGTAAATTAACTGTCCCATTAATTAGTACGTAACTTGTCCGGTTTATGCTACGCCCATTTGGGGTGTATATGAACTAGGCAGGATTTCGAGAGAGACTAAGACAGATGAGATTTGAAGAAGCGTATGACGGTTACCAGCGTCACCGATTGAGCGTAAGCGAGGCGGCCACATTACTTGGGGTCTGTGATCGCACGGATCAAAGGTATATGTATCGTTACGAGGAAGACGGTATGGATGGATTGTTAGATCAACGACTCAATACGCCCTCACATTTACGTGCACCAGTTGACGAAGTGATGGCCTTGCAGGATTTGTATTCGAGCCGTTACCAGGGCTGGAACGTGAACATAAAGGTACACGTAGCTAGAGTCTGCTCACAAAGTCGGTTTTGGATATTCAAATCTGTCCCAGCCAAGCAATTGGCATGATCCGTACCCGTCCAATCGTAATTGGTGTCGCCAAGCGTTCGTTATCGACCCTATTAGTCGCCTTATTTTGGGCACAAAAAAGACCTTCAGCAGGATGAGCAGGTTCATCCTGACTTCGACGGTTGGCTCCATGCAGATCGCCCACAGCCCAGTAAACATGCGGGTGTGGAAGAGAAACTGGTTTGTAGTGCCTATTTGAATATTTGTGTTGACTTCAGTGATAACATAGGGTAAACTCACCCCATGTTCGTTCGCGTTAAATCTACACCCAATAGCCCAAGACAATCGGTTCAGATTGTTTCATCTGTGCGCGTCGGCGATAAGGTCAAGCAAAAGATTGTCCGTTATATCGGCATTGCCATGGATGACGATGAGTTAGTGCGATTGAAAGAGCTGGCCGAAGTCGTCAAGGCGAAGCTTGAAGCCCAGCATCAGCCCAGCCTGTTTCCGCCTGAGACGGTTGCCAAACAGATGATTGAAGCGAAAGCAGCCAAAGCGTCTAAAGCCACCTTGAATGTTGATCTGAGGCAGATGGTGGAAGAACAGCGGGTGGTGCTGGGCATCCATGAAGTGTATGGCGAGGTCTATCGCCAGTTATCATTCGATACCCTGTTGCCGCAGAAGCGGTATCGTGCTTCCCATGAAGCCCTGTTCCATTGCGTGATGGCACGCATTGCTAACCCTAAAAGCAAGCGCGGCAGCGTGCAGCACTTGGAGCAGGACTTTGGTGTCTGTTTGTCCTTAGAGAAAGTTTATCGGATGATGGATCAGCTTGACGATGACACCATCAGCCGGCTACAAGCGATGACCTGTGAAGGTACGCGATCCTTGTTGCCTGGTGCCCTGGATGTGTTGTTTTTTGATTGTACGACGCTCTATTTTGAGTCTTTCAAGGAAGACGAATTAAAACAAAATGGCTACAGCAAGGACTGTCAAGTTAATCAGACACAGGTCAATCAGCCGCAAGTATTGCTGGCTTTGCTGGTCACCCGCGAGGGTCTGCCGGTCGGCTACGAAGTGTTCCCCGGTGCTACTTTCGAGGGCCATAGCCTGATCAGCGTTTTGAAGACTATGCAAGCGCGCTATGATGTCAGGAAAATGATCTTTGTCGCTGATCGGGGCATGCTTAATGAAGACAATCTGCATGCCCTGGATGAGGCGGGCGCTTATTACATTGTCGGGGCGAAACTAAAACAATTGCCAAGTGCACTACAAACCAAAGTATTGGATAAATCAGCTTATCAGGCGCTTGGCAAAGACGGATCAAGCGCAGCCGAGCTGACGCACAAGAAGAGACGGCTCATTGTCTCACATTGTCCAAAGCGTGCTGATAAAGATCAACATGACCGACAAAAGGCAGTCGATCGGCTCATCAAGAAAATCGGTAAAAGCCAGAATCCCAAGAGCTTATTAAATAACTACGGCTATAAAAAGTTTCTGATTATCAAAGGAAAGACTAGCCTGAGTATCAACCAAGATAAAATTGCTGCCGAAAGCCGCTGGGACGGACTGCATGGCGTCATCACCAATTTGCCCGATACGCCGCATCAGGAAGTGCTATCACACTATCGCGGCTTATGGCAGGTCGAGGAGAGTTTTCGAATCACCAAGCACGACTTGAAAGTACGCCCTATCTACCACTGGACACCCTCAAGAGTGCGTGCCCACATCGCTATTTCGTTCATGGCTTTTGCCTGTATCAGACAGCTGATGTATCGAATCAAGCTGCAACATAAAGCCTTGTCCCCGGAGGTTATCCGTAATGCCTTGATTCATGTGCAACATAGTGTCCTGAAACACAAGCGCACGAATAAGCGTTATGTCATCCCTTCTACAATCGACCCACAAGCAAAAAAAATCTATGCCGTGATGGGATTAAAAGCGACTACCACAGCTTACCCACTGTACTGATTGATATAATTCTTCAATATCTGGGCATTTGTAGTGCCTATGTATTTTTGTGTTTACTTATAAATCAATGAGTTATGAGGGTTGACCGTCGAAGTCATCAAAACGAACAATATCGTCTTCGCCTAAGTAATCTCCGCATTGCACTTCGATAAGACAAAGCGGTTGCTCATCAATATTTTCCAACCGATGTTTGGTCTGTACCGGAATATAGGTTGATTGATTGGCTTCAAGGATAAACACTTGCTCGTCTAAGGTAACCTGTGCCCGACCTGTCACCACAACCCAATGCTCGGAACGGTGGTGGTGCATTTGTAGGGACAGCCCTTGTCCGGGATTGACGATGATACGCTTCACCTGAAAATTGTCTGCTCGGATGAGACTTTCGTAACTACCCCACGGACGGAATACTTTGTTCGACTCATCCGCCTCGCTACGATTATCGGCCTGCATTTCCTCAACTAGATTTTTGATTTGCTGGGCATGTTTTTTGCTCGCTACCAAAACCGCATCGGCAGTATCCACCACGATACAATCATCAACCCCCAAGACACTGACCAACTTGTCGTGGCTGTAAACGATATTGTTGCGTGCCTCTTTTAATATGGCATCGCCCTTGACCCGATTGTTATTGTCCGCCGCCGCAAACACGCTACCCAGTGAACCCCATGAACCGACATCATTCCAGCCCATGTCTGTCGGCACCAACATCAAATTATCGACTCGCTCGATAACCGCATAGTTAATCGCAATATCACGGCATTTTGCAAAGCTGTCGGCATCCACATGGGTAAAACCCAAATCATCATAACGCTGCTCCCATGCCTGTTCGCAACCTTGCTTGATGGTCGGCTCAAAGCGGACAATGGTAGCAAGATAGACCGATGCTTTGAGCAAAAAAAGACCTCTGTTCCAGTAGCAATTGCCTTGTGCAATCCATTCGGTGGCAGTCTGTTGATCGGGTTTTTCACGAAATTCGGTCACCTTTAACGCGCTCTTTGATTTGACCGCATGGTCAACGGTATGGACATAGCCGAAGCTCGTTTCCGCCCGACTGGAGGTAATACCAAAAACCACGATATGGTCTTGTTGCGCGACTTCGGTTGCCGTATCAATCGCCGCTCGCAACGCTACCACATCGTCAATGACATGATCCGCCGGCATAATCAACAACAACACATCACCGAATTGGTGGTTCGCTTGCAGTGCTACCAGCATTGCTGCCGGAGCCGTCCCCCGTTGGCTTGGCTCAACCAAAATGGTCGTGCCCACTTTCGCATCATGTAAACGGTTGGCAACAAAAAAACGATGCGCGCTATTGCAGACCACAATGCTATGCTGGCAATCAAGATAAGCAATTCACTCCATCGTCTGATGAAACAGCGTCTCCCTATCTGGCTGCTCAAACAACGGCACAAATTGTTTGGGATAGTTCTTGCGAGAAAGCGGCCACAGGCGCGTGCCCGAGCCACCACATATAACCACAGGGACTAATTTCATGTTGCGTATAACCGATGCCCAGATTATAGATCCCTTTATACTGGTCTTTTACACTATTCGGATTGGTCGAATATCAGAATGATATTTTGCAAGAAATCAATGACCCGTTCCGGATTTTCGGGTAGCTCCACCCACTGAAATTCGATTTCATCTCTATTGCGCTCAATGGCTCTTCTCGCGGTTGCCCGATGATTTGCATACATTGCCGTTTTGTTTGGTGATATTCTTTCAAAGCGGATGCGGTATTTGTCGACCGCAGCATTGCGGTTGGCCACGGTGTTTAAAAGACTCTTGAACAGTTGTTTAACCACCGAACCACCTTCACTCAGTGCGGTTTCCTTTTTAATCCATTCGGTTTCCATCGTACCCGCTTCGGGGCTATATTCAACTAGGCTTACGCCGTTGGTTGTCCAATATTCGCTGACCGTGTTCCACACTGATTCGACGTTGGTGTCGATTTCTAACCAAACTTTGTCGTCCTGCTTCTGTATCCGAGCACCAACAATTTCCGGAAGGACGCGGGGTTGAGCAAACACCTCGGCATTTTCCTTGATCTGATCATTTGCGCTACTCACCAAATCTGGCGGTAATTCAAGCGACTTCGACTTTTTTGCCAATTTTTGCCTGATCTTCGGCTTCTTTGATTTGCTTTCCGAAGCGGCTTTGGGTTGGTCTGGGGAGGCAGTCGTTGTATCGCTTGAAAATTTATCACCTATGAATGAGCAGGACACGCTCAATATACAGAATATGACTAAAAATAAAATTCGAAAAATCACTGTTTATATCCAAATTGTTGATAAAACCTGAACCGTCAAAATAAACAATCAATTGAGGTCCAGAGAAGTCTGGAATCTAACACATATTAGCGGATAGTCCTACTTATTGTTCGGGTTTGTTAGCCCAAAGCAGTAATGTCCCCTTTGTCCAAAGCTAAAATGTCCCCTTTTGACTTCTTCAGGAGCGGTGCGGCGGGCTCACCGAACTGCATGAGTGCCATTTCTCGGTGGAGACCTTGCGTAAATGGATGATTAAAGATGGGTTGTGGTTGGGGAAACAGCGTAAAAGAGTAGCCATCCACCAAAGCCGACCACACCGGTCTCGGCTGGGCGAGCTGGTACAGATTGATGGATCACCGCATGATTGGTTTGAGGGGCGCGCACCTAATTGCACTTTAATTGTCTTTATCGATGATGCGACCAGTCGGCTACTGGCTTTGCATTTTGCGCCCACAGAGACCACTCAATCGTATATGGAAACCCTCCATCAGAAACTTGAACAGCATGGCCGCACAGTCGCTATTTACAGCGATAAGCACAGTATCTTTCGGGTCAATCATCCCCAAAATAAAGAAATAGCACGAGGGCGAATTAACCCAATTTACCCGCGCACTCAAAACCCTAGATATTGAGCCTATTCACACCAATACCCCGCAGGACAAAGGGCGGGTAGAACGTGCCAATAAAACGCTGCAAGACCGACCGGTTGTCGATCCGCGCTTACAGGGTATCAACTCTATTGAGCAAGCAGATGCCTTTTTGCCACAGTTTATTGACGACTACAACCAGCGTTTTACCCGCAGGGCACAAGTGCCGTTACCGCGCAACACACCCGACAATGCACATCGTGCGCTATTGCACAGCGTCGAGGAGCTTAAACTGATCCTCTGTCGGCACCATCAGCGTAAACTGTCTAAGAATTTAACTTTATCATTTTGTAACACCGAATATCAGCTGACTGGCTCTTGTGCCCTGCGGGTAACGGCAAGGGCTATCGTCTGATGAGGAGCGACCATCACGCTCTGCGAGGACGGTGCTACGGGTTTGGTTACATTGCTATACAAAGGCAAGGCATTGACTTATCGAACGCTCCAAAAGGGAAAGACCGCCGTTGTGATTGCCGATGATAAGACCGTTCATAACCACGTTGAGCCAAGCACTTCACCGACAACAAAAATCCACTTGGAAACCCGCACCAGATCATCCATGGCGGAGACCATTAACCCGTTATTCAACCAATACTGCACCATAATGAATATAAAAAGGGGACATTACTGCTTTGGGTTGACAGGCTAGGCACAATGCTTGTTCACTTAACGACCACCGTCTAAAGACGGTAGGTTGAAAGAACGGACTGAAAGTCCAGTTGATCGGCTAAAGCCGATTCATCACGACTCAACATCGAAGTGATCATTTGGGTTACGCTCGAAATGCTGCTCCAAATATTCCTTAATCATTGCTTTTGTCAATTCACCCGCCGTCACGCAAAAATAACCTCTCGCCCAAAAATGTTGCCCCCAATAACGCTTCTTCAAATGCGGAAACTCTTGCAACAGCTTGCTTGAACTCATTCCCTTTATTCGCCTCATAATCTCTGATGGAGACAGGTTGGCTGGCGCTGATACCAATAGGTGTATGTGATCTTTACTCACAACACCGCGTAATATTTCTATTTCAAGGTGTTCACAGGTCTGCCTTACCCACTCCCGCACCCTAAAACCAATATCTCCCGACAATACTGGATAGCGATATTTCGTCGCCCAAACAAAGTGGTATTCAATCTTAAATTTTGTATGAGAACCCTGCCGATACTTCATCTCAATATCATAAAGGCAACTGCTAACTTAAAGCTACCCGTCTAAAGACGGGGGTTTTAACCTGAAATGCGGACGAATAAACTGCTATTGGCTATAAAAGCAGGCGATATTGAAGCCGTGATGCAAGAAATCAAGCGACATCTTTCTTTTTGCGTCCAATATTCGATGGTTTATGCCAGAAATGCTTATTTTCGCATCAAACAAGCTTATTTTACCCGGACACGACTCAAAAGGCTCCATAGTGGGTTTGCTGTTTTATTGGGTTTTTGCACCCTCGTCTAGCCCTCAATACGCTCCAGAAAGGGCTCTAGTTCCGTCAATGCTTTCTGGTAAACATCGCGCTTAAATGCCACGACTTGCTTCTGTGGTAGCCAATAATCAACCCACTTCCATTGGACAAACTCGGGCTTTTTTGTGGTATCCAATTTAACGCATGACTCATCAGCAAGCAGATAAAATAAAAACCAGCGTTGTTTCTGTCCACGAAATTGCGTGCCCCCTGACCGATTCCGTTTTCTGGTCGCACCGGGCACATCATAGTGTAACCAGTTTTCGGTATTGCCCAAGTGTTTCACGTCCTCGCTTGTTAGACCGATTTCTTCATACAACTCCCGAAATACCGCTTCCAATGCCGACTCCCCATGCTCAACACCGCCCTGCGGAAATTGCCAACCATCACGGCGGGCGCGTCTCGCCCATAACACTTGCCGCTGATGGTTGCACACAATTATACCGACATTCTTTCGGTAACCATCATCATCTATATGTTGTTTCATCTACGTTGTTTCTGTGGCGAATATTGCATAGCCTATCCTATTTGGTAGCAATCAATATTTCAACCATCAACCATCAATGTTCCGGCTGCCTTGTCAGTAGAATAATCCATAATTCGCAACGGCTAACAATCCGTTATACTGCACACCTTAAAGTTTTTATCGAGGGTACTTAATGTCCAGAAATATTGCCATTGTCGAAGATGATGCCGACCAACGTGAGAATTATTCTGATGCGTTGACGAGTCAGGGTTATGCGGTCCAAACCTATGCCAACAAGAGCGAGGCATTGCTCGGATTTAACAAATCACTGCCTGATCTTGCAATTCTGGACATCATGCTGGAAGATGAAATGGACGGTGGATTCGATATTTGTCGGGAACTGCGCCACAAGAGTCCGAATATGCCGATTATTTTTCTTACTGCCAGAGATAGTGATATTGACCGTGTTTCCGGACTTCGGCTTGATGCGTGGGATTACATCACCAAGCCGGTTAATCTACAATTTCTCGCGGTGCGGGTGTCCTCTTTATTTCGGATTGCCTCTTCGGTGCAAAGCGAGTCGGCGCAACCCGCCCTATTGGTGTTAGGTGCGCTTGAAATTGATCAAAATAGTATGTCGATTACTTGGGCAGGTCATCCGCTGAGCTTAACACTCACCGAGTTCTGGCTAATCGAGGCATTGGCGCGCAATCCCGGACATGTAAAAACCTATGATGCCCTGATGCAAATCACGCGCCAAAGTTATGTCGAAAAAAATACCATTAACGGCTATGTTCGCCGTATTCGCAAAAAATTCAAGGAGGTTGATGGGTCATTTTCAATGATTCAAACGGTATTCGGTGTCGGCTATCGGTGGCAACCAGAATAGCCCACGAATCAATCAGTAAGAAAAACAACCGAACACCGCGCTTTGGGGTCGATGGATGATATTTCGTACACTGAGTATCCGCACTAAACTGCTGTGGATTGTGCTGGCACTGTCCGTCATTCCGTGGATGGGCTACTATTACGCGCTGGAGATGAAGCAATTTCTAGTACAGGGGCAAAAAAACGCGCTGCTGTTGACTGCCAACGGCATTGCCACCGTACTCAATGACCGCTCAGAATTATTTAACCCTGAGACTGGCGTTCCTGAAGTGTTGGGCGATGAAAATAATTTATACGCCCACAAGTTAGACAATCTGATTCAGTTAGACGGCAAACTGGGCGACTGGCAATCGGTTCAACAATTCGCAAGTTTTTACACTGGCGATGAGTTGTCAATTTGCACCCGCCAATACGATCCGGATTCGTTTTCCCTGAAAAACATCATTGGGCATTATCAGCAATATTTATACGCCCTGTTTGAAGTGAATGACGACCAATTAGTTTACCGCGATTTAGAGCGCCGTTCCCTAGATACCAGCGATCAAATCAGAATGTTGGTGCAGTTACCCGATGAAACGCTGGAACATTATCTGTTGCTTGCCAATGAGCCCGGTCGGATGGGGGTCTTTCTGGTTGACTCTGAATGGAAATTGCCGCTACAAGGCGAGGATGTTACGGCGTTTACTGCCGAGTTAGCAGAAACCGAGTGGGGCTATCAAATCGAGTTGCGAATCCCGCGCAATGTCATTGGTTATCAATCGCGAGTTGGTTTTTTTGTGATTGATGTGGATAATAACCAAAGCCGTGAAATTAGTGCCACCCTATCTACTTCGCCACGGCTATCCGGAGAACAACCTTCGCAAATATTAATTTCTTCGCCCGAATTAACCAAGATTCTAAAAGGTCTCGACCAACCGCAGTCCAGAATATGGATTCTCGATAATTTGCAACGGGTGCGGGCGGTTGTTGGCGGCCTATCCGCCCCCCCACCGACTGCCGATGGTAATTCCGCTGACAGTCAACAACAGCGTAATTGGCTAATGCGGCACTATCAGCGATATATCGACACCTTGCTTAATCGCCCACCGGTTCGGTTTACAGACGTTCCAACGACGATTACCCATCGGCCGGATAAAATTTTCACCACCATACTCAAAGGCTCACCCCGAGTAGAAGAGCGTCCCTCGCTGGATAACAGGGCACAAATTATTGTTGCTGGATATCCGATTAAGTCTGGACAAGATATTCTGGGGGCAGTTATCGTAGAGCAAAGCAGCCACGCCATATTGGCATCACAATATCTGTTGCTCAGAAATTTGACGCTGGTAACGATACTGGTTTTCATTTTTGTGTTGGCATCATTGCTTATTTTTGCCTGGCGGCTGACGGTTCGAATCCGCCGTTTATCCAGCACCGCAGAACGTGCAATTACTGCCGAAGGGCGGGTGCTGGAAAAACAAATACCGATCCAGAGTTATCCTGCCGACGAGTTAGGCGATCTCGGGCGCAGCATTACCAGCATGTTAAAACGGCTGTCCGGCTATACCCGTTATCTTGAAGGAATGCCGGATACGCTGGCACATGAATTGAATAACCCGTTGAATGTGGTTAGCTCATCGCTTGAAATTCTGGAAAACGATGTGCCCAATATTGATCACAACAAGCACATGCAACGGGCACGAAACGGGGTCCATCGGCTACGCATTATTTTGACCAATCTCACGGAAGCCGCTAACCTTGAAGAGGCGATGCGAAACGAAATAAAGGAGCCGACCGATTTACTCGGGTTGATTGCCGAGTTTGTGGACGGTTACCGTAGCAGTCATCCGCAGCATCAATTTTTATTGCACGTTGAGGACTCACCACTGGTGATAGATTGTAGCTCTGACCATCTGGCACAAATGCTCGACAAACTAATCGACAATGCCGTGCAATTTAGCCAACCGACTACCCCCATAATCATCCGCATCGTAGAAAACAAAGGTCGTGCAGAAATCGCAGTGCTCAATGAGGGCTCGAAACTGGCTGATAAAATCATCGATCGGTTGTTTGAACCGATGGTCTCTTATGGCAAGAAAAATGCCAAACATTCGCATCTCGGACTGGGTCTTTTTGTCGTGCGGTTGATTGCCGAATACCATCAAGGCACAGCATGGGCAGAAAATCGTCCGCATAACCAAGGGGTTGTGGTAACCGTGTCTATTCCACTCAACAAAACTTCGCACAACCAATCCACCAAAGTAATTACCAGAGCAATTACCATAAGATGACTCATGTATTCTGCCGATAAAGAAATTATTCTCGTTGACGGCACTTCCTTCTTGTTTCGTGCCTACCACGCATTGCGGCGCAACCCATTGACGACTGCGGACGGCAGAACAACCCAAGCCATTTTTGGCATGGTCAATATGTTAAGGAGTCTGCTCAAAGAATGTCAACCAACACATATTGCTGTGGTCATGGATGCCAAAGGCAAGACCTTTCGACACGACCTTTATGATGCCTATAAAGCAAACCGTCCGCCCATGCCGGACGACCTTCGAGAACAACTTGAATACGTCAAGAAAATTATTCCGGCAATGGGGTTGCCGCTCATTTCCATATCGGGAGTCGAAGCCGATGATGTAATCGGTACGCTGTCGGTACAGGCGACCGCGCAAGGCTTTCGTAGCATCATTGTCAGTAGCGATAAAGACCTGACGCAATTGGTCAATGACAAAGTGGAAATGGTTGACACCATGAAAAATACGCGCCTTGATGTCGCCGGAGTGAAGAAAAAATTTGGGGTATTGCCACAACGCATTATCGAGTACTTGGCATTGATTGGTGATAACTCGGACAATATCCCGGGCATTCCGAAAGTTGGTCCTAAAACCGCAGTAAAATGGTTTGATGAATACGGTACGCTCGATGAAATCGTTAAAAATGCCGATAAAATTGCCGGCAAAGTGGGTGAGTCTCTGCGCGACAATATCGGACAACTTGAACTCTCTAAAAAACTCACCACCATAAAATGTGATGTCGAACTGGATTGCTCGCCGAATGATTTAGCACTGCACGATGCGGATGATGAATTACTACGCGCCTATTATACCGATCTGGAATTCCGCTCTTGGCTGAAAGAAATCGAGCCCCCCAATAACGCTGCTGACAGGGGCGATGAAAAATCCGGCGCGAGCGATTCGAATGCAATCGATTACCACACTATTTGGGATGAGCAAACACTCGATCAATGGATGACAAAACTCAGAAAATCGAAAATTTTTGCCCTAGACACCGAAACCACTTCTGTCGATGCACATCGTGCTCATCTGGTCGGCATATCTTTTTCTGTTGCCCAAGGTGAGGCAGCTTATTTGCCGCTGGGGCACAATTATGCCGGCGTGCCGAAGCAACTTCCGCTCAAACAAACCTTAGAAAGGTTGCGCCCGATTTTCGAAGATCCGAAACAGGCAAAAACCGGTCAGAATCTAAAATACGATACTGAAGTATTGCAAAATCACGGCATTTACCTACAAGGGGCAACCCACGACACCATGCTTATTTCCTATCTGCTGGATGCGGGCAATTCACGCCATGATATGAATACATTGGCATTAAAACATCTGGGCAAACAAACCATTTCATTCTCTGAGGTTGCGGGGAGCGGAAAAAAACAGCTTACTTTCGACCAAGTAGCGATTGAAATCGCCACCTCCTATGCCGCAGAAGATGCGGATATTACGTTGCAACTGCACCACGCGCTGTTACCCGAGCTTGAAAAAAATCCTGCCCTGAACAAACTGTTTCACGACATAGAAATGCCACTGATGAGCGCGTTGGTGCGTACCGAAACCAATGGCGTAAAAATTGACTCACTGCAACTCAAAAAGCAAAGCGCAGAGATTGCAAAACGGCTTGTTGAGATAGAGCAAAAGGCGTATTCGGTTGCTGGTGAAGAGTTCAATATCGCATCGCCCAAGCAAATACAAGAAATTTTATATCATAAACAAGGTATTCCGGTGCGCTATAAAACCCCTAAGGGACAACCCTCCACAGCAGAAAATGTGCTACAGGAATTGGCTCAAGATTACCCTCTTCCGCAATTGATTCTTGATCATCGTGGATTGGCAAAGTTAAAGAGCACATACACCGACAAATTACCCGAATTGATTAACCCCAAAACCGGTCGGATACATACATCTTACCATCAGGCTGTTGCTGCTACCGGCAGGTTATCCTCATCCGATCCGAATTTGCAAAATATACCGATTCGTTCTGAAGAGGGGCGCAAGATACGCGAAGCCTTTATTGCCGAATCGGGCAATGTGCTGATTGCCGCAGATTATTCGCAAATCGAGCTCCGAATCATGGCGCATTTGTCTGCTGATGAGGGGCTGATTAACGCCTTTAATAATGGTATTGACGTACATTGTGCCACTGCCGCTGAAGTGTTTGGTATCGCGCCCGACCAAGTTGATTCCGAACAACGGCGGCGTGCCAAAGCCATCAATTTCGGTTTGATTTATGGCATGTCGGCATTTGGTTTGGCACGTCAACTAAAAATCACTCAACAACAGGCGCGTGATTATATCGAGATCTATTTTGACCGCTATCCCGAGGTCAAACAGTATATGGAAAAAACCCGACAACAGGCACGGCAGAATGGTTTTGTTGAAACGCTGTTTGGACGAAGGTTAAATTTGCCCGAAATAAACGCCAAAAACACGGTGCGTCGTCAGTATGCCGAGCGCACCGCAATCAATGCACCGATGCAGGGCACTGCCGCGGATTTAATCAAACTAGCCATGCTTGCCATTGATCAATGGATTTTGGACAATCGCTCGAGCAGTCGGATTATTCTACAAGTTCACGACGAGCTGGTGTTTGAAGTCGAGCAGAAAAACAGCCCTCAAATGCAGCAGATCGCCATGGAATTGATGTGTGGGGTGGCAAAATTAAGAGTTCCTCTTATTGTCGATATCGGCGTTGGCGTGAACTGGAAAGAAGCCCATTAATTGCTATTCGAGATCATGCGTAGTGAAGTCGAAACAATTTTACGCACCAAACAACAGGCATACTTTGATTTGCCACTAGTCGCCCGATTGTTATTGGTCACGGATGGAACGGTTACCGAGTTGCTGGAGGCGATGGTCAGGGAACCGATTACCTTGGGCTATAAAAAACAGCGCATCGATAACATGGAGAATGTCGATATGGATATTTTCCCGACAATTCAGAATAAAAAGAAAAATGCAACATGTTTGCAACGTGTCATCACCCTGTGCGGCATTAAAACCAATGTCGATTGGCTTTATGCTGAATCCATCATCTTGCATGAGTCGCTTGATGCTGTTGTGCAATCCATGCTGCTCGAACAAAGAATTCCCATCGGCAACATATTGAATGAACACATTTTCGATAACCACCGGCGCATTATCGATTGTGGTATTGCCACCAATACCGTAGCGGCAAAACGCTTAAAACTGGATTTACATTATATGTTTGTTTATCGCGCTTACCACATCATCGCAGGCGTGAAACCGATTATGCACATCACCGAATGGTTTCCGGTTGAGCGAATAAACGATAAAATTTCAATGATAGAATGATTACGAATTACGAAAAAGACAAAAAGCACAAAGGTAGTGGACTCATACACATGATAGGTCGTATCATGGCAAATATGAAGTTCCGAAAAAACAGGCGAGGCAAGTGTGGCTGATTTAACAACAAAACAATTTAACAACAATCGCGGTTTTGCACAACGGCAGGTTGGGCGATTGTTGGCGGATTCAGGGATTGTATTTATATGGTCCTAATCCCTGGGACATACAGGTTCACAATCCGGATTTTTATCGGCGTGTGCTAATCAACGGTTCTTTGGGGCTTGGGGAATCATATATGGATAAATGGTGGGATTGCCAACAAATTGATGAAACTATCAATCTAATCCTGCGCACGTCTTTCGGAGAAAGTCAGAAGTTTATGGGGAATTTTGTGACCTGGGCGCAGGCGAAATCATTTAATCTACAAAAAGTGTCGCGTGCTTTCCATGTCGCTGAACAGCATTTCGATGTTGGCAACGAATTGTATAAAGCGATGCTTGATGAACGCATGATTTATACTTGTGGCTACTGGGCACGGGCGAACAATCTTGAACAGACGCAACAACATAAACTCGATCTGGTATGCAGAAAGCTCGATTTAAGAAAAGGCATGAAGGTATTGGATATTGGCTGCGGATGGGGTGGTTTTGCGAAATTTGCCGCGCAACAATACGGCGTGGAAGTGGTGGGAATAACCATTTCTCAGGCGCAGGTCGATTTGGCAACCGAGTATTGTCGGGAATTGCCGATCGAAATACGCCTGCAGGATTATCGTGCGTTGGAAGACAAGTTTGATGCCATTGTTTCGCTGGGGATGTTTGAACATGTGGGACACAAAAACTATCGCGCCTATATGGCAATTGCAAGAAAGTGTCTGAAGAATAATGCCCGATTTTTACTGCACACCATCGGAAAAAATAGTTCTCGCCCGGGCGTGGATCCATGGATAGCCAAATATATATTCCCCAACGGAGAAACCCCGTCAATGCGTCAAATATCGGCTGCCATTGAGCCATATATGGTCATTGAAGACGTGCATAATTTTGGCCCGGATTACGACCTTACCCTGATGGCGTGGTTTAATAATTTTGATAATGCTTGGGCTAACCTCAAACAAAACTATCCCGGCAAAAACTACACGGAGCGATTTTATCGCATGTGGAAATACTACTTATACCAACGGCCTAAGGATTTGACACTTTGTGCTTTCCACGGGGAATTTGAAGTGATTCAGTAGTTATCATCATAGGAGGTATTAATGACAGTAGAGATTATGCGAACGGACAAGTCGGCCTGCGATCTTCGGTGCGCCGCAGCGGCGTGCAGGGACGCGAAAGCGGCCCGACGGATGCTGGCGATTGCGTTGATTTTGGACGGCACTGACCGCAAGACGGCGGCCGAGAACTGCGGGATGGACCGCCAGACGTTGCGTGACTGGGTACACCGTTACAATGACACGGGGATTGAGGGTCTCTCGAACCGGCGTTCGCCAGGACGGCAGCCCCTGCTCAGCGTGGCACAGAAGGCGGAGTTGGCATCGCTTGTGCGTGAGGGGCCGGATCCCGAAACGGACGGCGTGGTGCGCTGGCGGCGCATTGACCTCAAGCGCAAGATTGAGGAGCGCTTTGGCGTTGTCATGCATGAGCGGACCGTTAGCAAACAACTGGTAAAACTTGGTTTTCGACGCTTGTCTGTGCGCCCGCAGCATCCGAAATCCGACCCGGATGCGCAGGATGCGTTTAAAAAAACTTCGCTGCAGAGGTAGCGGCCGTTCTGCCCAAAACGGCCTACGGCAAACCATTGGAGATTTGGTTTCAGGACGAAGCTCGTGTGGGTCAGCAAGGGACGCTGACACGTATATGGGCCGAACGGGGAACCCGGCCGCGTGCGCCGCGTGATACACGTTATACGTCGGGCTATATCTTCGGCGCGGTTTGTCCCGAACGCGCCGAGGCTGCTGCGCTGATCATGCCGCATGCGGACACGTCCGCTATGAATGCACATCTGTGCGAGATCGCCAGGACGGTCGCGGCAGGTGCCCATGCCTTGCTCATCCTCGACGGTGCAGGCTGGCACGGATCAGCAAAACTGGAAGTACCCGACAACATCACCCTGCTCAAACTCCCGCCCTATGCGCCAGAACTCAACCCGATGGAAAACGTTTGGGCCTACCTGCGCGCCAACAAGCTGGCAATCTCTGTGTTTGAATCCTACGATGAGATTGTCGACAAATGCTGCGATGCCTGGAATTTCTTCGCAGAGGACAAACAGGCAATCACATCAATTACATCACGTAATTGGACCAAAACAGTCAATCAATAGAGCCGTTGGTATAACATGCTTGTGCAGGAGGATTCAGAGCTCGCCACATGCAACTCTGGCAAATTGTTATTTCCAGCTGCGCGAATCGAAATGCCTATCGCCGACCAGAATAACCGCGTAATTTAGTGTTTGAAATGTAGTGTTGAAGTAGCAGCCCCGCAGGTCAAGTCGGGACAAAAGTTGGGGTGGGAGAAAATCATCACCCGCAACCCGACTCCGCTCTTTAGTCCGCTCTTAGTCGTCGCCACCAAATATGCCTAAGATGCTTAACAAACTAAGGAACAGGTTGTATATTGCCACATAAAGCGTGACCGTTGCCGAGATATAATTGGTCTCACCGCCATGCAGGATACGACTCGTCTGAAACAAAATCAACCCAGACATCAGCAGAATAAACATCGCCGATACGGCAAGACTCAGTGCTGGCATGGGGAAAAACAGGGTTGCCAATCCAGCGAGAAAAGCAACCATAATCCCTGCCATGAGCATTCCTCCCATAAAACTGAAATCTTTCTTGGTGACCAACACATAAGCGGAAAGGGCAACAAAAATAGCCCCGGTTCCACCCAGTGCGGTCATCACAATCTGATTGCCATTGGAGAGTGCATGTATGTAGAAATTCAGAATCGGACCGAGGGTCAGCCCCATAAAGCCGGTTAATGCAAAGACAAATAATATGCCGAGTGCGGAATTTTGAAATTTTCCGGTCAAAAACAACAGCCCGAAATATCCCACCAAGGTAATCACCATACCCATTGGCGGAAAATTCATCGCCATCGCCGTACCCGCTGTTACCGCACTAAATAGTAGCGTCAGCGACAGCAATAAATAGGTGTTTTTCAACACCCGATTGAGTTCTATACCGCGGGAAACCGGTCGGGCAACCGTTGCTTCAAATTTAGCCATGTCAATACCTCTATGCTTTAGGGTTACAAATTAGTGTTTACGCCACACCGTCCATGATGCTGGTATTGTATCTTAAATAGAAATAAGGGTCAATATTGATATTTCCAGCGCCCATATTGAATTTTAGGGCTAAATTTTCGGCTGCGGTAGCAGATTTACCGCCATCTGCACATCTCGGCGTGGCTACGCGCTTCTGGCAGTTGTCAGTGGGCAGTTTGGAAACAGCAAAAAACCAACATCCGTCTTTCCTGCGAAGCCTGTCCCCGCGCAGGCGGGGAGCAGGAATCCAGTAAAACAAACAAACCCGCAAGGGTTTTCCACAGGTAACGCAACCTAGCGGGGGGCAATGCTTGATTCAACTCAGTCCCGTAATAACCTGATAACTGCCATAAAATTACCATTATTTTCCCCAGCCTACACCACTCCGAAAAGATGTAATCGGGTCAACGACCATCCCAAACTTTCGAAGTTGAAAACGAGAACACAACCATGAAGCACAAAGTTTTTATTCCGATTACCGATGAACTGCTGTATGACTATCCGCATTTAATCACCGCGCCACTACGCCCGTATCAGGCTGACAGCCCCTGTTACCACTGGATGGCAACCATTGAGTCCTGCGACAAAAATGGACAACATCCGCTTGCACCTGTCCGATATTTTGATCATCGGATGTGGTCCCGCAAATCGACACCAAAATTCAAACGGTTTCAAGATTCGCATGACAGCAGACCAGCCATTTAGTCCCGACTTCGGCAAAATTAACCTGCACTCGGGCGTGATCGCCCTGTCCCTCAAGATCAACAACCATGCCTTCACCAAATTTTTTATGTCGAACCTGTCGCCCCGGCTTGAGCACATTGGACGTTGCCGTATTTGAGTGGGTCGGATTGCGGTAAAGGGGTTTGCGGAAACCAACGGCGCGTACCTGTTTGAGATATTGCTCGGGTATTTCGGTTAAAAATCGAGAAACGTGAGTATAATTTTGCCGACCATAAAGACGGCGCACCTCGGCATAACACAAGAATAGCTGTTGCATCGCTCGGGTCATGCCGACATAACACAGTCGCCTTTCTTCTTCGAGCCGTCCATCCTCTTGGACGGCGCGTTGGTGGGGGAATAGCCCTTCTTCCATACCGCATAAAAACACCATTGGAAACTCCAACCCTTTCGCCGAGTGTAAACTCATCAACTGAACGCAATCTTCCCACTCTTCGGCTTGTCCTTCCCCTGCCTCCAACGCCGCATGAGCAAGGAAAAGGGCTAGTTTATCCGTTTCATCGTCTTCCTCCGCGGTAAAATTGCGGGTCGCGCTGACCAGTTCCTGCAAGTTTTCAACTCGACTCTGCGCGCGTTCTCCTTGCTCCTTTTTGTAGTGCTCCAAAAGCCCGCTCCGTTGAAGCACATGATCGACTGTCTCTGGCAGTTCAAATTCTGCCGTGTCCGACACCAATTGATTGATTAAATCCTGAAAAATACTGACCGCAGACAAGGCGCGTGGCGACAATGTCCGCTCGCCACTGATTTCTGTGGTCGCCTGCCACATAGAAATCTGTTTTAAGCGCGCACGATCACGGATAAGTTCCAATGTTTTATTGCCAATGCCGCGAGTGGGCACATTCACAATCCTTTCAAATGCAGGATCAGAATGACGATTTGAAACCAATCTTAAATATGCCAGCGCGTCTTTTATTTCGGCGCGTTCAAAAAACCGCAACCCGCCATAGACCCGATAGGGCACACCGCTGGAAATCAATTGCTCTTCAAATGCCCGCGACTGGGCGTTGGAACGATATAAAATTGCCGATTGATCGCGCCGATTGCCCTGTGCCACCCAATCCTGAATTTGCTCAACCACAAACCGTGCCTCGTCTATCTCGTTGCTGGCAGCATACAGCTGAATCAGTGCGCCATCGGCTCCATCAGTCCACAACTTTTTGCCTAACCGTCCGGTATTATTGGCGACCACGGCATTGGCAGCGTTCAGGATATTGCCGCTGGAACGGTAGTTCTGCTCCAACCGAAAAACCGTTGCCTGCTCAAAATCTTTTTCAAAATTTAATATGTTCTTGACCTGCGCGCCACGCCAGCCATAAATGGATTGATCATCATCGCCAACCGCAAAAAGATTTTTATGTCCTGCCGAAAGCATTTTCACCCATTGGTATTGAATCGAATTGGTGTCCTGAAATTCATCCACCAAAACATGCTGGAAACGCTGCTGATAGGTTTCGCGTAATGTTTGATTGTTACGAAAAAGCTCCAATGTACGGAGTAAAATTTCAGCAAAATCAACCACATCAAATCGCCGACAAAGTGCTTCATAAGCACTGTACACTTGGAGAAGGATTTGCTGTTGTCGGTCGTTGCCCGCGGTCAAATCTTGCGGTCGCCGCGCCTCATCTTTGTGGCAGTTGATCATCCATTGCATCTGTCGCGGAGGCCAATACGCCTCATCCAGCTCAAGCTCGCGCAACACGCGCCGAATCAAACGATATTGATCATCGCCATCCAGAATCTCGAAACTCTGCGCCAGCCCTGCCACTTCATAATGCATCCGCAACAAGCGGTGGCAAAGACCGTGAAACGTACCCATCCACATACCGCTAAAAGGTATTTTCAACAATCCTTCGATACGCGCACGCATTTCTTTGGAGGCTTTGTTGGTAAAAGTAACCGCGAGGATGGCAAGCGGTGAAACCTGATGCACCTGAATTAACCAAGCAATGCGATGGGTCAGCACACGGGTTTTACCACTGCCGGCACCGGCAAGCACCAATAATGCACCCGGCGGCGCTGCCACAGCCTGTCTTTGCGCTTCGTTTAAGGGGTCGAGTATGTGAGAAATGTCCATGTCTGAATTGTACTCGGGAACGCATCACGAACAAAGGTTATCTTGACCCCTTTGCTTATTAAGCTCATGCCATTCAGCGAATTGTATTCTATTGCGATTTATCACCAAACAGGCAGGGAGTTTGCGACATAAACCCAAAGCGAGGCGATTACGTTTTGGAATACGATGGAGTTGGCGCGTTATAATGATGACTATGAAGCCAAGTTTGGCTCTATATTCATCGTCTGCGCGAGCGGAAAAACGGCACCCGAAATACTGGCACAATCGGCTCCCCCGACTGCACCATCAAACGGACGCGGAAGTTAATACGAATTACGAGAGTCCTTTGAGACTGGACAAGAAACCAACATCCGTCTTTCCTGCGAAGCCTGTCCCCGCGCAGGCGGGGAGCAGGAATCCAGCAAAACAGCCAAACCCGCAAGGGTTTTCCGGTTTCATTTTCAATTCTCAATTTTCCATTAACTGAGTTTGGTTGCGCCATGCTTGCGTCTTACGCAATACTTTGCGGGTGATAAAAAGATGGATTAAACGCGCGCAGACATTGGCATAAAAAATCATCATGCCCATTGCTGCCGCCGCCGCAATATCGCCGGCATCGTCCATATTGAGTACCGCAACCGATGCCAGCGTGGTATCGGGCGAGTACAAAAATATCACTGCCGACACGGTGGTCATGGCATTGACAAACAGATATATCGAAATATCCAGCACCGATGGCAAGCAGATCGGCAGGGTTACTTTCGACAGCAGTTTATGGAACGGCTGTTTGAGCGATCCGGCAACCGACTCGAATTCTCGGTCTATTTGTTTGAGCGCGGTGATAGCAGTTAAATGCGAGACCGTGTAAAAATGGGTCACGGTACAAACCACCAAAATACCCATGGTCGCATAAATGCCGTGGAGCGGGTTCGCCGGATTGTTAAAGAAAAAGATATATGCCAGACCAAGCACCATGCCGGGAATCGCCATCGGTAACATGGCAAGAAATTGAAACGCCGAGCACGCAACAAAGAATCGGTTTGTTTTCTCCACCATATAAGCACCGCAGAAAACCACAACCGTACCGACAACGGCGGTGTAGAATGCTAGACGAATAGAGTTGGCATAAGAATCCCAGCCGCCGCCATCCATGACATCAAAATTATAGTTGTGCAAATCGAGGGTTAAATTATATGGCCAGAATTTGATTAATGCCGCATACTGACAAATGCTAATCAATCCGGCTATAAATATGGTAATCAATACGCAATAAGAAAAGCATAGCAAATCAAATTGTCGGTGTGGTTTTGGCTCAAACGGCACCGACCGCGCCGAGATCTGGGCAACCTGCTTTTTCTGCACAATGCGGTCGATGGAGAAGGCAAGCAATGCCGGAACCAACAACACCATAGAAACCACCGCACCCATTTCAAAGTTTTGCTGACCGATGACTTGGGTGTATATATCAACCGCGAGCATGTTGTACTGACCGCCGATGACTTTCGGCAAACCAAAATCCGTTATCACTAGATTAAAAACCACAAACGCCGCCGAGATCAATCCGTAACGCGCAGCAGGGATGGTGACGGTCCAGAATGTTTTCCAGTGACTGGCACGAAGCGAAACTGCCACCTCATAAAGCCGCGCATCAGAAACCGCCAATGCGGTTGTGATGATAATCATGGCATGAGGAAAGGTAAAAAATACCGAGCCGATGACGATGCCGATGGGCCCGTAAATCGACTCGCCCAGCAATAATGCTTTTAACATACCCTGATTGCCGAACAAATAAACCAGTGCAATACCCGGTAGCAGCGATGGCACCAGAATCGGTGCCATCGCGATAACCCGAAACAGCCCCTTGAAGCGCATCGTGCTACGCGCCAGCGCATAGGCAAAACCAAATGCCAAACTGACCGTGATGAGTGTGCTGATGAGCGAAACGACCAGCGAGTTTTTTATCGAGCGAAACAGTGTCGGGGTCGAAAAATAAATCCGGTAGTTGTCTAGTCCGGTCGAGCGCGTGGGGCGTAGCACAATACTCCGAAATTCGTTTGATGAATATTCATGCCATTCGGTATCCACAATGCGCGTACTGCCAAACAGAAAGGCACTGCCAGAATTGATTTGGCGAATTTTGTATCGGCTCGGACTGCGAAAACTAAACTCCGGAAAAAACCCGCTGGCTACCAGTCTGCCGTCAGAATTGGTGATGAGTTGTTCGGGTTGAACCGCCTGCACTTCTTGGTTAAGCGTGAAAGCGGTAACTGGTGCGCTCCAGCCATCGCCTCCAACCTGCCCATTATTGACCTGCCCGTTATGCACTTGAAAGGCAAAATTATGCAACTCAAAACGAAAGGTTGAAACAGATTTCGACAGCATCGCATAAAGCGGCAAGGCTAATGCAATCACCAGATACAAACCGATGACCAGCATATAGCCGATCATTATTTTATCGTCCCGACTGGTTTTAGGGCGTATCAATAAAGCGATGTCGGTTGCCTGATTGCCCGCCTGACTGCCGACCTGATCGGTGTTTGAGATCATTTTCGGTTATCGTCAGGGAAGACCAAAATGCGTTGCGCTGGCAACTCCACGGCAATCAATTCCCCGATGGCAATGTTCATGCGCCGCATCATATTGGTGGATATATCCGCCATCAGCACAATTTTCCCCTGTGTTTTGTCGCTCAATGAAACCCGCCAGAACGAACCCAGAAACTCAATCCCTTCAACGAGTGCATGCAATCTGTTTTCACCGTCTTCATGCCCATCTTGCCCATGCACAACGATGTCTTCTGGGCGAATAGCCACCATCACGGCTTCATCTGGACGCAAGTTACACCGTCCAGTCACCAATACACGTTCTCCCACTGCAACATGATTATCGCTGACGACTCGCCCCGCCACTTGATTCATTGCACCGACAAAATCTGCCACGAATAAAGTCTTAGGTTGACGGTAGATTTCGCTCGGCGTGCCAACTTGTTCAATGCGACCGTGATTCATCACCACGATACGGTCTGCCATGGTCAATGCTTCTTCCTGATCATGTGTGACCATGATTGTTGTTACTCCCAATCGCCGTTGTAGTGCCTTCATTTCATGGCGCAGATACGTCCGCACTTTCGCATCGAGTGCCGAGAGTGGTTCGTCAAGCAATAACAACCCCGGCGAGGTTGCCAACGCCCGAGTCAGAGCGACCCGCTGTTGTTCGCCACCAGATAATTGTGCCGGATATTTGTCGCCTTGCTCGGGCAGGTTGACCAGCGCAAGCAACTCGGTCACGCGCCGAGTGATGTCGGGCTTGCTGAGAGTCTTATTTTCCAATCCAAAGGCGATGTTTTTAGCCACCGTCAGATTAGGAAACAGCGCGTAGGATTGAAAAACAATGCCAAAATCCCGTTGCGATGGTGGTAATGCCGAAATATCCTCGCCGGCTTGATGAACAGTCCCAGAAGTCTGAATATCGAGACCGGCAATGGCGCGTAGAAAGGTGGTCTTGCCACAGCCCGATGGGCCTAGAAAACAGATAAATTCGCCTTCAAACACATCCATTGACACCGCATTGAGGGCAACAAAATCACCGAATTTTTTGCATAGTCGGTCAATCCGCAAAAACGGTGTCGGACAACCCGCGTCGGTAGTATTGGCTGGATTATACAAGGGCGCTTGGTAGTGGGCAGTTTACCAACACTGGACGTGGGTTGTCAGTTATCAGTTGGCAGTGGACAGTTATGTCATTATCAATTACGAATTACGAGAGTCCTTTGAGACTGGACAAAAAACCAACATCCGTCTTTCCCATGAAACCTGTCCCGAGCAAGTGGGGAGGGGAATCCAGTAAAACAAACAAACCCGCAAGGATTTTCCGGTTTCATTCTCAATTCTCAATTTTCCATTAACAATGATGCAAAGATCTCACTTTGGATCGGATTTAGAATCATAGCGACTCTGCCATTGCGCTAGAATGCGTTTGCGGTTGTTGGCAGAGAATTCAAAGTCGTTATCAATCAAGCGCGACAGCGTTTCCGGCGGGAAATACTTGACCGGTTTGGCGAGGTTTTTGTAGCCGACGACCGCATAACCGGTATTGTACATTTGCATCGCTTTTTTACTGATCGACCAGTTCATCAGCGTTTGCGCGGCTTCTAGTTTATCTGTGCCGGCAACTATCGCGGTGGCTTCCATCTCCCAGCCGATGCCTTCGCTTGGAATAATAATATCAATCGGCGCGCCAGCGGCTTTGGATTTTGCCCCCCGAAAGGCAAAGGAAATACCAATCGGAATTTCCCCGGCAGCCGCCAGTTTGCAAGGCTTTGAGCCAGAATGAGTGTAACGTGCGATATTCTCGTGCAACGCATCCATATAAGCCCAGCCATCCTCTTCGCCGAACATTTGCAACCAACTGGACACATCCAAAAAGCCAGTCCCAGATGAATTCGGATTCGGCATAATCACATGTCCTTGATACATCGGTTTGGTGAGATCTTGCCATGAAGTGGGTGCCACCAGATTATACTTCGCGCCTTCAACGGTATTGAAGCACACCGCCGCAACCCAAGCATCCATACCAACCCAACTCGGTGTAGAGTCGCGGTCATAAAATTTAGTGTCCAGATTTTCTAGTCCTTTCGGTTTATAAGATTGCAACATCCCTTCTGCCTTCATTAACAACAACGATGTTGCCGCCAATCCCCAAATAATATCGGCCTGCGGGTTATCCTTTTCCGCTAACAGTTTGGCAGTTACAATTCCGGTCGAATCCCGCACCCATTTTATATTGATGTCAGGATGATCCTGATTAAATGTTTCCGCGTAGCGTTTCAGGTCTTCTGCCTCAATAGCCGTATAAACGGTCAGACCCACTGTTTTTTTATACAGATACATATAACTCACAGCACCAAGTATTAACAGTGAGGCGGCTAACAGACCCGCCCATAGCTTGCATTGTGTTGTCTTCATTTTAATTCTCCACGTTATTTATATTGGGCTCCATATCGCCCACGCCCGGATAATTCTTGGAAGCTAATTCTTGACAGCCGACTATTTTCCGAGCAATCCCATTGTAGCGTAAATATCACATCGAGAGATAGCAATATCCGGGTTCAGCACCTATGAGACGGGTTGCCCCGCATTATAACAGCGGCAGTGAATCATGTTGTTAATGGAAAATTAAAAATGAAACCGGAAAACCCTTTCAGATTTGGCTTTTTTACTGGATTCCTGTTCCCCGCCTGCGCGGGGACAGGCTTCGCAGGGAAAGACGGATGTTGGAGCGGGAATAACTGCCCACTGATAACTGCCAACTGCCAACTAAAAGTCTCATAACCCAATGGACTGCCTAATCGTTGGCAACTGGGACTACGCTGCAAAGGTCTCTATGCTTGAATTCACATAATGATTGCAACACTCCATAAAATCAGCTCAAAGAAGTCATGTTCCCTTATTGCCAAGATAGACGGGTTTTTTTACTCCTTTTTTTGGTTTTCTGCATATAGTCATCCCGCCTATCCTCTCAATCCAGAGTAAATACTTGCTTTATTGCCCAGACACTGGGTAACGCCTTTTTTTGCGTTATACTGCGCGTCCATGTTTATTTTGATTGTCGATTAGCAATTATGTTTGATACAGAGGACACATCTTCCAATGTGGTTTGGCATCAAGCCACAGTAACTCGCGCTCGCCGAGAAACCGAGAATGGTCACCGTGGCACTATAATTTGGTTCACCGGCTTGTCGGGCAGCGGAAAGTCAACGCTTGCCAATGCCGTAGAAGAAGAGCTTCACCAACTCGGTTGTAAAACCTTTGTTTTAGATGGCGATAATGTACGCCACGGGCTATGTGGTGATCTGGGTTTTTCCGAGCAGGACCGTGCTGAAAATATCCGTAGAATTGGTCAGACGGCTAAATTATTTGTTGAAGCCGGCGTGATTGTGTTGACTGCGTTTATTTCACCGTTTCAGGTGGATCGTCAGCGAGTGAGAATGATGGTTGAAAATGACCATGATTTTCTGGAAATATATTGCCAATGCGCGTTGGATGTTTGTGAGAATCGCGATGTGAAAGGACTGTATCAAAAAGCACGCAAAGGCGAGATTGCAGAGTTTACCGGCATCTCGTCTCCTTATGAACAGCCGGAAAATGCGAATTTGATTCTCAACACGGCGGAACTAACCATTCGGGAATGCGTTGATGAGATCATCAGGATGCTGGAATCCGGCGGACTGATTTCGACTAACCGCTTTTCGCAATGCCTTTCGGCTAAAGGCGGGGCTTGAGATCGTGCAGGCGGGGAGTGGGAATCCAGTGAAATACACAAACCCGAAAAGGTTTTCTACATGTAACATGCACTAGCTTGGGGTTTTTGCACAGTCTCTACTGCATGGATGCAGGAGGTACGACCCCAAGGATGGGGGAGAGTCGAGTTTGGAACAGAGACCGAGAGCGACGCAGGAAGCCAAAGCCAAGAAAAACAAGTCCTCCTTGTCAAGGGGGAACCTTATTTCATGATTTTGTTTTCGATGAAATGCGACTTTGCCACTTTTAAGCCTTATTGTCCTCGATAATCCTCCTTTTTTGTTGAAATCAAAGCCATATTGAGCGATATTACCGCTCATTCAATTTGTGGCGCATGCTTCCTGATTGTGGCGTTTCCAAGCATGCCATTCCAAATGAGCAACCGCTCCCCCGACCGATGGAACCCAATTTCCGATGCAACCGTCACACTATCTTAATGAATATTGGCAGTCCGTAGGCGCGTATTTTGCCTTCGATGTTGCCATGCTTTCTGAGCCGAATATGATTTTTCGGGTCGGGATACAGTTGTGCCTGCTCATCTGCTCAGCCTTCTTTTCAAGCTCTGAAACCGCACTTTTCTCGCTCTCCAGACTGGACCTTCAACAGCTTAGGCGCGAACAGAACCGTCATTCCGAAACCATCCATGAATTGCTCGATCAGCCACGTCGATTGATTATTTCTATATTAACCGGCAATGAATTGGTCAATATCGCGGCGGCTGCGAATATGACTTCGATTTTAGTGTCGCTGTACGCGCCGGACAAAGTGGTAGTGATGAATCTGTTGATTATGGTGCCGCTGGTTCTGCTTTTAGGCGAGGTTACGCCGAAAACCATCGCGGTATCAAATCCGATTCGATACAGCACCCGAATCGTTGCCGAGCCACTGGCACTCTGGATACGTCTCATTGTACCCATTCGCTGGGCAATTCGGGGCATTGCCGACCGAATTACCACCTTATTTGTCGGCGAAATTAAAACCGCAGATAACATTTTACAGGTGGATGAGTTTTTGACTCTGGTCGAACAGGTTTCTGAGGATGGCGGTCTGGACGCGACTGAACGTGCTCTGATTTATAATCTGCTGGAAGCGAATGAAACTGAAATCGTCGAGGTGATGACCCCGCGGACGCAAATGGCGTTTCTGAATGTGGAAATGAGTGTGCCGGAAATGATTGAAACCTTTATTTCCTACCGCCATCCTCGAGTTCCGGTTTTTAAGACCCATCGCGACAATCTGGTCGGCTTTGTACATGCCGAAGACATTTTGCGTATCGTGCTTGATGATGTCGATCAGTCCACGCTTACAGCCGAAGATATTATGCATCCACCGGTGGTTGTACCGCTGACCAAAAAAGTCGATGAAATGTTTGATTTTTTCCAACTCAACAAGGCGCGTGCCGCCGCCTGCTTGAATGAATTTGGCGGTGTCGAAGGCTTTATCACCATGCGTGGTGTTTTGAATTTTATTTTCGGCGATATTAGTGGTGGCTCCAAAGCGACTGCTGGCTTTTATGCGGAAAAAGATAACAACATCTACGAGGTGCCCGGCGATATGAAGCTCAATGACTTTAATAATCTAACCAATTTCGGCATTGAAGACCCGCGAATGACCACGATTGCCGGCTATGCCTTCCGCTTGCTTGACCGCCTGCCACGGGAAGGAGATCGAGTAGAAAGCGAAGATATTTTGATTCGTATTCTGAAAATGGATGATCACCGAATTTCCCGAATACGGGTGGCAAAAGGAGTTGATGAGGAGGACTTTGATCGCATCGAGGGGGTTATTCAGACACAGGGGGAGCCCGACCCGAGGGCAGAACATCACAATATCGATAATATTTCCGAAGACATCGATGAATCCATGAAAGCGGACCCTGAGGCACTGACTGATGAGATAACGGAGAAAACCACATGACCATTCTCCCGTTCATTATAACAATCGTTATCTTATTGTTATTAAAGGGTTTTTTCTCTGGGTCGGAAATCGCACTGGTCAACTCCGACAAAGTAAAGCTGACTGCCCGAGCCAATCAAGGCAGTAACGGGGCAAAAAAAGTGTTGGCGTTATTTAAGACCCCAGATGTAATGTTGGGAACCACGTTGGTCGGCACCAATATTGCTACGGTCGCATTGACGACTCTGGTTACCGTTTTGTTTATCGAGTTTTTCGAGGCAAGCGGGGATTTATATGCGATTTTGGTGTTCACCCCAATCCTATTGATTCTGGGAGAAATTGTTCCAAAAAGTGTTTTCCAGCAAAAATCTGACCTACTCGCACCGATTGTGATATATCCGCTGAATGTGTTCTCTTTCGTGTTTTATCCGTTGGTCTTTATTTTTTCGCGCATCGCACGATTGCTTGCACGCTTACTGGGTGGTGGTAAAGTCGAACAAAATTTATTCATGACGCGGGAACAGATTCGCTCGGTGGTGGAAATGACCGAAAGGACTTCTTCGGTGGATGCCTTTGATCGCGGTCGCATTCGGCGGGTTATGCGGTTTAGTGATACCACCGTAGGCGAAGCCATGATTCCCATTGCCGAAGTGACCGCAATCAATCATAGCCGCAATGTTTTAAGAGCCATTGCCACAGTGCGTCGAAAAGGCTATAACCGTTTACCGGTGTATAAAGACAACATCAGCAATATCATTGGCATTGTTACCTTGTCCACTTGGGATATGATGGACAAATCAACTGCGAAGAAAAAGATGGATGCGGTTATCAAACCGGCGCAGTACGTCCTTCAGTTTCAGACCATCGACCAACTGCTACCGATATTGCGACAACGCGAAGATCACATGGCAATTGTTGTTGATGAATATGGATCGGCGATTGGCATCATCACTATGGAAGACATTGTCGAGGAGGTGGTTGGCGATATTGATGTTGGCTACGATTTTGAGGAGTATTTGCCGCGCAGAAAAAGAATCTTTGAAACCATCGATGACCATACCTACCTGCTTGATTCGCGGCTATCCGTTTCCGAAGTCAATGATTTATTGGAAATTAACTTGAACACCAAAGCCTCTTATACCATTGGCGGGCTCATAATGACGCAACTCGGTCATATTCCGCAGCTCGGAGAGTCGATGACCGAGCAGGGCTATCATTTTATTGTTGAACAACGTACCGATAAGGTGATTGTTATGATTAAAGTCGAGAAGGTTTAATATGAGACCTTTGCACGATAGTTCTTTTGTCCGGTCATAACACTATTTACTGCCTAATCGCTTGATATAGGGAAAATAGATCGATGAAAAATCCAGCCACCCCGCTTAGTCATTGTCAGCACAACGGTCGGGTGCATGGCATACGGGCAACCCCATCCCCGAACCATGATGATCGCCCTCAGAACACCACTATTGATGTATTGGTAATCCATGCCATCAGTCTGCCGCCACGATGTTACGGAAACCAATATGTCGAAAATTTATTTACCAATCGGCTGGATGCTAATGCCCACCCATATTTCGTCAACATTGCCGAGAGTAAAGTATCGGCTCATTTTTATATTAAACGCGATGGTGAAATAATTCAGTTTGTTGCCACCCATTGTCGGGCATGGCATGCGGGGAAATCGGTATTCAAAGGTCGCCAGCGGGTTAATGACTTTTCCATCGGTATCGAGCTAGAAGGTTGTGATGAGCATGAATTTGAGACCTCGCAATATGCGAGTTTAGCAATCCTCACACGGTGTTTGCGAACGGCTTATCCATTGATTATCCGAGAAAACATAATCGGTCACAGTGACATATCGGTAGGCAGAAAAACGGATCCGGGTCCGTTTTTTGACTGGCAATGCTATTTTCAAGCCATACAGATGCCAGAGCAATAACCCTGCTCCGTGACTCGGACTAAAACCCGTTGTCCGAATACCAATCCCGTCATTTCCGTCATGATTGTTTCACGTGAAACAATCATCCGTTTCCTAAACCTAAATTTTTAGTGGCATTACCAACCAAATTGAGCGGTCATCTTTGGGATCCTTGATGACGCAAACACCCTCGGCTCCTTGCAGGTGGAGCTCGATTATTTCGGTTTTAACTGCTCTGGCAGCATCAATTAAATAATTGACATTATAGCCCGATTCGATTTTTTCACCGGTATAATCAATATCCAGCTCTCCAACTACCTCTTCCTGTTCTGGCGTATTCAAAGTAACACGCATCAATCCAGATTCCAATATCACTTTCACGCCCATAAATTTGTCGGTGGTCAAAATGGCGACACGTACCATCGTATCAATAAACGCGGTTCGGTTTGCGCTAAGCATAATCTTGGCTTCTTCTTCCAAGATCCTCTTAAAGTCTGGAAATTTACCATCAATCAGTTTTGTGATGAGAATCTTATCGTCTTTGGTCAGCTTGAAGTGGTTCTTGTTCACTTCAATTGTTATTTCTGCATCATCATCACTGTCCAAAAAATGCATGATTTCGGTGACCGCTTTTCGTGGGACAATAATCTCCCAGCTATCCTGACTCGTCAAAGAAACATCAACATCTGATTGTGCCAATCGATGCCCATCGGTTGCCACCGCGCGAAGTGTATTTTGGCTCAGCTCGAACAAAACACCATTTAAGTAATAGCGCACATCCTGTATCCCCATAGAAAACGCGGTCTTTTCAAGCAAATCCTTAAACAAGAACTGCTTTATCTTAAATCGCTCTTCCCAATTCGTCACCGCTATTCTTGGAAATTCTTCCGCATCCAATGTTTTCAATGTATAGCGCGTTCGACCGGATGAAACAAGTATTTTGTTCTTTTCAAGCTTCATGGAGATAACCGAATCTTCCGGTAAGTTACGTGCTATATCAAAGATTTTACGCGAAGATATCGTAAATGAACCATTATCACCGGCAACATTTTTAATCGTTTCCGAGACTTCAACTTCCAAGTCAGTTCCAACTATGTTTAATGTCCCATCAGTCAAACTGAAAAAAATATCTGCCAATATTGGAAGCGTTTGTCGTTTTTCTACGACACTAGTTACCAATGTTAGTATTGGTAAAATATCTGCTCGAGCTATTTTAATATTCATATATAAAGATAATAGTAGTTGTATTAGGGGTTGTGGATTTGTGGAAAACAACAATAATAGACTATTTTACAGTCACTTAACAGATGTTTTGCTGTGGATATTAGGATAGAAAAGCAGTGCAAAACAAGAGGATCACTTGTGGATAACTTTTCCCGCAGAGATATCCACAGAGAAGTTCTAGTTATTAACAGAAACTTCACAAGACGATACATAATCTGTGCCACCCGTGCCCCAAAGCAGATAATTGCGCCTGCAAAAGCAATTTTGCAGGAAACGGGCATTATTCCAGCGCGCCAAGCGGGTCCGTGCATTTTTAACCACCGAGCAGGCGTTGCAAGTTAGTGTGGTCTTCTTTCATTTTTAGGTCGGATTGGAGCAACTCGGCTATCTTTTTACAAGCATGCAATACGGTGGTGTGATCTCTGCCACCAAAGCGGTCGCCAATTTGTGGCAAGCTCATATTGGTGAACTGTTTGGCAAATGACATAGCGAGCTGTCGCGGTCTAGCAATATTTCTGGAGCGGTTTTTGGAAAGCAGATCGGCGACCCTAATTTTGAAATACTCGGCAACGGTGCGTTGAATATTTTCGACACTCATTTGCTTTTTCTGATGAATCAGTAGATCTCTGAGAGCGACGCGCACCAGATCGATATCAATATGTTGATGGGTTAGATTAGCATGAGCGAGAATACTGTGTAACGCGCCTTCAAGCTCTCTGACATTGGAATACACGGCATTTGCCACGAAAAAGGCAACCTCACTTGGTAGTTCCATGCCGCGCTCCAGAGCCTTCTTTTCGAGTATGGCAACGCGGGTTTCAAGTTCAGGAGGGTCAATGGATACGGATAAACCGCCGTCAAATCGGGATATCAGTCGGTCGCTGATGTTGTCAATTGACTTTGGCAATCGGTCACTGGTAATAATAATCTGCCGTTGTCCCTCCAGTAGCGTATTGAAGGTATGAAAGAATTCTTCCTGAGACTGGGTTTTATTGGCAAAAAACTGAATATCATCAATCAATAAGGTGTCCAAGGAACGGTAGTATCGCTTAAACCTGTTCATGGCGTTATTTTTCAGTCCTTTGACCATATCATTGACGAAAATCTCCGAACGGATATAAACCACTTTTGCCTTTGGGTTACGGTCTAAAATCTGTTTTCCGGCAGCTTGCATCAAGTGGGTTTTCCCCAAGCCGACCCCGCCATAGATAAATAACGGGTTGTACTCTCTGCGACCCGGGCTTTTTCCGACTTGTAGTGCCGCCGCCCGGGCAAGTTGGTTAGATTTACCTTCAACGTGGGTATCAAAACTGTAGTTGGCATTAAGCATACCGCCAGCATACGGTAACGATGATTCGGCATCCTTTTTTGAGGGAAAGGTGTCGTTGCGTGTGGCAGACGGCGGCTGGATGGTGCTGTCCTGACTGTGACTACCAATTTCAAAATGGACCTTGTCCACACCAACATCCATTGCCAGGATAGTGCTCTCGATTTGATCAAATAAATTTTGTTTGACATGGTTGAGCACATATTGATTTGGTGCCAGCAGGCTAAGCGTGCTACCACTAAAATTGGTATGTAGTGGCATGACCCATGTATTTATATCATCGGATGAAATTTTCGTCTGTAATTCCTGAATACAGGTATCCCACATGATAAATGGTTTGCTCAAGGTTGTTTTCTCGGTTATTCTCTCGATACGCTCGTATTTTGGATGTTTCCGGTTGCCTTTGACGAAACACTCCAAGGCACACTCCGTTTAATTATTATTTTATAATCTGTGCATCCACAACCGAATGAAACAGAAACGGTCATTGTACCCGTGCGGTTATTTTAATACCAGAGACGCAAAAACCAATCGGTTGTGTTGCTAGATTAGATAGTCTAATGTTAAAGAGAACTTTTATCCACAACTATGATGATAATTTTTTTAATGATATAAATAAATGTCGTATTAAGAGCTTGCAAGTAAACGATACAGCCCGTTCAATCAACCCTGAATTTTAATCAACAAGAACATGAGGCAGAAAACATGAAAACCCAAGCAAAAGCGGTGGTCATCGGTGGTGGTGTGGTTGGTGTCAGCACGTTATACCACTTGGCGAAAAAGGGCTGGACCGATTTGGTTTTGCTCGAAAGGAAGGAGCTTACTTCAGGCTCAACCTGGCATGCGGCAGGGTTATTGCCATTATTCAATATGAGTTACTCGGTCGGTAAGCTGCATCAATATTCGGTCGCATTTTACCAGCAACTTGAGCAGGAAACGGGTTTGAAGGTCGGGTTTTCACGGGTTAGCAATATTCGGCTTGCCTGTACCGAAGACCGTATGGATGAATACCGATATTATGCCGGAGTCGGTAAAACGGTTGGTGTGGAAACAAAATTTTTAACCCCACAAGAGGTCAAGGAGATTTGGCCGATGTGTAATATTGAGGGGCTAGTGGGGGCGATTCAACACCCTGAAGATGGTTATATCCAACCGAATGATTTGACCACCGCGCTGGCAAAAGGGGCGCGTAACCGCGGCGCAGAAATTCATCGTCATACCTGTGTAACCGCCATCGAGCAGCAGGACGGTGGCTGGTTGGTTAAAACTGATCAAGGTGACATCGCCTGTGAGTATGTAATTTCATGTTCCGGGAATTTCGCCAGAAAAACCGGTCAAATGGTTGGTCTTGACATTCCGGTTATTCCGGTTGAGCACCAATACATCGTTACCGAAGCCCACCCCGACATTCTGGCGCGGAAAGAGCAAGGATTGCCAGAGCAAGGGGTGTTGCGGGAATCGGATGCTGGTTATTATTTGCGTGAAGAGGCAGGCGGATTGTTGCTCGGAGCTTATGAGAAAGGCGCGCCCTGCTGCTATATTGATGGTCCGGCAGAAGACTCTGAGAATGAATTGTTTCAGGAAGATATGGATCGGCTTATGCCGCATATTGAGGCCTGTATCGAGCGGGTACCTGGGTTTGCAGAGGTCGGCATCAAACAGGTTTATAACGGGGCTATCGCCTATACACCAGACGGCAATCCAATCGTCGGGCCAGCGTGGGGATTAAAGAATTTCTGGCTCAATGAAGGGCACAGCTTTGGCATAACGGCGGCTGGTGGTGCCGGCTGGCAGTTAGCTGAATGGATTGTCGATGGCGAGCCGACAGTCGATATGATGGGGGTTGATCCGAGACGCTTCGGACCTTATGCCGAGCACGGTTATCTGTTGGAAAAAACCGAAGAAGCATATCGAAATGTTTTTACCAATCACTTTCCAGACGAAGAGCGCGCCACCGCCCGCCCGTTGAAAACAACCCCGTGCTATGGACGGATGAAAGCTCTCGGTGCCGTGTTTGGCCATGTTTATGGATGGGAAAGACCGAACTGGTTTGTACCAAAAGAATATCAGTTACCGACCGCAGAAATCGGCAGTGGCGATGTGTTGCTCGGTAACAACACCTCTCCCGCGCTCGACGATGGGCGTATTGTTGAGAGATATTCGTTTCGGCGATCTAATTATTTCCCCTATGTTGGGCAGGAGTGCAAACAGGTGCAGGAAAAAGTCGGCATACTGGATATGTCGGCGTTTTCCAAATTTAGCATCACTGGCGTTGACTCTGAAGCTTGGCTGGAATCGTTGGTGTGCAACCGAATACCGAAAACCATCGGTCGCATAGGACTTTGTCACATGTTGTCGAAAAATGGCGGTGTGCGCGCCGAGTTCACCATTTACAAGATGGCACACAACCGTTATTACGCGGTCTCTGCCGGCGCGATGGAGCGCCACGATTGGGATTATTTGCTTAAAAACAAACCCGCGGATGGTTGTGTAGAGGTACAAAAAATAACCACCCAGCTCGGCGTATTGGTCGTTGCTGGACCCAAATCCCGCGCCTTGTTACAAAAGCTGACCGACACCGATCTAGCCAATGAAAACTTCAAATGGCTGACCGGTAAACCAATCAATATCGGTGCGGCAACGGCGACCGCACTACGGGTAAACTTCATCGGCGAGCTCGGCTTTGAGCTACATCATCCGATAGAAATGCAAAATTATATTTTTGATGCGCTCATGGTTGCCGGGCAGGAGTTTGGGATTAAGCCGTTTGGTATTCGTGCTATGGATAGTATGAGGCTGGAGAAATCCTATCGCCTGATACCGCGGGAAATGTCGATAGAATATTCGGCATTTGAGTCCGGTCTCGACCGCTTCATTCGGCTCGATAAGGAAGGCGATTTTATCGGCAAGCAAGGGCTGATAGATTGGCAACAGCGTGGTTTTAAGAATGCCTTTGTTACGTTGCAAGTTGACGGCGTAACCGATGCCGATGCGCGTGGCTCGGAAGGGATTTACCACGACAGCCAGCTGGTTGGTCGGGCAACCTCTGGGGGCTATGGGTTTCGGATTGAAAAATCACTGGCACTGGGATTGGTTCAGTCTCAATGGGCAACTCCGGGCAGCGCGCTTGAAATCGAAATTTTGGGTAAGCGGCATCAGGCGACTGTTATTGAAGAATCACCGTATGATGCCGAGAATATAAAGTTGCGCTCCTGATAATGGCGTGGGACGCTAACCCATAAGTCAAAGAGTCGAAAAATGAAGATTGAAAAACGGCGTGCTTTTTGGCGATGTAAACACACTTGGCGACAAAGCGCGACCAACACGTTTTGGTGTTTAATGGGATGCGCGATTGGAGATTTTGGCACGATTGCTTTTTTCCAGTTCACGGCGATTCCCTGGCCCACTCTAGCAATCCTCATTTTGGCGATTATCAATGGCTTGTTGACCAGCATCGCATTGGAAACGGTTATTTTGTTTCGCGGCGGCATGGATTTTACCAGCGCCTTTAAGGTGGCAATTGGCATGAGTTTGGTGTCGATGATCGGCATGGAAATTGCCATGAATCTCATCGACTGGCTTTTAACCGGCGGGGCACGGCTCACTTGGTCGGTCATCCCGATTATGCTCACCGCTGGATTTCTCGCGCCCTGGCCGTATAATTACTGGCGATTAAAAAAGTGGGGAAAAGCATGTCATTGAGGCCTTTGCATTATTTAAATATCAGTTATAAGTCGGCAATGGACAGTTATGTCATTATCAATTACGAGAGTCCTTTGAGACTGGACAAAAAACCAACATCCGTCTTTCCTGCGAAGCCTGTCCCCGCGCAGGCGGGGAGCAGGAATCCAGTAAAACAACCAAACCCGCAAGGGTTTTCCATATAGAATGCGACAGGGGTTTGTGTACGGTTTTGTAAGACACCCAAAGGTTTCACATTACGATTATTGGGAGATAAGTATGAAGTTATATATAAACACCCATATAGGTAAGGGTGTGTTGTTGCTCGCTACGCTGATTGTTATGCTGGGCGCGACTCCATTCGTACAGGTCGCACAGGCACAATACAAACCAATCGCTGACCCGCTGATTATACAGATCGGGGGAGAACTATTTCAGCATAACTGTGCGTCTTGCCACGGAGAAAAAGCACAAGGAACGGTCGCGGATTGGCAGGTTGCCGGACAAGACGGAAAGTATCCGCCACCACCCTCAATGGTACTGCCCACGCATGGCATCACTCCATAGAAGGGCTAACGCCGCACCATCCGCAACGGTACTGTGGAACTCGGCGGCAGTATGCCGGCATGGAAGGACACCCTATCCGAGGATGAGATGTTTTCAATTATTGCTTGGATCTCATCGCTTTGGCCAGAAGAAATCTATACGGTCTGGCAGCAAAGAAACCGACAATAGTCATTATTTCCAGCAGTCATTTTTCTTGCGGCGGGGTAGTTAAGCCTCATTCCTCAGTCTGCCCCAAATATTGTGTCCACTCAATCGCGGGGTCGCCGCCAGCGAGAAAGCGGGGGTTTAATATATTGGCTTTATTATATTTCAGTCGCCGCCCATTCAAATCGGTAATCTGCCCACCAGCAACCTCTAGGACGCATTGGGCCGCCGCAGTATCCCATTCAGAAGTCGGTCCCAAGCGCGGATAAATATCCGCAACCCCTTCGGCAACTAGACAAATCTTTAGAGAACTGCCCATGCTCGTCATTGTAACCGCGCCGGTTGCGCGTTCAAGGTTGAGTCGAAAACACGCTGTTTCGGTGCCCGAGTGAGAACGGCTCGCCACCATTGTGGCATGATTGGCAACAAACTTCTTGGTTGCAATTGAGCGGCTTTTGTCGTTGCCTTGCTTTTTGAATGCGCCGACACCGATTGCCGCAAAATAGCTGGTATTCTTGACCGGTGCGTGGACTACCCCCAAAATCGGCGCACCATTCTCAATGAGCGCGATATTGACGGTAAACTCGCCATTACGCTTAACAAATTCTTTGCTACCGTCCAGCGGATCAACCAACCAAAATTGTTGCCAGTGCCCGCGCTGGTCAAACACCGCCTTGTTGGACTCTTCCGACAGAATCGGAATCATCGGGTCAAGTTTTTGCAACGCGCCCTCGATGAACGTATGTGCCCGTTTATCCGCCAGTGTCAACGGCGATCCATCGGCTTTTATTTCCACCGCACATGGATTTTCAGCGGCATTTTCATAGATGTCCAGTATTTGCTCGCTCACTTGAATAGCAATATCCAACGTTTTTTGCAGTAGTCGTTTCATTCGCTTCAATAATCTCCAAAAAGCACCTTTTTGTCGTTGCTTTGGTTGTTAAAATACAATTCAATTTTTTACACCCTTTTTACAACCCGTGACCAGATGTTAAAACAATCCACATATTTCTTATATCCCAATTATCGTCATTAGCACCGTTATCAGTAAAGTACAAGTATGCAACAGTCACCATTAACCATTTATCATACGCGCATTGAGCAGGGGGAATTGAAGCCGGATGCGGCGCAATATCATGCCATCAAGCAGCTTGATTCGCTTTTTTATCAGTTAATCACGAAACAAGACGCGGGCAATTGGTTTCAACGCCTATTTAAATCAGATATGTTCAAGGGGATGCTTAAATTGAACCCGTTCAAACCGCCCAAAACACCGATTCAGGGATATTATTTCTGGGGTGGTGTTGGCACCGGCAAGACCGTGCTGATGGATGTATTCTATCAATCCTTGCCAGCGGGGTTTGGTGAGCGCATTCATTTTCATCGCTTTATGCAGTTTGTCCACGACCGCAAGCATGAAATCAAAGACCGCCAGAACCCGCTTGATATAATCGCTGCCAGTTTCGCTACCAGAATAAAAGTCCTGTGTCTGGATGAATTCTCGGTCACTGACATCACCGATGCGATGATTCTATCCGCATTATTGAGGCACTTTTTCAGCCATGGCGTGGTGTTGGTAACCACTTCGAATACCGAGATACCACAGCTGTATCGGGACGGTTTGCAACGGCAGCGGTTTTTACCCGCCATTGCCTTGCTCGAAAAGTACACCATTGCGGTACAGGTTGATAGCGGCAACGACTACCGCATGGCATGTTTGCAGGATGGCGCGATTTTCCACACCCCGGTCGGGCAACAAGCAGATTTGGCATTGGCGAAATTCTTCAATCAATTGACCGGCAAACAAAGAGCCGACAAAACGGCTGAAAGGACAATCCCGATTTTAGGCAGAGACATCCCCATTATCGCGACCGATTCAGGCGTGGTTTGGTTTGAGTTTCAGTCGCTATGCCAGAGCCACCGCTCAAAGCTAGACTACATCGAAATCGCCAAACAATTCCACACCGTACTCCTTTCCAACATTTCACAATTAACTGCCATGCGCGATGATGCCGCCAGAAGATTGATAGAAATGGTTGATGAATTCTATGACCGCCACGTCAACCTGATTGTCTCTTCTGTCCACCCGCCAGAAAGAATATACAGCGGAAAAAGACTGGCACAGCCCTTTAAGCGCACTGCCAGCCGCCTCACGGAAATGAGTACCCATGGCTATCTTGCCAAACCGCATTTGTCTTAAATCCATTCATTTTTTGTTGGGCGACAATGCATGTGGAGTTTTGGCTTGTGGGGCGATAGTCTGTAGCGATATTGATTGCGTCAACAGGTTATTGACAGCACCAAATTTGACAACGGTGCGTTGCTGAACAGAATGATTATAAGCGGTGAGTTTTAAACCGGCGAATTCAACCCAAGCCGTTGGTACGATAAGACAGTGTTGTCGTCTACTGTATCTAGCAGGGATTGGATAATAGGGCCTCTATGTCGGGCTGATTTTTATAGGCATTGGAGTCATATTACGGTCAAGCAGAAAAAAAGCCCCCGCTGGGAGGGCTTTGGTCGCTTGAAAGCGGAGCCTACGAAATATTTATTTCATTGGTATGAAAAGTAAATCAATAGACCTTGGTCGGTTATACTAACAACGCGATGATACACAGGAATTAAAAAATGAGCAAGAAAATATTGGGGCTGGATTTAGGCAGTAATTCTGTTGGTTGGGCATTGCTTGAAGAAGAAAACGGAAAAGTCAATAAAATCATTGACATCGGTAGCCGCATTTTCAACAAGGCAGTAGAAGAAAAAGTCCCAACCCCCAAAAACCAAAAACGCCGCGACATGCGCCTAGGTAGGCGCGTACTTCAAAGACGCGCAAGACGCAAACAAAAAATGCTTAATTATCTGGTATCGCTTGATTTGCTCCCCAGAGAACTGAAGGGCAATATCCAGCCAGAAATTTTGTTAAATAGAATCGGTAATCCTTATGAACTGCGCGCCAAAGGGTTAGATGAAGAATTATCGCCACATGAATTTGGACGAGTTTTATTGCACTTCGTGGCGCGGCGTGGCTTCTTGAGTGGCAAGAAACAAATTGCAGGCGATTTGGTTGATGACCCCGATACCATTGACTATCTGGCGGAATTGGATAACCAATCGAGCAAAGACAGTAAAGATAAAGAAGAGGGTCAATTTAAGGCAGATATTGCGGCAGTCCGTCAGGAAATAGAAGCAAGTGATGCCCGTACATTAGGCGAGTATTTGCATCAGTTAGAAAAAGGCGTATGCAAACGTAATCGCGCTCATGAAGGTGGACATCTGCGTACAGATCGTGCGATGTACCAAGCTGAGTTAAAACAAATCTGGCAACAGCAGGAATCCTATTTCGCCTATCTGCCCAATGACTTTATGACGGATAACAAGGGGGTTAAAAAAATCATATTTTATCAACGCCCACTCAAACTCAAAAGGGATCGTGTAGGAAAATGCTCATTGGAACCTAAAAATTATCGCGCCAATATAGCACGGCTTGAAGTGCAAAAATTTCGTTATTTGCAAGATATTAATAACCTGCAATATTTTGAAAGGCAGACCGAACAATGGCTTGGTTTGGATGAAGCAGATAAAACCCAACTAAAAACCTATTTTGAGCATAATGCAAAAATCACCGTTACCAATCTTAAAAAAGAGTTGGGTCTGGATAAACCCACTAAGATAAATTTAGAAGCTAAAAATCTAAAAGGTAATATTACCGCTTGTGAAATCCGCTCTGTCATCGGCAAGCAGTGGGACGAAATGAGTGATGACAAGCAGAAATCCCTGTTTGAGGATTTATTCACCATAAAGAAAAAATCTGCTCTCAAAAAACGTCTCATTACCCGTTTGGGTTTTGATACACAAACGGCGGTTAATCTCTGTTTGCTTGAATTTGAACCATCGCATTCTAACCTTTCGTTAAAGGCTATCAACAAACTACTGCCTTTTTTAGAACAGGGCTTGATTTATAGTAGAAAAGATATTGAAACAGGAGAAATTGGTGCATTACAAGCAGCGGGCTATCAGGCTGAGCGGCAAGAAAGTAAAGTTTTGGATAAATTATCCGCACCGCCAGAAACCGCGAATCCAATCGTCAACAAAGGGTTGCATGAACTGAGGCGCGTGGTAAACGCCATCATCAAGCAATACGGCAAACCGGATATTATCCGTATTGAAATGGCGCGGGATTTGGAAATGAATACTGCGCGCTACAAGGAAAACGAGAAGAGACAAGCTAAAAACAAAAAAGAAAACGAGGAGGCAACGGAAAAATATAAAGAACAAAATCGAGGAAACTACCCGAGTTATGACGAAAAAATAAGATATAGACTATGGAAAGGTCAGGATTGTAGGTGTGCTTACAGCGGAAAATCTATTCCTGAACATGCGATTTTCACAGCAGAGGTTGAGATTGATCATATTTTGCCGTTCAAAAAATCATTAGATGATTCTTATATGAATAAAGTGCTTTGTTTTGTAGCAGAAAACCGCAATAAAACGGATAAAACGCCCATTGATGCCTGGGGTGGTGATAACGAAAAATGGAATCAAATCACCCAGGCAGTTAGTCGCTGGGATAAATCGTTGCAATCTAAAATTGATCGTTTTTATCAAACCGAAGCGGATTTGCAAAAACGAGATTTTATCAGCAGTCAACTGACAGACACACGTTATATTTCTAAACTGGCACAAGAGTATGTGCGTCAATTAGGCTGTGATGTAAATGTGACCAAAGGTTTTGTGGTGAGTCAAATTCGTCACCAATGGGGCCTTAACAATCTGCTGGGTGAAACCGATAAAAAGGAACGCACCGATCATCGGCATCATGCTATTGATGCGGTGGTAATCGCCAGTACCTCGCGTTCACTTTATACCGCTGCGGTTAAACAGATTGAGCGCAATAAACTAAACATTGAACCCCCTTATGCTGATATTCGTGCTGACTTGTATGAAAAGCTAAACCACGTCATTGTTTCACACGCACCACAACGAAAACTCTCAGGCGGTTTACATGAGGAGACCGGGGCAAATTATATTGAGAAACACGGGGGGTTAGTTTACAGGAAAGCCCTTGATGACCCAAAACTGAACCCTGATAAAATTGTTGATGAATCCGTCAAAGAGATTGTTTTAGAACATATTGCAAAATATAACACCACCAAAGAAGCCTTTGCAGAGGGGGAAGTCGTTTATCACAAGGACGGCAAGACACCGATTAAGCGCGTGCGTGTCCTGCAATCTAATGTCAAGACTACTAAAAACAAAACCGCCAAAATGCTTTTAAGTCAAACCAAATTTGGCGTTAAAGACAAGTCAGGCAAGGTGTTTAAATACATGTCGTATGGCAACATCCATCATGTGGAGATTATCCGAGACCGGGAAACTAATGAAATCAAAGGCAAGTTTGTAACCATGATGGAAGCCTCTCATCGCGCAAAAGGGATAAAAAGTGAGTTAAATCCAGAGGGCAAAAAGCAACCCATCATTAAAACAGACCATGGTGAAGATTGGCAGTTTGTTATGGCATTGCATAAGCACGATACGGTCAGTATTAAAAAAGAAGCTGGCGAGCGGGTATTTTATCGAATTCAGTTTCTTGATATGCCAAATAAAAAAATAGTTATGAGATTAAATACTGCATCAACCCTATCAAATAAAGATGAATCATTAAGCATTGGTATTGGTAAAGAAAATTTTGATAAACATCAAATTAAATTACACAAAATCAATGCTATCGGCAGTTTAATTGATGATTAAGCGTATCATTGACATATCCGAGCCGGCCTATCTGCATATTAAGCATCAGCAGTTATTGATTGACAAAGAGGAGGAAACCGTAGGGCGTGTTCCCATTGAGGATTTGGGAGTGCTGATTTTGCAACATCCTGCTATTGTCATCACCCAAAAAGTCATTATCGCTTGTCAACAGAATAAGGTTGCCATTGTATTTTGCGATGAAAGACACTTGCCGTATTCGGTGATCCTTCCGGTTAGTGATGGACATACCCTGCACCAAAAAGTGATGCGAATGCAAGTAAGTGTGAAACTGCCGGTAACAAAACGAATTTGGAAACAAGTCGTACAACAGAAAATTATGGAGCAAGCAAAAACATTATCTTTGGCGGGTACGGACACCGCCGTGCTGGGTCGATTGGCTGCAAAAGTTAAATCCGGGGATGTGGCAAATCACGAAGCACAGGCGGCACAGCATTACTGGCCGCGCTTATTCGGGAAATCGTTTAGGAGGGATTACCAAGCAGCCGGGGTAAACGCATTGTTGAACTATGGATATGCGATTGTACGCGCATTGGTTGCCCGCGCTATCGTTGCTGGTGGACTCCATCCCGCAATCGGCATCCATCATCACAATCAATACAACGCGTTATGTTTGGCGGACGATTTAATGGAGCCGTTTCGCCCCTGGGTGGATTGGCTGGTTTATCAAATTTGGCTGGAAAATGAAAAATTGAAAATTGATAAGGATACGAAGCGAAACATATTGGGACTGTTAGGCGATCCAGTACAAATGAACAGGAAAACAATGCCAATGATGGCGGCATGCCACTATCTTGTTGCTGATTTCAAACGATGTTTGGACGGAACATTAACAAGCATCAAATATCCGGTATTGGTAAGCAGAGCTTGAATGTGAGCTTTGGAGGCTTGAACAGCATGTGGGTCATTGTGTTGTTTGATTTGCCAACAGACACCAAACAAGCCCGCCGACAGTACACTCTGTTTAGAAAAAAGCTTCTAAATGATGGTTTTGGAATGATGCAATACTCGGTGTACTATCGGCATTGTGCCAGCGACGAGAATGCACAGGTTCATGCAAAACGAGTAAAATCAACTTTGCCACCCGAAGGCGAAGTACGAATCATTAAAATAACCGACAAACAATTCGGAAAAATTGAGGTTTATTATGGAAAAAAGCGCAAACCAACCGAGAGAACTCCCGTTCAACTCGAACTTTTCTGAAAGAAAATCCCCATATATGCAACAATATCATGCAGTTACATTGCAGATAGTATAACCGACCAAGGGCTATCTACAAATCACAACGGAGATGGTAATGGTGCGCCCGGAGAGATTAGTATAACCGACCAAGGGCTATCTACAAATCACAACCAAAGCGCGGAACGGCCCATCGGCAGAAACAGTATAACCGACCAAGGGCTATCTACAAATCACAACTTCAACATGAACGTGATCACCGGCAGGACAAGTATAACCGACCAAGGGCTATCTACAAATCACAACTTTACAGAATCCGCGCCCGACCTGGATTCTAGTATAACCGACCAAGGGCTATCTACAAATCACAACCAGTACGACAGCCTTACCGGTGCCCCCGGTCAGTATAACCGACCAAGGGCTATCTACAAATCACAACCATCGTCCGCACATATAGTGCAGGGGTTTGAGTATAACCGACCAAGGGCTATCTACAAATCACAACGCAAGGGCAAAGCAGCAATGACATTGCAAGAGTATAACCGACCAAGGGCTATCTACAAATCACAACCATACAGATGATGAGAAGGAAATGCAGCTTAGTATAACCGACCAAGGGCTATCTACAAATCACAACGATTCATCAGCATTGACAGATTCAAGGCCTTAGTATAACCGACCAAGGGCTATCTACAAATCACAACAAACGAGTATGCAACCTAAGCTCATATATAAGTATAACCGACCAAGGGCTATCTACAAATCACAACAGTCGTCCAGTGTTTAAAATGCAGACTTGTAGTATAACCGACCAAGGGCTATCTACAAATCACAACTGTCCAGTCTATTGGTATCATCGTCTGTTCAGTATAACCGACCAAGGGCTATCTACAAATCACAACGACGAATGCAGACACAACAAACGATTGCAAAGTATAACCGACCAAGGGCTATCTACAAATCACAACCGAATCAAACGCGGACACCAACGCCTTCACAGTATAACCGACCAAGGGCTATCTACAAATCACAACCCGCATTCGATGCATTGAACAGCAGGTAGGCAGTATAACCGACCAAGGGCTATCTACAAATCACAACCATGGACGGAGCAGCACAAACAGGATGGACAGTATAACCGACCAAGGGCTATCTACAAATCACAACCTTCGCCTCGAGGTTGCAATAATCATTCATAGTATAACCGACCAAGGGCTATCTACAAATCACAACCTTCGCCTCGAGGTTGCAATAATCATTCATAGTATAACCGACCAAGGGCTATCTACAAATCACAACAGCAGGAGAGCGGGACTGACACAAGTAATAAGTATAACCGACCAAGGGCTATCTACAAATCACAACTTGTCGTCATCGGCGACGGTAACGGTAAACAGTATAACCGACCAAGGGCTATCTACAAATCACAACTAAAAGAAGCGGTTCGGCAGGTGGACACAAAGTATAACCGACCAAGGGCTATCTACAAATCACAACAAAATCGGTTGCGTCCATCCATCCTGCTTAAGTATAACCGACCAAGGGCTATCTACAAATCACAACCCGGAACTAACTGCTTGCCAATCATTATGAAGTATAACCGACCAAGGGCTATCTACAAATCACAACGGTAGTCGTCAAGAGGTGTACATGCAGGCGAGTATAACCGACCAAGGGCTATCTACAAATCACAACCGAAGAGTACAGAACAAAATGGGAAAGAAAAGTATAACCGACCAAGGGCTATCTACAAATCACAACCGAAGAGTACAGAACAAAATGGGAAAGAAAAGTATAACCGACCAAGGGCTATCTACAAATCACAACAAACAATTACTACCGCTCATCGCTTCGGCTAGTATAACCGACCAAGGGCTATCTACAAATCACAACACTCCCTTATTGACACTATTGTCCAGTTTTAGTATAACCGACCAAGGGCTATCTACAAATCACAACAAACAATTACTACCGCTCATCGCTTCGGCTAGTATAACCGACCAAGGGCTATCTACAAATCACAACACTCCCTTATTGACACTATTGTCCAGTTTTAGTATAACCGACCAAGGGCTATCTACAAATCACAACAAACAATTACTACCGCTCATCGCTTCGGCTAGTATAACCGACCAAGGGCTATCTACAAATCACAACACGGCATTATTGACACCATGGTCCAGTTTTAGTATAACCGACCAAGGGCTATCTACAAATCACAACTGGACAGGTTGAAGTTGGCGATTCGGTCGGAGTATAACCGACCAAGGGCTATCTACAAATCACAACTATGAGTTGACAGATAATGTAGTTGAGCTTAGTATAACCGACCAAGGGCTATCTACAAATCACAACTCATCAGTGATGCTGTTTGCACCAGACCCCAGTATAACCGACCAAGGGCTATCTACAAATCACAACTAAATAGGTCGAACCTACAGTCTATAGTTAAGTATAACCGACCAAGGGCTATCTACAAATCACAACTTCGCACTGATCTGCAACATCATCTGCTGTAGTATAACCGACCAAGGGCTATCTACAAATCACAACTTGCAAGCACGATAGAACAATCAGCACAAAAGTATAACCGACCAAGGGCTATCTACAAATCACAACAACATATCGAACCGACAGTCGATTGTTAGAAGTATAACCGACCAAGGGCTATCTACAAATCACAACAACATATCGAACCGACAGTCGATTGTTAGAAGTATAACCGACCAAGGGCTATCTACAAATCACAACGAAGGATTGATATACCAGCGCGGCGAAGGAGTATAACCGACCAAGGGCTATCTACAAATCACAACAACATATCGAACCGACAGTCGATTGTTAGAAGTATAACCGACCAAGGGCTATCTACAAATCACAACTGGGCGACAAGCAACATCGAAGCAGTCGTTAGTATAACCGACCAAGGGCTATCTACAAATCACAACACATCCAGAAGTCGGTTGTTTTTCTTTGCGAGTATAACCGACCAAGGGCTATCTACAAATCACAACGGTAGGGGTATCCCTATGCCTTACTCGCTCAGTATAACCGACCAAGGGCTATCTACAAATCACAACACTGCCACAATCCGATTTTATCGTTTGCTCAGTATAACCGACCAAGGGCTATCTACAAATCACAACGAATACAACGATCAAGTGTACGTCGTTCAAGTATAACCGACCAAGGGCTATCTACAAATCACAACGAATACAACGATCAAGTGTACGTCGTTCAAGTATAACCGACCAAGGGCTATCTACAAATCACAACTCTGTAAACGCCTCGCCGCTTGATACTGCAAGTATAACCGACCAAGGGCTATCTAGACCCTGCTCATAAAACATATCTATCTGAATATAAACAAGTAATAGCGATTTTGTGGTATAATTCTGCATGGAAATCAGTCCCGTTTGTACCCTCGTTGCTGGTTGAAGTACGCAAACGGATGGGGGATACTGTTTTTGAAGTGTTCCATCAAGCGATTATTGGTGCTGTGGAAAAGGCGCAGGTCGTGCCACAACGCAGCGTTAAGGATGGTTTGAAGGCATCCACACAGACCAACAAGTCGGGTGATGAATCAGAGCCAGAGTCCGTGCCAGAGTCCGTGCCAGAGTCGAAACCAGAACCAGAATCCAATCAAGACCCACAAGGGGAGGATAATTCCCCAATTTCGCCTGCCACCACTGTGGAAGCACCCAGCCACGAAGGTAAGTTGATAATCGATGCGACTGTGGCAGAGCAAGCGATACGGTATCCCACGGATTTAAGTTTACTGAATGAAGCGCGTGAGATGGCGGAACGGATTATTGACGAATTGTATCCACACACGGAGTTCAGTCAGAAACCACGCACCTATCGTCGCCAAGCACGCAAAGATTTTCTCGGGTTGGTCAAACAGCGTCGTCCCAAGCGTCAAGCGACCCAACGAGCGATCAAGCAACAACTGCAATACTTGCGGCGCAATTTTGGTCATATTGAGGGTTTAATGGATTGTTTCCCGATGGGCACGGCGTTGCCTTTGTCACGCAGGCTACTATACCACTACTGGGTCATTCAGCATGTCTATACGCAGCAGTGGCAGATGTACATCAATAAGAGCCGTCGCTGTGATAATCGGATTGTGAGCATTCATCAACCGTATGTGCGTCCGATTGTGCGAGGTAAGCAAGGTAAGTCGGTTGAGTTTGGTTCGAAGTTGAGCGTGAGTTTAACGGCACACGGGCTATCCCGAGTTGATCATTTAAGTTGGGATGCGTTTCATGAGGGGCATGATTTGCAGGGTCAGGTTGAGCGTTACCATGAACGTTATGGTTGCTACCCCGTAAGCGTTATCGGTGATCCGATATATGGTAGTCGAGAGAACCGGCATTACTTGAAAGGATTGGGCATCCATTTTTCGGGCAAGCCATTAGGCAGACCCAAACAGGTAACAGAAGCGAATCGGGAGGTGTTGAAGCAATTAAAAGCCCAACGCCGGGCGGATTACCTACAACGGATTCCAATAGAAGGCAAATTTGGTCAGGCAAAGAACGGTTATCGGCTAAATTACATCCGTGCCAAGCGAGCAGACACTTCGGTTGCATGGATCAACAGCATTTTCCTAGTCATGAACCTGCTCATCCTGCTGAAGGTCTTTTTTGTGCCCAAAATAAGGCGACTAATAGGGTCGATAACGAACACTGGGCGACACCAATTACGATTGGACGGGTACAGATTGTGCCAATTGCTTGGCTGGAACAGATTTGAATATCCAAAACCGACTTTGTGAGCAGACTCTAATTGCACTTTAATTGTCTTTATCGATGATGCGACCAGTCGGCTATATGTACAGGATGTACGGGCAGATAGCTGCTCCTGCATTATCTGCACTTCCGTCTTCCATGACGGTCGTATGCCGGTTTTGCATCGCTACATGGATGTAACTTAGTAGGGCAATGCAGGAGCAATTGCCGAGAAGCAAAAACCGGCCTGGCTTTGCATTTTGCGCCCACAGAGACCACTCAATCGTATATGGAAACCCTCCATCAGAAACTTGAACAGCATGGCCGCACAGTCGCTATTTACAGCGATAAGCACAGTATCTTTCGGGTCAATCATCCCCAAAATAAAGAAATAGCACGAGGGCGAATTAACCCAATTTACCCGCGCACTCAAAACCCTAGATATTGAGCCTATTCACACCAATACCCCGCAGGACAAAGGGCGGGTAGTACGTGCCAATAAAACGCTGCAAGACCGACCGGTTGTCGATCCGCGCTTACAGGGTATCAACTCTATTGAGCAAGCAGATGCCTTTTTGCCACAGTTTATTGACGACTACAACCAGCGTTTTACCCGCAGGGCACAAGTGCCGTTACCGCGCAACACACCCGACAATGCACATCGTGCGCTATTGCACAGCGTCGAGGAGCTTAAACTGATCCTCTGTCGGCACCATCAGCGTAAACTGTCTAAGAATTTAACTTTATCATTTTGTAACACCGAATATCAGCTGACTGGCTCTTGTGCCCTGCGGGTAACGGCAAGGGCTATCGTCTGATGAGGAGCGACCATCACGCTCTGCGAGGACGGTGCTACGGGTTTGGTTACATTGCTATACAAAGGCAAGGCATTGACTTATCGAACGCTCCAAAAGGGAAAGACCGCCGTTGTGATTGCCGATGATAAGACCGTTCATAACCACGTTGAGCCAAGCACTTCACCGACAACAAAAATCCACTTGGAAACCCGCACCAGATCATCCATGGCGGAGACCATTAACCCGTTATTCAACCAATACTGCCCCATAATGAATATAAAAAGGGGACATTACTGCTTTGGGCTAACATTGTCATACAGACAGTTGCTTTTGGTAGCACAAGATGTTATGTATCCACCACGGGTATGAGGACTTAAAACTGTTAAGTTCCAAAGTGCCAACAACTGGACGCTAAGAGCTAAAATCCAAAACTTAAAAATAGAGGGTAATCAGTTATGACAAGTATAGACAACGTCAACTCCGGCACCGCTAACCGTGTGCAAAATGAACCAAGTGTCGCCGAAGTGCAAAGCAAGTCGACAACCCGTATTCCGCCCTATGTACCTGGGGAGTCCATGCCGGATGCCATGGCGAGGACGGGTGCGCCATCCATTCCTGCTCCCGCCAATAATATCAGTCATGAAGCGGCAACTTTCGGTCTCAGTACGATGAACCAGAATGTGACCTTTGATTTCTCGATGTTTTCGGCACTGCTTATCAAAATGGATCAAGAATCGGAAAAACTTGCACGCGATCAAATAATTGCCGATGTCCAGAGTGTCGCGGATGAGATGGAGCAAGCGGCCAGCGATATGGAGGCAAGTGCCGGTCTCGCCCTGGCAAGTGGTATTATTTCGGGAACAGCATCAATAGTGTCTGGCGGTATCAGCATTGCCGGTGGCTTCAAAAGCTACAAAATTGTATCCGCTGCGAAAGGCAATATATCGGACGGGGCGACCATGATGCTGTCGCAAAAATCCCAGAGCATTTCTCTCAAGACTCAGGGTTTGTCTCAAGGTGTCGCGGGACTCGGTCAGGTCACTTCCTCCGCCAGCAAATTCGGCGCAGACTATATGCAGTCCCAAAGCAAGCGGGCTGATGCATCGACTGAACGGCGGCGCGGAGAGTTGGAAAAAGCACGTCAATTTGCGGACAATATACACAAGAGTGCCCAGTCCATGCAGCAGGCACTCAATGAGGTGGAGCAAATGAGAAACCGTGCCACATCGGAAATCATGACTGCCAAGGCGTGACGACGGCTGTCTTCCGATTATGTCAAATCTCATTGGTGCTACAGGAGAAATTAACCAACATGCCAGTCAATCTCAGATACGGTCGAAGCAGCCGTTGCAGAGCGGTACTTTTCGTGGCGAGCGAATAACGCGAGTCGAAAATCCGGCTGCCAAACTGGCTGACGCTGCCGAGGAACTTAGTTTCGGTGAGAGTGAGCGGATCGAGAGTAAGCTGTCCAAGCGGCACATCAAATCCGGTCACAGTAGCAAGCCCAAGCACTTGGTGATGGAGCTTGCCGAGGAAGTGGCTGAGGAAATGGTCGAGAGCAAACGGGCTAAGCGAGACACCAAATCAGAGTCCGATAATAAATCCAGGGCAATGGAGCTTGCCCAAAAGTATCAGCAACAGGTGCCGGATGTAGATACGGACGAACTCGACAAGTTTGCTACTCAGGCTCTGGCCCAAGGCAGTGCTAACTCCGAATCTCTGTGCCAAGATGCCCGCGAGACTTTTCCCGACAAGACCCACCAGTTCGTCGCTCTTTCTTATGCCCGTGACCAGGCACAGGCGCAAGGTAAGGATGCGGAGCTGGTGGCGGTGCTTCAAGCCACTTGTGATCAACTGATGGAGGAAGAAGGTCCAGCCATCCGGGCTGGTCTCAACGTTTCTGCAGTAGCGCAGCACTACGTTGACAAGGGTCTGGCTGATGCCCAGGAGCTTCGGAACTTGTACTCGGACGTGGTGTTGGACTATGGCACGGTGGTGGAGGCGTATGATCGGGTGACAGCGCAATACCCGGAAAAGCAGTTCCCGGTGGTGGTCAGCTTTCTGCTGCAATCGCTGTCCGTCGATTTGGGTGCCAGCAATCAGTCCATGTCCAAAGTTCACCTCAAGCAGGTCATAGACGATATGGGCCAGATGAAAACCTTGTCTAGCATATACGGTCAGTGTGAAGACCTGCTGAACCGGGTACGAAATAACTATGCGACAGTACGCAATGATGTCTCCACCCACGATCTGATGAAGGAAGTGCTAATCGCCCAAGATAAGGGATGGCAAGGTGGCAACATTTTCACCGAGTTGCCAGACAAGCTCGGCATTCGTGTGGACGAACCGGCGATTTATTTTATGCGCGGGTTCAAGGAGGTATTACGCCTGATGCCGCTCAAGGCATTCAACGACGACACCGTCAAACGAGACCGCACCCTGCAGTCAGTACAGCAGTCCATGGATGACCTGATCGACAACGAAGAGCTTGCCAATGAGTAGTGAGACGGGCAAAATCTGGCAGCGCGACGCACTGGCAGATTTTGCCCGTGCTCAGAGTTTCCGGGAGTTTGTCGATGACGGTGCTGAGACATACAACTTTGTGGTCAGTGACAACAAGTACCTCCTAGATATCGAGTGTGTGGATGAGGGCATCGTGCTGGCAGTGTTCCGAGAGTTGCCGATGCGACAGGAAGTGGAGAAAATATGCCTGCTGCTACGCAGGTGTAGCTATGACCAGTACCTGCCGTTTTTGGTGCAGGCAGGTTTGGAGGGAGATAACACCCTAGTCTTGGCAGTGTACCTAGATCAGAGTCAGGCGGACTTGGTAAGCAGAAGTTTTGAGTTCATCTGTCAGCTCTATGCAGATGCAGGATTATAGATTGAGACCTTTTAGTGTTTGGTAAAACACCGCAACCAAACCGAGAGCAGTCATGACTATTTCAATGAATACAGGCATCGAGGGCATTTCCTATCAGGGCTATGGCGTGGCACGCAAAAGCGACTATCCCAGCAACAAGGTTTATCTGCCCCTCAGTGTCTCCATTCCCGCTCACATTGACGGCGTGTTTGACATGCGGACTAGCGACCGTCTGCTGAGCAAGGAACTGGCACCCAAAGCTATCGACAAGGACGTGACTGTGCCCTGCAATTATAGTCGCCTGTTCGAAGAGATCGAAAACATCGGCGGTCGGTGCAGACCAGACCACGAAAAAGATCAGCAGGCTGTGCAGGCTGCGCTGGCACTGTTTTCGACACTGAAAGTTAATTTTGAGAGTCTGAACCTGGGCCGTGAAGCGTTGATTCGTGGTTAACCGATAGTGGCCGAGGAGACCGCACAGCAAGGCAGCACCCGCGTTGATGCGGTATTAAACCAGCACCATATCGACTGGTTGCTGGTGGTCGCCCAGACCTTCCAAGAACAGGATATGCCCGAGCACGCCGCCACCATACTGAACTTTCTGCGCGTGTTTGACCGTAACAACGGCGAGTGCCTGAAGTTGCTGGCATTGACCCACTTCAATCTGGGTGGCATGGAACCCAGTGAACAATACATCCAGGAGGCACTGAACTTGCCCCTATCCGAGCAAGAGCGCGCTGCTCTGCTCCTGCTACGGATGCGGGTAATCAACCGTAGCGAACGGGATTCACAAGAATCCTTTCAGAACTATATCGACCAGCGGGCACGTCTGCAGGACACCTGATATGAGAAGCCCGATCCGCGATAACACCCAGGCCATTCTCTACAAAATCACCCAGCGCAAAGATGTACTTCTGGCTGGGTTACTGATTGCCATCATTTTCATGATGATTCTACCGCTACCCACCGCGCTGGTAGATGTGCTGATTGGCATCAGCATGGGTATTGCCATTATCCTGTTGATGCTGGCAGTTTACATCTCCTCCATCGGCGAGTTCTACGCTTTTCCCGCAGTTCTGTTGTTGTCCACCCTGTTTCGACTGGCTTTGGCGATTACCACCACTCGTCTGGTTCTTTTGCAGGCGGATGCCGGTAAAATTGTCGATACCTTCGGCAATTTTGTTGTTGCCGGGAACTTGGTGGTTGGTCTGGTTGTCTTCCTGATTATCACCATCGTGCAGTTTCTGGTAATCACCAAAGGCGCCGAGCGGGTCGCGGAAGTCAGCGCGCGCTTCTCACTTGATGCCATGCCGGGCAAACAGATGAGCATTGACGGGGACATGCGAGCCGGTGTCATCGACATGGCTGAAGCCAAACGCCGTCGGGAAAGAGTGGAGAAAGAAAGTCAACTCTACGGCTCCATGGATGGTGCCATGAAGTTCGTCAAGGGCGATGCCATTGCCGGGCTCATCATCACCACCATTAACCTCATCGGCGGTCTGAGCATAGGGGTGTTCCAGCGTGGCATGGATGTGGCGGAAGCCATGCATGTTTACTCCATTCTCACCATCGGAGACGGTCTGGTGGCACAGATTCCCGCCCTGTTAATCGCCATGACCGCTGGCATTATCGTTACCCGAGTTACTACGGACGAAACCGAGAACCTCGCCAGCGATATTGGCAAGCAGGTGGGCTCACAGCCACGCGCCTTGATTGTGGCAGCCTGTTTGATGGCTGCCTTTGCTCTGATTCCAGGTTTTCCGGTGGCAACTTTTCTGGTGTTAGGTGCTATTGTCGGTGGCAGTGGTCTGCTACTGATCGTGAAAAGTAAGCGAAAAGGGACCGACAAGGAGGACTTCTCGGCCATGCTGTCTGCCTCGACAACCAGTGACCAACAAAGCGTACAACAAAATGTGGGCTCCCAGTTGTCTGGTCAGGAAGAGATCTCCCTCAGCATGCCCCTGATGATTGATATAGACGCGAAATTGCAGGACAACAGCATCATCGATCTGCGTCTTCTCAATCAGGAAGCCCTGAAGGTGCGCCGCGCGCTCTATCTTGATCTCGGCGTGCCTTTTCCGGGCATACACCTGCGTTTCAACGAGAACATCCAGACTCCCGGCCAATATTCCATCCTCATGCAGGAAGTGCCCGTGGCAACGGGCAATCTGCGCCCCGGTTACCTGCTGTACGCCGACAATAAAGAAGAACTCAGTGTCATGGGGCTGGCATACGAAGAAGCAGAACAATTTCTCCCGAACGTCGATACCATTTGGATTGAGGGTGAGCAACGGCAACAGCTGGACAAACTTAACCTGTCTTACATGGAACCGCCCAGTATCCTAGCCTGCCATCTGTCCTATGTGCTAAAACGCTACTCGGACGAGTTCATCGGCATTCAGGAAACCAGCTTTCTGTTTGAGCAGCTACAGCCGGTCTTCCCGGATCTGCTCAAAGAAGCGCAACGGGTGCTACCGATTCACCTGACCACGGAAGTGTTTCAGCGTCTGGTCAACGAGGACATCTCCATCCGCAATATCCGTTTGATACTGGAATCTCTGGTGGAATGGGGTCAGAAAGAAAAGGATCCGGTCTTGCTGACGGAGTATGTTCGCGGTAGCCTCAAGCGTTATATCAGCTACAAATACGCCAACGAACAGAACATCCTGTCTGCCTACCTGCTGGATCAAGATTTGGAAGAAACCATTCGCGGCGGTATTCGACAGACCTCCTCAGGTAACTATCTGGCTCTGGATCCGGGGGTTACCCGCCAGTTTATTAAGGCAAGCAAGCAGGCGGTGGGCGACATCTCCAGGCGTAGCCACAAACCGGTGCTGATAACCGCCATGGACATTCGCCGCTATGTGCGTAAAATGCTGGAAATTGAACTCTACGATTTAGCGGTGTTGTCCTTCCAGGAGTTGACCCAAGAAATCACCGTGCAACCCCTTGCTAAAATCACCATTTAGGGTACACTGGAATACGCTGGCGTACGCAAACAACCCGAACCGGAGTATAAAAATGTCTGAACAGGAACAACACCAAAGAGAAGCTGCCCTTGACCGTATGATGACGGAAGGTCGGCAATTGATTGAGCAAGCCAGAGAGGCGGCGGTCCGCCTTGATGCAACGCTGAGCGAAGTCGGCGACAAAAACACCTTCAGCGACTTTCTGGAAAGTGATGACTGTCCAGAAGATGTGCGCCGGGCGGCGAAGGAAGACTTTGAGAAACTCATGCAGGAATTAGAGCAGGAAGAGCAGGCACTGGCATCTGAAAGTCGCGGGGCAATCAGCTCAAAAAGCCCGAGTAAACCAAGACCTAGCAGGAACAAGATTTGACTTATACTTGTCGCGATTATTATCTTGTGATACGATGGCTATGCTTGTGGTAGCTGGGTCGGAAACGGGTAAGTATGTACAAACAATAACTTGAGGAGAATTTCGCATGAATGATATATCAGGAGTAGGTAGTACCAGCGGTATAAGCCAGATCGCTGGCACTGATGGTAGCAGCATGTCGATAGAAGATATCATGGCGATGCTGTTTTTGCGCCGCGCGGAAACGCTGAGTGGCTTGGCGACAGATCGCGCCGAACAAGAGGAAGGCAAACTGTCTGATCTCAACGATGCCAGACAGATGTTGGCGAGAATGACTGCCCTCAAGCAGGATTCAGACGATGGTACTACTGAGATGCCGGCAGACATGGTGAAGTACTGTCAGAGTCATAACATTGATTTCGACCATACCGGGAATGATAATAATCACAACAAGGACGAGTGGGGTGTCAACATTCAATACCTGAATACCTACATAGATAAGATGTCTTCCAATAACGATACGTTCATGATTAAGCTCAAAAGCCTCGTGGGCAAGGCAACCAACGCAACGGAGGGTGCCAACAATGTCGTTACCCAGAGGAAGCAGATTATGAAAGATATCCTCACTTCTTTCGGTCGCTAGAATTTGCTATGGATACGGATGCCACACGTCGCCAATTAGCGGAGGTTCTGACCGAGGGTGTCGCCGTGTTACAGGGCAAGCGCACCTTGCGGGAGGCTCGTGGCATCTCGTCCGAATCTTTTGAGGGTCTGTACGCACTGGCTCACGGGATGTATGGGCAGGGTAAGTATGAGGAAGCCGCCAAAGTATTCGAGTTGCTTTGTTTTTACGACCACGAGCAGTCGAGGCTTTGGTGCGGGCTTGGTTATTGTCGGCAGCAACTTAAAGATTACCTCGGTGCTGCTAGTGCCCTCAGCTATGCGGATATTCACAGCGACGAACCAGATCCGGAAATGTATTTGAATCTGTCCCTGTGTTTTATGTTCCTAGGCGACAAGGATGCAGCCCGCACCTGTGTGGACGAAGTACTCCGCATTGCGCCAGAGTTCAAAGATCGGACGGAGTCCATGCGAGTGTTAATCAATGAATCAAATCAATCAGGCGAACCCACCTCCTCCGACTGAAGAGTAGGCGAGTCTCCATCGGGAAAGAAGCATGTCAAACAATGGCTTGGACGTAGGCAGACCGAGTGTCAATGTGCCGACGACGGAACAAACGGAAACGGCGGGGCAGGCCGCACGCACGCGGCGCACCGGAAAAACGACCAGCGGCGCATCCACGGATCGTCTGACGGTAAAGAGAGAATCTGCCCGCCATCAATACAGTGCTAATGTGGGAGCTGGTGGACCCGAGTTGCCTGCGCCTGTCCAAGTAAACGCTACTGACCTGATGGCTATATTGGTCGGTCTTCAGCAAAAACACACCGAATCGAGCATTGAAAGTGCCGAAGGTCGCATCCATGATCGCGCTATTGATAAGGATATAAAGAGCAAGGAAATGGTCTCGAAATTGCAGAAAATTGCCCACAACAAGAAAAGCCGTGTGGGGGGTATTCTCGCCAAGGTTTTCGCTTGGGTTGGTGTGGCTCTGAGCTTTGTCGTCGCAGGGGTTATCGGTGTTGTTTCGGGTGGCGCTGCTGCTGCGCCCCTGCTCATGATTGCCGCAATGAGTGCTACTCTGCTGATAGCACAGCAAAGTGGCTTGACAGAAAAAGCAATGGATGCCGCGCATATGAGTGACAAAGCTAAGATGGGTCTTTCCTTAGGCATCACCGCTGTAATGCTGGTAATCAATATCGTTGCCGTAGTCGCCAGTGGCGGTGCTTCTGCGGTCGGTGTCGCTGCCCAGGCGGCGGAATCGGCAACCGAAGTTGCTGCTACGGCAGGTGAAGTGGCAACGGAAGTGGGGGCGACTGCCGCCGAGGCTGCCACAGAAATCAGCACCAGCGTGACCGAGGCCGCCGTGGAAGCCAGCACAAAAGCAACCGAGGTAATAGCAGAAGTGGCTACTGAGACAACTGAAGCCACGGCGGAGTTGGCTACCGAGACTACTGAGGCCGCCGTAGAAGCCAGTACAAAGGCGACTGAGGCTGCAACGGATGCGGCTACCGAAGCAGCCGAGAATGTAGCAGAAACAACCGCAGATGTCGCGGAGAATGCCGCCGCCAAGGCACCCACTGTTGCGGTCAAAGCCGTAGCGGAAAAACTGGGCACGAGTAGTTCCCGTGTCCTAAAAGTCGTGGATAAGGTAAGAAGCGGCATCAACGTGGCACGAGGCGTAACTGAAATATCAACTGGTGGGCTATCCATCGGTAGCGCGACCAAGAGCTATGAAGCCACCACGGCGCGTGCTGGTGCCCTGCGGGATAAAGCAACATTAGCGAAGATGCAGGCTCAGGACGAAGACGATCTGCGCCGAATACGGAATATGATTGAGCAGTTGGAGAACGCCCAGAATGCGGTCATGTCAACCATTTCCAAAAGTGACGAAGTGGCGTTGCAGATACGCCAGAGTATCTGATCCGGCACATGAGAACGGGACAGACAAAATATAACCCCACAAACCAGACCAATTCGAAACCAAAACAGTGGCAGAACTACAGACAGAATATGAACTGACGGATGAGGTGTCCGACAGGGTGGAGAAAATGGCGTTAGAATGTCTGGAAAAAGGCATTTCAATAGCCGATATCCGCGGCTACAGCGAGGAGGAAATCGAGGCACTGTATCAGGTCGCTTATAATTTGTATCAACAGCAAAAGCATCAGGATGCGAAGACAATGTTTCAGTTCCTTTCCACGTATGAACATGCGGATGCTCGATTTTGGCTCGGGCTTGGGGGGTGTTGTCAGCGGCTGAACGAATTTGAGAGTGCAATCAACGCCTATTCCTGTGCGGCACTAGCAGACGCTACCAATCCGGTTTATCCTTTCCATGCCTGTGAGTGTTATATCGCAACGAAGGATTGGGATGTTGCTAAAAAAGCCATTGATGCCATCGAAATTCTGTGCGACATGGAGCTTGACGATATGGATCACAGCCAATTGATTAAGCGCACTGAAGCCATGCGGAAACTGGTGGTCACTAATCTGGATTCCGCATAACATATCCAAGGTTTACAATTTCTCCGTTAACAAACAGCCATCACAAAAGGAAAAATAAATCGTGTCTGAAAATATGATGAAAAACCTGTTACAGGAATTTGGCAAGACCATCGGTATTACCGATTTGCAACTGGACAATGAGCACCGTTGTAATTTGCTGTTTGACGACATTGGGGTCAGTTTTGAATTAGGCTCGGACGAGGAGTCAATTTACCTCTATTCCATGCTCGGTGTCGCCCCCAGTTCCGATTTGGAGTCCCTGTACGCCATTCTGCTGAATGCCAATTACATATTCAGGGGCACTAAAGGGGCGACCATCGGGGTTGAAGCCAGCAGTAAAAGCATCGTGCTGATACGAGAAGAGCGACTTGAGAACATGCAACTTGCGCGCTTTGAGTACATTGTCGAGGCTTTTGTGAGTTTGGCGGAAAGCTGGCGCGAAAGACTGGGTGAGTTATCCAACGAGGCACCCGCTGGCGACCCGTCGTGGAACATACCTGATTCATTGAAAGTCTAGTACCTCCGGAAAACACCCATATTTGCCGCAGAAATTGTCGAAAATCTAACAAAAACCAAAGGGGATAAATCATGTCAACACCGTCAGAAGAAAGAATCGTTATGGATGTTGAAATTAAACTACGGGAAGACAAGAGCGGCGAATTCAGGGATGGTTTGCGGCACGAGTTAACGCAACGGTGCGCCGCCATAGACAGCCAACTCAAAGCTGGGGCACCGCCAGATGAATATAAACGCATGGAGAAAATAAAAAATGGGTTGGAGGCAGCCGATGCAATACTGGAGAGGCTGTGGTTGTTCCACCATGGTACTGCCTGAGTCCAAGTGTGGGCAGGGTGCAACAAAGACTAACGCTGGATGTGGTCAGAGTAGCAGTTTTCATTCTGACGTTTGTGCTTGCCACCGTGTCGTTGTATGCCCAGTCGGTGCAGGTGGGAAAAAATCCGTGGGAGGGAAAAAAGTACGGACACTTTGCACATGAAGAGCCGCTACGCGAACTGCTGTATGATTTCTCCGCCAGCGTATCTGTACCGACGATTGTCAGCCCCAATATCAAGGTCAACGTAAGCGGGAATTTCCCTGCGGTCAGCGCGAATAAATTTCTTGTCCAGATCGCTAACACCTACGACCTTTCTTGGGTCTATGACGGTGCCACCCTCTATATTTATGACATCAGTGAAATTGAGCGTAAAACCTTGGATTTGCCCTATAATCTGGCGGAGAAGTTTCGTAGCAGGTTAAAAAGCCTTGGGCTAAAGGGGGAGCCTTTGAGTTGGAATCTGCTACTGGCGCAAAACACGATACAGGTGTCTGGTCCTCCCCGCTTCGTTGAACTGATTTCGGAAACCGTCGCGAGGGTACTGAAGGAACAGGCCGATGAAGTCGGTGATGAGAGTTATACGGTGCGAGTTTTCCGCATTAAGTACGGCTATGTGGACGAGGCGATGAACAATGTCTCTGGTACGGGGGTAAAAGGCACCAGTTTGGCGGAGATGTTGGCCCAGATTATGAGCGTGTCCCACATCAGCAAGGTGTCGAGTGATACTAAGCCAAGCCACAAGTTGCTTGGGACCGGTCTGGTGCCGAATGAGCCTGAGCAACCGCCACCAGCAAAAACCGTACCACCATCCACAGCGAAACAAGACCGTAAGAGCGTGGCTTACATCACCAGCGACCCGCGCCTGAACGTCATCATCGTGCGCGATCTCGAATCACGTATGCCCACCTATGAACGGCTGATTCGACAACTCGACATACCCCAGGACCAGATTCAGATACAGGTAACAATCCTCGATATCAGAGATACCGATGCCGAAAACCTCGGTTTTAACTGGCACGGCGACAAACAGAGGGGTGATTTCGGCTTTAGCCTCAACAGCCCCATAGATCTAGGTCTTGTCATGGATGCCACGACGGTCGGAAGAGTCATCGCGCAAATTTCTGCCCTACAGGAAACGGGCAGGAGTCGTGTGGTATCGCGCCCCTCGGTGCTAACTCTGGACAACCACGAGGCATTATTCCAAAGCAATCAGACCTTCTACGTGCGTCTGGGAGCAGATAGCTCAGATTCCGTTGACCTAGTGCCGGTTTCCTATGGCTCAGTACTTAGGGTGCGTCCCCATTTGATTTACGAACCCGAAGAACGAAAAATTTACCTGTCCGTCCACGTTGAGGATGGCACTCGCGGCAACGATACAACAGAAGTTACGAAAGTGCCGGAGGTCTCCCGCACCGTTATCCAGACCCAGGCGGTTATCAGTGAGCAGCAAAGCCTGTTGATAGGCGGCTACAGCATCCGTGAGCGCATCGAGCGCAGGCGGCGCGTCCCGCTCCTCGGGTACATTCCCTTGCTGGGACGGCTGTTTAGCTGGAAACATGAAAGCAGTATAAATTTTGATCGTTACTTTGTGATTACGCCGACCATTGTTGATACCACGATAGAGTATAAACTCCACACTGGTTTTGACGATATAGACAGCGGCTACAACAAATTTCTACAAGTCAAAGAGCACGCTACCGAGCAGAAGAAAACAGGGAAGAAAGAAAGCCGACAGGAGCGTGCGCCGAGAGAAGAATCCGGAAGCGGGAACAAAACACGACCCTATATCCGTATAGTCGCAGGAGACACCCTCTGGGCTATTGCTGTCAGAGTAAGGCCATCCCGACAGGTAACCGTCCAGCAGACCACGCTAGCGATATTTAAAGCCAACCCAGATGCCTTTGCTAACAACAACATCAACCGGATGAAAGCTGGATACAATTTGTACATTCCCAGCTTATCTGAAATCTTGAAGGAATCTGCCAGGGTTCCCAAGGATCAAGTCCGAGCGCGTCAACAAATACTTGAAGACGACGGTCAGAAGCAATAAGGGGCTCAAACCAAAATGGAGTCTACGGCTAAAAACCGGATATTAAAAGTGCTTAGTGGCGTTCATGTGGGCGCCGAGGTTGTACTTTCCACAACGGAACTTGTACTGGGACGAGATGAAAAGTGCGATCTGGTGCTGGACGATGTGAGTCTGTCCGATCGTCACATCAGTCTGCGTATAGAGGGCGAACAGGCTCTTTTGACGCTACTGGACACCGCCAGACCCATCTATATCGGCGAGCAGAAACTGGAAAGTGGTGAACAGACACTTGAGCCCTTCCAACTTATCTCCATCGGTACTCTGTTCCTTGCGGTGGGTCCTGTGGATGCCGAATGGCCGGCGATTGACCTGCAACTCAAACAAAAGATGACGATGCTGCCCGAGAGCGAAGAGACCTCGGCTGTTGGAGAAGAGGATGAAGATAGTGCAGAGGCGGATCCAGCAACCACCGGTCGAGGTTCGCGCCTGATCTGGTTTATCGCTACCGGCGTGCCGATACTGGTGCTACTGATTGTGTTCACCGCCTGGTTTCTGACCCCTGAGACAAGCGTACCTACGGAGGAGGAGCTCGAATCTCGGGTACAGCAGATTGCCGACCGCTACGACGCAGTTGTGGAAGTGGAAAAGAAGAGTGAGGACGATACTCATATTACCGGCTATATTGACACGGCAGGGAAACGACAGGATTTTCTAGCCGAATTGGAAAACAGTGGCATTATAGCGGATATCGACATCGTTTCGACCCAACAAATCGCCAATTCGCTGAACCTGATGCTGGACAACGAGGTCAACAAGGACAGTGTCAATCAGGTTGAGGTCTTTATGGTGTCGGGCTCTCCTGGTGATTTTATACTTAAGGGCTATGTGGGGGATGCGGGGCTCTGGCACGACACCTTGGCTAAACTAGAGGGTCATATCAACTATCGGAATCTTGACGATAAGGTGCAGACCCTAGACGACCGCATCAAAGCACTGAAGAAGATGCTGGCGGCAGTCAAACTAGAAAATGTCGAAATCAAGATTGGCAACCAAGCGTTGCTGGTGTTGCCGGCTACAACGGGGGCAGAGCCAAACGAGCGCCTGACAGAGGTCATAAAAATGTTCAACCGGCAATTTGCATCACGCCCGCCACTCACCACCCCCAAAGATGATGCCTCATCAGATTCGTCTTCTCTGAAACTGGATATTCGTGGCATCAGTTTTGGAGACACTCCCCACATTGTCATGGGCAACAACCAGCGTTATGGTGAAGGCTCACGTATGGAAAACGGCTATGAAATCAAATCCATCACCCAAGAATATATTCTCTTGCAAAAAGGTGGCAAAAGCTATTACTATTACCTGACCGAAAACACTGATTGAAGGAGGATTAAAATGGGAAATGTATCCATCGGGCGTTCACCCATCACGCCCAACGCAAACTCCAAGACAAACCAATCTGCTGAAATTGCCCGGCAGGGTCGTGTCGATAATCGCAGGGTCAGCATAGGCAGCGGGACTCTGAGTCCGATACGGGGACACGTCGATAACGCCATAGCGACGACACCGACTGGCGATCGCACCGTCAGCCTTGTTCTGGATGATCCGACCTTGGTGCCCATATCTTGGTTCACTGATCGTCTGCCCAGCGGTGCGGGGCTGGACAGAGAGTCGCTTGCAGGCGACATGAAGGCCATGGTGAATTTTGCCCAGGAAATTGACCAGGACATGCTGCGAGCCTCGGAACTGTTGGAAAAATCAGAACACAAGCCCCTAAACGAAAAGGAACAGCGGGAAGTCAATACCCTGTTGGGCGCAGGCAAGTACAATCTGGCACAGGCGCAACGCTGGACTGCGGTAACAATGAATGAATTGGATGGATCCCCCACAGCGCAGGAGTTTGTGACCAATTTGCAGGAGCGGCTGGCAAATCGGCACATGGATCTGGCGGATTTGATGTGCCTGTACGACCTCGACCAGACACCGCCGGAGCAAGCGGTCAGTCGTGCTGACCGCATTGATCACAATCTGGTTGCCGCCGATGCCGCCCTCAAGGTAGTCGGGGGGCTTAACCTCATCGACCTGTCTGGGGATGCGAAACAGCAGATGATTGAGGTGCTGGAAAATCACCACGTCGAACTCGTCAAGGCGAAGGATATCACCATCGGTAGCGACAGCGCAAAGACGTTAGCGTGGGCGACCTCATTCAGCTTGACCAAGGGCAAGAAGGCTGACGACAGTATTGCATCCCTCCGAGAGCGATGGGATGCCAAGGTCGCAGGCGCAACCGGCAGTTGGCTACCATTAGCCCATCCCAAGCTCACCCAGGAACAGATGTTAAAGGAGTTCGTGAGTTATCGACTCAAGCAGGCTGGGGTGGCAAAAGAAAACATACCCGACCTCAAATCCCAGTTCAAGGAAGCCACCATTCGGGCAATGAACGAACGTCCTTGGGAGCCGATAGAAAAAGAGTTGCACTATTCAGTGGATGGGGAATCCCGCACGGTACATAGCAAAATCACGCCTGCCAAAGCTATGGCTAGTCACTTCGCCAAAGGTATGTCCACCAACGGTATCGCCTGCTCCGACCGGATGCAGTACACCCATGTGCCTAACTTGGCCCGCACCGAACTCACCGACGAGAGCGGAAAAACCCTGTTTTCTGCTCTGCGTCATGGCGTTCTGGATGCCTATGACATCTCGGCTTCCACCTTGCGCAAACTGCCGGATCAGGAACTGCGTACCATGGTGAAGGATCTGCTCGTCCGGTCTGCTGCCACAGCTGATGCCACACAAAGTGAGCCTGTTTACGTCACAGTACAAAGAGCGCGACCCCTGAACCCACCCCCTGCATATAGTGAGGAAGCGTGGGTATCTACCCTCCATTTTTCGGAGAGGGAGTTTGAAACCCCTTACTGGAAATCTACCCCGCAACTAGATACAGATGATGTAGAAGATGTTGCCACGATTGACCTAGAGCCTGCGCAAGTGGATGTCAGCGATGAGTCGAGGATCGAGTCTGAGAGTCCTTACGCGGAGATGAGCTTGGATGGTGAGGTCAGTCAGGCTGCTGCTAGTGTTGCCAACCCCACTGTGGTGCCGACCGGTGATATTGAGCGGGAGCAGCGGGTTAGCCAGATCGTTGATGAAATCCGCACGAACCCGAGCGTGGCTAAAAAGATCGCGAACACAATGCGTACTGTCGCCAGCGAGAATATGGCAAAAGAGCTGGCTGTGGCCGCGTTGGTGAGCGACCCTGACAAGCTTCAGGCAGCCCTTGACGGCGAGATCGTAGATCTTAATCTAAGTTCGATTTCCCTGTTGACCCCAGATTTGCTCCGCCGTGTTTTGAAACCACATTCGGATGAGCGTTCAATGTTGCAGAACCAGACGACAGCTTTGAAGGATCTGGACAGTAGGAAAACGCCCACACTACTATCTCCAGCAGTGCCTCTTAACCTCCAGGTGCGCGATGGCTCGGGCGAGTTACGCACCGTTGCAGCCTACTGTAAGGTTCGCGCCTTCAATTTCGGTGTCAACGCCGGTGCAGTTGGCAAAAGTATAGGCATTATTCCCTCCCAAACACGTGGCTGGACCAAACTGATGGGCTGGGGCTACTCCATGGGGCACAACAACCCGGAGTTGCAGACCTTGCTGGGCGACCGAAAATCCACGGGGCTGGGGGGTGATGTACAAGAAAAGCTGACGGAGCTTGAAAACACAGCCAGTTATCGGCGAGGCAATCCGACCAGAGAGGAAGCTACGGCTACCGCCAAGAGGATAACGACCTTGCGCGAAGCAGCGGAGTCCGCCAAGCAAATCTGGCGTGAAGGCAGCTATAACAAGGGTGGTCAGGATCCTTACAAGATGGTGTCACGCCTAGGCATTGTCCTCGACGAGATGGGAGAAACCCTGGCATTCAACTGCAAGAGCGGTAAGGATCGAACCGGACAACTGGATGCTGAACTCAAGTATCTTACCGCTCAGGGCGCGGGTAATAGGGGGCATCTCCCCGATTTAGGCGCACCGGTAACCTCCGAGTTACGGCAGATGCGTAGCGACTTTACCCTGAATTCCGGCAATCTCGAAATGCAACGCATGAACACCGGTCTGCCCGGCTTCAAGCTGGATATCAAACAAGTGCCTGGTCTCGCCAACTTCATTGCCGGTCCGGAAATGGAGTCCATGTACCGTGGCGGATCGGGCTATATCAAGTCCTGAACGTTGGGCCCATGAGCGGGGTAGAGATAAACTTGGAACTAGAGAAGTCTCGACAAACCGATAGCAATAGTTGATTCTGGAGACGCTTTGACGCGGACAGGTATCACATACCGCGAATCAGCCGTAGAACTTCTGCCACTGGTCCAATCAGCGTATCGGGGATGTAGGCATCTAGGTCGCACTCCTCCAGCAATGAATGTGCGAGAGGAATATTCTGCATGACCGGCACGCCTTCCTTCTTTGCAATTTCGATCACCCGTAGGGCATGCAATCCCTGCTCTTTGAGGGTAACAATCGGCAATGGCGTTTTCTCCTGCTCATAGTAAAGCCCGACTGCTACATGGGTGGGGTTGCTGACAATCAGGCTGGAACGTTTGACGTTGGAGACCTGCTGGGAGTTGACAATCTCCATGAACAGTTGCCGACGACGACCCTTGATTTGTGGGTCGCCCTCCGACTCCTTGTATTCCCGTTTGATCTCATCCTTGCTCATCTTCAGCCCCTTGATGTACTCAAACTTCTGGAATGCATAGTCCAAGGCGGCCACGATGATAAAGGCCATGGATGCGTAGATTATCACGTCCAGCAGTGCCATACCTAGTGTGACGAAGACACAGTCAATGCCGCAATAGGGGATACGCAACAAAGACTGCGCGTGAATCCAGATGACGTGACCGATTAGATAGGTCATGATGACAATCTTGACGATCGATTTGATCAGTTCTATGGCGTTTTTTTTGGAGAATATATTCTTCAGGGCAGAGCCGGGATTGAGTTTTTTCAAGTCCGGTTTCACCGCCTCGGGAGCGAACAGTGCCCCCACCTGAAAAAAGTTGCCGAGCACACCCGTCAGAGCAGCCAGACCAACCACCGGCAGTATCATCGCCAAGCCGAGCTCGAGCATTTCTCGGACTATATCGTTAAAAGCGGTTGCAAAGGGCACACTCTCAACCCATATCGGCATGTTCAGCAGTTGTTCCAGCTTGTCCATGTAATAGTCACTGGCATTCCACAGAAACAGCATGACGATCACGATTACTGCGGCACTGGGAACCTCTTTGCTCTTGGCGACCTGCCCTTTTTTACGGGCATCGCGCAGACGCTTTGCGGTTGGCTGCTCAGTTTTATCGTCTGAACCACTCATTGGGTGCCTTGGTTAAAAATATCATCCAGAGTCTGAAGCTGGTCCCCGAAATTGCCCAGCAAATCCCCGAAGTACAATATCAGTACACTCCAGAACAGAATCAGCAGGAAGTTGGCGACGGCACTCTTGACTGACATGGAAAGAAAAAAGACATTCAATTGTGGCGCAAAACGACTGATCAATCCCAGTCCAAACTCGCTCAGGAACATAGCGATGATGATGGGAGCACCAATCACCACAGCCAATTTCGCCACCAGCACAAATTGCGCCTGCAAAAAGTCAATCAGTGCCGTACTGATGGTAGGAAAAAAGGAAACCACCGGCCACAGGCTGTAGCTCTTGTAGATGCCTCCTAGGAAGGCGAGGAACAAACCGCTTACAAAGAACAGGGTGACCAGAGTTTGTGTCATCAACAGGCCGAAGGGCGAGGATTGATCACCGAGCAGAGGGTCCATACTGCCAGCCATGGTTGTCCCCCGTTGGTTGTCAATGAATGCGCCAACTGCCTGAATCGCCCAGAAGACCACAGTGACCAGGTAACCTATCATCATGCCCACCAGCAGTTCCTTCATTGCTATACCGACAATCATCCCCGTACTCAGTTCAACTGACTGAATCTGATGTTGCAACATCGGATAGATGACTAGGGAGAGGCTGATGACCACAATGTTACGGGTCATAGCACCACCCAACACCTTGGGACCCAAGAACGCAAGCATGGTCACAGCACCTGTAATCCGGGGCAGACCCAGGGAAAAAGTGAGCAGTACATCTTTGATTAGATCAAGCAGTTGTTCCATGGTCTATCGGTGAAATGTTGCTGAATCTGTGTTCTGTTTGATCAAGAGACAAAGGTCTCACAGTGCTTATAATCCTGATTTGACCCTAACCGAGGAAATACAAATTCTCAATCATATCGAAAGAACGACTGGCATAGCCAATCAATTCCGCACCCATCCATCCCGAGAGCAGAAGCAGCACCATCATCACCGCAATCAACTTAATCGCAAAGGAAAGAGTCTGCTCCTGAACCTGTGTCAGGGCCTGCACCAAGCTGACCAGCGTACCCACCACTGCTGCCACTACTATCGGCGGCAGAGACAATAACAGCACCAGTATCAGTGCTTGGGATGCGTGGTTGATTATCTCGGCTTCAGACATCCTAATACCTATTGATAGGACATGACTAGACCGTGTATCAGTCGAGTCCAGCCATCAAGGAAAACGAACAGCAGAAGTTTGAAAGGCAGGGAGATGGTCGTGGGTGACATCATCATCATACCCATCGCCATCAGAATGTTGGAGATGACTAGGTCAATGATGATGAACGGCAGGTACACCAGAAAGCCTATCTCGAAGGCGAGAGTCAGTTCTCCGACAACAAATGATGGCAATAGAATGATCATGTTGTCCTCGTGAATATTCTGGTGAAATTCAGTCGCCCACAGGGTTCTCGCGGTGGACATGAAAAACTCAATTTCTTCGTCGCTAGTGTGTTTTTTCAGAAATTTTCGATAGGGCTTGAGGCCGCGATCGAAGGCACTTTCGATGGACTGGAAATCGTCCAGAGCGAGTGGTTCGTTGATAACATTGTCGTAGCTACGCAAGCCCACCGGTGCCATGATGTACATTGTCAGGATCAGAGCCAGCGCGTGCAGGGCCATGTTGGGGGGAATCTGCTGGATACCAAGCGCGTTGCGGATTAAGGAGAAAACGATGCTGATCTTGACAAAAGAGGTGCCGATAATGACCAGAAAAGGCAACAGACTGAGCGAGCCGAGGAACAGAATCAGCGCAAGTGGATTAATGTTTTCCACGTTCATTCAGATACCCGCTATACTGAGAAATGTAGCCTATTTACACTCATGAATGCGGACTCCAGCCCGACCATCTACCTCCACCAGTTCACCCATACCGATGACGGCACCGTTAGCCGTGATTTCGATGTGCCGGTCGGCAGTTTGCCGCAGATCAAACACATGGCCCGGTTGCATCTGTCGTAGCTCGCCCACCGTTAATTGCAGTCGCCCAGCGATGAAGACAAGATTGACCTGGATCTCGGCAACCTGATTCTCAATGTCGGTTTGGATATTGTTGCCATCGGTTTTCTCCGCGGTGTTTACGGTCCCCAGCTTCGGGCATCCTGCAGTGCTAGGAGGGGTTGATTCGTCTATCATGTTGTCGTCTGTATTGTTGTTGAACGGGGTTTGTAGCGTCAGGCTGTTACCATCGGTCTTTGCCATGCAGGATAACTGGTCGCTGACGTTGACGCGCAGGCACTTCTCCGATAGGTAATAAGCATCGCACACCATTATAATATCACCAATTTCCAAAGATTCAACCACCGCCAGCGGCAAAGTGGTGTGCCCCACTTCAAGCGCGACTGGTAGGGGTAGCCACGAAAGCTCCTTCATTGTCGGGTCGCCGACCCGTTGTAGATATTCCAGAACCTCCGCTGGTGGATTATCCGTGAGGACGATGGTCAGAAACCGAGTGTTCTTTTGTCCGCTACCGCCACCAGAGCGAATGCTAAAGCGCAGGCTATCCACTGGTAACGGCGTTTCTGCCACTCTGGTTTGTACCAGACTCAGTACCAACCCGAGTTGATCCTGCAGTGCGTCTGCCAGTGATGTCAGGGCAGATTCGATTAATGTGAGTCGCCAGGGTTCATCTAGGGCTTGCACAGTTTCGGCTGCAACGACATCGTCCAGCAAGCCTGCAAGCGCGTCTTCGGTCAAATGGACAGCAAAGCGACTGTCACCGAGTTTGCAGTCCAGCAACATGCCAATATTGTCATTGCCCCCCTGGACGACCAGGGCCGCCCCAAAACTCAGCGAGCCCAGAGTCAACTCCATGTTGTCTAGGCAGTGCTTGTGCCAGTGATTAGCGAAGCTGACTGCCGGAGGAGCGTAGCGGGGGTAAGGGGTTGGCTGCCAAGTCATGGTGCATCAGTATCATCGTCCGCCACATATTGCTGGCGGGAGCGTCCCTCTCCATGTTCCTGTTCCGATTGCCTCGTTTCAACGCTGATATTGATTTGTTCGTTGGGCAAACGCTCGCTCAAGGCAGCCACCATAGAATTGTGATTGCCAGCAATAAAATTGGCTGCTGTCTGGCTTGGTGCCACAAATACGACTTTTAATGCATCCACCTCACGGAAGATGCGCACCTCGCTGCCCTGCAGGACAGACTCCTTGAGCTGAATACGCACCTCCGGATTGGCGGCACCGGGTGGGGAGACCAGTACACGTGTAGCGATCTGCTGTGCGACCGAGTTGACATCGTGGGCGACCGGTGTTTCCTGAATTCCCTGCGTTACTGCCAGAGTTTCCGCCCGCGGGTTACCGGAATTTGCGATTATACCTTCGCCACGTCCAGCCTCTGCGCTGTCAACCGGTTTGTCATCATGTTGTTTGTCGCGTTTGCGTTCAGATTTTGATCGCACATCGTCGGTTTTGGGTTCTTTCAGCTTGGATGCAAACTTCGCCCCGGCATTCTCTAACTGATCCTTGGAGCGCGTCGTCTGCTGTCGCAGGCGAGACTCCCCCGTCTGCTCCAAGTCCGATCCACTTTCCTTCGATATCTTCACTGTAATGTCCTCCGTTTTCTCTGTTTCAGGGAGCCACTCCGACCTATATTCATGTCCTCCACTTCCACATCTTCTCGGCGTTCCTGTTCCCGCTGTTCTTCGTCCGCCAGTGTCTGATTGTACTCCTCATACTTGGCCACTTCCCGATAGGCCGCCAGACGCACCTGCTGGGCTACCTCCAGTGCCTGCTCCGCAGCCCCCCGCTCCCTGCCTGCCTCGGCGACTTCTTCCTGCAGATGCAAATCCCTGCCTCTATGAGATGCAATTTGCTCGCGCATTTGCTCTAACTTTGTAAGGGGCACCGCTTTGCCCTCAATATCGTTATACAATTCCTGTTCTCGGTTCACGCGCCAGACGCTGTAGTCAACTTGCTCCCGTCGCTTCGCCTCCTCATCGGCGATGCGTTGTTCCAGCAAGGTCTGGGCTTTGTTGAGTGCAGCGATAGCGGTATCTTCGCGCAACCGCTTGACCTTTATCAGTTCACCAAACATGACGGACTCAAGACACCGACTATCTGCTCATACATCATATACATCGACTTTGTAACCAATTCATTTCACACCTATCCATCCACCACTAACCGCATCTGCTCCATGGTCTCCTCCAACGTCGAGGTCTCCCGCTGCCCCTGTTGGAGAAAATTGTTGATGCCCTCAATCCGGGCGATGGCATCGTCTGCACCAGCATCCGCCCCAGATTTATACTCGCCTATTTTTAGCAACAGTTCTACTTCCTTGTATTTGGCGAGTAACTGGCGCATGCGTCCGGCGAGGCGCTTGTGTTCATCATCGACGATATTGTCCATCACCCGACTGACGCTCGCTAGTACGTCAATAGCCGGATAGTGATTTGTTTGGGCGAGCTGGCGGGAGAGGATAATGTGCCCATCGAGAATGGAGCGGGTTTCATCGGCAATGGGCTCGGTCATGTCATCGCCCTCCACCAGCACCGTGTAGAGAGCGGTAATGGAGCCCTTGTCGGACTGTCCGGCACGTTCCATTAACTGCGGGAGGGCTGCAAACACCGAAGGCGGAAACCCCCTGCGTGTGGGCGGCTCACCAGCGGCAAGCCCGATTTCCCGCTGCGCTCTGGCGAAGCGGGTAACCGAATCCATCAGCAACAGCACTTTGCTACCTTGATCCCTGAAATACTCAGCAATGGTGGTAGCCACATGGGCAGCCTTCATCCGCTCCATCGCGGGTCGGTCAGAGGTGGCGACGACCAGCACAGTATTTCGTAGCCCCTCCTTGCCGATATCATGCTCAATGAATTCCCGCACCTCCCTGCCGCGCTCTCCAATCAGTGCGAGTACAACAACATCCGCAACGGCGTTGCGAATCAACATGGAAAGCAGTGTACTCTTGCCGCCTCCAGCGGCGGCGAAAATACCCATACGCTGACCCTTACCACAGGTCAATAGACCGTCCAGCACCCTCAATCCCATGGACATGGGTTGTGTTATGATTTTCCGTTGCATGGGATCGGGGGGGGCGGCGTAAACCGGGCGAGTCGTGCTACGTGAGAGGCTACTACTGTCGCTTGGCTGCCCCAAACCGTCCAGCACCTGACCGAGAAGTTCCCGACCCACTGGCACCTCATGGATGCGCCCGGTGGGGATGACCGCAGTAGCATAAGAGACTCCAGTGGTATTGCCCATGGGTGTCAATAGCGCGTACTTGCCTTCAAAACCTACCACTTCCGCCATAATCTGCTCACCGTCAGTTTGCAAGTAGCAAAGCTCACCGACTCGGGCACCCGGGGCGGTGGCACGGATCATGGCACCAGTGACATCTCGGACCTGCCCGTGTATTTCGATGAGTTTGAGGTCTCTGATTGTGCGTTCAAAATTGTCGGTGATAGAATCTAAAGCAGAGATCATGGTATCATTTCCAAGTTCATGGACGGAACACCATCGCATGATCGGCGTGAAGAGAGGAACTGCCCTTAGTCTGCTCCAGAAAACGCCTGTACTCTTCCAGCGCATTGACAAACTGCTCAATCTTTTCTTCAAACACATGGTCGCTGGCGGTTGCCACGAAGCGATTAAACAGTAACAGGCGATTGTCTTCGTCCAGTACTGGCGTGGCGCGACTGTGCTTCATCCGCATCAACGCATAGTTGAGTATCTTCCGCAAGCGCGCCTCCACCTCTCTCTCTTGCTCTGGCAGCCGTTCCAAGCGAGCAACCAGATGGATCAAATCGAAAGTTTCAAAACATCGTATTTCCAGCTCATCGTCGAAGGTCAGGGTGTAAACATTCTCGTCATCCGCTATCAGGTCATCAATGCGATGACGTTTGGCAAAGGCGGCGATGTGCAGATCCAGTCTGGTCATGTCAAACCCCCCGTGTCCCGATTGCTGAGGCTCTCCCGTAGGGTCTTTCCCAACAGTTCGATCTGATCATCCAGATTGGTGTCGATCGTCCCTGCGGCAGTCTCCAGACTGCAAGACCCATCCGCCATCGCCGGTGTTGCAACGACATCAATCACACCCATGTTGCGGTAGTTTGTGGTCACAGCACCAAGCCGCTCGCGGATGCCGTCGGCCTGTCCGGGCGACACCTGCAGGGTGATGCGGTTTTCGTTACGCACATGGTACAAGGCTTTGCCTACCATGCCACTCACGGACTCAATGGCATTACAATCGCCGATGATTTTTTTTACGGCATCAACAACAATGGTAGCCAATTTCTGCTCTACCCCAACCAGATACTCATTAGTTTCTACCGTGGTTTTGAGCAGTTGCTCAGCAGCCTGCTCCCGACCCTGACACTCCCCGACCTTGCGCGCCTCTTCGCGGGTTGTCTGGTACAGACTCTCTGCCTCTTGTTTGATGGCAGCGATGGCATCCTCACACTCAAGGATGAGTTGATAGTCCGCCGAGCGGATTACCTTACTCTCTGGCGAAACTGAGATCTCGTCAAGTTTTCTTATGGCAACCCGGGTCATGTTGCGCCCACCTCACGATTGAGGATCATGAAAAAGTGTGCGATGTTGTCGTCTGCCGACACCGAATTGTCAGATTGTACCTCCACATTGCGCCAATACCGCTCAACATCAGTTCTGGGAAATTTTAGCTGCAAGCGGTGCGAAAAAGCCATCGGCATGCCCTGCATGGCTGCCGCAAGGGCACTGTAACCGAACCGCCGACAATCTTCCTCCAGTGTGCTGAAGCGGGTATCCCCTATCGTGTCATCAGTGGCTTCCACCGGCTCAACATTTGCCTCCCTGAGTATCTGGGGAGCGCGCTTGAGCGCGAATCGATAGTCTGATTCACCCACGGTATCGGTGATGGCTTCTCTGTCCTGACGGAGAATAGCGCGGGCAATTCGTTGTATTTGCAGGGTCAACCCCGCAAGTTTGACCAACTGCAGTAGGCGGGTCGGTGCTAGCAAGGCTAGGTGCTTCTTTTCCATAGCAAAGTCGAAGTCGAGTTTGTTGGTCAGTTCAAACTGGTGTAGGATGATCTGTGATAGACGACGCTGTGCCCGCCTGCTGTCATGCAAACGTGCCCGCAACTCGCTTGGCGGCCATTCGGATTGCCACCAACTGACATCCATGTACCCGGCGGGCAGAAAATTAAACCTGAGTATTGCGGAAAACAGTTCTGGAGGCGAGACTACCGGCCTGCTCGGGGCATTTGATGTATCTGTATTATACATGGTCACCTAGTCACTTCGCCGACAGCCAAATTCTAACCATTCTTTGATAAGAGCAGGTAAATATTCGCCACAACGGATATAAAAACCAGTATCAGCAGACTACCAATAATCAGATAAAAGCGGGGCACCGATTTTGCGGCTAATTCAATGGAAAGCACACCCACAAGAGGACGTGGGCGATGCTTATCGCTCAGCATCCTTTCGCCCTGGGCAGGAAAGAGGGCGACACTGACATTCTCATAGGATATACCAGCGATGCCGTTGGCGACGATGGCTTTGATTTCGGGTATATAAGCGTTGAAATCAAAGGCGGGGTTATATTTAACAAAGATTGCCGCTGAAGCCGGCTCCGTCGGCTCCTTGTTGCGTGTTTCCTTGGGTATGACCAGATGTACTCGCGCCGCTATTACCCCGTCTATTTGAGATAGCGTCTCGGCGACTTCTTGGGACAGGCCGTAGTTGTAGCGAGCTCGGTCTTCAAAGGGTGTGTATATCAGCTTATCGTTGCCACCGAACATATCTTGGATGGTGGTAAAGTTGTTCTTGGGAAAACCGTTGCGCCGTAGGACTTCAACTGCCGCTGATATCTGTTTTTCGTCCACATACAGGCTAATCATATTAGCCTTTCCCTGGGATTTGCTACTACTGATGCCGTTGTCCAGCAACAGGGCGAGCATTTCGTTCCCCTGCTGTTCATCCACTTGCGAATAAAGTTCGACCTTGCAACCTGCCAGCAAAGAGAGCAGCACGCTGACCGTCAAGATTTTCATTATGACCCTGATCGTCTTGGTCCCCGTCGGGTTGGTCATCGCTGAAAGAGACAAAATGCCCGGTCTCCTTGCTACACGGTAAAATAGATGCGGGTGATGTACATTTGTGGTTCGCATGTATTTTGCCCCCCTAGCGAAGAGGGCACGACAACGACTCATGATGAATGCAACAGGCTTTCAAAACCCTGAGACGAGTTACTGACCGAATTGACTCCTATGCCGGAGTTCAATGTGATGTCAGCCATTGCCATCTGGGCGTGTACAAGACCGCTGGCGCCTTCTCCAGTGACGTCGGCTACAGGCATTACCTGCCCTGCAATGTCGTTGATGCGGGGCGAAGACATATTGGTCAGAATCGTGTCGCCCGGAGTCGGTGATTGACCCGGCACTGCTTGTGGATTGACGGTATTACAGCCGCCTCCTTCCGACACCGATTGCGTCGCTCCCGCATTCTTTGCGCCCATGCCTGCGTCCAGTTCTAACTCATTTTGAAACTGGGAGACGTGTTGCGGATTCGCTTGTTGCTGTTGTCCTTGTGGGTTGACTGTTTGTTCTTGTAGCCGATCCATCACCATACGCTGCAAGCTACTCATGTCAATCGGCATAATCGACTCCAGAATCCGGAATTATTGGCTTTTTCTGATAACTCACAGCACGACTCAACTGAAGCCTCTCAAGAGGCCAGATGCATATTGTCCAGCGTTGCCTTGGCTAATCTGACCGCATCGGAATCGCTACCATCCGCCACCACACTTCGCAACACTTCTTCTCCTTCGCACGGACGCAACCCCACAATCAAAAAAATCCCGAGGAAGGCTCGTGCCAAGGGGTCTCCTGAGTTGCTGGAGATGCCGTGTTTCAACATGAAGTTGCGTGCTTCGTCGGGGTTTTCGTCAGCACACGCATAGACCATTGCCGAGCCGACAATCCAAGCAGGATTATCTGGCGCTGCTTCCTTGATAGCTTCAAAAATGATCAGTGAGTATTCACGTAAGGCAGGCCAACGACTGGCGGCGAAACCGAGTTCCGAACATTGGCGCAAAATATCTTTTGAGATTAAATTTTCCATGGTCACATCTTCTGCACAATTTGGCTGAACGCATCCTTCATGTTTTTTGCCAGAGCACTTTCCAACTGAATAGTCATATAGTAGCGGTTGGACTCCATTTGTAGCTTGACCATATCCACTGTGCTGAGTTCCTTGCCAGTGTTCATCATGTCCTTCAGTTTGGCATCTTCCTTTTGGATTTGCGGATCCAGAGAGCTAATCACTTTGTTGAGGGTAAAATCAGACATACTAGTTCTCCTAAATTTGCAATGGGGATTGCCACCCTAACTTTTTATCCATGCGATGTCAACTCCCTGTATGAGTCTGTTAGCCCAAAGCAGTAATGTCCCCTTTTGACTTCTTCAGGAGCGGTGCGGCGGGCTCACCGAGCGAGGGTTATGACAGAGGAGATAATTACATTGAGCCATGCAGATGAGCTGGGCAGAACTTGACCGAGTATCGGTTATTCATTCCATTATCGGGTGCCGGCGAGACCAGCACAGGCGGCGCGGGCGCCCGGCAACGCCATCATCAAGACGCACTATGGTGATTTTGGGCCGACTTTCGCGCACGAGAAGCTCACCGAACTGCATGAGTGCCATTTCTCGGTGGAGACCTTGCGTAAATGGATGATTAAAGATGGGTTGTGGTTGGGGAAACAGCGTAAAAGAGTAGCCATCCACCAAAGCCGACCACGCCGGTCTCGGCTGGGCGAGCTGGTACAGATTGATGAATCACCGCATGATTGGTTATGACCCCATGCAGACCGTCCCAGCGGCTTTCGGCATCAATTTTATCTTGGTTGATACTCATGCTGGTTTTTCCTTTGATAATCAGAAACTTTTTATAGCCGTAGTTATTTAGACCCTGCTCATAAAATATATCTATCTGAATATAAACAAGTAATAGTGATTTTGTGGTATAATTCTGCATGGAAATCAGCCCAACAACCTCTAAAACCTTGCAGCTATGATTGATTATAACGATTCCAACCAACGTACTATCGCAGAATTTGACTGGCCGTTTCACACCGCTCTTGATGCACACAACCGCTGGGTGAAACTAGGTCAGTGCATTCCATGGGATGGGTTAGCACAGGGCTATCATAAAAGCCTCTCGTCAAAGCGGGGTCGGCCAGCAAAAGATGCTCGTTTAGTCATCGGTGCGGTGATCATCAAACACAAACTAGGGTTGTCTGATCGGGAAACGGTGAGTCAGATTCAGGAGAATCCGTATCTGCAATACTTTGTCGGGCTTGCCGGTTATCAAAGATCAGTCCCGTTTGTACCCTCGTTGCTGGTTGAAGTACGCAAGCGTATGGGGGATACTGTTTTTGAAGTGTTCCATCAAGCGATTATTGGTGCTGTGGAAAAGGCGCAGGTCGTGCCGCAACGCAGCGTTAAGGATGGTTTGAAGGCATCCACACAGACCAACAAGTCGGGTGATGAATCAGAGCCAGAGTCCGTGCCAGAGCCAAAACCAGAGCCAAAACCCAATCAAGACCCACAAGGGGAGGATAATTCCCCAATTTCGCCTGCCACCACTGTGGAAGCACCCAGCCACGAAGGTAAGTTGATAATCGATGCGACTGTGGCAGAGCAAGCGATACGGTATCCCACGGATTTAAGTTTACTGAATGAAGCGCGTGAGATGACGGAACGGATCATTGACGAATTGTATCCACACACGGAGTTCAGTCAGAAACCACGCACCTATCGTCGCCAAGCACGTAAAGATTTTCTCGGGTTGGTCAAACAGCGTCGTCCCAAGCGTCAAGCGACCCAACGAGCGATCAAGCAACAACTGCAATACTTGCGGCGCAATTTTGGTCATATTGAGGGTTTAATGGATTGTTTCCCGATGGGCACGGCGTTGCCTTTGTCACGCAGGCTGCTATACCACTACTGGGTCATTCAGCATGTCTATGCACAGCAATGGCAGATGTACCGCAACAAAAGCCGACGCTGTGATAATCGGATTGTGAGCATTCATCAACCGTATGTGCGTCCGATAGTGCGAGGTAAGCAAGGTAAGTCGGTTGAGTTTGGTTCGAAGTTGAGCGTGAGTTTAACGGCACACGGGTTATCCCGAGTTGATCATTTAAGTTGGGATGCGTTTCATGAGGGGCATGATTTGCAGGGTCAGGTTGAGCGTTACCATGAACGTTATGGTTGCTATCCCGTAAGCGTTATCGGTGATCCGATATATGGTAGTCGAGAGAACCGGCACTACTTGAAAGGATTGGGCATCCGTTTTTCGGGCAAGCCATTAGGCAGACCCAAACAGGTAACAGAAGCGAATCGGGAGGTGTTGAAGCAATTAAAAGCCCAACGCCGGGCGGATTACCTACAACGGATTCCAATAGAAGGCAAATTTGGTCAGGCAAAGAACGGTTATCGGCTGAATTACATCCGTGCCAAGCGAGCAGACACTTCGGTTGCATGGATCAACAGCATTTTCCTAGTCATGAACCTGCTCATCCTGCTGAAGGTCTTTTTTGTGCCCAAAATAAGGCGACTAATAGGGTCGATAACGAACACTTGGCGACACCAATTACGATTGGACGGGTACGGATTGTGCCAATTGCTTGGCTGGGACAGATTCAAATATCCAAAACCGACTTTGTGAGCAGACTCTATTTAATAAGCGCTTGGGATTCTGGCTTTTACCTATTTTCTTGATGAGCCGTCTCTTCTTATACCAACGGCTCTATTGATTGACTGTTTTGGTCCAATTACGTGATGTAATTGATGTGATTGCCTGTTTGTCCTCTGCGAAGAAATTCCAGGCATCGCAGCATTTGTCGACAATCTCATCGTAGGATTCAAACACAGAGATTGCCAGCTTGTTGGCGCGCAGGTAGGCCCAAACGTTTTCCATCGGGTTGAGTTCTGGCGCATAGGGCGGGAGTTTGAGCAGGGTGATGTTGTCGGGTACTTCCAGTTTTGCTGATCCGTGCCAGCCTGCACCGTCGAGGATGAGCAAGGCATGGGCACCTGCCGCGACCGTCCTGGCGATCTCGCACAGATGTGCATTCATAGCGGACGTGTCCGCATGCGGCATGATCAGCGCAGCAGCCTCGGCGCGTTCGGGACAAACCGCGCCGAAGATATAGCCCGACGTATAACGTGTATCACGCGGCGCACGCGGCCGGGTTCCCCGTTCGGCCCATATACGTGTCAGCGTCCCTTGCTGACCCACACGGGCTTCGTCCTGAAACCAAATCTCCAATGGTTTGCCGCAGGCCGTTTTGGGCAGAACGGCCGCTACCTCTGCAGCGAAGTTTTTTTAAACGCATCCTGCGTATCCGGGTCGGATTTCGGATGCTGCGGGCGCACAGACAAGCGTCGAAAACCAAGTTTTACCAGTTGTTTGCTAACGGTCCGCTCATGCATGACAACGCCAAAGCGCTCCTCAATCTTGCGCTTGAGGTCAATGCGCCGCCAGCGCACCACGCCGTCCGTTTCGGGATCCGGCCCCTCACGCACAAGCGATGCCAACTCCGCCTTCTGTGCCACGCTGAGCAGGGGTTGCCGTCCTGGCGAACGCCGGTTCGAGAGACCCTCAATCCCCGTGTCATTGTAACGGTGTACCCAGTCACGCAACGTCTGGCGGTCCATCCCGCAGTTCTCGGCCGCCGTCTTGCGGTCAGTGCCGTCCAAAATCAACGCAATCGCCAGCATCCGTCGGGCCGCTTTCGCGTCCCTGCACGCCGCTGCGGCGCACCGAAGATCGCAGGCCGACTTGTCCGTTCGCATAATCTCTACTGTCATTAATACCTCCTATGATGATAACTACTGAATCACTTCAAATTCCCCGTGGAAAGCACAAAGTGTCAAATCCTTAGGCCGTTGGTATTATGCGTCAGCTCGGCGACGCTTGATGCGCCTTTGCCAAGTGCCTGATAAGCTGATTTATCCAATACTTTGGCTTGTAATGCAACGGGCAATTGTTTTAGTTTCGCCCCGACAATGTAATAAGCACCAGCCTCATCCAGGGCATGCAGATTGTCTTCATTAAGCATGCCCCGATCAGCGACAAAGATCATTTTCCTAACATCATAGCGCGCCTGCAACTCCTTCAAAACGCTGATCAGGCTATGACCCTCGAAGGTAGCACCCGGGAATACTTCGTAGCCGACTGGCAGGCCTTCATGGGTGACCAGTAAAGCCAGAAATACCTGCGGCTGATTGACCTGTGTCTGATTAACTTGACAGTCCTTGCTGTAGCCATTTTGCTTTAATTCGTCTTCCTTGAAAGACTCAAAATAGAGCGTCGTACAATCAAAAAACAACACATCAAGTGCACCAGGCAACAAGGATCGCGTGCCTTCACAGGTCATCGCTTGCAGCCGGCTGATGGCGTTATCGTCAAGCTGATCCATCATCCGATAAACTTTTTCTAGTGGTAAAGAGACGCATGAGTCCTGCTCAAGGTGCTGCACACTGCCACGCTTGTCTTGCTCTGGGGGGGGATTGGCAATGCGTGCCATCACGCAATGGAACAGGGCTTCATGGGATGCACGATACCGCTTCTGCGGCAACAGGGTGTCGAACGACAACTGGCGATAGACCTCGGCCAAAACCTTCAACTGTGCCAATTCATCGTCATACATGGCAATGCCGACATAACGGACAATCTTTTGCTTGACCTTATCGCCGATGCGCACGGATTGCACAATCTGAACCGATTGTCTTGGGCTGTGGGCGATCTGCGTGGAGCGAACCGTCGAAGTCGGGACAGTGTCCTGAAACACAAGCGCACGAATAAGCGTTATGTCATACATTCTCCAATCGACCCACAAGCAAAAAAATCTATACTGTGATGTGATTAAAAGCGACGACCACAGCTTACCCACTGTACTGATTGATATAATCCTTCAATATCTGGGCATTCGTAATGCCTAGATATTTTTGTGTTTATTTATAAATCAATATGTTATGATGGTTGATCGTCGAAGTCAGGAAGCGAGCTATCATAACGCTTGAATCGTTAGCCGTCATTAGGCATTCATCATGCATTGCTTATTTTGAGCGTGAATAACATTGTTTTTTTGTTGAGGTGTTAGTTGAACAACACGAATTTCCACCCCAAACTCCTTTGCTGCTTCCGCAACCCATGATTTTCCTTGAACACGCTTTGCGACTTCATTACATGCAAAACACATGATTCTACGCCAATCAGGACCGAGCTTTTTCTGATTAGTACCAATTTCAGTATGTCGCCTTTGATTTTGTTGGGATGACCTGCTTTTACTTTACCGATGTGGACATATACTTCAACTATAACTTTATAGTTTGGGTCTATGGCATCTGGCTTAGCATCAATACAAATTGGCAACTTTGATTCTGGATCAAAAGTCAAACCAAGCTCTTTTTGCAGAGAAGCGAGTATATACCCTTCTGTTATTTGTTGTTCTGTTGAATCAGATTAATGTTTGTTCATTGCTTTGATACCTAGCATTCATTTTTTATTAATAGCTTGTGCAATTGAATCAGCAACATATTTGGTGAAATATTCTTCACCATTTCATTTTCTCCTTATTATTAAGTGTATTAATCGTACAATTATTCAAAAGCACTACCACACATGTCCTCTTTAACAACTACACCTTTATCAGCAAGGCAATGGCGGGCAAAGTTAATAGGATGACAGCAAGAATAAAAAATTTATAATTGCTCCTTTCACACCGCGCCACACTCGACGATGTCGCCACCGAATGTGACTGCGGATACCCAGTTATGGTTGCTTAACCAATCTCAGATACGGTTTCACGGTTTTCCAGCCGTCGGGATATTTCTCTTTAGCTTGCTCATCAGATACTGCTGGCACGATAATCACATCCTCGCCTGATTTCCAGTTCACCGGCGTTGCGACTTTATGCTCGGCAGTCAGTTGCATGGAGTCAATGACGCGCAAAATTTCATCGAAGTTACGTCCGGTCGTCATTGGATAGGTCATCATCAACTTTATGTTTTTATCTGGACCAACCACATAGACGGTTCGCACGGTCGCATTGGTCATGGCTGTGCGCCCCTGCGAAGTGCCGCTTTCGTCCGCCGGAAACATGTTATAGCGTTTTGCAACACTCAAATCAGTATCGCCAATCATCGGAAAGTTGACCGCATAGCCCTGGGTCTCTTCGATGTCTTTCGCCCATGCGGCGTGATCATCAACGGCATCAATACTCAGGCCGATGGCTTTGCAATTACGTTTTTCAAATTCCGGTTTGAGTTTGGCAACATAGCCCAATTCGGTGGTACATACCGGCGTGAAATCCTTCGGATGAGAGAAAAGAATCCCCCAACTATCGCCCAGCCATTCATGGAAACTAATTTCACCCTGTGTGGTATTCGCCGTGAAGTCTGGTGCTTGATCATTAATTCTTAAAGTCATTTTATTGCCCTCTATAGTCTGTTAATACGCATTTCATGTTGGAAAAAATCACTATCCAAGCGAATAATTATACACCATAACGCGCCGAAATAAATATCCCGAGATTATTATTTTGCTGCTACAACTATTCGGTGTTATTTCATAGCGGAAGAAGCATCCTTTAGCTTATGCTCTATGTCCAGGGCAGCCTGAACCCCATTTTTAACATTGACCTTTAACAGAATAACACTTCCAACCGCAAAAAGCAGGATCAAAACTAAAATACTGTCACGTGCTTCGCTACCGACAAATAGTATTGGAACTGTTGCCATCATCAGCGGACCCAGGATAGTTGCAAATTTCCCTATCATATTAAAAAACCCGAAGAACTCGGTAGTTTTCGATGGAGGAATCAAGCGCGCAAACAGCGAGCGACTCAGGCTTTGTACGCCGCCCTGAACCAAGCCAATCGTGATAGCCAGTTTATAGAAATCGGCTGCGGAATCAAGCCATCCCCAAGCATAGAAAACCGTCAAAGCGTAAACCAGTAAACCAATCAAGATGCACGGCTTAGGCCCGATACGTTTACCCAGCCAGCCGAAAAACAATGCCGCCGGAAAAGCAACAAACTGCGTCAGCAATAGTGCAGAAATTAAACTTTCCTGAGGCAGTTCGAGTACCCGATTAGCAAAAAATAGTGCCATTTTATAAATTGTGTTGACACCGTCGATGTATAACCAGTATGCGGCGAGAAATAGCAAAGCCACTTTTAGTTGCCGTAGTTCGCGATAAGTGACACGCAATTGTTGAAAACCGTGGCGTATGTTTTGTGTGAATGTTGCGGATGATTTGCTGGGACTCTCTTTAAGCACCAATAAAAGAGGCACGGTAAAAACTGCCCACCAAATGGCTACGCTGATGAATGACAGCGATAATGCGGTGCCAGCATCTGCCAAACCAAACCACTGTGGTTGGGTTACCATCAGTACGTTGACAAGAAATAAAATTCCACCACCCGCATAACCCAAAGCATAGCCATAGCCCGACACGAGATCATAATCCTCTTCTGAAGACAGGTCGGGAAGCATGGCATCATAAAAAATGTTAGCCCCTGAAAACCCAATCTGACCCAGCCCGTAAATCAATAATCCGACCCACCACATGCCGGCACCGACCCATGCCAGACCTGCGCTCATCAAAACACCTAACATGGTAAAAGTTGCGAGAAATTTTTTGCGTTTACCGCCACTGTCGGCAATGGCACCTAGTACAGGTGCGGCAATAGCAACCAATATACTACCGCCTGCCAAGGTTATGTTGAACCAGAACTGGGCATCCCGCGTGCTTAGGTCGGCACTCAAGACATTATAAAACACCGGAAAGAATCCGGCGACCACAGTCGTTGCAAAAGCCGAATTTGCCCAGTCATAAAGAGCCCAGGACAATACCGATTTATCTAATAATATTTTTTTCATGGCTTATGGACATCTCTATTGATTGTTGATTGGTTTTTTCGACAATTGTGCCCTATAAAATGTATGGTTTGAGTTACAAATGGGCTAATAAACTAACTATCCTCAATGGAATTAAACGACAGCGGGCTTCTTATATCATAGCCTTGTCGCGGTCGCGGTCGCAACCTCTGTACCAAAATCTTTTGGGCGAATGATTGTTTGCCTCGAAGTTCATACAACTTCGGAGTGTTTGCGCTGATTTAATGGCACTGTTGGAAAAATTAGCCGCATTTGCTCTCGCCACAGTTAAGGCAGGTCATGCAACCATCCATTAAAACAGTTGCTTTGGTATTGCATTTTGCACAAAGTGTCGCGCCGGCTGGAAAATTGTCGGATTGGTCGGTAACTTCATTTTGTTGTTCAAATTCTTTGCGTTTCTGATCAACCAGTGCCTGTCGGTGTGGGTCGAGACCATTGTCGGCAATCATGCCGATTGTTTTTAAGTGGGATTCAATCGCATCCCCAATTTCAGCGACCAAAGAGGGCATGAATTTTCCGCCGCGCTTGAAGTAGCCGCCTTTGGGGTCGAATACGCTTTGCAGTTCATCAACCAGAAAGGCCACATCGCCACCCTTTCTAAACACGGCTGAAATAATCAATGTCAGCCCCGATATCCATTGGTAGTGATCCATGTTTTTAGAGTTGATGAAGACCTCAAAGGGTCGGCGTTTTTCAAAGGGCGTGCCCGGATTCAAAAGAATGTCGTTGATAGTAATGTAGAACGCATGTTCTGAAACTGGTGTTTTGATTTTATAGGTATTGCCTATTAACCGGTCTGGGCGCATGACTTTTTCGTGCATTTGCACGATTTGGGCTTGCCCCTGACCCGGCTCCTGACCGAGATCTAAAGATGCCGTCTGTCCCGATTCTACACTGTCGCGCCGCTTGGGCTTGTCTGCGGATGTGGGGTTGACGACTTGGTAATCAACGATTTGTTTTTCAATTTTTATGGTCATAATCTCGTTCGTATTTCGCTGTTTATAAGGGCTTGGTTGGGTTGGCTGTTTCGAGTTTACTTAACAAACTTTGCTGGGTGTATGGCATGTAAACCAACCGACTCATATTCCGATTGAACTGAATCCTTCCATTGCGCTGGCTATTGCGGGATAGATTTGAATGCCGTTTGTTGGTTTTTTTCACAATTTAATTTCAAGTCATTAAAAGCCAAGCGCAGAAACGCGGAGCAATATCGGTAATCGTAGAAAATGCCTTGCTAAAACCTGCCGTAATAACCCTCTTTTAATGCATCAAACAGGTTCGCGGCAGTATGTGTTTCGCCATCGTATTCAATCTCCTGATTGCCTTTCACCTCAACCACTTCACCGTTTTCTAAGGTAAACTGGTATGTGGTATTTTCCAAATCTTGCTGTTTGACTAAAACCCCTTGAAACACTTCGGGGTTGAAGCGAAATGTAGTACATCCTTTGAGTCCTTTTTGCCAAGCATATTGATAGATGCCCTGAAAATCTTCGAACGCAAAATCGGTCGGTACGTTGGCAGTTTTAGATATTGACGAATCAATCCATTTTTGTGCCGCTGCCTGCACATCAACATGCTGTTTCGGGGTAACCTCATCGGTGGTAACAAAATAATCCGGCAGGCTGTTTGCATTGTGGTCGGCAGCGGGGGAATCAGAAAATGCCTCTGCTTGCGGATTGACCAGATGACGATATGCCAATAATTCGTAGGACAATACATCTACTTTCTGCTTGGATTTTTTCCCTTCACGAATGACGTTACGACTGTAACTGTGGGCAAATGTCGGCTCAATGCCATTACTCACATTATTTGCCAGCGACAGGCTGATAGTTCCGGTCGGGGCAATGGAAGTATGGTGCGTATAACGACAGCCTTTGGTGGCGATGTCGTCTTGCAATTGTTGCGGGAATTGCTGCATATAACGACTGTATTTCCCCATTAACACCGATCCTTTGACGCTGTCGCCGATAGCATATCCGTCTTTTTTCATTTCTGGTCGTTGTGCCAGCATTTTGCCGGTTACCAGATATTCTTGTTTCAATATCGGAGCAATACCCTTTTCTTCTCCCAGTTCGATGCCGATTTCCCAACCGGTGGTTGCCATATTTTCGGTGATTCGCTCGGTCAATGCCAGCGAGTCGGCATCACCATATTTTATTTTTAACATAGTCAGCGTTGAGCCGAGCCCGAGAAAGCCCATGCCATGTCGCCGTTTGGATAAAATTTCTTCGCTTTGTTTTTCGAGTGGCAGACCGTTAATTTCCACCACATTATCCAGCATACGGCAAAATATGGCGACCACTTGACGGTATTTTTTCCAATCAAATCGGGCATCATCGGTAAACGGGTTTTCCACGAATTTAGTTAAGTTGACCGAGCCTAACAAGCACGCACCGTAGGGTGGCAACGGTTGTTCGCCACAAGGATTGGTGGCGCGAATATTTTCGCAAAACCAGTTATTATTCATTTCATTGATGCGGTCCACCAGAATGAACCCGGGTTCGGCATAGTCATAGGTCGAGTTCATAATCAGATTCCACAGTCGCTTGGCTGGAATGGTGTTATAAACCCGACAAGCCACCTGACCAATCTCATTAGTTGTGTAATCCGATGTATGTGACCAGGGTCGAATGATGATTTCGTATTCGTTGCTTTCTATTTCCAGTCGGGTGGCGGGGAAATACAGTTTCCATTCGGCTTCGTTATTGACCGCTTTCATAAATTCATCGGTAATCAAGCAGGACAAATTAAACTGTCGCAGGCGACCATTTTCGTGTTTGGCGCGGACGAATTCGAGAATATCGGGGTGGGAAATATGAAAAGTAGCCATCTGCGCGCCACGTCTTCCACCAGCAGAAGAGACGGTAAAACACATGGAATCAAAAATATCCATAAACGACAGCGGTCCTGATGTGTATGCACCGGCACCGCTGACGAAAGCCCCTTTAGGGCGCAAGGTGGAGAATTCATAACCGATACCGCAACCCGCTTTCAAAGTCATCCCCGCCTCGTGAGCCGACCGCAAAACGCCGTCCATGGAATCTGGAATGGTGCCCGAGACAGTGCAGTTAATGGTGCTGGTTGCTGGTTTATGTTGCAATGCACCTGCGTTGGAGGTAATTCGACCGGCAGGAATGGCACCATTTTTTAACGCCCACAAAAATTTGTCGCACCACTCTTTTTGTTTCGCCGGAGTGGTTTCGACTCCTGCCAAAGACCGGGCAACACGAAAGTATGTCGCATCAATATCTTCATCCACAGCCTCGCCCTTCATGCTCTTCAGTCGATATTTTTTATCCCAAATATCGTAGGACGCGGGCTGAAGCGGAATATCGTCCAGCGGGATGCTGCCGATAGGGTCTTTATGATTATTAGCTTTATTGGCTACGTTGGTCATTTTTATGATTTTCCTCGCCCATCGGTCTTTGGGTCATAACGTGTCAATTTCTATGAACAATTCTATTCCTGTTGGCGTGTCTTCTTTTTGTAAAGCAGAATTTTCTCGTGTATTCCACCAATGGCTGGCAACATTCTGTTGTCCAGAAAACTACATATAGTGGTATAAAGAAGATTGTAATCCCAATATATAGGGTACGTCAAAATTATTTTTCCTCTCCAATAATTTCAACAAGTTATCCGCATGGTCGCAGACGGTGGCTGTGAGTCGAGCTAAAAATGCCTTCGCCAGACGGCTAATCAGGGCGGTAATCGGGCAATATTATATTCGACAACAGATTAGTGGGCAGGTTTTACCGTGCCCTTGAGAACGTATTCGGTGCCACAGTAAGGGCACAATGCTTGCCCGCTGTCCTCAATCGGGAGATACACTTTTGGATGTGAATCCCACAGGCGTTTGCCCGGCATCGGGCAATGCAGTGGCAAATCATCGGCGGTGACTTCAACTCGCTGATTGGTATTCGGGGTGTCCGCATCCACAGTACTCTTCATTTCCATACGTTCAGGTTGGTTATCAGACATAGGTGAGCCAACCCTCATATTCGGGTATTCGACCATGCACCGCATCAAAGAAACGGCTTTGAATTTTTTCCGTGATTGGTCCTCTGCCACCATTGCCAATTTGACGATTATCCAATTCCCGAATCGGGGTCACTTCTGCGGCAGTACCAGTAAAAAAGGCTTCATCACAAATGTAAACCTCGTCTCGGGTGATACGCTTTTCAACCAGCTCCAGACCTTCATCGGCAATAATTTTAGCGACCGTCTTACGGGTGATGCCATCCAGTGCCGAAGTCAAATCGGGGGTATAAATCACATTGTCACGAATGATAAATACATTTTCACCACTGCCTTCCATAACGAAACCGTTGATATCAAGCAACAAGGCTTCGTCATAACCAGTTTCAATGGCTTCTTGCAGTGCTAACATAGAGTTAATGTAATGGCCATTCGCTTTGGCGCGACACATGCTGGTATTGACATGGTGTCGGGTATAAGACGACACCCGAACACGGATGCCATGGTTGAGATTCTCTTCGCCCAAATAAGAACCCCATTGCCAAGCGGCAACAATGAGATGTACGCCCAGATTATCCGCCCGGATGCCCATGCCTTCCGAGCCGTAAAATGCCATCGGGCGAATATATCCGGACTCCAGATTATTCTGTTTAATCGCATCAACTTGCGCCTGAAACACCGTTTCGGTAGCGTATGGAATTTTCATACCGAGGATATGCGCCGACTGAAACAATCGCTCGGTATGTTCGTGCAAGCGAAAAATAGCCGTGCCTTTTTCCGCTTTATAGGCGCGCACACCTTCGAATACCCCCATACCATAATGTAACGTGTGGGTCAGAACATGGACATTGGCATCACGCCAAGGCACCATTTTCCCATCCATCCATATCACACCATCACGATCACTAAATGACATCTAATTATTTCTCCACATTTAATTTTCCCCAATTGTACCCGACCTGATTACCATCGCGTTTGTTTTAACCACGAAAAGCACGAAAATCTATGCAAAGTTTAGATAAAAGATAGACGCAGAGAAAAGAATAAAAATATTAAACGATAAGAGAACTTTGCATAATGACAGGGAGTAGCCCAAAACCGTATCAATGACAGAAATCTAAAATCCCGTAGGGGTGATACAATCAAGACCTATGAATATTCTACCCTATAAACTCTCGACCACGAATGAGTAATTAACCGCACAAGCAGGATTGCTGACAATGGCTCAACATTATGCAGCCATTACAGTTAGCAGAGCTTATCGTCACTTTCCCTTGCCCCAAAGTAATCGCGGGTTTAAGCCCTCTATATCATCCAGAGTTTAATTCTGATGCAGCATGAAGGGAACTTTCATCTGGATGATGTGCGCCATATCAAGGATGATGCGGCGGAACCGTACTAGGTCTTACCATCCCCAAGCCCTATCGCCATTGTGGCTAATGTAGTCAACAGGCAGGCAAGAACATGTTATTAGAGCAAGTGCTTGCGCTCAAGCGGTTTGACCCACCTCCCCGGTAATCCGAGCAACGACAAAACAAAGAAAACAAGCGACCGGATAGTAGCGTCTGAAAAATGACTTTTAAGCATTGAACGCAAGATTGGGCACTGTTTGCCTACACATCGCCTGAGTATCGTTATATAGGGAGAATGATGGCTTGCGTTTGAGAAAAACCGCAATGATAGAATGGATTTAGGTGTTGATAAGCTTCTATGTAGGGATTTGGGTAACATAATTATGTCAATTCACTATTCGGAATTGATATAATTCGTGATTCGCCATTGACACAGATGCCATGCTCAATCAACAACAATTCAACCAATTAGCCGCTGCTGGTTTTAACCGCATTCCGCTGGCACGGGAAATATTAGCAGATCTGGAAACGCCGTTAAGCACCTATCTCAAACTGGCTCACCAGCCGTTTAGCTACCTGCTGGAATCGGCGCAGGGTGATGAAAAATGGGGACGGTATTCCACCATTGGTCTGCCCTGCCACAAACGTCTTGAGGTGCGTGGCAACATACTGAGTCTGTTTGCGGAGAACCGTTTGCTCGAAAAGCGTCATTGCGATAATCCGCTCGACGAAGTGCGTCAATTTCATCAGCAATATCGTGTGCCAGAGTTGCCTGAATTGCCCCGATTTAGTGGTGGTCTGGTCGGCTATTTCGGCTACGATACGGTCGGTTATATCGAACCTCATCTGGGTGCCAATCCAGTTAAGGATCCGATTGACGCACCCGATATTTTGTTGATGGTGTCTGAAGAGTTGGTGGTATTCGATAATGTCGCCGACCGCTTGTATGTGATTATTCATGTTGACCCGCAAGCGCATCAGGCATGGGAAAGGGGCAAACAACGTTTACAGACATTGATTACCCAGCTCCATTGTGCGGCATCCCATACGGCAGTGGATCAGGCTCCCCCGTGTACGGACGAATCGCGTTTTCAGTCTTCTTTTTCGCAAAGCGATTATGAAGCGACTGTGGAGCAATGCCGACAATATATTTATGATGGCGATGCGTTTCAAATCGTCCTATCGCGCCGTCTGTCATTGCCGTTTACCGTGCCTCCACTGGATTTATATCGCGCATTACGGACCCTGAACCCGTCGCCTTATATGTATTATCTTAATCTTGGCGATTTCCACATTGCCGGCGCGTCTCCTGAAATACTGGTGCGGGTCGAAAACGGTCAAATCACACTACGGCCGCTTGCCGGCTCACGCCCTCGTGGAGAAAATGAGGCGCAGGATGATGCCCTTGCCAAAGAGCTTTTGGCGGATCCCAAAGAGCTTGCCGAACATCTGATGTTGATCGATTTGGGGCGCAATGATGTCGGTCGTGTTTCTAAAGTCGGCACGGTTCAGGTGACCGATAAAATGACCATCGAAAAATATTCCCATGTGATGCACATCGTCTCCAATGTGACCGGTCAAATCAATGACGAGCTTGATGCGATTGATGTGCTAAAAGCCACCTTTCCAGCAGGCACACTATCCGGAGCCCCCAAAGTTCGCGCTATGGAAATCATCGAGGAACTCGAACCAGACAAGCGTGGCATTTATTCGGGTGCGATTGGCTATATTGGCTGGAACGGCAATATGGATACCGCCATCGCCATTCGTACCGCGTTTATCAAGGAGCAGATGGTTTATGTTCAAGTGGGTGCTGGCATTGTTGCCGACTCGGTTGCCGAAACCGAATGGCAGGAAACCATCAATAAAGGACAGGCGATTTTCAAGGCAGTGGAGATGGCGAATGCTGGGTTGCATAATCCGCTGGACAGCGAGGAGATGAGCGAAGAAAGTACCGAGTCCCGAACGGAGCAGCCGCCATGTTAGTCATGATTGATAATTACGATTCTTTTACTTATAACTTGGTGCAATATTTTGGTGAGCTCGGACAGGTTGTTTCGGTATTTCGAAACGATGAAATATCGATTGCTGAAATTGAGCAGCTTGCGCCACAATATCTAGTGGTGTCGCCGGGACCTTGTACGCCCAGCGATGCCGGAATTTCAGTTGCCGCAATCGTGCATTTTGCCGGCAAGATTCCGCTGTTGGGAGTCTGTCTTGGTCATCAAGGCATCGGTCAGGCGTTTGGCGGAAAAATTATTCATGCCCAACAAATTATGCACGGCAAAACATCCATGATTACGCATACCGGCGTGGGTGTGTTTGCGGGGATTGCGAATCCATTTCAGGCGACTCGCTATCATTCGCTGGTCATCGAGAAATCTTCGCTACCCGATTGTTTTGAGATTACCGCATGGACTGAAGACGGCGAAATCATGGCAGTAAAGCACAAACAGTACGCGCTTGAGGGGGTGCAGTTTCATCCTGAGTCCATCGTTACCGAACATGGTCATGCCTTATTACAAAACTTTCTGAACATGAAATAGGATAGAAAGTGGACAGTTACTGCTAACTGATAATTGATAACTTCATATTTAATCATGTCCGATATCCTGTCTAAAATTTTAGCCACCAAAGTCGAGGAAGTAACCGACCGATCGCGGCGTTGTCCACTGTCCGCGCTGCGGCAACGATGCGAGACAATCGCTCCTCCTCGCGGGTTTATTGATGCCATTGTCGCTCAACTTGCCCAAGACAAGCCGGCAATTATTAGTGAAATTAAAAAGGCATCACCCAGTAAAGGCATCATTCGCCATCACTTTGATGTTGTTGAAATTGCCAAAAGCTATGCCAAATACGGAGCCACTTGCTTGTCGGTGTTGACCGATGAAAAATATTTTCAGGGTCATAATGCGTATCTTGAGCAGGCACAATCCGCCTGTCCCTTGCCGTTGCTACGCAAGGAATTTATCATCGACCGTTATCAGGTTTATGAATCCAGAGCGTGTGGCGCGGATGCGATTTTACTCATCGTTGCGGCTTTGGACGATGCCACGATTATGGAGCTGGCAATGCTGTCCCATGAACTGGGTATGGACGTTCTGATCGAGATACACGATCAGCAGGAACTTGAACGAGCGTTGGTATTACCGTGTAAACTCATTGGTATCAATAATCGGAATCTACATACCTTTGAAACGAGCTTAAATACCACGATTGATTTATTGGCGCAGATTCCTGATAATCGAATTGTGGTTACCGAAAGCGGTATTCACACGCCAGCGGATGTGATGTTAATGCGTAAACACAAGGTCAATACATTCCTAGTTGGCGAGGCATTCATGCGCGCCGAACAACCCGGGCAAAAACTGCAACATCTTTTTAGCAAACCTTATCTGACTAATTCCGACTCAATACCATGAAAGTACACGTCAATCAAAGCGATGGCATCAATTTTATTGCCCTAACCGAAAGCGGACACAACATTGCAATGGACGGTGCTGCCGAAATTGGTGGTCAGAACAAAGGGGCACGTCCGATGGAAGTCGTGCTTGCCGGTCTCGGTGGGTGCAGTGCGATTGATGTGATGATGATTCTTAACAAATCACGCCAGAACGTGAGTAACTGTGAAATTGAAATCACCGCCGAACGTGCGCCAACCATCCCGAAAGTGTTTAGCAAAATTCATTTGTGCTATCGCCTAAGCGGGCATCAACTCGACTACAATAAAGTCGAGCGCGCGATTGCGCTTTCAATGGAAAAATATTGCTCGGTGACCAAAATGCTGGAAAACACAGCGACCATGTCATCCTCCTTTGAAATTATTCAAGCCTAATAATGAGTAACCTGAAATGATTCAAGGGCGAATTCAACCCATAAGTGCAACACGGTGTTTAAAGAAATAGTCTTTGCCCATCATTTCAGCAAAGACCTCGAAAGGGGTCTTAAATCCCAGACATTTTCTGGGACGATTATTCATTAAATCTGTTGCTGTTTTCACCGCATTGTCAGTGATTTTATCAAGTTTCATCTTTTTCGGGAAGAACTGTCTCAATAGCCCGTTATGGTTTTCATTCGATCCACGCTCCCAGCTATGATACGGTTTGGCAAAGTAAGTGTTGCAATTTAATTGTTTGGCAATCTCACTATGGCGGTTAAACTCTCTGCCATTATCAAAGGTAATGGTATGCACCAGATTCTTAATGGGGCTGAGTAGCTCAATGATTGCATCACGACTTGCTTGTGCGGTCTTACGTTTAATAGGCAGGGCAAGATAAAGCCTGCTCTTTCTTTCTATCAAGGTAAGTATGGCTCCTTGATGATTTTTTCCTATCACGGTATCCGCCTCCCAATCACCAATACGACTGCGCGTATCAACAATGCTAGGACGATCAGCTATATTCACTCTGTTTGGGTATCTTGCCCCTGTAATCAGGCTTGCCGTATCGTTTACGATATGGACGGCTCTGGCACCTTAGATATTTATAAAGATTGGAGCCTGCCATTTTGTTTTTCAATACAAAGCGATAGATAGTTTCAGTGCTAATACTAATGTCCCAATCACAATATAACCGGTTAGCAACTTGTTCAGGGCACCAGTATTGTTTGAGATTATCCTTGACATAGCGTATTACCTGCGGGGTCAGTTTGATATGCTTGTTTTTAGTTTGATGCCTAGCATGAGCAAACCGACCCGCTTGTTGGTATCGATAACCTTTTTTACCTGTATTGCGTTTAATCTCTCGGCTAATTGTTGAGACACTTCTGCCCATCCGATTAGCAATGCTTGTTAGTGAATCTTGTTGTCCTATCATCAGCCATATATGGTATCTTTCGTGTTCAGTCAAATGGGTATATTGTCGCACTATGCACTCCTTTTTCAGGTCAGTTAAAAGAGTCTTAATATACCCTTTGGCTGACTTAAGAAATGTTGCACTTATGATGTGAATGTAAGTGATATTTATATTGTCCTTGAAATTAAAAATCCATATCAAGAAAATATTGATTTCATCCAAAGCTTAATCCCGGTTACTCGGCGTAGATTTTCAAAATTTTCACAGAGCATGCTCATTAGCTACTCACAATAAACTCCATTTTACGCTATTTGACGAAAAGCGAGTTAAGGCGTTTCTTATAGGGTAATAGCGCGAATTACGCAAAATACTATCAATACATCAGCGAAAGTGTAGAATGCGACGGCTAATAATGTGGTTCTTTTGAGTATTGAGTGGGGAATGCGTAAATCAAATGACTGAAATTCTACGGGATAACAATAATCTATAATCTCTGTGGTCGCCTGTGTCAAAATTATTTATTTGGATTAGTCATTGGATTTCTGGCCCTTTCTTTTTCTAGCCAGCCTTGAAGGTTTGGTACAGGCGGCGGTGCTGTGTCTGACCGCGCTTGGGTTGAGTCTAGTTTTTGGGGTCATGCGGGTCGTGAATGTTGCCCACGGCGAATTTTTTATGCTCGGCGCGGTATTGGCATGGTGGATTACCAGCCTGATGACAGCAAGCCCGACTTTGGGGTTTCTGACCGCCCTGATTATCGCCCCCCTTGTTGTTGGCATCATCGCCTTTGCTACGGATTGGCTGATACTCAAGCGCTTGCACTACAATCCCGAAGCAACCATTGTTGCCACGATTGGTGTTTTATATGTCATACAACAAACCGTGCTGATTACCTTTGGTGCCGATGCGCGTGCGGTTGATACTCCTTTTTATTTCCGCGTCCAGTTTCCTTGGTTTGGCTATTCTGGTTACAAACTGCTGGTCATTGTCGCGGCGGTTCTTATTTTGCTGGGTGTCTGGTATGTCATCACCCGCACCCGTATTGGGCTAATCATGCGCGCAACACAATATGATCGGGATATGGCGCAGGCGTTTGGCATTGCGGTAGAGCGGGTTTATGCGGTGGTATTCACCATCGGTGCCATGCTTGCGGCAGTGGGGGCAATCCTGATTGTTCCCATACGCCAAGCCCATTATCTCATGGGGCTTGACCCATTATTACTCTCTTTCATCGTGGTTATTGTCGGCGGACTCGGTAGTATTCGCGGCGCCTTGATTGCCGCCTTGCTGATCGGCATGAGTGACGGCATTATATCGGTGTTCTTTTCCCCGACTCTGGCAAAGATGCTGTCAACCACATTGGTGGCATTGATTCTGGTATTCCGACCGGCTGGTTTATTTGGCAAGACCTCAAAATGACTGCCGATAAGCTAAAGCCGGAAAAAACAACCCGCGCCGAAGCAACTTGCACCGAAGCAAACAGCGGTAACCGCAGAAAGCCACTGGCTTTACTTTTGGCGGTCATGCTGATTTTGTTTTTGTTGCAATTCGTGCTACCCGAATATCATCATCTGAGCATGACGCGGATTATGATTCTGGCAATATTCGCCATCGGCTACAACGTCTTGTTCGGCTATACCGGTTTGCTCAGTCTCGGTCATGCGATGTTTTTTGCCATCGGACTTTATGGTGCCGGCTTGACCGCTTATCATCTCGGCTGGAGTGTGCCAATCGCGTTTGCTAGCGGCATCCTCAGCGGTGCCTTTTTGTCATTGATTGTCGGTTGCATTGCCTTGCGTACCAGCGGGGTTGCCTTCATGATTGTAACCTTGATGATGTCTCAAGTCGTCTATCTGGCGACTCTCTATTTTAGCCGTTATACGCAAGGCGATGAGGGGTTAGTGCTGCCCGAAGCGGCACGCAGTTTTGAGTTTTTCGGTCACAATCTGGACTTGACCGACCCCTCAACCCGATACAACCTGTCGCTCGCATTACTCGGCATCACCCTGCTCATCATCTATAAATTGGTGCGTGGAAAAATGGGACGCGCTTTAGTCGCTATTCGGGAAAACGAACCGCGCACTCAAATGCTCGGCTACAACGTCTTTGCCATTAAACTGCAAGCATTGCTGGTGTCTGGCACATTGTCAGCCACTTCTGGTGCCGCCTTTGCCTTGTTGTTTGCCTATATCGGGTCGTCTTTTGCGACCATCCAATACTCCATTGATGCGTTATTGTTTACCCTGTTAGGCGGTGCCGGAACGGTGCTTGGCCCGGCACTCGGTACCTTGCTGATGTTTTATCTGGTTGACATTACCAGCAATTACACCAGCGCGTATTTATTGGTGACTGGGTTGGTGTTGATACTGCTGGTGTTGTTTTTCCCTCGTGGCATTCTCGGCAGCATCAGAGACAGATGGTTATCATGGCTGCCATAACATTGTTAAAGACGCGCCGTTTGTCAAAATCTTTTGGCGGACTGAATGCCGTGAAAAGTGTCGATTTTGATCTCGAGCAAGACGAAATACATGCCATCATCGGTCCCAATGGGGCTGGCAAAACCACCTTCGTCAGCCTGCTGTCGGGGCGGTTAGACGCTACTACCGGCACGGTCGAATTTCGTGGTGAGGACATCACTGGCTTGCCGATTCACAAAATAGTACGCAAGGGGATTGCCTATACCTTCCAAATCACCAGTATTTTCCCCAACCTGACGGTGTTCGAAAATGTGGTGACTGCCGCACAACATCGATTCCACGCTGACCCGAAAACAAGCCCCAGCCCGATTCACCATGCCACCGCCGCACTACAACAGGTTGGCATTGCCCGCCTGCAAACGCAACCGGCGGGGAAAATGTCCTATGGACACCAACGCCTGCTCGAAGTGGCAATGGGGTTAGCATTAAATCCATTGTTGCTGATTTTAGATGAGCCCACGCAGGGATTATCCGATGCCGAAATCGAGGATTTTTGCACGTTGGTTAAACAAATCAATCAAACGACCACCGTATTGCTGATTGAACATAATATGTCGGTAGTCATGTCATTGGCACATAGAATCACGGTGCTTGAGCGCGGACAGGTGTTGGCACAGGGCAAGCCCACCGAGATTCAGCATAATGCCGATGTGCAAACTGCCTATCTGGGTGACAATGCGGGACTATACGAAAGGGCAGCAAAGAATCATGCTAAAGCTTGAACAGCTCAATGCGTATTATGGTGACCTCCATGTCGTGCGCGACTTGAATCTCGAGCTGCATAGCGGAGAAGTGTTGTGCCTGTTCGGGCGTAATGGTGCGGGCAAGAGTACTGCATTAAAATCGCTTATGGGATTGGTGCAACGCAGTGGCTCCATCATGCTCAATGGTGAACAATTGGTCAGCCTACCAGCCCATTTAATCCCCCGACACGGAATCGGTTATGTGCCGCAGGGACGGCGGCTATTTGCCGAGTTGACGGTTGCGGAAAATATCACCATCGGCTTAATGGGACAAGGTTTAGTGAAGCAGGGTTTAATGAAACGGGGGATGGACACCAAAGCCCGAGAAACCCGCGCTCAGGCATTGGCACTATTTCCCCAACTCGCCCCTCGCCTGCAACAGATTTCCGGCACGCTCAGTGGTGGCGAACAGCAGATGTTAGCCATAGTACGTTGCCTGTGCCTGCAACCCAAAGTAATCCTGCTGGATGAGCCAACCGAAGGGCTGATGCCCTCAATAATCGCAACGATACGCGAAGTCATCGCCAAACTCCGCCATCAGGGAGCCGCCATCTTGTTGGTCGAGCAACGAGTCGAAGCGGTATTAGCCGTTGCTGACCGGGTCGCCTTCATCGAAAACGGTCGTATCCGCGAGGTGGTTGCAACCAAGCAATTAAACCAGAACCATACGCTACTCGATAAGCAGACTCTAATTATTAAATAGATCATGCAGACTTCTCTGACTATCGAATTTGCTAATACCGCTGACGGCAAAATTGCCGAAGCCATTATTGGTAAATGCGTACATTGTGGGTTTTGTAATGCCACCTGTCCGACTTATCAGTTGCTGGGCGACGAACGCGATGGTCCTCGGGGACGTATTTATCTGATTAAGCAATTGCTCGAAGGCGAACCTGCCAATCATCAAATGGCTTTGCATCTCGACCGCTGTCTGACCTGCCGTGCCTGCGAAACCACTTGTCCGTCCGGCGTAGAGTATGGGCAATTGGTGGAAATTGGCCGCGCTACCTTACAGCGTAGCCATCGGCGGCATTTAGGCAATCAACTGATGCGTAGAATCGTGACCAAAGTGGTTGGCAATGCCCAAATTTTCGCTTGGTTACTGCGTTTTGGCAGGCTACTGAGACCGATTTTACCGTTACCACTCAAGTCTCGCATTCCGCTCGCAGCCGTTGCCGTCAACGACCTACCTGAGCCGCCAAAGGCAGTGCATAAACGCACTATGGTTGCATTAGCCGGTTGCGCGCAAGGGGCATTGTCACCGATGACCAATTTAGCGGCAGCCTGTGTTTTGGATAAACTTGGGATTAGCCTAATCGAGGTCAAGGGCGCGGGGTGTTGCGGTGCGATGGATTTGCATACCACCAATCAAACCCGTGCCAAAAAATTGGCAAAAGCACTCATCGACAAATGGTATCCCTATCTCGAACAGGGCATTGAAGGGTTTGTGATAACCGCCAGTGGTTGCGGTGTTACCATCTTGGAATATCCCCAGCTATTGCGGGACGAAGCGGATTATCTGCAAAAAGCGCGCGCTATCTGCGCGAAAACGGTTGACCTTTGCGAGGTCATTGACAATGAAATGGACAAGGAAATTGACAACACTTTTCGGCTCCAAAACAGCGCGCAGAAAGTGGCTTTCCACTCCCCTTGCACATTGCAACATGGTCAGAAAATCACCCATACCGTAGAAAAAATTTTACAGCGCGTGGGTTATCAATTATGTGACGTTCAAGACGCGCATTTATGTTGTGGCTCGGCAGGGACTTATTCAATTTTTCAGCCACAAATTGCCAAGCAATTAGTCGAAGCCAAGATAGGGTGCTTGTTGGATAATCAGCCGGATATTGTATGCACTGCTAATGTCGGTTGTCAGGTGCATCTGAATTTGCATTTGCCGAGGGGGACAAGCGTCAAGCACTGGATCGAACTGCTGTTGTGAGACCTTTGCATAGACATCAAACAAGACAGAAACGCCCGAATTTTGGTCAATAACCGGTAATAAACCATGATTTGGGTAAAAAAAGGTGCAAAATCCTCTGAAATACTTGTATCAAAGCAGTGTCTCCAGTATCATCCGCGCTCCATTTTCAACCCTATCATCAGCTCAATGAAAACGCTTTCTGCGAATCCTGACAAAGTCAAACGCGAGTGGTTCGTCGTCGATGCCGACAATAAAGTCCTTGGCAGGCTGGCAGCCGCTATCGCTCATCGCCTGAGGGGAAAACATAAACCGGAATTCACCCCCCATGTGGATACTGGTGACTATATTGTGGTGGTCAATGCCGAAAAAGTCGCCCTGACTGGCAACAAAATGAATGATAAAAAGTATTATCGCCACACCGGTTATCCCGGTGGCATCAAAGAAACTTCCTTCAAGGGAATGATTGAAAAACACCCCACTCGAGTCATTGAAACGGCAGTGAAAGGCATGTTGCCACGCAACAAGTTGGGTAGAGCGATGCTTTCCAAGTTGAAAATTTACTCGGGTACGCAGCATAATCACCACGCGCAACAACCCAAAGTTCTGGACATCTAATTCCTCCATTGACGTTTAATTCGAGTCTCATTTAAGTACAAAAGCATGGCAACTCAAGAAATTTATCAAGCTACAGGACGGCGCAAGTCATCCACCGCAAGGGTTTACCTGCAACGTGGCAAAGGAAGCATCCTGATTAACAACCAATCTCTCGAACAATACTTCGGACGTGAAACGGCGCGTATGATTGTTCGCCAACCACTGGAACTCGTGGACATGCTGGGCAAAACTGATATTCGGGTCAATGTGAATGGTGGCGGAAACAGCGGTCAGGCAGGGGCAATCCGGCATGGCATCACCCGTGCGCTATTGAATTACAATGAAGAATACCGCGTTCCCCTGCGACAAGCGGGATTCGTAACCCGCGATGCCCGAGAAGTGGAACGGAAAAAATTCGGCTTGCACAAAGCCAGAAAACGACCGCAATACTCCAAACGGTAATTGTAGTTCGTATTGGTTTATTCGATGAATGGGTAAGGCTACCCGTTTTTCGTTGCCATGACGCTTTCTCACGGCGACATTCGCTTCAAAGTCGCTCGTATCGGCAGGCACAAAGCACTCGACTCTATCGTTTGTTTTGACATCTCCACAGGAATCAAACAAGTGTTGCTAGAAAGGGATACATTCTGGTAAATTTATGCTGCTTCATCAAGTCGTTTGACGGGTACACTCAAGCGACTAGCGTGGTCACCATGATATTTCATCATACTTCGGTTTTGAGTTTTGAACACATCTGACCTAAGACAATTACGCAATGCCTTCGGCACCTTCCTCACTGGCGTTACAGTGGTAACTTGCCGCGAAGAAAATGGGATTCCGCGTGGCTTTACTGCCAATTCATTTACCTCAGTTTCGCTACTTCCGCCGATGTTGTTGGTTTGTATTGATAAGGCAGCAGAAAGTTTTTCTGTATTTACTCAATCGTGCGGATTTGCGGTCAATATCCTGTCGGAAGAGCAGGTTGAGACTTCGGGGTTGTTTGCATCAAAGCGGGCGGATAAATTTTCTCTGGTCGAGTGGTCGGATAGTCAAACCGGCAATCCGATATTGACGGACGTGTGTGCTTGGTTTGACTGCAAGCGCGAGCAGGTGATTGACGCGGGCGACCATATTATCTTGCTTGGGCGGGTCGAATCCTATGATTATAACGAGCATATCGGTCTGGGTTATGTGCGCGGTGGTTATTTAAGTCTTGGGTTAGAGCAGTCTGCGGTCGGGGCAGTGGGCAGTGATGCCGATGTCATTGTTGGTGCGATTGTCGAATATGACGGCAAGATTTTGTTGACTGAAAATGCGGACAAAGAATTACAGGTACCCGCCAGTGACTCACTCGGAAAATTACAAGCCAAACTAGATGATTTTCAAATTGGCATCTCATTGAGCTCATTGTTCGCTGTTTTTGAGAACGAGAAAAATGCACAGCAATCCATTTATTATCGTGCCAAAGCCAATTCCTCGCCACATGCCACTCAACTTAGTGGACAATTTTGGGCATTCAATGAAATTCCATGGCAGCGCTTTGAGTCGAGAGCAATTAGGGTCATGCTCAAAAGATATATTGATGAATCCGAGCGGCAACGCTATGGCATCTATTTCGGCAGTGACCGTGACGGCGCGGTCAAAACACTGCGATGATTACCGGTCAATAGAAAACCCCAACTAATCCAGACAACGCCATGAAAATATCGCTGTTTGCTCACATGGAACGTTATGACCCGACGCAGTCGCATACCCAGTTATACGCCCAGTTTTTGGAATTGTGTGAGATGGCGGAGCAGGGCGGTTTTAGTGGAATATGGATCGGCGAACATCACGGTATGGAGTTCACCATTGCCCCGAACCCGTTTGCACAACTCTGCGATCTGGCGAATCGAACCTCCAATTTGCGTTTAGGAACTGCGACCATAGTCGCCCCCTTTTGGCATCCAATCAAATTGGCTGGCGAGGTAGCGATGGTGGACATCATCACCAGCGGCCGGCTGGAGGTGAGCCTGTCAAGAGGGGCTTATGAATTTGAATACCAGCGTCTGTCGCCGGGCTTGGATGCTTGGACAGCGGGCGAAATGCTACGCGAAATGGTTCCGGCGATTAAGGAAATATGGAAGGGAGATTATGCCCATGACGGCAAACACTGGCAATTTCCTGCGGTAACTTCGGTGCCTGCCCCGATACAACAACCCCATCCGCCGTTATGGATTGCTGCCCGCGACCCGAGTAGCCATGATTTTGCGGTTGCCAATCGTTGCAATGTTCAGGTAACACCGTTGTGGCAAAATGATGATGAAGTGGTTGACCTGATGGATAAATTTAACACTGCCGTTGCCAACAATCCCAATCTGCCACGACCTAAAATCATGGTGCTTCGTCATACCTATGTGGGCGCGAATGAGGCTGAATTAAGTGAGGCCGCACAAAGGCTAAGCGAATACTATTGCATCTTTGGTGCTTGGTTCAAGAATAGCCGACCAGTAATCCATGGTAGCATCGCCCCTTTGTCCGCTGAAGAACGCGCCCAGATTGACTTATTTTCACCCGATAATATGCGTGCCAATCATATCGTGGGCACGCCGGAACTTGTGATACAACGATTAAAATATTATCAATCATTAGGCTATGATGAATACGCTTTCTGGATTGACACAGGCATGAGCCACGAGACAAAAAAGAAATCGCTACAGTTATTTATTGATGAAGTGCTACCGGAATTTTCCTAAACAATCTGGTAATGGATATGGCAATGGATGACATGCAATTTCATCAGGGAACCGGTTATCGGTTGACTGCCAATGAGTCCAAGCCATTAGTGGTGCTGATTCATGGTGTCGGACTGAATCAGGATATGTGGCGACCTTGGCGATCCATTCTGGAACCAAATTTTTGCCTATTAACCTTTGATATTTTAGGGCATGGGCAATCCCATAACCCTGCCGGCAACAGGGACGTGGTTGATTTTGCCAATCAACTACACGCGCTACTAACACATCTGCGCGCAGACCGATTCGCACTAGTCGGGTTTTCATTAGGCGCGCTAATCGGTCAAGCATTTGCATCACTGTATAGCGAGCGTTTAACGCATTTGGTGTTGTTACACAGTGTTTATCAGCGCACTGAGGAGCAGCGCAAAGCGGTGTGCGAGCGTTATCAAATAACCCGCGAGCAAGGACCGATGGCAACCGTAGAAATTGCTATCGAACGCTGGTTTTCCGAGCCATACCGCAAGGCGAACGCGGGGAAAATGAACCAATTACGCAAGGTGTTTTCCAGTCATACTGGCGATGGCTATCTCAAAGCATACGCGCTTTTTTGCAATGCCGACACGGCAATGAAACCCCATCCATTGGCGCGTATCAAGTGCCCAACTTTAGTCATAACCGGCAATGAGGACGTTGGCTCCACCCCAGCCATGTCGAAAGCATTGGCGCGAGATTTGCCCGATGCCGAATTGATTATTAACACCGCTCAGCGACACATGGCAGTAGCCGAATTTCCCGACCTAATGGCGAATCAGGTTCATTCATTTTTACACAAATAAGGAATACGCATACCGAGGTTGCCATTCGTTGGATAATTTACCCCCAGAACAGTAGCAGTACGATACACTTCTCCTCTGCCCGCGACAAGTGGGGGCGACCCGCTATATTTCGCTCTGCACCATAATCGGGGTATGATATCCTGTTTTTTATTTTCCGGCTTACGGAAACTTATCTTACGGAAACTTATCTTACGGAAACTTATTATGAAATACCAGAACATCCTCGAAACAATCGGTCGTACTCCGATTGTTAAACTAAACTACTTTGGCGCAGATAGCGGAGTAGCATTATGGGTCAAACTTGAAAGTTTTAATCCGGGTGGCTCGGTCAAGGATCGCCCAGCATTGCAAATGATTGAAGATGCCGAAAAGGAAGGCAAATTGAAATCCGGGGATATCATTATTGAGCCGACTTCTGGCAACACTGGGATTGGTTTGGCTATGGTCGCGGCAGTGAAAGGCTATCGCTCCATATTTGTCATGGCAGAAGACATGAGCGAGGAACGAAAGCTCATATTAAAGGCTTACGGCGGAGATGTTGTACTCACGCCGGCGGACAAGGGTACGGTCGGCGCGATTGAGGAAGCAAAACGGCTGGCTACACAGCACGGTTATTTTTTCGTTGGTCAGCATTTCAACCCCTCTAATACCCGATCTCACAAGATAACTGCGGACGAAATTTGGGATGATTTCGGCAACACACTGTCTGCCATTGTCTGCACCACAGGAACCGGTGGCACCATATCCGGACTGTCGAAATATCTTAGGAATCGGCATCCGCTGCTCAAAATCATTGCTACCGAGCCTGCGGATTCCCCAATTTTGAGCCAAGGCATTGCCTGTAAACACAAAATTATGGGAACCGCACCGGGATTTATCCCTGATATTCTCGACACCAATTCCTATGAGGAAATCATCCCGATAACCACCGAGGAGGCGTATTCCGCGACCACTGATCTGGCAGAGAAAGAAGGTATTTTCGGCGGCATATCCTGCGGTGCTGCGGTCGCTGGCATGGTCAAACTGGCTACCAATGGCGAATATAAAGGCAAATCCCTGCTTGCTATTTTAGCCGATACCGGGGAGCGTTATCTTAGCACCGATGTTTGGCGATAGCCCAATCAGGTAGCTCCGTCATGCCCTGAAACGCGATGCAATTTCAGGTGTGCCATATAGTAGATGCCCGTGCCCGGCATGGGCACGAACATCAACCAAAGGAGATTAGCTGTATCGGTACGGTACGCCGGCTTTTTCCATCACTGCGGTGTAGTCCTTAAAGATTTGGACAACCTTGGCAGCGCGTGGGCTAATTGAAGCAGTCTCATCCCAAAATTCCTCCGCATCTTTGACCACCTGGTCCCATTCTTTAGCAGGAATCGTGGTCAGCTCCATCTTCTTGCCTTCAACACGCAGTTTCGCCTCCCCTCCCCAGTACCAAATTTGGCGGTAATAGTGTGAGCTGTCCATTGATAACTTGAATAGTTCCTGCAAATGCGCTGGCACTGCTTCCCAGCTCCGGGTATTTGCAAAATACGAGCCACACCAAGCACCAGTGACATTGTTCAACAAGGCATAATCGCAGACATCTGCCCAACCGACTTCATAGGCTTCGGTAAATCCACACCAAGCGACACCATCCAATTCGCCGGTCTGAAGCGCGACTTCGATATCATCCCAAGGCAGGGTAACCGGTACTAAACCATATCGGGAAAGAAATCTCCCAGCAGTAGGTACGCCAAACACCCGTTTACCCTTCATATCGGCAAGGCTACGTATCGGTTTTTTTGTGAAAATATGACATGGGTCCCAGGCACCAGCACCAAGCCATTCCACGCCTTTGATTTCACCGTATGCTTCAGCCCAAATTTGATCCAAGCCGTAATACTTGAACAACACCGGCAAGTCCAAACTGTAACGGGTCGAAAACGGGAAATAACCACCAAATACGTTGATATCAACTGGTGATGCCATGGTTGCATCGTCGCTTTGAACGGCATCAATTGTTCCATTTTGCATTGCTCGGAAAAGCTCATCCGTAGCAACCAATTGGTCGGCATAATACAATTCAATTTCCATCGCTCCATGCGCTGCAATGTTAAATGCCTCGATTTGAGGTTTAATCACATGCGCTCCCAGTGCTGCGCCAGAATACGTTTGCAGACGCCATTTGATTGGGTTGGTAGCCGAATAGGCATACGGCGCAGTGGCAGCCGCGATGATGCCCGCCGTGCCGGTACCGGCTTTTTTCATAAAACTGCGACGGCTGTTTTTTTCGGTTTTTACAGAAGGTTTAGTGTTTTTCATTGCATTTCTCCGAGTGTGTTAAATAATGATAGAAAGTTCTGTGAATACTTCTTAAATTACGATGCTAACCCTTGGTGTAGATTTGCCCTGGCAACCAAAGCGCGATTTGCGGAAAAACCATAACCAATATCAAAGCAAAGGTCATCACCAGTACAAAAGGAATGATTGATCGATAGATATCCGACAACTCGATTTCCTTGGGTGCCATAGCACGCATTAAAAATAAATTATAACCAAAAGGCGGAGTCATATAAGCAATCTGGCAAGTGATTGTATATAACACTCCGTACCAGATTGGGTCGAATCCGAGTGCGATGACCAGCGGAACATATAATGGCGCAACAATGACCAACATGGCGGTATCGTCCAGAAACATGCCCATAAAGAGATACGATAGCTGCATCATTATCAACACTTCCCAAGGGCGCAAATTCCATCTGGTGATAAACAGAGATTCGATAGCTTTGACTGCACCAAGTCCATCAAACACTGCACCGAAACACAGCGCAGCCAATATAATCCACATGAACATGCAGGAAATTCCCAGTGTTTTTCTGATGGTTTCTTCGATAACCTTTTTGGTTAGTCTGCGTTTCGCCCACGCCGCAATGGTGGCACTGGTGGCACCTACTGCCGAACTTTCCACCAAACTGGTGATACCCATTACAAATAAACCGGTCATGAAGAAAAAAATCAAGAACGGTATAATGCCCGCTTTCAATAATTTTATTTTTTCCTTGAGAGGCATATCAAGCTCTTCCTTGCTGACCGTAGGACCGAGATGAGGTTGAATTTTGCATCTGATTACGATGTAAATAACGAACAACACCGCCATCATCAAACCGGGAATAGCACCAGCCAGCCACAGTTTTCCGACCGGTTGTCGTGCAATCATGCCGTACAATACCAACACCACGCTCGGCGGCACCAGTATGCCCAACGAACTTCCCGCTTGCACCACGCCGGTTATCATCACCTTGTCATATCCGCGCCGCAACATCTCAGGGAGCGCGATTGTCGCGCCGATTGCCATACCCGCAACGCTGAGTCCGTTCATTGCCGATATAACCACCATCAGCCCAATCGTACCCACAGCCAACCCGCCTTTCAGCCCTCCAAACCAGACATGAAACATACGGTATAAATCATTTGCGATACCTGATTCAGCGAGAATGTATCCCATATAAATGAACAACGGCAGGGTCAGCAACGGGTACCAGCTGAACAGCTTGAATACCGCATTAAACGGCATTTCCACCGCACCATCTCCATACAGCAATAAAGCCGCCGCCGCCGACACGAAACCGATTGCCCCAAATACCCGCTGACCAGTCAACATCAACAGCAACATTGAGGCAAACATCAAAATCGCAATCGCTTCATAACTCATGGTAAGGTTATCCCTTTGGCTTTGGCGCGATCCTTGAAGAACGTCGAAATTGCTTGCAACAACATCAAAACAATACCAATCACCATGATAACCTTGATTGGAATCAACGACGGATTCCACTGCGAGAATTTTCGTTGCCCGTATTCAATGGCGTACATAGTGCTGGAAATGGAACCGATTAGCAGACAACCCAAGTAAAAAATCAGAAATATACTGGTAAAACTGTCTAATTTAGCTTTGGTTTTCTCTGAAAACCGATCATAAAATAGGTCCATCCTAACGTGATCATTTAACTGGATGGAATAGGCTCCACCGACGATATAGTAAGCGGCCATGGTAAATTGCGCCAGTTCAACAGTCCACGATAACGGGAGATTCATGACATTCCGAGTGACCGCGCCGAGCAACAACGTACCGATCATCAGAAATATGGCATACATAGCAACCCGCCCAAATTTGGTCGATAGATAATCAACATACCTGACGTAGATAATTATAAATTTAGACATAAACCCAGTGTCCGACTGCTGGTTAATTTTGGAACAGATCGTATGATATAAAATTCATTTTTCGGTCTTGCTGTCAGCAAATTATTTTGATATTTTCACGGATTAGCGCATTTTTAAGCGGTCCATCGGGTTGCCTCTCGCAAACCAAATAATTGAACTGATTCAGCGATGCCACCGAAAACGAAGCGATACGATTGAACTTGGTGGAATCAGCCAACACGATGGTATTTTCCGCCTGACTAATCATCGCCTGAGCAACTTGCGCCTCGTCAACATTAAAATCCATGGCTCCTGCTTCGGCATCAATTCCGCCAATCGCCAACACCGCATGGTTTGCACGAAAAGCACTGATTTGATTGATCGTCATCAAACCACAGGTTTCGCGGTTATCGGCATTGTATTTACCGCCTAGTAAAAACAGGCGGGCTGAATTATTATCGATGCCGATGCTTCTAGCAACTTCGGCGGAATTGGTAATAATGGTAAGATTATTTATTCTCGTCAGTTCTTCGGCAAAGATTAGGGTGGTTGAACCGGTGTCGATAAATAAAGTGTCCCCTGGCGATATCAGTCGGCTTGCCTTTTGTCCGATATGTCGTTTAGCCGAGACGTTTTCCAACATGCGTTGCCGAAACGGACCTTCGCCGAATATTTCCGGCAATACTGCCCCACCGTGAACCTTTTGTATCTTGCCCGTATTACTGATAACGCTCAAATCTCGTCGGATCGTTTCTGGTGAGAATTTAAATTTCGCAACCAGTTTTTCTACGCTAACACGACCTTCCCGGCGAACAAAATCGGTTATTTGTGCTTGTCTGTCAGTCGGCTTCATGACTGAACGATAACATAAATATATTTTAGTAGTCAATAATATAGATTAGAATATTTTTTAATTTTTCTGGATAGACACATAACAGCCTATAAATACAGTGAGTTATACAATTATAAACGTGATGTCGTATCAGTTCTTATTCAACTATACAGCAAAAAATATTGACCGAACAGTCAAATTAGCGTAAACTGGTTAATTCTAGCATCAACAAGAGCAATGTGATTGTCGATGGCGAACTCGCGCAACAATCAAACTTTCAGCACCCTATCCTCGACAAAATATGATGTCATTGTCATTGGTGCAGGCGTTGTCGGCTGTGCAATAGCACGGCATTTCACCCTGCAAGGCGTACAAGTACTTATTATTGAAAAAGGTGCCGATATCCTTGATGGCGCGAGCAAAGGCAACAGCGCAATATTACATACCGGGTTTGATGTCTCGCCCAACTCATTAGAGCATGCATGTATTGTGGATGGCTATAACGAATTTCTTCGCATTCGCTCAAAATTGAATTTACCTCTGCTCGAAACGGGGGCATTGGTACTGGCATGGAATCAGAATGATGCTAACAAACTCGATAAAGTTCTCGAACAAACATGTACCAATGGCATTGACGGTGCCCGACTGCTAACTGCTAAAGAAATATTAGCCAGAGAACCACGCCTTTCAACCCACGTTAAAGGGGGGGTATATATTCCCAAAGAATGTGTTATTGACCCTTGGACGACACCTTATGCCTATATACTACAAGCGGTTGAAAACGGAGCTCGTCTGATTCGTGGCTGCGAAGTGTTAAACGGCGAATTCGACGGTTACGCATGGAAACTGGTTACCACTCAGGGTACAGTGCATGGAACATGTGTGATCAACTGCGCTGGATTGTATGGTGATCTGGTCGATGCCAAGTTGATCAATAAAACATCTTTTCGGATTTATCCGAGAAAGGGGCAGTTTCTAGTCTATGATAAACCCGCCAGCCGTTTGATTAACTCGATTATACTAACCATCCCGAATGAAACGACAAAAGGGATTGTCGTATGTCGCACTATCTTTGGAAATGTGTTGGTCGGTCCAACTTCAGAGAGTCAGGACAGTCGGCATGATGTTTCCGTTAATACATCCGTCCTCCAGAAATTGCGCCAAAAAGGAGAGCGATTATTGCCATCACTGGCACATCATTCTGTCATCGCAACTTATGCGGGCATTCGACCGGCAACCGAGTTCAAGGATTATTGCATACAGCCCTATACCAATAAAAACTATATCAGCGTTGGTGGAATTCGCTCGACTGGTCTAAGTGCCGCCCTCGGCATAGCGAGGTATGTTTTTAATCAATATACGCAATTCGATAACCGCCATACAGCACTTGCAAAATACAGTTGGCCATCTGTCAGTCCACTTGCCGAGCATGAAACACGCGACTGGCAAAATCAGGGCAACGAGGGGATTGCCTGTCATTGTGAGCTGGTTACCCGACGGGAAATCCAACAGGCATTGAGTGGTGAGATACCAGTAGCCAGTCTTGACGGTCTCAAACGACGAACTCGCGTTACCATGGGCAGGTGTCAGGGATTTTATTGTTATGCCCAACTGAGCGAGTTGACACAAGGCTGTTTTGCTAAAGAAATTACGCTCGATAAAGGCAATGGATAATCTCCTTCATCAACCACCAGAACATTGCAATGTCGCCATCGTTGGCGGTGGACCAGCTGGTCTGGCGACAGCAACCGAATTGACAAGGCTGGGAATCACCGATGTCGTCGTGCTGGAACGAGAGTCACAGGCGGGCGGAATTCCCAGACACTGCGGTCATTCACCATTTGGAATACATGAATTCAAACGCTGTTACACTGGACCACAATATGCTCAGCATCTGGTCAAGCGCGTGCAACGTAGCAACGTGGCGTTGCACGTAAACACAACGGTTGTGTCCGCCGACAGGGGCGGTGAACTAACGCTCACCACCGCGCATGGAATAATTCAACTCAAAGCCAACATAGTAGTACTCAGCACCGGTGTAAGAGAAACTCCACGCGCCGCCAGATTGGTGTCTGGTCAACGTCCACTGGGAATTGTTACAACGGGCGCATTGCAGTCGATGGTTTACCTAAAAAAGCAAATACCGTTTGCACAACCGATTATTATTGGAACCGAATTGGTATCTTTGTCAGCATTATTGACCTGCCGACACGCCAATATAAAACCAGTGGCGATGCTTGAGCAAAGCAACCGACTTACGGCGAGGAAAGGTTTGGGATTGTTGCCAAAAGTGTTGGGGGTGCCGGTTTATCTGGAAACCCGAATCGTCGAAATCATGGGTGCGCGGCGGGTAACGGGTGTCCGGATGATCAACACGGTCGGTGTAACAGAAAATCTGCAATGTGACGGGCTTGTATTTACCGGTCAATTCACGCCTGAATCCACGTTACTGCAGATGGGGCATCTTGAAGTGGACAGGCATAGTGGTGGTCCCGTTGTTGATCAATTCGGCAGGTGTTCAGATCCAGTCTATTTTGCAACTGGCAACCTGCTACGTCCAGTAGAAACCGCCGGCTGGTGTTGGAAAGAAGGCGTACATACAGCACATTACGTTACCATGAGTCTGACCGGTCAACTATGTGATATTGACCAGCGCACGCCAATAACGTTTAATAGTCCAGCAATCAGGTATATCATGCCGCAATTCTTTTCTGCGTCAACATGTAATCACCGTAGAAAGGGCATGAAACACTTACAGATGAGATTTTTAACACCTGCCAACGGATGCCTCTCCTTGCATTCGGGTTCACAAGAAGTCTGTTCAAAATCTATTCGTGCTTTGCCTGAACGCCGCATTCTGCTGCCGCTAACCACGCTGTCAAATTTGAGCCAACCCGAGACCCTGAAGGTCGAATTTAATAAAACAGGGTAATGAGATTACGGTTTAGAAATTATTTTCCAAATATGACGAGATATTGATGTCTGTTGTCGCAATTGATCAGGGAACCACAAGCACCCGCGCACTCGTGATTGATCGCTCTGGTGAAAGAAAAATCACCCAGATCGTGGCGCATCAGCAGTGTTATCCCAAACCAGGGTGGGTCGAGCATCACCCGGAAGAATTAATTCGTCATATTCAGTTATGTGTTGACAGTTGTCACGATGTGGCTGCCATTGGATTCGCCAATCAGGGTGAAAGTTGCCTTGCATGGGATGCACAGACAAAAGAGGCGATATCGCCCGTCATCGTGTGGCAGGACAATCGAACCCACAAAATCATCAAAAAATTACGCTCCGATGGAGCACAAAATTTGGTGACCGAAAAATCGGGTTTGCCTCTCGACACGTACTTTTCCGCATCAAAACTTGGCTGGATTGTTGAGAACATTCCTGCCGCTGAAATACTATACAGACGTGGAAAATTACGCTTGGGAACAACCGATGCTTTCTTTTTGGATCGTTTCGCTAATCAATTCGTAACCGATATAACCACCGCATCCCGCACCTCATTGCTCAATCTACAATCGGGGCAGTGGGACAGCGAATTATGCGATTTGTTTGGCGTACCGATTGACGCATTACCGGATATAGTTGCTTCCACGGGTGATTTCGGCGCACTCAAGTCGAATGGAAAATTCATACCCATCACCGCAAGTATTGTCGATCAACAAGCCTCTTTGTATGGTCATGGATGCCGAACACTGGGTGATGCCAAAATAACCTTTGGTACGGGGGCATTTGCATTGGTGGTCACAGGTAATCGCCCTTATCGGTCGCCCGCTCACGGTTTATTACCAACGGTAGCTTGGCAGCTTCTCAACCAAACGCCCACTTACGCATTGGATGGTGGCGTATATTGTGCCGGGTCGGCACTCAATTGGGCACGCTCTTTGGGGCTATTTGAATCATTTGATCAGCTCAATCAATTCTCACAACCACCCGCCATTAAGCGAAATCTTGTATTTGTTCCAGCATTGTCGGGCATGGCATGCCCGCATTGGGACAGGCAAGCTGCGGGCTTGTGGATTGGTCTGTCTTTGGATACGCAATCTATGGATATGATGCAGTCCATGCTGGAAGGAATCGTATTTCGCATAGCCGAAGTGGTCAGCACAATGAACGATTTTACCCCGGTCGAAAAGACAATATCAATTGACGGTGGCCTGTCTGCAAACCCGTATTTTTGTCAATTCCTTGCAAACGTACTCAATATGCAGGTTATCGCAAAACAATTTTCCGAATTAACCGCATACGGAACCGCACAATTGGCCGCTGGCGACCGCATCGTACAACGTTTTATCCATAAACCAGGAATCCGGTACTATCCAAACGAAAATATGAGCCAATACATGGATAGATTCCAACAGGCAATCAGCCGCTCGACGAAATGGTTATCGTAAACACGATTGAAATATGTCTCCATAATCACTAAAACAGATACCCACTCCGATTGATTGACAATGTTACCTTTCATTTACTTGGATTCGGATTGTAGGTGATTCAGATTATTCGGGCATTTTCGTCTCGCAAAGATTCAGCATACAATTTCAGAGTGGTCTTTGTCGCACCTGTACATGCCCCCGACTAATTTAGAACGATACTCAAAGCGGCTTGCAACCCACAGTCGGATGGTTTCTAATCGGGGTATGAGCAAGACCGAGACCCAGAAAATACATATTGCGGTTACCCCGCAATACCTCCAACGTCAGTCTGCGCCGGAGAAAAATCGGTTTGTTTTTGCTTACACAGTGTATATGGAAAATCGTGGCAATATTGCTGCCAAATTGTTGACTCGGCATTGGATCATCACAGATTCTGAGGGTAAGGTTGAAGAAGTCAGGGGTCCCGGCGTGGTCGGCGAGCATCCGCATTTACAGCCCGGGGAGAGTTTTCAATATACCAGCGGTGCGGTTCTGCAAACGCCGCTGGGATCGATGATGGGTAGTTATCAAATGCGTGATGAAAACGGGACATTGTTTGATGCGGTCATTCCGATTTTCACCTTGTCGGCACAAGTTGTGCTCCACTAATATGAATTCACTTTGCGGTGTGTGACCAACCGCGATAGGCGCGGATGTGCATAATCGGGTCGTGTACCCGAATAATATCGACCCCTTGGTGACATAATGACAGCGAAATCCCCACTGTTTCTATATCGCGTTCGTTAAACGGTCGGTTGGTAAATCCGTTCATAAATGATTTTCTGGAATGCCCAATCAACAGGCGTAATCCGCTCTCTTTTAACTCATTGCACTGTTGTAACAACTCTAAGGACTGGAGCGAGCTTTTACCAAAGCCAATACCCGGATCGAAAACAATCTTGTTCAGATTAAGCCCGTTGTCGAGCCAACGGTCGATGCTTTTGTTCAGCCAATGGCGTAATTGATTCACTGCGGTATCGTTGGTGGGCAACAGTATATCGGGATTTGCCGGAATGCTCATGCTGTGCATTGCCACCACTTGACAGCCGCTCTCTCTGGCAATCTGCATCATCGCTGGATCGCGTAATCCGGTCACATCATTGACCATGTCCACGCCGTGTTGCAATATCTTTTCCAACGTGCTCGCATGACGACTATCGACACACAATAGCGGACGTATGGCTTGATTCCGAAACCGCTGGCTGAGTAATTGTAATACCGGCTGCAAGCGTTGCCATTCCTGCTCGGGATTGAGTGCCATCGCATTTGGGCGGGTTGATTCCGCGCCAATATCAATAATTTGTACATTTTCCGCGCTCATCTCCTCAATCCGCTCACTCAAAGCCACCTCATCGTCCCACCTGCCACCATCGGAAAATGAATCGGGTGTTATGTTCAAAATCCCCATCCATAAGGGAGACGGCTTGATGACCTTACACCAATCAAAGACGGTTTTTTGCTGACCGGGGATGACCAAATCAGGCTGCAAATGTAGCAATGGCGTGAGTACGAATGCGCGCTCGGTTATGGCGTAATGGGGGAGGGTCAATTCCTCTGAATCAACAATCTGGTCATGCCAAATCAACAGGTCAATATCAATTGTTCTCGGAGCCCATTTTTGAGTTTGTTGCGTTGGCTGCCGCCCCAAACCAAGTTCTATTTTTTTGGCAATTTTCAGTCCCTGTCGGGGTTGCCAGTTTGCTTGCCCAGAGATGACGCAATTTAGAAAAGGTTTACTCCATGATGGCGGGGCATTTTTGGGTAACAGTGCTGGCGTTTCAACCATCGGGGAAATGGCTGCTATTTCAAAACCATTAACTTGTAGTTGTTCGACCGCCTGTTGCAAATGGGCATGACGGTCTCCCTCATTGGAGCCCAGCCCTAAAAAAATCGTCATACCGATTTCAAGTTAGCGTTTCAGGTGAGCGACTTAATCAATGCGGTTATGAAACGTTCGCCTTTTTCAAGCTGGGCAAGGTCAATAAACTCATTCGGTTTATGCGCTTGCTCAATACTGCCCGGGCCACAGACAATAGTCGGTATTCCAGCAGTTTGAAAATAGCCACCCTCAGTGCCGTAACTGACCTTGCCCGGTGTTGTGTTGCTGCCCACAAGCTCGGCAACCATGCCAATCAAGGGCTCATCTACCGGCGTATCCAATACCGGGTAATCTCCGATGTCTTGCCAATCAATGCCGGTGTCGCGGGAAACGGCGTGCATTTGTGGTAGCAATGTGGTTTTGGCATAGGCATCAATTTCCGCAAACAACGGCAAGGATGACTGCTCTGGTAAATTACGAATTTCAAAATCGAACTCGCAGTGGTTGGGGATGATGTTGTTGACCGTGCCGCCATTCATCACCCCACAATGCAGTGTGGTATAGGGCGGATCGAATTCGTTATCGAATGGACCTTCACGTTGGATACGTTGCTGAATGGAATCGGCATGGGCAATCATTTTTGCTGCCACCGTGATGGCGTTGACCCCCTGATTCACCAGCGAGGAATGCGCCGACTTACCGTGTACGCAACAACGCTTGAACAACATGCCTTTATGGGCGCGAATCACCTCCATGCTGGTCGGCTCGCCGATGATACAGGCTTGCGGTTGAATCGATTTCTTTTTCAACGCTGCCAGCAAACTGCTGACTCCCAAACAGCCGACTTCCTCATCGTAGGTAAATGCAAAGTGTATCGGGGTCGCAAGATCAGCATGTAAAATTTGTTCAATTTTGCTCAGACATATCGCAATAAATCCTTTCATATCGCAAGCACCGCGACCGAACAATTTGCCATCAATTATTTCCGTTTGAAACGGATTGGTTGACCAATCCTGTCCATCGACTGGCACGACATCGGTATGCCCCGACAACACGATTCCGGGTTGGTTGCCACCGCCTAATGTGGCAAACAAATTGGCTTTCTTTTTGTCATCATCAAAAGTTAATTCGGTTTTGATGCCATACGGCACCAGCATGGCTTCAATAAATTCAATTAATTCCAAATTAGAATTTCGGCTGGTGGTATCAAAGCCAATCAACTGAGATAATAAATCGGTGATTTTAGACGGTGTGTTCATAAGATGAGATTATAAAAGTTTCTGCCCGCTATTGTAGGGCTAATTGAGATAAAATTGGAGTCATAAATTGCGGAAAGACCGTTCATAGAGTCATCCAAAAGCCAGTGCAACAATACACCACCCTCATCGCCGTTGACCAACTCGCCTCATTGATGGCTACTAATGATGCCCATCCACTGCTTGTATGCGATTGTCGATTCTCCCTGTCGGATACCTCGCTTGGGCGGAACAAATATGAAACGGAGCATATTCCAAGCGCGATTTATGTTCATCTCGAGCATGTTCTTGCCGCCGAGATAACCCCGCACAGCGGACGGCATCCGCTCCCCAAAATCGAGGATTTCATCCAACGAGTGAGCGCGTGGGGAGTTCACAATCAGACCCAGATTGTGGTTTATGATGACGCAGGCGGTGCCATCGCAGCGCGATTGTGGTGGATGATGAAATGGATTGGCCATACACGGGTGGCAGTGCTGGATGGTGGCTATGCGGCATGGCAACATAGCGGGCAGCCTATATCAAAACAGGTCGCAACATCCAGCAAAACCGCGCAAGGTCATAGGCAAGATTATGGGCAAGATGACTCAAGTGGAAGTCAACAATTTGTCGCCAAGCCGAATAAAAGCATAATCAATCAGAACATGGTCGTGGAGACAGCCGAACTATTGGCATTACTAAAATCAAACCGGATACATCTTTATGATGCCCGCGCAGAACCCCGCTTCGTGGGCAAACATGAACCCATTGACACCGTCGCCGGACACATCCCCGGCGCAATCAATTTACCCTTTGAGCGGAATCTGGATGAACAGAAATTTTTCCTCCCCACAAACACTCTCAAACAGCGTTTTGCAGCGATTGCCACCGTATCGAATGATGGCGATGCGACCGATACAATCGTCCACATGTGCGGCTCAGGGGTCACCGCCTGCCACAACATACTGGCAATGGAAATCGCCGATACCCCAAGCCGACTTTATGTCGGCTCGTGGAGCGAATGGATCCGCGACCCCGACCGAGCGGTCGCTTCGATGACGGAGGAACGGGAATAACAATACTCATTGCCAAGCAAGAAAGAAATGGGAGATTGCTCGGAATATAAGACTATAATTTATATTGAGCAGATGAGAAATTCAAAATTTGTTTTTCAAAGCATTTATTTTAATCAGAATCCGAGTGAGATAACATAATGTCCATAGAAGCACAAGAGGCACAAAAAAAAGCCGTGGCAGAAGCGGCACTGGAATATATTCAAATTGGCGATGTCATCGGCGTGGGAACCGGCTCCACGGCGAATTATTTCATTGACGCATTGGCAAAGATAAAAAGCAAACTCGACGGCACAGTGGCAAGCTCCGAAGCAACGGCAACAAGACTACGCGGGCATGGCATAGCGGTTATGCCATTGAGTCAAGTGGGCGGGCTGTCGCTTTATGTTGATGGTGCCGATGAAGCGACCAAAAATTTACATCTCATCAAAGGTGGCGGTGGCGCGCTGACACGAGAAAAAATTGTTGCCCAAGCGGCCGAAAAATTTATCTGTATCACCGACCAAAGAAAATTGGTTGACCGTTTGGGCGCGTTTCCCCTGCCGATAGAAGTGATCCCGATGGCACAAAGTATGGTTGCCCTACAAATGGTCAAACTAGGCGGACAGCCTCACCTGCGTAGCGAATTCACCACCGATAATGGCAACATTATCATTGATGTGCGTAATCTGGAGATCGACAACCCGCTTGAACTAGAACGAAAAATCAACCAGATGCCGGGCGTGGTAACGGTTGGTTTATTCGCCATCCGCGGTGCCGATGTGTTGTTACTCGGCACCGATTCTGGTATTGATACAATCCATTCGTGTTGACCGCTGAACAGCCGATATTGGAAGTCAAACCGGATGTATTCGTTTTGTTGTTAAAGAAAATTGCCTATTAGACCAACCGAATTCTAAAAACACCATCGACTCATAATGAATCTATTCAATCAAATTATTTCATCTTTTGATGGCAACACCGATCTGGTGTATGCCATATTGGTATTGCTCATCACTTTTATCGTAAGTTTGTTGAGCAGGGCTGTGATTTCGCGGTTGGTGAACTATGCCAGCAAGTCGGCAACCTTGTGGGATGATGCTGTTGTGCGCTCGGCGGGTTCGCCGTTACGCCTTTTGCTTTGGGTGCTTGGGTTGGCTATTGCGCTGAATTTGGTGCGCGTTCATTTGAGCGCGACCTTCGCTGAAATGATTGTACCAGCTCGAAGTCTTGGCATTATTGCCGCCATGAGCTGGTTTCTGGTCCGTTTTATTGCCCATACGCAACGCGCAATCATTGCCAAAAAATCGGCATCCGGAGCGCGTATCGACAAAGCGGCAGTGGATGCGATTGGCAAAACTTTACGTTTGATTGTCGTTATCGTCATGCTGCTGATAGCGATGCAGGAGCTGGGGTTTAGTATCTCTGGTTTGCTTGCATTTGGTGGCGTGGGCGGTATTGCCATTGGCTTTGCTGCCAAAGATATGCTGTCCAATTTCTTCGGCGGGCTGATGATTTATCTGGATCGCCCGTTCGCAGAATCAGATTGGATTCGCTCCCCAGATCGGGATATAGAAGGCACCGTAGAGCAAATTGGCTGGCGGGTAACGCGCATCCGAAAATTCAATAGCCGCCCTTTGTATGTTCCCAATTCGGTGTTTTCCACCATTGCCATTGAAAATCCATCGCGAATGTCTAATCGGCGAATCCATGAAACCATCGGTATTCGTTATGAAGATGCCGGCGCTATGGAGAAAATTATCCAGCAGGTTACGGCCTATTTGAAAGCCCATGACGCCATAGCTCAAGATCAGACCATGATGGTCAATTTCACCGCTTTCGCGCCGTCATCCTTAGACTTCTTTGTCTATTGTTTTACCAAAACCACCGTGTTCATAGAATTTAACGATGTCAAACAGGACATATTGTTACAGATTCTCAAAATCATCGAAAGCAATCATGCTGAATGCGCCTTCCCTACCACCACGGTTCACTTGCAAGGCGTGGACAGTTTGCAGTAACTGAAAGCTGACAACTCCTTTATTCCACTGACAACACTCTAATCAAATCGGTGCTACCCGCTTGGCGGGAGCTTCCTGCGGTCAGAATCAGTAGGTCATTGTTTTTGACATAGCCAAGTGTCTTGGCTTTGGATATGGCGAATGCGACTTTGTCTTCATCCTGACTTCGACGGTTCATATTCATAAACTATTGATTTATAAAGAAACACAAAAATACCTAGGCACTACAAATGCCCGGATATTGAAGAATTATATCAATTAGTACAGTGGGTAAGCTGTGGTGGTCGCTTTTAATCCCATCACAGCATAGATTTTTTTTGCTTCTGGATTGATTTGAGCAGGCATGACATAGCGTTTCTGGGTGCGCTTGTGTTTGAACACACTATGTTGCACATGAATCAAGGCATTACGAATAACTTCAGGGGATAAGGCTTTGTGTTGCAGCTTGATTCGATACATTAGCTGTCTGATGCAGGTGAAAGCCATGAACGAAATAGCGATGTGGGCACGCACTCTTGAGGGTGTCCAGTGGTAGATAGGACGTACTTTTAAGTCATGTTTAGTGATGCGGAAACTCTCCTCGACCTGCCATAAGCCGCGATAGTGTGATAGCACTTCCTGATGCGGCGTATCGGGCAAATTGGTGATCACCCCATGCAAGCCGTCCCAGCGGCTTTCGGCATCAATTTTATCCTGGTTGATGCTCAGGCTGGTTTTTTCCCTTGATAATCAGAAAGATAAACAAAAAGATAAACAAAAAGATAATCAGAAACTTTTTATAGCCGTAGTTATTTAATAATACCAACGGCCCAAGGATTTGACGCTTTGTGCTTTCCACGGGGAATTTGAAGTGATTCAGTAGTCATCATCATAGGAGGTATTAATGACAGTAGAGATTATGCGAACGGACAAGTCGGCCTGCGATCTTCGGCGCGCCGCAGCGGCGTGCAGGGACGCGAAAGCGGCCCGACGGATGCTGGCGATTGCGTTGATTTTGGACGGCACTGACCGCAAGACGGCGGCCGAGAACTGCGGGATGGACCGCCAGACGTTGCGTGACTGGGTACACCGTTACAATGACACGGGGATTGAGGGTCTCTCGAACCGGCGTTCGCCAGGACGGCAACCCCTGCTCAGCGTGGCACAGAAGGCGGAGTTGGCATCGCTTGTGCGTGAGGGGCCGGATCCCGAAACGGACGGCGTGGTGCGCTGGCGGCGCATTGACCTCAAGCGCAAGATTGAGGAGCGCTTTGGCGTTGTCATGCATGAACGGACCGTTGGCAAACAACGGGTAAAACTTGGTTTTCGACGCTTGTCTGTGCGCCCGCAGCATCCGAAATCCGACCCGGATGCGCAGGATGCGTTTAAAAAAACTTCGCTGCAGAGGTAGCGGCCGTTCTGCCCAAAACGGCCTGCGGCAAACCATTGGAGATTTGGTTTCAGGACGAAGCTCGTGTGGGTCAGCAAGGGACGCTGACACGTATATGGGCCGAACGGGGAACCCGGCCGCGTGCGCCGCGTGATACACGTTATACGTCGGGCTATATCTTCGGCGCGGTTTGTCCCGAACGCGCCGAGGCTGCTGCGCTGATCATGCCGCATGCGGACACGTCCGCTATGAATGCACATCTGTGCGAGATCGCCAGGACGGTCGCGGCAGGTGCCCATGCCTTGCTCATCCTCGACGGTGCAGGCTGGCACGGATCAGCAAAACTGGAAGTGCCAGACAACATCACCCTGCTCAAACTCCCGCCCTATGCGCCAGAACTCAACCCGATGGAAAACGTTTGGGCCTACCTGCGCGCCAACAAGCTGGCAATCTCTGTGTTTGAATCCTACGATGAGATCGTCGACAAATGCTGCGATGCCTGGAATTTCTTCGCAGAGGACAAACAGGCAATCGCATCAATTACATCACGTAATTGGGCCAAAACAGTCAATCAATAGAGCCGTTGGTATAAGTCCTTGGGATTCTGGCTTTTACCGATTTTCTTGATGAGCCGATCGACTGCCTTTTGTCGGTCATGTTGATCTTTATCCGCCCGCTTTGGACAATGTGAGACAATGAGTCGTCTCTTCTTATGCGTCAGCTCGGCTGCGCTTGATCCGTCTTTGCCAAGCGCCTGATAAGCCGACTTATCCAATACTTTGGTTTGTAGTGCACTTGGCAATTGTTTTAGTTTCGCCCCAACAATGTAATAAGCGCCCGCCTCATCCAGGGCATGCAGATTGTCTTCATTAAGCATGCCCCGATCAGCGACAAAGATCATTTTCCTAACATCATAGCGCGCTTGCATAGTCTGCAAAACGCTGATTAGGCTATGACCCTCGAAAGTAGCACCAGGGAACACTTCGTAGCCGACCGGCAGACCTTCGCGGGTGACCAGCAAAGCCAGCAATACTTGCGGCTGATTAAATTTACAGTCCTTGCTGTAGCCATTTTGTTTTAATTCGTCTTCCTTGAAAGACTCAAAATACAGTGTCGTACAGTCAAAGAACAACACATCCAGGGCACCAGGCAACAAGGATCGCGTACCTTCACAGGTCATCGCTTGCAGCCGGCTGATGGTGTTATCGTCAAGCTGATCCATCATCCGATAAACTTTCTCTAAGGACAAAGAAACGCATGAGTCCTGCTCCAAGTGCTGCACGCTGCCGCGCTTGCTTTTAGGGTTAGCAATGCGTGCCATCACGCAATGGAACAGGGCTTCATGGGAAGCACGATACCGCCTCTGCGACAACAGGGTATCGAATGATAACTGGCGATAGACCTCGCCATACACTTCATGGATGCCCAGCACCACCCGCTGTTCTTCCACCATCTGCCTCAGATCAACATTCAAGGTGGCTTTAGACGCTTTGGCTGCTTTCGCTTCAATAACTTGTTTGGCGACCGCCTCAGGCGGAAACAGGCTGGGCTGATGCTGGGCTTCAAGCTTCGCCTTGACGACTTCGGCCAGCTCTTTCAATCGCACTAACTCATCGTCATCCATGGCAATGCCGATATAACGGACAATCTTTTGCTTGACCTTATCGCCGACGCGCACAGATGAAACAATCTGAACCGATTGTCTTGGGCTATTGGGTGTAGATTTAACGCGAACGAACATGGGGTGAGTTTACCCTATGTTATCACTGAAGTCAACACAAATATTCAAATAGGCACTACAAACCAACTTCTCTACCACCCCCGCATGTTTATTGGGCTGTGGGCGATCTGCATGGAGCCAACCGTCGAAGTCAGGTGGTCAATTTCACCGCTTTCGCGCCGTCATCCTTAGACTTCTTTGTCTATTGTTTTACCAAAACCACCGTGTTCATAGAATTTAACGATGTCAAACAGGACATATTGTTACAGATTCTCAAAATCATCGAAAGCAATCATGCTGAATGCGCCTTCCCTACCACCACGGTTCACTTGCAAGGCGTGGACAGTTTGCAGTAACTGAAAGCTGACAACTCCTTTATTCCACTGACAACACTCTAATCAAATCGGTGCTACCCGCTTGGCGGGAGCTTCCTGCGGTCAGAATCAGTAGGTCATTGTTTTTGACATAGCCAAGTGTCTTGGCTTTGGATATGGCGAATGCGACTTTGTCTTCATCTGAGCCATCACCTTCATAGTGTATCGCCAACACCCCCCAGTTCATTGATAATTGGGTGACGACAGAGAGCGAGCTGGTGATTGCCAAGATGGGACAATCCGGACGGTATTTGGACACCAGTCGTGAGGTAAATCCGGTTTCGGTCAAGGCGATGATTGCCGCCGCATTCAAGTGGTTTGCCATCGTGATGGATGCTTGTGCCACCGCTTCGGTCACTTCGTGGGACGGATTTGGTTCAATTTGCTGTAAATAGCCATATCGCCGCAATCCGACTTCTGCTGCCCTTGCTAGACGCACCATAGTTTGCACGGTTTCTACCGGTCTTCGACCTATCGCGGTTTCGCCGGATAACATGACTGCGGAAGTCCCATCAAAAATAGCGTTGGCAACATCACTCACTTCTGCCCGAGTCGGTCTCGGGTTGCGCTCCATCGAATCGAGCATTTGGGTTGCCGTGATGACCGGCTTTCCTTGTGAAACGGTAGCTCGGATGATCTGCTTTTGAATAGTAGGTCCTTCGCCCATTTCCAGCTCCACACCGAGGTCGCCACGCGCCACCATAATCCCATTTGCCACGGTGATAATGCTGTTGATGTTTTTGACCCCCTCGCGGTTTTCAATTTTTGCAATAATTGGAATATCAGCACCGCGCTCGTTAATCTGGTTACGCAAAGCCTCGACCTCGCCAGCATTACGAATAAAAGATGCGGCGATATATTGCGCTTCATTGGCAACGGCAAAATCAATTTCCCGACTATCATCGGATGGAATATCGTCAAACACGGTTTTATCATCCGGCAAATTAACGCCTTTGGTATTTCGCAGAACACCGCCACATTCAACGCGACATTCAATGATTGCGCCCACGATTCTGGTTACGATCAGTTCAATTTGACCATCGTCCACGAGAATGCGGTCGTCCACTTTAACATGATGATATAAGTTTTCATAAGAAACAGAAACGCCATGTTCATCGCCGTCTCGACCATCCCCATAAATCGAAAAGTGCTGATGACGTTCCAGCAATACACTATCGGGTTTCAACCTGCCAGTGCGGATTTCCCTGCCCCGTGTGTCCACCATGATGGCAACAGAGCGATTCGTTTCCTGCGCCGCCTGACGCACCCGTTGCAAGGTTTTGGTCTGCGCCTTGACATCACCATGCGACATATTTAACCGCGCAACATTCATTCCTGCCACAATCATCGCCTTGAGCGTTTTCACATTATCACATGCCGGACCGATGGTGGCGATGACTTTGGTTTTTCGTAATTTCAGTACTGTTTTCAGTTTGATTTCTCCAGTATGATTAGAGGCGTGATTATAACAGGGCAATTGAGATGAGGCGTAGATTTTGAATTACGAATTACGAAACTAAAAGATTTTGACACAGACGACTGCATGGATGCAGGAGGTACGACCCCAAGGATGGGTGAGGTAGAGTCGAGTCTGGAACAGAGACCGAGAGTGACTCAGGAAGCCAAAGCCGAGAACACTGATATTATTTTTAATGATCAATTTTACATGGATGAATATGAAGATATTATTTAACTGGACTCCTGCTTTCGAGACTGTGAAAAAAACCAACATCTGTCTTTCCTGCGAAAGCAGGAATCCAGTAAAACAGCCAAACCCGCAAGGGTTTTCTACATGTAACATGCACTGGCTTGGGGTTTTTGCACAGACTCTTGCGCGGGAACGACGAATTAAAAATCAGAATAACCATTGCCGTCTCCTGTCTACCCTGTTTATCCATGTCAATGCTTGTCGTAATTAAAATCTCAAATTATAACTCTGTGTCCTCAACTTCTGCTCCAGACTAGGTTCTCGGTCTCTGCGCCGAATACTTCTATGATTAAAATGGCCACTCACATTTCCAAAACCCGTTTATGGATTTATATCCTCTTTCCGCCGACTTGTTTTTTCGTCTTTGCCTATCCGATTATTCGGCTTGGTAATTGGTATAGCGTGGGTTCAGGACTCGCCCCGACATTCAATGTTCATCAGGCGATATTGATTTGGCTGGTCAGTGTGGTTGCGATGTGGTATTCGTTTAGTGGTCCGAAAACTAAAATCCGCTATGTGGTGGTACATTGGATGGGGGTTAGTTTTATCTTTACCGTTGCAACATTGTGCGCCGAAGGACTGAGGTTGCTTTTGCCCATACCCGATGTGCGGATGGTGCAGGGTGTTTTGGTATTCGGTTTGATTGGCGTTTTATTCTCAATATTGCTTTCACATCATCTGTCGGTCAAGCGACTGCAGATAGTAAGCCCCAAGGTCAGCCGTCGCTATCGAATTGTGCAAATCAGCGATGTGCATATCGGTTCCCGTCAAAGGGGGTTCATGCAACGAATTGTGACCAAGTTAAACGCTCTGGAGCCAGATTATGTGGTCATCACCGGCGATTTGGTGGACAGTAGTGCGGTCGGTTATCACGCGCTTGAGTCGTTAAAACAGATTACAGCAACGACCTTTTTCGTCATCGGCAATCATGAGCGTTATGCCGATTTGCCGAAAGTGCTTGACCTTGCTGAGCGGCTGGGGCTGAAAACACTCAGACAGGCATCAGTGAGCCGAGACGAGCTGGTGTTTTTGGGCATTGATGATGCCGACCACAAAGATCAGGTTGCCACCCATCTGCCCAGCATCAATAAAGACGCTGATAAATTTAATATTCTGCTGTATCATCGCCCACTTGGATGGGAGTCGGCAATCGCGCATGGAATTGATTTAATGTTGTCGGGGCATACCCATAATGGGCAGATATTTCCGTTTAATTTTATTGTCAAACAACAGTTTCACCGAATAGCGGGCATGTACCGACAGGGGAATGCGTATCTTTATGTGTCTTCTGGAACTGGCACTTGGGGTCCGTGTATGCGGCTGGGTTCGTTCAATGAAATTACCGTGTTTGAAATAAAACCCGCATAGCCATCCGCATACACAAACACGCCGAGTCGATTTCGGGCAAGCGGTCAAAGCACGATATAGCCATCAATAACAAGCGCGTTCAGCCGATGAAAACCACCGAACTGCAAGTGATTACTTATATTTTAAGTTGCATCAAAATTGGCACCAAACCGTGTAAATACTTTCAATTAAACGCCGCTTGTTTTAATGAGCAAGTGGGTATTTTTTCTAAAATAGAAATTGATCGGTTGATTCCCCAAGAATGGAGACTGCAACATGAATATGACGATGGGACGTATATGCCCGAAAACTATCCGGTATTTGTCAAACCGGAATGGGGTCAAAATGCCGTTGGTATTTTCAAAGCAGATGATGCCGCATCGCTGGCAGAAATCAGGGAAAACACCGCTCATGCGCGTAGCCGATATGTCATCCAGCAAGGCGCGTCCGAAAAACATGAATTCGAAATATTTTCCATCTTGCATCATGCAGACAAAAATCGCTACGCCGAGCTGACCATCACCGAAACCATCAATGGCAGTGAACCCAACCCGATCAATAGCATATATAATCCCGATACCCGCTATCGTGAAATTACCGAGCAATTTTCAGAGCAACAAAAGCAGGAGCTCTGGCGACTGCTCGGTCGGATTGGACGGTTTGGTATTTCCAGAGCCTGTTTGCGCGCCGATTCTGTGGCACAAATGCTGGCTGGAAAGTTTCATGTCATTGAAGTGAATTTATTTACCCCGATGCCGATTAACATGCTTGACCCAAAATACAACAATGCTGAACTCTGGAAAATGATTCGACGCTACATGTACTCGTTGGCGAAAATCACCAAATATCGAGATAAAAACCTGACAGAAAAACCGATCTTTACAAAAATTATGTTATACAACCGCCAACATCCACTGCTCAATTTCATACGCGCAAGAATATGAGACGATTAAAGTCCCTGATTTATGCTTGGATTAGCGAACACTATATGCACGGTTGCAGCAATTATAATTCTTTGATGGTCAGAAAAGGCTGTCGCTCAAAGGCACAGGGTAGAGCGATATTTTCCAAAAACAAGGTCCCCCATGCACACGGGTTGATTTTTTTCGCCCCGCGGCAGGCACATCAATTTGCCAAACAATACGGCTTTCCATTGGTGGTCAAGCCCAATGTTAGCGGCTATTCCCGAGGTAGCTATTTCCCGATTAACAACTATGGCGAATTATACAAAGCGATTTTCTGGGCAAAGGCATGGTGGCCGATTACGGTTGTTGAACAATACTTAAAAGGCGCAAATTACCGCGTGTTGACGACCCGTCATGGTTTGGTATCGGTTATTCGGCGTTATCCGCCCTTTGTCATCGGCAATGGTCAGGATTCCATCGCAACACTGATTGATGATGAAAACAAGATACGGGAAAAAATGCAATTACAGCCGACCATTTTCCCCATTGCAAAAAGCAATCAGGTGATTAAACATCTCAAAAAACAAAACCGGACGCTGGATTCTGTTCCCGCGCAAGGGGAAGAGGTCGAACTTTTTCATCGTGTTGCGCTGGCACCCGGCGGAGTGGTGGAGACCATCGATCAAAACAGCATCGCCGAAGACAACAAAACGCTGTTGATGGATGTGGTAAAAATGTTTGGTGCCAACGTGCTCGGGGTGGATGTTATTTTTGAGAAGGGTATTGAGATTAGTCATAAACAACAAAAATGTATTTTCATTGAGGTCAATTCACGACCCTATATAAAAATGCATTATTACCCACGCTACGGCAAGGTCGAAGATTTTAGCAACGCTTTGGCAGAGCTGGAGCAATTAGACATTTCGGACAAGGATATTTTTTGAACCCCAATAGCAAAACCTTCTATCAGTATCTGGGACTTCACTCGCTACTTATTGGCATATTCCCGTTCTATATTCCGGTCTATCTGTGGAAGAATGCGTTTAGTCTCGGCGATGTGTCCTTGTTTATTTCCATGGCAGGGCTGGGGTTCTGTGTTGGACTTTGGGTTTGGGATCGGCTACGGCTGAAAATCAATCTATCGGCACTGATTGGGGTTTCTTTGATGCTGGAAATCCTGCTTTTATACAATGCCTATATTCTGGACATGAATCGCCTGACCTTGTTGGTTTTAGGTGCCACTTATGGCGTTTATAATAGTTTTTTCTGGACGCTGCAACGCGCCTTGTTCTTTGACCTGATTGACCTTGAATCATCCGGCAGAAAGTACGGAAATTTTCAAATATTCGTCGGCGCGTTTCTGCAAGCGGGGATATTGAGCGGCGGGTTTCTACTCGAGAGAACCAATTTTATTTACCTGTTATGGGTCTCGGCATTGATTGCCCTCATCGGCTTTTTCGTGGTCACCCGCACCAAGCCACTCTACCCGAAAACCCTCTCACAACACAAAAGTTTATCACTCAAAGACATCCTGTCCTTTAAGGATGACGAAAACTCAAAATTTATTTTTGTGGTTGATGGATTCTTTTTATTCGCCGAAAGTTTCTTTTGGTTGATTACCCTTTTTCTGCTGGCGCATGAAAGTTTTAGCCAACTGGGGGTGATGGTGTTGTCGCTGGCAATAATATTCAGTGTTTTGTTCTACTTGTTAAAAAACATCGTAGACAAACTAGGACGTAAGCGGGTATATGTCTTAGCAGTTGGATTATATATGTTGTCTTGGGTGTTGCGAGCGGTTGCCCACGACCAACTTTCGCTGGAAATTTTATATTCATTTTTGGTTCTGATTACCTTTTGCACGACCTTTTTCCGACTCGCCATGAACAAACGGTTTTATGACTTGGCTAAACTCACGCGCAGCCATGATTATCTCATGTTGAAAAGCTATTACTCGCAAATCAGTATCGCCCTGATATTTGGCGTATTTGGCGTAACCACCTATCAAATGCACGACAGCGACCTGTTGCTGACCCCTATTTACTGGATAGCGGCAGTATTTACCTTGAGCTACTTTTTATATGGCGCGAGACGCTATAACCTCCAAAACAGTCCGCTCCACAAACCACAAAAACAACTGTTATGAGACATTTGCACGAGCCGAAATTTTGTTTTCTAGCAAGGAAAAAGCGCGGGAATGGGGGGAATCTATATTTATAAATGACCGATTGAGACCGCTTTTGACACCGCTAGGGGACAAAAGAACTATCGTGCAAAGGTCTCAAGTTGCCATACACCGCATTCGCGGCAATCTTGCTATACATTGTGGCACTGTGCTCAATCGGGTTGGTCGCCGCTGAAGGGTCTGCCACTGCCATTTGTCCGATTTCATCGAGTCGCGCATCGTCAATACCAATGTCCTGTAAGGTGTTGGGAATATTTATGCCTGCGCGCAACGCCAGCACCCATTCAAGAAACGCATCAAACCCGCCACCAATATTGAGATAACGGCTCAGTCGGCGAATCGGCTGCTCGATGGCATCCCGATTCGCCATCAACACATAGGGCATTAACACCGCATTTAATGTGCCATGATGCGCGTCATAAACTGCGCCGAGCGGATGCGCCAAGGCATGCATCGCACCCAGCCCTTTTTGGAATGCGGTTGCCCCCATTGTAGAAGCAACCAGCATATTCATGCGTGCGACCCGATCATTGCCGTCTGCCACTGCGGTGGGCAGATATTCCTTGACCAAGCGAATACCTTCAATGGCAATGCCATCCGCCATTGGGTGAAAAAGTGGCGAGCAAAACGCTTCCAGACTATGTGACAATGCGTCCATTCCAGTTGCTGCCGTGAGCCACGCGGGCAAACCTACGGTTAGTTCAGGGTCGAGAATAACGCAATCGGGTGACATCTGCGGATGAAAAATGATGACTTTCCGATGTGTCTGCTGATTGACAATAACCGCCGCCCGCCCGACCTCCGAGCCAGTGCCAGCGGTGGTGGGGACGGCAATAATCGGCGGAATTTTGCTGCCATCGGCACGTTGCCAATTATTGCCGACATCCTCCAAATCCCATATTGAACAAGCCTGCTCTGCCATCACCGCGATAGCCTTCCCCGCATCAAGACCGCTACCACCACCAAAAGCGATAACACCGTCATGTTTGCCCTCGTTATAAGCCACGATGCCCTGCGCCACATTCGGGCCACTTGGATTGGGCTTAATATCGCTAAACACCCGAATTGCCAAGCCAGCTTGCTGACATAGATTAACCACATTATGCGCCATGGGCAACGCTGCCACCCCGGGGTCGGTGACCAACAGTGGCGCGGTTATTTTATATAATCGGCAGACTTCGGCAATTTCCGAAATCCGACCCTCACCAACGCGCATCGCCGTTGGATAGTTCCAGTTTGTATTCATATTAAGAGACCTTTGCATCATTCAATCAGGAAGTGGGTAGCATCAAATCCCCCCTGATAAGGGTGGGGTATTTCGCACAAAGCACTGACCAAAAAATAAAAATAACTTGATTTTTAAGACAGTATCTTGACAACCCCACTTCCTATCCAATCGACACCGATAAAGGACAATGATCCGAACCCATTTGAGCGGATAGATATTCGACATTTTGTACCTGATTCATCTGTGCCTTATCGACCAGAAAATAATCAATCCGCCAACCGACATTGCGTTCACGTCCTCTGCTAACCATGTGCCACCAAGAATAAACATCGCTCACGCCCGCATTGCGTTCGCGCCATACATCAACCCAATCGTCCGCAACCAGCCGATCCATCCATGCTCGTTCTTTGGGGTGAAAGCCAATTTTCCCGTCATTTTCTTTCGGTCGTGCAATATCAATTTCACGATGTGCGACATTCATATCACCCCCCACCAGCACGCTGTTGCCTTGCTGTCGCAAGCGGTTTATATAATCATGCACCCGATCATAAAACTCCAGTTTTTCAATCCATGCCTGCTCACTTTTGCCACCATTGGGGAAATAGATCGACAACAAATCCCACTGTTGTTTTTGTTCGGACTGTTTTTCCTGCGACTGCCCGAGCCGTGCTTCAAGGGTAAAACTCAACTGAGCAAGCCGACCCTCATCGGCATTTGGTGCATCAGGTATCTGTGTTGTAAACTCCACGTTGTGGCATTGTTTGAACAGCGAATTTTTCATCCACAGCGCAGTCCCCGCATAGCCTTTTTTCTCAGCACTATTATAATACTGCTGATAATCATCATGCGCGGTTAAAAACGAACTGAACTGATCTTTGTTGCCTTTGATTTCCTGAATCATCAACACATCGGGCTGTTGCCCAGTCAACAAGTTTTGAATCTCACCTTTTCGCTCTACGGCACGAATCCCGTTGACATTCCAAGTAATAATTTTCATGGACGTATTTTACACAACTGTGACAGTATTCTGTGGGTGTCCATGATTTTTTTGTTCAGCCCCGACCTTTAAACCAGCTTGCTCCCCTGAAAGAGGGGGCATCTTAATCCAGAACACGATGGTGATTGCGGTGATGACGATTTGGATAGCGGAGAATAGAGCCATTGCGGCTACGGTAGTCAAAACGGGTCGCCAGCTTGTAGTCAACAGGCAGGCAAGAACATGTTATTAGAGCAAGTGCTTGCGCTCAAGCGGTTTGACCCACCTCCCCGGTAATCCGAGCAACGACAAAACAAAGAAAACAAGCGACCGGATAGTAGCGTCTGAAAAATGACTTTTAAGCATTGAACGCAAGATTGGGCACTGTTTGCCTACACATCGCCTGAGTATCGTTATATAGGGAGAATGATAGAATGGATTTAGGCGTTGATAAGCTTCTATGTAGGGATTTGGGGTTTATTTTTTGAATTATGCAAAGGTCTCCATTCGTTTATAATGCAAACAAACAAATTTAATCAATTATCTGTCAAAATATACGGGGTTGATTTATGATGGACTCATCTTGTTTATGTTTTTGCGTGTCTCTAAAATTCGATACAAATACCGACAATGAACTCTTCCGAAAACCTACAACGCACGGCGTTATTTGAGTTACATCAAAAAGCACAAGCTAAAATAGTGCCTTTTGCAGGCTATGAAATGCCGCTTAGTTATCCGGACGGCATCATCAAGGAACATCTACATACCCGTGAAAAAGCCGGTTTGTTTGATGTCTCTCACATGGGGCAAATTCGGGTTTCAGGGGGAGATGCGGCGCGTTTGCTGGAAACATTGATGCCGATTGATCTTGTTGCTTTGCAATCGGGGCAACAAAAATACGCCCTGCTGTTGAACGCCGAAGGTGGTATTATTGATGACCTGATGATCTCGCGGATGGCTGAAGATGTGTTCATCTTGGTTGTCAATGCCGCCTGTAAAACCAATGATTTTAATCACTTGCACAAGCAGCTCGGTAGCCGTTTGCAGATTGACATGTTGGCGCACAAGAGCCTGTTGGCATTACAAGGGCCGGTTGCGGCGCAGGTTATGGGTCGGCTTGGGCATGATCTCTCGGATATGGGGTTTATGGCGGTTAGGCAACTGCGCGTGAATGGCATTGATTGCTTGTTTTCACGCTCCGGTTACAGTGGGGAAGATGGTTTTGAAATATCCGTAGATAATGATTATGCGCTGGAATTTGCCACAACTCTGCTCCAAGACGAGGCGGTAAAATGGGTTGGGTTGGGTGCGCGGGATTCGTTACGTCTGGAGGCGGGTTTGTGTTTGTACGGGCACGACATCACCACCGAAACCACGCCGATAGAAGGGAATCTGCTGTGGGCAATATCAAAAGCACGCCGCCTCGGTGGCGAACGTGCTGGCGGATTCCCCGGCGAACAGGTGATTTTGCCACAAATTCCAAAGCAGGTTTCTAAATTGTTGGTTGGGCTGTCTCCGCAAGGTCGCATACCGATTCGCGAAGGCGCGGTGCTTGAATATAGTCAGGATGAAGATAGCGCGGGCACGGTGGTTGGGAAAGTTACCAGTGGTGGTTTCAGTCCGAATCTTGGCAGACCGATTTGTATTGGCTATGTTGACATCGAACATAGCGCGGAAAATAGTCGCTTGAATACACTGGTCAGGGGCAAACGCCTGCCGTTGGTGGTGATCAAACTGCCTTTTGTGTCCAGACGTTACTATCGACCGACAAACATGAACCAATAAAACAGCGGTAATACATTTTCAATATCAATACGAAAGAGGTGAATTATGTCAACAAAATATACTGAGGATCACGAATGGGTCAGAGAGGAAGCGGAGCTGGTGGTGGTGGGTATTACCGACTATGCACAGCAACAGCTTGGGGAAATCGTTTTTGTCGAGCCGCCTGAGATTGGCTGCGAGTTGACCAAGGGCGACGAGGCGGCAGTGATTGAATCGGTTAAAGCTGCCGGCGAAGTGAAAGCCCCCATCAGCGGAGTTGTCGTTGCGGTTAATGAGTCACTTGAGGACACGCCAGAAAAAGTCAATGAAGCCCCCGATGGTGAGGGTTGGATATTCAAAATGAGACCCACCGATAGTAGCGAAATGGCAAGCCTGATGGACGACTCGGCTTATGATGCGCTACTCGAATCTTTAGCTTAAATGATCCTTTGAGACTGGCATAATCACTACGAATACGCATCCCCCATGGGAGACGAAGAGCAGAGGATCATAATCTCTGCGCGCTCTGTGTCAAATATTCTTAAGCATTGTACGAATTGAAACCTATGTTACATAACTTGCTGGAGCAAAATTAACCATGCCTAGAGCCGATGATTTTACCATTCGCCATATTGGTTCCAACCCCGACCATATTGCGCGTATGCTTGACTTTTTGGGGCTAAGTTCTCTGGATGATTTGATTGAACAAACGATTCCAGAGTCCATTCGTAGCAAGAAGGCATTTTCCCTGCCACGCTCATTAAATGAGAACCAACTGAATAAATTAAGTCGCCAAATTGCTGCCGATAACACGGCTGCAATATCGATGATTGGAATGGGCTATTATGGCACGGTAACGCCACCAGTGATTCGCCGCAATGTCATGGAAAATCCGGATTGGTACACCGCCTATACCCCGTACCAACCGGAAGTCAGTCAGGCACGGCTGGAAATTCTGATTACCTTTCAACAGATGATTATGGATTTAACCGGCATGGAACTCGCCAATGCCTCATTGCTCGACGAAGCAACTGCTACCGCAGAAGCGATGCTGGTTGCCCATCGTGTTGCGAAAAGCAAGTCCACCCGCTTTCTGGTTGATCAGGATTGCCTACCACAAACGATTGCCGTAATCAAAACCCGCGCCGGACCGATGGGGCTGGAAGTCGTGGTTGGCGATTGCGATCAGGAGATTGAAAACGGTGCGTATTTTGCCGCTTTACTGCAATACCCGGGTGCTTCTGGACGAGTGCGAGAATACAGCGCAACGATAGGGAAACTAAAATCCCAAAATGCCTTGGTTATCATGGCTGCCGACCCGTTGTCGCTGACCCTACTCAAACCACCGGGTGAAATGGGGGTTGATATTGCCGTGGGAAGCACCCAACGATTTGGTGTGCCGATGGGATTTGGCGGTCCCCATGCGGCGTATATGGCAACCCATGAAAAATACAAACGCTCGCTACCCGGCAGATTGATTGGCTCGACCATTGATGTCAACGGCAATCCGGCATACCGCATGGCATTACAAACCCGAGAGCAGCATATCCGCCGCGACAAAGCGACCAGTAATATTTGCACGTCTCAGGTATTGCTTGCCATCATGGCAACGGTTTATGCCATGTATCATGGGCCCGAAGGTTTGACCCGCATCGCCAGCGGTATCAACCGATTGACACGCGCCCTGAGTCGGGAGCTAAAAAATCTCGGTTTTGGGATTGTCCATGAACATTTTTTTGACACCCTGACGGTGCGCGTAACCGGTCAAGCGAAAAGAATATTAGATAAAACCGAGCAGGCGGGATATAACTTGCGGCTGGTGGACGATAATCATTTAGGCATCAGTCTGGATGAAACCATCACCCGCGATAAAGTGGTTGGGTTGCTGGAGGTGTTTGCCGGCACCACCGCACAACAAGTAAACGGTTCGTTATTTGATATTGATTTGGAGCAATCCATTGCCGAGCCTCTAAGACGAACAAGCGATTTTCTGACCCATCCCACGTTCCATCGGTATCGATCAGAAACGGAATTTATGCGTTATCTGCGAAAAACCGCAAGCAAGGATATTACTCTGGCGCGTGCCATGATTCCGCTTGGCTCATGTACCATGAAACTCAATGCGGCGAGCGAAATGGAGCCGATTTCAAACCCGCTATTCGCACACATTCATCCTTTTGCTCCTGCCAAACACACCAAAGGTTATCACCGCATCATCAATCGGCTGGAATCGATGTTATGCGAAATTACCGGCTTTGATGGGTTTACCTTCCAGCCCAATGCTGGTTCGCAAGGCGAATATACCGGTCTGCTGTGCATTCGCGCCTTGCACCATTCCCACGGACATACCCAACGCACCATCTGCCTAATTCCGTCTTCGGCACATGGCACCAATCCTGCCAGCGCGGTCATGGCAGGGATGAAAGTTGTGGTGGTCGATTGCGATAAGCACGGCAACATTGATATTGACGACTTCAAGAAAAAAGCCGAACAACATGCGGATACTTTAGCTGCCACGATGGTAACATATCCATCCACACATGGTGTATTTGAGGAATCGATAAAAGAAATTTGCCAAATCGTTCATGCCAATGGCGGGCAGGTTTACATGGATGGAGCGAACATGAATGCCATGGTGGGCATTTGCCGACCGGCAGAGATTGGGGCTGATGTGATGCACCTCAACCTGCATAAAACCTTTGCCATTCCGCATGGTGGCGGGGGTCCGGGCATGGGCCCGATTGGGATGAAAAAACACCTATTACCTTTTCTGCCGGATCATCCGGTGGTCAGTTGCAATCGTGGCGGATCAAGCCCATTGGGTACGGTATCAGCGGCACCTTGGGGTTCGCCATTGATTCTGCCCATATCCTGGGCATATATGCGTCTGCTCGGTCAGCATGGGTTAAAACGTTCCACCCAAGTTGCTATTCTCAATGCCAATTACATCGCCCATCATCTGGATCCCTATTATCCGGTAGTCTATAAGGGCAAACGCGGTCGGGTCGCGCATGAATGTGTCATCAATCTGGCACCCATCAAAGAAAGTTGCGGGGTTACCGTTGAGGATGTGGCAAAAAGATTGATTGATTACGGTTTCCACGCGCCGACCATGTCGTGGCCGGTGCCGGATTCACTGATGATTGAGCCGACCGAAAGCGAGTCGCTGGAAGAAATCGAGCGATTTTGTGATGCCCTGATTTCGATTCGTGAAGAAATACGCGAGATTGAAGAAGGCAAGGCAACCCTTGAAAATAGCTTGTTGACCAATGCACCACACTGCTATCACCTGCTGGTTACAGATGAGTGGAACGTACCTTATTCCCGCGAACGCGCCTTCTTTCCCACCAAGGAAGCCAGAAATAATAAATTCTGGCCTCCCGTAGGTCGGATTGACAATGTCTATGGTGATAAGAATCTCTCTTGTAGTTGTCCGCCGATGTCTGATTATGCCTAGTTCTGTCAGAGAGAGACCTTTGCATAATTCAAAAAATGATTGGAGTTGGGGCTTTATGGGTCGTGTAAAAATCAACATTTCGTCGTTCCCGCGCAAGAGACTGTGCAAGAAACCAACATTCGTTTTTCCTGCGAAAGCAGGAATCCAGTAAAACAAACAAACCCTTGCGGGTTTTCCATATCCTGTCTATCCTGCTCATCCATGTAAATAATCATGCAACCTACGAGCGAAAAAAATAAAGTCATTCAAGGTCAGAAACTGCGTGGCAAGGAAAAGATGGCGCGAATTCCGGTTAAAATCATGCCCCAGTCGCGTGACCAATTACTCAGAAAACCGTCATGGATTCGTGCCAGTTTTACCGGCACGACAGCGGTTTCGGAGCTTAAAAAAGTATTGCGTTCAAAGGGGCTGCATACCGTTTGCGAGGAAGCCGCCTGCCCCAATCTCGGCGAATGTTTTAGTAACGGCACCGCAACATTTTTAATTATGGGTGATATTTGCACCCGGCGATGTCCGTTTTGTGATATTGCCCACGGCCGACCGAATCCTCTGGATGCCGATGAACCACATAATCTTGCCGAAACCATCGCCGCGATGAAACTAAACTATGTGGTCATTACTTCTGTGGATCGGGATGATTTGCGCGATGGCGGCGCGACCCATTTTGTCGATTGTATCCGCGCTATTCGGACCCACTGTCCGACTATCAAAATCGAAATCCTGACCCCAGATTTTCGTGGCAGAATGGATGTGGCAGTAGAAATTCTACGGCAATCCCCAGCAGATGTTTTCAATCATAATCTGGAAACAGTGCCACGATTATACAAACAGGCACGTCCCGGCTCGGATTATCAATACTCCCTCAACCTGCTGTTACGCATCAAGCAAGATCAGCCCGCCATACCAACAAAATCAGGCATCATGCTCGGTCTTGGCGAAACCAAACAGGAGGTCATTGCGGTCATGGAAGATTTACGCCAATATCAGGTCAACATGATTACCCTCGGGCAATACCTGCAACCCAGTCGCCATCATTTGCGTGTAGAACGATATTGGCATCCGGACGAATTCGCCGAATTCGCCGAAATTGGCAACGCCATGGGGTTCTCCAATGTCGCATCGGGAGCGATGGTGCGGTCATCTTACCATGCCGATTTGCAAGCGCATTCCACGATTTAATACGATCACCCATGTTTTCCAAGGCTTATCGCATTGCCAGCAGTTTCACGTTGCCCGTGGTCATTTCCAGCCGCTCCAACAAAGGCGTGTGCGGTAGCGCAATCGGAGCCTGTGTCGTCATCAACCGTGAAGGCTGGATTCTGACCTCCGCACACTTAATCAAGGAGATTCAGCGACAGCACGATAGCGTCTTGAAACACCGTGCCCATGACAGCGATGTGTTGAAACTGGAGCAAGATACCGTTGCCGACAAGCGTTTCCGAAAATCCAAAGTGCGTACCTTTCATCGCCCGTCTCAAGGTGCGGTAAAGAACCACTCGGTGTGGTGGGGTCGGGATGGGGCACAGTTGCGCGAATCGATACTGATGCCTGCGGCAGATTTAGCTTTAGGTCGTCTAGAGCCGTTTGACCCAAACACGGTGGCACATTATCCGATATTCAAGAATCCGACCCAGCACTACACCCCCGGAACCAGCTTGTGCAAACTGGGCTACCCATTTCACCAAATTACCCCGTCTTTTGATGAGAAAAACAGCGCCTTCGTCTTGCCCGCAGGCTCGGTACCACTGCCACTATTTCCTATCGAGGGGATATTTACCCGAGTTGTGGTGATGCCAGCAACCAATGACACGACAGAACAAGGTAAATTTATCGAAACTTCCTCACCCGGTCTGGTCGGACAGAGCGGTGGCCCCATCGTCGATACTGACGGCAGGGTTTGGGCATTACAGTCACATACTCGTCATTATCCACTCGGTTTCAGCCCCCCAATCCCCGGTCAGGACAAAAGCCAGAAACAAAAAGAACATCAGTTCTTAAATGTCGGTCTCGGCGTACACATGGAGTTGATACTCCATTTTCTGCACAGCCGAGGGGTGGCACACCAAACTTCAGAAACGTAAATGCGAAGGGGCTTCATGTCTGCCCGTATTCACCCGCTCTGGCAGGTATCAGCAACCACACATTCCCCGCAACCACGTAGAAAATCAACCCGCCCAGATACCCCGCCAGACCAGTGCCGACAATAATCGCTGGGAACGGTACGCCAAAGAAAAATATCCCCACAAAAGCCACTGTCGCTGTTATAACAATTGGGCAACACCATGTGAGTTTTAACAAACATCGCGAAGGCAACCCGTTTGTCTCATAGGTACTACACCCGAACATTACCGTGTTACGAGTAAATTAACTGTCCCATTAATTAGACCCTGCTCATAAAACATATCTATCTGAATATAAACAAGTAATAGTGATTTTGTGGTATAATTCTGCATGGGAATCAGCCCAATAACCTCTAAAACCTTGCAGCTATGATTGATTATAACGATTCCAACCAACGTACTATCGCAGAATTTGACTGGCCGTTTCACAGCGCCCTTGATGCACACAACCGCTGGGTGAAACTAGGTCAGTGCATTCCATGGGATGGGTTAGCACAGGGCTATCATAAAAGCCTCTCGTCAAAGCGGGGTCGGCCAGCAAAAGATGCTCGTTTAGTCATCGGTGCGGTGATCATCAAACACAAACTAGGGTTGTCTGATCGGGAAACGGTGAGTCAGATTCAGGAGAATCCGTATCTGCAATACTTTGTCGGGCTTGCCGGTTATCAAAGATCAGTCCCGTTTGTACCCTCGTTGCTGGTTGAAGTACGCAAGCGTATGGGGGATACTGTTTTTGAAGTGTTCCATCAAGCGATTATTGGTGCTGTGGAAAAGGCGCAGGTCGTGCCGCAACGCAGCGTTAAGGATGGTTTGAAGGCATCCACACAGACCAACAAGTCGGGTGATGAATCAGAGCCAGAGTCCGTGCCAGAGTCGAAACCAGAACCAGAATCCAATCAAGACCCGCAAGGGGAGGATAATTCCCCAATTTCGCCTGCCACCACTGTGGAAGCACCCAGCCACGAAGGTAAGTTGATAATCGATGCGACTGTGGCAGAGCAAGCGATACGGTATCCCACGGATTTAAGTTTACTGAATGAAGCGCGTGAGATGACGGAACGGATTATTGACGAATTGTATCCACACACGGAGTTCAGTCAGAAACCACGCACCTATCGTCGCCAAGCACGCAAAGATTTTCTCGGGTTGGTCAAACAGCGTCGTCCCAAACGTCAAGCGACCCAACGAGCGATCAAGCAACAACTGCAATACTTGCGGCGCAATTTTGGTCATATTGAGGGTTTAATGGATTGTTTCCCGATGGGCACGGCGTTGCCTTTGTCACGCAGGCTGCTATACCACTACTGGGTCATTCAGCATGTCTATGCACAGCAATGGCAGATGTACCGCAACAAAAGCCGACGCTGTGATAATCGGATTGTGAGCATTCATCAACCGTATGTGCGTCCGATAGTGCGAGGTAAGCAAGGTAAGTCGGTTGAGTTTGGTTCGAAGTTGAGCGTGAGTTTAACGGCACACGGGTTATCCCGAGTTGATCATTTAAGTTGGGATGCGTTTCATGAGGGGCATGATTTGCAGGGTCAGGTTGAGCGTTACCATGAACGTTATGGTTGCTATCCCGTAAGCGTTATCGGTGATCCGATATATGGTAGTCGAGAGAACCGGCACTACTTGAAAGGATTGGGCATCCGTTTTTCGGGCAAGCCATTAGGCAGACCCAAACAGGTAACAGAAGCGAATCGGGAGGTGTTGAAGCAATTAAAAGCCCAACGCCGGGCGGATTACCTACAACGGATTCCAATAGAAGGCAAATTTGGTCAGGCAAAGAACGGTTATCGGCTGAATTACATCCGTGCCAAGCGAGCAGACACTTCGGTTGCATGGATCAACAGCATTTTCCTAGTCATGAACCTGCTCATCCTGCTGAAGGTCTTTTTTGTGCCCAAAATAAGGCGACTAATAGGGTCGATAACGAACACTTGGCGACACCAATTACGATTGGACGGGTACGGATTGTGCCAATTGCTTGGCTGGGACAGATTCAAATATCCAAAACCGACTTTGTGAGCAGACTCTACTTAAGTCCTACGGTCTGTTTTGTTCATTTTACTCGGATAGAGGTAGTCATTACTGGCATACACCCGAGTCCGGTGGCAAGGTGGATAAGGTTAATCTAATGCAGTTTGGCGAGGCGATGAAGCGACTGGGCATCCAGATGATTGCTGCTTATTCACCCCAAGCACGAGGCCGACCCGAGCGTGCCTTTGCCACCCACCAGGGTCGGTTGCCTCGTGAACTGGCACTACACGGCATTACCGACATAGATGCCGCTAATACGTATCTCAAGCAACGGTACATGCCGACATTCAATGCCGAATTTAGTCATCCGGCACGTGAAACAGGCAATGCTTTTGTGCCGCTTGTAGAAATAGACCTAGATGACTATCTGTGCGAGCGATATGAGCGCGTGGTCGGTAAAGACAATTGTGTCCAGTTTGAACGATTACATTTGCAATTACCACAAGATCAACATCGTTATCATTACATCAAAGCCTAAGGTGAACGTACTCAAGCACCTAGATGGCACACTTTCAATTTATCATGGTCCGCGTCGATTAGGGCGATATACGGCTGAAGGTGAATTAATTCAGCAAAACAAAGAAAACAGGAGAATTGCGTGACTCCGCTTCGCAAGCATCCCGCCAGTGATTCCGCTACCGACTACGTTCTTACGCTACATCACTGGTGCTATTCAAAGCGGACAGTTCTATTTACTTCTAACACACCCGAACATTACCGTTGCTATATCCAAAAAACAGGGTTATAATAGCGTTTCGAGGGCGATCAATTAGTCCTTAATTAGTCCTTATTGACTACCACTTAAACACATAGGAATAATCTGATGAGAATTACTAACACTGTAGCTATTATGTTTGCGTTTGCGTTTTCGCTTTCTGCGCTGACCGTTCAAGCCGGTACCCTTGACGATGTCAAGGCGCGTGGCGAACTCAATTGCATCATCAACACTGGTTTGGTCGGTTTTGCCGCGCCCGATGCCAGCGGCAATTGGACTGGATTTGATATTGACCATTGTCGTGCTGTCGCTGCCGCTGTACTAGGTGATGGTAGCAAGGTACGGTTTGTCAATGCCACTGGTAAGACTCGCTTCACCTTATTAAATTCTGGTGAAGGCGATGTGTTGTTCCGCAATACCACCGAAACCATGAGTCGTGATGCCGATATAAATCTTAGCTTTTTACCGATTACCTATTACGATGGCGCGGGTTTTATCGTGCGTAAAAGTCTTGGTGTAACCTCGGCAAAAGAATTGGACGGTGCTTCGATTTGTATCCAAACAGGCACTACCACCGAATTGAATCTCGCTAATTTTGCCCGCTTTAGTGGCATCTCTTACGAGCCAGTACCTATCGAAAGCAACGAAGAAGCCCGTACCAATTACCTAGCGGAACGTTGCGACTCATACATCACCGATGCTTCTGGTCTGGCTGCAACCCGTGCTACTTTTGAGAACCCAGATGACCACCTCGTTTTGCCGGAAATAATTTCCAAAGAGCCTTTGGGCGGCGCAGTACGGCACAACGATGATGAATGGTTTGATACTGTTAAGTGGATAATCAATGCGTTAATCATCGCTGAAGAGCTTGATATTACTCAGGCGAATGTTGAAAAAATAGCCAGCGCACCCACTAATAACGATAACATTGACCTCATGCTCGGCACCACGGGCGACACCGGCGCATGGATTGGTCTGGACAAGAAGTGGGCAGTTCGTGCGATTAGTACCGTGGGCAATTACGGCGAAATTTTCGAGCGGAACCTTGGTACGAGTACGCCGATTGGTCTTGAACGTGGACTCAACGCCCTGTGGACAGATGGCGGCATTTTGTATGCTGCGCCCATTCGGTAATTTTTAGTAATTTTGTAACGGAGCGGGTGGTGGGATAAAAACCACTGCTCGCTTACCGTGACTTGCCTATGACTTGCACATGACTCATGACAAGCTACAGCCATGTAACGATTCGTGATTGTGGCGTATCCGGTCACTTTTACTCTCGGCAATTTCCCCGTGCCAATTCTCGTGTGCGGCTATACACTACGGGTACTAACCTCCGCTCCAGATTCAGATATAACTCTCCAGTGCTGACCCCCTCGCGGGCAGTCGTGTTTTTGAGACTCCTGATATGAATGCCGCAACCGTTATGCAACGCAATGCTATTTCGCGTTTATGGAATAACCGAGATGTGCGTTCCATGATTATTCAGATAGTCACCCTCGTGGTTATTTTGTTGCTTTTCGGCTACATGGTTCGCAATGCGATTGTGAATCTGGAAGCGTTGGGCAAGGGTTTTAGTTTCAGTTTTCTTTTACAGCCAGCGAGTTATGACATCAACCAATCGTTCATTGAGTACAACTCGCGATCCCCACATATTCATGCCGCCGTTGTCGGCATTTTGAACACTCTGGCGGTTGCGGTAGCGGGAATTGTTTTAGCCACTGTACTCGGTTTCTTGTTGGGCGTTATGCGCTTGTCCAATAATTTTCTTACCGCAAAAATTTCTTATTGCTACATTGAATATGTGCGTAATGTCCCCGTGTTATTACATATTCTTATGCTACACGGGATTCTTGTGCACGTGTTGCCAACCCCAAAAAGTGCAATCAATGTGGGCGACAGTTTGTTTTTATCAAATCGTGGTGCGGCGATACCAAAACCGCTTTTTGAGCCGTTGTTTTGGGTGGTCTTGACTGTGATTATCGTCGGTATCGGTTTCGCCTGGTGGTTTCACAGATACGCCCGACGCTTGCAGGATGAAACCGGTCGGACATTACCGGTTTTTTGGGTTATTCTGGGTGCAGTTATCGGCATACCATTGTTGGTTTATTTTATTCTTGGCAGTCCCATCGTTTGGGAGCTACCCGAGTTGAAAGGGTTTAACTTCAAAGGTGGCTACGTCCTGCGCCCCGAATTTATGGCACTCTGGCTGGCGTTGTCTCTTTATACGGCATCTTTCATCGGCGAAATCGTTCGTGCCGGTATTCTCGCGGTGGATCAGGGGCAAAGCGAGGCTTCAGCAGCATTGGGCATCAGTCGTGGACGTACTTTGAGTTTGGTGGTGATTCCGCAGGCATTGCGCGTGATTATTCCACCGCTGACCAGTCAGTACCTAAACTTAGCAAAAAACTCTTCGCTTGCGATTGCCATCGGTTATATGGACATCGTTGCCACCATCGGTGGGATCTCGCTTAATCAAACCGGACGCGCAATGGAATGCATGTTTATTGTATTGGTCTTGTATTTACTCATTTCTCTTTCCGTTTCCGCGTTTATGAACTGGTATAACCAGCGCATCAAATTAGTTGAGCGTTAACTGGATACGACGAATGTCCCAGCAAAGCACCTACAAACGAGGAGAACACCCCGAACTGCCGCCACCGACTCATGTCCGCGGTGTGGTTAGTTGGGTTCGTGGCAATTTTCTGTCGTCGCCGTTGAACATTGCCTTAACCGCTATTACATTGTGGTTTTTATGGTGGATAGTGCCGCCTGCCGTGCAATGGTTCTTTATTGACGCGGCATATACCGGCGCTAATCGCCAAGAATGTTTGGCAAAAGCCGATGGTGCGTGCTGGGCGTTTGTGAATGAACGATTACGCTTGTTCACTTACGGGTTTTACCCCGCTGAAGAGCACTGGCGTGTTAATCTTTCGTTTGTGTTGCTATGTCTGGCATTGATTCCGGTATTGTTCGACAACCTTCCCTATCGCAAATACGGGCTTTGCTATGTGGTGGCGTTCCCGTTTATCGTAGCTTGGCTGTTGCTTGGCGGGTTTGGCTTAACACCGGTACCAACCGACAAATTTGGTGGCTTCATGCTGACGCTGGTTATCGGCGTAACTGGTATTACTTTTTCGTTGCCGATTGGCATTGTGCTGGCATTAGGACGCATGTCAAAACTGCCGATTATTCGCGTATCTTCGGTTTGTTTTATCGAATTCATCCGTGGCGTTCCGCTGATTGCATTGTTGTTCGTGGCATCGACAATGTTGAATTATTTTTTGCCCCCCGGGTCGAGTTTCGACTTGTTGCTACGGGTATTGATTATGGTCACGCTGTTTGCCTCAGGTTATATGGCGGAAGTGATTCGTGGCGGATTGCAGGCAATCCCCAGCGGACAAGTTGAAGCTACCGATGCCTTGGGTTTGAAATACTGGCAAGCAATGAGGTTAATCGTTTTGCCACAAGCACTGAAAATATCCATACCCGGCATCGTCAATACTTTCATCGGACTGTATAAAGACACCACGCTGGTCATTATCATCGGCTTGCTCGATCCGCTCGGCATCGGTCGGGCTTCGATCGCCGACACCAAGTGGACCGGGCTTTCAACTGAACTCTATGTTTTTGTCGCGGTGTTTTTCTTTATTTCTTGTTTTGGTATGTCGCGCTATTCGCTCTATCTTGAAAAGAAACTTGAAACTGGACACAAACAATAAATTTACAATAACGGTGATGCTATGTATGAGACACTAAATCAAAACCAAGCCGACCAACAGGGCACCGAACTGGCGATTGAAATTGTCGCAATGCACAAATGGTATGGCACATTTCATGTCTTGAAGAACATTAATCTTACGGTAACCCGTGGCGAACGCATCGTTATCTGCGGACCTTCGGGTTCTGGAAAATCGACCCTGATTCGCTGCATCAATCGGCTGGAAGAACACCAGCAGGGCGATATTATTGTCGATGGCGTAGAACTGACCAACGACCTGAAAAATATTGAAGTCATTCGACGAGAAGTCGGCATGGTATTTCAGCATTTCAATCTTTTCCCGCATTTAACCGTGCTGGAAAACTGTACACTGGCCCCGATTTGGGTGCGTAAAACACCTAAAGTCGAAGCCGAAGAGAACGCCATGAAATATCTCGAACGGGTCAAGATTCCAGAACAAGCCAACAAGTTTCCCGGGCAGTTGTCCGGCGGTCAACAACAGCGTGTTGCCATTGCCCGCAGCCTGTGCATGAATCCGCGCATCATGCTGTTCGATGAGCCGACCTCAGCACTGGACCCGGAAATGATCAAGGAAGTGCTGGATGTCATGGTCGAACTAGCGCATGAAGGCATGACCATGATCTGCGTAACCCACGAAATGGGCTTTGCCAAGACCGTCGCTAACCGCGTGATTTTTATGGATGTCGGCGAAATTATCGAAGAAAACACCCCAGATTTATTCTTCGATCACCCGCAACACGACCGCACCAAACTGTTCCTCAGTCAAATACTCAGCCACTAGCGAAGAGCTTTCTGATTTCAAATACGGCACATCATCGCGGAAGGTTGGACGAACGCTTCCCGAAGTTGATGTTGCCTTCTCTTTACAACTTAATTCGACCCTGCTCATAAAATATATCTATCTGAATATAAACAAGTAATAGTGATTTTGTGGTATAATTCTGCATGGAAATCAGCCCAACAACCTCTAAAACCTTGCAGCTATGATTGATTATAACGATTCCAACCAACGTACTATCGCAGAATTTGACTGGCCGTTTCACACCGCCCTTGATGCACACAACCGCTGGGTGAAACTAGGTCAGTGCATTCCATGGGATGGGTTGGCACAGGGCTATCATAAAAGCCTCTCGTCAAAGCGGGGTCGGCCAGCAAAAGATGCTCGTTTAGTCATCGGTGCGGTGATCATCAAACACAAACTAGGGTTGTCTGATCGTGAAACGGTGAGTCAGATTCAGGAGAATCCGTATCTGCAATACTTTGTCGGGCTTGCCGGTTACCAAAGATCAGTCCCGTTTGTACCCTCGTTGCTGGTTGAAGTACGCAAGCGTATGGGGGATACTGTTTTTGAAGTGTTCCATCAAGCGATTATTGGTGCTGTGGAAAAGGCGCAGGCCGTGCCGCAACGCAGCGTTAAGGATGGTTTGAAGGCATCCACACAGACCAACAAGTCGGGTGATGAATCAGAGCCAGAGTCCGTGCCAGAGCCAAAACCAGAGCCAAAACCCAATCAAGACCCACAAGGGGAGGATAATTCCCCAATTTCGCCTGCCACCACTGTGGAAGCACCCAGCCACGAAGGTAAGTTGATAATCGATGCGACTGTGGCAGAGCAAGCGATACGGTATCCCACGGATTTAAGTTTACTGAATGAAGCGCGTGAGATGACGGAACGGATCATTGACGAATTGTATCCACACACGGAGTTCAGTCAGAAACCACGCACCTATCGTCGCCAAGCACGTAAAGATTTTCTCGGGTTGGTCAAACAGCGTCGTCCCAAGCGTCAAGCGACCCAACGAGCGATCAAGCAACAACTGCAATACTTGCGGCGCAATTTTGGTCATATTGAGGGTTTAATGGATTGTTTCCCGATGGGCACGGCGTTGCCTTTGTCACGCAGGCTGCTATACCACTACTGGGTCATTCAGCATGTCTATGCACAGCAATGGCAGATGTACCGCAACAAAAGCCGACGCTGTGATAATCGGATTGTGAGCATTCATCAACCGTATGTGCGTCCGATAGTGCGAGGTAAGCAAGGTAAGTCGGTTGAGTTTGGTTCGAAGTTGAGCGTGAGTTTAACGGCACACGGGTTATCCCGAGTTGATCATTTAAGTTGGGATGCGTTTCATGAGGGGCATGATTTGCAGGGTCAGGTTGAGCGTTACCATGAACGTTATGGTTGCTATCCCGTAAGCGTTATCGGTGATCCGATATATGGTAGTCGAGAGAACCGGCACTACTTGAAAGGATTGGGCATCCGTTTTTCGGGCAAGCCATTAGGCAGACCCAAACAGGTAACAGAAGCGAATCGGGAGGTGTTGAAGCAATTAAAAGCCCAACGCCGGGCGGATTACCTACAACGGATTCCAATAGAAGGCAAATTTGGTCAGGCAAAGAACGGTTATCGGCTGAATTACATCCGTGCCAAGCGAGCAGACACTTCGGTTGCATGGATCAACAGCATTTTCCTAGTCATGAACCTGCTCATCCTGCTGAAGGTCTTTTTTGTGCCCAAAATAAGGCGACTAATAGGGTCGATAACGAACACTTGGCGACACCAATTACGATTGGACGGGTACGGATTGTGCCAATTGCTTGGCTGGGACAGATTCAAATATCCAAAACCGACTTTGTGAGCAGACTCTAAATAACTACGGCTATAAAAAGTTTCTGATTATCAAAGGAAAAACCAGCCTGAGTATCAACCAGGATAAAATTGATGCCGAAAGCCGTTGGGACGGCTTGCATGGGGTGATTACCAATTTGCCCGATACGCCGCACCAAGAAGTGTTATCACACTATCGCGGCTTATGGCAGGTTGAAGAAAGTTTCCGCATCACTAAACATGACTTAAAAGTACGCCCTATCTACCACTGGACACCTTCCAGGGTGCGTGCCCACATTGCTATTTCGTTCATGGCTTTTGCCTGCATCAGACAGCTAATGTATCGAATCAAGCTACAACACAAAGCCTTATCCCCTGAAGTTATTCGTAATGCCTTGATTCATGTGCAACATAGTGTGTTCAAACACAAGCGCACCAAACAGCGTTATGTCATGCCTTCTCAAATCAATCCAGAGGCAAAAAAAATCTATGCTGTGATGGGATTAAAAGCGATTACCACAGCTTACCCACTGTACTAATTGACATAATTCTTCAATATCTGGGCATTTGTAGTGCCTAGGTATTTTTGTGTTTCCTTATAAATCAATGAGTTATGAGTGTGAACCGTCGAAGTCAGGGTGCCGCCCCTTCGTACAACTCCACCTTCGCGCTGTCGCCAATAGCAAGGCTGTCATCGGTTCCAGCCACTGCATTACAGACATCGGCATACGAGGAAGGATTTCCCGTGTCGCTGGTGGTAACGCCAGTGATCGCTATAGCTCCAGACTTTATTGCGCCTGCAGCGTTGATGTCTACAGGCATTCCAGATGCATCGACTTTAGGGCAATTAGGGCTAATTGCACCAGTAGATGTAAGAGATGCCCAGGCTTCTGGTAGACCTGTCGCGGGCGGATGCCCTACCTCATGCCCCCCATAAGCCGGCAAAGCCAGCCCACAAGCGATAGCCGTATATCCCAAATAAGTGACCAGTACTCTGGCCGATTTGGTCAAATCATTTTTGTTCACAATCATCATCTAATACCAACGGCCCAAGGATTTGACACTTTGTACTTTCCACGGGGAATTTGAAGTGATTCAGTAGTCATCATCATAGGAGGTATTAATGACAGTAGAGATTATGCGAACGGACAAGTCGGCCTGCGATCTTCGGTGCGCCGCAGCGGCGTGCAGGGACGCGAAAGCGGCCCGACGGATGCTGGCGATTGCGTTGATTTTGGACGGCACTGACCGCAAGACGGCGGCCGAGAACTGCGGGATGGACCGCCAGACGTTGCGTGACTGGGTACACCGTTACAATGACGCGGGGATTGAGGGGCTCTCGAACCGGCGTTCGCCAGGACGGCAACCCCTGCTCAGCGTGGCACAGAAGGCGGAGTTGGCATCGCTTGTGCGTGAGGGGCCGGATCCCGAAACGGACGGCGTGGTGCGCTGGCGGCGCATTGACCTCAAGCGCAAGATTGAGGAGCGCTTTGGCGTTGTCATGCATGAGCGGACCGTTAGCAAACAACTGGTAAAACTTGGTTTTCGACGCTTGTCTGTGCGCCCGCAGCATCCGAAATCCGACCCGGATGCGCAGGATGCGTTTAAAAAAACTTCGCTGCAGAGGTAGCGGCCGTTCTGTCCAAAACGGCCTGCGGCAAACCATTGGAGATTTGGTTTCAGGACGAAGCTCGTGTGGGTCAGCAAGGGACGCTGACACGTATATGGGCCGAACGGGGAACCCGGCCGCGCGCGCCGCGTGATACACGTTATACGTCGGGCTATATCTTCGGCGCGGTTTGTCCCGAACGCGCCGAGGCTGCTGCGCTGATCATGCCGCATGCGGACACGTCCGCTATGAATGCACATCTGTGCGAGATCGCCAGGACGGTCGCGGCAGGTGCCCATGCCTTGCTCATCCTCGACGGTGCAGGCTGGCACGGATCAGCAAAACTGGAAGTACCCGACAACATCACCCTGCTCAAACTCCCGCCCTATGCGCCAGAACTCAACCCGATGGAAAACGTTTGGGCCTACCTGCGCGCCAACAAGCTGGCAATCTCTGTGTTTGAATCCTACGATGAGATTGTCGACAAATGCTGCGATGCCTGGAATTTCTTCGCAGAGGACAAACAGGCAATCACATCAATTACATCACGTAATTGGACCAAAACAGTCAATCAATAGAGCCGTTGGTATAACTGGGGATTTAGGAAACTCATTTTCATTTTATTTGCCCTCGTTGGTTATAATTTAGTGCGTCGTGCGTTCATCGTAGTAAGGTCGAATATCTTGGCTTGTAGTCATCCGCTCTGATCGCATAATAAAGCCATCTGATCGCATAATAAAGCCCTTATACCTAAATAGACCCTGCTCATAAAATATATCTATCTGAATATAAACAAGTAATAGTGATTTTGTGGTATAATTCTGCATGGAAATCAGCCCAACAACCTCTAAAACCTTGCAGCTATGATTGATTATAACGATTCCAACCAACGTACTATCGCAGAATTTGACTGGCCGTTTCACACCGCTCTTGATGCACACAACCGCTGGGTGAAACTAGGTCAGTGCATTCCATGGGATGGGTTAGCACAGGGCTATCATAAAAGCCTCTCGTCAAAGCGGGGTCGGCCAGCAAAAGATGCTCGTTTAGTCATCGGTGCGGTGATCATCAAACACAAACTAGGGTTGTCTGATCGGGAAACGGTGAGTCAGATTCAGGAGAATCCGTATCTGCAATACTTTGTCGGGCTTGCCGGTTATCAAAGATCAGTCCCGTTTGTACCCTCGTTGCTGGTTGAAGTACGCAAGCGTATGGGGGATACTGTTTTTGAAGTGTTCCATCAAGCGATTATTGGTGCTGTGGAAAAGGCGCAGGTCGTGCCGCAACGCAGCGTTAAGGATGGTTTGAAGGCATCCACACAGACCAACAAGTCGGGTGATGAATCAGAGCCAGAGTCCGTGCCAGAGCCAAAACCAGAGCCAAAACCCAATCAAGACCCACAAGGGGAGGATAATTCCCCAATTTCGCCTGCCACCACTGTGGAAGCACCCAGCCACGAAGGTAAGTTGATAATCGATGCGACTGTGGCAGAGCAAGCGATACGGTATCCCACGGATTTAAGTTTACTGAATGAAGCGCGTGAGATGACGGAACGGATCATTGACGAATTGTATCCACACACGGAGTTCAGTCAGAAACCACGCACCTATCGTCGCCAAGCACGTAAAGATTTTCTCGGGTTGGTCAAACAGCGTCGTCCCAAGCGTCAAGCGACCCAACGAGCGATCAAGCAACAACTGCAATACTTGCGGCGCAATTTTGGTCATATTGAGGGTTTAATGGATTGTTTCCCGATGGGCACGGCGTTGCCTTTGTCACGCAGGCTGCTATACCACTACTGGGTCATTCAGCATGTCTATGCACAGCAATGGCAGATGTACCGCAACAAAAGCCGACGCTGTGATAATCGGATTGTGAGCATTCATCAACCGTATGTGCGTCCGATAGTGCGAGGTAAGCAAGGTAAGTCGGTTGAGTTTGGTTCGAAGTTGAGCGTGAGTTTAACGGCACACGGGTTATCCCGAGTTGATCATTTAAGTTGGGATGCGTTTCATGAGGGGCATGATTTGCAGGGTCAGGTTGAGCGTTACCATGAACGTTATGGTTGCTATCCCGTAAGCGTTATCGGTGATCCGATATATGGTAGTCGAGAGAACCGGCACTACTTGAAAGGATTGGGCATCCGTTTTTCGGGCAAGCCATTAGGCAGACCCAAACAGGTAACAGAAGCGAATCGGGAGGTGTTGAAGCAATTAAAAGCCCAACGCCGGGCGGATTACCTACAACGGATTCCAATAGAAGGCAAATTTGGTCAGGCAAAGAACGGTTATCGGCTGAATTACATCCGTGCCAAGCGAGCAGACACTTCGGTTGCATGGATCAACAGCATTTTCCTAGTCATGAACCTGCTCATCCTGCTGAAGGTCTTTTTTGTGCCCAAAATAAGGCGACTAATAGGGTCGATAACGAACACTTGGCGACACCAATTACGATTGGACGGGTACGGATTGTGCCAATTGCTTGGCTGGGACAGATTCAAATATCCAAAACCGACTTTGTGAGCAGACTCTAATTCTCTACGGTGCCCATGCGTATATTGATTATAGAAGACGACCAGACTACCGCTGCCTACATACAAAAAGGCTTGCTGGAGGCGGGATATACCGCTGACATTGCGGTACAAGGTGATGAGGGTTTGTCGATGGCAAGTGGCGGAAACTATCAGGCATTGATTGTTGATCGCATGTTACCGGTGATGGATGGGTTGACCGTCATTGCTACCCTACGCGCACAAAACAACGCCATTCCGACCTTGATTTTGAGTGCTTTAGGAGATGTTGACCAGCGCGTGGAAGGATTAAAAGCGGGCGGCGATGATTATTTGACCAAGCCCTTTGCGTTCTCTGAATTGCTGGCACGGTTGGAGGCATTGGCAAGAAGGGGGGGAAGCGAAAGCAGGGAAACGACATTGGTGGAGGGGGATTTGGTGCTGAATTTACTGACCCGAGAAGTGCAACGGGGCGATACCCCGATTGATTTAAAGCCGCGTGAATTTCGCTTGCTTGAATATTTGATGCGGCATAGTAATCAGGTCGTTACCCGAACCATGCTACTGGAAAATGTTTGGGACTATAATTTTGATCCGCAAACCAATGTCATCGACGTTCATATCAGTCGGTTGCGCGGTAAAATAGATAAAAACTTTGCTACGCCGTTGTTAATCACAGTGCGTGGAGCGGGGTATATTTTACGTGCAACAAAAGCATAGTTTGTTTCATAGTTACACCCTGCGTCTGGCTTTACTCTACGCCGTTATATTTAGTGCATCAACGCTGGTGCTGTTCTATTTCTTTTATGTTTTTACCGCCTCCTATATGACCCAGCAAATGGACAATGCAATACAGTTGGACATTCAGGGACTGGCAGAACGCTATGATCAGGAGGGGTTGCAGGGGCTGACAACATTGATTACGGAACGGCTGAATCGCCAACAAGGCACTGGCAATTCGATTTATTTGCTGACCACGTTCACGTTGCAACCGCTGGTTGGCAACCTCGACCGCTGGCCAAGTAATGCGTCCATCAATAACGAATGGATCGAATTCAATTTGGAAGCAAATGAGCAAACCCGTGAAACTCATTTGGCAAGAGCCAAAATTTTTCGCTTGCCCGGCAATCATGGTTTGTTGGTCGGTCGTGATATAAACCAGCTCATTGAAGCCAAAAAGCGAATCGTGCAAGCGTTGATCTGGGGGCTGGTTATCATGGTTTTGCTGGCATTACTCGGCGGACTGGTGTTGAGCAGAAGAACGGTCAAAAAGATCGAGCGCATCAATCAAACCACCCAGCGCATCATGTCCGGCGATTTGTCAAGGCGGATTCGGGTGACTGGTCGTAATGATGATTTTGACCAGATGGCGAATAATCTCAACCAAATGCTGGATCGCATACAAATGCTCATGGAGGATATTCGCCGCGTGTCTGACAACATTGCACACGATTTGCGTACCCCGCTGGCACGGTTACGACAACATTTGGAAGAAGCCAAACTACAGGAGAAGCCAAACTCGAATTCGGCAATCAATCTGGAACGCTCGATCAAGGAAGCCGACTCGTTACTCGCGACATTTAATGCCTTGCTACGCATTGCGCGTATTGAAGCGGGGCAGGTTAAGGCGGGGTTTTCAAAACTTGATTTTCATGTCCTGTTACAGGATATTGTAGAATTTTACGAGCCGCTGATTGAAGAAAAACATCAGACCCTGAAAACCACTTTGCAAGCCAACATCACTTCTTGGGGGGACCGCAACCTTTTATTCCAAGCATTCGCGAATGTGATTGAAAATGCTATCAAATACACCCCGCAACATGGCAACCTCTCGCTGTCGCTAATTCGCTTGGATGAGCACCTGATAGTCACCATCGCCGACAATGGTGTGGGCATTCCGGAGTCCGAGCGGGACAAGGTTTTTCGCCGCTTTTACCGCCTCGACCAAAGTCGCAGCAACAGTGGCAATGGTCTGGGCTTGAGCATGGTGTCCGCCATCATCGCGCTACATGGCGGCACCATTCAACTGGACAACAATAACCCCGGATTGCGTGTCATCATCAGCCTACCACTAACGACTTCGATAAGCGCAGGTCATTAGTGTTGTCATAGACTCTGGAGCAACTAAAACTCAACCCCTTGGGCTGCCAATATGCCGCTATCGAAAGCATGTTTTATTTTGCTCATTTCGGTTACGGTATCGGCAGCATCGATGACCGTTTGCGGGGCATCTCTGCCGGTTAAAATCAGATGCAACCACTTGGGTTTTTCGGTTTTGATGAACTCGGCAATTTGTTCCCCGCTAATCCATCCATAGCCACTGCAATAATTGATTTCGTCCAGTAGCACCAGATCAAATTTTTCTGATAGAATTTTTTGCCGACTGAAATCCCATATTTTCTGGCTGGTTTCGATGTCCTGTTGCGGATTTTTGGTGTCCCAAGTAAAGCCGTCTCCCATAGTATGCCATTCTATATGGTCAAATTTATCGGCGGCAAGTTGTTCACCAGTTTTCCATTTCCCTTTGATAAACTGGATGACACAGACGTTTAAGCCCCATCCGGCGGCACGAAATACCATGCCAAATGCGCTGGAGGATTTGCCTTTTCCACTGCCGGTGTGAACGAGGGTAATGCCTTGTCTTCGTTCTCTTTTTTTCATTGTGTCAATTGTCTGGTTATGATAGTGGCTTGTATTATTTTTTAGATAAGTGATATTTCCAATAGTTTATCCATTGTTTCCGCCACCTTCGATAAGGAACGGAGCGTAACACTGGTATTTGTTTCATCAAGCAATCACCGCGTTTCTCCCATTTTTTATATTAAGCCACGGTCGCTAAGCGATACAAAATCACCATCACCGATGACCAGATGATCGAGCAATTTGACATCAATCAATTGTAAGGCATCTTGCAATTTTAGGGTGATTGCGGCATCGCTTTGGCTGGGTTCGGCAATTCCTGACGGGTGGTTGTGGGCGATAATGACTGCGGCGGCGTTATGCAACAGGACGCTTTTTACCACCTCGCGTGGGTGGACTGTGGCACCGTTGATAGTGCCATAAAATAATTCTTCATATTCGATGACCTGATGGCGATTGTTGAGATAGATGATGGCAAACACCTCTTTGGGCTGATCACGCAACCGATGAATAAGATATTCCGACACCTGTTTCGGGTTGGTGAGGGAACCCTGACGCTTGAGCTTGGCATCCAAAAACCGCCGACTCATCTCCAGAGTCGCTTGCAATAAGGCATATTTCGCCGGCCCAAAACCGGTTGCCTTGCAAATGGTTTCTTTATCGGCAATCAGGACTTCCCGTAAACTGCCAAACTCATTGATTAAATCGCGCCCGACATCGACTGCCGTTTTTCCACGCCTACCCGTGCGAATAAATATTGCCAGCAGTTCAGCATCAGAGAGAGAGCCCGCTCCTTGTAGCAGTAGTTTTTCCCGCGGTCGTTCTGCTATCGGCCATTCCGTTATTGCCATGTTATCCATCCTATTCCATATCGCCAGTGTTGGCTTTCCATTAATTAGGTTAGAATCTACACCATGCAAACAACAATAACAATTCGTAAAAACAAAAGAATTCTGGTTGGCATCACCGGTGGCATTGCCGCTTATAAGTCGCCAGATTTGGTGCGCCGCTTGATTGAGCGCGGGGCAGACGTGCGCGTGGTTATGAGTGCGGCGGCTGAGGCATTTATTACGCCGTTGACCTTACAAGCAGTGAGTGGACATCCGGTTCTCAAGCATTTGCTCGATGCCGATGCGGAATCCGGCATGGGGCATATCGAGTTGGCGCGTTGGGCCGAAATGATTGTTGTGGCACCTGCCACAGCCAATTTTATAGCCAAAATGGCATACGGCAAGGCAGACGACCTGCTGTCCACACTGATTTTAGCGAGCGAAGCAGTGCGGGTCATTGCTCCGGCGATGAACCAACAGATGTGGCAGAATGACACGACTCAGGATAATTTACGTCGATTACAAAACCGCGGTGTAAAAATTATCGGTCCAGCAGAAGGCAATCAAGCCTGTGGCGAAATCGGTCCGGGTAGAATGACACAACCTGAAGAGATTGCCCAACTGCTTTTAGGCGATGGCACTCCGCAATTGCTTGCGGGTAAAACAGTACTCATCACAGCGGGACCCACTTGGGAGGCGATTGATCCGGTACGCGGAGTAACCAACCATAGTTCAGGTAAAATGGGCTTTGCCATGGCAGCCGCAGCCAAAGATTTTGGGGCAACGGTGGTGTTGGTATGTGGTCCGGTGAGCATGGGAACACCGACTGGAGTTGAAAGAATCAATGTGCAATCGGCAAAACAGATGCACGAACAGGTCTTTAATCACATTGATCGTAGTCAATTTTTTATTGCTGTGGCAGCGGTGGCAGATTATCGACCACTACAACAATCGAGCCACAAACTCAAAAAGGACGAAGACGAAATAACCATTAAACTAACCCGAAACCCCGATATTTTGGCAGACGTTGCACAACAAAAAAGCAAGGTGTTTAGTGTCGGCTTCGCTGCCGAAACGCAAAACCTGATTGAAAACGCACACAAGAAATTAGTCGCAAAAAATATTGATCTGGTTGTTGCCAACGATGTGTCGGGCGAGGAAGGCGCGTTTGGAAATGATACCAATCAAGTTACATTAGTTCACAAAAATGGCACAACCAATCTACAAAGAACCGACAAGTACCGCTTGGCAGTGCACATCATGGAGCATATTTATCAGCAATACGAAACCCAAAAACAAGACAAACAAAATGATGCAAAAACAGATTGATGTAAAAATTCTTGACCCGCGCATTGAGGGAGAGTTTGGATTGCCTCGATACGCTACCGCCGGCTCTGCGGGGTTGGATTTGCATGCCTGTGTGGCGCAACCTCTACCACTGCAATCCGGGAAAACTGAATTGATTCCCACCGGCATTGCGATTCACATCGCCGACCCCAAACTGGCTGCACTGTTGATACCACGGTCAGGTATGGGGCATAAGCACGGCATCGTATTGGGCAACCTGACCGGCTTGATTGATTCCGATTATCAAGGGCAATTATTCGTCTCCTGCTGGAACCGAAGCAGTACCGAGTTCACCATCAATCCGGGTGATAGGATTGCCCAAATGATATTTGTGCCGGTCGTGCAGGCGACATTCAACGTGGTCGAATCGTTTGAGAAAACTGACCGCTCAGACGGCGGTTTCGGTTCAACCGGCGGAAATTAGATCGCCATGGAAGTGGGCAGTTTGGAAACAGCAAAGAACCAACATCCGTCTTTCCTGCGAAGGAGACTGTGCAAAAAACCACCACCCCTATTCACATTCTGATTACTGTCCTAATTTACCGATGTTCTCGGTATTTCAAACCAATACACCCCGTCCTGCAAAAATACCTGATAATTGTGGCGAATAAACCTTCAAAACATGACCCAATGATGATATAATAATAAACAACAACCAATTGATTCTAATGATTAAACAGAGGCTTTATGAGTGATTATGTACGCGGTTTAGATCGCCAGCAACAACTGTTATTCCCAGACCGGCTAGAGGATTATGTCAGCGAGGATGCGGGTGTTCGTGCCATTGATGCCTATGTGGATGGTTTAGATGTTGAGGCCTTGGGCTTTAAGACAAGATATAGCGATAAAAACAACAATGGCCGCCCCGCTTTTTGTCCAAAATTGATGTTAAAACTCTACATTTACGGTTATAACCATAAAATAAGAAGTTCCCGCCATCTAGCTCGGGAAGCCCATAGAAATATCGAGCTTATCTGGTTATTGCAAGGCTTAAAGCCCACCTATAAGACGATTGCTAATTTTAGAAAAAATAATGCCGCAGCACTCAAGAATACATTTAAGGAATTTGTTTTGCTGTGCCAAAATATCAATCTCATTGAAGGTCAATTAGTGGCACTGGATGGGGCGTTTTTGCGAGCCAATGCGTCCAAAAATACCTTGATTGTTAAAGCCACTGTGGATAAAAAAATAGCCAGGGTAACGCAGGCTATTGAGGACTACCTGAACTTATTAAACACCACAGACCAGCAGGAAGAACCGGAACAGACACTGGATGATCCCGACTTGATTCATAAAATACAAGCACTTAAAGACAAGAAACAAAAGCTGGAAGAGGATTTGAATACGTTAGAGCGACTGGGCAAGAAGCAACATAACACAACCGACCCGGATGCCGCATTGATGTGCAAACCAGCGCATCATCTGGTCGCTTATAACTGCCAAATTGTGGTGGATGACAGAGCAAAGCTGATTGTTGCTACGGATGTATCAAGTCAAGGCAATGACGCACAGCAGTTGCATCAGATGGCAAGTCAGGCGAAAGAAACCTTAGCCCTTAAGACTTTGGCTGTGGTTGCCGACAAGGGGTCATAGCGCAACCGAGATAAAGGACTGTGTTGACGACAAAATCCACCCAATCATCCCGCCGCTGATTATCCCACCTATTGATACGCAACAGAAACAAAAGAAGAGGATCGATTGTGGAGCATCCTTTTGGCACCATAAAGCGGTCATTAGGCTGGGATCACTACTTGCTCAGAGGCAAAGAAAAAGTATCCGGAGCCTATGGTTTTGATTGGGCATTGATTATGTTTTGCGATAACTTTAAGCGTGTTTTGAACATGTTAGGCACCATGCTGTTCAATAAACTGCTATTGGCTATAAAAGCAGGCAATATTGAAGCCGTGATGGAAGAAATCAAGCGACATCTTTCTTTTTGCGTCCAATATTCGATGGTTTATGACAAAAATGCTTATTTTTGCAATAAACAAGCTTATTTCACCTGCCTGCTTTTCATAAGAATCCTTTTTTACCCGTGCCCGACTCAAAATGCTCAATAGTGGGTTGGTAAGTCAGCGTTTTTTTCACAGCCTCGAAGGCAGGAATCCAGTAAACCACACAAATCCGCAAGGGTTTTCCATGCGTAACACAAACCGGCTATTCGGATTTAATGTGTTCGAAAACTTTAATGATGTGGGTGACACCACGCACGCTTGTTGCCGCATCGACCGCCGCTTCTTCCTCTGCAAGCGTGACCAGACCTAACAGGTAAACTTTGCCACGTTCAGTAATGACCTTGATATTGCTGGATGACACATTCTCGGCGCGAAAAAGTTTGAATTTGACCTTGCTAGTCAGATAGGCATCATTCACCCGACTGGTCAGATTGGTTTTGCCGGATAATTCTAATGCGTTGACCACCTTATTCGTTTCTATACGCTGTTTGGCGACTGCCTCGGCGTGTTGCCGTTGATCGTCAGTCTGCACTTCGCCGGTCAACAATACAATCCCGTTGATAATGGTTACGCTGATATTGACAGCTGTGCCGAGTTGTTCATCCGCTAAATAGGCGTTGCGTAATTGGAATTCCAGTGAATTATCATCGATGTTACGACCAACGGTGCGGCGGTCGTGCGCGACTTCTATTGCGGTTACCGATGCCACCCCGACAGCAATTGGAATACAGGCGGTCAGCAGTTGCCCACTCAATAGAAAAAACAACAGAGCCAGTCGGCTGAATAAAAAATGCTTCGTTGCCTTCTCTTGATTTTTGCCCTCTTGATGTTTGATTTTTTGATGATTGGCCTGGATATTGGGGGATGTCATTTTAATGCTCTCTTTATGAGGGTTATTCGGTAGGTGACTAGTATATCGGTTTGTCGGCAACTTTTGCTGATAATTTTCAATGCCTGCATTAAAACGCATTGCGTATCCACTGAATTTTATAGTCGGTCGGGTTGCCACTAACGGCAACAACATCGAATCGGCAGCCGTTGAATTCCATTGCTTGATTTTGTTGCAGGAATGTTTCGGCAGTGTGGCGAATTTTTTGTCGTTTTTTGGCATCGACGCTCTGTGTTGCGCCGCCGAATAAGTCGTTTTTTCGATACCGTACTTCGACAAAAATCAGATCATTTTGATCTAACATAATCAAATCAATTTCCCCATATCGACAGCGATAGTTTTTTTCAACCAATTGCAGTCCGCTGGCTTGTAAATAGGCACATGCTGCCGATTCAACCGCCTCGCCACGTTGCAGATGAATTGCTTTCAATTTTGGCGGTGATTCAGTAACGGCTCTGCCAGCCCAGATACAAACTTTGCCCATACCGGAAGGCGCATAACATTCCCGTCTTGGTCAACGCTGACCGTCATTGCCTCGCCGAAAAACTGGGTCATGGTTTTGTCGCGTAATAAAGTCAGGCGCGGAATCGTTTGGTAGCTTTGGATGCCGAGCGCGTACAGACGATTTAAGGTTGAGTTTTTATAGGGATTCTGCACTGCGAGTGTCAGTGGTTGTGAGCGGGTTTCTGGTCGTGTTTCTGGCGTGGTGGCTTCTATTTGGGTTGGTTTTGGTGCCACATTTGCCGATGAAATGCCCGGAATATTGTTGTCGCCATTCTCTTCTGTTGTCTCAGGCGTATCTTTCAAGGCATCTTTCAAAGCCTCCTTGTGTGCTTGCTGTGCGGCAATTTCCGATTTATAGCGCGCCACCTCTTGCAATATCCATCTCATATCACCGAATATCAGCCCATCAAGATCCGCATCTACCACCGGATTGGGGTTGCCGCTATACACATACGAAGTGGCGTATATGGGTAAGTTATGCGCCTGAAAGAAACGTAGCTGGGGTACGACCAAACGTGATTGCTCGGCATTGGCTGCCAGAAAAAGCATATCCAAATCATCATTTCGCCTTGCCGTGAATTTCAAATTGACATCAATCTGGGCTTCCAGCAAACGCTTTCTGGCGAGGCTTTCATCCAGCCCCAGCAGTTTTTGAATGATTCTTGTATAGTCCGAAATCTCGCTGGGAAACGATTTGTTTTTAACGATGACACCGCCTAGCGACTGCCACTGTGCAATAAAGGCGTTTGCCACTCGGTCGCCCCATTCGCTGTGGATGCGAAACACGGTTGCTTGGCGATGTCCATCCATAAACGCTTGGCTGGCAGTTTGACGCGCTTCTGGTTCTGGGGATAGGCTAATGCCGAATAAGCTATCGGCGATGTTCTGTGTCGGCACTTCAGAAATCAGTAACGTTGCGACTTCCACGGGCTGGGTGGCAAGTAGGGCATGAGACGCTTTTCTGCCAAGTGGACCGACCACAAAGTCCGCCCCTTGATTCACCGCTATCTGATAGTAAAATGATGATAAATAAGGTTCCTCGCCGACATCATACAGCATGATTTTCGGTGGTTTTGATGAGGTATTATCCTTGTGCGCCCATATAAAGCCGTCATAAAACGCCCGCGCCGCGGTCCCATAGGTCGAGGTTAAGGGTAGCAACAAGGCAATCTGTTGGTATTCATCGAGCGCGGCAATATATCGTTCTATAAGTTGTGACTGGGCGGGGTGATTGGGATAGATTCGCTGCCAATTCTCTAAATCAATATTAATTTGTGTTGGGTCTGTCGAATTCAAAATGTTGGCGAGGGCGAGCCAACCAGAGATTGCCGGATCGAACAGTGTTTCTCTTAACAGCGCGTGCTGTAATGCATTCATCATTTGCAGCAGTTGCACTATTTGTTGCTGGTTTTCGAGTTGTTCGGCATGGCTCACCAGACGATCAAGGTTAAGTCGTGTTGCCATGGACGCGGGCAAACGACCCAATGCAACTTGGCAACCAGCCAGTACATGGAGCGCTTGTTTTTTAATCTCCACATCGCGTATCTGGTTATAGTCCAGCGCGGTCAATAGCTCAATCGCATGTTCATATTTTGCATCTACCGCTGCCAGACGAGCTTGCATGATGTGCAAGGAAAATTTTTCATCAAAGGTGAGCGAATACGCCATCAGCGTTGCCATTGCCAAGCGCGCATCGGCATGTTGAGCGCGATCAAGGAAGGCATTGATGGCGCGAATCAGCAATGCTGGTGCGTCCCGATTGGTTGCAGTTTTCGCCCGCTCAACCAGCTCCCATGGTTGGTCAACCGCGATAATTGGAGCATCATTTTCAATGGCATGGGATACCGCGCTCGGTTTTTCGATTGGGCTGGCTGGCTTTGGATCCGACACCGGCTCCGATTCTATGATTGGCGGAGGGACAGGGGGTACACAACTGACTAGGATCAGGCATACGATAGTCAAGCCAGATACTCGCAGGAACGGCCATGACCATGCACTGGTCTTTTTGAATCGGTCGTAGGAATAGCTTGTTGCACTCATTTTGTTGTATTCTTAAACACTTAAAGAAGTAATATATAACGTACAGTATAGACATTCAATGAATATCAAAACAGGCAGTTTGTTTATCGTTGCCACCCCGATAGGCAACCTCGCAGACCTCAGCGAACGGGCGATTACCATCTTAACGCAGGTGAAGTTGATTTTGGCAGAAGATACCCGCCACGCCAGAAAACTATTATGCCATTTTGGGATTTCAACTCAAACCAAGTCATTCCACCAGCATAATGAACGAACACAAACCCCACAAGTCATCAAACTATTGCAAGCAGGTGATGATATTGCCCTAATCAGCGATGCTGGAACGCCACTCATCAGTGACCCCGGATTCTGCCTGATTCGCGCAGCAAGAACAAATGCTATTACTGTCTCACCGATTCCAGGCCCCAGTGCCCTCACAGCTGCCTTATGCGCCTCTGGTTTGGCGACTGATCGGTTTTGTTTTGAAGGTTTTTTGCCAGCCAAATCCCAGCAGCGTTTGCAATGTCTGCAAACGTTGAGCCGTGAACGCCGTACATTGATATTTTATGAATCCAGCCACCGTATTCTCTCATCGTTGCAAGATATGGCACAGAGTTTCGGACAGAATCGGCAAGCCAGCATTGCCCGAGAGATAAGCAAAAAGTTTGAAACCTTTTACTTTGGCACTATCAATAGTCTGATTAGCCAAATCAATCAAGATCAACACCACCAAAAGGGCGAGTTTGTTATTATAATCGCGGCAAGCGAACACTCTGATTCCGATTCAAACTGGGATAGCGCAATCCGACTACTGCAATCACTGCTCGCCGAGATGCCACTTAAAACAGCGTGTAAAATTACCTGCGAAACTTTTAGCGTCAATAAAAACAACCTCTATCATGCTGCTCTTGAGTATAAAAGTGGTGATTAGCGGGCAGTTGTCAGTTATCAGTTGGCAGTTATTTTATACCGTAATCTTTGCATCAGGGCATCTCTAATACCAACGGCTCTATTGATTGACTGTTTTGGCCCAATTACGTGATGTAATTGATGTGATTGCCTGTTTGTCCTCTGCGAAGAAATTCCAGGCATCGCAGCATTTGTCGACGATCTCATCGTAGGATTCAAACACAGAGATTGCCAGCTTGTTGGCGCGCAGGTAGGCCCAAACGTTTTCCATCGGATTGAGTTCTGGCGCATAGGGCGGGAGTTTGAGCAGGGTGATGTTGTCTGGCACTTCCAGTTTTGCTGATCCGTGCCAGCCTGCACCGTCGAGGATGAGCAAGGCATGGGCACCTGCCGCGACCGTCCTGGCGATCTCGCACAGATGTGCATTCATAGCGGACGTGTCCGCATGCGGCATGATCAGCGCAGCAGCCTCGGCGCGTTCGGGACAAACCGCGCCGAAGATATAGCCCGACGTATAACGTGTATCACGCGGCGCACGCGGCCGGGTTCCCCGTTCGGCCCATATACGTGTCAGCGTCCCTTGCTGACCCACACGAGCTTCGTCCTGAAACCAAATCTCCAATGGTTTGCCGCAGGCCGTTTTGGGCAGAACGGCCGCTACCTCTGCAGCGAAGTTTTTTTAAACACATCCTGCGCATCCGGGTCGGATTTCGGATGCTGCGGGCGCACAGACAAGCGTCGAAAACCAAGTTTTACCAGTTGTTTGCCAACGGTCCGCTCATGCATGACAACGCCAAAGTGCTCCTCAATCTTGCGCTTGAGGTCAATGCGCCGCCAGCGCACCACGCCGTCCGTTTCGGGATCCGGCCCCTCACGCACAAGCGATGCCAACTCCGCCTTCTGTGCCACGCTGAGCAGGGGTTGCCGTCCTGGCGAACGCCGGTTCGAGAGACCCTCAATCCCCGCGTCATTGTAACGGTGTACCCAGTCACGCAACGTCTGGCGGTCCATCCCGCAGTTCTCGGCCGCCGTCTTGCGGTCAGTGCCGTCCAAAATCAACGCAATCGCCAGCATCCGTCGGGCCGCTTTCGCGTCCCTGCACGCCGCAGCGGCGCGCCGAAGATCGCAGGCCGACTTGTCCGTTCGCATAATCTCTACTGTCATCAATACCTCCTATGATGATAACTACTGAATCACTTCAAATTCCCCGTGGAAAGCACAAAGTGTCAAATCCTTGGGCCGTTGGTATAATTAGTAGGGGCAGCGGGAATACAGAGTCCCACGTCCAATGCTGGTAAATTGACAACTGCCCACTTGCTTACGACTACGTTGGATTATCCAGATTTTCATTGTTTCTTGAGTAACAATCCATTATTCTCGGCTTGGGAGTTGGTCAGGCAGTTGTCCCGTTGATTATTTCGGTAATTGATGGGGAGGAAAGTCCGGGCTCCAATGGGCAGAGTGCCAGGTAATACCTGGGCAGCGTGAGCTGACGGCAAGTGCAACAGAAAATAAACCGCCACATTTTATATGTGGTAAGGGTGAAATGGTGCGGTAAGAGCGCACCGCGCTACTGGTAACAGTAGTGGCACGGTAAACCCCACTCGGAGCAAGACCAAATAGGGATCTATTGGCGTGGCCCGCGCTGGATCCGGGTAGGTTGCTTGAGGCGTTTGGTGACAAACGACCCAGATGAATAACTGCTCTCGACAGAACCCGGCTTATCGACCAACTCCCACAATTTTGGTAATGAGCACATCGAATGACAACGAATGCAAATGGTTCAATGAAGCCTGCCAGCGAAAGTGTCATCGCGCCGTTACGGTCACCGTCTTATGTTATGCGTCTGGCGCGTATGGGGTGTTTTCATCAAACACGACTCAGTTTCATGCGCGCCCTGTTGCGATTTCTAAAAAAACAGCAATGGCGTTTTGAACGTACTCTGTGGGAGATCGATGAACATGGGGTTGGGGTTGCGGTTTATGCGGCATGTTCTGCCGAAAATACTTATTCTTTAATCTGTTATGCTAACGATTTGCCGCCGGAAAAGCGTTCTGACCGAGTCATTGCCACGGAGTGGGACGCGACATTTACTCTGTTTGATGGGATACCCGATGCAGCAAATATTGAGAGATTACGCGCCAATGTGCCGAAACAGGAAGCCGGTCATTGCACCCAATCGGAATTGGTTTTGGCGCGTGCCAACCGTAGTGTACGCCTGTTTGAATATGTTGCTGATTGTTTGGCGCAGGGACAGCAACCTGAACCGGAAAAGATTGATCATGTCGGTTATCTGATGCGTACCACTGCCGTGTATGGCAACGGCAAATATGGTATTAGCGACCGCGAGCGCATTGGTCATCGGGTGGAATTCAAAGCGGCTTTTCGTGCCGAACTGCTGGCAGTATGGCTGATTCGCGGATTTAGCGTGGATATTGTCGAGCATATAGCGCGTATGCGTGGTGGTAGCGCGGCGGTGAAAATGAATCCAGATTTGCGTCGCCGATTGGGTGTGGGCAATGCGACCGGATTGGGTATGGCACCGTTTCTGGTTCTGCATCCGGCGTTATTCCATAGTTGGATATTGGCGCGAGAAACTGCACTGGCACGAGTCCGTGGTATCCGCCGAAGTACGACCGAAACGGTCAATGCGTTTAGTTTTTTGCTCTCACGCATGATGCTCGGAGTTGAAAACTGGCATACTGCGGATTTGCGACAACAGCATCGGATTGGCGAATTAAAACAGGATTTGATTAAGCTGACGCGCTATGTCCGCACACCCGGATTGACAGCGGCACTGCCTTGGTATGCCTTAATCAAATGGTCTGAACAGGCATTATCCACAGAAGGGCAGGAATTGACAGTGTCTTTAGTCATCGAGCCGCATGGTGTGCTCGTTGACGACCTTGCCGACACCATGGCGGTTGATGAAGAGCAGTTTTTTAGCATTGATGGCGGGCAAACAATCTCGGCTGCAATAGGGTATATCGAACATGCCTATGCTTGGGCATTGGCGTTAGACTATACTGATAAATCGCAGTGCGCCCGATTCTGGTATGTGTCAGAAGAGAAGTTAGAGCCTCGAGTCGGTGAACGATTTGATGAGCCCGGAGCAGAGAAAGAACAACCATTGTCGTATGCTCGGGACGTTGTCGCATTACACGCCGCATTAAAAAAATACGCAGGTGATGAGGGTGATGAAAACATCGCCCACTTTTTATTGTCGCATCCGCAACATCGACACAGCATTCGCCGCATTCAAATTGCCGAAAAATTGCCCTATGCAGAAATACAGGACAACCTGATTGCGGCGCAGATGGTGCCGGTTGATTTGTTACGATGCAAATTATCATTTTTCGGAGCGAATAAATTTGACCCCAAATCGGATCGCTGGGTGCGAATCAACATGTATCAATACGCGCCATTTCCAGATGAATTCGACAGTATGGACGCAGATGATTGGATTTATCCGCCCTTGCCATTCGTGCCGCCCGCATAATGTTGCGCTCACTCAATGAAATAGACCAAACAGCACGCAAAGCCGCTCACGGTTGTGGATTAGCGTGGGGGGTTGCCGATGAAGTGGGGAAAGCCATTCGCTGGTTGCATCTATTCGGGCTGGATGGAGTCGCCGGTCTGCTGGCAGTCCTCGACCAATACAACCACCGCATCGTAGCCGACTACGCTCCGCAATCATTGAGAGGTATCTGGCGCGCCCGCAAAGGAATACTCAGCCCGCTACTGACCGGCGTTAGCCTGTGTGATTGCCTCGGTGATGGCTTGGGCAATTATTTGGGCATGCTGCGACATCAGCCTGTCGAGACCGAGAAAATTGCCCATCCATTATTGACTGCCGGATTCCTCGGACATTATCTGCTCGGGCAGGCAGAACACCAAGAACAATCCATACAACTGACATGGTCGAACGTGTCCCTCGAATTTCACCGCAACAAACTGGCAGTGAGCGGCAATAAAAAAGATTTAGAGACCAAAATCAGCAATCAATTGGTTTGTAAGCGCGTCCCAAATTCAAACAGCACCTTCATCGCCCCGGTCATCGGTGATGTTGCCGTGAACGACAGCCTGTGGAAAAAACTTGAACAATACGCCCTCAACACCTGCGTTGCTGCCACCGAAGCCTCTCGCCTCAGCGGAGCAGGGGCAGGCTTAAACGACAATGATTAGCCGTACAGATGAGACTGTGCAAAAAACCAACATCCGTCTTTCCTGCGAAAGCAGGAATCCAGTAAAACAGCCAAACCTAAAAGAGTTTTCCGGTTTCATTTTCAATTTTCCATTAACAATACCGGGGTTCTCGTGCAGTCTTGCCGCACTTCCGACAATTATGCAAAGGTCTTAATGAGGGGAAATAGCCCAAAACCGTACCAATGGCAGGACGATCAGCTATATCCACTCTGTTTGGTATCTTGCCCCTGTAATCAGGCTTGCCGTATCGTTTACGATATGGACGGCTCTGGCACCTTAGATATTTAGGTTCTACTGGGAATCCTGTGGGTAGAGATTAAGTTTTCCACAATGAAACAGAATTGAAACTCGATAGTTTTCGAAGTTTCTAAATCCTCTGGTAGCCGATTTTATGGACTGAATCTTTGAATTAAATCCTTCTGCGGTCGCATTGGTGATGCGATGTTTCAAGTAAGTCATTATGTTGTCGAGATGGTTCTTTGGCATCTTGGCGACTGATATGACCGGCTTTAGACGTGAATGTGTCGCCCACCAGTACCCTTTCTTAAAGAACGCTTGGGCTGGTTTATCGTAGCGGTAAGTCCACAGGTCAAGCGGTGTCTCTTTGGTTGCCCAAGCTCGGGCAAACTTCAACCCCTTTGATTGAAGGCAAGAAAAAGTGGCTTCATCTTTTTCACTCCAGTTGTTGGGATTGCGTAACCATGTATAGCGAGACCCGACCAGATCATTTATACCAGCGGCTCTTAATGTTTTATTTTCATTAGCAACTGACTTCGGCTCGGTGAGCTCGCCGCACCGCGTCAACCATTGTTGTAAGGTAACTGACGATATGAAACTTGTCGTGAACAATGGCGGCGTTCGGTAAAGTCGCCTCAACTGCCGTCATAAAGGGAGACCACATGTCCACGGCAACCGCCGCCACTTCATTGCGTCTTTGCTCGGGAAGCGTGGACAGCAATGCGGTTGCCGATTCTGTCGTTCTATCTGCCACGACCTCAAGCACTCTGGACGCATTCAAAAACAGAGCGTCTGTCCATCCCCCTTTTCACCGCTCGGGATTGAATATGATGCGCCTCATCCCACGGTACTTTCAGGCTTTTGATTCCATGCTCTTTACAATGAATACGCGGAACCTGAGCAACTAACTGCGTCTTGAATTGCATCGTATCAATGTCGCCATGTGCGTTGCTCACGGTGGTCGTAAATCGAACAAAGGGCGTTGCAGGTACTACACGCTCCTTTTGTTCCTTTTGCCCAATCTATCTGGATGGTCATTGATTTGTCAGTCAGATCCGGCGTAATCGCCGTGATTCGCCACGGGTCGCTAAGCCCCAAAAGCAACGTGCCCAATGCGGTATATTCCATTTGAATATCTCCATAAAAAAATACCCTTGTACCACATTCTTGACCATTGTTTGGCTTTTACCCATAGGAAACTCGGAAGAACCAAGTAAGGAGGAGAAGTAATAATTAAATCAATAATCTCACTGTCAACATCGTCCATTTTTTGAGAGTTTTTAAAATATATATGATCCACGTGTCTCTATCCAATTTGTGCAACAATTAACTTTCAGTAACCACTCACCGGTTGGTGATGCCACTAGGGACATGTCCGGTAGGGACGTGTTGGCGTGCGGAATCGCAGTGACCATGTTGATCATCGAAGAAAATATCGGCATCGAAGGTACGCAGAAATTCGCCTTTATCTATGCCACCTAGGAAAAAACTTTCGTCGATTCTGATTTGCCACGCGCGCAGGGTTTTGATAACACGCTCATGAGCGGGGGCTCCGCGAGACGTGATGAGGGCGGTGCGGATGGGGGCGTGTTTGTGGTTTTGTTGAATACGGTGTAAGGCTGCCAACATATTTTTGAAGGGACCGCCCGGCAGGGGTTTATCGGCGGCTTGTTTTTCGGTTTTGCTGAATTCGGCAAGCCCCTGATTTTGAAATATCTGTTCCGCCGCATCTGAAAATAAAACCGCATCACCATCAAACGCGATTTTCAGCTCACCAGAATTGCTATTATCCATCCGTGACGGCAAGATGGTTGCGGCGGCATAGCCCGCATTCAGAGTTTGTCTGACATCGGCAGGATCGGCGGATAGGAACAAGTCCGCATCAAACGCGCTGATATATTCATACGGTGACCGCCCGCCGACAAATACCGCTCGGGTGATATTTAAGTTGTGGTGTTGGATGGAATTAAAGATCCGCAAGCCGGTGTCCGCGCTGTTTCTGGAGAGCAACACAATTTCGACATCTTGCTCATTATTATTCTTTGTGGCTTGCTTGTTGGGGTCGAGTGTGTCGTTCAGTGCGAGAAACTTTTTAACCATCGGGAAAGCCACCCCGGGTTTTAGCGGTTTATTTTCGTGCTCGATTTGATATTCGCAATAGGCATCAATGCCCTGCTCGGTATAGACCGCATGACTGTCGCGCATATCGAACAGGGCGCGTGATGAAATCGCAATAATTAATGTGTTTTTGAGCGATTGTGCCATATTCAAATTATCATAATTGACGCAAGGCATGAATGACCGACTGACTGTCTGGGCGTTTCTGGTGCCACACATAAAACGATTCCGCCGCCTGTTCCACCAACATGCCCAGCCCATCATACGCCTCAGCAGCACCGTTAGACAACGCCCATTGCATGAATATTGTCGGCTGGCTGGCATACATCATGTCATAGACCACAGTGCGATTGTTTATGTATTGCTCGCTGATTCCGGCTAACTGTCCGCTCAGGCTGGCGGCACTACCATTGACAATCAAATCAACCGCTTGGTCCGGCACCGCATCAAGCCCGACCGCGCGCACACCATTGCCGAATCGGTCGCTCAATGCAACCGCCTTGCCAACGGTACGATTAGCGATGGTGATATTTTTCGGCGGGCATTCCAATAACGCACCCATCACGCCGCGTACCGCACCGCCCGCACCGACAATCAGAATAGATTGATCCTTGATGGAAAAACCGATGTTGTTTTGCAAGTCGGCGACCAGCCCGGCACCATCGGTATTGTCGCCATACACGCCACCGGTTTCAAAGCGCAGGGTATTGACCGCCTGTGCCAGACGCGCTCGCCGACTGAGACTATTTGGACTCTGTTGGCAAAGCTGACAGGCTTCAACCTTGTAAGGCAGGGTAATATTTAATCCGCCTCCGCCACGCGCCGAAAAATGACCCACCGCCTGTTCAAAACCACCCACATCCACCTGAATCCGAGTATAGTCTAGCGCGAGGTCGCATTGTTGTGCAAATAAATGATGAATCTGTGGCGACTTGCTGTGTTTCACCGGATTGCCCATAACCGCAAAAGCGGACGGTTTTGCTTTGAAATCAAATAGGTCAGTCATGGCAGTCATTGGATACGAGTTCGCCATCCACCGAGTCGTTGAACAGAATAAAAACCGGTGTCGCGCAATCAATATAAATCAGTCCCGCGCCCACATTGCTCAAGCCCAAAGAACACAAGGGCATAAATCGGCGCGCTTGGCAGGTATAGCGACAATCGCCGCTAATACTGATCTGTGTTTCTTCTATTACCGTAATGCTGAAGCCGCCGATTCTCTCGAACTGCCATTGCCCGCCTGAATAGCCGATAATGTCACGGTCGAATTGAATAGTCGTTGGTGATTTTCTGGTGCGTAAAAAATGGTGCGCTTCGCCGATATTAAACAATTCATGATCCCTCCGACCACCCAGAAACCCGCGTAACTTTACCTCACGGAAAGTGTCGGGGATCTGCGCCAGCGCAAAAGCAAGGTCGGAAAAACATTTATCCGATTTGAGCAGAACATCCATCGTGCCGACAAAAGAATCACCATCACCCACCGTGATGCCTTCCCCACGCCGTCGCCAGCGTGCACCGCCATCGACGAATATAATCGGCTCAGCAATCGCTCGCATCGGCTCACGCATGTCATCCGGCTCATACAATGGACCGACCACATTGATTTGTTGGCTATTTTTGAAATTGGCGAGATATTGTTCAATATTCATTTTGCGCACAATCGCTTGTGGACACATCAAATGCGGCTGATAATAATTCTTTCGTATAAGGATGTTGTGGGTTGGAAAATATGCGTTTTGCATCGCCTTGTTCGACCACATCGCCGTGCCGCATTACCATCAAGTCATCGGCAATGGCGCGAACAACACTCAAGTCGTGGGAAATAAACACATAGGCGAGTTGCTGTTGTCGTTGTAGTCGATTTAACAGGTCTAATACTTGCACCTGCACGGTGCGATCCAAGGCCGAGGTAGGCTCATCGAGAAAAAGAATGCGCGGCTCCAATACCAAGGCCCGCGCAATGGCAATACGCTGGCGTTGACCACCGGAAAATTCATGCGGATAACGAAAGCGCACCGCGGGGTCAATTTCAACCTGAGTGAGAATCTCAATCACTTTTTGCGCACGCGCGGCCGGATTGGTAACCAGCTTATGAGCATCGAGACCTTCGCTGATTATTTCGCCCACGGTGAGACGCGGCGATAACGAACCGTAGGGATCTTGGAAGACAATTTGCATTACCAAGCGTACTTCTGCCAGCGACCATCCGTCCGCCCCGCCAAGTGGCTTGCCGTCCAGCAGCACTTTGCCTTCGGCTTGTATGAGTTTTAATAATGCCAACGCCAAGGTGGTTTTTCCGGAACCCGACTCACCAACCACGCCGAGGGTATGACCACGCCGTAGCGTTAGTGAAGCCTGATTAACCGCCTTGACATAATCCACAGTGCGTTTTAACAGCCCTTTCTTTATCGGAAACCACACTTTTAAATTCTCCACGGCTAACACCGTGTCGTCGGCGGTTGCTTGCGATTCTAAGCGTTGGCGTATCGGCGGTTTAGCGGCGAGCAGTTTTTGGGTATAGGGTTGTTGTGCGGCGGTGAAAATTTGCCTTGTCGTACCGCTCTCCACGACCTCGCCATCTTTCATTACCAATACTCGGTCAGCCACTTTTCGCACCATATTCAAGTCGTGGGTAATCAGCAGGATAGCCAGATTTTCGGCTACTTGTAAGTCCTTTAACAAGTGTAGAATTTTCGCCTGTACGGTAACATCCAAGGCAGTGGTTGGCTCGTCTGCCAATAAAATTTTCGGTCTGTTTGCTAACGCCATAGCAATCATTACGCGCTGCTTTTGCCCTCCGGATAATTGATGTGGATAGGCATCCAACCGCGCCGCCGGATTGTGGATACCGACTCGTTCGAGTAATGCAATAATATGGTCTGTTGCGAACTGACCGGTCATACCCTGATGCAATGCTAAAGACTCGCCGATTTGTTTTTTTATGCTATGCAGCGGATTCAAGGCGGTCATTGGCTCCTGAAATATCATCGAAATTTCATTGCCGCGAATGCGTTGCAAGGTGCCCTGATTCGCACCGACCAACTCTGTTGGTGCTTCTGGCAGTGCGGTTGTCTGGTAGGCTATTGAGCCTTGTGGGTGAAACGCATGGGGATACGGCAATAATTGCAATATCGACAAGGCGGTGAGAGTCTTGCCTGAACCAGATTCACCGACCAGAGCAACCGTTTCACCAGCATGCAATTGCAAATTCACCCCGCGTAGCACGTCTGTGACAATACGCTGACGTTTTTCGGTTCGCTGAAAACTAACCGCGAGGTTGTTGATGTTAAGCAGAGGATTGCTCATATTTGTATGCTGGATTGGCGAATAATTTTATGGGTTTTGTCTGGTCTTTTCGAATCTAAGGGCATCCTTCGCTGATAAAAATCGAGCTCACTTCCGATGGTTGCTTGAATGATACCCACAGTGCACAGGTGCAAAGGTCTCATAATTTTTTGTGGAATAAGAACTCTTTGTAAATTATTCATCCTTCTCATTTTATTCTAATAGATTCTCTAACTCACACCTGAATTTGCTTTGTTCCCTTAAAACTCTATCATCTTTCAAATATGCAAAAAATTCTGCATATCCGGCGAATTCAACCCATAAGTGCAACACGGTGTTTAAAGAAATAGTTTTTTTCCATCATTTCAGCAAAGACCTCGAAAGGGGTCTTAAATCCCAGACATTTTCTGGGACGATTATTCATTAAATCTGTTGCTGTTTTCACCGCATTGTCAGTGATTTTATCAAGTTTCATCTTTTTCGGGAAGAACTGTCTCAATAGCCCGTTATGGTTTTCATTCGATTCACGCTCCCAGCTATGACACGGTTTGGCAAAGTAAGTGTTGCAATTTAATTGTTTGGCAATTTCACCATGGCGGTTAAACTCTCTGCCATTATCAAAGGTAATGGTATGCACCAGATTCTTAATGGGGCTGAGTAGCTCAATGATTGCATCACGACTTGCTTGTGCGGTCTTACGTTTAATAGGCAGGGCAAGATAAAGCCTGCTCTTTCTTTCTATCAAGGTAAGTATGGCTCCTTGATGATTTTTTCCTATCACGGTATCCGCCTCCCAATCACCAATGCGACTGCGCGTATCAACAATGCTAGGACGATCAGCTATATCCACTCTGTTTGGGTATCTTGCCCCTGTAATCAGGCTTGCCGTATCGTTTACGATATGGACGGCTCTGGCACCTTCAGATATTTATAAAGATTGGAGCCTGCCATTTTGTTTTTCAATACAAAGCGATAGATGGTTTCAGTGCTAATACTAATGTCCCAATCACAATATAACCGGTTAGCAACTTGTTCAGGGCACCAGTATTGTTTGAGATTATCCTTGACATAGCGTATTACCTGCGGGGTCAGTTTGATATGCTTGTTTTTAGTTTGATGGCTAGCATGAGCAAACCGACCCGCTTGTTGGTATCGATAACCTTTTTTACCTGTATTGCGTTTAATCTCTCGGCTAATTGTTGAGACACTTCTGCCCATCCGATTAGCAATGCTTGTTAGTGAATCTTGTTGTTCTATCATCAGCCATATATGGTATCTTTCGTGTTCAGTCAAATGGGTATATTGTCGCATTATGCACTCCTTTTTCAGGTCAGTTAAAAGAGTCTTAATATACCCTTTGGCTGACTTAAGAAGTGTTGCACTTATGATGTGAATGTAAGTGATTTTAGTTTGTTCAGGTGATTTGGTTATTTCCGGGATAAATGTAGCAAAAGGAGCGATGGGTATCTATCACGGTGAAGAAGATATAACAGCCACAATTCATTACTCCTCATATACATCTGACATGTCAAAAATTGAGATTGGATATTTTAGGCGGTTCTTGAAAAGTGCGGAATTTATCAGATTACTACAGAGCCAAGTCAAAGGTGGCATTAAAACAGAGATAAAACCCAAACATCTACTAGCATTGGAAATTGATCTGCCAGACATTCAAGAACAGAAGCAGATAGTTAAATATTTTGAACGCATAGAAACCGAAGACAGGGAACTCAAACAAGAACTCACCCACCAACAAAGCCTACTAAAAAAACTCCGTCAGCAGATATTACAAGAAGCGATAGAGGGCAAGCTCAGTCAGGGTTGGCGAGCAGAAAATCCAAATGCCGAGCCTGCCGGTAAACTGTTAAAACGCATACAGGCAGAAAAACAACAACTGATCAAAGACAAAAAAATCAAAAAGCAAAAACCACTGCCCACAATTAGCGAAGCAGAAAAACCCTTTGAATTGCCCGAGGGGTGGGCGTGGTGTCGATTGGGGGAAATCGCATTAATCAACCCAAGAATACTGTAGCTGATGAGATTAAAGCTGGTTTTACGCCAATGCCTTTGGTTAGCAGTGTATTATTCCAATGCCCAAAGTATGAATTACGAGAGTGGGGTGCTGTAAAAAAAGGGTTTACGCATTTTACAGATAATGATGTGGTTGTTGCGAAAATCACTCCATGCTTTGAAAACTCAAAAGCTGGTGTTATTCAAGGCTACCCAAACGGAATTGGAGCAGGCACAACCGAATTACATGTTGTTCGAAGACTAACCCACGATATTGAACCGTATTATGTGTATTTCTTAATTAAAACATATAAGTTTTTAGAGAGTGGAAAAAGGCTAATGAAAGATGCGGTAGGTCAAAAACGTGTTCCAAAAGATTACATAGAAAATCATCTTTTATCTTTACCCCCCACCCCCGAACAAAAAGCCATCGTTACCAAAGTCGAAAAACTACTCACACTCTGTGAGCAACTACAAGCCCAAATCACCCAAAACCAAAGCCACGCCGATGGCTTGATGCAAGCAGTATTAAAAGCGGCTTTTAGCCAGGATAACGACAAAGCGCGGCAGATGGTATTGTTTGGAAGCACACGATAGGAATACGCAAGCATTGATTATTAGCACTTTTGTGACAAATGGTCGGTTTTTCTAGCGAATTGATCAAACATAGAATAAAGGCAGAACAAGCAGAAATCATCAAGAAAACTAAAGAATATGGACTTGTGTTTGGGTTTTTTGGGCAACTATGGAAGTTTTAGACAATAACTTTTAAAAATGTAGGAATTAGAATTACGCAAAAGTCTGATATAATACGCGCCTTGAATTTTTGTGAGTATTATCATGCCTTTTTACGAATACCAATGCGGAGAGTGCGGTCATCGCCTCGAAGTGTTACAGAAAATATCCGATCAACCGTTGGCTTTTTGCCCGCAATGCAATGAAGCATCGCTGAAGAAGTTGATTTCAGCTGCCGCCTTTCGGTTGAAGGGTAGCGGCTGGTATGAAACTGATTTTAAGCACGGCGACAAGAAAAAAGAAAAGACGGCTGATAAAGAATCTAACGTGAAATCGGAATCATCCGACACATCTGACAAGCCATCTAATAAGAATGGGAAGACCAGCCAGCCAGATAATCAACCCGGCAAGTGTACATCCTCCAAAGACACATCCTCTAGTCAAAGTGCCTCATCGGCGGCGAACTGAGTTGCCAGCGTTATTTTGCAATATGCGAACCCATCTTTGCCAACAACTTAACGAATCCCATATCGATCAAACGGTTACTTTGAGTGGATGGGTTTTGAATCGCCGCGATCATGGTGGCGTTATTTTTATTGATTTACGCGACCGCTCGGGTAGGATTCAAGTTGTTGCCGACCCGGATCATCCCGAGTCGTTTGTGGTTGCGGATAGTTCGCGCAACGAATATGTGTTGACGGTAATCGGTCGGGTTCGTGCCCGACCAGACGGCACTGCTAATGATGAGCTGGTAACTGGAAAAATTGAGGTGCTTGCCGACCAAATTATCCTAGTAAATCGTTCCAAGCCGTTGCCGTTTCAGATTGATGAAGACGAAATTGGTGAATCAACACGATTGAAATATCGGTTTTTGGATTTGCGCCGAGCGCGGATGCAAGAGACATTGCGAATGCGTCACCAAATCGTATCCTGCTTGCGTGGTTTTCTCGATCAGCACGAGTTTGTCGATATTGAGACCCCTATTTTGACCCGTTCCACCCCCGAAGGAGCGCGCGATTACTTGGTGCCAAGTCGCACACATCCGGGCGAGTTTTTCGCCTTACCACAATCGCCACAGTTGTTTAAGCAGCTGTTAATGGTGTCCGGTTTTGAGCGTTATTATCAGATTGCCCGCTGTTTCCGTGATGAAGATTTAAGGGCAGATCGACAGCCGGAATTTACCCAATTGGATGTGGAGGTTTCATTTATGGATGAAAATGAAATCATGGGGCTGATGGAGCAGATGATTAGGATGTGTTTCAAAACGGTTTTGGATATAGAACTTCCTGACATCCCTAGAATGAGCCACGCCGAAGCGATGTCGCGCTTTGGCATAGATCGACCGGATCTGCGCGTTGCGCTGGAGCTGACGGAAATAACCGATTTAATGAAAAATGTGGAGTTCAAGGTTTTTTCCGCGCCGGCAAATGATGCCAATGGGCGGGTTGCCGCCTTGCAGGTGCCGGGAGGGAGAAAATTATCACGCGCACAAATTGACCAATATACCGAATTTGTCGCGCAATACGGTGCCAGAGGTTTGGCTTATATCAAGGTCAATGATGCTCACGCCGGGCGTGCGGGGTTGCAATCACCGATTTTGAAATTCTTGCCCGATGAAGTGTTAGCAGAAATCATCAAGCGCACCGGTGCGACAAATGATGATTTGATTTTCTTCGGTGCCGACAAGGCGACAGTGGTCAATGCGGCGTTAGCGGCGTTGCGGTTGAAAGTTGCCCACGATCTGGAACTGGTTGAAAACGGTTGGAAGCCGCTTTGGGTGGTGGATTTTCCGCTTTTGGAATGGAACGAGGAAGCCCAGCGTTGGCAGTCTCTGCATCATCCTTTTACGGCACCGAAAGACGCGCATATCGGATTACTCAAAACCGACCCGAGTCAGGTGTTATCCCGAGCATACGATTTGGTTTTGAACGGAAGCGAATTAGGTGGTGGCTCAATTCGTATTCACAAATCTGATTTTCAACAACACATTCTGCAAATTTTGGGCATCGATGCCACGCAGGCGCAAGCCAAATTTGGCTTCTTATTGGATGGATTAAATTATGGGGCTCCGCCACACGGCGGCATCGCTTTTGGTATTGACCGGTTGGTCGCGATGATGTGCAAGGTCGAGTCCATTCGGGATGTGATTGCCTTCCCGAAAACCCAAAAAGCAGCCTGCCTGTTGACCGAGTCGCCCAACCAGATCGATTCGTCCCAACTTCGGGATTTGGGATTGCAGATTAGGAAGATAAGGAAAGTGGGGACGGATTGAAAATTGAAAGATATGTGCAGGATGTACGGGCAGAGAATTGCTCCTGCAGGTTACGTCCATGTAACGATGCGTAATCTGCACCCTGTAATATTGCCCCGCCTGTTTTCTCATGAGGTGGTCGCCAAACAGATGATTGAAGCGAAAGCGGGAAAAGCCAAATTACCCAAAGTCGCTTTGAATGTTGACCTAAGGCAGATGGTGGAAGAACAGCGGGTGGTGCTGGGCATCCATGAGGTGTATGGCGAGGTCTATCGCCATTTGTCGTTCGACACCCTGTTGCCACAGAAGCGGTATCATGCCTCCCATGAAGCCTGTTCCATTGCGTGATGGCACGCATTGCCAATCCCCAGGAGCAAGGCAAGAGTAAGCGTGGCAGTGTGCAGCACCTGGAGCAGGACTCATGCGTTTCTTTGTCCTTAGAGAAAGTTTATCGGATGATGTGTTGTTCTTTGATTGTACGACGCTCTATTTTGAGTCTTTCAAGGAAGACGAATTAAAACAAAATGGCTACAGCAAGGACTGTCAAGTTAATCAGACACAGGTCAATCAGCCGCAAGTATTGCTGGCTTTGCTGGTCACCCGCGAATGTCTGCCGGTCGGCTACGAAGTGTTCCCTGGTGCTACTTTCGAAGGTCATAGCCTGATCAGCGTTTTGAAGACGATGCAAGCGCGCTATGATGTTAGGAAAATGATCTTTGTCGCTGATCGAGGCATGCTTAATGAAGACAATCTGCATGCCCTGGATGAGGCGGGTGCTTATTACATTGTCGGGGCGAAACTAAAACAATTGCCCGCTGCATTACAAACCAAAGTATTGGATAAATCAGCTTATCAGGCACTTGGCAAAGGCGCATCAAGCGCAGCCGAGCTGACGCACAAGAAGAGACGGCTCATTGTCTCGCATTGTCCAAAGCGTGCGGATAAAGATCAACATGACCGACAAAAGGCAGTCGATCGGCTCATCAAGAAAATCGGTAAAAGCCAGAATCCTAAGGACTTATTCCTGACTTCGACGGTTGGCTCCATGCAGATCGCCCACAGCCCAATAAACATGCGGGGGTGGTAGAGAAACTGGTTTGTAGTGCCTATTTAAATATTTGTATTGACTTCGGTGATCGAATGGTATAGACTCACCCCATGTTCGTTCGCGTTAAATCTACACCCAATAGCCCAAGACAATCGGTTCAGATTGTTTCATCTGTGCGCGTCGGCGATAAGGTCAAGCAAAAGATTGTCCGTTATATCGGCATTGCCATGGATGACGATGAGTTAGTGCGATTGAAAGAGCTGGCCGAAGTCGTCAAGGCGAAGCTTGAAGCCCAGCATCAGCCCAGCCTGTTTCCGCCTGAGACGGTTGCCAAACAGATGATTGAAGCGAAAGCAGCCAAAGCGTCTAAAGCCACCTTGAATGTTGACCTGAGGCAGATGGTGGAAGAACAGCGGGTGGTGCTGGGCATCCATGAAGTGTATGGCGAGGTCTATCGCCAGTTATCATTCGATACCCTGTTGTCGCAGAGGCGGTATCGTGCTTCCCATGAAGCCCTGTTCCATTGCGTGATGGCACGCATGCCAATCCTAAGAGTAAGCGCGGCAGTGTGCAGCACCTGGAGCAGGACTTTGGCATCTGTTTGCCATTAAAGAAAGTTTATCGGATGATGGATCAGCTGGACGATAACACCATCAGCCGGCTACAAGCGATGACCTGTGAAGGCACGCGATCCTTGTTACCTGGTGCCCTGGATGTGTTGTTTTTTGACTGTACGACACTGTATTTTGAGTCTTTCAAGGAAGACGAATTAAAACAAAATGGCTACAGCAAGGACTGTAAATTTAATCAGACACAGGTCAATCAGCCGCAAGTATTGCTGGCTTTGCTGGTCACCCGCGAAGGTCTGCCGGTCGGCTACGAAGTGTTCCCCGGTGCTACTTTCGAGGGTCATAGCCTAATCAGCGTTTTGCAGACGATGCAAGCGCGCTATGATGTTAGGAAAATGATCTTTGTCGCTGATCGGGGCATGCTGAATGAAGACAATCTAAGCGCCCTGGATGAGGCGGGCGCTTATTACATTGTCGGAGCGAAACTAAAACAATTGCCCGTTGCACTACAAACCAGGGTATTGGATAAATCAGCTTATCAGGCAGTTGGCAAAGGCGGGTCAAGCGCAGCCGAGCTGACGCACAAGAAGAGACGGCTCATTGTCTCGCATTGTCCAAAGCGTGCGGATAAAGATCAACATGACCGACAAAAGGCGGTCGATCGGCTCATCAAGAAAATCGGCAAAAGCCAGAATCCCAAGAGCTTATTAAATAACTACGGCTATAAAAAATTTCTGATTATCAAGGGAAAAACCAGCCTGAGTATCAACCAGGATAAAATTGCTGCCGAAAGCCGCTGGGACGGACTGCATGGTGTCATCACCAATTTGCCCGATACGCCGCACCAAGAAGTGCTATCACACTATCGCGGCTTATGGCAGGTCGAGGAGAGTTTTCGAATCACTAAACATGACTTGAAAGTACGCCCTATCTACCACTGGACACCCTCAAGAGTGCGTGCCCACATTGCCATTTCGTTCATGGCTTTCGCCTGCATCAGACAGCTAATGTATCGAATCAAGCTACAACATAAAGCCTTATCCCCTGAAGTTATTCGTAATGCCTTGATTCATGTGCAACATAGTGTGTTCAAACACAAGCGCACCAAACAGCGTTATGTCATGCCTTCTCAAATCAATCCAGAGGCAAAAAAAATCTATGCTGTGATGGGATTAAAAGCGACCACCACAGCTTACCCACTGTACTGATTGACATAATCCTTCAATATCCGGGCATTTGTAGTGCCTAGGTATTTTTGTGTTTCTTTATAAATCAATAGTTTATGAATATGAACCGTCGAAGTCAGGAAGCCAGAATCCTAAGGACTTATTAAATAACTACGGCTATAAAAAGTTTCTGATTATCAAAGGAAAAACCAGCCTGAGTATCAACCAGGACAAAATTGCTGCCGAAAGCCGCTGGGACGGACTGCATGGGGTTATCACCAATTTGCCCGATACGCCGCACCAGGAAGTGCTATCACACTATCGTGGCTTATGGCAGGTTGAAGAAAGTTTTCGCATCACTAAACATGACTTAAAAGTACGCCCTATCTACCACTGGACACCCTCAAGAGTGCGCGCCCACATTGCCATTTCGTTCATGGCTTTCACCTGCATCAGACAGCTAATGTATCGAATCAAGCTGCAACACAAAGCCTTATCCCCTGAGGTTGTCCGTAATGCCTTGATTCATGTGCAACATAGTGTGTTCAAACACAAGCGCACCAAACAGCGTTATGTCATGCCTTCTCAAATCAATCCAGAGGCAAAAAAAATCTATGCTGTGATGGGATTGAAAGCGACTACCACAGCTTACCCACTCTACTGATTGATATAATTCTTCAATATCTAGGCATTTGTAGTGCCTATGTATTTTTGTGTTTCCTTATAAATCAATGACTTATGAGGGTTGACCGTCGAAGTCAGGATAAAATCGGCTGCCCAAGGATTTAGAAACTTCGAAAACCATCGAGTTTCAATTCTGTTCCACTGTGGAAAACTTAATCTCTACCCACAGGATTCCCAGTAGAACCCTTTTTAGTGGCTTTCTTTTTAGCGGTCTTCTTCTTGGTAGCTTTCTTTTTCCCTCTAGCCGGTTTGGCGTTTTTAAGTAGTTCCTGACAGTCGTCTAATGACAGGGTTTTTGGTTCGGTAATCTCTTTGGGGATGCGGGCGTTTTTCTCACCGTCTGTGATATAGGGACCATAGCGTCCATTCAATACTTGGATGCCCTGCCCCTCAAAATTCAAAATCAGGCGGTCGGCATCTTTTTGCTTTTTTTCGGCAACCAATTGTAGCGCGGTTTCTTTGTCCACGGTATAGGGGTCGTGCTCACCCAGCGATACAAATTTGTCGGCGTATTTGACATACGGTCCGAAACGCCCAATTGCGACGGTCAGTTTTTCGCCTTGTTCGGTTTCGCCCAACGATCTTGGTAGTTTGAATAACTCCAGTGCTTCTTCAAAGGTAATCGTATCTAGTTTTTGTGTCGAGCGCATACCGGCAAAAGTGGGCTTATCTTCATCATCCCGTGTACCAATTTGTGCATGGGGTCCAAATCTGCCCATGCGTACCGACAGTGGTTTGCCTGATTTTGGGTCGGTTCCTAAAACACGCGATTGGATGACATCATCACGACTGACGCTTTGTTCTTTTTCGTCGACCAGTTTGGAAAATTCTTTCCAGAACTCTTCCATCAACGGGAGCCATGATTTTTCTCCGCGAGAAATCTCGTCCAGCGAATCTTCCATTTTCGCGGTGAACGCATAATTCACATATTGGGTAAAGTGATCGGATAAAAACCGATTGACAATTTTGCCAATCTCGGTCGGTTGAAATCGCCGACTTTCTAGGGTTACATATTCGCGATTTTGCAGGGTGCTGATGATGGAAGCATACGTGGAGGGTCTGCCAATGCCGTATGCCTCTAATGTTTTGACCAAAGAGGCCTCGTTATAACGTGGTGGCGGTTCGGTAAAATGTTGTTCGGGTCTGATTTTTATCAGCTCGATACTCATGCCTTGTTGCATGGCAGGCAGGATGGTGTCTTTATCGCCCTTGTCAGGTTCATCATCACGACCTTCCATATAGACCGACATAAAGCCAGCGATGCGAATGGTTGATCCAGATGAGCGAAATACGCCACTGTTGCCGGCAGTTAAATCAACAGAAACCGTGTCAATAGTGGCATGAATCATCTGGCAAGCGACTGTGCGCTTCCAAATGAGATCGTATAGTCGATATTGGTCTTTGCTCAATTGCCCCTTGAGGGTTTCTGGCAATCGTTTTGCCGAAGTCGGTCTGATTGCTTCGTGGGCTTCCTGCGCGTTTTTTGATTTGTTCTTAAAGGTTCGCGGTTGGTCAGGCAGGTTGTCCGCGCCATATTTGGAGGTAATTAATTCCCTGATTTCAGACACCGCTTCGCCAGCAAGCGCGACGGAATCGGTACGCATATAGGAAATCAGTCCGGTCGCACCGCCTTCAATTACGATGCCTTCGTATAATTGCTGGGCAGTTTGCATGGTTCGTCTGGCAGTGAAGCCAAGTTTGCGTGATGCCTCTTGTTGTAGCGTTGAAGTAATAAACGGTGGCGCAGGGTTGCGTTTGCGTTCTTTCTTTTCAATTTTTGCGACCGTGAGTTTGCCTTGCGCCGCTTCGTTTAATGTTGCTTCGGCAGATTTTGCCGTTGCTTCATCCGTGATCGAAAATTGGGTTAATTTTTCATCTTGGTACTGAATCAACTTGCCGAAAAAGCGCTTTCCATCAGTGTTCAAATCCGCTTCGATAGTCCAGTATTCTTGACTGATAAACTTGTCTATTTCTTGTTCGCGTTCGCATATCATCCTTAGTGCTGGACTCTGCACACGTCCGGCGGATAGTCCGCTGCGGACTTTTCTCCATAACAGTGGCGACAGATTAAAGCCGACCAAATAATCGAGTGCACGTCGCGCTTGTTGCGATTCAATCAGGCTGGTTGACATTTCTCTCGGGTTATCAACCGCTTTTTGTATCGCCGTTTTGGTGAATTCACGAAAATCGACCCGATATACCGGCTTGTCGTCAATCGCGTTTCGTTGCTTGAGCAATTCATACAGATGCCAAGAAATTGCTTCCCCCTCGCGATCTGGATCGGTCGCGAGGTACAAGGCATTGGCGGTTTTCATTGTCTTGACAATCAGGTCAACATGCTTTTTATTGCGTTCAACAATTTCGTAGTGCATCTCGAAATTATTGTCCGGATCAACCGCGCCTTTTTTCGGCAACAGGTCGCGCACATGGCCATAGGATGCCAATGCGATGAAATTATTGCCAAGATACTTTGACATGGAACGCGCCTTTGCTGGCGACTCAACAATGATGAGTGGTTTTCCCATTATGCTATCGTAATTATTTATGAATTGAATACTCGATTTTTGCTCATCGACAATATGTGGTTAAATTGAGTAGCACTATTTTAGTGAATGCAGGTGTGCAATCCATCCAGCACCAGCGTTTCGGTCAATTCGGTAACGCCATCGGTGTAGTTGCTCAGTACCATCAGGATGACCCATTTTAAGTGATCAATTTCGATGTTATCAACCCCTAAAGCCATGAGTTGGTCGATAATCATTTCTCTGGATATGGCATTGAGGACACCGCATTGTTCGAGTTTGAGCAATAAGCTACGCGCTTCAACATTCAGTTGTTCCAATTCTGAGGCTGAGTAATGTCTAATCGCACCATGATTGGTGTTGGTCGAGGGTTCGTCATGCTCGCACAATGTTGCCAAATTTTCCATCCAGTCAAAAGCACTGCTAATCATGGAGGGATCAAAGCCAGCTTGTTTCAATTCCAGAATCAGGGTCTCCTGATCGGGTTCAAACTCCTCATGATCAAACATATAGTTCTCAAACAAATAGATGAGAACGTCTAGTACATTTTCTTTCATCGTATAAACCGCTATTTAATGTGAGCTCTTTGCACGAGCCGATTATGGCAGGCGTTGATAACCGCCGTTCATCTCGGCAATGAAGCCGCGTAATTCCAAGTCTATGAGAATGGATGAAATCTGCTCGGTCGTCAATCCACTGAGTGCAATTATTTGATCTATTGAGATTGGCGCGTAGTCTATCAGGTTATACACCAAATGTTCAGCCGAATGTTTAACCAGATGTTCAGCCGAATGTTCAGTATGATCGGGCTGGGAGGCGGGGTCAATATGAGCAACGGGTTGTTTGTGATTAAAAAAGTGACCAATTTCATCGGTAATATCTGCTATGGATTCGACCAGTTTTGCGCCTTGGCGAATTAATTGGTGACAGCCGCGGCTGGTCGGCAGATGAATCGATCCGGGGATGGCAAATACCTCCCGTCCTTGCTCGGCGGCAAGCCGCGCTGTGATTAAACTGCCACTGCGTGTTCCGGCTTCGACCACCAAAGTGCCCAGCGATAGACCACTGATGATTCGATTTCGTTGCGGAAAATTGCGACGATGGGGCGCAACACCCGGAGCAAATTCGCTAACAATGAGTCCTTTTTCTGCAATGTCCTGATACAGAGACTGATTAGAATAGGGATAAATTCGGTCAATTCCCGTGCCCATGACCGCAATCGTTGCTCGGTTGATTGACAGACTCGCACGGTGCGCCTGACTATCGATCCCCGCTGCCATACCGCTGGTAATCGTAAACCCCATGGCGGCTAATCCTGCGGCAAAGGAGAACGTGGTTTTTTTGCCACTTGGGCTGGTGTTGCGACTACCCACAATGGCGATTTGCGGGCTCTGGAGTAAATCGATATTGCCTCTGACGAAAAGCCCCAGAGGAGGGGATGGAATTTCATTGAGCAATTTTGAAAATCGGTCATCGTTAAAGCCGATGTATTGACTGTTGATGGATTCCAGCAAGTCTAAATCGTTTTGCAGTAACTTTTCACTCGCCGCACCTATCGCGTTGATTGCGGCTTCACCAAGAATCTTGGTGCGATGCAGGCAAGCACGGTCAGCCGCGAAAATCGCACTCGGGCAACCAAAAAAATCAACCAACGCCCGTTTCTGTGCGAGTGATACAGTGCGTAAATAATGAAGTTTTAGCCAATCCTTGAGCATGTTCTTATTCTGATTTTGTATTATTTCATATTTTGTGATTAAAGGAAGTAAAAATCATGAATATCCGCACCCTACAATCTTGTCCATCCTGTTTATCCATGTAAATAATTTAAAAGGGTTATCCCTGAACCTGCGCCAGATAGTGCTCTAGTTTGTACAGAGTTACGATGCTTTTTGCGTCATCCATCGCGCCACAATGTACCAATTCTTTGACTTCGTTGAGGGGTAGCCAGTGTATTTCTATGAATTCGTGTGCTTCGTGGTGTGCTTGTCCTTTGTCAAGCTCGGTGGCGAGGAATAGATGTAGCCGTTCGTCACAAAAGCCCGGGCTGGTCAACGTGCTACCCAAAGTCTGCCATTGTCGCGCACTACATCCGGTTTCTTCTTTGAGTTCGCGTTGTGCCGTTTGTTCGGCGGGCTCATGGGGGTCAATCAGTCCGGCAGGAAATTCCCACAGCCAGTCGTTCACGGTTTGACGAAATTGTTTGATGACGCAAAGATTCTGTTGCTCGTCCATTGCCACAACCACCGCACCGCCAGGGTGACGTGCAATTTCCATCGCCATGATTTCGCCATTGGGTAATGGCGATGTTTCCAGCCCAAGATCAATCACACTGCCACGATAAATGCCGAGTCTATTCGGTTCATTGGTGAGGGTGATGAGTGAAGGATGATAATCCGCTGGTGCGCGATAACCGAGCAAGTTGAAAACGGTGGCAGCGATATTGGCTAATCCGCCATCGGCTAAATGACTCAGTTGATAGGCGTTATCACCCGAGTTATCACCCGATCTATCAAGCGCGTGATCAACAATCGCAAAGGGTACCGGATTGAGCGTATGTGAGGTTTTTTCAATCCATTTGCCGTCTTTTTCGACAAACATTTCATCGGTGTTGCCGTGGTCGGCAGTGAATATCAAGATACCATCGTTTCTGTTGACGCATTCAATCAGGCGAGCGAGGCATTGATCAACACATTCTAATGATTGTACGGTCGCTGGAATATCACCGGTATGCCCGACCATGTCGCCGTTGGCAAAATTTATTCTGCCAAATTGATATTTTCCGGAGTCAATCAATTCGATGGTGGCATCGGTAACTTCCACTGCTTTCATTTTTGGTGCTAGATTGAACTCGCAATTATCAGACGGAATCTCGATATAGCGTTCAAGCGATTCATCAATATAGCCGGAGCGATTGCCATTCCAGAAATAGGTAACATGACCGAATTTTTGGGTCTCACTCACGGCAAAGGTATGCAGCCCTTCGGCACACATAAATTCGACCATAGTACGGTCAATAAGTGGTGGGTTGAGTAAATAGTTTGCGGGTACATTGAGATCACCATCATACTGCAGCATGCCGCAGTAATAGACTTGTGGGTAATCGCCACGAGCAAATTTAGAAAAATCAGGGTCTTCCAATGCCTGAGAAATTTCGATCGCACGGTCACCGCGAAAATTGAAGAAAACCACGCCATCGCCGTCCACCATCTTGCCCACTGCCCCGCGCTCATCAACCACCACAAAAGGCGCAAGATATTGATCCGACCGAGTCGGCTTCTCACGATATTGCCGTTGTACTTCGGCGATGGCATCCGATACTTCGTTGCCGATACCCGCAACCTGACTTAAAACATGGGTATCAAAACCCCGTTTCACCATGTCCCAATCGGCCTCGTATCGATCCATCGTGATTGCCATGCGCCCGCCCCCTGTGGCGATGCGATAGTTGAAATCCCCAGAGGTATTGATTTCATCCAGCGTGTCTTGAAGTTGAGCAAGATATTTTTCTGCTGATCTTGGCTCAACATCACGCCCGTCCAGCAAGGTATGAACGCAGACCGATGCAATCGCCGACTGTTGACAGCGTCTAATCAGTTGCAATAAATGATCGATGTGGGAATGGACGTTGCCATCCGACAACAGTCCGAGAAAATGGATGGTTTTGCCCTGTTTGCCACGCGCTTCGATTTCCTGCCAAGCATCGCTTTCAAATAAACTACCGTTGGCAAATGCCGCATTGACCAGCTTGGCACCTTGGTCAAAAATACGCCCGCCGCCGATGGTATTGTGCCCGACCTCGCTGTTGCCCATATCCGCGTCCGAGGGCTGTCCAACATAGGTTCCATGCGCGTGTAATTGGGTGCTGAAATTGGATGCCAACAAGCCATCAATAACCGGTGTGTGCGCCAGCGAAAGCGCGTTGGCAGGACCTGCATCAGCCAGCCCCACACCGTCGGCAACCACCAGCAATAAGGCTCCTTTGCGTCCCTTGAATGTAACCAGTTTTTCCAGATGCATGGGCAGTATTTATCTCCTCTTTCAAAAATGATATTTGTTGTGCGACCAAAGCCGATTATATCAGGTATTGGCGTAACTGCCGCAGGGCTTGCCCACGATGACTATATTTATTTTTAATTGTCGCCGGAAGTTCTGCTGAGGTGTAGCCCAAATCGGGAATATAAAAAACCGCATCATAGCCAAAGCCATTATTCCCCATAGGCTCATCGGCAATACGCCCCTCCCAACAGCCGTGAAACAGGGCAGGAGCGGGGTCATCGGCATCTTTGAGCAAGGCAATGACGCAGTGAAAACGTGCATTACGTTGCGCCGTAGGCACTCCCCGTAACGCGCTCAATAGCTTGTCGATATTCTCCTGATCGGTGGCATTTTCGCCACCATAACGCGCCGAATGTATGCCCGGTTTGCCGCCCAGATAATCCACTTCAAGCCCCGAATCATCAGCAATGACAGTAAGGCGGGTAAGTCGGCTCGCATGGCGTGCTTTTTGCAACGCATTTTCCGCGAAACTATTGCCATTTTCTGGTGCGGCAGGAATATCGTATTCCGCCTGATTTGAGATTTGGTGGTGATCTTGTAGCAGTGCGCGAATTTCTTTGAGCTTGCCGAGATTGCTGGTTGCCAGAACTATTTTCATGGGTATTGACCGGGGTAATTTTGTTTGCAACCACGAAAAGCAAAGAATATTGACATGGATGAACAGGATTTTTCTTTATCTTGAGATTTTTGCATCATTATCGGAAGTGTGGCTTATTAAGACTGTACAAGAGTCCCGTGGCTCGAAAGCCTCGCCGAACGACCAGGTCGCGTTCCATGTGGAAAACCCTTGCAGATTTGTTTTTTTACTGGATTCCGGCTCCCCGCCTGCGCGGGGACAGGTTTCGCGGGAACGACACCATATTGGTTTTTACACGACCCATAAAATCCCATTTTCGATTATTTTTTGAATTATGCAAAAGTCAAAATTGGTAATTCGTAATTTTCAATTAAAGCTGTCTCGTTGTTTTTCAAACAGCAGTTGGCAAGCACGGCTCGCGTGGTCCAGCATTTCATTCATCATCTCTCTGGAAAAGGGGGCGTTTTCCGCTGTACCTTGAATCTCAATGAAACCACCCTTGTCGTCCATCACCACATTCATATCTGTTTCTGCCACACTGTCTTCTGGGTAGTCGAGATCGGTAACCACCTGTCCCTGATACACCCCGACAGAAACCGAAGCGATAGCGCGATGGATTGGATTGTGCTTAATTTTACCTCTGGCAATGAGCCCATTGACTGCATCCACCAACGCCACATACGCACCGGTTATGGCTGCCGTGCGGGTGCTACCGTCCGCCTGTAAAACATCACAATCGATGGTGATGGTGCGCTCACCGAGAATATCGGTATTGATGGCAGCGCGTAGTGCCCGCCCAATCAATCGCTGAATCTCAAGCGTCCGCCCCGATTGCTTGCCCCGAGTGGCTTCGCGGATGGCGCGCTCGGTGGTTGCACGTGGCAACATACTGTATTCTGCGGTCAGCCATCCGCGTTTGCGGTTGCGTAGAAAATGCGGAACGCGACTTTCAACACTGGCATTACAAAGTACTTTGGTATCCCCGAAACAAACCAACACCGACCCTTCGGCATGTTTGGTGTAATGACGGCTAATTGTAACCGGACGCATTTCGTCTGGCTTGCGGTGGCTTGGGCGAATCATGGGCTATTTTTAGGATATGGGTAGAATAAAATGGAATGTCCCCGCAGGGGACGCGAAAACAGAGAAGTTTCAAATCTTAACTCTTAGCTCTTAACTCTTAACTCTTAACTCTTAATTATCAATTATCAGCGGGGTTACAGGCAATCAGATTGATCATCTCAAACGCAATGGTGGCAGCAGCAAGGGCGGTGATTTCCGCATGGTCGTATGCCGGCGCGACTTCAACGATGTCCGCCGAAACCAATTTCAGACCCTGCAATCCACGAATGATGCTAATCAATTCGCGGCTCGACATGCCGGCAATTTCGGGTGTGCCAGTGCCCGGCGCATGGGCAGGGTCAAGCACATCAATATCAATGGACAAATATAAAGGACAATCGCCAACCCGATCACGAATGCGCTTAACCACATGTTCAACACCATGAGTCTGCAATTCATCACAATGTACCACCTTAAACCCAAGCTCTGCATCATTCTGCAAATCCTCACGACTGTATAACGGTCCGCGAATCCCGACATGGATGGAAGCGTCATCATTAAACAAGCCTTCTTCCGCCGCTCGCCGAAAGGGTGTGCCATGAGTATAAGGTGCGCCAAAATAAGTATCCCAAGTATCAAGATGGGCATCAAAATGCACCAGTGCCACGGCACCAACCTGTTTATTGACAGCGCGTAATAATGGCACGGCAATCGTGTGATCGCCACCTAAACTAACGATGGCACCGGTCCGGGTAAATAAGTCGGTGGCAGCGGCTTCAATTTGGCGAATGGCTTCATCAATGTTAAATGGATTGCAACCAACATCCCCCGCGTCCGCAACCTGTAACATCTTAAAAGGCTCGGTGTCGTAAGCCGGATGAAAATTAGTCCGCAAATGGCGCGATGCCTGCCGGATTGCCTGTGGTCCAAAACGCGCCCCGGGTCGGTAACTGGTGCCAGAGTCAAAGGGAATTCCCAGTATGGCAACATCACAATATGGCACATCGCGCAACTCAGGGGAGCGACAAAATGTGGACGGTCCAGCATAGCGCGGCATAACCGTCCCGCTAATTGGCTCGATAGGAGGTGGTTTTTTATCGTTCATATCATTCTCACGATTTGTAATGATGGACAAATTATAAAGAATTTACGACGCGCACACCGGCTTGTTGCATGGCTTTCAGTTGTGCCTGAAGCGACCCGTCCAAGTCGATGGCAACACAGGCGGACAACACCACTGTCGGATTGAGCCCAAGACGAGCAGCATCAATCGCAGACCATGCCACACAAAAATCCGTTGCTAGTCCGACCAATACCAACTTTGAAATGCCCCGTTCTTGCAGGTATCCGTGTAGCCCAGTTGCGGTCGTTTGATCGTTTTCATAAAACGCCGAATAACTGTCGATTGCTGCCCGAAATCCTTTTCGCACAACCAATTGTGCGTGGTCGCTATTCAAATCAGCATGAAACTCAGCACCACGAGTCCCCTGTATGCAATGCGCCGGCCACAAGGTCTGGTCGCCATAAGGCAATGAGATGGTTTCAAAGGGCGATTTGTCGGGTTGGTTGTCGGCAAAACTAATGTGATCGTGCGGATGCCAGTCCTGTGTCAGAATGATATTAGAAAACAAGCCAGATAAGGCGTTAATCGGTGCTACGACCTGTGCGCCATGGGCGACTGTCAACGCGCCCCCGGGACAAAAATCATTTTGCACATCAACGATGAGTAGCGCAGTGTCTGCGTCAGATGGATTAGTCATAAATGTCTCCCATATTATCACTGTCCAATCTTGCTGCCAATCAAAACTGCCAAAATTGTGTGCTGGTTTTGATGACATAGCCTTGCTTTTCGGCTAGTCTTGCCGAAAATATTATTCGCAACCGAAATCCGATAGAGCTCGGTCACGATCTTGCGAAAACCATAAAACCATCGAACAAACCATAAAGCATGCCATGGGCAGTGTTGTTTTGACCCCTCAATATACGACCCAACGGAACCTTGTTGGTCGGCGTGGATTTCGTTGTCATCCATCGTTGAGATGTAGATGTTTTCCGCGCTGAAAACTCGTAGCGAAACGCTTTTCAGGGGGCTGGCATTGGCTCTGGTGGTCGCCGTTGCCGCCGCATTTTTGTCGGAACACTACGGTGCACCAGCGATGTTGTTTGCCTTGCTGATTGGCATGGCGTTTCAATTTCTTTCCGAAGATGCGACCTGTGCGCCGGGCATTGAGTTCTCATCCACAACGCTGCTGCGTTTTGGGGTTGGGCTGTTGGGGTTGCGCCTGAGTTTTGGCGATGTTGAAGCCATTGGACTGACCCCGATGGTGGCAATGGCCGGATTTGTGCTGGCGACACTGGGCTGTGGGGCAGTTTTGTCCTATGCCTTTGGTCGCCGTCTGGCATTTGGTCTGCTTGCCGGTGGCTCGGTCGCTATTTGCGGTGCCTCTGCCGCGCTGGCAATCGCCGCCGTATTGCCGTCCAAGAACCGAGAAAAAGATGTGCTGTTCGTTGTCATCGCGGTAACCACCTTATCGACAGTCGCCATGATTGCCTATCCGATTCTGTTTCGTGGTCTCGGTCTGAGCGATCTTGAAAGCGGTTTTCTGATTGGCGCAACCATCCACGATGTCGCACAGGTTGTCGGTGCCGGCTATTCAATCAGCGATGAAGCGGGGGTGATTGCGACCTTCACCAAGATGCTACGGGTCGCACTCCTGCCGGTCGTTCTGATGGTTGTCATGCTCAGTTTTCGCGGCTCTCAATCCCAAAAGATGCGACTGCCATGGTTCCTTGTCATGTTCGTCGTACTTGCGGTCTTGTCGAATTTTGACCTGATTCCGCAAGCCATTGTGGAGTTATTCAACACCCTGTCCAGCTGGCTACTGATTATCGCGATTGCCGCACTTGGAGTAAAAACCAGTCTGGCAAAGATCGCTCGGGTCGGCGCAAGCTACGTTGCCATTGTGGTTATTGAGACAATATTCCTCCTCGTCATCGCCTTGCTGTACATCATAAAAATAGGCCTCTGACCATTTGTCATCATGCAAACCCGCTGTCGCTCTGAAACCCCGCAGTTACATCCGACCGTAAACGCTATACAAGTTCGCCTTCCATAGCAGTCTAACATCGCATCACTAACATCTACACTCGGCACAATAGACACCGAGTTTATACCGGGCGGTAAATCAGAGCAAAACGGTAACCGAGATATCCGATTGGTTACTGGCTTGCAATATCCGCAATGGAAAACTCTGTTGCACAAGCGCATAACAGGCGTTTCAAGGACTGCCCTCAGGGTACGGGCTCCGCCTTTGGACGTACGTGAGGCACGGTACCGCGGTTGGACAGGCAAAGGGGGTCAATGTTTTGGTGCTGTTTGCAGATTCGGCAATGATTTGTGGTAAGTTTAAGCATTCAATATTGAATAATTATGGAGTCTTGTAATCAATGGAACCACTGAAACCACAGTTAGAAAGTGTGCAACGTGTATTTACTGCGGGTGAACTCGAACAGATTTTTGAAGCAATGGCAGATGGAGTATGGGTGTGTGATTCGACTCCAACGCTGCTGTGGGTAAACAGCGCGTGTGAAGCACTGAATAATATCAAGCGTGAAGATGTGTGCGGAAAATCTGTGGAGGAGTTGTTGAGAAAAGGTAACTTTGATACGGATGTAACGCATAGGGTGCTTCGTGACAAGAAGCCGGTTGCGATCATTCAAAAAGTCAAATCAAAGCGTACTTTGTTGGTCAACGGCATACCGATATTTGATGATGCGGGAAACATAAAGTATGTAGTGGGCAGTGAGCGTGATATGACCGAATGGAATCTACTCAAGCAAGAGCTTGAACAAAAACAGGCGATAACCAGAAAAATTCAATCCGAGTTGCTGTCGATGAAAATGAGACAACTGAAGACCGGGGAAATCGTTTCAGCGAGCGCATCCATGGAACGGGTGCTGGAGACAGTGTTGCGTGTTGCCGATTTTGATACCACGATATTGCTTACGGGTCCGTCAGGGTCTGGTAAAAGCATGGTTGCGAGGTTAGTACACGACGGTTCAAGTCGTCGTGAACAACCTTTTTTGATTCTCAATTGTGGTGCAATTCCCAGCGCTCTCGCCGAGGCCGAACTGTTTGGGTACACCGATGGTGCTTTTACAGGGGCGCGTAAAGGGGGGAAAAGCGGATTGTTTGAAGTAGCGGATGGCGGGACACTGTTACTCGATGAAATTGATGCGTTTTCTCTGGATATGCAGGTGAAACTTTTGACCTTTCTTGATTCCCAAAGTTTTATTCGAGTCGGTGGTAGTCGAGTCCGTCAGGTTGACGTTCGGATTATTGCCGCAACCAACAGCGATCTCGAAGCAATGGTTGAGCAAGGAAAATTCCGCCAGGACTTATGGTACAGGCTCAATGTTGTACCTATTGAATTACCCGCTTTATCAGACCGAGCGGATGACATCTTTCCTTTGATTGTTCGGTTGCTAAAACGGTTATCGAAGCGCCATGGTCATAGGAAATCTATTGACCGCCATGCCATGGAACTGCTGTCAAGATATCACTACCCGGGTAACGTACGCGAACTGGAAAACATACTGGAACACAGTTATGTACTGTGCCAGTCTAATGAAATAACCATTGCCGACCTTCCACAAAGCGTTCTGGATGTGGTGTCGCCGATGAGATCGTTTCAGTCAACAACAAAAAACCTGAAACAAGCATTGGCAGAAGTCGAGCGGGAATACCTGCATTCGGCATGTCAGCAATATGAAACCCAAAGCCAGATGGCAGAATCTTTGGGTGCTTCCCAGCCTACTGTTGCCAGGCTACTGAAAAAACACGGACTACGCATAAGATGATGTTTAAGTATTCATAACCGAATACTATGGCATCTATATTCAATTATGAATACTTTGTGGTTGTTGCTAACCGGGTTAACCGATTGATTTAGAAAGCGTTTGTTTTTCTGATCCGATTGGCATGATTCTTGCTTTATACCAAGTGATGGTTTCTAATGAAATCGCAATCAGTCAAATCAATTATTAAAGGGGGTAGTACATGAGGCACCTGCAAAATTGCAATAAACCAGTGACCGCATTATTGGCATTAATTTTTGTCAGCATGTTGTTTATCAGTTCTGTAACCCGGGCGACAGAGGATAACAGCCGCTTCTCAAGAACAATTACCTACGCGATGTACGGTGATATTCTGGATTGGGATCCGGCGAGCGCATTCTCACTCGAGGTTATGATGTTGGTCAACGTCTATGAGCCTTTGTTATGGTACAACCCACCGGGTAGCGATGAGCAATTTACGCCCGCTCTGGCAACAAGTTGGTCGGTGAGTGATGATGGCTTAACTTGGACTTTTAATTTACGCAAAAATGTCCGCTTCCATGATGGCGATGCCTTTAATGCGGCGGCAGCTAAAATCGCCCTTGAAAGAACCATGAGTCTTAAAAAAGGTGCGTACTACATCTGGTCGAGTGTGGCATCAATAAGCGTGGCGGACGACCATACGCTGGTCATTACCACCAAGACCCCGCAACCGTTAGATTTGATTGCGTCTTCACAGTACGGTGCGTACATGTATTCGCCCAGTGCGGCGAAAAACGGAGCTGATTGGTTTAATCAAGGGCAGGCTGCTGGTACGGGACCTTATTTTGTGCGGCAATGGAATCAGGCGCAACAGGTGGTTTTGGAAAAGAATAATGATTATTGGGGTGGCTGGACGGATAAAAACTTTACGCGCGTTATTCTCAAAGTGGTCACCGAAAATTCCACCCAGTTACAAATGTTAAAATCAGGTGAAGCCGAGTTTATTTCGCTGGTGCCTGCTGATATGGTGGACTTGGTCAATCAGGAAGACCATTTATCGGCTTATGCCATCCCGTCATGGCAGAATTCACAGTTTCTGATTAACACTCAAAAACCACCTACCGATAACAAGCAATTTCGCCAAGCACTCACGCATATCTGGGACTATGAAACCGTCGTCAATGAAATCTACGCAGGTCACGCCGAAGTCGGCCGTGGACCTATTCCGGCCACCATGTGGGGACATGACGACACCATTCAAACGCCCGAGTTTGATCTTGAGAAAGCAAAAACCTTGTTACAAGCGTCAGGCATACCGCCAGCACAGTGGAAAATAAGTATTGCTTACATCGGCACATCGGAAGCGTATAAAAACGCCGCTTTGTTATTTCAAGCGAATGCCAGTCAAGTTGGTCTTGAAGTTGAATTATTGCCGGGCGAATGGGGCGTAATTTGGGCTAATGCAAAGAACCTGAACACTGCGCCGAATATGCAGTCCATGACTTGGTGGCCGACTTATGCGACCCCAAATGATTGGCTGGTTGGGTTGTTTCGCAGCGAGGAAAAAGCGTTGTTCAATCTATCGCATTATGCCAATGCGGAGTATGACCGATTGCTCAATGAAGGCATTGAACTTGAAGGCTTGAATCGCCCTAAAGCAATCGTGAACTACGCTAAGGCACAGCAGATTTTGATGGAGGATGCGGTTGCTATCTTTTATGCGGACATCAAAACCAGAGTGGCGCGGTCTGCTGATATTCAGGGGTTGAGTACGAATCCAGCGTATAGCGCGGTATTTTTTCATCGCATTACCCGCTGAGCTTCTGTTTATAAGCGGAGCGAATAATGGGCAAATACGTCGTCAAGCGTTTAGTTATGATGGTCGGTATTCTGATTGGCGTACTCATCATCACATTTGCGTTGAGTCGCCTGTTGCCCGGCTCGCCGATAGAGATGATGCTCGGGCATCGACCGACTCAGGAGCAAATCGATTTAACGAAAGCAGAGTTTGGACTGGATAAACCCATCCCAGTACAATTTTATCGTTATGTTGCTGCCGTCGTACAGGGCGACTTTGGGATTAGTTTGCGGACACGTCGCCCGGTGTTGGATGATTTAATTGAGCGCATGACTGCCACCTTTGAACTCACCACGTTGTCCGTGATTTTGGTGGTTATCTTCGGTATTCCGTTAGGGGTGTTATCTGCGCTACGCCAAAACACTGTCAGCGATCATCTCACTCGGAGTTTTTCCATTGCGGGCATGGCATTGCCGATATTTTTGGTCGGTATGATTTTGCAGATGATCTTTTATGGGTGGCTCGGTTGGTTACCACTACAAGGGCGAATGAATGTCGAGGTATTACTTGATTTTCCCTTTCCGCGAACGAGCGGACTGTATCTGCTCGACACGCTATTGGCGGGTCAATGGCAGTCCTTTCAGAGTGCGGTTCTTCATCTGATTTTACCCGTATTGGCTTTAAGCATCGCATCGCTTGCTATCGTCATTCGGATAACCCGCAATACCATGATTGAAGTGCTACATGAGGATTTTATCCGCACCGCCCGTGCGTTTGGATTGCCTGAGCGCAAAATTTATTATCGTTACGCCTTGAAAGCCACATTGATACCGATGATGACGGTAATTGGGCTGACTTATGGATTTATGCTTGGTGGTTCGGTGGTGGTGGAATACGTCTTCGATTGGCCGGGACTCGGTGGTTATGTTGTCGGTGCGATTACTAAAAATGATTTTCCAGCGGTTATGGGCGTAACCTTGTTTCTTGCGACCATTTATTTGAGCATCAATTTGATTGTTGATCTCTTATATTATGTGGTTGACCCACGCCTGCGGAGCGGCTGATAGCCATGCAAGCACCCATGCAATCACCCGTACAATCACCTGAATGCGCCGCAAGTGAGACTGCGCAAGAAACCCTCAGCGCGTATTACATGTGGAAAACCCTGGCGGGTTTGACTGTTTTACTGGGTTCCTGCTTTCGCAGGAACAACGAATGTTAGATTTTTACACAACCTCAAGTGACACGCCTCACTGGGTCGTTAAGGGCAAACATTTTGTCGCACAAAATCTGTCATTTGTACTTGGCTTCGGGCTGTTTATTCTGATAGTAGGTTTAGCGGTCTGCGCGCCGTTGTTGGCACCGTATGATCCTATCAAAATCAATTTTTCTGAGAAGCTGGTTGGACCGAGTTTTGCTCACATTATGGGAACAGATGAGTTAGGTCGGGATATATTTTCAAGGGTTATTTATGGAGCGAGGACATCGTTGATAATTGGTATTACCGTGCTGGTCTTCTCGATGGTAATTGGGGTGCCAATTGGTCTGATATGCGGCTATTTTGGTGGGCGTATTGACACCGTATTGATGCGCGTGTCTGATATTTTCTTGGCTTTCCCGCCCTTGTTGTTGCCGATTGCAATTACTGCTGCACTGGGCGCGGGGTTGTTTAATGCCATGCTCGCTTTGGCGATTTCATGGTTTCCCTGGTATGCCAGAATTATGCGCAGCTCGGTGCTGGCAATCAAAAAAGAATTATATATCGATGCCGCACGAGCAATGGGGGTCGGACATTTTCGCATCATGTCTAGACACGCATTACCGAACGCCTCGACACCTGTTATCGTGCAAGCCTCAATGGATTTTGGCTATACCATTCTGGCTGCCGCATCGTTGAGTTTTATTGGCATTGGTGCGCGTCCACCGACTATAGAGTGGGGGCTTATGGTCGCGTTGTCGCGGTCGAAGTTTCTCGACTATTGGTGGACTGCGGCATTTCCGGGATTAGCCATATTTGTCACTGTACTCGCGGTCAATTTGCTCGGCGACGGGGTGAGAGATTTGCTTGACCCAAAACATGGTGACACCTGATGGCACAAGTAGCTGTGGGAAAAACCGTACTCAAAATCCGTAATCTATGGGTTGATTTTCCGCGTATGGGCGGTCAAACCAGCGTGGTAAGACAGTGTTCTTTGGATGTCAAAGAAGGGGAAATAGTGGGCTTGGTGGGGGAGTCGGGTAGTGGGAAGTCGATGGCGGCGATGTCGTGTTTGGGACTAACCCCAAAACCAAGCACAACCCGTGGCAACATCACCGTAGCAGGTCGGGAAGTGATTGGTATGCCGGAGCGTGAGCTAAACCGTCTTCGCGGTGGTATAGCGGCAATCATTTTTCAGAATCCGATGACCGCCCTCAATCCATTTATTTCTATCGGCGAGCAGTTCAATGATGCGATTCGAAGTAATTTATCTGTTTCCAGTCATGCGGCTGAGCGAGCGGCAATTGCGGTTCTAAATGCGGTCTATCTTTCGAATCCTGCTGAAACCTTAAAGAAGTATCCTCACCAGCTATCTGGCGGACAATTACAGCGCATTATGATTGCTATGGTGATTGCCTGTAAGCCAAAGTTGTTAATAGCCGATGAGCCGACCACTGCTCTGGATGTGACCATACAGGCGCAGATTTTGTTGTTGATTCGAGAAATTACCACTGCCAATCGCTTGGCAGTGCTGTTTATTACCCATGATCTATCTGTGGTGGCAACGGTTTGCGACCGTGTCGCGGTCATGTATGCGGGTGAAATCGTTGAATTTGGTCGAGTCGCAGACATATTTCGGCAACCACGTCACCCCTATACCCAAAGTCTGTTGCAAACGGTTCCGGTTCTGGGCATTAAGGACAAACAACTGAAATTCATCCCCGGTCAGGTTCCAGATATGGCGCGTTTGCCCAGTGGCTGTGCGTTTCAATCTCGTTGCGAGTTTGCTATGCCGCACTGTCTCGATGTGCCGCCGAGGGCGACCGTGTTCAGGAATATGCACCGTGCCTCGTGTCATTTGCTCAACCACAAAACGCCTACCCACCAATGAGCGCGATCCTCTCCGTCAGCCATTTACACAAGCAGTTTCACACTGCAAACGGCATCATCAATGCGGTCGATGATGTCAGCTTTGAGCTTGAACATGCTCAAACGTTGGCATTGGTTGGTGAATCGGGTTGTGGCAAAAGCACGATTTCATCGGCAATTTTACGCTTGATTGACATACAAGGCGGAAAAATTATGTTTGAAGGCGAGAATGTATCGGCGATGAATGCCAATGATTTACAGCAGTTTCGCCGCAAAGTCAGCATAGTGTTTCAGAATCCATACTCATCTTTGAATCCAAAGATGAAAATAAGGAGCATTGTCGGGGAACCCCTGCAGGTCTGTTATGGCATTACCGGCAAGCGGCTAACCGACCGAGTAGCCCAGCATTTAGAAAGTGTTGGTTTGGGTGCCGAACATTTGAGTCGTTATCCGCATCAGTTTTCGGGTGGACAGCGGCAACGCATCTCGATTGCCCGCGCATTGGCACTTGAACCTAAAGTTTTAATACTTGACGAGCCGACCGCCGCCCTCGATGTTTCGGTTCAAGCGCAAGTCCTTAACCTTTTGCAATCACTAAAACAACGCTTGGGGCTGGCTTATTTGTTCATTTCACATAATCTAGCAACCGTTGAATATATCGCTGACGACGTGATGGTGATGTATTTGGGTAAGATTGTTGAACGCGGTTCAGTAACCTCAATATTCCGCAATCCGCGTCACCCCTATACCCGCGCACTATTGGACTCCGTGCCGTCCATTGACCCGGCTAAACGCAATCAATTGCGCGTATTGCAGGGCGAATTACCCAATCCGCTTAATCTACCGAAGGGCTGTACTTTTGTTTCAAGATGCGGACAGGCACAAGACAAATGTACGGTACGTCCACCTCAGCTACAGGCGGTTAATGCGACCAGCGCATGCGCTTGTTATAACCCCAATCCAGTGGAATCAATATGATGAAAAAATTTGCCGTTGCGGGCATCCAACACAATGCGATTGATGGCAATAATTTGGATAGCATGGCGCAACAAATCGAAAACGTCATGCAGCGTTATCCGTGGGTGCAGTTGATTATGTTTGGCGAGCTTTGTGCCTTTGGCACGGCATTACGCGCAGCCCAGCCATTGCCAAGCCCCGCAGAAGCGCGTTTCTGTGCTTTAGCCAAAAAATTTAAGGTCTGGCTACTGCCGGGCTCGTTGTATGAATTAGCCGAAGGCAAAATTTACAACACCACACCGGTCATCAATCCGGCGGGTAACGTGGTGACTCGGCATCGGAAATTATACCCGTTTGAACCTTATGAATATGGGGTACACAGCGGCACACAGCATACCGTATTCGATATTCCAGAAGTGGGTTGTTTCGGCGTATCTATTTGCTACGACATGTGGTTTCCAGAAACCGTGCGCGCCTTGGCGTATCTAGGTGCCGAAGTTGTGTTACACCCCACGCTCACCAATACCATTGATCGGAAGCTGGAGCTGACCATCGCGCGAGCTAGTGCAATCACCAATCAATGCTACTTTATCGACATCAATTCCTGCGGAAGTTTGGCTAACGGTCAATCGCTAGTGGTCGGGCCAGAAGGGGACACCATCCATCAATCGGGGCGAGTAGAGGAGCAAATTCCGCTCATGCTTGACCTTTCCCGAGTCAGAGATGTCCGCGAAAATGGTGTGCTTGGCTTAGGGCAACCACTTAAGAGTTTTCGCGATCATCCAATCCACTACCCGCAATATGATTCAGCCACTCCATCGAATACGCTGAACAAACTGGGTAAATTGAAAAAACCGAATCGCCTGTGAATCGCCTGTAAAGAGGATGTGGTTTGTACAACCGTCAGAAAAACTTAATTTTCTAATATTAACCAATCTGAAAGAATCCGACTGTCTGTCAACGATGTCTGTAGGTTCACGGTCGGAAATATTTCGGAACAATGTAACAATAGGAGACGACTAATGAAATCATTGACGCGCCTGGGTAAAAATCTGAGTAAAAATCTGAGTAAAAACCTGAATAAAAACCTGAATAAAACCATTTTGCTCAGCACCGGCTTGTTTTTCTGTATGCTATCGGCAATCTCCGCTGCTGAAACTGCCCCCACGCAAACCGACACAAAACTCATCGATTTAAGCAAACTATCATCGGTTGGTGACCGTGCGCCTAAATTTATAATGCGGACGCAGCCGATTGTGACTGTCGATGATTTTCGTTATTCGACTTTTCGTATCAGAGGGCGGCAAATCGATGCTTCCAACCTCAATTATTATGTTTCTGATGGACTAAACAGCGTATCAACCTATTTGGGTAATAGCCCAATCAAGACCAATACGGGTGCTGGAGATTTTGACCATAATAATTACTTTGAACGCTATGATGTCCAGCAAGTTGAAATTCTGCATGGGGCAAACAATACCGTTTATGGCAATACTTCGCTCGGTGGCATCATTCGCTATATCCCAAATAAACCAGTACTCGGTGAATCCAGCAGCCACATCGGTTTGGCGGGTAATCAATTGAGTGGTTCTGGTAATAACTTGGGCTACAGTGGGGATATTACCTTTAACATTCCTTTCGACGATTCTTTAGCGTTTCGTTTCGCGGGCGGACGCTTGAAAACAGCGGGTTCAACCGACTATCGAAATTTGTATAAATTAAATGCGCTCAAAGAGCCTGTTAATGCCAATGTTCTGGCGACTCCCACCATATCAGCCGATTTCACCTCACAGGACGATGTTAATTCCTTTTTTTCCAGCTATGGACGTGCCAGCTTATTGTGGAAGCCACAACAAGATATAGAAGCACTGCTCACTTATGTCTATCAAAATGACAAACGCGCGGGTAATCGTATGAATACGCATGGTGCGGACGGTTTTGGTGTTGATTACCAGTTTAACCAAAGCGGGGCCTTGATTGTCGAGCCTCGCCAACGCCAAGCCAATACCAGTATGTTGGATTTAAGCTGGCAAGCCGAGCGGTTTCGCTTAACCTCAAACACAACCTACTATAATCACCAGGGCAGTTTGGTTGATGATGTTACTGCGCTGGCTGCAAACAATACCTTTCTAACCAGTTCGCTCGATTCTTGTGAAAACACACCCGGTTTCATATTTCCTTTTCTTGTTTCTGGAAAAACATATTGTTATGCAACACCCTATAGTTTGGATAGTTCCCGACCGTTAGTGGTGCTTAATCGCTCGTTTGAGGACAAGGGCAGGACACAGGAGTTTCGTATCGAGTCGGATTACAATAAAAAATTGGACTATGTCGCTGGGCTATACGCGCATAATCGCAAGCGTTCCAAAAGGTCAAGCATAGACAAACCGGGCTTCACCACTTTCTTCACAACGCATACCCCCGTATTCCATGATGCGACTTCAATTCAAAGCGATCGCTGGTCGGACACCACTGAAAAATTGCAATCTTTGGAGCTTGCGGCTTATGGCAATGTAACCTATGAAGCAACCGATGATATCCGGGTTGGGTTTGGTTTAAGGGCATTTAGGCATCGCTCAAAGGCACAGGTTGAACGCGCTTTCCCGATGTTTACGTCTACTATGTTATCAGGCGTTGGGTATGTGGCTGTGCCCAATACTCGCCGTTTTGCAACACTCAGAGTCGCGCACGATAAAAGTGAAAACGGTATTCTCCCCGCCTTTCAGCTTGCATACGACTTGAATAATACAGCGCAACTGTTTTTTGATTTTGATAAAGGCTTTCGTGCCGGCGGTATCAATACGAATGCCGTGTTAGAGCCGCGTTTTTTAACCTTTCAAGCAGAGACCAGTTATAACTATGAATTGGGGGTTAGCGGCAATCACATCTGGAATCCTAACCGCACCCAGCGCAACATACATTATCAGTTAAGTTTGTTCGTGCGTTCCGGACATAATCAACATATCTCGACCTTCACACGTTCTAGAGATACCCGAGATCAACTACAAACGGCGGTTACTATCAATGCCGATAGAACTCAGCAGCGTGGCATTGAGTTGAAATTACAAGGCAATCTAACTCCGGGCTGGGGCTATGGATTGGATTATGTTTATATGCAGAAAGCCGCGCTGAGCAAAGATTTGATTCGAAATCCAAGCAGAACATGGGCGGGTGCGACACAATATGCTGGCGGCATGTTGGATGGCTTCCCTGCTAATCAATTTGTCGTTCCTGCGAACTTGGCAACAACACCCTCTGTGCTTGCCCGTGCGGGTGCAAATATCCCCTTTATCCCAACTCATTCGCTGGTGTTAAGGAGCAATTACCTCATCAATCGCGGCAACCTATCGATTAACTTGTTTGGCAGTGCCTCTGCTCAATCTAGTGTGCGCCTGCGCTTGAATGGTGACGAATCATTGCCCGGTTATACGATATTCAATGCTGGGATTGGCTTTCTGTGGGACTCCAGTGCCTTATATTTGTTCGCAAACAACATTTCCAACCAAAAGGGTGCCGTATCAGAACAAACCGCCAAGGCGGGACCAAAGCCATTATTTCAAAATGTGCTCAGTAGTGGCGCAACACAAGTCATCAGCTCGCCCCGCTTGATTGGGGTCACGTTTACGATTGACTTTTAATCGTCTTCAATCCGAGCTGAATGCCCGAGATGAATGCAATGTATATGGCGAGAATGCTCAAATATTGGTTGCTTTTTGCGCTGGTGCTGTACGCAAATGGCGCATCTGCCGCGATACTTTATAGCAATGATTTTCAAAGCGGCAGTACGCATGAGTGGCTGACCGATAGAAAAAATGGCGACAAGATTGAAATCAGCAATTATCGGCAGAATAAAAGTTTATTGCTCAAGCAAGCTGCCTTTGTGGTAACGCCAATCACTACGAGCGGTTATCAAAATGTTCGGTTTTCTGCGACCCTATATGGGGTTTCGTTAGAAAAAGGTGGGCAGTGTCGCGCCGAAGTATCTGCTGATGGCGGACAAAGCTGGCATGTGATTGCGCGTCTAGTGGACGGGCAGGATGATGGTTTAACGCCTGTTTTTGGCAAATTATTCTTAACCGATGCCGATAATCAGGCGCAGGTGCTTTTCCGCTTGCTCAATACCGGCGATGCCGCTGAGCGGTGTTATTTTGATAATATAAAAGCAAGCGGTGAACAGCGATATAACCTTGCCCATGGTCGGTATGGAGATGGGCGGTTTTCGTATTCATTTATTGACAGTGGGCAGGATTTTTCCAGTCCCGTACCAACTCAATATTTTGCTAAACCTGAACATGCGAAACCCGCATCCAATCAGTTTGAAGGCGTTTTAAGTTACTCGGGTAACGAGCCTCAGCATCTGACATTGGTTGATGATTTGTTTTCCTACCAGCAAGAGAAAGATAAAAAACGCTATGATCAACTGCCCAATTTTGCAATAGATTTTGTGCAATTTGGTGGTGATTTGATACCCGTCCAGCGGTCTCCACAACAAGCCAGCCATCCGCCAAGTCATCCGTATTGGGAAATCATGTTTGAGCCGGGCAAGGTTTGGGATGAAGCGGGTGATCGGGGTTATAGTCGTGCCGCCTTACCGTTTGCTTTACAGGAAAAAGGGGCCGACTGTATCCACAATGGCTTGATGACCTTTTTGTTTAAGAGCGATGGCACGGTCTCTAGAACATTATTTCAAATTGGCAGTGAAACGTGCGCTTATTTCAAGTTTGATATGTTGGGTTCGCTCAATGTTTCCTATGTCCCGAAAAAACCACCTCATCGTCAGGCGGTCATTGCCGCTTACCAGCAAGAACAGGCACAGCGCTTGCCGACAAAACCGATTACCGCATTAAAACAGCGTTATCCCAATGTTGATTTGAGCGGGTTTGGTGCTGCCAATGATGTCCATCCAAGCGTTATGACGACATATGGTGTAGTGATTGATGGTATTCACTATGTCGGTGCATGTCAGACACGTTTTGGCGCCTACCCTTATTGCGATGTCATGGATTTGCCGTCCTATTCAACGGCAAAATCTATCAACGCACTGGCATATATGCGGATGTTGAAACTTTTCCCCACGCTTGGGGAGCAGACCATTGCTTCTTTAATCCCTGCCTGTGATGGCAAACAATGGCATGATGTGAGCATCGAAAATGCCTTGAATATGAGTACTGGCAATTATGTGAGCGATGGCTTTGAAGTCGATGAATACCACAGCTTGCGCCCCTTTTTCAAAGCCTTAACCCATGCCGATAAAACAACCGCGGCATGTCGCTTTGAACGTCAGGCGAGGCCGGGTAGTAAGTGGGTTTACCATACATCTGATAGCTATCTGTATGCCACTGCTATCAATAATTTCTGGAAACAACAGCACGGTGATGATGCGGATTATTACGATGATTTACTCACACCGATTTGGGATAAACTAGGTTTGAGTCCGCTCATGTATCGAACGCGCCGCACTTATGACAAGCGCAAGCAACCCTATGGCGGATATGGCATTATCTTCCATCGTGGCGATGTTGCTAACTTGGCGCGCGCATTGCTTCCCAATGAAAATAATATCGATGCTTTGAGTTCAATGTTCGAGCAAACCGCAATACAGTCCGCTCTGCAAATGAATGAAACCGATAGAGGGCTTGTCGCAATGACGGATATAAAGTACAAACATGCTTTTTGGGCGTGGAATGTTGCTCCAGTTCTAGGCTGTACAACACCAACTTGGATTCCATTTATGTCCGGTTATGGGGGCATAACGATAGCACTGCTGCCGAATGATATTGTCTATTATTATTTTAGTGATAACTATGACCATATTTGGTTGAAAGCCGTTGAAGCTGCCCATAAAATCAGCCCTTTATGTGGTAAAAAGCAAGCTAATGGAAACCAACACAACAAACAGGGCGATCAATGAAGTATTCCTGCCAGCCACTCGGCAAGCGGGTGTGGGGATACATTTTGCGTCATTGCCGGGGGCTTATGGTATCGGTGATATTGCCGACAATGCCTTGGCGTTTATTGAGACTCTGGCGAAAATGCAAATCGGGGTATGGCAATTTCTGCCGACCGGGCCGACGGCTTACGGCGATTCTCCCTATCAACCGCTGTCGGCATTTGCTGGCAATGAGAATTTAATTGGCATTGAGCCGTTACTACGCGCTGGATTGATCAATGCCGATGCGACGAAGCCACTGCTATCGTTGCCCATCGAATTTGTTGATTATGGGCGGCTTATTGCACTAAAAAAAGGCTTGCTCGCGATGGCTGCCGAGTGCTTTAATAAGCGTGCCGAGGCAGGTTTGAAATCCGCCTATGCGGCATTTCTGCATTGCCATAATCAACTCTGGTTAGACGATTATGCCCTCTATCGGGTGTTAAAAACCAAACACAGTGAGCGTGCGTGGACTCAATGGGAAACACCTTATCGATGCCGTGATGTGGCGGCAATCAACCGGCTACGGGCGACCTCGGCACATGAAATTGAGCAGATTAAAATTATCCAATTCCTGTTCTATGAGCAATGGCGTACCCTTCGTGCCGTTGCGCGGCAACACAATATTCGGTTGTTTGCGGATATGCCCATCTATATCGCCCTGGACAGTGCCGATGCGTGGGCGCATCCGCAATTATTACGCATTGACGATGGGCAACCAACCCATGTTGCTGGTGTGCCACCCGATTATTTTAGTGCAGATGGACAGCTCTGGGGTAATCCGCTGTATGCTTGGGATTATCATTGTGCGAGTGGCTATCAGTGGTGGATTGAGCGATTGCGCCATGTTACGATGATGGCAGATATGGTCAGAATAGATCATTTTCGCGGATTCGAGGCGTATTGGGCAATCCCTGCCGATGCCAAAACCGCCCGCCACGGCGACTGGCAAACAGGCCCCGGCGATGGGCTTTTCAATGCGTTGCGTGGTGCGCTTGGTCAACTAGCGATTGTGGCAGAAGACTTAGGCGTGATTACGCCTGAGGTGGATGCCTTGCGGCTTCGGCACCACATCCCCGGCATGAAGGTATTGCAGTTTGCAGTCGAAAACCCGGATTTTCAGCTTTCCGACATCCCAGCACAGTGTGTCTGCTATACTGGGACTCACGATACCAACACAACTATCGGTTGGTTCCGCGGCGACCATAACGATACGCGCAGTATGACGGAGTCTGCCGCCACTCGTGCAAACGCTTTGCGATTCACCAGAGGGCAAGCAGAAACCATCCATACTGACATGATTAGATTGGCTTTTTCCAGCGATGCGCGCTTAGCGATTGTGCCGATGCAGGATTATCTCGGTCTCGGCGGTGAAGCGCGTTTGAATGTGCCGTCCACCACAGATGGCAACTGGAGATGGCGACTGCAGTCCAGCCAACTAACCGCTAGTTTTTGTGAATCAGTGGCAAATATGGTATATGAATCATCGCGTGGAGGTGGTATATAGTTCGTCAGTGGTCGATATTCAGTTATAATGACTTGCAGTTTGTGAATAAGCCAATGAATAGTGAGTGAAATGTCTCGTCAAGAACAGCAAAATCAGCATTCCGATACTTTTTCTTTTACCTTAATGAAGATAAAAGATTTGCCGACATTTATGCAGGCTTTTGATGATTATCATGCCTCTATGATGATGTATGAGTCGGTCTTTTTTGATTTGAAAATATGTATTGATGAAGCGGTCGCTAATATTTTTGAGCATGGCTATAAACAATCTAAAGAATCGCCTCGTATTGATGTGGATATTTATAAAAAAGACAATGCGTTTTTTGTAGAAATCACGGATAATTCAGATTATTTCAACCTTTTTAGTGATGCGTTCACGCCCGATACAACCTCGGCGTTGGAAGAGAGAAAAATCGGCGGTTTGGGCATTCATCTGATTAAAAATTTATCGGACAGTCTGCAATACCTTCCGCTCAAGAACGGTAATAAAATCATAGTCTCAAAAAAATATGTTAATTAACGTGCCAGCTATTGTGTGATAATTGAAGTTGACTGCTTTGCAAGAGTCCCATTTTTAAGAACCAAATTAGGAGGCAATCTAATGAATACCGATATTGGAATAAAAATAAACGAAATTGATGATGTGACGGTCTTTTCTATCGAGGGACACTTCGATGCGTCCATGACCAACGCCGTTAGCGAGAAAGTTCACGATGTTTTGGAAGGCACTTCGGTCAAAATCATTTTTAATTTGTCCAACCTGAGTTATATATCAAGCTCCGGATTGCGTATTTTGTTGTTTGTTGCCAAGAAAATCAAAGCTAAAGATGGCGAGGTTTTGCTCTGCTCAGTAGATAAAAATGTGCAGAGGATATTGGATATTAGTGGGCTGACCGAGCTGCTACCTTCGCGTGATGATGTCGATGCGGCGATTAAGTCGATGCGTTAAACCGATGCCAGGCAATGGCCCCGTAAAAACAGCCGATATAAACTTGCTCGCAATTGACAGAAAAGCAACAGCATCTTTCGATATGAAGCTCAAACACCTGTTGCCACTTTTTCTGATAGTCGCCCTGATTATATCGGCGGCGATGGTTAGTCTGGTCATCCAACTAAGAGAAACGCTGAATAGTGTCACAGAAACACAGAATCGCCGATTTCACTCCACCTTGCTGGCAGATGAATTGCGCCAATCCTCCGATGACTTGACCAACTTTGCGCGCTTGTATGTTCAGACTGGTAGCAAAAAGTTTAAAGCCTATTTTCACCAGATATTGGCAATCAGGGATGGGGCAATACCACGACCGAAGGGTTATCAAGGCATTTATTGGGATTTTATTGTCGCGAAAAGATATCCACATTTAGATGCTGACGGTAGTCGCCCCATCTCACTGCAACAAAGAATGCATGAGCTGCATTTTTCGGACGAGGAATTTATGCTTTTAGAGGAGGCGAAAAATCGCTCCGATGCGTTGTCAAAAATTGAAAATAGTGCGTTTTATGCCCTAGAGGGAAAATATTGGGACGACAACACAAAGGACTATACACGTAGCGGCGCGGTTGATAAGTCGCTTGCGGTAAACCTGCTTTATCGTGCTGAGTACTTTGAAACAAAGGCGGCTATCTTGCGCCCGATTGCAGAGTTTCAAAGGCAGGTCGATTCCCGAACGACTGCCGAGCTCCAAGCGGTGCAATCCAATGCACAAACAATCCTGGTGTCCGTGTTTATTGCCACAGGCAGTTTAGGCTCTATTCTTTTGATGCTATCTTGGATTGTTTATAAAAGAGTGCTTTTAAGAACCGGCACACTTGCCAAAGCGGCGACAAAAATCACCGCTGGCGATTTGAATGTACGCAGTAAAATCACTGGCACCGATGAGCTGGGTATTTTTGGGATTGTGTTCGATAAAATGGTATCGCAATTGGCCGAGGCATTAGAACTGGTTACCGCCTCCAATTCGCGTATGGAAGATGAGCTGAATGTAGGCAAAGATATACAAATGAGCATGGTGCCTTTGACCTTTCCCGTCTATCCTGAACATCCTGAAATTGATCTTTTTGCCAAGTTGATTCCGGCACGAGAAGTGGGCGGGGACTTTTATGATTTCTATTTTGTCGATGACGAACATTTGTGTTTAACCGTAGGCGATGTATCCGGCAAAGGCGTGCCTGCGGCATTGATGATGGCTGTTTGTCGTTCGCTATTGAAAGCGAAAGCACAGGATCATTTATCCCCCGCAACGATCATCAGCCATGTCAACGAAGCAATGGCAGCAGAGAATTCAAATTGCATGTTTATCACTATTTTTTTTGCTGTTCTCAACATCAGAACCGGTCGAATGGTTTTCACCAATGCCGGACATAATCCGGCTCTGATCAAAAGTAAAGACGGCAAGGTCAGGCAAATATCAACCATTCACGGTCCGGTGGTTGCCGTGGTCGAGGATCATGTTTATAAGGAGTCTAGCATGGAGATTCAATTCGGCGACATCTTGCTCGCTTACACTGACGGTGTTACCGAAGCACACAACAAACAAGCGGATATGTATTCGGAAGAAAGACTAATACAATTTATGAGCGATCATCCGCTGAATTCCTCGGCAGATTTTTTGAATGATTTGCAAAAAGATGTAACACTGTTTGAAAATGGAGCTGAACCTTTTGATGACGTTACCATGCTCAATCTGAGATTTGTTAGACGTTAGAAGCTGTTTCCCTATCCTGCATCGAAAACGGCATCGGTTGCCACAATAGTCGTTTCAAAATCACTAAATTGACTGGTCGGCAAAGGCGTAACAAACATTGCACGACTATTAAAACACCACTCACGGTCAAAAGCGTGATCATAAGGCACCTTCATTGGGACTAGCTAGACCCTGCTCATAAAACATATCCATCTGAATATAAACAAGTAATAGTGATTTTGTGGTATAATTCTGCATGGAAATCAGCCCAATAACCTCTAAAACCTTGCAGCTATGATTGATTATAACGATTCCAACCAACGTACTATCGCAGAATTTGACTGGCCGTTTCACAGCGCTCTTGATGCACACAACCGCTGGGTGAAACTAGGTCAGTGCATTCCATGGGATGGGTTGGCACAGGGCTATCATAAAAGCCTCTCGTCAAAGCGGGGTCGGCCAGCAAAAGATGCTCGTTTAGTCATCGGTGCGGTAATCATCAAACACAAACTAGGGTTGTCTGATCGTGAAACGGTGAGTCAGATTCAGGAGAATCCGTATCTGCAATACTTTGTCGGGCTTGCCGGTTATCAAAGATCAGTCCCGTTTGTACCCTCGTTGCTGGTTGAAGTACGCAAGCGTATGGGGGATACTGTTTTTGAAGTGTTCCATCAAGCGATTATTGGTGCTGTGGAAAAGGCGCAGGTCGTGCCGCAACGCAGCGTTAAGGATGGTTTGAAGGTATCCACACAGACCAACAAGTCGGGTGATGAATCAGAGCCAGAGTCCGTGCCAGAGTCGAAACCAGAACCAGAATCCAATCAAGACCCACAAGGGGAGGATAATTCCCCAATTTCGCCTGCCACCACTGTGGAAGCACCCAGCCACGAAGGTAAGTTGATAATCGATGCGACTGTGGCAGAGCAAGCGATACGGTATCCCACGGATTTAAGTTTACTGAATGAAGCGCGTGAGATGGCGGAACGGATCATTGACGAATTGTATCCACACACGGAGTTCAGTCAGAAACCACGCACCTATCGTCGCCAAGCACGTAAAGATTTTCTCGGGTTGGTCAAACAGCGTCGTCCCAAACGTCAAGCGACCCAACGAGCGATCAAGCAACAACTGCAATACTTGCGGCGCAATTTTGGTCATATTGAGGGTTTAATGGATTGTTTCCCGATGGGCACGGCGTTGCCTTTGTCACGCAGGCTACTATACCACTACTGGGTCATTCAGCATGTCTATACGCAGCAGTGGGAGATGTACCGCAACAAAAGCCGACGCTGTGATAATCGGATTGTGAGCATTCATCAACCGTATGTGCGTCCGATTGTGCGATGTAAGCAAGGTAATACCAACGGCCCAAGGATTTAACACTTTGTGCTTTCCACGGGGAATTTGAAGTGATTCAGTAGTCATCATCATAGGAGGTATTAATGACAGTAGAGATTATGCGAACGGACAAGTCGGCCTGCGATCTTCGGCGCGCCGCAGCGGCGTGCAGGGACGCGAAAGCGGCCCGACGGATGCTGGCGATTGCGTTGATTTTGGACGGCACTGACCGCAAGACGGCGGCCGAGAACTGCGGGATGGATCGCCAGACGTTGCGTGACTGGGTACACCGTTACAATGACGCGGGGATTGAGGGTCTCTCGAACCGGCGTTCGCCAGGACGGCAGCCCCTGCTCAGCGTGGCACAGAAGGCGGAGTTGGCATCGCTTGTGCGTGAGGGGCCGGATCCCGAAACGGACGGCGTGGTGCGCTGGCGGCGCATTGACCTCAAGCGCAAGATTGAGGAGCACTTTGGCGTTGTCATGCATGAGCGGACCGTTAGCAAACAACTGGTAAAACTTGGTTTTCGACGCTTGTCTGTGCGCCCGCAGCATCCGAAATCCAACCCGGATGCGCAGGATGTGTTTAAAAAAACTTCGCTGCAGAGGTAGCGGCCGTTCTGCCCAAAACGGCCTGCGGCAAACCATTGGAGATTTGGTTTCAGGACGAAGCTCGTGTGGGTCAGCAAGGGACGCTGACACGTATATGGGCCGAACGGGGAACCCGGCCGCGTGCGCCGCGTGATACACGTTATACGTCGGGCTATATCTTCGGCGCGGTTTGTCCCGAACGCGCCGAGGCTGCTGCGCTGATCATGCCGCATGCGGACACGTCCGCTATGAATGCACATCTGTGCGAGATCGCCAGGACGGTCGCGGCAGGTGCCCATGCCTTGCTCATCCTCGACGGTGCAGGCTGGCACGGATCAGCAAAACTGGAAGTGCCCGACAACATCACCCTGCTCAAACTCCCGCCCTATTCGCCGGAACTCAATCCGATGGAAAACGTTTGGGCCTACCTGCGCGCCAACAAGCTGGCAATCTCTGTGTTTGAATCCTACGATGAGATTGTCGACAAATGCTGCGATGCCTGGAATTTCTTCGCAGAGGACAAACAGGCAATCACATCAATTACATCACGTAATTGGGCCAAAACAGTCAATCAATAGAGCCGTTGGTATTAGTCGGTTGAGTTTGGTTCGAAGTTGAGCGTGAGTTTAACGACACACGGGTTATCCCGAGTTGATCATTTAAGTTGGGGTGCGTTTCATGAGGGGCATGATTTGCAGGGTCAGGTTGAGCGTTACCATGAACGTTATAGTTGCTATCCCGAAAGCGTTATCGGTGATCCGATATATGGTAGTCGAGAGAACCGGCATTACTTGAAAGGATTGGGCATCCGTTTTTCGGGCAAGCCATTAGGCAGACCCAAACAGGTAACAGAAGCGAATCGAGAGTTATTGAAGCAATTAAAAGCCCAACGCCGGGCGGATTACCTACAACGGATTCCAATAGAAGGCAAATTTGGTCAGGCAAAGAACGGTTATCGACTGAATTACATCCGTGCCAAACGAGCAGACACTTCGGTTGCATGGATCAACAGCATTTTCCTAGTCATGAACCTGCTCATCCTGCTGAAGGTCTTTTTTGTGCCCAAAATAAGGCGACTAATAGGGTCGATAAGGTCGATAACGAACACTGGGCGACACCAATTACGATTGGACGGGTACGGATCATGCCAATTGCTTGGCTGGAACAGATTTGAATATCCAAAACCGACTTTGTGAGCAGACTCTACTTATTCTTGGATTCATTATGTTATTACCTTAATGGATCAATTTTGTAAGGATGCTCCCCCGATACCGCTAAATCTCAATCTGCCATAAGCTCATCTTTGTGTATCTCGATCCATGCTTGAAGAAGCTTCATTTTTGATGCGGGCATCTTTCCTTCAAGCACATTGCCTTCAGGAATTTCCACAACAACTTCATACTCTTGATATTTGACATGGATGTGTGGGAATTTATGGGTTTATTCTCTCACTAATATCCACATATCCACCCAAACCAAACCCAGATTGAATTACGCATTGTAATCAACAATCTCTTTCAGATATAAGGGCGAACGATAGTATAGCATTAGCAATGCCTGAAATTCTCCCTCTGAGACTTTTTCCAGATCAGGATAACTGTTCAATACGCACGCGCATGACCTTGCCATTAACCGTGTTTAGGCTTTCGACCTGTTTGAGTGCCGTTACCAGATTGCGCTCGCGAGTATTTTGGGTGAGCATGATGATTGTTACAGATTCATTGGGCTGGCTACTTTTTTGCAGAATAGTGTCAATACTGATGTCGCTGTTACCAAATATGGTGGCAATAGCCGCCATCACGCCGGGCTTATTGAGCACGCTCATACGCAAGTAGTATGCCGTTTCAATCTCGTCCATCGGCAATATCGACAAATCAAACATCGCATCCGGGTGAAAGGCTAAATGCGGAACCCGATTGCCCGGATCGGTGGTAATCGTGCGCACAACATCAATCAAATCGGCAACGACCGCCGAAGCGGTCGGCTCTGAACCAGCACCAGCACCGTAATAGAGTGTCGCCCCCACCGCATCGGATTGCACCAAAACTGCATTCATCACGCCGTTGACATTGGCAATCAGTTGTTTTTTCGGAATCAAGGTCGGATGCACCCGCAATTCAACACCGTTACCCGTTTTTCTGGCGATACCCAGATGCTTGATGCGGTAGCCCAGATCGCGTGCATAAGTTATATCCTCGCTACTAATTTCGGTAATGCCTTCGGTATAGACATTGTCAAATTGTAGTGGAATACCGAAAGCGATAGATGCCAAGATGGTCAGCTTGTGGGCTGCATCAATGCCTTCAATATCAAATGTGGGATCGGCTTCTGCATAACCCAACGCCTGCGCTTCCGACAAAACATCTTGAAACTCCCGACCGCCTTCGTCCATTTGTGTCAGTATGTAGTTTGAGGTGCCGTTGATAATGCCCGCAAGCCACTCAATACGATTGGCAGACAAGCCCTCGCGAATGGATTTTATGATTGGAATCCCGCCCGCTACTGCCGACTCAAAAGCCACCACCAGTCCTTTACTCTGTGCTTTTTCAAAAACATCATTGCCGTGCAGGGCAATTAACGCTTTGTTTGCGGTGACCACATGCTTACCATTATCCAATGCCATCATCACCGCATCCAGAGTCATCGACTGCCCGCCGACCAATTCAACCACAATTTCAATATCGGGATGATTGACGATTTCAAATGGGTCCTGAGTTAAGTGCAGTGCCGAAACATCCACGGTACGTGGCTTTGAAATATCCTGCACGGCAGCCGCGATGACACAGATTTGTCGCCCTGCACGGCGGGTTATTTCTTCGGCGTTTCGTTGTAGTACGGATAGCGTACCACTGCCCACGGTGCCTAAACCAATAAGACCGATATTGACTGCTTTCACAATATTATTGAATAAAATTAAATATGTTGATGGACGATGGCTTATAATTTTGGACCAACACCTTGGTCATTCACAAACCAATTACCCAAAGTCCCAGCCACCAAAATCAAGCCTAAAATGCAACTCTTACTTAACAACCCCACCCAATTACACGCCATTCAATCCTGCGAAAAAGGGGATGATGGATACAAAATCAGAGTTGGCGGTACGATTTATACAGAGAGCATTATTTTAACACCGGAAAAACTGGAAATGTGGACAATCTCTGCGGTTTCGGACTTAAAAAAAGCCGACTTTATGACTTTTTCCAATCTTGGCATGGAAGTTTTGATTCTTGGAAGCGGAGACACAGCGGTTTTCCCCGATCCCTCAATCACCGAGCCACTGATGAAGAAAGGCATCGGCATGGAAGTCATGGACACCGCCGCCGCCTGCCGAACCTTCAATATTCTGCTCAGCGATAGACGCAACGTGGTAGCCGGCTTGATGTTATAATGCCGATGCTACTAAAGTGACTGTGCAAAAACCCCTCGCTAGGTCGCGTTACCTGCGGAAAACCCTTGTGGGTTTGGGTGTTTTACTGGATTCCTGCCTTCGAGACTGTGCAACAAACGCCGGCTCACCCACTATTGAGCCTTTTGAGTCAGGCACGAGCAAAAAAGGATTCTTATTAAAAGCAGGCAGGTAAAATAGCCTTGTTTGATGCGAAAATAAGCATTTTTGGCATAAACCATCGAATAGTGGACGCAAAAAAGAAGATGTCGCTCGATTGAGACTGTGCAAAAATGCAATATTCGTCATTCCTGCACTCCCCCGTCATTCCTGCACCGTTCCGTCATTCCTGCACCGTTCCGTCATTCCCGCACCCTCCGTCATTCCCGCGCAGGAGACTGTGCAAGAACCCCACACCAGGCTGCGTTACCTGTGGAAACCCCTTGCCGGCCTGGATGTTTTACTGGATTCCTGCCTGCGAGACTGTGCAACAAACGCCAGCTCACCAACCCACTATTGAGCATTTTGAGTCGGGTACGGGTAAAAAAGGATTCTTATGGAAAGCAGGCGGGTAAAATAAGCTTGTTTATTGCAAAAATAGGCATTTTTGGCATAAACCATCGAATAGTGGACGCAAAAAGAAAGATGTCGCTTGATTTCTTCCATTACGGCTTCAATATTGCCTGCTTTTATAGCCAATAACAGCTTATTGAACAGCATGGTGCCTAACATGTTCAAAACACGCTTAAAGTTATAGCAAAACATAATCAGTGCCCAATCAAAACCATAGGCACCGGATACTTTTTCTTTGCCCCTGAGCAAGTAGTGATCCCAGCCTAATGACCGCTTTATGGTGCCAAAAGGATGCTCCACAATCGCCCCTCTTCTTTTGCTAATCGCCTTGGCTGATTCTGTTTGCATTACCTCACCATAGGCTTGTAAAAAGGCTTCATGTTCCCAGCGCCATATTCTTCGATGAGGCGTTTGCTTTGCCAGGCACTCGCTACGCACAGGGCAAGCCTTGCAATCTAGGGCACTGGTGCTGTAAATAAACCCAAGCTTGCCTTTGGATAGGCTTGGGCTTGCTGTTTTTGTCAGTGTTTTGTTGTTGGGGCAGGTGTATTCGTCTTGCTCCTCGTTATAGACAAAATCCTCTTTAGTATATCTGCCCGTTTTCTTTTGTTTCTGTTGAGTATCAATTGGCGGGATGATTGGGTAGATTTTGTCATCAACACAGTTCTTTATCTCTTTTGCACTGTGATAGCCCTTGTCGGCAACCACAGCCAAAGTCTTAAGGGCTAAGGTTTCTTTCGCCTGACTGGCCATCTGATGCAACTGCTGTGCGTCATTGCCTTGACTTGATACATCCGTAGCAACAATCAGCTTTGCTTTGTCATCCACCACGATTTGGCAGTTATAAGCGACCAGATGATGCGCTGGTTTGCACATCAATGCGGCATCCGTGTGTTATGTTGCTTCTTGCCCAATTTCTCTAAGGTATTCAAATCCTCTTCCAGCTTTTGTTTGCGCTCTTTAAGTGCTTGTATTTTATCAATCAAATCAGGATTATCCAGAGTCTGTTCCGGTTCCTCCTGCTGGTCTGTGGTGTTTAATAAGTTCAGGTAGTCCTCAATAGCCTGCGTTACCCTGGCTATTTTTTTATCCACAGTGGCTTTAACAATCAAGGTATTTTTGGACGCATTGGCTCGCAAAAACGCTCCATCCAGTGCCACTAATTGACCTTCAATGAGATTGATATTTTGGCACAGCAAAACAAATTCCTTAAATGTATTCTTGAGTGCTGCGGCATTATTTTTTCTAAAATTAGCAATCGTCTTATAGGTGGGCTTTAAGCCTTGCAATAACCAGATAAGCTCGATATTTCTATGGGTTTCCCGAGCCAGATGGCGGGAACTTCTTATTTTATTGGTATAGCCGTAAATGTAGAGTTTCAGCATCAATTTTGGGCAAAAAGCGGGGTGCCCATTGTTGTTTTTGTCACTGTATTTGGTCTTAAAGTCTAAGGCATCCACCTCTAAGCTATCGACATAGGCATCAATAACACGAACTGGATCATTCTCGCCGACATAGTCCTCTAGCCGCTCTGGAAATAACAGTTGTTGTTGGCGATTTAAACCGTGTATGTAATCGCTCATAAAGCCTCTGTTTAATGATTAGAATCAGTTAGTTATGTTCGTTATTGTATCATAATTGAGCCAGGTTCTGGATGTTTATTACTGTAATTATTGGGTATTTTTACAGAGGCGGTGTATCGGCTTAAAATACCAGCAAGGTCGGTGAATTAGGGCAGTAATGAGAATGTGACCAGGGGTGGTGGTTTTTTGCACAGTCTCTTTCGCAGGAATGACGAACGTTGGGTTTTTGCAGTCTCTTTCGCCGGAATGACGAGCATGGCGCAACTATTACAGAAGACAAAAAGATAGTATGAGCGGCTTTGTGTATCGTCAGGCATTGACTATCCGTTTTGTGTCTCGTTATCTTGAAAATACATACACAAATAGATTTGTGGCTTACAAAGAATACACAACTGGTTTGATGGCCAATCACCGCTTCAACCCAGAAATATTCCCCAAACCAACAACAGAGGACAACAAAAAAACATGACCGAAGCAGACCAACAAGAACTGGGTAAAACCCTCTGGGCTATCGCCGATGATTTACGCGGAGCGATGAACGCGGACGATTTTCGCGATTATATGCTGTCTTTTCTGTTCCTGCGCTATCTGTCCGATAATTATGAAGCCGCAGTTAAAAAGGAACTTGGTACAGATTATCCACAGAGGGCAACGGGAAAAGGGCAGCGGAAAGAGAACAGCGAAAAATATCCGCCTTTGTTGATCTGGTACGATGACAACCAAGCAGACGTGGAGAGATTTGAAAATCAGATGCGCCGCAAGGTGCATTATGTGGTCAAGCCGCAATATCTCTGGGACAGTATTGCCGAGCTGGCGCGCCAGCACCTTTAGCGGACTGTTTTCGGAGATCAATCTGGATTCGGAAAAACTGGGCCGGGACTACCCCGCGCGTAATGCCAAACTATGCACCATCATCAGCAAAATCGCCGAGGGTATCGCGGAATTTTCCGCCTCCAGCGATGTGTTGGGCGATGCCTATGAGTATCTGATTGGTCAGTTCGCCGCCGGCTCGGGCAAGAAAGCCGGGGAATTCTATACGCCGCAACAGATTTCCGATATTTTATCGAATATCGTTACCTTAGACGGGCAAGACCCCAGCACGGGCAAAAAAGCAAAGCTTAAGCAGGTGCTGGATTTCGCCTGTGGTTCCGGCTCGCTGCTGCTCAATGTCCGCAAACAACTGGGGGCGCATGGCATCGACAAGATATTTGGACAGGAAAAGAACATCACCACCTACAATCTGGCGCGTATGAATATGCTATTGCACGGAGTCAAGGATTCGGAGTTTGAGATTCACCACGGCGACTCGCTGCTCAATGACTGGAATATACTGGCGGCGGAAAACCCGTCCAAAAAAATCACCTTCGATGCAGTGGTGGCTAATCCGCCATTCAGCTATCGCTGGCAACCCACCGATGCGCTGGGCGAGGATTTTCGCTTCAAAAGCTACGGTCTTGCCCCCAAATCCGCCGCCGATTTTTCCTTTTTACTGCACGGCTTTCATTTTTTGAGCGATGCAGGCACAATGGCTATCATCCTGCCGCACGGCGTGCTGTTTCGTGGCGGTGCCGAGGCACGTATCCGTACCAAGCTACTAAAAGATGACAATATCGATACCGTGATTGGCTTGCCCGCCAATCTGTTCTTCTCCACCGGTATTCCGGTGTGTATTCTGGTGTTGAAGAAATGCAAGCAGCCGGACGATGTGTTGTTCATCAACGCCAGCGAGTATTTTGAGAAAGGCAAACGGCAAAACCGCCTGTTGCCCGAGCATATCGAAAAAATTATTGACACTTATCAATACCGCAAGGAAGCAGACCGCTACGCCCGCCGCGTGAGCATGGCGGAAATCGAAAAGAACGAGTACAATCTGAATATATCGCGTTATATCAGCACCGCCGAGCCGGAACAGCAGATCGACCTGCCGACTAATCACGAGGAAATGGTTACACTGGAAAAAACCATTGCCCAGGCCGCCGACAGGCACAATGATTTTCTGGCGGAGCTTGGTTTGCCGCATTTGCCTTCGGGTCAAAGGCATTGAACCCGCCCAAACTGCAAGCCGAACGCGCAGGCGTTCAGCAGGGACAGATCTATTCGGATCATGGATAGTCTAATATAAAGACAGGATTTGTTATGAAACTTGAATCTATAAAAATCGAACATTTTCGAGGTATTTTGAAACTTGAATTGCCCATAGATGATCCGTTGACGGTGATTGTTGGTAACAACGGCATTGGCAAAACCTCCATTCTTGATGCAATCGCCTATTGTCTGGTTGGCCTGCGAGGTTTATGGCCCACCCAACCCGGTGTGTATCATTATCCTGCAGTAAGTGCTTCGGATGTTGCCCATTCCCATGCAGATTTTTCGCTTAAACCATCCGTATCGCTATCCGATATCTCCTGTGAAGCGAGCAAAAATATACTAGAAATTTGCAATAACCAAAATAGTACAATCCAGTCCATACACGAATTATATAATTTGGCGCGCAATAATCCCGTCCAGAGTGCAGAACCCCTGTTTGTTTACTACCGGCAGAGCAGAGGGTTTATGTTGAATGGGCATAATCATTCCGAAGATGTTATTTCCGAGGACCATGTCCGCAAGGAATCTCTTTCCGAAACATTGAACGCAATACAAAACCTGAGTAAATGGTGGGATATTTTGGATGCGGCTGAGGCACGGCGTCATCGTGATGAAGAACACGGATACCGGGATCCACAATTGCACGCAATACGCCAACTGATTGCTGAGATGGATGAGTTTGAAGATATCATGTTCAAATCTAAATCTGAGCAACCTGGGCTTTATCTGCGCAAAACCGGTGGACTGGAAATTCACGTCAATCAATTGTCCAGTGGTGAGCGGGTTTATTTGATTTTACTGGCTGATCTGGCACGTCGCCTGCAAGTAATCAAACCAGATGCAAAACTTGAGGATATACCGGGCATTGTTTTGATTGACGAGATTGAACTGAATTTGCATCCTGACTGGCAACGCCGAATTATTTCCACGCTGACCGATATTTTCAAAAGCTGCCAATTCATCATTACCACGCACTCCCCGCAGGTTCTTGGTGAAGTGCATGGTAAACAAATCCGTATTCTTTCGAAGAATAATGAAAGCGGTATCGAACTTCTTGAAAGCCCGCCATCCCATGGTCGGGATAGCAACGAGATTTTGATTGGAATATTGGGGGCGACGGAAAAGGACGAAAAGATAAAAGCCGAGTTTGAGGAGCTTGAGGGGCTGATTAGTGATGGTCATATTGATAAGGCCCGAGAAAAAATACATCAACTCCAATCGCAAATTGAGGGGCGGCCAGTTGATTTGGAAATTGCCGAGCAGCGACTGCGTCGCAGAGAAAGGGCATCTTCAAAGTGAAATACTCGAATAAGGGTGCTGCTCCAAAAATATTCATTGATTGGGTAAACGGGGAGCAAGAAACTCATGGGCATTTGCCACCTTACAGTGATTTAAAAAACCCTGAAAAAGAGGCAGTTCGCCAGTCACTTATAAAGGAACAGGGATGCCTTTGCGTTTACTGCGGTCGATCATTAGCATCCGATTTTTCAGATAGCCACATTGACCACTTTTGGCCACAAAGTATCTTTAATGGAAAGACTCACGAAAATGGCAAGATTTACGAAGATCATCGGGTTTGCTACAGCAAATTTGTTTATGAGTTGCGGACGAGATTCAGGCTTACCTACGGATAAACAACTACCTTTTACTTGCGGAAGGGCTAAAGGGAATTGGTTCGACCCTTTAGATTACATCATCCCGAGTGACCCATGTTGTGAGGGTCGTTTTAGATACACGGGTGCGGGCAAAATTGAGCCACAAAACCTATGCGATACTGCTGCTATGAATATGATAAAGATGCTCAACCTGAATAATCCGGCTTTGGTATCTGAGCGGAAGCAAATTGTTCAATATATTGCGTGCACGTTTTTTTCTGACGATCCGGCCACTACACCGGTAACTACAGATGAAATCCAGGATGAGATTGATGCTCTCAACGCAGCGAACGCAGATGGGAGGTTGACAGGATTTTCGCAGGTCTCCAGGCGATACATAGAGGAAGAAATGTTACTGTTTTAACGTAAGGTCTGGACTGGCGTACTTTTTTCGGGCGGTAGGGCATCCAATGAATATTGCCAATAGGTATTCGGTACAACATACCGATAACAATCATGTCCGGTTCATGTGCCTAACTAAAAACAGCGCGATTCAATTACGCTCAGATGTTGATGCGGAAACGATATGGGCAACACAGAAACGGATCGCAGATATATTTGGTGTAAAAATACCGGCAATCAGCAAGCACGTTAAAAATATACACAAAGAAAGTGAATTAGATCATTCAACTATTTCCATTTTGGACACAGTTCAATAGGAGGGCAAGCGCGAAGTTCATCGCAAAGCGACGCATTATAACCTCGATATGCTGGTTTCGATTGGCTGCCGCGTTAATTCAAAAATCGCCACCAAATTCCGCCAATGGGCCACCGAAACTCTGAACCAGCACATTACTCAAGGCTATACCCTTAACCAGTATCTGCTGGATGAAACTTCAACTACCGAGGATTTCTCGGTAGTTCGACAGGAAGGCTCACGACAGGTAAAGCGAAGTCTTAAACATGGCAATCCGGATGCCATTATCTCGGTGGGCTACCGTGTGCAAAGCTGCACAGCCACCCGCCGCTCGGAGGCAGATTTTAAGGTTAATTCCTACTAATCCAAACTAATTTTTAACGCCGTGGCAATGGCAAAGGGAGCCAGCGTCAGGCACAGCACCAATATTGCTGCCAGCAGGTATACCTGCCCCGACCAAGTGGCTTGTAGTACGGCTGCTTGAATCGCGCTACTACCAAATATTAAAATCGGAATGTACAACGGCATAATGATTAAGGTTAAAAGCACACCGCTTTTGCGTAATCCCACGATCAGGGCAGCACCGATGGCACCAATCATGCTCATCGCCGGCGTTCCCAATAATAAACTCAACAACATCGCCACAAAGGCAGACGCGGGTAAATTAAGCATGATTGCCAACAAAACCGCAATCAGAATTAACGGTAGCCCGCTGATTAACCAATGGGCACACACTTTGGCGGTTACCAGCACCGCTAATGGATGTGGGCTTAAAAGTAGCAGTTCCAGCGTGCCGTCTTCATATTCAGATCGAAAAATGCCGTCCAATGCCAGTAGCGTAGCCAGCAATGCCGCGACCCAAATAATACCCGGCGCCAATTTTTGTAGAAATAGTGGCTCCGGGCTGATTGCCAGCGGAAACAGACTGATGGTAATCACAAAAAATAATAATGGGTGAAAAACCGCATTAAAATGTCGAAAAGCGATGGCAATATCGCTGGATAGGATAGCCAGAAAAGCGGCTGTCAAGGTATTTTTAGGCGAGATGTTTTTATTGTGCATCGAGTTCAAGATGGCAGGTTCAAGAGGACAAGTTCAGTTGTTGATGAGATTCACCGCCGATGTTCAGTGGTTGATGGCTGGTATAGACGATCATGCCACCCGTCTTGATGTGGCTTGTCATCATCTGTTCAAGCAAGGCAAGCCCTTCACTATCTAGTGCGGTAGCAGGTTCATCCAGCAACCACAGGCGCGCATTGCTCCGCAAAATCCGTGCCAAGGCAATGCGTTGCCGTTGTCCGGCAGAAAGTTGAAAGCAGGGACATTCTGCCAGTGTCATAATCTGCATAACTTGCAAACTTTGCGCGACTGAGAGTGTGGGGTTACAATCGGCAAGACTACCAAGAAATAACAGGTTCTCTTTGGCGGTTAAGTTGTCCTTTAAGGCAATTTTATGTCCCAGATAATCCAATGAAGCAAAATATTCAAAGGCGATGTCGGTGATGGGACTGCCATTCCACGAAACTATCCCCTGCTCGGGCTGAGACAATCCGGCGAGGATGCGTAGCAACGAGGTTTTCCCAGCACCGTTTTTGCCGATTAACTGTAAAACCGATGCCGAACTCACGGTAAAATTTAATGCCGTAAAAAGTGAGCGATAACCACGAACACAGGCAAGATTAGAGCCTTCAAGCAGCACCTCATCGGCAAAGGGTTGTTTGTTATCAATCAGGGGCAGCATAAATCAGGAGCAGGGTCAATTATTCGATAATCAGAGTGTACCTGAAAATTACGAATTACGAATTACGAAGATAAGAGATTTGACACAGAGGACACAGAGATACTGTCTTAAAAATCAAGTTGTTTTTACTTTTCAATTTTCAATTAAAAAAGGTGATTTTACATATCGACATGGATGCATTTTATGCCTCCGTTGAAGAACGCGAAAACCCTGAATTAAAGGGCAGGCCGCTGATAGTCGGCGGTCAGGCATCAGCTCGTGGTGTTGTTGCTGCCTCGAACTATGCCGCAAGACGATATGGTATTCATAGTGCTATGCCTACTGCTGGCGCATTAAAAAGATACCCGAAATTATTGATTATTAAGCCGAACGGCGAATTATACAGCAAGGTTTCACAGCAAATTCGGGCGATATTCTACCGCTATACGCCGATTATTGAACCCCTTTCTCTGGATGAAGCCTTCCTAGACCCGCAAGGTAGCGAACGGCTGCATGGCGATGCCGAAGCCATCGGCAGGAAAATTAAAGCCGACATCCGTAATGAACTAGATTTAGTGGCATCAGTGGGTATTGCGCCGACTAAATTTGTGGCGAAACTGGCAAGCGATTTCAACAAACCGGATGGATTCACCATAGTCAGACCCGAAGCGGTATCGGCATTTTTAGAGCCATTACCAGTACATAAAATATGGGGCGTTGGCAAAGTAGCCCATGCTAAATTGTCCAGACACAACATTAGAACGGTATCCGACCTAAAAACCAAGTCACCGCAATTTCTGAGCCAATTATTTGGACAATATGGCGGGCAGTTATGGCAGTTAGCGCACGGCATTGATAATCGCGCAGTCATCCCCGATAGCAAAGTGAAGTCAGTGTCGCAGGAAACCACGTTTGAGCAGGACGTAACCCATTACCGTTCCATCGAATCCACCGCCCTGTATCTTACCGAAGGAGTCGGTTATCGGTTACGCGAATCCGCACTCAAAGTCAGAACAGTCACCATAAAAATCCGCTATGATGATTTCAAAACCATTACCCGCTCACGCAGCCTTGATTCCCGAACGAACCAGACCAATGCGCTGTGGCAGGTCGTAAAAATGCTTTTCAAAGAGACCTTGGGCAACAAATCTTTTGCCATTCGCCTCATTGGAGTCGGCATCTCGAATTTTGATCTCAATCGTGGCGCAGAAAATCCAGATAAAGCCGGTTTTGAGGGCAACCTGATGATTCAAACCGATTTATTCGACATCCAGCCGCAAGCCCCAAAATCGGAACCCAAATCCGCACCAAAAGGACAACTTTTGGATCAAATCGCCGATGAAATCAAACATAAATTTGGCAAAGAAAGCATAAAACGCGGCAAATCGATACGGTAGCGAGGAATCAAGCTAAACGGGCTTAAAAACCTACCGATACTTGAGTGGAAAACCCTTGCGGGTTTGTTTGTTTAACTGGATTGTTCCATCTTGTTCATACTGTTATCCATGCTCATGTTTTTCGTAATTATGTACCTCACCGTTTTCCCAAATACAAATTATCAATGAGCCTGACCTCCCCGACATGGGCGGCGACTAGTGCCCGGGCATGGGTGATTTCTGTCGGCGTGTCTGCGCTCCAATTATCTTGATCGCGGACGGCGACATAATCAATGGCAATATGCGGATGGGTGAGTTTCTGGCGCATTTGTTGTTGCAATACGGATGGATTGTGTTCGCCACTGTGCCATGATGCTTTTGCTTGGGATAATGCCTGATAAATGCGACTTGCGATTTGTTTTTGTGGCGTGTTTAGTCGTTGATTTCTGGAGGACATGGCTAAACCGCAAGACTCGCGTATGGTCGGGCAGGTGATGACGTTTATGTGGAGTCCTTGATGACGAAGGCGATGGGCAAGATGGCGTACCACGAGTGTTTGTTGGTAGTCTTTTTCGCCAAAATACGCGCTGCATGAGCCAGTGGTATGAAACAAGCGTTCGACAATGGTGACCACGCCCTCTAAATGTCCCACTCTGGATATACCTTCCAAACCCTGACCCGCTACCCCCGGATGTTGCATTTTTATATGCCGCATATCGGTCGCTTGTGGAAAAAATTGTTGCAACGAGCCTGTATAGACCATATCACAACCAGCGCGCTGTAAAACTTCAATGTCCTGCTCGATGTTTTGCGGGTATTTTTTCAGGTCATCGGGGTTTTCAAATTGCAATGGGTTAATGAATATGCTGGCGCAAGTTACCGCATTTTCGCGGACACTACGCGCAACCAATGAGATATGACCGGCGTGAAGCGCACCCATGGTTGGGACGTAGCCGATACGGTTTTTTTCTTTGCGCCGCTGTTCACACCATTGCGCCGCAGACTGGGGAGATGATAGCGAGGCAATCACTAGACCGTGCGGGTTAGCCAATATATGTGTTAATCAAGCCAGTCGATCAGCCCCTGCGGTTGTTGGATAACCCCATCGGCATTCCACAGCGTAACATCGTCCTGCTCAGTAATATATCCCCAAGCGGCTACCAGCGTGGTCATGCCGGCACGTCTTCCGGCTTCCACATCGCGCTCATCATCGCCGATGTATATGGCGCGGTTCGGTACCGTGCTCATCTGTTTACAGGCATGTAACAACGGCGCAGGATGGGGCTTTTTTTCGGGCAGGGTGTCGCCACTGACCACACAGGCAGGGCGTTCATGCAGTTGCAAGGCGCACAATAACGGAGCGGTTAAAAAGCTCGGTTTGTTTGTTACGATGCCCCATGTTCTGCCACTGTTTTCAATCGCTTCCAGTATCGCATCCATGCCCAGGAAAAGGGTCGTATGGCGACTGATTGCTTGCTCATAGGTGTCGAGTAATTCGCGCCATAATACCCAAGACGGCTCGCTTTGTGGTTTGCAACCAAAAGCCAGACAGACCAGTGCCATGCCACCCTTTGATACCAAAGGTCTAATCGACTCCAAAGGCAGTGGCGGTTTATTGTGGTTGTCCAGAATGGTATTGAGGGCATTGCCCATATCCTGATAGGTGTCCAGCAAGGTGCCGTCCAAATCAAACAGAAAACTATCGAATTTTTGGCTCATTGGACGGAGGATTTCACCGTACGCATTATATAATTCACATCGACAGACGTGCCCAGACTATAACTTTGAAATATCGGGTTGTACTGTATGCCGATTATTGCTTCGGTCTTTAATTGCGCCGCTTCGCCCCAGTGATTGAGCTCGCTGGGACGGATAAATTTTGCATATTGGTGGGTTCCTTTGGGCAATAAATTGAGCAGGTATTCGGCACCGACAATCGCCAGTAAAAATGATTTTGGATTGCGGTTGATGGTCGAAAAATACACCGTACCACCCGGTTTGACCAGATCGCTACATGCCTGAACGATGCGGGCAGGGTCGGGCACATGTTCAAGTAATTCCATGCAGGTGACCACATCCCATTGATTCGGTGAGTCGGTGGCTAGTTGCTCGGCAGTGATTTGTTGATAGTCGATAGTTAGCTGGCTTTCCACAGCGTGCAAACGGGCGACATTCAGGGTGGCATCGCACATATCAATACCAGTAACGTGGGCACCACGCCGTGCCATTGCTTCAATTAGAATGCCACCGCCACAGCCGACATCAAGTACTAATTTTCCTGTCAAAGGGGCATGTTGCTCAATAAAATTGAGGCGCAACGGGTTAATCTGATGCAATGGCTTAAATTCACTCTGCTCATCCCACCAACGCGCCGCCAATGCAGCAAACTTGTCGATTTCAGCCTCATCGACATTGTTGTTTAGGTTGTTGCTCATTATTAGGAATGCTTCAATACGTCCGCTCAATTGGCACTGATTTTATTGCGCCATTCGTTCGCCAAAGCACAAATCCGTTCCACATCCAGAGTCGTCAATTGCCCGTTTTCGAGCAGTCTCTGCCCGCCGACCCAGACATCGGATACTTGATCTCTGCTCGCGCTATAGACGATTTGACTGACCGGATGATAGACCGGTTGCGTGGCACAATGTGATAAATCAATGGCGACCAAATCCGCTTGCTTGCCCACCTCTATCGAGCCGATAAGATGGTCCAACCCCAACCCGCGTGCGCCGTTTATGGTTGCTGCCGCGAGTGCCGCATGGGCATTGAAGGCAGTCGGGTCTTGACTGAATCCTTTTGCCAGCAACGCAGCCATTTTCATTTCACCGAGCATATCCAAATCATTGTTACTGGACGCGCCATCGCTACCGATGCAGAGGTTAATCCCCGCTTCGACCAACGCCGTTACCGGACAAAAACCGCTTGCTAGTTTCATATTGGATTCTGGGCAATGAACAACATGCACACCCCGCTCGGCAACAGTTTGTATTTCACCCGCCAATAACTGGGTCATGTGCACTGCCAGTAATCGCGGACTGAGCAAACCTAATTTTTCCAACCGTTCAATAGGACGCAACCCATAACACGCAGTGGACTCGGCAATCTCATGGGCGGTTTCGTGAACATGTATATGCACCTGACAGTCGAGTTCTTCAGACAATGTGGCAATTCGCCGCAACGGTTCATCGGATACGGTATAAGGCGCGTGTGGTGCAAACGCCGTGCTTATCAAGGACGAATGGCGCAAATCATCGCGCATTGCCAGCCCTTTATTGATATATTCATCGGCATTTTCTGCCCACACCGTAGGAAAATCAATCACAATCATCCCGACACAAGCGCGCATCCCTGCCGCCGCCACACTACGCGCCACCACATCCGGAAAATAATACATGTCGTTAAAACAGGTCGTTCCGCCACGAATCATCTCCGCATAAGCGAGATTGGCACCAGCTTCGACAAAAGCCACATCAACCCATTTCGCCTCTGCTGGCCAGATATGCTCAGATAACCACTGTGTCAAAGGCAGGTCATCGGCATAGCCACGAAACAAGGTCATGGCAGTATGTGTATGGGCATTGACCAGTCCGGGAATCAAGGCATGATTGTCCAGCACAACGCGACTATCCGCCTCATATTCACGCGCCATCCTCTCGGCCGAGCCAATTTCAACAATTTCCCCCCGATGTACTGCCACCGCCTGCTCCCGCAACACGGATTGTTGCGTATCCACCGCAATCAACCAGCGCGGCAAAATAAGTGTATCAACCGTCTGCATAAACAACCATAACCATCAGGGAAAAGAAAATTAGAGTTGATTCTAATGCAATTTGAAGTAGATTTTCAGTGCCCGCCTAATAATTCCGCATATTGATTCTCGGCTAAAAGATTTTGACCAGAGAGTCAAACAGATCGAAAACGAGCATTTCCTGTTTCATTTTCAATTTTCAATTTTCAATACCGTCGTTCCTGCGAAGCCTGTCCCCGCGTAGGCGGGGAGCAGAAATCCAGTAAAACACGCAAGGGTTTTCCACATGTAACACGACCTAGCGGGGAGTCTCTTTATCCGCGCCACCAGTGGTAGAATATCGGAACTCGGACAATGAACTATTGGAGATGCCAACATGCCTATTCACTTTGATGCCGCCGAACTTCCCGCTCGCCGTAAAGCTGCCACCGATCAACTGGAAGCGCAAGGATTGGACGGCATTTTAATATTCAAACAGGAGAGTATGTATTATCTCACTGGCTACGATACTTTCGGGTTTTGTTTTTTTCAATGCCTGTATCTTGGTGTCGATGGAGGTTGTTTCTTACTGACTCGTGCACCGGATTTGCGTCAGGCAGAGCATACTTCGGATATAAAAGACATTAAAATTTGGGTTGATGGCGAAGCAGTTAATCCGACAAAAGACTTAAAAGTGGCTTTGACAGAATACGGTGTTGGCGGAAAAAGAATAGGATGTGAATATAATTCTTATGGATTGCCAGCCTATTATGGAAAATTATTAGATGAACAATTAAGTCAATTTTGCGACTTGATTGACACTTCTACTTTAATCAGCGCGTTACGAGTGGTAAAAAGCGCGGCAGAAATTGAATATGTCAAAAAGGCAGCGCAACTTGCGGATGATGCCATGGATGCCGCAAAACAGACCGCAGGTGCGGGGGTATTTGAAGGCGACATCCTTGCCGCCATGCAGGGTGCGGTATTCAAAGGTGGTGGCGATTATGCGGGCAATGAATTTATTATTGGCAGTGGCGCAGGGGCATTGCTGTGTCGATATTTTAGTGGACGCGAAACACTGGGCGCACAGGATCAATTAACACTGGAATACGCCGGTGCCTACCGCCGTTACCACGCCTGCCTGATGCAAACATTCCTAACCGGACACCCCTCCAGCGAACATATCAATATGCACAAGGCGTGTTCCGATGCGATGGAAGCCTGTCTCGATGTGATTAAGCCAGAGGAACGCATGGCAAAGGTTTTCGCCGAACACGCCCGCGTATTGGATGCCGCAGGTTATAAAGATCATCGCATGAACGCCTGTGGTTATAGTTTGGGGGCGATGTTCTCACCGATATGGATGGATTTCCCGATGTTCTATGCCAATAATCCATTCGTCATGCAAACCAACAATGTTTTTTTCGTGCACATTATCCTGATGAATAGCAAGACCGGCAATTCCATGACCCTAGGACAAACAGTGCGCGTAACCGACAACGGCGTAGAGCGTTTAAGCCGCCAACCGACCGACCTCGTTGTCGTGTAAAACCCGCTTCTGGTAGTTGTCAGTTGTCAGTTTACCAACGCCGGAAGTGGGAATCCAGTAAAACAAACAAGCCTGAAAGGGTTTTCCTGTTTCATTTTCAATTCTCAATTATCAACTGACTTCGACGGTTGGCTCCACGCAGATCGCCCACAGCCCAATAAACATACGGGGGTGGTAGAGAAACCGATTTGTAGTGCCTATCTGAATATTTATGTTGACTATCGGTGATCAAATGGTATAGACTCACCCCATGTTCGTTCTAGTCAAAACTACAAACAGCGATTGAAGGATAACCTGGAACAGGCGATCGAAAGCCGCTTATTTGGTTTGCCTGCAGCAGTACTGGATGGGAAAATTTATTGGGGAAATGATCGACTCGATTTACTCGAAATCCATCTCTTGAATCAGAAAAGATCCCGATCTCAGACTTATCTACAAACTTCCCCATACTCAATCTAATTACTGTCATCAGATAGGCGGTACTAATTCCAAAGCAAACCGGACATTGCTTCAAAACTGCCAAATAATCGCCATTGCTTATCGAGCACCAAATCACCGTGCCCAATGTAACACTACCTAGACCCTGCTCATAAAACATATCCATCTGAATATAAACAAGTAATAGTGATTTTGTGGTATAATTCTGCATGGAAATCAGCCCAACAACCTCTAAAACCTTGCAGCTATGATTGATTATAACGATTCCAACCAACGTACTATCGCAGAATTTGACTGGCCGTTTCACACCGCCCTTGATGCACACAACCGCTGGGTGAAACTAGGTCAGTGCATTCCATGGGATGGGTTGGCACAGGGCTATCATAAAAGCCTCTCGTCAAAGCGGGGTCGGCCAGCAAAAGATGCTCGTTTAGTCATCGGTGCGGTGATCATCAAACACAAACTAGGGTTGTCTGATCGTGAAACGGTGAGTCAGATTCAGGAGAATCCGTATCTGCAATACTTTGTCGGGCTTGCCGGTTACCAAAGATCAGTCCCGTTTGTACCCTCGTTGCTGGTTGAAGTACGCAAACGTATGGGGGATACTGTTTTTGAAGTGTTCCATCAAGCGATTATTGGTGCTGTGGAAAAGGCGCAGGCCGTGCCGCAACGCAGCGTTAAGGATGGTTTGAAGGCATCCACACAGACCAACAAGTCGGGTGATGAATCAGAGCCAGAGTCCGTGCCAGAGTCGAAACCAGAACCAAAACCCAATCAAGACCCACAAGGGGAGGATAATTCCCAATTTCGCCTGCCACCACTGTGGAAGCACCCAGCCACGAAGGTAAGTTGATAATCGATGCGACTGTGGCAGAGCAAGCGATACGGTATCCCACGGATTTAAGTTTACTGAATGAAGCGCGTGAGATGACGGAACGGATCATTGACGAATTGTATCCACACACGGAGTTCAGTCAGAAACCACGCACCTATCGTCGCCAAGCACGTAAAGATTTTCTCGGGTTGGTCAAACAGCGTCGTCCCAAGCGTCAAGCGACCCAACGAGCGATCAAGCAACAACTGCAATACTTGCGGCGCAATTTTGGTCATATTGAGGGTTTAATGGATTGTTTCCCGATGGGCACGGCGTTGCCTTTGTCACGCAGGCTGCTATACCACTACTGGGTCATTCAGCATGTCTATACGCAGCAGTGGGAGATGTACCGTAACAAAAGCCGTCGCTGTGATAATCGGATTGTGAGCATTCATCAACCGTATGTGCGTCCGATAGTGCGAGGTAAGCAAGGTAAGTCGGTTGAGTTTGGTTCGAAGTTGAGCGTGAGTTTAACGGCACACGGGTTATCCCGAGTTGATCATTTAAGTTGGGATGCGTTTCATGAGGGGCATGATTTGCAGGGTCAGGTTGAGCGTTACCATGAACGTTATGGTTGCTACCCCGTAAGCGTTATCGGTGATCCGATATATGGTAGTCGAGAGAACCGGCATTACTTGAAAGGATTGGGCATCCGTTTTTCGGGCAAGCCATTAGGCAGACCCAAACAGGTAACAGAAGCGAATCGAGAGTTATTGAAGCAATTAAAAGCCCAACGCCGGGCGGATTACCTACAACGGATTCCAATAGAAGGCAAATTTGGTCAGGCAAAGAACGGTTATCGACTGAATTACATCCGTGCCAAGTGAGCAGACACTTCGGTTGCATGGATCAACAGCATTTTCCTAGTCATGAACCTGCTCATCCTGCTGAAGGTCTTTTTTGTGCCCAAAATAAGGCGACTAATAGGGTCGATAACGAACACTGGGCGACACCAATTACGATTGGACGGGTACAGATTGTGCCAATTGCTTGGCTGGAACAGATTCAAATATCCAAGACCGACTTTGTGAGCAGACTCTATATAGGGAGAATAATAACTTGCGTTTGAGAAAAACCGCAATGATAGAATGGATTTAGGCGTTGATAAACTTCTATGCAGGGATTTGGGTACATTGTGTTCCGAAGCTAAAAAAGAGAAAAAGCAACCTTACTGCGGTATCGAAATTTCACATGTTACCCTGTTGAAAGCCCGAGTATAATAACACATTTCTTTTAACAACAGATGTTAATACGGGACAACCACGAAATATCGGGTCATCCAATTACCCGATGTAAACAAGGTGATAATAGGTATCCGTTAGAGCTTTCGGTTGCCAATATCATCCGGGATATTCTCCTCGGAAACTGGAATCGGTCGTGCTCTCTGTGGGTCAGCGTGATTACTCTGACGATTGTTACGAACACCCTGTGACACAGATCTCGGCTTGTTTGATTCGGGTGATGGTTTGTTTCTTCGGGGCGGTGCCTGATTGGTTTGTTTCGACTGATGGGTGCCACCATTGGACACTGAATCCGATGCTGCTGATTGCCCGGGTTTCTGCCTAGGCTGCTGTTGTGGATGTGCTGGCATTGCCGAGCGATTGTTTTGGCTGTCATTGTCAGTCCGATTTCTCACCCTTGATCTCGGGTTGCGGTTATGTGGTTTTGCTTTGTTTTGCTCGGATTGACCACTCACTCGGTCATTATTGCGTCTTCGGTTTTGCGGATTACTCTGATGTTGCTCTTGGGTAGATTGTCCTCGTGTAGATTGTGAGTCGGTACGTTGAGGGGGCTTTCTCCTTGGCGGACTCGGTTTCTTTTTTTGTTTAGATACGGATGATTTGTCTGCTTCGCCACTTCCAAAAACGGCTTCACCAATTCGACGTAAAAAGCCAACTTTTTTGTCGCTTGTGGTTGGTTTTCTGGCTGGTTTACGCGCCGGGGGTGGGCGATGACCAATCTCGTCAAATTTAACCAATGCCGGTTCGGGTTTGTTTGTGGCGGGTTTTAAAGGGATGCGCGACTCATCACTTTCAATGGTGACTTTCTGCTTATAGCTGGCAATCCCGCTTAACGCATCAAATTCCTCGCTACGCATGCGTATAACCTGAAAGTGTGGGCTGGACAGCTCATCCGAAGGAATAATAATTATTTTAGAAACCAGTCTTGATTCGAGTTGGCTTAGCTCATACCGTTTCTCGTTCAAAAGATAGGTCGCCATATCTAGCGGCAGAATAACCTGTATGGCTTCGGCATTTTCCTTCAGAGCTTCATCTTCAATGATGCGTAAGAGACTCAACGAAGACGACACCACACTACGAATTGCCCCCATCCCCTCGCAACGTGGGCAGGGTCGGTAATTTGCTTCGCTGATTGATGAGCGCAGTCGTTGTCGAGACATTTCCAGCAACCCAAAACGCGATATCTGACCCACCTGAACACGCGCCCGATCTGACCGTAGTGCCTCTTTTAAGCGCGTTTCTACGGCGCGTTGATTGCGACTGTCCACCATATCAATTAAATCAATGACGATTAAACCGCCCATGTCGCGCACTTTGAGTTGGCGTGCTATTTCATCGACCGCTTCCAGATTGGTTTGCAAGGCGGTTTCTTCAATATCGCTACCTTTTGTTGCGCGCGCAGAGTTTACATCAATAGCGGTCAATGCTTCTGTGTGGTCAATCACAATGGCACCACCTGCGGGCAAATTGACTTCGCGGTTGAATGCCGATTCAATTTGACGTTCAATCTGATAGCGCGAAAACAAGGGAACGCTATCGTTGTACAGTTTGAGCTTAGATAAACTATGTGGCATAACCTGATTGATAAAACGTTTTGCACGTTCATACATTTCTTTGTCATCGACGATGATCTCGGCAATATCTTCCGAAAGATGATCGCGAATTGAGCGGACGATAAGGTTGCTTTCCTGATAAATCAGGAACGGTGCCTTGAGTCCGCTCGAAGATTGTTCTATGGTGTCCCAAAGTTTAATCAGGAAATCCAGATCCCATTGCAGTTCGCTTTGACTCCTGCCAATGCCTTCGGTTCTGGCAATCAGCGAATGTTGGGGATCGACTTTTAGGCTGGACAAAACATTTCTCAATTCCATGCGTTCATTGCCTGCGACCCGCCGTGAAATACCACCGCCCTTTGGGTTGTTCGGCAGGAACACTAGGAAACGTCCGGCAAGACTGATAAACGTGGTCAAAGCGGCACCTTTGTTACTACGCTCATCCTTGTCCACCTGAACGATCATCTCCTGACCTTCCTTGATGACGGAGTCGATTTTGATCTGGCTGATAGGAACCTGTGCGGAATCATTGCCACCCTGATTGCCAAAGTAACCTCGGTATATTTCTCTTAGTGACAGGAAACCGTGCTTTTCGGCACCGTAATTGACAAAACAAGCCTCCAGACTCGGTTCAACTTTGGTGATGATGCCTTTATAAACATTGCCTTTTTTCTCGTTCCTTATCGCTGATTCCAAATCCAAATCAATGAGCTTCTGCCCATCCGCGATGGCAACCCGCAGCTCTTCGGCATGGGTCGCATTAAATAACATTCTTTTCATTGTATTATTCCATCTGCCCGACCAGCACATCTGGCGCAGCAGTAATGAGTGACTACCCTAAAGTGGGCAGATTCTAATCAGGGGCGTGTTTGACAGAAAACAGCGAATGAAGCAGCAGTAAAAATGAGCAGGGACAAAAGCGGATTGTTGTTAAAGAAGCCACCATAGAGGTGAACGGTTGTTCCGCCTGTTCAGTGTACTCGCATTGAATTAAAACACTGCGGTCGTGTTTGCTGGCAAGTAAGCCGTATTTTAGCAACACAATCTGCAACGAGCCGTGCCTTAACACTCATAAATTTGTTATGACAAACAAAATCATAATCTAACGTATGACCTGAACCTAAATCCGAAATTTCTTCAGATTTCAAATAACTTCTTGCAGATTCCAGTCCAGCAACACCAGCGTAAATATTTTGGTTATTTGCGACCAGACCGTCATGGCTATCTCTGTTCACCGCTGGCTACATCGCGAGGACACAGCATGCGCCGGTTCTGTTCACGATATACTCCTAACTTACGGAATTCTGCTATCTCGCTTTCGACCTTACTCGGCCTGTCTGGACGCCACCGCCCAAAAACCACGATCTTTTGTTGACCGCAGATAAATTTTTTCAAAGCCCTCTGGATTGACCAGAGGACAATCCGAAGCGACCGTCACACTATATCAGCCCTAAATAGCGAATGCAATCTTATTATCAATGAAAATATGAAGTCTCCTCGGATAAGATGCTGTGGGGGTATTTCGAGTTTTTGAGTGTTTTTGGCTGGCTAAGTAGCAATTTTCCTATTATATTAGTCAGACTTAAAACAATATGCTACATATAACATGTCGCTCATTCACTTTATACTTGCCGACGGTGGTGAACATGCTATTGACGGAGAAGTCGGTGTGTCGCTGATGTATCTGGCAAAAAGAAATGCGCTTTCAGGGATATTGGCGGAATGTGGTGGTGCGTGTTGTTGTGCAACCTGTCATGTGCATATTGACCGACAGTGGATAGCACGCTTGCCGGAGATGGAGGAGGACGAACAGGATATACTGGAATTTGCCGAAGGGGTAGATGATTTGAGCAGGTTGAGTTGTCAAATTAAAATTACCGATAATCTTGATGGTCTGATTGTGTATGTACCAAAGAAGCAGTTTTAACTCAATATGACGAATAACGTGAAAATCGTAAAAATCATGGACACCCACAGAAAACCCTCTTATTACCTTGTCTCCACTTAACAGGCGGGGATTGGAGTAAATTGATGACCAATAATGATAGCGAACCGGGTCGTTATGTCAGTTTACTGACACGCGATACGCTGGTGCTAATTCTTGCCGGCGGTCAGGGTTCCAGATTGCATGAATTGACCAAATGGCGTGCCAAGCCAGCAGTGTATTTCGGTGGCAAGCTGCGAATCATTGATTTTCCGTTGTCCAACTGCATCAATTCGGGTATCGGTCGAATTGGCGTTTTAACCCAGTACAAAGCGCATTCCCTGATTCGCCATCTGGTACGCGGCTGGACCAGTTTACAAAGCGAGCAACGTGGCTTCATCGAAATCCTGCCAGCCTCACAGCGTACCGGTCAACAATGGTATCGTGGCACTGCGGATGCGGTCTATCAGAACCTCGACATCATCCGCACCCATGATCCAAACTATGTGCTGATACTCGCCGGCGATCATGTGTATAAGATGGATTATGGTGCCTTGCTTGCTGGGCACACGGAAAAACAAGCGGACATGACGGTGTGTTGTATTGAGGTGCCGCTGGAGGAAGCTGCTGGCACATTGGGCGTGATGACCGTTGATGAAAGTGGTCGCGTGATTGCCTTTGACGAAAAACCCGAAAACCCACAGCCCATACCCGGACAAAGTGAGCAGTGTCTGGCTTCAATGGGGAATTATGTATTCAATACTGGTTTTTTGTTTGAGCAGGTCATCAAAGATGCCGATACCCCCGACTCTACGCATGATTTTGGCAAGAACGTCATTCCCTCCATCATTGACAAATATCAAGTTTATGCGTTTCCGTTTCGTGACCCCGATACCTTGCGCCAACCCTATTGGCGAGATGTCGGTACACTGGATGCATTTTGGGATGCAAATATGGAGTTGATTGGGATTAACCCCGCGCTTGATTTATATGACAGTGAATGGCCAATTTTTTCTCATCAGACCCAATCACCACCGGCAAAGTTTGTTTTTGATGAGCCCGGTCGTCGCGGTGAAGCAATATCGTCAATGGTATCAGCCGGCTGCATCATTTCAGGTGCCAGCGTATGGCGTTCCCTGTTGTTCTCAAATTGTCGGGTTAGATCATACGCTACAGTCGAAGATTCCGTCATTTTGCCGGATTGTGAAATCAAGCGGAATTGTCGCATCAAGAACGCCATCATTGACCGTGGCGCGGTTATTCCGCAAGGGATGGAAGTGGGTGTCGATGCGGAAGCTGACCGTGAACGTGGATTTCGGGTAACCGATAGCGGGCGTACACTGATTACTCCAGATATGCTGGGGCAGAGCTTGCACTATACGCGATAGCGATTGCATGAGGATTTGGCTGGTTGCGGCAGAGAATGGCGCGCTCAAGGGCGGCAAAGTCGGCGGCATTGGCGATGTGATTCGTGACCTGCCGGTGGCACTGGCTGCGCTCGGTCATCAGGTGACGGTGATTACGCCTGCCTACGGTATCTTCAACAGGCTACCACAGGCGCGGCATATTGGCGATTTTTCGGTGTCATTTGCGGGCACACAACAGAGCGCGCAAATCTGGCACATTCAGCCATCCGATTCAGCCTCAGGCACGCCATCAGGATTGGTCAAATTCATTGCTATCGAGCACGCGCTGTTATCGCCCAAAGGTGCGGGCGTTATTTACCATGATGACGGTGCGGCTTCTCCCTATGCGGTTGATGCAAGCCGATTCGCTTTTTTCTGCGCTGCCACGGTTGCTTATATCGAACAATGCGACAATCCGCCAGAGGTATTGCACCTGCACGACTGGCATCTGGGTTTGATATTGGCATTGCGGCATGGCGACCCTACCTTACGGAGGACGCGCCGCCTGCGTATTGTCTTTACGATTCACAACCTCGCCTTTCAGGGCATTCGTCCGCTGAACAATCATCACTCATCGTTTGAACGCTGGTTTCCTCGACTGCGCTATCAGAAAAAACTAATTGGCGATCCGCGTTATACCGATTGTGTGAACCCGATGGCAATTGCCATACGCCTTGCCGACAAGTTGAACACGGTCTCACCGACCTATGCCCGCGAGATTCTACAACCGAATGACTGCCAACGTGGTTTCAGCGGTGGCGAAGGGTTAGAAGCCGAGTTGCGCGTGGCTACCAAGAATCATCGTTTGGTCGGGATTCTCAATGGCTGTTCCTACGATGGCGCTCGTCTTGTGTGTGGGAGAGCGCAATCAGATTGGGCGCGATTGCGGGGCATGATTGGCAATGAAAAACAGCTTCAGAATAATCTACCAGCACCGCAAACACTTCGTCAATTGCCGCGCACCAGACCAGCCACGCTATTGGTCAGCATCGGGCGCATCGGCGAGCAAAAAATCGCCTTGTTGCTCCAACCGACCAAAAGCCATCGTTGCGCGCTTGAGATGATTCTCCAACAGCATGGTCAAACACTGCTTTTTATTATGTTGGGTAGCGGTGACCGCGAAATCGAAAAACAACTGCGCCGGATTGCGACCCAATACCGGAATTTTCTGTTTCTCAACGGCTATTCTGAAACCGTGTCCGACTGGTTGTATTGTCTGGGCGATATTTTCCTAATGCCGAGCAGTTTTGAGCCCTGCGGAATCAGTCAGATGCTGGCGATGCGCGCCGCTCAGCCTTGTGTCGTACATGCAGTAGGGGGGTTGAAGGACACCGTGACCGAGAACGTTAATGGCTTTGTCTTTGATGGGCAAACCCCGCGTCATCAAGCGGAGAATTTCGTTTTAGCGGTCAATCAGGCGCTGCACATAAAATCGACCGACCCACAACGCTGGCAGAAGATTCGCAATACTGCCAAAGCCACGCGCTTTAGTTGGGAAACAGCCGCTACCAGCTATCTATCAGATTTATATGAGTTCACCACCCATGGTTAGATTGCCCACGTCTGTATTGCCAGCGTCTATACTACCAGCGTTTATACTACAAGACCTCGCGGACGGTCGGCATAGAAATCCCTTTGCCGTGCTAGGCATTCATACGGAAAACGGTGTCCGTATGGTACGCACACTACAGCCGCACGCTGCATCGGTCACCCTGCTGGATTGCCGTGGCAACGTGCTTGTAGTCATGCGGCGGGTACATGCGGGGGGTATTTTTGAAGCACCTCTGGCAAGGAAACGGCACTATCAATTGCGTATCACATTAAAATCAGAGGCAAAATCGGGAGACACGTTTGATATTGAGGATGCCTATCGGTTGCCGTCAATGCTGGGGGATTTAGACCTTTATCTGATGACAGAAGGCTCGCATCAGGGCATATTTAATAAACTCGGCGCGCAGCTGACTCGCCTACTGGGGCTGAGTGGCACCTGTTTTTCGGTTTGGGCACCGAACGCCTGGCGGGTCAGTGTGATTGGTGATTTTAACGATTGGGATGGGCGGCTGCATGTGATGCGGCTGCATCCGGGTAGCGGCATCTGGGAAATTTTTATCCCAGCAGTGACCACGGGTAGCCACTATAAATATGAAATCCTCGACCAACAAGGCGACTTACTACCGCTGAAAAGCGATCCGATGGCACATTTTTTTGAACCGCCACCGGGCAATGCGTCAATCGTCTATCACAGTCAGCACCGCTGGCGTGACCAGACTTGGATGAAGCAACGCCACAGCGTACCGCAACTTGACCAGCCGATTAGCATCTATGAGGTTCATCTCGGATCATGGCGGCGTAATTCGAACGAGTCGAACGAAGACAGCCACTCGTTGAGTTACCGTGAGCTTGCCCACGCGCTGGTCGATTATGTAGTCGAGATGGGTTTTACCCATATCGAGTTGCTACCCGTCACCGAGCATCCGTTTGCTGGATCTTGGGGTTATCAGCCTGTTGGCATGTACGCGCCAACGCAGCGTTTCGGCAGTCCGGATGATTTTCGCTACTTCATCGACTGTTGCCACCATGCTGGTATCGCGGTGATTCTGGACTGGGTGGCAGCACATTTTCCACGCGACCCGCATGGATTAAGTCAGTTTGACGGTAGCGCGCTGTATGAACATGACGACCCGCGCAAAGGCGAGCATGCCGACTGGGGAACACTGATTTTCAATTACGGGCGGCGTGAAGTGAGAAACTACCTCATTTGCAATGCACTGTACTGGATTGACGAATTCCATATAGACGCATTGCGGGTTGATGCGGTGGCATCCATGCTCTATCTCGACTATTCACGCAAGCCGGGCGAGTGGCTTGCCAACCAATATGGTGGAAATGAAAATCTCGAAGCCATTGACTTCATCCGCCGCCTGAATATTGCCGTTCATGCACACGGTGCCAGTTGTTTCGCCGAGGAATCAACCGCTTGGCCCGGAGTCTCACAACCGACCGATAGCGGTGGCTTGGGCTTCACCTACAAGTGGAACATGGGCTGGATGAACGACACCTTGGCGTATATGCGTGAACAACCCATCCATCGCAAGCATCACCACGACAAGATGAGCTTCGGGCTGGTTTATGCCTTCAATGAAAACTTCGTCCTGCCACTGTCGCATGATGAAGTCGTACACGGCAAGGGTTCCTTGCTCGGGCGTATGCCCGGCGATGACTGGCAACGCTTCGCCAACCTACGCGCCTATTTAGGTTTTATGTATGCCCATCCGGGCAAGAAACTGCTCTTTATGGGGGCTGAATTTGCCCAGCAGAATGAATGGAACCACGACCATTCGCTCGACTGGCATCTACTCAATCAACCGCGTCACCGAGGCATGCAGACGCTGGTGCGTCATTTGAATCAGGTTTACCGGGCGACACCCGCGTTATATCAACAGGATTTCAAAAATGAAGGCTTTGAATGGATTGACTGGCAGGATTGCGACAATAGTGTGTTGTCATGGATACGGCGCACCGATAAGGGTGATTTCGTCATCTGTATCTGCAACTTTACCCCGGTAGTACGTGACCACCGTATCGGCGTTCCAACTAGCGGTGGCTATCGCGAACTACTCAATACCGATATTGAACAATATGGTGGTAGTGGTATCATCAATTCTACGCTATCTACGGAACAGATTGAATCGCATGGACGCAATGATTCTCTGCGATTGACTTTGCCACCACTAACCACCTTGTTTCTGCAACGAGAGTAACGCATCACCAAACGATGAAAAACAGACCGACCTTTGCATCACAGAAATAAAATAATCATGGACACCCACAAAACTCTTAACCCTACAGCTTTACCGACTCCAAAACTGGAAATGGATACTGCCGCGCTGGTGGAGGATTTCACCCATTATTTGGCTAGAACGCTGGGTTGTCAGCCGTCATCGCATTTGTTTGAGGCATTGGTTTATGCGACTCGCGCTCGGTTAATGGCGCGTTGGAATCAAACCAATCAAGCGTTGCAGAGCGGGCAGAATCGCCGTGCGTATTACCTTTCGCTGGAATTCTTGATTGGTCGTTTGTTACGCAACGCGCTGTTGAATTTGGGGATTGCGGATCATGCCAGCGATGCGCTGGAACAGCTTGGAGTCGCGCTGGAGGATATTTATGAGCAGGAACAGGATGCTGGTCTTGGCAATGGCGGGCTTGGGCGGCTGGCGGCTTGTTTGCTCGACAGTTGCGCGACTTTGCAATTGCCGGTGATGGGTTATGGTATCCGCTATCACTACGGCATGTTTCGCCAACATTTTGAAAATGGTCGACAGATTGAAAAGCCAGATACTTGGCTACATGGGGGATTCCCGTGGGAAATCAAGCGGATTGAATTAAGCCGTACAGTCAAGTTCGGTGGCAGGTGCTTAACCCGCGTTGATGAGCATGGGCGGACTTGGCATAGCTGGGTTGATACCCATGACGTGTTGGCAATACCCTTTGATGTGCCCATTCCCGGCTATCAAAATGAGGTCGTCAACACCCTACGACTGTGGTCGGCAGCTGCCACAGATGAGTTTGACCTCAATGAGTTTAATGCCGGCAGTTATGCCGATGCGGTGGCATCTAAAAATGCGGCTGAAAATATTACGCTGGTGCTATACCCAAATAATGAGTCCGAAAATGGTCAGGTACTTCGGCTACGGCAGCAGTATTTCCTTGTTTCCGCCAGTTTGCAAGATGTGTTGTCGGACTGGCTGGTGAATAATGGCATCGATAGTGATAATTTTGCCGATTTTGCCGCAAACAATTGTTTTCAACTGAATGACACCCATCCAGCAATCGCGGTTCCTGAATTGATGCGATTGTTAATGGATGAACATGGTATGCGTTGGCAAGTCGCTTGGGACATCACCCGAAAAACCATGGCATATACCAACCACACCTTGTTACCCGAGGCACTGGAATTATGGCCGCAGGCGATGATAGCGCATCTGTTGCCACGGATTATGGAAATAATTCACGAAATCAATCGGCGTTTTATGATTGAGGTCAGCGAACGCTGGTCGGGCGATGAGCAACGCTTGGCGCGTATGTCGCTCATTCAGTCGGGGCAGGTTCCTATGGTACGCATGGCTTACCTTGCCATTGTCGGTAGTTATTCGGTCAACGGTGTCGCCGCGTTACATTCCAGATTATTGCGTCAGGGTATGCTACGGGATTTTGCTGAGCATTGGCCAGAGAAATTCAACAATAAAACCAACGGCGTAACCCAACGGCGCTGGCTGGCTGGTTGTAATCCCAAATTGAGTGCGCTGATTTCTGATTACATCGGTGATGGCTGGATTACCGATCTCGAACAATTAGCACGATTACAGGATTTTGTTGCCGACCCGACTTTTAATAAGCATTGGCGAGCGGTCAGGAATGCCAATAAAACCCGTCTGGCAAATGCCATCGAACAACGTACCAAAACTGAAGTTGATCCGACCATGCTATTTGACGTGCAGGTAAAACGTATCCACGAATACAAGCGACAACTGCTCAATCTGTTGCATGTGGTGCATTTGTACGACCGCATCCGGCGCGGAGATGGACACGCACTGGTGCCACGCTTAATCCTCATCGGTGGCAAGGCGGCACCGGGTTATGTGATGGCAAAAAATGTGATTAAATGTATTAACAATGTTGCTGCTGTGATTAACGCCGAGGCGACCATGAAAGGACGGCTACAACTGGTTTTTTATCCCGATTACAATGTCTCGGCAATGGAATTGATTTGTCCGGCGACCGACCTGTCCGAACAGATTTCAACTGCCGGCAAAGAGGCTTCGGGCACGGGCAATATGAAATTTATGATGAACGGGGCCTTGACCATCGGCACGTTGGACGGAGCCAATGTCGAAATTCTCGAAGCGATTGGCGAGCAGAATTTTTTCCTTTTCGGACTCACTGTCGATGATATTGAGCAACTTGGTGGCACTTATGACCCACAATCCATCATCAACAGTGACGAGGATTTTTTACGGGTCATTCAATTATTGGAAAGTGGGCATTTTAACCGCGAGGAGCCGGGCGTATTCGATGCCGTACTGCACGCGCTAAGAAATCCCGCCGACCCGTGGATGACGACAGCCGACTTCCGCAGTTTTATCGACACTCAGAGGTTGGCAGGAGACGCATTCAAAGAGGTGCCACGCTGGACACAGATGAGCATTCTCAATACGGTTGCCTCTGGCAGATTCTCAACCGACCGCACAATACGCGAGTATAATCAGGATATTTGGCAACTTGAGCCGATTCGATTTGAGCAACCATAAGCCTTGTGAATGGGTTGTCGAATCGTTCCGAACCTCGCTGATTCCAGAACAATAACCAATACATCATTAAATGCACACTCTAGATCAATTGAAAGCTCGAATATCGCCGCGTGACACCGTTCAATTTGTATTTCGTGGACAGAAACTAAAGGGCATCGTCACGACACTCGGGCCGAAGTATGCCCGCATTGAGGGCGAAAATGGAGACTGCTATCGGGTGCCTTATCGACTGATTCAGCCGTCTGGAGAGACGCAAAACTATGCCGACCAAGAACAGGGCGCACTCAAAAAATGTCGTGAACTCTTAAGAAAACATGGCTTGAGTGACTGGTCGGTATGTCTGGACGATTCCATGAGCCGAGCAGGTGCATGCAACTATCGCGCTCGGCAAATTTCGCTTGCCCGTCTTTTTATAAGGAAAGCATCGGAGCCGGAAATACGCGACACGATTCTGCATGAGATTGCCCATGCGCTGGTAGGCATTGAGCATCATCACGATGCAATCTGGCGCAAAATTGCCCGAGAGATTGGATGCAGTGCCGAACGCTGCCATAATATTATGTTTAGCCCGCCACGCTGGATTGTGCAATGCCCAAGTGGATGCTTTGCCGGTACCAGAAACAGACGCGCCCGAGGAGTGTTTTGTAAGCAATGCAATCAAGCCCCGAAATTCATCCCATGGACAGAAAAGCGGGCACTGGAACTCAAGCTGGTTTGAAAATGGAGTTGCCAATAAGAACACATAAAGAAGCGAATAAGGACACCCACAATTAAGGGTTCTTCCGAGTTTCCTCCTGACTTCGACGGTTCGCTCCATGCAGATCGCCCACAGCCCAATAAATACGCGGGGCTAGTAGAGAAGTTGGTTTGTAGTGCCTATTTGAATATTTGTGTTGACTTCGGTGATCGAATGGTATAGACTCACCCCATGTTCGTTCGCGTTAAATCTACACCCAATAGCCCAAGACAATCGGTTCAGATTGTGCAATCCGTGCGCGTCGGCGATAAGGTCAAGCAAAAGATTGTCCGTTATATCGGCATTGCCATGGATGACGATGAGTTAGTGCGATTGAAAGTGCTGGCCGAAGTCGTCAAGGCGAAGCTTGAAGCCCAACACCAGCCCGGTTTGTTCCCGCCTGAGACGATCGCCAAACAGATGCTTGAAGCGAAAGCAGCAAAAGCTCAATCGTCCAAAGCCACCTTGAATGTTGACCTGATGCAGATGGTGGAAGAACAACGTGTGGTGCTGGGCATCCATGATGTGTATGGCGAGGTCTATCGCCAGTTGTCGTTCGACACCCTGTTGCCGAAGAGGCGGTATCATGCTTCCCATGAAGCCCTGTTCCATTGTGTGATGGCACGCATTGCCAATCCCCCCCCAGAGCAAGACAAGCGAGGCAGTGTGCAGCACCTGGAGCAGGACTCATGCGTTTCTTTGTCATTAGAGAAAGTTTATCGGATGATGGATCAGCTGGACGATAACACCATCAGCAGGCTGCAAGCGATGACCTGTAAAGGTACGCGATCCTTGTTGCCTGGTGCCCTTGATGTGTTGTTTTTTGATTGTACGACGCTCTATTTTGAGTCTCTTACATTCACCAGAAACCGTTATGACTGCCTACTGGGGGGCAACGATCATTCCCTAACCAACAAGCGGTTGACCCGCTTTACAAAATCAGCCGGATTCTTTAACGCCGTGCCCTCGGCAAGTGCCGCCTGATCAAACAGCAGTTTAGCCCATTCATCGGCAAGCGCATCATCGACATCAATTTGTTTGACAAGATCATGTTCAGGGTTGATTTCTAAAATGGGTTTGGTCGTTGGCGCGTCTTGTCCAATTGCCTGCAAAATGCGTTCCATATTACCGCCCATGTCGGACTCATCGGCAACCAAACAACTGGGTGAATCAATCAATCTGTTAGAAAGCCGTACATCTTTAACTTGATCCTCTAAGGCTGATTTGAATTTTTCAACCAGCGGCTGCATGGCTTTGGATTGTTTTTCGTTTTCTGTCTTGTCGGTTTCCCCCTTGAGCGCGTCAATATCAAGATCGCCTTTGGCTATCGACTTCAATGGTTTTTCCTGATATTCGGTCAGATGACTAACCACCCATTCGTCCACTGGCTCAGACAGCAACAATACTTCAATATCGTTTTCACGAAAAATTTCAAGATGTGGCGAAGATTTGGCAGCATTGTGGTTATCTGCGGTCACATAGTAAATTGCTTTTTGTTTTTCTGGCATTCGAGTGATGTAATCATCCAGCGAGACGGTCTGCGCTTCATTGCCATTATGTGTGGAGGCAAATCGCACCAATGCGGCAATGGCATCTTTATTTTCAACATCCTCTATCAGCCCTTCTTTGATTGCCCGACCGTACTCTTTCCATAAGGCATGGTATTTGTCGGTATCGTTGGCTACTAGTTTTTTGAATTCAGCCAGAATTTTTTTAACCGCTGCCGCCCGAATTTTATCAATATCACGATTCTGCTGTAAAAACTCCCGCGAAACATTCAATGGCAAGTCTGCCGAATCCACCAGCCCACGCACAAAACGTAAATAATTCGGCATGAGGTTTTTAGTATCATCAGAAATAAAGATACGCCGAACATAGAGTTTGACCCCATGCCGTTGTTCCCGATCCCATAAATTGAACGGTGCTTTGCTGGGGATATAAAACAGCGAGATATACTCCATCTTGCCTTCCACACGGTTGTGTATGGTCAACGCTGGTGGCTCGGGGTCGTAGGTGAGCGAGGTATAAAATGAATGATGTTGCTCCTCACTAATCTCTTTTTTCGGTCGCGCCCACAGTGCCGACCCCTTATTGATGCTTTCCCACTCTGGCTTTTGCTTCTTCGCTACCTTGCTCTTGTCATCTGTGGTGTCATCATCCGCACCTTTATCATTCGGGGTGGGGTCTTTCAGCATCTGAATCGGCAGGGAAATATGATCAGAATATTTTGCAACAATGCTTTTTAGGCGATATTTATCGGCATATTCTTTGCTGTCTTTGCCCATCGAGATGATGATTTCGGTACCCCGCTTGGGTCGGTCAATGGTTTCCATGGTGTATTCACCACTGCCATCCGAGACCCATTTAACACCTTCGCTGGCAGGTGTTCCGGCTTTGCGTGTCAACAGGGTTACTTCTTTTGCGACCAGAAAACAAGAATAAAAACCAACCCCAAACTGACCGATGAAGGTACTATCGGTGGACTTGTCCTGACTCATTTTTTCAATGAATGCTTTGGTGCCAGAACGGGCAATGGTGCCAATATCCTGAATGACCTCATCATGGCTCATGCCGATACCGTTATCACGAATGGTAACAGTGCGTTTTTTGACATCCAAATCAATCCAGATGCCCAGTACCGCATCGTCTTCCAGCAATTTCTTGTCGGTCAACGACTGAAACCGCAATCGGTCGCAGGCATCCGAAGCGTTAGAAATGAGTTCTCGCAGAAAAGTTTCTTTATTACTATACAAAGAATGAATCATTAAATGCAGTAATTGCTGCACTTCGGTCTGGAAAGCATGGGTTTCCACGTTCGTTTTCGATGTGGACTTCTGGCTACGTTTCTTTTTAGACCCAGTTCGGTCGTTGTCTTTTTTAGTCATGGTTAAGTGGTTCAGTTTGATAACATTGAGGGGCATAAAATGGGGACTACCGCATGGCTTTCAAGGGCAAATTGCGTTAATTAGAGTCTGCTCACAAAATCGGTTTTGGATATTTGAATCTGTCCCAGCCAAGCAATCGGCACGATCCGTACCCGTCCAATCGTAATTGATTTCACCGTTGGTCGCAGTATTGGTAAAAACACTGACAACGAACGGCTGGTCAATTCTGTCGGAAGCCCATTTTTGGGGTGCTTTGCATTATGGGCTACCGCAACGGAAATCATTGGCATCCTGAGGCCAGCGTTGCAGACCCAGCGCAACTGTTATGACAACCTGTCCGCCAGTCTGGGTATTGGCGGATGGAATCAATGGCGACATATCCTTTGGCCAACACTGCACCACCCTGTCGGCGGGCGATAGAACGGCTCGGCAGCATACAACCGAGACCCCGAACACCCACCGGAAACCGCCATGCTTGCGCGTCTCCCGCGAGCAGCGTATAGCCATCGACCGAGTATTCCCTGTTTTTACACGACCCCTAAAGTCGCACAGTCAGGTTATTCGCATTCCGGGGAGTGCGCCCTCATCGGGACTCAATAGATACAAATCATTGTCCCCTGTGCCAGCACACAGTACCATGCCTTCGGATATGCCAAACCTCATTTTTCGCGCTTCCAGATTGGCAATCATCACGGTTAGTCTGCCGTTTAATTGTTCTGGCGGGTAAGCCGATTTGATGCCGGCGAAGACAGTGCGGGTTTCGCCGCCAAGATCTAAGGTAAGTTGCAATAATTTATCGCTCCCCTCGACTTTTTGTGCTTTTAGAATCCGAGCAATGCGTAAATCAAGTTTGGAAAAATCCTCGATATTGATTTGTTCGGCTATCGGCTGTTCAGCCAGCGGGTCTTTCGCCTTGCTTGTGTCGTCTTGCCCAGCGGTCTGTGTTTGTTCCAATTCTTTGGTTTCCTCGATCAGCGTTTGGATTGGCGCATTGTCGATGCGGGTCAATAGCGGTTTGAAACGGTTGATTTTATGATCCAGTAACGGGGTCAGGTGGTCTGCCCAGCACAATGGCGCGATATTCAAAAACTGTTCAGATTGTTCTGCGACACCCGGTAAAACCGGCTTCAAATAAATCATCAACAACCGAAATAGATTAAGTCCTTGGGTGCAGACCGATTGCACTTGTGCCCTTGTGGTATCCTCTTTGACCAGAACCCATGGCTTTTGGTGGTCGATATACTGATTCGCTTTATCGGCTAAAGCCATAATCTCGCGTATTGCTCGGCTATATTGCCGCGACTCAAAAGCATCGGCAATACTCTCTCCGGCAACAACAAAGGAATCAAACAGGGGCTGGTCAGGCAGGGAATCGTGCAGTTTGCTGTCGAAATTTTTGGAGATGAAGCCAGCACAACGGCTGGCGATATTCACCAGTTTACCAACCAGATCAGAATTCACCCGAGTTTGAAAGTCGTCCAAATTAAGATCAATATCGGCGATGGAATCATCCAGTTTTCCGGCAAAGTAATAGCGTAAATATTCGGGATTGAGGTGATTCAGATAAGTACTTGCCATAATGAACGTGCCTCTGGACTTGGACATTTTCTGACCGTTGACGGTTAAAAATCCATGCGCCCAGACTCCATCTGGAGTGCGAAAGCCAGCCCCGCGCAGCTGTGCAGGCCAAAACAGAGTATGGAATCGGGCAATATCCTTGCCAATAAAATGATATAGCTCACAGTCGCTGTCAATCTTAAAATATTCATCGAAATCCAAATTTTCGCGCTCGCAGAGGTTTTTGAAACTCGCCAGATAGCCGATTGGCGCATCCATCCACACATAAAAATACTTGTCTTTCTCGCCCGGAATTTCAAACCCCCAGTAGGGCGCATTGCGCGAAATATCCCATTCAAACAAATCCTCGTCAATCAATTCCCGCTGTTTGTTGGCGATTTCTTTTTGGGTATGCCCTTGATTGAGCCACGCGCTAAGAAAATCCTTGAAATCGCCGAGTTTGAAAAATAACTGCTCCGATTCGCGTTCTTCAGGTCGCGCTCCCGAGAGTGCCGACTTGGGATCAATCAGGTCGGTGGGCGAATAGGTGCTGCCACAGGCTTCGCAGTTGTCACCATATTGACCCTCTGATTTACATTTCGGGCAAGTGCCTTTGACAAACCGATCCGGCAGGAACATCTGTCTTTTGGGATCGAACAGTTGTTTTATTGTGCGTCTGCTGATATGACCCTTGTCCTTGAGACGTTGATAAAACAACTCCGAATAGTATTTATTCTCGGGTGAGTGGGTGCTGTAATAGTTATCAAAAGAAATCAGAAAGCCATCAAAGTCACGTTGATGTTCTATGCTGACTTGGTCGATGAGTTGCTGTGGGCTGATGCCTTCTTGTTCCGCTTTCAGCATGATCGGCGTTCCATGTGCATCATCGGCGCACACCAAATAGCATTCGTGCCCGCGTAGCCTTTGGAATCGTACCCAAATATCCGTTTGAATATATTCCAGCAAATGCCCAAGGTGTATTTGACCGTTGGCATAGGGCAACGCGCTGGTAACGAGGATTTTTCGTGTCGGTGGGGTCTTTGTCATGGTCGGGGTGTTTGTATAAAATAGTTGTCTAGGTGCTTTGAAACGATTACAATGTGTGTGGTTTTATTCATTTTTAATTAGTCATATTTCAATTAACCCATAGAGAGAAACGTTATGATAGCAACTGATTACGCTATTGTTCATTTTAACGGAGCAAATCGCACTCATGACCTAGAGACTACAAACGCCACGGCAATTCATCCTCTAAGTGAAGAGTGTGAAAGGTTTCTGCTCAAATATGAAAAAGAAAGCAACCTTTTTTACTGATAGCCTGCTTGATGCCTTGTGAATAATTGACACTTAAACCACTTGTATGAAACCTTCACAACCATTGCCGTAATCTTTTACATACAGACATCGCCTATCCTCATTTCTCGTTACACTTACTTTGTGGGTTAGGCAATCCTAACCATGCTAACGGTAACTCATTAAATTTATAGTGGCAATTCACGCTATGGATATAATCCAAAACATCTTTATATCTTGGGTGTTTGAACCAGTCGTTCAAGACATAAACATATTCAATTTTTAAGTCCAATGAGGACACCAGTTTAAGATATTGTTTTCGCTTGAAATCACAGGTTTTCAGTTTGCTTTAGCACTTGTTCTATTCGCTTCGTATGTATATAAATATGGTCAGGGTCATCCTCATTACAATGTTCTTCACCGCAACATACCATGCTTTCCATATAATGGTTTTGTTCGCTATCCATTAGATAGTTCATCATTAGAAAAAGGCTGTTTATTTCTTTGTTGGTAAATTTAATTTCTTTCATAATCTCGTTCCCATTTCATTTAACGTGTAATTTTATCGTCTATTACTGGTTTCTGCATTAGGGCGGGGCATGGGAGAGTGGCAAGGATTAAATCGCGGCAACCGCTTTGCTCTTATGGCAACTTGCATGCCATTTTGACAATCTTTCGTAATCATAAAATACAACTCTGTTTTTCAATGTTTTAAATGTATGCAACACCATTTTGGAGTCGAACTCTTTCTTTCTTGCTTTATCGGCAACGATAAAGCAGCGTACATTAAAATCCGTCAACTCGTTGAATTTTATTAAAGACCTGTCCATTGACGTTGAATGCTCAACCTCGAATAAGTACACAGGCATTTTTCGCGAATTGAACCACGAAACATCAATAGTTTTTGCATGCTTGATGAAACCAGGGTAGCCGAACTGGTAAATCTCGGGCATCGTTCTGACTTCGCCAATCGTACTGTTCAGAAATTCTTTATTCTTATCTTGGTGGGGAGCAAATGTGTCGTAATCGGCAAGGTTGCCAATTTGCAATAACAGTCCTTGATAATAATAGTGGTCATACTCCTCGCGCTGCTTCTTACTAATATCGTCTTTGAAATTAACATGGTCGGGCAATTTGCTCTTGTGAGACCGTAGTGCCCACAATCCGGGTTTTATCTTGAAGAAGAACCTTTCATCCTGAACGATTCTCCTTATGGTGGCGTAAGGCGTTTGCGTTCCCCAATTTGTAACATCTGTGTGCTGATATAATTGTCCAAAGGTGGCGAAACCGCCGAGATTTGCCATTACATCAATCACTTGTTCATATTGCATCATTATCTTTTATTTCTCCTTATTTTGGAAAAGCGCCAGTTTCTGCAATCCACTTCCCTTTATCAACTTTAACCATTTTCCCTGCATGGCAACTTATGCCGCCATTTGAAAGAAAATAAGGCGGATCTGCAAAGATCATATCAAATTTACCATCCGGGTACTTTTCGACTAGTTTGTCCATAAACTCCAGACAATTCGATTGGTATAACCAGACACCCGCCCGATCATCACGAAATACGCACTGATTAGACGAATATTCGGAGCTTTCCATAACCAACAAGGGGAACGAAATTTCTTCTTTAATTGTTTTGTATCGCATATTACTTTGAGCGGTTTGAGTTAAGATAGCAGATTATATTTGAATCAGCCCTTGAGCGGGAAATATAAGCATCAAAGCGGTTGTTTCAATTGCGACACTTTGAGAACTTTTTCACAGTGTACTATCAAATAATGCAACAAGGGGTAAACAAGACCTATGAGAGAGCAATATTGCTGTAGTCCCGAACCTTCTATTTTCCCGGACATTGATATGACCACACCCTAAACGCAGGCAATAAAACATACCGAATCAAAACTAAAACTATTGCCGAATATCATTTCGTTGTTTGATGGTTTCTCGGGCACGACTCGGGTTTCTCAGGCTTTCGCGCAACTGGGCTATCAGATTACCGCCGCCGATGTGTCGAATTGGTCTTATGTTTTAGGGCGGTATTATTTGCACAATCGCAATCCGCCCTCTTATTATAGTGGCTTATTGAACACTTGAATGCGATTGAGGGTTATGATGGTTGGTTTACGGACACTATAATTTGGTAATGAATAATGAAAAATTTGAATCGAGCCATTGTTGAAGAAATTTTGAGTGGTGTTATTGACCCCCATGCTAGGCAGGATTTGGTAGCGAGTAATGCGGTCAACGAGATTGTCGTTACAGGTGACAAAATCAACATTGATATTGTCTTGGGGTATCCGGCAAAAAGCTGGCACGCCGAGCTCATCACGATGATTGAAAACGTGTTGCCGGGGGCGGTGGTTACGGTGTCGTCCAACATCGTCTCCCACGAGGTTCAGGAGGGGGTAAAACCGATGAAGGAGGTGAAAAATATTATCGCGATTGCTTCCGGCAAAGGCGGGGTCGGCAAATCTACATTATCCGTCAATCTGGCATTAGCACTATCAGCAGAAGGAGCCCGAGTCGGCATTCTGGACGCGGATATTTATGGACCAAGTCAACCGCGGATGCTGGGTATCAGTGGCAAGCCTCAATCCAAAGATGGCAAGACGCTGGAGCCGCTGAGCAGTTATCATATTCAGGCGATGTCGATTGGATTTTTGGTGGATGAAGAGTCGCCGATGATTTGGCGCGGTCCGATGGTAACGCAGGCGTTGGAGCAGTTGCTCAATGATACCCAATGGGACGATCTGGATTACCTGATTGTGGATATGCCGCCGGGAACGGGTGATACCCAATTAACTTTGGCACAGAAAGTGCCGGTCTCTGGTTCGGTGATTGTGACCACACCGCAGGATATTGCCCTGCTTGATGCGCGTAAGGCGTACAAGATGTTTGAGAAAGTGGCTATTCCAGTGCTTGGTGTGGTGGAAAATATGAGCACCCATATTTGCCCCAACTGTGGGCACGAGCAGCACATCTTTGGCAAGGGTGGCGGCAAAAGCATGGCGCAGCAATATGGAACAGATTTCCTTGGCGATGTGCCTTTGGATCAATCTATTCGGATTGACGTTGACGAGGGTCGCCCAACACTCATCGCCGACCCGGATGGTGCGCTTGCGCGCAATTACAAATTGATTGCCCGCAATACTGCCGCAAAACTAGCAATGCGTAAAAAAGATTTCAGCTCAAAATTCCCTAATATTGTAATCCAGCAAAATTAGACTATAAACCCAAAATTTTGATTTATATTCGCAATGGCAATTAAACCCGATCGATGGATTCGGCGCATGGCTGAAACCGAAAGAATGATAGAACCCTTTGAACCCAGACAGATTCGTGAATCCGAAAACGGCAAGGTAATCTCCTATGGAACATCAAGCTATGGATACGATATTCGCTGCTCCAACGAGTTTAAAATTTTTACCAATATCAATTCGGCAATCGTTGATCCAAAGCAATTTGATGAAAACAGTTTTGTGGATTTTGTTGGCGATGTTTGTATCATCCCGCCGAACTCGTTTGCCTTGGCGAGAACGATTGAGTATTTTCGTATTCCGCGCAATGTATTGACGATCTGTTTGGGGAAAAGCACTTATGCGCGGTGTGGCATTATTGTCAATGTGACCCCGTTTGAACCAGAATGGGAAGGGCACGTTACCCTAGAGTTTTCCAATACATCGCCATTGCCAGCCAAAATTTATGCCAATGAAGGCATTGCCCAAGTGTTGTTTTTTGAATCCGATGAGCCTTGCGAAACCTCATATCGAGATCGCAACGGTAAATATCAAGGACAAATCGGTGTTACCCTACCAAAGACTTAGTGAACTACAAAATCTCATGCCTGTCAGAGCTCGGAAAAACCCGTCATGAATACATTTCTAAAAACCACCGCATTGGTTGCCGTCATTGCTATTGTTCTTTTTATTGTGTTCCTGCAAGATGAAGAACTCACCTATGTTGATGTGTTATTGGCGCAACAGGGGTGTACTGTCAAGGAGGCAAACATAACTGATGCCACCTACCTTTGTAATGAGGGGCTGGAAGATCATGTAAGAATAACCATTGAATCCACGCTTACAAATGATTTTGACGCAGACGGTGAAGAAGAAATATTCATTGTATGGGGAGAGAATTTTGGGGGCAGTGGAACATTCAGGTATCAAGCAATATTTGATGGTATGGACACAATTAAGGGCAAGACAAAGATCGGTGACAGAGTCATCATTGAGCAGATTCATTTTGAAAACGATTTTATCATTATGGATTTAACGACCCACGATCAGGACGATCCACTCTGTTGCCCAACATTAAAAACGACCAAGCGTTTTGAATGGAATGGGCAAACAGGGGTTCTTTCTACTGTCGTAGCCGAAGAATAATACACTGTCTTAAAAATCAAGTTAGACTTTTTGGTCATTGTTTGATAACTGCCAAATTGTGGTGGATGACAAAATCCACCCAATCATCCCGCCGATTGATACTCAACAGAAACAAAAGAAGACTGGCAGATACACTAAACTTGAATTCACATAATAAGTGCAACACTCCTAAGTCAGTCAAAGGGTACACTCGTACTCTTTTAACTGAACGGAAAAAAGCGGTGCGGCGAGCTCACCGAGCCGGAGTAAAACATGACGAGATATACCCATTTGACTGAACACGAAAGAGACCACATTTGCCTCATGAATCAGCAGCATTGTACACTGACAGAAATCGCTAAAGCCATGGGCAGAAGTTAAGTCAACCATCAGCCGTGAAATTAAACGCAATACCGGGGGCAACGGCTATCGCTACAAACAAGCCCACCGCTTTGCCCAAACGAGGCATCAGCAAAAGCCCAAGCACATCAAACTCAATGACGAGTTAAAGCTTCGGCTCGGTGAGCCGTAGCTGGTGGGTCGTTATATCGATACTTGCGCCATCAGGGTAAGAAATATCGCAAGCGTTATGGACAGAACGATTACCGCGGACGCATCCCCAATCGGGTTGATATTGCTGATAGACCCAGTATAGTGGACAGTCGCTCGCGTATAGGCGTAGTGATAGAGGGGGGGAAGCTGATTGTGTTATCGGTAAAGGTCGTCAAGGGGTGTTTGCCACCCTTGCTGAACGCAAAAGTAGGCTCTATCTCGCGCTTCGGACTAAGAACAAAACCGCACCGGTTTTTGCTCCTGCAAAACCGGCATACAGTACATCCCTGTACATAAAAAGAAACCAACGCGGCTATACTCATGTTGTTAGCGCATATGAAACAACATGTAATGACACTAACCTTTGATAACGGCAGAGAATTTTGTTGGCATAGTGAGCAGTTCGGCGAGCTCACCGACCCGTTGCCAAACAACTCGAGTGTGAAACTTAACGACGCTAAACCGTATCACTCTTGGGAGCGTGGCTTGAATGCCAAATAATCATCTGGCACAATGGCTTGCTCAGGCAGTTTTTTCCAAAGAAAATGCCTTTGCATAAAGTCACCGAAAAAGAGCTGTTCAAAGCGACCGATTTAATGAACAACCGACCTAGAAAATGTTTGGGGTATAAAACCCCTTGGGAGGTCTTTTCCCACGCAATGGGAATAGATCATAATATAAACCCGAGTGTTGCACTTATGGGTTGAATTCGCCAAAGATGATTTTGTCTATTGTTGTACATCTTAAAGGGGAGAAAGACGGGTACACCTGCCCTAACGGCAAAACACTGAAAAAAAGGGCAAGCCCAAGCCTATCGCAAGTCTATGCAAACAAAATCAGCCAAAGCGATTGTGGAGCATCCTTTTGGCACCATAAAGCGGTCATTAGGCTGGGATCATTACTTGCTCAGAGGCAAAGAAAAAGTATCCGGAGCCTATGGTTTTGATTGGGCATTGATTATGTTTTGCGATAACTTTAAGCGTGTTTTGAACCTGCCAGACTCAATGGCTAGGCACAAGGCTACTCAATCAACTGCTATTGGCTATAAAAGCAGGCGATATTGAAGCCGTGATGCAAGCAATCGAGCGACATCTTCTTTTTTGCGTCCACATATTCGATTATTTTTGCCAGAAATGCTTATTTTCGCATCAAACAAGCTTATTTTACCCGCCTGCTTTTAATAAGAATCCTTTTTTACCCGCACAGGACTCAAAAAGCGCAATAGTGGGTTTGTAGGCCGGCGTTTGTTGCACAGTCTCGCAGGCGGGAATCTAGTAAAACACGCAAACCCGCAAGGGTTTTCCATATATAACGCGATCGAGATTTTTATACAGTCTTGCCGCACTTCCGACAATTATACAAAGGTCTATCATAATTGACATAATGGTTGATTCAGCTACCGATATAAAATCCATGAAACTGTATTCGCATATTGATCGCGTTTACAATGAGTTAGCGGAATTGGGAAAATCAGATGATGCGCCATTGACCGTTGCCGAGCTTGGAGAATTCGATCAATTGCATTATCATGGCACCGATGCTGTGGACTGTGCGATTCAAATGACCGGCATTGATCAACAGACCCGAGTGCTGGAAATTGGCTCTGGTTTTGGCGGTCCTGCTCGGCATATCGCGCTCAAAACCAATGCACAGATTAGCGCATTGGAATTGCAAGCCAACCAAAATCAGATGGCGTTGGATTTGACCAGACGATGTGGTTTATCAGCCCGCCTAACCCATCTCTGCGGTGATATTCTAACCCACGACTGGCAACAACAACAATTTGATGTCATCGTTAGCTGGCTGGCAATGTATCATATCCCTAACCGAGCTCGCCTATTGGCATTATGCCGTGATTTATTGCCATCGGATGGTGTTTTCTACACCGAAGATCTGTTCAGCCGTCAACTGTTTAGTGTGCAAGAACGAAACCAGCTTGCCAGCGAACTTTATGCCAATCATCTGCCAAACCTTATAACCTATCAGAGCGAATTTGAACGCGCTGGGTTCATCGTCGAACACGTGGGCGACATGTCCGATGACTGGACAAATTTCACCACCGAACGTCTAAAAGAGTATCGTGCCAGCCGAGAGCGACATATCCGTGTTCATGGAGAACCGACCTATCTTGCCATGCACGCATTTTATAAATTAGTCAATCGCTACTTTTATTCTGGTATACTGGGCGGTATTCGTCTCTTGGCACGAAAACCCTGAACCAAACTATAAAACATGACAAACAAACAAAACAAACCATTGATTGATTCAAAGCGGCGCGCTGCGGTTAAGCAGCTCGGCGTGCTGGCAGGGGCAAGCGTGGTTTCTCAACTGTCGGGCATATCACGGTTCGCTCATTCGGCGACTGGTGAACCAATCAAAATTGGTATGCAGCTGCATCGTACTGGCATTGGGGCTTCTTATGGTCGCTGGTATGAACAGGTAACGCTTGCGGCAATTAAGTTAATCAATGAAGAGGGTGGCATCAATGGACGCGAGGTGAAATTGATTATCGAGGATGATGGTACTTCGCCAAAAAGAGGCGCGGAAGTGGTGGAAAAATTTGCTACTTTGCACAAGGTGGATGTCGCTTACGGCACCTTGTTCTCGCATGTGGTCATTGCCTCTTCGCCGCGTGCTGGCGAATTGAAGCTACCCTATGTGGTGGTCTCGGAGGGGCATCATGTGGCATCGGGTGCTCTGAATAGATATGTTTTTCAGCCCGGGATTACCGATGTCCGGTCGCAGGTGATTGCTATGGCACCGTGGGTTTCCCAGAATCTTGGCAAGAAAGTGACCATGATTTTTCCCGATTTCGCATTTGGTCACAATCATCGGGATTACTTTTCAGCCGCCATCAAAGCGCAGGGCGGTGAAGTGCTGGAATTCATTCCGATTCCGCCGACCGAATCATCATTCACCCGCTATCTGCCGCGGATTCCTGCTTCAACTGAGGTGTTGTACCATGTCATGGTGGGACCAAGCGTACTCACCTTCGTCAAAGAATTGGGACAGCATTTTGGCAGTAATCGACCAGAAATATTTGGTTTTATTGATTCGCTGGAAGCCGTTGATATGGCGACCCCGCAACTCGAATTTCTCGAAGGCACGCACTTTTGGGAAGGGCATCCGCGCTATGCACAACCCAATCAAACACCTTATGATCAATTTTATCGCAATGCCGTTGGTGTCGATGACAATGGTGCCAGCATTACGGATTCCCGTGATATTTCAACCTACGCACACATGTTCGGTTGCTGGGAAAGTCTTTTTGTTATCAAACAGGCGATGGAAATGAGTGGTTACAGCGGTCAAACTGTCGCCGATAAACGTGGCTTTGTCGATGCGATGGAATCGTTGACGGTATTTCAAGAAGGGCGCAATCACCCGCAGGGCAAGAAGTTTTTTAACGGCAAACTGCATCAGTGCTTTGGTCATCAATACATCTCCAAAGTCGAAAACGGTCGTCTTAATGTGGTGCATACCACCGCCATTGAAGACAGTCTGTACGAATCGGATGTGGATTACACGCGCATGGCATTATAGAGAAATTATGAAACAAACAATTGGGCAAAGCGGCTTTTGGTGTCGGCAAGGAATCTGCCGCCGACTCGATTGGTGGTCGCATGGGCGCATTGTAACCGCACAAAGACGACGGAATCTGCCGCTGATATGACCGGCTTTAGACGTGAATGTGTCGCCCACCGTACCCTTTCTTAAAGAACGCCCGGGCTGGTTTATCGTAGCTGTAAGTCCACAGGTCAAGCAGCGTCTCTTTGATTGCCCAAGCTCGGGCAACCTTCAACCCCTTTGATTGAAGGCCATAAAAACAGGCGATATTGAAGCCGTGATGCAAGAAATCGAGCAATATCTTTCTTTTTGCGTCCAATATTCGATAGTTTATGCCAGAAATGCTTGTTTTCGCATCAAACAAGCTTATTTCACCCGCCTGCTTTTGATAAGAACCCTTTTTTACCCGTACACGACTCAAAAAGCGCAATAGTGGGTTTGTAAGCCGGCGTTTGTTGCACAGTCTCTTTCGCAGGAAAGACGGATGTTGGTTTCTTGCACAGTCTCGCTAGCGAGTTTCCACAGTGGGCAACCGTATCGGCTTCCATAAAGCCGGGTTGAGTAATATCCCATGTATGCGTCAATGCGATTTGCGAAGTTACGATGCTGAGAGGGCGAGATCAGTGGTATAATTAAGGACAATCAGTAATGAGGCATTTGCGCGATTTTGAAAACAAATGCGTGATTTCTGGGAGATGCCTTTGGTGCGAGGAAAAGGGAGATTGCGTGGAGAATATGGAAAGGCATTGCAACCAACACAAAAGCCAGAAGAAATGTTGAAACGAATCATTTTAGCGAACTCTAATGAAGGTGATATTGTTCTCGACCCGTTTTTAGGGAGCGGAACAACAACTTATATCGCAAAAAATATGTGCGTGACCGGATTGAGCAGAATAAAGATTATATAAAAATATCTAAGCACAGAATGAACCAATAAGTATGCTCCTGCACGAACTTCATCGCTCATTACCACCAAAAAATAAAACGTGTCTTGTTTTCATCACCCATCGTCCTCAAAGCGTGGCATTCTCTGAATAAATACTCTGAACAAATAATATAAAATGGTTACCCCTCAAAACATACAAAATTGGATTTCTCAAGGCTTGGAAAACTGCGAAGTGACTGTTGATGGAGACGGTCACCATTTTGAAGCCGTCATCATCTGCGCCGACTTTGCAGGAAAATCGCCGATTGAACGCCATAAAATGGTGTACAACGCGCTCGGTGATAAAATGAAATCGGAAATTCACGCTCTGTCGATGAAAACACTGACCCCGTCTGAATTATAATTGTTATAATGGCTATCACATAACCTACTATTTCCTGAGATCGCCAACCATGTCAATTCAGCAGCAATTAAAAGAGATTATTGATAACAATGAAATCATCCTTTTTATGAAAGGCAGCCCTGATTTTCCGCAATGCGGGTTTTCTGGTCGTACCACTCAAATTCTCCAGTCCTTTGATGTGCGGTTTGCCACGATAGATGTGCTCGCCGACAATGCGGTTCGCGATGGTATCAAGGCATATTCAAGCTGGCCAACAGTGCCGCAACTTTATGTTCGGGGCGAATTTATTGGCGGTTGCGATATTGTGACCCAGTTGTATGAAGACGGGGAGTTGGGGCAAATATTGAAACCTGAACAATAAAACTAGCTTACATGGATGAACAGGAAATGATCGTTTTCGATCTGTTTTATTCTCTGTGTTCTCGGCTTTGGCTTCCTGCGTCGCTCTCGGTCTCTGTTCCAGACTCGCCTCTCCCCCCATCCTTGGGGTCGTACCTCCTGCATCCATGCAGTAGAGACTGTGCAAGAAACCCACTAGGTCGCGTTACATGTGGAAAACCCTTGCGGGTTTGGCTGTTTTACTGGATTCCTGCTTTCGCAGGAAAGACGGATGTTGGTTTCTTGCACAGTCTCCGGCTAGCGAGTTTCCACAGTGGGCAACCGTATCGGCTTCCATAAAGCCGGGTTGAGTAATATCCCATGTATGCGTCAATGCGATTTGTGAAGTTACGATGTCAACCCAAAGCTCAAATGTTCCCTTTTTATATTCATTATGGGGCAGTATTGGTTGAGAATTTGCCACTAAACCGCTATCTTATTCCCTCTTACATAATAATTGACGGGTAATAATGATGCAATGGGTTTTATTGGTGATGATTGTGGTCGCGCTTTTGTATTTATCGCGCTTCTATCCGAAGACTGCGTTTACGGTGTTGGGCGGGTTGGTTTTGAGTGTGGCAGTGATTGTTTTTACCACTACGGATGTTGCTCAACTGAAGAGGTCACGGCTGGCGGTTGAATATATTAAAATTGAAAACCCGATTATTACGCCCGCTTATGGCGATGGCTTTCGGTTTAATGCGCGCTTGCTCAACAGCCATGAATCGGTTACGTTGAAAGATGCGACGGTCAGCATTACGATGCTGGATTGTGTGCCGGACGCGGGTGGTTCGGGTGATTCTGATGTTGGCTGTCAGGTTATTGGTCAGCAAGACAAGCGTATTATTGTGAAAATTCCGCCACGACAAGTCAGAGATGTTTCGAAAACGCTGTCGTTTGATTCGGCAAAGCCACTTGGCACGCTGCGCTGGCGCATTAAAATCACCCAAACCCGCAGTTGACTCATTTATTTGCTTGATGACTCGCGCCCTTTACGGTCTGTTTGGCGGCACTTTTGAACCTGCTAGGCACAATGCTGTTCAATAAACTGCTATTGGCTATAAAAGCAGGCGATATTGAAGCCGTGATGCAAGAAATCGAGCAACATCTTTCTTTTTGCGTCCAATATTCGATTGTTTATGCCAGAAATGCTTATTTTCGCATCAAACAAGCTTATTTTACCTGCCTGCTTTTAATAAGAACCCCTTTTTACCCGTACACGACTCAAAAGGCTCAATAGCGGGTTTGTAAGCCGGCGTTTGTTGCACAGTCTCAAACGACTCTCGGAATTCGTAATTGATTTTGCCATTAATATTGATACAATCCCCAGCATCTAATTTCCGATTCGACATTGATGCAACGATGCCAACGAAACAAAATATTCAGCACTTTCTAAGTGGCTTTACCGCAGAAACCACTCCTGGCGCGGCAGCGAAAATTCCTGATTTTAGAGAATATCTTCGCCCAGGGACGGTGGTGTATATTACCTTTCTGCCCTGTTCAGATTTTAACGATACCATCGCCGTAGCGACTCGGTTGCGAAATGAAGGGTTTATCCCGGTTCCGCATTTCGCGGCGCGTAGCATCAGCGACCAAAAGACACTGAATGAAAATATTGCCCAAGTCACCGGCGAGGCTGGGGTGGATTGGGTATTATGTATTGCCGGTGCGGTTGACAAACCAATCGGGATGTACAGCGATTCGATGGAGTTGCTGGATTCCGGTTTGTTCGACAAATACGCCATAAAGCGGATTGCACTGGCAGGACATCCCGAAGGCAGTCCGGACATGTCCGAGCAGGCAATAGCAGCGGCGATTAAGTGGAAAAATGGGTTTCAAAATAAAACCGATGCGAGCATGTATCTGGTAACCCAATTCGCATTTGAAGCAGCCCCCATTATTGCTTGGGACAAAATGTTACAGCAAGAGGGCAATCAATTACCCATCCATATCGGCATCCCCGGCTTAGCAACATTAAAAACACTATTGCTCCACGCCAAAGCCTGCGGGATTGGAGCCTCCATGAAATTCCTCACCAAACAAACCAAAAATATTACCAAATTACTGGTTGTCAACACACCGGACAAACTGGTTGCAGATTTGGCAGATTACCAAACCAACGACCCCGATTGTGGCATTAGCGGCGTACACATGTATCCACTCGGCGGCTTACGCCGTAGCGCAAGCTGGAGCTACGCTGTCACCGATGGACTATTCACGCTGGATGATAAAGGAGGCGGGTTTAAGGTGGATATTGAGGTGGGTTGAGCAGTCACTGAACGGATATGCTTTCAACGAAAAGCCTAAAGGATTAATGCTTTAATCCACGCGCCTTGTACGGGGCGCGACTGCTATTATTAGAAATCTTTGCATAAGGCGAATTCAACCCATAAGTGCAACACGGTGGTTAAAAAACAGTCTTTGCCCATTATTTCAGCAAAGACCTCGAAAGGGGTCTTAAATCCCAGACATTTTCTGGGACGATTATTCATTAAATCCGTTGCTGTTTTCACATCCTTAGTCAGTGATTTATCAAGTTTCATCCTGACTTCGACGGTCCACCCCACGCAGACCGCCCACAAGCCAGTAAACATACGGGGGTAGTAGAAAAACTGTTTTGTAGTGCCTAGACATTTTTGTGTTTCTTTATAAATCAATGGGTTATAAGTAGAGTCTGCTCACAAAGTCGGTTTTGGATATTCAAATCTGTCCCAGCCAAGCAATTGGCATGATCCGTACCCGTCCAATCGTAATTGGTGTCGCCAAGTGTTCGTTATCGACCCTATTAGTCGCCTTATTTTGGGCACAAAAAAGACCTTCAGCAGGATGAGCAGGTTCATGACTAGGAAAATGCTGTTGATCCATGCAACCGAAGTGTCTGCTCGCTTGGCACGGATGTAATTCAGCCGATAACCGTTCTTTGCCTGACCAAATTTGCCTTCTATTGGAATCCGTTGTAGGTAATCCGCCCGGCGTTGGGCTTTTAATTGCTTCAACACATCTCGATTCGCTTCTGTTACCTGTTTGGGTCTGCCTAATGGCTTGCCCGAAAAATGGATGCCCAATCCTTTCAAGTAGTAGTGCCGGTTCTCTCGACTACCATATATCGGATCACCGATGACGCTTACGGGATAGCAACTATAACGTTCATGGTAACGCTCAACCTGACCCTGCAAATCATGCCCCTCATGAAACGCACCCCAACTTAAATGATCAACTCGGGATAACCCGTGTGCCGTTAAACTCACGCTCAACTTCGAACCAAACTCAACCGACTTACCTTGCTTACCTCGCACAATCGGACGCACATACGGTTGATGAATGCTCACAATCCGATTATCACAGCGTCGGCTTTTGTTGCGGTACATCTGCCATTGCTGTGCATAGACATGCTGAATGACCCAGTAGTGGTATAGCAGCCTGCGTGACAAAGGCAACGCCGTGCCCATCGGGAAACAATCCATTAAACCCTCAATATGACCAAAATTGCGCCGCAAGTATTGCAGTTGTTGCTTGATCGCTCGTTGGGTCGCTTGACGTTTGGGACGACGCTGTTTGACCAACCCGAGAAAATCTTTGCGTGCTTGGCGACGATAGGTGCGTGGTTTCTGACTGAACTCCGTGTGTGGATACAATTCGTCAATAATCCGTTCCGTCATCTCACGCGCTTCATTCAGTAAACTTAAATCCGTGGGATACCGTATCGCTTGCTCTGCCACAGTCGCATCGATTATCAACTTACCTTCGTGGCTGGGTGCTTCCACAGTGGTGGCAGGCGAAATTGGGGAATTATCCTCCCCTTGCGGGTCTTGATTGGATTCTGGTTCTGGTTTCGACTCTGGCACGGACTCTGGCTCTGATTCATCACCCGACTTGTTGGTCTGTGTGGATGCCTTCAAACCATCCTTAACGCTGCGTTGCGGCACGACCTGCGCCTTTTCCACAGCACCAATAATCGCTTGATGGAACACTTCAAAAACAGTATCCCCCATCCGTTTGCGTACTTCAACCAGCAACGAGGGTACAAACGGGACTGATCTTTGATAACCGGCAAGCCCGACAAAGTATTGCAGATACGGATTCTCCTGAATCTGACTCACCGTTTCCCGATCAGACAACCCTAGTTTGTGTTTGATGATCACCGCACCGATGACTAAACGAGCATCTTTTGCTGGCCGACCCCGCTTTGACGAGAGGCTTTTATGATAGCCCTGTGCTAACCCATCCCATGGAATGCACTGACCTAGTTTCACCCAGCGGTTGTGTGCATCAAGGGCGCTGTGAAACGGCCAGTCAAATTCTGCGATAGTACGTTGGTTGGAATCGTTATAATCAATCATAGCTGCAAGGTTTTAGAGGTTATTGGGCTGATTCCCATGCAGAATTATACCACAAGACCACTATTACTTGTTTATATTCAGATAGATATGTTTTATGAGCAGGGTCTAAGTATGAACCGTCGAAGTCAGGATCAATTAACAATGCCGTCTTTCCTGCACAGTCTCCTCTGGGCGGGTGTCTGAAGTTATACCTCGAGAAGTTATACCTTGAGCAAGTCTGCATCAATGTTCCCGTCCATACCTGTATCTTCGTTTTCGAGCCCACCGTTAAGCGTGTCGAACCACACTTCTGCCGCTTCGATGAATGCGGAAACGTCTTCCACGAAGCTGTCGTCGGTCGCCACTGCCACATCCAGTTGCCGCACCAGCATGACCAGCTTCTCCTGACCAAGCAAGGCAAATCGTCCGCCCGCAAGCTCATCCCATGCTAGATTCAACTCCAGCAAATCCATGTATGCCTCCGTATTATACAGGCTGGGTAAATTAAGTATGGGCGCTGCCAGCATGAAACGACCTAGGTCATCCATATAATCGATGTTCACGACCAGTCCGCTATCGTAATCCAGCCGATAGGTCGTTTTGCCATTCTGCCCCATTTCGTCGAAACCGACGCTCGTGCCAAAAACGGCAAAAAGTTGCTGTACCTTTTTCAACATCATATCTGACTCATTTCATCTGGATCGCTACTGACGGATTCCGAATATTACACCTTTTCTCCAGATACACCGATATCTTTGGGAGCAAGAACTTGCACGCCAAAATCCAGTGCTTCAAGAAAAGCGGCCAGAGGTTCATCCAGTTCACCGTTGGGCAGGCTCACTAGGTCGATGCGCTTGCATAACACGAAAACCCTCAAATCCCTTGAGTAGGCATACCGTGCGTCCTTGAGCTTGTCGGGAAACATGTTTAACTCCAGAGTGACTTCCAGTAGCGTTTTAAAATCCGCTTCCTCCTCGGCACCGATGCGAAGTGGTGCGGTGAAGTGCAGTGCAGGTGCTTGCGAATCCATGTAGAGCAGGCTTTCGATACCGGCAAAGTCCAGTACCGCCTCTCCTTCATCATTCATGGAGAAATCGGCAAGTCCGTGCTTGTGCGCGAAGGCACCAATCACCTGTTGCCCCAGTTGTATATGAGCTGAAGGATTCACGAAGCCCTGCCCATTCGGTTAGCAATCCAGTATCCGCGCAGAACAATTTGTACGATGTTCTCTAAATCCGCTTTGGTAATCGCCTTTCGATGCTCGACCACATGGGCCTCGGCCATCTCCTTGACCTGTGGGCGAATCGCCATGAGGACACGGTTGTCTATGTCAATAGTAACATTAGCCTTGTGTGCCGCATCCCGCACGAAGGACAACAGACCCGCCTTGGACCATGCTTCATTGCGCGCATCTCGCCGCATCTTTTTCAGCGCATCGCTAAAAGCTGCGTCCTTGCGCCCAAGGTGTTTGGTGACATTCTTGTACAATACTTTGGCGCGGAGCTTACTGTCGCTTTGTTGCTGAAGTGCCCGAGCGGTAATCGGTCTCATCATGCGGTGTAGGTCTGCGGCACTCAGCAGGGTGCCCGGACTCGTGCGTTCATGCTCCGCCACATGGCGAAGCAGAGTCGTCTTGATGTACCCACGATGCACCGAGTTCAACTCGTTCCTCCTGTGACCATCCGGCACACTGGCCGCCAAGTAGGTGTTATCGGACACCACCTGCTTGGTAGCCTGATGGTTCCTGACCGCAACACCTAGTCTGCTAATCGCTTTGTCAGACCGGTCGAAATAATCCACGCCTTGGTACTTTTGCGGCTTCGGCAAGGATACAGGTTGCAGGCTATCGGGAGAAGGGGCCACTGCAGTCGCCGATTCTGGTAGAGCAGTAACCGACTCATTAGCCGATGGAGAACTCGTTTGCCCCGGCTGTTCGGGCTGTCGTTGGGTCTCATGCAGTGCTTGCGCCTGTGCCTGTGCGCGTTTCACCTTGTTGGAGGCAACTAGCATTGCACCACGGATACCGGCAACCATTGTGTTCTTTCCAAGTGCCTTGTCAAAGACAGCGCGTGCCAAGTCGTGAATATCATTCCGGGTCAATTTGCCAGACTTGGCGCGGGGGTCAGCTTCGAGCCGTTTTGCCAACTTGCCCTGAATATAATTTCGGCGGGATGCAATGGCTTCCGGGTTATAACCAAGTTCCTGTGCCATTTTCCTGAGTTGCGTCTCGCTACCCAGCGTCTGGCGCAACAGTTTCTTATTACCTGCCACCATCGCCCGATCAAGCTCCTTGGATACCTGGACAGGTTTGCTCCCGACATCATTGACTGGAGATTCCAGGGTGCTTGCCTCATCCACCGACACGTTCATATCCTGTAAACTATTCGCAACACCATCAACATTACCGGGGGACTCAGGTGCCACGACAATATTCATCGCCTCACCACTTTGTGTAGCTATCCCCACATCGCTCTGCCTAGCCCCCGTCCAAACCGCCCAGCGCTGTTTTTGTGCGGCTATCTCCGCATCGCTCCGCACCGTCTGCCCAGTGTAGTATTCTGGCTGCTCAACCTCAGCCTCCCTCCGCAGGGACTCGTCAACACCTCGAGCCGTATCGAGTATTAACCGCAGTTCACGACCGACAATCGCACGATGCGGGTCACGGGGGTCATGTCCCCGTAAACGCCTGACATAGACGAAAGAAAAAACCCGAGAGTATCCTTGATCTTCCATAGCCGCCTTCGTCTGGCTCCTAGTAACGCTACCATATTTGTTGCTAACTGATCTCCATGTGGCATCGTAGGCATCGCGGTTGTGCATGGCTTCATGTTTACGATAGCTGGTAACATAGCCCTTGAATATGCCCAAAGACTCGGCAATACCGAACAGACGACCCTTCAGGCTTTTCCCTGTTTTGATTACCCCTTCACTATTCAAATACACCGGTTTGTCATCGGCGCGTATCGCTGACAACCATGAAGGGGTATCTACTCTCATTGGCATGGCATACCTACTTTCATCTTGACTCCTGATGCTATTTGATTGACATAATGACAGTCTTTGTCCGAGTTCAGTGCCTATAAGACAAACGGGTTGCCTTCACGAGGTTTTGATAATACTCAAATGGGGTTGCCAAGTCCAGTGAATGTATGCCTCAACCCGCTTCTGGTAGTTGTCAGTGGGCAGTTATTCCCGCCCCGACACCGTCATGCCCACATATTTTGCATGAAAATGTGGCGGTGTATGATCATCCCAAGAAATCGACTTATTACTGGCATATCACGCTTCCTTCTGCATTCTAAACCCAATACGCTGTTTTTGTCATCACCTTGGCAGCCAATTGCATGAGCCGTTTTACCGCTGGCGGTAGTTCGGCGGCACCCGCAGTAACCGCATGTTCGGCGTGTCGGCTTTCGTCCTGTTGCATCTGCTCGACCACTTCCCTGCTACGCAAATCGCTTTCTGGGAGTTTGCCTAAATGAGTTTCAAGGTGCTGGACGACCTGACGTTCGGTTTCGGCAACCAAACCGAGATTCCACTTGTCTCCGGCAATGCCGGCAATGCTTCCAATCGCAAATGCGCCGGCATACCAAAACGGGTTAAGCCAACTTTTTCGCCCGTCCAACTCGGCAATGCGTTGTTCACACCATGCCAGATGATCCGTTTCTTCATCGGCAGCGGATTGCATTTGCGTTTTTATGGTTGGATTCTGCGCGCTCAGTGCCTGACTTTGATACAGTGCTTGGGCGCATATTTCACCGACATGATTGACCCGCATATAGCGACTAGATTGCTGCCGATGTTGCGCGCTCAAATGATCATCCGCACTCTGCCCCGGATAACTGCGCTGTGCCATCGGCTTGGCAAACAAGGTGCGACATGTTTTGTCCAAGGCTTCGGACAGCCGTATTATATGCTCATCGGTCGGGGTATATTGTCGCATTATGCACTCCTTTTTCAGGTCAGTTAAAAGAGTCTTAATTATACCCTTTGGCTGACTTAAAAAGCGTTGCACTTATGATGTGAATGTAAGAAAGTAAAAACTCAAACAAGTAAAATTTACTTTTTTGCGAGTTGGATACTGAACTCGAACAGATACACTATTACCACCGATTACGCTATTATAATAGCCAACCCAAAACCGAGTTTCCCAGTTATTTTTGAGGCATGATTTAACGTATTCCAAGGCATAATATTTTATGAAACAGATGCAAACGCAACGGCAGGATATTCGCCAGCTTGACGACAAACTCATCAATCAAATTGCCGCGGGTGAGGTGGTTGAACGACCGGCATCGCTGTTAAAGGAGCTCCTTGAAAATAGTATTGATGGCGGTTCCAACCGAATTGAAATTTATGCAGAACGCGGTGGCTTGAAACGAATTCTGGTCAAGGATAATGGGTTTGGAATCCCGAAGGAACAGCTTGCTTTAGCCATGTCAAGACATGCCACCAGCAAACTGACGGCTATCGAAGATTTGTTTGGTGTCCGTACATTGGGATTTCGCGGTGAAGCACTGCCCAGTATTGGCGCGGTTTCCAGATTGGTATTACAGTCGAAAGCGGCTGAGCAGGAAAGCGGCTATGAAATATCGGTGCAGGGCGGCAAGCCAGCATCAAAGCCAAAACCGATAGCCCATCATCAGGGAACCACGGTTGAAGTCGCCGATTTGTTTTATAACACACCGGCACGCAGAAAGTTTTTACGCGCCGAGAAAACCGAATTGAATCATTGCGCCAGCGTCATTCGTAAGCTTGCACTCAGCCACTTTGATGTGGAAATCAGTTTTACCCATGATGGCAAGCCGTCTGCCCATATTTTGTCGCCAGCCAATGAGGCACAAAAAATGAGTCGAATCGCCAGCATTTGTGGCAAGCCATTCGCCAGCCAATGCGTCTATTTTGAAGATGATGTCGGAGTGATGTCGTTATCTGGTTGGATGGGATTGCCGGCATTTTCGCGTAGCCAGCGCGATTTGCAATATTTTTTCGTAAACGGTCGTCCAGTAACCGATAATCTGGTTGCCCATGCGGTGCGCCGTGCGTACAGCGATGTACTACATCATGGTCGCCATCCGGCATTTGTGTTGTTTTTTAGAATCGACCCCGCTCTTGTGGATGTGAATGTTCATCCGGCAAAGAGCGAGGTGCGGTTTCGGGAGAGCAGATCGGTGCATGATTATATTTATCGCACATTGCATCGCACCATCGCGCAGCTCACCCCCGAATCCAGCGAAGTCAGCCTGCCAACACCACAGAATGTGCCCATGAGGTTAAACATGGGTGTCAATCAGAAAGGCGGATATGGTGCCGAAGCGGTGCAGCAGAATATCAAAATGATGGTGCAGGAACAGGCGCGGGCATACCAAGCCATGACACAGCCCAATCAACCCGACCAGCCCGATTCCGCGCCACGCTCAACACAACCGTTCGACCAGCAAAGTGATTCGGTAATTCCACCGCTAGGCTATGCCATCGCACAATTGAAAGGCATTTATATTCTCGCCGAGAATAAAGACGGATTGATTATGGTGGATATGCATGCCGCCCATGAACGGATTACCTATGAATCACTGAAACAGCAAATGCAGGATACGCAAATTAACAGCCAGCCGTTGTTAGTGCCGGTGCAAATCAATGTCAGCCATATCGAAGCGGATGCGGCAACGTCTTTTGCGACACAATTCAAACATCTTGGATTCGATATTGATCGGCTGGGAGACGAGAGTATAGTGGTTCGTTCGGTGCCAGAGTTGCTAGTCAGAGCCGATATCGACAAGTTAATCAGGGACGTGCTGGCGGATTTACTTGAGCATGGGAGCAGTGACCGAATCACCGATGCTCAACTCGAAATTTTGTCCAGCGTGGCATGTCATGGTTCGGTGCGCGCCAATCGGAAGCTCGAAAGCGCAGAAATGAACGCCCTGCTGAGGCAAATGGAAGTAGTAGAACGCTCGGGGCAATGCAATCACGGACGACCGACTTGGATGAGCGTTTCATTGAGTGAAATTGACAAGTGGTTTATGCGTGGACGCTGAACGACCGGTTGTGATTTTCCTGATGGGTGCCACCGCATCAGGAAAAACAGATTTGGCAGCAAGTATTTTTGATCGCTTCAATTGTGAACTGATTAGCGTTGATGCCGCTCAGGTGTATCGCGGGATGGACATCGGCACCGCGAAGCCGGATAAAAAATTTCTACAAGCCTATCCGCATCATCTCATTGATGTGCGTGATATTGATGGGCGTTATTCTGTCGCTGAATTTTGTCAAGATGCGCGCGCTTTGATTAGCGACATTCACCAACGTGGCAACACCCCGATTCTGGTTGGTGGCACGATGTTTTATTTTTCCGCGCTTGAAAAAGGCTTATCGAACCTGCCCAGTGCCGATGCGGATATCCGCGCATCCATCGTCAAGGAAATTCAAGCAAACGGACTGACGGCACTGCATCAGCAACTGGCAGCAATAGACCCGATTTCGGCACAACGTATTGCACCGTCTGATTCACAGCGCATACAACGTGCCATTGAGTTATATCGTTTAACCGCTGTTCCACCATCCCAATTAACCTCCCGATGCCGCGCAAAGGGCGAGGTGAGTCGGCTTGATAATCCCATCGTCAAGATTTCCTTGTTTACCGCTGAGCGGAAAATTTTGCATCAAAAAATAGCGCAACGATATGCAAACATGTTGGCACAGGGTTTGGTCGAGGAGGTGCAAGCATTGACCGCGCATCTAGCAGACCCGACAAGCCTGACTGCCATGCGTACAGTCGGCTACCGTCAGGTGCTGGATTACCTGCTTGATAAAACGGATTATCAACAAATGACCGAGAATGGTATTGCGGCAACCCGACAATTAGCCAAGCGTCAATTAACGTGGTTACGCAATCAGTCCAATCTGGTGTGGTTTGATATCGGTCACCCTAAAACCGTTGATGCCATAATGGTGTATTTAGGCGCGTATTTGTGATAATGCTCATGAGACTGTGCAAGAACTCCACTAGGTCGTCATGTGGAAAACCCTTTCGGGTTGGGTGTTTTACTAGATTCCCGCTCCCCGCCTGCGCGGGGACAGGCTTCGCGGGAACGACAGATGTTGGGTTTTGCACCGTCTCGCATGACTCGCTTTATGTTTTTTAGTGTCTATTGCCACTTGCTATAAACAAATCGTTTGCAAGTCGAACTTTGTGATAAAATGGTTTTCCAAGCGTTGGTTTGTGGTTGATTACAAACGAGCGTTTAATTTGTTGGATTATTTAAATTAGAAGGCCAATGCGATTGCTTCCGGTTGACAGGAGATTGCATGGGTCAACCGAGAATTGCTAACACAATGAGACCTTTTCACGAGCCGGAATTTTGTTTTCTAGTAAGGAAAAAGCGCGCGGAATAAGGGAGTTTATATTAATAAATGACCGATTGAGTACGCTTTTGACACCGAAGACAAAAGAACTATCGTGCAAAGATCTCACAATAATAAAAGGCATCACAATGACACAGTTAAGAGGCACTGCTTTACAAGAACCATTTTTAAATGTTTTAAGAAAAGAACGAATTCCCGTATCTGTTTTTCTGGTAAACGGCATCAAGTTGCAAGGGCAAATTGAATCATTTGATCAATTCGTGATTTTATTACGCAATGCGGTCAGCCAAATGATTTATAAACATGCCATTTCAACAATCGTTCCGGTGCGTTCGGTACGCCTTAATCAGGAATACGATGAAGATGATTTCAACGATGAAGATGATTATAATTCGAGATACGAAGAAAATCACTGAAATGGCTAATCAGCGTGGATTAAAGTGGAGATAATGCGTTCTGTTTAGGCATATAGACGAGCGACATAGCCGCGTCAATCAAGCGGAGCGGGCGATTTTAGTCTGTCAGGTTCAGCCATCCTATCATGCACGCACACGGCGCGATGACTTCGTGAATGCGTCATCGCCCGAACATGGACCGTTGAGGGAACTGAACGAGTTGGCAATCTCTGCAGGGGCAGAGGTTTGTGCCGAGTTTGTTGCGGTGCGCTCCCGACCGGTTGCTGCCACCTTTATTGGTAAAGGAAAGACGCAAGAGCTTGCTCAAATGGTCGAGCATTATGCCTCCAATCTGGTTATTTTTGATCATGCAATTAGCCCAATTCAGGAGAGAAATATTGAGCGTGTTGTTGGTTGTCGGGTGCTTGACCGTGCCGGATTGATTCTGGATATATTTGCCCAGCGAGCAACCTCTAGCGAAGGCAAACTGCAGGTAGAACTGGCGCAACTGAAGCATCTGTCAACCCGTTTGGTGCGTGGCTGGACGCATCTGGAACGGCAAAAAGGTGGTATCGGTCTGCGCGGCCCGGGTGAGTCCCAATTAGAAACCGATCGCCGACTAATTGGCGCACGCATAAAGACATTGAGCGGTCGCCTCGTGAAGGTTGAAGCACAGCGTTCATTGCGGCGGCGGGCGCGTCATCGCACTCCCATCCCTACTGTTTCTCTGGTCGGCTATACCAATGCGGGGAAATCATCGTTATTCAATGCCATAACCGGTGCGGGTGTGCTGGTTGAAGATAAATTATTTGCTACTTTAGACCCCACCATGCGGCGCGTGGAATTGCCCGGTTTCGGAGCGATTGTGCTTTCAGATACGGTCGGTTTTGTGCGCGAATTACCGCATGATTTGGTGGCAGCCTTCCACTCCACGTTAGAAGAAGTGGTCAGCGCGACTTGTTTGCTGTTGGTCAGCGATGTATCCGACCCAGATCATCTTGAGCTTCGCTACCATGTTGAGCAAGTGTTAGATGAAATCGGTGCCAAAGATATTCCGATTATTTATGTTTATAACAAAATAGATTTAACCGGTGAGCCGGCGAAAACCGGTCCGGTCAACGCTGAACAACGGGCTGAACAAAGGATTGATAAAATCTGGCTATCCGCCGAGACCGGTGCCGGAGTCGAGTTTGTACGATTCGCACTAGCGCAATTGCTCGGCAAAGAACATCAGGATTATTTGCTTCACTTAAAACCTCATGCAGGTGCCTTGCGTGCCGAATTGTTTGAGCGTTGTCAGGTCATTAACGAGCAAGCGGATGAAAATGGTAGCATCACCATGCGGGTAAAAATGAACCCTGCCATGCGTGGCTGGTTAGAAGCACAAGACCAATATCACGGCTTGTGGGATGACCTGTGATGGCGGGTTCAATGAAAACTAAAACAGTTTGACACAGAGAGCACAAATACTGTCTTAAAAATCAAGTTATTTTTACTTTTTTGGTCATTTGTACGACCCCCCTAACCACCTTAACAGGGGGCCAGGGGGTTGCTTTTCCCTGTGGCAAAATTTTTTCGCTCCGTAATTCGTAATTACTATCCGGTGTTACGCATTCCGGCGGCAATGCCGTTGATGGTGACCAACAGTGCGTTGAGTACTTGGTCATCGTCTTGCTCGCGTATCCTTGCCAGCAATTCAACTTGTAACAGGTTGAGTGGCACAACATAGGTATTTCTGACATCAATGGATTGTCGTACAACGGGGACATTTTCGAGCGGCGTTTCATGTTCGGTAATATCCAGCAACAGGCCGGCAGTTTGGTGGAATTTTTCTCTCAAGGTTTGACCAAAATATTGAAGCCCTTGTTGCACCAGCCGTTCGTCATATATCGCGGAGATATTTGGATTGGATTTTGAAAACACCATTTCAATCGCATTCAAGGTTGCCTTGAAAAAAGACCAGTTCTGCTCCATATCCATCAAAACATCGCGCTTGCCGTTGTCCACGGCATGTTGCAAGGCATCACCGACCCCCAACCATGCGGGTAGCAACAATCGGGTTTGTGTCCAAGCAAATATCCATGGAATAGCGCGTAAATATTGGATGCCACTGCCTTTGCGTCTGCGCGCTGGTCGGCTGCCGATTTTCAGATTGCCGATTTCCTGTTCTGGCGTGGCTTGCTGAAAATACGCCACAAAATCAGCATGATGTCGGACGATGCCATGAAATTCGTTCACGGCTTCACGCGACAACTCGGTCATTTGCTGGCGCCATTGTGCTTTGGGTTTGGGTGGTGGGGTTAGGGTGGCTTCAAGGACTGCACCGAGGTAAACCTGCAAGGTTTCCGTTGCCATGCCGGGCAAGCCGTATTTTGCCTGAATGACTTCCCCTTGTTCGGTAATACGAATTGAACCGTTGACCGAGCCCGGTGGTTGCGACAATATGGCTTTATGAGCAGGACCGCCACCGCGTGCCACAGTGCCACCACGACCGTGAAATAAGGTCAGTTCGATATTGTGCTCTTCAAACACGTCAACCAGTTCTTCTTGTGCCTGATACAGTCCCCAAGATGCCGACAAAATACCAGCATCTTTAGCCGAATCTGAATAGCCAATCATGACTTCTTGTTTGCCGTTGATGGATTGTTTGTACCACGCATTACTGAACAGGATGTCCATGCAGTGGCTGGCGTTTTTGAGGTCATCTAGTCGCTCGAAAAGCGGTACCACCCGTAGCGGGTTCTTGATACGGCATTCTTTTTGCAACAACGTAACCGCAAGAATATCAGATGGGCTGGTTGCCATTGATATAACATAAGCACCAAAGGATTCGTGGTTTTCGGCAGCAATCATGCGGAAGGTGGTCAACACTTCCTTAACTTCTGCGCTAGCATCATCGGCTTCGGGGAATGTAGAAGTAATTAGCGGGCGGTTGCTTTGCAGTTCCGCTAACAGGAAATCCTGACGTTGTTGCTCGTCCCACTCGATATAACTGCCTAACCCTAAAAAGCGCGTAATCGCATCCAGTGTTTCGGTATGACGCGCCGCTTCCTGTCGAATGTCGAGCTTAAACATGGTCAGACCGAAGGTGCCAAGTCGGCGCAGAATATCGGTCAACCGACCATCGGCAATCATGTCGTCACCACAATCAATCAACGATTGGTAACATAGCATGAGCGGCTGTTGCAGTTGTTCACGCCACTGATAGATGCCGCTTGCTGGAGCGATTTGTTGCGGAGGTTGTGCCGCTGTGTAACTATCAAAGACCCGAGTGTGGTATTCGATGGTTGCGTTCAATCTCTTCAAGACGCTTTCAAGCAAGGCACGATAGGGCTCCAAAACATCATCGCCGACCGCATCCCACAAGGCTTGATTGGCTTGGGACATAGACAAGTCACGGCGCAATTCATCAATCTCCATCGCAAACAGCTCGACTGCTTTTAATCGTGATAGGGCACAAACCTGTGCGGTTACTGATGGCGTGGTATTGGGGTTACCATCGCGGTCGCCACCCATCCATGAACCGAAACGAATGGGCACGGCTTCCAGCGGCAGTCGTTTTCCGGTTACGGTATAGAGCGCGTGGTCAAGTTCGCGTAAAATTGTCGGCACAACATCCCAAAGTGAATGCTCCATCGCAACCAAGCCGGTTTTTGCTTCATCCACAGGCGTTGGGCGTAACCGTCTTATTTCATCGGTTTCCCAGACTTCGGTAATGGCGCGATGCAAGCCGAGTTTGATTTCAAACCTTTCGGTATCCGATAAATCGTGCCGATCTTGCTCTGACAACAAACCAGCAATCCGCTGAAATTTGGAAGACACGCTACGCCGTAAAATTTCGGTTGGGTGGGCAGTCAGGATGAGCTCAATGTTTAGGTTGCAGACTTGCTGATATAAATCGTCCGGTTTTATATTTGCGGCGATTAAACTTCTCAGATCCGATTCTAAAAACCCACCCGGATGGGTGGTTGCAGATTCGTCATTGGTCGCATCGCTGAAAGTATATTTCTCTACCGCAAGCGCACGCCGTTGACGTATTTGGTGATGTTGCTCGGCGATGTTTGCAAGATTCAGAAATAAAGTGAAGGCACGGGCAAGATTGAGCAAATGTGCCGGCTTCAAGTCGGATAAAATTTCGATCAGTTTCTGAGTTTGATCGGTATCTCCCTGACGCGCTTGTTTGGCAACGCCACGCACTTCTTCAACCAAATCAAACAATTTGTCGCCATGCTGTTTTTTGATGGTTTCCCCCAATAGATTGCCAAGCAACCGCACATCGGCGCGCAAGGCATCATGTTGGTCCTGATTTGATTTGATTGAGTTCAATTGATGTTCCAAAGGTAAATTTATGATTACAAAGAATATGCCGTATTCTATACGAGTCCTGTTTTCAATGGCTTGTATTCGACCGCTTGATTGATAATTTATGTGGTTGGTAATAATTAGTTCGGCTTATTGAATATGCCCGTTACTCAATCCCCCTCGTATGATAACAATAGGGTAAATTATCAACTCGTTTAGTGGTTTTTAATATACCCTATCCAACGGCGGTTGGATGGGCGGTAGTGATGCAGTAATCCCCAATAAGTTTTGAAACTTGTTAATAAGGCATAGCACCTTATCAGGGGGGGAGTAAATGAGAAGCAACATCCGTAGGAGCGACACAATTATCACCTCTGTGTCAAAATCTTTTTGACATAACAACCACAATCATCTATACCGTAATTCGTAATTCGTAATTCGTAATTCGTAATTGGAAACCCTCGCCTCAACAACACTCGATGCTTTGAGCCTGCTATTTAGCGGGGATGTGGCGTTATGGGAAATCATTGGCATCTCTTTCAAAGTTTCCTGCACGGCAGTACTCATCGCCATGCCCTTTGCGCTTGGCATCGCATTTTTACTGGCGTATTTTGATTTCGTTGGGCGGCGGCTGTTGATTTCTATATTCAGCACATTGCTGGCGTTTCCGGCTGTTGTTGTCGGCTTGGTGGTTTACATCACATTATCAAATCAGGGCGCATTGGGCGATTGGCGATTACTCTTTACCCAAACCGCAATGGTCATCGCACAGATTATTTTGTGCCTGCCGATTCTGATTTCAATGAGCCATGTGGCTTTTCAGTCTGCCGACTATCGTGCTTGGGAAACGGCAAGAACATTAGGGATTCCCAGATTCAGAGCCTTTCTTTTAATCATCTATGAGGTCAAATTCGGACTTTTTGCCGCCTTTCTTGCCGGCTTTGGTCGCATCATCGCCGAGGTCGGCGCGTCCATGATGGTGGGCGGCAATATCCTGCATTATACGCGCAATATCCCGACTGCCATCGCGCTGGAAACCAGCAAAGGTAATTTTGCTCAGGGCATTGCCTTAGGCATGGTGCTGTTGTTTTTGGCATTTATATTGAATATATTGCTTCAATATGTGCAGGGTCGGGGTAAACTATCACCATGACGACTTGCGCGAAAATAGCTTTTAGCAAAATCACCAAGTCGTTTTCCAAAACGCCATTGCTCAACGATGTCGATATTACTCTGTGTGGCGGAAAAGTCATTCTGCTAAGCGGCGAAAACGGTAGCGGAAAAACCACCTTGCTGAGGATTCTTGCCGGTCTGTTAAAACCCGATTTCGCCCAAGTTCATTTCAGTGCCGTGAATGAATCTTGGAAACAGGCGCGTAGCCGTCTGCTCGACGAGATCATGTATCTCCACCAACACCCGTATATGTTTAGCGGCAGTGTATCGCGCAATCTGGCATTAGCGGTGCCAAAATCAATGGGCAAGCAAACAAAAGTGCAAATCAAGCAGGCTTTGGAGTGGGGAATGTTAACCCAACATGCCTCCGCCGATGCCAAAACCTTGTCGGGCGGACAGCAACAGCGGGTGGCATTAGCACGCGCTTGGTTACGCCAATCGCCAATCATGTTGCTGGACGAGCCGATTGCCAATATGGATACCCGCTCCAGCAACCGCACCATTAAACTGCTACACCAACTCAAGCAAACCAATACCGCTATTTTGATTTGCAGTCATCATCATCAAGTCTTTGATACGCTGGTCGATCAGCATGTCGAGTTAGTCGGTCATCGGTTGATTGAGAGCGACCGCATTTCCTATAGCGGCAATGTCGCCCCGATCAAGCCAGAAAAATCCAGAGAGATTGCCGAAGGATGACAGGGATGGCAGAGCGTCATGGCAATCATGCCAACAATGGCGATATAAGCGGCTTGATTCTGGCAGGCGGATTGGCGCGGCGAATGAATGGGCAGGATAAAGGATTGATTTTATTTCGCGACAAAAGCATGGTGAAACATATTGCACAAGCGTTGTCGCCACAATGCGATTACCTGTTCATTAACGCCAATCGAAACATCGGCGACTATGAAAAGTTAGGTTATCCGGTCATTCCTGATCACATCAATGGCTTTCAAGGTCCGCTCGCCGGCATGTTAAGCGGACTACATCACATCTCAACCCAATGGCTGATTACCGCGCCCTGTGATGGTCCTTTTATGACCGCCGACTATGTCCAAAAAATGCAACAGGCGGTAGCAGAAAATCAGACCCAGATTGCCATTGCCGCCTGCCACGACCGACAACAACCGGTCTATGCCCTGATTCACCGCGCACTCATGGAAAGCCTGCAAACATTTCTTGATAGCGACCAGCGCAAAATCGACCGCTGGTATGCCCAACATGAACACACCATAGTCGATTTCTCCACCACCCCGCAGATGTTTAAAAACATCAACACACCCGAACAGTTACAGGCTTTGGAAGGGGCTTGATTGCCAACCCCTAGCCCCCTTAACAGGGGGACTTGCTTTTTCTGTGTCAAATCTTTTTCGCTTCGTAATTCGTAATTATGAAACTGGATTCCCGCTCCCCGCTTGCGCGGGGACAGGCTTCGCAGGAAAGACGGATGTTGGGGCGGGAATAACTGTCCACTGAACTCTGAGACTAATCCGGACACTAATGTTGAATTGTGCAATCAGTTCGACCATAATCAGCCCACGAAAGACCCAATCTGAGGACACTGAGATCAATGTTCAATACTAACCCTTTCGCCGAATTATCGACGTACATGTCGCCCGGTGTCATGCAAACATATATTGTCATTATGATTCTTCTTGTGATAGCAGGAACCCTGTTCGACGTTATCCATAAGAAAAGTGCGAAATACTTCATGCAAAACATGCGTGATTCCAAATCCAAAGGATCGCGTCAAGTTGGTGGTGGTCAGAAAGCCGCTATTGCTATAAAAACGGTCGCTGAAGATGTGCTTGCATCAGGTGAGTTTTGTAATCCGAAACGAAGAATTGCACACTTGCTCACTATGTATGGCTTTCTTGGGTACATCATTACGACTGCCATTATGGTGTTTCAATACCCTACAACAGCGACCCCTACTCCAGCGATTCTGGCTACTCTGTGGCATATCGGTGCTTTAATGGTCTGTGTCGGTGGCTACTGGTTCTGGTTCTTTATTCGTGTTGACGTTGCCGCAGAAGGCAATTCTCGGTTCCGCATCGTCCGAGCTGATTTGTTCGTTCTGTCATTGTTGGTGAGCGTGACACTCGCATTGATCTGGTCTTTTTCACAAGCCATTGGTGGGGTAAGTCTGAGCTCAAAAATCTGTTTTGGTTTGTATATATTAGCAACCACCATGCTTTTCGCTGGTGTTCCCTGGTCCAAATTTGCTCATATGTTCTTTAAACCTGCGGCGGCTTTTCAGAAGCGGATCTCTGAGGCAGATGGCTCTCGAAGCAACCTTCCGGAGCCCGCCAATGAACCTGCTAAATTTACAACAATTCCTAGAAGACCTCAGAACTATTAATCCTTGAATTCACATAATAAGTGCAACACTCCTAAGTCAGTCAAAGGGTACACTCGTACTCTTTTAACTGAACGGAAAAAAGCGGTGCGGCGAGCTCACCGAGCCGTAGCTGGTGGGTCGTTATATCGATACTTGCGCCATCAGGGTAAGAAATATCGCAAGCGTTATGGACAGAACGATTACCGCGGACGCATCCCCAATCGGGTTGATATTGCTGATAGACCTAGTATAGTGGACAGTCGCTCGCGTATAGGTGATTGGGAAGCTGATTGTGTTATCGGTAAAGGTCGTCAAGGGGTGTTTGCCACCCTTGCTGAACGCAAAAGTAGGCTCTATCTCGCGCTTCGGACTAAGAACAAAACCGCACCGGTTTTTGCTCCTGCAAAACCGGCATACAGTACATCCCTGTACATAAAAAGAAACCAACGCGGCTATACTCAGGTTGTTAAAGCATATGAAACAACATGTAATGACACTAACCTTTGATAACGGCAGAGAATTTTGTTGGCATAGTGAGCAGTTCGGCGAGCTCACCGACCCGTTGCCAAACAACTCGAGTGTGAAACTTATTTTGCTAAACCGTATCACTCTTGGGAGCGTGGCTTGAATGCCAAATAATCATCTGGCACAATGGCTTGCTCAGGCAGTTTTTTCCAAAGAAAATGCCTTTGCATAAAGTCACCGAAAAAGAGCTGTTCAAAGCGACCGATTTAATGAACAACCGACCTAGAAAATGTTTGGGGTATAAAACCCCTTGGGAGGTCTTTTCCCACGCAATGGGAATAGATCATAATATAAACCCGAGTGTTGCACTTATGGGTTGAATTCGCCATCAATAAATCATTTTTACGCCTGAATTTAACGAACGACCAAACAGGAGATAAAATACATGCCTACTTTCGTCTATATGACTCGCTGCGATGGCTGTGGACACTGCGTAGATATCTGTCCATCAGATATTATGCACATCGACAAAACCAATCGCCGAGCTTACAATATCGAACCAAATATGTGCTGGGAGTGCTACTCCTGCGTAAAAGCCTGTCCTCAAAATGCAATTGATTGTCGTGGTTACGCGGATTTCGCGCCACTTGGTCATAGCGTCCGTGTGTTTCGTGAAGAAGATAAAAACACAATTTCGTGGAAGATAAAATTCCGTGACGGACGAGAAAAAAATTTCGTCTCACCGATTAGAACGACCGATTGGGGAACCATCCCATCACCTGCGGAGCTTCCCGCTCCAAGCGAAGCGGATATGCACTCCCAAGAGCTTGCCCATGAGCCGGCAGCACTTAATATTGAGGGAGGTTTACCCACATTGCGCCCTGATCAACTGAAACTGGGGGTCGTCTAATGGGGTTATTTAACAAAAACAAAACCATTACCGTTGATTCAGATGTATTAGTCATCGGTGGCGGCATGGCTGGTTGTGGCGCAACCTACGAAGCGCGATACTGGGGGCGCGATTTGAATGTGGTTTGCGTCGAAAAAGCCAATATTGAACGCAGTGGGGCTGTCGCCCAAGGTCTCTATGCCATTAACTGCTACATGGGCATGCAATGGGATGAGAACAAGCCTGAAGACCACGTCGCTTATGCACGCAATGACTTAATGGGGCTGGTTCGCGAAGATTTAGGTTACGACATTGCTCGCCACGTTGATGCAACCGTTCATAAATTCGAAGAATGGGGTTTACCATTCATGCGCGACCCGAAAACTGGTCGGTACCAACGTGAAGGTAAATGGCAAATTATGGTTCACGGTGAAAGCTACAAACCTATTGTGGCAGAAGCGGCGCGTAAAGCAGCGACGAAAATCTATAACCGCATCATGGTTACCCATTTATTGATGGACGAGTCCAAAGCGAATCGTGTTGCTGGTGCGATTGGCTTCAACGTCCGCACCGGCGACTTCTACGTATTCCGTGCCAAAGCGGTTATCGTATGTGCTGGTGGTGCTTCACATATCTTTAAGCCACGCTCGGTTGGTGAAGGGATGGGTCGCACTTGGTACGCCCCTTGGAGTAGTGCTTCGGCGTATGCGCTGCCCATTTTGGTTGGTGCGAAAATGACTCAGATGGAAAACCGCATCGTACTGACTCGATTTAAGGACGGATATGGTCCTGTTGGCGCATACTTCCTGCATCTTAAAACCTATACCGAAAACGCTTATGGTGACGAATACGAATCAAATTGGTATGAGAGTACCAAGGAATTGGTTGGTGATTATATTGATCGACATCCGGTTCCCACTTGTCTGCGAAATCATGCTTTCCTCGAAGAAGTGAAAGCGGGTAGAGGACCGATTCGCATGGTAACCAAAGAAGCCTTCCAAGATCCGCACAATGAAACGGTGGGTTGGGAAAACTTCTTAGGCATGACCATTAGTCAAGCTGTGGTTTGGGCATCTCAAAACATTGATCCTAAGCACATCAATCCAGAGCTCACTACTTCGGAGCCTTATGTGATGGGTTCCCATGCGACCTGTTCAGGTGCTTGGGCGAGTGGTCCTTCTGATTATGCTCCGGATGATTATCAATGGGGTTACAACCGAATGATGACGGTGGACGGATTGTTCGGTGCCGGCGACACCATCGGCGGAACCGCCCACAAATTCTCTTCAGGCTCCTTTACCGAAGGACGTATCGCTGCAAAAGCTGCGGTGAATTACATCAACGATATGCGAAATGAGCAACCCCAAGTCAGCGAGAGCCAATATATGGCTCTCAAAGAAGTGGTGTTCAAGCCGCTTGAAACCTATCAAGTGGGTCGCAACGAGATTGTTGGTGGCACGGTATCTCCGAGCTACATTATTCCTTTGCATGGTCTCCAACGTCTCGAAAAAATCATGGACGAATACGTCGGTGGAATCAGTTCTCATTACACCACCAACGCACCATTACTCAATCGCGCTCTTGAACTTTTAGGGATGTTGAAAGAAGATTTAAACTACCTTGGCGCAGAAGATTTACATCAACTCCAACGCGCTTGGGAATTACAACATCGCCTGCTCGCATCAGAATCAGTAACCCATCACACAATGTTCCGTGAGGAAACAAGATGGCCCGGTTATTACTACCGTGCTGACCATCCAAAGCTAGACGACAACGATTGGCATTGTTTCACGCTATCCCAATTCGACAAAGAATCTGGAGAATGGAGTATGGAAAAAGCACCGGTTTATCACATCGTCGATTAACCCGCCCCAACAAAACCCCGATTTTTCCGACTCCAATTGAATCTTTCTCAGCCCCCTAAATCCCCATTAACAGGGAGACTTGCTTGATAACTGATAACATAAAAGATTACACGCAGCCGGTCGGTTTCGGCAGTCCGGCATATTTACACGCCTGTTTAGCCGGTCCATGCGGAAACAGTTGATAGAGATATTTGCTGTTGCCTTTCTCTTTGCCCAACCTTTTACCAATAGACTTTGTCAACACACGAACCGCAGGGGCAATTTGATATTGATTGTAATATTCACGCAGAATATTGATGACCTCCCAGTGGCTGTCCTGCAAATCGCAATCGTCAAGTTTTGCCATATAGACCGCAAGCTCAGGGCTCCAGTCGGCACGGCTGGCGAGATAACCCGCTTCATCAGTGTGATAAATACGACCGCTAAACTCGATATATTTTGTCATTACTTCCCCCCGACAAGAAAAATGGATGGGCAACTATAACCACGACTGGACTTTGTCATTCTTTACCGCAAGCTCGACAAAGCCATCATAGCCGACCCGTTTGATGCCACCAATGAGGCGGTGTGCTTGCAGTCCTCTTGCCATCAGATCTGCTTCGAGAACGTATATATTGTGTTTTGACACTGCCAGTTTGACTTCTTCTGCTATCTGCGAATCTTGCAGGACGGCATAAACCGCATCTTCAATCAACAAAATATCACTGCCCTGCTGTGCCAGCCGCAGGCAGGTATGAAAACTGTTCTTCTCAAAAGGGGATTTGTTGACCGTGTGTAACATCTGAAGTTTAGGGGTAAATAGGGCTGGCTAGTAGTTAAGCAGAACATCCTGTTCGGCAATAATATCGGCAAGTTGTTGGCTGTCAACCAGATAAATAGAGGATTTTTCCCGACAATCTTGATTTTCATCCGCATGAGTCAGTGGCATGAGGTCGTCAACGCCCAAACCGCGCGCCTGCAAAGACGCTTTTTCCACATAGAGTCGGGTTATGTCGTAGTCGCCCAAAGCGGCGTATGCGAGTGAAAAATTCTTCATCTCCGATTGTGATGTGTCTTGCCCTTTTTTAAGCACAAACACGCCGTCATCAATGAATGCCATCGACACATCTTGGTCAAATGCGACCCCGATTAACGCCACCTCCAGCCCCTCCAAAGCATAAACAGAACCATAGGGTGCAGTTCGATGGATATACATGATTTTTTTTATCGTATTCATCGGCTCACTCATTGAATCTGCATTAGTCGCCAAACACGATTAAGCGGTCGGCTTGAATGGCGGCTTCAATTAACTGCCCCAAACCCGATATACGAAATCCTTCGGCAAGATTCTCGGCTGATTTGCCATTGCGTCTGGCTTCATCGGCATCGACAATACCCCGCCGCTGTGCCGCTGCCACGCACACCACCAAATCAAGATTATATTCCTGCGATAATGCCGACCAGCGTTTCATAATATCACGCTCATCACCCGGCGGAGTCGCCAGTTTGGTGGCATTGTTGACTCCGTCATGGTAGTAAAAAACGCGCACAATCTCATGTCCGCCTGCCAGCACCGCTTTGGTAAAATGATATGCCGTATCAGATGCCTGATGTTGGTATGGTCCCTCGTTGATTACGATGCTAAATTTCATGGCTATTTGCTACTTGACCGATGTCAAGTTTAGCTTACAATGGCATCAATGGAGTATTAAAAAAGGAGAATGGAATATGTTAAAAAGAATCATATCAAATTTTTGTTGTTATTGGAAAACGGTTGACTTACTGGTTGTTAAGGGACTTGCGCCCGGTTTGTTGTGTTCGGGTCTGTTGTTATCGGGCTTGTTGTTATCGCAGACGGCGTATGCACAACAATCGCCACAGAAACCAGCTGTGTTTTTGCTCAAAACCTATGATGGTTCACAGGATGTGGTCGGCTGGATGATGAGTGAAAAACTGGACGGCATACGCGGCATCTGGGACGGCAAGCGGCTGATGAGTCGGGCTGGTGGCATATTGCATGCGCCGCAGTGGTTTGTTGCGGATTTTCCGCCGTTTGCGCTGGATGGCGAATTATGGACGAGGCGCGCAGATTTTGAAAACATTAGCTCTATTGTGCGGCGTAAAAAGCCAGATGACCGCTGGCGACAGATCAGTTACCATGTTTTTGAAGTACCGCATCAAGCGGGTGGTCTGCTCGACCGACTGACCGTTTTAGGCGACTATCTGCAACAGCATCCGAACCCGTACTTAAAAATAATCCCGCAAACTAAAATTCATTCAAAATCGCAACTACAGCGGCTTTTAACCAAAATCAGTGGCGCGGGTGGCGAAGGCGTTGTGGTGAGAAACCCCGACACACCCTATCAAACCGGTCGGCTATCATCTGCCCTCAAGCTCAAAAAATATCGTGATGCCGAATGTGTGGTACGGGAGATATTGCCCGGCAAGGGTAAATATAGTGGCAAAATGGGTAGCATCGCCTGCCAGATGACAGACCAGATGCTGGCTGGGACTATGCTGAAAATTGGTAGCGGGTTTAGTGATGCCCAACGTGCCGACCCTCCACCTGTTGGTAGCACCATTACTTTTAAGTATTACGGACTAACCAAAAACGACAAGCCCAGATTTCCGGTGTTTTTACGCCGCTTTTTACCCATCCGAGAATGAATCCTTGTCGCCGTTATTTTCGCCATCGGGTTGAGATGAAAAATGACTCAAAAAGAACGGGCAAATAATCACCCGCTGATATCCCTTTACAAACCAATTTTAGAGTATACTGGTGGTGTTCTGTCATTCAACTTCAACCCTCGGTAAGTGATGGAGCATGATTGCTAACGTGCTTATTAGCAGTTTGTCGATTCGGGTTTGAAATGGCTGGACGATGATTTTTTGAGAACTCCCACATGCAGAATCACGAAGTCGTGTACCAGATACTGTCGGGCATCGTTTGCGAGTAAACTATCCGCTGTTGGGTATTTACAACATTTAACCATTATTTGGATACAGGAGAGCATGAAATGAAACGATTGATACGGTCTGTTACTTGCCGCCTCGGGAGATATCTCGGCGGCATCATACTATTCTTGCTGGTCGGTAGCGCACAGGCAGCAACATGCCCGGCGGTTACGGTTGCCGATTCCATGAATGTGGTAGCGGGGGCATTCCCGCAACAATACGAATTATCTGAAATTCAAGCTCTGGCAAATTGTACCTTGTCGTTCAGCGAACACCCGAAAATTGCTGATTACAATGCCCGTATTCGTGGCAACCCGACATTACCCTCAATAAATAATCGCCTGCCAGAAGAGCCGCTGGTGGTCGCGCCTTATCATGACATTGGAAAATATGGCGGAACACTTGACGCGCTGTCGAATGCGACTGAAGCAGGCACCTCGGACTTCTTGTCGATACGTCATGTTAATCTGGTGCGTTATTCTGACAACCTGACAACCATTGTCCCTAACGTCGCCAAGAGTTGGCAATGGAACGACGACTTCACGCAACTCACCTTCTTTCTCCGCAAAGGTCACAAATGGTCGGATGGTGCTCCTTTCACGGCGGACGATGTGAAATTTTGGCACGATAACCTCGCGCTTGATTCAAAAATTATTGAAAAACCAAAAGATTATGTACTGGTCGGTGGCAAGCCAATGACGGTTGATGTGATTGACCCTCAAACGGTTCGTTTTAACTTGCCGGTAGCCAAACCGGGGCTGCTCAATCACTTTGCCATTTCGTTTGCTCAAGGATTTCAACCCAAGCACTTTCTCGGCAAATTTCACCCCGACATCAATCCTGAAGCGGATGCACTAGCACAGGCAGCAGGGTTTGAAAATGGTCTTGCCGTCATAAAGGCTTACTTTGGCAATTCAGACTGGACGGATACCCCATCGCCATTGTTGAACGCGCCCAAAAGAGTAGCCAATTTGCCCGCAGATGTTGTGCCAACGCTGGAAAGTCATATCACTGTCACCGACACCACCGAAGGTCGTCATCTGGTTGCCAACCCTTATTTCTATATGGTGGACACCACCGGGAATCAGCTCCCTTATATCGGTGAGCAGGACGAGGTTTACATTAACGATAACGAAGTTCGCATTCTAAAACTGGTCAACGGTGAAACGGATTATAAATCGCAGTCGGTACAATTATCTGTGGCACCGTTGCTGCTGGATAAACAGGACAGTGGCGACTATCAAGTCGATTTGCGTCCTGACATCATCGTGCCAAGTTTCTCGTTTAACGTTACTTCCACAGACGCGGAAAAACGAAAAGTCTTCGGCGACCTACGTTTCCGTCAGGCGATGTCAGTAGCGTTAAACCGTGATGAAATCAATGAAGTTGCCTTTCTCGGTCTGGGCAAACCGAAGCAATATATTGGTTTTTCTCCGACACCCGCCTTCGTCGATCCGAAGTGGGAAAGTCATATGGTACAATTTGATCCCGCCTTGGCGAAGTCTTTGCTGGACGAGATTGGCATGGTTGACACTGATGGAGACGGTTTTCGTGAACTGCCCAACGGCAACAAAATCACTCTTAACCTGCGATTCGCTACACAAGGAATTTCTGGCGCAGTGGTCGAACTTGCCGGTCAACACTGGTCAGATGTTGGTATCCGCACAACAGTCAAGGAAGTAACCCCGGATGAATATCGTTCAGCACAATCTTCGAATGCGCTGGATGTCGGAATGTGGCGTAAAAGCCAACCTCTAGCAATTATTTTAGGTAACAATGAGCTGTGGGTGCCGCCGTTTGAAAACTACTTCGGTCATCGTGTCGGGATGTTGTGGGCGGAATATGTTGATTCAGATGGTGCCAATGGTATCGAACCACCCGATTATGTCAAACAGTTAATCAAAGATATCAATGCGTTTCAGTCGGCAACCATTGGCTCGGCAGAATCCGATGCCTTGGGTGCCCGAATGGTTGAGAACATGGTCAGTAACTTGCTGTTTATCGGCACCGCACAAGTCCCTGCTCCAGTTTATCACCGCAACGCATTGAAAAACTTTACCGAGTTTAAGACCAGCTCCTATGAATATTACCGAACCTACCCCTATCGGGCAGCGCAGTGGTATTTTGACGAGTAAATGTTGTGGGAATCGGGTATCCCCCAATCGAGACTGTGCAAAAACCCCAAGCTGGTGCATGTTACATGTAGAAAACCCTTGCGGGTTTGGCTGTTTTACTGGATTCCTGCTCCCCGCCTGCGCGGGGACAGGCTTCGCAGGAAAGACGGATGTTGGTTTCTTGCACAGTCTCAATCCACCGACTCCCAAAGACGCATAATATTTTTCGAGTGAGACTCGTTACACAACAGTCAAGTTAAAATGGCAAGGTTTATCCAGTTCACCGTGATGCGGTTTCTCATGTCATTGTTCACGCTGTTGACCGTGTCACTGATTGTGTTTTCGCTGATGGAACTGGTGCCGGGAAACTGTGCCGAACGCTATTTAGCTTTCAAAAACACCCAAGGACAGCAGATTTCCATTGACGATATTCAGGCAGAAGAAAGACGGCTGGGATTAGACCGACCATTTCTAATTCGCTGGAGCAGTTGGGTTGGTAATGTATTCTTCAAAGGAGAATTTGGCGATAGCTGTATCCTTAGACTGAACATCAACCAGCTACTCAGCGACAAATTTTGGATTAGTCTGGGGATATGCCTTGCTGCCCTGATTTTCTCCTATTTAATCGCCATTCCCGTGGGCATTTATTCAGCAACCACACGTAGCGCACTTGCCAATAACTCGTTGCGTTTCTTCAGTTATCTCGGTCTGGCGTTACCGAATTTTCTACTGGCATTGATCATCATGCTGATTTCCACCGTTTTATTCGGTGACTCGCTAACCGGTTTGTTTTCTAAAGAGTACCGCGATGCGGCATGGTCGGTGGCTAAATTCTATGATTTTCTGAGCAAGGCTTGGCTACCGATATTTGTGCTCGGTTGGTCGGCAACCGCATTTGCCATGCAAACAGTACGCGCACTCATGCTTGACGAGATTGGCAAGCTCTATGTAACCGCCGCATCGGCTCGCGGGGTTTACGGACGCAAACTGCTATGGGGCTATCCGGCGCGTCATGCCATGGGCCCGGTGATTAACTCTCTGGGGTTCGATCTTAATCGGATTTTTAATGAATTACCTGTGGTTGCTCTAATCCTGACGTTGACCGAAGCAGGCGCATTACTCATCGAAGCACTGGCACGGTCAAACGACCAACAACTGGCTGGCGCAATTATATTTCTGCTCACTGCAAGTATCGTGCTGATTAACTTCATAACAGACATCATGCTCGCGCTAATGGACCCGCGTGTTAGAAAGGGTTTGATCGGGTAAAGCAGATGAGACTCCTGTTCTGGAAAAAACAGATCGAAGACGATCAAAAACTTAAAGAAGCCTATTTCACCGCTTCTCAAGGACAGTTGATTCGTTCCCGATTCAAAAACAACCGTACATCGATGGTCGCGGCATGGGTTCTTGTCATTATGATTTTAATGGGGTTTTTTGCGCCGTTTCTTTCGCCATACAGTCCCAACATCGCCGGACGCGATAAAGAATACGAAAACGGACCGCCACAAATACCCAAATTTTGGGACGAAAATGGATTTTCTGCACGCCCATTTCTCTATGCAACAGAGCGCGAACGCTCGGCGAAAACCAATTTTCGTTGGGTGATTACGGAAGTTCGGGATAAACGCCGTTATCTGGAATTATTCGTTGAAAACTGGGAATACAGCATCATCGATATTGAATGGAATTTGCCCGGTGATTTTTTCGATGTGGATATTAAGGCGTTGACCTTCAAGACCCATCTGTTTGGCATGAATGAGGGTGGCATCCATTTGTTTGGCACAGACGGCACCGGCAAGGACATCTACTCGCGTACCCTCCATGCGATATATACTTCCTTGGCAGTGGGCACACTGGGGGTGATGATTTCATTCGTGCTGGCGTTGGTCATCGGTGGTGTGGCAGGCTATTTCGGTGGCTGGATCGACTCGGCTTTGCAGATGATTACCGATGCGATTCGAACCGTCCCCCCTATTCCACTGTTTATGGCGTTAGCCGCGTTCATGCCCGCCGAGTGGAGCTCCGAAACCCGATTCTTTTTTATTGCCACCATCCTCGGTCTGATTGGCTGGCCCACACTGGCACGCCGTATCCGAACCCATCTGCTGACCGAACGAAGTCAGGAATATGTGCTTGCTGCCGAGCTATGTGGTGCCTCGCCAAGTCATATTATTCGGCGACATTTACTGCCCAGTTTCACCAGCTATATTATCGTTGATTTGATGATTACTTTTCCGTATGTGGTGCGCTCAGAAACGGCACTCAGCTTTATCGGTTTGGGGCTGACTGATCCGGTCAACTCCTTAGGCTCGCTGATGCAGAATGTATCCAAAGCGGATGTATTGTTAAACTACCAATGGTATTTTATACCGGTTATATTCTTCATCGCCTTTGTTCTCGCCTTCGTATTCGTTGGAGACGGTCTTCGTGATGCTGCCGACCCCTATTCCACTAACAAAAAATGACCCTGCTCACGGTTGACAATCTGACCCTGCAATTCGACACCGACGAGGGTCGAATCACTGCCATCGAAGATATCAGCTTTACGGTTGGTGCCGGAGAAGTGCTTGGACTGGTCGGAGAATCCGGTTCCGGAAAATCGGTCACCGCAAAATCACTGATGAAACTCAACCCCGAAAATGCGCTTTATCACCCTGACAGTAAAATCACCCTGCAACTGAAAGAGGGTGAAATTGATGTGCTGTCGCTAAAAAGCGGCAATGATTTGCAGGTCGTTCGCGGTGGCTCAGTGTCGATGATTTTTCAGGAGCCGATGGCGAGTTTTGCCCCCGCCATCACCATCGGCGAGCAGATGATCGAACAACTCATTATTCACAAGCAGATTTCTGCAAAAGAAGCGACAAAAATATCTATCGAAATGCTTGATCGAGTCGGCATTTCCGATGCTGCCAAGCGGTTCAAACAATACGCTTTTGAGCTTTCTGGCGGTATGCGTCAACGCGCCATGATTGCCATGGCATTGTCCACAAAACCTAAATTACTGATTGCCGATGAACCGACCACCGCACTGGATGTTACCATTCAGGCGCAGGTGATTGATCTGATGAAAGATCTGGTCGCCGACTTCGGCATGGGCATTATATTCATCACCCACGACCTCGGCGTTATCGCGCAAACCGCAGACCGAGTCGCGGTGATGTATCTCGGCAAACTGGTGGAACAAGGACCAGTGCGCGAAGTCATCCGTCATCCGGCGCATCCCTATACGCAAGGTTTGTTGAACGCATTGCCGAAACTGGATAATCTTGATGCTATATTAACTCCGGTTCCCGGCGATATTCCAAGTCCGCTGGAGCGACCTAGCGGATGTGTATTCCACACCCGTTGCGCTGTCGCAGAACCCAGATGTAGCCAATCAATCCCGCAAATGACCGTCCACAATACCGATCATATCGCCGCTTGTTTTGTGACCACTAAGCAACCGACAGAACAACGGGAAAATCAATCGCAACGGCAAGCGAAATGAACGAAAAGCCCATTATCTCGGCAACGGATCTGTCGGTGCATTACCCCATCGGCGGTGGGTTTTTTACTACCACACAATATGTACGTGCCGTTGACGGGGTCAGTCTCAACATTCCGAAAGGCTCATTTTTTGGATTGGTCGGCGAAAGCGGCTCTGGTAAAACCACGCTCGGTCGCGCCCTTCTAAGAGCGACACCGATTACCCGTGGTGAGATTCATTACGCAGACGGCGAAGTCGAATATGATTTGGTTAGCCTGCCCAAAAAGGAGATGAAAGAATACCGTAAACGCGCCCAGCTCATTTTTCAAGACCCCTATGCCGCACTCAGTCCGAGGATGACGGTGCGCGATATTATTGCCGAGCCGATTGAAGTTATGGGCATCACCTCAAATCGTGACCAAACCGATGCCCGAGTGCGCGATATTGCCGATAAATGCCGACTCAATCTGGAACATTTGCGGCGTTTCCCCCATGCCTTCTCAGGCGGTCAACGCCAGCGTATTTCCATTGCCCGCGCATTGGTTTCCAACCCACGTTTTGTGGTCGCAGACGAAAGTGTGGCAGCACTAGATGTGTCGATACAAGCCGACATTCTTAACCTGTTAAAGGAATTGCAATCCGAGCTGGGATTAACCTATTTATTTATCAGCCACGATCTATCTGTAGTGGCACATATCTGCGATCAAGTCGCAGTCATGTATCTCGGTAGATTGGTCGAATCCGCACCGACCCGAGAGTTGTTCTCTGCACCACGCCATCCATATACCAAGGCATTGTTATCTTCAATCCCATCACTGGATCCGGATCAACATGGACAGGCACAAAAACTGGAAGGCGAAATACCCTCACCAACTAACCCGCCACCCGGTTGCAAATTTCAGACCCGCTGCCGATTCGCAATAGATTTATGTCGAGAACAAGAACCGAAACTGCAAAAGACCGATTCCAACCACGAAGTAGCCTGTCACAGATGGCAGGAATTTGCTGACGCATAAAATCAGAATGATTGGTCGGGGTGAGAGGATTCGAACCTCCGACCACCGCAACCCCATTGCGGTGCGCTACCAGGCTGCGCCACACCCCGAGATAAATTACGCGAATAAATTACGCGAATAAATTACGATGTACGATATTTTTAGTAAATTAGCTTAGAATTTCCTGAACTTCGGTGAGTTCGTCAATGAGCAAGCTAATCATCTTGCGTGTACCTTGATTACTAGTGACGGTGGCATCGTTTTCTGAGACGAGTTGTTCAAGACGAGCTTTCGCGCCACTTATGGTAAATCCTTCGACGTAGAGCAGTGTGCGGATTTGGCGGATAAGTTTAACTTCGTGACGCTGATAATAGCGCCGGTTACCTCTACGCTTGACTGGTTTTAATTGTGGGAATTCCTGTTCCCAATAGCGCAATACATGCGGTTTGACCTCGCATAATTTACTGACTTCACCAATGGTGAAATAGCGTTTGTTCGGAATTTCTGGCAATTCAAAGCCACCCGGGTCAAGCATTGTCATACCCTATTTGCGCCCCAGTTTTTGGGTTAATTCAAAAGAGTTGTTGACCACACGATTCTTTAGGTTACGACTCGCACGAAAAGTGACCACCCGTCTGGCAGAAATATCGACAGTCTCACCCGTTTTTGGGTTGCGCCCCGGTCTGGAGGCTTTGTCACGCAACACAAAACTACCAAATCCGGATAGTTTAACCGACTGACCGCTTTCTAATGACAGGCGGATTCTTTCAAAAAACAATTCCACAAAATCTTTCGCTTCACGCTTATTCAACCCGATTTCATCAAACAACGTATTTCCCAATTCTGATTTTGTTACGGTCATGTTGATTTTCCTCGTTGGCTTGTTTTTGGATTTCGGGTCATGTTTTCTGGTGCCCTTTTATGAGCAAGGTTGGTCGCCTTTTGGTTACAGGCTGATTTTTATGCTATTTCGAATTATTGTCGCAGACGTGCATTCAATCTCAGATTAAGTACCTTAACAATTCTGGCTACTATTGCATCAACCTCTGACGACGTAAGACTGCTTGATTGCGATTGGAAGGTCAAGCCGAAAGCGAAACTTTTCTTGTTTTTTTCCAGATTCCCGCCTCGGTAAACGTCAAATAACGCTATTTTTTTTAACAATCCTCCTGCAGATGTGCGAACCAGCTGCAAAATGGATTGTACACTTACGCTCTCGTCCACCAGCACGGCTAAATCTCTTTGCATTGACGGGAATTTAGAAATATCCGAAAAAGCGGGCAACCGAGTGCGAGTCAATGGCACAAGATCAATTTCAAATAGATAGACCGCCTGATCAATATCATAAAACTTCTGCTGAGACGGATGTAGCTTCCCAACAAAACCGACTGGCTTTTTGGCAATAAAAATTTGCCCACACTGCCCGGGATGCAATGCCGGATGGGTTGCTTGTTGCACATGAAAATCAGCCTCAAGCCCATCGAGCAATGCCTCAATATCGCCCTTTATGTCGAAAAAATCCACTTCAACAGCGGGACTACCCCATTGGCGGGGCAGGGACATACCACTGACCAACCCGCCAAGACGTGCTTTTTCCGTGCTTTTTCGAGAGTTTTGTGCCTTTGCATAGACATGACCGCTCTCAAATAATCGTATCCGTTCTTCCTGACGATTGAGATTGGATTTGAGTGCGTCCAGCAGTCCCGGCCATAAACTCTGACGCATTACCGACATGTTGTCGGCAATCGGATTGAGCAAGCGAATTGCATTGCCTTTGTTGAGCAACTGTTTTTGAGGTTTTGCATCGACAAAACTATAGGTAATGGCTTCATGGTATCCACGATGTAGCAGGATTTGCTTTATATCGTATAAAGACATGCGGTTTTCCGTGTGCCCATCTGTGCGCGGCGGTGTATTGGGTATACGCGCTGGCACGTTTTCAAACCCAAAACAACGCCCCACTTCCTCAACCAAATCATGCTGCCCTTGAATATCAAACCGCCAGCTGGGTGGCTTAACCCGCCAACCCGTTTGCGATATTTTGATCGACATCCCTAGATTTTTCATGATTGATGCCACTTTATTGCCGCCAATGGTAATTCCTAATAATCGGCGAATCTCGGATTTATCAAACCGAATTGTCGGCATCTTTGGCAACGCTGATTTCTCCAGTGCATGTGTTATTACACCCGCCTGTCCACCGGCAATATCAATAATCAATTGTGTTGCCCGTTCCATCGCCTTGAGTTGCAAGGTGCTGTCAACACCGCGCTCGAATCGATGCGAAGCATCGGTGTGCATACCGAATTGTCGCGCCTTGCCAGAAATGACCGCACTAGAAAAGAAGGCGGATTCAAGGTAAATATCGCAGGTTTGATCGCTGATGGCAGAATCCGCCCCGCCCATAATACCTGCCAGCGCGAGTGCCTTGTCTTTATCAGCAATAACCAGTTCGTGTTTAGTCAGTTTTACCCAACTACCGTCCAATAGTTTTAGTTTTTCGCCATTTTTTGCCATCCGCACCACAATCCCGCCACGAATTTTTTGTCGATCAAAGGCATGCATCGGCTGCCCGAGTTCGTGCATGACATAATTGGTTACATCGACAATGGGGTTGATGCTACGCATTCCAGAACGGCGTAAACGCTCCACCATCCAGTCTGGCGTTTTTGCCTGCATATCAACATTCGTTATCGCCCGACCGACATAACGCGGACAGCCTTGGGGTGCTTTTAACTGCACTTTAAGCGCGTCTCGACAGCCTATTTTCGTTTTAGAAATGAGCGGAATTTTCAGTTTGCAAGCGGTCAATGTTGCCACTTCCCTCGCTACCCCAACCATGCCCAGACAATCTCCCCGATTCGGGGTTAGCTCCAGCTCAAACACCTGATCGTGCAGATTAAGATAATCCCCGACTGCCCTGCCGAGAACCGCACCGGTATCAAACTCACAAATACCAGCGGATGAATCCTCAAGCCCCAGTTCCGTAGCCGAGCAAAGCATTCCTTGCGATATGACCCCGCGTATTTCACGTTCTAACACTTGAAACTCGGCGGTTTGAGAGCCAGACTTATTAGAATCAGACTCCGGCATACTCGGCAAACGCGCTTTAACCAACGCAACCGCGGTTTTCATACCGACTTGCACGTTAGTCGCACCGCAGACGATGGAATAACGCTTGCGTTTACCGACATCGACCTCGCAGACTTGTAAGCGACTTGCATCGGCATGTCGCTCGATCTTAATGACCTGACCGATGACAATGCGCTTGTCCAATACCGGACCTGCCGTTTGCACCGAATCCACCTCCAGCCCTGCCAGCGTTAATCGCTGTGCCAGCTCGGCAGCACTCATTTTGGATGCCACCCATTCTCTGAGCCAAGATTCGCTCACTAGCATCGCGCTTGTACTGCCTGCAAACCAATCATTAAAATTGCCTCAAAAATGCCAGCTCATTACTGAAAAATAAACGCAGGTCATTAACCCCGTAACGCAACATGGTTAGTCTCTCGATGCCGATACCAAAGGCATAGCCGGTGTATTTGCGACTGTCAATTTCACCATATTTAAGTACTTGCGGATGTACCATGCCACAACCCAATATTTCCAGCCATCCGCTTTGCTTGCAAATTCGGCAACCTTTGCCGTTACAAAACACACAGCCCATATCCACTTCTGCTGACGGCTCGGTGAAGGGGAAATAGGATGGTCTGAATCGCACTTTGAGTTCTTTTTCAAAAAACTCGTGGATAAAATGAATCAGGATTCCCTTGAGGTCGGCAAATGTAATATCCGTGTCAATAGCCAGCCCTTCGAGTTGATGAAACATCGGTGTATGGGTCACATCGGAATCACAGCGAAAAACCCGCCCCGGAGCAATCACCCGAATCGGCGGTTTATGAATCCCCATATAGCGGATTTGTACTGGCGATGTATGGGTACGCAATACCACATGATCGGCAATATAAAAAGTATCGTGCATCGCCCGCGCCGGGTGGTTGGCCGGAATGTTTAACGCCTCAAAATTATGATAGTCATCCTCAATCTCCGGACCGGTAGCAACATCAAAACCCAGCCGATCAAAGATGTCTTCCATGCGTTTCAAGGTGCGCGTAATCGGATGTAAGGTGCCGATTACCTGCCCTCTTCCGGGCTGGGTAACGTCGATGCCCTGATTTTCGAATTGACTGGAAATTGCCAATGCTTCCAACTCCTGCTGTCGCGATTCCAGCAACTCAAGAATTTGTAGCTTTATTTTATTGACTGTCTGCCCAGCGTCCCGGCGTTGCGCCGCCGGTAGCGTGCCAATCTGTTTGAGCTGCTCGGTGATAAGCCCCTTTTTGCCGAGATATTGAACTCGCACATGCTCCAATTCGGTCAACGATTCGACTTGATTTATTGCCGTTTGAGCAGCGCAATAGACACTGTCCAGAGATTGATTGTGTGAGGTTGACACGGTTGATTAAGGGTGAGCGATGTACCAATTCAATGTTGAGCAGTTCTGACCTAATTTATCTGCCGAATTAGCAATCGGCTGGAATGATTTGTTAGGCATCGTCTCATTTGGTTTTAGGTGTTTAGGTGTTTTAGGAATATTCCTTTAAATACTCAATTACTCGTTCTAAAAATAGACTTACCTTTGGGCGGATATCCATTTTCTGTTTTTCTTCGCCCGTTAATTTTACCCCATCAATATGTTTCCTACATTCCCTGCAACTTGGTCTTGTTGTACTTCTAGCTTTTGCAACAGTCTGGTTTTTATCAAAAAAGTCTGCTGCTTTTAATGCATCGCCAATATTACAAATATTGAAGTCAACCCCCTTGCCTGCTTTTTCTAACTTCGATTTTGCACCTTTTCAACTGTTATTTTTTCTTTTCAGTATCAGCGAAGGAAAAAATTGAACATGGCAACCATTAGCCCGACGCTACCCATTGTCAAGCCAACCATCCACTTGATTAGGTGAGTTTCGATTTTAGCGATATCGCCCTCTAAGCACGGCTTCGATTTTCGCAATATCGCTTCTAAGTGTCGCCTCAGTGTTTGCCAGTTTGGTGTTTGTAACGAGGTTGGTATTGAGCAAATCAACTTGAGATTCGGCAAGTACTTCGGCTTGTCGTTCAGGCATACCGACCGCCGTCATACGCTTGACGAAACGGTGAGTATCAAAGGCGAGTGCATCAGAAGTCATGTCCAAACTCTAATACAAATACGATGGCTTGTCCACAGGCTGAATTACCCCTCATCATAGTGCAATATGTTTCTGAACTTATACACATCGAACCAGCAACAACTAATTCTGATACCGAGATCGCCTGAATTCAGCCACCGCATTAGCGGTCGGCTAGGATGGTTTGTTGATGCATCATTGTATTTATTTTATGAAAATTTTTTTAGATAATTAATTAGAGTCTGCTCACAAAGTCGGTTTTGGATATTCAAATCTGTTCCAGCCAAGCAATTGGTACAATCTGTACCCGTCCAATCGTAATTGGTGTCGCCCAGTGTTCGTTATCAACCCTATTAGTCGTCTTATTTTGGGCACAAAAAAGACCTTCAGCAGGATGAGCAGGTTCATGACTAGGAAAATGCTGTTGATCCATGCAACCGAAGTGTCTGCTCGCTTGGCACGGATGTAATTTAGCCGATAACCGTTCTTTGCCTGACCAAATTTGCCTTCTATTGGAATCCGTTGTAGGTAATCCGCCCGGCGTTGCGCTTTTAATTGCTTCAACACATCTCGATTCGCTTCTGTTACCTGTTTGGGTCTGCCTAATGGCTTGCCCGAAAAACGGATGCCCAATCCTTTCAAGTAATGCCGGTTCTCTCGACTACCATATATCGGATCACCGATAACGCTTACGGGGTAGCAACCATAACGTTCATGGTAACGCTCAACCTGACCCTGCAAATCATGCCCCTCATGAAACGCATCCCAACTTAAATGATCAACTCGGGATAACCCGTGTGCCGTTAAACTCACGCTCAACTTCGAACCAAACTCAACCGACTTACCTTGCTTACCTCGCACAATCGGACGCACATACGGTTGATGAATGCTCACAATCCGATTATCACAGCGTCGGCTCTTATTGATGTACATCTGCCACTGCTGCGTATAGACATGCTGAATGACCCAGTAGTGGTATAGCAGCCTGCGTGACAAAGGCAACGCGGTGCCCATCGGGAAACAATCCATTAAACCCTCAATATGACCAAAATTGCGCCGCAAGTATTGCAGTTGTTGCTTGATCGCTCGTTGGGTCGCTTGACGCTTGGGACGACGCTGTTTGACCAACCCGAGAAAATCTTTACGTGCTTGGCGACGATAGGTGCGTGGTTTCTGACTGAACTCCGTGTGTGGATACAATTCGTCAATAATCCGTTCCGTCATCTCACGCGCTTCATTCAGTAAACTTAAATCCGTGGGATACCGTATCGCTTGCTCTGCCACAGTCGCATCGATTATCAACTTACCTTCGTGGCTGGGTGCTTCCACAGTGGTGGCAGGTGAAATTGGGGAATTATCCTCCCCTTGTGGGTCTTGATTGGATTCTGGTTCTGGTTTCGACTCTGGCACGGACTCTGGCTCTGATTCATTACCCGACTTGTTGGTCTGTGTGGATGCCTTCAAACCATCCTTAACGCTGCGTTGCGGCACGACCTGCGCCTTTTCCACAGCACCAATAATCGCTTGATGGAACACTTCAAAAACAGTATCCCCCATACGCTTGCGTACTTCAACCAGCAACGAGGGTACAAACGGGACTGATCTTTGGTAACCGATAAGCCCGACAAAGTATTGCAGATACGGATTCTCCTGAATCTGACTCACCGTTTCACGATCAGACAACCCTAGTTTGTGTTTGATGATCACCGCACCGATGACTAAACGAGCATCTTTTGCTGGCCGACCCCGCTTTGACGAGAGGCTTTTATGATAGCCCTGTGCCAACCCATCCCATGGAATGCACTGACCTAGTTTCACCCAGCGGTTGTGTGCATCAAGGGCGGTGTGAAACGGCCAGTCAAATTCTGCGATAGTACGTTGGTTGGAATCGTTATAATCAATCATAGCTGCAAGGTTTTAGAGGTTATTGGGCTGATTTCCATGTAGAATTATACCACAAGACCACTATTACTTGTTTATATTCAGATGGATATGTTTTATGAGCAGGGTCTATCTACCATTGGACACCTTCAAGAGTGCGTGCACACATCGCTATTTCGTTCATGGCTTTTACCTGCATCAGACAGCTAATGTATCGAATCAAGCTACAACACAAAGCCTTATCCCCTGAAGTTATCCGTAATGCCTTGATTCATGTGCAACATAGTGTATTCAAACACAAGCGCACCAAGAAAAGCAAAGTGGGGACGGATTGAAAATTGAAAGATATGTGCAGAATGTACGGGCAGAGAATTGCTCCTGCAGGTTACGTCCATGTAACAATGCGTAATCTGCACCCTGTAATATTGCCCCGCTTTTGTGCTCTAATAATTGGAATCTTCGAAGGAAATTTTTCGTTTTGCGATAAATTCCAGCAACGCTTCGTCAATCGCGGGGTCCAGTTCTGGGGCAACATAATCTTTCAGCATTTGTTTCCAGAGCGTGTTTGCGCGCATGACTGCGTCCTGTGAGCCTTCGGATTGCCATTGCTCAAAACTGTTGTTGTCGGCGATATTGGAGCGATAGAACGCGGTCTTGAAATTATTTTGGGTGTGTTCGCAGCCAAGAAAGTGTGCGCCCGGTCCGACTTCGCGAATGGCACTGAGTGCCTGTGCATTTTCCGACAAATCAAAGCCTTGTGAAAAGACTTGCATCATGCCCAATTGATCGGCATCCATGACCAGTTTTTCATAACTCGAAACCAATCCTCCTTCAAGCCATCCGGCGGCGTGTAGTACGAAATTCACCCCAGCAGTGACTGCTGGCAAAATGGTGTTGGCACTTTCATAGGCGGCTTGTGCATCGGGGGTTTTAGAGCCGCACAACGAGCCACCACTGCGATACGGCACCCCTAAACGGCGTGCTAACGAGGCACATCCGTTCAGCACCAGAGCCGGTTCTGGTGTGCCAAAGGTCGGTGCCCCTGACTGCATGGAGATGGAACTGGCAAAGGTGCCGAATATCACTGGGGAGCCGGGGCGCACAAGCTGGGTAAATGCTATTCCGGCCATTGCTTCGGCAAGGATTTGTGTCATCGTGCCGGCGGCGGTGACCGGCGACATTGCGCCAGCCAATATGAACGGAGAAATGATGCTGGCTTGGTTGTTTCTGGCATAGACTTCCGATGCACCGAGCATGGTTTCATCGAAGGTCATCGGTGAATTGGCGTTAATCAGACTCACCAGCACGGTATTGTCGGCGACAAACTGCTCGCCAAACAAGATTTTGCACATATCCACGGTGTCCTGTGCGCGTTCTGGATGGGTAACCGAACCCATGAACGGCTTGTCGCTGTATTTGATGTGGCTATAAACCATATCAAAATGGCGTTTATTGACTGGCAGGTCGGTCGGCTCACAGACGGTTCCGCCGGAGTGGTGCAATGACGGCAACATGTATGCCAATTTCACGAAGTTGCGAAAATCTTCAATCATGGCATAACGCCGCCCATTATCCATATCGCGCACAAATGGCGGACCATAAACCGGTGCAAATACGGTGTTTTTGCCACCGATGGTCACATTGCGTGCGCGATTGCGCGCTTTTTGTTCAAATATAGCGGGCGCGGAATCCTGAATAATTTTTCGGCACATGCCCGCAGGGAAGCGAACGCGCTCACCGTCTATGTCCGCGCCAGATTGCTGAAACAGTTTTAAGGCGGGTTGATAGCGAAAATCAATGCCGATTTCTTGCAATATCGTATCGGCATTTTTTTCGATGAGCGACAGCCCTTCCTCGCCGAGCAATTCATAGTCTGGAATTTTGCGCGTGATGAAGGGGATGATGGTCGGGGCAACGGTTTTTTCAGCATCTTGTCGCCCGCGCCGACCGCCTCTCTTTTTTGCTTGTGGTGCCATAAAAAAATATAATTTGTTTTAAGATACCTGTTAGTATGGCGCGATGGCGTAGCGAGCAACAGGGCATCATGCGACTTGCATATAGCCGATTGCGCCATCATTGAAGTGATTGGGATCGTATTGATAAATTACTGATGCCGAATAAAAGAACCAGACCAGTATCCTCCGTGTCGGTGAGCAGTCCGCCGTTGACACGATATGGCTTTTTACTGATACCGGAATACTCGATAATGACCTTCGCTGCCGCGATTGACCACCTGCGTATGGCGAATCGACTGGCGGGTGAAACGATTTATCAATGGGAGGTGCTTGCGGAGACCGGCCAGCCGGTTTATTCGAGCACCGATATGTCGATTAACAGCATTGAGATGAAAAGCAGTGGCAAACTTGATGCGGTCTTTGTTTGTGGTGGCACCAATATTGAAACCAAATCAAGTAAGTCGATTACCGATTGGCTTCGGGAGCAGACGCACAAGGGGGTTCATATTGGGGCAATTTGCACCGGCACTTATATTTTGGCAGATGCCGGTTTATTACGCGATTATCGTTGCACGATCCACTGGGAGAACATGGTTGGATTACGCGAGCGTTTTCCTGAACTGATTATCAGCCCCGATTTGTTTGAGGTTGATCGCGACCGATATACCTGTGCCGGTGGTAGCTCCTCCATGGATATGATGGTGTTTTTGATTGCTCAAAAACACGGCTGGGATTTGGCTACGGATGTCGCAGAAGAGTTCTTGGTGGAACGCATCCGTGGACGCAATGACCGACAACGATTGCCCCTGCGGTTGCAATTAGGCGCCAGCCAGCCGAAACTGGCTGAAGCGGTGGCTTTTATGGAAGCAAATATCGAGGAGTTGATTAGTCTTGATGAAATTGTCAGTCATGTGGGATTGTCGCGCCGCCAATTGGAGCGTTTGTTTCAGAAATATCTGCACTATGTGCCGACCCAATATTACATGCGCCTGCGGTTGATGCATGCCCGACAATTACTACTACAAACCAACATGTCGATTGTCGATATTGCCTTTGCCAGCGGTTTCGTTTCCACTCCACATTTTAGCAAATGTTACCGCGAACATTTTGGCATCCCGCCGAGCGATGAAAGAAAGACGCATCGGCAAGCGGTCTCATTGCCATGACAGTCAGGTAACAGTGTCCGATTGGGCAGGGGAAAACAGACCTGATGGAGCTGTGAACGTGATGCGGGATCGGCTACAACGAGGTTGGCGGCGAACGCGGTTATTGAACTATTTACTACTACCCATTTCGTGGTGCTATATGTTGCTCATCAAGCTACGGCACGGTTGCTACCAGATGGGAATATGCCAATCCAGCACATTACCCGTACCGGTCATTGTGGTCGGCAACATTAGTGTCGGGGGCAGTGGCAAATCGCCGTTGGTGATGGCGTTGGTGAGTCATCTTAAAGCCAAAGGTTTTAGTCCCGGGGTTATTTCGCGGGGCTATGGGGGAAAATCGGCGTTTTGGCCGCGACCGGTCGATCAAACAACCTCTGCACAACTGGTTGGCGATGAGCCACAATTGATTTTTGAGCGTTGTGATGTTGCTGTGGTTGCCGGTCAGAATCGTGTGCAAAACGGCACTCATTTGATTGATAACATGAATTGCGATATTCTGATTAGCGATGATGGCTATCAGCACTTTGCATTAAAACGTGATCTTGATATTGTGGTGATTGACGCACAATACGGCTTTGGAAATGGTTTGTGTCTACCTGCTGGACCGTTGCGCGAGCCACTATCCGCACTCAAGCGCGCAGATATTGTGGTGTTTAATGGTCAATCACCCAAGCGATTACCCGAGCAGTCACCAGAGCAGTTACTGGAGCTGGGTGGAGCGTGGTTGCGGGGCATCCCGTCCTGTTGTATGACTTGCGATATGAGCATGGAATTGCAGGATGCCGGTAATCTGCTGGATAACCGCCGCCGAGCATTGTCCGAATTTGCAGGTAATTCGGTACATGCGGTCGCAGGCATTGGTAACCCAACTCGATTTTTTTCTCAACTTGAACAAGCTGGTCTTGACCTCATTCCGCATATTTTCCCCGACCACCATGTGTTTACTGTCGATGATATTGCCTTTGCCGACAACAAAAATGTACTGATGACCGAAAAAGACGGCATAAAATGTCGCGCCGTGGTAGCTGCTAACAAGGCGAAATATATATGGGTGGTGTCGGCACACTTGCGCGTTGATGAAACGCTCTATCAGCGTGTTGATGACCTGCTGGCACAACGCGGCTGTCAAGTATGAGCGTGTCGCCAAGCATGAGTGCGTCCTTCCATATCATCATCCCGGCGCGTTATGGGTCGAGCAGATTGCCGGGCAAGCCGTTGTTGGATATTGGGGGCAAGCCGATGATTCAGCATGTGGTCGAAAACTGCCAGCAAAGTGCCGCGCAACGGGTTGTCGTAGCAACCGATGATGAGCGTGTTGTTGATGCGGTAATCGGGTTTGGTGGCGAAGCGATAATGACCGCCTCGGCGCACCGTTCAGGCAGTGACCGTATTGCCGAAGTATCGACATTGCTTGGTTTGCCAGATCATGCCCTGATTGTTAATGTGCAAGGCGATGAGCCGGATATGCCAGCGGTGTTAATCAATCAGGTCGCACAGGCGTTGGCGGATGATGTCGATGCGGCAATGGCAACCGCTTGTACGCAGCTAGAGAACAGGGCACAATTAACCGATTCATCGGTGGTTAAAGTAGTCACCGATCAACGTGGCTATGCGATTTATTTTAGTCGCGCCCCCATTCCTTGGGTACGTTGCGAAGCCTCTTCGGCACTTGCCGAACACGCGCCACAATATGCTCGGCGGCATCTTGGAATTTATGCCTATCGCGCCGGTTATATACGCTTATTCGCATCCAGACAAAGCAGTGAATTAGAAAATCTGGAAAAACTCGAACAACTGCGCGGACTCTGGTATGGCGACAAAATTTGTTGTGTCGATGCGATAGCCATCCCCTGCTGTGGAATTGATACACAAGCAGATATTGAAAGAGTAAGAAAAAGAGCCAGCCAAAAGGCAAACAAATAAGCGGTTGTAAAAAAAGGTTCTTCCGAGTTTCCTATGGGTAAAAGCCAACCAATGATGAAAAGATGTGGTACAAGAGTATTTTTAAGGAGATATTCAATTGAAAGATACCGCGTTGTTTACTCAACTTTTAGGATTGTGTCCCTATGGTGAATCACGGCTATTACCCCAAAGTGCCGTCTTTCCCGCACCGACCCCGTCATTCCTGCGCCACAACCCGTAAGGGTTTTCCATATAACCCGACCTGGAGGGGTTCTTGCACAATCTCTGCCACTTCCAGCAATGATGCAAGAGGCTAAGGTAACTATTTGAGGTGCCGAGTATTGCCAAATTTCAACGAAATTAATAGTGTGGTGGCACAGGATGCGAGCCAGAATCGGTGGTTGCATTTTCGCAATCCGATTAGAATTTTCACAACCGATAATCTTGCTGAGGTAACCGTGCAACTCGCTTTGGTTGAATTTGAAGTCATGCACGGACGGTATGCCGCAGGCTTTGTAAACTACGAAGCTGCGGCGGCATTCGACAACGTATTCCCGACCAAGCAAACCAACTCACCGCTTATCTGGTTTGCTGTTTATGAGGATTATGAGGAATTTGACTTTCCCCCTAGTCAATATGGTGGGCAAGACGGCAGGCAAGATGATAGCGCTCGCAATCAAACCGCGCTGGATTGGTCATTGCTGGTCGAGGAAAAAGAATATCAGCACGCGCTAAAAAAAATAAAAAACTATATTCGGGCAGGCGACACCTATCAGGTCAACTACTCTTTTCGACTCAAAGCCACTCTTCCCGATGACGAGCATGCAAACGATCATTGGGACTTCTTTGTCCGCATGGTGCATGCCCAAAAAAGGATCAATCAATGTGGTTATTGCGTTTACATCAATACCGAAAACTGGACAATCTGCTCGGCATCGCCGGAATTATTTTTTGAATACCATGGGCGCGTCTTGAAGTCCAAACCCATGAAAGGAACCGCGCCGCGTGGTCTGGGTTATTCCGATGATATGCAGCGCGGCTACGAGTTACAGCATTCGGCGAAAAATCGCGCCGAAAATATCATGATTGCCGACATGGTACGTAACGATATGGGGAAAATTGCCGACATCGGCTCGGTACAAACAACCGATATATTGACACTGGAAAAATACCCAACATTTTGGACGATGACAACCACGGTTCAATGCCACACCGACCCCAAATTGACCGATATATTTGCCGCCCTGTTTCCGGCGGCATCCATTACCGGCGCACCCAAGTTAAGGGCAATGCAAATTATCGACCAACTCGAGACGCATCCTCGACATATTTATACCGGCTCAGCCGGTTTCGTAACGCCACATCACTTCGCCCAATTTAATGTCGCAATACGAACCGTATTGATTGATAAAATAAATCAGCAAGCCGAATTTGGGGTCGGTGGCGGCATCGTCTGGGATTCAGAATCGGGAGATGAATTTCAAGAATGCCACACCAAAGCACGGGTGTTGACCTATTCTCAACCACAATTTGAGCTACTCGAAACCATAAAATGGTGCGCTACCGATGGCTATATCTTGCTTGAGGATCATTTGTTGCGCTTGCAACACTCGGCATGTTACTTCTCGTGGTCGATAGACGCCAACAAAATTGCACAGCAATTAAAATCCGCGCAGACAGACTTTCCAAACACCGACCAGCGGGTGCGCCTGCGGGTATCAAAATCCGGCAATATCATGATCGAGCATACTGATCTGATTGATTTCCCCGACCCCTATGTGGTCAAAGTTGCCGTCCGTCCAATCAATTCAAAAAACTATTTTTTGTACCACAAAACGACCTATCGAACGATGTACCAGAACATGTACGAAAACACCTTGTCGGCATCGCCGAACTGCGATGATGTATTGTTATACAACGAAAGAGGCGAGCTAACGGAATCATGCCGTGCCAACCTATTGATTCAATCCGCTGCTGGCTGGATTACCCCGCCAGTTTCATGCGGCTTGCTCAATGGCATTGGACGGCAACATTTAATCAGACAAGGAAAAGCCACCGAATCCATCGTCAACAGGGAGCAATTATTAGCCGCAAAATCGGTCTGGCTGGTCAACTCGGTGCGCGGTCGCTGGCGCGTTTCCGTCACATCCTAGCTATCCCTCATGCCACTATTAACAATCACCGAATGGTTTCTGGTCGGCTTGATTTTTATCTGGTCTGGCTTTGTCCGCAGTGGTTTGGGATTCGGCGGTGCGGCATTAGCCATGCCGTTGATGTTATTCATTGTTGACAAGCCATTGCTTTGGCTGCCCATTGTGGCATCACATTTACTGTTTTTCTCCGCCCTCACCATTTACGACCGCTTGCGGGATATTGATTGGCAATATTTGAAAAAAGCGATGTGGATACTGATTATTCCGAAATTGATAGGAGTGTTTGGACTGCTCAATTTTCCCAGTGATTTATTGGTGATTCTGATTTATGCCATGACCTTCTGTTATGGACTCACCTACCTTTTTAATTATTCATTCAAGAGTAAAAATCGCTTGGTCGATAACATTTTATTGGTGCTAGGAGGCTATGCCAGCGGCACCTCGTTAATCGGTGCGCCGCTCATCTCGGCGGTTTACGCCAGAAACGTCAGCATCAAAAAACTGCGTAACACCCTGTTTGTAACGTGGATGATATTGGTGGTGATCAAAATGTCCACCTTCGTGGTTTTTGAAGTCGATTTGCAATTCAAATACACCCTCTACCTTCTACCAGTCGCTGCCATCGGTCATTGGCTCGGCTTGAAAATGCACAGCCGACTCATTGCGGGCGGCGGCGATCAATACAAACGCATATTAGGCATCGTGCTGGTGGTTATCTGCGGCTACGGATTGTTCAGCACGTCATCTTAAAAAGTTGTCAGTGGCAGTTATCAGGAGGCAGTTGCCCTTACAACAACGAAGTGCGACTTCTTGTGTTGAGCAGTTCGGCGAGCCAGTTTCCGAAGCATAGGGTCTATTAAAAACCACTAAACGAGTTGATAATTTACCCTATTGTTATCATACGAGGGGGATTTAGGGGGGCTGAGCAAGCTCTCAGCTAGTACTTGCGGAAATATAAAATCCGTAGGGATGATGCCTGATGAATGATGACGGCCCTAATCTCCGTAGGAGCAACACCTGATATAATTGCCAGTGTTGCGGATGGTTTAACCAATGCTTATGAAGAGAACAATAAGAATTTTCCTCCTAACCAAAAGATTGCTGAAGATTGTTTCAATCACATTACAAAAATTATCAATACGCTCTACAGTTCAAAATAAAATTTCAGCAACCACCTTAATTCAACACAACAACACAAAAAATGGCACTCTGGAAAAAACTGATTATTGGCGTTTTCGCTCTGATTCTGGTGTTTTGGTTCTTTCCGAGCATCAAAGCAACGCTGGCAGAAAGCAAGCACGCGCCCAAAGATTGGGCAGGCGTACTCGTTCCCATTGCCTTAGTCGTGCTGTTTATACTGTTTCTTATTACGACCTTGTAATGCGTTTGTCGGATGGGCGTACTCTGTTTAATGTATTAGCGCGACAATCAACAAAGTGAAACAAGCAGATAACATCACCATGTCAGGGGGCGGGCTGTATTCCCTTGCCACTTGCGGTGCCAAAGATGTTATCGACATTGCCACGCCCAGAGTCCTTGCTGCCATTGATGACATGGATATTGTCGATAATTGTAATCGCTTCGTCATGGCAGACATCGGTTGCGCCGATGGTGGCACTTCTTTGGATATGGTGTGCCGAGTCATTGCCCAAGTTCGGCAACGCGCACCAGCAGTAAAGATGACGGTTATTTATGCCGATCAAACTGCCAATGATTTTAATGCTCTGATCAATATCGTCCACGGACGCACCCGATTCGAATCGTGGTTTGAGCAATTTGACAACGTCTATCCGCTGGTTAGCGGGTCGTCGTTTTATCTCCAAACCGTTCCAGACGGTACTCTGGATTTGGTGTTTTCCGCGACTGCCATGCACTGGTTATCAAAAAAACCCTGCAATATCAGCAACCACGTTCACATGGTGGGTGCCAGCGGAAAACAATATGAAATTTTTGCGCGGCAGGCAAAACAAGATTGGCAGACTATTTTAATGTGTCGTGCTCAGGAGCTAAAATGTGGCGGCAAGATGGTGCTGGTCAATTTCTGTCGCGATCAACAAGGTCGTTATCTGGGCAATACTGACGGTGTGAATATGTTCGACACGCTCAACGAAATTTGGGGTGAGTTTCTAGGTGACGGACGCATAACGCAAGCGGAATACCAGAATATGACCCTGCCACAGTACTATCACACGCTAGCAGAATTTGCCGAACCATTGACCAATCCGGACAATCCTTGTTATCGGGCAGGGCTTCGCCTGAACACCATTGAAACTGGCATCATAGCCTGTCCATTCGCGCAACAATTCAAAGTCGACAATGAGGCAACCACATTCGCCAATGGGCTGATTGGCACGATTAGAAGCTGGAATCAGAGCGTTTTTCTGGCGGCTCTGAATCAGAATCGCCCACAAGCACAGCGCTCGCAACTGATTGAAGACTATTATAAATGCTATCATCAACGGGTTCTCGACCACCCAGATGGTCATGGCATGGATTATGTTCACGCCTATATGACAATCACCCGCGTATAATTTCAGTCAAAATATAACGACTCATATCAGCTGGTTCATTTTAGGCTTATAATCCCCCCATGCTTAACAACCCTCTCAACATTGGTCTGCTGTTGTGCGATGACTTTGACCCAGCGCAGCAAGAAGAATACGGCACCTATACGCGGATGTTCCAAGATAAACTCGACCCATCGGCACAAACCATCGCCTTGACACCCATCAGGTGCTTTGAAGAAGGGTGCTTGCCAAAGCCGAAGGATTTTGATGGTTATATTATTACCGGATCACGCTCCAGTGTGTACGAAGACCTGCCTTGGATTGCGGTGTTACAGGCATTTATTCGGCAATGCTGGGATGAAGATATAAAAATGATCGGTATTTGTTTTGGACATCAACTGCTCGCGCACAGTCTGGGCGGTAAGACTGAAAAAGCAAAAGCGGGCTGGGGTTTTGGCATCCACAGCGCAAAACTGACCGAAAAAAGACACTGGATGACCGGCACCGAGAATCTGGATGATGATCTCTACAACCTGATTGTTATTCATCAGGATCAGGTAGTCGATGTGCCTCCACAATTCACGACCATCGCGGGTAGCGATTTCTGCCCGAATAGTATGATAGTTGCCGAAAACAAAATGCTCGGCATTCAAGGGCATCCAGAATTCAACAAAGCCTTTTGCCAATCCAGAGCCGAACGCAGAAAAGAAACGATTGGTGCCGAAGTGTATCAATCAACCCTACATTCGCTGGCAACAAACGAAACCCATTCAAAAACCGTGTTGACTTGGGTTAATAATTTTTTGCATCAGTAATCTTTTACATCAAAACCAACTCCCACGTTTCGATTTTATCAATATTAATCTACTAATCTATCTAAGGCGAATTCAACCCATAAGTGCAACACTCGGGTTTATATTATGGTCTATTCCCATTGCGCGGGAAAAGACCTCCCAAGGAGTTTTATACCCCAAGTATTTTCTAGGTCGGTTATTCATTAAATCGGTGGTTTTGAACAGCTCTTTTTCGAGGACTTTATACAATGGCATTTTCTTTGGAAAAAATTGCCTTAACAAAAAGGGTTAACAAAAACGGTTCTTCCGAGTTTCATATGGGTAAAAGCCAAACAATGGTCAAAAATGTGGTACAAGAGTATTTTTTTATGGCGATATTCAAATGAAAGATACCGCGTTGTTTACGATAAATTGTAATCAAAGACTCATTCTCAATTTTCAATTAAAATGATTGTTACACAAATCTGGACTGGCAATGCTTATCGCAATTTCAATTATTTAATTGCCTGCCCCGAAACCGGCGAGGCACTTGCCATTGATCCGTTGGATTACAAGAAATGTTTGCGCCATGCTTACAATCAAGGTTGGGAAATTACCCAATTGCTAAACACGCATGAACACGGCGACCACACTGGCGGTAATCGCAAGATGGTCGAGGCGACTGGTGCCCAAGTTTTGGCGCATCATGCTGCTGGTGCAGCTATTCCGGAGATGACTCAAGGGCTTAAAGCGGGCGATGTCATTGGTGTTGGCAAGACCGTGCAGTTGGAGGTTCTGGACACGCCGGGGCATACCATGAGCCACGTTTGTCTGTTATCGAGAACCGATCAACCGGCGTTATTTTGTGGCGACACCTTGTTTAATGCGGGGGCTGGAAACTGCCACAATGGCGGACACCCGCAAGAGTTGTATCACACTTTTGTCGCTCAGTTAATGCGATTGGCGGACAACACGTTGATTTATCCCGGGCATGATTATCTGCATAATAATCTTCAATTTACCCTGAATCGGGAGCCGAGCAATGTCGCTGCCAAAGCCTTGCTAAACGACATCACCGAGCAGCATCCGGCGAATGCGCTGGTGACTACACTGGCGCAGGAAAAAAAATTCAACACTTTTTTTCGCTTACAAAATCCTGAAATTGTCGAGCATCTCAGGTTGAAGTTTTCCGATATTGGCGAAACCCCAGATATGCAAACGGTATTTTTGAAGCTGCGAGAATTGCGAAATAGTTGGTAACAAGAAACGACCGCATTGTTAATGGAAAATTGATAATGAAACCGGAAAACCCGCAAGGGGTTTCCGCATGTAACACAACTTCAACACCGGATTGGAATTGACCTGCAAAGGCTAGTCCGAATTTTGCATCAACCGAGCGATGCGTTTTGAATCTGCTCCGTTTTCCAGTGCGATAGCAATCAGCATGGTTAAAGGAATGGAGAGGAACATGCCTACCGGCCCCAATACCCAGCCCCAGAAAATCAGCGAAACGAAAACCACGAAGGACGACAAATTCAAACCGTTGCCCATGAGTCGGGTTTCGATAATATTGCCGATGACGATGTTGATGACCACATAACCAGTCGCAACCAATAAGGCGGTGGATACGTTGTAATCAATCAGTGCTAACAATACCGCAGGGAGTCCGGCGAGTACCGAACCGATATAGGGGATGAAATTGAGAAAGAACGCCAATACTGCCCAAAGAAAGATGTAGTCAATTTTGAACATCCACAACATCACGGCAACGCAGATTGCGACTAATAAACTGGTCGCCGCTTTTAACACTAGATAGCGGATTACTTTTGCCGTAAACGTCTGCAAACTTTGCATTGACTGAGCCGGGTTTTTTAGAGAAATCCTTAGTTTATGGGGTAAAGTTGCTGCTTCGGCGAGGATGAATAACACCGCAAAAAACACCACCAGCCCATCTGCCAGAATGCTACTCAACCCGCTGAGCATATAGTTGAGAAACTGAATCAGCGCGTCTGGGTTCACTTGTTCGGCGATGCCGTCCAGTGGCAATGAATATCCCCATCGTGCGATGATCTCGTTCAACTGCCCATACATGAGTACGAGATTTTGTTTGTATCCGGGCAACGAGTGGCTGAATTGATCGAGGGAATTGGTAATCAGACTAAACACCGCAATGCCCAATAATCCAACTGCCCCGAGAATAACAATCAAGGCGACAATGGTGGGAAATCGGTGCCGCCGTAGCCAGAACAATGCTGGGGTGCAGACGATGGAGATAAATACTGCCATCAATAATGGCGAGACGATGTCGCTCGCGCTCTTGAGTCCGGCGATCAATACCACCAGCGCGGCACCGACTAATATCATCCGAGCTGGCGCAGAGAAGTTATTTGAAAATTCCATATTTAGACCTTGAGATCGTGCAAAAACCAACACACGCCTGCCAAAATGCCAAGCCCAATGGATGGCATTTTCGGATGTTGCAATTTTTGCCAACGAAAACGTAATCCCCCACACCATGCCGCAGAACAGCACCAGAAAATAAGGCACCACCCAAGGATAGGGCTTGAACCTGACTTTGATATGTCCATCTTGCGGTTGTTCAAAAATTCAGTTGCTCATACCGAAAGCAGTCAACAAGATGATCATTCACCATACCCGTAGCCTGCATAAATGCATAGCAAATCGTGCCACCGACAAAGGTGAAGCCACGTTTCTTCATATCTTTGGCGATGGCATCGGATAACGCGGTATTAGCGGGTATCTGTGCCATTTTCTGCCAGCGATTTTGAATCGGTTGGTCATCCACATAATTCCAGAAATACTGCGCCAGCGTCAACCCCTGATTTTGCATCCCCAGATAGGCGCGGGCATTTTTTACAAATCCATTGACCTTCAATTTATTCCGCACGATGCCCTGATTAGCCAGCAAAGACGCAATCTTTGCATCATCATAACAGGCTATTTTTTGGGCATCAAAATCATCAAATGCCTGTCGATAATGTTCACGTTTACGCAATATGGTGATCCAGCTCAACCCCGCCTGTGCCCCCTCCAGACACAGAAGCTCGAACAACTGTTGCTCATCATGCAGCGGTGTCCCCCATTCGCGGTCATGGTAATCCTGATAAAGCGCGTCATCGCCACACCATCCGCATCTTGTTTTTTCTGTCATGTTTAGTGGTCGGGTTTTTATTGCGATATTCTCAATATTTTACTTGGACACATCAAATAATTTCGTCATCAATCATTTTTTGAATCATTTTGATGCGATCTCTCAGTGCCGGCAAGTGCGGGTTTTCCTGTAAGGCTTTGTTCATATACCGCAATGCCAACTCGCGCTCCTGCAATTGCAAATAAATCAGTCCCTGCCCAGACAAAGCACCGAAATGGCGTGGCTCAAGCGCAAGCGTTTTGGCGACATCATCGCTGGATTGTTGATATTCCCCAATCAGATAATAAGCCGTTGCGCGACGATTCCAGCCTTCGGCAAAAGTAGGCGCAAGTTCGATAATCTCAGTAAAATATTGAATCGCTTCATCATACTGAGCGCGCCGCATACTCATCTCGCCACGCTGCATCAGCGCGGCTACGCCCGCAATATCAGACTGATACCAATGCTGCCAAATTTGTTGGGTAATGTCCGCCGCTTCGATCGTATCGGAAGTCGCTTTCAAGCGGTGAAACAAAACATCCAGCTCGGGATTATTTTGGTCGCCATAAGTCGGCAATCCTGCCATTAAAACGGCAAACACGGTGGCTTGAATGGTTTGGAGCATATTATTCTCAGTATTTTCAGTAGTTATGACTAAAAGTATCATAACCCGCAAGGTTTTTCCGGTTTCATTTTCAATTTTCAATTAACAATGCCGTCTTTCCTGTTTCTGTCGGGTTTGACAATTCGTGGTTGATATGGATCCCGACTTTTGGCGCGACTACGGGGGGCTGATAACGCCAGCAATGGTGGGGTTTGACGCTCCGGTTACGCTGGGGAGGGTTGACGGCAGTTGGTTTAGTGTTCGATATGCAATCCAAGCAAATGCGGCGGCTTCAACCCATTGTGGGTCAATGCCGAGTGTCGCAGTTGTGTCAATGGCGGTTGTGGTTTGTTGTTTAAGCAAGGTGACTAAGACCGCGTTTTTCGCGCCGCCACCACACAGGTAGGCGGTATCTATTTTAGGTTGTCGGTTATTGAGTTGGTCGGCGATTGTCTTGGCAGTTAATGCGGTTAAGGTGGTCAGGATGTCGGTGTTTGTAGATTGATCGCGCCCCTCCCACAGGCTTAATTTATCCTTGAGCCATCTGGGGTTAAAATATTCGAGTCCGGTGCTTTTTGGTGGCGGCGTTTCAAAATAGGGGTCATTTAATAGAATGTCCAGAAAATCTAATTGGATGGTGCCGTTTTCAGTGATTTCACCGTTGTTATCATACTCGCAGTCAAAATGTGTGCGACACCAATAATCGATCAACGTGTTTCCGGGACCGATGTCAAATCCTATGACATTTATATTATCATGTATATCTTGGGCATCATTTGGGCGATTGCGACCCGTTGCGGGCAGAACAGTAATGTTAGAAATTCCGCCAATATTGATGATGCTACGATGATGGGTTTTGCTGGCGAATGCGACTTGGTGAAATGCTGGTGTGAGGGGAGCACCTTGTCCGCCAGCGGCTAAATCGGCCGCTCGAAAATCGGTTACCACGGCACATCTTGAAAGCCGTGCCAATTCCGCACCGTCTCCAATTTGGAGTGAAAAAGGTGGGTCGCTGAGTGGGCTATGGCGAATAGTTTGCCCATGACAACCAATCACAGATATATTTTTTCTGTCAATGGTTTCCAGCAATTGCTCAACGACTTTAGCATAATGTTGGGTGAGTTCAATATCCAAATTATCGGCTTGACTTGTGGCGGTGATTTTGCGACTGGTTAATTGTCTGATTCTGTCTTTGACCTCGCTCGGGTAATCGAGATTTGCGCTGGCGTGTATCGACAATTCTCCCCGATCCGCAATTCTCAGAACCACGCCATCAACACCATCTGCGCTGGTTCCTGACATTAAGCCAATGGCATAAACGGGAGGTTTTTTTCTGGGCATAAGAAGTGAATTATATGGGATGTGCCGAGCGATTATTTCGGATTTGCGCCTGAACAATGACATAAACAGCGATATGATGGGACAAGCCCTATTGGCACTGTTACCGATTAGTTCGAATCAAGTCGTTGAGGGATATTGTTTTGTGCCAGTGGAGTTTGCTTCAGATATTGAAGCTCGGCAACCCATATACGGGCCGCTTGCCGAAATTGTGATTTATATTTCTCGGCAATAGGTGCGGATTTGGGAAGCTCGACTGTCATCGGGTTTTTGTGAATGCCGTTGATTCTAAATTCATAGTGTAAATGCGGCCCTGTTGCCAGCCCAGTACTGCCGACATAACCGATGGCTTGACCTTGTTTTACCCTCGCCCCCGGGCGAATACCTTTTGCATAACTGTTTAAGTGTGCATACACAGTTTCATATTTCCCGCCATGTTGAATGATAACGGTTTTACCATAGCCACCACTACGGCTGGCGAGTTTGACCTTGCCGTCTCCTGTTGTTAGCACGGGTGTTCCTCGTGGCGAACCATAATCTACCCCCTTATGCGCCCGCCAAACTTTTTTAATTGGATGAAAGCGATTGTTGCTGAAGTTAGACGTAACGTGACCGAATTTAAGCGGCATTCGTAAAAAAGTACCTTTAATGCCATCGCCATTTGGTGCGTAATAATGAGTCACATCCGCTTCTGCTTCATCTTTATGCCGAATTGCCTGCAGCAACCTGCCCGACAATACCAATTCCGCAGCAATGATTTCTCCATCCCCTATTTTCTCATCATCAATATAGCGTTCCTCGTAGATGATAGAAAATTGATCGCCCGCTCGAAGGTCCATCGTAAAATCAACCTGCCAGCCAAATATGGCGATAAAGTTATACATGGTATTCAACGAAATATTCGCTTTTTTAGCCTCCCCAAGAAGATGTTGGTCAATGGTGGCTTTCACATTGTTGATTCGAACTTCCACTTCGCGTTTTGTTACCTCAACAGCAAATTGATCACCAAGCGGTCGAACGGTCAGGGTATCGAGCATATTGAGTTGATATTGCAACAGTGCAAATTCGCCCTGTCGGTCTTTCTTGATTTTAATGTTCTGACCCGGCTGGATTTTTAATAGCGACTCGGCTTCTTGCAATCGGGCGATTTGGTATGCGTGTTTGGTATTAAGGCCGTTGCGCTTGAATATTCGGGAAAGGCTGTCACCGCCACGCACTTTGGTGATGATCCAAGGTTGCGACTGTAAATACGCGGTGAGTTGAATTTGACTGCTGTTAGCTTCGCCGGTCTGATTTGCGCTACTTTGATTTGATTGGCCTAACATTTCAACAGCGGGCAGTTCAATGGCGGCATCAGAAACGGTGGAATTAGAAATGCTGGGTTCAGAAACGGCGTGCAAACTAATTGGCTTCAAGTTTATTGATGCAACAGTTTGTGGCACATTTTTCGATAGTTCAGATTTCGATAGATTAGATTCTGCCGCAATGCGGGTAACTGCAATATTGCTTTCCGAGAAATTGTCTGGTGGGTTAATTTCGACATTTGTAATGGACGCTGAAGGCGTGTTGGTCAAAACATAAATCGCAAATAATGCTATGGTAACGAAAGTTGCCAAAAAGAGATGATGTATTCCCACCGTTGACGGATTCCCATTTGGAGCTTTAATATCGCGTTGTCGTGTTGCCTGCTGCACGGTTGTCGTTTTGATTTGTTGATTTGAGTCGATGTTCGCAATTCTAAATAATGACGGTGTTTTTGTTGTTCTGCCAATCAGCGACCTGTATAGACAAATAAGGATTCGCACTGGACAAGAGATTTGTCGCCCAACACAAGTGGCAAAGACAATGATTATTGTTTGTTATCTTTAGTATAATTACGAGATAGTTACTCGGGTTTCGTTAATGCGGGGCGTACTTTACCCGCAAAAGCTCCATAAGTCAATACGGTTTTCTCTGTAACTTAATGATTTAATTATGAATAGTTTTATACTTGATTTTATGAATTAACATGATCGAAAAATCCAATCACGTTCAGGAGATTATCGTCGAATTAGCTCGGGGAGCAGATGAAATCTTGCTCGAGCAAGAGCTGATAGAAAAGCTCAAAACCGCCAAACCGCTTAGGATAAAGGCCGGTTTTGACCCTACCGCACCGGATTTACATCTCGGGCATACGGTATTACTCAACAAAATGCGCCAATTCCAAGAGTTGGGGCATCAGGTCATTTTCCTGATTGGTGATTTCACTGGTTTAATTGGCGATCCAAGTGGCAAAAACGCAACCCGCCCACCGCTCACCCGCGAGCAGGTGATGGTGAATGCCCAGACCTATAAAGATCAGGTGTTCAAAATTTTACATCCCGAGAAAACCGAAATTCGGTTTAATTCCGAGTGGATGGAGAAACTCGGTGCCGCAGGTATGATTACGCTGGCTGCCCGACACACGGTCGCAAGAATGCTGGAGCGCGATGATTTCAAAAACCGCTTCAATAACCATCAACCGATCGCTATTCACGAATTTTTATACCCACTGGCGCAGGGCTATGATTCTGTGGCACTCGATGCCGATGTAGAGCTCGGCGGCACCGACCAAAAATTCAATCTTTTGGTCGGGCGTGAATTACAAAAACAATATGGAAAACCCCCGCAGGTTATTCTGACGGTGCCTTTGCTGGAGGGGCTGGATGGGGTCAAAAAAATGTCTAAAACAGCGGACAATTATATTGCACTTGAGGATACGCCCAAAGATATGTTTGGCAAAATTATGTCGATTTCAGATCAATTGATGTGGCGATATTTTGAATTGCTGAGCTTCAAGTCGAACGCCGAAATGACGCGCCTGAAAAATCAAGTTGAAAACGGGCTTAATCCGCGAGATGCCAAGTTTGCTCTGGCTGATGAAATCACCGAACGGTTCCACAGCAGGCATGATGCTGATACTGCAAAACAGCAATTTATTGCTCAATTCAGTCGCGGTGCGATGCCTCAGGATATAGCACAACTTGAATTGTCGGCGGGCGCAGACGGCTTGCCCATTGCCAATTTGTTAAGACAGGCAAATCTGGTAGAATCAACTTCCGATGCGTTGCGTATGATTAAACATGGCGCGGTGCGAGTGGATGGCGAGAAAATCAGCGACCGCAGATTGGTTTTCGTGGCTGGCACCGAGCATGTTTACCAAGTGGGCAAAAGAAGATTTGCCAAAGTACGTCTTTGCCGATAGCCTATTCGAGTGCACATTCAACTCTGGCAACTCTGGACAGCGATATTCAAGGCGATGACGCAGTCGAAGAGACTCATCCTGTCGATGAGGACTCCACATTGGCTAATCAACCCGCTCAAAACTATCGACCGGCAATCGAACCCAATGGCAAGTTGCCTGAGGATATTCCGTCTTCGCAAGGTGATGACATTATCGCGCAGAAGTTTCGCCAAGCGGCGATTGAAGAACCCGACGCAAAGACGAAGGCGAGGCTATGGAATGAATATCGGCGGTACAATGGACTACCTGAGCAGAAGCCTGAAAATGGATAACCCGCTATACTTTGAGAACCCCAATGAAACACTTTGAGAAAAATTGAAATGACCAGTCATAGAAAAGCCACTTGGTTGCCTCTGATGTTGTTGCTTAAAATCATCGTATTAAGTGCCGTATTAAATGGCTGTGCGAGCATCGGCGGAAACACTTCGCTTGCTGTTGGTCCGCAGACTTCTTCAAGTTATGACCTATCATCTGCGGTCAAGTCCGACAGCAAGGCGATAAAACTTGATGCGGTCGTGCCGATATTTGGCCGAATATTCCCGCCGATTCGGACACTTGGGAAAAACAAGGCATTTATCCGGAATTACGCCGTGCCGAAGCGAATCGGTTTGCCTTGAAAATGAAAAGCGCACTCGAGGACAAAAATGCGTTTGGATTTGTGCGTGTGGTGCCAAACTCAACCGCAACTGGCGATTTGTATGTGAACGGAAAAATTATTCAATCCAATGGCGAATACGTAAAAATCAATATCACCGTTGCGGATATTTCCGGCAAGCAATGGTTCATAAAAGATTTCAAACATCGGGTCAAAGAATCCTTTCGAGGTCTTTGCTGAAATGATGGGCAAAGAATATTTTTTAACCACCGTGTTGCACTTATGGGTTGAATTCGCCAATGATAAAAGACTCAAATTACTAGAATATTACCAAAAAGATAATAATGCCTCGCCTATGAAACTTGATATTTTAAAAAAATATTGTTCGTATCGTTTGCCGCTACCATATGAGAAACAATCAAAGATACTGTACGAATTGTATAATAATGCAATATCTGAAGGTGTTCATTTTTGAGGTTCTTCCGAGTTTCATATGGGCAAAAGCCAACCAATGATCAAAAACTCATGTTAGAGTTACGTTTCACCGATAAAGATTTTTCTGTACAGCTGAAAAAGTTATTAGATCGCAATACAGATAGTGATGATTCGGTGGACAACATTGTCAGGACAATTATCGCAACGGTACGCGCCGAGGGTGATCAGGCGATTGTTGACTATAGCCGTCAATTAGATGGTTTAGAGGTTACACAGGCATCGCAATTGGTATTGAGTCAAGCCACAATAAAGCGACATGTTGATGATGTCGGGGCTGAATTAACCCAGGCTCTGCAAGCGGCGGCGGCTCGAATTCGGGCGTTTCATCAGCACGAGGTGCAGCAGTCATGGTGCTATACCGAAACAAACGGCACCCGGCTCGGGCAGAATATTACCGCGCTGGATAAAGTCGGCATCTATGTTCCCGGCGGCAAGGCGGCGTATCCGTCTTCGGTGTTAATGACTGTCATTCCCGCGAAAATCGCCGCTGTCGGGGAAATCATTATGACCGTTCCAACGCCAAACGGCGTGATTAACTCGGCGGTAATTGTTGCCGCTGTCATTGCTGGGGTCGATCGAATATTCACCGTTGGCGGGGCGCAGGCGATTGCTGCCCTTGCCTATGGCACGGAAAGCATTCCGCAGGTGGACAAAATTGTCGGTCCCGGAAATATCTATGTGGCGACTGCTAAGAAAATGGTCTTCGGTGATGTCGGGATTGACATGATTGCCGGACCGTCAGAAATTGTCATCATTTGCGATGAATCCGCTGACCCTGAATGGGTGGCAATGGATTTATTTGCACAGGCGGAACATGATGAACTGGCACAATCTATTGCCATCACCAATTCGACCGCCATGTTGGAGAAAGTGCGCGCTGCAATTGCGAAATTATTGCCGCAAATGACGCGCCGGAAAATTATCGAAAAATCACTGAACACACAAGGCGCGTTTATTTTGGTTGATACATTGGAGCAGGCGGTGCAGGTTTCAAACCGCATTGCTCCGGAGCATTTACAGTTGATGGTCGAAGATGAGTCTGCGGTGATGGCAAACATTCGTCATGCTGGTGCGATATTTTCTGGCAAGTATAGTGCCGAAGTTTTGGGCGATTATTGTGCCGGACCCAATCATGTTTTACCAACCGCTGGAACGGCAAGATTCAGCTCGCCATTAGGTGTTTATGATTTTCAGAAGCGTAGCAGCGTCATTCAAGCATCAAAAACCGGTGCCCGTGAGATGGCAAAAATCGCCATGCTACTTGCAAAATGCGAAGGCTTAACGGCGCATGAAAGGTCGGCGAAATATCGTCTTGATGCCGAATAAACGCCGCTCGAAACCACAAATTATAATGTCCAAGCCTGATAATGAATTAGAAAATCGCATAACACAGTGGGTGTCCGCTGAGGTGCGTGCGATGCAGGCGTATCATGTGCCACCGTCAGCGGGGATGGTAAAACTGGATGCGATGGAAAATCCATATCCGCTACCTGATACGCTTAAAAACGAATGGCTTTCCTGTTTGTATGAGGTGCAAATCAACCGTTATCCGGACCCGGATTGTGGTCAATTGAAAGCCATAATCAGGACTTGTTTCTCTCTCCCTGCGGATTGTGGTTTGATGCTGGGAAATGGTTCTGATGAGTTGATTCAGATTATTTCCATGCTGGTTGGCGGTGCTGGCAGAACTTTTCTTGCGCCGCTACCGACCTTTTCTATGTATCAACAAATTAGCACGGCAACAGCAACACAATTTGTCGGGGTCCCATTAAATACGGATTTTTCGCTTGATGCTGAAAAATTGTTGGCGACAATAACCCGATGCAATCCGGCTTGTATTTTCCTCGCCTATCCAAACAATCCCACCGCCAATTGCTTTGACCCGATGGTCATCCGCCAAGTGTTGGAACATGCGCCGGGGTTGGTACTTGTTGATGAGGCATATTTTGCTTTTTCCGAAAAATCGTTTCTGGCTGAAATGGACACCTATCCCAATTTATTGGTGCTACGCACGATGTCTAAGAGCGGGCTGGCAGGGTTGCGATTGGGCATGATGATGGGCCATTCGCAGTGGATTGAACAAATGGAAAAACTGCGGTTGCCCTATAATATAAGTAGTCTAACTCAGGCGAGTGCCCAATTTTATTTACAACATCATGCTATCTTGCAACAACAAGCCGAGCAGATAACAAAAGATCGTGACTGGGTTTTTCACGAGTTGAGTCAAATTTCTGGCATTGAGGTGTTTCCCAGCGAAACCAATTTTTTATTTTTCAGAGTCTCACAAAATCCGCAATACCTGTTTGAAGAGCTGCAAAAAAAAAGGGTTTTGGTTAAAAATCTGGCAACATCCGCCCAGCTTGATCATTGTCTTGCGAACAGTATGCGGGTAACCATCGGCGCACCTGCTGAAAACCACGCTTTTATTGATGCCTTGCATTCACTCATTACCGATTAACCGTGCTACGAATCAATAGCAGGCTCGGCAAGATTAAAACGCCGCATGATTGGGGCTACCCGTTCAGGATATAAAGCACACAAGCTTGATGCCACGCTATGGCGTAACCGAGCGATGCCTTGTTGCTTGCCGCTCGGTGCTGGCAAAGCCGTACAGACTTGCCATGATTTGCCGAGTAGCACCCGCTCGACCAGCAATATCATTGATTGGTCGTCATTCGCAAAGAGACCTGACTTTAAGACCTGCTCGGCAAGATGGGTTAGGCTGGCAGGGATGTTGTCCATATTTTGATGGGCGAAGGCAAAGCCAACCAGCTCAACCAGCTCGGATTCCTTTAGTCGGACGGTATTGCTTGCTTCTAATCCACTTTCTTCTAATCCACGATAAATCAGTGGTACCAGAGATGGGTTGATAGCGGATAATCCGCCATTGAGTTGCCGGCTTATATGATCTGAAAATTTATCGGTCGCCTGAGCGGTCAACACATGCCCTTGCTCCGAAAGTGCCTTAATCAGGGTGCAGGAATGGGTGCCGGTATGATGGCTTTGGTTATGTCCGATGCGTACTGGCAGATAATGACTGTCCAGCCAGAACGCAAGCACCGACAAATTGATCCCAAAAGTAGTCCCCAACAAATCGACTTTGCCTTGATAGAAGTTAGTGATACCAGCCAGTAACTGCCTGCCAATGCCTCGTCTATGCAAGTCAGGGTTGACGACAATACGCATAATTCGCGCTATGTTTAATCTGGCAGCGTCTATTAAACCTTGTTGCGCGCAGAGTAATTCGGCAAGAAAATGACCTTTTGGGCGACTTTGATTTGCCCAAATTTTAGTCGCCATTTCATCATTGAAACCGCCCTCGCTGGCAACCACCGCAACGCCCAATAGTGTGGTGTCATGGCAAATCGTAAATAGGTTTAAGTTTTCTGCATCCAGCAGGTGTCGGAGGTCAGCGGGTCGGGTACGATAATGCGCTTGCGTCAACAAGCCGAATAAATCGCGGGTTAGTGTTTCATTTTCGATCAAATCGGCGCGCTCAATAACATTAAAGCGTAGCCCATTCAATGACATTGCCCTTGATGTTTTGTCGGCGACCTGCGCCATTGACAAGGATTCAGGTTCGGCATTAAGCAATAGCGCGTCAAATAAAAAAGACTCGAGCGCGTCATCCTGTGCCCATCTGATTGGCGTGGTCAGCGTACAGGATTTCCAACCTCTAGTATGTGCGTCCAGCATCTCCTTAAACCGCAATACAAATCCGCGCCCGGTGCCTTCATAACCATGCACGGTGCTGGCAAAAGCAATTCGGGGATACATTTCGAGCAATTTTTGCAGCATCGGAATCGGTATAGAGGCGGCTTCATCGACCAACAGCAAATCAATATCGGCTTTCGTTGCGAGTAATTTGTCCGCTACGATAAAGCATAACGAATCCAGTTGCGTGGTATGTAATGCGGCATGCTTAAAGACGCATGCGGTGGATTGTTTACTCAAGCCGGTCACCGCGATACGCTTCAGGGACGTGTTGAGCAGTTGCGCGGCAGCAATCCCCAACGCGGCGGATTTCCCACGCCCGCGGTCGGATAGCAAGACCAGCGGACGTTTCCTTTGACCGCTGATGACCCGTTTAATAGCGGCTACGGCATTGTTTTGGTCGGTGAAATCCACCGCACTCGCGGTACTGGATGGGCATTGATTGGTAAGGAGTGGCAGGGGTTGATGTTGTCGTACCAAGATGCAGTGCGGTGATTTTGTAATGCGCTTGACCAGCCTTTGAATATAGCGACTGGACTTAGGTTTTGCATCGCCATAGGAAATAACCCGAGTGTATTGGGGATCATCAAATTCATGCCATTGTCCGATGGGCGGTGCCACCAAAATGAACAAACCACCCGCCGTAATAGCCCCCCCCAAAATGCCCACCGCATCGGCATCAAAACCGCTAAAGCAATCATAAACAACCGTATCAAACTCGCGTCCCAATAGCTGACGCGCCTGCTTGATGTCAACCCGAGTCTTGTTGACAAGGAGGATGCCATCGGTAACTTGAACAACCGACTCGGGTGCATAAGTCGCACACATCGCTCGGGCAGACTCCCTACCCCATTCAATATTGCCACAAAGCACAACACAGAATCGGCTACGGGTTTGTTGTGCTTGTTGGTGGAGTACCCTACCAAATTCAGCCCCAAATTCATGTCCAGATTTGGAGCAGCCTGATTGCGGGTCATCACTCATAAGTCGTTTGCCTATTTTTAGATGTTTATTAAGCCTAGACCTTTGCATTATCAAAAAGCGACTACAGAGACCGTGGAGACCCCCGGTCGCCATGTGGAAAACCCTTGCGGATTTGTGTGGTTTACTGGATTCCTGCTTTCGAGACTGTGCAACAAACGCCGACTCACCAACCCACTATTGAGCATTTTGAGTCCTGTACGGGTAAAAAAGGTTCTTATTAAAAGCAGGCGGGTGAAATAAGTTTGTTTGCTGCGACAATAAGTATTTCTGGCATAAATAATCGAATAGTGGACGCAAAAACAAAGATGTCGCTTGATTTCTTCCATTACGGCTTCAATATTGCCTGCTTTTATAGCTAATAGCAGCTTATTGAACAGCATGGTGCCTAACATGTTCAAAACACGCTTAAAGTTATAGCAAAACATAATCAGTGCCCAATCAAAACCATAGGCACCGGATACTTTTTCTTTGCCTCTGACCAGGTAGTGATCCCTGCCTAATGACCGCTTTATGGTGCCAAAAGGATGCGCCACAATCGCCCCTCTTCTTTTGCTAATCGCCTTTGCTGATTCTGTTTGCATCAACTCGCGCCAGGATTGCATAAAGGCTTCATGTTCCCAGCGCCATATTCTTCGATGAGGTGTTTGCTTTGCCAGGCACTCGCTACGCACAGGGCAAGCCTTGCAATCTGTGGCACTGGTGCTATAAATAAACCCAAGTTTGTCTTTGGATAGGCTTGGGCTTGCTGTTTTTGTCAGTGTTTTGTTGTTGGGGCAGGTGTATTCGTCTTGCGACCCTCTAAGATGTACAACAATAGACAAAATCCTCTTTAGTGTATCTGCCAGTCTTCTTTTGTTTCTGTTGCGTATCAATAGGTGGGATAATCGGCGGCGGGATGATTGGGTGGATTTTGTCATCAACACAGTTCTTCAATGAGATTGATGTTTTGGCACAGCAAAACAAATTCCTTAAACGTATTCTTGAGTGCTGCGGCATTATTTTTTCTAAAATTAGCAATCGTCTTATAGGTGGGCTTTAAGCCTTGCAATAACCAGATAAGCTCGATATTTCTATGGGTTTCCCGAGCCAGATGGCGGGAACTTCTTATTTTATTGGTATAGCCGTAAATGTAGAGTTTCAGCATCAATTTTGGGCAAAAGGCGGGGCGGCCATTGTTATTTTTGTCGCTATATCTTGTCTTAAAGCCCAAGGCATCAACTTCTAAACTATCCACATAGGCATCAATGGCACGAACCGGATCATTCTCGCCGACATAATCCTCTAGCCGCTCTGGGAATAACAGTTGTTGCTGGCGATTTAAACCGTGTATGTAATCACTCATAAAGCCTCTGTTTAATCATTAGAATCAATTGGTTGTTGTTTATTATTATATCATCATTGGGTCATGTTTTGAAGGTTTATTCGCCACAATTATCAGGTATTTTTGCAGGACGGGGTGTATTGGTTTGAAATACCGAGAACATCGGTAAATTAGGACAGTAATCAGAATGTGAATAGGGGTGGTGGTTTTTTGCACAGTCTCCTTCGCGGGGACAGGCTTCGTGGGAACACAGTAAAATATGACCCCCTGACAAGGGGCAAGAAATAAGATCCCTCCACTGACAGCTGATAACTATCAATTCTCAATCCCGTCTCAAGCGATCACTGGTGGCAATCGGGGTTGGATATTTGGCAACAATCCAGTAGGCGGAAATGACAAAACTAATCATCGTTGCCAATTGCACTAAGTACAGCGTTTCCAGCGTAATCAGCCTATTTTGTTGAGCAACAAAAACAACCAATAACGAAAACTCGCTGAGTTGACCGAGACGCACACCGATTTCCCATGCCAGTTCATTTGATTCTGCTTGTTTGACCAACAGGAAGCGGAATACCACTGGCTTAATGATGAGCAACAAAATAGCGATGAGGGTCGCCGGAATAATCACATCGGCGATGACCGAAAGGTTAAAACCCGCTCCCAGACCAAAGAAAAACATCACCAGAAAAAAGTCTCGCAGTGGTTTGAAACTGCTGGCGATGTGTGCCGCTATGGGGCTTGAGGCAATGGCAACACCAGCGGCAAAGGCACCGATTTCGTAGGATAACCCCATCACCTCAGCGAGCTGGGCAATACCAAGACACCAGCCTATGGTCAAAAGAAACACATATTCCTGAATGCGATCAAATTTGAGAAATAATTTAATCACAACATAGCGATGCCCAAGCCAAGCGATGACTCCCAGTGCTGGCAATGCCAAAAACAAACGCGCAATCTCTGTTATCGGCAACTGCCCTTGTTCATAGTCTTGCCCATATCCCTGAATGACCAACATGGCGATTATCGCAATCAGGTCTTGTAACAACAAAACGCTGATGATGACTTCGCCGGCGTGGCGATGATGCAAAACCGTGGTCGGCAACAATTTTAGTCCGATGATTGTGCTGGAAAAAGAAGCGGCGATGCCGACAATAATAATGTCCGTCAAATTAAACCCGAACCCCCAGACAACAAGACTGGCAACGCCACTGAATGCCAATGTACAAAACAGGGTGACCAACGTGGTTTCTTTGATGAGATGGAATAGTTTTTGTGGTGACAGATTAAGCCCAAGCAAAAACAGCAAAAAAATGATGCCAATGCGGGATATCTCCTGAATTAACACCGCATCACTAACCAAGCCAAAGCCCCACGGACCCAGCATTGCGCCCAGAACCAGATAGGCAACCAGCATCGCCTGTCGCAGATAGAGCGCGACAGTGGCTAATAATGCGGCACCACTGAAAATCAGGAATACGGAAAACAGGATTGAGTCGCTATGCACGGTTAATTCTCGTTAATCGGATGATTGGCTTATTCAGCCTATATTTTGATATAGCCAGCCGTATTGCATCGACAAAGCATTCGGCAAAAGCATTTATGACCATGGTTTCAATGTTGACCCAGCCACACTACAATAGCATGATTATTTACAATAGCAATCAACGCCATCGCCAATCCAATGACCACAAAAACCAGATTAACACACTTCAACGAACAAGGAGAAGCACGCATGGTTGACGTTGCTAAAAAACAACCGACTCAGCGCAAAGCCGTGGCAGAAGGACGCATTACCATGGCGAGCAACACCCTTGAAATGATTCAGCAGGGCGCGCATAGCAAGGGAGATGTCCTCGCCATTGCCCGCATAGCCGGCATTATGGCAGCAAAACGTACTGCCGAATTAGTGCCACTTTGCCATTCCATCATGCTGACCAAAATAGCGATTGAATTTGCTATTGATGCAGAACATGTCGCTGTTATCTGCACCGCAACCACCCGCACGACCGAACGAACTGGTGTTGAAATGGAAGCCTTGACCGCTGTTCAAATCGCCTTATTGACAATATACGATATGTGCAAGGCAGTTGATCGCGGTATGCAGATGCAGGCGATTAGGCTGGTGCATAAATCGGGCGGAAAATCGGGCGATTGGAACCGTCAATCCGACCAAACAGATGCCCGATGAACCCACTACACGACCACCAAACGTGATGACCAAGCTGATGACCCCAAACCCGATTTCATGTGATTTCGATCCCGAGTCCATCACAGTCGCACAAGCGACGGCGCATATTCGTAAAACAATCAGGCCCATCACTGCCCAGCAAACGGTCGGCGTATATCACGCATTGGGCAGAGTCACAGCAGAGGATATAGTCAGCGCGTATGATGTCCCCAATCACACCAATTCTGCCATGGATGGCTATGCGGTGCATGGCAACGCCCTGCCACATGCCAACTCAAGAACTTTCAAATTAGTCGGTACTGCATTTGCTGGCGCACCATATCATGGGCAGGTTGGACAGAATCAATGTGTGCGTATTATGACTGGCGGCGTAATGCCAGACGGCACCGATACCGTGGTCATGCAGGAACGGGTAAAGCGCGTGGGCGATGATGTAATCATCCCCGCTGGCATTCAAATCGGTGCCAACGTGCGCTACGCTGGTGAGGATATTCAAGCGGGCAACATCGCGATACCTAATGGCACCCGACTGGGGGCATCCCATCTGGGGTTAGCCGCCTCGTTAGGGATGCAGGAAATCAGCGTTTTTCGGCGCCCAAAAATTGCATATTTTTCTAACGGCGATGAACTCAAGGCAGCCGGCAACGCGCTTGAAATCGGTGAAGTTTACGATTCGAATCGTTATACCCTGCATGCCATGTTAAGCGCGCTCCGCGTAGTGCAATACGATTTGGGTATCATCAAAGACGACCCCGAAGCGATAGCACAGTCCTTCAAGCGTGCCGCCGAAGATGCCGACCTAGTCATTACCACCGCCGGCGCATCAGTCGGGGATGCCGACTATGTTAAGCAAACACTGGCTGATTTGGGGGAAATTAGCTTTTGGAAGGTCGCAGTAAAACCGGGTCGCCCGATGTCGTTTGGAAAATTAAACAACAGTTTGTTTTTTGGTCTACCGGGCAATCCGGTCTCGGTCATGGTCGCTTTCCAGATTTTTGTCAAACCAGCAATCAAGCAATTATCCGGCGAAAACCCCAATGCCCCGCTGACACTCAAAGTCAAAACCCTCAACAACTTAAAAAAACGTCCCGGGCGCATGGAATATCAACGTGGCTTCCTGTCTTTGGACGAAAACGGCGAAACCGTGGTCAGCTCCACCGGCGAACAAGGCTCGGGAATTTTAAGCTCCATGAGTCTGGCAAACTGCTACATCATTCTAGCCGATGAGTCTGCCGGAGCGAAAGCCGGCGAATGGGTAGCGGTGCAACTCATTGACTAAACGGTCGATGTTAGTCCGATAAATGGCTCGGGACGACTGTTTTCATTTTCATTATATTTTCGTATTTTTCATTATTTTCACTTTATACGACTATTTTGCCCATTTTGACTTGACAACGAAAATATAGGTTGCTAGATTTGCTCGTCCTTACATACGACTCAATATGAGGAAAATCCAATGAAACAATATCTAGCCACAACTATCACCACACTGGCGTTGCTATTATCTCCTGTCGTGCAAGCCGATATGGCTGCCGCAGAACGCTGGATTGATGATGAGTTCCAGCCATCAACCCTGACTGTCGCAGAGCAGAACACGGAAATGCAATGGTTCATTGATGCCGCCGCTCCGTTCAGCGGAATGGAAATTAACGTACTTTCCGAAACTATCCCAACCCACGAGTATGAATCACAGATCCTGACTAAAGCATTTGAGGAGATTACCGGCATTCGGGTCAATCATCAGCTACTTGGTGAAGGCGAAGTAGTGCAGGCAGTACAGACGCAAATGCAGACTCGACGCAACCTGTACGATGCGTATATCAACGATTCCGACCTGATTGGTACGCATTCGCGCTTGCAGTTAGCAGTTTCGCTGACCGACTGGATGGCGGGGGAAGGCAAAGACGTTACCAACCCCTATCTCGACCTTGATGATTTCATGGGCATATCATTCACTACGGGCGCGGATGGCAAGTTGTATCAACTGCCAGATCAACAGTTTGCCAACCTGTACTGGTTCCGCCATGATTGGTTCCAACGCGATGACCTGAAATCCCGCTTCAAGAAACGCTATGGTTACGAGCTAGGCGTACCGATTAACTGGTCGGCGTATGAAGATATTGCGGAATTTTTCTCGGTACATGTCAAGGAAATTGACGGTGTCCGAATTTATGGGCACATGGATTATGGCAAACGCGCACCCGATTTGGGCTGGCGCATGACCGATGCTTGGTTGTCCATGGCCGGTGCAGGCAGCAAAGGGCTACCCAATGGCAAGCCGGTGGATGAATGGGGCATCCGTATTGAGGGTTGTAATCCGGTAGGCTCCTCTGTAAGTCGAGGTGGTGCTGCCAATGCGCCAGCGGCGGTTTATGCCATCCGAAAATGGGATGAATGGTTACGGAAATATGCCCCACCGAGCGCGGCAAGCTATGATTTTTATCAGTCGTTACCGGCTCTGTCGCAGGGCAACGTCGCCCAGCAAATTTTCTGGTACACCGCATTCACTTCTTCGATGGTTGCCCCCAAAAGCGCGGGCAACAACACGGTTGACGACGAAGGCTACCCGCTTTGGCGAATGGCACCATCTCCCCACGGACCATACTGGGAAGTGGGACAGAAACTCGGTTATCAGGATGCTGGCTCATGGACATTGTTCAAATCTACACCGCTTGAGAGACGCAAGGCCGCGTGGCTGTACGCCCAGTTTACCGTGTCCAAAACAGTATCGCTGAAGAAAACCCATGTCGGTCTGACTCCGATTCGGGATAGCGATATTCGTCACCAATCTTTCACCGAACGCGCCCCCAAACTGGGTGGGCTAGTGGAATTTTATCGCTCCCCGGATCGGGTGCGATGGACACCAACCGGTATCAACGTACCTGATTATCCGAAACTGGCACAAATCTGGTGGCAACAAATCGGCGATGTTAATTCGGGTGTCTTTACCCCGCAACAGGCGATGGACCGGCTTGCCGAAGAAATGGATACCACCATGGCGAGGATGCAATCTGCTGATGAACGTGCCAATACTTATGGTGGTTGTGGTCCGAGGTTAAACAAACCAAAGGATCCGGCTAAATGGCTTGCACAGCCCGGTTCCCCCAAGGCGAAACTTGAAAACGAGAAGCCTCAGGGTGAAACGATAGAGTATAATGCGCTCATTAAACGCTGGGCGGCGGGTTAGTCCACCGTAGTCGTCACGTAGCAGACATTTTGATGGCAATGTTGCATGGTTGCTTTCGTTCGCTGTCTAATCATTGTTGATGGTATATCCTGATAGTGCTTCGCCGATAGAATCCGGACCCGAGTTAAGTTTACGGCAACGGCAAATATTGGTACACGCCCGCGAATTCGGCGGCGTACAGGTGGATGCGCTGGCGAAGCGGTTTGCCGTTACCCCACAGACTATCCGGCGCGATCTTAACCACCTGTGCAGGTGGCATTATTTGCAACGCATTCATGGCGGTGCTTCGGTGTTTGATGGTGTTGCTAATCTCGGCTATACGGCACGTCAGGCATTGTGCTCACAGGAGAAACGGCGCATTGGTCGAGTGGCGGCGACCATCATTCCTGATGATTGCTCTATCCTAATCAATATCGGCACAACCACGGAACAGGTGGCAAATTGTCTCGCTGATCATCATGGTCTGCTGGTCATCACCAACAATATAAACGTGGTGACCACGCTGTTGCCCAATAAAAACATCAAGGTCCTCGCCGCTGGCGGTGTCGTGCGCCACGAAGACGGCGGTATTGTCGGTGAATCAACCGTTGATTTCATTGCGCAGTTCAAAGTCGATTTTGCGATTATCGGTGTATCATCACTTGACCTTGACGGTACGCTATTGGATTTTGATTCTCAGGAAGTGCGGGTAACTCAGGCGATTATTAAGAACGCCCGTTCGGTGATTCTGGTCGCGGACAGCGTCAAATTTGAGCGTAGCGCACCGAACCGAGTGTGCGACATCAGCACAATTGACTACTTTATTACCGATAATCCGCCACCAACCCGCTTTCTTGAATACTGTCGCAAGCATGAAGTGATGGTGAAAATCGCCGAATCTGAAAGTGATTCATAACGACTATAACGGCATCTATGACATTGCGGTTATCGGCGGTGGCATCAATGGATGCGGCATCGCCAGAGATGCTGCCGGTCGTGGACTGAAGGTATTTTTATGCGAACAGGCCGACTTGGCTAGTGGCGCGTCCTCCGCCAGCTCAAAACTGATCCACGGTGGCTTGCGTTACCTCGAACAATATGAATTCAAACTGGTGCGAAAAGCGTTGCAGGAACGAGAAACGATGTTGCAAGCGGCTCCACACCTGATTAAGCCGATGCGGTTTATTTTACCGCACCATGCCGGGTTGCGCCCGATCTGGTTGATTCGCATCGGCTTATTTCTGTATGACTTGCTCGGTGGCAAACACAGCCTGTCGCGTAGCAGGTGGATTAAACTCAATTCGCATCATAGTGATGCGGCATTAAAAACCAAATTCACTTCGGGCTTTGAATACGCCGATTGCTGCACCGATGATGCGCGACTGGTGATTGCCGTAGCACAGGATGCGCGCCGCCTCGGAGCAACCATTTCAACCCAGACCGGTTGCGACTCGGTAACTCGCTCGGCGGACTGTTGGCAAATCGCATTGTGCCATAAAGACGACTCGTCATCCGTCATCAGGTCAAAAGTGCTGGTCAATGCCACCGGACCTTGGGTCGCACAATTTCGTACCAATCATGCGGATAACCTGCGATTGCTAGCCGATAAACACCGCATCAAGCTGGTTCAAGGTAGCCACATCGTGGTAAAAAAATGGTTTGCTGGCGAGCATGCCTATATCCTGCAGAACAATGACCAGCGAATCGTATTTGTCATTCCGTTCCAACCGGATTTGGTGATTGTCGGTACCACGGAAACCGAATATCACGGCGACCCTGCCACAGCGCGGATTACGACCGATGAAATCAACTACCTGTGTGATCTGGTCAATCAATATTTCACCCACACACTGACAACCGAAGATATTATCTTGTCTTATAGTGGCGTGCGCCCGCTTTACGATAGTGGCACCGATGACCTGCGGGAAATGACCCGCGATTATGTTATCGATCTTGAGGCAACCGATTTGCCACCGATGATGACTATTTATGGAGGCAAACTGACCACATTTCGTTGTTTAGCCGAGTCTGTGCTGGCGCAATTAACACCGTATTTCCCCGACATCAAGCCGCCATGGACTGCGGATTCGATCCTGCCCGGTGGCGAAATTCCGTCTGCTGAAATGGATAAAACTGCTGCCGCGCTGGGCAAATCCTATCCTTTTTTGTCGGTATCACTGTTGTCGCGCTATCTGTCCGCCTATGGCAGCGATACATTGAATATGCTCAACACGGTCAACACCATCGCGGATATGGGTCAACACTTCGGTCATGGTCTGTACCAGATTGAAGTAACGCATCTGGTTAAGCATGAATGGGCAACCAATGCCGAGGATGTTTTATGGCGGCGTTCCAAACTCGGTCTGCAATTTGACCAAGCGCAGGTGGTAGCACTCGATCATTGGCTTATTACGGAATGCGACTACCCCACTGGCATCACCACAGCGAATTCAGCACACTAACAGACTAACACAATGGAAGTTACTCTAAAAAACGTGCTGAAACGAGAGGGTGACAAAACCCACATCTACCCGACCTCGTTGCAACTCAAATCCGGCATGTTCAACGTATTGCTGGGCAAAACGCGGGCTGGCAAAACCACGTTATTGCGGCTGTTGGCGGGACTGGAAAAACCGACTTCTGGCGAAATCTGGTTTGATGATAAAAACGTAACCACCGTCACAGTGCAACAACGCAATATTGCCATGGTGTATCAACAATTCATCAATTATCCAAACTGGCGCGTTTATGACAATATCGTTTCGTCACTGAAAATCGCCGGTCATTCCAGCACACAAATTAAACGCCGAGTGCATGACGTGTGCGAATTGCTCAAATTGACCGCTTTGTTGCAACGCTACCCGAGCGAACTGTCGGGTGGTCAGCAACAGCGCATCGCTCTGGCGCGGGCATTGGTCAAGCAGGCGGGGCTGATTTTGCTGGACGAACCGCTGGCGAATCTGGATTACAAACTGCGAGAGGAGCTACGCGAAGAATTGCCCGGATTATTTGCCGACAGTGACACCACTGTGGTTTATGCGACTACTGAACCCACCGAAGCCCTGTTGCTGGGCGGACATACTGTTGCTTTGCATGAGGGAAGGATCTGTCAGTATGGCGTAACCCACGAGGTCTTTCAAAATCCGGCTAACCAAATTTCGGCTTTGACTTTTTCCGACCCGCCTTTGAATTGTGCGAATGTAGAAAAAAAAGACCGTCACTTCTGGCTCAATCAGGACATTCATTGGCAAGCCCCTGCAAAATATCAACATCTGGCAGATGGTCGCTATCTGCTGGGTTTTCGCCCGCATCAGTTGTCGCTAGAGCACACACCGCAGAGCATCTGTTTTCAGGGCCAAATCAATATCAGCGAAATCAACGGCTCGGAAAGTCTGCTACATTTCACCGTCAATCGTTACCAATGGGTATCTCAGTTGCACGGCGTACATAAATTGGAACCCGGCACACATACGCCGTTTTATCTCAAGCCGCAGCACTGTTTCTTATTTGATTGCGCGGGCGACACGGTGGGGGGAAATTGATGGCAGAAATTGTGCTGGAAAACCTGACCCATAGCTACCTGCCATATCCAAGTGATGAGCAAGACTGGACACTCAAGGAGATTAATCTGGTGTGGCGCGATGGCGGTTCCTATGCCCTGCTCGGGCCATCAGGATGTGGCAAAACAACATTGTTAAATATCATATCCGGTTTGTTGTCGCCGACCAACGGCAAAGTATTATTCAATGGTCAGGACGTATCCGCATTGAGTCCGGAGCAGCGCGACATCGCTCAGGTGTTTCAGTTTCCAGTGGTTTATGACACCATGACGGTGTTTCAGAATCTAGCATTTCCACTGCGTAACCGTGGCGTAGATGAAAATACGGTAAAAACCCAGGTGCATGAAATCGCTGAAATGCTTGAACTCAACGAGGTTCTGGGGCAACGTGCACATCGCTTAACCGCCGACAACAAACAGAAAATATCGCTCGGGCGGAGCTTGGTTAGAACGGATGTCAACGTGATTATGTTTGACGAACCGCTCACCGTCATTGACCCGCACCTCAAGTGGCAATTTCGCTCTAAGTTAAAGCAATTACATCAACGATTCGGGTTTACCATGATCTACGTTACCCACGACCAAACCGAAGCCCTGACTCTGGCTGACCAAATCGTTGTTCTGCATGAGGGCAAGGTTGTCCAGAGTGGCTCGCCAGAAGCACTGTTTGAGCGTCCCGAGCATACTTTTGTTGGGCATTTTATCGGCTCCCCGGGCATGAATTTGTTTGCGGCAAAAATTCGGCACAACACGCTACATATCGGTGAATTGATGATTCCGACCGATGCCGACTTGTCCGCCATTGGTAATGATGCCGTGCTGGAAGTTGGCATACGCCCGGAGCATATCCACTTTTCCGAAGCGGGGTTTCCGATAAATATCCGCAAGGTGAATCATGTCGGTCGCTATCAAGTTATCGAAGCGGAATTGCAGAACATCCCTTTCAAAATTTATCTTTCCGCAGAAAACACCATGCCTGCTCATAGTGTCCGCGCAAGTTTTGACCGCGCCCATACACATGTTTATCTGGACGGCTGGTTACTCCAGCCGGCGGAGGGCAGATGATAAATCGCACAACCAATCACAAGGGCTGGTTGTTGGTGCTGCCCGTGGTTGTTCTAGTGGCGTTTAACGCCATCATTCCGCTGATGACGGTGGTCAATTATTCTTTTCAGGAAACCTTTGGTGACAACGTATTTTTCTGGGAAGGAACCCGCTGGTATGTACAAATCTTGCAATCGGAACGATTTCACGCCGCCCTCTATCGACAGCTCATTTTTACCAGCGCGATTCTGATGCTCGAAGTCCCGTTGGGGATTGCCATTGCTTTAAGTATGCCACGCAAGGGAATCGGCGTGTCCATCTGTCTGGTGCTGATGGCGTTGCCACTGTTAATTCCATGGAATGTGGTCGGCGCGATGTGGAACATTTTTGCCCTGCCTGATATTGGGTTGCTCGGGTATAGCATCAATGCCTTGGGAATCGACTATAACTTTACCCGTCAAGCGGCATCGGCTTGGTTTACCGTGATATTGATGGACGTATGGCACTGGACTTCGCTGGTCGTACTACTATGCTATGCCGGTCTGTGTGCGATTCCGGATGCCTATTATCAGGCGGCAAAAATTGATGGTGCCAGTGGCTGGCAGATCTTTCGACATATTCAACTACCTAAGTTGAAGCGCGTATTAACCATCGCTATACTGTTGCGGTTTATGGATAGTTTTATGATTTACACTGAACCATTTGTATTGACTGGTGGCGGGCCCGGCAATGCCACCACTTTCCTGTCCATCGACTTGGTGAAAATAGCTCTCGGTCAATTTGACCTCGGTCCAGCAGCCGCCATGTCGCTAATCTATTTCATCATGATTCTACTGTTTTGCTGGATTTTCTATACCCTGATGATGCGTGATGAGGAACAACAATGAAGCGAATTAAATGGCTGATTCCAACGCTGTATATTGTGTTTCTGCTATTGCCAATCTATTGGCTGCTCAACATGTCGTTCAAGACCACCAATGAGATACTGGGAACATTCACGCTGTGGCCGACTGAATTCACGCTGAATAATTATCGCATCATTTTCAGCGACCCAATCTGGTACAACGGCTACATCAACTCCCTCAGCTATGTACTGCTCAACACCGTGATTTCGGTCAGCTTTGCCTTGCCGGCGGCTTATGCGTTTTCACGCTATCGCTTCCTTGGCGACAAACATCTATTTTTCTGGTTATTAACCAATCGCATGGCACCACCAGCGGTGTTTGCATTGCCCTTTTTCCAGCTATACTCATCAATCGGTTTATTCGATACGCCACTTGCTGTGGCATTGGCGCATTGTTTATTCAATATCCCGCTGGCGGTGTGGATTTTAGAAGGCTTTATGTCCGGTATTCCAAAAGAACTAGATGAAACCGCTTTCATTGACGGATATTCGTTTCCAGCATTCTTTATCCGAATTTTTATTCCTGCCACCACTGCCGGGATTGGCGTTGCTGCTTTCTTTTGTTTCATGTTTTCTTGGGCAGAATTACTGCTCGCAAAGACGCTCACCTCAGTCGCTGCCAAACCCATCGCTGCCACCATGACCCGCACCGCAAGTGCGTCCGGTTATGATCTCGGATTACTAGCGGCAGCCGGCGCACTGACAATCATCCCGGGTGCAATTGTTATCTGGTTTGTACGCCATCACATTGCCAAAGGCTTCGCTCTAGGTCGGGTTTGAAGTGATTTTAATGTGCGTTTGAATATGACCAAAACCTCTAAAAAACACCATGTTTGATTTATCTTGGATGGCATGGACTTGGCCGACTGCCACATTTTTCCTGCTCATCGCCACCGCGCTAATCGCAATGGGAATATGGGAAAAACTAACCCCTGGTGGCAACCCCCGCAACGGTATTTTCGGCATAGACACCACCCGCGGCGACCGCCTATTCATATCCATCCTCGGCAGTGCCATTATCCATCTAGTCTGGCTCGGCATCTTCGGACCACCGCTCTTTCTCCCGCTAGGAATAGCCATATTATTCACCATTGGTGTTTTTCGCTGGGTGTAAAAGAGTAAATTGCCTAACTTTCCGTTACTATTTACGGGTTGGCTAACTGTTACATCATTTTATCTGATAAGTCCGAGAATCAGGAAACAATTCGGTCACATCATAACCCTGTCGACTGAGACTAAGTTAAACAGACTTGTGGAAAGACCGTTATGTGCAATCTGTTTTATTTTCGTATTTTTCATTGCTCTTGATTCATCCCCAACTTTAGAAAATTTAGGCTTGACCTGTTAGAAGTAAATAGAACTGTCCGTATAATTAGACCCTGCTCATAAAATATATCTATCTGAATATAAACAAGTAATAGTGATTTTGTGGTATAATTCTGTATGGAAATCAGCCCAACAACCTCTAAAACCTTGCAGCTATGATTGATTATAACGATTCCAACCAACGTACTATCGCAGAATTTGACTGGCCGTTTCACACCGCCCTTGATGCACACAACCGCTGGGTAAAACTAGGTCAGTGCATTCCATGGGATGGGTTAGCACAGGGCTATCATAAAAGCCTCTCGTCAAAGCGGGGTCGGCCAGCAAAAGATGCTCGTTTAGTCATCGGTGCGGTGATCATCAAACACAAACTAGGGTTGTCTGATCGTGAAACGGTGAGTCAGATTCAGGAGAATCCGTATCTGCAATACTTTGTCGGGCTTATCGGTTACCAAAGATCAGTCCCGTTTGTACCCTCGTTGCTGGTTGAAGTACGCAAGCGTATGGGGGATACTGTTTTTGAAGTGTTCCATCAAGCGATTATTGGTGCTGTGGAAAAGGCGCAGGTCGTGCCGCAACGCAGCGTTAAGGATGGTTTGAAGGTATCCACACAGACCAACAAGTCGGGTGATGAATCAGAGCCAGAGTCCGTGCCAGAGTCCGTGCCAGAGTCGAAACCAGAACCAGAATCCAATCAAGACCCACAAGGGGAGGATAATTCCCCAATTTCGCCTGCCACCACTGTGGAAGCACCCAGCCACGAAGGTAAGTTGATAATCGATGTGACTGTGGCAGAGCAAGCGATACGGTATCCCACGGATTTAAGTTTACTGAATGAAGCGCGTGAGATGACGGAACGGATCATTGACGAATTGTATCCACACACGGAGTTCAGTCAGAAACCACGCACCTATCGTCGCCAAGCACGTAAAGATTTTCTCGGGTTGGTCAAACAGCGTCGTCCCAAACGTCAAGCGACCCAACGAGCGATCAAGCAACAACTGCAATACTTGCGGCGCAATGTCGGTCATATTGAGGGTTTAATGGATTGTTTCCCGATGGGCACGGCGTTGCCTTTGTCACGCAGGCTGCTATACCACTACTGGGTCATTCAGCATGTCTATACGCAGCAGTGGGAGATGTACCGCAACAAAAGCCGTCGCTGTGATAATCGGATTGTGAGCATTCATCAACCGTATGTGCGTCCGATAGTGCGAGGTAAGCAAGGTAAGTCGGTTGAGTTTGGTTCGAAGTTGAGCGTGAGTTTAACGGCACACGGGTTATCCCGAGTTGATCATTTAAGTTGGGGTGCGTTTCATGAGGGGCATGATTTGCAGGGTCAGGTTGAGCGTTACCATGAACGTTATGGTTGCTACCCCGAAAGCGTTATCGGTGATCCGATATATGGTAGTCGAGAGAACCGGCATTACTTGAAAGGATTGGGCATCCGTTTTTCGGGCAAGCCATTAGGCAGACCCAAACAGGTAACAGAAGCGAATCGAGATGTGTTGAAGCAATTAAAAGCCCAACGCCGGACGGATTACCTACAACGGATTCCAATAGAAGGCAAATTTGGTCAGGCAAAGAACGGTTATCGGCTAAATTATATCCGTGCCAAGCGAGCAGACACCTCGGTTGCATGGATCAACAGCATTTTCCTAGTCGATGAACCTTCTCATCCTGCTGAAAGTCTTTTTTGTGCCCAAAATAAGGCGACTAATAGGGTCGATAACGAACACTGGGCGACACCAATTACGATTGGACGGGTACGGATCATGCCAATTGCTTGGCTGGAACAGATTTGAATATCCAAAACCGACTTTGTGAGCAGACTCTATCTACAAATCACAACCTTCGCTAATGAATCCAACATCTGAAGCGAAGTATAACCGACCAAGGGCTATCTACAAATCACAACGTACCTGTACCACTGTCCATAAACTTTTTTGAGTATAACCGACCAAGGGCTATCTACAAATCACATAGAGGAGCTTTTGTAGCTTGGAATCTTGACAGAAAGCGGTTAAAATTTTACAGCTGATTTGATATGAAAAGAGTGAATATGGTGTCTTATTATTCAATGTTGGGGTTTCGTTGATGTCTGATTGTGCCCTGTGGGGCATCGATCTCGGTGGTAGCAAAATTGAAGGCGTGGTTTTACGCTCAAAAGCATGTCCGGAGGTGTTGTGCAGGAAGCGTGTTGCGACACAGGGCGCGCAAGGTTATGCCCATATACTCAACCAAATTAAAACGCTACTCCAGACGCTGAGCGATGATGTTGGTGTGCGACCGACTCGGCTTGGTGTCGGCATCCCCGGTAGGATTGAGCCGATGACCGGATTGGTCACGGGATGCAATGCCCAAAATCTCAATGGCAATCCGATGGACAAAGATTTGGAAAAATTGCTCGATATTCCGGTGCTAATGGAAAACGATGCCAATTGCTTTGCGCTGGCAGAAACAAAAATGGGCATCGTTGTGGAGGTCGCTCCCGAAGCCAATGTTGTTTTCGGTGTCATATTGGGAACCGGTGTGGGCGGCGGCGTGGTGGTACAGGGGCAACTGATTTCTGGCAAACAGTCCATCGCCGGCGACTGGGGGCATAATTTCCTCCATGAGTCTGGCGGAGCCTGTTTTTGTGGTCGCAATGGCTGTGTTGAAACCGTTATATCTGGAACGGGGCTCGAAAAATACTATGCCGCCCTCACCGCTCAACAGCGACCGCTAAAACAGATTGTCGAATTGGCAGAAACCGGCGATTGCCATGCCACAAGCACGATGAATCGACTGGTCACATTTTTTGGTCTGGGAATCAGCACCATCATCAACATCCTCGACCCTGACGTTATCGTCATCGGCGGTGGGGTTGGAAAAATTGACTTGCTCTATAGCCGAGGTGTGAACGAAGTTGGCAAAAACATTTTCACCGCGCATATGAAAACCATAATCATCAAACCAAAACTCGGCGACAGTGCGGGCGTTTTCGGAGCGGCGTTCTTGTTTGAATCCGAGTCGGCTTAACCAAGCTGACCCCAGCGACGTTCTTATTTGCGCCAAAGTAAGTTATCATCTCGCCCACTTCTCAAAACGTCTGGCAAGGCTAAAACCGCGGACTAGAACCACCAATTATTTTCAATGAAACAACATATTCAAACCCTGCCATCTGAACCGACATCGGCGGATACGCCGGCTGCCTGTATCGCCTTGTCCGGGTTGCCGAAAATGAGCAATGCTGGATTGGAGTCGATTCATCAGGTGTCATCGTATGACCAATTTGGCGAACAGCAGACCATCAATATTGTTGGCGAGCAACCGCTGACTATCAAGGTCGATGGGCAGGAGATGGTCACCTTGATGACGCTGGGGACGCATCCGGAAAAACTGGTACTGGGATATTTGCGTAACCAAACTTTATTTGAAAGCCCGGCACAGATTGAATCGGTCATGGTTGACTGGGAGCGGGAGGTGGCAGAAGTAACCACCTTTGAAGGGCAAGGCATTCCGGGCTTCGACAAGTTGAAGCGCACGGTTACCACCGGCTGTGGGCAGGGAACCATCCTCAGTTGTACGCTAGGGAAATTATATGACCATCGCCTGCCGGTCATCAAAATCAGGCAATCGGATATTTATAACGTCCTTAAAAAAGTAACCTTGTTCAATAAAACTTACCGAGCGGCGGGTTCGGTACATGGCTGTGGACTGTGTCAGGATGGTGAAGTATTGATGTTTGTCGAAGATGTCGGGCGACACAATGCCATGGACACGATTGCTGGGGAAATGTGGTTAAAAGGAATGATCGGTTACGATAAAATTTTCTATTCAACCGGCCGTCTGACCTCGGAGATTGTCATGAAAGCGGCGTTCATGGGCATTCCCGTATTGGTGTCACGCAATGGCACAACCCACATGGGCTTTGATCTGGCTGAGGAGCTTGGGGTCATGCTTATCGCGCGCGCCAAAAGTCGCCAGTTTGTCGCGCTCAATGCAAAAAACTTAATCTTTGACCAGCCACCGCCACGAAGAAAAGCGGCGCAGTGATTTGGATGGTGGGGCAGTGTAAAACGTGAAGGTCGATACCCGCATTTGCGGGCAGGGGAGGCATTATCATACCCGACTGAAAAATCCGTGAAAAATCCTGATTTCTTTATTGTTGGCCACCCAAATGCGGCACCACTTCAATGGATATCTGGCTATCCGAGCATCCGTTGATTTATATGGCAAAGAAAGAACCGCACTATTTCAATACCGACCACAAAAACTGCACAACAACAGATGTAGCATTGATTGGGGGCTGTCCTAGATAACACATAAAGAGTGTTATTCCTGACTTCGACGGTTGACTCCATGCAGAACGCCCGCAACCCAGTAAACATGCGGGGGTAGTAGAGAAACTGTTTTGTAGTGCCTAGTTATTTTTGTGATTCTTTATAAATCAATGGGTTATGAGTGTGTACCGTAGAAGTCAGGAGGTAAGAAAATGTATCTTTCTAGCGCAGACAGACAATAGATCGTGCTTGTAATTGCCAAATGTGGTTGTCCAATCGGTTTGCGGGCTGGCTGGGAAGGGTATCGCTACTAAACGCTAGTCGCCAAGGATTGGATGGCGATACTTCTGGCAGTGTGAAAGTGGTTGTAGATTCGGATGCGTTCAGCATCATGACAAGGACGCTGGTTTTATCTTGTAAATATTCTTGATGGTCTGAGTTCGCAAGTATCACCGTCAGGGACTGTGCCTGTGCCCAATCCGAGTCTATCATCGGGCTACCGTCCGGATGATGCCAAGCGATGGTACTCCCTTTCGCTTGGGATGATTGTCCGGGCAAATATTGTGGCTGTCTTAACAAAGCGGTGTCATGCCGCAGTTCAATCAACTTGCGTACCTGTGCTTGAAAATCCGCATCTGTCGCCAGTCCACTCCAGTCCAGCCAGCCGATCTCGTTGTCCTGTGCGTAAGCGTTGTTGTTACCATATTGAGAATTTCCAAATTCATCGCCTGCCAATAGCATCGGTGTCCCTTGCGACAACAGTAGGGTGGCAAGCATGTTCAGCCGTTGTCGATGGCGCTGGTTGTGGATAGTCTGTTGCGCGGTTTCGCCCTCAATCCCGTAGTTTCGGCTGAAATTATGGGCATGTCCATCATGGTTATCTTCACCATTGGCAAGGTTATGTTTGGCTTCATAACTGACCACATCTGTCAGGCTGAAACCATCATGGCTGGTGATGAAGTTTATACTGGCGTTGGGGTTGCGTCCGTCCGCTTCAAATAAATCGGCAGAGCCATGCAAACGTCCGGCAAATTCGCCTGCCTCGCTATCACCCCGCCAGAATCGCCGCACACTATCCCGATAGCGGTCGTTCCACTCTGCCCATGCACGCGGAAAACGACCCAATTGATAACCATCTGGAGCCATGTCCCACGGTTCGGCAATCAATTTAACGTCTTTGAGAACGGCATCATCGGTGATTTTCGTGAGTAGTGCATGATTGGATTGAAAACCATCCGCGCCTCTTCCCAACACCGGAGCGAGATCAAAGCGGAAGCCATCTACCCCCATGTCCTTATGCCAATACCTGAGGCTGGCAAGTACCAGTTCTTGAACACGCGGATGATCAACATTCAGCGTATTACCACAACCGGTGTGATTGACGTAATGCCCAGCATCATTCGGTAAGGTTCGATAATAAGTCAAATTGTCAATGCCGCGAAAACTTAAGGTCGGTCCGCACTGGTCGCTTTCAGCCGTGTGGTTGTAAACCACATCCAGAATCACTTCAATCCCCGCATCGTGAATGGCATTGACCATTTCACGGAACTCGGTTATGGCGTTATCACCAGCATAGCGGGCTTCGGGAGTAAAAAAGTTGATGCTGTTGTAACCCCAAAAATTATTCAGCCCGCGTTTTACCAAAAAGCCTTCGTCAATGAACGAATGCACCGGCATCAGTTCAATAGCCGTGATGCCCAACGCCTTGAGATAGTTCAGTATCTCCGCATTACACAGCGCACGGAATTTTCCGCGCTCGGATTCTGGAATTGCCGGATGGCGCATGGTGAACCCACGCACGTTGGCTTCGTAGATAATGGTCTTTGACCATGCAATATGTGGTCGTGGAGTGGTCTGCCGTTGTTGGATCGCGGTGACCACACATTTCGGAACGCAAGACGCGCTGTCCAGCATATTGATTCGTCTCTCCGTAAGCGGACTGTCAGGGTCAAAATCAAACACGGCTGGCGACCAGCACAGCACCCCATCCAACGCCCGCGCATAAGGATCAATCAACAGTTTATTCGCATTACAACGAAGTCCCTGTTCGGGTTGGTATTGCCCGTGGACACGGTAGCCATAGCGTTGACCGGGTTTGTAGCCGGGCAGATAACCATGCCAAACAGCAGCCTGATTGGTCAACATAAAACGCGCTGTTTCATTGCCCTGCTCATCAAACAGGCACAGTTCAACCGCCTCGGCAAGCGATGAATACAACGCAAAATTCACCCCTTCACCATCCCAAGATGCTCCCAACGAGTCAGGGTCACCCCTTTGCATTATGGGCACAACATAATTGGGATTGGAATCAATTTTATTATAATAAGCGCAATTCGCTTGGTTATTCTTGTCAGGTTTATTTCTCGCGCGGTGGCGCATAGGCTCCGATTTTGCTGGTGGAAAGTCCGGCACCGACAATAGCTTCGCACATTTTTAACGCGCATACAACGCCGTCTATGACCGGAATGCCACATTTTTTTGTGAGTTCTTCGGCTAAGTCAGCCATGCCGGCACAGCCTAAAATAATGGCTTCACAATGATCCTCGGCGATGGCGCGGCGCGTTTCTTGTTCGATTTTTTTTGCTGCCGCATTGCTATCTGTTTCCAGATCGAGCACCGGAATTTCTGCGGCACGCACGTTTTTGCATAGATGTGCCATGCCGTAACGCCTCGCTGCTGCTTCAATAATGGGGGCGGAACGTCTCAGCGTGGTTACCACCGAAAAAGAGGTCGCCAAGGTGGATGCGATGTGCATTGCTGCTTCGCAAATTCCCAGCACCGGGGCGGTTACAACTTCCCGACATGCACCAATCCCGGGGTCGTCAAAACAGGCGATTACATAAGCATCTGCGCCCCATGTTTGGGCATTTTTAAGCTCGCGCAATAGACCAACTAGGGCGACTGCTTCGTCATAATGCCCTTCAATACTCACCGGCGTATCGGTTGGGTTGATTGCCAGAATTTCCGTTCCCGGGGCAGCTACTTTACTGGCGGCTTGTCGCACTTTGTCGGTCATCGAGGCAGTCGAATTCGGGTTGATCAGTGCGATTTTCATGTCGTGTCTCCACCGAGATATAAGCGCCGAATGCGATCATCGTTTTGTAAATCTGCTGACTTGCCGCTGATGGCAATTTCGCCGGTTATGAGCGCGTAAGTGCGGTGGGAAATTCTCATTGCCATGCGCGAATTTTGCTCGACCAGAATCACCGACACATGATCGTCCCGATTGATGGAGACAATCGAACGGGCAATGCTTTGTACCAGTTTGGGGGCAATACCCAAAGAGGGCTCGTCCAATAGCAACACTTTCGGACGCGACATCAAGGCTCTGCCAATCACCATCATTTGTTGCTCGCCACCGCTCATAGTCGATGCCGATTGGTGAAAACGCTCGCGTAAACGGGGAAATTTTTCCAGCACTTTGTCTAAATCTTCGGCGATTCCCTTCTTATCTTTGCGCGTAAACGCGCCCATCAACAGGTTGTCCTTCACGCTCATGTATGGGAACACGCGCCGTCCTTCCGGCGACATGGAAATGCCAGCACGGACAATGGCATCAGCAGGACGACCGTCCAGCCGTTCGCCATTATAATGAATCGAGCCAGAGTGGATTTTCTGCAAGCCGGTAATGGCGCGTAGAATAGACGACTTGCCCGCACCATTGGCACCGATGAGCGCGATGGTCTCACCTTTGTCGAGATGCAACGACACATCGCGTAAGGCATGAATGTGGTCGTAGAACAACGACACATTTTTCATTGATAGCAATGCCGTCATACTCAGATATTCTCCTCGTTCTCTTCGGCACCGAGATACGCCTCGATGACGGTTGGGTTTTGCTGGATTTCCGCGGGTGTGCCAGCGGCGATTTTCTCACCAAAGTTCAGCACCACAATGCGGTCGGAAATGCTCATCACCGCCCGCATGTCATGCTCTACCAGCAGTACGGTGATGCCACGGTTGCGTACCTCGCGTACCATATCTAAAGCGCGTCCAGTTTCATCGTGGTTCATACCGGCAAAAGGTTCATCCAGCAATAATACCGATGGATTGGTCGCTAAACCGATGGCGATGCCCAAGGCGCGTAGATGTCCGTGTGGCAAATTGCTGGCGATTTCGTTTTTAATATCGTCCAACCCCAGAAAATTCAAAATCTCGTCTGCGGACTCACCGAATATCGCCTCGTCTCGAACGGCTTGTCGTGAGCGCAGATAAAAACCCAGCAAACCCGCTCGTGAGCGCAGATGATGCGCGATAATGACATTATCCCGCGCACTCATACTGCGGAATATGGTGGTCTCTTGAAAAGTACGCACCACGCCCATACGGGCGACAATATGCGGTTTCAAGGCGGAAATTTGTGCGCCACGCAACAATACTTGACCTTGTGTCGGGCGTAAAAAGGAAGAGATGAGTTTGAATAAGGTGGATTTTCCGGCCCCATTCGGACCGATTACCGACAATATCTCGCCCTCTTTGGCATGAAAACTGACGTTATTGACTGCCAGCAAGCCACCAAATCGGCGCGTCAATCCTTTGATTTCCAACAGTTCGGGCATATTGTTTTCTCCTGCTATTTTCTTCGCGGCAAACGCAGGCTTAACAAGCCATTCGGCAAAAACAGAATCAGTGCAATCAAGGTCGAGGAAAAAATCAATAATTGGTATTCGCCGAGCTTAAACAGCATATCCCAGCCCATATACAGCACCAATGTTCCCAACATCGGTCCAAACACATAGTTGAGTCCGCCGAGGAAACAGTAGAGCATGAAATTCACCGATTCCTGAATCTGAAAAGTGGCCGGATAAATGGATTGCACAATGGCGGCAAAAACAGCCCCACCGACACCGCCGAGAAAAGACGAAATAGCATAAGCCAAAACGCGCAGATAGGCGATGTTGACACCGATGGATGAAGCCAATTCCTCGTTTTGTTGTAGTGAACGGCACAGGAAGCCCAGCCGTGAATTAACCAGCCGCCACATGCCTATAAAACATAAAATCATCAACACCACAGCGAGATAATAAAAACCGAGACGCAGGTTTTCCAAGCCTGCAAAATCGGGAATCAGGGTCAGCCCGAAAAATTCCACACCACCCGGCGGCGGGATGTTGGTGATGCCTCGCGGACCATTGGTTATCGGCAATGCTTGTGCCAGCAGACGCGCCACTTCGGTCAGGGTCAATGTGACCATCGCAAAATAGACTCCGCGCAGACGCAAAATAGGCAGACCAATGAGGACGCTCGCGGCCGCGCAAAAAAGTCCAGCAAGTGGCAGTGTCCACCAAAATAACATGCCATATTTGACCACCAGAATCGCCGACACATAACCGCCCATCAGCGCGTAAGCACCCTGCCCGATATTGATTCGACCGATAAAAAAGGTCAGCCACACGCCAGAACTGATGACGCTCAACAACGCCACCGATGTCAACACACTCATCAGATCGCCACGTCCGGTTTCAAGCAACAACCATGGAACCACCGCCAACACAATGAACAGAAAAACGCCACAACCAAGAGCGGTTTTGATGTGCTTCGTCATGCCATTAGCCCCAAGTCGTTAGCCCCATGGTTTGCCCATTAAACCATTTGGACGGAGGCTGAGAAACACCATCAGGCTGGCAAAAATTACCAAATAAGTAATGTCGCCATAGTCGCGCAGATAAGACAGTCCGAAAGACTCCATCATGCCTAAAATAAATCCGCCAGCAATCGCACCCGGTACCACACCCGCGCCGCCAATCATAATCATCAAAAACGCCTTAATGGAAATCGCTCCGCCGATGCCAGAACTAACGCCGGTAATGGCGACCAGCAAGCCGCCCGCTAATCCCGCCAACATCGCGCCGAGCGCAAAACCCAACATGCCATAGCGATCTGCCGACACTCCCATCAGTTGCGCTGCGGTTCGGTCTTGTGCCAGTGCCCGCATCGCCCGCCCGGGCTTGGTGTATTGCATGAATAGAATGAAGGCAACAATCATCAGCACGGTACACACGCCGATGACAATTTTGTCGTTGGGGATGACAACCGTGAAATCGCCCCAGTTTTGTATGCCGTCCATAATTTTCGGTACGCCGTGTTGCTTTTGCCCGAACAGCAATAAAATGATGCTGTCAAAGAAAAACGCCAGCCCAGCTGCCAGCAACATCGAACTTTCTTCGCGCACACTTTTTCTTAGCACCGGACGGAATAAAAACTTCTCCACCATCGCCCCCACTGCCAGCAAAGTCAGTGCCGATACTGCCAGCCCGAGCGCGAAAGGCAGACCCAGTTTGCCATATACAAGATAGGTCATATAGCCGCCCAGCACATACATCTGCCCGTGCGCGAAGTTCAGCACGTTCATAAGGGCGAAAATAAGCGTTAATCCGAGCGCGATTAGCGCGTATTGCGCCCCCAGATATAAACCATTGACGATAACTTGTTCCATAGTCGAAATTTGTCGATAACAAAGAAAAAGCCCGACATGCGGGCTTCCTCTGCGTATCGTGGACTAATCCACTGTGGTTACAAACAAGGTTCGAAATTCGCCATCGCGGTATTCGTTGACCACCATCGGAATGCCGACCTGTCGTTTCTGCCCAAAAGACGTGTCCCCGACATATTTCAGCACTTTGTCCCCTTTTAGATACGGATTGGGTGCGGAGAAAGTGTCCATGGTTGTTTGAAACGCTTTGACATCGTTAATGGCTTTTGGATTGGCTTTGAGGGTTTCCAGAATGTATTCCATCGCATAGACCTTGGTATTGGACTCATCATCATATTTGCCATGATCCTCGGTATAGCGGCGGACGAACTCTTCCATTCTTGCGGAGCGAATTTCTGGTGTGGACGCGCCGCCAACCGAGATAAAACCGTTTGCCAAATCGCCAGCACCTTCCCTCAGTTGCTCGGCATCCTGTGCTGTTTCAGCGGACATCAGCCCTTTGTAGCCCAGTTCCCGTGCCGCACGGATAATCAATGGCGCGGTACCGCCAGCAACCCCGGATAGCACCAGCAGATCGGGTTTGAGTTTAACAATCGGAGTGACTACAGGGGCGAAATCGCGGGTGTCGCCTTGATAAGCGTCTTGCGCCAATATTTTCAAACCAAGTGCCTTAGCAGCCTCCACACCACCTGCACGTTGGCTCAATGCGTCCGACTCATTGGCGGCTAAAAAAGCAATGGTTTTCACACCCTTGTTCTGTTGCAGATATTTGTAGATTGCTGGGCCGGACTGATAGTTGGCAATCATTCCTAAAATAGCGTTGGAAGCCGGCTGGGAATATAACTCTTTGGGGAAGGCATAAGGAAAGTACATCACGCCGTCTTTTTCAGCCACTGGGCGCACCGCTGCGGCAGTCGGGTCTGTGTTTGGACCGATGACATAATGAATGCCCTCCTGCACCATTTTCTCCATCCCTTCACGCGCACGGGTGGTGTTGTCCTGGGTGTCCCAAGTGACGATTTCGATGTTGTAAGTGGTATCGCCGATTTTGATCCCGCCTTCATCGTTGACCCACTTGGCGCGGGTTTGCATGCAGCGGACATTGGAAATGCCCCAAGCCGCTTTCGGACCACTGGTCACGCCGACAAAACCGATTTTCAGTGTTTCAGCCGCGTTGGCAACCGGGGTAAGCCCGAGGGATAATGCCAGAGCGAGACTAAAACTACATACGTGTTTTTTGATATTTTGCATTTTCATTTTTTGACTCCTGAGTTGGTTGTTAAACTTGATTAGATGATGTCTGCGAACATCAATGTTCCACAGTGTAAACGAAAACTATGACATAGCATAGGGGAAATAACTTATTTGTTAGCCCAAAGCAGTAATGTCCCCTTTTGACTTCTTCAGGAGCAGTGCGGCGGGCTCACCGAGCGAGGGTTATGACAGAGGAGATAATTACATTGAGCCATGCAGATGAGCTGGGCAGAACTTGACCGAGTATCGGTTATTCATTCCATTATCGGGCACCGGCGAGACCAGCACAGGCGGCGCGGCAACTACACTTAGGTGTCCGGCAGGTAAAACGCTTAACCCGCGCTTATCGAGACTGTGGTGCGGCTGGACTTGCCTCCAAGCGGCGTGGGTGCCCGGCACGCCATTGGTGATGAGTTGCGCCAACAGGCACTAGCGACTTCGGGCCGACCTTTTCCCATGAGAAGCTCACCGAACTTCATGATTTCCATTTCTCGATGGAGATTTTGCGTAAGTGGATGATTGAGGGTGGATTGTGGCTGGGAAAACAGCGTAAGAAAGAATGTATCCACCAAAGCCGACCACGCCGGTCTCGGCTGGGAGAGCTGGTACAGATTGATGGATCACCGCATGATTGGTTTGAGGGGCGCGCACCTAATTGGACCCTGCTCATAAAATATATCTATCTGAATATAAACAAGTAATAGTGATTTTGTGGTATAATTCTGCATGGGAATCAGCCCAATAACATCTAAAACCTTGCAGCTATGATTGATTATAACGATTCCAACCAACGTACTATCGCAGAATTTGACTGGCCGTTTCACACCGCCCTTGATGCACACAACCGCTGGGTAAAACTAGGTCAGTGCATTCCATGGGATGGGTTAGCACAGGGCTATCATAAAAGCCTCTCGTCAAAGCGGGGTCGGCCAGCAAAAGATGCTCGTTTAGTCATCGGTGCGGTGATCATCAAACACAAACTAGGGTTGTCTGATCGGGAAACGGTGAGTCAGATTCAGGAGAATCCGTATCTGCAATACTTTGTCGGGCTTGCCGGTTATCAAAGATCAGTCCCGTTTGTACCCTCGTTGCTGGTTGAAGTACGCAAGCGTATGGGGGATACTGTTTTTGAAGTGTTCCATCAAGCGATTATTGGTGCTGTGGAAAAGGCGCAGGTCGTGCCGCAACGCAGCGTTAAGGATGGTTTGAAGGTATCCACACAGACCAACAAGTCGGGTAATGAATCAGAGCCAGAGTCCGTGCCAGAGTCGAAACCAGAACCAGAATCCAATCAAGACCCACAAGGGGAGGATAATTCCCCAATTTCGCCTGCCACCACTGTGGAAGCACCCAGCCACGAAGGTAAGTTGATAATCGATGCGACTGTGGCAGAGCAAGCGATACGGTATCCCACGGATTTAAGTTTACTGAATGAAGCGCGTGAGATGACGGAACGGATTATTGACGAATTGTATCCACACACGGAGTTCAGTCAGAAACCACGCACCTATCGTCGCCAAGCACGTAAAGATTTTCTCGGGTTGGTCAAACAGCGTCGTCCCAAGCGTCAAGCGACCCAACGAGCGATCAAGCAACAACTGCAATACTTGCGGCGCAATGTCGGTCATATTGAGGGTTTAATGGATTGTTTCCCGATGGGCACGGCGTTGCCTTTGTCACGCAGGCTGCTATACCACTACTGGGTCATCCAGCATGTCTATACGCAGCAGTGGGAGATGTACCGCAACAAAAGCCGTCGCTGTGATAATCGGATTGTGAGCATTCATCAACCGTATGTGCGTCCGATAGTGCGAGGTAAGCAAGGTAAGTCGGTTGAGTTTGGTTCGAAGTTGAGCGTGAGTTTAACGACACACGGGTTATCCCGAGTTGATCATTTAAGTTGGGATGCGTTTCATGAGGGGCATGATTTGCAGGGTCAGGTTGAGCGTTACCATGAACGTTATGGTTGCTACCCCGTAAGCGTTATCGGTGATCCGATATATGGTAGTCGAGAGAACCGGCATTACTTGAAAGGATTGGGCATCCGTTTTTCGGGCAAGCCATTAGGCAGACCCAAACAGGTAACAGAAGCGAATCGAGAGTTATTGAAGCAATTAAAAGCCCAACGCCGGACGGATTACCTACAACGGATTCCAATAGAAGGCAAATTTGGTCAGGCAAAGAACGGCTATCGGCTAAATTATATCCGTGCCAAGCGAGCAGACACTTCGGCTGCATGGATCAACAGCATTTTCCTAGTCATGAACCTGCTCATCCTGCTGAAGGTCTTTTTTGTGCCCAAAATAAGGCGACTAATAGGGTTGATAACGAACACTTGGCGACACCAATTACGATTGGACGGGTACAGATCATGCCAATTGCTTGGCTGGAACAGATTCAAATATCCAAGACCGACTTTGTGAGCAGACTCTACTTAGCGGTAATGTTTCAGTGTGTTTGCTGATACTTTCTAGTTTTTCTAGCTTTTTTAATTATATGCTAATGCCATTTAAGGCTGTAATTTCATCTTCTGCGATATTTTCTCTTTTGGATTTTTGAATAATAGAAAGCAATATGGCTAAAAACATACCAAAAACAGAAGTAATGAAGGGCGAATTCAACCCATAAGTGCAACACGGTGGTTAAAGAAATAGTTTTTTTCCATCATTTCAGCAAAGACCTCGAAAGGGGTCTTAAATCCCAGACATTTTCTGGGACGATTATTCATTAAATCTGTTGCTGTTTTCACCGCATTGTCAGTGATTTTATCAAGTTTCATCTTTTTCGGGAAGAACTGTCTCAATAGCCCGTTATGGTTTTCATTCGATCCACGCTCCTAGCTATGATACGGCTTGGCAAAGTAAGTGTTGCAATTTAATTGTTTGGCAATCTCACTATGGCGGTTAAACTCTCTGCCATTATCAAAGGTAATGGTATGCACCAGATTCTTAATGGGGCTGAGTAGCTCAATGATTGCATCACGACTTGCTTGTGCGGTCTTACGTTTAATAGGCAGGGCAAGATAAAGCCTGCTCTTTCTTTCTATCAAGGTAAGTATGGCTCCTTGATGATTTTTTCCTATCACGGTATCCGCCTCCCAATCACCAATGCGACTGCGCGTATCAACAATGCTAGGACGATCAGCTATATCCACTCTGTTTGGGTATCTTGCCCCTGTAATCAGGCTTGCCGTATCGTTTACGATATGGACGGCTCTGGCACCTTCAGATATTTATAAAGATTGGAGCCTGCCATTTTGTTTTTCAATACAAAGCGATAGATGGTTTCAGTGCTAATACTAATGTCCCAATCACAATATAACCGGTTAGCAACTTGTTCAGGGCACCAGTATTGTTTGAGATTATCCTTGACATAGCGTATTACCTGTGGGGTCAGTTTGATATGCTTGTTTTTAGTTTGATGGCTAGCATGAGCAAACCGACCCGCTTGTTGGTATCGATAACCTCTTTTACCTGTATTGCGTTTAATCTCTCGGCTAATTGTTGAGACACTTCTGCCCATCCGATTAGCAATGCTTGTTAGTGAATCTTGTTGTCCTATCATCAGCCATATATGGTATCTTTCGTGTTCAGTCAAATGGGTATATTGTCGCATTATGCACTCCTTTTTCAGGTCAGTTAAAAGAGTCTTAATATACCCTTTGGCTGACTTAAGAAGTGTTGCACTTGTGATGTGAATGTAAGTGAGTTAAAAAAAGAGTATCTTGCAGAAAGCATTTAATGGGGATTTATGATAAATATAGACCCACAAATCGCTGCAATTTTGCCGAAAATATTGATAGACTTTAAATTATGTTTTTTATCAATTACTCGGTGGAAGGTCGGTTGGTTATCGGCAATTTTTTGTGGCGACTGGTCGGGTTGAAGATGTCTGCAGGCGTTTTATTATTGGTTGCGGCGTGTCAGTCGTATTCACCAGGCGTTTCTGATGGCAACACCACTCCAGCATCTGAGCTTGCGCTAGTGGCAACAGAGACTGCATCTCAACTCAGTCCTGAACTCCTGTACGACATTCTGGTCGCCACTATTGCGTCCAGAAGAAACCATCGCAAACTGGCATTGAAGTCATTGTCCAAAGCGGCGTATCGTTCCAAAGATAGTCGACTCATTATTGATGCAATTCGCTTTGCGCTGAGCATGAAGGCGTATCAACACGCCCGCGAGCTGGCGCAATTTTTTAATCACTTGGAAGCGGATAATCAAACCGCAACGCTGTTGCTGGCAAGGGCACAATTTGAGTTAGGCGATGATCGGGATGCGTTGCAGTTGCTAACCGCATTGGCGGGAAACAAAACCGATGATGATGTGTTGATTTTGCAGGATATGGCAACTTTGTTGGCGAAGCAGGAGCGACCAACCGTGGTGCGCGAGTTTGCCAAATATCTTGAAAAAACACCGCCCAACCATCAGCTTACATTGACTGCCGCATTGCTCGCTTCCAGGTTGGGAAATGCCGATGAATATATCCGCTTGCTTGACGACACCCTTGAACTCAAACCGGATTGGGAAGTGGTCTGGATGTTTAAGCTAAATGCCTTATCTGGCGGTGATATTGGCCGCCTGAATCGTTTCGCAACAGCACATATTAGCCACCATCCAAAACAGAGTCGGTTCAGACTTGAATATGCCCGATTATTGATCCAGCAAAATGAGATTGATAGCGCACTCAATCACCTCAACCAAATATTGCGAATCAATCCGGATTCTGCCGATGCCCTGTTTTTGGCAGGCATCATGTATTTGAACAAGAATTCACTCAAAGAAGCCAAAAAAATATTGCTACGCTACCTCGAATCAAGCACAAACAAGCAAGGTCGAGTAGCAAATGCCAATCGTCCGCGAAACGATCAAAGCCGACTCTATTTGGCTGATATTGAGCTTCAACTAAAAAACTATCCTGCTGCTGCATTGTATTTGCATGGCGTTTCATCGTCGGGATATTATCTGGAAGCGCAAATAAGAATGGCGCAGGTTATCGCCGAGCGAGACAATGTCGATGCTGCTTTACGACATTTGCGACAAATTCATGCCACTAACGATAATCAGAAAATCCAGATTATACTCGCACAGGATGCCTTGTTAAAAGCGCGTAATCGGCTGGCTCAATCAAAATCAGTGCTTAATGAAGGGCTGAAAAATATCCTGAACAGCCGGATTTATTGTACAGTCGCGGCTTGCTTGCCGCACAGATGAATTTGCTCGCATTGCATGAGCGCGACATGCGTAAAATAATTGCCTTGCAACCCGAAAACGCACATGCTTATAACGCGCTCGGCTATACGCTGGCGAATCATACTGATCGACTGAACGAAGCCCTAACGCTGATTCGCAAAGCCCATCAATTATTGCCGAACAACTCGTTTATTCTCGATAGTCTGGGCTGGGTTCATTTCAAATTAGGCAATATTGCACCGGCACTCACATTTTTGCGGCGTGCATTTCGTATCAACCATGATGCTGAAATTGCCGCCCATTTAGGCGAGGTACTGTGGGTTTCTGACCACAAAGAGGAGGCAATGAAAGTATGGGCACAAGCAATCCAGCGGGAACCGGAAAATGTGGTTTTGAAAAACACCATCGAACGATTTTCACAACCGCAAGCAACTAATCATCAATAGACTCTATCCATAAATGCCCCATACCTGTTTTCTTGAATCAGATTTTCGCTTGAAAAAGCGGGCTCATCGCATATACATCGCCTTGACCCTTATTTTAGCGATTATCGTGATTGGCGGGTGTGTGAGCACCACAAAATCGCCTGTTTCAGAAGCAAAAAAAAATTCATTGTGGCAACAACAACTGCTCCGCAATGCAAATTTATCCGCGTGGACGCTGAAAGGAAAAATTGGCGTGAATGCGGGCGAAGGCAACAAAGGTGGTTCTGCGACATTGAAATGGTCGTACCAAAATGACCGTCAGGATATTGAGCTTTATGGTCCATTTGGCGGTGGTCGGGTGCAAATTTCTGTAACCAGCGATGCCGCCATTCTGAAAGACACGAAAGGGGTGGTCATTGAAGGTTTAACCGCCTCTCAAGTGTTGTACCAACGACTCGGTTGGCGGGTTCCCTTTAGCGAATTGATGAAGTGGTGTAGAGGATTGCCCGATGACGATGCCACCGACCTTGTGATTGACGACTATGGGCGATTAAAAAGTTTTAATCAGGGTATATGGCATGTCGAATATCAAGCGTATCGGTCGGTCGGTGATTTAATTTTGCCACGAAAATTTACCATCATATCCTTGCCCGGTAGTGTGGAAGTGTATGATGATGGAAAGCATATTGGCGATACATTGCGCGTTAAGTTAATTTTCAAACGCTGGTCGAATATTACTTTTCTCACCCATTAACAAAATGGTATCAGGTAAAAACCTCAATCCGCTGGTGATGCGCTCGGCGGCAAAAATCAACTTATTTCTGCATGTAACCGGACAAAGAAACGATGGCTATCACCAATTGGAAACGGCTTTTCAATTTCTTGATTTTGCCGACATACTGAAATTTGAAACTCGGCAAGACGACCGCATCATACGGCATGACAACCATGAATTCCCGCTACCGCAAAATGATTTAATCATCCGTACTGCCGAATTGCTACGCCAAGAAATCCAAGCAAATAATATTGCGGGCAACCCCTCGGGGGTGAAAATCACCTTAACCAAAAAAATCCCGCCCGGCTCGGGCATGGGCGGTGGTAGCTCAAACGCTGCCACAACGTTACGCGCTTTGAATCGGCTATGGGATTTAGGATTGAGCAACCACGACTTGCAGTCCCTTGCCATTCAACTCGGCGCCGATGTGTCGGTATTTATTTATGCCAAATCATGTTGGGCAACTGGCATTGGCAATATATTTGAAAGTTTCGAGCCAGCGCAACATTGGTATTGTATTTGTATCCCGACAGTCGCCGTTGCAACCGAGAACGTGTTTTCCCACCCCCATCTTCGGCACAATCACCGTCCCATCAGCCGAGCAGATTTTTACTATGGCAAGACCAATAATGATCTCGAACCGATTGCCCGACTGCTCCACCCTGAGGTCGATCAAGCATTAAAAACGCTGAGCCAATATGGCGATGCGAAAATGAATGGTAGCGGCTCTTCAGTCTATCTACGCTGCGCCAGCAAAGGGGATGCCAATGAAATTCGGCGCAAGTTACCGCCCCATCTAATCTGTATAGTCACTCGAACTCTGAACGACATTACCGAATATTGATGACCGTCCACTTCCGGCAGTCATACCAACATCCGTCTTTCCTGCGAAGTTCGTAATTCGTAATTATTTGTTTGGTTACTGCTCACCATAACAGTGCAGTAAATATTGCAATTATGAAAGCATCTTTTATAATTCATGAATGAAAAGACGACGTAATGTAAACGCCCTAGCGGAGAAAATAGCATGACTGAAATACCCAGCATAGAAGCCCAACAAAGAACCGAAATCGAAGCCGCCTTATTCCGAAAAATGATCGTGCATTTTCGCACACACCCAGAAGTACAAAATATAGATTTGATGAATCTTGCCTACTTCTGCCGTAATTGTTTTTCAAAATGGTATGTCGGTGCAGCAAAAGAACATAACATCGACATCGATTATGAGCAGGCGCGGGAAATTATTTACGGTATGCCTTTTAGCGAATACAAATCCAAGCATCAGCACAAAGCATCGCAGCAACAGTTGTCAGAGTTTGCCGACAGCCAGCATAAAGCGACCGAATAGATGATCCAAGGATTGGGTTATCGGCGATGACCACACGGGATGTCGTATAATCCGAGTATGGAAGAATTGCTATACGAAAAACTTGCCAACGATGTCGCCGAATGGCGACAGGGCGGGTATGCCTGTGCTGATTACCCGCTGATTGGGGAAATCCTGTCCTTTCAGCGGCTAGTGGCGGAAGACCACGCCAGCCTCAAGTTTCTGCGTGAGCCACAGTTTCATGCCCTTGAAGTATATTGGTATGTCCGCCTTAAACGGGCAACGCCGCATATTATTGACCTCTACCAGCATTACTACGGAGACGATAAGCGAGCCTTGTTTGATGCGCTTGGCGTGGAAGTCTCCAGAGATGTGTTGCGGTTTGTGGATGCGAATACCATCCTTGGACAGATTAAAACGGACTTGGACTTTGTCAAAGAAAAGAAAATTCAGACCCTGCATGAAGCCGCCATTCTGCCCTATCCGAGTTATATTCTCGCCCTGGCGATGGGGGCCGGGAAAACCGTATTGATTGGCACGATTATCGCCACCGAATTTGCCATGTCGTTGCGTTATCCCGATGGCAAATGTAAATTTATGAAAAATGCCTTTGTCTTTGCCCCCGGCACCACGATCATCGAATCCTTGCGCGAAATCAGCGAAATGCCTTTTGAACAGATTCTACCGCCCGACATCCACCGCGATTTCCTCGCCAATCTGAAAATCGAATATCCGAACAAAGGAAAAAACATCCAGGCACAAACCGGCAGCAGTTATAACCTGATTGTAACCAACACCGAGAAAATCAGTTTGCGGGTCAAGCCACGAAAAAATCAGCAACAGGAGCTTGTGGAGCGCGCCGAGCTGCAAGCCAATTCAAGATTGCAAACCATTGCCAGCCTGCCGAATCTGGGCATATTTTCAGATGAAGCACATCACACCTACGGCAATACCATTAACAAATTAAAACGAGTGCGCGAGACCATCAACTATATCCATGCACAAAACCCCATAATAACCGTCGTCAACACCACCGGAACGCCTTACCATAAGAAGCAAACCCTAAAGGAGGTGATTGTTTGGTATGGGCTTTACGAGGGCATTAAAGACAATATCCTGAAAAATTTTGGCGGTGGAATTCATCAATACGACATTGCGGAACAGTCCGATGCGGACGTGTTTGATGACATCGTCAAGGAGTTTTTCCGCGCCTATGGCAGCGTCTCACTTGCCGATGGCGCAAAGGCAAAAATCGCCTTTTACTTCAATTCCCAAACACATCTGAACAGCTCGCGTTTATCAATTGAGCGAGCTATGACAAAAGTCGGCGAAAACGTCGCCCAGATATTGGTGAATACGCAGAAATCCAGTTCGGCAGAAGTGGATGAATTCAAACGGCTCAACAATCCCACCAACCAAAAGCGGGTTATATTGCTGATTGGCAAAGGCGTGGAAGGCTGGAACTGCCCGAGTTTATTCGCTTGCGCGCTGATAAAAAAACAAACCACCAGCAACAACTACGTCCTGCAAGCGGCGACCCGCTGTTTGCGGCAGGTGCCCGGCAATCAACACTCAGCAAAAATATTTCTGGATTACGATAACGCCAGAATTTTGGACAAGGAATTACTCGACAACTTCCGTATTCGCCTCGACCAGCTCGCTTTGAACGACACAGACAAAGAAACCGTCACCCTACGCATCCTGAAAACAGAATTACCAAAACTGGAAATCACGCGCACGGTCAAACGGGCGGTACGGGCTACACCACCCAATGGAAACATCACGCTGGAAAAACCAAAGTCGCCACAGATGCCCACAATACTACGCAGCATCCTGGCGCCGGACTTCGGGGGAGTACGAGAAATTCTCATGCCGACCGGCGACACCAAGAAACTGCCGGTCGGCAGGAAAACCACCAACTGCCACACCGCCGCTTGGAAAATCGCTTCAAGATACCATGTGCCGGTGCTGCCGATATTGAACAGGCTCAACGCCTTATACCCCCAAAGCGAGATGCCTGACAGTCATTTATACGGACTCTTCCAGCAGGTCGAGCAGCAACAAGTCAACTACAAGACGGTTGAGGAACAAGTAACCGAGTTGCTGGCACTGATTCGCTTGCAGGATAAAGACGGGAAAGATGTTTTTGCAAAAGACGAGCATGGTGTTTATGTCCACCGTTTACGCATGCTCAAGCGAACCCATGAGCGAATGGAAACGCATAAATTACTTGCCAAAAGCGAACAATATAAAGACCAACACGGTTTGAGCTTCCACTACACGCCATATAATTTTGACAGCGAACCAGAGTACTCCCTGTTTGCACGGGTGCCATCCATGCTTAACACAAACCCGGACGATGTAGCGGCATTCCTGTTCACTGGCGGGCTGACCGACCCGAATAAAACCGACTTTCATTTTGAATATCTGGGCGAGGACAAGCGGTATCATCGCTACTTCCCCGATTTTGTGCTGGTTAAGAAGAGCGGCGAGTTTTATATTATTGAAGTTAAAGCCGAAAATGAGCGAGGCGACAAAACCGTAGAAGCCAAGAAAAAGGCGGTCGAGCGGCTACAGAAAATGCAAGCGGATAAGTTTAGGTATCACATCATTTATTCAGCAACGAACACTGTGGAGAATATATCTCCAGTGGTTGATTGGATAAAAGGAGCATAGCATGACCGGACAGCGCTACCACGTCGCCCTGTCTTATGCGGGCGAACAAAGAAGATATGTTGCAGAAGTAGCCAGTTTTTTGCAAGCTAGTAACGTGAGATGTTTTTATGATAGAGATGAGGAAGTCAAACTTTGGGGGGGAAATCTCCTTGAAACCCTTCAAAGCGTTTTTGAAAATGGTCAAGCTCATGTTGTTGTAATTTTTATTTCTCAAGAATATATCAAGAAGCCTCTTCCAAAAACGGAACTTCAATATACGTTAGCTCAAGCCATCGAACAACAGCAAGAATACATTCTCCCTGCTCGGTTTGACTCTGCTACAGTTCCAGGGTTGCCTTCAACTATGAAGTATATTGATCTCGGAGATAAGACTCCTGAGTGTTTCGCTAAAATGATTATTGAGAAAATAACTAAAATGGGAATTTATTTAGGTCCAGATACACAGTTCGAATCGACAGAACCCATCACAATTCCCCAAAGGAATGACACCGAAGTTTCTTTTATAATCAAAGATGAATCAGACAGTCCTATACCAGAAGCCAATATTTACCTTATCCATAATAATGACACACATCGCTCCAAGACGACAAATAGAGAGGGAGAGGTGGTTTTTTGTTGTGATGAAAAAAACACTGGTTTTCATACAATTTTCATAGCACATCATGATTTTCCTGCTCGTATTATCAATGATTTTCGATGCGATACAGGTCTCAGAGTAAATCTAACAAAGAAAATAGGAACAGGTTCCATGATATTTAATGGCACGGAATATGTCCCTGGAATAGAAGGCAGACTAAATCCAATACTGGATTTAAGCGGGCGGTCTTATCTGTACGCAAATAATATATCGATAAACAATAACGCCCGCCAACCAGCCAATTTCCAATTTGGGAAAAACATAAGCCTTACGGACCGTCATGGCAGAACTGCCGATATTAGCATCCATCGAATTATCCAAGAGCTCGTAATCCTTGACTATATTGTTCACGAAAAAGAATAGAGCCAATGAGCGAAAAAAGAAAAAACCCCTCAAAATTACCCCGGTTAAAGGTCGCCCGATGTTGCATTGGGTGGGCAAGAAGCCGTTGGATGTGGTGCGGCATTTCCCGGCGCAATGTTGCGAATCCGTTGGCGTTAAAAAGCCGCCCGCCGAACCGTCTTATCAGAAATTTGCCAAAGCGGATTACAACCTGCTGTTTCATGGCGACAACAAGGAAATTCTGTCTTCGCTGTTAGTTTCCGGGTTTCGCGGCAAAATTGATTTGATTTACATTGACCCGCCGTTTGATTCGGGCGCAGATTATGTACGCAAGGTGAAATTACGCGGCCTGAGCAATGGCAATGGGAACGGGAATGGCAATGGAAAAATCACCGGCGAGGGGCATACCCTCATCGAGCAAGCGCAATATGAAGACATCTGGGCGAATGACAACTATTTGCAGTTCATGTATGAACGGCTGATTTTGATGCGAGAACTGCTGAGCGAAAAAGGCAGTATTTATCTGCATTGCGACTGGCATAAAAGCCATCATTTGCGGTTTTTACTGGACGAGGTGTTTGGGGAAACACAATTTGCGAATGAAATTATCTGGAAAAGAACGACATCCCGGGCTGGAAGTGCTTATTACAACCACATTCACGATGTGATTTTTTTGTACACAAAAGGGGATGAAGCAATTTGGAAGCAAGCACATACGCCGTATAGCCAAAAATACATTGATTCCATGTTTACGAATATGGATGCTGATGGCAGAATATGGCGGAAAAGCCCCCTGACGGCTAGCGGCACGACAAGAACCGGGGCATCAGGAAAACAATGGCGAGGGATTAGCCCGTCTGAAATTGGTGACGGTAGGCACTGGGCGATACCCGGATTTATCCACAACCAACTAAGTAAACAGGCACAAAATGACACATTGGTTGCGCTGGATGAATTAGATGCACTCGGGCGTATCGTTTGGTCGCGAGAAGGCAAGGGACGACCGGATTTAAAGCAATATATTGATGATATGGAAGGCATTGAATTGCAATCCTTATGGACGGATGTAAATGGCGGAAAACCATATTACCCCACGCAAAAACCCGAAGCCCTTTTGGAGCGCATCATCAAAGCCTCCAGCAACGAAGGCTCCATTGTACTGGACTGCTTTTGTGGCAGTGGCACCACTGCCGCCGTTGCCGAAAAATTGGGGCGGCACTGGATTATGGCGGACTTGAACAAGGGCGCGATTCAAACCACCATCAAACGTTTACAAGGCATTGTCACAAACAAGAATGGCGACCTTGCCGAGCAAAACGGCACTGGATTCATTCATTACCGAGTCAATAACTATGATTACGCCAAGCAGGCGGAACTCAAGCAAATTATCACCTCAAAGTATGGCATTCAAACCGACCGCAAGGACTTGTTCTTTGACGGGATAGTGAGCGGACAATTAGCGAAAATTATTGATTTGAACAAACCGCTGACCCGACTGGATATTCAAATTATCAAAGACGAAATTAAAAACAACCGTCCGGATGAAGAACGCAATATCACCGTTTTCTGTAACGGCTCGGAATTAGAAATCATCAAAGAGCTTGCCAAAGAGAAAAACCCGGTCAACAAAATTACCGTGTGTGATATTCAACAGGATGGTGTAACCACAAACCAGCCGGCGCAGGCGGCAGTGGGCATCATCAAAAAGGGCAAGAAAGTAACGGTAAAAATCGACGATTACATCAGCCCGTCCATCCTCGCACGACTGGAAATTGAGCGAACGATCTTTGATGAACAGATTGACGACTTCCGCGCACAGATTGACTGCGTGCTGATTGATACCGATTATGACGGCAGGCATTTCAATATCGTGGCAAGCGATTTGCCGGGGAAAAAGACCGATTATATAAAAAGTGAATATGAACTGACTCTGCCCAGTGCCAATGCCAAAGTGGCGGTGAAAATCGTCGATATGCTGGGCGAGGAAACGCTAGTTGTTAAGTAAGTGATGTAGATAATCACAATGGCGATGGTGTTATCGCTTGCTATGCCGATGCACCGTATCCACCAGCGTGGCGACTCGTTGCGGGTCGATGGTCGGGTGGATGCCGTGTCCGAGATTAAATATATGACCATTGCTATCGCCGAAATCATCTAATACGCGCTGTGCTTCCTGTTTGATTTTTTCGGCTGAGGCATACAGCACTGCTGGGTCCATATTGCCTTGCAACGCCACTTTGTGCCCGACACGTTGTTTGGCGATGCTGAGGGGGATTGTCCAGTCCAGTCCAATCGCATCGCATCCGCTATCGGCAATTTTTTCCAGCCAGTTGCTACCGCCTTTGGTGAACAGGATGATGGGAATGTCAGCAGTCTTAGCATCAGATTTCAATTCCGACACGATATATTCCATATAGTGTAAAGAAAATCGATAATAATCAGGTGTAGTCAATACCCCGCCCCAAGTATCAAAAATCATTAACGCCTGTGCGCCAGCATTCGCTTGTGCTTTTAGATAATTGATGACCGCATTGCTGATTTTGCCGAGCAATTGATTGGCGACCTGCGGTTGGTTGTGCATCATACCTTTAACATGTCTGAATTCTTTGCTACTGCCGCCTTCTACCATATAGGTTGCCAGCGTCCACGGACTGCCGGCAAAGCCAATTAACGGTACCTTGTTCGCCAATTCATGGCGAATTATTCGGATGGCTTCCATCACATAGCCAAGCTCAACCTCAACATCTAATTCCGGCAGGTGAGCGATGTCCTGTGCGGTGCGTAGTGGGCGTGCCAGTTTTGGACCAATCCCTTCATCGACCGATAGCCCCAAGCCCATGCCATCGGGGATGGTCAATATATCGGAAAATAAAATTGCCGCATCCAAGCCAAATCGGCGAAGCGGTTGCAGGGTAACCTCACACGCCAATTCTGGGGTCTTGCATAAGGTCAAAAAATCGCCCGCTTGTGCCCGACTATGACGGTATTCCGGCAGATACCGACCGGCTTGTCGCATAATCCAAACTGGGGTGCAATCCACCGGCTGTCGCCGCAATGCGTTTAGGAATCTGTCGTTTATGGGAGACATGGATATTGACCTTTGCATAATTTAAAAAACAATCGGAAGTGTGACAAGACTGAACAAGAACCCCGGTCGCGTTACATGTAGAAAACCCTTGCGGGTTTGGCTGTTTTACTGGATTCCTGCTTTCGCAAGAAAGACGGGGCGGTGCAGGAATGACGGATGTTGGTTTCTTGCACAGTCTCTTTCGCGGGAACGACAAAATATTGGTTTTTACGCGACCCCTAAAGTCCTACTTCCAAGAGGGCATTTACTGTCCGGTTCCCACCCCCCACATTCTCAATTCTCAATTCAAAACTATTCCGGCAACTCGCTATGTCCTTGCAGAAACTGATCGACCGCTCTTGCACATTGTCGGCCTTCACGAATCGCCCAGACCACAAGGGACTGTCCTCGCCGCATATCGCCTGCCGAGAACACCTTTTCGATATTGGTTTTATAAGCCACATCGCCTTCGGTGGTAGCGTTGACATTGCCACGACTGTCTAGTTTGACCGCCATTTCTTCAAGCAAGCCTTGATGTAGCGGGTGTACAAAACCCATAGCCAACAAGACCAAATCGGTTTTTAATTCAAATTCAGAACCCTCAATTTCGCGCATCTGCCATTGTTCGTCAACCAGATCCCATGTCACTTTGATACATTTTAGTGCCGCGACATGATGCTTTCCGTTGTCGATACATAATTGGGTTTTGATGTCCCAAATGCGGTTGCAACCTTCTTCTTGTGAAGACGAGGTGCGTTTTTTATGCGCCCAATTCGGCCAAGTCAATGCCTTGTTTTCCTTTGCGGGCGGTTCAGACAGAATTTCAATTTGAGTAACCGATTTTGCCTGTTGACGAATGGAAGTGCCGATGCAATCAGAGCCTGTATCGCCACCACCAATGACCACCACATGTTTATTTTTTGCCGAGATAAACGCCGCCTCATCAACGACATTGCCCTGTACTTTGCGGGCATTACTGGTTAAAAAATCCATTGCAAAATGGACTCCATCTAATTCCCGCCCCGCAACCTCAAGGTCTCTCGGGTGTTCGGCACCACCGCTTAGCACAATCGCATCAAAGGTTTCGAATAAAAATGAAAGCGGAATATCAACCCCGATATGGGTGCTGGAATGAAATTTCACGCCTTCGGTCTTCATTTGTGCCATACGGCGGTCAATGATGTGTTTCTCCAGTTTGAAATCGGGAATGCCGTAGCGCAATAACCCGCCACTGCGGGCTTGCTTCTCATAGAGCGATACCGAATGACCGGCGCGTGCCAGTTGCTGAGCGCAGGCGAGTCCGGCAGGACCTGAGCCGACTACGGCGACATATTTGCCGCTGCGATGTTTGGGGATTTGCGGCTGTATCCAGCCTTCTTGCCATGCGCGCTCGACAATGCTGTACTCGATGGTTTTAATGGTCACCGGCTGATCGTCAATGTTCAAGGTACATGCTGCTTCGCAAGGAGCAGGACAAACCCGACCGGTGAATTCTGGGAAATTATTGGTCGAGTGCAAGATTTCGCTTGCCTGCTTCCAATCGTCTGTATAAACCAAGTCATTCCAGTCGGGAATGATGTTGTTTACCGGACATTCGCTCTGGCAGTAGGGAATACCACAATCCATACAGCGGGCAGCCTGATTTTCAAGCTCCTGCTCGCCCAGTGCGACAACAAATTCCTGAAAGTGCTGGACGCGCTTTTCAACTGCGGTATAGTGCCGTTCTTGGCGGGGGATTTCCATGAATCCAGTTACCTTACCCATTTTTATACCCCATCTTTACGCTCCATCTTTATTAGACATGCCGTTTAACCTTGTTGTGCTTCTCCTGATGTATTTTAAGGAGTGCTTGGCGAAAATCATGAGGCACAATTTTTATGAATTTAGCGCGATAGCTCTGCCAATCATTGAGTATTTGATTCGCAATGACACTGTCGGTGAAGTCGTGATGCTTGCCGATTATTTGTTTGAGGCGCGCTTCATCGGCTTCGAGTAAATTGTCAATATTTTCATCGGCAGCATCTTCATCTATCGTATGCAATGCCACCATCTGCTGGTTGCAACGCAAATCAAACTGACCCACTTCATCCAACACATAGGCGATTCCACCAGACATACCGGCGGCAAAGTTTCTGCCGGTTACGCCAAGACAAACGACAACGCCACCGGTCATGTATTCGCAGCCATGGTCGCCGATGCCTTCGACCACCGCAATCGCGCCTGAGTTACGCACACAGAACCGCTCGCCTGCCACGCCATTAAAATAAACCTCGCCACTGATGGCACCATACAGCACGGTATTGCCTAAGAGAATGTTGTTTCGCGGGTCGTCTATGCCGCTGTCGGTCGGTGGATAAATAATGATTTTGCCACCCGATAAGCCCTTGCCCACATAGTCATTGGCTTCGCCTTCCAACTCAATCGTAATCCCTTTTGCCAGCCATGCGCCAAGCGACTGACCGGCAGTGCCGGTGGCTTTGATTTTTATGCTGTCATGGGCAAGCCCTTGATGACCGTGTTTTTTAGCAACAACGCCGGACAGCATTGCCCCAAAAGCACGATTTACATTGCTTATTCGGGTTTCAATTTGTACCGCTTGCCCGCCCTCCAACGCACTCTTTGCCTGCGCCAGAAGGTCATGGTCTAGGACATTTTCCAAGCCATGATTTTGCTGCTCGGATTGATACAGGGCGACCTCTTTACCGACTTTCGGCTTGCTCAAAATGCGCGAATAATCCAATCCTTTTGCCTTCCAATGTTCGATGGCATGGGTCATTTTCAGTCGCTCCATCTGCCCAATCATTTCATTGACCGTGCGATAACCGAGTTTCGCCATGATTTGCCGTAGCTGCTCGGCAATAAAGAAAAAATAGTTGATCAGATACTCGGGTTTGCCGGTGAATTTTTCTCTGAGTCGCGGGTCTTGGGTGGCGATTCCCACCGGACAGGTGTTGAGATGGCATTTACGCATCATCAGACAGCCCTGCGTAATCAAGGGGGCAGTGGCAAAGCCAAATTCATCTGCGCCCAATAACGCCGCAACGGCAACATCACGACCGGTGCGAAGTCCGCCATCAACCTGTACCGCAATGCGACCACGCAATTTATTCAATACTAAGGTCTGATGGGTTTCGGCAAGCCCAATTTCCCACGGTGATCCGGCATGTTTGACCGAGGTCAACGGACTCGCGCCGGTGCCGCCTTCATAGCCTGATATGGTAACGTGGTCGGCATGTGCTTTGGATACCCCTGCCGCAATCGTGCCGACCCCGACTGCGGATACCAATTTAACCGAAATCCGTGCTTGCGGATTGACATTTTTAAGGTCAAAAATGAGTTGTGCCAAGTCCTCTATCGAATAAATATCATGGTGCGGCGGTGGCGATATAAGTCCAACGCCGACTGTGGAATGTCGGACATTGGCGATTTTCTGGCTGACTTTATAACCGGGTAATTGACCGCCTTCGCCGGGCTTCGCACCTTGTGCCATCTTGATTTGAATATCGTCCGCATTGACTAAATAGTCGGTTGTCGCACCGAATCGTCCCGATGCAATTTGTTTTATTGCCGAGCGTTTGGGGTTTTTTGAACCGTCTTGCAACGGACGGTATCGTTCTTGCTCTTCGCCGCCTTCACCGGTATTCGATCTGCCACCAATCTGATTCATTGCCACCGCGAGGGTTGAGTGCGCCTCTTGGGAAATGGAGCCGAATGACATCGCGCCGGTGGAAAATCGTTTTACAATCTCTGTCGCCGACTCGACTTGATTGAGGGCAATTGGGTTGTCGGACCACTGAAATTCGAATAATCCGCGTAGATTAAACAACATCTTATCCTGTTGGTTGACCAGTTCTGAAAAGGCTTCAAATGTTTGTGGATTATTGGCGCGGCTGGCATGTTGTAATTTGGTAATGGTTTCGGGATGCCAGACATGGGCTTCGCCGCGTATTCGATAAGCGTAATCCCCGCCAGCGTCCAATTGGGTTCGATACAATGGATTATCGCCGTAAGCCTGCTGATGCCAGATAAAAATATCCTGCGCGATTGCTGCCAGACCGATGCCCTGTATGGTGGAGCTGGTGCCACTGAAATAGCGGTCGATAAATGCTTCAGACAAACCGACCGCATCAAAAATTTGTGCCCCGCAATAGGATTGATAGGTGGAAATGCCCATTTTCGACATGACTTTCTTCAGCCCCTTGTTGACTGCCTGAATATATCGCTGTTGCGCCTGTTCAAAATCAACTCGGTCATCGCCGTCATGCCGATGGGGTTTGCTGTTCAGTTTGTTCAGTAACGCGTTGATTGTATCAAACGCCATATAGGGGTTCATCGCTTCGGCACCATATCCTGCCAGCGTAGCAAAGTGATGTACTTCGAGACAGGCACCGGTCTCGACCACCAAGCCGGTTTCGGTACGCAGTCCTTTTCGTATCAGGTGATGATGCACGGCGGAGGTTGCCAGCAACGCTGGAATCGCAATGTTATCGGCATCCATGCGCCGGTCGGATAAAATCAAAATGTTAAAGCCTTTTTGCAACACCGCCTGCTCGGCTTTTTCGCATAACAATTGAATGGCGGCTTCCAGCCCGCTGGTTTTTTCGGTGGCAGTCTGCTCGGTCACGCCGTCTTGGGCTATGGCATAGCACAGGTTCAAGGTTTTAGTGCTAAACGCCCCGTTGGTATGATCCTCAATCTGACGGACGCGCTCTAATTGATTGTTGGTCAGTAGCGGCTGAGGCACCGTTAAGCGCATTTCTTGACCGCCGTCACTTTGTCCAAACAAGTTTGGTCGTGGACCGATGAGCGACAGCAACGACATCACCAACTCTTCACGAATGGGGTCAATCGGCGGGTTGGTAACCTGTGCGAAGTTTTGTTTGAAGTAATGCGAAAGATGTTTCGGTTTATTAGACAACACCGCTGGCGGGACATCGGTGCCCATAGAGCCCAACGCTTCCTCACCCTTTTGTATCATCGGCAATAACAGAAACTTCAAGTCTTCTTGGGTATAGCCAAATGCTTGCTGGGATTTGAGCAGTGTTTCCGTATCTGGCGACATGGCACCGACCGCGATACGCAATGCGCCCAGTTCAATCTGTGTTTTGTCGAGCCATGCCTGATAGGTGTGCAAACTGGCGAGTTGATGTTTTATCTCCTGATCATCAATAATCCTGCCTTGTTGCAGGTCAATGAGAAACATTTTCCCCGGTTGCAGTCGCCATTTCTTTTTAATGTCCTTTTCTGGGATATTTAACACCCCCATTTCCGATGCCATAACCACCATATCATCTTTGGTAATTAAATAACGTGCTGGTCGTAATCCATTACGGTCCAGAATTGCGCCAATCTGTTTGCCATCGGTAAAAGCAATTGCTGCCGGCCCGTCCCAAGGCTCCATCAATGCCGCATGATATTCATAAAACGCACGTTGTTGCGGATCCATCAGGGCATTTCCTGACCACGCTTCGGGAATCAGCAGCATCATCGCATGTGCCAGCGAATAGCCACCTGCCACCAGCAGTTCCAGCACATTATCAAACGCCGCCGAATCCGATTGTCCATCTGGAATCAGGGGCCAAATTTTCTCTATATCATCGCCCAACACCTCAGAATATAGGGTGTTTTTTCGTGCTGCCATCCAGTTGATATTGCCGCGCAGGGTATTGATTTCGCCATTATGGGCAACCATCCTGAATGGCTGGGAAAGCTCCCAAGTCGGAAACGTATTGGTCGAAAACCGCTGATGTACCAGCGCGAAAGCGGAGATCACGTTCGGATCCAGCAAATCCGTATAGTAGTCCCCAATCTGACTGGCAAGCACCATGCCTTTGTAGTTGATGACCCGTGATGACAAGGTGGTGATATAAAAAGCGGCATTGTCTTCAATATCCGCCTGCCGAACGCGCTTTTCGATTTGCTTGCGGATGACGAACAAGATTCTCTCAAAGTCATCCTGTTGCCCCTCAAAGTGCGGGGCACGACCAACAATAACCTGCCAAATATCCGGCTCGGTCGGCAACACACTATGCCCTAAATCGGCGTTGTTGACCGGCACTTTTCGCCAACACAGAACCTGCTGCCCATGCTCGATAATAGCCTGTTCAACGAGGTTTTTTGCTGCCGCCTGCGCGCTCGGGCATTTGCTCATAAATACCATGCCCACGGCATAAAAACCGGGCGCGGGCAACTCAACTGAAATGACTTTTCGAAAAAACCCATCGGCAATTTGTAATAATACGCCCACACCATCACCCGCTTTCGGGTCCGCACCAACGGCACCACGATGGAGCAGGTTTTTCAGTATCTCCAAACCATGTTCGATGATTTGATGGCTTTGATGTCCATCAATATTAGCCACAAACCCAACCCCGCAGGAGTCGTGTTCATTGCTCGAGTCATACAGCCCTTGTTTTGTTGGGTGTGAAGTCAAATTTTGTCCAAATAAATAATAATGAGAAACCGTTGCATAATTGTCGGAAGTGCGACTTCATATGACTGTGTAAAAAACCAATATTCGTCATTCCCGCGAAGCCTGTCCCCACACAGGCAGGGAGTGGGAACCACATTATGCAAATACCTAATGAATACCCAAGTTCAGAAAGAAAAACCCGCTAACCAAAATAGAGAGAGCGGGTCGTTCAGACACTATCGGGCATTATAGCAGTAAATTCACTTAGATAAAATAAACGAGTGCAACCAAACATTACCAATTTAAAATCGGGTCAGCCATCAAAACGATAACAATTTGTTGATCATCTCTATTGATACTGGACTTTGGCAATGCTTACAGCACTGACTCCCGTTTAGACACGCTTTAAGTGACCATGCCACGAGCAGCCACATTCGCAAGAGTGTATTCGCCCTGCTGGTAAAGCCACACCTGTCGCGCTAGATTGCTTACTACGCAGGCATGGTTAGGGATTATACGTAACTGCTGACCGGGGGAGGAATCTTGCCATTGAAGAGTTCACCGAAGAGCCACCTTTTTCCGAGCAGATTGTTATTGAACCGCACTTGAAACTGGTCGAAATTATTGCACAGATACCTGTTATTATTTATTATAATCGATGAGTTACATGTTTTCAGCGTTGACTGATTATGCGCAGCCAATTAGTGTTTGGATGCCGTTTAGTAGCACCTTAAAACTATGGGACTGATTGCTTCCATCAACTTTTAGATACCGGGCTATGTCCCTTGAACCGGAAACTTTTTGGTATTGATTTTTCGCTGGTTTTGCCAGCTCTTTTGACGGATTAGCCAAGCTATCCGGTCTGCGGTATTTGCTTTTGCTCTGCTGTTTTGCGATGCTAGGCATACCTAAACCTTGCTCAACAGCAGCTAGATTACCCAAATAAAAACTCTCCAGCTCGCGGCAAGCGATGTGGATTATTGTAGCATCTTGTTTATTACTGTTGGCCGCCATTCCTGCCAGACGATTCTTGATCTGTTTGCAGTCCCCCACAGAAACCGGGGATGTCTTTCATTTCTGCATCTTTAAATGCCTTAAAGTTTTTTACGCGCAAATATTCTATTTTCATTTGAATAGCCCTTTTTCATCAGCACTGCGTATGTGGTTAGTCGGGAGCCGATTATTGAAAAGCCAATTAGTAACCCTTGAGCATTTTCGTTATGCTCATTTAACATTTCACTCCATGAAGCCATTTACTTCACCCGAAAAGTATTAGTGGTAAGCGGATGTTCAGGGCTGGGAGGCTGATACTGTGGTGCGTCACTCTCCTTCTGCATTGGCAACTCATACAGTTTGCTCACTTCCACATATTGCTGGTATTGCTTTTTAACCTCGTCCAGCGTTTCCAGATAACTATCGGAAACTTGCTTTGTTTCAGTGGCTTTAGTTGTTTTAGACCTGGTTTCTCCCTCAAGTTAGCTGATAATTGTTGCATAATGCGTTGCAGGTTGCACGTTTACTCACCCCGCACACTGGCGATTTTGTCCTTGATTTTTTGCTCAAACAAGGTAATAAGTTCCTTGTTGGCATTAACCAGAGATTGCTCTTTTTCTATTTGAGCGGCAATTTTGGTTTGAGTTTCCAAGGGTGGGAGGGGTATCTCTATGCTCTTGACTAAATCACTATTCAGATTTCTAACAACACCACCTGTGGCTAATTTTTCATATTGTGATTTAACAATATTGCTACCGAGAACGTAATATAAGTAATCTTGGAATAATCGGGTTTTGTTGTTAATGCGCAGCAACAACCACCCATCGTGGATGGCTCCATCAATCCTCACAATATAAGGTCTGCCAAAACTCATGGAATTAGAGAGTAAAAAATCACCACCCTTTACCAATCTTGTCTTGCTTGTACCTTCATGTATGATTCTTTGTTTAGTCTTGGTTATATACTTCTCTCCCTCTGCAACATCGCCAATTTTTATCCAGTTTATACCCTTGCCATCAGTAATGAACTTCTGAATTGGTCTTGGTGATCCGCCTCTTACAATCTTTGTCTCTTCCCCCAACTTCACCATTTCCCAGTCGGGGTTGATGTGGATTTGGGGTTTGTAGTTATCCACCACGGCACGGGCACCGTCAATGATTTTCTGATAGCCTTCAATCTCTGCCACAATCTCCTGCTGGATTTTTAGAGGCGGCAAGGGGATTTTGTATTCACCAAAATCTTTTCCATAAACATGAGGTTGAGCACCACCTTTTTGAAGGGTATAAAAATATTCTTGTTTTATTTTCAGAAGATGATAAAGAAATTTTATTTTTAATTTATTCTCATCCGATTGAATGGTTGTACAATCAGATGCAAAGATTGGTTGGTCAAAATAATTAATAAAACCAGCATAGGCGCCTGATGAGCTGACTGTAATTTGTTTGCCTTCCCTGTTTGCAAAATTATGATAATAAGCTGGGCTTTGTCCTCCCGCTATAACAGGAATTTCGCCGCTAATAGCGGTCTTTTTTGTAATGGTTGTGCCTTTCCTTATTGTTGCTATCTCTTTTAGTTTATAAAACTCATAATTCCCGATTTGTAACTCACTCCTCTCCCGATACCTTTCTCCGCCTAGATTCCACTCTCCGTTCTCGCCAATTTTTTCTTTTTTAACAATCAAGGCATTTGACATGGATAGACAAGATAAACAGGATTTTTCTTTTTTATCCTGTCCATCCTGTGTATCCATGTAAATAAATTCCTGTATTGTTTCCAGCGCCTTCGGCAAATCGTTTTGCTCAATCTTGCGCCGTTGTGCCCCTAAATCAAAGCCGTCATTTTCTACTTTGACAAACAAAATGGAATCGCGCTTTTTCGCCAGTGTCTTGTCTATCAATAGAATGGATGTTTTTACCCCAGAGTACGGATTGAACACCCCCGCAGGCAGGGACACCACCGCATACAAATAATTTTCCACCAGCATTTTCCGCAGTTGTTTATAAGCGTTCTGGCTCTGGAAGATAATGCCTTCCGGCACGACCACTGCCGCCCGTCCATTGGGCGTTAAATGTTCGGCGATGTAATCGACAAATAGCACTTCACTACGTTTGGCTTGCACGGAAAAACGTTTATGCGGTTTGATGCCGCCTTTCGGTGACATAAATGGAGGATTGGCAAGGATAATATCAGCCGTTTCATTCCATTTGTCTTCGCTGGTGAGGGTATCGTATTCGCTGATATGCGGGGCGGTGAATCCGTGCAGGTAGAGATTGACCAGGCTCAACCTGACCATATCCGGGGAAATATCGTAGCCCTGGATATTTTCAGTCAATCGTTTGCGTTCGTCTGGAGTCAAACTTGCACCCTTACGCCCTTCTTTGCTGTTGGCGCGTAAAATATGCTTCCATGCGGAGATTAAAAAACCCGCCGTACCGCATGCCGGGTCGAGAATGGACTGCTCTTTTTTCGGGTCGATCACTGCCACCATAAAATCAATAATATGGCGCGGGGTGCGGAACTGCCCGGCATCACCCTGGGCACCCAATACCGAGAGCAGGTATTCAAAGGCATCGCCCAGGCGTTCCGAATGGTCGTAGTTAAACTCATCAATAATTTTAAGAAAACTCTTGAGGGTTGGTGGGTCACGATAGGGCAGAAAAGCGTTTTTGAAAATGTCGCGGAACAGCAGTGGGACACCGGGATTCTCGGGTATTTTGGTAATCGCTTCGGCATAAAGCTGCAAGGTCTCGTGACCGCCCAACCCGGAGTGCATAAGCTTAGCCCAGCCATAACTGGCGAAGTCGCCGGTGAAAAATTGACGTTTTCCGCCCAACTCCTCGCTTTCTGCGTCCATGTCATCCATGAACTTGTAAATGAGGGCGATGGTAATCTGCTCGACCTGTGATTTAGGGTCGGGTATTTTCCCAAGGAGAATATCGCGGGCGGTGTCTATTCTTCTTTTGGTTTCTGTGTCTAGCATAGCTATTCTGGTGTATCATTCCAGATAAAGCCGATAGGGCGTTTTTTCTTGTTATCGGGTGGTAGCATAAGCTGATGTATCGTATCGAATACAATCTTGAATTTTTTGTCGCATTTTTGTTCCAAATTATTGAGTTGTTGCATCAGCTCTTTATTAGAACTCAGCATCTGCCGCAAGCGTACAAAGGTACGCATAATTTCAACATTAACGCGCACAGCGCGTTGGCTTCGTAGCACACTTGAGAGCATGGCAACGCCTTGCTCGGTGAACACATAAGGTAAATACTTACGATGCTTTCCCCGTCCCTCTTTTAAGGTCACAATTTGTGACCTTAAAGCTGACGGGGCTTCGTTTTTAGCCGCAGTTTGTGAGCGCAATAGCGTAAATTCTTCCTTGTTGAGTTGAAACATAAAATCATCCGGAAACCGCTCAAGATTGCGTTTAACCGCTTGTGTAAGTACGCGGGTTTCTATTTCATAAAGCGTGGCAAGATCGCTGTCAAGCATCACTTTTTCGCCCCGAACCAACAGAATATGTCGTTCAACTTGAAAGCTTGAATTCTTGTTCAGATTGCTGCCCATTTTTGTATCATCCATAATGTTTTCCTGCCAATGTCTAATGTGCCAAATTATGCCATAAACTGATTCAATGGCACATAGTCCTTGACATATTCAGGGATGGCTTTACGCCAATCTTCTGGCACGGCTTTGAAATCTTGCATGGTAAATGATGAATTTGTATTGAAACCGGTATAGTTGCCGCTTTCAATCACATTCCGCACACTATGGTCGGTAACATAGGCTTTGAAGAAGTATTTCATCGACATAATGTCGTTATGGTTCCCGGGCTTGCGGTCGCTAATGAATTTATTAAATTCTTCATCAAGTAGCTCATTTTTAGATTTGAAACGGTCGATCATGCCAAAGGTTTTTTCCAGAATTTCGCGCAGACTTAAACGCCGATCGACGCCGGCTGCCTTGCGTAGTTTGTCGAGGTTAAAAAACTCTTCCGGCTTGTCCATAACTTCCTCATTGATATAGTCAATCACGCTATCCCATTGTTCTTTCTCGATATGCTCTTTAATGACTGAATCATCTTTGACTTTATCTTCAAATTTATCAAAAAACATACGGTCGATTTTCATGCCCTCGAAGCCTATCGTTTCTTCCATGACGGAAGAAATAATATCTTCGCCCAGGTGTTCGTAGATTCTTCCCGAAACTATCGAACCATCGTCACTTCCTTCAGCTTTGCCTTGAGGCCGAGGCAACGTCAACACTTCATCATAGTTGAACTCCTCCTCGAAATATTCGCAGTTAGCAAAGAAGTCGAATAGTTTGTAATGGATTTTTTCGGGGTTTGTTGCCGCGTCTTTCAGGTCGTCATCGAACAGATGCTCTAAAAAATTATGTTTGCGGGTACCGCGTCCCTTGATTTGAATAAAATCGGTCGGTGAAAAGATCGGGCGAAATAGCCCTAAATTGAGAATATCCGGGCAGTCGTAACCGGTGGTCATCATACCAACAGTAACGCATATTCTGGCTTTGCTGGTTTTGTAGGTATCAATAAAATTGGCTGAGCCAAGCAGGTTGTTATTGGTGAAGTTGATGGCATATTGCTGGGCGTCGGTAATATGAGAGCTTACCTGCACGGCAAAATCAGCGTTGTATGTTCTTTTATCTTTGTTTGGGGGTACATTTGATCCGCCATTTGATTCAGAATCTGCGTCAGCTTGGCGGCATGGTTCTGGCTGACCGCGAAGATAATGCTTTTACCCATCTCTCCGCTGATCGGATCGCGTAAAGCATTTTCAACAAATTTTTTGCATAAAACCTGGTTGGTAGCATCGGAAAAGAAACACTTTTCAAACTCCCTTTGTTTGTAGAATTCTTTAATGTCTTCGCCGGTGTCGCCTGAAACAGATACAACAAATCCCCGCTGAGAAAGCAGCTCCGTGGTGACATTCGTGCGAGCGTCTACAACGATGGGACTAATGAGATAACCCTCTTTAACACCATCCAGCAATGAGTAACGAAAGGTCGGTTGCGCGTCTTCGCAACCAAAAGTACGGTAGGTGTCCAGTAACAGGCGACGTTCAAATTCGCGTGGCTCGTTGCTGGTTGGTGTTCTGGTATCAAATTTCTTGAGATAATCTTTTGGCGTGGCAGTCAAGCCCAGCTTGTAACCGACAAAATATTCAAATACTGCTCTTGCATTGCCACCAATGGAGCGATGTGCTTCATCCGAGATGACCAGATCAAAATCGGTAGGCGCAAAGAGCGTTTGGTATTTGTTATTGTGCAACAGGGATTGCACGGTGGTAACAACAATTTCTGCGTTGCGCCAGTCGGCACGGTTTTCCTTATAAATTACAGATTTGAAGTCGTTTTGTAGTAGCAAGCCAAAGGTTTTGTTGGCTTGGTCTTCCAGCTCCAGCCGATCAACCAGAAACAACACTCGGCGGACGTTGCCGGTTCTTAAAAAGAGTTTGATGACCGCCGCCGAGATTAGCGTTTTCCCGGTGCCGGTTGCCATTTCAAACAGGAAGCGATCCTGCCCGGCTTTCACCGCCTGCTGAAGGGATAAAACCGCCTTTTTTTGGTACGTCCGTAAGAACCTGAGCTTATTATTCTGAATAAATACGGGGCGTTCCGATTCATTTTTCCAGCCCGCCTCATCAAGATACCGTGGGCGTTGAGTCAGCACAATGTAGTTATCAGCGACTATCTCGTTGATCAATTTTGCCGGATTGGGCTGTGTGGTCTTGTAGCCTTTTACCGATAAAGGGTTAGGAAACGTGGTTATTTGATAAGGGCTGCCGCGCTCTAAGTCCCAAAAATAATGCAGGTTGCCGTTTGACAGAATAACGAATCGGCAGTTTTGTGATTTTGCGTATCTCCTGGCCTGTTCTTTGCCAACCAATGGATTCTTGTCTTCTGACTTGGCTTCGAGAACGATGAGCGGGAAGCCTCTATCGTCCAGCAACAGGAAGTCAACGAAGCCATTGTTAGTTGTTTCAAAGTTATGACCAAAGGCATCAAGTTCTGTTTTCGTGATTTTGATGTTTGGCTCAAGCTGAATATTCGCCTTGCCCGCCGCATTATCAAAAAACCGCCAGCCTACCTGTTCAAGCAATCTATTGATTTTTATTCTGGCGGTTGCTTCTTTTGCGGACATTTGGTTTGGTTTATAAGACCAAGGCAGGGAACAGAAATAGTAGAGTTCCACAATATACCAGAAATGTCGGCTACCTCCTACAACAACACCCCTACAACACTGACCCGAGTCCTGCCACCGACAAGCATGGTGTTTTATCGGGTTCGTGTTGCTCTATAATTCGTAATTAACCCAAGGTCATCACTATTAACTGCCTTTTCCCCACTTGCGGGGGTCCGCTTTTCTATTCATGGGAAAATCATCAGGCATGTCATACCCTTATGGTTTCCGTGCGTGACCGAATAGCACTCACAAAAACTCTAGTTTAGACCTTTGCATAAATCATATTGGGCTTGTCGGTTAATTCAAAAATAATGTCAAAATTCACCATAGTTTGATAATTCTCAAGATATCTGATTCTCCCGCCTGATGAAAATGCGAGTATCCAGCTACCCTAATCCGGCCATGATAGTAATTTTTTCATATTCTCTTGTTGGATTTCGGCCAATGTTTTTACGGACAATTTATTCCTGATTTGAGCTTTTCCCAATTCGTCTTTTAGTCGGGATAAGGTTACTTCTGCTTGTCCGTCTTTGTGGTTGCACGGGTCTAGTTCGAAAGCACCGCCACCCACATGATTATCGCGCACGATAACTGGGGGATTTCCTGTTGCTAGATTGTGTGCCAATTCCCATGCACTAATTCTGGCTTCATATTCATCAATCGTGACTAACAATCGTTCCAATGGATTACCAGTCGGATCAGGTGAAATTTCTACTTTGACACCAAGTATATTGTCCAACTCGGCTTGCCAAAGATTTAGTATGTCCTTTTCTTTCGCCCTGATACCCTGGTGATCGCGTTTGCCCCAAGCTTGTATTGCAGCCATCACCCCATAGATGCTTTCCTTGCCCACTTTCATTGGGCGACCAATACCGTGATTTTGAAGGTAAACTGATCGGATTAGGTCTTTCTTTCCGGCTACCACCCCGGAAGTTGGTCCGCCAAGAAATTTATGACCGCTATAGATTACCAAATCCGCACCATCTTTGAGAAAAACTTCTAGGTCATATTCAGATGCCGCATCAACGATTACTGGAACCCCGTTGTTATGACAGATGTCACAAAACTCTTTGAGGGCAATCATGCCAAACTTGGCTGTGTGATGAGAGACTACGTACAACGCCGCTACGGTATTGGAATTCAAGGCGTGTTCTAACTGGTATGTTTTTGTTCCAGTGATCTGCCCGATTACACGAACACATGCACCGGTAATACGAATATCCTGATCAACCGGATGACCAAAGTTCACCATATGCCCTAGCTGGATGACCACCTCGTCTTTCATGTTTGTGGTGTCTGGGAGTTGCTCGATATAACCCAGGTCAGTGCCTGTCATACAAGCAGCAATAGATACTGCGATACCTGCAGATGCGCTAGCTGTGACGGTACCCGCTTCAGCCCCGGTCGCCTCAGCTATTATTTCGCACGCTTTTTTATGGAGTTCTCCCATTTCTACAAAGTGAGGAGCCATCGCGACCATGGCATTAATTGCCTCGGGCACCATGATTGAGCCACCAAGTGCCGTCATCGTGCCTGAGGCGTTTATAACAGAACGAAATCCAAGATCTGCAAGGATGCCGTTCCGCTGATCACTCACTTGTTTTTTTATCCAGCGCGAAATGCGGGTTCAGTCTTGAGAGAAAGGTGCGCAAACGCTCATTCTCCGGGTTATCCAATACGTCTGAGGGCGATCCATCCGCGACCACCCGCCCGTCATCCATAAATACCACTCGATTTCCAACATCACGAGCAAAGGCCATTTCATGCGTTACGACAATCATCGTCATTCCTTCGCTCGCTAAGTTTTGCACGACGGATAAAACCTCCCCGACCAATTCTGGATCCAGTGCCGATGTAATTTCGTCCAACAATAATACTTTTGGCTCCATCGCAACGGCACGAGCGATACCAACACGTTGTTGTTGACCGCCCGATAATTCAGCAGGCAAGCTGTTCAATTTATCAGCCAATCCGACCCGCCCTAACCAAGTTTCTGCAAGATTGTGAGCCTCAGCCTTTGAAAACCCCCTGACTTTGGTTAACCCGAGCATCACATTTTCAATAGCGGTGAGATGTGGGAATAAATAAAACAATTGGAACACCATCCCAACTTGAGCACGGATCGCAGAAAGTTCGCGCTCTCCGCGAGGCTTTCTTGACCCGTGTACGCCGTTTACATTGTCCTCGAACCCGATCTCTTGACCATCAATTTGCACGCTACCTTTCTCATATTCGACCAAGTAATTTATACAGCGTAGCAACGTGGTTTTTCCGCTACCAGAAGGGCCTATGAGAGACACAACCTGTCCACTACTTATTTCGAGGTCAATGCCTTTGAGGACATGCACGTCTCCAAAGGACTTCTCCAGACCACTAATTTTGACAAGAGACTCAGACATTAAGATATCTACTCCAAACTGAAAGAAAATCGTTTTTCGAGGTGCCGCGAATATAAGGAAAGCGAATAATTAATCAAGAAATAAATGATTGCCCCCACGACATAAATAGGCAATGGTTCAAATGTTCTGCCGATTACTTTTTGCATCTCCAACATCAAATCAACAACACCAATCAGTGAGACCAAAGCACTGCCTTTGGTTGCATCGGCGACCGCATTTATCCACGGCGGCAGGAAGCGACGAACGGCTTGCGGAAAAACAATATACACCATGCGATCCCAAAAAGGTAACCCGATAGCTTTGCCCGCCTCTGATTGCCCTTGGTGGATTGACTGTAGCGCCCCCCGGGTAGTCTCCACAACATGGGCAATTTTGAATATCGTCAACGCGAATACCGCAGAGGTGAAATTGTCCAGATTTAGCCCTGCTGCTGGCAACCCGTAATAGGCAAAAAATATCAGAACCAAAATCGGAATGCCGCGGATGAAATCTGTAAATAGCCGCACCGGCCAACGCATCCACGCTACCCCATAGGTTAAAGCGACCCCCATGACTACGCCCATCACAAGCGATATTGAGACCACAATCACAGTGACTAATATGGTGACCCACAGACCGTCTATAAGAAATGGTAGCGAATTTAGAGCAGATTCCATGATCGATCACCTATTTTATCGAAAAATGATTTTCTGCTTGCCGCAACGCAATCAGAATTACATAGCCGGTGACGAGATACATTGGCGTAATTACCGCATAGACCTCTATTATTCGAAAAGTATTGAAGTTGATCCACTGTGCTCCGTAGGTCAGTTCCGGCACAGCGATTACTGAAGCGATAGAAGTGTCTTTGAATAGCGAAATAAAAGCATTACTCAAAGACGGCATTACTATCCGAAACATCGTCGGAATACGGATGTGTATAAGCCGTTGCCAAGGTGTGAGTCCAATCGCTTTACCTGCATCAATCAGACCTTTTGGCACTGCAGCAAACCCGGCGCGAAATACTTCCACCAAATAAGCACCCGAATAAAGAGACAGCGTTAAAATAAACGATGTCTGGGCAGAATATTTAATTCCGCCCACACTAGGGAGTCCATAATAGACGAGATAAACCAGCAACAACAACGGCACATTTCTGATGCCCTCAACATAAACCCCGACACAGGTTCGGGCTTTCCAGCCCATATCTGTATGCAGTAGGGCTAACGCCAAACCGATAATCATTCCAATCAATATGGAAATAAAAGCCAATTCCAGACTTAGAATCAGCCCGTCCCACAGTCTATCGAAATGTCGCCAAATATATGAGAAATTAAAATGATAGTCCGACACTATTTCACCTTATCATAACCCCTTCACGCAGGAAATTTCTATCACCGTTACTGAGCACGACAGCAGAGAAGTCCCGAAATCTGAACTCAGATTGGTGGGAAACCGGTTTTGCGATGCGGAAGCTCTTCTCCAAAAAAATTAGCGAAAGCAGTATCGTAGATTGCATTGTCATGACCATGCATCGCGATATCGAATGTCGTATTGATAAATGTCAGCCAATCAGGATCACCTTGTCTAAGGGCGACACCATAGAGCATGGAAGACCAACGCACACCGCTGTCAAAATAACGCTCTGGCTTAATGGTAACCAGCCAGCGGAGTGTTGACAGATCGACAGCTGCCGCATCAACCCGCCCGCTTTCCAGTGCCTGAACGACGTTAGCCTGAGTATCAAGTAACGATACTTGGCTTTCTGGAAGCACATCATGGATGTTCTTTTCGGCATCAACATTTTGTAATATGGAGACCTTGGTTTCTGCTCCGCCAGCTAAAAGTTCCGCCGCCGTCTTGCGGGCACTCTCTGGTCGAGTCAGAAGGGCAATCGCTTCAACATAATAAGGGCGGGAAAAGGCAACCAATTGAGCCCGACCCGCTGACATTGTCATAAATTGACTGACAACATCAACTTTGCCAGTGTTGATGTTCGGAATGCGTGCGGCCGGATCCTGTTGTATAAATTCAATTGCGTCCGCATCATCAAATAATCCCTTGGCCAGAATCTTGGCCATCGCAATATCCATACCGACAAGCTCACCGGCTTCATTTTCAAAATGCCAGGGTGCATTGGTACTTCCCGTGCCGACGCGAATATTCCCTCTGTCCAGAACTGTGCGGAGTAGGCTGTCTGATGAAGATTGGGCCACTGCTTCTTGGGTACTTAACATAGTACCGCCAGCTGCAATCAATCCGGTCGCCAACCCAACACCGCCTCCGATTAAAAAACTGCGCCGTTGTCGCTCTATCGTGTTCTCATACATAATATATTCCTCATAATTTGATATGTGATTTGCTAAAGCCTGCAAATGGTTTTTTTACACTGCAAGAACTATATAAACCAATTCGATGGTTTTGTCAATATATAAGATTATAATCTGATATACAAGACGTATTGTGTTAGTATATATCAACTATACTCCTCATACTTAATACTTAAATATCCGCAACAATGCTTGAAAATCCGACAGACACAAAACAGCAAAGCCTTGTCAGAGCGCGAGGCATTGATCGTCTCATTACCATCTTGAACTTTATCTATGATGCCGACAAACCGCTAAAGCCTGCTGAAATTGCGAAAGGACTCAGCGCACCCCGATCCACAACCTATGATATTGTGAACAGCATGCTTGAAGCAGGATTTTTGGTCGAGGTTTCGAGCGATGGGATGGTTTTCCTTGGCCGGACGTTGATGTTTTTTGGTGAATCCCACCGGCGACACAATGATATTTTGAATGTTGGCAAAAAGACCCTGAAGGAACTATCACAAAAGACTGGGGAGACAACCCAACTTTGCCAGCGGGACAAAAACGAATATGTGATTATGATGATGGAAACCGGTACGCGGCACTTTCATATCAGTTGTAACATCGGTGAAAAACTGCCTCTACCCTGGACTGCATCCGGCCGACTTTTGTTGATGCATATGTCTGAGAATTCAATTAGTGAATTGCTGAACGTGTCTGACTTTTCCTATCCGGTCGGACAAAATATATCTATGCAGGATTTTGTTCAGGAGATTAGAACTGCCCGCACACGAGGGTATTGGTGTATGGACAGTGCGCTTGACAGCTTCACCCGGTGCTTTGCCGCGCCAGTGGTGAATATTCACAAGGAATGCGTTGCGACGATCTGTATCACCGCTCCAAAAGAAGAAACAAGCGTGTGCGAAACAGATCTGATAACAGCCGTAACTGTAGCCGCCAAAAGTCTTTCTTGGGCCATTGGAGGATATAAGCACCCATAAATACCAAAGAGTTTACGGGACACCCATCCCATCTGGATTCATAAAAACTGCCGATTATCTCTGACCGATTGAGAACGGGTGACAAAGTTGTGGTTCAATCTGACTACTGCCATTAGTTGCAAAATGTTTTGGCTCTACCGATATTGTCTCGATGATGTGGACGGAGCAGACCATAATTATAAAACGCTGTGCCTTCTGCGCCAGAGTTTAGCAGGAAACTTTCGGCATTTTGAATGGATTCGAGATTGTCGATATCTGGATTTCCCGGGCATAATATTCCGCGAATACGAGCTGTTGAACCAACTGTTTTCCTCACATAATCATAGTCATCACAAATGCATGCAACTTCGCTGTTGTAAAACGGGATTTCCAATCCATCAGCTACTTTTGCCAAGGTGTTTCACTTCCCCAACAGAACGTCTGTCCATCCCCCTTTTCACTGCTCGGGATTGAATATGATATGCACATCATCCCACGACAGACCAAGTCGTTTTGCGGCCTGTGTCTTGTTGCTACAAGCCGACAGCACATCAATAGCGAATCAAATAAATGCGTAAAGCGTGCTTGCGTATCTGCCATAAGTACTTTCAGGCTTTTGATTCCATGCTCTTTACAATGAATACGCGGAACCTGAGCAACTAACTGCGTCTTGAACTGCATCGTATCAATGTCGCCATGTGCGTTGCTCACGATGGTCGTAAACCGAACAAAGTGCATGGCAGACACTACACGCGCCTTTCGTTCCCTGATGCCAATCTATCTGGATGGTCATTGATTTGTCGATTCAGATCCGGCGTAATAGCCGTGATTCGCCATGGCTCGCTAAGCCCCAAAAGCAACGTGCCCAATGCGGTATCTTTCATTTGAATATCTCCATAAAAAATACTCTTGTACCCATTTTTGACCATTGTTTGGCTTTTACCCATAGGAAACTCGGAAGAACCGTTTTTAGTTTGATGGCTAGCATGAGCAAACCGACCCGCTTGTTGGTATCGATAACCTCTTTTACCTATATTGCGTTTAATCTCTCGGCTAATTGTTGAGACACTTCTGCCCATCCGATTAGCAATGCTTGTTAGTGAATCTTGTTGTCCTATCATCAGCCATATATGGTATCTTTCGTGTTCAGTCAAATGGGTATATTGTCGCATTATGCACTCCTTTTTCAGGTCAGTTAAAAGAGTCTTAATATACCCTTTGGCTGACTTAAGAAGTGTTGCACTTATGATGTGAATGTAAGTTTTGTCAAAATATATTATAAAAAAGTTACCCGCGTGATAATCTTACCAATCAACTATCCCTTCACAATCAATATGAGGAGTTTTCTATGAGCGAACCCATGAACGAACCCAACGGCATCACCCGTTATGAAATTGTACCGCCCGGAGCGGGCGGACAAAAATTGCCTTTTGCCAAGACGGTTAGAGCAGGTGATTATGTCTATGTATCCGGGCAGGTCGCTATGGAAAATGGCGAAATTATAGACGGTGGCATCGTCAAACAGACCCATAAAACCATCGACAACGTGATTGCTATTCTGGCTGAAACGGGTTGTGGATTAGAGCACGTTGTCAAGGTCAATTGTTGGCTGGATGATCCGAGAGACTTCTGGAGTTTTAATGGTGTTTTTGAAAAATACTTTTGTGAACATCCGCCAGCGCGCTCTACGGTACAATCTGCCATTATGGTGGATGCCAAGATAGAAATTGATGCCATTGCCTATAAACCGCTATAATTGAGTGCTCCCACAAAAATCAAAAACAACCCTGATGCCAGAAGTCGTTGACCTCATTGCCAAGCTGTATAAGCTCAATGGCAGCTTTCATCGCCGCGAACAGCGGGTGGCTGATGTGGTGCTCGCTCAAGTCGATCAGATTGCCCACTTGACATTGCGTCAAATCGCCGAACTGGCGGAGGTATCCGATGCTACCGTCAACCGCTTTTGTCGTAGTCTGGGTTGCAAGGGCTTTAAGGATTTCAAGATTAACTGGATTCAGAATGTTGCTGTCAGCCTGCCTTATATGGCGGATACACTCGAATCAGGCTTCGACCACCAGTGGCGTGGTCAATCAGGTATTTAGCACGTTGGTGGATGCCCTTAACATTGCCCAGCGACAACTCGATGCCACAGATATAGACAGTGCCATCGATCTCATCAGTAATTGTAAACGGCTGGTGTTGGGGGCGGTTCCTCCACCGTTGCTCAAGAAGGTGTCAACCGATTTTTCCGTCTCGGACTGCCGTTCGAAGCCAGTTCTGACGGTTACTACCAGCGTATGCTGGCATCGACGCTCAGTAGTGGCGATTTGATGTTTGCCATTTCTGCCAGCGGCAAGGTGCGGGAGCTGATAGACAGCGTCAAGATTGCCAATCAGTATGGTGCCAGCACGCTCAGTCTAACGGCGCGAGGCTCGGCTTTATCGCGTGCGACCGATTTATCATTGGAAGTAAATTTGCCCGAAGATCAGGACATTTTCAAACCGTCCGCTGCTCGTCTAATCTATATGGCGATTATTGATGTTTTGGCTACTGGTGTTGCCCACCGCCATCAGGAGATTACCAAACTTAATTTGCGCCGCATCCGCACCTCGCTACTGTGGGTGCATCAGGATACCGGACCGACACTCATGGGCGATTAGTGTGCTGGATCTCATCTGTTTTGGTGAGCCGATGGTCGAGCTTGTGGCAAGAATGCCGCAACAGTCGTCCCAGCAACCAGCGCGATTCGATCAAGGGTTTGGCGGCGACACCTCTAATACCGCCATTGCTGCCGCACGTCAGGGTGCCAAGGTCGGTTATCTGTGTAGTCTGGGCGAGGATATGTTTGGCGATGCTTTGCTGGCACTGTGGAAAAGAGAAACCATCGACACTCGGGAAGTAATTCGCAACCGACATGCTACCACTGGCATTTATTTTGTCCATCCGCATCCACAGCAACGCCACTTTACCTATTATCGTAAAGACTCGGCTGCCAGCCAATTCAGCACCGAACAATTGCCGTTCGACTATTTGTCCAACAGCAAAATACTGCATGTTTCGGCTATTTCGCAGGCGATTAGCGCAAATATGGCGGAGGCGGTCAGTGTCGCCTTGCAACATGCCCAAAGTCGGGGTGTAATGACCAGCTACGACACCAATTTGCGTCTGCAACTATGGGACAAGAAACAGGCGGCAACCACCATTTGGGCCGCCATGGCACATACTGATATTGTCTTTCCCAGCAGCGACGAGGTCAGTATGCTTACCGGATTGACCGACCGTGAGCAGATGGTCGATTTCTTTCTCGCCAAAGGAGTGCATACTGTGGTACTCAAATGCGCTGAGCAGGGGGCTTACGTGGCAACGGCAGAGCAACGCCACATCATTCCCCCAGTGCCGGTCACGGCAGTCGATTCCAGTGGCGCAGGCGATGCTTTTGCCGGTGCTTTTCTAGCGGCTTACAGCCGAGGTGCAGATCTGCCCACTTGTGGTCAAAAAGCCGCACAGGTGGCAGCCACGACCGTGACTGGCTACGGAGCCGTTGCGCCGATTCCGCGACTATCCTAGTCTAAAATATTCGGTTATACGATGGTTAACTAATATCTGACAGGGCGTAAAGAGGAGGCATCGGACTGATTACCAGCCGAATACTGCCATCCACAAGGCGCAGAGGGACACTCACAAAGCGTTTTCCACAACTCTCCAAATACGCCGGCAAACATCAGTCATACCCTTGTTGGTCGGACACCGTATGGCAATCCATTTTGGCTAATTATAATCCGGGTTAGGGTCTGGATATGTTAAAATAACTGATTCTATTTAAGGCAATTATAACCAATGACCAATGAATACGATTCGAGCAGTATAAAGGTTCTCAAAGGGCTGGATGCGGTGCGTAAACGACCGGGTATGTATATCGGCGATACCGATGATGGCACTGGTCTCCATCACATGGTATTTGAAGTGGTGGACAATGCAATTGACGAAGCATTGGCGGGACATTGCACTAAAATTAAAGTCATCATCCACAGCGATGAATCAATAACCGTAAGCGATAACGGGCGCGGCATTCCGACCGGAATTTTAGTCGAAGAAGGGGGCAAAAGTGCGGCAGAAGTGATTATGACGGTACTTCATGCTGGCGGTAAATTTGATCAGGATTCTTATAAGGTGTCCGGCGGGTTGCATGGTGTTGGGGTTTCTGTGGTCAACGCGCTGTCGGAAAAACTGCGTATGGAAATTCATCGCGACGGCAAAAGTTATTGTCAAGAATACGTCCATGGTGATGCGCTGACCGACCTTAAAGTGACTGGCGAAACGGAGACCACAGGCACCATCATTACTTTCAAGGCAAGCAGCAAAACATTCAGCCACGTGCAATACCATTACGAGATTCTATCCAAGCGACTGCGGGAGCTTTCGTTTTTGAACTCTGGAATACGCATTGAGCTGTATGATGAACGCACTGAATCGGGTGATATATTTGAATACGAAGGTGGCATTGCCGCTTTTGTAAGCCACTTAAACCGCAAGAAAACCCCGTTGCATGCCACCGTATTCACAACCGCAACCGAAAAAGAGGGGGTACAAATAGAATTAGCCATGCAGTGGAATGATTCGTATCAGGAAAACGTCTTTTGTTATACCAATAATATCCCGCAGGGGGATGGTGGGTCACATTTGGCAGGCTTGCGTGGTGCGATGACGCGCACCTTGAATGGGTATGTGAATGGGCTTGGTCTGGCGAAAAAGGAAAAGGTTAATTTAAGTGGTGATGATTGTCGGGAGGGGTTGACGGCAATTTTGTCAATCAAGGTGGCGGATCCGAAATTTTCATCGCAAACAAAGGAAAAACTGGTGTCATCAGAGGTCAAAGGCGCGGTCGAATCGGCAGTCAATGAAGCCCTTGGCAATTTCCTGCTGGAAAATCCAAGTGAAGCAAAAATCATTGCCAATCGCATCGTTGATTCTGCTCGGGCGCGAGAAGCCGCCAGAAAAGCGCGTGATATGACGCGCCGTAAAAACGCGCTTGACCTCGGTGGTTTGCCGGGAAAACTAGCAGATTGTCAGGAAAAAGACCCTGCATTATGTGAAATCTATCTGGTGGAAGGGGATTCTGCTGGCGGTAGTGCGAAGCAAGCACGAGATCGGAAGTTTCAGGCAATCCTGCCACTCAAAGGCAAGATTCTGAACGTAGAAAAAGCGCGTTTTGACAAGATGGTTTCCTCAGATGAAGTAACCAATTTGATTACTGCGCTCGGCACAGGCATTGGTAAAGATGATTTTGAAGTCAGTAAGTTACGTTACCACCGAATCATCATTATGACCGATGCCGATGTCGATGGGTCGCACATTAGAACCTTGCTGTTGACCTTCTTCTTTCGGCAAATGCGTGAATTGATTGAGCGCGGGCATATTTATATCGCCCAACCGCCACTGTATAAGGTTACTCTGAAAAAGAAAGAAACTTATCTCAAAGATGATGCGGAAATGGCGCAGTTTTTGATTACGATAGCGGTGGAAAAAGCGCAAATCACACTGGGAAATAATAAGCTGCTCAAAAATTCGGAATTGAAATCGCTGGTTATGGCGCATAATTCAACCAAGCAAACCATCCAACGCTTAGAGAAAAGATACAATCAAAACGTACTCAACGCCCTGCTGATTATCGAGCCGATACGGGAAGCAGATTTGCTCGATGCAAGTAGCGCGGACCGCATTGCCGCCGTGTTGGAGACAACGCTGAAGGCGCAGTCTGCCGATATAACCCGCTACACGGTCACCGCAGATATAAAAACAGCCAACCTCACGGTTCAGCGGTATCAATATGGATTAAGCGATGAATATATTTTGAACGACAGTTTTTTCAGAAGCATCGAATATCGAAGTCTATTGAGCTATGCCGCAAAACTAGAGGAAATACAGAGCGTGGAAGCCGACAAGCAAAATAGCACAGGCACGAATCACGAGGAGAAAAAAATCAACGTAAACTGGGGCGACACAACAACCCAAGTGGGCACCTTTTCCGAAGCGGTCGATTGGGTGATGTCAAAAGCCAAAAAAGGATTTACCATCCAGCGATACAAAGGACTCGGAGAAATGAATGCCGATCAACTTAGAGATACCACGATGGATCCGGCAGTCAGAAGACTGCTACAAGTAACTATAGAAGATGGCATCGGCACAGACGAGACGTTTACCACCCTGATGGGCGATCAAGTGGAACCACGGCGGGAATTTATTGAACAGAATGCGTTTTCAGTTTCAAATCTTGATGTTTGAACCATTGAAAACTGCAAACCCCTCCGCCTCAAGCAGCTACCGTAATTCGTAATTCACCACGTCAGTGGCTTGGCAAAAACACGTTCGACCATCGGCTTAAAAAAGGCTAACGGTTTCGATTTGAAGGTCGGGTCAAAACAGTTCTGATCATAGTTTTCACAAAAATGGATGGTATCTTGATACCAGCGGTGATTTTTATATTGGTCACGGGCATTGCGGTCGTCGCCGAAATGATGGGCGTAGTAGTATGTTTGAAACAGCCCGTGGTGTTTAATAATCCAGTATATTCGGTCACAAACATACGGTCGTAAAATAGCGGCCGCCATTTCGCCATGCGAAACAGGTGCCAGTGTGTCGCCGATGTCATGCAGCAATGTTGCAACCACCATTTGTTCCGACTCACCCGCAAGATAGGCGCGGGTTGCCGACTGCAATGAATGTTGCAGACGACTGACTCGGTAGCCAGAAAAAGAATGTTCCAACGCCACTAATGCGTTCAGCAAACGCTGATGCAGGTCGTCAACAAAATGCTTTTCCTGTTCATCCAAGAAAGCATACTCCTCTGCTGTTCCATCCGCCATACGGGTAAATTCCACTGTTTTCATTGCCCTTGAATTATGAATTATCAATAATCGAAAGCACGTTTTCTGGGGGTCTCCCGAGCGCGGCTTTGCCGTTATTGACCACAATCGGTCGCTCTAACAAAATGGGATGTTGAACAACCGTTTCGATGAGTTGTTGCTCTGTCAGTGTATCTTTATCTAATCCAAGCTGCTGATAAATATCCTCCCCATCGCGAATGAAATCTTTCATTGAACCGCCTAATTGTCGGCTGATGGATTTGAGCGTGCCCGCATCAGGCGGTTGTTGCAGATACAGCACAATCTCCGGCTCAATGCCCCGACTTTTTAATAACGCCAGCGTTGCCCGAGATTTGGAGCATCGTGGATTGTGGTAGATTGTTGTCATGTTTTAGTTTTCACTTCTCAATTATCAATTATCAATTTTCACGTTTCATTCTAAACCAGTTTTTAATTTTCGCAACCAATCCAGAGCAGGGCGCAAAAGCTTGCGGTTGTGAGCCTTGAATAAAAGGTAAAAGTTGGGTTTGAGGGCAACGATTGTTTGCAATCAAACCAGTTTTCGGGTCAATCTTTGCAAACACAATAGCGTTATTGGGTCGTTTTTCGGATGCTCTTAAATTGACTTTCAACATGATATTTTCCCATACCCGCATCGCCCCGCTTGCGCCTGATAAATTGATTGGGCGGTTATTGTCGCCACCGACCCATACCACTGTCAGCAAATTATCGCTATATCCTGTAAACCAGCTATCCCTGAAATTATCGGTGGTACCGGTTTTTCCGCGCAAGCCCAAAGCGGGATTGAAGCTACCCGATAAGCCGACTGCGGTACCTTGCAACACCACTTGTTTCAATGCGAAATTAATCAGGTAGGCACTGCCCGGATCGATTACGCGCTGTCCCGACAATGGGAATTTGGCAATAATTTTGCCACGATGATTGTAGATGCTTTGGAGCGAGCGCAAGGGAATCCGTATCCCCTGATTTGCCAGTGTTTGGTACATCTGTGCGATTTCTAGTGGGGTATGCGGGTTGGCACCAAGCAAGGTTGACGGATAATTGGCAATGTCGCGTTCAATGCCTAAACGATGCAGGGTTTTAATCACCGAGCCGACACCGACTTTGAGCCCCAATCGAACGGTGGGAACATTATAAGAATGGATGAGTGCTTGATAGAGCGGAATCGTGCCACGAAATTTTTTATCATAATTTTGTGGTGACCAAGAGGTGCTGTTTTTGGAGTCATCTTGTGGGCGAACTGTCAGCGGACTGTCTTCGAGCAGTGTTGCCAATGAAAAATTTCGTGATTGCTCAAGCGCGGTCAGATAAACCGCCGGCTTAACCAGCGACCCGATAGGACGCTCGGCATCAATGGCGCGGTTGAACCCCGAGTAGCCCTTCATTCGGTCGCCGACCAATGCCAGTATTTCGCCCTGCTTGGGTGCAACCACAATCACTGCGCCTTGCAATGTTCCGGACTTCATGCCTCTTTGTCGCTCAAGGCGGGTCAGTGTTTCACTCAAACCCTTTTGAGCGATATTCTGGATACCAATATCCAGCGAGGTGTACAGTTTAAGCCCATTAGTACGCAACACTTCGGTTGAATAATATTGCCGTAATTGGCGGTGCAGATAATCAAGGTAGGTGGGAAAGTTGCTAGAAGCCGTTTTATGTTCGATGATGCCGAGCGCAAGCGCGGACAGGTTTGTCGCGGTTTGTTTGTTGATGGCACCGATGTTAGCTAATGTGTGCAATACCAGATTGCGCCGTTTCAAGGCGCGTTCGGGATGCCTTATCGGGTTATAGAATGAAGGTGCGGGAATGATTGAAACCAGCAAGGCTATTTCGTGCGGTTTTAGTTGATGTAGCGAACGCCCGAAATAATATTCGCTGGCAAGCGCGAAACCATGCACCGCTCGGTTGCCGGATTGACCCAAAAAAATCTCGTTAAGATACAGTTCCAGAATCTTGGCTTTGCTAAAACGAAGTTCCATCGTCATTGCCATGACGGCTTCAATCGCCTTGCGCGACAGGGTTGGCTGCGGGCTTAAAAAAATATTTTTGACCAATTGTTGGGTCAGTGTGCTACCACCTTGATGGGTTTTACCACGCCGTATATTGTTCCATAATGCGCGCAAAATTCCTTTGGGATCCACGCCGATATGTGAGGTAAAATTCCGATCTTCCATAACCAGCAATGCCTTGATTAGCAGTGCTGGAATTTCATGTAATTTTAGTGAAATGCGATCTTTATAAGGCCCCAACTGCAAGCTGCCAATCAGCAGTGGCTCGATGGTGATTTGCGTTACACGGCTTGCGCTGGCGTGGTCGGTCAGGCTTGAAATGGTGTTGCCATTAAATACAATACGCACGGCTTTGGCATCTTGTTGGGTGATGCCGTTGTCAAATTGGCGAATAAAAACGTCCAGCGTATGATTGACATAAACGAAATCCCCCGGCTCGGTGATTTGGCGGACTTGTCGGTAGCCGTTTTGTTTTAGTGTCTGTGCCAGCTGGGTCGGAGAAAATAGTGCCCCAACAGTAAGTGGAATCGGTCGGGTATAGACATGCGCTGGTTGCGATTGGATAGGACCTCTGAACTGGCGTTGAATTTCCAGATTCAGGTATAGCAGGATGACAAACGCAACGAATACCATGCCGGCGAATAATCGCATCACCATAAAGAATAAAAAGCCATTGCGGACTGTGGTGCGCGACTTTCGTTTTTTTAATCGCCTTTTATGGCGGAGCTGTTTTTTTCTGTTCAACGAAATGGCTTCTTTCAGAGAGGCAAGGTCAGCGGGGTAAGACATGACCAGCAAATTTCAAAAGTAGTCGGATTAGACTCACCGCATTGAGCGCAAAGTTGTGTGTTTGTCGGCACGGTTTGGTTGGCAAATTGGTTAATAACGTGAACGGCTTTTTCTAAATCCAGGTCTCGTTTTATCCAGACTTCAGGGTAGGTTACTGGTAAATCACCTAACCCGCCGAGGGCATTTTGGTGAAACAATTCTGCGGCAATGTCGGCATTATTTAAGCGATCAACCATAAGCTGACCGTCAACCAAAGATTCGGCGATATAGACTCTTTGCATGGCAACCGTAGTTGTATGAATAAACCGTAGCAGAAAAAACAGGAAGTGGAACTTTAGATGCTGTGCAAGAAGTACGCGCTAGATCGCGTTATATGTGGAAAACCCTTGCGGGGTAAAACACCACTTCCAGCCCAACACTCAATGCTCAACAGTTGAGCGTGGCCAAGCAAGGAGAATGGCGCGTACCAATGTCGCCAGTGGAATCGCAAAGAATACCCCCCAAATACCCCAAAGTCCACCAAACAACAGCACTGCCGTGATGATCGCAATTGGATGAATGTTGACCACTTCAGAAAACAACAAGGGGACAAGCAAATTCCCATCCAGTGCTTGGATGACCAGATAGGTAATGACCAGGGTGATAAAGTCATTGTCCCAGCCCCATTGAAACCAAGCAATGGCGACCACCGGAATCGTGACTATCACGGCACCAACATAGGGCACGATTACCGATAGACCCACTAACACCGACAACAACATGGAATATTGTATTCCAAGATATGAAAATGCGATGAAAGCGGCACCCCATACGATGAAAATTTCCCAGAACTTGCCGCGTATATAATTCCCTATCTGTAAATCAACATCTTTCCAAACGTTCACTGCCAATTCATTTTCCTGTGGCAAAAGCCCCCTAACCCAATTCAATAACAGGCGTTTGTCTTTCAAGAAAAAGAAAACCAGAATGGGTAACAAGACAACGTAAATCACCAACGTAATCAGATTTGCCGCACCAGAAATGGAGCTGGTGACCAGTGTTTGGCTAAAACTGGTAATCTGTTGGCGAACACTGTCAATAATTTCCTGTACCTGAGCGATGGAAAAAAGATCAGGGTAATGCTCGGGCAAGGTCATCAGGGTTGCCTGACCGCGTGTCAGCATATTCGGAACTTGTTGAACGACTTCGGTAAGCTGTTTATATAAAATCGGTAACAACCAAAACACAATGCTGGCAAGAAAAATGACGAATGCCAGCGAAACCAGCCAAACCGATAACAGCCGATGCAGTTTTGCCCGGGTCAGCAGATTAACCACACCTTCGAGCAAGTAAGCCAAAATAATGCTAGTTATAACCGGTGCCAGTATATCACCAACGAAAGAAACAATAAGCAGGATGCCGAGCAATCCGAGTACCAGATTGACCACTTGCGGGTCTGAAATCTGTCGCTTAAACCAGAGAGTGATTCTATCCATGAATGACATATATCAGTTTTGTTCGTAAACAACCAGCCACTTTAATCATAACTTCTTACATTCACATCATAAGTGCAACACTTCTTAAGTCAGCCAAAGGGTATATTAAGACTCTTTTAACTGACCTGAAAAAGGAGTGCATAATGCGACAATATACCCATTTGACTGAACACGAAAGATACCATATATGGCTGATGATAGGACAACAAGATTCACTAACAAGCATTGCTAATCGGATGGGCAGAAGTGTCTCAACAATTAGCCGAGAGATTAAACGCAATACAGGTAAAAGAGGTTATCGATACCAACAAGCGGGTCGGTTTGCTCATGCTAGGCATCAAACTAAAAACAAGCATATCAAACTGACCCCACAGGTAATACGCTATGTCAAGGATAATCTCAAACAATACTGGTGCCCTGAACAAGTTGCTAACCGGTTATATTGTGATTGGGACATTAGTATTAGCACTGAAACCATCTATCGCTTTGTATTGAAAAACAAAATGGCAGGCTCCAATCTTTATAAATATCTGAAGGTGCCAGAGCCGTCCATATCGTAAACGATATGGCAAGCCTGATTACAGGGGCAAGATACCCAAACAGAGTGAATATAGCTGATCGTCCTAGCATTGTTGATACGCGCAGTCGTATTGGTGATTGGGAGGCGGATACCGTGATAGGAAAAAATCATCAAGGAGCCATACTTACCTTGATAGAAAGAAAGAGCAGGCTTTATCTTGCCCTGCCTATTAAACGTAAGACCGCACAAGCAAGTCGTGATGCAATCATTGAGCTACTCAGCCCCATTAAGAATCTGGTGCATACCATTACCTTTGATAATGGCAGAGAGTTTAACCGCCATGGTGAGATTGCCAAACAATTAAATTGCAGCACTTACTTTGCCAAGCCGTATCATAGCTGGGAGCGTGGATCGAATGAAAACCATAACGGGCTATTGAGACAGTTCTTCCCGAAAAAGATGAAACTTGATAAAATCACTGACAATGAGGTGAAAACAGCAACAGATTTAATGAATAATCGTCCCAGAAAATGTCTGGGATTTAAGACCCCTTTCGAGATCTTTGCTGAAATGATGGAAAAAAACTATTTCTTTAACCACCGTGTTGCACTTATGGGTTGAATTCGCCTTCTATAATGTCTTGCGTATCCTAAATTACCTAAATTGACACTATTCAAATAGTAATAAAAGTATTTTGGTTCAATTTCATTTTTTAGGCTTAGTATTTTTACCCCATCTGTACCCAATATAAAATTAAAATCTATGTATTTTATAACTTGCGTATGGTCTCCAAATATTACGACAGGTTTCTTAACTTCAAATAAATCTTCAGCATTATTCCAATAGCCATTTATAAACTCTTTCTCTTGCGACACGACAGGGAATGTGCCATTTTCAAGAAAATCCTTTCGTTTAATTTTTTTGGTGTAAACAATTTTTTCAAGACAACTTTCAAAGGCCTTAACCTCCCACCCTTTTGGCAGGCTACACATACCTTAACTCCGCTACGGTGCGGGAATCTTTGTTATGTTCAGCCATTGTTAGAATCCTAAAACAATTTGTATTTTTGCCACTTTAAGACCTTTGCTTTATTGTAGCCAATATTTGGTAGCGGGACTTTAGAGTTTGTACTCGGCTAATCCTCTTGTAGGTGGAAAACCCTTGCGGGTTTGCGTATTTTACTGGATTCCTGCTTTCGCAGGAAAGACGGATATTGGGTTTTTGCACAGTCTCTTAATCAGGGGAATGTAAAATCCCGTAGGGATGATACCTTTGTAGCCAAATAAATGATGACAGCCGAAGCTCCGTAGGAGCGAAACAAAAGAGATGCCGCCCCTAACAATGGAAAATGGAAAATGGACAGCAATTGAATAAGTTTTCAGCTGGCAGTGGGCAGTGGACAGCCCCTTGAAAATTGCTAACTGAAAACTTATGAGAGGGTGTATTACTCCAACCCGTAAACTATTAACCTAAAGAGGGCGTATTACTCCAACTCGGCATTCTCGTGAAAGAACGGCATTCACGCAAAAAAATTCTGATATGGACGCGCTCTCATGTAAAATTCGCAATGTGAATATTTTAACGCTCGGCTTGAATCATCAGACCGCTTCTATTGAAGTGCGCGAAAGGGCGGCGTTTGGTGCGGATTCCATCCATCAGGCTTTGGCGGATTTGACTCAATCTGTTGGGGCGGCGGAGGCGGCGATATTATCGACCTGTAACAGAACGGAAATTTATTGTCGGCAGGAGAGCAATGACAAAACAAATATTTTGCTCTGGTTGTCAAAATACAGTGGTCTCAACCCGCGTGATTTGAACAAAAGTATTTACCATTACCCTAACGAGGCGGCAGTCAAACATGCTTTTCGGGTCGCTTCGGGGTTGGATTCAATGGTTTTGGGCGAGTCACAAATTCTCGGTCAAATGAAAGCTGCTTTTCTAACCGCATCGCGTAGCGGGACCAGCGGAAAAGTGTTGAACCAATTGTTTCAACATTCTTTTCGGGTCGCCAAGCAGGTGCGAACGGATACCGCTATTGGGGTCAATTCGGTGTCGGTGGCTTACTCTGGGGTGAATCTGGCGAAGCGGATATTTACCCACCTTTCGGAGCAGACGGTGTTGTTGATTGGTGCCGGAGAAACGATTGAATTGGTGGCGCGACACTTAAAGCAAAATAAGGTCAGGCATATTATTATTGCCAATCGCTGCATAGATAAGGCGCAAACTTTGGCACGAGAGGTCGGCAGTGAAGCCATTACTCTGGCTCAAATTCCGGTTCGATTACAGCATGCTGATATTGTGGTTAGCTCGACTGCCAGCACCTTGCCTATTTTAGGAAAAGGGGCGATTGAGCAGGCACTTAAAAAGAGAAAGCATCGCCCGATGTTGATACTTGATCTGGCAGTGCCGCGAGATGTTGAACCCGAGGTTCGCCAGCTTAAAGATGTCTATCTATACACCGTTGACGATTTGCAATCCATGATTGATGAGAATCGAGAGATTCGTTTACGCGCCGCCGCCGAAGCGGAAAACATCATCGACTTTCAGGTAGTAAAGTTTATGCGCTGGATGCGCTCATTGGAATCAGTGCCGGCAATCAAATCGCTTAGAGCGGGCTTGAACGATTTGAAACAAGCAGAATTAGAGCTCGCTCTCAAAAAATTGGATAAGGGCGTGGATGCAGAAAAAGTGCTTGAACAATTTGCCAGAGACTTGACCAATAAATTTGCCCATCAACCAAGTCAAGTGCTTAGACAGGCGGATATTGACGGCAATGCCGGTGTCATTTCGGCGGCGCGAAAATTATTTGATTTATGACTGCGGCTGTGTCAATGACGGCTTGTAGTTGGGGCTTAGAATGAATCCATCTATTAAACAAAAATTTCTGCAAATTGTTGATCGACACGAGGAGTTGAATGTATTGTTGTCAGACCCGTCAATTATTTCGAATCAGGATAATTTTCGCAACCTATCTATCGAGTTGGCAGAAATTATTCCCATCGTCGAGACCTTTAATCAACATCAGGTTCTCGCTCAGGAGCTACTGGAAACACGCACCATGCTCGATGATGCTGACCGCTCAATTCAGGAGCTGGCAAAGGACGAACTGCCGACTCTGGAACGGCGTATGGAGCAATGCAACGGGTTATTGCAAACGCTGTTGTTGCCCAAAGACCCGAATGATTCGCGCAATATCTATCTTGAAATTCGTGCTGGAACTGGGGGCGATGAAGCGGCATTGTTTTCTGGAGATTTATTTAAGATGTACCACAGCTATGCCGAAAGTCGGCGTTGGCAGGTCGAGGTTATGAGCAGTAGCGAGGGTGAGCATGGCGGCTATAAGGAAATTATTAGCGAAATTGTGGGGGCTGGCGCGTACTCGCGCTTGAAATTTGAATCGGGCGCACATCGGGTGCAACGTGTTCCTGAAACCGAATCGCAGGGGCGCATACACACGTCTGCATGTACGGTCGCGGTGATGCCAGAAGCCGATGAAATGGATGAGATTGAAATTAACCCAGCCGATTTGCGGGTTGATACCTTTCGCGCTTCAGGTGCTGGTGGACAGCATGTCAACAAAACCGATTCTGCCATCCGCATTACACATCTACCAACTGGTGTGGTTGTGGAATGTCAGGACGGCAGGTCGCAACACAAGAATCGCGCACAAGCGATGTCGGTACTCAAATCGAGACTGCTCGAAGCACGTATCCGACAACAGCAAGAAGAACAGGCGAGCACGCGCAAATCGTTGGTCGGTAGCGGAGATCGCTCTGAACGGATTCGCACCTATAATTATCCGCAGGGCAGAATCACCGACCATCGAATCAATTTGACATTGTATAAATTGGATGAAGTGCTGGCGGGGCAGATTGATCAAGTGATTGACCCATTGATTGTAGAACATCAGGCACAACTACTTGCCGCGTTGAATAACGCTTGAGGGCACCTCTATTAACTGTCTTTTTCCGCGATTGCGGCGTCAGTCCCGTACTCGAATCCTCATGTATGCCATATACACTAGCGGTTCTCCGTGCGGGACTTCCTTGCACTTATGTGCGGGACGCACTGTATGCCGGTTTTGCGGAAGCAAAAACTGGTCACAAAAAAACCCTAATTAGACCCTGCTCATAAAATATATCTATCTGAATATAAACAAGTAATAGTGATTTTGTGGTATAATTCTGCATGGAAATCAGCCCAACAACCTCTAAAACCTTGCAGCTATGATTGATTATAACGATTCCAACCAACGTACTATCGCAGAATTTGACTGGCCGTTTCACACCGCTCTTGATGCACACAACCGCTGGGTAAAACTAGGTCAGTGCATTCCATGGGATGGGTTAGCACAGGGCTATCATAAAAGCCTCTCGTCAAAGCGGGGTCGGCCAGCAAAAGATGCTCGTTTAGTCATCGGTGCGGTGATCATCAAACACAAACTAGGGTTGTCTGATCGTGAAACGGTGAGTCAGATTCAGGAGAATCCGTATCTGCAATACTTTGTCGGGCTTGCCGGTTACCAAAGATCAGTCCCGTTTGTACCCTCGTTGCTGGTTGAAGTACGCAAGCGTATGGGGGATACTGTTTTTGAAGTGTTCCATCAAGCGATTATTGGTGCTGTGGAAAAGGCGCAGGTCGTGCCGCAACGCAGCGTTAAGGATGGTTTGAAGGCATCCACACAGACCAACAAGTCGGGTGATGAATCAGAGCCAGAGTTCGTGCCAGAGTCGAAACCAGAACCAGAATCCAATCAAGACCCACAAGGGGAGGATAATTCCCCAATTTCACCTGCCACCACTGTGGAAGCACCCAGCCACGAAGGTAAGTTGATAATCGATGCGACTGTGGCAGAGCAAGCGATACGGTATCCCACGGATTTAAGTTTACTGAATGAAGCGCGTGAGATGACGGAACGGATTATTGACGAATTGTATCCACACACGGAGTTCAGTCAGAAACCACGCACCTATCGTCGCCAAGCACGTAAAGATTTTCTCGGGTTGGTCAAACAGCGTCGTCCCAAGCGTCAAGCGACCCAACGAGCGATCAAGCAACAACTGCAATACTTGCGGCGCAATTTTGGTCATATTGAGGGTTTAATGGATTGTTTCCCGATGGGCACGGCGTTGCCTTTGTCACGCAGGCTGCTATACCACTACTGGGTCATTCAGCATGTCTATACGCAGCAGTGGGAGATGTACCGCAACAAAAGCCGACGCTGTGATAATCGGATTGTGAGCATTCATCAACCGTATGTGCGTCCGATTGTGCGAGGTAAGCAAGGTAAGTCGGTTGAGTTTGGTTCAAAGTTGAGCGTGAGTTTAACGGCACACGGGTTATCCCGAGTTGATCATTTAAGTTGGGATGCGTTTCATGATGGGCACGGCGTTGCCTTTGTCACGCAGGCTGCTATACCACTACTGGGTCATTCAGCATGTCTATACGCAGCAGTGGGAGATGTACCGCAACAAAAGCCGACGCTGTGATAATCGGATTGTGAGCATTCATCAACCGTATGTGCGTCCGATTGTGCGAGGTAAGCAAGGTAAGTCGGTTGAGTTTGGTTCAAAGTTGAGCGTGAGTTTAACGGCACACGGGTTATCCCGAGTTGATCATTTAAGTTGGGATGCGTTTCATGAGGGGCATGATTTGCAGGGTCAGGTTGAGCGTTACCATGAACGTTATGGTTGCTACCCCGAAAGCGTTATCGGTGATCCGATATATGGTAGTCGAGAGAACCGGCATTACTTGAAAGGATTGGGCATCCATTTTTCGGGCAAGCCATTAGGCAGACCCAAACAGGTAACAGAAGCGAATCGGGAGGTGTTGAAGCAATTAAAAGCCCAACGCCGGGCGGATTACCTACAACGGATTCCAATAGAAGGCAAATTTGGTCAGGCAAAGAACGGTTATCGGCTGAATTACATCCGTGCCAAACGAGCAGACACTTCGGTTGCATGGATCAACAGCATTTTCCTAGTCATGAACCTGCTCATCCTGCTGAAGGTCTTTTTTGTGCCCAAAATAAGGCGACTAATAGGGTCGATAACGAACACTGGGCGACACCAACTGCGATTGGACGGGTACAGATTGTGCCAATTGCTTGGCTGGAACAGATTTGAATATCCAAGACCGACTTTGTGAGCAGACTCTATTTACATGGATGAACAAGATTTTCTAAAAGATTTCGACACAGAGATATAGAGATATAATGCGACCTTTGGATAATTAATCGAGCGGACGGGGCAATCCATCATTTTCAATTATATAAGATATTTCTATATTTACTCGCTAATTTTCTTATATTATGAGTCGTTTTGCTAAAAAACGTGTATCTTTCCCTTTCCTACAAGTCCTACAAAGGCGGTAAATAATGCGCTATTCTATTTTTAGTCTTGCACGCAATGCACTGACTCACCACAAAAACTGGCAGCAAGCGTGGAAAAGCCCTGAGCCTAAGTCGAGTTATGATGTCATCATCATCGGTGGTGGCGGACACGGCTTGGCGACGGCTTATTATCTGGCGAAAAACCACGGCATCACCAATGTCGCGGTGCTTGAAAAGAGCTGGATTGGGGGCGGTAATACCGGGCGCAATACCACCATTATTCGCTCCAATTACATGCTTGAACCGAATGCCCATTTCTATGAGCATGGGATGAAATTATGGGAAGGATTGTCGCAGGAGCTGAATTTCAATCTAATGTTTAGCCAACGTGGGGTGCTGAATCTGGCGCATAACGATGCCCAAATGGATGCCATCCATCGGCGCGGTAATTCGATGCGCTTAAACGGTATTGACGCAGAAGTGCTTAACCTTCAGCAAATCAAAGAAATGGTGCCGTTGCTGGATACCTCAACCCAGACCCGATACCCGATTATGGGCGGGTTGCTCCAGCCCAGAGGGGGTACGGCGCGGCATGATTCGGTGGCGTGGGGATATGCGCGCGGCGCGGATGCGCGGGGCGTGGATATTATCGAAAACTGTGCTGTTACCGGCTTCAAAAGAGAGGGTGGCAAGGTGGTTGGGGTTGAAACAACACGCGGGACTATTTCTGCCAATAAAATTGGCGTTGCGGTTGCTGGCAATACCACACGGGTCATGGATATGCTGGATATGCGGATGCCGATGGAATCGCATGTCTTGCAAGCGATGGTCACCGAGCCGGTCAAACCGATGCTGGATACTGTGGTCACCTCCGGTGCGGCGCACATGTATATCAGTCAATCTGATAAAGGCGAGCTGGTCTTTGGTGGCGATTTGGATATGTACAATTCCTATGCTCAGCGTGGTAACTTTCCGGTGTTGGAGCATATTATTCAGGCGGTGGTCACTTTATTTCCGGCGGTCAGCCGGCTGCGTTTGATGCGTACTTGGGGCGGTATTATGGATATGTCGATGGACGGCAGTCCGATTATCTGTAAAACCGATATAGCCGGTTTATATCTGAATGGTGGCTGGTGTTATGGTGGTTTCAAAGCAACCCCTGCTTCTGGTTATTGTTTTGCCCATACCATCGCCAACGATATGGCACATGAATATAACGCTGCGTTTACTTTGGATCGCTTCCACAAAGGTTGGTTGATTGACGAGAAAGGGGCTGGTGCATCTCCCATGAGTCATTAGGGAGCCACTCGATTACAACTAAAAAACGCAGTACAAACAACAGGAGACTAAAAATGCTACTTATTAAATGCCCTCATTGTGGCGAACGCGCACAAACCGAATTTACTTATCGTGGCGATGCCACCGTGCAACGACCCGACCCAGAGGCTGCAAGTCAGACACAATGGCTAGACCATCTCTATCTTCGGGATAATCCCTGCGGTCCGCATATTGAGTGGTGGCAACATAGCTCGGGTTGTCGGCAGTGGATTAAGGTTAAACGCAATGTCCAAACCCATGAAATGCTCGGCTCTGCGCCTGCTACAGGCGACCTGAGCGGTGTGAGCGAGGTGTCCGCATGAATCAGCAACCATTTCGCACCCAATCCGGCAGCGCGGTTGATTATCTCAAACCGTTGCATTTCAAGTTTAATGGCAAGCCCTATAGCGGCTATCAAGGCGATACGCTGGCATCGGCATTATTGGCAAACGGGGTTAAATTAGTCGGGCGTAGCTTCAAATACCATCGCCCTCGCGGCATCATGACGGCAGGCGTGGAAGAGCCCAATGCGATGGTACAACTGCGAACCGGTAACCGAACCGAGCCGAATATACGCTGTACACAGGTGGAATTATTTGATGGTTTGGAAGCAACCAGCCAGAACTGCTGGCCCAGTGTTGATTTCGATATCAATGCAATCAATAACCTGCTTTCGCCACTTTTTCCAGCCGGTTTTTACAACAAAACATTCATGTGGCCGGCAAGCTGGTGGATGCAATATGAACATCGAATCAGGAAAATTGCCGGTCTTGGGGTTGCCCCGACAGAGTCTGACCCAGATCGCTATGGCAAGCGATTCGCGCATTGTGAAGTGCTGGTTGTGGGTGGCGGCGCGGCCGGATTGATGGCAGCATTCAGTGCTGGAAAAAGTGGTGTACGTACCATCTTGATTGACGATAATGCCATGCTTGGTGGCGCGCTACGCGATAGCGCGGAAACACTGGATGGCGAGCCTGCTTTGGCATGGGTTGGGGCTATCAAAGAACAACTCGAGCAGATGCCGAATGTGCGTATTCTCACCCGAACCACTGCGTTTGGTTATTACGATGACAATTTACTGCTTGCCTGTGAGCGGGTCGGCGATCATCTGAACCAACTTGCGCCGATACAGCCGCGACAACGAATCTGGTGGATTCGGGCGGCGCAGGTGGTGCTGGCGAGTGGTGCAATAGAACGCCCGATAGTCTTTGGCAACAACGATCTTCCGGGCGTGATGTTAGCGCAGGCGGTGCGTAGTTATGCCCGTCAATATGGTGTCCGCTGTGGTAATCAAGCGGTTATTATGACCAACAACGATTCCGCTTACGCCACCATTGTCGCCTTGACCGAAGTATCCGGCAAGGTAATCGCGATTGTGGATAGTCGCCCGAATGGAGCCGGCGCAAGGGCATTAGCGATAGCCAACGAGCATGGGGTTGAAGTGATTAGCGGTGCGGTCGTGGTCAATGCCAATGGCGGCGCACGACAGACCAAAGGGCTAACCAGTGTCGATATAAATTCATATACAGATGGTGAAATTGGCAGTGAGACGCGCACCATTGAATGCGATTTGCTTGCCGTTTCGGGTGGCTGGAATCCAACTGTACACCTGTTCTCACAATCTCAGGGCAAGCTCGGTTATGATGATAAGTTGACCTGCTTTATTCCAAAGACTGCGGTGCGTCCACAGTTGACGGCAGGCGCAATCAATGGTGAGTTTTCCACCGAACAATGTTTAACCGCAGGTGCAGATGCGGGACGGTTGGCAGCAGAGAAAGCGACTGTGGAAAAAGACATTACCCTGCATACGGAAGCGATACCGTTGCCGACCTGTGAGCAAATAACTGCCGATGACGAGCGACCTATCGAAGCCTGTTGGGTGGTTCCAGTCGCCAAAGGAAAAAAATCAAAACGCTTTATCGACTTCCAAAATGATGTTGCCAGCAGCGATGTTGCACTGGCATACCGCGAAGGCTATCAGTCGGTTGAGCATCTCAAACGCTATACCACGCTTGGGATGGGCACCGATCAGGGTCGCACCAGCAATGTCAATGGTCTGGCAATGATGGCGCAACTCAGCGGTCGCACCATACCCCAAGTCGGTACGACCACGTTTCGAGCACCGTTTTCCGCTATCAGCATGGGTGCAATTGCCAACAATGAAACGGGTGAAAGTTTTATGCCCTTGCGGCGCACCCCGATACATGATTGGCATGTTGAAAATGGTGCGACTATGGTCAATGTCGGGGCATGGCAACGTGCCCAATATTATCAGCGTGGCGGCGAAACCATGATGGAAGCGATTTACCGTGAAGGTAAGCAGGTGCGAGAAAAAGTTGGCATCGTGGACGTGACCACATTGGGAACCATCGAAATTCGTGGCACCGATGCCGCTGAATTCCTTAATCGGGTGTATATCAACAAGTGGATGAAATTACCCGTGGGCAAAGCCCGCTATGGGTTGATGTTGCGCGAGGACGGACATGTTATTGATGACGGCACGACCACCCGAGTCGGCGAAAATGAATATTACATGACCACCACCACGGCGAATGCCGGTCCGGTCATGTCGCATCTGGAATTTTATGCACAAACCGTCTGGGCAGAACTTAATGTGCATATCACCTCGATAACCGATCAATGGGGCGGCATGGCACTTGCTGGTCCGGATTCGAGAAAAGTGCTGGCGAAGGCGGTCGATGATGGCGATGTCGGCAATGACAGCATTCCATTCATGGGCTACAAGGAAGCGACCATTGACGGCTATCCGGTACGCCTGTTCCGGATTACTTTTTCGGGTGAGCGGGCTTATGAAATACATGTTCCTTCCGACTACGCATTAGCGGTTTGGGATGCGGTTATCCGCGAGGGCAAGGAGTTTGACATCACCACCTACGGCACCGAAGCGTTGTCCATGTTGCGTATTGAAAAAGGTCATGTGGTCGGCAGTGAGTTGGATGGACGGACTATTGTGGCGGATTTTGGTTTTGCCGGAATGCAAAAAACCGAGCAAGATTTTATCGGCAAGCGTGCGCTTGATCGACCCGGTATGGTTGATGAATCACGCAAAACGCTGGTTGGGCTGATTTCTGAAAATGGCGAAGAAATAAAGCGCGGTTCCCAGCTTATTGAACAATTAGGCGGCACCCCGCCGGTGAAAATGCTCGGTCATGTTTCATCGAAGTATTACAGTGCCAACCTGCAACAGTATATCGCCATGGCATTGTTGGAAAAAGGCGAGCAATGGATTGGAAAAACCATCTATGCCGCCTCACCGTTGACCGATACCAATGTGCCGGTCAAAGTCGTCCACCATGTATTTATTGACCCCAAAGGAGACCGCGCCCGTGACTGATATTCAAAAACCGATTCAAAGAAGATCTGCATTAAAGCAAGCACCGAGTGGTGCACCGACAATATCGACCGATGCGTTGAGCATGACCGAGCATCGTCCGCATGTGATCGTGCAGATTAACGGTGCCACCGAGCCTGCAACATTACAAATCGCATTGTCCGCAATCGGCTTTCCGGCCGCACAATTTAAGTCAGGTCGGGCGTATTGTTGTGATGATGCGACCCTGTTGTGGAATGGGCCGGGCATGTGGATACTGGTCTGTGAAAATGACCGCGCCGATTTAGTCAATCAACTCAATGTCGCGTTGCAAGACACCGCTGCCACCGTAACCGACCTGTCGCATTCACGAACCATTCTAACCATGCAAGGCGAAAATCTACTTGATTTTCTGTATAGCGGTTGCCCGATTGACCTCGACAATTGCCCGCCCGATGCGTGTTTCTCAACCCAATTTGGTCACTTCAACATCATGCTCCACCTCAAGGATCGCCAACACGCCAATATGTATGTCTATCGCAGTTTCGGACAGGCATTATGGGAGCATTGCCAGCATGCTGTTGAGGAGTTTTAGCGATAGAATGGTTGTTATGGACAGCCGCTTAATTTCTTTCACTATAGATGAGTGCGTAATTCACAGTCTCGGCTTTCACCTTCAAAAACTGGTGCCCCAGAGAGGATTTGAACCTCCGACCTGCCGCTTAGGAGGCGGCCGCTCTATCCAACTGAGCTACCGGGGCGATGATCTCAGATTGTATCTTACAATTGTCTGACGGGGACATTAACATCTCGTTCCCAACATCAGGATGACATACTGCGTCCCCCATCCACATTGATAACTTGTCCGCTGATATAGTCGGCGTTTGTGATTAAAAAATGAATGGTTTTGGCGATGTCGGTGGGTTTGCCTGCGCGCTTTAATGGAGTTTTTGAAATCAATCTTTGATGGGCAATCTCATCGCTGTCGTTTTCCGGCCAAAGAATCGCCCCTGGGGCAATGGCATTGACCCGTATTTCAGGTCCCAGCTCATTGGCAAGGGATTGGGTTAATGAGACCAGTCCCGCTTTTGATGCCGAATAGATGGCGTGATTCAACAGCGGACGCTGGGCATAGATGTCGGTTATGTTAATGATTGAACCATGGTGTTTTTTCAAATAAGGGGCGACAACTTGGGCAAGAAAATAGGGCGCTTTGAGATTGACATCAATGATGGTCTGCCACTGGTCCTCTGTGGATGAGGCAATCGGGGTGGGGAAAAATGCCGAAGCATTATTCACCAATGCGTCAAGCCGACCGAGTGCATTAACCGCCTCTCTGACGTGATATTTGACTTTCGCAATATCGCCAAGATCGCCCTGAATCAATGTTGCCGAGTCAGGTCGAATGGCACACAACTCCGAGACTATTTGCTCGGCATCGGCAACACTCTTGTTATAGTGAATAATAAGTCGCATACCGTGTTTGTGCAAGTACCGTGCCGTGCAAGCACCAATCCGTTTGCAACCGCCGGTGATTAACACCACTTTATTTTCAAGGTTATTCATATTGAGACCTTTGCATAATTCAAAAAACAATCGAAAGTGGGACTTTATGAGTCGTGTAAAAACCAACATCCGTCATTCCTGCGGAAGAGACTGTGTAACAAACGCCGGCTCACCAACCCACTATTGAGCATTTTGAGTCAGGCACGAGCAAAAAAGGGTTCTTATTAAAAGCAGGCAGGTAAAATAGCCTTGTTTGATGCGAAAATAGGCATTTTTGGCATAAACCATCGAATAGTGGACGCAAAAACAAAGATATCGCTTGATTGCTTCCATTACGGCTTCAATATTGCCTGCTTTTATAGCTAATAGCAGCTTATTGAACAGCATGGTGCCTAACATGTTCAAAACACGCTTAAAGTTATAGCAAAACATAATCAATGCCCAATCAAAACCATGGGCTCCTGATACTTTTTCTTTGCCTCTGAGCAAGAGTGATCCCAGCCTAATGACCTCTTTATGGTGCCAAAAGGATGCGCCACAATCGCCCCTCTTCTTTTGCTAATCGCCTTTGCTGATTCTGTTTGCATCAACTCGCGCCAGGATTGCATAAAGGCTTCATGTTCCCAGCGCCATATTCTTCGGTGAGGTGTTTGCTTTGCCAGGCACTCGCTACGCAAAGGGCAAGCCTTGCAATCTAGGGCACTGGTTTTATAAATAAACCCAAGCTTGCCTTTGGATAGGCTTGGGCTTGCTGTTTTTGTCAGTGTTTTGTTGTTGGGGCAGGTGTATTCGTCTTGCTCCTCGTTATAGACAAAATCCTCTTTAGTATATCTGCCCGTTTTCTTTTGTTTCTGTTGCGTATCAATTGGCGGGATGATTGGGTAGATTTTGTCATCAACACAATTCTTTATCTCGGTTGCACTGTGACAGCCCTTATCGGCAACCACAGCCAAAGTCTCAAGGGTTAAGGTTTCTTTCGCCTGACTTGCCATCTGATGCAACTGCTGTGCGTCATTGCCTTGACTTGATACATCCGTAGCAACAATCAGCTTTGCTTTGTCATCCACCACGATTTGGCAGTTATAAGCGACCAGATGATGCGCTGGTTTGCACATCAATACGGCATCCGGGTCGGTTGTGTTATGTTGCTTCTTGTCCAATTGCTCTAACGTATTCAAATCCTCTTCCAGCTTTTGTTTGCGCTCTTTAAGTGCTTGTATTTTATCAATCAAATCAGGATTATCCAGAGTCTGTTCCGGTTCTTCCTGCTGGTCTGTGGTGTTTAATAAGTTCAGGTAGTCCTCAATAGCCTGCGTTACCCTGGTTATTCTCTTATTCACAGTGGCTTTAACAATCAAGGTATTTTTGGACGCATTGGCTCGCAAAAACGCTCCATCCAGTGCCACTAATTGACCTTCAATGAGATTGATATTTTGGCACAGCAAAACAAATTCCTTAAATGTATTCTTGAGTGCTACGGCATTATTTTTTCTAAAATTAGCAATCGTCTTATAGGTGGGCTTTAAGCCTTGCAATAACCAGATAAGCTCGATATTTCTATGGGCTTCCCGAGCCAGATGGCGGGAACTTCTTATTTTATTGGTATAGCCGTAAATGTAGAGTTTCAACATCAATTTTGGACAAAAAGCGGGGCGGCCATTGTTGTTTTTATCGCTATATCTTGTCTTAAAGCCCAAGGCTTCAACATCTAAACCATCCACATAGGCATCAATGGCACGAACATAAGCATCCTCGCTAACATAATCCTCTAGCCGGTCTGGGAATAACAGTTGTTGCTGGCGATCTAAACCGCGTACATAATCACTCATAAAGCCTCTGTTTAATGATTAGAATCAATTGGTTGTTGTTTATTATTATATCATCATTGGGTCATGTTTTGAAGGTTTATTCGCCACAATTATCAGGTGTTTTTGCAGGACGGGGTGTATTGGTTTGAAATACCGAGAACATCGGTAAATTAGGACAGTAATCAGAATGTGAATAGGGGTGGTGGGTTTTTTGCACAGTCTCTATCCCGAGTCGATCATTTAAGTTGGGATGCGTTTCATGAGGGGCATGATTTGCAGGGTCAGGTTGAGCGTTACCATGAACGTTATGGTTGCTATCCCGAAAGCGTTATCGGTGATCCGATATATGGTAGTCGAGAGAACCGGCATTACTTGAAAGGATTGGGCATCCATTTTTCGGGCAAGCCATTAGGCAGACCCAAACAGGTAACAGAAGCGAATCGAGATGTGTTGAAGCAATTAAAAGCCCAACGCCGGACGGATTACCTACAACGGATTCCAATAGAAGGCAAATTTGGTCAGGCAAAGAACGGCTATCGGCTAAATTATATCCGTGCCAAGCGAGCAGACACTTCGGTTGCATGGATCAACAGCATTTTCCTAGTCATGAACCTGCTCATCCTGCTGAAGGTCTTTTTTGTGCCCAAAATAAGGCGACTAATAGGGTCGATAACGAACACTGGGCGACACCAATTACGATTGGACGGGTACGGATCATGCCAATTGCTTGGCTGGGACAGATTCAAATATCTAAAATCGACTTTGTGAGCAGACTCTAATTACAGTGTCAATTTCAATTCTGCTTCACTGTGTTACACTACCATTGGTTCAGAATTTTCACACCAACCCGCGCAGACCCATAACATAATACCTATAATGCCCAGTGTTGCACTTATGACTTGTGAATGTAAGACTTCGAAAACTATCGAGTTTCAATTCTGTTCCACTGTGGAAAACTTAATCTCTACCCACAGGATTCCCAGTAGAACCGAATTTATACAATCGCATGACAAGTCAATGTGGTCATCCCAAGGCGATGAATACGTACGATGAATTGCACGATGACAATGCAACAATGAGCAACCAATCCAACGATATCATTATTATCAGCGGTCTTTCCGGATCGGGCAGAAGTGTTGCGCTACGCTCTTTGGAAGACATTGGCTATTACTGCATCGACAACCTACCGGCAGTGCTGTTATTCGAATTCATGGCGCGACTACGGCAACATATCGGCAATGCCGATGCCAGCGTGTTTCCCAATGCCGCGGTCAGCATTGACTCCAGAAACAAACATTTTTTATCGGGGCTCGATGCCACATTAACCAAGCTCAAGAATCACGGCATCCATTATCGAATTTTATTTTTGCAAGCCGAGGAACAAAAACTGTTGCGGCGATATAGCGAAACCCGCAGAAAGCACCCGCTTACCGATGATCACACTCCCCTGCTAGAAGGCATTCGACTGGAACATACCTTGTTGCAACCGCTACACGACAGAGCGGAGAAAGTCATCGACACCTCCGACACCACCGCGCATGAATTACGCGGCTTAATTCGGGATTTTGCCGGCACTGGATTATCGTCTGTACCATTGTTCTTAATCGAATCATTTGGTTTCAAAAATGGCACCCCACGAGAAGCGGATTTTGTATTTGATGTGCGCTGCCTGCCCAATCCCTATTGGCATAAAAATTTAGCCGCGCTAACCGGCTTGGATGACGCGGTACAAAAATTCTTTCAAGAGAAAGCCGAAGTGCAGGACATGATTAGCGAAATTTTTAATTTTCTGAACAAGTGGTTGCCGGGTTTTGCCAGCGAGAATCGCAGTTATATCACCGTGGCAATTGGTTGCACCGGCGGTCAGCATCGTTCGGTTTATATCAGCGAACAACTGGAAAATTTATTTTCCAAACAAGACATTATCGTTCAAGTCAGACATCGAGAATTAGCCAAATGCTTGTAGAGACACACATTAAAATCATCAACAAATTGGGACTTCACGCCAGAGCGGCGGCGAAATTAGTCAAATTAAGTGCCGGTTTTAAGAGTACCATCAAACTAGATAATGGCAATAAAAATGTAGATGCGAAAAGCATTATGGGGGTGCTGATGCTGGCAGCCACCCAAGACACTGAACTCAAATTGATGGCTGAGGGAGCAGATGCACAACAGGCGAGAGATGATATTGTCGCCTTATTTGAGGACTGTTTTGGTGAAGGGGAATAGAGTGTAGTGTTTACCTTGCATGGAAATGGCGTTGGGGCAGGCATTGCCATCGGCACGGCGAGGATAATCCATCAACCCGGTCAGGAAATCCCCAAATACGACATCGAACCCGAACAGATTGGCCGCGAAGTTGAGCGATTTACCCAGAGCATCGAAAATGCATTGCGGGCACTGGAGACGATTAAAAAGCAATTACCCGCCCACGGCAGTGGTGAGGTTAAAGCCATTCTCGGGGCACATTTATTAATGTTGCAAGACCCGATGTTGAGTCAGGAGCCAATCAGCATCATCCGCGATCAGAGCATCAATGCCGAAATGGCATTGCAACAACACGCCGACAATCTTGAAAAGATGTTCAATGAGATTGATGACCCGTATCTGAGCAGCAAATCGGCAGACGTTGATCAGGTCATCAATCGAATACAAGGCGAGCTTCTCGATGAGCATGGTGATTTAACGGCACAGCCCGAAGGAAAATTTGACCACGAAATTATCGTTGCCAACGATTTAACGCCAGCAGACACCATCGAACTAAAAAAACATCGAATTGGCGCGTTTATTACCAATTTCGGCGGACCGATTTCCCATACTGCGATACTCGCACGGAGCATGAAAATCCCTGCCATAGTCGGGTTGCATGGTGCCATCCGCTACCTGCGTAGCGGTGATTTATTGGTTATTGATGGCAAACGTGGCGTGGTATTGGTTAATCCAGACGAATCGGCTTTGACCGCTTACCGTATCCGCCGTGAAAAAATTGTCAAGCGCATTCAGGCAATGGATTCGTTACGCGATGCGGCCGCAGAAACACTGGATGGGGTGAAAATATCGTTAAACTCGAATATCGAGCTTGCCGAAGAAATCCTAGAAAGCGTATCGCAAAATGCGGTCGGTGTTGGGCTGTATCGCACCGAGTTTCTATACATGAATCGCAAAACCCTGCCAGACGAAGAAGAACAATATCAGATATACCGCCATGTATTACAACAATCCAATACGCTAGTAACGATTCGTACTTTGGATTTGGGTGCCGACAAACAGGTTGATGGCGGCAGTCCGAGCAACGCGCTCATTACCAACCCGGCATTAGGGCTGCGGGCAATTCGCCTGTGTTTGCATGATTTGAGCCTGTTCAAACCACAGTTACGCGCCATATATCGCGCCTCGGTTCACGGTCAAACCAGAATCATGATACCGATGTTGTCAAATATGGATGAACTGGAACAATTATTTGTCTTGCTTGAGGAAGTACAACAAGAACTCGCCTGTCAGGGCTATGACTTTGATCCGAACATCCCGATTGGTGGCATGATTGAGGTACCGGCAGCGGCGATTGCCGCAGACCTGTTTGCGAAACGGCTGGATTTCCTATCTATCGGCACTAATGACCTGATACAATACACGCTCGCCATTGATCGTATTGACGATAAAGTCAATTATTTGTACGATCCGGCACATCCGTCGATATTGCGGCTGATTAAAACGGTCATTGAGGCTGGGAAAGCGGCACATATTCCGGTCTCGATGTGTGGTGAAATGGCAGGCGATATTGAATATACGCGCATGTTACTGGGGCTGGGGCTACGTGATTTCAGCATGCACCCGGCGATGCTTTTGCCGGTAAAACGGCAAATTCGACTCACCGATACGGGCAAGGTTGTCGCCCAAGTTGACGAACTGCTAAAAACTGCCGATCAAAGAATGATAAAACAAATTATTCATAAAATAAATCGCGAGTGAGATTGCATTGTAAGTAAATTCTGCCGCAAAACTTTACCAAAAAATAACTCTGATGACGCAAATATACTGATGAATATAACCAACAAAACTATCGACTATCAATCGCAATCCCAATCCCAATCCAAAACGACATCCCATCGTGGTTATCTCGCTTGGGATCAGGATATTACTGCCCCCTGCCCGGGGATTGTCGTCATCCACAACTTTTGGGGGGTCAGCGACCTTGTTCGCCGACATACCGACCGCTTGGTGCAACAGGGATATTGTGCATTGGCGCTTGACATGTACGGCGAGGGCATGGTCGCGGAAAACCCCATTCAGGGCATAGAAACGATGCACACGGTGTTGGGCGATATGGAAATGGGCACCGCACGATTAAAAGCCGGCTATGCGACTTTGCTGGCACAACCGCAGGTTGACGCGCAAAGAACCGCCGCCGTTGGCTATTGTTTCGGTGGCTCGATGGTCTTGCACATGGCGCGAATCGGTATGCCACTAAAAGCAGTGATCAGTTTCCACGGCGCGCTGATGTCGTTTCATGAACCGCTTCCTGGAACAGTCAAAGCCAGTGTGCTGGTATGTCATGGTGGTGCTGACGCAAAGATTTCAATGGCAGACGTGGCACGGTTCAAACAGGAAATGGAACAAGCTGAGGCAGATTATGAGGTCATCGTCTATGCTGGCGCACAACACGGTTTTACCAACAAAGGTGCCGATGCGGATAGCGAAAAATACGGCATTCCCGAAGGCTATGATGCACAAGCAGACCGCCAGTCTTGGGCAGCAATGACGGCACTGCTGGAGCGTCAGCTTTAGCAGGGAAAGTTATCAGTTGGCAGTTTACCAATGTCCGTCTTTCCTGCGAAGCCTGTCCCCGCGCAGGCGGGGAGCAGGAATCCAGTAAAACAAACAAACCCGCAAGGGTTTTCTACATGTAACACGACACCAACACCGAAAGTGGGGCTTTAGTTATGTACAGGATGTACGGGCAGATAATTGCTTAAATGATCAATCAAAAAAAGGTGAAAACAACTTGATTTCTACAACCGTATCTTAATCCGAGTCGCTTGTGCCGAAAACAAAAATCACCGACCTCAAACGAATTGCCAACGCCCTGAATTATTCGCTTCAAGGCATTACCACCGCATGGCAAAACGAGACCGCTTTGCGTCAAGAAGTATTGCTGTGTGTGCCCTTGCTGCCATTGGCTTTATGGCTTGGAGAAAGCGGCATAGAACACGCCCTGTTAATCTTTGTGGTGTTATTGGTGCTGTTGGTGGAACTGATAAACTCTGCCATCGAAGCCGTGGTTGACCGCTTTGGAGGAGAACAACATCCGCTCAGCAAAAATGCCAAAGACCTCGGTTCGGCGGCGGTGTTCATAAGCATCATCATGGCGTTGTTGGTTTGGGTGCTGGTTATTTTCGGTTAAGTACGATATTCCTTAACCTCTTTTGGTGATGGGCAACCTCTATAGAGACATTGTTAGCCCAAAATAATTATTAGAATGAAATGATGCAACGGTAGTACAATATAGCTAATATGAGACCTTTGCATAATTGTCGGAAGTGTGGCTTACACACGACTGTACAAGAACCCCAGTCGCGTTCCATGTGGAAAACCTTTGCCGATTTGGGTGGTTTACTGGATTCCTGCCTGCGAGACTGTGCAACAAATGCCGACTCACCAACCCACTATTGAGCATTTTGAGTCCTGTACGGGTAAAAAAGGATTCTTATGAAAAGCCGGCAGGTGAAATAAGCTTGTTTATTGCAAAAATAGGCATTTCTGGCATAAACCATCGAATAGTGGACGCAAAAAGAAAGATATCGCTTGATTTCTTCCATTACGGCTTCAATATTGCCTGCTTTTATAGCTAATAACAGCTTATTGAACAGCATGGTGCCTAACATGTTCAAAACACGCTTAAAGTTATAGCAAAACATAATCAATGCCCAATCAAAACCATGGGCTCCTGATACTTTTTCTTTGCCTCTGACCAGGTAGTGATCCCAGCCTAATGACCTCTTTATGGTGCCAAAAGGATGCGCCACAATCGCCCCTCTTCTTTTGCTAATCGCCTTGGCTGATTCTGTTTGCATTACCTCACCATAGGCTTGTAAAAAGGCTTCATGTTCCCAGCGCCATATTCTTCGGTGAGGCGTTTGCTTTGCCAGGCACTCGCTACGCAAAGGGCAAGCCTTGCAATCTAGGGCACTGGTGCTATAAATAAACCCAAGCTTGCCTTTGGATAGGCTTGGGCTTGCTGTTTTTGTCAGTGTTTTGTTGTTGGGGCAGGTGTATTCGTCTTGCTCCTCGTTATAGACAAAATCCTCTTTAGTGTATCTGCCCGTTTTCTTTTGTTTCTGTTGCGTATCAATCGGTGGGATGATTGGGTGGATTTTGTCATCAACACAGTTCTTTATCTCTTTTGCACTGTGATAGCCCTTGTCGGCAACCACAGCCAAAGTCTTAAGGGCTAAGGTTTCTTTCGCCTGACTTGCCATCTGATGCAACTGCTGTGCGTCATTGCCTTGACTTGATACATCCGTTGCGACAATCAGCTTTGCTTTGTCATCCACCACGATTTGGCAGTTATAAGCGACCAGATGCTGCGCTGGTTTGCACATCAATGCGGCATCCGGGTCGGTTGTGTTATGTTGCTTCTTGCCCAATTGCTCTAAGGTATTCAAATCCTCTTCCAGCTTTTGTTTGCGCTCTTTAAGTGCTTGTATTTTATGAATCAAGTCGGGATCATCCAGTGTCTGTTCCGGTTCCTCCTGCTGGTCTGTGGTGTTTAATAAGTTCAGGTAGTCCTCAATAGCCTGCGTTACCCTGGCTATTTTTTTATCCACAGTGGCTTTAACAATCAAGGTATTTTTGGACGCATTGGCTCGCAAAAACGCTCCATCCAGTGCCACTAATTGACCTTCAATGAGATTGATATTTTGGCACAGCAAAACAAATTCCTTAAACGTATTCTTGAGTGCTGCGGCATTATTTTTTCTAAAATTAGCAATCGTCTTATAGGTGGGCTTTAAGCCTTGCAATAACCAGATAAGCTCGATATTTCTATGGGTTTCCCGAGCCAGATGGCGGGAACTTCTTATTTTATTGGTATAGCCGTAAATGTAGAGTTTCAACATCAATTTTGGGCAAAATTCTGATTGCCGCCGGTTTGCTCATAGATGACATGGGACAGTTCCTTTTCGCTATGGATTAACTTCTGCCGTGCGGATACGCGCTCGGATTCAAGCAATCGTTGTTCAATGAGTTCTACCTTGCGCGTCTGTAGGGCAAAATAGGTTTGTGCAAAGGCAATTTGTTGTTTGGCGGGGTCGCCATTTTGGGCAATCAGATAGCAGGCATAACGGGTCAGCATGATGTCGTTGATTTCCCGCTGGCTGCCAGAGCCTAATTCGACCATTTTGTTGATGTCAACAAAATGGTCTTGAACAGGATGAGCGGACACTTCACAGGCGGTTTTTGCTTTGGTCACGATATTGAGAAAGTTACGCCATTCCGTGTACCCCAGCAAATGCTGCACATCACGCGCCAACCAGTATTCAACGCCGTTTTCGGTCTCTTGTGCATGCCCTTCGAACGACTCGGTCATTAGGTGAATCAGCTTATTTTGCATGGTTTTGTGCTTTCTTGTTGGTTGTAATGTTGGTTGTGATTGCGCTATTGAGACTGTGCAAGAAACCCTTGCGGGTTCGACTGTTTTACTGGGTTCCTGCTTTCGAGACTGTGTAAGAAACCAATATTTGTCTTTCCTAACCCCCCTTGCCCCCCTTATCAGGGGGGAATTGAGTGACAAGTCCCCCTGATAAGATACTGTGTTAAAAATCCACTTATTTTCAACTTTTTTTCGGCTCATTGTTAGAATGACTTTGCCGACTGGGATTCCACCACAAACGCGTTATTTGCAAGCATAATTGACATCAAAAGGCTGTTCTGATTTTAATACCCCATAAGATATAACCAGTAGTTTCCGCATCACCGCGCACACTGCCACTTGTTTAGGTTTGCCTTTATCAAGTAGCCTATTGTATAAATCTTGCGTGACTGGATTGTGTCGCGTTGCCGTCAGTGCTGGCATATAGAGAGACTTTCTCAGGCGTTTGTGCCCTATTTTTGACAGACTACTCTTGTTGATACTACTGCCAGACTGGGTTATCTTCGGATTCAACCCAGCAAAACTGGCCACTTGCTTGGCGTTATCAAATGACGATATATCCCCCATATAGGCGAGGATAGCCCAAGCCGTTTTGTTGCCGATCCCGCCAATGCTGGTCAATAACCGTACTTGTTGACGCAACACAGAATCGCCCGCAACCAAGTCCTTGATTTCCTGTTCAACAATCACTATTTGCCGACAGATGTACCGAATCATCGCTTTGATTGATTGGCTGGCGGTCTTATTCAAACTCACTGGCAAACGATTCTTCTCTTGGGTTGATTGTTTGTTTAACTGCTCCAAGCGCGTCATCAGGCATTGTAACGCAACACGGGCTTCGCTTTTGGGCTTGAACCGGTTTTTCTCTAACTCACCTTTGACCACAATATGCTGACAATAACGTGCAATGCTGCCAGCACTTGTGCCCTGTGGGTATCGGATTTATCCGTTTTATTACGCAACATTTCCATCTTGACAAACGCATGGGTTCTCATTGGGTTCGCCACCATCACATGGTCGCCTGAGCGATGTAAATAATACGCCAAAGCAACCCCATAAACGCTGGTGGCTTCCATACAAAACACCCGCTCTTGCGCTGCGTCCAATGATTTTAGCCATTTGGACAAGGCTTTGAAGCCTTTATGATCATTAGCAAAAGACGGGTTGTGGTCAACATCCTCAACGCACACAGCACCATCAAAACGTGCTTTAGATAGACCCTGCTCATAAAATATATCTATCTGAATATAAACAAGTAATAGTGATTTTGTGGTATAATTCTGCATGGAAATCAGCCCAACAACCTCTAAAACCTTGCAGCTATGATTGATTATAACGATTCCAACCAACGTACTATCGCAGAATTTGACTGGCCGTTTCACACCGCTCTTGATGCACACAACCGCTGGGTAAAACTAGGTCAGTGCATTCCATGGGATGGGTTAGCACAGGGCTATCATAAAAGCCTCTCGTCAAAGCGGGGTCGGCCAGCAAAAGATGCTCGTTTAGTCATCGGTGCGGTGATCATCAAACACAAACTAGGGTTGTCTGATCGTGAAACGGTGAGTCAGATTCAGGAGAATCCGTATCTGCAATACTTTGTCGGGCTTGCCGGTTACCAAAGATCAGTCCCGTTTGTACCCTCGTTGCTGGTTGAAGTACGCAAGCGTATGGGGGATACTGTTTTTGAAGTGTTCCATCAAGCGATTATTGGTGCTGTGGAAAAGGCGCAGGTCGTGCCGCAACGCAGCGTTAAGGATGGTTTGAAGGTATCCACACAGGCCAACAAGTCGGGTGATGAATCAGAGCCAGAGTCCGTGCCAGAGTCGAAACCAGAACCAGAATCCAATCAAGACCCACAAGGGGAGGATAATTCCCCAATTTCGCCTGCCACCACTGTGGAAGCACCCAGCCACGAAGGTAAGTTGATAATCGATGCGACTGTGGCAGAGCAAGCGATACGGTATCCCACGGATTTAAGTTTACTGAATGAAGCGCGTGAGATGACGGAACGGATCATTGACGAATTGTATCCACACACGGAGTTCAGTCAGAAACCACGCACCTATCGTCGCCAAGCACGTAAAGATTTTCTCGGGTTGGTCAAACAGCGTCGTCCCAAGCGTCAAGCGACCCAACGAGCGATCAAGCAACAACTGCAATACTTGCGGCGCAATTTTGGTCATATTGAGGGTTTAATGGATTGTTTCCCGATGGGCACGGCGTTGCCTTTGTCACGCAGGCTACTATACCACTACTGGGTCATTCAGCATGTCTATACGCAGCAGTGGCAGATGTACATCAATAAGAGCCGACGCTGTGATAATCGGATTGTGAGCATTCATCAACCGTATGTGCGTCCGATTGTGCGATGTAAGCAAGGTAAGTCGGTTGAGTTTGGTTCGAAGTTGAGCGTGAGTTTAACGGCACACGGGTTATCCCGAGTTGATCATTTAAGTTGGGGTGCGTTTCATGAGGGGCATGATTTGCAGGGCCAGGTTGAGCGTTACCATGAACGTTATGGTTGCTATCCCGTAAGCGTTATCGGTGATCCGATATATGGTAGTCGAGAGAACCGGCATTACTTGAAAGGATTGGGCATCCATTTTTCGGGCAAGCCATTAGGCAGACCCAAACAGGTAACAGAAGCGAATCGAGAGTTATTGAAGCAATTAAAAGCCCAACGCCGGGCGGATTACCTACAACGGATTCCAATAGAAGGCAAATTTGGTCAGGCAAAGAACGGTTATCGACTGAATTACATCCGTGCCAAGCGAGCAGACACTTCGGTTGCATGGATCAACAGCATTTTCCTAGTCATGAACCTGCTCATCCTGCTGAAGGTCTTTTTTGTGCCCAAAATAAGGCGACTAATAGGGTCGATAACGAACGCTTGGCGACACCAATTACGATTGGACGGGTACAGATTGTGCCAATTGCTTGGCTGGAACAGATTCAAATATCCAAAATCGACTTTGTGAGCAGACTCTAGATATATCAATACCGATACATAACATAACATTCTCCGGTTATAATTGTAGATAGGTTGGATCATTTAACTTCGGTGCATCCTCGTACTATTCGTGTTCAGATTTTTGGTCTTGCACCAGATACTGTCCGCACTTGATGAAGTTAAAGCGGGTAGTAGGTGCGATACCTTATCAACAAGTTTAAAAACTTACTGGGGATTACTGCATCACTACTACCCATCCAACCGCCGTTGGATAGGGTCCATTAAAAACCACTAAACGAGTTGATAATTTACCCGATTGGGATCATACGAGGGGGATTGAGGGGGTTGGGTTTTCCACCAGCGCAACCTAGCAAGGGATTCTTGCACAGTCTCTTTCGCAGGAACGACGAACGTTGGATTCTTGCACAGTCTCTATTGCTCATAGACTGCCAAGCCCGATATTTCTCGCCCTTCAGCCAGCCGGTGCAGTAGCGGGATTAAGTCTTCCATCAGCACCAGTTCCTTTTGCGAGCGTGCTTTCCAGCCTAACTCCAGCGGTGCCATTAAATCGCCCAGCTGCTCGCCGTCAAAAATCATCCGATCCATAATCCGCTCCACAAGGGCTTGCAGGGGGCGGAATTCTAAGCCGTGTTTGTCGGCGATTGCGTTTAACTGGCGGGTAAATTCCCTGCTTTTGAAGGCATCGAAGCCGGCGATGATTTCCTCTTTACTCAGCCCAACACCTGTTTCCAGGCTGTCAATGTAGGCGGTGATGTCTGCTCTTTCGCCGATGAATTTGGCATCGGCGGTGATAATTCCGACCAATTCATCGCGGGTCATTTTTTCTTTGTCCGGTGTGCCCTGACTGTAACGCGCAATCAAGCCCATAATGTAGTCGTAATCAATGACGGCAGAGGCAAACAGCACCAGCTCAAAATCCAGTTGCTGCACCGGATCGTCGGGGTCGTCGCCCTTGCCCTGTTGCTCCCTGAGTGCTTTGGCAACATCTAAATAGACACCGCGAAAGGCTTGCAACTGCTTTTTGGGCATTATCTTTTCAATACTGCTGGCGTTTTCCTCTGTCAGGTCGGTGTATTGATCCAGCTGCGTTTGCAAGCGCTGTACTTGCTTGAAGCGGTTGATGAATTCGGCGCGAGCGGCATCGCCCTTGAGGTTCGCCACCTGTTCCGGGGCGTTCTGTAAACCTTGGGAAGCCATAAAGGTTTCCAGTTTGTCCACGGCAGTTTGCAGTTCCTCAATCACCGCAGGGGCTGGGTCAACCAGCCAGATTGATTTGGATTTGCCGACTTTTTCGCCGGAAAACAGCGTGATGGCTTGGTCAACGGCGGCTTCCTGCTGGCGGAAGTCAAGGATATTGCCATAGGGCTTGCTGTCGTTCAGGACGCGGTTGGTGCGCGAAAATGCCTGAATCAGCCCGTGATGTTTGAGGTTCTTGTCCACATAGATCGTGTTGAGGTATTTGGAATCAAAGCCGGTGAGCAGCATATCGACCACGATGGTGATGTCGATTTTCTCGCGGTGCGGCAGGTCGGCATTGGCATATTGCTGGTTCTTGATGCGTTTTTGTACATCCTGATAGTAGAGATCAAACTCGTTGATGTGGTGGTTGCTGCCGTATTGGGCGTTGTAGTCGGCTATGATGGCTTTTAGGGCGGCTTTCTTTTTATCGGGTTGCTGTGCGTTGTCCGCCTTTTCCTGCATCAGGTCTTCTTGTAGTTGCTGAACGTCTTTATTGCCTTCCGCCGGTGGCGAGAACACGCAGGCGATGTTCAAGGGGAGAAAAGGGCTACCCTCGGCTTTTGACTGCTCTTGTTGTTTCTCCTGTTGTTCCTCTTGTAATTCCTTAAACAGGCGGTGATATTCTATGGCATGGTTTATCGATGCCGTGGCAAGAAGGGCGTTAAATTTACGCCCAGCCGTTGCCTTATCATGCTTTGCTAAAATCGCCTTGACCACGGATTCCTGCGTCAGGCTTGTAGCGGACTTGTTGTTGCTTTCAGCCTTGTAATAGTCAACATGAAAACGTAGCACATTGCGGTCTTCGATGGCGTGGGTGATGGTGTAGGCGTGTAACTGTTTCTGGAATATGTCGGTCGTGGTCTTGAACGAAGCCTCTTCCCCGTCGATTGTCTGATAGCTGGCATTGTTGTCGAAAATAGGCGTGCCGGTAAAGCCGAACAACTGGGCATTGGGGAAAAATGCCTTGATTGCCTGATGGTTATCGCCAAACTGGGAGCGGTGGCATTCGTCAAAGATGAATACCATGCGCTTGTTGCTTAGTGGCTCGAGGCGTTGCCGGTATTGTTTTTTGTGCTTGCCGTCGAGTGCCAGCCCGAGTTTCTGGATGGTGGTAACGATGACCTTGTCGGCGTAATCCGTGGACAGCAGGCGTTTCACCATAGCTTCGGTATTGGTGTTTTCTTCCACACAGCCTTTCTGAAAGCGGTTGAATTCCTCGCGGGTCTGGCGGTCAAGGTCTTTGCGATCGACCACGAACAGGCATTTGTCGATGTCGCGGTTGTCCTTGAGCAGGGTCGATGCCTTGAATGAGGTGAGCGTTTTGCCACTGCCGGTGGTGTGCCAGATGTAGCCATTGCCGCGGTTCTGATGAATGCAATCCACAATCGCCCGCACCGCATAAATTTGATAGGGGCGCATGATCATCAGCTTTTGCTCGCTGGCGACCAGCACCATGTAGCGGCTGAGCATTTCGCTCAAGGTGCATTTGGCGAGGAATTGCTCGGTGAAGGGGTCGAGGTGAGTGATTTTGCTGTTGTCTTTGGCGGCAAACTGATAGACCGGCAGGAAACGTTCATCGGCATCGAAACTGAAATGCCGGTCGGCGTTATTGGCAAAGTACCAGGTGTTGTTTTGATTGCTGACGATAAAAAGCTGCATAAAGCACATCAGGGTATTGCCATAACCATTGCCGGGGTCGTTCTTGTACTCGACAATCTGCTTCATGGCGCGGCGCGGGCTGACCTCCAGTGCCTTGAGTTCGATTTGCACCACCGGTACGCCGTTAATGAGCAGGATCACGTCATAGCGGTGGTGACTGCTGCGGGTGTTGATACGCAACTGGCTGACCACCTCGAAATGGTTTTTGCACCAGTTCCTGATATTGACCAGCGTGTAATGCAGGGGTGTGCCATCTTCGCGTGCAAAACTGTTGATTTGGCGCAGGATATTGGCGGCGGTGAAGACATCCTTGCTGATAATTTCATCCAGCAGGCGGGAAAATTCGCTATCGGTCAGCTTGACCTTGTTGAGGGCTTCGAATTTTTGGCGAAAGTTTTGTTCAAGGGCATCGCGGTCGCGGATGTCTTCGCGGTAGGCGTATTTGAGCGCGACCAGTTTTTCGATTAGTCTTTGTTCGATTTGGGTTTCTTTTGTCATTCGCTTGTTCAAATGGTGCTTGGCTCACTATTGCGGTTATTGATGTTATCCCATATAAGAGCCGATTCGAAAAAAAGATTCTACTGGAGACTCGGCATAAAAAATGAACGGCAGTGGAGCTTTAGGTCTCATCACTGCAATTATGCGGGTTCATGTCTAAATGGTTGCAGTATGCCTTGCGAGACTGTGCAGGAATCCCTCGCTAGGCATGCGTTACATGTAGAAAACCCTCGCGGGTTTGGCTGTTTTACTGGATTCCTGCTTTCGAGGAAAGACGGCATTGTTAATTGACAATTGAAAATTGAGAATTGAAAATGAAACTGGAAACCATTGCATGTTTTACTGGATTCCTGCTTGCGAGGAAAGACGGCATTGTTAATTGACAATTGAAAATTGAGAATTGAAAATGAAACTGGAAACCATTGCATGTTTTACTGGATTCCTGCTTGCGAGGAAAGACGGATGTTGGTTTCTTGCACAGTCTCGTGTATTGAGTCATCCCTACAAACATACCGCATCAGAAGTGTATTTATTCCCGCCTGCTTATGCTTTTGGCACGGCTGAATCCGCGTTTCTGGTGTCAGTCCGCCGCCGCTTTTAACATGTTCAGCCCAATCCGCCTAACCAGGCAAATGCGGCAAACCAAGCTCCGCCAGAAAACCATTGTGCTTGTTGGCGGCTTGGGCAATGTTTTTTTCCAGTGTAACCATTTCCTCGTGATTAGTCGGCAGGTCGATCTGCTCTTCCGGCTCGGCGGTGCTGATATAACGCGATATGTTCAGATTGTAATCGTTCGTTTCGATTTCAGCCATGCTCACGCGGCGGGCGTAGCGGTCTTCTTCCTTGCGGTATTGATAAGTGTCAATAATTTTTTCGATATGCCCGGGCAAAATGCTGGCTGGTGTTGATGAACAGCACATCATCCGGCTCCGCGAATGGATCAACATAAAGAAGATATACTCGCTGAATTATTTGACGAGTAAGAAAGGGTTTCGGTTGGGCTCCTTCGATTCTCGACTTAGTGGGCAATTTTACCGGGGGGTAGTTGCCGCCGTTCCATTTGGACGATAATCATTCCGCAGATAATGATGATTGCTGAACCGCCAAGCATCATCGCTGTTGGCAATTCAGAAAACAGTAACCAGCCAAATAATAATGCCCATAGAATGGTGACGTACTCGAATGGTGCGATGACGTATACCGCTGCGAACTGATAGGAATGCACGATCAGGGATTGGGCGATCAGTGTTATTAGTCCGACCCCGAACAATAATATCCAGTCTTTACCAGCGGGCTGCACCCATTCAGCCCAGCCTGATGCAAGAAAAAGTCCGGTGACAATAAAAAAGGCAATTCCGCCGAAAAATACCATGAGCTCGGTTGGTTCCGTTGCGGACATTTTTCGGGTTTGTATACCAAGCAAAGCGAACATAAGCGCACCAAATAACGCTGCCCCGGTTCCGATCCAGTCGGTGGTCTGTATGTTGGGCTGGACGACCAGTACGACACCAAGAAATCCAGCAACCAGTATGAGTTTTCGCTTGAGATCGGCGGGCTCACCAAGCAGCGGCCCTGACAGTGCGGTCATGAAAAGCGGGGCAGACAATGCAATCGCCGTTGTCTGGCTTAGCGGCAGTCTGGAAATCGCATAGTAGTAGCTAAAAAAAGCAATAAAATTGAATAGTACACGCAACGCATGATCCCGTTTTCGATGGCTTGCGAATCCGGATTTTCCGTATCGAATCAAAATGAATATTAAGAGCGGTAAAATAATTATTGCACTGCGGAGAAACAGGATTTGAAAGAGAGAATAGCCAGACGATAGCAGTTTGATCAATGCATCCTGGCATGAAAAAAACGACATGGACGCAAAGCCGAGCATTGCACCGGTAACGGGTTTGTTGTAGCGGCCGTGAATGGTTTGGGGCATTGTGAATGTGAAATTATGGCTATTTCCAGCGATGGAGAATGGGCTAAACTCTGCTCCATGTAAAGAGTTAGACCCGCAATCCTGTTCCACCAGAAAGTTGGATTACGTCGATGGTCTGCGGTTTTGCTGGGTTTTGTGGCGGTAGTTATTGTAGTTGGACCGAAAGGCCATTTTAATAATCCCGCGGTTGTTCTTGCTTTGCTCGCGGCGGTGTTTTATGCGATATCAACCCTGATGACGCGTTTTATTGATCCGAGCGATACTGCGATGGTTTCATCTTTTTACACCGTTGGTACTTTTCTTTTCTGGAGCGTGATATCGACCATCGCAATCAAAATTCGCCGGATTGCGTGCTCAAAATGATCAATATCTCATTCTGGCTGCATATAAGTCCGCGGATTATAAGTCATATGAGGCGAATTCAACCCATAAGTGCAACACGGTGTTTAAAGAAATAGTCTTTGCCCATCATTTCAGCAAAGACCTCGAAAGGGGTCTTAAATCCCAGACATTTTCTGGGACGATTATTCATTAAATCTGTTGCTGTTTTCACCGCATTGTCAGTGATTTTATCAAGTTTCATCTTTTTCGGGAAGAACTGTCTCAATAGCCCGTTATGGTTTTCATTCGATCCACGCTCCCAGCTATGATACGGCTTGGCAAAGTAAGTGTTGCAATTTAATTGTTTGGCAATCTCACCATGGCGGTTAAACTCTCTGCCATTATCAAAGGTAATGGTATGCACCAGATTCTTAATGGGGCTGAGTAGCTCAATGATTGCATCACGACTTGCTTGTGCGGTCTTACGTTTAATAGGCAGGGCAAGATAAAGCCTGCTCTTTCTTTCTATCAAGGTAAGTATGGCTCCTTGATGATTTTTTCCTATCACGGTATCCGCCTCCCAATCACCAATACGACTGCGCGTATCAACAATGCTAGGACGATCAGCTATATCCACTCTGTTTGGGTATCTTGCCCCTGTAATCAGGCTTGCCGTATCGTTTACGATATGGACGGCTCTGGCACCTTAGATATTTATAAAGATTGGAGCCTGCCATTTTGTTTTTCAATACAAAGCGATAGATGGTTTCAGTGCTAATACTAATGTCCCAATCACAATATAACCGGTTAGCAACTTGTTCAGGGCACCAGTATTGTTTGAGATTATCCTTGACATAGCGTATTACCTGCGGGGTCAGTTTGATATGCTTGTTTTTAGTTTGATGCCTAGCATGAGCAAACCGACCCGCTTGTTGGTATCGATAACCTCTTTTACCTGTATTGCGTTTAATCTCTCGGCTAATTGTTGAGACACTTCTGCCCATCCGATTAGCAATGCTTGTTAGTGAATCTTGTTGTCCTATCATCAGCCATATATGGTATCTTTCGTGTTCAGTCAAATGGGTATATTGTCGCATTATGCACTCCTTTTTCAGGTCAGTTAAAAGAGTCTTAATATACCCTTTGGCTGACTTAAGAAGTGTTGCACTTATGATGTGAATGTAAGAGTATAAACTCCCTCATTCTGCGCGCTTTTTCCTTGCTAGAAAACAAAATTCCGGCTCGTGCAAGGTCTCGTATCGATTAAACGAAAGGTTTGCTCCTATTTCGGTGTCGATAGCCAACCTACATCTCATCATCATAATCTATTTCGCCTTTTTTTTCAGCTTCTTCAGCAACCATACTTTCCATTGCCCCCGCCGCTGCCCGAGATAACTCCTCCTCTGTCGGCTTATGGTCAATCGGTTTGTGGGCAATCTGATCATCAGCCAATCGAACCCGCACTTCGCGGTGGGCAAAGAAAATACCCGCTGCCGCCAGCGCGTCCCTAGCCTTGCGATAGGCTTCGCGTCTAACGACCCATTGTTTCCCAGGTATGGTGGTAAATTTCATACGCACGATAAGCGCGGATTCCTCGACCCGCATCACACCCTGTGATTTGAGTGGTAGGATAAAGCTGGGACCGAGATTCTCATCTTTAAGCATATCCAGTCCGATCTTCTTGATGATTTTACGCACCTTCTCAATATCGGTATCATAGGAAAGTCGGAGTTCCAGCTTCATGGTTACCCAGTCTCGACTACGGTTTTTAACGGTCTTGATTTCGCCATAGGGAATGGTCTGCACCGCGCCCAAATGATGTCGCAATTGCATTGATCTGAGGGAAATTTTTTCCACCGTGCCGCGTAGATTTTCCATTTCTATGTATTCGTCCTTGCGAAAGGCATCATCCACCAGAAAGAAAATTCCGCTCAACACATCTTGCACCAGTTTTTGTGCCCCGAAGCCGATGGCAATACCCACAACCCCAGCCCCTGCCAGCAACGGCGTAATCGCGACACCTAAAGTGTTCAACACCGACAGCAGCAAAAACGAAGCCAGCACGATTGTCAGGCAGGTTCGCATCAGCGGCAACAGGGTCACGGCGCGGGTCGCCCCAGGACCCCCGCCATCCCCCTCTTCAAGTGCGGCAACCGCATCCAGCTCTTGAGGTAAATTACGTTCAATTAGGGCACTAAAGAACTCCCAGATAACATAGGCAATGGTTGCAATGATCAATAAATTGATTCCCTGAGCGAAAACTTTGTGGTCGAGACCTTTTTCCATCAAACTATCTGTTTCCAAACCCAAAGCGAGGCTACACAAATACACTGCCACAGCAACCATAATCAGGCGAAAGCCATTCTGGACGATGCGAATAAACCGACCAGAGCGTGTTTCAAAGGTGACACTGTGTAACCACTCAAGATTGACCACATTTGCAACCAAACCATAAACCATTCGGTCGGTGACAAAGAACGCCAGCGTCACCCACCAACTGAGGCTGGCATATTGCGCGTCATCCCATTGACCCAGAAAAGCCTTGTACAGCCACAGCATCCACAGCGATATCAGCCAGCCAGTAATCACAAACGGCCACGCGCTATGTAAAAATTCGTGCACAAGATGATTCGGCTGACTGGTCTTTGTATTGATAATAAACATGCGAGCAATTTTCTTTCGCATCACCCAGATTCGACTAATGACAATCAAATTCAAGAGCAAGGTGTACGGAATCAAGAGCCCATTAATCTGCGCCTCACTCACAGCGGTTGCGCCCATATAGCTCAATAGGGCACCACCAAATTCAATGACCAAGAAAAAGACGATAAACCAGATATATATTTGCCGCGCAGAATCATCGTCCAGCGGAATGGGCCGGAGTTCGGAGCGGTAAGGCGAGAAAATATTTTTGAGCAGAATCATCCACAGCTGAAACTGCACTAGAGCGGCAATACATTCCGTAAACAGCGCATTGAAGTAGGGATTGTCATGTCTGAACCAAAACTCTCCGATATAGACAACCACCGTCAGCACTGCGACACCAATGAGATGGATGAATGTTCGGGCAATGGTAAGTTTATATTTCAGCGCAGTGGTTTTCTCCGCGCTTTCGACATAGGCATAGAGTTGCCGCAGAAGTTTGTGCGTGGTAAACAGTTCTGCCAACAGTCCGATGATAATGGCACCCATGATGGTCATCAACACACGCCAACCAGACCAGCCTGTCTGCGGATTGGTTGCCTTAGCAAACGCGCTGGAAAAAGTCGCCGGATAATTGGGCAATGCGTGTTTGATCGCTACCAGTTTTTCAGCCACTATCGAAGCCCGACTCGGGCTCTGCGTTGTTGCACCGTTCAATCTAGCGGAATCATCGGCTGTTACGCCCGATCCCGCCTGCCCACTCTTGCCTTGCGTCGTGTCTTGTGCCGGATTGCCTAATAGAATTTCGCTCAACACCTCGCGCAACTCTTGTTGGGAAATTCGCGCAACACCTTCCTGCCTGCCTACCTGATTGCTATCGCCGTCCTGAGCAAAGTTTGGCATCACCGTAAAAATCAACAAAACGAGGCTAAAAATCACCATTGCCACTCGAATCACCGAGCTGAATCGAAAATGTGCTCTGTTGTCAGTCATCATTGCTGTATTTTGCCTGCCACCTCAAGAAGTTATTCGTTTCAGTTTAATCGTCTTTTGCTTGAAATACCATAGATTGGATTTTTTGCTGTTTCGAAACTGCCAACTATCAACTAATAACTAATAACGATAATGATTCGGCTTATACGGTCCCTCAATCGGCACATCAATATAATCTGCTTGTTGTTGGGTTAATTCGGTGAGTTTAGCACCAACTTTTTGCAGATGCAGTCGGGCAACTTCTTCGTCCAGATGCTTGGGCAACAGATGGACATTGTTATCGTACTTATCGGCATCGCGCCATAATTCAATTTGTGCCAGCACCTGATTGGTAAAACTATTCGACATCACAAAACTGGGGTGCCCGGTGGCACAGCCCAAATTAACCAATCGACCTTCGGCAAGCAGGGTGATTCGATTGCCGTTTGGCAGAATGATTTGATCAACCTGTGGTTTGATATTGTCCCATTGATATGTTTTCATCGCAGCAATATCAATCTCATTGTCAAAATGACCGATGTTGCAAACGATGGACTGATTCTTCATTTGCACGATATGGTCATGGGTAATGACCTTGAAGTTTCCGGTCGCGGTCACAAAAATATCCGCTTCGCAACAGGCATCGTCCATGCGCACCACTCGAAAACCTTCCATCGCCGCCTGTAAGGCACAAATCGGGTCAATTTCAGCCACCCATACCATGGCACCGAGACCACGCAGGGATTGCGCGCAGCCCTTGCCGACATCGCCATAACCCAATACCAGTGCGATTTTACCGGCAATCATCACATCGGTAGCACGTTTGATACCATCGACTAGCGACTCGCGACAACCATAGAGATTGTCAAACTTGGATTTGGTCACCGAGTCGTTGACATTGATTGCCGGAAAAGGCAACTCGCCCTGTGTAGCCATTTGATATAAGCGGTGGACACCAGTGGTGGTCTCTTCGGTTACGCCCTGAATGTTTGCCAATCGGGTGCTGTAAAAAGCGGCATCCTCCTGCAGGCGGGCTTTAATGCTGTTGAATAACACTTCCTCCTCTGCACTTGTAGGATGATCCAATACCGTAATATCCCTTGCTGCCTTATCGCCGAGAATCAATAACAGGGTCGCGTCGCCACCGTCATCGAGAATCATATTCGGCGCACCACCATCAGACCATTCCATGATGCGATGGGTAAAATGCCAATAGTCGTCCAGCGACTCGCCCTTGAAGGCGAACACAGCAATCCCTTGCGCCGCGATTGCCGCCGCCGCATGGTCTTGGGTAGAAAAAATATTGCACGATGCCCAGCGTACTTCCGCGCCTAGAGCGATTAGTGATTCTATGAGCACGGCGGTTTGGATGGTCATATGTATTGAGCCGGCAATACGCGCTCCTTTTAGCGGTTGTTGCGCGGCATACTTGTTTCTAATCGACACCAGACCGGGCATTTCGGTTTCGGCGATGCGGATTTCTTTGCGCCCCCAATCGGCGAGACTCAAATCGGCGACCTGAAAATCAAACACACTATTTTTAGCAGTTTGTATAGACATGATGTTTGTTTAATGATGAGTGGTTATCAAACACCTGCGGCTGCTTTCAGCTCAGCCGCCTTGTCGGTCTTTTCCCAAGTGAAATCGGCTTCGGTTCGACCAAAGTGACCATAAACGGCAGTATTGCGATAGATTGGGCGCAACAAATCCAATTCCTCAATAATCGCTTTTGGGCGTAAATCAAAATGCGCCCCAATCAGAGCAACAATTGCTTGCTCGGTTATTTTTCCAGTGCCAAAGGTTTCCACCATAATCGAAACCGGTCGTGCCATACCAATCACATAAGCAACCTGCACCTCGCATTTATCTGCCAACCCAGCAGCGACCACATTCTTGGCAACATAGCGGGTCGCATAGGCGGCAGAACGATCCACTTTGGAAGGGTCTTTGCCGGAGAAAGCACCGCCACCATGATGCGCCGAGCCACCGTAGGTATCGACAATAATCTTGCGACCGGTTAAGCCACAGTCGCCGACCGGACCGCCGATGACGAAGCGACCGGTTGGATTGATCAGAAACCGTGTATCCGCTGAAATCATCTCTGGCGGCAGTACCGGTTCAATGATTTCTTCAATCACGGCTTCGCTCAGCGTGTCATGGGTGATGTCATCATCGTGTTGCGTGGATAACACCACCGTGTCGATGAATAGCGGATTGTTATCTTGGTAACGCACCGTAACCTGCGATTTTGCATCAGGACGGAGCCACGGCAACTTTCCCGTCTTGCGGACTTCTGCTTGGCGGGCAACCAGCCGATGGGCATAGGTAATGGGAAATGGCATCAACACATCGGTTTCGTTACAGGCATAACCAAACATCAGCCCCTGATCGCCTGCCCCCTGATCTAAATCTAGCCCCTCGCCCTCGTTCACCCCTTGTGCAATATCGGCAGATTGTTTGTCCAGCGAAACCAGCACCGCACAACTCTCATAATCGAATCCCATAGCCGAAGAGTTATAGCCGATTTCACGAATGGTGCGCCGCGCAACTTCTGAAAAGTCGATAACGGCGTTGCTGGAAACCTCTCCGGCGATGACTGCCATACCGGTTGTTACCATTGTCTCACAAGCAACCCGAGAATTTGCATCCTGCGCCAGCAACGCATCCAGCACGGCATCTGAAATTTGATCTGCAACTTTATCAGGATGCCCCTCGGAAACGGATTCCGATGTAAATAGAAAAGATTTTGACATTAATTTAACCTCAAACAATGCGCCAGCCAGCTCTTTCGAACGGTATAGCGGTTGAAAATAGTAGATTAGATTTTACCCGCATTCAAATCAGTCTGCAAACAAATATAAACATATCTTTATGTGATAATATCGCCTAAATTCACTATTATCTCAACCACAGTGGCATCTCGCCGAAGGCGATCAAATATTCGTCTCTGTCCCACTATAATCATGCAAACATAGCTATATAAAACATAGCTATATAAAACATAGCTATATAAATGAGCCAGATATTGCTAATATCAGCCTATTGTAAATACTCGTTACTCTCTGCCATTCATTAAGAATCAAAATGACTACTCAAATTTCAACCCATCACTACACGAGAAATATTCTTCTGCAAATGCTGATTGTGTTTTCATTGCTTGCGGTCGTGATTGTTTGGCAGCGCCAGATCGTCTATCAAATCTATGTCGCCAATCAGCTCAATACCGTGGGATGGGCGGTTAATGGTGGCATCACGTTGTTGTTTATCTGTGGTTTGGTGCAGCTGATTCAGCGATCTTTCGAGTATCGCGGTCAAGAGCGGGCAATCAATCAGTTTAAGGTTAATGTCAAAACCAATATCGAACCGTTGACCGGAATACGGCAAGACTACATGGTGGCAGAACGCTTCTTGACCCTGACATCGCTATATCGCCAGCGTGCCAACATCAATCAAAGTGCCTTGGCAGCGACTTTGATTGCTTCTGAATCTAGCCGCAATAGTTTTCTCAAGTTTGTACATAATATTTTAATTCTTACCGGTGTATTCGGAACCATCATTTCACTTTCAATTTCATTGCTGGGGGCTTCTGATATTTTGCAAAGTACGGGTCAGGCAGCGACACAGGCATCTGGGTTAAGCACCATGATTTATGGCATGTCAACCGCGCTTTCAACCACAATGACGGCAATTATTGCGTACTTGTTTTTCGGTTATTTTTACATTAAGTTGACTGATACCCAGACTTTTTTGATTAGCCAGATTGAACAAGTGACTGCTACGACATTGATGCCACATTTGCAGATTAACCGTGATGCCGTGGTCAGGGATTATTCGGAAAGTATCCGTATCGCTAATGAGCTGGTGCAAAAACTGAATCAATCGCAACAGAAATATGCCGATTCCGCAGTCGCTTTGGAAACCGCGACTCGAAATCTGGTGGAGCGGGTCGCGCCATTGGAATTGGATGCGAAAGCGAGCGAAAATCAGGCATTGATGGGGTTGATTCGTGAAGTTGCAGAGCAACAACAGCAAGCCACGAGCCAGAATTATGAAAGCACGAAAGAAATAATCGCGCTGTTGCAACGCGGTTTTCGCTTGCCCCGCGATAGCGAACAAAACAACTAATTCGCAACCCTCACTATGTCAGAACCCCAGGGTTTTATTGATTTACGAGTCGGTCACGGTGCTGGCGGCATCGGTGACGACAGCGTATGGCCATCTTTTACCGATATTATGACCGTCATCGTGATGATTTTCTTGATGGTGTTGGTGGTGATTATGGTGCGTAATTTTGAACTCGACCGCGAGTTGTTGTCCACCACGATGGCAAGAGACGCAACAACACAGGAAAATCAGGATTTAGTGAGTCGTTTAATACAAATCGAAGCGGCTCTGAGTGACATTAAAATAGAAAAAGATACCGTGCAAGCCGACTTAACTGTGGCATTGAAACGTCTTTCGGCATTGTTGCTGGAACAGCAATCGTTGACAACAAATATTGAAAACGTCATCGGTGAGCGTGAGCAATTGCAACAAGCCAACCTCGCGCTTGAACAACAACAACAAGATGCACGGTCAGAAATTAGGGCATTGACGAAAAGCGAGCAGGCGTTAAGCCAACAACTCGAAACTTTGATTGTACAGCTGTCAACCCTGAAACAAAAATCCAGCGCACAGATTGCCGACCTGACCGATGATAAGCAATCGTTGCGTGAAACGCTTGATTCGATTTCTGTCCAGATTGCTGAAACGAGGCAGTCTCTTCAGCAGTCACAATCTAAAAATGTGCAGTTGACACAAGATGTCGCCGAATTGAAAACATCACATCAAATTGCCAGCGCACAGATTGCCGACCTGACCGATGATAAGCAATCGTTGCGTGAAACGCTTGATGCGATCTCTGCCCAGCTTGCTGAAACGAGGCAGTCTCTTCAGCAGGCACAATCTAAAAATGTGCAGTTGACACAAGATGTCGCCGAATTGAAAACATCACATCAAATTGCCAGCACACAGATTGCCGACCTGACCGATGATAAGCAATCGTTGCGTGAAACGCTTGATGCGATTTCTGCCCAGCTTGCTGAAACGAGGCAGTCTCTTCAGCAGTCGCAATCTAAAAATGTACAGTTGACACAAGATGCCACCGAATTGAAAACATCACGCCAAATTGCCAGCGAGGAAGTATTGGCACTGATGGCGTTGATTAAACAGCGTGTGGCAGAGAATGCGGCGTTGCAGGTACAGGCGACCACTTCGGCACAGCAATTCAAATCGTTACAGCAGGAATACGAAACGCTGGATGCCAAATATCGTGATTTAATCAGACCGGCAAGGAGTACTGCGGGTAAGCAAGTTGCCATCGTGTGGATAGAAAAATTCGCGGGTAGGTTGCAATATAAAATGACCCAACCGAATCAGCCAGAACCACAGGTCGTAGAGGAACCGCAAATGCATCGGGCATTACAAGCACTGAAAGAAAAATTCGGCAATCAGCTTTATATCAAAGTAGTGATTCCGAAAGGCAGCGACATCTTGTATGAAGAAGCTGCCGGTGCCACGCAGGAAATTTTACAGAAATACGACTATTATTCGCAATAGCCGCCTGTCATAAAAACCGTAATACGAAATGTTTGACGTTTGTTGCTTGGCTGACTTAAGAAGTGTTGCACTTATGATGTGAATGTAAGAACTTAAATGTGCGTTTTTAATGAAATATCCCGAATCGTTTGATATTATTGTGATTGGTGGCGGTCACGCGGGTGTAGAAGCCGCGCTCGCCTCGGCGCGTATGCAGTGCAATACCTTGCTGGTGACTCATAACATTGAAACCATCGGACAAATGTCCTGCAACCCGGCGATTGGTGGAATCGGTAAAGGGCATATCGTCAAGGAAATTGATGCCCTCGGTGGCATCATGGCGAGCACTATTGATGAGGCGGGCATCCACTTTCGGATATTAAATCGCCGCAAAGGAGCGGCGGTTCAGGCGACACGGGCACAGGCGGATCGGGCATTGTATAAAATGGCAATTCGTCGGGCAGTCGAACACCAGAAAAATCTAACCGTGTTTCAGCAATCGGTGGATGATTTGATTGTCGCGGGCGAGCAAGTTAGCGGAGTGCGGACTCAATGGGGCATCGAATTTAAGTCACCAGCAGTCATCCTCACGACCGGCACTTTTCTGAATGGAAAAATCCATGTCGGCATGGACCATGTACACGGCGGTCGGGCTGGCGACCCGCCCTCGCTCGCCCTTGCTAATCGCTTGCGAGAGCTCCCCTTTGATGTCGGTCAGCTTAAAACCGGAACGCCACCCCGCATCGATGGCAAAACAATCGACTATACCCAGTTGGATAAACAGCCGGGCGATAATCCGCTGCCGGTATTTTCGTTTCTCGGCGATGTTTCTCAACATCCGCAACAGGTGGTTTGTCATATCACCCATACCAACACCCAAACCCATGACATCATTACCAATGCCCTTGATCGTTCCCCGCTCTACGGCGGTGTCATCGACAGTGTAGGACCGCGTTATTGTCCGTCCATCGAAGACAAGGTGGTGCGTTTTGCCGAGCAAAATAGTCATCAAATTTTTATTGAACCCGAGGGACTAAATACCACAGAAATCTATCCCAATGGTATCTCAACAAGCCTGCCGTTTGATGTGCAACTCCAACTGGTCCGATCCATCAAGGGATTTGAAAACGCCATGATAACCCGCCCGGGCTACGCCATTGAGTATGATTTCTTTGATCCCCGTGGATTAAAAAGCTCTTTGGAAACCAAATGTATAGCGGGTTTGTTTTTTGCCGGACAAATCAATGGCACCACCGGCTATGAAGAAGCCGCCGGTCAAGGGCTCATCGCCGGACTCAATGCGGCACTCAAAATCAAGCAATCAGAAGCATGGTGTCCAGCGCGAAACGAGGCTTATATCGGCGTGATGATTGATGACCTGATTACTCAGGGAGCTACAGAACCTTACCGGATGTTTACCTCTCGTGCCGAATATCGTTTGCAACTACGCGAAGATAATGCCGATTTAAGATTGACCGACAAGGGGTACGCGCTTGGACTGGTTGATGACCAGCGCATGGCGAAATTCGACCGCAAACGCCGCAACATTGATAAAGAAAAAAACCGTCTGGAAAAAACCTGGATTCATCCCGATAAAACCGATGCCACGACCGTGCAAGAAATACTCGGTCAACCCTTACAAAAGGAGGCCAATCTAATGGATTTATTGCGCCGTCCCGAGGTGTGTTATCAAGATTTGGTTCGGTTAGCCCAGCTTGACGCGCCGTTACAGGATCAACAAACGATTCGCCAACTTGAAATACAAGCTCGATACAGTGGTTATATCGACCGTCAGATTGCAGAAATAGAACGTCAAAAAAGTAGCGACAATCGGGTCATCCCAAACGATATTGATTACACAAAAGCACGTGGACTATCCAGCGAGGCACAACAAAAATTAACCACCATCCGCCCACAAACCATCGGTCAAGCAGCCAGAATCCCCGGCGTAACACCCGCCGCCATATCGTTATTATTGGTCTATTTGAAAACCTACCCCGCCAAACGAAGCCACAAAGCAAACGCTTGATGCTCGGTTGCGCCCGAGCCGGTTTTTCCGAATCTTGTCAGACGATACTGACTGTTCTGCGCTTTTTAGCCCCTTTGACTTCAAATAATACTTTGCCCGGTGCCGTTGCGAACAAGGTAAAATCTCTTCCAAGACGAGTGTTTTTGCCGGCATGAAACGAGCTACCGCGTTGTCTTACGATAATATTTCCAGCAACAGCTTGTTCACCGCCAAACTTCTTAATGCCAAGCCGTTTGGATGCAGAATCCCGACCGTTTCTGGAACTACCGCCTGCTTTCTTATGTGCCATGAGCTACCTTTTGATTACTGATTATTTCGATCAAACAACGGGATTACCCGACTATTCCTGAGTTGTTTCTGCCGCTTTACTTTCCTTTTTAGCGGCGGCCTGTTTATGCGCCGGTATCGCCACTGTTGCCTTCTTTTCGGGTGCTTCGGAAGCAGATGGAGCTTCGCCGATGCCGGTAATCTCGATTTCTGTAAATGCCTGACGATGCCCTTGGGTACGCCGATAGTTTTTGCGGCGTTTCATTTTGAATACCTTGATTTTCCTTGCTCTGCCATGTCCGACTACGGTCGCGGTCACTCGGTTTTCAAGCTGGTTTTCAAGCAGCGGAGTACCAATGGTAACCTGATCACCATCGGCAATCATCAACACGCGCTCCAAATCCATCGACTCGCCTTCGGCAACGGTCAGTTTTTCCACTTTTAACTTATCGCCAACGGCCACCTTATATTGTTTGCCGCCGGTTTCAATTACTGCATACATGATAATTTTTCCACTTTGTTTGTTCAATAAGAAGTCGCCGAAAATTAGTGACTTCTCAGGGACGCGGGATTCTATCCGTCTAAAGCCCTGTCGTCAAATACAATTGCACATGGATTACGCCCAAAACCGTTAGGAAATACAACATTTTCATATTTTGAGGCACAATCTCGGCTAAAATCAGCGGTTCAGAATATAAACAACAATCTCATGTCCAATCTCCATGTGCAACGGGATGCTGAAAATCTCGCAGCAACTTCATCACAATCCGCAAAATTATTGCTCGAATCTGCGATATCTTTGGTCGCTAACGATCTCGATGCCGTCAACAATACCATTTTGCAGCGACTAAGATCTGATATTGCGCTGATTAACAACCTCGGATCCTATATTGTAAAAAGCGGTGGCAAACGATTGCGCCCGCTGGTTTTATTGCTCTGTGCGCGTTGCTGTGGATATACCGGCAAAGATCATGTTCTGCTCGCGACCGTCATTGAGTTTATTCATACTGCCACTTTATTGCATGACGACGTGGTAGATACATCGGCAACTCGGCGGAGTCAACCTACTGCCAATACAGTATGGGGTAATCAAGCCAGCGTTCTGGTTGGGGATTTTTTGTATTCTCGATCTTTCGAGATGATGGTTGAAACGCAGAACATGGAGGTCATGGGTATTTTAGCGGGCACGACCAATGCCATTGCCGAAGGTGAAGTTTTGCAACTGCTTAATGCTCATTGTGCAAACACATCGGAGCAGCAATACATGGATACAATCAACCGAAAAACCGCAAAATTATTCGAATCTGCCGCTTGGCTAGGCGGTGTTATCGCCACTGAAAATACCGATGAGAACACCGAAATATGCACTACTCTGGCAAATTATGGCAAACATCTTGGCACCGCTTTTCAGTTGGTGGATGATATTTTGGATTACACCGCCGATAGCGCAGACCTCGGCAAGGACATTGGCGATGATCTCGCGGAAGGCAAGCCGACCTTGCCGTTGATTTACGCCCTGAAACACGGTAACAGGCAACAAAAAGCGATTATTACTCAGGCTATCGAAAACGGTGAACGTGAAAAAATTGCCGAAATTTTGGACATCGTGCAATCCACCAATGCGCTGAATTACACCCTGACCCGAGCACAAGAACAGGCGAGATTGGCAGTATCCACTCTCTCGCCACTGAACGACAATGCCTATAAGGTGGCGTTAGCACAGCTGGCAGAATTTTCAGTGATTAGAGGATATTGAAAATGGAGAATGGAGAATGTCGTTCGGCGAGGCTCTCCCCAATCCTTGGGTCGTACCTCCTGCATCCATACAGTAGGCAGATAATTGCTCCTCGGCAATTGCTCCTGCATTGCTCTACTAATCTACATCCGTGTAGCGATGCATAATCTGCACTTCCACCGTCCATGGCGGCAGGCAGATAATTGCTCCTGCATAATCTGCACTTCCACCTTCCATGGCGGCAGGCAGATAATTGCTCCTGCATAATCTGCACTTCCACCTTCCATGGCGGCAGGCAGATAATTGCTCCTGCATAATCTGCACTTCCACCGTCCATGGCGGCAGGCAGATAATTGCTCCTGCATAATCTGCACTTCCACCTTCCATGGCGGCAGGCAGATAATTGCTCCTGCATAATCTGCACTTCCACCTTCCATGGCGGCAGGCAGATAATTGCTCCTGCATAATCTGCACTTCCACCTTCCATGGCGGCAGGCAGATAATTGCTCCTGCATAATCTGCACTTCCACCTTCCATGGCGGCAGGCAGATAATTGCTCCTGCATAATCTGCACTTCCACCTTCCATGGCGGCAGGCAGATAATTGCTCCTGCATAATCTGCACTTCCACCTTCCATGGCGGCAGGCAGATAATTGCTCCTGCATAATCTGCACTTCCACCTTCCATGGCGGCAGGCAGATAATTGCTCCTGCATAATCTGCACTTCCACCTTCCATGGCGGCAGGCAGATAATTGCTCCTGCATAATCTGCACTTCCACCTTCCATGGCGGCAGGCAGATAATTGCTCCTGCATAATCTGCACTTCCACCTTCCATGGCGGCAGGCAGATAATTGCTCCTGCATAATCTGCACTTCCACCTTCCATGGCGGTCGTCTGTGTCAAAATCTTTTAGGAAATCTTGTCCATCCATGTAAATGCTTTATGAAATCCCATTAATTCGTAATTCGGACACGACTAATTATGGAATTGGTTATAAATTCGGTCTGCCAATGCCCGACTGATTCCGGCAACTTTGGCTAAATCTTCCACCCCAGCGCGTTTGATTTCTGCTAACCCACCAAAATAACGCAACAGGTTACGTCTGCGTTTATCACCAACACCAGCGATCTGTTGTAGCGGTGATGCGGTCATTGCTTTAGCGCGCCGTTGTCGATGCCCGCTAATCGCAAACCGATGCGCCTCGTCTCGGATTCTTTGTACTAAATGAGATGCTGGCGAAGTGCCCGGTGGCTGTATCATGCGCCGATTACGCAAATGAAATTGCTCCTGCCCCGATTTTCGGGACACCCCTTTGGAGACCCCCATCAAAGTGACTGAGCTGGCGATTTGTAATTCAGTAAACACCTTGTGCGCCACACCGAGCTGTCCCTTGCCACCATCAATGATGACCAAATCCGGCAGTTTTCCGTCATGTTCAAGCACCCTCGTATATCGACGGCTCAGCAGCTGTTGCATGGCAGCATAATCATCACCCGGTTCAATGTCGGCAATGTTGTATCGCCGATAATCGGATTTCACTGCCCCCTGCGGGTCAAACACCACACACGACCCGACCGCACGCTCGCCCATGGTGTGGCTAACATCAAAACATTCAATCCGTGTCGGCACTTCATCCAGCGACAACAACTCAGTCAACGCCACAAATTGCGTCTCAATCTGGCTTTTTTCATTCAGATGGCAGCGCAGATAATCCGCCGTATTTATGCGCGCTGATTCTATCCAACGCGCACGGTGGGCACGGTATTGTTGCTTGATTTTGACGTTCCGTTTGTTATCGGTGGACAATACCTGCTGCAACACGTTTCTACTATCCACTTTTTCACTGAGCAAAATTTCCGCCGGCATCGCATAACCCAAATAATTTTGAGGCAAGAAAGCCCCGAGTAATTGACTGGCAGTTTGTGCCAGTGGATTCGGCTGAATATGGAATCTCGCGCCTAAATTTCTACCCTGTCTAATCGACACCACGCCGAAGCAAACCAAACCCGATTCAACCGCCACGGTAACCACATCTGCATCACTCACGCCTGAAGAAATATATTGTTTCTCGGTGATTCTTTGTAGCAAGGCAATACGGTCACGGTACACCGCTGCGGTTTCATAATTCAGCGCGACTGATGCCTGTTCCATTTTTTCGCCCAGCTCATCGATCAAGCGTACATATTCACCCGCCAGCATCGCTTTCGCTTGGCGGACATCATCCCGATATGCTTTCTGCTCGATGCGCCCGACACAGGGCGCGCTGCAACGCTTGATTTGATACTGCAAACAAGGACGGGAACGATTCCTAAAAAAGCTATCATCACATTGCCGTAGCCGAAAAGTTTTATGCAGATGCCCCAACATTTCACGCACCGCTACCGCATTGGGATATGGCCCATAGAACTTACCTGGTAGCGACCGCCGACCGCGATAAAATGAAAAACGTGGGAATACATCGTGTTCGGTGAGCCGTATATAAGGAAAACTTTTGTCGTCCCGTAATGAAATATTGTATCGCGGTCGCTGATCCTTAATCAGATTATTCTCTAGCAATAACGCCTCACTTTCAGTGTGTGTTTGCTGAACTTCCGCAACGGCAATTTTAGACACCATCAATTTGGTTTTCGCGCTCAAACCGGTGTTTCTGAAATAACTTTGCAAGCGTTTTTTCAGATTTTTTGCCTTGCCAATATACAGCGGCTTTTGCTCCGCATCCGAAAAAATGTAAACCCCGGGTTTTTCCGATGCCGTATCGAGAAATGCCCGCGCATCAAAATGATTGTCGGCTTCAGCCATGCGTATTCGCCAACCGAGCACGGATAAGGTGAAAAACATCGGCGAATCGTGCCCGCCTATTTTGAATGTGACTATAGTCTGTCATAATCTGGGTATCGTATTCTCAACTTAACTCAACAATTTTTACAATGAAAATATCAGCCTTTGAAAGCCGAATTGGTAACCTGATGGAATATCAGGGAAAATTATGGCGCGTACTCAAGAAAAACCATGTTAAACCCGGTAAAGGCGGTGCTTTCGTCCAACTTGAGATGAAGTGTATCAGTGATGGCACAAAACTCAATCAACGATTTCGCTCCGAAGACAAAATTGAAAAAGCCCATGTCGAGCCACGAAATATGCAATACCTCTACCTTGACGGCGAAAACTATGTCTTCATGGACAGTGAAAGCTATGAACAAATGTCCATGCCGAGCGATGACCTTGAAGCCCAAGCCCACTACCTATTGCCCAACACCGAAGTACAAATAAACTTCCACAACGACAACCCCATTGGCATAGAATTACCCGCATCGGTAACCTTGGAAGTGGTCGAAACAGACGGTGTAGTCAAAGGGCAAACCGCATCAGGCAGTGGCAAACCTGCGGTGCTGGAAACCGGTCACAAAGTAACCGTGCCGACCTTCATCACCGTAGGCGAAAAAGTAAAAATAAACACCGACACCGGTGAATACATGGAACGCGCTTAGGGCGCGTATTCTCGCAACAGTACATCCTGTACATTAATGGGTTGTGTAAAACCAACATCCGTATTTCCTGCGAAGCCTGTCCCCGCGCAGGCGGGGAGCAGGAATCCAGTAAAACAGCCAAACCCGCAAGGGTTTTCCTTATGGAACGCGACCAGGTTCTTGTACAGTTTTGCCACACTTCCAACAATTATGCAAAGTTCTCTATGCAAAGTTCTCAACAGATGTCTATAATCGCCATACATCCTGACACCGATTATAACGGAGCCGAGCCATGAACAACATCTCTCTTTCCCTCGACCAAGTCCACCGATTGGTTTTTGATACGCTGGTTGCCAATGGTTGCAACGATGAAAATGCAACCGCAGTCGCAGATACCATCAGCGCGTCAGAAAGAGACAAAGGTCATTCTCACGGTTTGTTCCGCTTGCCCGGATATGTGGCTGCCTTGAAAAGTGGCAAGGTCAACGGTAACGCTCGTCCGACAGTAGAAAAACTCGCGCCTGCGGTATTGCGGACAGATGGAGATAATGGCTATGCTCCGTTAGCCTTGAAAGTGGCTCGTGACCCGCTGGTGGGGTGCGCCCGCGAGAATGGTATTGCCGCCATGTCGCTGATTAAAATTCATCACTTTGCCGCATTATGGATTGAAATCGAATCGCTGACCGAAAAAGGACTTTGCGCGCTGGCATGTACCGCTTATATGCCAGCGGTTGCCCCCGCCGGAGGAAACAAGCCATTTTATGGCACCAATCCAATCGCATTTGGCTGGCCCCGAAAAGGCAACCCCCCTATGGTCTTTGACCAAGCGACTGCTACACAGGCGATGGGCGAGGTTATGATTGCGGCACGAGAAGGTCGTACACTGCCGCCGGGTGTTGGGATTGATCGCGCTGGCAATCCAACCACCGACCCCAACGAAGTCATGCAAGGCTGCCTATTACCCTTCGGCGGCTATAAGGGGGCTGCCATTGCATTGATGATCGAGTTACTGGTCGGTCCGCTAATCGGAGAGCGCTGTAGTTTTGAAGCTGCCGTCGCCGATAACCATGACGGCGGTCCACCAAGAGGAGGCGAACTCCTGATTGCCATGGATCCAAAACGCTTCGGCAGTACCGAAGACCCTTTTGCCCACGCCGACCGTTTATTCAGCGCATTACTAGAGCAAGAAGGCACCCGACTCCCTGCAATGCGGCGGGTAAAAGGACGCGCTAGCAGCATCAAAGACGGAATTACCATACCGCAAGACCTGTACGACAAGATTCAAGCGTTAACCGCCTGAAAACCTTGATTGTAAGGAAGTCCCCTGTCAAGGGGGGTTGAGGGGGTTCGTTGCCAAGATGGATCATCGCGTTTGCGGACAAAATCTTTTCGAACGGTAATAGATCTCCTTCAATAGACATAAACCCCGTTCCACAAGATTTTATACCCGGGCGATTATGCGTTGCCTATGATTTTTCCGGTATCGTCCAACGTCCAAAACGGGTTATGCGCCACTTCCCACAAATGCCCATCCGGATCGGCAAAATTGCCTGAATAGCCGCCCCAGAAAACTTCGACAGGCTGGGTGATGGCAATCGCGCCTGCACTGATTGCATCGGCAAATGCGTGATCAACCTTTGCGGGTGAATTGTAATTTGTGGTCAGTGTTATGGTGCCGGTCGAGCGTTCATGGATTGGCATTCCCAAATCCTTGGTCAGGTCATCTTTATTATAAAGCGCAAAAAACTGACCCGCGATTTTGTAAAACGCAATCTTGTCATTGCCGCCTTTCGCCTCAACCCAACCAAGGGCTGCATAAAATGTGCGTGAATGTTCCAGATCGGCAACCGCCAATGTGATCATGGTTATGCGTTGTGGGGTCATTTTCTTCGCTCCTTAATACGTTTTTAACGGATGATACGCCAACGAGAATTATCAAAGCAAGTCCCCCGAGGCGCAATTGACTCATAAATAATGTAACCGTAGCAGTTCTCGATGGAGTGTCGTTGACCCATATTAAAGGCAACTCAAATTGAGGCCCATAATATGGGTAGAAATGAGCGTCAAGCCTATCTTAAAGCCATTCTGAGACTGAATCGTGCCACTACAATGACCATGAACAGCACAGAAATTCCGCCGTATAGATCGGTTGCGAAATGTCAATATATAGACCCTGCTCATAAAATATATCTATCTGAATATAAACAAGTAATAGTGATTTTGTGGTATAATTCTGCATGGAAATCAGCCCAATAACCTCTAAAACCTTGCAGCTATGATTGATTATAACGATTCCAACCAATGTACTATCGCAGAATTTGACTGGCCGTTTCACGCCGCCCTTGATGCACACAACCGCTGGGTAAAACTAGGTCAGTGCATTCCATGGGATGGGTTGGCACAGGGCTATCATAAAAGCCTCTCGTCAAAGCGGGGTCGGCCAGCAAAAGATGCTCGTTTAGTCATCGGTGCGGTGATCATCAAACACAAACTAGGGTTGTCTGATCGTGAAACGGTGAGTCAGATTCAGGAGAATCCGTATCTGCAATACTTTGTCGGGCTTGCCGGTTACCAAAGATCAGTCCCGTTTGTACCCTCGTTGCTGGTTGAAGTACGCAAGCGTATGGGGGATACTGTTTTTGAAGTGTTCCATCAAGCGATTATTGGTGCTGTGGAAAAGGCGCAGGTCGTGCCGCAACGCAGCGTTAAGGATGGTTTGAAGGTATCCACACAGGCCAACAAGTCGGGTGATGAATCAGAGCCAGAGTCCGTGCCAGAGTCGAAACCAGAACCAGAATCCAATCAAGACCCACAAGGGGAGGATAATTCCCCAATTTCGCCTGCCACCACTGTGGAAGCACCCAGCCACGAAGGTAAGTTGATAATCGATGCGACTGTGGCAGAGCAAGCGATACGGTATCCCACGGATTTAAGTTTACTGAATGAAGCGCGTGAGATGACGGAACGGATCATTGACGAATTGTATCCACACACGGAGTTCAGTCAGAAACCACGCACCTATCGTCGCCAAGCACGTAAAGATTTTCTCGGGTTGGTCAAACAGCGTCGTCCCAAGCGTCAAGCGACCCAACGAGCGATCAAGCAACAACTGCAATACTTGCGGCGCAATTTTGGTCATATTGAGGGTTTAATGGATTGTTTCCCGATGGGCACGGCGTTGCCTTTGTCACGCAGGCTGCTATACCACTACTGGGTCATTCAGCATGTCTATACGCAGCAGTGGGAGATGTACCGCAACAAAAGCCGACGCTGTGATAATCGGATTGTGAGCATTCATCAACCGTATGTGCGTCCGATTGTGCGAGGTAAGCAAGGTAAGTCGGTTGAGTTTGGTTCGAAGTTGAGCGTGAGTTTAACGGCACACGGGTTATCCCGAGTTGATCATTTAAGTTGGGATGCGTTTCATGAGGGGCATGATTTGCAGGGTCAGGTTGAGCGTTACCATGAACGTTATGGTTGCTACCCCGTAAGCGTTATCGGTGATCCGATATATGGTAGTCGAGAGAACCGGCACTACTTGAAAGGATTGGGCATCCGTTTTTCGGGCAAGCCATTAGGCAGACCCAAACAGGTAACAGAATCGAATCGAGAGTTATTGAAGCAATTAAAAGCCCAACGCCGGGCGGATTACCTACAACGGATTCCAATAGAAGGCAAATTTGGTCAGGCAAAGAACGGTTATCGGCTGAATTACATCCGTGCCAAGCGAGCAGACACCTCGGTTGCATGAATCAACAGCATTTTCCTAGTCATGAACCTGCTCATCCTGCTGAAGGTCTTTTTTGTGCCCAAAATAAGGCGACTAATAGGGTCGATAACGAACACTGGGCGACACCAATTACGATTGGACGGGTACAGATTGTGCCAATTGCTTGGCTGGAACAGATTTGAATATCCAAAACCGACTTTGTGAGCAGACTCTATATAGCAGTGGCGGTCGCTCAAAAACATAACCGGTTGTTGCCGAGACCGTAATCGGCGCAAACGCTCTTAAAGAATAATGCCGCAGAATCACTTCGTGAACAAATAACAGCCCGGCGATGCCACAACCCCGTCAACACACCAAATACCACAATTGAGATAATACGCCTAAACATAGCAAAAGTTTACCATCATGGCCCAATCAAAATAACGAGGTGTGGCTTTTACATCACTCAAACTCGCCCGTTTAATTTGGAAGACACACTTCCGAGTTGATAACTCATGGTAAATGGCGGGACTAAATTCGCACTTCCGGTAGTTGTCAGTGGGCAGTTATTCCCGCCCCAACACCGTCATTCCTGCACCGCCCCGTCTTTACCTGCGAAAGCAGGAATCCAGTAAAACTAAATCTTTATATAAATCCTTCCAATACGGGTTCTTATCTTCAATCAACTTCAGCTTCCATGCTCGCTTCCATTTCTTGATTTGTTTTTTGCGTGTGATCGCCGCATACATATCCCCATGCAACTCAAAATAGACCAAAACGGTAATGTTATATTTCTGGCTAAATCCTTTGGCAAAATGATGTTTATGTTCCCAAACTCGTTTGATTAAATCAGAAGTAACACCAGTGTATAAGGTGCCATTAGGCTTGCTTGCTAAAATGTAAACGGCGGGTTGTTTGTGGCTCATGGTATTAGTCACTGGATTCCTGCTTCCGCGGGAACGACAGATGTTGGTTTTTTACACAACTCTGAAGTCCCACTACCAACTGATAACTTTCAATTCTCAATTCTCAATTGAATAATCCTATCTGCCAAATTATCGTATTTAATGCTGTTTAACTGATACGCAATGAGGGTATCAATATGCGCCAATCTCGCAATCCGCTCGTCTTTGTATGCTTGCAAAAGGTCTCTGAATGATGTTTGACCAGATTGATAGTTTGCATATTCAATTCGGGTGCTTTGTGCGGTCGCATCAACGGCATCGAGTAATCTGCCCTCATCCAACGTCAACAAGGCGTTCAGCAGTTGCATATCTGCCACGATGTCTTGCAGTTTATCCTGATAGCCGATTTCCAATTTTCTAACCCCGAGCAAGGATTTCTGCCAATTCGCTTGATTGGCAATATTGTCGCCCAATGGATAATTAAATTCCAGCTCAACCGTATAGTTCAACGCATCATCGTCATAGATGGTGGTGCGCCTATTTCCGTTAATCTGATTTCGTTCGACCCTCGCGCTCAAATTCAGCGTGGCAAGTTTTTGGTTTTTATAATAAGCAATGTTAATCTGATTTAGCGCAATACTCTGGGCAATTCTTTGCAAGGCACGATTATGTGAACGCAAATAATTCGGCAAATTTTCTTTAATCAGATCAATGCGTTTGTGTAAATCAAATTCGGCGGTTGCGGTTAAAATTTGCTCGTCATTCAATAAAGCAGCTAGCTTTTGCTTGATGGCATGTAACTTAGTCTGCGTGTCCTGCTGATGATTTTCGATTTGCGAAACGATGCTTTTCAGGAGTGCCGTTTCCTGATTGTCCTCAGGTTGCAAATATCGCAATTTATTAAGAAATTTCTCATCAATCAACTGCTGCTGTTGATATAAAACCCATGACAAATAATCGTTTAACCGATCATGCAAAAAGTCCTCTTTGGTTTCATAAAACAACAGTGTTTGACGCTTTAAGTCCAGAATATTCCGATGATAGGTTTTGAGCGATATCGCATTGCTACCGTGTTTAAGCAATGGATACTTAAAACGAATATATTGTCTGGTTGCGTATTCTCCTGAATTATAGTCGCTGTTATGGACATGTTTTTTATATCGTACTTCCGATGTTCTATTGTTGCTCCGACTCACGCCGATCTCCAAACTGCCCTGATTGGACAAGAACCGTTTTTCAACCCGCAAACCGATTTTTTTCGGATATTGCTGATATTTTTTGGTATAGATGCTTTTGGAAGTCGTGTCCCGATTCAAATCCCGATAACGATAACCCAAATCGAAAAACAAATTTGTTTTCCAGTTTTGATAATTATCACGACTGGCATCCAGCTCAATCTGCTTTATATCCAGACCAATTTGCGCTCCTTCCAGCAGTTTATCCTGCGCCAGCACTTTTTCGATAAACTGTGCTTCGGTGATGGCAAAAGAAGGGGCAGGGCAGATTAAAAAAAGCAACAGCAGGCAACCTAATAGATCCTTATACCTCGTATCCCTTCCATTCTGTCCCTGTGAACAGCGCACTCTCCATACGTTTTTCCTTGTTCCTGACATTTTCGCCTCCATGCAAAAGTCCGTGAACAACGCATTATATAATATTATTTAAAGAAAAACCAATCACAACCAATATTTTGCCAGCACACATTAGATTGCCAATGGGCTAAGTGGTTACGCTTTTGTGTTTCAACCTCGAATTTCTGCACCTAGGATGTCCCAATTTTTTCTGAAGCCATTTTCCATAGGTGTTAAACTAGGTGTTACGTTTGCAATAAGAAATTTATACTTTATCTATGTTTCAGGCGGAAAAAATGACTGGATGCAGAATAACTGAATAATGAAACTCACCGAGCAGGAACAGCAGGAGATTATCCGTTATCTGGAAGCGGATGCGCCGTTGCCGGACAAATACCGCTTTTTGTTGTTCGCGGACAAACGCGAGGTCGAGCTGGTGTGGAACGGCAAGACCAGCGAGGTCTGCACCACCGTGCTGCCCTTTCAAACCATCGAGCAAGTGGACGAGCCGCGTGCCGAAAAGCCCGAAGAAGCGCAATTGCAGGCGGATTTATTCGCCACCGACAGCCGCGGTCGCCAGCTTAAAGGCTGGACTAACAAACTGATATGGGGCGATAACAAGCTGATTCTGTCATCACTGAAAAACGGTGCCCTGCGCGAGGAAATCGAGGCACAAGGCGGACTCAAACTGATTTATATCGACCCGCCCTTTGATGTGGGGGCGGATTTTTCCATGAATATCGCGATTGGTGACGACAGCTTCACCAAAAAGCCCAACATTCTGGAAGAGATTGCCTACCGCGACACTTGGGGCAAGGGTGCGGATTCGTTTATTGCCATGATTTATGAGCGGCTGGTGCTGATGCGCGACCTACTGGCAGACGATGGCAGTATTTATGTGCATTGCGACTGGCGAGTGAACAGTTATATGCGGCTGGTTTTAGATGAGGTGTTTGGGAAGGAGAATTTTAGAAATGAAATTATCATTTCTAAAACCAGAAAAAACTTTGTAGAAGGTCAAAAGATAAAATCATTTAATACAGCTTTTGACAACCTTATACTTTTTTCAAAATCACCAAAGACAAGTTTCTTTCCTGTTTATAAAACAGTAAACAGGAAAGAAAGATGGCATTCTTTAGATGCTCCCAATTGGTCAAACTCAAGACCAAATTTAATTTATGAGATATTCGGGAAAATGCCTCCTCATGGAAGGTGTTGGGCTTGGACAAAAGAAAGAGTTGAAAAGGCTATTGAAGAAAACAAGATAAGACCTAATAAAAAAACAGGAAAGCCTGAATACTTAATTCCAGCAAGCAATAAGGAATTAATTAATAATTTATGGATAGATTTTAATAGTTATTCTTTTTCTAATGGCTATCCAACTGAAAAATCTGAAACATTACTAGAACGCATCATCAAAGCCTCCTCCAACGAAGGCGATCTGATAGGCGATTTTTTCTGCGGTTCTGGCACCACTGCGGCGGTAGCTGAAAAACTGGGACGCAAGTGGATAGTCAGTGATCTCGGCAAGTTCGCCATTCACACCACCCGCAAGCGTATGATCGGCGTACAACGTGGGCTAAAAGCCGACGGCCGGGATTACCGCGCCTTTGAGATTCTCAATCTCGGCAAATACCAACGCCAGCATTTTATAGACATCAATGCCAATCTGCGCGAGGAACAGCAACAACAGCAGATGGCGGCAAAAGAAGCGGCATTTCTGGAGCTGATATTACACGCCTACCGCGCCGAGAAAACCACCGGTTTTGCCAGTTTCCACGGCAAGCGCGCCGGGCGACTGGTCGCCATCGGCCCAGTCAACCTGCCGGTAACGCGGCTATTCGTAGAGGAAATCATCCTTGAATGCCGCAAACAACATATCACCAAAGTAGATATTCTTGGCTTTGAATTCGAGATGGGACTGTTTCCCAATGTGCTGGACGAAGCGCGTGGCAAGGGCATCGACTTGGCACCCAAATACATTCCGGCAGAAGTATTCGACAAGCGGGCAGTGGCAAAAAACCAGGTGGTATTTCACGATGTCGCCTTTATCGAGGTGGCGTTGCATATTCAACCTCCCTCCGATGGGAGGAACACTAAACCCCCTAAATCCCCCTTATCAGGGGGACTTCCTACATCGGGAGGGCTTGCACGCATTGCCGTTGAGCTGACCGATTTTTCGGTATTCTATTCGCAAGGCTCCATCGCCAATGCCGAAGCGACACTCAAAAACAAGGGCAGTAAAATAGTCGTCGAAAAAGGCCAGATCGTCAAAGTAAGCAAAGACCAAGACGGCATCGTCACCCGCGAAATCCTCACCAAAAACTGGACTGACTGGATCGACTACTGGTCGGTGGACTTTGACTTTGAAAGCAAGCGCGAGATTATCCGTGTGCAGAATCCCGAAAGCGGCGAATGGGAAGAACAATGGAGCGGCGATTATGTGTTTGAAAACGAATGGCAGAGCTTCCGCACCAAAAAAGACCGCTCCCTCGAACTCACCAGCATCGCCCACCAATGCCCGCCCGGCCGCCGTAAAATCGCCGTCAAAGTGGTGGACATATTCGGCAATGATACAATGACCATTGTGGGGGCAAATGTGTAATGGCTCGGGCAGATTTAATTATAAAGCTCATTAAAAGCGGTAACGATGCGAATCGGGTTGCTTTCCAGAAAGTGGCAGAGGATTTGATAGCCGAAGAAAAGCGCAAAGGGCACCGTATCCTTGCAGAGCGAATGCACAAGGCTTTGAGTCCTTCTCACAATGGCAACGACAATCAACGCAGCCTGCAAACACAAAAACTGCAAGGTGAACTGATTTATGAACTCAAGCCGGAACGCGCGCTTGATAGCCTGTTTTTGCCCGTTGGCGTTGAAGAGCAAATTCGTGAGGTGGTAGAGGAACAGCACCGCTCAGATTTGTTGCATTCGCATAACCTCAGGGCAAGGCACCGTCTTCTTTTTGCGGGACCCCCCGGAAATGGAAAAACAACGCTTGCGGATGCGCTGGCTTATGAATTGATGTACCCCTTGTTTGTGATTCGCTATGAATCGCTCATAGGCAGTTATTTGGGCGAGACCTCCAGCCGAATTAAAAACATTCTTGAATATGCCAGAACCCAACGCTGCGTATTATTCTTTGATGAGTTTGAAACATTAGGCAAAGAGCGAGGGGATACTCGTGAGACAGGCGAAATCAAGCGTATTGTTAGTTCCCTTTTGTTGCAGACCGATGCTTTGCCGGATTATGTGGTGCTGGTTGCCGCTAGCAATCATCCAGAATTGTTGGATAGAGCGGTATGGCGCAGGTTTCAGGTTAAAATTGAATTGCCACTGCCCAGTCGCAAACAACTGTGTGTATTGATTGATTCCTTGGCAAAACGTTGTGAGATGAACTTTGGTTATGCTACCGAAACGCTGGCAAAAGAATTGCAAGGAACAAGTTATGCTGAAGCCGAACAATTTTGCCTGGATATTGTGCGTCGTGCCGTACTCGCGGATCAAGCCGACAATGCCAAAACAATCACCGTGCACAGATTGCAGCAGTGGAAGATGCGGCTACAACCGGTAGCAGATAAAGATTTGACTCATGGCGGATAGACTGCCACTTTTAATATTCCCGCAATTCAAGGCGGTAGTGCCTCCTGTGGGGAGAGGGTTCCCTGCTTCAACTCCAGAAATACCTGCTCATAGAAGGCAGGTTGAACGCCTATGTTCGCAGATGCAGAGCATTGATTCCGAATTCCAAAGGTTCAAAGGCACCATTGATTCAACGATGATGATCGGAGAACCAGAATTTGTGTTGGTGCTTGAATTAGCAAACAGGGTTGATGATCTACAACGAGCCGTCAATGCCTCCGGTCTGGAATGGCTGGGTGAATGGGATGTTGATCTGGAAGCAGACGAGGATTTTCCGGCATCAGGCGAGAAGACAGTGCGCGATGGTCGTCTTTTTGTATCCATGGTCAATCAGCAAGGGATAACAGAACTGCTATCACTGTGGGATAGATGGCAACAAGGACAGCAACTCCCCTGGGGCAAAACGAAATGGTGCGATATTTTTGCATGCCTGAAAAATATCCGCCGGTGGGGTATGCAAGAAACTTTGATTGAAACTGATATGAAGAAGTATTTTGAGGGTTTTTTGGATGATGAAATGGTCAGTTTCCAAATTGAGTGCTTCTACCACCAAAATGCCCAAAAACGTCGAAACACAGAGCAGAACATACAGAAATTACTTGAGGAAGCGAGTGGCAAAATAATAAGTAATTTTATTACTATGACTGATATTGCATTTCATGCGGTAAAAGTTCGTATGCCCGTTACGAGCATCAAAACACTGCTTAATAGTTCCGAAGGACAGACGAAAAATCACCACCTGTTTATCTACCCGGACGTTATGTTTTTCCGCCAAACGGGGCAGAGCATGGTTTTCAATGTTGAGGGTGACGGTGAAGAAGCAGAATACCCGCAAACAGTAGCAGATCAGCCACCTGTTGCTGCCGTGCTTGATGGTGTGCCTAATTTACAACATCAGGCATTGAAAAATCGTGTTAGTTTTGACGATCCTTTTGGATTGACGAGTGAGTATCAAGCTGGTGAACGTCTGCATGGAACGGCGATCGCATCATTGATTATTCACGGAGACCGAGCGGATGAAACAACGCCTCCCATCCGTAGCCAGATACATCATGTCGCCGTTATGCAAGCAGACGAGCAGGCAAGAAAGGTCGGGGAAAAGCGTGAACATTTCCCTGATGATTGCTTTTACGAGGACAGAATAGAACAGGCAGTACGTCGCATATTGGAGGGTGATGGCGAAACAGAAGCACAGGCAGCTACCGTTAAGATTATCAATCTGTCACTAGGTGACCCAACCCGACCTTTCATTCATGCCCTCAGCCCTTGGGCAAGATTGCTGGACTGGCTTTCATGGAAATATCGGGTGCTATTTTGTGTGAGTGCGGGTAACTATAGTGATTCCTATGATTTTAGTATGCCTTATTCAGAATACCAGTCAAAAAGCAATGAAGAAAAAATACAACTATTGCTCGAAGCCATGCAAACTGGAATGATCAACAGGCGCTTGCTGGCACCCGCTGAATCTATCAATGCGCTGACTATAGGGGCATTGCATCAGGACGAAAGTGGCAACTATACCTTGGGGCGGAGAGTTGATTTACTGCCTGATAGCAAGCTTTTAAGCCCTGTTTCATGTTTGGGGCATGGGTTCAGGCGTTCCGTTAAACCCGAAGTTTACTTCCCTGGTGGGCGACAGCTATACGATGAACCACATTTGTCATCGGACAGCGAGTTTAAGATCAATAACAGCACATTAAAACCTGGTCAGAAAGTCGCCTGGGACAGCAGTGAGCAAGGGGAATTATCCAAAGATGTTTTTAATTGTGGAACGAGCAATGCCACGGCTCTGGCAACCTGGGCGGGGGTGCAAATTCATGAAGTTTTGCGGCAACTCAATAACGAATCCGAAAACAAGCAGATTCCTGATAATTTAACCGCGGTGCTTATAAAAACTCTGCTAGTGCATGGCAGCATGCAAAATAGAGACTCTCAAGAAGCAATTAAATGCCTAAAAAATGCTAAAAACTCAAGCATATTCAAAACGATTCAATCCAGGTTCCTGGGTTATGGGGTGGTTAATATTGGGCGTGTGTTGGGGTGTACCGAACAGCGTGGAACGGTCATCGGCTGTGGTGAAATCACAACCGACCAAATTCATGAATACCGTTTTCCTGTTCCCGGCGAGTTCAGCGGTAAGAAAACTTTTCGCAAAATGGTGGTTACGTTGGCATGGTTCTCGCCAATCAACACCCGGCATCGGTATCTCAGGGAAGCAAAACTTGAAATTAAACCTAACAAGAAATGGGACGAGACACCGCTAATGGTCAATCGTACAGATGGAGACCACAATCAAGTTAAACGCGGCACGGTTCAGCACGAAATTTTAGAAGGCAAAAATCAATTAACGGCATTTATTCAGGATGAAGAAATTGTTTTACAGGTTATTTGCAAGAAGGACGCAACCAACCAACTTGAAGGCTCCATTCCCTATGGCTTGGCTGTGACGCTGGAAGCTGCCGACGAGAGTCAGATACCCGTTTATAACAAAATCAGAGAACGACTATCCGAGCAAGTTGAAATTACGGTAACATAACTATGGCACTCCACCTCGACTTTCCCACACCCCCGCACGCCATTCTTGAGCTGGAAGTGTGCTGGTTTTTCGCCGATACAACAAGAAAACCGTGAATCATAAAAACATCACCGCCCCATCCTCACCAAAAACTGGACTGACTGGATCGACTACTGGTCGGTGGACTTTGATTTTGAAAGCAAGCGCGAGATTATCCGTGTGCAGAATCCCGAGAGCGGCGCATGGCAGGAACAATGGAGCGATTACATCTTTGAAAACGAATGGCAGAGCTTCCGCAGCAAAAAAGACCGCTCGCTGGAACTCACCAGCATCGCCTGTGAATGCCTGCCCGGCCGCCGCAAAATAGCCGTCAAGGTGGCGGACATATTCGGCAATGATATACAATGACTATTTTGGAGGTGGGGGTGTGAGTAATCGGGATTTTCCGGGTGCCAAGTGGTGGAAATTTGATTTCCACACGCATACCCCTGTCTCGAATGATTTTATGCAAGGCTGTTCTCCTGAGGATAAAAATAAAGTCACACCGGAATTCTGGTTACAGAAGTTTATGGAAAAAGGCATTGATTGCATAGCCATTACCGATCACAACAGTGGGGCGTGGATAGGCGAATTAAAAACAAGCTTACAACAAATCCGTAGTGATAATCCCGCATGGTATCGACCCTTGCATCTGTTCCCCGGTGTTGAAATTTCTGCTAATGGCGGTGTTCATATTCTGGCTATCTTTGACCCTGAAAAAACCACAGGCGATATTGACGGACTGCTTGGCGCGGTTGGCTATGAAGGTACAAGCAACACAGTTACCACAAAGTCTGTTACTGAAGTTGTAAATGAAATTGTCAACGCAGGCGGTCTTGCCATTCCTGCCCATGCGGATAAGGAAAAGGGGCTGTTGCGAACACTTCAAGGCAACAGCCTCAAGCAGGTTTTAGACAATTCTGGTATCTATGCTATGGAGTTGGCAGATGATAACTATGAAAAACCGCAATTGTACATAGATGAAAAAACAAACTGGACTGAAGTACGCGGTTCCGACACCCATAACTTTCGGAGTGAAAAATTTGGTGATTTCACTTGGGTGAAAATGGATGAACCATCCATTGAGGGGCTAAAACTGGCACTGATAGATGGGTGTGCTTCGGTTAATCGGGAGATGCAATCGCAACCCAACAAGCATGCGGAATTTGTTATTGAATCAATTAAAATCAGTGAAGCGCAGTATATGGGCCGGGGCAACGAGTCGTTGGTCTGTAAATTCAGTCCCTTTCTCAATACGATTATCGGCGGACGCGGCAGCGGCAAATCGACCTTGCTGGAATTTATGCGTTTTGCTTTGAGACGGGAAAAAGAATTACCCGATCGACTCACAGATGATTATAAAAAATATTTCAACACGGATGAGGACGGACTGCTAACAGAAGACAGTATCTTGCAGCTCGTTTATCGCAAAGGCGACACGCGTTATCGTCTCAATTGGGCGGCAACACCTCAAGCACCATCATTAGAGGAGTGGAATGAGGTGACAGAAGAATGGCAGGGGATGGACGGCGAAATTCCCTCGTTGTTTCCGGTCAGAATCTACAGCCAGAAGCAAATTTTTAACCTGGCACAAAACCCACAAGGCTTGCTGGGAATTATTGATGAAGTACCCGAGGTTGGGTTTGATATGTATCGCAAAGCATTTCAGAATTGTGTCAACAGTTGCAAACAAATCGCTCAACAGCATTCTCAACTGAGTCAGAAAATCGCCGAAGAAAATAAGCTAAAAGGGCAGTTAAATGACCTTGCCAGACAGATAGAACAGGTGGAAAAATCCGGCCATAAAGACGTATTGCGAAATTATCAATTGCGTAAACAGCAGCTCAATGAGATTGATCAGGTTGAACAACGCTGGCGAGCACTGTTGGAAAACATGGGTGAAGTGCTTACGGATACAGAGATAGCAACCGTCAATCAGAACCTTTTTGATGCACATCCGAAAATACTTTCCGCACTACAAAAGAAACAAGAACAATGGAAACAGCAGATTGATAAAATCCGCCAAATTATTGAAATACAGACCGCAGACTTACAGCAATGGCAACAAGACAAAGCACAGCTAGATTGGATGAAAACACTCACTATTGAGTTGCAACAGTACCAACAATTACATGCCAGGTTCGAGCAACAAGGCATTGATCCGCAAACCTATCCTGATTTGTTGCGAAGGCGCGCGCTGGTCGAAAAAGAACTGCAACAGATAGTGATTTACCGACAGCAACAAGATAAATTAACAAATCAATACCAAGAAAAAATCACGCAAGCCAAAAGCCACCGCAGCGAATTGACAGAACGCAGACAGCAGTTTCTTGAGCGTGTTTTAGCGGGCAATCTGTCAGTCAGAATAAGCGTTAAACCGTTTGCCGAGTCATGGCTTGATATGGAAAAACAAATCAGGGGCATATTGCAGACAGGTGGTCGTTTCGGCAAAGATATTGAAGCACTGAAACAGATTGTTGACAAACAAGGATGGGGGCAGGCAAAGGAACAGCTAATCGCTATTCGCGGCAATAAAAAAGATGCCAAAGATGTCAGCTTTCAAACCCATTTGCAGGGCTTGCCAGCCGAATCAATGACAGATATGCGGTTATGGTTTCCCGAAGATGCCTTGCAAATCACCTATGGAGAAAATGATAAGAAAATCAGTGAAGGCTCGCCGGGGCAAAAATCTGCCGCCTTGCTGGCGTTTATTCTTGCTTATGGCGATGAACCATTGCTGCTTGACCAGCCAGAAGATGACTTGGATAATGACCTGATTTATAGCTTGATTGTGCAAGATATTAGAGCGACCAAAACTAACCGACAGATTGTTGTGGTTACCCACAATGCCAATATCGTGGTCAATGGTGATGCTGAAATGGTGCATTGTTTGACTGTGACGCACGGACAGTCACACATAACATCCGGCAGCCTCCAATCCAAAGCCATCAGAGAGCGCATTTGTAACACACTGGAAGGTGGTGATAAAGCCTTTGAGCAACGCTATAAGCGCATACATTTGGAGCGTCAACAATGTTAACCCCCTACGATATTTTAGACAAAATAAATACTGGAGAAAACTCCGGGGTGGAGTTCAAGGATGTGATTGTTCGCGGTGACAAAATAAAAGCACCACACAGGGACAGTTTGTCCGATGAATTCGCCGCTTTCGCCAATCAATCAGGCGGCGCGGTGATCTTTGGGGTTGCTGATAAGACCCGTGAAATCAGGGGCATTGGTGTTGCGGATGTCCCTGTCTTGATTGCCTATATCAGCGAAATTTGTCACGACTCTGTTAATCCTCACATCGTGGATTTTTATGTGGATGGCGTTGAGATACCGGAACCAGGTGAAACCGGTGAAGAAAAGCATGTGGTTTATGTGCAGATTGAGCGAAGTCTTTGGCTCCATAAAAGCAAGAATGGTTATTTCTATCGACACGGTAATAGCAAAAGAGAAATGAGTACAGAACATGTTTTGCGGGCAGGTCAAAGCCGCTCGCAAGCGCGCATTATTCAATTTTGTGAACAGTTTGTATCCAATACCGCTAAAGCAACTTTGCAAAAAAGTTTATACGCCCGTTTTATTAGTGCTACAGATACTGCTGATGAGGAAAACGACCTGCTTTTGAAACGAAATATCTTAATTGATGATCAGGGTGACTACCGTGCATCAGTCGCTGGATTATTGATGTGTAGTGAACAATCGGACGAATATCTATACAACAGTTTTATTTGTGCAGTCTGCTACAAAGGACTTAATAAAGACGCGAATTACCAACTGGATGCCAAAGATTTCAAAGGCACCTTAGATCAGCAAATAGTAGATGCCTATAAATTTGTCGAGAAACACAATACCGTTTCTGCGCGTAAGGAAAGCGGCCGCGAGGATCGACCCCAGTACAGCATGCAAGCTGTGTTTGAAGCGATAGTCAACGCAGTAGTACACCGGGATTACGCAAAGCATGGCTCAAAAATCAGATTATTTATGTTTGCTGACCGGCTGGAAATTTGCTCACCCGGCGCATTGGCAAATACTTTAACGGTGGATAATTTGCCATACAATCAAGTTACCCGCAACGAACTTTTGGCCCGCTTATTGTCAGAAATAATAATTGAAGATGACAGCATCGGTCAAACAGCTCAAAGAAAACATTTTTTAGAACGTCGTGGTGAAGGTGTTGGAATTATTTTGCAACAAAGTGAGGAATTAAGCGGCAGGAAACCCATTTATAAAATGTACGACGAGGAGTTACATTTAACAGTTTTTGCCGCAAAATCCTTGCCGGATGAGGCTTAGAAAATGGCACTCCACCCCGATTTCCCGCAATCCCCGCACGCTATTCTGAATCCGGATACGCGCTGGTTTCCGGCGGACGAGACCCTGCGAGAGACCAGCATGAATAAGCTCATGCCACCGCTGGTGGCAAAGATTCGCCAGCAGGTGAAGGTGTTTCGGAACGATGATTATGCTGGTGCCAGCGACACCAGCAAAAGTCTGCTCAACTGGTGGTTCAGGGAACCGCATAGGCTGCCGCAAGCAGACGGCACGATGGCAGAATTTCAATATTTCTTTGCCCAGCGCGAAGCATTAGAAACCATGATTTATCTCTATGATGTTGTGGGGGTAAAAGACAGGTATGACCTGATGCGCTTCGATAGTTCAGGTGCGGTATCCGCTAATATGTTTGACGAAAGCTGGCGGCGGTTTGTTATCAAGATGGCAACCGGTAGCGGTAAAACCAAAGTAATGAGCCTGGTGCTGGCTTGGAGTTTCTTTCACAAACTCTACGAACCGAACTCGGAGTTGGCGCGTAATTTTCTGGTAATCACCCCCAACATTATTGTGCTGGATCGCATTTACCATGACTTTCAAGGGTTGCGTATTTTCTTTTCCGATCCGGTGTTGCCCGACAACGGCTTTGATGGGCGTAACTGGCGTGAGGACTTCCAGCTCACCCTGCACAAACAGGACGAGGTGCGCGTTACCCGCCCCATCGGCAATATATTCCTGACCAATATCCACCGCGTCTATTCAGGCAATGACATCCCGCCCTCGCCCAATGACGACAACACGATGGATTATTTTCTGGGCAAGCGTCCGAGCGGCGCGACTACCAATTCGAAAGTGGATTTGGGTATGATTGTGCGCGACATTGACGAGTTGATGATACTCAACGACGAGGCGCACCATATCCATGATAAAAAGCTGGCATGGTTCAAATCCATAGAAGATATTCACAATCGGCTGTTGCAGAAAGGCGGGGCACTGGCATTACAGGTGGATGTAACCGCCACGCCGAAGCACAACAACGGCGCGATTTTCGTGCAAACCGTGTCCGACTACCCGCTGGTCGAGGCAATTTCCCAGAACGTGGTCAAACATCCGGTTTTGCCGGATGCGTCCAGCCGTGCAAAACTAGCGGAACACACCAGCGCAAAGTTTACCGAAAAATACAGCGATTACATTGATCTTGCTGTCATTGAATGGCGTAAGGCGTATGCCGAACATCAGAAGATGGGCAAAAAAGCGATTCTATTCGTGATGACCGACGACACCCGCAACTGCGATGACGTGGCCGAATATCTGGAAGGCCGCTACCCCGACCTTAAAGATGCGGTGCTGGTTATTCACACCAAAAATAATGGCGATATTTCCGAAGCGACCTCGGGCAGGAAAAAAGAGGAGCTGGAAAAGCTACGCCAACAAGCCAACACGATTGATGAAGCGGACAGCCCCTACAAAGCCATTGTCTCCGTGTTGATGCTCAAGGAAGGCTGGGACGTTCGCAACGTCACCACTATTGTTGGTTTGCGCGCCTATACGTCCAAAAGCAATATCCTGCCGGAACAAACCCTCGGGCGCGGCCTGCGCAAGATGTACCCCGGTGGCTTGGAGGAATACGTCAGTGTCGTCGGCACCGATGCGTTTATGGATTTTGTCGAGTCGATTCAAGCAGAAGGCGTGGAGCTTGAACGCGCCGCGATGGGGGAAGGTGCCGACTCAAAGCTGCCGCTTGTGGTGGAAATTGACAACGACAACGAAACAAAGGACATTGAGGCACTGGACATTGAGATACCCGTACTTACGCCGCGTATCTATCGTGAATACAAAACCCTCACCGATTTAGATGCAAGTGCGATGGAGTACAGCCCGGTGCCTTACCAACCATTCAGCGCGCAGGAGCAGCGGGAGATTGTCTTCCGCGACATCACCACCAGCGAGATAACCCACACCACAATCCTTGATAGTGCCGGCGTGGCCGACTATCGTAGCGTAATCGGATATTTCGCCCAGACTGTTATGCAGGAATTGCGACTGGTCAGCGGCTATGACGTACTCTACGGCAAAATCAAGACCTTTGTACAGACCGAGCTATTTGCCCAGGCTGTAGAACTCGAACACCCGAATACGCTACGCAACTTATCGGAACTGCCCGCCACCAAAACGCTAATCGAGACTTTCAAAAAGGCTATCAATGCCTTAACCGTGCAGGATACGGGGGGTGCCGAAATACGCGCGACCATCAAATTACGCCAGACGCGCCCTTTTGTGGTGAAAAATCAGGCTTCTATAATCCCAAAAAAGAGTGTTTTCAACCGTATCATCGGCGACAGCCGGCTGGAACTTGAGTTTGCGAATTTTCTGGATAATTGCCCGAATGTGGTGTCTTATGCAAAAAATTACCTCGCCGTTCATTTCAAGCTGGATTATGTCAACGCCGATGGGAACATTTCCAATTATTACCCCGATTTTATCGTCAAATTGAAAGACCAGAGCATTGCCATCGTCGAAACCAAAGGGCAGGCAGACTTGGACGTGCTGCCGAAGATGGCGCGCCTGCGGCAATGGTGCGAAGACATCAATCGGATACAGTCGAATGTGATCTATGCTTTCGTGTATGTGGACGAGGACGGCTTCAATAAATATAAACCCGAGTCATTTTCGGATTTATTGACCAGTTTTCAAGAATATCAGCAGAATGGGCAACCAATCGCAGACACAGAAAACGTTGTGTTTAATTGAAAATGGGCGTAGCAAAGAAACTCTGAACACCCACTGGTTTATAGATGAGCCAGATATTTCGTGAACATCCCGTTTAATTTTCGAATTCAATCCACACTGGAAAATGATCCGAACCTTGTGCTTCGCTATTTACCCAGTACTTTTTTAGTTTTTGGCGAATTGAGCTGCTGGCAAAACAGTAGTCCAGTTGGGCAGGAGAACCGGCAACTAAGCTGGTATGTCCGGGTATTTTATCCTGTCCACATTGACGCCAAGTTTAAGAACTTACTGGGGATTGAGGGTTTTCTACATGTAACATGCACTAGCTTGGGGTTTTTGCACAGTCTCCTCCGCAGGAAAGACGGATGTTGGTTTTTTGCACAGTCTCTTCGTTCGGCGAGGCTCTCGATCCGTCCGATTATTTTTTGAATTATGCAAAGGTCTCTCGTAATTCGTAATTTTATTAATCTGCCGTATGTGATAAAATCCTGCCGATTTAGTGGACAACATTTATGTCGTCATGCCCGACCCGATGATTGCCGTTAGAGCATCTTTATTAAAGAAACGCACTTACTGCTAATGACATCATAACCATCGCAAATATAATTTCGCCACAATGACACAAACGCCTTTCGCAAAAGAAACCCTACCCGCTAATCTGGAAAAAGAGATGCGGCAGTCCTACCTCGACTACGCCATGAGCGTCATCGTAGGGCGTGCCTTGCCGGATATTCGGGATGGCTTAAAACCGGTTCATCGGCGGGTGTTGTACGCCATGTCGGTGCTGGGCAATGATTGGAATAAGGCTTATAAAAAATCCGCTCGGGTCGTCGGTGATGTGATTGGTAAATACCATCCGCACGGTGATACGGCGATTTATGACACCATCGTGCGTATGGCACAGGATTTTTCCATGCGTTATATGCTGGTCGATGGGCAGGGCAACTTCGGTTCAGTGGACGGCGATTCACCCGCGGCGATGCGATATACCGAAATACGCTTGGCGCGGATTGCCCACGAATTATTGATCGACATCGACAAAGAGACCGTAGATTTTGGTCCGAACTATGATGAAACGGAAACCCAGCCTTTGGTATTGCCTGCTCGGGTTCCCAACTTGCTGGTCAATGGTTCCACCGGTATTGCCGTGGGCATGGCGACCAACATTCCGCCCCATAATCTGGGTGAGACGATTGATGCCTGTTTCGCGCTGATGGATAACAGTGAAATCAGTGTGGCAGAATTGATGAAACACTTGCCGGGCCCGGATTTCCCGACCGCTGGAATCATCAATGGTCGTAGCGGCATCCGTCAGGCTTATGAAACCGGTCGTGGGCGGATTTATGTGCGTGCGCGCACTGAAATCGAAACCAATAGCAATGGACGCGAGTCCATCATCGTTGTCGAATTACCCTATCAGGTCAACAAGGCGAGATTGATGGAAAAAATTGCCGAGCTGGTTAAAAACAAACGCATCGATGGCATATCGGCAATCCGTGACGAATCCGATAAATCGGGTATGCGGATGGTGGTTGAGATAAAAAGGGGCGAACAGTCGGAAGTGGTGTTGAATAATTTATACAAACAAACTCAGTTGCAAACTGTATTTGGCATCAACATGGTGGCGTTGAGCAGAAATCAGCCAAATATATTCAACCTGAAAGAAATACTTGCCGAATTCATCAAATACCGCCGGGAAGTGGTGACTCGCAGAACGGTATTTGAGCTTGGCAAGGCGCGTAGTCGCGCCCATCTGCTCGAAGGTCTTGCGGTCGCGCTCGCCAATATAGACGCGATTATTGCGCTGATTAAGGCGGCGCAAACCTCGGCGCAAGCGAAAGAAAACTTGTTGAACGAAATATGGCAACCGGGCGCGGTGGCTGACATGCTGTCGCGTAGCGATGCCAACTTGTCGCGTCCAGATGGTTTGGATGAAGAGTATGCCATGACCCAAACAGGGTATCGGCTGTCGCCAGAGCAGGCGCAGGCTATTCTGGACATGCGCTTGCATCGACTGACCGGTCTGGAACAGGAAAAAATCCATAAAGAATATGCTGAAATCATCGACCAGATTCTTGCGTTGCTGGAGATTCTGGAAAACCCGGATCGTTTGGTGGAAGTTATTCGTGAGGAATTACAGGATATTCGTGATCGCTATGGCGATGAGCGGCGCACAGAAATTATGGAAGGCGAGATTGATTTGTCTATGGAGGATTTGATTCCCGAAGAAGATGTGGTGGTGACCATTTCCCACGAGGGTTATGCGAAGTTGCAGCCCATTTCGGATTACTGTGCCCAGAAACGTGGCGGCAAGGGCAGGATTGCGACCCGAACCAAAGAAGAAGATTTCGTTAGTCGTATGTTTGTGGCAAATTCGCATGACACCATTTTGTGTTTTTCCAACATGGGTAAGGTCTATTGGTTGCGGGTGTTTCAGTTGCCGCAAGCCGGACGGCAAGCACGAGGCAAGCCTTTGGTTAATTTGTTGCCGCTTGATGCCGATGAGCAGGTGACCACCGTATTACCGATTAAAGGTTATGCGGAAGACACCAATATCCTCATGGCAACGGCGTTGGGGGTCATTAAAAAGAATCGTCTGAACGATTTTTCACGTCCCAGAATTTCCGGCATTAAAGCGATAAATTTACAGCCGGATGACCATTTAATCGGCATAGTCTTAACCCATGGTGAGGATGATTTACTGCTGATTAGCGATGCTGGTAAGGCGATGAGGTTTTCAGAGAAAGATGTTCGGCTGGTCGGGCGCGTGGCGAGAGGAGTCAGAGGGATTCGCTTGGACAAAGGTCAACACGTTATTTCACTGATGGTGTTGCCCTCGGCGGATGTTGCTAATGCCGGCGATGGTAGTAAAGAGGCGGTATCGGAGCCGGCAATTCTGACCTGCACCATACATGGCTATGGAAAGCGTACTCCGATTGCCGATTTTCCGCGCAAAAACCGCGCTGGAAAAGGCGTTATTGCGATAAAAACATCGAAGCGGAATGGGATGGTTGTGAGCGCGCACATCGTCAATCAATCCGATGAGGTTATGTTGATTACTGATGGCGGTATTCTGATTCGTACCCGCATTGCCGAAATTTCGAATCAGGGCAGGAATACCCAAGGGGTCAGGCTGATTTCACTGAAAAATGACGAAAAATTAGTCAGCGTAGGCAAGGTTGAGGATACCGATGAGGTCGATGATACTGGCGATGATAAAGCAGAACCAACACACGACCCGCTGATTCATTAAGCCTGAACCTGAACCCGAGCCCAAATCAGGCATATAACGAAGAATGAGCAAAGAAACCGACCAAAAACTGACTGTTTTTCGCGATGAAATCGACCACATTGATGCCGATATTCTGCGCTTGATGAATAAACGACTCAAGGTCGCACAATCGATTGCCCAAATTAAAACCACGTTGGAGGAGCCTGCGTTTTACCGGCCGGAACGAGAAGCGCGGGTTTTGAGTCGTCTGCAAGACCTGAATGACGGATTGTTGCAGAACCGCTCGCTGGAATCATTGTTCAGGGAAATCATGTCCATTACGCGGGGCATAGAGGCAGGATTATCGGTGGCAGTGCTCGGTCCGATTGGCACTTATACCGAAGCGGCTGCGCGACACCATTTCGGGAGTAGCATTACCATTACCGATTTCTCCACCATTGATGAGATTTTCAAAGCGACCGAAACCGGGCGCACCAATTTCTCTGTGGTGCCGGTTGAAAACTCGACCGAAGGCGGCGTAACCGGAACGCTGGATCGTTTGGTCAACACTTCGCTCACCATCTGCGGGGAGATTAATTTACCCATTCACCACAATTTATTGAGCCTTGCGGATGGGCCGAATGGTGATTTGAGTCGGGTGAAAAAAATATACGCACATACCCAGTCTTTGGGACAATGCAAACACTGGCTGGATAAAAATTGTTCGCAAGCAGAATTGATTCCGGTGAGCAGTAATGCCGATGCGGCTCAAAAAGTGACTACGGAAAAATCAGCCGCTGCCATTGCCAGCGCGATTGCCGCACAACGCTACAAGCTCAAAACTGTAGCGACAAACATTGAGGATGAACCGGGTAACACAACCCGCTTTTTAGTCTTGTCCAACCGCACCACGCCACCCAGTGGCAACGACAAAACCAGTTTGTTATTATCTTGTCGAAGTCGCCCGGGGGCGTTGTTGCATTTATTGCAACCGTTGCTCGGCGAGCAGATTGATATGACTAAAATTGAATCCAGACCCTCCAAAATCGGGCTGTGGGAATACATCTTTTTTATTGATATTATGGGTCATCAAGAACAACAACATGTTGCAAAAGCATTGAGCGAACTCAAAGCGGAAGCGGGATTATTCAAAAATCTCGGCTCCTATCCGGCATCTATTTAATCCCCATATTAGCCCAGCGCGGGCTAGGCGCGAAGAAATACATGAACGAAACACCTCATATTCAGACCCTTGCCATTGTCGGTGTCGGCTTGATTGGCGGCTCGCTGGCGATGGCATTGAAGCAGGCAGGCGCAGTCGGGAGCATCATCGGCGTAGGACGCTCGCGGGTGAATTTAGCCACCGCCTTGTCGCTTGGGGTTATCGATCAAATCCAGCCCGACCTGCAACAGGCGGTTGATGATGCCGATATTATTGTGCTGGCAACGCCGGTCAATACCATTGCGAGGCTTTTTGAAGCCATTGCACCAGCGATGAATGCGGATAAAATTGTAACCGATGTCGGCAGTGTCAAGGGCGGCATCGTCGAGCAGGCGAGAGCCGCATTGGGCATTCATTTTAATCGCTTTGTCGGCGCCCATCCGGTTGCCGGCAAGGAAAAATCGGGTATTACGGCAGCCACGAACGATTTGTTTGAAAATCATAAAGTGATTTTGACCCCAAACGCGCAAACCGATGTGGAAGCCTGTCGGCGCATCGAAAACATGTGGCGAAGTACCGGTGCCGAAGTGAAATTGATGGATGTGGCAGAGCACGATCGGGTGTTGTCCATCACCAGCCATCTGCCGCATGTGTTGGCGTATGTGATGATGGATTTTCTGTCAACGTCATCATCACGCGACCGCTGTTATGAGATGGCGGCTGGTGGTTTTTATGATTTCACCCGCACCGCCTCCAGCGACCCAGAAATGTGGCGCGATATTTCGCTGATGAATAAACAATATTTACTGGCGCATATTGCCGAGTTTAAGACTCAATTAGAGCATGTCGCCAAGATGATTGAGGCAGACGAACAACAGGCTATCGAGACGCTGTACGCATCAGCAAAGCAAGCCCGCGCTCGGGTCACGGAAAAACGAAAAAGCACGTTGTAGCAACGCGCTGAATTTTAATTTCGTATTATGAGCATCCTATGAAATTTCTGCTTTCTCCCGCTTCCAGTGCTTCCGGTCTGCAAGGTCGTATCAAGGTTGATGGCGATAAATCCATTTCACATCGGGCGGTTATTTTCGGTGCCCTTGCGCACGGGGTAACACGGGTCTCGGCAATCTTGGAAGGCGAGGATGTGCTCGCAACCATTGCCGCTTTTCGTGCCATGGGGATTCGTATTACGCGCGCAAGCGACCAGCCGGATGACAACAATTACCAGATTGAGGGCAAGGGGTTGCAGGGTTTGACGCAACCGCTTGATGCGCTTGACATGGGCAATTCGGGCACCGCATTGCGGTTATTAGCGGGCGTATTGTGCGCCCAGCCGTGGTCGTCCACACTGATTGGCGATGTTTCGCTCAGCCAACGCCCGATGGGTAGAGTCATCGACCCGCTCAGGCGCATGGGTGCGCGGATTGAATCCGCAGACGGCAAACCGCCCTTACACATTGGCGCGGTTGAGTGGCTTCACGGCATCGAATACGCCCCACCAATGGCTTCTGCACAAGTCAAATCTGCGGTCTTGCTGGCGGGCTTATACGCCACCGGAACGACTTCGGTTATTGAAACGGCGACCACGCGAGATCATACCGAGCGCATGTTGGCAGGGTTTGGCTATGCGCTACAAACAAGCAAACGAAAAAACCATAGTATGGTTACGGTTCAAGGCGCAGGCAGATTGTCTGCGCGCGATGTGGAAGTGCCGGCAGATTTGTCTTCGGCAGCCTTTTTTATTCTCGCGGCATTGATAACCCCAAACAGCGATCTGGTTTTGCAACGTGTGGGGGTCAATCCCAGTCGCAATGGGGTGTTGCCGATTTTACAACGCATGGGGGCGCGCATTACGCTACAAAATCAAACCGATATTGGTGGTGAGCCGGTTGCGGATATTTTGGTCAGGAGCTCCAACTTGCGCGGTTGCGAGGTGGGTGGCAACGATATTGCGTTGGCAATTGATGAGATTCCGGTGATTGCCGTGGCAGCTGCCTGTGCCAGCGGGATGACTCGAATTTCTGATGCGGCAGAATTGCGGGTTAAGGAAAGCGACCGTATTCATTGTGTGGTAAGCGGTCTTAAAGCCTTGGGCATCAAGGTCAAGGAGAATACGGATGGGATGGTCATCGAGGGCGGAAAACTAACCGGTGGGGAGGTGCAAAGTGGTGGTGATCACCGCATCGCCATGGCTTTTGCGATGGCGGGAGTTGCCGCGCTGGATCAGGTTGAAGTCTCAGATTGTGAGCATGTCGCCACCTCTTTCCCCAATTTTTTCGAGCTGGCAAATCGAGTCGGAGTCAACATTGTCGTCAACTAAAACAAATTTAAGCGCGACAACCCCTGTCCGCATGGCCGTCCCGGTGGTTGCGATTGATGGTCCCAGTGGCTCGGGCAAAGGCACTATTTCTTTGGCAGTCGCACGACAACTGGATTGGCATTATCTGGATAGTGGGGCGATTTACCGTGTACTCGGCTATCTTGCCGAAAAGAATCAGATTGAGGTCGCCGATGAAGCGGGATTGATTGATCTGGCACAGAATATCGAGCTTGAGTTCAAGGATGGGGTGGTCTGGCTTCACGGCGAAGAAATAGGCGATGAAATTCGTACCGAAGAAGCCGGAAAACGGGCTTCAGTGATTGCAGCAGTGCCGCGTGTTCGGGAAAAACTGCTTGTCTGGCAAAGAAGTCGCGCGCAAGCTCCGGGCTTGGTGGCAGATGGCAGGGACATGGGAACGGCGGTGTTTGCCAATGCCATTTGCAAAATATTTCTCACTGCCAGCGCGCAGGCGCGTGCAGAAAGACGATTCAACCAGTTGAGAGTCAATGGTTTTGATGTTAGTATCACACGGCTTTTTAAGGAGATTTGTGAACGCGATGCGCGTGATGCGGGTCGGGCGGTTTCACCGTTGCGACCTGCTGAGGATGCGATTCTGTTGGATACCACCAATCTGGACATTGAGGAAGTGGTGGCAGAAGTGATGACTCGGGTCAGAAAACGTCTTGTCAGTGGTTGATTCTGGCTTGTGTCGGGGTTTTATGGATAGGGCTTATGGGTAATATTGAACGCGACAATGTTCTGAAATTGGAGACAAAAAGCATAAGGTGAATGATTTGTACTATGCGGATAGCGCAGATTATTTGAATTTTAACGATATTTTATTTTACATACCTGATTTTGATTGCTCTTTGACTGCTCACGGTGATGTGGGCGCGACGCAAGTGCGACGAAATTTAGCGAAATCTAAAAAAGAAATTAAAAACTTGGAACGCTCAAGATTGGCTTAATCGTTATTCGTTATTCGTTGACTGTTAAACTGGAAAATATGGAGGATAGAAATAGAAAAAATCAGGAGTGTTTGTATTGCAACTTTGTCGATGATTGTATTTTTTACATCACAGTCATTGGCGGCAGATTCGCCTTGGGCGACTTGGGTTTATGAGGAGGCGACATTGCCAGATGGGACAACGGCCACAACGAATCATGAAAAAATAATTTCCGGAAACCTAGCAAACGTTCGATTAGCGGTTTCTGCCGACACAAATGATATACCATACAATCATGTAACGTTCCAGGTTCAGTCTTTTCCAATATGAAATGAGTCTGGGTATACATGCAACCGTTTATAATTTGCGGTCGAGAAATGGGTGCCCGATAGGACAACGGATTTGGCGGAGTGTATGAAATCGGGGTCGATGTCATACACGGTCAAAGCCATGTCGGCACAGTTATCCCGATAGAATATGAGCGGGAAGGTTTCTTTGTCACGGATTCCCAGAATGACCAGCACCGTCAGGCGTTCCAGATCAATCTTCACCCCTTGTGTGACGACACCCGTAGCCGTGTTGGTCAGGCTTGCACCGATATACTTGGCGAAGCTCGACACATCCTCCAGCCGTCCGCCAACCTGTTGGTCATAAATATCTACCGAGGAACGCTTGATGGAGATTAAGGAACCTCTGAATAGATCTGATTATTGTGCGGTCTCCGACATGCTTACACTCTTTCTTACACTCTTTCTTACACTCTTTATTGTGTGACAAACCGATAATTTGATCGGCATCAACGCCACCCATCGAAAAATAGCGTCCGGCCGTAGGAATAAACGGCATGCACGATAAAAATCTTACGAAGTGTCAATCGCGCTTGTAAGGTAAAATGGGCGAATGCTGCCGCAATCACTGATGGGCGAGAATTTCGCCTAGGAACGCTTTAGTGCGTTCATGTTTCGGCTTACTGAAGAACTCCTCGGGAGTTGCCGCCTCAACAATTTCGCCGACATCCATGAACAGCACTCTATTGGCGACCCGTCTCGCAAAACCCATCTCGTGAGTGACGCAGATCATTGTCATGCCGCCATCAGCCAATCCAATCATTGTGTCCAGAACTTCTTTCACCATTTCCGGGTCGAGTGCGGATGTTGGTTCATCAAAGAGCATTACCTTTGGCTCCATACATAGCGCCCGCGCAATCGCAACGCGCTGCTGTTGCCCTCCGGAAAGCTGCGCGGGATACTTTTCTGCCTGTTCAAGAATACGGACACGGTCAAGGTGCTTGCGCCCGATAACTTCAGCCTCCTCCCGCTTGATTTTTTTGACCCGACGCAATGCAAGCGTACAGTTTTCGATTACCTTGAGGTGCGGGAAAAGATTAAAGTTCTGAAATACCATCCCAACATCGCGGCGGATGGACTCCACAGAACTCGCAGCGTCCTCCATTTTCCGGCCCGCAACAGTGATTGTACCTTCTTGGATTGTCTCAAGGTGATTGATGCAACGGATCAGTGTCGATTTGCCAGAACCTGAAGGACCGCAGAGAACAATCCGCTCCCCCTTATTCACCGTTAAACTCACGTTCTTTAGAGCTTGGAAGCTGCCATACCATTTATTTATCTTATTTAAATCAATAAGAACTTCACTCTCAGAAATGGATGTTTTCACTTTATTTGACATATTGGCGGCTTCCTGCTCTAGTCTTTTCGTTTTAGTTGACGGTAAAGGATACGCCTTTAACCGGGGCTGCAAACTTTGGCAGCCCAAGCTTGAACCACTTTTGGTACAGCTTTTCCATGGTACCATCTTTTTTGAGTCCTTCCAGGAAAGTGTTCGCTGTGGCGTTGATTTTCTTGTCATGCAAAAGCGTACCCACACCCTTATAGTTTGTCGCAATTATCAGCTTTTCTGCAAATTTGCCTGGTTCACGTTCTTCAATGCGACCAAATGCGAACTGATTTCCGCCGATTGCATCAACCTGACCGGATAGTAACGACTGGATGGTTGCCGAATCATCATCGAAACTCAACATATTCGCATCAGGAGAAAGATTTGGAACCATATTTTCCTGGGTACTGCCCTTTGGCACACCAACAGTTAACTTATTCAAGTCGGCGAAACTTGTTATTTTAGTACTTTTAGCCGCGATAATTGGCATGCTGTCTTCTGCATAGGGAATACTGTATTGCAGAGCCTCAGCGCGCTTTGCACTTATACCAAGCGTGGCAAACAGCATATCAACTTTACCCGTTTGCAGTGCGGCAATACGGTTTTGATTGGTGACGATGACTAGCTGCAGTTCAACACCAAGATGTTTTGCAAAAAGCTTGGATAGGTCAGCATCATAACCATCGTTCTTTCCGGTGGAATCAAGGAAACCGAAAGGTGGGTTGTCCCCCTGGATTCCAATAACGACCTTGCCCCGTGACTTGATATTATCAAGTGTATCAGCCATCGCTGTCCCGACTCCGATAAACCCGAACATTGCGATACTTGCAATTACTCTCGTAAAGGTACGACGTAAAAACTTATTCAATTTCATTTTTATAACTCCTATATTAAAGGTTAATTTGCAGCTTCGGCTGCCTTATTTCTGTTCAGAACATTCAAACAGAATTCGCGATCAGTCAATTCATTGGTGGCTAAGTGAAAGCTTTCGTTCCATCCGCCCTCCCCAAATTGACATGGGCCAACAAATAATAAAATAAATCACCCCCACGATTCCAAAGACTATAATCGGCTGGAATATCAGGTTTGATACGATCTGACCCGCACGTGCGAGTTCAACAAAACCGACGATTGCTGCGAGCGATGTTCCTTTGGTCAGCTGCACAGCGAAACCAATTGTCGCAGGCAGCGAAATCTTGAGTGCCTGAGGAAGAATCACGTCCCGCATACGCGAAACGTAGCCAAGTGCGAGCGCGTTCGTTGCCTCCGTCTGACCTCGAGGTAGAGACTGAATTGTCCCACGCCATATATCGCCCAAGAAAGCGCTGGCATGAGCCGTGTAAGCAATCGAAACAGCAACCCACGCATCGATGTTGAATTGCATGAGTGCCAGACCGTAGTAAATAACGAACAGCTGCATCAGCAGCGGCGTGCCCTGGAATACCGCAATATAGGCCAAAGCTGGTCGGCGGATTATAGCAATGGGGCTGACACGACCGAGCGCGATTACGAGACCGATGACACCACCACCTGCAAAACTGATGGCTGTCAATAGGACCGTCCATTTCAACCCCTCAAACAGAAAAAACATTTCGGCAAGACCAAATTTATCCATCTCAATCAGTCGCTAGTTAGGGTATACGAAGAGGCGCCGACCAAGGACAATGAGCGCGGACATCATGAGCCACGAAATCAACAAGTAGAGACCAGTGATCGTGAAATATACTTCGAAGCTTCTGAATGTTTCAGATTCGATTCTTTGCGCAATGTGCGTCAGCTCGTTTGCAGATATTGATGAACATACGGCAGAGGTGAGTGTCAGTAGAATGAATTGCGATGTCAACGCAGGATAAATCGCACGAAGTGCTGGGTTCAAAACAATGTCACGAAAGACCTGTGTCGGCGTCAATCCAAGTGCAGCTCCGGCCTCGACCTGTCCACGCGGAATTGATTCGACGCCACCTCTAATAATTTCGATAGAGTAGGCTCCGCCGTTGATCGCAAGCGCAATAATGGCTGTTACGAACGGGCTTAAACGCACGCCAAGTATCGGCAGAGCAAAGAACAAAAAGAAAATTTGCACAAGGAAAGGCGTATTGCGAATCAGCTCTACAAAGATACGTACAGGGATCTGAAGCACCCGTCTATGCGAACGTTGCATTGCAACGCCCGTAACACCAATCAATAGTGCCAATACAATTCCAGTAGTCGAAAGGACAAGCGTCAGTCCGACACCGTGGAGTAGATCGGTCCATCGCTCAATCACGACACCAAAATCAAGTTGATTCAACTATCTCTCCCCTCTAGAACATCAAAATTATTCGTTCGGTATTTGTTTCTTTGCCCGAAAGATTCCCACACACAGACTCGAAAACAAAACTCATCCGTAAATTTCCTTGAATTTCCCGATACAGACCCGGAAGCCCTCTTCGAAGTCACCGTTTCCGGGATGATAGACACCCTCGAAGGAAATAACACCGTCGTAGTCATCGGCCCGCATCGCATCAGCCATGGGCTGGAACTGGTCGGCGAGCTGTCCCTTGCCCATCTCGCGCACATCTAGGGTGGCGCGCGGTGTGTCCACCTGCACGTCTTTGATGTGGACATGACCGAGATAACCGTCTCGCACCTCTTCGTAACCGTCCGGATAGGCCCGTTCATGGCACCAGCAGTTGTTGGCTGGATCCCACAGAACCTTCAGTACACCTTTGGCATCGAGATCGTCGATCAGCTTGCGGGCGGTATAATTGGAATTTACCATAGTGCCATTGCCGGTCTCGACCACCAGAGTCAGTCCTTCCTTCTTGGCCAGTTCGACTGCTGGAGCGACCAACGGCGGCAGGGTGTCCCAGGCACCCTTAGCGACATTCCATTTCTCGGAACCGTTCTGACCCCAAAGAATCTGTTCTTTCTTCGAGCTCATGATCCGCACCAGCGGCGAACCGACCTCATGGGCCATGTCCATGACCCGCTTGAGAGCATCCATGTGTTTGGTATGCAACTCGTCGCCCGGGCGGTTGGTCGTGGTCATGCCGGCGAAGACATGGCGCGACAGGCAGGACACCGGCTTGTTATGCTTTTTAAGTAGTTCTTTGATTTCGGCGATCTGCTCCTTCGAATGATCGCCGACCTCCTTGTCCCAGACAAACTGCAGTTCCGCATACTCAAGATCAAATTCATCCATCACGTTGAGCGCGTGGGCAAGGTTGCGGCTAATACCGTCGCAAATAACACCTAATTTCATAATTTATTCTCTTTAAGTTAGCGATGCAGTTCAGCACCGATGATTTCTTCAATGACGCGGGTGACGACCCAATTGTCCCCGTTCGGATATTTGGTTTTGCCTGCGTGGAATAACTGCATGGCGGTAGAGGCCATATGCAACGGGACACCCAGTGATTCTGCCATGTTGAGCGAGATCGTCAGATCCTTGTGCATCGTGCCAATGCCGCTTCCGGCGCCTTCGAACTTGCGGTCAATGATGCATTCCAACGCCCCGTTGGCCACACCGCAGCTGGCGCCCGAGGTGGAAAACACGTCGTAAATCACCTGGCCTGAAACGCCGGCCTTGGCGGCCAGAGCGGCAGCCTCGAATGTTGCGCCGAAGATCGAACCAATCAGTGTTTGCAGACAGGATTTTACGACCTGACCATCACCGGCATTTTCGCCAACTCGGTGAATGGTCTTGGAGACCGCTTCCATGATCGGTTTGTATTCATCAAGAACGCTACTCTCGCCAGCCGCCATCATGGTCAACGTGCCGCCCTGTGCACCGGGGAACCCCCCAGAGACGGGGCTGTCGATCAGATGAATGCCTGAACCTTCCATAGCAACACCAATCTCGCGTGCCTCACTCGCTTTGATTGTGGCCGTCAAGATCAAAGCCGAACCCGCCGAGAGATACGATATTAAACCACCGTCGGCCGCAATGACGTCCATTGCCTGACTCCCGTTCATCACCATGACAAATACCGCGGAAGCGTCCTTGCCAGTTTCACCTGCAGACACGGCAACCTTGCCGCCCATTTCGACAAAGGCCTTCATCCGATCCGCACTCAAGTCAAAACCCTGAACTTCAAAGCCGTTCTTAATCAGGTTCTGTGCCAAGCCACTACCCATGTCGCCCAAACCGACGATTCCTACCATCTTCATGTTCACCTCCAGTTGCCGAGAACAGTTTTATATCTCATCGTGAAATGGATATTAGAATGCACAACCGTTACTTGTCAAGTGGTGTTAGCCCAAAGCAGTAATGTCCCTCTTGAATAAGTCAAAAGGGGACATTACTGCTTTGGGCTAACAATCATGTAACGTTCCAGGTTCCGCATAATTCCTACGAACACAGTGATGGGGTTTCTGATTTGCTGAATGATGGATTTCGCACGATTGAAATTGACACTTACAATCGAATCCGCAGTGGGGACGATTTTGTGTCCCACTATACTTTTTGGAATAAAAACCATTGTGGGACTGGAGATGCCTATCTAACCGGTTGTTTGAATGATGTGAAAGACTGGTTGGATTCAAACACCTCTTGGAAAGACCCTATCACGGTCTGGATTGACACAAAAGGTGCTTCGACTGATTGGACATCTGGTTCTCATAACGATACTTCCATGGTTGTCAAAGAGACTTTAGGGAGTCGCGTCATAACACCTGCTGAATTGAAAAGCTGGGTTAATACTCAAGACGATGGAAATTCCAAGACTCTGAGACAAGGGGTGGCCGATTATGGTTGGCCCAATTTAAACCAGTTGGACAACGATACATCAACGGGAAGTGTCACAGATTATGGTGATATAATCGTCATACTCACAGGGAACACTAATTCTTTGGATAGTTATGCGAATCATTATTCAGGCAAAAGTACCGACCAAATGTTTGTTTGCCCTCGGGTTGATTACGAAGATGATTTCAAGAGGGATGAAAACCCTTCTGGGTTTTCGAGTGCGGAAGCGGCATGGGTGGTATGTGGTAATTTTCAATGGGGTGATCATCGGCAGGAACTGATGAACCAATCTTATAGTGACAACTACATTTCACATGTATGGGAGAATTCTGGTAGTGGTTATGCAGAATTGTCACAGTTCGCATATTCATACATTGCCATTTCTCACGGTGCTCAATTTCTCAGTCGGGCGCGGAAAGTTGATACCTTCAACGACCATGTTCCTCTAGTAAGCGTAAGAAGAAGCACGCCTGGATACTTTTCATTAAAAAACAAATATGGAGAAAAATGTTTGGATGTCTCAGGTGAGGGTGGCGGTAATGGGACAGATGTTGTTCTCTGGGATTGTGACGGAGGCGACAATCAACATTTTGTCTATACAATGGAAAGCCAACTGAGACCAAGACATGCGACTACCAAATGTGTCGATGTGTCTGGTGGCAATGCCTCTGGACAATGGCACAATATCCATATTTGGGATTGTGATGGTGGAGAATCTGAAAAATGGAAACTCCAAGACATCAAGCCCTATTTCCTAAACCACGAAGACACAGATTATGGTATGGGGACAGGTGGATCCAGTGCTGGTACTTCTGGTTCCTCACTCCAGACAAGAAATCTAGATGCGCTCGATTGGGCTGGACAGTGGGATCTTGTAACAGATGAAGATTGGCCAAATGACGTTAAATGGTAATCAGAGCAAATGTGCAGTGTTTTTGAATGGAATGCTCCTGACTTCGACGGTTGGCTCCATGCAGATCGCCCACAGCCCAATAAACATGCGGGGGTGGTAGAGAAGTTGGTTTGTAGTGCCTATTTAAATATTTGTGTTGACTTCGGTGATCGAATGGTATAGACTCACCCCATGTTCGTTCGCGTTAAATCTACACCCAATAGCCCAAGACAATCGGTTCAGATTGTTTCATCTGTGCGCGTCGGCGATAAGGTCAAGCAAAAGATTGTCCGTTATATCGGCATTGCCATGGATGACGATGAGTTAGTGCGATTGAAAGAGCTGGCCGAAGTCGTCAAGGCGAAGCTTGAAGCCCAGCATCAGCCCAGCCTGTTTCCGCCTGAGACGGTTGCCAAACAGATGATTGAAGCGAAAGCAGCCAAAGCGTCTAAAGCCACCTTGAATGTTGATCTGAGGCAGATGGTGGAAGAACAGCGGGTGGTGCTGGGCATCCATGAAGTGTATGGCGAGGTCTATCGCCAGTTATCATTCGATACCCTGTTGTCGCAGAGGCGGTATCGTGCTTCCCATGAAGCCCTGTTCCATTGCGTGATGGCACGCATTGCTAACCCTAAAAGCAAGCGCGGCAGCGTGCAGCACTTGGAGCAGGACTTTGGCGTTTCTTTGTCCTTAGAGAAAGTTTATCGGATGATGGATCAGCTTGACGATAACACCATCAGCCGGCTGCAAACGATGACCTGTGAAGGTACGCGATCCTTGTTGCCTGGTGCCCTGGATGTGTTGTTTTTTGATTGTACGACGCTCTATTTTGAGTCTTTCAAGGAAGACGAATTAAAACAAAATGGCTACAGCAAGGACTGTAAATTTAATCAGCCGCAAGTATTGCTGGCTTTGCTGGTCACCCGCGAAGGTCTGCCGGTCGGCTACGAAGTGTTCCCCGGTGCTACTTTCGAGGGCCATAGCCTAATCAGCGTTTTGAAGACGATGCAAGCGCGCTATGATGTTAGGAAAATGATCTTTGTCGCTGATCGGGGCATGCTTAATGAAGACAATCTGCATGCCCTGGATGAGGCGGGCGCTTATTACATTGTTGGGGCGAAACTAAAACAATTGCCAAGTGCACTACAAACCAAAGTATTGGATAAATCAGCTTATCAGGCGCTCGATAAAGGCGCATCAAGCGCAGCCGAGCTGACGCACAAGAAGAGACGACTCATTGTCTCACATTGTCCAAAGCGTGCGGATAAAGATCAACATGACCGACAAAAGGCAGTCGATCGGCTCATCAAGAAAATCGGTAAAAGCCAGAATCCCAAGGACTTATTAAATAACTACGGCTATAAAAAATTTCTGATTATCAAGGGAAAGACTAGCCTGAGTATCAACCAAGATAAAATTGCTGCCGAAAGCCGCTGGGACGGACTGCATGGTGTCATCACCAATTTGCCCGATACGCCGCATCAGGAAGTGCTATCACACTATCGCGGCTTATGGCAGGTCGAGGAGAGTTTTCGAATCACTAAACATGACTTGAAAGTACGGCCTATCTACCACTGGACACCCTCAAGAGTGCGTGCCCACATTGCCATTTCGTTCATGGCTTTTGCCTGCATCAGACAGCTAATGTATCGAATCAAGCTACAACACAAAGCCTTATCCCCTGAGGTTATCCGTAATGCCTTGATTCATGTGCAACATAGTGTATTCAAACACAAGCGCACCAAGAAAAGCTATGTCATGCCTTCTCAAATCAATCCAGAGGCAAAAAAAATCTATGCTGTGATGGGATTAAAAGCGACCACCACAGCTTACCCACTGTACTAATTGACATAATCCTTCAATATCTAGGCATTTGTAGTGCCTAGGTATTTTTGTGTTTCTTTATAAATCAATAGTTTATGAATATGAACCGTCGAAGTCAGGATGAAGATTGGCCAAATGACGTTAAATGGTAATCAGAGCAAATGTGCAGTGTTTTTGAATGGAATGCTTGTCGCCCCTATAAGGCGTGGTTGATAGGGACCAAACTCGTTAACTCCTTTGAGTGATAGGCGTTTATACATTTTAAGGGCTGGGTATTATTTAATCCCGCCACTAAATCCTCGAGTTAATCCTTTTTGCACGAAACCCACTATTGCAAGAATGGGTAGTGACGCGATGAGGCCGACGGCGGCAAGTTGCCCCCAAAATGTTTCGTCTTCGGTAATCAAAGTGGCAATAAATGTGGGAAGCGTAAATTTGTCTGGGGATTGAATAAATAGAAGAGCGTAGGCAAATTCATTCCAGCTAAGAATACCAACAAACACCGACGTTGCGATAATCCCTGGCATCATGAGTGGAAGGATAATTGACCTTAGTCGTCTAACTAGGGAAGCCCCGTCAACAAGCGCGGCCTCTTCATATTCAACGGGGACATCGCGAACGAACCCTAAAAGCATCCAAATCGCAAATGGTAAGGCATAAACTTGATAAACGAGGATTAGTCCGGCCAATGTATCGAGTAACCCCAGCGACCGTAGCACTTGATACAGGGGAATTGCCAGTGAGATGGGGGGCGTTAATTTTACCAAGAGGACAAATATCAAGAAGCTCATGTCAAATCTTGCCGGTAGTTTGACACGCACCAAGGCATAAGCCGCTGGGAAGGCTGCTGTCAATGCGAGGAGCGTCGTGCCAATCGCAACAATAGTGCTATTGAGTGCTTTTTGCCAAAGGTTGTCGCTCAAAAGGTCGCGGTAGTGGTCAAGCGTAACATTGGAGGGGATTAGCGAAATGGACGAGGAAATATAGTCAATCGGAGGACGAAGCGAAGTTGTCACCATCCAAATGATTGGAACGAGCATCAATGCCGTCAAAGTGTATGTTGCGATGACTCGGGGACGCGGAATGAATTTCACAGCTTATGTCTTCTCACGCATGAGACGTATCGCGTAGAGTATCGCAAGCGCACCAGCAATTACGACCATGATTATTGCGGCTGCAGATGCTGCACCTACATCGAAGAACCGGAACCCGAGTCGATAGACATACATTGACAGGGTTTCCGTCGCTAAGCCTGGACCACCACCAGTCAGGGCAAACACTTTGTCGAATATTTTGAAGGCATCAACGCTGCGTAAAAGAGCGGCTAGAAAAATGTAGGGCATCAACAATGGCAGTGTGATAAATCGGAAAACATACATAGGACCTGCGCCATCAATACTTACGGCCTCGTAAATTTCATCCGGAACGGCTTGAAGCCCTGCGAGTAATATCAAAAAGGTGAGAGGGGTGGTTTGCCAAGTATCAACCAAAACGAGAGAATACATTGCGATATCTGGATTAAACAGCCACTCAATAGGTGACAAGTTCAAAAAACGTAACAAATTATTAAGAAATCCAAAATCGTAGTGAAACCATACCCGCCAAATTGCCGTGACGACCATTGTGGACAGGACATATGGAGTCAGCAACGCAGGCACAATAAACCGATTTCCCGGAATTTTTCCATTCACAAGGAGAGCGAGGATTAAACCGAAGCCTACTTCACAGGTCGTAGCTAGGATTGCAAATACGAGAGTATTCCATGCCGCTGTCTGAAAAAACCGATGTGCAAGTAGCTCGGTATAATTTTCTGTGCCGACATAGGTTGCGCCTTCAAAGCCATAGTCCGTGGCATAAAAAGAAAGCGCGAATACGCGCAACAAGGGATAAATTGTAAGGGCAAGGAACAAAACAGCTGCCGGCGTAAGCAGCAATAGCCCGACAGTTGACTTTCCCTTGAACATGGCGATTCAATTACTATGATGTCTGCGCCCGAACAATGGACGCAGACCAATTTAACCTCTTGGATAACCCCTTATTTTATCGCTTCAGGGCTTTGCTAATTTGAGTGTTTGCCTCTGACAGAGCATCTTCCGGGCTTATTTCACCGATAAGGGCCAGCTGCAAATAGTCACCAAGAATAGCCTCAACCTTTGACCATTGCTTAATACGGGGACGTGGAGTAGCCTGTTTCAATGCCGCCAATTGGTTTGGATACCAACGATATTTTTCAACAACATCAACATCCTGATAGACGCTTTCACGGGTGGGAGGTTGCCCGATGTCAAGTGCAAGTTTCTTCTGGAATTTTGCAGAAGTTATAAAATTGATGAATGCGCGTCCGCGTTCGGGGTTTGGTGCATCCACAGGAACAGCCAGTAGCCATGCCCCAAGCATTGGACTGGATCCAACATTTTGCCCAGGTGCGGCAATAACCTCGATAAGACCAGGTACACTTGACTTTTTCGGGTCGTCCAAAGAGGGAGCCCAAGATGGCCAAAGTTCAATAGACATAGCCGTTGTACCCTTGGTTAGCGCATCACGAACTTCTGATGAGTTATAGGTTTCCACGCCTTTTGGCGCGTACTTCTTTAGCTCCAGATAAAGTTTAAGTGCATCAAGGGCATTCGAGTCATTCAGAGCCGCGCTACCATCTGTACCTACAACTTTAGCCCCATGCGCCCAAAGAATGGGCAAGAAACCCGTTACGATTGGGTTTGCTTTAGTTCCCCGAAAGACCACACCTGATACGCCATCAACATCGCTTGAAATCCTGCGTGCTGCCGTGACAACATCAGTCCATGTTTCTGGTTTATCCATCAAATCTGAGCGATATGCAAAAAGCTCGACGTTTCCGACAAAAGGGATTGCATAAAGTGTGCCGTTACCAACAGGATAGCGGGATACATCAACGGTAGCACGGATGAAGTCTTTATCGATTCCACCGCCTAATTTATCAAGGTCTGACAACCAGCCACGTGACATGAACTCAGTCGCCCAAGTGTCATCCAGCATGATAACGTCGTAGGCAGCCGCATTTTCTCGCATCCCGATGACGACTTTTTCCAGCAAGCCACCGTAAGGAAGCTCCAGTCGGTCAATATTAAGCTCAGGGTTTTCAGCTTGGTAGGACTTAACAGCTACGGACAAGGCTTTTGCATAACCACCATCGCGACCAGCGATTACGAGGTTTTCTGAAAACGCATCTGTCGCTGACACCAGTAATGCGATGCTTGTAAGTAATATCTTTAGTTTTTTCATATCATTTCTCCTTAAGGTTGCGAATGTTGTAAAAATCACGCCAGTTAACCTGTCATTAATGATTACGAACACAATGATAAATCGTTTTCATAAATTATACAACATATATCTGATATAATGTTACAAGAAGCTATAAATATACTTGAAAACGGTTTCATTAAATGCGATAAGAGTACCATGAAAAGAACAACCATTAAAGATGTAGCTAAAGCTAGTGGGGTGTCGCCAGCGACAGTTAGCAGAGTTTTATCAGGCACAGTTTCCGTTTCTGACGATATTGCTAATCGTGTCAAAGAGACTGTGACCGGATTAGGGTATCGACCCAGTGTTATGGCACGTAGCCTAACAAGCGCACGAACGGGATTGGTCGCTTTGGTTGTTGGCTCTTTGCGGAACCCCTTCGACGCTGAACTGGTGCAACGCCTGTCGGAGAACATCTATGCATCAGGAAAGCGGCTCTTGATGATTCCTGCCGATTATGGAGGGAATGACCCGGCCGCCATAGTGGCACTCGACTATCAAACTGACGGGGTCATTGTTGTGGCAGGACATATTTCTAAGGAAGCGGGCGAACGTTTTTCGAAGCTCGGAGTTCCTGTTATACTGTTTGGACGCGAATTCAACGCCTCTGGGGTTGATTGCGTCGTGGCGGACAATATTGCGGGGGCATACAGTGCAGGGAGATTATTTTCTCAATCTGGGGTAAAGCATGTCGCATTTATTCGCCACAAACGGAGTACTTTCTCGGACGATGAAAGATATGCTGGGCTGATCAAAGGGCTGGGAGAAGGTATTGGCTACAGTTCTATTAGTTGCAAAACTCGCGATGCTCGGGATGTGGTCTTAGCCCTTTTGTCTCGGGATGATCGTCCGGATGCAATATTAGGGGCCAATGACGTACTCGCATTTGGGGCGATTGAGGCAGCAGCAATTCTTGGTTTGCGGGTGCCAGATGAACTTAGTGTAATAGGTTTTGATGATATACCAGCGGCATCGTCTCCATTTTTCAATCTTACGACTTTAAGACAGTCGACGAGCCATATTTCAGATTGGATTGTTAGTCGACTTGAAGCACGTATGGCACAGCCCGAAATTTCGATTACCATTTTTCGTGTCCCAGTGCAGATAATAATACGTCGTTCGACAGTATTTCACGCTTCCTTGCTAGCGAATGGTTTTCAAATGACTCCCAAAGGAATTCAGCAATGAAATCAGAGACTATGATTGATCTCGTCAGTATTGGCAAGAACTATGGTGACTTCAACGTCATTGAAAGTATATCGCTTTCTATCTCAAAGGGAGAGTTTGTCGTTTTGGTTGGTCCATCCGGCTCGGGAAAGTCCACACTTCTTCGCATGATTGCAGGTCTCGAAGAGATTTCTTCCGGAGAATGTTGGATTAACGGTAACATGGTGAACCATTTGGCCCCCAAGCAACGTGGCATTGCTATGGTGTTTCAGAATTACGCGCTTTATCCCCATATGACCGTATACGACAACCTTGCTTTTGCCTTGAAAGTTCAAGGGTTAAAGTCGAAGGAAATTAACCACCGCGTTCTGGAAATAGCCAGGATTGTACAATTGGGTGATTATCTCAAACGCAAACCAGCACAACTTTCGGGTGGGCAGCGCCAACGTGTCGCAATGGCACGGGCAATGGTCCGTGACACCAGACTCTTTCTTTTTGACGAACCGTTATCAAATCTTGATGCACAGCTTCGAACACAAATGAGGGTCGAAATCAGAAAGCTTCATAACGAGCTCAATGCGACTTCGATCTATGTTACGCATGATCAGACAGAGGCGATGACACTTGCAGATCGCATTGTAGTTCTTGATGGCGGGCAGATTGAACAGGTTGGGATACCCGAAGAGCTTTACGAGAACCCGATAACAAAGTTTGTAGCGGGGTTTTTAGGTGCCCCGCCGATGAACTTTTTGTCTGGAAGCAGTGTAGGAGTAAATTCTGCGCTGACAGTTGGTGTTAGACCTGAAAAACTCAGGCTTGAACACGTCAACGATAGTGATGTGAGTTTCGATGCCCAGTTAGAATTAGTGGAATACTTAGGCTCGAATGTGCTTTACCACTGTGTCGTGGGTGGTACAGCGGTGGCGGTTGAGAGGACTACGGATGCAAGTACTAAGCCGAAAAACAGTGATAATTTTAAGCTCTACGCTTCTCCAGAATCTCTCCTGTTTTTTGATGGAAACAAAAGGGTTATGAACGTGTTGCCCACATGAGCATGTCAAATCGGGAAATCGCTAATCGACTAAAAGTAATGGTTAAATTAGCTTCGGAGGCTGGGCAACTTGCATTTGATCTGCGAGAAGCAGGAGTTGATGTCAAGAACAAAGGTTTGCAGGATTTTGTTACCGATGCCGATATCCAAGTAGAATCGGAAATAGTCCAGAAAATCAGGCAATACTTTCCTGACGATGGTATCTTTGCTGAAGAAAACGCCAATACTGTTGTCGCTTCAGGGACTTGGGTTATTGACCCGATAGATGGAACAACCAATTATGCTTCGGGTTCCAATCTTTGGGCTATCTCTTTGGCATGGATTCGCGAGGGACAAGTTGAATGTGGGGCCATTTTTGCTGCTGATCGGTGCGAAGTGCTGTCAGCTCAACGTAATCAAGGGGCATTTCTAAACGGTAAACGCCTACTTAGCGATCGCAACTTTAGCAACCTTCATCCCATTTATCTGGGTTGGTCTAACCGAACGGATCACAGCGATTATCTTGAACTACAAAAACGTATATACCGTGCAGGTTATAGCGATCGAAAACTTGGCTCTGCAGCGATTAGTTTTGCACATGTGGCACGTGGGGATGCGTGCGCGTTTTTCGAAGCACACTTGAACAGTTGGGATTGCTTAGCAGGACTTATTCTTTGCCAGGAAGTGGGCTGCGAGACTAATATTCAAAACATTGATCTCCGAAATGGCGGGCGATCAACCGTTATCCATTCGAGTTGTGATGTCGCTATGAAAGCGATTTTTCATGATTAAGACAACTTCGCTTATAATCAGGGTAGAAAATTCTGCAAAGGAAATGTCCAAAGTAAATAGAACTGTCCAGATAATCAACACATAAACGGTCCGTTTTGAATGATGCCGGTGGTTGCGATTGATGGTCCCAGTGGTTCGGTCAAGTTCTGTTTTGCTCAATGTAATTATCTCCTCTGTCATAACCCCTCCTGAATAAGTCAAAAGGGGACATTTTAGCTTTGGACAAAGGGGACATTACTGCTTTGGGCTAACAAAGACGATTCAACCAGTTGAGAGTCAATGGTTTTGATGTTAGTATCACACGGCTTTTTAAGGAGATTTGTGAACGCGATGCGCGTGATGCGGGTCGGGCGGTTTCACCGTTGCGACCTGCTGAGGATGCGATTCTGTTGGATACCACCAATCTGGACATTGAGGAAGTGGTGGCAGAAGTGATGACTCGGGTCAGAAAACGTCTTGTCAGTGGTTGATTCTGGCTTGTGTCGGGGTTTTATGGATAGGGCTTATGGGTAATATTGAACGCGACAATGTTCTGAAATTGGAGACAAAAAGCATAAGGTGAATGATTTGTACTATGCGGATAGCGCAGATTATTTGAATTTTAACGATATTTTATTTTACATACCTGATTTTGATTGCTCTTTGATCGCTCAATGTGTGCGGATACGACAGAGTTGAAACAGGTTAATGATTATTATGACTGAAAATTTTGAGACGTTATTAGAAGAAAGTTTGGAGCATGTCGTCATGCGCCCGGGTGAGTTGCTTATTGGGGAAGTGGTGGAAGCGAATGATGACTACGTTGTCGTTAGCGCAGGATTGAAATCCGATGCGGAAATTCCCGCAGATGAATTCAAAAATGCAGCCGGAGAACTCATGGTTAAAGCGGGCGATCAGGTTGAAGTCGCTCTGGAAGCGGTGGAAGACGGCACTGGCAGTACCAAAGTGTCCCGAGAGCAGGCAAGGCATGTTCGAGCTTGGAGCGACCTCGCCAAAGCGCATGAAAATGACGACATAATCAGTGGCGTTATTACCGGCAAAGTCAAGGGTGGGTTTACGGTTGATGTGAGTGGATTACGCGCCTTTTTGCCCGGCTCTCTGGTGGATGTGCGTCCGATTAAAGATGCCACCTATGTCGAAGGTCGGGAGCTCGACTTCAAGATTATTAAACTCGATCAACTGCGCGATAATATTGTCGTTTCAAGACGCGCTATTGTTGAGAATGAAATCAACGAAGAACGCGAAAAATTGCTGGACACCCTCGAAGAAGGGCAGTTGGTCAAAGGCATCGTGAAAAACCTGACCGGCTATGGCGCGTTCGTGAATTTGGGTGGTTTGGATGGCTTGCTACATATCACTGATTTGGTATGGAAGCGGGTTAAACATCCATCAGAAATATTAACCGTTGGAGATGAGGTCGAAACCCGAGTACTCAAATTTGACCGCGAACACTGTCGGGTATCGCTTGGGTTGAAACAGTTAGGGGAAGACCCTTGGTTGGATTTGGTGCGTCGCTATTCGGTAAACACGCGCATATTCGGTACGGTGACCAATCTAACCGATTATGGCGCATTTGTTGAAATAGAAGATGGTGTTGAAGGGTTGGTGCATCTTTCCGAAATGGATTGGACGAATAGAAATGTCCATCCGGGCAAAATTTGCCATATTGGTGATGAAGTAGAGGCGATGGTGCTGAAGGTCGACGCGGAAAGACGACGAATCTCTTTAGGCATGAAGCAGTGCAGTCAAAATCCCTGGCAAGAATTCGCGTCAACCTATAAAAAGGGCGATATGATTACTGGAAATATCCGCTCAAAAACAGATTTCGGTGTGTTTGTCGGTGTTGAGGGTGGAATTGATGGATTGGTTCATCTTTCCGATTTGTCTTGGGGTAAATCCGGTGAAGAAGCGGCTGTCGAATATAAGAAAGGTGATGAGCTGACCGTGATGCTGCTGTCTGTTGATGCCGAACGGGAAAGAATTTCCCTCGGTCTTAAACAGACAACCGAGGATCCTTTCGCGCTCTATGTCACGGAAAACGGCAAAGGGAATACAGTAGCCGGTGTGATTAAAACGGTTACTGCCAAGGGGGCGACTGTTGAGCTTGCGCCTCATGTTGAGGGCTATCTCAGGGTCGCTGAAATTTCCCGCGAGCGTGTAGAAGATGCGCGTACCGAGCTTAAAGAAGGCGATGAAATTGAAGCCAAAATTACCAGCATTGATCGAAAAAATCGCAAGATTTCATTGTCCATCAAAGTCCGTGATCTGGAAATCGAAGAAAAAACCACTCAGGAATATGCGCGAGGGTCCAGCATTAGTGGTGCGACTTTAGGTGATAAACTGAAAGAACAATTGGAAAAACAATCTTCTTAGTCAATATTATTAGTTATGTCTGCCGAATACGAAAGCCAGCGCGACAAGCGATTGGAACAAGCACTGACAAAATCAGAGTTGGTTGCTTATATTACTGCCAATCTTTCCCCTCATATTCCTGAGGCTGACGTTGAGTTGGCAGTCAGTAGCATTCTGGAGCGCATGATGACCGCTTTGATGAATGGTGAACGGATTGAGGTTCGAGGGTTTGGCAGTATTAGCCTGCATTATCGACCACCACGGCTTGGACGCAACCCTAAAACCGGAGAGGATGTGCGGGTTCCTGAGAAATATGTGCCACACTTCAAGCCCGGGGTGAATTTGCGAAAACGGGTGAATAAGGGAAATAACAAGGGAAGTTCTGTATAGACATGAAGTTCCTGTATGTGATTGTCATTGTCATCACGGTTTTTATTGGGCTGACTTTCACATATATGAATAGTCAAATGGTGGAAATTAAATATTTTTCGTTGCAAGCAGAAATCAATTTGGTGGTGTTGCTGATTTATACGCTAATACTGGGTGCTGTGGCTGGTTTTTTTTCCAATCTGTTGTCTTCTTTGAAAGTAAGACGAAATTTATCGAAAGCGAAGAAGGAACTTAAAGTTCTAAAATCTCCAAGATTGGTCATTTAGCCCCAAAGCTAAAGCCGAACAACCTGAGTTAAAAGTTCGGTACTCCACGTCCGTTTGTTATTTTGCCCACCAAACTCATAAATTCTTAGATGTCCGAGATCACCAAACCCAACTTTATCCGTCAAATCATTGATCAGGATCGAGCGGACCGCAAACATGATGTTATTGTTACTCGATTCCCGCCGGAGCCGAATGGTTATTTACATATTGGACATGCCAAATCAATCTGGCTGAATTTTGGAATTGCCGAGGATTATCAAGGGCAATGTACATTACGTTTTGACGATACCAATCCGGTCAAGGAAGATGCCGAATTTGTCGCTGCCATCGAGGAGGATGTGCGCTGGCTTGGTTATCAATGGCAGCATGTTGCCCACGCCTCGGATTACTTTGAGCAGTTACACGATTTTGCGGTTGAGTTAATCGAAAAAGGGCTTGCCTATGTGGACAGTTTGAACGCTGAACAAATACGCGAATATCGTGGAACCCTGACCGAAGTCGGCAAGGACAGCCCGCATCGCAATCGTAGCATCGCTGAAAACAGCGCGTTGTTCGCGCAAATGCGAGCTGGCGTGTTTGCCGATGGGCAACATGTTTTGCGCGCAAAAATTGATATGAATTCGCCGAATATCAATTTACGCGACCCGGTTATTTATCGCATTCGGCACCATGCACATCAACGTACTGGCGATGCGTGGTGTATCTATCCACTGTACGATTTCACGCATGGACTGAGCGATGCCATTGAGGGCGTGACCCATTCGCTTTGCACGCTTGAATTTGAAGATCACCGCGCACTGTACGATTGGTTATTGGACAATGTCTCCGCGCCGTCACATCCGCGACAAATCGAATTTTCACGTCTCAATCTCAACTATACGGTAATGAGCAAACGTATGCTCACTCAATTGGTGGAAAAAGGCGACGTAGCAGGCTGGGATGATCCGCGGATGCCGACTATTTGTGGGTTGCGACGACGTGGCTTTACGCCGACTTCGATACGAAATTTCATTGCCAGTGTGGGCATCACCAAAAGAGATAACATCATCGAAATGGGTGTTTTGGAGAACAGCATTCGCGAACATTTGGAGCCGCTTGCGCCACGTGCCATGGCTGTTTTGCGACCGCTCAAAGTGGTTATTGAAAACTATCCTGTGGGCGAATATGAAGAAATTGAAGTGCCGAATCATCCGAGCGATGCGTCTATGGGAACACGAACAATCACGCTTGGGCGAGAAATTTATATCGAGCAAGATGATTTCATGGAGTATCCTCAGGAGAAGTTTTTTCGGCTTGCGCCGGAGCGGGAGGTGCGCCTGCGTTATGGTTTTGTGATTCGCTGTGTTGCGGTAATTAAAAACCAGTCGGGTGAGGTCGTGGAATTAAGATGCCAATACGATCCAGATACACGCCGTGGTCGCCCGCCGGCAGGTCGGAAAGTGAAAGGCATTGTCCATTGGGTTTCGGTCGCGCATTGTGTGCAGGCGGAAATTCGGCTTTATGACCGTCTTTTTTCGGTCGCCAATCCGCTCGCCGACAAGCGTCAGGATTTTAGACAATTGCTCAATCCAGATTCGCTTCAGGTGTTGCCACAGAGCAAGTTGGAAGCGAGTTTAGCGACCCCAAAACCCGCTACTCGATACCAGTTTGAACGACTCGGTTATTTCTGCGCCGACACCGATGACAGCACTGGAAACCTCATCTATAATCGGATTGTAACGCTACGCGATGCTTGGGCGAGATTGGCTCATCAAAGATAGCACGAATATAGCACGCGAAAACGATTGATAAGGTTCCCCTCATCAATCGCTCATCCCCAGCAACCCAGACCATTAAATAATATGTATTTTCTCGCTGAATATGGCTTGTTCCTAATCAAAGCCATGACCATTGTTGTTGCCATACTGATTGCCGTGGGTAGCCTTGTCGCCATCGTAATGCGGCACAAGAAAACCACAGAAAACCATCTGCAAGTTACCCATCTCAACACCCAGTATGAAGAGATGGAAAAAGTCATTGCCATGGTAACATTAAGCGATGTTGGATTAAAACAGCAGGCAAAGGCGGACAAGAAAAAAGCCAAGCAGGACAAGAAAACGGCAAAAAAAGCCAAGCAGGACAAGAAAACGGCAAAAAAAGCCGGCAAGAAAGCGAAAAAAGGAGCTGATGATGAACCAGAAGGGCATAATAATCAGAAAAAACGGTTGTTTGTTATTGATTTTGATGGTGACATACAAGCCAGTCAGGTAACAGCTCTGCGTCAGGAAATCAGTGCGGTTCTAACCGTTGCCAGCAAAGAGGATGAGGTGCTGGTTCGATTGGAAAGTGGCGGCGGGACGGTGCATGGTTATGGTTTGGCAGCCTCTCAATTACAGCGCATTCGTGATAACGATATTCCGCTTACTGTTGCGGTTGATAAAGTTGCTGCCAGTGGGGGCTATATGATGGCATGTGTGGCGAATAAAATCATTGCCGCGCCATTTTCCATCATCGGCTCGATTGGTGTACTCACACAAATACCTAACCTGAACCGCTTGCTTAAAAAACATGATATTGATTTTGAACAATTATATGCGGGTGAATTCAAACGCACCTTGACACTTTTTGGAGAAAACACGGATAAGGGCAGGGCTAAAATGCAACAAGAGCTTGAGCAGACACATGAACGGTTTAAGGGTTTTATAAAAACCCAACGCCCTGATTTGGATGTCGATAAAGTGGCTACCGGAGAACATTGGCTTGGCGCACAGGCATTGGAACTTGGCTTGGTTGACCAGTTGCAAACCAGCGACGATTATCTGATGTTATTACGCAACGATGCCGAGCTGATTCTGATTGAATACGCCACCGAGAAAACCATCATGGAAAAGCTATCGCAACTAATGAGTATGCAATGGCAACAGAATAAATTAGTTCAGGAAACCAATCAGCCGTTGTTGATGTAGCAGTCATCTGAATCTGCTTACCATGATTTTCAGCCTTGCCAATCGCGTCCCGCAAATCGCGCAAAGTAGCTTCGTTGCCCCCAGTGCCGATGTCATTGGTTTGGTGTGTGTCGGCGAACAAGCGAGCATCTGGTTCAATGCGGTGTTGCGCGGGGACAACGAGTTGATACACATTGGCAATCGCTCAAATGTTCAGGATTGCAGTGTCTTGCATACCGACCCGGGGATGCCGCTGACTATTGAGGAGCACGTTACGATAGGGCACAGTTGTATGTTGCATGGCTGTCATATCAAAGCGGGCAGTTTGATTGGTATCGGTAGCGTTGTGATGAATAAAGCCGTCATCGGCGAAGGTTGTTTGGTTGGGGCGAATGCGCTGGTGACGGAAAACAAGGTCTTTCCGCCGCGCACTTTGATTTTAGGTGCGCCTGCCAAAGCGATTAGAGAGTTGACCGACCAAGAAGCTGAGGGGCTGAAACAGGCTACGGAAACTTATGTCAACAAGATACTGCAGTACCGAAATTTGCATGTCATTGAGAATTACAAGATGAAAGATTCTGACACAGAGGCCACCGAGTAATTGCAAGCTGCAAACTGCCACCAGCAGTGTCGACTCATCCTGTGTATCCATGTAACGATCTCTCAATTCCCAATAATTTTATCCAGTCCGGTTTTCAGGTCGGCGATGATGTCATCGACATGCTCCAATCCGACCGAAATTCGGATCAATGAATCGGTGATGTGGGCACGGTCGCGTTGCTGTTGGGTGATTCTTGAATGCGTGGTGCTGGCAGGGTGGGTAATGGTGGTTTTTGTATCACCCAGATTGGCAGTGATGGATAAAAACTCGGTCGCATCAAGCACTTGCCAGGCTTCATGTTTTGCCCCTTTAACTTCAAACGCAATAATACCGCCAAATCCACAGTGTTGGACGGCTGCCAGTTTATGCTGGGGATGGGATTCAAGCCCGGGATAATGTACCCGTGCCACTGCCGGATGGTTTTCCAGCCATTGTGCTACTACCTGTGCGTTTTCGCAGTGCTGCTTCATGCGTATTTCCAGCGTCTCCAATCCGCTGCTGAAAGTCCAAGCATTAAACGGACTCATACACGGTCCAGTGGTGCGTAACATGCCAAATAATTCATCATAAACTTTTTCATCATCGGTGACCACCGCGCCGCCCACACACCGACCCTGTCCGTCAAGATATTTAGTGGCGGAATGAACAACGATATGCGCGCCCAATGCGAGAGGCTGTTGCAACACGGGAGTGCAAAATGCGTTATCGACTGCGAGCAATATTCCCGTTTGGTTAGCTATTTTTGCAAGTGCGGTAATATCGGCGATTTCACAAAGCGGGTTTGATGGGGTTTCCAAAAACATCAATTTGGTATTGGGTTGGATGGCATGTTGCCACTGTTCAGTATCGGTCAGGCTAACGAAAGTCGTTTCGATATTGAAGCGGTGAAAATAATTATTAAACAGCGATACGGTCGAGCCGAACAAGCTGGTTGAGGAAACGATGTGATCGCCACTCTTGAGTAAAGCAAGCCCTAGCCCAGTGATTGCTGCCATGCCCGAAGCGGTGGCAATACAAAACCGCGCTCCTTCCATGGCGGCCAACCGATTTTCAAATCCGGCGACGGTCGGGTTGGTAAATCGAGAATAAAGATTGCCGGTTTGTTCGCCACTAAATAGGTCGCTCGCCTGTTGGGCGTTTTCGAAAATAAAACTCGACGTAGTGAAAATCGGTTCGCTGTGCTCGCGCTCGGCAGTGTGCCGATGACCGAGTCGGATTGCCGTTGTCTGGCGATGATATTTTGGTAATTTTGTTGACATTTTTCGCACCTCATTATCGGCGTATTATTGGGTGCGGGCACAACCCCGTTTCCAACTTGCCATCCAGATTCGTGATCTAAATAATTGCAAAAGCAGGCAAAAAAGTAGGATTGATGCTACGACTCTTTAGCCGTATTTTTAAGTGCCCGCAAGCTGACATCAAATCGGCACTAAGGACGAGTCTAGTCTAGCAAATGTGTTTATGTCAAGTGTTTGGCAGGTCAACGGTCATGCCGAATTCTTCGGGCTTAAACTCTTCCAGAGAGTTCAGAATGCGCTCGGCGGTTTGATAACGCGATTGATCCATATTGGGGTCGGGAACGACAATAACCCGCATTCCAGCGGCGATGCCGGCCGCCAAGCCCGATGGTGCATCTTCAAATACCAACGTATTCTGCGGATTGGCGTTAAGCCGTTTGGCAGCCACATTAAAAATATCCGCTGCCGGTTTGCCGTGCTTAATTTCGGGGTCATCGCCGGTAACGATGGTATTAAAAAGTTTGAACCAATTTTGGTGTTTGGCAGTTTTTAAGTTAAAAAGATCACGGCTGGAACTGGTTGCCACTGCCATTGGGATGGCATGACTATGCAGGTTGCGTATCAGGTTTTCAGCCCCCGGCATAGCGCGGCAAGTTGGGAATTTTGCGCATAATAATTGATCGCGCTCCTGCAAATAAGTTTCCGCGCTTATCGGCAGTTGTAGTGTGTTGACCAAATATTTTGCCGAAACCATCGCTGGCAGCCCAATCATGTTGGCTTTTATTGACCAGTCAAACGTCTTGCCAAATCGGCTGACAATGCTTTGCGTCACCTCGGTATAGATTATTTCAGTGTCCAGCAATAAGCCGTCCATGTCAAATAACGCAAACCGCGCTGGTATATTCAAAGTATTCATTGTATTGGTCAGAAATGTGTGGTTCGGGCAACGTATTTTATATTATTTGCTTAAAGTTCAGAAGTCGATTCTGTGCTATAATCACCATTCAATAACCTGTTTACTAGAATTATGTCTGTCGCCTTAACCCAATCTGCCGCACAGCGGATACGTTCTCAGCTTGAAACGCATGAGGGTATTGGGTTGCGGGTAACGGTGAAAAAGTCCGGTTGTTCAGGGTACGCCTATCAATTGGATTATGCCACCGAAATAAACGACATTGACAAAGCATTTGAAAGTCATGGTGTCAAAGTGATCGTGCGGCAGTGTGATCTTGACTTTCTTCAGGGGCTGGAGCTGGATTATGTTCAGGATGGGCTGTCATCGGTGTTTCATTTTAATAATCCGAATGTGACCGAGCAATGTGGATGTGGCGAGAGTTTTACGGTTAATTAGGGTCGTATTTATGTCGCTAATGCCACGCTTCACCAATCACGGCTTGCCGTTCATTTCTAACCATACCCGCAGTATTTTCCTTTCCAAGCAACGTGGCTTCTGTAAACGTCTCTTTTTCGCAACCACCATTCTTTGAAACAACGCCACTCCGCAGAGTGGCTTTTTCTACGCTGGGTTGCAAGGTCAATGTTTTTGAATCGGAATTGCTGGCTGAAAAAATAGTGGGCAATCAATACCGGCGAGTGGGTTGCACCGATCAGGCTGACCTTCATATCATCAATACTTGCACGGTGACTGCCGAAGCAGACCGGCAAGCCCGACAATTAGTGCGCCGAGTGGTGCGACAAAACCCGGATGCTTGGGTGGTGGTTACCGGTTGCTATGCCCAGATGGCACCACAAACTTGCGCGGATATTCCGGGGGTTGATCTGGTGGTCGGCAACAGTCAAAAACTGGCTATTCCTGAATTGTTGGACGATCTCTATCAGGGGAATCTGCCGCCGGTCTTATTGAAGGATATTGATCGGGAGATTAGTCTGCCCGATCAATTGCTACAGGGCTTTGAGGGGCATAGTCGGGCATTTGTGCAAATTCAGCAGGGCTGCGATCAAGGCTGCACATTTTGTATTATTCATACTGCCAGAGGTCGTAATCGGTCGTTTTCGCCGACCATGATTAAACGACAATGCCAACGCCTGATTATGAACGGCTATGGCGAAATTGTGCTTTGTGGTGTCGATATTGGCTCGTATGGCTCTGATTTCGCGCATGAAATGGGATTAACGGCATTATTGCGCTCATTGCTCGAAATTGACGGGAAAATTGACCGGCAAATGAATAGCCATTATCGGTTTCGACTGAGTTCCATCGATCCGGCGCATATTACCGATGAATTTATTGATTTGTTAAGCCGTCATCCGAGAATCTGCCCACAACTGCATCTATCGCTACAAAGTGCCAATAGTTTGATTTTGAAACGAATGAAACGCCGTGCAACAAGAGCGCTCATTTATGAGCGTGTCGCGGCATTACGCGCAGCACTGCCGGATTTGGTTTTGAGTGCCGATATTTTGGTCGGCTTTCCGACCGAAAGCGAAGTACATTTTTCCGATACGCTAGACGCGATCAATGAGCTGGAAATTGCCTATCCACATGTGTTTCGTTATTCTCCGCGACTCGGAACCCCAGCAGCAAGAATTCCAGCACAGGTTCCCATGCCGATACGCAAGCGCAGGGCAAAGGCGGCTCGTGCTACCGGAAAAGCCGTTTGGAAGCGAGTAGCCGAACGCCAGATTGGTCAGCATAAAACCGTGCTTGTTGAATCCGCTCATAAATCGGCTAATAAGGTGATAATCGGCAGGGCAGACAATTACTTTGCGGTTGAATTTCAGGATTGTTCGAATCAATCTGGCGGCAAGGACGAGAATAGTCGGGGAAATCAAGATTGCCGTTGGGTAGATTTAGAAATTATTGGTGTGGGCGACAACGTATTATTGGGTCGTTAATTAGACTGAAAACTGCATCAGATTAGTTCGGGTTGTGCCATATAAAGGTACAATCAGGTAAAGGTACAATCGGGATCAACTTGATTGGTTTTATTTTTATCGCCTTTTAGTTTTTTCGTGTTTTTATATTGGAGTTTTATATGGCTGTTGAACGTACTTTTTCCATCGTCAAACCGGATGCCGTTGGCGATAATAATATCGGTAATATTTACCAACGTTTTGAGGGCGCGGGTTTGCGTATTGTGGCATCGCGTATGTTGCATCTAAGCCGTGAGCAGGCGCAACAATTTTATGCGGTGCATAGCGAGCGTCCATTTTATAATGATCTGGTTGATTTTATGACCTCTGGTCCGGTGATGGTGCAGGTTCTGGAAGGTGAAGATGCCATTGCGCAAAATCGTGCCGTGATGGGAGCAACCAATCCGGCAGGCGCGGCAGCGGGGACAATTCGCGCAGATTTTGCGTCTTCGGTTGAACAAAATGCGGTACATGGTTCCGATGCGCCAGAAACCGCGGCCACTGAGATTGCCTTTTTCTTCGATGAAGCAGAGATTTATCCGCGAACACGCTTATCTTCAGACGCGAATTGAGTTTCTAAAATGTCAATCTCGCTCAATCTGTTGTCATTAGATCGCACTGCGATGGAAAATTATTTTCTCGATATGGGGGAGAAAAGTTTCCGTGCGAAACAGATTTTGCAGTGGGTTTATCAAAGAAAGGTGACTCGTTTTGAGGATATGACCGATTTGAGTAAGGACTTGCGCCAAACGCTACAACAAAACACCACACTGGATTTGCCTGAAATTGTCAGTCAGCAATGTTCAACCGATGGCACCTATAAATGGTTGCTCAAGCTCAAAGACGGCAACTGCATTGAAAGTGTGTATATTCCAGAATTAGATCGTGGCACATTGTGCGTTTCTTCGCAGGTTGGTTGTGGTTTGAATTGCACCTTTTGTGCCACTGCACAACAAGGTTTTAACCGCAATCTTGAGGTTGATGAAATCATTGCACAAGTATGGCTTGCGAATAATATTCTTGAGAATATGTCGACACCTGATTCGGCTACTTTAGATGGGCATACCAAAACGCATTCTTTTGTGACCGATGCAGATGACCAACGCCGACCGGTTACCAATGTTGTGATGATGGGAATGGGCGAGCCGTTACTCAATTTTGACCCTGTTGTTTCCGCCATGCGATTGATGATGGACGATTATTCGTTTGGATTGTCACGCCGGCGGGTGACCTTAAGTACTGCTGGTATAGTTCCTGTTATTGACCAGTTACGGCAACAATGTCCGGTCAGTCTTGCGGTTTCCTTGCACGCTTCGGACAATGCCTTGCGCGATAAATTGGTACCGCTAAACAAGAAATATCCGATTGAACTGCTACTCGATTGTTGTCGCCGATACGTTGACAATAATCGCCAACGAGTCACCTTTGAATATGTTATGTTAAAGGATATAAACGATAGTCCGCAACAAGCCAGAACATTGGCAAAAATTCTTCAGGACGTGCCCGCTAAGGTGAACTTGATTCCATTTAATCCGTTCCCCCAAACGCAGTTCAAAAGATCGGACAGCGAGACCATCAATCGTTTTCGTGATACGTTGTTGGCGAAAAATATTTTTACGGTAACGCGCCGGACCCGAGGCGATGATATTGATGCGGCTTGTGGACAGTTAGCGGGTGATTTTACCGACCGCACCAGCAGGTCAAGACGGATGCAACAACAAAGAGTCGCATTTTCGTAAACCCGCTTTTGTAAACAGTTATCACGAGTTCATTAGAGAATTACAATGTCAAAGTCAGACTCCAAATCATCCGCTAAATCACCAGATACCGCTTCATCTTCGCCCCCGCGTGTTGCTAAACTCGGGGAACTGTTTAAGCGCAAACGACGAAAAAATGAATGGAGAAAAGAGGATGTGGCTAAAACATTGCTGCTATCCGTGGAACAGATTGAGGCATTGGAAAATGATGAATATGATAAATTACCGGGAATCACCTACGTTGTTGGATATTGGCACAGCTATGCGAAATTGCTGAATATTGATATTTCAGAATCTATCGAATTTTACAAAAGCAATCTGGTAGCATCGCCTTTGGTCATTACCTTAGAAGCGAATCATCGTCGCGCCCATGGTCATCAGGAAAAATCCAGAAAACGCGCCGGGTTGGTTTTCATTATCTTGTCGGTGATATTTTTGATCGGAATGTGGTATTGGCAAAATCCAGGTGATAACCCGCTGAATCAGTGGTTTGGTAATCATGTGAATCGTCATGCGGGGCCATTACCAAAAACGGGTATCGACGATGGCAATCAAGCTATCAACGGAGAGGGAATTTCAGTATCAGTTCCGGAATCGGAGCAGCCTTCTTTCGATGTATTACCCGAACCGAATTTCTTTGACGACCTAGCTGATACTGATACTGATATTGAAGAAAAATCGATTTCAGGGACGGCGGCCTCGGTGCAACAGTGGCAACAAGCAGCGCAACAAATACCGATTGCGCCCAAGCAAGAAAACGAAAGCCACCAACCATTGAATGAACCTATAACCGAATCTGTGGTTGAAACACCTTTAACCGAACCTATAACCGAATCTGTGGTTGAAACACCTTTAACCGAACCTATAACCGAATCTGTGGTTGAAACGCCTGCGAAGGGTTCTCCAAACTGGCTTTTTCTTAATGTAGAAAAGAAAAGTTGGATTGATGTGCGCGATGTTGTCGGTGAAAAACTGATTTATCGTATTGCCAATGAGGGGGAATCAATCGCATTGAAAGGGAGTCCGCCATTTTATGTGTTTATCGAGTCGGTTGACGGTGTGCAGATTAAATATCTGGGCAAGGCGTTTCCTTTTGAAGCCGATGAAGATAGCATTTATGCGCGTTTTAGAGTGGGTCAGTTGGAAGGGGAAGCCAATGACCGCTAAAATTCAAGCAGTTCGTGGTATGAATGATTTGTTACCCGAGCAGATTGAGATATGGCACCATGTGGAGTCGGTGTTACGCGAGATTGGATGGCAATATGGGTATCAGGAAATTCGCACCCCGATGTTGGAAAAAACCGCATTGTTCAAGCAATCTATTGGCGACCAGACCGACATCGTTGAAAAAGAAATGTACAGCTTCACCGCTAGCGCAGAAGAAAGTCTTTCGTTGCGACCGGAGGCAACTGCGAGTACGGTACGCGCTGGCATCCAGCATGGCATCTTGCACAATCAGCAGCAGCGCATTTGGTATATGGGACCGATGTTTCGGCGCGAGCGTCCGCAAAAAGGACGCTATCGGCAATTTCATCAATTTGGTATTGAGGCGTTTGGCTGGACTGGACCGGATATTGATGTCGAAGTGATTTGTGTTGCGGCGCGTATCTGGAAAAAATTAAAGGCTGAAGGTCTCACGCTACAAATCAATACGCTTGGTTCAAGTCAATCACGCCAAGCCTATCGCCTCGCGTTGCAAAATTTTTTACGCGATCATATCCAACAGTTAGATGAGGATAGTGTACGCAGATTGGAGGACAATCCGTTGCGTATTCTGGATAGCAAGGTGTCGGAAACGCAACAGATTTTAATCAATGCACCGCATATCCTTGAATATCTGCAACCCGCAGAAAGAAAGCATTTTGACGGATTATGTGAAATGCTGGAAGATTCGGCAATCGCTTATACCGTCAACTCAAAGCTGGTGCGCGGACTGGACTATTATACCAGCACGGTTTTTGAGTGGACGACCGAGCAGCTTGGCGCGCAAAACGCAGTGTGTGCGGGCGGTAGATATGATTCTCTGGTGGCGCATCGTGGCGGTCAGCCCACTCCGGCGATTGGTTTTGCGATGGGAATGGAACGGTTAATCGAACTGGTTGCGAAGCAGAATGCGACTCGACCAGATAAACACCGTCAACGAAACGTCATATACTGCATTGATGTGACGGCATCGGCAGATAGCGCCATCATTTCGGAACGGCTACGGGATAACGGTTATCGGGTGATTCATCACTGCGGCGGCGGCAAGTTGAAATCTCAGCTAAAACGCGCCGATCAATCGGTGGCTGAAATTGCGTTTATTATCGGTCATCAAGAGCGGCAGACCGAGCAACTGACAGAGGTTGTTTTAGTGAAGCATTTGCGTGACAATATTGACCAACAAGAAATTCCTGTGGAAGATTTAGTTGGCTGGTGTAACAACAATTTGAGTAAACATTAAGAGAGTGTAATGGCAGAAGAACAATTACCACCATTCATCGAAGACGATGAATCCGCTCGCGCAAGAGCATTCTGGAAGGCACATGGCAAGCCCATCATAGCGGGCGTTATTATTGGGTTGGGAGGAATCGTTGGTTTCAATTACTGGAAAAGTTCAGAGCAAGCCGAAGGAGAAAATGCCTCGTTTTTATTTGAGCGACTGCGCTCGGGGCAAGAGGGCATTGACATGAGTTTGCTGACCACCGAGTTAAAGAAAGAATACGCATCCACATCGTATGTGGAATTAGCCACCTTTGCGCTGGCAAGACAATTTGTCGAAAAGAATAATCTCGAATCGGCAGCACAGGAGCTTGCTTGGGTGGCGGATCATTCAACCGATTCCGGATTTCGGCATATTGCCCGATTACGGCTGGCATCGGTGTTGCTGGGGCAACAAAAACCCACTCATGCACTGGAAATATTGAGCGTAACGGATGAGGGTAGTTTCGGATCTCGATATTATGAGTTACTCGGCGATGCCTATCTACAACGAAGCCAAAGCAAACAGAAGCAGGACGGTGACAGCGCGCAAGCAAAAAGCGAATACCAAAAATGTCTAGAAACTTTGCCACAGGGCGCAGCCCACGCCAAATTGATTCAGTTAAAACTGGATAATGTTGAAAATACGCCCGCGAATACACCCGAAAGCACACTGGAAACCACCTTATGAACAAATATTGGTTGTTGGCGATTGTTGCCCTCATTGCTTTGCCACTGCTGTCGGGTTGTAAGAGCAAACAAGAAAAGGAATCCCTTTGGGGGATTTATCAGGAACCGATTCAGTCGCAAACCTTGCCACAAGACAGTGGCACAGATGAGTTAAAAATCTTGTGGGACAAAAATATTGGTAGCGGCGCGAGCGTAGGCTTCGCGCTATTGAGACCGGTTTACTACAAGGGCAGGATATACGTTGCCAATCGCGTTGGAACCGTGTTTAGTTTTGATTCAAAAACGGGCAGTACGGAATGGCAGCAAGCACTCAAGATGCCGATTTTTTCTGCCATTGGAGTGAATGATAATTTTGCCGTTGTGAGCCATGATAACGGCAATGTGACAGCGTTAAATGCAAGCGATGGTTCGGTCGTCTGGCAGACTGCCCTCAAGCGTCAAATTTCAGCCATTCCAGTTATCGGCAAAGAACGGGTTCTTATTCGCACCGCAGATGGTTTGCTCATCGGTCTTGATATGCGTCAGGGCAACACCGTCTGGCAAGTCAAAAATGCAACGCCGGGATTGAGTGTGCATGGCGATTCCATACCGGTCATCACTGGCGAAGCGGTTTTGACCGGCTTATCGAGCGGTAAGTTGATCGCCAATAGCGTCATCACTGGCAGGGATTACTGGGATGTCGAAATTTCCTTCGTTCGCGGTCACAATGAGCTGGAAAGACTGACCGATTCGGATACGGTTCCCATTGTTCGCGGCGCAACGGTCTATACAGCCACTTATCAGGGCAGTGTCATCGCATTGCAATTACAAGACGCTACGGTCAAGTGGCGTGCAAAAATATCGACTCGATTGCCGATGGCGTTGGCACAAAAACGTCTTTTCGTTATCGGTGAATTAGGGGAAGTCATTGCTTTGAACGCCGATGACGGCAGTATCATTTGGCAACAGCAGGCATTTCGCGGACACGGAATCAGTCAGCCGGTGGTGCTGAATAACCGTGTGGTAATCGGTGATTCAAGTGGCAGAGTGCATACCCTGGATATTGAAACTGGAATACTTATAGAAAGCAAGAAAGTGGTGTCTGGCGCGGTGGTTGGTATCATCACCGAAAATTCACAATTCGCCGTATTCTCATCCGCCGGCAATATCTCTGTATTAACCCTGTAACTGGTGTAAATAGGGCGATAAGTAACCGCTCTGTAATCTTTATGATGCTTCCTGTACTCGCCTTGATTGGTCGTCCGAATGTCGGAAAATCCACTTTATTTAATAAACTAACACGCTCCAGAGATGCGTTGGTTGATGACTCCCCTGGGGTGACTCGAGACCGATTATATGGGCGCGGTCGAGTCGGCAATAAACCATACCTGGTTGTTGATACGGGCGGGATAGAGGGCGAGGAGGGGGATTTTACCGCGCTGGTAAAACAGCAAGTGGAACAGGTCATAGAAGAAGCGCAAGTGGTTTTGTTTCTGGTTGATGCGAGTGACGGCATGGTTTCTCGGGACAAGGAAATTGCCATGCAGTTGCGGCAAAGTGGCAGACAGGTTTATCTGTTGGTCAACAAGTCTGAAGGGATTGCCCCGGCGCTGGCAGCTGCAGAATTCCAGGAGCTGGGATTAGGCAGTCCGATTGCGGTCTCGGCAAAGCGCGGGGACGGCATCGCTGGGTTTATGAGCGAGCTCATGAAGTCGTATTCAGAGATAGACGCGGAAGATGACACGGATGTGCCTAAAATTGCCATTGTCGGGAGACCGAATGTCGGCAAATCAACCCTGACCAATAAACTGGTGGGCGCGCATCGGGTCATTGTCAGCGATATACCCGGAACCACCCGGGACAGCGTCCATATTCCGCTTGTGATTGAGCAGGATGAGTACATCTTGATTGATACTGCCGGAGTAAGAAAAAAATCCAAAGTCGATGAGGTGATTGAAAAGTTTTCGGTCATAAAAACACTGCAAGCGATTGAGACCTGCCATGTTGTATTGCTGGTTGTTGATGGCGCAAGCGAAATCGGCGCGCAGGATGCGACCATCGCCGGAATGGTGCGTGATTTTGGTCGCTCTATTGTTGTGGTGGTCAACAAATGGGATGGCTTGGGGGAGCGACAAAGAAATAAAATCAAGCAACAACTAAAAAATAAATTTGCCTTTCTGTCCTACCCGGAAATAATTTGCATCTCCGCCCTGCATGGTTCAAATATAGCGGAAGTGATGCCGGCTGCACGCCGTGCCTATGATTCGGCGATGATTCGCATAGCCACTTCCAGTTTGAATCGAACCCTTGAAAACGCCCTGACTAAAACCCCACCACCGATGCACAACCAGCGACCGGTACGGCTAAAATTCGCTCACCAAGCCGCAAAAAACCCGCCGGTAATCGTTATCCACGGCAATCAGGTAAACACCATACCCGATTCGTATCGGAAGTATTTATCCAGATACTTTGCTAAGGCTTATAACCTGACCGGCACACCAGTACAGATTATCCCCCGCGTTGCTGAAAACCCATTCAAGCTACGCAACCCAGCAAATACCGTGTTTAAGAAACGCACTGGAAGAAAACGAAAACTTTAACGACTTTCATAAATCTTGAATTCACATAATAAGTGCAACACTCCTAAGTCAGTCAAAGGGTACACTCGTACTCTTTTAACTGAACGGAAAAAAGCGGTGCGGCGAGCTCACCGAGCCGGAGTAAAACATGACGAGATATACCCATTTGACTGAACACGAAAGAGACCACATTTACCTCATGAATCAGCAGCATTGTACACTGACAGAAATCGCTAAAGCCATGGGCAGAAGTTAAGTCAACCATCAGCCGTGAAATTAAACGCAATACCGGGGGCAACGGCTATCGCTACAAACAAGCCCACCGCTTTGCCCAAACGAGGCATCAGCAAAAGCCCAAGCACATCAAACTCAATGACGAGTTAAAGCTTCGGCTCGGTGAGCCGTAGCTGGTGGGTCGTTATATCGATACTTGCGCCATCAGGGTAAGAAATATCGCAAGCGTTATGGACAGAACGATTACCGCGGACGCATCCCCAATCGGGTTGATATTGCTGATAGACCCAGTATAGTGGACAGTCGCTCGCGTATAGGTGATTGGGAAGCTGATTGTGTTATCGGTAAAGGTCGTCAAGGGGTGTTTGCCACCCTTGCTGAACGCAAAAGTAGGCTCTATCTCGCGCTTCGGACTAAGAACAAAACCGCACCGGTTTTTGCTCCTGCAAAACCGGCATACAGTACATCCCTGTACATAAAAAGAAACCAACGCGGCTATACTCAGGTTGTTAGCGCATATGAAACAACATGTAATGACACTAACCTTTGATAACGGCAGAGAATTTTGTTGGCATAGTGAGCAGTTCGGCGAGCTCACCGACCCGTTGCCAAACAACTCGAGTGTGAAACTTATTTTGCTAAACCGTATCACTCTTGGGAGCGTGGCTTGAATGCCGAATAATCATCTGGCACAATGGCTTGCTCATACTTTTTGCTCAGGCAGTTTTTTCCAAAGAAGATGCCTTTGCATAAAGTCACCGAAAAAGAGCTGTTCAAAGCGACCGATTTAATGAACAACCGACCTAGAAAATGTTTGGGGTATAACCCTTATGGAGGTCTTTTCCCGTGCAATGGGAATAGATCATAATATAAACCCGAGTGTTGCACTTATGGGTTGAATTCGCCAATTACGAATTACGGGAGTCGTTTGAGACTATGCAAGAACCCAACATCCGTCATTCCCGCGTAGGAGACTGTGCAAAAATCCAACATTCGTCATTCCTGCGAAGCAGGAATCCAGTCAAATAAATATTCTTATCAAAACCTAGCCGTCATTTTCAATTATCAATTATCAATTTTCAATTGCCAGAGAGTGGACAAACAAGTGCGTCTGTATTAAAGTCCAAGTATGGCTTCTAATGCTCTCGCCTTTGATACACATAGTTTCGTCAAACGTATGACTGCGGTCGGTATGCCTGTGCAATAAGCCGAAGCACTTGCCGAATCTCAAGCTGACCTACTCAACGCCAACCTCGCCACCAAAACCGAATTAGCCAACACCGAAGCCACACTTAAAGCGGATATTGCCAACACCGAGTCCGTACTTAGAGCAGAAATTGCCAACACCGAAGCACACCTAATCAAGTGGATGGTTGGCTTAACAATGGGTGGCGTAGGAGTAATGGTTGCACTGTTCAGCTTTTTCCTCCGCTAACAAATAATCATCAAATAATCATGGGCACACAATCATTTTTCGTCCATGATACAGGGTGATTCTGACTCGGTGGGTGTTGCTCAATTAGAATGTTATTTAGCATGGTTAATTTTCAATTGCCAGAGAGTGGACAAACAACAGCGTCTGTATTAAAGTCCAAGTATGGCTTCTAATGCTCTCGCCTTTGATACACACCATTTCGTCAAACTTATGACGGCAGTCGGTATGCCTGTACAACAAGCGGAAGCACTTGCCGAATCTCAAGCTGACCTACTCAACGCCAACCTCGCCACCAAAAACGAATTAGCCAACACCGAGGCCACACTTAAAGCAGAAATTGCCAAAACTAACGCAGAAATTGTCAACACCGAGGCCGCACTCAAAGCGGATATTGCCAACACCGAGTCCGTACTTAGAGCAGAAATTGCCAAAACTAACGCAGAAATTGTCAACACCGAGGCCGCACTCAAAGCGGATATTGCCAACACCGAGTCCGTACTTAGAGCAGAAATTGCCAAAATCGAGGCCGCACTTAAAGTAGAAATTGCCAACACCGAGTCCGTACTTAGAGCAGAAATTGCCAAAACTAACGCAGAAATTGTCAACACCGAGGCAGCACTTAAAGTAGAAATTGCTAACACCGAGTCCACTCTTAGAGCAGACATTGCCAAAATCGAGTCCGCATTTAAAGTTGAAATTGCCAACACTAACGCAAAAATTGCCAACACCGAAGCACACCTAATCAAGTGGATGGTTGGCTTAACAATGGGTAGCGTAGGAGTAATGGTTGCACTGTTCAGCTTTTTCCTCCTCTAACAAATAATCATCAAATAATCATGGGCACACAATCATTTTTCGTCCATGATACAGGGTGATTCTGACTCGGTGGGTGTTGCTCAATTAGAATGCTATTTAGCATGGTTAATTGAAAATTGAGAATTGAGAATTGAAAATTGAGAATTGAAAATTGGGAATTGAGAATTGACAATTGAGAAGCAACCTAGTCCGTCATTCCTGCGAAAGCAGGAACCCAGTAAAACAGCCAAACCCGCAAGGGTTTTCCGGTTTCATTTTCAATTTTCAATTTTCCATTAACAAGAAGTCAAAAGGGGGCATTACTGCTTTGGGCTAACAAAAATCTGTGTGCGCTTGAATGTAAGCAAATAAAGTGGTAGTGTCGGTCAAAATAAATACGCTCAATGAGCTTGTTTCGATTTGTTGAGTCGCCTAGCAATCATCAATCTTGGAGAATTAGGTTATGCATCGATCACTTTATATTGACCCCGAAAAATGTACTGGCTGTTTGCAATGCGAAATGGCTTGTTCCTACGAAAACGAGGGCGTATTTAACCCAGCGAAATCGCGCATCAAGGTTTTTAACTTCCACGATGAAGGGCGGTTCGTGCCTTATACCTGTACCCAGTGTGATGAAGCATGGTGTTTACATGCCTGTCCGGTTGAAGCAATTACCATGAACAAGGAAACTGGGGCGATGGAGGTTGCCGATTCGGTTTGTGTTGGCTGTAAGGTTTGCACCATCGCCTGTCCATTTGGGACGGTCAATTACAATCAAGATACTGGCAAAGTAATCAAATGCGATTTATGTGGTGGCGACCCGCAATGCGTCGCTGCTTGTCCCACTGATGCGATTACCTACGTGGATGCCGATGCAACCGGGCTCGAAAAAATGCGCTCATGGGCTGCAAAAACCGATAACTCAGCGTCAGCAATCTAGGAGGTTTATTATGACTTGGGCGAAAAAAGTACTGCGTGTGGATTTAAGTAAAGGCACTGTTGCCGAAGAAGCACTGAACATGGATTGGGCGGCACAATACATCGGACAGCGGGGGCTTGGCACCCGCTATCTGGTTGAAGAAACCGACCCTCAATGCGATGCCCTTGGAGCGGACAATAGACTCATCTTTGCCACCGGTCCCCTGACTGGCACAACGGTGTCAACTGCTGGTCGCTATTCGGTCATCACCAAAAGCCCGTTGACCGGTGCGGTGGCGTGTTCAAATTCGGGTGGATTCATCGGTGCCGAGCTTAAAATGGCGGGTTGGGACATGATCATTTTTCAAGGCAAGTCCAAATCGCCGGTGATGTTGCGAGTGGAAAATGAAGTTGCCGAATTGGTGCCTGCGGATGATTTATGGGGTAAGACGGTTTGGGAAACCGATAAACTAATCCATCAGAAGTATCAGGATCCACAGATTAGAGTGGCTGCCGTGGGTCGTTCAGCCGAAGCAGGTTGCTTGTATGCTGGTATCATCAACGATTTGCATCGTGCCGCTGGTCGCTCTGGTGTAGGCACCGTGATGGCATCGAAAAACCTAAAAGCGGTTATGGTGCGCGGAACCCGTGGTGTGGGCAACATCAAGGACCCAATTCGGTTTATGAAAAGTGTTGCTGAGCAAAAGCAGGTATTGGCTGATAATGCGGTCACCGGTCAGGGATTGCCGGCACTGGGGACACAGGTGTTGATGAACGTCATCAACGAAGTGGGTGCGTTGCCAGCGAATAACATGCGTGATGTTCAGTTTGACGGTGCCAACAACATTTCTGGGGAAGCCATGCTTGAACCGCGTAAAAGTGACGGCAAGCCCAATTTGACCACGAATGCCGCATGCTTCAGTTGTACCATCGCTTGTGGTCGTATTTCGACGATTGATAAAGAACATTTCTCGATTGAGAACAAGCCACAGTACTGGGGTAATTCTGGCGGATTGGAGTACGAAGCGGCTTGGGCAATGGGCGCGGATACGGGGGTCGATGATATTGATGCGATTACCTACACCAATTTTATCTGCAATGAAGATGGTTTCGATCCAATCTCATTTGGGGCGACTGTGGCAGCGGCAATGGAATTATTTGAACTCGGTGCGATTACCACCAAGCAAACCGATGGTATGGAGCTGGTTTTCGGCTCCGCTAAAGCCTTGACTTGGTGTGCCGAGAAGGTAGCAACGGGTGATGGCTTTGGAAAAGATTTGGGGCTTGGCTCCAAGCGGTTATGCGAAAAATATGGTCATCCCGAATTGTCAATGACGGTCAAAGGGCAGGAATTTCCGGCTTATGACCCCCGCGGTATTCAAAGCATGGGGCTGACCTATGCCACCGCAAATCGGGGTGCTTGCCATTTGCGAGGTTATACCGTGGCTGCCGAAATACTCGGCATTCCCGAAAAAACCGACCCGCTGGTGACTGAAGGCAAGGCGGGCTTAGTGAAAGCGTTTCAGGATGCCACTGCCGCAGTTGATTCCATGGGGCTGTGCGTATTCACCACATTTGCTTGGACGCTGGATAATATGGCACCGCAAATTGATGCCGCCTGTGAAGGCGATTGGAGTGTGGAGCGATTGCTCGAATCTGGGGAGCGAATTTGGAATCTGGAACGGGATTACAATTTGAAAGCCGGGCTGACTGGTGCCGATGACACTTTGCCATCCAGATTGCTGAAAGAGGCTGCCAAGACCGGTCCCGCCAAAGGCAAGGTCTGTAATTTGGGCGACATGTTGCCAGAATACTATTCGTTGCGGGGCTGGACTACGGATGGCGAATTGACCGATGATGTTAGAACCAAGTTTACCTTGCCGGCTTAAATTATGGCGACTGACTGTGCCACGAAGTATCTCATCATCGGTTCCGGTCCGGCAGGGGTGGTTGCGGCTGAGACGCTGCAAAAACTGGATGCGACCGCTGAAATAACCCTGATTGGCGATGAGCCTGAACCGCCCTATTCGAGAATGGCAATTCCTTATTTGCTGATCAATAATATTGATGAGTCGGGGACTTATCTGCGTAAGCAACCAGAGCACTATTCGGGCAAGGGCATTGAGGTGGTGGTCGATCGGGTTGAGTCTGTGGATGTTGCCACAAAGACAGTGTCCCTGTCGCAAGGCGGTTCGCGCCAATACGACAAGTTGCTTGTAGCGACCGGTTCACGACCGCTCACGCCACCGATTCGTGGCATTGAGCATAAAAAGGTGACCAGTTGCTGGACGCTGGAAGATGCCAGAAAAATTGCCAACGGTATCAAACCGGGTGCGCCGGTGGTGCTGATTGGTGCGGGTTTTATCGGTTGTATTATTTTGGAGGCACTGGTTGCGTCAGGGGCAAACCTGACTGTTGTTGAAATGGGCAATCGCATGGTGCCCAGAATGCTGGATGAAACCTGCGGTACCTTGCTTGAGACGTGGTGCCAGCAAAAAGGCGTGAACGTCATGACCGCTTGTCAGGTTGATGCGATTGAACCATTTGGCGATAACCTGCGGGTTAAAATTAGCGGCTCTGGACAAGTTGAAAAGGCGGGAGTTGAAACGGCGATGGTCGAAGCCGAGTTGGTTATATCTGCGGCTGGAGTACAGGCAAATGCGGCGTTTTTAGCAGACTGCGGGGTTGCGCTTACCAACGGCGCGGTGGTTATTGATGAGTATATGTGTTCTTCGGTCGCCGATATTTATGCGGCTGGAGATGTGGCTTGTGGCAAGGATTTTTCCACCGGCGAATACAGCGTGCAAGCGATACAGCCGACTGCTGTCGAGCATGGTCGGGTGGCAGCGCATAATATGTTTAAGCATGGCTCGGTGCGTCATCAGGGCAGTGTGCTGATGAACGTGTTGGATACCATTGGATTGATTTCAACCTCATACGGTCAATGGCAAGGTGTTGAAGGCGGGCAGAGTGCGAATTTGCTGGATCGAGATCATTTCCGTTACATCCAGCTTCAATTTGATGGCGAGCGATTGGTGGGTGCGAATACATTAGGGTTCACCCAGCATATTGGGGTCTTGCGTGGGTTGCTACAAGGTCGCTTCAAATTGGGCAAATGGAAGGACAAACTGATGGACAATCCATTGTTGCTGACGGAGGCATATCTTGCTGCGACTCAGGGTAGTTAAGCCAAGTTAGTTCAGTAGTTTGAATAAACCTGCCCGAGGGCGACATGCAAATTGAATTTAAGTTATTCGCAACATTGATGTGCTATTTACCGGCGGGCGCGGTGAAAAATGTCATCACTCTGGAGGTTGCAGAAAACACCACCCCACACCAGTTAATTGACACTTATTCCGTGCCGCGTTGCGATGTCCATCTGGTTTTAATTAACGGCATCTATGTCGATAAAGCGGGTCGAGATTTACCCATGAAGTCGAATGATACGCTGGCAGTTTGGCCACCCGTTGCGGGTGGGTGAGGCATCAATCCTACTGTTCTGAACTAGGCTTTACCCATGCCGAATTGCTCAGGTGTTTGCCATCGGCAGTTGCCCCCTATGTGATTAGCAAAAGAGCCGAAAACAGCTATGCGATGTCCTTTGAGAAGCGGGTTGCTTGGTTGTCTCTTGAGGCGGAGAAAACCCGCGAAATAGGATCAATTAAATTGCCAGTAACGGCAATCACCATTGAGTTTGAAAATTTTTCTGAAATTCAATATATCGCGTTTATGAATCGATTCAAAAAATACTTACATCGAGGCGGAGGCTGAATGAAAATAACAATCAAGTTTTTTTCAAGCCTGATGGATTACTTGCCGGATACTGCGGAGGGCAATGCGCTTGAGCTAACCGTCAGCGATAATCAAACCCCAAACCAGTTGCTGGATCGCTATAAAGTGCCACACCAAGAAGCACAAATGATGATGTGCAACGGCGCGTTCCTGCCGGTCGAAGACCGTGATCGTCCCTTGTGCGATGGTGATGTTCTGTCAATATGGCCCACGATTCAGGGCGGATAGGGGATATAATGGTCGGATTGATTATGTCTAGTCTGGGAATTTGATAAATTTCATAACCATAAACACACTAATTTGCGGAAAACATGGGTATAGTAACGGGAAAAGCTCCAAGGGTCTGTGCAAGTAGAGGCGGAAAGGATTTTATTAAATGCTTGAAGCGCAATAAGAATGTTGTAAAAACCGAAGAAGAAGTTGTTCGCCAAAAAGTGCTTGATTTTCTTATCAATGAGAAAGGAATAGACAAGGTAAACATTGAGCTGGAAGTGAATGTCCCATATATTCTTGGAAAGCAACAACGTGGTCGCGCAGATATTGTGATTTATGATGAGAATAGAGAGCCGTGTATTGTGATTGAGTGCAAGGAACCCAGCATTCCAAATATTGATGACGGGGCAGTTAAACAAGCAGAAAAATATGCCACGAAATTGAAGGCGAAATATATTTGGGTGACTAATGGCGATGCTGATTTATTTGTTGAGAAGCAAAAATCGGCATGGAAAAAGGTGCAAACAATAGAGCAGTTGGGCACTATTTCTCCTTTTCCGATGAGCGTCAATAGACCTTTCAAACCAATCGGAGAATACCTTGAACTATTGAGCAAAGAGCAAGCAAACGAAGTCGTGCTGGAGTTGTCGGAGGGGCATAACAAGGAAAAACTTGATTTTATGCTAGCAATACACCAGTTAATTTTTAAGACCGATTTCAATTTGCCGTTTTCTTTTCGGGGTGTTCATATACTAGAGGATCGTGGCATCAGTTATTTAAATTTCGGAACGGGGGGAGGTGAGTGGTGTGGGTACTACCGCGTATTGTTGGTGGCAACGGAGGGACGGGTTGAAACGGTTGCAGTTGCTACTCAACAGTATCAACACGAGTCTCAACACGGTAATGCTTTATTATGTGTTGGATTTATAAAGGAATCTCGTCATCATCATGCGCTACAGTTGCAACTCGAGGACTGTGACAAAACAAAAGATGGCTGGGAAATTTGGCACGATAGAAGTATGAGCCAGACATCACGAGAAACCGTATCAGAAGCCGTCATTGAGAGCGGAAGAGAGGATTTGATTGTCAACGACGAGGACGACGATAAACCTTGGATTTATCTTGGTGATTTGCCCAAGAGGAATAATGTAACTTGGACAAACTCAAAAAAGATGTTGGCGAATCTCATTCATTATGCATTAATTCGTACCGAATTAAGAGATGCGAGAAAAACAACAAAGAAATGAGTGGAGACTTTTGCATAGATTATCGGAAGCGCGACTTTAGCCGTGCCGAAACCGTAACCCATTTATATTTAATTGTTAAAAGACACGCATAATCGACCGTTACACGATTTAAGAATCTCGGTTACCGACCGATGTAATTTTCGTTGCGGGTATTGCATGCCAAAAGACGTGTTTGGCAGGGGTTACCCGTTTCTGAAATCCAGTGCGTTGTTGCAATATGATGAGATTGAGACGCTGGTCAGGATTTTTGCCGCGCTTGGGGTAAGGAAAATTCGTTTGACCGGTGGGGAGCCGTTGTTGCGTAAGGATTTGGAGCAGCTCATTATCAGGCTGGCTGCAATCCCCGATATTGAAGATATTGCGATCACAACCAATGCTTCGTTGCTCACCCCAGCCCGTGCTAAATCGTTGCAGGAAGCGGGGGTAGGGAGAATCAATATCAGTTTGGATGCCTTAACAACGGCAGTTTATGAGATCATCAATCCCATTTCTTGTCCATTGCAAGATGTTCTGAATGGTATCAATCATGCTTTGAATGGCGGATTTGAGTCGGTCAAAATCAATACCGTTGTTCAAAAAGGCATCAATGATGGAGAGATTTTGCCGTTGGTGAAACATTTCAGAGGTAGTGGTGCGATATTACGATTTATCGAATTTATGGATGTGGGTAACCATAATCATTGGAGCATGGATGACGTGGTCAGTGCCAGAGAAATAATCGATCTGATTAACCCGATCTATCCGTTACAGCCGGTTGGGGCAAATTATGAAAGCGAGGTGGCAAAAAGATGGCAGTTTGTCGATGGTCAGGGGGAAATCGGGATCATATCTTCAATAACCCAACCATTTTGTGGCGGCTGTGCCCGAGCCAGATTATCCGCCAAAGGCGAATTGTTTACCTGTTTGTTTGCCACTTCCGGTTATGACCTGAAGCAATGGTTATCGCAAAACCTATCGACGAGCGAACTCACGGAAAAAATATCATCTATCTGGGCTAGGCGCGATGATCAATACTCCATGTTAAGAAGCCAAAACCCGAAAGCAGCCTCGGTCAATAAACTGCTCGGGAAACAATCCCAAAAAGTCGAAATGTCCTATATCGGTGGTTAACAGCGTCCGCGATCCTCTCGGACATTTTCCTCAACCGCCGACCTGTTCAGGTATCAGAAAGGCAGGGGAATCTTTAACCCCGCACTTTTCTGGGCTTTACTTTTCCTGACTTCGACGGTTGGCTCCATGCAGATCGCCCACAGCCCAATAAACATACGGGGGTAGTAGAGAAACTATTTTGTAGTGCCTACTTAAATATTTATGTTGGCTTAGTCGATGACACAGTGTAAGCTCACCCCATGTTCGTTCGCGTCAAAACTACACCCAACAGCCCAAGACAATCGGTTCAGATTGTCTCATCCGTTCGCTTCGGCGATAAGGTCAAGCAAAAGATTGTGCGCCATGTCGGCATTGCCATGGATGACGATGAATTGGCGCAGTTGAAGATTTTGGCCGAAGTCATCAAGGCGAAGATTGAAGCCCAGCCTGTTTTCTCCTGAGGTGGTCGCCAAACAGATGGTTGAAGCGAAAGCGGGAAAAGCGTCTAAAGCCGCTTTGAATGTTGACCTGATGCAGATGGTGGAAGAACAGCGTGTGGTGCTGGGCATTCACGAGGTGTATGGCGAGGTCTATCGTCAGTAGCGCGTTTAGCATCGGTGCGGGGCATCATTCACTATGGCAGGCGGACGATTGGTTCGAATTGCGTTTATCGCAACCGCTACGCGCCGAGAGCGGTAACGTCAAACTGCGTGTGCCGGTCGGGCGCACGAAATACGGTGAGGTGGTATATAGACCCTGCTCATAAAACATATCTATCTGAATATAAACAAGTAATAGTGATTTTGTGGTATAATTCTGCATGGAAATCAGCCCAATAACCTCTAAAACCTTGCAGCTATGATTGATTATAACGATTCCAACCAACGTACTATCGCAGAATTTGACTGGCCGTTTCACACCGCTCTTGATGCACACAACCGCTGGGTGAAACTAGGTCAGTGCATTCCATGGGATGGGTTAGCACAGGGCTATCATAAAAGCCTCTCGTCAAAGCGGGGTCGGGCAGCAAAAGATGCTCGTTTAGTCATCGGTGCGGTGATCATCAAACACAAACTAGGGTTGTCTGATCGTGAAACGGTGAGTCAGATTCAGGAGAATCCGTATCTGCAATACTTTGTCGGGCTTGCCGGTTATCAAAGATCAGTCCCGTTTGTACCCTCGTTGCTGGTTGAAGTGCGCAAACGGATGGGGGATACTGTTTTTGAAGTGTTCCATCAAGCGATTATTGGTGCTGTGGAAAAGGCGCAGGTCGTGCCGCAACGCAGCGTTAAGGATGGTTTGAAGGCATCCACACAGACCAACAAGTCGGGTGATGAATCAGAGCCAGAGTCCGTGCCAGAGTCCGTGCCAGAGTCGAAACCAGAACCAGAATCCAATCAAGACCCACAAGGGGAGGATAATTCCCCAATTTCGCCTGCCACCACTGTGGAAGCACCCAGCCACGAAGGTAAGTTGATAATCGATGCGACTGTGGCAGAGCAAGCGATACGGTATCCCACGGATTTAAGTTTACTGAATGAAGCGCGTGAGATGGCGGAACGGATTATTGACGAATTGTATCCACACACGGAGTTCAGTCAGAAACCACGCACCTATCGTCGCCAAGCACGTAAAGCTTTTCTCGGGTTGGTCAAACAGCGTCGTCCCAAGCGTCAAGCGACCCAACGAGCGATCAAGCAACAACTGCAATACTTGCGGCGCAATTTTGGTCATATTGAGTGTTTAATGGATTGTTTCCCGATGGGCACGGCGTTGCCTTTGTCACGCAGGCTGCTATACCACTACTGGGTCATTCAGCATGTCTATGCACAGCAATGGCAGATGTACCGTAACAAAAGCCGTCGCTGTGATAATCGGATTGTGAGCATTCATCAACCGTATGTGCGTCCGATTGTGCGAGGTAAGCAAGGTAAGTCGGTTGAGTTTGGTTCGAAGTTGAGCGTGAGTTTAACGGCACACGGGTTATCCCGAGTTGATCATTTAAGTTGGGATGCGTTTCATGAGGGGCATGATTTGCAGGGTCAGGTTGAGCGTTACCATGAACGTTATGGTTGCTACCCCGAAAGCGTCATCGGTGATCCGATATATGGTAGTCGAGAGAACCGGCATTACTTGAAAGGATTGGGCATCTATTTTTCGGGCAAGCCATTAGGCAGACCCAAACAGGTAACAGAAGCGAATCGGGAGGTGTTGAAGCAATTAAAAGCCCAACGCCGGGCGGATTACCTACAACGGATTCCAATAGAAGGCAAATTTGGTCAGGCAAAGAACGGTTATCGGCTGAATTACATCCGTGCCAAACGAGCAGACACTTCGGTTGCATGGATCAACAGCATTTTCCTAGTCATGAACCTGCTCATCCTGCTGAAGGTCTTTTTTGTGCCCAAAATAAGGCGACTAATAGGGTCGATAACGAACACTGGGCGACACCAATTACGATTGGACGGGTACGGATCATGCCAATTGCTTGGCTGGAACAGATTTGAATATCCAAAACCGACTTTGTGAGCAGACTCTAATTATGACAATGGAAAGAGACTTTAGCCCTGCAATACCGATTGATGTTGTGGGCGTATTCGTGTAGATCTGTGTCGCATTGTGTACGATTAGTTTGAGCGATTGTTTTCGATGGATGGTTTGGAAAAGGCTAAAGAACGATAATCGAATTCCTGTTCAATGGTGGGTTTAATGACTTGGAAATAAGGTGAGACATCGAAATCACGCGGGGTGAATAAATTGTGATTTCGAATATGATAAATCTCTTTGATGCTGTAATAATAAAGGGAAACTTCCGTGTGTTTTTCGATTGTGGGCAGAATCGGATAGGGGATGGATTGAAAGGATTCGGCAATCAAACTTGAGCAGATTGCTTTTGTGGGGTCCCCGCTACCGAGCATCATTCTACGCCCCTTTTCCTTGACTGGCTGGCTGTGGAGAAAATATCGTAACAAATCATAAACATGTTTAAGGTCATATTGTAAGCCCAAACTCTGTACCATGAAGTTGACGACTTTTTTGCGATCTTGATCGGACAATCCAATCGGACGGCAAATGCGGATATGGAAATTCCGGTATTTTGACAAGGGTGAGGCGATTACGCCGGCATTCAAATCTGCCTCAACCAAAGGTGATGCCTCACCAGATTCGGCGAATTGATTGGTTGCCGAGCCGGCATAGAAAGCCGCATGTGACCAAGTGGATTGAGTCAGGTATTTTATCATTCGGCTGATACGGGTGTTTCCTTCCACAAGCAAAATGTCGGCGGGTTGCAAAATCTCTTCCAATAACGGAATTTTATAAGTGATATAAGGCTCGTAGTTTGGAATCGGTTGGCTCAAATAGTGTGCCAGTTTTTTTCCGAGTTTTAATTTTAAGGTGTCGAACATGCTTAAAGAATCAGATGTAGGAATTGGGCGGACAGGTTATTTCTGGTACGATTATTGATAGGTGGCGTGGCACTAGACGAGACTGTGCAAGAAACCAACATCCGTCATTCCTGCGAAAGCAGGAATCCAGTAAAACAGCCAAACCCGCAAGGGTTTTCCACATGTAACGCGGCCTAGCGAGGGTTCTTGCACAGTCTCGAAACGCGGGTAAGTTCATTGTCATCAGGTCGTCTGTTTGTGATTGATGTTCAGTGTATTATAAGGGGAATGTGTGTTGACTAGGTCGATATAGTGTTGCACCCCAGATTGCTCATGCTGGACAAATTGTTCAATCGCCTGATTAAACGGGCTGTGTGCCATCCAATGCAAGGACTGTGTCCGCGTTGGCACAAATCCGCGAGGGATTTTGTGCTCCCCCTGTGCCCCCGGGTCAAATCGTTGCAAACCGCGTTTAATGCAAAACTCAATCCCCTGATAATAGCAGACCTCAAAGTGCAGACTGTCGATGTATTGTTGACATCCCCAATGTCGCCCATAAAGGGTCGTGTCATCATAATACATCAGTGCCGCTGCCACACAATGTTGTCCCTGCGCCGCCAACACCAATTGAATCTGCTCGGGCATGGCTTGTGCAATATCCATGAAAAATTGTTGGTTGAAGGCTGCCATGCCGTATTTTCGTTGATAGATTTTCTGATATAAAGCGGTGAAATCATGCCAGTCGCCTGCGCTGGCAGTCGTGCCATCGAGTCGGCGAATGATTATCCCGGCATCGGCAACCTTACGCCGTTCCTGCTTAATGTTCTTGCGTTTTTTGGATTTTAGCGTATTGAGGAAATCATCGAAGCAGGTATAGTCCTGATTATGCCAGTGAAACTGACAGTCGTTTCGTGACAGGGCGTGTTGTTGATGCAAAATGGCAACATCGTTGGTATCGGGAAAAAGACAATGCAAGCCGCTATATTTGCCCTCATTGACCAGCGTATTCGCCGCAGCAACCAATAAACCGGCTGTTTTGGTATCATTTTCACGGTTTAACAATATCCGCTGCCCACTGGCTGGCGTAAAAGGAATCGCATTAACCAACTTGGGATAGTATTCAACTCCATAGTGTTGATACGCATCCGCCCAAGCATGATCAAAAACGAACTCCCCCCACGAATTGTGTTTTTCATAAAGCGGCATCGCCGCCATGATTTGATTATCGTTGACACAAACCAGATGTCGGGGAATCCACCCTACACGCTCACCAACACAACCGCATTTTTCCAAAGCCATAAGAAAAGCATGTTGCAAAAAAGGATAGTTGCCCCGAATCAACGCATTCCACTGAGCAACAGGAATGTCCGCCATACTCGAATGGACATGAACATGAAGGGAATTGCATTCAGCAGACATATCTGGATTATAACCAGCACAAGGTATAGTGAAACCTTTGCACGATAGTTCTTTTTGCTCGGTGTCAAAAGCACTCTCAATCGGTCATTGTATAAGTATAAACCTCTCATGCCGTGTTTGTCATTCAGAACGCATGCCCAGAAAAAAGAAAACAAATTAAATGAAACCTTTGCATAATTGTCGGAAGTGTGGCAAGACTGTACAAAAATCCCGCGGCTCGAGAGCCTCGCCGAACGACTAGGTCGTGTTATATGTGGAAAACCCTTTCAGGTTTGTTTGTTTTACTGGATTCCTGCTCCCCGCCTGCGCGGGGACAGGCTTCGCAGGAATGACGGATGTTGGTTTTTACACGACCCATAAAGTCCCACTTTGTTTGGGGAGTCATTCCCCGTCTCTATAGCCTTTTAAGAGAACAGTGATATGAGTAGCCTGAAACATATTCCGAACGGTATGCCAGTAACGCGCACCTTTTCCGACAGCGAATTCGAGAGACGACTCTCAAAACTGCGTGCGTCAATGGAGGCTGAAGGCATCACCGCTATCTTGTTCACTTCAATCCACAACATCAATTATTACAGTGATTTTTTGTATTGTGCTTTCGGTCGTCCCTACGGGCTACTAGTCGATGCCGATAAATCGACTTCTATTTCCGCTAATATCGATGGTGGTCAGCCTTGGCGACGCACTTTCGGTGGTGAGAATATCGTCTATACAGATTGGCAGCGCGATAACTATCTTCGCGCCGTACAAAGAATCACGCCGAACAAGGGAATTATTGGTGTGGAGCATGATCACATCAATTTGGAAAACATGGAAAAGTTGCGCGCTGCCCTACCAGACCATGAATTCAAAGATATTGGCAAATTGGTAATGCGTTTGCGTATGGTGAAATCCGATGAAGAGATTGAACACATTCGGCAGGGCGCGCAAGTTTGCGACATCGGCGCGGTGGCATTGGTAGAGGCGGTGCGCGATGGGATGCCGGAATATGAAGCGACCCTCGCTTCCACGGCTGCGATGGTGAGAGAGATTGCTAGACGCTTTCCACAGGCCGAATTAATGGATACTTGGACATGGTTTCAATCAGGCATCAACACCGACGGCGCGCATAATCCGGTGACATCAAGGCGGGTGCAAAAGGGCGATATTTTGTCTCTCAATTGTTTTTCGATGATTGCTGGCTATTATACGGCACTGGAGCGCACACTGTTTTTTGACCATGCTGATGCGGCGTCTCTTAAATTGTGGGAGATTAATGTTGAGGTACACGAGATCGGATTAGGGCTGATAAAACCCGGAGTGCGTTGCTGCGACATCGCGCGGGAGCTGAATAAAATTTACCAAGCGCACGGACTTTTACAAAACCGTACTTTTGGCTACGGTCACTCTTTCGGTGTTTTATGCCACTATTATGGTCGCGAGAGCGGTTTGGAGTTGCGCGAGGATATTGAAACCGTTTTGCAGCCGAATATGGTGGTGTCTATGGAGCCGATGATCATGATTCCAGAGGGCAAGCCCGGTGCAGGTGGTTACCGTGAGCATGATATTCTGGTGATTAACGAGGGGGGCGCGGAAAATATTACAGGGTTCCCGTACGGTCCAAAGCACAACATTATCTCGTCACGTTAATTCTGCCGATTAGGAAAACCTGACTATTTTGTCGCCGATGGTCTATTTTTAGTTCCATATTCTGGATGACGTTCTGTGATGCCCAAATAATACTTGATTGCGGGAAAATAAGAAGTGCCAGTGGTTGTCAAATGGACATGGTTTTGTGTTATTTTATAGTCATGGAATTTAATCACTTTGTTGCTCACATCCCCAGCCCGCTTGCCGATGCTGTAGAAAATTATTGGCATCGTTTTGTCGCTGCGGTAGAGGCTTTGTCTGATGAGGAGCAGAAAAACAGCCCGAACAATAGTTTGCACACGGAAATACTTGAAGTTTGTTGTGCTCGCCCAGAATTGCGCGCAGTGTGGGCGGCAAGTGATTTTGTGGCGACTGCGTGTATCGGTACGCCGTTGCTGATATACGACCTCATTGTCAGTGGCGATCTGGATCAACCCTATGCGCCCCAAGTGCTTACCGAGCGAATTGGCGCATCGCTCAAAGAGTGCGAGAACGAGGAGCAACTTCACACCGGGTTGCGAAAAATTCGACAACGAGAAATGGTGCGTATGGCATGGCGCGATCTTTGTGGTATGGCAGAGGTTGAAGAAACTATGGCATGTGTTTCGGAATTGGCGCAGAGTTGCATCAATCAGGCACTGGTTCACCATGACGTGTGGTTATCGAAACGCTATGGTCAGCCTCAGGATGAAAATGGGCAAGCGGCTAAAATGGTGGTTTTGGGATTGGGTAAATTAGGCGGTAACGAGCTTAATTATTCATCCGATATCGATTTGATTTTTGCTTACGACCGTGGCGGTGAAACCGTGCCGATTGATAACCACCCGCATACAAACAAGTCGGGGATTGACAATCAGGCGTACTTCATCAAGCTGGGTCAAAAAACTGTAACCGCGCTGGACCGCATCACTAAGGATGGATTTGTTTTTCGCACCGACATGCGGTTGCGTCCGAATGGCGATAGCGGGGCATTGGCATTATCGTTTTCGGCAATGGAGCATTATTATCAAACCCACGGTCGGAATTGGGAGCGTTACGCGCTGATTAAAGCCAAAGTGGTGGGAGGAGATGTCAAGGTAGGAGCGCAATTATTGTCTATGCTCAATCCTTTCATCTATCGAAAATATCTTGACTTTGGTGCTTTTGACTCGATTCGTGAGATGAAGGGCATGATTGAACGGGAACTAAAGAAAAAAGGGATTAAGCAAAATATCAAACTGGGTTGGGGCGGGATTCGGGAAATAGAATTTCTCGTGCAGAGTCATCAACTGATTCGCGGTGGGAAGGAAAAAATGTTGCAAACTCAGTCGTTGTATCAGGCGATTACTTTTCTGGTAGAGATTGAGGTCATTGACCAGTGGGCAAAAAACCAACTGTTGGAGGGCTATCGGTTTTTACGCAATACCGAACATCGGTTGCAAATGGTGGCTGATCGGCAAACCCAGCAATTGCCTGAAACGGAGTTTGAACAGCATCGTCTCGCGTGGAGCATGGGGTTTGAAAACTGGTCTGCCTATGTCGAAAAATTGAATCAACATCGCACTAACATCGATATTCAATTCAAAATGATATTGGAGTCAAATGCCCAGCACTCCAATCCAACTGATATACAATCGCAGTTCATTGATGTATGGAGCGGGGCATTAGGTGAGCAGGAGGTGGTAAACATATTGCAGGATGCTGGTTTTAATCAGGCAACATCGACCCCCTTGCTATTGCGGGAATTTCGGGCAGGGCGGCTCTATCAGGCATTTTCTAGCATTGAGCGTGATCGAATTGATCAGCTGATGCCGCTGGCGTTACAACATGTTGCACAACATACCGGAGCAGAACGCGCCATAGCCGCCTTTGTTTCAGTTGTTGAAGCCATCGGTCGGCGTACCGTGTATCTCAGTTTGTTGATTGAAAACCCCATTGCACTCGGGCAATTGCTCCATTTATGCGCTGCCAGTCCGTGGATTTCTTCACATATTGGCAACCACCCGACAATACTAGACGAGCTACTCGATCCATTGATTTATATTGCTAACCACAACGCTCAAGAGTTATATGCCGAGCTGCATCACCGTCTGGCACAAGTAGATTTGCATGACGAAGAAATGTGGATTGATACGCTACGGGAATATCATCATGCCCAAGTATTGCGGATTGCCGCTGCCGATGTTTCACAGATGATTAAAGTCGGTGAGGTTCATCACGCGCTCACACAACTTGCCGAAGTCTTGTTACAAACCATATTTTGCGATGCGGTGCAATTTGCCGAGAAAAAATTCAGATCCTCCCCAAAACAGCATACACATTCAGGACAGATACAAATTACGGGGCAAATTACGCCACAAAATATGGACTGTCACGAAAAAAACAAGCCAGTTGACCTGCCCCGTGGTGCTGGCGTTATTGCTTATGGAAAATTAGCCAGTGGTGAGCTGGGTTACAATTCTGATTTAGATTTAGTGGTCTGTTATGAAAAACCTGAAAAGACCGAATTCACTGACAATAGCGAAGCCGAATATTTTTATAATCGAGTCGGACGGCGGTTTATTCATTTATTGACCACACGCACCCGATCGGGAATTCTGTATCAGATTGATATGCGGTTACGACCCAGCGGACGTAGCGGCACATTAGTCGCTTCGCTGGCTGGCTTTTCCGATTACCAAATCAATAGTGCTTGGACTTGGGAGCATCAGGCTTTGGTCAGGTCACGGGTGGTGGTCGGTGATGCCGAGTTCCAAAGAAAATTTGAAGCGGTCAGAAAGGCAATACTATGCCTAAAGCGTGAGAACCAACAACTGAAAAATGACATCATCGACATGCGCCGAAAGATGATTGATGCAAACTGTCAATCCACCAAGCAGGTCTATGATATTAAACTTGATGAAGGCGGCATTATTGATATTGAATTTCTGATTCAGTATTGGATTCTGCGCTATGCCAATAAGTATGCGGACTTGATTATCCCCCGCACCACTGCCGAGTGCATTGACGCGCTAATCGCGCATTCGATTATTGATGCAAACACTGGCAAGCAACTGCTCACCTGTTATGAAACCTATCTGCGTCATTCCCTCGACTTAAAACTGATGGAACAACCAGTGTTGATTCAACAAGGCATGTTATTAACTGAACGGAATGCAATCAAAGCAATTTGGAATAATGTTTTTGGTTGATAACAAACAAACCCGTTTCCAGTAGTTGTCAGTGGGCAGTTATTCCCGCCCCAACATCCGTCTTTCCTGCGAAAGAGACTGTGCAAAAAACGCCGACTTACAAGCCCACTATTGAGCATTTTGAGTCGGGTACGGGTAAAAAAGGATTCTTATGAAAAGCCGGCAGGTGAAATAAGCTTGTTTGATGCGAAAATAGGCATTTCTGGCATAAACCATCGAATAGTGGACGCAAAAAGAAAGATGTCGCTTGATTTCTTCCATCACGGCTTCAATATTGCCTGCTTTTATAGCCAATAACAGCTTATTGAACAGCATGGTGCCTAACATGTTCAAAACACGCTTAAAGTTATAGCAAAACATAATCAATGCCCAATCAAAACCATAGGCTCCTGATACTTTTTCTTTGCCTCTGAGCAAGAGTGATCCCAGCCTAATGACCTCTTTATGGTGCCAAAAGGATGCGCCACAATCGCCCCTCTTCTTTTGCTAATCGCCTTGGCTGATTCTGTTTGCATCAACTCGCGCCAGGATTGCATAAAGGCTTCATGTTCCCAGCGCCATATTCTTCGGTGAGGTGTTTGCTTTGCCAGGCACTCGCTACGCACAGGGCAAGCCTTGCAATCTGTGGCACTGGTGCTGTAAATAAACCCAAGCTTGCCTTTGGATAGGCTTTTGGTTGCACTTTTTTTCAGTGTTTTGTTGTTGGGGCAGGTGTATTCGTCTTGCGACCCTCTAAGATGTACCACAATAGACAAAATCCTCTTTAGTATATCTGCCCGTTTTCTTTTGTTTCTGTTGCGTATCAATTGGCGGGATGATTGGGTAGATTTTGTCATCAACACAGTTCTTTATCTCTTTTGCACTGTGATAGCCCTTGTCGGCAACCACAGCCAAAGTCTTAAGGGCTAAGGTTTCTTTCGCCTGACTTGCCATCTGATGCAACTGCTGTGCGTCATTGCCTTGACTTGATACATCCGTAGCAACAATCAGCTTTGCTTTGTCATCCACCACGATTTGGCAGTTATAAGCGACCAGATGATGCGCTGGTTTGCACATCAATGCGGCATCCGTGTGTTATGTTGCTTCTTGCCCAATTGCTCTAAGGTATTCAAATCCTCTTCCAGCTTTTGTTTGCGCTCTTTAAGTGCTTGTATCTTATCAATCAAATCAGGATTATCCAGAGTCTGTTCCGGTTCCTCCTGCTGGTCTGTGGTGTTTAATAAGTTCAGGTAGTCCTCAATAGCCTGCGTTACCCTGGCTATTTTTTTATCCACAGTGGCTTTAACAATCAAGGTATTTTTGGACGCATTGGCTCGCAAAAACGCTCCATCCAGTGCCACTAATTGACCATCAATGAGATTGATATTTTGGCACAGCAAAACAAATTCCTTAAATGTATTCTTGAGTGCTACGGCATTATTTTTTCTAAAATTAGCAATCGTCTTATAGGTGGGCTTTAAGCCTTGCAATAACCAGATAAGCTCGATATTTCTATGGGTTTCCCGAGCTAGATGGCGGGAACTTCTTATTTTATTGGTATAGCCGTAAATGTAGAGTTTCAACATCAATTTTGGGCAAAAGGCGGGGCGGCCATTGTTATTTTTGTCGCTATATCTTGTCTTAAAGCCCAAGGCCTCAACTTCTAAACTATCCACATAGGCATCAATGGCACGAACCGGATCATTCTCGCCGATCCTCTAGCCGCTCTGGGAATAACAGTTGTTGCTGGCGATTTAAACCGTGTATGTAATCACGCATAAAGCCTCTGTTTAATCACTTACATTCACATCATAAGTGCAACACTCCTAAGTCAGTCAAAGGGTACACTCGTACTCTTTTAACTGAACGGAAAAAAGCGGTGCGGCGAGCTCACCGAGCCGGGGGAAAACATCAGTATTAGCACCGAATCCATCTATCGTCTCATTTTGAAAGACAAAGCGGTGCGGCGAGCTCACCGAGCCGTAGCTGGTGGGTCGTTATATCGATACTTGCGCCATCAGGGTAAGAAATATCGCAAGCGTTATGGGCAGAACGATTACCGCGGACGCATCCCCAATCGGGTTGATATTGCTGATAGACCCAGTATAGTGGACAGTCGCTCGCGTATAGGTGATTGGGAAGCTGATTGTGTTATCGGTAAAGGTCGTCAAGGGGTGTTTGCCACCCTTGCTGAACGCAAAAGTAGGCTTTATCTCGCACTTCGGACTAAGAACAAAACCGCACCGGTTTTTGCTCCTGCAAAACCGGCATACAGTACATCCCTGTACATAAAAAGAAACCAACGCGGCTATACTCAGGTTGTTAAAGCATATGAAACAACATGTAATGACACTAACCTTTGATAACGGCAGAGAATTTTGTTGGCATAGTGAGCAGTTCGGCGAGCTCACCGACCCGTTGCCAAACAACTCGAGTGTGAAACTTATTTTGCTAAACCGTATCACTCTTGGGAGCGTGGCTTGAATGCCGAATAATCATCTGGCACAATGGCTTGCTCATACTTTTTGCTCAGGCAGTTTTTTCCAAAGAAGATGCCTTTGCATAAAGTCACCGAAAAAGAGCGGTTCAAAGCGACCGATTTAATGAACAACCGACCTAGAAAATGTTTGGGGTATAACCCTTATGGAGGTCTTTTCCCGTGCAATGGGAATAGATCATAATATAAACCCGAGTGTTGCACTTATGAGTTGAATTCGCCTCATTAGAATCAATTGGTTGTTGTTTATTATTATATCATCATTGGGTCATGTTTTGAAGGTTTATTCGCCACAATTATCAGGTGTTTTTGCAGGACAGGGTGTATTGGTTTGAAATACCGAGAACATCGGTAAATTAGGACAGTAATCAGAATGTGAATAGGGGTAGTGGGTTTTTTGCACAGTCTCTTTCGCAGGAATGACGGCATTGTTAATTGAAAATTTTCCATTAACAATAAAGCCTGATTCGGTGTGCAGAAATCAAAACGGCTGGTTAAAATACTCTTTTCAGGGATTGTTTGGATTGGTGATTTTGTAGGGCAAGATCAATGAGTCGGTCGAGTAATTTTGTATAGGGGATTGCGCTGGCTGCCCATAGTTGGGGATACATGCTGATGGGGGTGAATCCGGGCAGGGTGTTTATTTCGTTGAGGGTGATTTTGTGGCTGTCTTTGTGAACGAAGAAATCGACTCTTGCCAGTCCGCTACCGTTGATGGCTTGGAATGCTTTGATGGCTATTTGTTGTACCTGCGAGGTGGTCTCAGTATTTAAGGGGGCAGGAATGACTGAATAAGATTTGTCGTCAATATATTTGGTTTCATAACTGTAAAATTCGGCACCGGCAATGATTTCGCCGAGTATCGATGCTTGGGGGCTGTTATTGCCGCACTGGGTATTGCCGAGAATGGCGCATTCAATTTCGTGGCAGTTTTCCATTGCTTGTTCAATGACGATTTTATTGTCAAATTCCAGCGCGTGTTGTATTGCGTGAATCAGTTCACTTTGATTTTTTGCTTTGCTGATGCCGACACTGGAGCCTAAGTTGGCGGGTTTGACAAAGACCGCATAGCTGAGATTGGTTTCAATTTTGTTGATGACGCGGTTTTTATCCTGTTGCCATTGGTCAACGCTAAACACGTTATACGGTGCCTGAGCGATGTTAGCGGCTTCGAATATCTTTTTTGCCAACGCCTTGTCCATGGCTAAAGCAGAGGCGGCAACGCCGCAACCGACATAGGGCAAACCTGCCATTTCCAATACGCCTTGTAAGGTGCCGTCTTCGCCAAAGGTGCCGTGCAGAACTGGAAATATGACATCGAGTATTGGTATGGTGCTTGCTGATGAGTCCTGCGGAATCAGGTTGGCTTGATGGTGCAGTCCCAGAGAAACTAAAATCGGCGCATCGTACTCGTTGCTGGGATTTGTTTTTTCGGACTTTGGCGTGGCTACAGTCGTACTTCCGGGGGGATTTCCAAGAGTGGGTGTGCTTGACTTTACCGCACCGTTTTCGATTAGGCTATCTATGTTATCGCTGAGATGCCAATTGCCCGATTTATCGATACCGATTAGATGGGCGTGATACTTGTTGCGGTCAAGGGCATTGACAATGGAACGCGCCGAGGTGACCGACACTTCGTGTTCACATGAGCGACCGCCAAACAATATGCCGATATTGAGTGGAGTTTTCATTGCCAATATACGAATAGGCAGTTAATAAGCGAATGACCGAATCGCCTGATTGCATTGCGCAATCAAGCTGCCAATCCACGGCAGGATGGCGAGGAGGAGGAGGATGTTGATGCTCAATACAAGGTTATTGCTGTTGCTCAATGGCTCGGTGCCATGTGTATCGGGTACATCTAGTGACACATCGGGTGACACGTCAAAGTAAATCAGTTTGATGATTCTCAGGTAGTAGTAAGCACCAACGACTGCCAACAACACCGCAACAATAGCGACCCAAACCTGATTGGCATCAACCAATGCCTGAATCACCGATAATTTGGCGAAAAAGCCGACGGTCGGTGGAACGCCGGCCATGGAAAACATCAATATCAAAAAGAGTAATGCAATCCATGGGTTGTGTTTGCTCAAACCCTTGAGATCGTTGAGTTGGTCGGATTCGGAGTTTTTGCTGGATAGATGCAGAATCAATCCGAAGGCAGCACAGCTCATGGTGGCGTATATCAACACATAAAACAAAGACGCGCTGTAGCCAGCGTGGGTGCCGCTTAAAATACCAAACAGGAAAAACCCCATGTGGGAAATAGCCGAATACGCCAACATTCTTTTCAAATTACCCTGAGCAATGGCAATCACATTGCCGACTGCCACCGATAAAAGCGCGATAATGATTAGCATCTGTTGCCACTGCCCTTGCAAATCATCCAAACCGCCGACCAAAAGACGCATGATTAGGGCAAACGCGGCAATCTTGGGGGCGGCACTTATAAAGGCGGTGGTCGAAGTCGGGGCACCGTGATAAACATCGGGAACCCACATGTGAAAGGGGACCGCACCAATTTTGAATGCCAGTGCCACGACAATAAAAACTACCGCTAATGACAATGCCAGATTATTGTGATCGGCATTGGTAACACGGTTGCTAATTACGGCAAGCTCAAGGGAGCCGGTCAGACCGTAGAGCAATGACATGCCATAGAGCAGAATGCTCGATGCCAATGCCCCCAGCACGAAGTATTTCATTGCCGATTCCACTGCCAGCTTGTTGTCTCGAAAGAAGGCAATCATCGAATACAAACACAGGGACATCAATTCCAACCCCAAATACAGGGTGAGCAGATGGTTGGCAGATGCCATCACCATCATGCCACAGACCGAGAAAAGCCCGAGTACATAGTATTCGTGCTTGAAAATTCCTCTTTGCTGGTTGTACTGTCGACTATAAATAAAGACCACTGCCGAGAGCAAACAAATGGCAATTTTCAAAACATCTGCGAGCGGGTCAGCGATGAAAAGACCATTGAAGGCAATGCTTGACAGGGTTGCGTCATCATCGACTACGAGCGTGGCACCGACTATCAGCGTGGCAGTGGCAATCAGGGTTGCAATGCTTAACCAATAACAGACAATATCGCTACGTTCCTTGTTGAGAAACAAGCCAAGAATCAGTACTGCCGATGCCATTGAAGCAATAAAAATTTCCGGCAATGCCAATGTGGTGTGTAGTGATTGCAGATTCATGATGTTATTTCAATGAGAATTTTGCATAATTGACGAAATCGCGTTCATCCTTTTAGTTTTTTGAATTATGCAAAGGTCTCTTATAGTGTTGTTCAAAGGCATTGATTATCGGTTGCTATATTCAATTTTTAACATTTACTGTTTTTCTCTGTGTCAATCTATCAAGAGTGTTATCGACAAACCAAGGGGCATTTGGAAATATCCATCTGTTGCAACAGGTTTTCGACAGAAACGTGCATGACCTCAAGGAGCGGATTGGGCCAGAGCCCAATGGCTAAAACCATTGCGGCAAATATCCCGAGCATGACGATCTCCCGCTGGTTGACATCCTCTAGTGTGGCAACCAGATCGTTGACTACTTTGCCATAGATTACCCGTTTTACCATCCATAAGGTATATGCCGCACCAAATATGAGTGTGAGCGCTGCGATGGCAGCGAGCCAAGGGTTTGCCTCAAAAGCACCCAGAATGACCAGAAATTCGCCGACAAAACCGGAGGTGCCGGGTAGTCCGGTATTTGCCATAGCAAACAGTACAAAAAAGGCGGCAAATATCGGCATTGGGGTCGCAATGCCACCATAAGTACTTATCATTCTTGAATGCGTCCGGTCATAGAGTACGCCGACACATAAAAATAATGCGCCGGAAATGAAGCCATGCGAGATCATCTGCATCATTGCCCCTTCTGCGCCACGGGTGTTAAAAATAAACAAGCCCAAAGTAACGAAGCCCATGTGGGAGATGGATGAATAGGCAATCAGTTTTTTCATATCCTGCTGCACCAACGCTACCAGCGCGATATAGACCACCGCAATCAGCGACAGGCTAATCATCAGCCAAGCAAGCTCATGGCTGGCATCCGGCGTAATGGGCATGCTCAAGCGAATAAAGCCGTAGCCGCCCATTTTCAGCATGATGGCGGCTAATATCACCGAGCCGCCGGTTGGGGCTTCAACATGGGCATCGGGCAACCAAGTATGCACCGGAAACATCGGTACTTTTACCGCGAAGGCGGTGAAAAATGCCAAAAAGATAAGGATTTGCTCGGTGAGCGTCAGAGGCAAGGCGTGGTAATCGAGAATGCTGAAACTACCACTGCTGGCACTGTATAAATAAAGCAACGCCACCAGCATCAACAAGGAACCCAACAGGGTATAAAGAAAGAATTTGATGGTCGCATAAATGCGGTTCGGTCCGCCCCAGATGCCGATAATCAGAAACATCGGAATCAGCATGGATTCCCAGAATACATAAAATAACATCACATCTAAGGCGGAAAAAACCCCAATCATCACGCCTTCCATAATCAAAAACGCTGCCATATATTGGGCAACGCGCTCGGTAATGACCTGCCAGCCAGCGATGACAACGATGACCGTCAACAAGGTGGTGAGCAGAATTAGGGGCATGGAAATACCGTCCACACCGATTGAATAGTTGATGTTGAAGGCACTAATCCATTGATAGTGTTCGACGAACTGCATCTGTGCGGTGTTGGCATCAAACCCACTATACAGCGGGATGCTGAGTAAGAATATGATGACCGAAAAGCCGAGCGCCAGTCGGCGGGCGATGGTTGCCCTTTGATCGCCAGCGGTCGCCAGCACCAGCACACCGGCAATGATCGGTAGCCAGATGAGGACGCTGAGTAATTTATCTTCCATTGTCGGTTGCGCTTGCGAAAAGCAGCCTTGTCGTTATCATCGCCATAATCATCGCCATACAAAAACCGAGATTAATACACAGAGTCCGATAATCATGGCAAAGGCATAGTGATAGGTATAGCCGGTTTGGATATGGCGCAGGATGGCTGAAATTCTGCCAATGGTACGCGCCGTGCCGTTGACCAGCATGCCGTCAATCATGCCGGCATCGACATGCTTGTTGAGCAATTTGCCAAATACCACCGTGCCTTTGGAAAATACCGTCTGATAGAAATCATCAAAGCCATATTTATTATCGAGAATACGATAAATGGGTCCCGATGCGCGGGCGATTTTTGCCGGCAATGCGGTGTTTTTGCAATAGCAATACCAAGCGGCGTATATACCCAGTACAGCAAGCCAAAACGGGAGAGCGAGGATGCCATGCCAGATGACCGCAAGGGTCAGATTGGAGCCGTTGCTGTCACGGAAATTCTCGGCAATGGCAGCGGTAACATCATGTTGCGCGAGGACAAAAATGGAGTCCCCGAAGTAATTGTCCATCACCACTGGGGCAAAATACATTAAACCAGCCAGTATGGATGGGATTGCCAGAGCGACCAGCGGCAGGATGACGACTGCGGGTGATTCATACGCCTGCTTGATGACCTCAGCATCGGCACGGCTACGTCCATGAAAGGTCATAAACATAAGCCTGAACGAATAAAATGCGGTAATGAATACACTGATTAACACCGCCACATAAGCATATTGCGCGCCCCAGATTTGACTATGATGAACCGCTTCAATAATGGCATCTTTAGAGAAAAACCCGGCGAAAGGAGGAATTCCTGCCAATGCCAGTGAGCCGACCAGACAAGTCAGATAGGTAATCGGCATGATGGTTCTTAATCCGCCCATTTTTCGCATATCTTGTTGGTGGTGCATGGCGATAATCACCGAACCTGCGCCGAGAAATAACAAGGCTTTGAAAAAAGCATGTGTGCCGAGATGGAAAATGGCAACCTGATAAGCCGATGCACCGAGGGCAACGGTCATATAGCCGAGTTGGGAGAGTGTCGAATAGGCGACCACACGTTTAATATCGTTTTGGACTAAGCCGATTAGCCCCATGAATAGGGCGGTTGTGGCACCGATGACTAACACCACAGACAGCGCGGTTTCAGAAAACTCGAACAGTGGCGACATTCTTGCGACCATAAAAATCCCGGCAGTCACCATCGTTGCGGCATGGATGAGCGCGGAAATGGGGGTTGGACCTTCCATCGAATCGGGTAACCAGACATGCAATGGAACTTGAGCCGATTTACCCATGGCACCGACAAACAACAGCAGACAAATGACGGTCAGCCACTGCCATTCGGCGAATGGCAATCCCAACGCATTACCAACGGTGGCGGCTTTTAGAGACGGGGCAATGGCGAATACAGGCGCATAATCCAGCGTGCCAAAGACATAAAGTACGGCGGCGATGCCCAATAAAAAGCCAAAATCGCCGACTCGGTTGACTAAAAATGCCTTCATATTGGCAACAATGGCAGTGTCTTTTTCAAACCAGAATCCAATCAACAGATACGAGATCAATCCGACCGCTTCCCAGCCAAAGAATAATTGCAGAAAGTTATTCGCCATGACCAACATCAGCATTGCGAAGGTAAACAACGAGATGTAGCAGAAAAAACGCTGGTATCCCGGGTCATTCGCCATATAACCGATGGTGTAAATATGCACCATCAGCGAAACAAATGTAACAATGACCATCATGGTTGTGCTGAGCGGATCTATCAGGAAGCCGATTTGAAAGGGGATGCCGCCACTCACTGCCCAAGTGTAAAGCACGATATTGGCGATGTTGCCGTCCTGCACATCGAAATAAACGAACAAGGAAAGCGCGAAAGCCAGCGCAACACCAGCGATGGTGACCGAATGTGCGCCCTGCCGACCAATCACCTTGCCAAATAGACCGGTGATGATTGACGCTACCAAACAAACCATCGGGATGGCGAGATAAATATTGTCCATATTGTTATCCTTTCAGCGTGTCAAGCTCATCAACATTGATGGTTTGACGGCTACGGAACAGCACAATCAGGATTGCCAAACCAATGGCAGCTTCGGCAGCGGCAACGGTTAAAATAAAAAACACAAAAACCTGACCGGCAATATCCTGAAGATAATGCGAGAAAGCGATGAAATTGATATTCACTGCCAACAATAATAATTCTATCGACATCAATAAAATCACCAGATTTTTTCGATTCAGGAAAAGCCCCACCACACCGATAGAAAACAATATCGCGCCGAGAATTAAATAATGCGATAAAGGAATCATGCTTCGCCTCCAGCCATTGTTTTGCTCGTTTTATCGGTCTTGCTCTGGCTGGTCGGGTCATCGGTCTTGCTCTGGCTGGTCGGGTCATCGGTTGTATTCATCTGGGTTACCGAATCCATGTTGACGATGCGTAAGCGGTCTTCGCGCCTGACTTGTACCTGCGTACTGGGATTATTGTATTTGCTATTCGGTCGCCGTCTCATGGTCAGGGCAATCGCGGCAATAATCGCAACCAGTAAAATGAAAGCGGCAATTTCAAAGGCATAGACATAATGAGTATAAATCTGCATTCCCAACACTCTTGTATTGCTGTATTCAACGCCGTAGGCAGCCGGATTTTGGTATTGCGCGGTATCGAAAGCACCGTACATGACCAGCGTGATTTCCAAAACCAATAATATTGCCACCAAACCACCGATTGGCAAATAGCGGGTAAATCCGGCGCGTAATTTAGCCACATCAATATCCAGCATCATCACCATAAACAAAAACAACACCATGACCGCGCCGACATAGACCAGCACCAGCACGATGGCGAGAAACTCGGCTTGCAATATAATCCATACGCAGGCGGCACTGAAAAAGGCAAGCACCAGAAACAAGGCAGATTGCACCGGATTGCGGACGGTTACCACCATCGTGGCAGCAAAAACCAGCACCACACTGAAAACATAAAAGATGATTTGTAGAAATGTCATTGACAAGCTATTGGCTGGGTTATCGGTATGGTTATCGGTATGGTGCGTCCTGTTTACGCGCCGCGGCGATTTCTTTTTCGTGCTGGTCGCCAATGTCGAGCAAGCGTTGTTTGTCAATCATGCGCTCACTGTTTTCTTCCATGTGGAATTCGTGAATATCGGTCATGACGATGGCATCAACCGGACAGGCTTCCTCACAAAAACCGCAATAAACACATTTGAATAAATCAATATCATACCGGGTTGTACGGCGGCTACCGTCTTCGCGTTGTTCAGAGTCGATGGTAATTGCTAAAGCCGGGCAAACGGCTTCGCACAGTTTGCAGGCAATGCAACGTTCTTCACCATTGGGGTAACGCCGTAACGCATGTAACCCGCGAAAGCGTGGCGACTTTGGGGTTTTTTCTTCGGGGTACATGATAGTGGTTTTCTTGGAGAAAAATTGGCGACCAGTGACCCCGAGTCCTTTTCGTAACTCTTGCAGTGAAAAAGTTTTATACAGTTGTTTTAGGTTCAGCATCACAATTCCTATGATTATTTATCGGTTATTGAAATATATGACCAAAGGGCGTGTAAAACTTGCCCAAGCCAATGACCACAATCCAGACCAGCGTTACCGGAATTAAGACTTTCCAACCGAGTCGCATAATTTGATCGTAACGATAGCGTGGGAAAGTGGCTCTAAACCACAAAAAGAAAAAGGCGACAAAGGCGGTTTTTATACCAAACCAAAACAACCCCGGCAACCAGATAAAAGGAGCGATTTCAACGGGTGGTAACCAGCCACCCAGAAACATCAGCACGGTCAGGGCGGCAATCAAAATCATGTTGGCATATTCGGCTAAAAAGAACACCGCAAACGCCATGCCCGAATATTCAACATGAAAACCGGCAACGATTTCTGATTCGCCTTCGGCAACATCAAACGGTGCGCGGTTGGTTTCTGCCATACCCGAGATAAAATAGACAATAAATAACGGAAACAACGGCAAAAAATACCATTGCCAGAAACCACCAGATTGATGAAGTACAATTTCACGCAAGTTAAGACTGCCTGCCACCATCAACACCCCGACCAGCGCAAAACCCATGGCGATTTCATAGGCGACAATTTGTGCCGCCGAGCGCATGGCACCCAGAAAGGCGTATTTGGAATTGGAAGCCCAGCCAGCAATAATCACCCCATATACGCCCATGGAAGTGAGGGCAAGCACATATAACAGGCTGGCATCAATATTCGCCAGCACCAAATCATCCGTAAAGGGAATCACTGCCCAAGCCGCAAGTGCCGGAGCGAGCGATAGAATCGGGGCAATCAAAAACAGGAATTTATTTGATTTGGTAGGAATGATGATTTCCTTCATCAACAATTTCAGAGCATCGGCAATCGGTTGAAGCCAGCCTTTGGGACCGACCCGATTCGGTCCGACCCGTGTTTGCATGTAACCAATCACTTTACGCTCGGCAAAGGTGAAATAGGCGACGCTCAACATCAGCGGCAACAAAATTGCCGTGATTTTAATGACAGTCCAGACGGTCGCTTGTATGGCTTCGGGCAACCAAGCGCTCAAGGAAAGATAAAAATCGTATATCATGGTGCGCTGTTTGGGTCGCCGGTCGGTTGGTGTTTTTGCAATGTAACGATGACATGCCGACCGAGTGCTACCGTTTCCATGAATCCGGCGGGAATATAAACACAGTCATCGGGTATGGTGCTGTTTGCCCGTACTGGTAAAATGGTGCTTGCTTCTGTTGCCGATGGTGCGGATAAAGCATCAACCACCACTTGGTCGCCTTGATTGAGGTTTAATGTTGCCAGAGTAATCGGGTTGAGGGTGGCTGCTGGTGGCGGATTATCTGCGGTTTGCTGGAGTGAGCACGCATGGCGCAAGGTCATGTCGCCGCGATACATCGGCATATCGGTCAGGCGTTTTAGGCGTTTTAAGCCATCGTGTTTGGTTTCTTTGTTGTCGGGCTTGGTTTCACTAATCAAATTCCATTGGCTTGACGATTGTTTTAAGCGGTTTGAAGGCAACCAGTCCGCCTTGTTGATGGGCGCGTTAATCTCATCGATAATATCCTCTAAAGAAATATAATCAAAATCTTCAAGTTGGAGGAAATTACCCAACACCCGCAGAATTTTCCATGCCGGACGTGCTTCACCTTTCGGGGTTGCAGCAACTGTGGCGTGTTGTACGCGCCCCTCACAATTGACAAAAGTACCAGCGGATTCGGTGAAAGCCGCCATGGGCAGTAAGACATCGGCATACTGCATCACGGACGCGCTTTTGAAAGCACTGATTTGCACCACGAATTCGGTATTTTGCATGGCTTGCAATGCCGCTTTTCCATCCATGCCATCCAGCTCCGGCTCGGTGGCGAGGAGCAGTATGGAGCGTGGCGGGGCAGGCACGTTTTTAAGTGCTGCCTGCTCAGGTATTTGCCCAAGAATTTGGGCGGCATTGATGCCCTCGTTAGCGGGAATGCAGCCTGCCATCCAAGCGGCAACACTGTTTGCCACTGGCAAGACGGCCATTTTACAGCCACTGGTTTGGCAAATCCAATTTGCAATGGCTTTGAGCAAACTGGCATTGGTATGTTGTTGGGCAAGACTCCCCAGAATAATCAAGGCGTTTTCACCAGCCCCCACGATATGTCCCGCGGTTTTGGGCATGACGGTGTCGGCTATTGCCAGATTATTGATTTCATTGGACAGTTGAGTCGGCAGGGCAACCGATTTTAGTTTTGCAACACGGGTAGCCAGCGTGGCGAATGTCCGCACCATCTGCTCGCCGCCGAGAGCGACCGTTTCAACGGTGTCGAAATTAAACTCGAAATCAAGCGGATTAAGGACACTGATTTTTGTGCCTTTTTTATGGCACCCATCACGCAGTCGCAACGCCAGCAAGGGTTGCTCTTTGCGGATGTTTGAGCCGACCAGCAACACCGATTCCAGCGTGTTATATTTTTCAATCGGCACCTCCGATGCGGGGAATCTCGGGGCAATGTGATCGTCCCGAAAATCGCATTGCTGTAAGCGGTGATCGATATTATCACTGCCCAGTGCACGCAACAATTTTTGAAATAAATAAAATTCTTCCAAAGTCGATGTCGCGGCTGCCAAGCCAGCCAAATCTTTGCCAGAGCCTGAATCAAGGACTGTTTTTATCCCAGCGGTGGCGTGGTTTAATGCCGTTTCCCAGTCCACTTCACGCCATTCACTGCGGTCTTTAATCATCGGCTGAGTTAAACGATGCTCACTATTAACCGCTTCATAACTATAACGGTCACGGTCGGCAAGCCAGCAGTCGTTAATTTCTGGATTATCAATCGGCAACACACGTTCGACTCGGTCGCGCAGAGTTTGAATATTGATATTGGTGCCCAGACAATCATGTGGGCTGATGGCGAAGTGATTTTGTAATTCCCATGAACGCGCCGCAAAACGATATGGCTTTGAGGTCAATGCCCCGACCGGACAAAGGTCAATCATATTGCCAGACACTTCCGAATCTATCGAGTGATTGAGAAAGGTACTGATTTGCATAAACTCACCACGTCCGGGCGCACCCATTTCCATCACCCCGGCGACTTCCTCGCCAAACCGTACACAGCGGGTGCAGTGAATACAACGGGTCATTTCGGTGGCAATCAAGGGTCCGATGTCATGGCTTGGCACGGTACGTTTTCTTTCCAGAAATCTGGAGTCATCGTGTCCATAGCCCATCGCCTGATCCTGTAACGGGCATTCACCACCTTGATCACAAATCGGACAATCCAGCGGATGATTGATGAGCAGAAATTCCATCGTCCCCTGTTGCGCGTCTCGAGCGTATTTTGAGCGGGTAAATACTTTCATGCCGTCCATCACTGGAGTCGCGCAGGCGGGTAGCGGTTTGGGGGCTTTTTCCACTTCAACCAGACACATTCTGCAATTGGCAGCGATTGATAGTTTTTCGTGATAGCAGAAACGCGGAATCTCAATATCGTTTCTGTCGGTCACGCAAATCAGCATTTCACCCGCTTGCGCCGATAACGGTTTGCCATCCACTTCTATGGTAATCGTACTCATGCGACCGGTTCCTGATGGGTTGTGGGATGAGTCGTGGTTGGCAGCTTTTGAAACATTTCGAGTTGAATTGTTTTGGCAACTATTTTTGCTTCAAATTCGTGGCGGAAATGTTTGAGAAAACTCTGCACAGGCCAAGCGGCGGCATCTCCCAATGCACAAATAGTACGCCCTTCAATCCGATTGGCAACATCCAGCAAGGTATCCAAATCAGACATCATTCCCCTACCACTATTGATTCGCCGAATAATTCGATAAAGCCAGCCGGTGCCTTCCCGACAGGGGGTGCATTGTCCGCAGGATTCTTCGTGATAAAAGTAAGCAAGCCGCTCCAACACCTTGACCATATCGGTTGTTTCATCCATGACGATGACCGACCCTGCACCGACCGCAGAGCCGTGTTGTTGCAGTGAATCATAATCCATATTCGCCTGCATAATATTTTCAGCCGGCATCACCGGCACCGAAGAGCCACCGGGGATGACCGCTTTCAATTTCCGACCCTTCCACACGCCACCTGCCATTTTCAACAGTTCACTAAACGGGGTTCCCATTTTGATTTCATAGTTGCCCGGTAGTTCGACATGACCTGTTACCGAGAATATTTTCACGCCACCTGAATTTTCCACCCCCAGCTTCTTGAACCACTGACCGTCCATCCATTTGCCATTGCCACGCAAAATTGCTGGTACGGAGGCAAAGGATTCGGTGTTGTTAATGGTTGTTGGTTTGCCATATAAGCCGAAAGCGGCAGGGAAAGGCGGTTTGAAACGCGGCTCTCCTTTTAAGCCTTCCAAAGAATTAAGCAACGCCGTTTCCTCGCCACAAATATAAGCCCCCGCCCCTAAATGGCTGTACAGGTCGAAATCGAAACCGGAATTGAGCAAATCACGTCCCAGATACCCAGCCTGATAGGCTTCCTTCATCGCCTGCTCCATGACTTTATAAGGTTGCCAAAATTCGCCACGCATATAATTATATCCAACGGTCGCGCCCATCACATAGCCACCAATCACCATGCCTTCAATTAGCGCGTGCGGATTAAATCGCAGAATGTCCCGATCTTTACAGGTTCCGGGTTCGCCCTCGTCAGAATTACAAACCACATATTTTTGCACCTCGGCCGCACGCGGCATAAAGCTCCACTTGACCCCGACCGGAAAGCCCGCGCCGCCACGTCCGCGTAAGTTTGCCGCCTTTAAGGCTTCATTTATTTCCGTTGGTGGGGTTTTTTCACACAGAATTTTTTCCAGTGCCTGATAGCCACCGTTTGCCCGATAACTATCCAGCTTCCACGGCTGGTCGATAGACGCATTCGGCAAACATACGTTATAAGCCTTGCGAACGGTATTGTGATTAGTTTCAATCATGCTTTGCCACCGACTCCGAAGTAACCTGTGCCAAAATAGTGTCAATCTTGTTGGCAGTTAAATCTTCATAGTAATGCCGACCAATCTGCATCATCGGCGCACCAGCACAGGCGGCTAGACATTCCACTTCTTTCAAGGTGAATTGACCGTCCTCGGTAGTCTCGCCAAAGCCGATGCCGAGTTTATGCCGTAAATGAGCAACCACGTCATCGCAACCGCGCAACATACAGGAGATATTGGTGCAGACACTGATTTTATGTTTACCGACCGGCTTTAAGTCATACATTGAATAGAAGGTCGCAACTTCATAAGCGCGAATCGGCGCGACCTGAACAACTTCGGCAATGTATTCGATGAGTTCGTTACTCAACCAGTTGTGTTCGTCTTGTGCGATACGCAATGCTGCCAATAACGCCGACTGGCGGCGTTCCTTCGGGTATTTGGCAAGTTCGCGCTCGATATCGGCGAGTGATTTGTCCGATAGCATTGATTCAGACGATATTAGGTGAAAAAATGATTTTCGCGCTATTTAGCATAACGACATTTGTACTGGTTCGGGCTGAAAATGCCCCGCCACATCCGCCGGGACACCATAATCTTGTATAAAACTTTTGGCATAGGACTTCCAGCCATTTTGGTAGTCTCTGCTGGTGTGTCGGATATAGAAATCCATGTCGCTGGAGTTCAGTGTGTCCAGCAGTTCGGCGACATTCACGCCTACTTTTGGTTTGATGCAATACCCAGAATAAAACGTGTATTCAGGCGCAGGACACTGCTGGAAGTTCGGTTTTTTGTTCATGCCCGAGGTGAGCAATTTGTCGCCAAACGTGGTGGTAAAGCCAAATTCTCGACCAAACGCATACCAGCGGACGGTATCAAACTCGCCCTTGTCCCTTGCCAGTAATTGGGTTTTGTGTCTATTCAAATGCTGATATGCCAAGGGGAAGCGTTGCCTCAAATCCGCTTCTGCCATTAACTTGCCGTTGTGGTAAGGGAAAATAATGACACGCTCTTTAATATCCTGTCCGTCTTGCATCACGGAGGCTTTAAGTATCGGTCGAGTAATGGCAGTTTCGATGCGCATATCAATGCCATGAATGTCGCGAACAATGATTGTCTCTGAACCTGTATCGGGGCTTGTATCGGTGTCGGCTTTTTGCTTGTCCATGATGAATACACCATCGGCAAGTGTTTGTATGCCAACATGAATATCTGCGATTGCCCCGAGCGGCTGTCCCCGCCTTCGTATTCGTTCAATTTCGCCTAGCGTTGTGGCTGATTCAAGTACCCATATCGCGTTCATGGGAAGGCACGAAACCGACACTATGCCCTTGCTGACCAGTGACTTTCCGTCATAGCGATAAAGTGCGAACTGATTGCTTTTGCTGTTTTTGGTTAGCACGGTGATTAACGAATAGGTCGTTGCCGCTTTGAATATCTGATGGCTGCCAAAGTCAATTAAACAAGCAATCGCATGTTGCTGTAATATAAATTGCCGCAGGAGTTTCCCAGCCGCTGTTTTAGCATAGGTGTTTGGCGTTATGTAGCCGAGTTGCCCACCGCACTTCAGTAAGAACATGCCAATTTCAAAGAAAGCGATATAAAGGTCGGTGGAACCCTGCTTTGCCAACCGCCAATCGCTTTGGAGCCGCTCTCGGCGAGCTTTTCCCAAATGCTGGATGCGAACATATGGCGGATTGCCAATCACATAATCAAAATGCCCCGCATAGGGTGCCAGCGAGGTGCGGTCGGTGGCATCCATACAACGCAAGTCCCATTTTATCTTTATGCGTTTTCCTTTCGCACTCAAAGTCTCGTCAAGGCGCTGTCGACACGCAGTTAATGCGACTTTATCAATGTCAAAACCAGTGATATTTTCTAGTGCCTGACGACACTGTCTAGCGGGCAACTTATCACAAATATTCTCCACCAGTCGCGCCAAGAATGCGCCATCACCGCAAGATGGGTCGCACACTCTCATATTCTGATGATATTCTCGGATGGTTTGCACTAAAATGAGGTCAACAACCCATGTGGGCGTATAAACAACCCCATATTCTTTATCCGTAATGAGTGCTTCAGTCATGGTTTTAGGTGTCAGCGGTCAATTTCGCCGAAAACAATGTCTTGGGAGCCGATGATTGCCACCATATCTGCCAGCATATGTCCTTGCGACATTTCATGCAGTGCGGCTAGATGCGGGAAGCCCGGGGCGCGAATTTTTACTCGATACGGTTTATTCGCACCATCAGAGACGAGATAAATGCCAAATTCCCCTTTAGGGTGTTCGATAGCGGCATAAGCCTCCCCCGCAGGCACACAATAGCCTTCGCTAAACAATTTGAAATGGTGAATGAGCGACTCCATATCGCCTTTCATATTTTCGCGCGAAGGCGGGATGAGTTTGTGGTCATTGACGATGACCGCGCCTGGGTTCTTGCGTAGCCAGTCGATACATTGTTTGATGATGCGGTTGGACTGACGCATTTCTTCGACGCGCACGAGATAGCGGTCATAACAATCGCCATTGCGACCGACTGGAATATCAAAATCCATCTGTGGATAAACTGCATACGGCTGTTTTTTGCGTAAATCCCATTCGACTCCAGAGCCGCGCAACATAGCCCCGGTGAAACCCAATGCTTTAGCGCGTTCTGGTGTAACAATGCCAATATCAACGGTGCGTTGCTTCCAGATTCGGTTGTCGCTCAGCAGGGTTTCGTATTCATCTACATAACCGGGAAATCGCTCAGTGAAGGCTTCGACAAAATCCAGTAGCGAGCCTTCGCGGTCGGCATTGCGCGACTTGGTTTGTGCTTCGGAATGACGTTTAGTTGGTGCGTATTTTGGCATTTGCTCGGGCAAGTCCCGATATACGCCACCCGGACGATAATAAGTGGCGTGCATACGCGCACCAGAAACCGCCTCGTAACAATCCATCAAGTCTTCGCGCTCGCGGAAACAATATAAAAACACCGTCATCGCCCCGACATCCAGCGCATGTGCGCCCAGCCACAGACAATGATTAAGGATGCGAGTTATTTCATCGAAAAGAACGCGAATATATTGGGCACGAATGGGCGGCATAACGCCGAGCATTTTTTCGATGGCTAGGACATAGGCGTGTTCGTTGCACATCATCGACACATAGTCCAGCCGATCCATGTAGCCGATACTTTGGTTATAGGGCTTCGATTCCGCTAGCTTTTCGGTGCCACGATGGAGTAGCCCGATATGTGGGTCGCAACGTTCGATGACTTCCCCGTCCATTTCCATGATGACCCGCAATACCCCATGTGCAGCCGGGTGCTGGGGCCCAAAATTCATGGTGTAGTTTCTAATTTCTGCCATCAGTTATGCGCCGTCTGTTGTATTGGTTTCGATATTGCTGGCATCTCTGCCCGTTTTGACAAAGGTGTCCTTTCTAATGGTGCGCGGCACCAATATCCGCTCCTCGACGGTTACCGGTTGATAAATAACCCGACCGTGTTCCGCGTCATAACGCATCTCTACCTGACCGGATAAGGGAAAATCTTTGCGAAACGGATGACCGATGAAGCCGTAGTCGGTCAGCAAACGCCGCAGGTCGGGGTGTCCGGTGAACATAATGCCGAGCAAGTCAAATGCCTCTCGTTCAAACCAATTTGCGCCCGCCCAAATATCAATGACCGACTCAGTGATTGGCTGGCCGGCCGATTGTTCATCGTCCAATTCGGTGCGTAGCCGCAGGCGGAAGTTGTGATTTAAGGAGAGCAGGTGATAGACCACCACATAACGGTTACCCTGCCAAGTGCTTTTACAATCCGGGTTATTTTCATCAATTCCATAGGTTGAATAATCCACCGCACAAAGATCGATGAGCTGGTCAAATTGGCAGTCGGCGTGATCGCGCAGGGTTTGGCAGACGGTCTTGATATGCGGGTATTTTATTTCGCAGGTTAGCTCGCCAAACTCCACCCGCTCGGACAATAGCGCATCGCCCAACAGGGTGGGCAGGACGGTGCGTAATTGAGCCAAATTCATCATTGTTTGCACATATTTAGAGTGTTACCTAAGGGATTATTGAGCGATTACCGAGTGATTATTGAGCAATTAAGCGACTTGAGCAGGTGTTGGTTTGGCTATGGGTCTGGTAACTGGGCGGGCAATGGTATTGGTTTTCTTTATTTTTTTCTGTAATTGCAAAATACCATAAATCAATGCTTCCGCCGTGGGCGGACAACCCGGCACATACACGTCCACCGGGACAATGCGGTCGCAACCGCGCACCACAGAATAAGAATAATGGTAATAACCACCGCCATTGGCACATGAACCCATAGAAATCACCCAGCGAGGCTCTGCCATTTGGTCATACACCTTGCGTAAAGCCGGTGCCATTTTATTGGTGAGCGTGCCAGCAACAATCATGACATCGGATTGTCGCGGACTGGGGCGAAATATAATGCCAAAACGGTCGAGGTCATAACGCGCCGCCCCCGCCTGCATCATTTCTACCGCACAACAGGCGAGACCAAAGGTCATTGGCCACATCGAGCCGGTACGCGCCCAGTTAATCAGGTCGTCCAGTTTTGCGGTCGCGAAACTTGCCGATAATTTTCCTTCAAGTGCCATATTCGGTTACTCCCATTCCAACGCGCCTTTTTTCCATTCATAGATGAAACCGATGACCAAAATTCCGAGAAATAACATCATTGCCCAAAACCCAAATACACCAATCTCATCAAGCACTATCGCCCACGGAAATAAAAACGCAATTTCAAGATCAAAAATAATAAATAGAATCGCGACCAGATAATAACGCACATCAAACTTCATTCTGGAGTCTTCAAAAGCCTCAAACCCGCATTCATAGGGCGAGAGTTTCTGGTCGTCAGGGTTGTTGGGCGCCAGCACCTTGCCCAGCCCAATGGCGACACTGCCTATACCCAAACTAACCAGAATAAACAGCAGAATCGGAAAATAATTAGTCAGCACAAGATTTGAATTCCACAGAACATTATAAAACAGCAATCACCCGTTGCGTATGCGCGGATTATAGTATTAAACATCCTATATCTGCACGAGGATGGCTATTTTAACTCATTTGGGTTACTTTCGCCTTAAAAACACTCGATAAAAATACCTGATTAGACCTTTGCATAATTTAAAAAACCAACATCCGTCTTTCCTGAGAAAGCAGAAGTTGGCTTGTATGCCTGTCAATAATGCTCGCTAATATAGGCATACGCTTTTTCAAAAAGCTCCGCATCTTTGTGCAGTTGATATTTGAGCAAAGTTTTTCTGAGAACCTGCTTCATTTCACGCTCACCTGCAGTGGTATTTTGCCAATCAGGGAAGCGCGTTGCTTTAACAATTTTATCAATGTCGTCAACGATACGCGAAATGATTTCGGGTGTTTGATCGTTTCTGACTTCTTTGAACAGCTCGGATAGGGCAGTCTTATTGTCCCCAACAATTTTATCATCGCGGTTAGCGCCATTGTCCAAATGAACGGTTTCACGGGCGGCATCGAGAAGCTCTTTAAGCCAGTTAATAGAGCTTATAACGCCGGACTCATACTTTTCTCGCAATTTTTCCAAACGTTCGCCAAGCTCAATATAACGAGGATCACTGGATTTTTTCCGAATCTTGGCAATAAGGCTAATTTCAATCGTTTTAGCCCTTCTCTTCTTTTCGTTCTCATTAAGGGTAAAGATAGCGTGTTCATCCATCACCAATTCATCCAGATCATCACGAATTTGGTCTATATCCGTATGCTGATGGATGAGGCGAATGGTTTCTGGTCCAAGCGACTGCCAAATGAGAGAGCCTAAACCGCCAACCGGACGCACTGAGTCATAGACCTGTGCTAACCAGCGGTAATCTTTCTGAAACGGCTGCAGGAAAGGATCGGGCGTCAAAGCCTCCCACAGTTTTTTCAGCACATTAAATTGCGCGGCAAATTGGTCGCGCAACTCATTGGAAGCAATGCATTCCTGCGCTGCAATCAATCCTTCGTAGCCTTCAACAGTGCGGTCAACGCCTTCGAAGCAAGCGAGACATTTTTTAAGTGCTACAGGAACCGCATCCTTGTATTTGTCAAGCTGGTCGACAACACCCTCAATTTCTTTGGGGTCATACGCCAGTGCTTTAGCAAGATTTTCAAAAACACCGAGGTAATCTATGATAAGACCATGTTGCTTGGTGTCATCGTAGAGACGGTTAGTGCGGCACATTGCCTGCAACAATGTGTGATCTCGGAGCGGTTTATCAAGATACATACAATAGCAAATCGGTGCATCAAAACCTGTCAAAAGTTTGGCTGTTACAATCAATATTTTGAGAGGATCGCTACCATCACGGTACTGATCCAACACTTTTTCTTGATTGGTTGCGCTGGCATCAATGGACTGCCATCTTCGGAACGCTTCTTTATCAAGCGGCAAACCAAGTTTTTTCCATTTAATCCAATCCGTTGCTTTTTTCTTTGGATTACCATTTTCATCCGGCCCATCATCAATCGCCCCTTGGGAGATATTCATAACGACTTCGCAAGCGCCTTCATTCAAGTGCTTGGTCAGCAAGTCATACATAGAAACACAGGCTTCGCGGTCGTAAACAACGACTATAGCCTTTAGCCCTTTGGGTGCAACATGGCTGGTAAAATGTTCCTGAATATCATTGGCAATGGCTTCCATGCGTTTGGGAGACTTAAGTAGGTGCGCCAGTTTTCCAGCCTTTTTCGAAAGCTGTGTTTTTTCCTCTTCGTTTAGGTTGTTAGCTTCTGCCAGCGCATCGAACTCCTTGTCGATAGCGTCCTGATCAACACGCAATTCAGCCAGACGTGGGTCAAATTTGACCGGCAGCGTGGCTTCATCACGAATGGATTGCTTGTATGAATAACGGTTCATATACCGCCCTTGGTCTTGGTTAGCACCAAAGAGGCGGAAGGTATTGCGCTCAATACTGGAAATCGGCGTACCAGTCAGACCAAAGAAATAGGCATTTGGTAACGCCCAGCGCATCTTCTCGCCCAGCATACCTTCTTGCGTGCGGTGCGCTTCATCAACCAGCACAATGATATTCTTACGCGGGTTCAAGCCATTCTTGTTGTTTTCATCCACTTCCACGTCATCAAACTTAAAGACAGTGGTCACGAGGATATTGCGGCTGTCATGTTCCAACTCTTGTGAAAGCTGTTTGCAAGACTTAACCGGTGTGACATTTTTGACATCCGCATTATCAAAGGTGGTGTTGATTTGGCTGTCCAGATCGACTCGGTCAACGACGACCACCACAGTTGGGTTTTTCAGGTCAGGGTCGGCTTTGAGCATTTTGGCGGCATAGAGCATCAATAATGATTTGCCAGAGCCTTGGAAGTGCCAAATCAAACCTTTACGGATTTGACCGTTTTTCACGCGCTCGACAATTTGCTTGGCCGCTTCATATTGCGGGTAGCGAGGCAACAGCTTAATGCGTTTGATAACATCAGTGTTTGGTAACTTGGTCGCCGAATACAATGCAAAGGATTGCAGTAATTCCAGCAGGGTTTGTGGTGCTAACAGCCGCTCGGCACTTGCCAGTACCGTATTCATATTTTGCGGGACTGCATCGCCGTCTGTGGTTTTATGCCAAGGTGTCCAGCGCTTAAACCCGGCATTAACGGCGCCATAAGCAAAAGTCTTTCCTTCTGTTGCGAAGCACAAAAGGTTAGGCACAAAAAAACGGCTCTGGTTGCCCCAGTAATGCTTATCGCCGCCTATGAAATCAGAGGCGCCATCTTGCCAGCTAATCGCCATGCGAACTGGCGTTTTGACCTCCCCAACCACCAGCGGCATACCATTTACATAAAACACCAAGTCAAAGAAAGCCTTTTTTGTGCCTATGGACGGCACTTGTTGTGAAACTACATAATGGTTTTTGGAATGGTCGTTATAATCAATCAGATTGATGGTGATATGCTTGCCATCTTCGCCCAGTGGCATGGATTTTTCGCCGCGCAACCACTCGGTAAACATCTCATTAGCCCGTATAAGACCGCTATGGCTGGCTTCCAGCAACACGCCGCGCAGCCTATAAATCACCTCATCGGCTTTTCCATGGTCTTTGGCAATATCGGGATTAAGGCGACAGAGCGCCTCTTTGAGCCAGTTTTCAACCAAAACATCCTGCGGTTGGCGTGGCAAATTATGTCCGTGAACAAAAGACCAGTCTCCACTGCAATTGCCATAGTGACCATCAGGATCGCTAACTTTTGAATCCTCGTGATTAGCCTTTCCGGCTAAACGAACAAGGATGGCTTCTTCAATAGTGTTGGCTTCGTTAAATTGGGTCATACTATACTCTTCAAGAATTATTTTTACCCTCTAATGATTTGATCATATTACCAATACGACTTAACAAATCATCATAGGTAAGAATATCCATAATACTCGTATATTTTCGTTTGATAAATTCAAAATCATTTTTTTGATGTTCCTCAAATTCATTCGATCTTCCTAGAAGAATAAGTGCTTTAGGGTTTCTGATTTGAATTTTTAATCCATCTGGCAGTTGATCTTGGTATTTCTCTGTTAGTTGCTCTTCGTCTTTTCTGTTTAAACTGTTTAGATAGTATATATATTTCTCTGCTTGCATAACCGTTCCGCTTAGCTCCTTTTTAGGAATATAGTTATCACGATATTGGTTTGACATCAAAATACAGTTATCAAAAGCTTTTTTAATTTCAAGAATGTCAATATAACCATTAGCATTGACCAGCACAAAATCGATTCTTCTGTTTGTGGGCTTTATTTCGTTTGAATAGGATTCTTTAATGGGTACTTCGCTTAACACAGCAATATATTGAGGAAAAATAAGAGGAAGTATTTCTGCAATTATCTTTTGCCACTCTGCTTCAGAATAGTTGTTAGGATTATTATTTAATTCTTCTTGTATTATTTCCTTTATTCCTGAAAATTTTTCAATTTCAATTTGATACAGTTCATTTGGTATAGAAATACTTTTACCACTTCGTTGTGGACTAATTTTTTTTAACCGATTTTCTTTCTTTCGAAAAAATTGCTGTAACCGCTGCTCCCCGTCACTCATTGAAGGAAAATATTCTTGCAAAATATTAGTGATACGAGAATTCGCATAATGTTTTATTTCTGTTGATGTTGGAAACTTGGCAATGAATAAATTAAAGTCTGCAAGTGGAATTGCCTCTGGATCATTGCCACCAACGATTATCTGTTCATCACACAATTTATCAATTCGACCAAACACAGATATCCCTTTTTCAGCAATAAACATTTTTTTTATAGAACTAACGTTCGGCAGGAGATCACTTATATGAGCATATTGTATTTTTTGAACAAACACATCTTCAGCAATTAAAATAGCGTATTTTGTAGCCAAAATATCTTTTTCAATGCGCCAATATTTTTCTTTCTTTATGGCAAATACAAAGACAAAACCTTCAAGACTATCCACAGCTTCTTCTTGAATATTCGGTTTTATTAACTGTTTTTCTGATAGATAAAAAGTTCTGCTAATATTGATAGATTCGTTATTTTTAAACTTCGCCAACACCCACTCAATACCATCTGATGGAGAGTAAGTTAGGCGAATTTGATCACTCTTTATTTGAAAACTTGTTGTGCTACTCATTTCACCTCAGCTAGAGAAGTCAGTGGGTCGTGGATGACTTCTTCAATGGTGTTGGCTTCGTTAAATTGGGTCATGTTGTCTCTCCTAAAAAATTCGCATTAACTTTATTCTTCACTGTAATACTTTTGTGTTTGTTTATCTTTGTTTTTCTAATTACCTCAACAATATTTTTTACACATGTATTGAACTCACTGTTTTCAAGAGTCGTTTTGTTTATTTTTACTTTTGATAAAGCTTTCCAATTTGCCCGAGGCATTTTAGAACCACTCACAGTGTTCATTGCCAAACTGGAAAAGTGGTTTGATTTTATAATCAAAGAAAGCAAGTCCTTAATATCACCATTGGTCGGTCTCAGAACAATAATATCTGAGGAGCAAACGCCATCAAAATCGGCCAGAGCTGTCTTTTTAAGATATGGTCTGATTTTTCCGTAAAGTATGTCGCCATCATGGAAATATAACTTGTTACTATGAACATCCGAGGAGTAGCCATAATCCTTAATTTGAATACTATCGGAATCGATGTGTTCAAAACCCACATAGGATATGGTAGGTGAGGTTTTATCTGGTTTAAAGTGTTCTCTTACCTGTTCAACTAGAGAATATAAAAAAACAAATTTATCATTGTCATTTTCTGTAAAAACAGAATCTTTGATTAGCTTTTCTAGAAACAAATGCCCCTTGCCAATAGCTTCATCATATGCAAATAAGGTCTGCTCAATATTCTCAAGTATCTCCAGCATCTCCTCCTGCCGTTCGCGGGGCGGAAGTGGGAATTCTTGTCGAGCTAAAGTTTTCCATTTGATGGTTGGAGACAGAGAGCCTTCAGAAATTGCAACGGCGCGCTCCATAAACATATCAGACTGCATAAAGAATGGCAGATAATCTTTATCTATCAAATCCCCATGTGCATTTAATATCATGCCGTGTGCAGAAAAAATTCCGTCAATTGGAGCTATAGCTACTCGTTTTAGATAAGCATTTCTTTTTCCAAATAGAATATCTCCTTTTTTCATTAAAAGCTTTTGTCCTTTCAAAGGCACATCGCTTCCCCATCTTGATAAGCGTAGGTTTCCACTTTCAAGGTGTCCTAGACCTACATAACACTCACTATCTTCTGGTGTAGGAGTTACTCGTTTTGATATACTACAAGCCACATCTCCAAATTTGACGATGCGCCAGCCCATTTGTTTTTGTTGCTCTGTTAACTGCATGGTGTCTTACGTCTCATATCCTAATTCTTTCAAGCTCTCGAACAGCTTGCTTGTTTGCTTTTTCAAAAGCGTGCGAGAGATTTTCCAATCCTCAATCGCACCTTCCAAATCCTGTTCTTCGCCATCAATGTCCTTGTCATTTTTAGCCGTGACATAAAGCGGAATGGACAGATTGTATAAATTGTCTTTGATTTCGTCAAAATCCACCAAACGTGCAATGTCGGGGTGATCTTCGGGTTTGAAATAAGCGGCAACCAGTTTTTCCAGATTGTCATCGGATAAAAAGCTGGTGGCACGTTCGCGGCTAACCTCACGCACGCCATTGATAAAGATAATCTTGTTTTTGCGCTCAAGCGTTTTATTTTGGCGCAAAACCACCACGCAGGATTCCATCGGGCTGTTGTAAAACAGGTTCGGTCCCAGACCGATGACGGCTTCAATCGCATCGCTTTTAATCACACCTTTGCGAATGGTCTCTTCTTTATCACGGAATAGCACCCCATGTGGCATAAGTATCGCGGCGCGACCTGTTTTCGGGTGCAGGCTTTTTATGATGTGCTGGAAAAAGGCATAATCCGCACAGCCCTGTGGCGGCACACCATATATATTGCGCTTATAAGGGTCAGATCCAAATGCCTTGCGATCCCATTTTTTGATGGAGTAAGGCGGGTTAGCAAAAATCACATCAAATTGCTGCAACTTATCGTCTTTGGTGAATTTCGGCTCTTTCAGCGTATCCCCGCGTGCAATATCAAACTCTTCAATATCGTGGAGTAGCATATTCATCTTGGCAATCGCCGAGGTTAGTAAGTTCACCTCTTGCCCATAGAGCTTCACGGTGCGCCATTCTTGGTCATCTTTACGCAAATCCATAACCGCATTCAACAGCATACCACCCGTACCGCAAGTCGGATCATAAGCTGTTTCCCCGGGCTGAAGGCCGAGTATGCGCGTCATAAAATGAACGACCGTGCGGTTGGTATAAAATTCGGCAGCGGTATGACCCGAATCATCTGCGAATTTTTTGATCAGATATTCATAGGCATTGCCCAGATCATCTTGATTAATGTCTTTTACACCCAGTGGGATTTTGCTGAAATGGTTGATTAAAGAAACCATCAGGTGATCGGGTAGGCGTTCTTTGTTTGTCCATACCGCATCCCCAAATACGCCATACAAACGTGGATTGGATTTTTCGATGGTGCGGAGGGTGTCATTTAATACCCTACCAACATCATTGGTGGTGGATTGAACCACACTCCAGTGGGCATTGTCCGGAATGATAAAGCGGTGCTGTTCGGGTTCTTTTGCGGTCTGATCGTCTTCATAAAGTGCCAGTGCTTCGGCGTATTCTTCCTTGTACACATCGTCCATGCGCTTATAAAACAGGAGTGGGAATATATACTGTTTGTAATCAGATGCCTCGATTTGACCGCGCAATAACACCGCCGCACCCCAGAGCAAATCTTCCAGTTGTTTTTGGGTAATGCTCATAATCGGTAGTCTATGTAATTGGGTGCATCACACCAAATGAGACTTTTGCAGAATTGTCGGAAGTGCGGCTTCAGCCACGCAAAACCGTTGTAGATGGCGGGACTAAAGAGGCCGTGCAAAAATCCATATTCGTCGTTCCTGCGAAAGCAGGAACCCAGTAAAACAGCCAAACCCGCCAGGGTTTTCCACATGAAACACGATTTAGTTGGGTTTCTTGCACAGTATCTAAAGTCCCACTTCCGATCATTTTTTGAATTATGCAGAGGTCTCCAAATATTAATTGCGTTTTTTGGGAATTGAGCATCCGATTCTGTAGCCCTGATACTTTTCTTTAATTCAAGTGAATATGCTTTTTCTAATCTCATCACTTAAGTCCTTCTTTGACCAGCAAAACCTCTAATTCATCTTCTGCCTGTTCTAAATCTGCCAGTTTTTGCTTGAAGTCTTTCAAGGCTTCCTCAACCGTGATAGTTTCTTCTTCCAGCGGCTTTTGTACATATCTTGCGATGTTAAGATTAAAGTCATTTTCCTCAATTTCGCTGATGGGCACCCAGCGACTAACACCTTCAATTTCAGTCGCTTCACCATGCTGGCGTTTATAAATGTCGTAAATTTCATCAGCTTGGGCTTCGCTCATTGTGTTTTGAGCCCGACCTTTGGTGTAAATTTCATCCGCATTGATAAATAAAACTTCTTTGCGTTTTAGTGTTTTTTGATCTTTTCTAAGAACCAGCGCGCAGGCTGAAATACCCGTGCCATAAAACAGGTTTTGTGCCAGACCAATCACGCATTCTAAAGAGCCATTCTTGATAAGGGCTTTGCGAATTGCTGCCTCTGAACCACCTCTGAACAAGACGCCATGCGGTACAACCACCGCCATCCGACCCGTTTTATCACGCATGGACGAATACATGTGCATAACCCATGCAAAGTCGCCATTTTTCTTCGGCGCGACACCATATACATGTCGCTTATATTGATCTGCAATCCAGCTATTATGTCCCCAATCTTCAAGACTGAAGGGAGGATTGGCAATCACGCAATCGAATGTTTCGAGTGTATCACCATCCGTAAATTTGGGGTCGCGCAATGTATCACCACGAATAATCTGAAAATCTTCCATACCGTGCAGAAAAAGGTTCATACGGGCAATGGCTTCGGTGGTGAGGTTTTTCTCCTGACCTTTGAGCCGCAGCAGACGGGGATCTTCTCCACGTTCTTGGATGTGGTGGATGGTTTCAAGCAGCATACCGCCTGTTCCGCAGGCTGGATCATAAACAACTTCGCCTGCCTTGGGATCAAGGACATTCACCATCAACCGAATAACAGTACGCGGTGTATAGAACTCACCCGCTTTTTTGTTGGCTTTGTCTGCAAATTTTTTGATTAGGTATTCATAAGCCCGCCCCATATCATCATCGCGGACATTCTTCACACCCATAGGAATTTGATGGAAGTGATTCAGAAGTTTGGTAATTAAGCTATCCGGCAGTCTGTCTTTATTCGTCCAAGGCGCATCACCAAAGATGCCATACAAATGAGGATTGGCTTTCTCTACGCATCTGAACGCGCTTTGCAGTGCCTTACCGACATCTTTTGTTGTGGACAGAACATCGTTCCAGCAACAACCCTTTGGAATTTGAATTCGGTGTTGTTCCGGTGCGTTGGCAAGGTCTTCATCGCCGTACAATTTCAGTGCTTCGTCAAATTCCCCATTGTAAACATCGTTAATCCGCTTAAAAAATAGGATTGGGAAGATGTAGGTTTTGTAATCAGATGCATCAATAGGCCCAGTGATGATGTGCGCCGCCATCCATAGCTGATGTTCCAGTTCTTTAACGGTCATAATGTCATCATTGGGCATGGCTTTAATGTCTTTCTATGATATGTGGATTGAAAGCAGTGGAAATAGGCGAATAATCAAGTAAGTTATCTAGGAAATCAAGTTTTAAGACAGGGCGATGCAACAATACAGTAACGGATAGATTCTCTATTCGCCTTCTGCTGGATGAATATACGGTGAGTGGTGAAGATCAGCCTGGCTGTTTTTTCAGCTCTTGCAAAAAGAGCGGAAGAGAAATAGCGATTGTGTCGTTACCAAGCGAAAAGGTGTCTTCACCGCTATACACAACAAATTTTCGTGTAACGCCTAGATCCTCACAAGCCAGATGAAAGCCTTTTTTTACATTGGCCGTTGTGCCAGATTTGATCTCAATTGCCCAATAAGTATGGAGGTTAAGTTCAAGCAGCAAATCTATTTCTGCTCCGGCTGAGGTTCTATAGAAAAACGGATGAACTTGTGCCGGCAAAGCGGAAAGGATATTCTCGATGACAAAGCCTTCCCAGCTTTTGCCTAATGCTGGATGCCCCAGCAGGCACTCATAATCGGGTATTTGTAAGAGCGTATGCAGGATGCCACTGTCCCTGACATAGGTTCTGGGTGATTTTACCAGTCTTTTTTTGATATTGCCGTACCATGGTTCTAGCCTGCGAACGAGCAATAAATCAACCATGAGGTCAAGGTAACGGCTCACCGTTACACTCTTCACGCCAAGTGAGCCGGCCAGTTTGGATGCATTGAGTAATTCGCCCTGGACATGGGCAAGCATAGTCCAGAAACGCATGAGCGTTGCAGCAGGAATGCGCGGCCCAAGCTGGGGAATATCGCGCTCCAGATGCGTTCTTATAAAATGATTGCGCCACTCATTACTCTCCGCATCACTTGTGGCTGTGTAGCTACTCGGGAAACCGCCGCGCAGCCAAAGCCGTTGTAGATGTTTGCGTTCAGATGATTCAATTTCAAAAGCATTAAGCCCTGAAAGTTCTAAATAACGGATGCGTCCGGCAAGGCTTTCCGAGCTTTGCCTGAGCAGATTATTGGATGCTGAGCCAAGCACAAGAAAACGCCCATTGCCTTTTCCTGCCCTGCGACCGGCATCGATAATGCCACGCAAAGACATGAATAAATCTGGACAACGCTGAATCTCATCGAGGATGACCAGTTTGTCTGCATGTAAACCAAGATAATGGGCAGGGTCCTTGAGTTTTTGGGAATCTTCTGGGCTTTCAAGGTCAAGATAAATGGCGGGCTGCTGTTTGGCAATTTCCAGCGCAAGGGTGGTTTTGCCGACCTGACGCGGACCAAGAATGGCGATGGCCGGACTTTGAGTCAATTTTTCGGTGATTTTTTGGGCGAGCTTCCTTTTGTACATGCTTGCAATATTAACATTAAATGTTAAATTTGCAAAGTAAGGGTGCGATTCCAAAACCCTTCTTTCCCACTTTGTGCAGTTGTGGAAAAATACAACAATCCCTCCTAATTCCCAGCCCTAGTGGTATTTTTACGAATCAGAAAATCCAATAGGATTCCGTAGGCAGGGAGGAATAGCAAGATAGCTACGATCACCTTGAAGGATAAATCTACGGTTGCTACTTCAACCCAATTGGCTGCCATAAAGGCATCGTTGGATTGATAGAAAGCGGCAAAAAAGAAGGTGTAAGTATCTATGATGTTTGCGAAAAATGTGGACAGTAGTGGGGCAGGCCACCATAATCCTGTGCGTTCGCGCACCCGTTGAAAAATCGTGATGTCCAGTAATTGCCCGACCAGATAGGCGGTTCCACTGGCAAGCCCGATGCGCCAATCTGCCAGCCAGACGCTGATTAAAATTGCCGGAATATAGGCAATGGCGACAATCATGCGGGCAGTGGATTTATTCGATAGTCGCACGGTCATATCGGTTGCCAAAATAACCAGCGGAAAGACGAACATGGCCCAAGTGAAAGGATAGCCCATAAAGGTTGCGGAAAATTGTACGGAATAATTTGCCAACGCGATGACGGCGATATGAAAAAGCGCGAGCGTGATAACGAGGTTTTTATTGATGTTTTTCAGCATTTTTTACGACATTTAACATTGACCTAACATTGATTGAAAATTGATCCAAGCTGGACACCTAGCAGCCCAGACTCAATATTAGAGACGGTTTTCTGCGGTAGGTTAATCGGGCAACAACCGAATGTATAACTTCACGGTTATATTCGCCAATTATAACTGTAAGGTTATAAACAATAGCAAGATTTTGTACAGGGTTAGACTTCCCGCATGGGTTATCGAGTATATTTCCAAACCCCAGAGTATAAAAATTCTCCACCATCCCTGCGTTGTCTCATCCCGTGTTGAATTGGAACAAACGGACTTGGAATGTCCGTGGTAAAGCGTATAATACAATCCCGTTGACCCATTCAGATTATTACTTTTGAATACCATCAAAGACGATAAGGAACCGCATTCCCTCGGCATATTGCCATCTGGAAAGATACAGTTCTTTCCGGGTGCTGATGGCGATGCGTTACAGCTAATCAGGATTGGCGAACTATTCCTGAAAAATCATCAGGATCAGGGGCTTTTCGCACTGGCGGTTTTGCAAAACGATTTTTTGTTGCCCGCAAGTTTTTATTTCTGGCGCGAGTTTGCCCGTGAATATATGACGAGCCGTTGCCATGAATCTGGTGGCAGCGCATGGGCAGGCATCGCCCCTCTGGTAGCGTCTGATGCGGAGAATATGTTGAATAGTGCGCCGCCGATGCAAGGTGCCGAGTACTTGTCAATTTTGATGTTGCAACAAATTTGGACGATGCTGGATGACTGGCTACACCAAGAGGTTAGCAAAAAATTTGATGACTTCGCCACCTTTCTTGAAAAGCGGGCACCTGAATGGCATCAACTCGGGCGGGTGTGTTTTCATTTGGCAGAGAATAAAAACGATTCCGACTTTCCGTTTGCCTTTATGGCGACTTACTCGCCGCATTATGGTCGTGGCAAAGATCGACATGTGCCGCTGGCTAAAGCCCTGCAACAATATGCCGGAAGTAAAAACCGTCAGCAGCTTATTCATTTGCTTTCTCCAATAGACACCGCCGCCAGATCCAGTGAGCTGGTCAAGGAGTTAGTTCATTCTGGAGACATCTACCATCCTTTGGCATGGAGCGCGAAACAGGCATATGGGTTTTTGCAGGAATCGGCATTGTTCCATGAAAGCGGTATTATCGTTCGCCTGCCTAATTGGTGGAAACGAAGAATCAATCCGAAAGTTCGGGCAACCTTAAAGAGCGGATTGAAAAATACGATTGGCAAAGATCAATTGCTTCAGTTTGAGGTGCATGCTGTGTTAGGGGAGCATGAGCTCAGCGAGTCGGAGTGGGAAAGCCTGCTGGCACTTGAAGATGGATTGCAGTTTTTCAAGGGTCAATGGATAGAGGTTGACAAGGGAAAACTGGTCGATGCCATGAAGCAGATGGCATCGCTGGAAAAACAAGCCGAAACAAGTGGGCTTTCATTCATTGAAGGAATGCGGTTGCTCGCGGGGGCATCAAAAGACCTATCGATTGCGGACGATGATGATTCCGAAAAGTGGGCTTTCATTGGAGCGGATGAGAACCTGAAAAAGATTCTTCGAGATATTAGAAAGCCACAAAACTTAAACTGTGTGCCGTCAAATCAAACCTTGAAAACGAGGTTAAGACCCTATCAAAAAATAGGTGTAGGCTGGCTCTGGCACTTAAATCAACTAGGGCTGGGTGCCTGTTTAGCCGATGACATGGGGTTGGGAAAGACGATTCAGATTCTCGCATTACTGCTGATTATAAAGCAACATAAACAGGGAAAACCTTCGTTATTGGTTTTGCCGACCTCATTGTTGGGCAATTGGAAAAACGAGTTACAGACTTTCGCTCCATCACTCAAAGTACTGTTCGCACACCCGTCTATGACCGATAAGTCAAAGTTGGATGAAATTCTAAATAGCGATAACACCCGGAATATGAAGAAGTTGGATGTCATCATTACCACTTATGGGATGTTGCTACGCCAACCTTGGTTGTATGATCAGCAATGGCATACCGTTGTTTTAGACGAGGCTCAGGCAATAAAAAATGCCGGCTCACAACAAACCCGGTCAGCCAAAAAATTGAACGCTCATGTGCGTATCGTGTTGACCGGAACCCCGGTTGAAAATCGACTTTCGGACCTATGGTCACTATTTGATTTTGTTTGCCCCAGTTTGCTTGGCACTTTCAGCCGTTTCAAAGCGTTCGCTAAATCTCTGGAGCAAAGAGAAACCAGACAATATGCCCCGTTGCGTAACCTAGTGCAGCCCTATATATTGAGGCGGCTGAAAACGGATAAAAACATCATTTCTGACTTGCCGGATAAAACCGAAGTTTATGCTTATTGCGGGCTTTCAAAAGAGCAGATTGCTTTGTATCAAAAATCCGTTGATCAGTTGTCCAATACGTTAGCGACAGAGGATGGCATTAAACGGCGCGGGTTGATTCTTTCTTACATCATGCGTTTCAAACAGATTTGTAATCACCCTTCACAATATCTGGAGAATGATGAATACATGAGCAAACAAAGTGGGAAATTCTTACGTCTTGCCGAAATTTGCGAACAGATTGGCTCGCGTCAGGAAAAAGTCCTGATATTTACGCAATTTAGCTCAATCTGCCAACCTCTGGCAGATTTCTTACGAGATTGTTTCGGTCGCTCTGGTTTGGTATTACACGGTGGTGTGGCGGCTAAAAAACGTCAAGCCATCGTACAGCAATTTCAGTCCGAGGATGGGCCTCCGTTTATGGTGTTATCTATCAAAGCGGGTGGCGTTGGTTTGAATTTGACTGCCGCTTCCCATGTTATTCATTTTGACAGATGGTGGAATCCGGCGGTGGAAAATCAGGCTACCGACCGCGCTTTTAGAATAGGCCAAAAGAAAAATGTGCTGGTACACAAGTTTGTTTGTCATGGTACTATAGAGGAAAAAATTGATGCTATCATCGCGGAAAAATCGGCGTTAGCCGATGAAATTCTCGAAGGTGGGTCGGAGATGCAGTTGACTGAAATGAGCGATAGCGAACTAATCAATCTGGTCAGTCTTGATATTGACCGAGTTCAAACATAAACCAAAATCAAGCCTAATTCGGGAGAATATCTATAATGTCTTACTGGTCTCCGTATGTTTCTATTGAGAAACGCCACGCAAGGGCAGAAAAAAAGGTAGCCGCGCTACGTAAAAAAGGCACGAAAATAAACCCGGTTGAAATTACCGGAAGAACGATAACTAAAACATTCTGGGGCAAAGCATGGTGTTCGCATCTGGAGGGATTCAGCGACTATGATAATCGTTTGCCTCGTGGACGTGCTTATGTGCGTGGTGGCTCGGTCTGCCATCTTGAAATCGGAAAGGGACGTATATCGGCGATGGTCAGTGGTTCTCACATTTATCAGGTTGAAGTTACCATAAGACCGCTACCAGAAAAACGATGGCGCAACATTCAGAAAGACTGTTCGGGTGGCATCAGCTCCTTACTGGAGCTACTTCAGGGCAAACTGTCGGATAACGTGATGAAAGCGGTTACCAATCCGGTATCCGGCTTATTTCCTCACCCTAGGGAAATTGAGTTCAACTGTGATTGTCCAGACTGGGCTGGGATGTGTAAACATATTGCTGCCGTGTTCTATGGAATTGGTGCTCGTTTAGATTGCTCGCCAGAGTTGCTGTTTTTACTGCGCGGGGTCAATCATCAGGACTTGATTGCCAAACGGGTAAAAATATCGCAACCGACCGGTAAAAAATCAGCGGTGGTCGGTGATCTTTCCAGTATTTTTGGCATTGAACTGGATGAGGATGTGGAATTGGGCAAGCCAATCAAAAAAGCCCCAATCAAAACCACAAGACAGAAAGCCGTCCGTGCCGATAAAAACCGAATCAATATCAATCGTGGAACTCGTGCATCGCATATAAAAAATCACGCGCACAATTCCAAATGACACAATCCGAACTCGCCACACTGATGGAGAAATCAGCCGCCACCGTGGCGAATTGGGAAGCGCGTAAAGGCGTGTTAAAGTTGCAAACTGCCAGCCGAGAGAGTTTGAAAACTGTCTTTGTAATGAACGAAGTACAAGCACGCAAGCCATTGATTGATAATGAAGTATTAACATGCACAGAATAGACAGTTTAATCCTGATTTTTCTAACCAGCCTGATTCTTATGTCCAATATGTATGTGGCAAATGCACAACAAACCATAGTCAAAAGCCCGATTGATGCAAAACAATATCGGTATTTGGAACTAAACAATCGCTTAAAGGTATTGCTTGTCTCGGATAGCGAAACCGATAAAGCGGCAGCGGCACTGGATGTTTATGTCGGTAGTGGGTCGGATCCCGAGGGCTGGCAGGGGTTGGCGCATTTTCTGGAGCACATGCTGTTTCTCGGCACGAAAAAATACCCAACCGCCGATGAGTATCAGGCGTTCATAAAAAATAATGGCGGTAGCCATAACGCTTTTACGTCGTTTGCACATACCAATTATTATTTAAGCATTGCTGCCGATCAACTCAAACCCGCGCTGGATCGATTTTCGAGATTTTTTATTGACCCCACTTTTAATGCGACCTATGTTGATCGCGAGCGGTCGATTATTGACGCGGAATATCAATCGCGTAAAAAGAACGAACAGCGCAGATTGTGGGATGTGCAAAAACAATGGTTGAATCAGGCGCACCCCTCTGCCAACTTCACGGTTGGTTCGTTGCACTCATTGCGTGACCGTGATGTCAGTGCCCGAGAAACACTGGTTCGCTTTTATAAGCAGCATTACTCGGCGAATATTATGGCGTTGGTTGTACTCGGCAGGGAGTCGCTTGATCAGTTGGAGAACATGGTGACAGAGCGGTTTTCGCAGATTCCGGATCGAGATTTAGTCGAGCAGTTATTTGCTCAGCAATATATGGATCCCACCTTAATGCCGGCACGGTTAAATTCGTTGCCAGAAAGAGAGCTGGATGTGGTTAGTTTTGTGTTTCCTATTCCATCGACTGAAGATGAATATGCGTCAAAGCCATTGGGTTATATTGCCAATTTGCTTGGTCACGAAGGGCAGGGGTCTTTGTACGCGCTGTTGAAGGAGCGCGGTTGGGCGGAGCATTTGAGTGTTGGTTTAGGCTACATGGATCGGGTGCAGGGCGAGTTTAAGATTCAGATATACCTGACAAAACAAGGGCTCAATCATATTGACGACATCGGTGAGTTGGTTTTTCAAGCAATCAATCTCATCAAGCAACAGGACATTGATGAATGGCGTTTTTGGGAGCAAAACAAGTTGTCAGCAATAGCGTTTCGATTTCAGCAAGAGGGCAATCCCGGGCGATTAGTACAGTCGCTGGCATCCAGACTGCAGCGTTATCCGGCAAAAGATGTCTTGCGCGGCGCGTATCTGATGGACAAATTTGCGCCAGCCAGAATCAAAATGCTGTTAGATTATTTGAACCCGAATAATGTTAATCTGCATGTTACCTCGCAGACTTTGCCGACCGATCAGATTTCCGAATACTATGATGTCAAATATTCGTTGGCAGCGATCAAGCCAGAAATCCTGAAGCGATGGCAAACGAAGGCAACCCACGACAATCTGACATTACCGACAGAAAATCCGTTTATCCCCGAGCGGTTGGATTTGCTGAAAATTGATTCGGCACAAAACAGACCGCAACGCATTTCATCGGTACAAACGGGATTAAAACCGAGTGTCGCCATCTGGTATCAGCCGGATAATGAGTTTGAAACCCCGAGGGCGAATTTTTATTTCACGATCAGGTCGCCGCTTGTCAATAGTAGCGTAGAAAATTGGGTGCTGACCTCGCTCTATGTTCGACTGGTCAACAGCCAATTGACGAAAACAATTTATCCCGCTTATCTGGCAGATTTGAACTATAGACTGTACCGCCATGTTCGTGGCATTTCGGTGCAGATTAGCGGGTTTGAGGATCGGCAATCGCAGTTGCTTGAGTTGATTATTGATGGGTTAGCCAATCCCGATTATGATGAACAGCGTTTTGAAATTATCAAAAATGGCTTGCTACGCAGCTTAGGCAATGTCGCAAAAGACCCGCCATTAGAGCAGGCAGTATACGAAATATATCAGCTGCTGACACAGCCGTATTGGACCGACCAAGAACAGATTGCGGTACTAAACGATATCGGTGTGGAGGATTTGGCAAATTTTATGCCGAAACTATTCGAACAGGTTGATGTGAGTGTCTTATCGCATGGCGATGTCAGCGTAGAGAACACGCTGGCGCGTAGCGCGATGCTCGACAGATTACTGAAAGACAGCCAGTTTATTAACCATGTTGCGAAACCGACAATACGCAAGTTGGAGCGCGCAAAGCGGTACTTGAGCAGTCTTGATGTGGCGCATTCTGACACGGCATTGGTGGCGTATTTTCAGGGTAACAATAACACGATTACTGAAAGAGCAAAAACGGTTCTGCTCGGGCATCTGCTGAAGCCATATTTTTATAATCAACTGCGTACTGTTAATCATGTCGGTTACCTCGTTTATGCCAGCACATTAGAAATTGATCAGACTCCGGGCTTGCGGTTTGCGGTTCAAAGTGCAAGCCATTCGCCAGCAGAAATCAATCGACTGTACGATACCTTCAGGGCTGATTTTGATAACACCTTGCATGACATGAGCGAGCAACAGTTCGAGTCATTAAAAGCCGCATTGGTGACCAAGATGATAAGTAAAGATAAGAATCTAACCACAAGATCGCAACGTTATTGGCGCGAAATTGATGATGAGGAATATCAATTTGATAGCCAACAACAGTTTGCCGATGCAGTCGCCCGACTCACCTTAAAAGAAGTACAGCACTATTATAAAGACAACATAATCAATCACCCCACCGAGTTGTTGGTGCAATCGTTGGGTAGCGGTAACGATAGCACGGGGCGTATTCAGCCTCAAGGATATGTCGAAACGATGGACGCGGTTAGATTTAGGCAATCCCATGTACCATGGGCAGAGTCGGCAACAAACTAATGCGGTTTTGACCGCCGCGCTGTTATCATGTATTGGCGGTGTGCTTGCCTTAACTGCCATTGTGGGCAGAAACGATGTTAATGAGACTGTGCAAAAACATCTCGGTTGCGTGGATCAACAGCATATTCTTGGTAATGAACCTGCCATCCTGCTGAAGGTCTTTTTTGTGCTCCGAATAAGGGGACTAATAGGGTCGATAACGAACACTGGGCGACACCAATTACGATTGGACGGGTACGGATCGTGCCGATTACTTGGCTGGGACAGATTAGATATCCAAAACCGACTTTGTGAGCAGACTCTAACTATAATATAGCGTTGCATCACAAAATGCCACATGACTATACCATAAAATTTCTGAATGTAGTCATATTTGTCCAATTTCAGTGCCTATGCAACGAATCAGAATACCAGTATAGGGCTTTGATAATACAACTATAAACATCATAAAATCCAGTTGTTGTATGAGTTCTGTTACGAGTAAATTATCTGGACATAGGTAGTCCAATGTCGAAAATCATTTATAATACGACAAATCATGTAATCACACTCATAAAGAACCGATGACAATTGAACAAGGCAAAAACGCGCCGGCGTTTACACTGCAAGATCAAAACGGCAATGAGGTCGCATTAAGCGATTTCAAAGGTCGCGATGTGATCATTTATTTTTATCCTAAGGACGACACGCCGGGTTGTACCAAACAAGCCTGCGGCTTCCGTGACCTGTGGGCAGATATTGAAAAAACGGGTGTCGGCGTATTGGGCGTTTCACCTGATGACACGCAATCACATACTCGATTTATTAATAAATATGATTTACCACTAACCTTGCTGTCCGATCCGGATAAAACCATGATGACCGAATATGATGCCTATGGCGAAAAAATGATGTACGGCAAGAAAACCATCGGTATCATTCGCTCAACGGTCTGGATTGGTGCCGATGGCAAGATCAAAAAGCATTGGCGTAAAGTCCCTAACGCTGCCACCCATGCCGCTAAAGTATTGCAGATTTTGCATCGTTACATGGATGTAACTTAGTTGGGTCGCTCAGTGACATCCTCCCCTTGAGGCTGTGCAAAAACCCCAAGCTAGTGCATGTTACATGTGGAAAACCCTTACGGGTTTGGTGTTTTACTGGATTCCTGCTCCCCGCCTACGCGGGGACATGCTTCGCAGGAAAGACGGATGTTGGTTTTTTGCACAGTCTCGTTGGTTGGAATCGTTATAATCAATCATAGCTGCAAGGTTTTAGAGGTTAATTGGGCTGATTTCCATACGGAATTATACCACAAAATCACTATTACTTATTTATATTCAGATAGATATGCTTTATGAGCAGGCTCTAATTATACGGACAGTTCTATTTACTTCTAACAATTTTCCCATGCGGCCGCACCAATCGAGGAAAACAAATTCAGGTTCCCTATCCCCTGCAACTCGTAATACAATCCAACCATGCACGATACACCCGAAAAACCTGTCTCAGGGAATGTTTCGCTAAAAAACGTTCCGCAAATGTTGTTGTTAATTTTGCTACGGGTTTTTACTTACCTGCCGTTGCCGATACTTTATTTTATCGGTGTCGGTGTGGGTGAAATAACCTACTGGCTGCATGGTTCCCGCAGACGCATTACTAAAACTAATTTGGCGGCTTGTTTTCCGGATTATCCACCTGAGAAAATTCAACGGTTTGCCCGCCATCATTTTCATGCCATGTTAGTTGGCGTGATGGTCATGGCGATTTCTTGGTGGTGTTCGGTTAAACGGTTTCAACGCCTGACCGTTTTTAGGAACAAAGAAATCCTTGACGACCTGATTGACCGACAGCAGAATATCATTCTGCTGGCACCGCATTTTGTAACGCTTGAGTTTCTTGGGATTTACTTTTCAAGTCAGATGCGGGTAACGACCATGTATCAAAGGCATAAGAATCCCTACATCAATCAATTTATATACCAAAAGCGAACCCGATTCGGAAACCGAATTTATGGCTCGAAAGAAACCATGATGAATCTCATCAAAACGATTCGCACTGGGGTGCCGCTGTATTACCTTCCAGACCAAGACCCAGGTCAGAAACGCGGTGTATTTGTGCCATTTTTCAATATACCCACTGCGACCTATCCGACACTCAACAAAATGGCACGGTTGGGAAAGGCGCAAGTCGTTCCGTGTATGGCACGATTAAAAAAATTCGGATGCGGGATGGAAATAATACTGCACCCGCCATTGGAAAATTATCCGTCAGGAGACGACATCAAAGACACCTCAAATATGAACCAAGTCATCGAACAACTCATCGCTCATGCACCGGCACAATATTTCTGGTCGCATAGACGATTCAAGACCCGCCCCTCTGGAGAAAAACTGTTTTATTGAATTGATAATTATCAGTGGGCAGTGAGCAGGCATTCCCCCCTGATAGGGGGGCTAGGGGATCTATAATGAGACCTTTGCATAATTCACAAAGCAAATTAGAGAATGGATAATTAACCGAGTGGATGGGGTAATCCATCATTTTCAATTTTCAATTGCTCAATAGAGTTGATACCCCATAAGCGCGGATCGACGACCAGTCGGTCTTGCAGCGTTTTATTGGCACGTTCTACCTGCCCTTTGGCCTGCGGGGTATTGGCGTGAATAGGCTCAATATCCAAGGTTTTGAGTGCGCGGGTAAATTGGGTTAATTCGCCCTCGTGCCATTTCTTTATTTTGGGGATGATTGACCCGAAAGATGCTGTGCTTATCGCTGTAATTATCTCCTCTGTCATAACCCCTCCTGAAGAAGTCAAAAGGGGACATTACTGCTTTGGGCTAACAAGATGTGTCCGCCGGTGGACAAGCCGCAGCACTTGTAGTAGATTTCGGGCATGATTTCGATTTCTGACGCACTCGCCTTTGATACCCACCGTTTCGTTAAACGCATGACGGCGGTCGGTATGCCTGAACAACAAGCCGAAGCACTTGCCGAATCTCAAGTTGATCTACTCAATGCCAACCTCGTTACAAAAACCGAACTAGCAAACACTGAGGCGGCACTTAGAGGCGATATTGCCGAAACTAATGTCAAAATCGCCAACATTGAAGCGGCACTTAGATGCGATATTGCTGAAACCAATGTCAAAATCGCCAACACTGAAGCGGCACTTAGAGGCGATATTGCCGAAACTAATGTCAAAATCGCCAGCACCGAAGCGCGCCTGATTAAATGGATGGTTGGCTTGACGATGGGTAGCGTCGGTGTGATGGTTGCACTGTTCAGTTTTTTCCTTAGCTGATTCCCTACTTTCCACCGCTCCAGCCGCGCCACTGGCTGAAAGTCCCGATCCGGGTGAGCCCGAAAACAACGCTCCGACATAGTCCGGGACTTTCACGGTAATTTCCTTGAAAGTGATCGCGGAGCCAGCCATGACAATGTGGATCCCCATGTCGGTTGCACCGAGATCAACCTACCCTTGCACCAAGATAAACCCAAGCCCGATGATCAACTGCAAAGAAAATAATTGCATGCCGATCCCGATAACCGCGCCGAAAAACCGCATGGGATATTGTCTTGTTAGTTCAAGACTAAACAATCAAAGCATTAAAAAGCCCCCTACGAACACAATGTAGAGTTTGCACATGAACAGAATGAGCTGAACCGAAGCAATACTGATTCCCACATAATAATCAAAGAGACTAGGAACACTGCAAGTGCTTTAGGAATGTTGAGCCAACTGATGTTGTCGTATATTTGCCCCCATAATTTGAAATTTTCTTCAATGATTTTAGTAGCATCAAATCGGAAACTGGAATTTTCGCCCAGGGCTAGCGCGGAACTGTCCAAGAAGCCGCTTAAAATGGTGTAAAAATTCCCGGGTTGCTTAGCAACCACCACCCAAATGACAAAATAAGTATGCGGCGAAATAACCCAATCGTAACCTCGCTCAAATCGGTGCCTTTGAGCGCGAGCATACCAAAGCACAAAATAAACTCGAGCATGGCCAATGACCAAAAAATTGTTTTGGCAATTCCGAGAATAGGTCTAGCCCACGCCCGCGCACCCTATTCAAATGCTACAGAGAGAGTATCCGCGCCGACCTGACTTCGACGGTTGGCCTATGCAGATCGCCCACAACCCAGTAAACATGCGGTGGTAGTAGAGAAACCGCTTTGTAGTACCTAGGTATTTTTATGTTTCTTTATAAACCAATGGGTTATGAGTATGCACCGTCGAAGTCAGGATGAATACCCGATATTATTCACTCCAATAAATTATTGTTTCGTATTTGAACATTATTCATCCCTTGATGTGACCACTTGCGGCAGGATACCGCCGGGGCTGAAGCGCAGTACCAATAGTAGCACCAGTCCCATGATGAATAATCGCATGTGTTGGGCATTGTTCATCAGGTGGATTCTGAGAGGATTGTTTTCGCCCAGCCAGTCGGTGGTATTGTCAATGAGCCACAATCCTACTGGTTCTGCCTCAATCCAAAAGAACCAGACTAGGAATCCGCCCAGTATCGCGCCGAGATTATTGCCGGAGCCACCGACAATGACCATGACCCAGATGAGGAAGGTAAAGCGGAGTGGGTGGTAGGTGCCCGGGGTGAATTGTCCGTCTAATGTAGTCAGCATGGCACCGCCAACGCCGACCACTGCTGAGCCGAGAATAAATACCTGCAAATGCCGTGCGGTGATATTTTTTCCCATCGCACCGGCAGATACTTCGTTATCCCGTATTGCCCGCATCATCCGTCCCCAGGGCGAATTCAGTGCGCTGTTGCTGAGTATCAGAATAATCACCAATACAACGGCAAACAGACTGGTGTAGCATAATTTTACCAACAGGCTGGAATAGTCGATAACCAAATTGCTTAACACGTTTATTCTGCTGTCAGCCGATAAGGATGCCAGCTCGGTGGCGTTTAATTTTTCAACCCAGTGGATGAACCAAGGGGTTTGTTGTAGGTTGATTTCATAAGGGACAGGACGTGATAATCCGGTAACATTCTTGACTCCGCGAGTGATCCAATCCTCGTTTTTTAACACCGCGATGATGATTTCCGATATGCCCAGTGTGGCGATGGCGAGATAGTCGGAACGCAGTCCGAGAGCAACTTTACCGACAATCCATGCGGCACCTGCGGCAAACAGACCGCCGACCACCCACGAAAATATAATCGGTAACCCAAAACCGCCGAGATAGCCGGACTTTGCCGGATTGATCGCTTCGATGGCAGTGACTGCCGGAGCGTAAAAATGGCGCATGACAAAATAACCGAGCACAATAACAGCGGTGACAGAAAACAGCCGTAACCTGCCTTTGGGCAAATACCGATATAACAAAATCGTGCCCACGATGGTGGCAATACAAGAGATTGCCGCAAGCATCAAACCAGTTCCGCCGGCAGCCCATGCTCCCGATACCGGGGCTTTGGAAACCAGCACTGCGGCGACACCACCGAGCGCGGTGAAACCCATGATGCCGACATTGAACAAACCGGCATAGCCCCATTGTATATTGACTCCCAATGCCATGACCGCAGAAATCAGGCAGAGGTTCAAAATGTTCAGTCCGAGCGACCAAGATTGTCCGATGCCGACCAGTATCAGCAGAGCTGCCATGACTGCGAAGGCAATAATCGCTCGAATTGTTTGTCGGCTCACAGCACCCGCCCACGAAATATGCCGGTGGGTCTAATCAGTAGCACGACTACCAGAATGATGAACGACACCGCAAACTTGTAATCGGTGGAAAATAGTTGTACCAAACCGTGTGGTTCCCATTGCTCGGGCAATAGGTATGTGAAGAATTTTTTATAGACATAGGTAATCGTTAGCTCGGAAAAGGAGATGATAAAGCCACCGATAATCGCGCCGATGGGCTGACCGATGCCACCGACAATGGCAGCGGCGAAAATAGGCAGCAATAACTGAAAATAAGTGAATGGTTTGAAACTTTTATCCAGCCCGTAAAGCGTACCCGCAATGGTCGCCAGCGCGGCTGCCAATATCCACGTTACCATCACCACACGGTCGGGATTGATGCCCGACAACAATGCCAAATCTTCGTTGTCCGAAAACGCTCGGATTGACTTTCCGGTGCGGGTTTTTTGCAGGAACCAGAACAGTGCGATGACCAGCACAACCGCAATGACAATGGTCAGTCCCTGCGATACCTTGATGGTCAATCCTTCGCTCAATCCGGTCATATTCTTGAAATCTCGTGCCTTGATAATGAAACGGACACCATCAGCAAATTGTTGGTCGCCGCTACCAATGACAAAACGAACGATGCCGTTAAGCATAAACATCACGCCAATTGAGGCGATGACGAAAACCAATGACGGGCTTTTTAGCAAGCGATAATGACGATAAACCACCTTGTCCACGAGAATGCAAAACACGCTACTGGCAAGGATGCCAAAGGGCAAACCGAGTAACGCCGTGGGCAGGGGGTGGATACTGATTCCTTTGGACTGCAACCACCAAGTCGCCAGAATGGTGACCATCGCACCGAACGCCATGGTATCGCCGTGAGCAAAGTTGGAAAACCGTAAAATCCCGTAAATGAGGGTGATGCCGAGCGCGCCGAGAGCCAGTTGTGAGCCGTAGGACAATGCCGGAATCAGCACAAAATTCGCCAGTAGCACCAGCGCGTTGATTAAATCGATCCATTCTGGCATCGGCTACCCCCCAAGAAAAGACTGGCGTACTTCGGGGTTGTGCAGTAATGCCGCACCACTGTCGGTGTGGCGATTTTCGCCGATGACCAGCACATAGCCACGGTCGGCGATGTTGAGAGCCTGACACGCATTCTGCTCGACCATGAGAATCGCGACACCGGTTTTACGCACCTCCAGAATGCGATCAAACAGTTCATCCATCACTTTGGGCGAGACCCCCGCAGTCGGCTCATCCAGCATCAACACCGCAGGATTGGTCATCAATGCGCGTCCCACGGCGACCTGTTGTCGCTGACCGCCGGATAGTTCGCCGGTAGGTTGATGGCGTTTCTCTTGGAGAATCGGGAATAGGGCAAAAACCTGCTCCATCGTGTCGCTGAAATCATCACGCCGTAGATAAGCCCCCATTTCCAGATTCTCCTGCACCGTCATACTGACAAATACATTCGCCGTTTGTGGCACAAAAGCCATGCCGCGAGCAACCCGTGCCTGTGGGCTGAGTGCGGAAATATCCTCGCCATCAAGCATGACACAGCCGGCACGCAGTTTGAGCATACCCAGCATGGCTTTCATGGCAGTCGATTTGCCTGCCCCGTTGGGTCCGACAATGACCGCAATCTCACCCTTGTCCACCCCTACGGTACAGCCTTTGAGAATATCTGCTCCGCCATAACCGCCGGTCATGTTTTTGCCGATAAGAAAACTCATATCGGCAGACCCTGCGCCGCTTTGTTTTTAAGCCCACGACCCAAATAGGCTTCAATCACCTGTTCGTTGGATTGCACTTCGGCAGCACTGCCTCCGGTCAATACTGAACCCTCTGCCATGACGATGACCGGATCGCACAGGCGACTGATAAACGCCATGTCATGCTCAATCATGCAAAAAGTATAGCCACGTTCCCGATTGAGACGAATAATGGCATCGCCGATGTCGTTCAACAAGGTGCGATTAACCCCAGCGCCAACCTCATCAAGTAGCACCACTTTGGCATCCATCATCATGGTGCGCCCCAGTTCGAGCAATTTTTTCTGCCCACCCGATAAATTTCCTGCCAGCTCATCGGCAACCTGCGACAACTGCAAAAAGTCGATTACCTCCTCTGCCTGTTGGCGAATTTCCCGCTCCTGCTGACGCACCCGACCACGCTGTAACCAAGCACTGAGCAACCGTTCGCCCGCTTGTGCTACGGGAACCATCATGAAGTTTTCCAATACCGTCAAGCTGGAAAATTCATGGGCAATCTGAAAGGTTCTGACAAGCCCCTTAGAGAATAGTTGATGTGGCGGATAGCCAGTAATGTCTTCACCATCAAGATAGATATGACCCGATGTCGGGGTATAAACCCCCGCGACAATATTAAACAAAGTCGTCTTGCCAGCACCGTTAGGTCCAATCAGTCCGGTAATCGTCCCCTGCTGTATTTCAAGGGTCGCGTTATTAACCGCCTTCAAGCCACCAAAATGCTTCGAGACAGCATCAATTTGAATCATATTTATATGTTTATTGGGTAACCCTAGAAACTATACCGAGTCAATGGCTAAAAATAGCAATTATATCAAAGTTAGCAAACGAACATGAGCGACCCGATTTCTGTGGACGTGATTCTCTGTATAAATTCAGAAACATATTGCACTATGGTAATCAACATATCGATCATGGTATGAGGGTATTAGAGTTTTGTATCATTACCAGAATCACAGAACTGAAGTCGCAATTCCGGTGTTGGTTGGGAGTTATCAAGCAAGTCCCCCTGATAGGGGATTGAGGGATCTCTATTCCTAGTGCCCCTTGTCACCCGGACAAGCGGTTGTTTTTTGTTGTACCCATCGCTATAATTTGCACACTCATGAGATTCGTCTAATCTCAACATCCTTTACAATATTCGCCAATAAAATTCATGTTAGAAGTCCTGATTGCAGCCGTTTGCATTGTTGTCGGTGTTGGCGTGGGCTGGTGGATTCGTTCAAAATTGGTCTCATCCGAAGATCCCGAAAAAATGACGCGCTTGGAAGCGGATTTACAAGTTGCACGAGAATCGGAAATTATATCGCGCACGAATGTGCAGAATCTGCAAAATAAATTTGCGGAAGAAAAACAACGGCTGGCAGAGATCCGCACCGAGATGGAGAATGCATTTAAGGCGATGGCTGCCGACATTGCCAATAATAATTCGCAAACTTTTCTCAAACAGGCGGGTGAGCAGTTTAAATTCCTCAAAGAAAATTCAGAAAAAGACTTGCAGGAAAAGAAGAATCTGATTGATAAAAGTTTGTCCGGCATGAATGAGCAACTGGGACGTATTGATAAGCAAACGACCGAATTAAAATCCAGCATCGATACCCACCAAAAAACCACCGAAGCACTTAACGAGGACACTGCCCGTCTAAGGGAAATACTATCATCATCGCAAAAACGTGGTCAGTGGGGCGAGCGCATGGTGGCCGATATTCTGCAATTTGTCGGTCTTATGGAAAACGTGAATTACACCAAGCAAAGTCAGGTTGAATCGGGTCAGCGTCCAGACTTTACCTTCATTCTTCCGCAAGAAAAGAAACTCAATATGGATGTGAAATTTCCGCTTGTGCATTACCAGAATTATCTCTCAACGGACGATGAAGAGGCGCAGAAACGAGAAAAAACCGCCTTTCTAAAAGATGTTAAAAACCATATCAAATCGGTTTCTGGTCGTGAATACATAAACCCCGCCGAAGGGACGCTGGAGTATGTGATGTTGTTTATTCCCAACGAATCCATTTATGGTTTCATCAATCAAGAAGACACTGAGCTGGTTGATTATGCTTTGCGCAATCATGTGCTACTGTGTTCGCCTTTGACCTTATATGCGGTGTTATCGCTCATCCATCAGGCGGCACGCAATTTCACCATGAATCAACACGCCTCAGAGGTGATGGCATTGGTTGACCAATTCAGGAGCCAATGGAAGAAGTATGTTGAACAAATGGACAAACTGGGTCGCCGAATCGATAGTTTGGGCGAGGACTTCAAAACATTGGTAACCACGCGCACTCGAGGACTTGAAAGACCACTCGATAAAATCGAAAATATTTCGCTTGCGAATGATGAGCCTGCGAGAATTGAGAAGTGATAGTTGTCAGTGGGCAGTTGTCAGTTGTCAAGGACTATATCAATTCTCAATTTTCAATTAAATCCATGATTAAAAAATCATTAAGTCTGGTAGCATCTGCTTTGCTTGGTATATCGTTGTTCTGTCAGGCTGCTTTGGCTGGTGGCTATTCGGTTGCCTGCACCGATGGGGAGCGCACTCTTGATTTTGCCTTTTATGCGTTTTTCGCGCCGGTTAGTTACAGTGCCGATAGCGATCCCGCCAGCATCGGATTCAACACACACTTGGGTTATGAAGCCGATTTATTGATCGCTTTGGAAGCCCTTGAAGGTGCCGGATTATCGTTTTCGCGCCACCCGGTCGCGGCATGGGATAAGGTCTGGCTCAAGTCCGCCGACCGACAATATGATATTGCAGGCGGTGGCATTACTATTTTGGATTCCCGAACTCGAGATGCGAGCGGCGAGAGGAAAGTAGCCTTCACTTCTGGGCATATCGCTTTTCGCCAATCTTTGCTGGTACATGCCAAAGACGCGCAGCGATTCGCACGGCATGATCATCTGAACGATGCGATGCGTATCGGCGTATTAGCGGGAACGACTGGGGAGGACCGTCTGTTGCAACTAATTGGGCTCACAGACGTGCACGGCGTACTGACTGCCGGCACACGCATTGACACGTTACGGGGAACGGTAAGTGCCGATGGTAGCGCGGATTATCGCATCACCGCAGTAGCGGAATCGCCCAATCTTGTCGGCAGACAGCATATCTATCCGCCGGTAAAAACCATGCCACAGATTATTTATCTTGGTGCTGAGACAGGCGAGGAAGAACTGCTTGACGCGCTTGATGTTGGTCGCATTGATGCGGTCGCCCGAGGTGGGGTCGGCAACCGCGACTACGCCCATGCTTCTGGCGGTGTGTTCGTGGTTGCTGCCCTTGACCCGAAAATCGAATTAGGCGGTTTCACCCTTGCCATCGAGGATGCCACGCTACTTTCCTGTGTGGACGAGAAAATCAACCTACTCACCGATAACCGCCACATCGGCTATGCAGAATGGCGCAAAGACCCGCAAGTATTCTCACGCCGCGCCAAAATGTGGAACGCCCAGCATTGATGGTAAGGTCTTACACTAACGTTGAATCCGCTACGCATTCGAATATACGATGCCATTGAGTGTCGTTTCTGGTGTGGTTATTGATGAGCGGTTTCAAGCGATTCAAGGGAATTATCAATTTTCAGAATCGTGTCGATGAGTTGTTGGTGATATTTGCAGGGGGATTGCCAGAGTCCGCGCTGTTGGGCTTCGAGTAGTTTTTCAGACATTTCTTTGAGCGCGTTGGGGTTGGATTTTTCCAGAAATTGTCGGTTTTGCGGGTCCATGACCAGCGCATCGGTGACCATTTCATATTGATAATCATCAATCAGGTTGGTTGTTGCATCATAGGCAAACAGGTAATCCACAGAGGCTGCCATCTCAAACGCACCTTTGTAGCCGTGTTGACGCATCGCTTTAATCCACTTTGGGTTAATCACTCGGGCGCGAATGACGCGGTTTAATTCCTCTTTCAGGGTACGGATTTTGGGGTTAGATGGGTCGGCGTGATCGCCGTGATAGATTTCGGGTAACTCGCCTTTAAGCACTTCAACGGCATTTGCCATGCCACCTTGAAACTGGTAGTAGTCATCGGAATCGAGTAAATCGTGTTCCCGATTATCCTGATTCTGAATGACGACTTCGAGCTGTTCAAGGCGTGATTCAAAGGCAGAAAAGGCAGCCTGACCAAAATGTTTCTGACTGTAGCTGTATCCGCCCCAATTCACATACGCCTGTGCAAGATCGGCTTTGTCATGCCATGCTCCTTGATCAATCAGCCCCTGCAATCCGGCACCATAAGCACCGGGTTTGGAGCCAAAGACCCGAAAACGTGCTTGGATATTGGCTTGCTTTGCATCCATGCCTTGTTTTTTTAATTTTTCTTGTGTTGCTTTAATATTCTGCTGTAACACATTAAATTTAGAGGGTTCATCATAGTCGGCTAATGTCTGAACGGCAGTGTCGAATAAGCCTGCCACATTCGGGAAGGCATCCCGAAAAAAACCGGAAATTCTTAACGTAACATCCACTCGTGGTCGCCCGAGTTGAAAGCCGGGAATAATTTCTATATCCATCACTCGATTGGAGCTTTCTGCCCAAATCGGTCGTACCCCCATCAGTGCCAAAGCCTGAGCGATGTCGTCTCCACCGGTTCGCATGGTCGAAGTGCCCCACACTGAAACCCCTAATTGACGTGGATATTCGCCGTGTTCTTGCAGATGGCGCAGGAGCAGTTTTTCGGCGGAAAGTTGTCCCAGTTCCCAAGCAGTTTGTGTGGGGATGGCGCGGGCATCAATAGAATAAAAGTTGCGTCCGGTGGGTAGCACATCAAGCCGTCCCCGAGTCGGCGCACCACTCGGTCCTGCTGGGACAAACTGACCATTTAACGCGCCTAAAAAGTTTGCCATCTCGTCATTACCAGATTGGGTTACGGCTTTGAGAACAACACCCTGAATATACCTCAATAACGCTTGAGTCTGACCGAGTGCTGTGGCGATGGTTTGGTGGTTAAGCATTTTATTGATGCAATCTTGTGCCAGTAATTCCAGTCGTTCCCGCGTATCTGCTTCATTTCGCCAGTGTCCCGTGCTGATATTTTGTAGTAATGTGGGTTGATTGCCTTGCCAACGGTTGGCAGAGTCAAACTTGAGCGGGTTAAATAAAGGCGCGTCACCATTTCGCAATTGCAAGTCCGCAACCAGACAATGCAAAATGCCCGCATCGTTTGTGCCTTCCCCACGGGGTAGGCGGGTCAACGCAACCAGCGTCTCATCCAGATTCTGGGCATCGGGCAATTGCCCGAATCGGTGCAGTCCATGCCGAATCTGCGCTTCTTTTAGCTCGCATAAGCAAGCATCGACTTTTTGCAACAACATACCGTCTTGCATGGGGTCTTGCAGGGAATCGTTCTGTTGCGTGTCTATGGTCAGATGTAATTCTTGCGCCAAATTGCTCTTATCCAACAGGTCGATGATTTTATGACGCAGGTGATTTTCGCGCCGTTGGTCCAATCCCATTGCTTGATAATACTCATCAACCAGTTTTTCCAGTTGCTGCAAGTCACCATAAATTTCGGCGCGAGCCATCGGCGGCATCAAATGATCGAGAATAACCGCTTGGGCGCGTCTCTTGGCTTGGGCGCCTTCGCCCGGGTCATTGACAATAAAGGGGTAGAGATGGGGAGTTGGACCGAAAACAATATCCGACCAGCAGGTATTCGACAATGCCACACTCTTGCCGGGTAGCCACTCCATATTGCCGTGTTTGCCGATGTGAGCGATGGCATCGGCAGCATAAACATGCCGAATCCAGAAATAAAATGCCAGATAGTGGTGTGGTGGAACCAAGTCCGGGTCATGGTAATTCGCCACCACATCGACATCAAACCCGCGTGTTGGTTGAATGCCGACAAAAGTTTCACCGAGGGACATACCAGCCACCATGATATTGCCCTGACGATATTTGGGGTCATCCTCGACATTGCCCCAACGTTTAATTATTAACTGTTGATTTTCAATTGGAATTTTATTGAACCAATGTTGATAGTTTGAGAGGGATAACTGCTGAAAAGAAGTTTTAATCGGTAAGGAATCAAGCGCGTTGGTCACTCCAGATTGCAACTTCCTGATGAGTGAATCGCCGTCTGTGGGAATATCTTTGAGGGGATAGTTGGCATCGAACAAGGCGTTGAGGATATTGATTGTAGAGGCGGGTGTATCCAGCCCAACACCATTGCCGATACGTCCATCTTTGGTCGGGTAATTTGACAGAATCAAGGCAATTCGTTTTTGTTTATTGGGCTTATGCCGAAGCTGTGCCCAGCGGCTGGCAAGATCAACAACAAATTGTGCGCGTTCGGTTTTAATCTGGTAACGCACGACATCAATTTGGGTGGGTTTTGAGTGCCGCAATACGCGCTTGAAACTGATTGCCCGACTGATAATTCTGCCGTCATATTCGGGCAACACCACATTCATTGCCAAATCACGCGCTCTGAGTCCCTGAGTCGACTGCGCCCAGTCCGATTCGCTGTTAGCCGCCAAAATTGCCTGAATGACTGGAATATTTTTGTCGAATAAGCAGTGCGCGGTCTGTGGTTCGGATGATAGCGCAGCATTGCCTTGCACATGCTGGGAAAAACTGGTGGTATTGATGACCACATCGCAATCAATAGCATCAATCAGATGATTGACGGTTGCCAGACAGGTGGCATCTTTCAATGACAGCGTTGCCACTGCCAAGACGTTGAATTTACCTTGCAACAAGGTGATAAAAGCATCAAATGCGGTGGTATTGCCGCTCTGTAGATGTGAGCGGTAAAATAACAGGATGGCAGTGGGCAGGGTATGATTTTTGGTTTGTTGCCACGATTCGAGGGTCATGTCATTGTGTGCATAAATCAGGCATGGTGGCAATGTTCGTACCGCTTCGACATCATCTGTACCATGTTGTTTGCCGACCGGAGCGAAGAATTGGGCGGTAATGTATTTGAATAGATTTTGAGTATTGCGTTTCCCGCCTTCACGCAGATAACGCCAAATCTGCTGGCATTGCTCGGGCTTGCAGTTCGAGTTTTCGAGCAAGTCAGCATCCGGCAGGTCATCGCCGGGCAGTAGAATTAGTTTAATCTGGTTGGCTCGGGTCAGGGCAGTGAGCCGCTCAACCCCGTATGTCCAATAACTTACCCCACCGAGCAAAGACACGATGATGACTTTGCTATGTTGCAACACGGTGTGTTCGTAGAGGTCGTATGCCGCTGGCTTGGTCAGGTTAATCAGGTTTGCCAGACGCACACTCGGGTTGTCGGGCAACTGCTCGGCAATCTCTGCCAATAACGCTAACGAGGTATCCTGCGCTGAGAGGATAACGATGTCGCCCGGGGTTTGCTGGAGATCGACAATGCCTTGATCATCAATAAAGCCACCCGGTTTTGCCGCAAGCAAGTGCATACCGTAGATTCAAGCCCGTAGAATCAAGCGTTCGAGCATAAGCACTAAATGACTGCCGCTTGTAATGCGTGGCGTAATTCTTCGGCAACCAAATCTTTGCCAATCATCACAATTTTGCTTTGTCGGGGTTCATCGCTACGCCACGGTCGGTCGAAATATTGCTCGATCCGGTCGCCAACGCCTTGTAATACCTGCCGCATCGGTTTATCGGGCAAGGCGAGGAAACCTTTTACTCGAAATATGTGATGGCTGGCAATCAAGCGATCAATAATTTCAACCAGCATGTCGGCATCGACCTCGCCGAGTTTGATGGAGACAGAATTGTAATCGTCATGGGCATGATGATGCTCTTCATCATGGTCGTGATGATGATCGTGGTGGGTCTGTATCGCGTCAATGTTGTCTTCCGAAGCAAATTCCAGCCCCATAATCAGTTCGCTACTGATTTCACCGTTGCGGACTTGGAGTGTTTTGACCTGTGGTTTAATCTGCTTGTTGAGCCGCCACTTGACTACATCCAATTGTTGCTCATCAATCAGATCGGTTTTGCTGATGATAATCATATCGGCAGCACTTAATTGGTCTTCAAATAACTCCTCAAGTGATGCTTCATGCGAAAGATTGTCATCGGCGGCACGTTGTTGCTCCACCTGCTTCGGGTTATGCGCGATACGCCCATCTGCGACTGCCGCACCATCGACCACAGTAATCACCGAGTCCACGGTACAATGTTGTTTTATCTCTGGCCAGTTAAACGCCTGTACCAGCGGCTTGGGCAGTGCCAAACCGGATGTTTCGATGAGAATATGATCGATGTCATCACATCGTTTTATGAGCTGTTTCATCACCGGCAGAAATTCCTCTTCGACGGTGCAGCAAATACAGCCATTTGCCAGTTCATAAATGCCATCTTCAGAAAGGGCAGGGGCAGCAGTCGAACCGGTCTTGCCATCCCCTTTCGCATTGCCATCACAATCCAGCGGACAACTGCGAAGCAAATCAGCATCAATATCCAGCTCGCCAAACTCATTGATAATCACGGCAATACGTTTGCCGTTGGCTTGTTTGATGATGTTGGTCAACAACGTGGTTTTGCCGCTACCAAGAAATCCGGTTACTACGGTTGCGGATATTTTTTTAAGATTCATCGGCGTACCTTTTGTTATTTACTTTTTTGGAACGGCACCGATCCTTGCTTTGTTCCAACGAAATAGAGTTACAAGCGTTTATGCTTTCCCCAAAATTGGGTGCTTGCCCTCGGCGTACTTGTCTGGGAGTTGCGGGTTTGACTTTCGGGCGATAGATATGCGCCTTGCTGTCATCGTATAAAAAAGAATCATTAAACGGCTCTGTGCCGAGGACGCGTCCGACCAGTATCAAAGCTGTGCGGGTAAACTTTTTTGCCCGTACTTTGGCAACAATATCTGCCAGCGTACCGGTTACATAGTCCTGATCTGGCCAACCGGTGCGGTAACAAACTGCAACTGGGCAATCTGCCTGATAATACGGTATCAGTTGTCGGACAATTTTATGAATATGGCTTACACCAAGATGAATTGCTAGGGTTGCGCCATGTCGCGCCAGCGCGTCAAGATTTTCCTTTTCCGGCATCGGTGTCTTCGCGCTGTAACGGGTATAAATCACCGTTTGAGTTACCCCAGAAAGGGTCAATTCGCGTTTCAGTAACGCTGCCGAAGCACTGGTCGCGGTTACGCCGGGAATGACTTGGTATGGAATATCAAGCGCGTCCAGCCGCCGCATTTGCTCACCGATGGCACCATAAATCGAAGGGTCACCAGAATGTACCCGCGCAATATCCTGATGGCGGTGATGTGCGGCTTGCATACGCTCGATGATTTCATCAAGATTCAATGAAGCGGTGTCCTCAATAACGGTATTGTACGCGGCAGTTTGCAGAATTTCCAGCGGCACCAGCGAGCCGGCATAGAGAATAACCGGACATTGCTTGATCAGCCGCTGTGCCTTGATGGTGATTAAGTCCGGGTCGCCCGGACCGGCACCGATGAAGTAAACCGTCATGATTTTTTAGATAGCGCTTTTCGTGAGTAACCGCGAGGGGTATAGACCCACTGTGAATTGTTGTGGATTATACATCTGGACTCGCTGTTGCCAACCGAAACACAGGTAAACATATCCACCTGTGAAGCCGCCAGTTGGTCGAGTGTGATGATAGTTACCTTATGATCCTGCCGTGTCAGATTGCGACCGAGAACAACCGGTGTCGTGCCAGAGCGATATTGCAACAGAATATCCCGTGCCGCTTTTAATTGCCAGTCACGTTTTTTTGAGACCGGATTATAAAACGTGACCACAAAATCACCACTGCCGGCACTGTGGATTCTATTTTCTATGATTGTCCATGGGGTCAGCAAATCGGACAGTGAAATAGTGCAAAAATCATGCCCAAGCAATGCCCCCATGGCACTGGAATTAGCTTGCATGGCACTGATGCCCGGAATAACTTCAATCTCCACATCCAGCCATTTCGGGTTGTTGTCATTACCCGATGAATGGTCAATCAATTCAAACACCACAGATGCCATCGCATAGATGCCGATATCGCCGCTAGAAACCAATGCCGTTGTTTTCCCGGATACCGCCAGATTGAGTGCCAGCCGCGCACGCTCAACCTCCTGCCCAATCGGTAATTGATGTTGCGTTTTGCCATGGCATATCTGCTCCAGCAGGTCCAGATACAGGCCATAGCCGACAATATCACTACACGCCACAATCGCATTGCTCGCTTTATCAGGAATCAATTCAGGGTCGCCAGGACCGATACTAACTAGAAATAATTGAGTCATAAGAATTTCAATATTTTCAACAGATTATTCTGACACAGAACCTACAAGAAAGTCGATATACTTAGAGTCTGCTCACAAAGTCGATTTTGGATATTTGAATCTGTCCCAGCCAAGCAATCGGCATGATCCGTACCCGTCCAATCGTAATTGGTGTCGCCAAGTGTTCGTTATCGACCCTATTAGTCGCCTTATTTTGGGCACAAAAAAGACCTTCAGCAGGATGAGCAGGTTCATGACTAGGAAAATGCTGTTGATCCATGCAACCGAAGTGTCTGCTCGCTTGGCACGGATATAATTTAGCCGATAACCGTTCTTTGCCTGACCAAATTTGCCTTCTATTGGAATCCGTTGTAGGTAATCCGTCCGGCGTTGGGCTTTTAATTGCTTCAACACATCTCGATTCGCTTCTGTTACCTGTTTGGGTCTGCCTAATGGCTTGCCCGAAAAACGGATGCCCAATCCTTTCAAGTAATGCCGGTTCTCTCGACTACCATATATCGGATCACCGATAACGCTTTCGGGGTAGCAACCATAACGTTCATGGTAACGCTCAACCTGACCCTGCAAATCATGCCCCTCATGAAACGCATCTCATGGAATACACTGACTTAGTTTTACCCAACGGTTGTGTGCATCAAGGGCACTGTGAAACGGCCAGTCAAATTCTGCGATAGTAGGTTGGTTGGAATCGTTATAATCAATCATAGCTGCAAGGTTTTAGAGGTTATTGGGCTGACTTTCATGCAGAATTACACCACAAAACCATTATTACTTTTTTATATTCAGATAGATATGTTTTATGAGCAGACTCTATGTATGTGGCGATTACGCGCGAAAAACAAATCAAGAAATGGAAGCGAGCATGGAATCAAAGAGACGCTGCTTGACCTGTGGACTTACAGTTACGATAAACCAGCCCGAGCGTTCTTTAAAAAATGGTACTGGTGGGCGACACATTCACGTCTAAAGCCGGTCATATCAGTCGCCAAGATGCTAAAAAACCATCTCGACAACATAATGACTTACTTGAAACATCGCATCACCAATGCGACCGCAGAAGGATTTAATGCAAAGATTCAGACAATAAAATCGGCTGCCCGAGGATTTAGAAACTTCGAAAACTATCGAGTTTCAATTCTGTTCCACTGTGGAAAACTTAATCTCTACCCACAGGATTCCCAGTAGAACCATTTTTACATATAACATCTAAAATTGGCGGTGGCGTAACCGTCCACGATAGTGCTTCGTTAGGGTGTGTTGCTGACACATTTAATGTATAAGTCCACTACATATTGCATTTTTCGTTGTTTTGTAAGAATATACTGCATGGAAGCTTTTAGTGCCAGTCCTCTATCGAGGATAGGGCTTGTGAATGACGAATTACGAAATATATAATGGATACACAGGATGGGCAGGATAAAATCAAGCGATGCCAGTCTGTGTCAAAATCTTTCTGAATGAAATAATGATGAAAACGCCTAGTCTGATACCATCTTCCGAGCCATCTTCTGACCTAAACAAATGGGAATTTTGGATTGATCGGGGGGGGACGTTTACTGATGTGGTGGCGCGGCAGCCGAATGGCGAGGTGATTACGCATAAATTGTTGTCGGAGAATCCTGAGCAGTATCGTGATGCGGCGATTCAGGGCATTAGGGATATTCTGGGGGATGTTTTGGGGCTTGACAAGCATCAAGTCTTGCCGGTGGAGAAGATCGGCGCGATAAAAATGGGCACCACCATTGCCACCAATGCGCTGCTTGAAAGACAGGGTGAGCCGACTTTGTTGGTCATCACCAAAGGCTTTAAGGATCAATTACGGATTGGCTATCAAACCCGTCCTGATTTGTTTGCGTTGCATGTGCAACTGCCCGAAATGTTGTATTGCGAAGTGCTTGAGATTGATGAACGGATAGACGCACAGGGCAATATTTTGAGCCCATTGGACGAGCGTGGGGCGCGTATTGAACTGCAACGGCATTATGACAACGGCTTGCGTTGTCTTGCCATCGTGCTGATGCACGGTTACCGATACCAACAGCATGAGACGCAACTGGCGCGTATTGCCAAACAAATCGGCTTTAGTCAAATTTCGGTAAGCCATCAGGTTAGCCCGTTGATGAAACTGGTTTCGCGTGGCGACACAACTGTGGTGGATGCCTATCTGTCGCCGATATTACGGCGTTATGTCAATCAGGTGAGCGTGCAGCTTCATGGCATGGAGCAGCATGGCGGAAGGCTGATGTTTATGCGCTCCAATGGCGGCTTGACCGATGCCCAATTCTTTCAAGGTAAGGATGCTATTTTGTCGGGACCTGCGGGCGGTGTGGTCGGCATGGCGCGGGTCTGTGAGGCGGCTGGATTTAACCACGTTATTGGCTTTGATATGGGCGGCACATCGACCGATGTGAGCCATTATAACGGCGAATTTGAGAAAGCATTTGAGACACAGGTCGCGGGTGTGCGTTTGCGTGCGCCGATGATGTTGATTCATACCGTTGCGGCAGGCGGCGGGTCGATCTTGCATTTTGATGGGGCGCGTTTTCGGGTCGGTCCGGGTTCTGCCGGCGCAAGCCCGGGACCGTGTTGTTATCGCAATGGCGGACCGTTAGCAATTACCGATTGCAATGTCATGCTTGGAAAATTGCAGCCGCAATTCTTTCCCAATGTATTCGGAGAAAACGCCGATCAGGTATTGGATAAAGACACGGTTGCGAGCAAGTTTCGTGAGCTTGCCGAGCAGATTGAGCAGGCGAGTGGCGAACGCCGCTCCGCTGAAGCGGTGGCAGCCGGTTTTTTGACTATTGCGGTGGAAAACATGGCGAATGCAATTAAGAAAATTTCGGTGCAGCGCGGCTATGATGTGTCCGAATATACCCTGTGTTGTTTCGGTGGGGCAGGGGGGCAACATGCCTGTTTGGTGGCGGATGCGTTAGCCATGAAACGAATTATTGTGCATCCATTTGCGGGGGTATTGTCCGCTTATGGCATGGGCTTGGCGGATACGGTGGTTGACCGACAACAGGCGATTGAAATGACCTTAAACGAGCAGCTGATTAGCGAGCTGACGACAAAACTGGCTCTGTTACAGCAACAGGGTATTGAGGACTTGATGAAACAGGGGCAACCGGACGATGACGGCAAGTTAGCGTTCAAACACCTGTTACATATTCGTTATCAGGGTTCGGATACGGCATTGATTATTGCCCATGGCGAATTGAAAGAGGTTGTCAGTCAATTTGAGGCAGTGCATCAGATGCGTTTTGGATTCATTTCTGTGGAGAAAGCCATGATTGTTGAGTCGATTCAGGTTGAGGTGATTTCCGCCGCACGGTCTTCTCAAGTAGGTAAGCGGGCAAGCAAGCAGTCGGCAACGCCCACAAGCGCGTCTTCCAATGCCATGCCTGATGCAGTCAAAAAATGCTATATGGAAGATGGGTGGCACGATACGCCATTTTTCCATCGCCGCTCGTTGGTGATCAATCAGGCGGTCAATGGTCCGGCGGTGGTGCTTGACCCGACCGCGACAATCGTGGTTGAGCCGGGCTGGTGTGCGACCTTGAGCGCAGATAATAACCTTGTGTTACAACGCTATCAACAACGCAAGCAAGTTAAGGCGATTGGTACCGAAGTTGATCCGGTGATGCTGGAAATATTTAATAATTTATTCATGTCCATTGCCGAGCAGATGGGTTCGGTTCTGGAGAATACGGCAGCATCGGTGAACATCAAGGAAAGACTGGATTTTTCCTGTGCGATTTTCAATCCATCTGGTGCGCTGGTCGCCAATGCGCCACACATGCCGGTACATCTCGGCTCTATGGGGGAAAGCATTAAGACCGTCATACGCGAGCGTAGCGATATTTCTGCAGGCGATGCGTATATCCTCAATGCGCCCTACAACGGCGGCACTCACTTGCCTGATGTGACCATCATCAAGCCGGTATTTTCGACTGCTGGCAGCCTTTTGTTTTTTGTTGCTTCGCGTGGACACCATGCCGATATTGGCGGCAAAACGCCGGGCTCGGCACCTGCTGATTCGACCAGTATCGAGGAGGAAGGCGTGCTCATTGATAACGTCAAGCTGGTTGAAAATGATCGTTTTCGTGAGCAGGAAATTTACCAGTTAATCACCGCAGGAGTCTGGCCCGCCCGAAACCCGGCGACCAACATTGCCGATTTCAAGGCGCAACTGGCAGCCTGTGAAAAAGGAGCTCAAGAATTGATTAAATTGACCGATCATTATGGCGTGGCAACGGTACATGCGTACATGAAGCATGTTCAGGACAATGCCGAAGAATCGGTGCGGCGGGTTTTGACGACATTAGACGACGGAGAATTTACTTACCAGATGGATGACGGACACCAGATTTCCGTATCCATAAAAGTCGATCAAATCAAGCGCAAGGCAATCGTGGATTTCACCGGTACCAGTGCCCAACATCTGGGAAATTTTAATGCCCCAACTGCCGTGGTTCGGGCGGCCGTGCTGTATGTTTTCCGCTGCCTCGTGGATGACAATATCCCGCTCAACGAGGGCTGTTTGAAGCCGATGGACATCATCATTCCAGAGGATTCCATGATTAACCCAAAACACCCGGCGGCAGTCATTGCCGGCAATGTTGAAACCTCACAATATCTGGTCGATACCCTATTCGGCGCACTCCAAGTGGTCGCCGCCTCACAAGGAACCATGAACAATTTTATTTGGGGAAACGAGCAATATCAAAATTACGAAACAATCTGCGGCGGCACCGGTGCCACCAGCAAAAACCCCGGCACCGATGCGGTACATTCACACATGACAAACTCGCGCTTAACCGACCCGGAAGTGTTGGAGTGGCGATTTCCGGTTATCTTGAATTCATTCGAGATTCGCAAACATTCAGGCGGTAAAGGCAAACATCATGGCGGTGATGGCGTTATTCGGAAAGTAAAATTCCTAGCTCCAATGATCGCAAATATCATTTCCGGACATCGAAAAATCCCCCCTTATGGTCTCAACGGCGGTGGCAGCGGCAAAGTCGGCGATAACTATGTAGAACACCCTGATGGAACAATAACCCAACTATCAGCCACCGACCAAATTGAACTAAAAGTCGGCGATATATTTGTCATCAAAACCCCGGGTGGTGGTGGGTTTGGGTAGTTGAGAATTACGAAGCGAAAAGATTTGACACAGACGACCGCCATGGAAGGTGGAAGTGCAGATTATGCATCGCTACACGGATGTAGCTTAGTAGAGGCAATGCAGGAGCAATTGCCGAGGAGCAATTATCTGCCTACTGCATGGATGAGACTGTGCAAAAAACCCCAAGCTAGTGCATGTCACATGTAGAAAATCCTTGCGGGGTTGCATGTTTTACTGGATTCCTGCTTTCGCAGGAAAGACGGATGTTGGTTTTTTGCACAGTCTCTGGATGCAGGAGGTACGACCCCAAGGGTGGGGGAGAGTCGAGTCTGGAACAGAGACCGAGAGCGACGCAGGAAGCCAAAGCCGCGACCACAGAGGACACAGTTGTCAGTTATCAGTTGACAAGCAAGTCCCCTGTTAATGGGGGCGGGTATATGATATGCCTTTGCATAATTTGAAAAACAAATGAATAATTAGGAATGATTACTAATCGAGCGGATGGTGCAATCCACCATTTTCAATTTTCAATTTTCAATTTTCAATTACTCAATATTGTCGCCCTATTTTTCTTGCTCGGGACCGCAGCCTATGCGGGTGATGACAATCAAATAATTTTGATGGCGACGACCACAAGCACCGAAAACTCGGGCTTGCTAGGATATTTATTGCCTTACTTTAAGACGCATAGCGGGTATTCGGTTCGTACTATTGCGGTGGGGACTGGCAAGGCATTGCGGATGGGGCGGGCGGGGGATGTTGATATGATATTGGTTCATGCCAAGCCGAGCGAATTGGCGTTTGTGCAAACCGGGTATGGGGTCAATCGGCAACAGGTGATGTTTAATGACTTTGTGGTTGTGGGGGCTGATGATGACCCTGCATCCATTGGAACGACAACGAATCTTAAAGAAGCGTTTGGTCGGCTGATCTCTGAATCGGCTTTATTCGTTTCCAGAGGGGATGATTCTGGAACCCATAAAAGGGAGCTGGAAATTTGGCAGTGGGTTGGCAAACAGCCCAATGAGAGCGACTATCGCGAGGTTGGTCAGGGTATGGGCAAGACCTTGCAAATTGCCAATCAATTAAGAGCATATACATTGACCGACCGTGGCACATGGATTTTTGCAAAGGAAAAATTATCCATGAGCATCGTCTTTGAGGGCGATTCGAAACTACAAAATCAGTACAGCGTGATTACTGTCAATCCTAAACGGCATAAAATCAACTATCAGGGGGCAACGGCGTTTAGTGATTGGATTGCTTCTGAGACGGGACAGCAACTCATCAACGCATATCGTATTCAGGGGCAACAGCTTTTTTATGCAAACGGGCACATCTATTAACTGTCTTTCGGTGTTTGGTTGGAGTCGTGTTCCATCTGGAAAACCCTTACGGGTTTGCATGTTTTACTGGATTCCTGCTCCCCGCCTACGCGGGGACAGGCTTCGCAGGAAAGACGGCATTGTTAATGGAAAATTGAGAATTGATAATTAAACCGGAAAACCCGCACTTCCAGTAGTTGTCAGTGGGCAGTTATTCCCGCCCCAACATCCGTCTTTCCTGCGAAAGCAGGAATCCAGTGACTAATATCATGAGCCACAAACAAACCGCCGTTTACATTTTAGCAAGTAAGCCTAATGGCACCTTATACACTGGTGTTACTTCTGATTTAATCAAACGAGTTTGGGACATAAAAATCATTTTTCCAAAGGATTAGCCAAAAATATAACATTGACCTTTTGGTCTATTTCGAGTTGCATGGAGATATGTATGCGGCGATTACGCGCGAAAAACAAATCAAGAAATGGAAGCTAAAGTTGATTGAAGATAAGAACCCGTATTGGAAGGATTTATATAAAGATTTAGTTTGACTGGATTCCTGCTCCTCGCCTGCGCGGGGACAGGCTTCGCAGGAAAGACGGGGGCGGTGCAGGAAAGATGGATGTCGGTTTCTTGCACAGTCTCAAACGACTCTCGTAATTCGTTAGCTAGCATCGTCGATATATTTGTGGATGATTTTTGTCATGCTTTCGGGGGTTAATATCGGTGGCATCAATGTTACAAATTCACCGTTATTATCAATAAGATAGATATAAGATGAATGTGAAATGATGGCATCGTCATTATCGTCATTGCCGAGCAAGGTTGGTTTTTGTTTGTAACTTTGGTATGCCGCCTGCAGTTTATCGGCTGTTCCGGTCAAGCCAATCAGTTGCGGATGAAACTTGTGCAACGCTGCTTTCATCACTTCAGGCGTATCACGTTTCGGGTCAACGGTGATGACCAGCGGTGCTAGTTTGTTGACCGAACCTCCTAATAGGGTCAATACCTTGCCGATTCGTGCTAATGAAATAGAGCACATGCTTTTGCACCCGATATAGCCAAAAAACACCAGCAAATGCCGACCTTGATAGCTTTTATTGGTGACCTGTTTGCCGTCATGGTCAATTAACTCAAAGTCGCCACCGATGACTTTCAGTGGAAATGTGGTTACTGATTGGGTGTAGTCGGTTTCAACGGTGATGCCAGAATCAGGGTTCTGACTATGCGACCACGCCACCGTAACAGTGAAAAATGCGACTAAAAAAGCACCCGCATATAAGCGCAAATTTGCATATCGCATGATGTGTGTTTATTTTTTGAAATATTCGGCATCTTTATCCGGTCCCAACCCCAAATAACCATCGCGTTTTATGAGATTGCTTATCCGCTCATCTTTTCGATACCAGCGTTTTGCTTTGCGTGATGTGGAGTCGTTTTTCTTTGCCCATGCCTTATGAAATCGGGTTGCTTTATTCCATTTTCCACCGACAGTTCGCATCTTTTGAACCTGAAAAAAGCGTATATTTTGAGACTCGGTAAACAAACCATCAACCTCAATCTCCTGCCCACAAAATCCGACCAATTCATCAGCCGCGCCGGTATATAAGGTCAGATTTTTGGCAACCAAAATCAATCCTTGATCGGCAGTTTTCAGCCCAAGCTGGCGGCTACCTGCGCCACAATTATCGGGGCAATTGTCGGTAAGCTCACAGGCAACATCAACCACAGTGCCGACAAATTTGGCTTTGACTTCGTTGGAAACGCCCCAACTTTTAGCGGCGTATGCAGGACTAATCGTACTGACTGTTACAATCAATGACATCAGCAAGGTGCCGATTATAGTGCTTGCTAAAAGCGGGCTTTTGATATTTTTTTTCATCGTTTTATGTCTCATTTTGGGTTTGCTTCGGCAGGCAAAATACCGACAATTTCATGGGTCAAATTGGTTACGCCTTGATCGTCCACGACATTGTCAATCATCAGATATTTGATGCCATCCAATTCATAGACCGTGCCTTCGACAGTGATTTCATGGCTCTGAATATCCAATAGTGATTGATTGGCGACGTTGGCGATGTCGTCGCCCATGCTTATAACCATATAAACCTGTCCATCACTCTTATCCAGCAAACCAACTGGAATGCCACCAGCGGCACACCATACCGCACAAACATGATGACTCGTACCAATCACAAAATTTGATGGTCCCATGATTTGTGAAACATAGCACCAAGTATCCATCACCTCTCCGGTAATCGTTTTTCGCTCGCCTTCGGCAGCAAAGGCGATATTAAAAAACAGCATCGCCACGACAAACACGGCCATGCTACGGGCGATATTTCTAAGGCTCAAACAATACATATTTCTCTCTCCAGTAGTCATTGTCTCTGATGCTAACACAAGAATAATCCCGATACAACATCAATACCGATGTCAGCATGACTTCGCATCAAATTTATACGCACTGTACATCAGACTATACTGGTTTACAATACCCAAATCCCTACTGTTAGCCCAAAGCTAAAATGTCCCCTATTGACTTCTTCAGGAGCGGTGCGGCGGGCTCACCGAGCGAGGGTTATGACAGAGGAGATAATTACATTGAGCCATGCAGATGAGCTGGGCAGAACTTGACCGAGTATCGGTTATTCATTCCATTATCGGGTGCCGGCTGTTGCAGCCGGTCGCTTGTGTTCTTTGTTTTGTCGTTGCTCGGATTACATGGGAGGTAGGTCAAACCGCTTGAGTGCAAGCAGCACTTGCTCTAATAACATTTTCTTGCCTGCCTGTTGACTAACAAGCTGGCGATCCGTTTTGACTACCTTAGCCGCTATGGCAATATCCGTCCGCCGCAATGTGGGCAGGTTGAAGGGATTTTAATGCCCGCGCTTTCCTGTTCGAGCAAGGAATGATGAATTTCGCTCAAGGCATGGTCGGGTAAGCCAAGGTGTCGGCTGAGCGCATCTAAATTGTTGCGTTCGTGGTCGGTTATTTTACCATCAACCAATGCTTTGGTTAATGCTTTGGTCATGGTTGCGCGGTTGCGCTTTAGATTCTCAGAAAAACTGGAAGCGAGTATGCCGGTCGGTAATGCGATCAGCCCTACGCCGGCAATCATTATGCCGGTGGCAAATAATTTACCCGCAAAGGTAAGCGGAATGACATCTCCATAGCCGACAGTGGTTAAGGTTACGATTGCCCACCACATTGATTGTGGAATCGAGCCGAACGCATTCGGTTGTACGCGGTGTTCAGCCAAATATATGCCGCTGGCAGCAATGACCATGACCAGCGTCATGACGAAAATCGCCGCCATAAAATTACCGCTTTCTTCGCGCAATACTTTTAATATCATCGACATCATGCCCGAATAGCGGGTCAATTTGAATATGCGTACCAGACGCAGTACGCGCAGAAAACGTAAATCAAAGTTTCCGAATACGGTTAGGTAAAATGGCAGTATCGAGATTAAATCAATTATTGCCATAGGCGTAACCATGAAGCTCAAGCGTTTTTTCAAATTTGTCGGATGATGATCAAATTTTCGATCTTCAACGCAAGACCACAGGCGCAACAGATACTCTAAAGTGAAAACACCAATCGAAAACACCTCAAGCCAATAAAACGCTTTCGCATATTGAGCGTGAAAAGAACCCGCTGTTTCGATGATGACTGCCAAGACGTTAATGGTAATTAGCGCGATAAGCAAATAGTCAACGGCACTACTGAGTCGTTTCCCACCATGGGACGCGGCGAGTAATTTACCGGTTTGAATACGGAGTTGGGTTATGCTTTCTGTCTTCATGGTTATGGTGTCTCTGTTAACTAGAATTTTTCCGCGTTTGCTGTGTCAGCCCTAAAATCTTTTCGATATTCATGGCAAATACTCAGGCAATCTATACACACTACGGTTTTCCGTGCCGGAGCAAAAACCGACCACGAAAAATTCCAGTTAATATAGGTGTCCAGAATATACCCGCTAACCAACTTATTAGGTGGTACACTTTGACGTTAATCTAGAACTTATAAAAGTTAAATTTTGTTATGAATATTTTTGGAAAAATAACGGGTATAAAATATACAGCTTATTTATCAGAGGATTTAACACCGCTTGACATAGGTTTTTTTGACATAAATGACGTTCCTTCTGTTTGTTTACTCACCGATAAAAAACACTCTTTTGCCATTTCAAAGTGGATTTCTCCGAAACGAACTCGTTCATATTCTTTTGAGAGAATTTACAACACACTTCGCATTTCAAAAAAAATAACAGTTATTCCCATTGTAAAAGATGAAGGCGTTGGGGGCGACCGAGATTTTATTCAATGGGACACCGTCTCCTTAATATCTTTACTTGATGTTTATGTCATTTTTGCGTATTACGAAAAAGCTGAAGTAGCCTCCTATAGCAATCAAAAAATAACAAAGCAACAATTTGATAATGCGTATATCTTATCAAAAGTCAAAGAAATAGAGCAATATCACAGTTCGGCATTACATTGGAATCTGAACGAACTAAACACCAATCTGCACACAATTATTGATAAAGCTAAACTGGCTTATTTAACCATTGAAAAATCGACAAATATTTCTTTGCATAACATAAGCGGATTAGATGATTTCAAAGAAAAAATAGGGAAAGATGTTGCTTCATTTATGCTTTTTTCACGAGGAAAAGCAAAACAGGCTCAAGCTAGGGAGTTCGTAACCACTCAACCCAAAGAAAGCCTTTCTACTTTATCAAAAGCGAAAATAACGATTTCAAATTATCTCGGCAGAAAATATTTTTTAACTGTTGATGAAGTCGAACTTATTGATAACAAATTAAAATTGATAGAATGCAAACATAGTAAAAGTGCATTATTGCCAAGCAAAGGAGATATTAAGGACGGGCTACTAAAAATGATTTTATATTGTAATCTTGTAGATGTTATCGCTGATGGTAACAATGTAAAAAGCGCGGCTGTATTATGCTTAACCTCTCCTAGAATAGAAGGTGCGATTTTATCGACAAATAGTAGTAGCGAAATTGAAAATTTTATCTCGATAAATAATTTCTCATCAACACAGATAAACATCATTCAAACGATTTTCCAAGAAGCGGGAGAAAACCAATTCATCGTTAAAATTCAGCATTCAAGATGATTAAAAGCCCACTACGATACCCGGGCGGTAAAAGTAGAGCTGTAAAAATCATTGCGCCGATCATTCCTGATTTTGGGGAATATAGGGAACCCTTTTTAGGCGGCGGCTCCATATTTATATATGCGAAACAATGTTATCCCGATAAGAAATTTTGGGTAAATGATTTGTATTTAGAGCTTTACAAGTTTTGGGAGATGGCTTAAAAAGATGAACCCGCTTTAACAGAGCTTATTTATGCGTGGAGAAAACAATTCCCAGTGGGGAAAGAGTTACATCAATTTCTAAATAAAAATTTATCTGGTTTTAACGATTTAGAACGAGCAACGGCATTTTTCATCTATAACAGAGTTACCTTTTCGGGCACGAGTTTGAGTGGCGGGTACAGCGAAAAAGCATTTACGGGTAGATTTACGATAAGCAGTATTCAGCGACCAAATCGGCATTGTACGGTAAAAATGGAAGTTTACACAAATCATTCGACCATGCTCAATTTGCTACCACCATGAAACATTGCCAACATAAATGGCTTATCACATATGACGATAGCACATACATACGAGAGCTATTTTAATTTGCTAATATCTTTCCTTGGGATTTAACATACGGAATGCAAAATGTTACCGAAAATTCTAACCAAAAAGGAAAGGAGCTGTTTATTTCCAACTACTTAGATGCGTTTCCACAAACAAAACAACTAATGTTAGCGGGTCTCCATTAAGCAGAATTTTTTCACATGCCGGTTTTGCTCTGACAAAACCACATACGACTGCCTAATGATGGCGGAAGTGCAGAATGACAGGAGCAATTATTTGCCGTGCGGGACTTCCTTGTGCTCGCGGAAAAATCAGGTACTAGAGATGCCCTTAATTTAGGTATATGATTTCGATATGTTGTAGGCGAAATGCCTATATATGATGATAATATACAGGTATGGCGCAATCCTATTTTCTTGTCCACAGATTTCTTGTTCACGAATCCGATTGGTGTGTTGATAATGATATTTGTATATTTCCTTGCTGTTTATTTTTTAATCGGACTGGTCTGCGGAGTGGTCTTTTTTCTGGTCGGCTATAAATGGGTTCTTGCCGATGCGGCTGGCTCAGCGTTGTCGGTCAGGTTGCTCTGGTTTCCCGGGTCAGTGGTAATTTGGCCGTTACTTATTTTGAAGTGCTTGACTCGTGATTAAGAACCGAGTCAAAAAAGCACGAATTAGACTACATAATCATATCAAATGAGACGAGGTCACCGCCGTGTTCATCATCTGTTCTGGTATCTGACTTTGCCGATATTGATATGGTTTCTGGTCAGCAGTCAGCCGGCTGAAAAGGATCAATCGATTGTCGAAACCGACCGACCTGCGGGCGCGGCCATTTCTATTATTCCATAATCCCACTTGAGCAAATTCGTCTGTCAATGAGTCATCAATTTGTCCCTGTAAACTGGAATAAGCGGAAGCGAGCCTACGACATCTGCTTATGGGTCGGCATTGTGCTGTATCTGACATTATTTATTGTGGTCAGTTATAGCAAGTTTCAAGGGGTGTTCTCGATTTCGCCACTAATAGTTTTAATGCGGGCATTATCGACATGCGGATTTATCATGCTTACGCTGATTCTGTGCGTGGGGCCATTGGCTCGGATTGATGAGCGATTTCTGCCATTACTCTACAATCGGCGCCACTTTGGGGTGTCTTTTTTCATTATTGCGCTGAGCCATAGCGGGCTCGCCATTTTCTGGTATCACAGCTTTGGCGACATCAATCCGATTGTTTCTGTTGTTACTTCGGGCGGTGATTACCAAAGTTTGAGCAGTGTACCGTTCCAATTATTCGGTCTGCTGGCGTTGTTGATATTCTTTATTATGGCTGCCACAAGCCACGATTATTGGAATGCCGTGCTTGGTCCACTGTGGAAGACCCTGCATATTCTTGTTTATCCGGGCTACGCGCTACTCACTGTGCATATTGGTTTTGGTGCATTGCAGGAAGACAATACTGGCTTATTGCCGATTATGGTCTTTGCTAGCGTCATTGTGGTTGGTGGGTTGCATATTTACAGCGCGCTATTTTGTAGCCGAGAAAATAAACGAATTGACGGCGATACTGAGTGGATCGAGGTGGGCAAATGGCAGGACATTGAAAATGATCGGGGCATTACCGTAGGTGTTGGCAATGATGAGCGAGTAGCGATTTTCAGATATGATAACAATAAGCTATGCGCTGTTTCTAATGTTTGTCAGCATCAAAACGGGCCGCTTGGTGAAGGTAAAGTGATTGACGGCTGCATTACCTGTCCTTGGCATGGCTACCAGTATCGTCCGGAGGATGGTTGCTCGCCACCACCGTTTACCGAAAAAATTGTAACTTATCAAGTAAAGTTGCAAGGAGACGTGATTATCCTGAATCCGCAATCCCTACCCGCTGGAACCGCCCGACCGATAACCGAAATTCCTTTGTCGTGAAAGCAAAATATCGAAAACCAGCATGAATGAGCCTGACAAAAAACCATTTTTCGTTGGATATCGTGCGATGCCTGTACAATTAAAGCGGTTCTACATTCCAATGGTGCTGTTGTTGTGGGTGTTTGTGGCTTTAGCGAGCTATATTATTGCGAATCAACAGAAAAGTACCGAACCGGGATTGTGGCAGACGGCGGGCACGAAAACGATTCATGGATTTCTGGTGGTGAATCCCTATCCAGTATTACATCGAATTGACCCAAGCGACCCGACCCGAAATGAGTCAATTCTGCTGGTGAAACAGGGTAAATTTTCGGCGCGTACGATGTCCCGTCCATTCCATAATAAAATGGTATCAGTAACCGGATACCCAATCCTGCGTGGCGGCTGGAGTATGTATGAATTGGCATCAGCAGAACCGATTAAAGCAGAGATGCCCCCCATCGATGAAGCACTGATGTCCAAACTGGCGACCACTACCAAGCCGGTGTCATTAGGAAAGGTTACGCTACACGGTGAAATAACCGATTCAAAATGTTTTCTCGGGGTGATGAAACCGGGCAGTGGTTCGGTGCATAAAGCCTGTGCTGAAGTGTGCCTGCTCGGAGGTATTCCAGCGATGTTGTTAGTGCGCGGAGAAGATGGCAAAAAATACGGTTATATGCTGATTCAGGCAGACGGTTCGAGTGCGTCAAAATTGGTTGCGAAGCGTGCCGCCGAGCAGGTGGAGATTTCCGGCGAACTACAACAACGGGGCAATCTGCTCTATATAAAAATGGCAGAAAAAGATATTCGTAGTGGATGATTCCGCCAATTGACAGGGATGTACAGGAATGTCTGTTTATCCATGTGAACACTCTCAAATAAGGTTGAGGTCGAACATCACTTTATTGAGTACGATGAGATGGCATTCGTTTTTTGCTATACCATGCCTTAAATTGTTTTCAATAACTCAAGTGTCTTCTTCCTGACTTCGACGGTCCATCCCACGCAGATCGCCCACAGCCCAATAAACATGCGGGGGTGGTAGAGAAACTGGTTTGTAGTGCCTATTTGAATATTTGTATTGACTTCGGCGATGGCATGGTGTAAGCTCACCCCATGTTTGTTCGCGTTAAATCTACACCCAATAGCTCAAGACAATCGGTTCAGATTGTGCAATCCGTGCGTGTCGGCGATAAGGTCAAGCAAAAGATTGTCCGTTATGTCGGCATTGCCATGGATGACGAGGAGTTGGCGCAGTTGAAGGTTTTGGCCGAGGTCGTCAAGGCAAAGATGGAAGCCCAGCACCAGTCCAGTCTGTTTCCGCCTGAGACGGTTGCCAAACAGATGATTGAATCGAAAGCAGCAAAAGCTCAATCGTCCAAAGCCACCTTGAATGTTGACCTGAGGCAGATGGTGGAAGAACAACGGGTGGTGCTGGGCATTCATGAGGTGTATTGGTTTGAAATGCCAGAAACATCGCTAAATTAGGGCAGTAATAAGAATGTGAATAGGGGTGGTGAGTTTTTTGCACAGTCTCGGAAGCAGGAATCCAGTGAAACATGCCCCCGCAATCCCTTTTAACGGGGACTTTCTATTCTAGGGGGGGTATTTCGACAAAGCACTGACCAAAAAAGTACGGGTAATTATGCAAAGGTCTCAAGCGATTATTCAGAAATAATCTTTACAATTTATCAATAATCTTGGATAAAGTTAAAAAAGCACCCATAACAACAATGAGTGCCAGCATGTTCCTGTTGAGTGCTTTTTGAATGGTGGTCTCTATTGTTTGCTTTAATAATTCAAACTCGCTTTGTAAGCTATTAAATTTGTTGTCAAACCCACTTTGTAAGCTATTAAATTTGTTGTCAAACTCGCTTTGTAAGCTATTAAATTTGTTGTCAAACTCGCTTTTTAAACTAGCAACATCAGCGACCACTTCATTCAGCTTCAAGTCTAAATGGTTAATATGATTGTATTGAGATTTGAGCAATAATGTATTGATGTCATCCTGAGTTAATCCCTCGCCCCTGCCAAACTTCTCCTCAATCTCCCTGACTTTAGGCGTGATCATTTCGATGAGCATGTCATCGACTTTTGTTTCATCTGCGGTTTTTGCTTTTTTATCGCTCATTGGGGGTTGTCTAAAAATAAGTGTTGCTGTTTGATTATTCTAGGCGAATTCAACCCATAAGTGCAACACTCGGGTTTATATTATGATCTATTCCCATTGCGTGGGAAAAGACCTCCATAAGGGTTTTATACCCCAAGCATTTTCTAGGTCGGTTGTTCATTAAATCGGTCGCTTTGAACCGCTCTTTTTCGGTGACTTTATGCAAAGGCATCTTCTTTGGAAAAAACTGCCTGAGCAAAAAGTATGAGCAAGCCATTGTGCCAGATGATTATTTGGCATTCAAGCCACGCTCCCAAGAGTGATACGGTTTAGCGTCGTTAAGTTTCACACTCGAGTTGTTTGGCAACGGGTCGGTGAGCTCGCCGAACTGCTCACTATGCCAACAAAATTCCCTGCCGTTATCAAAGGTTAGTGTCATTACATGTTGTTTCATATGCTTTAACAACCTGAGTATAGCCGCGTTGGTTTCTTTTTATGTACAGGGATGTACTGTATGCCGGTTTTGCAGGAGCAAAAACCGGTGCGGTTTTGTTCTTAGTCCGAAGTGCGAGATAAAGCCTACTTTTGCGTTCAGCAAGGGTGGCAAACACCCCTTGACGACCTTTACCGATAACACAATCAGCCTCCCCCCTCTATCACTACGCCTATACGCGAGCGACTGTCCACTATACTGGGTCTATCAGCAATATCAACCCGATTGGGGATGCGTCCGCGGTAATCGTTCTGTCCATAACGCTTGCGATATTTCTTACCCTGATGGCGCAAGTATCGATATAACGACCCACCAGCTACGGCTCGGTGAGCTCGCCGCACCGCTTTGTCTTTCAAAATGAGACGATAGATGGATTCGGTGCTAATACTGATGTTTTCCTCCGGCTCGGTGAGCTCGCCGCACCGCTTTTTTCCGTTCAGTTAAAAGAGTACGAGTGTACCCTTTGACTGACTTAGGAGTGTTGCACTTATTATGTGAATTCAAGCTATCTAAATTAACGATGTTGTCAAATCTTTATGGAAAACCAACATCCGTCTTTCCTGCGAAGCCTGTCCCCGCACAGGCGGGGAGCAGGAATCCAGTCAAGCTAAATCGTTATATAAATCCTTCCAATACGGGTTCTTATCTTCAATCAACTTCAGCTTCCAGGCTCGCTTCCATTTCTTGATTTGTTTTTCGCGCGTAATCGCCGCATACATATCCCCATGCAACTCGACATAGACCAAAAGGTCACTGTTATGTTCCCAAACTTGTTTGATTAAATCAGAAGTAACACCAGTGTATAAGGTTACCATTAGGCTTACTTGCTAAAATATAAACGGCGGGTTGTTTGTGGCTCATGTTGCTATTCACTGGATTCCTGCTTTCGAGACTGTGCAAAAATTCACCATTTGACTGGATTCCTGCACCACTCTGTCATTCCTGCGAAGGAGACTGTGCAACAAACGCCGGCTCACCAACCCACTATTGAGCATTTTGAGTCAGGCACGAGTAAAAAAGGATTCTTATGGAAAGCAGGCAGGTGAAATAAGCTTGTTTGATGCGAAAATAGGCGTTTTTGGCATAAACCATCGAATAGTGGACGCAAAAAGAAAGATGTCGCTTGATTTCTTCCATTACGGCTTCAATATTGCCTGCTTTTATAGCCAATAACAGCTTATTGAACAGCATGGTGCCTAACATGTTCAAAACACGCTTAAAGTTATAGCAAAACATAATCAATGCCCAATCAAAACCATGGGCTCCTGATACTTTTTCTTTGCCTCTGAGCAGGTAGTGATCCCAGCTAATGACCGCTTTATGGTGCCAAAAGGATGCGCTACAATCGCCCCTCTTCTTTTGCTAATCGCCTTGGCTGATTCTGTTTGCATTACCTCACCATAGGCTTGTAAAAAGGCTTCATGTTCCCAGCGCCATATTCTTCGGTGAGGTGTTTGCTTTGCCAGGCACTCGCTACGCACAGGGCAAGCCTTGCAATCTAGGGCACTGGCGCTGTAAATAAACCCAATTGCCTTTGGATAGGCTTGGGGTTGCTTTTTTTGCCAGTGTTTTGTTGTTGGGGCAGGTGTATTCGTCTTGCGACCCTCTAAGATGTACAACAATAGACAAAATCCTCTTTAGTATATCTGCCCGTTTTCTTTTGTTTCTGTTGCGTATCAATTGGCGGGATAATCGGATGGATTTTGTCGTCAACACAGTTCTTTATCTCGTTTGCGCTATAATAGCCCTTGTCGGCAACCACATCCAAAGTCTCAAGGGCGAGGATTTCTTTCGCCTGACTTGCCATCTGATGCAACTGCTGTGCGTCATTGCCTTGACTTGATACATCCATTGCGACAATCAGCTTTGTTTTGTCATCAACCACGATTTGGCAGTTATAAGCGACCAGATGATGCACTGGTTTGCACATCAATGCGGCATCCGGGTCGGTTGTGTTATGTTGCTTCTTGCCCAATTGCTCTAAGGTATTCAAATCCTCTTCCAGCTTTTGTTTGCGCTCTTTAAGTGCTTGTATTTTATCTGTAAAATGCTACCATTCCCGCTTGTTTTCATGGCTCTTTTTATGGCTCCTTGAAAAGGCTTGAAAAAGTGTTTTGCGCGCATTCGCTTTTTCGACACTCATCATTTTTTCAAATAACTATGGCTGAAGCACATCTCGAAACCGTTATCAATGTCCATCACTGGTCGGACACTCTGTTTACCATCAAGACCACCCGCGACCCCTCGTTGCGTTTTCGCAATGGCGAATTTGCCATGATGGGCATGGAAATTGACGGCAAGCCGTTACTCCGCGCATACAGCATGGCAAGCTCAAACTACGAAGACTTTCTGGAGTTTTACAGCATCAAGGTTCAGGACGGACCGCTGACCTCAAAGCTACAACATATCAAAGTAGGCGATAAGCTGCTGGTTAGTAAGAAACCGACCGGAACCCTACTCTGGGATCACCTGCGCCCAGGCAAACATTTATACCTGCTCAGCACGGGCACCGGACTTGCGCCCTTTCTGTCGGTTATTAAAGACCCGGATGTTTATCAAAACTTTGAAAAAATAATTCTGGTGCATGGTTGTCGGTTTATCAATGAATTGACCTACCAGAAACTGATTGACTATGAGCTGCATAACAACGAATATTTTGGGCACACGGTCAAAGATAAACTGATTTACTACCCTGCCGTTACCCGCGAGCCTTATAAAAATTACGGTCGTATCACAACCTTGCTGGAGACTGGAAAATTGATTCAAGATATTGCTATGCCACCACTAACGGTTGAATATGATCGCTTCATGCTGTGTGGCAGTCCCAGTATGTTGAAAAGCCTGAGTGCCATATTGGATGGACTGGGATTCGCCGAAACACGCAGAAGTGATTTTCATGAATATGTGATTGAACGCGCTTTTGTGGAAAAGTAAAGTGCAGACATAATAGCGAGGTATCTACGGCTTGATTGCTTAACTAGCAGGTCTTTTCATAAACCAGATCAGATGTAAAAATTTCCTCCCGACTTCGACGGTTGGCTCCATGCAGATCGCCCACAAGCCAGTAAACATGCGTGGGTAGTAGAGAAACTGTTTTGTAGTGCCTAGTTAATATATTATACTTGTATTCGGTGATCGAATGGTATAGACTCACCCCATGTTCGTTCGCGTTAAATCTACACCCAACAGCCCAAGGAAATCGGTTCAGATTGTGCAGTCCGTTAGCGTCGACGATAAGGTTAGGCAAAAGATTGTGTGCCATGTCGGCATTGCCCTGGATGAGGCGGGTGCTTATTGCATTGTCGGGGTGAAACTAAAACAATTGCCCGCTGCATTACAAACCAAAGTATTGGATAAGTCAGCTTATCAGGTACTTGGCAAAGGCGCATCAAGCGCACCAAGAAAAGCTATGTCACCCCTTCTCCAATCGACCCAGAAGAAAAAAATCTATGCTGTGATGGGATTAAAAGCGACGACCACGCTTACCAACTGTACTGATTGAAATATCAATATCAGGATAGAGTCGCTGAAATTGGGCTAACAACGGGATGATAATGTAGGGCGAATCGACACCGACTCGTAATTCGCCTGCGGTTAATTTTTTAGCCGATAGGAACAGTTGTTCGACAGCGGCTTCATGGCGAAACAGTTTTTTTGTAATATTAAACGCCGAGGTGCCAAAATCGGTCAGCTCAACACGTCTGCCGTAGCGCGCAAATAATTTTACCCCATAGCGTTCTTCCAGTTCATTGACTTGTCCGGATAATGTTGGCTGGGTCACATGAAGCATATCTGCCGCTTTGGTAAAACTACCTTGGGTGGAGACAGCATGAAACGAGTGCAAATGGGCATGTGAGATGAGCATTGTTTCGTGGCTGCGATTGTCAAGCTCGTTTAGAAAACAGGTCCCTTCAGGGCATTTCCTTGAGCGGGGATGTCGCTTTTCTTCAACAAAAATTGAAATTCATGATCCGATTGAGACGATTCAAGCAGTTCATTGCCCGTTTGTCGGGCAAACGCCTCAAAGTCTTTCACTGCACCCGGGTCGGTTGCCAAAATGCGTAGGGTCTGCCCGGGCTGCAGTGCCACCAAAGCCTTTTTCGCTTTCAAAATCGGCAGTGGGCAGTTGAGTCCGCGTGCATCAAGCAGTTGATCAGAATCAGTCATCAACATAAATGTCTAGTGTTGCGCTTAATTATGCGAATTTAAGTGAATTGAATTCGCCACCTTGTAAGTTATCGCAAGGTCACCAATTCTTCGCTGGCAGTTGGATGAATGGCGATGGTATTGTCAAAATCTTGCTTGGTCGCGCCCATTTTAATGGCGACCGCAAAGCCCTGTATCATTTCGTCTGCACCGCGACCGACAACATGGCAGCCTATGACCTGTTCGGTGATGCCGCGAGTGATGAGTTTTACCAATGTGCGTGGTCGGTGCTTGGTCACCGAATAGTGCATGTCGGTAAACAAGTGTTGGTATATTTTAATTTCGTCCGCACCATATTTTTCGCGTGCGTCTGCTTCCGATAAACCGACTGTGCCGACCGTTGGGTGAGAGAAAATAACGGTCGGGATATTATCGTAGTCGAGTTTTGCATTGGTTTGATTATCAAATAATCGGTTTGAAAGTGTCCGACCGGCAGCAATCGCAACCGGCGTGAGCTGGGCTCTGTGGGTAACATCGCCCACGGCATAAATCCCTTTCGCCGAGCTGTTTTGAAACGCATCGGTTTGTATATAGCCACGCGCATCTGTTTTTACTCCGGCAACATCCAGACTTAAATTGTCCGTGTTGGCGTGTCGCCCAATTGCCCAGATGATGCAATCAAATCCCCCTTTGCCTTGCCTGTCGTTATCGTCCCCATTGTCACGATACCCCAGCGAGTGATTTTCTTTTACCAGCGATTGTAATATTATATTGGTCATTATCTCAATGCCATTTTGCTGCATTTGTGTCATCACCATTTCATGAACATCATGATCAAAGGTTCTGAGCAGTTTGTCTTTACGCAATAGCATGGAAACGTTACTGCCCAGCCCGTGCATCAAGCCGGCCAATTCAGTGGCGATATAGCCTGCTCCGATAATCAGAACTTTTTTCGGCTGGTGTTGCAATGCAAAAAAACCATCGCTGGTAATACCGAGTTCTGCGCCGGCAATATTCGGCACCACCGGTCTGCCCCCAGTGGCAATAAGAATATGCTCGGCGCGAAATTCATCACCATCGACCACGATGCGGTTGCGCGAGAGAAATCGGGCTGTACCACGAATCAGCACAACCCCAGAGTCATCCAGATTGCGCCCATAAATCGCGTTTAATCTGGCTATATAAGCGTCTCTTGATTGCTTGATTGTCGCCCAGTCAAACCCTTGGTAGTCGATTCGAAAGCCATAATCTTTGGCTAACGCCAGCGTTTCGTTTATTTGTGAGGTACTCCACATTACTTTTTTGGGCACACAACCCACGTTTACACAAGTTCCCCCCAGAGGACCGGATTCAACCAACAGGACTTTTGTGCCATATAGCGCAGCACGTCTGGCGGATGCGATGCCGCCACTGCCACCGCCAATAACGATAAAATCAAAATGCGTAATCATGATGTGTACCTGAGAATAATATGTGGAAACAGTGTTGCACTTATGAATTGAATCCGCCACCCGAAAAGATATGAATAATACCCCTAATATTGCTCCAAGTCAGGTTAATCTGGACGCGATGTTGACAATTAAACTGGGTAACGAGCCTGTAAAAAGAGGTTCAGAACATCCGAATATGAAGCGCAATGATGCGAAGTTTGATAAAATGGTATGTTTTTCGATGGGCAGAGATATTACCAATTGTCAGTGAATGGCGTAGCATAAATAGCGCGAAATATTACGAGTAGAAATGATGAAAAAAATCTTGGTTATGAACCCGAAAGGCGGTTGTGGTAAAACGACTCTGGCAACGAATCTGGCGAGTTACTACGCGCTGTGGGAGGTGCCTGTGGCGATTATTGATTATGATGTGCAAAAATCCACGCTCGAGTGGGCTGCTGAACGACCTGAAGTGTTAAATCCAATTAGTGCAATAGACGGCTCTCATGGCAGAGTTCGTATTGAGAAAGGAATAAAGCGGGTGTTGATGGATACGCCAGCAAGTACCCGAATATCGCAACTAAAAAAATTGCTCGGGCTTGCCGATGTTGTGATTATTCCGGTTTTGCCATCGCCGATTGATATTCGTGCTGCTGGTCATTTTATTGGCGAGTTAATTGCCGAGGGCTTGCTCAAAAAGAATCAGGGCGGGCAGGCACGGGTCGGGCTAGTTGGCAATCGGGTTCGGGAAAACACATTGATATTTAATAATTTGACCGGATTCATGGAAAAGCTGAAAATTCCGCTGATTTCGAATTTGCGCGACAGCCAAAACTATATTCGTGCTGCCGAAGGCGGTTATGGGATATTTGAAATGCCACTTTATTTGGTTGAGGAAGACATTGAACAGTGGCGACCAGTGATTAACTGGATTGAAGCGAAATAAATTTGTTGAGACCTTTGCATAAATCCACCCAGTGGCACCACTTAAAATGGTAAAATAGCGTTCATTCAACAAACCTTGAGGATACCGTCAAATGTCTTGGAAACAAACCGCCCAATACTCGTTCGCAGATGCCCTTTTAGTGGAGCATAAATCATTGTCCAAACTAGATGATGTACATGAAATTATCGATTGGAAACAGATCGAAAAAACGCTCAGTCATCTTTATGCCAGCAAGCGCGGTGTGCCAGCACTTGTGCCCTTTGGGTATACCCACCTTTGATGATGTTTAAGATACTGATTTTACAGGCCTGGTATAACTTAAGCGATGAAGCATTAGAAGAACAGCTAGCCCGAGATTTACTGTTCCGCCGTTTTATTGGTTTAAGCCTCAGTGATGCAGTACCCGATCATTCCACTATTTGGCGGTTTCGGGACTTATTACACACCGAAAATCTGCTTGATTCTTTATTGGAACAAATCAATAACCATCTAGCTAAAAACAGTATTATTGTTGTCACAGGCTCGGTCAATATTATCGATGCGACTGTGATTGAAGCGAAGCAATGCCGTCCTAAAAAGAACCAACAAGGCGACAATACCCAAGACCCAGAAGCGGCATGAAACGTGAAAACTGCGGCGGACGGTAAGCGTAAAAGCACCTATGGATTTAAGCTGCACGCCAATACCGATGAAGATGGTTATCAAGAAAATGACCTATACGCCTGGCAATGTACATGATTCACAGGAGCTTGACCATCTGTTAGGCGATAGGCGAGGGCAAGTTTACGCAGACAGTGCCTATACCCACAGGGCACAAGTGCCAACAAAGACAATGACGAGAAACTGGGTAAAGAAAACAATAGAATCCTGCACCGAGCTTATCGCAACACACCATTAACGGAGCAACAAAAAGCACTGAATAAAATGTATAGCAGTGTCCGCTATGTGGTTGAACGCACCTTTGGCTTACTCAAACTGCATCACGGATTAGGCAAGGCAAGATACATGGGGTTAGCCAGAAACAAAACCCGTGCACATCTGATTGCCATGAGCCATAACCTTAAAACTGGGATGAATATTTTCAAAGAACTGCAACGTTTACAGGAGAGTTGCGCCTAAATGGGCAATAAAACAGATTAAAACCCACTAAAAGCGGTTAAAAGTGCCGGAATAGATGCTTTTTTGGTGTCGTATTGATGATTGAGAGAATATGAGCGAAAATATGAGACAAATTTATAAAAAACCACATTGTTTGTGAATTGCGATGGGTGTTTTGTAGATTATGCAAAAGTCTCTTGTTAATTGAAAATTGACAATGGGACCGGAAAACCCTTGCGGGAATCCAGTTTTATTCAGAACAAGAAATCCACATCCAAACCCCTAATTTCTGGAGCAAATCAGATGAAATCACGAGCAGCAGTCGCCTATGCGGCGGGTCAACCGCTGGAAATTGAAACGGTTCAACTTGACGGCCCCAAAGTGGGGGAGGTATTGGTCGAGATTAAGGCAACTGGAATTTGCCACACCGATGAATTCACTCGCTCGGGTGCCGATCCCGAGGGCTTGTTTCCGGTGATTCTTGGGCATGAAGGTGCGGGTATTGTGGTTGATGTCGGTGCTGGGGTTCGCAGTGTCAAGAAAGGCGATCACGTCATACCGCTCTACACCCCAGAATGTCGGCAATGCGATTATTGCACCAGCGGCAAGACCAATCTGTGTCAGGCGATTCGTGTTACGCAGGGACAGGGGCTGATGCCCGATGGTAGTAGCCGATTCTCCATCGGCAAACAGCCACTTTTCCACTATATGGGGACTTCGACATTTTCTAATTACACGGTATTGCCGGAAATTGCCGTGGCAAAAATTCGCCAAGATGCCCCGTTTGATAAAGTTTGCTATATTGGTTGTGGGGTAACAACCGGTATTGGTGCGGTCATCAACACCGCGAAAGTACAGCCGGGCGACAATGTTGTTGTCTTTGGTCTAGGCGGTATTGGGTTAAATGTGATACAGGGCGCGCGGCTTGCCGGTGCGGACAAGATTGTTGGCGTGGACATCAATCCAAAGCGCAAAAAGCTCGCCGAAAAATTTGGCATGACCGATTTTGTCAATCCAGATGAAGTCAAGACCGATTTGGTGGCTTACATTGTTGATTTGACCGATGGTGGCGCAGATTACAGCTTTGAATGTGTCGGCAATACCGACTTGATGCGTCAAGCATTGGAATGTTGCCACAAAGGTTGGGGCGAAAGCGTCATCATCGGAGTCGCTGGAGCCGGGCAGGAAATCAGCACCCGACCCTTTCAATTGGTGACCGGAAGAGTCTGGCGTGGAACGGCATTTGGCGGAGCGCGTGGCAGAACCGATGTACCAAAAATTGTGGATTGGTATATGGACGGAAAAATCAATATTGATGATTTGATTACCCATACCCTGCCACTGGATAAAATCAACGATGCTTTTGAGATGATGCACTCTGGGGAATCTATTCGCAGTGTCGTGTTGTTTGATTCGTAAGCCCGACTCGTAACCGACTCACAAATCGAACCGATAATGGAAATTATAAGCGAACAGCATTGCTTTGGCGGTGTACAAGGAATTTATCGCCATCACTCCAACACCACGGGTACGCCGATGCAGTTTGCGGTCTTTCAGCCTGCCAGCCCGAAGGAAAAAGCACTCGCGCAGAAAAAATATCCGCTATTATGGTTTTTATCGGGACTGACCTGTACAGAAGAGAATTTCACGGTCAAGGCTGGCGCACAACGCTATGCGGCGGCGCATGGCATGATGCTCGTTGCCCCAGACACCAGCCCCAGAGGAGCGGATATTTCCGGCGAACAAGATGCGTATGATTTCGGCACTGGCGCGGGCTTTTATGTTGATGCAACCAATCCGCCGTGGCATAAAAACTATCGCATGTATAGTTATGTTACGGAAGAGTTGCCAGAACTGATTTTCCAGAATTTCGTGGCAGATCGAGACCGTCAAGGGATTACCGGTCACTCGATGGGTGGACATGGCGCATTGGTCATCGGGATCAGGAATCCCGACACCTATCAATCAATCTCCGCATTCTCCCCAATCTGCGCGCCGACACAATGTGACTGGGGGCGTAAGGCGTTTCGCGGTTATCTTGGTGATGACCAATCCACTTGGGCACAATACGATGCAACCGCGCTAATCCAGCAAGGGCGGGGCAACTGCCATGAGATTCTCATCGATCAAGGCACTACCGATGATTTTCTGAAACAACAACTCAAACCCGAATTATTGAAAGCCGCCTGTCAGCAAGCAGGGCAAAAATTAACGTTAAGACTACAGCCAAATTACGACCACAGCTACTTTTTTATTGCCACATTCATCAAAGACCACATTGAGTTTCACGCTAACAGGTTATAGGATTGGTTCACGAGAAGCACGAAAAATACGCAAGTCTATGCTATCGGGGGCTTTAGGGGGGGCATATTCCCTATGCTTAGAGTCCGCTCATAAAATATATCTATCTGAATATAAATAAGTAATAGTGATTTTGTGGTATAATTCAGGACATTGCTAAACAGATATAGATATCCTGTAATGCATTTTTTCCCATCCATGAGGTTTATTATGCAGTGCCCAAAGTGCGATGAAAGCAACTATTGCAAAGATGGTTTTATCAAAGGTCGGCAAAGACATTTGTGTAAAAGTTGTCATTATAGATGAACCGTCGAAAAACGTTCAACACAGGCAGATAGTGCAACTAAAAGATTTGCACTGGAACTTTATCTTGAAGGTTTAGGGTTTAGAGCCATTGGTAGAATACTGAATTTTAGTAATGTATCTATTCTTAACTGGATTCGTGATTTTGGTGAAAGCTTACATGAACTGAAACGACAAAACACAGTCAAGGTCATGGAAATAGATGAGATACACTCCTAATATTGGTTCAAAAAAACGCTTGCTGGATGTGGATTGCTGTTGATAGACATGAAAAAAGATTTATCGATTTTAACATTGGTGCACGAGACACAAAATCAGGACAACAATTGTGGTGTAAAATCCAAACGGGCGCACGAGAGACACAAATGATAGCCACCGAGCCCGTTACCGAAGCATATGGGTCGTGTAAAGACCAATATTTCGTCGTCCCCGCTTACGAGACTGTGCAAGAAACCAACATCCGTCATTCCTGCGAAAGAGACTGTGCAACAAACGTCGGCTCACCAACCCACTATTGAGCATTTTGAGTCCTGTACGGGTAAAAAAGGGTTCTTATTAAAAGCAGGCGGGGAGCAGGAACCAAGTAAAATAGTCAAACAAGCAAGGGTTTTCCATTTTCAATTTTCAATTTTCAATTGTCAATTGTCAATTGTCAATTGTCAATTATCAATATTTCCTAAAACCGGATACGGCCTTCCAGCAGGATGCGGTCGCTATTATTGCTGGTTTCACGTTCGCCGTACAGGTGCAGGCTAAGTGGCGAACTCGGTTTCCAGCGCAAGCCCAAACGATAGTGGTTGCTGTCGCTCATGCTGACTTCGCTGTAGGGAGTCAATAAGCCATTGCCTCCCGCAACAGACAGCCCGTAACCCATATTCACATCCAGGCTCGCGCTGTTCGTGCTTGTGCCGTTATTGTCATCGGCCAGCTCTTGTTGCCATACCTGATTCGTGCTGATGCCAACCGTGCCATAGCTCGGATTCAAGCTAAACGACAAGCCTTGTCCATTGGCATTGGCTTGTTGGCGAATCGTGCCTTGAATACCCCATTCCTGATAGTCGTCCTGACCGAGCAACGTGTGCAACCTGCCTTCAACCGTCAAACCAGTGGTGTTGGCATAGCGTCCACCGAAACCCAGTATCGCGCCAATGCCAGAGGATTCGCCAACACCACCGTCATAGCGCAAGCCCACTTCCAACAACGGCTTGAAGTGTCCGCCCGATGCCAATGGGCGTTCTTTACCCATCTCCAGCAACAAGCGTAGTCGTTGGCTGTTGAGTTTATCCGCCGGGATTTTCTTGTCCGCAGACGCGGCAATGTCAACCTGTGCCAGTATGATGTCGCTCTTGAACTTCAAGCCCGATTGCGTCAACCGTCCAGAACCCCCCGCCGATAAACTCAACAGGCGCGTGTCACTGCTGCGCTCGCTATCTTCGGTTGGGGATTGCTGTTTAATGGCCAGTTTACCCTGCCCATAGCCAACACTGCCCCACAAATCAACCTCATCGTTCGAGCGTGCAAAGTACGGGTGAACGCTGGTGATCTGATGCGTGTAATCCCCGCGGGTCTCTTTCCTGTTCTTATCCGTCAGCGTGTAATCAACATCGCCCTTGCTCCACGACACCAAGCCGCCCGCCAGCATATCCTTACCCAACCGCTGGTCGATACCGAGTTGAACACTGAGCACATCGCCTTTCCAATCGCCATCGCTGAACTTGCCACTCATTCTATTGTAATCACCACCGCCCCATACTGTCGCACCAGCAGTAGAACCCGCACCGCCCGCCGCATTCAACGGCATCACAAAGGCGGAACGAGACAACATTTCTTTCCAGTCCATCGTACCGTCTTTCAGCGACTTGATATAATACCAACCGCTCTATTGATTGACTGTTTTGGTCCAATTACGTGATGTAATTGATGTGATTGCCTGTTTGTCCTCTGCGAAGAAATTCCAGGCATCGCAGCATTTGTCGACGATCTCATCGTAGGATTCAAACACAGAGATTGCCAGCTTGTTGGCGCGCAGGTAGGCCCAAACGTTTTCCATCGGGTTGAGTTCTGGCGCATAGGGCGGGAGTTTGAGCAGGGTGATGTTGTCGGGCACTTCCAGTTTTGCTGATCCGTGCCAGCCTGCACCGTCGAGGATGAGCAAGGCATGGGCACCGGCCGCGACCGTCCTGGCGATCTCGCACAGATGTGCATTCATAGCGGACGTGTCCGCATGCGGCATGATCAGCGCAGCAGCCTCGGCGCGTTCGGGACAAACCGCGCCGAAGATATAGCCCGACGTATAACGTGTATCACGCGGCGTACGCGGCCGGGTTCCCCGTTCGGCCCATATACGTGTCAGCGTCCCTTGCTGACCCACACGAACTTCGTCCTGAAACCAAATCTCCAATGGTTTGCCGCAGGCCGTTTTGGGCAGAACGGCCGCTACCTCTGCAGCGAAGTTTTTTTAAACGCATCCTGCGCATCCGGGTCGGATTTCGGATGCTGCGGGCGCACAGACAAGCGTCGAAAACCAAGTTTTACCAGTTGTTTGCTAACGGTCCGCTCATGCATGACAACGCCAAAGCGCTCCTCAATCTTGCGCTTGAGGTCAATGCGCCGCCAGCGCACCACGCCGTCCGTTTCGGGATCCGGCCCCTCACGCACAAGCGATGCCAACTCCGCCTTCTGTGCCACGCTGAGCAGGGGCTGCCGTCCTGGCGAACGCCGGTTCGAGAGACCCTCAATCCCCGCGTCATTGTAACGGTGTACCCAGTCACGCAACGTCTGGCGGTCCATCCCGCAGTTCTCGGCCGCCGTCTTGCGGTCAGTGCCGTCCAAAATCAACGCAATCGCCAGCATCCGTCGGGCCGCTTTCGCGTCCCTGCACGCCGCAGCGGCGCGCCGAAGATCGCAGGCCGACTTGTCCGTTCGCATAATCTCTACTGTCATTAATACCTCCTATGATGATGACTACTGAATCACTTCAAATTCCCCGTGGAAAGCACAAAGCGTCAAATCCTTGGGCCGTTGGTATAAGTCCACCGTGCACCCGCTTTATGGGCAATAATCTCGGTGGCATCAATGTCCAGTGTGACTTCCTTACAGCGATGCAAGGCTACCTTCAATAAGGCTTTATTCACCTTTACCCAGGCAGCCTGGATTTGCGGCTGGCTTCCCATTCGCCTGAGCCAATCTCCAATCGTGGTCGCCTGGGGAAGTTTCTTGAGATCCAGCACGGTGCGCAGTGCTTCATCATCCTGAAGGTTGCGAACCTCATCCAGGTGAAAACGGCCTTCATGCTGCATCAGGATGAGGGGCTTGATGAACTCCGAGGGCTTATACCCACGATTGCTTTTAGGCTGGGGGAAGTGCTTGTCGATTCGCTCAGACAGGTTCAGGGAGTCCATTAGTTGAGCAATCGCCAATAAACCGGCACGAGAGGTGAGTAAATCGTTCGTTGTGTCGAGTTTGTAAGATACCATAGTCATAAGCCTTGAGCTGTGTACCCATTGGGTGATGGTGGGTTTAGGTGCTAACCCCCTGTTGTAAACCAATGTACAGCCAAGGCTTCCTGCGTTTAAGAGATTTCTATCTGGGGATTGGGGAATTGCCAGAGAGTGGACAAACAAGTGCGTCTGTATTAAAGTCCAAGTATGGCTTCTAATGCTCTCGCCTTTGATACACATAGTTTCGTCAAACGTATGACTGCGGTCGGTATGCCTGTGCAACAAGCCGAAGCACTTGCCGAATCTCAAGCTGATCTGCTCAACGCCAACCTCGCCACCAAAACCGAATTAGCCAACACCGAGTCCGCACTTAAAGTAGAAATTGCCAACACCGAAGCACACCTAATCAAGTGGATGGTTGGCTTAACAATGGGTAGCGTAGGGGTGATGGTTGCATTGTTCAGTTTTTTCCTCCGCTAACAAATAATCATGGGCACACAATCATTTTTCGTCCATGATACAGAGTGATTCTGACTCGCTGGGTGTTGCTCAATTAGAATGCTATTTAGCATGATTAATTGACAATGGACAATTGAAAATTGAGAAGCAACCTAGTCCGTCATTCCTGCGGAAGCAGGAACCCAGTAAAATAGCCAAACCCGCAAGGGTTTTCCGCATATAACATCACCCCAACACCAGAAGTTGGTAGTTATCAGTGGACAGTGGGCATTAAATTTCATCAACCAAAACGTTCATCTGTCCTTTACCAAGCCTGACGCGGAGTGATTCCCCGATCTTGGTTTGGTCGGTAGCAGTAATGACCTTGTCGTGATCATTTTGCACAATAGCATAACCGCGTTGTAAGGTATGTTGGGGATTCATCAGGTTTATTTTTTCGTGGTTTTGTTGCACGCCTTGCCGTTTGTGTGCAAGTTGAATCGCAACGCAACGGCGGAGAGTGTGGCGGATGGTGTGCAACCGCTGTTGCAGATATTGAATGCGAGTGCTTGGGCTGTGGGCAGTGATTAAACCGGCATATTCTTTATGTGTGCCATTGATTAAACTCAGGTATCGGTGAATATAAAAATCGAGTTGTTGATACAGATGTCGGTGCTCGGCACGATAACCAGCCAGTTTCTGTTTCGGATGGACCAATCTGGAAGTAGAATAATCCACCGATTGCTGAAAGTTCCTAATATATTTGAGGGCGTTTTCACGCAGGCGATTGTGCAGCACAAGAAAAGCCTGTTTGATTTGGGCGCGCTCGGGGGCGGCATATTGTGCGGCAGCAGTCGGTGTGGCAGCGCGGTAATCAGCAACAAAATCACAAATGGTGAAATCCACTTCATGCCCAATCCCGCTGACGATTGGGATGGTGCAATCAAACACCTTTCGCGCAACCCGTTCGTCATTAAATGCCTGCAGGTCTTCCAGTGAACCCCCGCCACGAGCAAGGATGAGCGTATCCGCTTGATGATGTTTTTCTGCCGAGTCGATAGCCGCTATGATGCCATCCACTGCCCCAGCGCCCTGCACGAGGGTCGGGTAGAGAACAATATTCAAAGGGAATCGGCGTTTAAGGGTTACCAGAATGTCGTGTAATGCCGCGCCACTCTCTGATGTGATGATGCCGATTGTTTTGGGATATGTGGGGATGGCTGATTTATGTTGCTGCGCGAATAATCCTTGTGAGATTAATTTTTGTTTCAGCATTTCAAACGCACGGCGCAACGCGCCCTCGCCAGCTTGCTCCATATAATTGACAATAAATTGCAGATCGCCGCGTGGTTCGTAGTAAGAAATTTGACCACGCAACAAGACTTGCATCCCTTCTTCGGCAGTCACACTGTTGCGGTTTTGTCGATTGCGAAAAAAGGCACATCGAATAAGCGAATTTTCATCTTTCAAGGAAAAATACAGATGTCCCGAAGTCGGCGTAGCCAGCCCGGAAATTTCTCCTGCAACCCAAATTGAAGGATAGTTCATTTCCAACAAGCTACGCAACACGCTGTTGAGTTGTTTTACGGTATAAACAAATTTAGTCGTTTCGTCAGTCATCGTCAAGCAGGGGCAGAATCAGTGAGTCGATATGAGCAACCAATCAATACGACTGTGGATAATCGGGCAATACATTGATATTGTCATCCGCTTGCTGTAATGCCAAGGCAACGATTCTGGAGATTTTGAGAGCCAAGCGCATTGCCTCAGCCGTTTCACCCTGTTGCTGCATTTTCTGAGCAATTTCAAGCAATGCGCGGAGGTTGACTGCCCGATTGTCGGTCACGCGGTCGCGCACCCGCCATTCCGCCCCCCGCTTGACGGCAATCACGGTATCTAACTCCGCCTGCCCAAGCGACTTATTCTGTTGATTGTGGATTATCCTGACGGCTGAGTTGCCGTTGTTTGCAACACATCCATCCAATAACAGCGCGATAATAACAATGCCGATTATTCTATACATACGTCAATTGTAGCGTTAATTGTTCAAGAATGCCCCTGTGAATGGGGATTGTATGTTACGCGTTATCAGTAACTTCCAACCGACAGGATTGCATCAATCGGCGAATGCTCCATTGCGTGGCTGAAGAATATCCATTTTCTTGTCGTATAGTTCTGTTTCGACCTGCATAAATCCAAGAATAGTGTGAAAAATATTGTCGTGCGACAATCTGTCACCGGCAGTGTCTGTTATGACTTGGCGGTCGGCTTCATCATATCTTTCGAGTTCATCATCCAGCCATATAAACATCGGCACATGGGTCTGTGATTTGGGTGCCATAAAATAGGGCAGTCCGTGCAAGTATAGTCCGTTCTCGCCCAATGATTCGCCATGATCGCTGGCATAAAACAATGCGGATTCAAATTCGGGGCTGTTTTGTTTTAACCAAGCGATGGTTTTTGCGAGGAAGTAATCGGTGTATAAAATGCTGTTGTCGTAGGCGTTGCTGATTTGTTCTATTGTGCATTGTTCTAATTGATTGGTTTTACAAACCGGGCTGAACTGCTCAAATTCTTTTGGATAGCGCTTGTAATACGCTGGGCCGTGATTGCCCATTTGGTGCAAGACAATAAAAAAATCGCCGCTCGGATTACTGTCAATATAGGTTTGTAAATTAACCAGCATCCCTTCATCACGGCATTCACTGTCACAGATCGGATTGTTCTCTGCGGTTTTATAATCCTGATAAAGCACTCTGTCGGCAACCCCTTTTGAGCTGGAATTATTGTCCAGCCACAGCACGTTGGTACCGACTCGCCGCAGGATGTCTAAAACATTTTCGGTGTTTGCAACCTTATTTTTATTATAGTTGTGGCGTTGGTAAACAGAAAACATACAGGGCACGGAATGGGCGGTTGAGGTGCCACAAGAAGAGGCATTGCTAAAACTAATGACATTTAATTGTTCCAGCAATGGCGTGGTTTTTTTGTCATAACCATTGAGTGAAAAATGATCCGCCCGCACCGTTTCACCAACCACAAAAATCATCAGTTTTCTGTGGGCATGGTCGGCAGATATTTTCGCATCCAGCGCAATCGGTTTAAGTGATGTCTCGGGCTGTTGGTATGATCTGGTAACATATTTGGCAGCAGAAAATAGGTAATAACCCGGGTTGGTATAATATCTTAATGATTTGTGTTCACGAAAAAAGGACGCATAATAATCAGAAAAAGCCCATAAAACACCCACCACAATCAGCATTAGTGCCACCCATAGTTTTAATCTGGAGAGAATGGAAGCTAGAAATTTCTGCGGTTTTATGTTTACTTTATAAATCAATATCGCAGGTAAAACCCCCAATAGCAATACATATAATACTTGTTGAACACTCAATAAATCGATAAATTCTTGGCTATTGGTTTGCAGGATATTGTCAATCATGTACTCATCAATCACAGCGCGATAACTATCCATAAAATACGCGGACAATGATGAAAGCAGAAAAATTAAAATCAAAATCGGTTTAATCGTGTGTTTATAACAAAACAGGCTCACGAGAATGGCATTAAGGGCGGTGAATACGACAAACAGAGAAATTAAAAAAGCGAGGTTTTGCTGGTTCAGCGGGTAAATCTCAATCACGCCCTTAAAAAATGCCACATTCGCAAACAGCATTAAAAATAATATCGAAACGACAATCAGCACGCTTTGACTGATGGTTCTGTTTTTTGCTTTCATGGGTAATGGATGGTTGTCAATGATTGACGGGCAGAGTCCAGTTTGTTTTAGTGTAAACCGACTTCAATCTATTGCGGAGGGCAGATCGAGGATTCAGGTGATTCAGGAGATTCAAGGGTCAATTGGTTTTGGTCAGTATGGTCAAAAATCGTTCCGTAGATGTTCAGTTGTGTGGTTTGCGAATAGGACAGCCGCCCATTGCCTACGGTTATGGTGTGTCGAAATGCGGTGGTGCGGGCGTTCTTCTGCATGAATGGGGATTGAATGATTTGCCAGTTCGGGTCATCAATATGGGCATCGACTTCCAGTACGACACTGCCATCAGCGGTTTTTTTGTCACTGTATTTCCCACCAGCAAGCACGCATACCGCTCGTGGGATGGTCAGTGAGTGCATAATGATTTTTGTTTCCGGCTCCCACATCCAATAACCGCTTTCATCATGAAAGACCTGATCATTGGATTTACGTTGCACGATTTGCCGATAGTGAACCGCCGACAAAATTTGTGATTCTGCATTGGTGATGTTATCTGCTAATGCGGAAAAAATAATGCTTTCATAATAGGGATTGTTCTCCACGCCATCCGGCTCGGGAGCCACATCCACGCCCTTGCTCCCGCGCCAAACACCGATGAGTGCCGCCAGCGGACCATAATCTGGCAAGTCGAAATGATTGTCTTGCATGTTATTCATTTAGTTTCTCCCATTATTAGTCGCTCAATAACACTTTGGGTTTGGTGATCTCTGATGATCTGTCAAGCCTAGTGGCGGATGAGATGTATCCCAAATTGATGTTTTTGAAGAAAAATCATATAAAATGCGGACGGATTATGTGTTAACTACCCAGATATTTCCATTTATTTACGATATAAATATGTCAACCCAAAGCTCAAATGTCCCCTTTTTATCTTCATTACGGGCTAGTATTGGTTGAATAACGGGTTAATGGTCTCCGCCATGGATGATCTGGTGCGGGTTTCCATGTGGATTTTTGTTGTCGGTGAAGTGCTTGCCGCTACCCGCGGGGCACAAGAGACAGTCAGCTGATATTCGGTGTTACAAAATGATAAGGTTAAGTTCCTAGACACTTTTATTTTATGGGTATAACCGTATATGGTGAGTTTCACCATCAATTTTGGGCAAAAGGCGGGGCGCCCATTATTGTGCTTGTCGCTGTATCTGGTTTTAAAGCCTAATGCATCAACATCTAAACTATCCACATAGGTATCAATGGCACGAACCGGATTATTCCCACCGACATAATCCTCTAGCCGATCTGGGAATAACAGTTGTTGCTGGCGATCTAAGCGGCGTATGTAATCACTCATAAAGCCTCTGTTTAATCATTAGAATCAATTGGTTATTTGTTTGTTATTGTATCGTAATTGGGTCAGGTTTTGAAGGTTTATTGCCGTAGTTATTGGGTATTTTTGCAGGGGCGGTGTATTGGTTTGAAATGCCAGAAACATCGGTAAATCAGGGCAGTAATAAGAATGTGAATAGGGGTAGTGGGTTTCTTGCACAGTCTCGGAAGCAGGAATCCAGTGAAACAAACAAACCCGTAAGGGTTTTCCACATGCAACGATTGGAGTTATTGCACAGTCTATTCAGTCGCGCCATTATTGTGCGAGCATCACAGATTCTCTGGCGATTCCAATTCGTTCCAGCGATGATAGCATTGGTCAATCTGGTCGCTGATTGACTTCATTTTCGCAAGGGTTTGGTTGACAATCTCTTTGGGTTGATTATAAAAATCGGGGGTTGAGACAATGGCAGTGAAATCACTTTGTTGCTTTTCCAGCGATTCGATCTGCTTTGGGAGATGATTTAATTCGCGTTGCTCGTTGTAACTTCGTTTTTTTGCCTTTGCCGTGGACGCAGATTTTGCATTGCCGAGTTTGCTCTGTTTTGTTTCGTGTTGTGCCGGGCTTTTCGCTTGCGCTGATTGCGAACCGCTTTGCCGGAGCCAGTCGGCATAGCCGCCAACATATTCCTGTATCCGACCGTTGCCGGTAAACGAAAACGTGCTAGTAACCACGTTATCGAGAAATTGACGATCATGCGATACCAGAAACAAGGTGCCATCAAACTGCAACAACAACTCCTCCAGTAACTCCAATGTTTCAATATCAAGATCATTGGTCGGCTCATCCATAACCAGCATATTGACCGGTTTACTGAATAATTTTGCCAACAAAACCCGTGCCCGCTCGCCGCCCGATAAGGCTGTCATCGGTGAACGAGCGCGTGCCGGCGTAAACAGGAAATCGGACAGATAACTGATGACATGTTTTGACCTGCCGTTTATGGTGATTTGATCACGTCCCTCGCCGATGACATCAATAATGCTTTTGTCAGGCTGCAACTGAGCGCGTGATTGATCGAAATAAGCGACTGCCACACCCGTACCCTGTGTTACGCTCCCGCTTGTTGGTGCTATTTTACCCAACAATAATTTCAACAGGGTGGTTTTGCCGACACCATTGGCACCAATCAAACCGATCCGGTCGCCACGAAGAATACGCGCCGAAAAATCGTTGACTACGATTTGCTCACCATATTGAAAATGAATATTTTTTACTTCGATAACCAGCTTGCCACTTTGCCTGCTCTGATCAATTTCCAGATTGACATTGGTTATTCGATGCCGCCGCTGTGAGCGTTGCAGACGCATTTTTTGAAGCGCCCTAACGCGCCCTTCATTGCGCGTCCGCCGTGCCTTAATCCCCTGCCGAATCCAAACTTCTTCTTTGGCAAGTTTCTTGTCAAAAACCGCATTCTGCCGGCCTTCTTGCTGCAATGCGGCTGCCTTTCGCAACAGGTAATCTGTATAACTGCCCGCCCACTCAATCAGCTTGCCGCGATCTAATTCGACAATATCGGTAGCGACATTTTGCAGAAACTCGCGGTCATGGGTTACAAACAAAACCACGCCTTTGAACCGGATAATTTGTTTTTCCAGCCAGCCGATTGATTCAATATCGAGATGATTGGTCGGCTCATCGAGCAACAGAATTTGCGGATCACAAACCAATGCTCGTGCCAGCGTAACCCGCCGTTGCCAACCACCTGATAAACTCGCCACTTTGCTATTGGCATCCAGATTCAAGCGGCTGAGCGTTTTATCCACACGCGCCTGAATGTTCCAGCCATCATGACTATCCAGTTTGTGTTGCAATTCACTCATTTGGCGGAGCTGTTGCGGCTGAACATGCACTTGCCCAGATAGGTTGTGATATTGTGCAAGCCAATCGCCCATTTCACCGACACCAGTAGCAACAACTTCAAAAACATTCGCATCGGCAAGTAGCTCAGGCGTTTGCTCCAGTGTCGCAATGGTGGCACCGGGTTGCAGACGCAGATCCCCTTCATCTGGCAAAATCCGAGCATTCAAGATATTAAGCAAGGTTGATTTTCCTTCACCATTTCTGCCAATCAGCCCGACTCTTTGACCACGATGCAAGGTCAAACCCGCCTGATCGAACAATTTGTTGTCGCCAAAGGCGATAGACAGATCTGAAATACTGAGCAATGACATAGACTAATGATTGTAATCGAAAAGGCTGGATTCTACATGGAAACAAGCGACCCGATGTGTAATACCGTATAATCGCGCCGCAGATTTTCTATATAAGGGCAGTCTGATGCGGCCGCGTCACCGATCAGCCAATAACATTGATAATTCCATGAGCACACTCACAGATCAAATCCAACGGCGGCGTACTTTTGCCATCATCTCGCATCCGGATGCTGGCAAAACCACCTTGACCGAGCGTTTATTGCAATACGGTGGCGCGATACAGCTGGCTGGGACGGTCAAGGCACGCAAGAGTGCTCGCTACGCCACCTCAGATTGGATGGAATTGGAAAAACAACGTGGCATATCCGTTACCTCTTCGGTGATGCAATTCCCCTATAAAGGGTGCATTATCAACCTGCTGGATACCCCCGGGCATGCTGATTTTTCCGAAGATACTTATCGCACGTTGACCGCTGTGGATTCCGCGCTCATGGTGATTGATATTGCCAAAGGGGTGGAAGAACGAACCGTAAAACTGATGGAGGTATGCCGCATCAGAGACACGCCGATCCTTACCTTTGTCAACAAAATGGATCGCGAGGGGCGCGATCCTATCGACATCATGGATGAAGTGGAGCGGATATTGAACATTAAATGCGCGCCGATGACTTGGCCAATTGGAATCGGCAAAACATTTGTCGGTGTTTATCGTCTTTACGATGACACGATTCATTTATTCGCCGGACGTGGTGGCTTTGCCGAAGATGTGTATATAGTCGGCATGGATAATCCGCAATTGGATGAAAAAATTGGTTCATTGGCAATCGCGTTACGCGATGAAATCGAGCTGGTTCAGGGCGCAAGCCATGATTTTGACAAGGCAGATTATCTAAGCGGCGGATTAACCTCGATATTTTTCGGCTCGGCACTGAATCGTCAGGGAACCGATGAATTGATGGACCATTTTGTGGAATTCGCGCCCGCACCACAACCCAGAGAAGCCACGACTCGGGAAACTACCCGAGCGGTTGTCGCGACCGAATCCACATTCAGTGGTTTTGTATTCAAGATTCAGGCAAATATGGATCCATCCCACCACGACCGCGTAGCGTTTTTACGCATTACTTCAGGACAATTTAACAAAGGCATGAAGGTGCGCCATGTTCGCGCTGAAAAAACCATTACCGTGCACAACGCCCATACCTTCATGGCTGCCAAAAGAGACAACGCAGAACAGGCGTTTGCTGGCGATATTTTAGGCTTGCACAATCATGGTACGATTCAAATTGGGGACACCTTTAGCGAAGGTGAGGTGCTGAAATTCAGTGGTATTCCCAATTTCGCTCCCGAATTATTTCGGCGGGTTCGGCTGGCAGACCCATTACGCGCTAAAGCACTGCAAAAAGGATTAACCCAACTCAGCGAAGAAGGCGCAACCCAAATATTTCGACCGCTTACCAGCAATGATTTGATTCTCGGTGCGGTGGGTATTCTACAATTTGATGTGGTCGCTCATCGACTAAAAAACGAATACGGTGTCGAGTGTACTTTTGAGGCGGTGCCGGTCAGTACCGCACGCTGGATTTATTTCAAAAACCCAAATGATGAAGCCGAATTTCGCCGCAGAAATGAGCAAAACTTATCACTCGATGGTCTAAATACTCTGACCTATATTGCCCCAAATCGTGCCAATTTACAGCTCGCCATGGAACGCTGGTCGGATGTGGCATTTCGCTCCACTCGAGAATTTTGAGTTGCCATCTGTGCTTCAAACCTGCCTGCCACGACCGCGGCATTTCGGGTCAAATATCGCTTGCAATAAGTGGTAAAGTTCTGTACATTGCCTGCACAAATTGTGGAGATAGTATTGCTATTCACATTTTAAGTCAGATTTACTACAAAATATTATTTCGATTATGAGATTCAATCCTTGTCCAAGCACTGTTATAGGCGTATTTGGTTTTATTTTATACGCATTACTTAATGTCAATAGTTATGCTGACAATAGTCCCCGTGATTCTTATTTTTCCAAACCTGCCTCGGAACATGAATTGCCTGGACGCGATTTGGAGTGCCTCGCCTTAAATATCTATCATGAAGGGCGTGGGGAATCGGCAAGAGGTCAGGCCGCTATTGCCGCGGTTACCATGAACCGTGTGCAGAGTGAATTCTACCCGAATACAGTGTGCGAAGTGGTTTGGCAGGAAAAACAATTTAGCTGGACGCGCACTGCGCCACAACATCATACAGTAACCGATTTTACTGCTTGGGCGCATGTGCTGGTTGTTGCCAGATTATTTCTTGATGGAGCACAGATTATCGGGGGGATAGGTCTGGCAACGCATTACCATGCCGATACGGTTACGCCATATTGGATTGCCGATAGCAAAGCAATTGGAAAAATTGGTAGTCATTATTTCTACATCCTATGATTTCTATCTAATATTTTTTTGCGCTATTGACTTGGCAACACATTATGCGTATTACCAGAACCCCACAAATGCCTTAAACAGGAAAAAACATAATGAAATCATCATATGCCATAGAAGGCACTTAATAGTCGTGTAGTTACCCCCCACACTGTCGTGCTTCCTTACCGCCGCCTTTTTCGCCCTGCTATTTATCGCCCAGCCGAGCAATGATGCCAGTGCACAAACAGATGATTTTACTATTACAGTACAAATCAGTACTACCTTCAAGGATTTCGACTCTGTACACTTTACTGATAATGACAACGGCTGTGCCGTAGGTATTAGCGGAACCATACTTCACATCTCTGGGCCTGCTACGGCAGGACTGACCGCAGAATCAGCCAAGCAACTGGACGAGGAGATTTTGCCACGGCTTGTCCACGCTATGCTTGACAGTGCTATGTCGGCGGTGAATAGTCGCATTGATACCACTTTCTCAGGCACGCCACAAGCGGCAAATTACCAGTTCGATGGTCAAACGGTGCAATGGGATAGTCAGCCCCGTTTGTCCGCCAATCTGCAAAACACGGTACAGCAGAAATTACCATCTTATATCAAGTCTCTGAAAGACGATACGATGGACTGGAAAGCAATGTTGTCTCGATCATCCTTTGTCATGCCGCTGAATGCGGTGGACGGCGATGGTTCTGGTGCTGGTGGTGTTGCGACAATATGGGGCAGTGGCGATTACACTAAAATGAGCGGCAAGGTAGGTGATGGCGACTGGAAAGGCGATGTGTTTAGTATCCAACTTGGTGCTGACCAGCGCGTGCGTAATGATTTGCTGGTGGGTGGTTTGGTGTCTTGGAGCAAGGCGATGTCGATTACACATTGGCTGGTAGCGGGGACTACGCTCATCAGATAACCAGTATTCACCCGTACTTGGCATGGTCGAGCGATGATGTCAATCTGTGGGGTAGTGTCGGCTATGGACAGGGTGAAAGGGTCATTAAAGCGAAAGGCGATAGCGCGGAGTTGAGCAGTGACACACGCCTGTTGTCCTTGTCGGCAGGAGGTTCTCGTCGATTGTCGGAATCTGGCTTGAATCTCAAGAGCGACGTGGCACTGGCACAGGTTAACATTGCGGCATCTAATAGTAGCCCTTCTTATACCAACGGCCCAAGGATTTGACACTTTGTGCTTTCCACGGGGAATTTGAAGTGATTCAGTAGTCATCATCATAGGAGGTATTAATGACAGTAGAGATTATGCGAACGGACAAGTCGGCCTGCGATCTTCGGTGCGCCGCAGCGGCGTGCAGGGACGCGAAAGCGGCCCGACGGATGCTGGCGATTGCGTTGATTTTGGACGGCACTGACCGCAAGACGGCGGCCGAGAACTGCGGGATGGACCGCCAGACGTTGCGTGACTGGGTACACCGTTACAATGACGCGGGGATTGAGGGGCTCTCGAACCGGCGTTCGCCAGGACGGTCGCGGCAGGTGCCCATGCCTTGCTCATCCTCGACGGTGCAGGCTGGCACGGATCAACAAAACTGGAAGTGCCAGACAACATCACCCTGCTCAAACTCCCGCCCTATTCGCCGGAACTCAACCCGATGGAAAACGTTTGGGCCTACCTGCGCGCCAACAAGCTGGCAATCTCTGTGTTTGAAACTTACGATGAGATTGTCGACAAATGCTGCGATGCCTGGAATTTCTTCGCAGAGGACAAACAGGCAATCACATCAATTACATCACGTAATTGGGCCAAAACAGTCAATCAATAGAGCCGTTGGTATTATACATTGTCCGGCCAGCGAATAGGCTTATTGCTGGAGATTGACAAGGAACGCCGTTTAGCATCGGGACGATTCAAGCCGTTGGTGGAATTTGGGTTGCGCTATGACGGCGGTGTTGGTGACTCCTCTGGTATTGGCGCGGTATTGGGTCTCGGCGGACGCTATGCCAACACCATTGGTTTGACAATTCAAGGCAAGTTCCGCGCAGCGGTAGGTCGTAAAAACTATCAAGAATGGGGCATTCAGGGCGTTATTCGCCAACAAGCTGGTGCCCATGAACGAGGGTTATCATTTAGCCTGCGCCCGAGCTATGGAACGACTGGCATCAGTGCGAATCAGGTATTGGAACAAGCACTATCTGATGGCAATGAAAGTAATAATAACAATAAAGGTAATGACCGTGCGCGACTGGATGTCAATATGAGCTATGGACTGTTCGCGGGTGGTGGGTTATTGACCCCATACAGCAACGTCAGCATGGGCGACAGTAATCACTATCGTTTGGGCTTACGCTGGGAAGCCGAATTCTCCATTCAACCTGCACCTGTACGGCGAACGCAACGCAAGCAGTGATAGTAATCGAATCCTGCTGGAAAGCCGCATACGGTTTTAGGAAATATTGAAAATTGAGAATTGATAATGAAACCGGAAAACCCTTTCAGGCTTGTTCCTGACTTTGACGGTTTGTCTCTCCCCAATCGCTGTCAGCCCAATAAACACGCGGACTTTGGTAGAAAAGTAGTTTTGTAGTGCATTGGTTTTTTTCCTATAAATCAATGGGTTAAATATCAACCGTCAAACTCAGGGGAAAGCCGCATACGGTTTTAGGAAATATTGAAAATTGAGAATTGATAATGAAACCGGAAAACCCTTTCAGGCTTGTTTGCTTGTTTGCTTGTTTGACTGGATTCCTGCTCCCCGCCTACGCGGGTGACAGGCTTCCGCAGGAAAGACGGATGTTGGTTTCTTGCACAGTCTCAGTAGGCAGATAATTGCTCCTGCATAATCTGCACTTCCACCTTCCATGGCGGTCGTCTGTGTCAAATCTTTTTAAGCGTTGTACGAAAATCTATCCCAAAAACTATCCCACCCACTGGCGGGCATTTTGAAAAATCTTTATCCACGGGCTGAACGCGCCCCAGCCATCTGGATGCCACGAATTCGATAGCGTTCTGAATACCCGTTCTGGATGTGGCATCATAATGGTGGCGCGCCCATCGTGGTTGGTGAATCCGGTCATGCCCAGTATCGACCCATTGGTATTGTAGGGATAAGTGGTGGTCGGGTTACCGCGATTATCCACAAAACGCAAACACACCTGCGCTTGCCTTTCGATTTCGGTTATGTCGTGGTCGCTGTCAAAATCAGCACGACCTTCGCCGTGGGCAGTGGCTACGGGAAATTTAGAACCCGCCATGCCATTAAACAAAACCGACTTTTCTGAACACACTTCAACCATGACCAATCGGGCTTCATATTGTTCGGAAGTGTTACGCAAAAATCGTGGCCAATGCGCCGCTCCCGGAATCAAACTTTTTATTGACGACATCATTTGACAGCCATTGCATACGCCAAGAGAAAATGTATCGCTACGATGAAAGAATGTTTCGAATTGATCTCTTAATTGCGGATTAAACAATATCGACTTGCCCCAGCCTGCCCCTGCCCCCAATACATCCCCAAATGAAAAGCCACCACAGGCGGCGATGCCTTTGAAGTCAGCCAGCGTCACGCCATGCAGCAAATCGGTCATGGTAACGTCAACCACCTCGAATCCAACACTGTGAAACGCCGCTGCCATTTCCAATTGTCCATTGACCCCTTGCTCGCGGAGAATGGCAATTTTCGGTTTCGTTTTAGTCAAAATATGTGCCGCTTGGATTTGTTCGCTAACTTGCGTGTCATGCTCAAAGCTCAAATCGCAAAACAGTCCCGGATCCTCGTTATCCTCAATACGCTGATATTCCTCATCGGCGCACACCGGATTGTCGCGCATACGTTGCATTTGCCAAGTGGTTTGCGACCAAATGCGATGGCATTCGCTACGCGATTTGTGCAAAATGCGCGCACCGTTTGCGGAAATTTCGATATTTTGACTCGCTACAGGGTGACCGATTAAATGAAACAGCGCGCTCAAATCGAGTTCTTCCACGACATCTAATATCTGCGCTTGATTGGCGCGACTAGTTTGCAGCACCGCGCCGAGTTCTTCACTAAACAGGATCGCCAGATGATTGCCAGCCGGATCACCCGCCAGATTATCAGATACGGCATCAAGATTGATCGACAAGCCGCATCGCGAGGCAAATGCCATTTCGCACAGCGTGGTCATCAAGCCGCCATCCGAACGATCATGGTAGGACAGTATTAAATCCTGCTTATTCAATCGCTGTATCAGCGTAAAAAATTGTTTCAAATTTTGCACATCATCTAAATCAGCAACCGCGCCACCACCCTGATTAGTCTCCCAAGCGGTTACTTGGGCAAGCACACTGGCACCGAGTCGGTTTTTGCCGTTGCCTAAATCAAGCAACCAAAGATCGGTTTGTCCGCCAATATCTTGCAGCACTGGTGTTAAGGTTTTCTCGACATCGGTTACTGCTGCAAAACTGCTGACAATCAGTGATAGTGGCGCGACCACTTTGTTGGTCATATTATCGGCATCCTGCCAAACGGTTTTCATTGACATGGAATCCTTGCCAACCGGAATCGAAATACCCAACTGCGGACAAATGTCTAAGGCGACCGACTTCACTGTGGTAAAAAGATCCGCGTCATTGCCTGCTTCGCCCGTTGCCACCATCCAGTTTGCCGATAATTTTATCTTGTCAATACGTTCAATCGCGGCCGCGGCAATATTGGTAATGGCTTCACCCAACGCCATTCTGCCACTGGCGGGGGCGTTTATGACCGCTATCGGCGCGCGTTCGCCGATGGCAAATGCCTCGCCGCTAACACTTTTATATCCTGAAGAGGTTACTCCAACATCTGCCACTGGAACCTGCCAGCGCCCGACCATCTGGTCACGGGCAATCAGTCCGGAGACACTTCTATCGCCAATGGTGACTAAAAATGTTTTGTCACCAACGGTAGGAAACCCTAGCACCAATGCCATTGCCCGCTCTAACTCCAACTCATAAAATTCGCTACGCGGGCATTCCAAAACCGTGTTTTGTCGCGTGCTGACATCACGCAGCATCTTCGGTGGCAAGCCAAATAACACGGTCATCGGCAGGTCAATCGGATTAGGGTGGGATGTCAACAGCGCGTCATTAAGTACGATGTCGCATTTTTCGGTGGCAATACCGACCTGCGAAAAGAGACACCGCTCGCGCTCGCATATCTGCTTAAACAGTGGATACTTATCGCGCTCAATGGCAATAACATATCTTTCCTGAGATTCGTTGCACCAAATTTGCATAGGCGACATGCCGGGCTCGTCATTCAGTATTTTGCGTAATTCAAAACTGCCCCCGCAACCCGAGTCATACACCAATTCTGGTAAGGCATTGCATAACCCGCCGGCACCGACATCATGAATAGACAAAATCGGGTTATCTTGACCCTTGCCACAACAGGCATCGATTACCTCCTGACATCGCCGTTGCATTTCTGGATTACCGCGTTGCACCGAGGCGAAATCCAACGACTCGGAACGGCTTCCTGAGGAAACGCTGGAAGCCGCACCACCGCCCAGCCCGATTAACATCGCCGGGCCTCCCAAAACGACAATCGGTGTGCCCTCAGGAATAGCGCGTTTTTGGACATCTGGTGGGCGAATATTGCCCAAGCCTCCTGCCAACATAATCGGCTTGTGATAGCCATATCGGATACCCCCTGAATCGGGTGAGTCGGGCTGTCGGTGAGTCTGTTCAAAACTTCTGAAATATCCAACGATGCTGGGACGACCAAATTCATTATTAAATGCGGCCGCACCAATCGGTCCTTCAAGCATGATTTGCAATGGGCTGGCAATGCGTTGTGGCTTGTTTTCGGCTACTTCCCAAGGTTGTGGCAAATCTGGCAGGCGCAAATGCGATACCGAATAGCCGACCAATCCGGCTTTCGGCTTGCCACCACGTCCGGTTGCCCCTTCATCGCGAATTTCTCCGCCACAACCGGTTGCTGCCCCCTGGAAAGGTGAGATTGCCGTTGGATGATTATGGGTTTCAACCTTGGCAGTAAAATGCACTTCCTCCGCTTGAAAACAATAGCGATGACGTTCGTCTGTCGCCAACCGTTCTGCGATTGAACCTTCCAGTGCTGCCGCATTATCGTTATAGGCGGACAGTGTCCCGGCACTGTTTTGTGCATGGGTGTGGCGAATCATGGAAAACAAAGATTGTGCCTGTGCAATACCATCAATCCGCCAATCCGCATTGAATATTTTATGGCGGCAATGTTCCGAATTGACCTGTGCAAACATCATCAATTCCACATCGCTGGGATTCCTGCCTAATTTCTTGAAACTCTTGAGCAGATAAACCTGCTCTTGCTCACTCAAGGAGAAACCAAATTCATCATTCGCCGTTTTCAACGCATCAATCCCACCATTAAGCAAATCAATCATCACCAGCGGTGCGGGAGTTTGCATAGCAAACAGTTTCTCGGCATCGTGCAGGTTTTCCAAAATAGATTCGGTCATGGGATCATAGATTCCCCCTGCCCGCAGCACGTTATCGGTTATTGGCAGCGTCTCATGTCGGTTGCTTGATGTGCCGCCAGATAAGCCGCTAAATCGCCAACTGATCCCGCGCTCAATACGTCGAATGTTGTGAAGCCCGCAGTGATGGACAATATCGGTCGCTTTGGTTGCCCACGGCGAAATGGTTCCCAGACGGGGAATGACGGTGCGTTGAATAGGATGTCGCGCCCGCTTTTGCTGGTCTTTTATCGGTGAGGTTTCTGCATCTAATAACTGAACAAGCACGTCCATCTGATGTTCATTCAGCGTGTTTTTCAGGGCATGTTCCAGATCAACAAAATAAACAAATCGCGCCTCAACCGACTGACAGCCCGGAATGACTTTACCAACCTGTCCGAGTATTTTTTGCTTGCGAAATTCGGAAATCGCCGACCTACCAAAGAGGATGATCATGCCATCATTGCGAGCAGAATCAGAATAGAGGCAAAACGATTGCGATGAAGCATTGAATAAGCGACTCAAATAACGCGGGCATGCGCCATAGCATTTCTCAACTGATCGCGATATTGCTCGGAAAATTCCGTCAGTGGCAGACGTATTCCTTTGGTCGTGTATCCCATTTCATATAACGCCCATTTAGCGGGAATGGGATTGGATTCCAGAAACAACGCGCTATGCAAAGGATTCAATTGAGCATTCAATTGCGTGGCGCGTTCTAGATCCCCAGCCAGTGCTGCCATACACATCTCGTGCATGAGCTTCGGCGCGACATTGGCAGTAACCGAAATACAGCCATGCCCGCCTTCGGCTATAAACGCCAAAGTGGTCGCATCATCGCCCGAATAAAGCACGAAATCCTCGCCACAGCGACTGGCGAATTCAGCCACTCTGGAGACATCGCCGGTCGCATCCTTAATGCCAACAATATTGGGAATTCTCGATAAATCGGCAACCGTATCGGTATTCATATCCAAAGCCGTGCGTCCCGGCACGTTATACAAAATTTGCGGAATATCGACCGCTTCGGCGATATATTCAAAATGCCGATACAAGCCATGCTGGGTTGGTTTATTATAATAAGGCACTACCAATAAGCAGGCGTGAATATCCAGCTTCGCTGCACGGCGGGTCAGCTCGACCGCTTCTGTGGTGGAGTTGCCACCGGTTCCGGCAATAATCGGAATCCGTCCTCCTGCCATTTCAACGGTCTTGTCGATGACCTTCATTTGCTGATTAATATCCAGAGTCGCTGATTCACCACTGGTGCCCACAGAAATGATGCCATCGGTCTGATTTTCGACATGAAAATCAATCAGTTTTTTCAGGCTGGGATAGTCAATACTGCCATCCTCGTGCATTGGGGTTATCAGCGCAACTAAACTACCTTTAAGCATGAGCGTATCCGATTAGAAGTTTTCAGAATAGTTTTTCAGAACTGGGAATAGTACTGTTAGTACAAGAAATTCACAAGTTTATTTTACCTCTGGGTCGCTTAAAAATTTATCAGCGTCTTTGTGCATCTACCCAAAAAATGCTACATTTTCGACCATATTCACGAATGGATGCATCAATGTCCGCTGAAATCCTCACCATTATCGGTATGACCATCACCGTCCTCGTCGCAACTTGGACGATGAACCGCAGTCTGCGTAACGAATTACGCGCAGATATTATGGGTGCGCGCACCGAATTAAAGGGAGATATTCACGGATTACGCATCGAATTAAAAGGAGATATTCAAGAATTGAAAGAGGAAGTGTATAGTCTGCACGAAGCACAACATGGTCTGAACGAACGTATGGCAGGGGTGGAAGGTTTGGTCATGGGGCTCAAAGAAGCCATTGTTGCGCGTGCTGCCTAGTTTGGAATACCATGAATACTATACACCTACTCGGTTATGATACTATTTTAGCGTATTTGCGGTGGACTTTATTTTAGCCACCATGTTGACCAAGCCATTGGAGCGGGTCGGTGAAAGATGTTCCTTGAGCCCAACTTGGTCGATAAAATAAAGCTCTGCCTGACTAATCTGTTGTGCTGGTTGCTCAGACAATACACGAATCAATAGCGCGATGATTCCTTTGGTAATGATGGCATCGCTGTCGGCAGTCAGGCTGATTTTGTTATCCATTTTCTGAGCATGAAGCCATACCCGACTCTGGCATCCGGGCACAAGATATTGGTCGTGTTTATACTGCTCATCAATCAAGGGCATTTTTTTACCAATCTCAATGATGTATTCATATTTTTCCATCCATTGGTCGAAAATACCGAATTCCTCGATAATTTCATCCTGAATTTGGTTGATGCTATCCATCTTGATACTAGCCATCTGTCGTAAACATCAAAACGTAACTATAAAAAACTACAAAAGCATGGATGCGGCACGTTGCACACCAGCGACCAAGGCATCAACATCGGCACGATTGTTATACAGTGCAAATGAGGCTCTGACCGTTCCCGGAATACCATAAAAATCCATCAGTGGCTGGGTGCAGTGATGTCCAGTGCGAACCGCAATGCCGAGCTGGTCGAGGATGGTGCCGACATCAAAAGGATGGGTGTCGGCGAGCAAAAATGAGAGGACGCTGGCTTTATGGGTTGCCGTACCGACTATGCTTATGCCATCAATATCGGTTAGTTTTTGGGTCGCATATTCGAGAATATCTTGCTCATGGGAAGCAATTTCCTGCTCATCGTACTGGGATACAAAATTAACCGCAGCACCAAGACCAATGCCGCCAACAATGTGCGGCGTGCCTGCTTCAAATTTATGTGGCAAGATGTTATAGGTGGTCTTTTCAAACGTAACTCGCTCAATCATATCGCCGCCGCCCTGATACGGTGGCATGTCATTGAGCAGGTTTTCTTTGCCGTACAAGATACCCACACCTGTAGGACCGAATAATTTATGCCCGGAGAAGGCAAAGAAATCCACATCCAGTGCCTGCACATCAACCCGCATGTGCGGCACGGTCTGCGCTCCATCTAACAATACCGGTATATCCTGTTGATGCGCCAATTTGATTATCTCCTCAACCGGATTGATGGTGCCAAGAGAGTTTGACACATGTACCACAGCAACCAGTTTAGTTCGATCGCTGAGCAAGGATTCAAACTCATCCATCAGCAATTCGCCATCCTGATTGATTGGAATGATTTTAAGTAGCGCGCCAGTCTGCTCGCACACCATTTGCCAAGGCACGATATTGGAATGGTGCTCCATAGCAGAGATAATAACCTCGTCTCCCGCAACGAGGGATTTTCTGCCAAACGAAGCGGCGACTAGATTGATGCCATCCGTCGTGCCCTTGGTAAACAGCACTTCATGGGCATGTTTGGCGTTAATAAATGCGCGGATTGTCTCCCGCGCATCCTCATAAGCCTGTGTCGCTTGCTGACTCAAATGATGCACGCCGCGATGAATATTGGCATGTTGCTGCCGATAATATTGAGTAACACAATCAATCACCGATTGCGGCTTTTGAGCCGAAGCACCGCTATCCAGATAGACCAACGGATGACCGTTAACCTCACGCTGCAGAATCGGAAATTCTTTGCGAACCCGCTCTACGTCAAAGGTTTTTTTTGAACCGCCTGTTGACACTTTCATGTTGCTTAGTGTTAAATGTAATAACCTGATTATATAGAAGTGCATTGGAATTTGCGTTTATTTCAACCACTCTGTTAGCAAGGCAAGCGCGCCATCAAATTCAATACTCGTTTGCGTGGTGGATTATCAGTGAGAATGCCAGCGACACAAATAATGCCCGAATGGCAGGAGAATTAAAATGACAGTTTACAGAACATGCGTTTATATTGATGGGTTTAATTTTTATTATTCGATAGTAGAGAAAATAAAAAATAATAAACTTTGCCCTTATCCTAGTTTGAAAGAGTTATGTGAAAACAAGTTGGCATCATTTCCTACGCGAAAACATACGCGGGGAAAAATAAACATCAAGAGCATAAGTTTAAGTCAAATTTACTATTTCACCGCCGAGGTTGATGCTGATGGTGATTTGCAGAAACCATTCAGGCAATCCGAATACAATAATGCGCTGATGGACGAGGATGTGGACGTAATACTCGGAAAATATAAAGAATATACGGACAAAACAGGAAAAAGACAATGGAAAGAAAAGCAATCCGATGTCAACCTTGCAACCCGTTTTGTGTATGACGTATGTACTGAAAAATGCAACTACGCGGTCATTATTTCCAACGACACTGATTTTTGTAAGGCGATTAAATTTATGAGGACAAAGTACCCAAAAGTGGTTGTTGATGTTTGGACAGCAGGAAAAACTTGCCAAGAACTGCTCTCTGATGCTACGGTTTGTCACAAAATAACGTCTCAAGATTTTGAGGCTACTGAGCAAATTGCAAATTTTGGGTTTGATTCGAACAGTGTGAAAAGGATGCCGTAATTACCAACCAGAGCCTATTGAGGGCATCTATTAAGCCCTGCCTGTCAACTGCAACATAAAATTATCATAAAATTGTCGGGCATTAAGCAAAATTTCATCCATATTCGCATCCGCATCGGCTTGGGTATCGGCGAGTCCGGTCGCGCCAAGGGCGTTTTCCAGAGCCTGTTTATAACTTGGAATTGCCCCCCAATTCGCCACCGTATCTGACTCCAGTTCAACATGATATTGCATTGACCATGCCTTATCACCGACCCGCATTGCCTGCACCCGACAAACATCCGAAGATGCCAATACTGTGGTGTTCTCCGGTACTTGGGCAACACAGACCGAATGCCACTGCAAACAGGTTTGCAGCCGCGGCATATTCTTAAAAATCGGGTCAGCCATTCCAGCATCGGTCAAGGCGATATTCATAATACCGATTTCAGCCGGTTTTTGCGGTCCACAGGTGCCGCCCAACGCATCAGCCAATAACTGATGCCCCAAGCACAACCCAAGATAAGGTTTATCAATTTGATTGACCCAACGCCGAATGGCGCGTTTTTCTGCGACCAGCCAAGTGTGTTGTTCGACATCCCAAACATCCATCGGTCCGCCCATAACCCAGAGCGCGTCATAGCCACCAAAATTCGGAATCGGTTGCCCCTGGTCAAGCTCAACCGCATCCCACTGCACACCATCTTGTCGCATAAATTGCCGAAATATGCCCGGATGTTCACATTCGATATGTTTGAAAACAAGTATTCGCATGTCAAATTATGGTGAGACTTTTACATCATTCAAAAATACTCGGACGGTTCGAGAGCCTCGCCGAACGAAGTGGGACTTTGGTTATGTACAGAGTATAAGACCAAGGTACACACTATCCCATTTTATTTCTGCAGGCAAGCACTTTCACACCTAACGGACTCATATAGGGTATCATCCAGCAATCGTAATTAACTGACCGAACTATATGTCTGAATCTATCGACCATCTCCTAAACTATCTGAAAAGCTCACCGACCCCCTACCATGCGGTGGCGAATATTGTTGAAACGCTTGAAACTGCGGGTTATTCACGTTTGCACGAGCGCGAGCCATGGCCGAACTTAACTGTGGGGAGATACTATCTGACCCGTAATGACTCTTCTTTAATCGCGTTTAATATGGCGCAATCCCCAGCAGAAAAGGGTTTCCGTCTGATTGGTGCCCATACCGACAGTCCGTGCTTAAAAATAAAACCCAATGCGATTACCATCAACAATGGCTACGCCAAGCTCGGTGTTGAGGTCTATGGCGGCGCGTTATTGAACCCGTGGTTTGATCGCGATCTGGCACTGGCGGGACGGGTTACAGTACAAACCAAAGACGGTGCAATTAAGCATGTTTTGCTCAACACCAATCAACCGATTGCGTTTATACCCAGTTTGGCGATTCATCTTGATCGGGGGGTCAACGAGAATCGAAATATCAACAAGCAAAACCACCTGCCCGCCGTTATTTATCGAACCGATAAGTCGACTGCCAACCATAATCAGAAATTTGAAACCCTGCTGAAAAAATGGTTGAAACAACAATATCCCCAATTATTGCCACAAAAAATATTGGCATTCGAATTGTCGCTCTACGACCATCAACCGCCGCAACGGGTCGGGCTTAATCGGGAGTTTATCGCATCGGCGCGTTTGGACAACCTGCTAAGTTGCTACGCGGCTGTGAGGGCGTTACTGGATTCGGATGATAATAGCAATCAGGTGATTGCCTTGAACGACCACGAAGAGGTGGGCAGCGCATCGACCAGTGGTGCACAGGGTCCTTTGCTGTATTCGGTGCTTGCGAGAATATGTGCTGGCGATGAAAACTTTCACCGTGCCATCAGTCACTCGATGTTAGTTTCTGCCGATAATGCCCACGGCATTCACCCCAATTACCCGGAAGTGCATGAACCCGCTCACCAACCGTTAATGAACAATGGAGCGGTCATAAAAATAAACCATAATCAACGCTATGCGACCAACAGCGAAACCGAGGCGGTATTCAAAGCAGTCTGCGATGACAACAACATTCCGTATCAAATGGTGGTAGTGCGCTCGGATATGGGCTGCGGTTCAACTATCGGTCCGATTACCGCTACCCGACTAGGGGTGCGAACGGTGGATATCGGGGTGCCACAACTCGGCATGCACTCCATTCGCGAACTCGCGGGTAGCGAAGATGTTGTGTACTTAATAAAAGCCCTCACTGGATTCTTGGCAATGAAAAAATGGCCTTTTTAGTCAAATAATAAATAGTTGTCAGTTGTCAGTTTGCAGGTCGTAATTTCAATGCACAAGCAAATTACCGCCGGTCAATCAGTGTGATGATTATTTGATCGTCAGTACCCGAGTCTGGGAATAATACGATATAACGAATCGGTATTCCGAAGGTTACCAACCAGCGTCCGAGCGATTCTGCCCATAAATTGCCTTCGTTGTTGTTCGGGTTATTTCTGGGATAATGAATTTCGACGGTGATATTTTCGTCTTCTTCGAATAACCGAAGTATTTGACTGAACTGGGGAAGTGCGGCGATGTTAGCACCGTCAGAATGCTCGGTCCATTGTGCCCAACTCACTATTTCGGCATATTTGGTAACCGCAAAAACAGCCGTGCTTAAAAACAACGAGCACACGGAAAACAGAAGAGATGAAAGCAGAAATTGACGCATTATGTCGATTCTCCAACCTAGCGATGATACGGCATCTCTTCCAGTATGGAAAAGCAACGGTATAATTGCTCTGCCACAATCACCCGCACCAGCGGATGTGCGAAAGTCAGCTCGGAAAGAGACCATGATTCATCGGCATAATCAATAAATTCTTCACTCAAACCCTCCGCACCACCGACCACCAACACAATTTGTTGCCCTTGCTCCAGCCAATCACACATTCTTTGTGCCAAAGCCACGCTTGAGTATGATTTTCCGGCACGCTCCAGCGCGATAATGCGCGCCTGTTGTGGCAGGGCGTTGCGAATTTTCTGCTCCTCCAGCCGCATAATTCTATTGATGTCCGCATTCTTGCCGCGCCGGATTGCCGCAATCTCAATCAAGTTTAACTGTATCCGCCCGCGAATCCGCTTGGCGTATTCCTGATAACCCCGGGCAACCCATTGTGGCATTTTTTCACCAACCACAATGAGCGAAATTTTAAGCATTAGGATAGGATATTTAACCTGCAATACCGAGTTTTTCCGCACAATTGGCATCACCCGATGGGTTGGTATCAAATATTTCGCTCCACAAACCTTCGAGGTCATAATGTTGACGCGCTTTATCGCGCATAATATGCACCACCACATCGACAAAATCCACCAGCATCCAATCCCGCGATTCCTCGCCTTCCATGCCCAACGGCTTGCACTGTTTTGCAAGCATAAACGTCACCACTCGGTCGGCAATGGTTTTCACATGACGATCGGAAGTGCCAGTGGCAATAATCATATAATCAGTAATATCGGTCAACTTGCGGACATCCAGCACCTCAATATCCAGCCCTTTCGCGTCTTGCAACGATGCCACAACAATATCGCGCATGGACATCGAATCTGGCATCGTTTTCTTTAATTGATTATTCATAAATATAAATTTAGGTCACATATAAATTATGGGTACAAATATAATCCCACACCGAATGTGGCATCATCGTACTGACATCAATGCCTTGTGCGATGCCATATCTTATTTCCGTCGCAGACAGCGGATTTGGCGCGACCTCAATCAGGCAAATTTTTCCGCACTCGTATTGCTTTAGCGTGTCAATACATGCAACCTGCCGCTGCTGCCACCAATACGGTAAGGGCGCGGGAATCTCCCAGCCCGCACGCCGCATCACAATAAAATGAACCGAATCCAGCAACGCCTGCCACCGATACCAGCGTTCAAGCCCCAACAACGCATCAACCCCCAAAATGAGACAATACCGCCTACCGACATTCTGTGCTTGCAGGGATTTTACCGTATCATAGGTATAAGAGGGGGCAGGACGTTTAAGTTCGCTGTCATCAACCACAAAATGAGTCTGCCTTCCACGCTCCAACGAGACCAGTGCCAGAGCGACCATTTCCAGTCGCTGTTGTGCGCTGGCATGGGGTTGACCACGATGCGGCGGCACGGCAGCCGGAATAAAACAAATCTGTTCAAGCGCGCATTGCTCGGCAACCGTGCTGACGGTTTCGATATGCCCATTATGTAGCGGGTCAAAAGTGCCGCCAAACAGACCGTAAAGGGCGCGAGTCATCAAGCAAATAAATGAGTCAACTGCGGGTTTGGGTGATTTTAATGCGCCAGCGCAGCGTGCCAAGTGGCTTTGCCGAATCAAACGACAGCGTTTTCGAAACATCTCTGACTTGTCGTGGCGGAATTTTCACAATAATACGCTTGTCTTGCTGACCAATAACCTGACAGCCAACATCAGAATCACCCGAACCACCCGCGTCCGGCACACAATCCAGCATCGTAATGCTGACCGTCGCCTCTTTCAACGTAACCGATTCATGGCTGTTGAGCAAGCGCGCATTAAACCGAAAGCCATCGCCATAAGCGGGCGTAATAATCGGGTTTTCAATTTTAATATATTCAACCGCCAGCCGTGACCTCTTCAGTTGAGCAACATCCGTAGTGGTAAAAACAATCACTGCCACACTCAAAACCAACCCGCCCAACACCGTAAACGCAGTCTTCGGATAGAAGCGCGATAAATACAAAAGCGCGACCACAATCATCACCAATAAAACCCATTGCATCATTATTACCCGTCAATTATTATGTAAGAGGGAATAAGATAGCGGTTTAGTGGCAAATTCTCAACCAAAATTTCACATCATCGTCTGACTTTCCTGACACGGCGGTGTTCATTACAAATAATCGTGCCCCGAAAAAGTGCCATAAAAGAAAGAAATCCGAGACAAAAATGCGTTATACTGCAAAATCTGTCTCAATTAAGAACCCCTAATGGAAAACTGATGACTCCTGAAATCCTCACTATTATTGGCATGGCTGCCACCATTTTGATTGCAACTTGGACGATGAATCGGAGTTTGTGCTCGGATTTGCGCGAGGAAATACAGGGTGTTCGCGATGAAGTCAAAGCGGTGCGTATTGAATTAAAGGAGGATATTCAGGCACAAGGAACCGAATTGTATAATTTGCGTATTGAGTTAAAACAGGATATTCAGGAACTGCGTATTGAGTTAAAAGAAGAAATTCATGGTCTGCGCGAAGGTCAACACGGTTTGAACGAACGTATGGCAGGCGTGGAAGGGTTGGTGAACGGTCTCAAGGAAGCTATTGTTATCCGCGCTGCCGCTTAAAAAAACACCTGAAAAGCGCACCCAACCAACATCTGTCTTTCCTGCGAAAGAGACTGTGCAACAAACACCGGCTCACCAACCCACTATTGAGCATTTTGAGTCGGGTACGGGTAAAAAGAGTTCTTATTAAAAGCAGGCGGGTAAAATAAGCTTGTTTGTTGCGAAAATAAGCATTTCTGGCAAAAATAATCGAATAGTGGACGCAAAAAAGAAGATGTCGCTTGATTTCTTGCATCACGGCTTCAATATCGCCTGCTTTTATAGCCAATAGCAGTTTATTGAACAGCATTGTGCCTAACATGTTCAAAACACGCTTAAAGTTATCGCAAAACATAATCAATGCCCAATCAAAACCATAGGCACCGGATACTTTTTCTTTGCCTCTGAGCAAGTAGTGATCCCAGCCTAATGACCGCTTTATGGTGCCAAAAGGATGCGCCACAATCGATCCTCTTCTTTTGCTAATCGCTTTGGCTGATTCTGTTTGCATAGACTTTCGCCAGGATTGTATAAAGGCTTCATGTTCCCAGTGCCATATTCTTCGGTGAGGCGTTTGCTTTGCCAGGCACTCGCTACGCAAAGGGCAAGCCTTGCAATCTAGGGCACTGGTGCTATAAATAAACCCAACCTTGCCTTTGGATAGGCTTGGGGTTGCTTTTTTTGTCAGTGTTTTGCCGTTAGGGCAGGTGTATTCGTCTTGCGACCCTTTAAGATGTACCACAATAGACAAAATCATCTTTGGCAGTATCTGCCAGTCTTCTTTTGTTTCTGTTGCGTATCAATAGGTGGGATAATCGGCGGCGGGATGATTGGGTGGATTTTGTCGTCAACACAGTTCTTTATCTCGTTTGCGCTATAATAGCCCTTGTCGGCAACCACATCCAAAGTCTCAAGGGCTAAGGTTTCTTTCGCCTGACTTGCCATCTGATGCAACTGCTGTGCGTCATTGCCTTGACTTGATACATCCGTCGCAACAATCAGCTTTTGTTTGCTGTCTTTAAGTGTTTGTATTTTATGAATCAAATCAAGACCATCCAGTGCCACTAATTGACCTTCACTGAAATTGATATTTTGGCACAACAAAACAAATTCCTTAAACGTATTCTTGAGTGCTACGGCATTATTTTTTCTAAAATTAGCGATTGTCTTATAAGTTGGCTTTAAGCCTTGCAATAACCAGATGGCGAGAACTTCTTGTTTTATGGGTATAACCGCAAATATAGAGTTTCACCATCAATTTTGGGCAAAAGGCGGCGCGGCCATTGTTGTTTTTGTCGCTGTATCTGGTTTTAAAGCCTAATGCATCAACATCTAAACTATCGACATAGGCATCAATGGCACGAACCGGATTATTCTCGCCGACATAGTCCTCTAGCCGCTCTGGGAATAACAGTTGTTGCTGGCGATTTAAGCCGTGTATGTAATCACTCATAAAGCCTCTGTTTAATGATTATAATCAGTGAGTTATGTTTATTATTGTATCATAAATTGGGCCAGGTTTTGAAGGTTTATTTGCCACAATTATCAGGTGTTTTTGCAGGGCGGTGTATTGGTTTGAAATGCCAGAAGGATCGGTAAATTAGGACAGTAATAAGAATGTGACCAGGGGTGGTGGGTTTTTTGCACAGTCTCGAAAGCAGGAATCTAGTAAAACAGCTAAACCCGCAAGGGTTTTCCATTCTCAATTCTCCATTAACAATCCCTTCTTTCGCGCTTATGTTTCTCCGGCGACTGTCATTGTTTCAATCAATATAGAGCCAGTTCTGATGTTGCCACGCACATCAACATCATTGCCAACCGTGGTGAATTTTTGAAACATCTCTTTTAGGTTTCCAGCGATAGCGAACTCCTGAACCGGATACTGGATTTCACCATTTTCAACCCAAAAACCAAACGCCCCTCTGGAATAGTCTCCGGTCACGGTATTCACCCCAAAGCCAATCAATTCGCTGACTACCAAACCCCTGCCCATCTGCTTTATTATTTCTTCCAGTCCGCCATCAACGGTGCTGTCAATGGTCAGGTTATGCACTCCGCCGGCGTTCCCCGTGGTCTGCAAGCCCAGCTTTCGTGCGGCATAACAATTCAAAACATAATTTTCCAAGATGCCATCGCCGACAATTTTATTGTCGCATGTGGCAACGCCCTCGCCATCAAACGCCGCACTTCCTGCTGCTCTTGATAACAGCGGTTGTTCATAAATTTGCACTGTTTTTGGGAAAATTTGTTTGCCCTGATGGTCCAAAAGAAAGCTGGCTTTTCGGTACAAACTTGAACCGCTAATTGCCGCAATCAAATGTCCGATCAGGCTTGCTGCCACTGCGGGTTCGAAAATAACCGGATATTCGCCGGTTTTGATTTTTCTAGCATCCAGTCGGCGAATTGTTCTGCGTACTGCTTCCCGACCGACCTCATCGGCGGGCATCAAATCCGCCGAGTGGCGTTTACTGTCATACCAATAATCACGTTGCATCTGTGCGCCTTGTCCGGCGATGACGGCACAACTGGTGCTGTGTCGGCTACCTCTGGAAAATCCTTGAAAGCCGTTGGAATTGACATACAGGTCAATGCCATTATGACTGGATAGGGTTGCCCCTTCGGTATTTGAGATTCTCGAATCGCTGTTGAAAGCGGCGGCTTCACAAGTGGTGGCAATTTCAATGGCTTGCTCCATGTTGATGTGCCATGGATGATGTAGATCAAGGTCGGGAAATTCGGTCGCCAGCAACGCCACTTCCGCCAGCCCATTGAACGCATCTTGTTCGGTATGTTTTGCGATGTTACAAGCGCAAACGACACTGGATTTAATCGCCGCCGGAGAGAAATCCGTAGTCGATGCGCTGCCATGCTGATGTCCAAAAAAAACGCTGACTGCCAAACTCTTATCACGATTGTATTCGACCGTTTCCACCCCACCCTGACGCACAGTAACCGACATTCCCTGCCCTTGCTCAATAGAAAATTCTGCCATATCGGCACCCTGTTTGTTCGCTTCATCCAATGCCATATCGGCAACATCGACCAATTTCTGCTCCAGTTCAGACTGCGGTTGAGGATTCCACTGATGGGCTAATTCGGGCATTGACTTCGCCATCAGACCGATGCCCCGCCAACAGTTAAACCGTCAATCCGCATAGTCGGTTGACCTACGCCTACCGGCACACTTTGCCCATCCTTGCCGCAGACACCGACCCCCGAATCCAACGCCAAATCATTGCCCAGCATGGAAACGCGCGTAAGCACATCCGGACCATTGCCAATCAAGGTTGCCCCTTTCACCGGATAGGTCTTTTTGCCATTTTCAATCATATACGCCTCAGAAGTGCTAAAAACAAATTTACCCGAAGTAATATCAACCTGCCCACCACCAAAATTTACCGCATACAAACCTCTGTCCACCGAGCGAATAATTTCTTCTGGGTCATGCTCTCCAGCATACATATAGGTGTTGGTCATTCGGGGCATGGGTAAATGGGCATAGGATTCGCGTCGTCCATTACCAGTCGACTGCATATTCATCAGCCGTGCGTTCAGTTGATCCTGCATATAGCCTTTCAAAATTCCATTCTCGATGAGTACGGTATTTTGACTAGGCGTACCTTCATCATCAATCGACAGCGAGCCACGCCGATTTTCAATCGTGCCGTCATCAACAACGGTACACAACGGCGATGCCACTTTCTCGCCTATTCTGCCACTGAACACCGAAGTCCCTTTGCGGTTAAAATCGCCCTCCAAACCATGCCCAATTGCTTCGTGCAACAAAATGCCCGGCCATCCGGGACCGAGTACCACCGTCATCTCACCTGCTGGTGCTGGTTTGGATTCAAGATTGATTAAGGCTTGTCGAACTGCGTCTTCGGCATATTCGTGAGCGCGATTGTTGTCGTTGAAATACTGATAGGTATAGCGTCCACCACCGCCAGATGAGCCCTGCTCCCGCCGTCCTTTGTGATCGACGATAACGCTGACATTTAAGCGCACCAAGGGGCGGATATCGGCTGCCAGTTGCCCATCGGAACGCGCCACCAGCACCACATCTTGACCGCCCGTAAGACTGACCGTAACCTGAGAAATACGCGAGTCCATCGCTCGGGCAACCCGCTCAACGTCCTTGATTAAGGCGACTTTGGTGCTGTCTGGCATCGAACCGAGGGGGTCATACGGCTGGTAGAGCCTTTGAATCTTCTGCTGGCTTTGAATCTGGATTTGATTTTGCTTCGCGCCGCTACGCGCAATTGATTTTGCCGCTTCTGCCGCTTCGGTCAGTGCGGGGAGTAAAATTTCATCGGAATAGGCAAAGCCGGTTTTCTCCCCGCTTAGCGCGCGAATGCCGACCCCTTGGTCGATGCCATGACTGCCTGATTTTACTGTGCCCTCATCCATCAGCCATGATTCATGACGGGAATATTGGAAATACAAATCGGCATAGTCAATCCGCGGTGTCATTATTCGATTCAGAATTTGAATCAGATCGTTGTTACCTAGTCCGGTGGGTTCCAATAAAAGTTGGCTGGCTATTTGAAGTTGATTGGACATTGAATGGTTACTGGTTGGTTTTAATTTTGAAAAAGATCCGGGCGATAATGTTGTCGGCAAGGAAGCTGTTTTCGGGTATCGTGTAATTTGCTTAAATCAATTTCAGCACCGACAATGCCGCATTCGGATTCCATTTCAGCCAGCACCTCCCCCCATGGGTCAATGATAACGGTATGACCCCAAGTTTCACGCATACCGTACCCGCTATGCGCCTGCTCATGCCCACGTTGATGAACACCAGTCTGTGCCGCCGCGATCATGAAACAGCCGTTCTCAATCGCACGGGCTTTGAGCAATGGTAACCAATGACGCTGACCCGTGGTATAAGAAAATGCGGCAGGAACTACCAATATCTGCGCGCCCAAATCGGCGAGTTTGCGATATAGCTCAGGAAATCGCAGGTCATAGCAGATACTAAATCCGATTTTCCCCAATGGCGAATCAATGACCACAAAAGAATCCCCCGGCTGGGTGTAATCTGATTCACAATAACGCTCCTTGCTGGACAGGGTTACGTCAAATAAAAATATCTTGTCGTAGCGGGCAACACGATTACCGTTGTTATCGTAAGTCAGCGTGGTATTGGTAACTTTGTTGGGGTGAGCCGATTTAAGCGGTAAACTGCCACCGATAATCCACACATTGTGGCGTTTGGCGGTAGCCGCTAAAAAATCCTGAATCCTGCCCCGACCATCCTGTTCCGCGCATTGTAACAACTGTTCGCGGTTGCTTTGCATAAACCCAAAACATTCGGGCAATACAATCAATTCGCAACCTTGTTGCCGTGCCTGACCAATATAGTTTTCAACAACCGTTAAATTACCCGCTATATCATCACTGGAATTCGTTTGAATGGCGACTATTCTGGGTATATCGAAGGACAAAGCGACAAAATTTTAGACTGATTTTAGATGGGCACAGTATAGCAAAAGTGGATTGATAAACTGCTGTTTTAAGGAAAAATTGTTTTAAGGAAAAATCAACCAACGGTCAAAGCCAACTCGAACGGACAAGAAAATATAATCCAAAAGACGACCCCAAAAGAAAAGGGAACAAAAAATGCCCGGGTCAGTGCAAAAAACCAACATCCGTCTTTCCTGCGAAGCCTGTCCCCGCGCAGGCGGGAAGCAGGAATCCAGTAAAACAAACAAACCCGCAAGGGTTTTCCATATAGAACGTGACCGAGATTCTTATACAGTCTTGCCACACTTCCTATAATGATACAAAGGTCTCAAAAGAAATAAATCCGAGATAAAAATGCGTTATACTGTAACATCTGTCTCAATTAAGGGTTCTTCCGAGTTTCCTATGGGTAAAAGCCAAACAATGGTCAAGAATATGGTACAAGAGTATTTTTTTATGGCGATATTCAAATGGAATATACCGCATTGTTTACTCCGCTTTTGGGGTTGTGTCCCCCATGGAAAATCACGGCTATTACGCCGGATCTGACCGACAAATCAATGACCATCCAGATAGATTGGCATCAGGGAACGAAAGGCGCGTGCCGTGTCTGCAATACCCTTTGTTCGGTTCGACCATCGTAAGCAACGCACATGGCGACATTGATACGATGCAGTTCAAGACGCGCTGGGTCGCTCAGGTTCCGCGTATTCATTGTAAAGAGCATGGAATCAAAAGCCTGAAAGTACTTAATGGCAGATACGCAAGCACGCTTTACGCATTTATTTGATTCGCTATTGATGTGTTGTCGGCTTGTAGCAACAAGACACAGGCCGCAAAACGACTTGGTCTGTCGTGGGATGAGGTGCATATCATATTCAATCCCGAGCAGTGAAAAGGGGGATGGACAGACGCTCTGTTGGGGAAGTGAAACACCTTGGCATCGGTGAAAAAAGTTTTCGCAAGGGACAATCTTATGTCAGGTAAGCTGTATGATTTGAATGCGTCCAGAGTGCTTTGAGGTTATGGCAGATAGAACGACGGAATCGGCAACCGCATTGCTGTCCACGCTTCCAGAACAGCATCGACACCCTCGAACTGAAACGTTATTCGCCAGTTTCCGCTTACAGAAACTGACCAATCTCCTTTTCTTTTTCCACCGAGTTGATGTAGCTTAAGCCCAGGTAAATCCATATCCTTTACGTATTTTTATATTCCAAATCACAATGACTGGAGTGATAAACACGGTGGGGGCAAGCCATAATACGAAAGCTGGATCAAATGTGAAATTCACTACAACAAAAGCGGTAATTGTTGCGATTGAACCCGCAAGCATCATTGTCAAATGGCGACTGATTCGTTCTTTACCAGTGACACCGCCTGCGTATTGGGTTTTTAGGTCGCTCATACTGAGCGCACCACCGATACCTGAAAATACTAGCATGGTAAGTCCGTTAGTATCAGCGGAAAGCAGGAGGTACGCACCATAGGAAGCCATCACTGCCGATGCAGCTAGCATGCCGAACGTACGCAGCCAATCTAGGCGCAGCGGCGTTCCTGTGCGATTTTTCGCGTAGCTCCAGCCTGATAAAGCCAAATAAACGCTGAAAACTCCCACAAGTAGCAGAAAAACATTACCGGTTATGAGCGAAATCGGTACTGCGGTTAGAAATATTGTGATCATGCCGCCAAAAAAACTCTTCCGCTATAAACGTGCCATCTGTGCGTTGAATTCAACATTTTGGTAAAAGCTGCGATGAATGCAGCCGCCAGCGCTGAAAATCCAGCGACTATGTGCATATATAGCAATAATTCTTTCAGCATATTCTTACGGCCTCACAGTCCACTACTTTGTTGGTTCTGGTGCCTAACGCCTCGCATCAGCGGCTGAGGGGAGCGTCAGCTCACCGAAGTCCGACTGAATGCGATTGTTATACGCTGCCTTCATTTTCAACAACCAAAATTCGAGCCTCTCCAATTGGGTGCGCAACGTGTTCCGTGCCAATAGAGGCGTAAAAGATATCACCACATTTTAGTATTGTAGAATTCTCCTCGCCATTTTCTCGGTAAAACATTTCTATCTCACCATCGAGTACCACAAAAACTTCTTCACCGTCATTTATGTGCCATTTATATGGCTGATCAGTCCAATGTAATCTCGTCGTGATTCCGTTCATGTTTGCTATGTTTTTAGCTCCCCATGCCTTAGATGCCTTATATTCTTTTCCTTTTATGATTTCCATAGAGATGCCTTCATTTATGATTTATAGCGAAAAGCGTATAACAGTTTCTTCTACGACACATGTCGTATATTACGGCGGTCGTAAATTTATCGGAGGTGTTTGGACAATACATAGGCTTCCTCCCTCCTTATCAAGGCGTTAGTGTGTGTTGCAATACTTTATCACGATTGATATACGAACGGGGTCGTATATTTAGACCCTGCTCATAAAACATATCTATCTGAATATAAACAAATAATAGTGGTCTTGTGGTATAATTTTGCATGGAAATCAGCCCAACAACCTCTAAAACCTTGCAGCTATGATTGATTATAACGATTCCAACCAACGTACTATCGCAGAATTTGACTGGCCGTTTCACAGCGCTCTTGATGCACACAACCGCTGGGTGAAACTAGGTCAGTGCATTCCATGGGATGGGTTAGCACAGGGCTATCATAAAAGCCTCTCGTCAAAGCGGGGTCGGCCAGCAAAAGATGCTCGTTTAGTCATCGGTGCGGTGATCATCAAACACAAACTAGGGTTGTCTGATCGGGAAACGGTGAGTCAGATTAGGAGAATCCGTATCTGCAATACTTTGTCGGGCTTGCCGGTTATCAAAGATCAGCTCCGTTTGTACCCTCGTTGCTGGTTGAAGTACGCAAACGTATGGGGGATATGGTTGCTACCCCGTAAGCGTCATCGGTGATCCGATATATGGTAGTCGAGAGAACCGGCATTACTTGAAAGAGAGAGGCATCCGTTTTTCGGGCAAGCCATCAAACAGGTAACAGAAACGAATCGAGAGGTGTTGAAGCAACTCAAAGCGCAACGTCGAGCAGATTACCTACAACGCATCCCGATAGAAGGCAAATTTGGTCAGGCAAAGAGCGGTTATCGACTGAATTACATCCGTGCCAAACGAGCAGACACTTCGGTTGCGTGGATTAACAGCATATTCTTGGTAATGAACCTGCTCATCCTGCTGGAGGTCTTTTTTGTGCTCAGCAATAAAGGGACTAATACCAACGGCCCAAGGATTTGACACTTTGTGCTTTCCACGGGGAATTTGAAGTGATTCAGTAGTCATCATCATAGGAGGTATTAATGACAGTAGAGATTATGCGAACGGACAAGTCGGCCTGCGATCTTCGGTGCGCCGCAGCGGCGTGCAGGGACGCGAAAGCGGCCCGACGGATGCTGGCGATTGCGTTGATTTTGGACGGCACTGACCGCAAGACGGCGGCCGAGAACTGCGGGATGGACCGCCAGACGTTGCGTGACTGGGTACACCGTTACAATGACACGGGGATTGAGGGTCTCTCGAACCGGCGTTCGCCAGGACGGCAGCCCCTGCTCAGCGTGGCACAGAAGGCGGAGTTGGCATCGCTTGTGTGTGAGGGGCCGGATCCCGAAACGGACGGCGTGGTGCGCTGGCGGCGCATTGACCTCAAGCGCAAGATTGAGGAGCACTTTGGCGTTGTCATGCATGAGCGGACCGTTAGCAAACAACTGGTAAAACTTGGTTTTCGACGCTTGTCTGTGCGCCCGCAGCATCCGAAATCCGACCCGGATGCGCAGGATGCGTTTAAAAAAACTTCGCTGCAGAGGTAGCGGCCGTTCTGCCCAAAACGGCCTGCGGCAAACCATTGGAGATTTGGTTTCAGGACGAAGCTCGTGTGGGTCAGCAAGGGACGCTGACACGTATATGGGCCGAACGGGGAACCCGGCCGCGTGCGCCGCGTGATACACGTTATACGTCGGGCTATATCTTCGGCGCGGTTTGTCCCGAACGCGCCGAGGCTGCTGCGCTGATCATGCCGCATGCGGACACGTCCGCTATGAATGCACATCTGTGCGAGATCGCCAGGACGGTCGCGGCAGGTGCCCATGCCTTGCTCATCCTCGACGGTGCAGGCTGGCACGGATCAGCAAAACTGGAAGTGCCAGACAACATCACCCTGCTCAAACTCCCGCCCTATGCGCCAGAACTCAACCCGATGGAAAACGTTTGGGCCTACCTGCGCGCCAACAAGCTGGCAATCTCTGTGTTTGAATCCTACGATGAGATTGTCGACAAATGCTGCGATGCCTGGAATTTCTTCGCAGAGGACAAACAGGCAATCACATCAATTACATCACGTAATTGGACCAAAACAGTCAATCAATAGAGCGGTTGGTATAACATGCACTAGCTTGGGGTTTTTGCACAGTCTTGGAAGCAGGAATCCAAACCTCGTAGGGGCGACATCTTTGTAGTACAAGATGATAATCACTCATACACATTCTACGATTCCGGCAACAAGTCCTGTAATATTTCATCAATAAACAAATAGCCCTGCTCGGTACAGCGAATATGCTCATCGGTTATTTCCACCCATCGCTGCTCAATTCTGTGTTGTAGCGCGGCAATAGCCGTGTTGCTGGTGAGTCCGGTTGTTTGTTCTAGGGTGGTTAATTTTATGCCGTCTTTGAGGCGTAGGGCATTGAGCATGCATTCAAACAGCAAATCTTTTTGTGGCACGACGGTTTCGGTTTTGTAGGCGGTGTTGTTTTCAATCTGTGCCATATAGGTTTCGGGGTGTTTTTGTTTCCAGCTTCGGATGACGCGATTGTTGTCGGTTAATTTGGAGTGTGCTCCCGCGCCGATTCCGAGATAGTCGCCAAACTGCCAATAATTCAGATTGTGTCGGCACTCATGAGCCGGTTTTGCATAGGCGGAGACTTCGTATTGTCGGTAGCCATGTTGGCGCAATGTATTTTGCAATGCCGTTTGTATTTCAATTTGTTGATGCTCGTTGGGAAGTGGTGGCGGGAAATGATGAAATCGGGTATTGGGTTCGATGGTGAGTTGGTAAAAAGATAAATGCGTTGGTACGAATCTAATCGCCTGCATACAGTCCTGTACTGCCATTTCTACGGCTTGATTGGGCAAGCCATACATTATATCCAGATTAAAATTTTCAAATCCGGCAGCTTTAGCCGCCTGTATCGCAGTTTTGGCAGCTCGGGCATCGTGTACTCTGCCAAGGGTTTTTAATTGTTGGTCGTCGAAACTCTGTATCCCTAGAGAAAGTCGATTGATCCCCGCCTCGAGATAATCCTCAAATTGATCGTGTTCGAGCGTTCCCGGATTCGCCTCCAGCGTGATTTCAATGTCGGGGGCAAACGCGATACGTTGATTCACTTCACGCAAAAGTCGGGCGAGGGATTGTGCGGAAAACAAACTCGGCGTACCGCCACCCATAAAAATAGTAATCAATTCTCTGTGTTTGGTTGCGTCCCCACTATCAACAGCAAGGTCAGCCGCAAGATCGACAATTAAGGCATCAATATATTTTTCCTCAATGAGTCCGCCTTTCAGGGCATGAGAATTGAAATCACAATACGGGCATTTTTTAATGCACCACGGAAAATGAATATACAGGGACAGGGGCAGAACGCGCATTAACTCACAACATTTATCGGCTGATGGTTTAACCATTTACCCAGATTTTCCGCTAATTGATCGACCAGACGTTGTCGGGATTCCCGTGTTGCCCAAGCATTGTGCGGGGTAACAATCAGGTTGGGGGTGTCTTGCGATAGTTGTAATAATGTGGGCTGTAATAACGGCTCACAACTTGAAGGTGGTTCCTCTGCCAACACATCAATTCCGGCACCGGCAATATGTCCGTTTTGCAACGCCTTGACCAATGCCGCAGAGTCTATGATTGCCCCGCGTGCGGTGTTAATAATAATGGCACTCGGCTTCATTCGATTAAATTCATGTTCACCAAACAAATTTAGCGTATCCGGTGTCAGCGGGCAATGTAGTGTCAATACATCGGAATCGGCAAGCAGTTGCGCAAATGACACTCTGTCGGGTTGTTTTTTGCCACCCGGTCTTTGGCATATCTGAACCGACATCCCAAACGCGCTGGCAATATCAGCGACTTTTTTACCCAGAGTGCCATAGCCGATTATCCCCAAAGTTTTATTTTCAAGTTCGCCGATGGGATGGTCGAGCAAACAAAATGTATCGCTGTTACTCCACGCGCCTGCTGCCACAGCATGATAATACCGAAATTGGTTGGTTAGCAAATTGAGTATCAGTGCAAAAGTATGCTGCGCGACAGCAGCGGTCGCATAATGCCGAACATTGCAAACGCTGATGCCACTTGCCCGACATTGATCGAGATCAACATTATCCGTGCCGGTCGCTGCAACCAATATCAATTTCAAACAATTTGTTGATTGTAGTGATGCTTTGTTCAAAATGACCTTGTTGGTGATGATTATTTCACACCGTTTTATCCGATGTTTAATTTGGCTTGGCGATGTATTGGCATAATCAACCCATTGAATCGGATGTTGCAACAGTTTTTTCAAATCGACATCGTCTCGGTCGAATGAATTTTTATCAAGTATCACCCCTTTCATGGTCGTTTTCTCATTACGTTTATGCGTTTGTCGGGTAATCCATTCGGTTGACTGTTGTTCTGTAGGCAATAGTGCAAAAGTCTCTGTATAATAGCAACATCTAAATTAAACAGAGTATTTCAATGAAAAATAGACGGGTGGTCGTTACTGGCATGGGTGCAATAACCCCTGTTGGAATTGGCTTGAGCGCATCTTGGCAGGCGATGTTGAACGGCAAAAATGGGATTGCACCGATTACCCAGTTTGATGCCGCTTCGTTTCCATGCTCTTTTGCTGGTGAGATCGATAATTTCGTGCCCGCAGAGCATCTGCCAGAGAAAGATGCACGCAAAATGGATCGTTTTATGCAGCTCGGTCTGGTATGTGGCAATGAAGCCTTCAAAGATTCCGCGCTTGAAATATCAGAGAGCAACGCCCATCGAGTGGGGGTTTATATTGGCTCTGGTATTGGCGGGGTCAACACCATCGAAGCGACCACTGACCTGTTGCGGGAAAGGGGAGTGCGCCGCATCTCGCCATTTTATATTCCGATGACCATTACCAATATGATTTCTGGCAATCTATCGATTGCACATGGATTGAAGGGTCCCAATCTGTCTATGGTAACGGCTTGTAGCACCGCAACACATGCGATTGGTGAGGCCGGACGATTGGTTGAATATGGGGATGCGGATGTGATGATCGCAGGGGGTGCCGAAGCCCCGATTTCACCAACTGCGATGGCGGGATTTTCCGCAGCACGGGCTTTGAGCAGCCGTAATGATGATCCTGAAACCGCAAGCCGCCCATGGGATGTCGGCAGGGATGGTTTTGTCATGGGTGAAGGGGCTGGGGTTTTGGTGCTGGAAGAATATGAACATGCGAAAAAACGTGGCGCACGAATCTATGCCGAGTTGATTGGTTTTGGTATGAGCGGCGATGCCTATCATATCACCAGCCCGTCTCCGGGCGGGGAGGGCGCGGCTCGGTGTATGACTAACGCGCTTGGTAATGCCGCAGTCGAGGTCGATAAGGTGCAATATCTGAATGCCCATGGAACGTCCACGCTGGTCGGTGATATTGCAGAAACGCAAGCCATAAAAATGGCTTTTGGCGCACATGCGAAAAAACTGTTAATCAGCTCCAACAAATCCATGATTGGACATTTATTGGGGGCGGCTGGGGGTGTGGAGGCAGCGATGACGGTCATGTCGATTTATCAGCGGGCGATTCCACCAACCATCAACTTGGTGAAGCAGGATCCCGAATGCGATCTCGACTATGTACCGAGCGAAGCCCGAGCGCATAAAATTGAGGTGGCATTGAGCAATTCATTTGGATTTGGTGGAACCAATGGTACTTTGGTGTTCGCAAAGGTTTGATGCTATCGTGAGCGGTTGTCCACGATGAAGTTTGTCATCAGACTCAAGGGCATCATGTTCGGGTCATGGCAGAGAAAAGTGGTAGCATTGGCTACCCTGTTGAGCCTGATTTTCGCGCTCTCCGTGTTCGGGTATTACGCTTCAGCACTATCCAAGCCACGTCAGTTTGGCAACGAGACTTTTTTGGTCAAACGCGGGGAGTCATTGACTGCCATTGCCGAGCGGCTGGTCAACAAGCAGATTATTGATGAGTCTTATAGTTTCAGAATACATGCCCGATTGAATGGTCTGGAAACCCGCATCAAGGCGGGGGAATACCGCTTCCCTGAGTCGATGTCACTGACCGAGTTTATCCAACGACTGGTTGCCGGCAAAGGGCAGATAGGAATCAAAATTACCATCATCGAGGGCTGGACATTTCGGCAAATGCGCGAACACATCAATGCTGCTCCGAAACTCAATAAAACCACGTTTAATTGGAGCGATCAACAAATAATGCAAGCAATGGGACATCCACAGATTCATCCCGAGGGACAGTTTTTCCCGGAAACCTATCATTATCGAAAGGGTGGTAGTGATATTGCTATTTATAAAGAAGCCTTTGACTTGATGCAAAATAAGTTGGACAGCGTGTGGGCGAAGAGAGCGGACAATCTGCAAATCAAAAACCGCGATCAGGCATTGATTCTGGCTTCAATTATCGAGAAAGAAACCCAAAATCGAGCGGAGCAACCACACATTTCCGGCGTATTTGACAACCGATTAAGAAAAGGGATGCGGCTACAAACAGACCCAACGGTTATCTATGGGCTGGGTGCGGACTATAAAGGCAATATCACGCGCAAACACCTCAAGACGGATACCCCCTACAATACCTATACGCGATATGGATTGCCGCTAACACCAATCAGTTTGCCCGGATATGATTCGTTGCATGCGGCGGTCAATCCGAAAAAAACTAAGTCGTTTTATTTTGTTGCCATGGGTGGTGGCAAGCATAAATTCTCGGCAACGCTGAAAGAGCATAATGCGGCAGTAAGAAAATATATTTTGAAAAAGAAGCATGGGTAAAGCCATCAACAAAGGCGTTTTCATTACCATCGAAGGGGCTGATGGCGCAGGAAAAACCACCCACATCGAATATTTGAAACGCTGGCTGGTCAATAAAAAAATGGATGTTATTGCCACCCGTGAGCCGGGTGGAACGCGGCTGGGTGAGTCATTACGAAAAATTCTGCTGAATGATGATGCACAGAGCAATAAACAGAGTACACGAATCAGTGATGATACCGAGCTGATGCTCATGTTTGCCGCCCGAATGCAGCATCTGCACGAAGTTATTTTGCCGGCACTGACGGCCGGTTGGTATGTGCTTTGCGACCGATTTACTGATGCGACTTATGCCTATCAGGGCGGTGGACGTGGCATCAGTGAACAGCGCATACAACAGCTCGAACACTGGGTGCAAAATGGATTGCAACCCGACCTGACCCTGCTGCTTGATGTGCCACTTGATGTTGGTTTAGCGAGAACCCAAAAACGTGGCACTCAAGGTGATCGATTTGAACAACAACAAATTGATTTTAAGCAAGCGGTTCGTCAGACCTATTTGCGGCGGGCAGCACAATTTCCGCAAAGAATAAAATTGCTCGATGCCAGTAAAAGCATGAGCGAGGTGCAAACCGAATTAATTCAAAGAGTTGAGTCTTTTTTAATGGTAGCAAATAGGGGCATCAATCAATGATCTTTTTATGGCAACAGTCTGATTGGCAACAGCTCACCCGCGACAGAAATAAACAACATCATGGTCTTTTGATAAGCGGACAATGCGGTATCGGCAAACGCGAATTTGCGCTTGCACTGTGCCAATACTTTTTATGTGCTGAAGTTTCAAAAACAGATCATTCAGCATGCGGGGAGTGTCAAAACTGTCGATTATTTAATGCCGCAACCCATCCCGATTTTCATCTGCTAACCAGTGAATTGGAATCTATTGAAGGTCGGCTACCACTGTTAGCCGATTACAGCAGCCGTTATCTGGATCGTCAGGCAGTGGAAAAGAAAACAAAACGCAGTCGTGTTATCGCCATTGACCAAGTGAGAAAATTGATTGCACAATTTGAAACGTACGCGCATATTTCTGCCACTAAGGTCGCCCTCATTCTGCCGGCGGATGGTATGAATATCAATGCCGCGAACGCGCTATTAAAATTGCTTGAAGAGCCGCCGCCAGATTCAATTTTCATCCTCGTTAGCGCAAACCCCAGCCACCTGCCGGCAACAATTCGTAGCCGTTGCATGGCGCATACGCTGGCAACCCCAGATAAAGAAAGTGCTTTGGCATTGCTCGCGCAGCACCTGCCCGCGCAACAAGCCGAGCTGGCATTAACACTGGCGAATGGCGCGCCGCTGGAAGCACGGCAATTAGCCGATAGTGGGTTTTTGCAACACCACCAAGATTGCCTCAAAGGTTTTTCTAAAATCATGGCACGACAGGGCGGTGCGGTTGAACTCGCCGCTCAGCTTAATAAATTGGATTTTGAACCGCTGTTGGTTTGGTTTCATCGCTTCGTCGCCGAGCTCATCAAGCTCTGTGTTATCGGTGTCAAACCATATTGGCAAGAAAATATTACAATTGATCCCAAACAGGTTGGGGTTGAAAGGTTGTACAGCCTTTATGATAGAATCAGTCACTACCGTCGCATCGCTCGGCAGCCACTTAATGAACAGCTTGCTCTTGAAGATTTGATGTTCGTATTTCAACAAGTAATGCACCTTCACCGTCCATAAATAACCCAATGCAACTGGTCGATTCTCATTGTCATATCAATTTTGAAGCCCTGTCGCAGGACTTGGACGACGTATTGTTGCGTGCAAGGGAGAATCAGGTTGACTATATGCTTTGTGTCGCCGTCAATCTTGAAGACTATCCTCAAATCGAAAAACTGGCAGCCAACCACGCGCATATTTTTTCATCGGTCGGGGTGCATCCCAATGCCAGCGAATGCCATGAACCGAGTTGCGCGGAGCTTGTGGCACTGGCTGAAAACCCAAAGGTGATTGCCATCGGCGAGACAGGGTTGGATTATTTCCGCAGCGAAGGAGACCTGAACTGGCAACGGCAACGCTTTGAAAATCATATCGAAGCCGCAAAAATCTGTCAAAAACCACTGATTATTCATACCCGCGCTGCCGCAAATGACACGATGGATATGCTTGAGCAACACGGCTCAGCATCCTGTGCGGGAGTGATGCACTGTTTCGGCGAAGATTGGCATACCGCAAAACGCGCCTTGGACATCGGGTTTTATATTTCATTTTCCGGTATTGTCACCTTCAAAAACGCCGAATCTTTGAGGGGGGTGGCAAAAAAAATACCTTTAGACCGGATATTGGTAGAAACCGATGCCCCCTATCTAGCCCCAGTCCCCATGCGCGGCAAAACCAACGAGCCGAGCTATGTTAAACACACTGCCGAATTACTGGCACAAATTCGCAATGAACCCATAGAGCAACTAGCCGTTGCCACCACCAATAACTTCTTCCAACTATTTTCCACAGCGGTCCGATAATATAACCGAACACAATGTGAACGAGAATAAGGTGATAGTAGCCCCATTATGTCTAGGTTCAGATAGATATGAGACTTTTAGTTATCAGTTATCAGTTATCAGTTATCAGTGGGCCGTGGGCAGTCATTCCTGCCCCAACATCCGTCATTCCTGCACCGCCCCGTCTTTCCTGCGAAAGCAGGAATCCAGTAAAATAGTCAAACCCGCAAGGGTTTTCCGGTTTCATTTTCAATTTTCAATTAACATTATGTTTGGATTCCCAAAAGCGTGCTATGCTTGATTGTGGATATAAATGTCGCCATCTATAGACATTGACACAAAACCGGACCGGATTAACATGACCAAATAATTATCGAGGTAATATTATGGCTGAATACAAACAGATGCTAATCGAATCCGACCTGTCTGTTACTGAGACAGCGAGGAGCAAAATAGCGGGCTTGATTAACGACACCAATGGCGAGGCTTCGGCGGTGCGTGTTTTTGTTTCTGGTGGCGGTTGCTCGGGGATGAATTATGGCATGACATTTGCCGAAAATGAGGGTAGCAAGGACCGCACGATGAGCGGAGAAAGTGGTTTCAAGCTGGTGGTCGATCCGGTTGCTTTAAGTTTTCTCAGTGGCGCGGAGATTGATTATTCAGACGATGGTGTTAATGCGACTTTTGTGTTTAACAATGTATTTCAAGCGGTCGGCGGTAGTGGCTCATGCGGTGGCTGTGGTGGGGCATAGAATCCACTGCGCGTTTATGCAAGAACAAATCTGCTAATTGGATAAATTAGGTTGCGACCATGAAAAGACACCAATTCAACACTGCGTTCGGCAAGATGTCCGACAATGTGGCTGAGCATCGTGGTCAACGGTCAGGCGAGGAGACTGATTCGGGTGTCATTATTGTAACCGGCTTTATTGCCGAGAAATCGAAACCAAAATCTAAAAAACCGCCCCTGTATAAAGTGTTGTTGTTGAATGATGATTATACGCCGATGGAGTTTGTGGTTGTTTTGTTGATGCGACTTTTCCGTATGAATCAGGAGCAAGCGGAACGGGTTATGATTCATGTGCATACCAAAGGGGTGGGTGTATGCGGGGTATTCCCAAAAGAAATTGCTGAAACAAAAGTGCGTATCGTCACTGATTTTGCCAGCAAAAATGAACACCCATTACAATGCACTATGGAAAAAAACTGAGAGGCACCCCTGATGTATCTGCAACGACCAATATATGTTTGTGGAGACTCCCGCTTATCGCTTTGGAGTCTTAAATAAATGTTTTCAGAACAACTCGAAGTCGCCTTGGGGAAAGCCGTTACGCTGGCGCGCAAGGAACACCATGAAATCATTACGGTTGAGCATTTGCTGTATTCGCTGCTTGACGATAAGGAAACCAGACAGACAATTATTTCATGTGGTGGAAATGCCGAAGTGCTTGCGAAATCTTTGGTGGAATACCTGAGTAATGAGATTCCATTGATTCCCGAAGATGCGGAACCTCAGCCCGGGATTGGTTTTCAGCGGGTTTTACAACGTGCCATCATCCATGTCCAAAACTCCAGCCAAAGCGCTAAAAATGCAGAGGTGAAAGGAAACAATGTGCTGGTCGCGGTATTCAGTGAAAAAGAATCCCATGCGGTTTATTTTCTTGGTCAGCAGGAAATCACCCGATACGATGTGGTGAATTATATTTCCCACGGGGTCACTAAATTTTCTGGCAACGTTCCGTCCAGAGTCGACCATTTGTCGACATCGGATGAAGACGATGTTTACAATCAGGAGCAGGATGCTGGACCGCTGGAAGCATACACACTAAATCTCAACAAACTCGCCATTGACGGCAAAATAGATCCGTTGATTGGCAGACAAAAGGAATTGGCAAGGACAGTCCAAATACTATGTCGCCGGCGCAAGAACAATCCTTTGTTCGTAGGCGAAGCCGGAGTCGGAAAAACGGCTATGGCAGAAGGGCTGGCGCGGAAAATAGTCGAAAAACAAGTGCCGGCTATATTATCGGAATGCACAATCTATAGTCTGGACATGGGGGCATTGTTAGCCGGCGCGAAATATCGTGGCGATTTTGAGCAACGATTGAAAGCGGTGCTCAAAGCATTAAGCCAGCAGTCAGACGCAATTCTATTTATTGATGAGATTCATGCCATTATAGGCGCGGGCGCGGTTTCTGGTGGGGCGTTGGATGCGTCCAACCTACTAAAACCGATGCTGGCATCGGGAGAGCTGAAATGTATCGGCTCGACGACCTACCATGAATATCATCATATTTTTGAGAAGGACAGAGCCTTATCGCGCCGATTCCAAAAAATTGATATTGTGCAGCCGACCATCGATGAGGCAGTCGATATTTTAAGGGGTTTGAAGCGCGGATTTGAGCAACATCATGGCGTTAAATATACCAATCCGGCGTTGCGTTCTGCGGTCGAGCTATCGGCACGTCATCTGTCCGACCGCCAATTGCCAGACACCGCGATTGATGTGATTGATGAGGCAGGTGCGAAAACGCGGCTGAGCGATGAGAAATCACGCAAGAAAACGATTGGGGTGAAAGAGATCGAGTGCATGATTGCGGATATGGCGCGAATTCCACCCAAGCATGTTTCGGCATCCGACTTAAAATCGCTGAAAAATCTTGAACGCGACCTGAAAATGGTGATATTTGGTCAAGACTCGGCGATAAGCGCGTTGGCAGCGTCTATCAAGATGGCGCGATCAGGAATGGGATCTGCCGATAAACCGATTGCGTCTTTCTTGTTTTCGGGTCCTACCGGCGTAGGAAAAACCGAAATTACCCGACAACTTGCCCATACATTGGGGATAGAATTTATACGCTTTGATATGTCGGAGTATATGGAACGCCACACCGTTTCACGGCTAATTGGTTCCCCGCCGGGTTATGTCGGATTTGATCAAGGTGGCTTGCTGACCGATGCCATCAGCAAACATCCTCATGCGGTATTATTATTCGATGAAATCGAAAAAGCCCATCCCGATGTCTTTAATATCTTGTTGCAGGTGATGGATTACGGCAGTCTGACCGATAACAACGGGCGCAAATCCGATTTTCGCAATGTCATCATCGTGATGACAACCAATGCCGGAGCCGTGCAGTCGGCACGAGAAAGCATGGGGTTTGTGGTTCAGAATCACAGTCTTGATGATATGGAAGCGGTTAAGAAAATGTTTTCCCCAGAGTTTCGGAATCGGTTGGACAATATCATTCGCTTTAATGGACTCGACAGCGAGACGATTATCCATGTGGTTAAAAAGTTTATTTTACAACTGGAGCAGCAACTTGAAGAGAAAAATGTTGTGCTGGAAGTCAGCGATGATGCCATCAGATGGTTAGCCGAAAAAGGTTACGATGCAATGATGGGAGCGCGACCAATGGAGCGAGTCATTCAGCAGGAAATGAAACAACCGCTTGCCGAAGAATTGTTATTTGGAAAATTAACCAAGGGTGGGCAGGTTGTGGTGAAACTGGATGAAAATAAGTTAGCGTTTGAGATTACACGCGACTAAAGACGCATTTTCGATGATGCGGTCTTATAATAAAACTAAATATGGTGGAGGTGGCGGGAATCGAACCCGCGTCCGTAAATCCTACGCACATCGGCAACTACATGTTTAGTCTGCGCTTCAAATTAACCGACTTGCCAGTAGGCAGACGAACTATACAAGTCGGCGAGCCCGATTGGTTTTAACCGTCAGCTAACGAGCAGAACTGACTAGCGAGCCTTTATAAAATGACCTTTCAAACCTCAGCCTAAAAGCGAGCCAAGTGAAAGGACTAACCGACTTAAGCGGCTAGTGCGTAGTTGTCGTCGTTGGCAACTAATGTTGTGTAGCTGGATTTACGAGGAACGCTACACCTCGACATGCTCCAATGGTTTCGCGACCGACGTCGAAGCCAAGTCACCCCCATCCTTAATCCCATCTTAACGATTTAATGATGAGAAGCGCGATTATAGCAAATAATCTGGGTTTTGTGGCTGGAATATGATTTTTTTGCGGTAAGTTTGATTGTTGAGATTGCACGATAGTTCTTTTGTCTCCGGTGTCAAAAGCGGTCTCAATCGGTCATTTATAAGCATAAACCCCTAATTCCGCGCGCTTTTTCCTTGCTAGAAAACAAAATCTCGGATCGTGAAAAGGTCTCATTATGCATCAGAGGTTGTCGCCTTGATGTAATCCACCGCATCTTTCACGCGGGTAATGCTCTCCGCCTTATCATCGGGAATTTCAGCGTCAAACTCGTCTTCCAATGCCATAACCAATTCTACCGTATCAAGTGAATCTGCACCGAGATCATCGACAAAAGATGCCTCTAGGGTAACTTGCTCTGCACTGACACCAAGCTGTTCAATAACAACTTTTTTTACACGTTCTTCAATATCGCTCATTTGAGTTTCAGCCTCCAGATTAATGAGTGGATATCCGCCTTCATACCAATACTAGTTAGATAGAGCAGATGCCGAGTTATTCAGATAATTTTGGACGGGCGGATAGTAAACAATAGACCGAGCCAAGTCCAACGAATATTAACCTAATTTTGATTTTTTGTCGAAATCCCCCCGATTTGAGGCGATCATCATAACAGTTCTGTGTCGGGTTAGTGTGGTTGCTGGTATTCTCCTCAACATAAGAACCAAGTCGTCTGTCCGTTTCAGCGTTTTAGATTTAATCGCTATGTGAACTCATGATTCATCATTCACGACCTTTTACTGCCTGAAGTGTTGAAGTAATGGCAGCGCGAGCTTTTTGTATCTCTGTGGTGGTTCCGGACATGAACACACGACCCGATGCGCCCATCATTTGCACATCATTGATTACCGCAGCGGGGGCGGCGCGTTCTGCTTCGTTGACGGCGACGCAGGCAAATAATGCGGGGGCCATTTCGTATAGTAAAAGTGATGTGCCGGGCACGAGGATGGAGGCATCACGTGTTCGGTTCAGGATGATGGCATGTTGATCACTGATATTCTCGATGATGTCGTGAAATAGGATTCTTGGCGCAAGTTGATCGGACGGTTTGGCATTGAGCCCCCGTAGCACGGCTTTGCCAGCCGCTTTCAATTCCGCTGGATCGCTTGAATGTAACTCCAGCAGACCAAACTGGCGTTCGGTAAACAATAGTCCCGGTTCCATATCGGGGGCTTCTTTAAGCGCGAGATCGGCGATACGATGAATGGCAAGCGCAGGTGCTACCTCGATAATCAGACTGTGTTGACCTGCAAAAGGCGGATAACCTCGGGCGCGGGTTGGCGTAGAAAGCCAAGCCGCGAACTGTGGCATCAGATCGGGTAGCGGAAGATAAACGCGAAGCTCGGTCCCTGATTTCATTGCCTGACCCTAACGCTCATTTCGGTATAACGCCAAAGTGTTTGCCGATATCCAGATGTGGGCGTGGAATAACGTGTACTGCGACCACCTCACCTATCTGGTTTGCTGCCTCCGCTCCGGCTTCGGTTGCCGCCTTTACCGCGCCGACATCGCCACGGACGATGACAGAGACTAATCCACCTCCGACTTCATTTTTTGCCACAATTTCAACATTGGCAGCTTTTACCATCGCATCGGCTGCCACCAGTGATGTGACATAGCCACGAGTTTCAATCATTCCAACTGCTTGATTAGACATTGTTCAATTCCTCTTTCAGGTTAGTAAATTAAGAGTTAGCCCGCTTGGTCGATAGAACCAATAATCAAGGCATCAATAGGTGCCTTGAGCTTGGTAAAATAGCCAGCAGCGACCGAACCGTGAGTGATGAGTACTTCTTCACCATCAGCACAACCGAGGGGATCAAAAGCAATCAGCTTATTGCCGTCCTCCGTTTGTACTTCCAGTAAGCCACCATTGGGCATGGTTTCTACATGTTTCGAGGACCAAATTCGGCCCGTTACTCGCCCACGTATCATGGTAATCTCCTTTCGATTTTGATTCTTTTACGGCGCAATTCGTCACGCGCCAAAGGGGTGATGGTGATTGTTTTTCCGATGCCCAGACAGGTCAGACCGGGAGGCAATCTGGAAACATCTTTTTCAGTGATGAGACCGGATTCAAAGAACACGGTTTCTGTTGCAGAGATTGGCGGCTCTGCCACTGGCTGGTGTGCTTGAAACGATGTTGGCACCGCTGTCGTTAGTTTGAATATATGTCGTTTGGATGCGATATCCGCCTTGAGTCGTCCATCTTGTGTCATCTCAAGAATTCGATGAACAAATAGTGATAGCTCAGCATTGTTTCTGATTGAAACGGTCTCCTCGCGAATCTGTGGCTTGGGTAGCTTGCCAATCTCCTCAGCGAGGATTTCGCGAATCATGCTGCGTAGCTGTGACATTTAATGACCCTCCGCCTTGAGCGTGGCTTCAACCACAGCGCGGGCATTGCGAATTTCCGCTTCGTTGCCTGCTAGATACAAACGCCCATTCGCACCAATCATGCGATAGTCTATAACCTTGATATTGGCAGCCTTCTCAGCCTCGTTACATGCCAGTATGGCGTAGGAGGCTGACTGGCATTCCAATAAATACAAACTTTCACCTTCGAGAATCATTGAACCGAGTTTGTTGCGGTTAATCAGGAACGCATGTTGAGGATCGATTCGGGTTACTATTCTGGATGCCAAAATCTTTGGTGGGTTTGCATCCTCTGCGCGTGCGCCGAGCGCGTCGAGAACGGCTGCTCCAGCGGTTTTAACTTCAGCCGTTGAGCTGGAATGAAACTCAACGGTGCCGAACTGACGTTCAACCACCAACAACCCAACGCTGACACTCGAACCCTTCAATGCAACATCTGTCAGCACCTCAATATCGAGTCCGGGCGATATTTCAATTACCTGAGCAACCATATTGCGGCGTGGCAAGCTACCCCTCATCCAGCTGGCAATATAAGCAAGCGTCTGTGGCTGAAGCTTATCAATAAAGATGAAGGAGCGTAATTCAGTCATGGTTGGTTTTTCAAAAAGGCACGAAGCTCTTCAGCGATTAGATGTCGCAGTTGCTCTCGCGTTGTGTCAATGGTTGGGGATGTTGCCGACAAATACTGTGGCGTGGGTGAACCGGGTACGCCGTCTGCGGGGGCTTCTGGCAAGGGTCCCGCGAAATCCTGCCCGAGACCGTGGTAGTCACCAAAAGTTTCGGCAGCATCTCGGTTGTATGCCAAACGTGTCCAGTGAATTAAATGCTGTGGGCCGACATTCTCACCAATGGACGACCGACCGAAATATCCGGTGCCGACCGTGAATGTCGGTGCCAGATGGGTCGCGAATCCAGCCGCGCCTTGTGAGCATGGCGCATTCACAACAACACGATAAGCCTCGACGGTGCTGGCGTAAGCCATGGCGGTTTGTTCGTCCGTGCAATGGATTGCGGCAGAGTGTCCCGCTCCTGTCAGGCGCAGTACTGCCCGCGCATGAGCGATTGCCTGACTACGGTTTTTGGCAATATATATTGCTAGTACTGGGCATAGTTTCTCCCGACTCAGGGTTTCTTCCACACCAATCTGTGTGATTGGTGCGAGCAGGATTTTTGTGCTGGCAGCAGCGCGTATTCCACATTCTTGCGCAATCCAAGTGGCATTGCGACCAATACATTCGATATTGAAACCATGGTTGTGAAATAGAAATCGGCGCAGACGTTCGACCTCGTCGTCATTGCAGATATGAGCATGTACTGACTTCATCGCAAGGTGGAGTTGTTGTGCCACTTGTGGAAGCGTAATCAATACGCTTTCATTGGTACACAGTACCGAATTGTCGAAACTTTTACTCTCCACGATATGTCGCGCCGCCTTTTTAATATCCGCCGAGCTATCGACAAAAACCGGCACATTGCCCGCTCCAACCCCGATGGCAGGGGTGGACGAGGAATAGGCAGCACGCACCATGGCATTACCGCCAGTAGCAAGGATTACATTGGTCTTTGCTGATGACATGAAGGACTCAACCAGCGCAATGGTGGGTTGTTCAATAATTTGGATGATGCCATCGGGTGCGCCTGCGGCAACCGCCGCCGCTGCCAGTTTGTGGGCTGCATCAACACAACTTTCTCGTGCTGCTGGATGTGGACTCAAGACAATCGCATTGCGTGTCATCAGTGCCAGAATAATTTTGTAATTGAGTGTGCAGATTGGATTGGTGGACGGTGTCAGCGCGAAAATGACCCCTGCTGGGCGGGGGATTTCCACCAGTTTACGGGCCTCGTCAATGCGCGCATTGACATAGTCGTGATCGCGGTAATAGTCAACTAACACCTGCGCGGTTAATTGGTTCTTTATTTTCTTGTGCTCTGCAACTCCGAATCCGGTTTCGCGCACCGCCCAATCGGCGTAATGCTGTGCGTATTCATGTGCCGTTGATGCCGCAGCATCAACAATGGACATGGTAGCAGCACGGTCGTAGCGTTGAAATGCTGTCGCTGCCCAGCGGGCGCGGTCAAGTATCATATCCGTGCGCCCCTGTATGGCGGCAGGGGTATCGGATATATCGACCAGATTCCGAATTTGCGGTTGCATCATAGTAGCCGGCGTTTTTTGCCCATGACCTCGTCGCAGGCAAGGCTTATGGCAATCTCGAATCGGCGAAGCATGTCTTCGGCATCTGCCTGAGTCAACAACACCCCCGGCTTGAACTGGAGCACACTGGGGTCAAGGGTTGAAAAAATCGCCCAGACACCATTTTGATAAAGATGCTTCATGACTGGCTTTGCGCCTTGTGGATGATTGAATTCCAGACCCAATATCAAACCATGTTGGCGGATGCCAATAAAGAATTCAGAAAACTCAGATTGTATCCTTTCAAGCTCGGCTCGAATAAAATCCGCAATAAACCGTACCATTGCCCGCACCTCAGTGCGTTGCACAATCTCCAGCGTTTTCATTGCCACCACGCAACCCAACTCCGCCCCGCCCATGGTGGACATGTGTCCGAACCCGTCTTGTTTAAGCCAACTGCCACATTTCTCGGAAATCAGCACACATGCAATAGGATATATGCCACCAGAGATGCCTTTTCCGGTAACCATAATGTCAGGCTCAACACCATATTTGCTACAGCACCACATCTCACCGCTGCGCATCAGTCCGGTTTGCACTTCATCGGCGATATACAAAGCATCGTATTTTTCGCAGAGTTTTTTTACCGCCGGCAGATAACCCTCTTGGGGCATAGGAAAGCCGTAAGTTGCTGGTATTGATTCCATAATTACCGCTGCCACATCGCGTTTCTTCAGAGCGTCTTCCATCGCATTGAGATCGTTGAACGCAACCTGCACGAATTCACCGACAGTATCCTCGGACAGGAATAGTTTAGAAAATCGCTCGTCCCCAGCCTTCAACGCAAGACCGGTATGTCCATGATAGGCTTTGAAAATTGAAACAATTTTCTTTTTCTGCATCGTATGTCGTGCGGTTTTCAGCGCAATATCTATGGCTTCACCACCGCCTGATGCATAGGCTGTATATTTCATATCTGGAGCCGGCGCACAAGCAACCAATGCTTCGGCAAGTGCGGTACGCGCAAGCGCGGGGAAATGGTGATTCCCCATATCGAAACGGTCGCTACCCGCTTTTAATACTGCCACCAGCTCCGGATGTCGGTGTCCGAGATTGTAAGTGCCACCGTTGAGATGTACATCAATCAGGCGATGCCCGTTCATATCGTACAGATAGTATCCCTCGCGTCGATCAATGACCAGATCGATACCCATGTCCTCCCAAGCCTGCGTTTTGCCCGGGTTCCAGAAGTATTTTGATCGTTGGAGAAATTCGCGTTTTTCTTCAGCCATTGTTGACGCAATTTGAGGCAGGGTATGCCAATAATCAAGCATTTTGCCGTGCTTCGCTTGACAAGCAAGCACTACCAATTGACCGGGGGTGTTATAGGCATCCTTTGTGGGGCATCATGTGGACAACAGCGCATTTTTCAAAAGCGCAATCAGCCCTAAACCGCCTCCTTGCGCCAGAAATATGCCTTTTTCGTGGCAATCAGCGCGGCTCATTACCGTGTCGCTGCCAATGTCTTTAGGTTGTGTGACCGACCAGATATAGGAATGCAGAAAAAGGCTGGGATGTTTCTCCTGAATCTTTTTCTGGGTTTCTTTTATCCGCTGATGCAAGTCGACTTTGGATTTAACCCTGCTATCAAATTGCGCCAGCCCTTTCGGGTCGATAAACAGAATATCTTGTCGGTGAGCATCTTTGATCCAAAGAATGAAGTCGGGATAAAAATGATAATCAGCAAAGAACGAAACACCTTTGCCACGACTCAGGTTACGCATCAGGTGGAATGTTTTGCCGTTTAGCAAATCAGCATCTTCTCCCATTAGAAAAGGAACATTCGGGTTTCCGACAATCTGTTTCAGGCTTTCAACAAACTTGGCTTCACCCGCATTTAAGGCAAGTGGCGAGATCTTAACGGTCTTAAATTCGCCGGCTTTTTCCGCCGCCGCAGCCGCATAAAACAGCGGCACATAGGCGTGAAAATTCGGGGTCATCGCCGATATTTTCGCATTTTTTGGCCACCATCCTTCCTCATCAAAATCGCTTCCCACTTTTGCTACCAGCCGTTTAATATCGCTTATCAGGTCGGCCTCATGCTTATCAACAGCAAGCCGATATTCAGCGAAATAATTCGGATTATTATCATCTAATGGCACGGCTTCAAGGTGTTTATGCTCCCAGATATTACGCTCTCTGCGCCAATATTGGTTGGCATATTCACAAATTAAATCAACCGCAAGTTCTTCCCATTCGCGCACTCTGCCATAGTGCGATGAGTCCAATTTTTCGGGTGGAATATAAAGCGTGTACCAGTCTTGATTTTCAAGTAGTTTATTCACGGTTTGTTGTGAAATGCGCAGGTTATGCCATGAAAATCGCTGTTTGCGTTCCAGCACTTTATGATAGACCGCTCTTTTATTGATTAAGTGCAGATGCTTTTGCTTGAAATTGTTGGTTTGTTTGGCGGATAGGGCATCTCCTGTTTGATTGTCGCCCGAGCCCAGAATTTGCAAGTGCTTATAGCGGTCTAGTGTTACCGCATCGGTTGCGCTAGGTTGCTCGGGCAAATCAAGGCGGCTATTTGAAGATTGAAACTCGCCGGCATCATCGCGTTTTTTAATAATTTTAAGGTGTTTTACATTTTTGAACTGTTTTCTTGTCGGCACGACCAAAGTAACTCGGTCAACATTAACGCCTTCTTTTTGCAAATACTGTTTGAATTTATCCATATAATTGGCTTTAAGACCAAATATATTGAGCGTTTCAAGCAGTTTGAGTTGCTCGCTATCTGCGGGTGTTGCGCCCGCAAGCGCAGTATGCCGTTTGAGCGACATGCCATGTCCCTTGAGACGAACACCGCGACCAAACATCTGAATAATCTGTGGCCCTTCCCCCGTTCCGACATGCATAAGCCCCATCGTACTAACCCGCCAAGAATTCCAGCCGGCAACAAATTTACGCGCGCCGATGACGATATTGATCGGGGAATTGCTGTTATCCACAGTGGCAAAAAGGGGGCGGGTAAACAGGTTCTTGGACAGCGAAAATGATGCCTCTTCAACGGCTTCAAGTTTTGTATAAAGCCCGGATGCGTCCCCGACATTGATCACTCCGAATGGACTTTCGTCGCCCACACTGAGTTGCAGCTCATCTAAACCGGTCAGGTGCGATATATGTAACTGTCCTTTGCCGTGAAAAACGCTCAAACATAAATCATCGTAAATAGCTTGCGCCGAGTTTTCTTTGAGATAAGGGAAAGATTCACGGAATATACCCGCCCCGCTTTCATCAACCAGTCCGGCGTTACCATTGATGAGTTGCGTGATGCCCGCTACCGCCTGCCCGTGTTCACTTTGTGCCCAAGTCAGAAAGTTGATAATCCTGATAACATCGGTTTCTGTTGCTTTTTTGCCAGCCGTTTTACCGCCGGTAACCGTTTTGCCGAGGAACACCCAAAGGGGATGGGCGAGATTAAAATCCCGCCATTGTCCGCCTTTGTCTTGGTAAATGCGGCACTGCTGATAAAATATTAACAGGCAAGCGAGTAAATAAAGGTTGTTCGCTTCGCCGTCTTTGACATCTTGCAAATTGGATATTTGATAGTCCTTGCCATAGCCGTCTGCATAGAAAAACTTGTATGAATAATCAAATAAAATGGACTTGCCGTATTCATCGCGCAGTTTTTTTATCTCTTCCCCGCCGCCGGAAACTGCCTGATTAAATGTTGCCGAGTATTCAAAAGTGAAGCCGTTTCTCGCTAACTGCTTGCGGCGCTTTCTCCACACCTTGCCGCCCGTGCCCAAATGCCCTTCGTCCACCATCACCAGATTGTTTTCTTCGAATGACTCCAGCGCAACCCGTTTGATGCCTTTCTTTTCATCTAATTTATGCAGGTCAATAATATCCACCACACTGCCATGAGAAAAAATTTCGGTTGCGCCACGGTCAGAAAAAAGCTGTGCCGCCATACCGCTGGCTTGCAATTCGCGCAAGTGTTGGCGGGAAAGTCCCTCATCGGGCGTGACCAATATTATTTTGTTCAGTTTGTGTAATTGTTTGTATTCTTTCAGATAATGCTTATATTGCAGAATATTGGCATGCAACAGAAGCGTTTTCCCCGACCCGGTGGCACTTTGAAAAGCCAGGGTACGCAGGTCATCACTCGTATAGTCGGGGAGGTCTGCCGCACTATTTGCCAGTCGCCGCCAATGCCTTTGTTTCCATTTGTTTAAGGTTTCAACCAATTGTTCCGAGTCTCGAAAATACAAATCAAGATAGCGTTCGGTAAACAGTAAGGCGAGATATTGAAATGGTTTCCACGACCTGCCTAAATCTGCCGTCATTCTCAAGGCACGGCTATAAGCGGCAATGTTGCTATCGTAGTGGGCAATATCGGCTTGTGTTGTGGGCGTGCTAGGGTCTGTCCTTAACATCATAGCTTGAGCAAAGCGGGTGCTTTCATTGCCGGGGATTTGTTGTGTTGCAAGCACAAGTTGATCCAGCATTTCGTGTAGATCTTCATAACCGAATTGGGCACATATAAAGCGATGCAAAACCAGCCTTTTTTCAAGCGGGGTCATTGCGGTTCTAACCGCTTTTTCTTGCTGGCGAGATAGTCAACAAATGACACGCATGCGCCGTACATGAATATGGCTTCACCCGGAGGAGACTGTGCAAAAACTCAATATTCGTCATTCCTGCGAAAGAGACTTTGCCTTCACGCTGTGAAAAGGTAAGGTTACGCCATTCTTTATCGTCCGCACCTGCCATCATTCTGTTCCAGCAAACATCAATTCACGAAACACAGGTTCCGTTGTAACCGCTTGCCACGGGTCACCGGGTTTTATAAGCGCATTCAAGGTATGGTCGCCATTGACATAAATCACATTCAAGTCATCGCTGAAAGTGTTGCGGTGTTTGTTAAACCACTTTTCCAATTTAGTGGCGTTCATTTTCTCCAAATTACGCCACAGAATCAGGCAGTTTTGACCTTCGGCGGTGATGCCGGTAATGGACACAACCCCGGCTATCTGTCGGCGGCTTGCCAATCGCAAGCCGAGCAAGTAGTTAAATGTTTCCACTAAATCAACATTTACATCACGGCGGCTGCCATCCCGCACCACCGACAAGGTGTAATTAAACGGGTCAATAAAATCTTTCCCCAGCAATGAAGCGCTTTGTGCGGTTTCTTCGCCGAGTGCGTAGCGCAGTTGATAATCTTCGAGCATTTGCTCGCTTTCCGCTGCCGCAACCAGATCGTGTCGAGGTTGAACGGTTAAACTGTCCAGCGTATCTTCATAGGATTCAAGACGGATATATTTGCATAATTGGCTAATGCCATTTCGGTCGGTTGGCTTGCCCTCTTTCCAGTCTTTGGAATAAATGACTTTTTTAATACGCGGCAGCAGGACGGTTTCAAAATGATGCCCAATCTCCACGAGAATATATTTACGCGCTCCGTCATCCTCACGGTTGAGATTGATAACCGCATGCCCGGTAGTGCCGGAACCAGCGAAGTAGTCAAGAACAACATCAGATAAGGAGTCAGATGCCGCTTCAATTAATTTATTGTAAAACCTTACAGAATGGCTATAAGGGAAACTTCCTAATCCGAGCGAGTCAATATCAGATTTTCCACGAGTTGCATCGGAAATAACTGATGTAATTTGCCTTTGTGAGTTATTAGACAAAGCCATTTTTTGCCTAGGTTGAGTTGTATGGTCTTTTCCAAAAATAATATCTCCTCGTTTAACCATGTTTTTTAATGTTTCTGGAGTACGAGAAAATCCGTTTGGGGGAACTACACATGGTCTTTTATTTTTTGGATGAATAAGAGGAATAAAAAATTTTGAGTCCTCTCTGGGTTCGGGTGCTCTCAAACTAATGCTTTGATAAACTAATCCATTGTCATCCAAGAGATTGTATGCTTTTTCTCCTCCGCTTAGTTCTGGATTATTTTTAATCCAAGTAGCATACTCTTTTTTTACTTCTTTACTAACTATACGATGATTTCTTTCTATTAAATCCTCTGCTTTATTCAACATAAGCTGGATACTACCATTACCAATGTTTATTGCTTTTTCAGTTCTAGACCTCCAAATAATGTATTCGTGTTGTGTCGCCACACCGCCGCCGCCTGTCATAGGGTTCCTTTTGTCCCATACTACAGTTCCCGCATTGGCAAGTGGAAACTGTTCAAATAGAATGTGTAATCTTTCATATTCATTCTCATCAATATGGCAAAGAAAAAAACCACTTTCAGAAATCATCTTTGTTGAAACAAAAATGCGATTTTGCATCATTGCAAGCCAACTGGAATGTCTATAAGTGTTTTTATAGATGAACCCACTGGTGTCCGTATTATAGGGTGGATCGATGTGAATACATTTCACCCGCTCTCGATACTGCACCTGCAACAGGTTCAATGCTTGAAAATTCTCCCCATGCACCAGCAAGCCGTTCATCTGTTCGTCAATCGGGCCGGCATCCGACAAGGCGGCAAGCAGTGCTTCCACAAACTTTTGGTCAAAATGCCGTGTATCCAACACCAAATATTGGTTTTCTGTTAAAAATTCAGGGCTGAGTGGTTTGCTGTAAGCGGTGGCGACAATATCGCCTTCTATCGCATCAATGGCGAATAATTTCACCCATTCATCGCGCTGTGCTTTATTTTTTACAATCTGCGGATATAAAGATTGCGGCACTTTATCCAAAGTGACGCAATACTGCGTCTCCAGCACAAATTTCTTTTTTAGCCAAAGTTGTTTTTGGAAATTTTCTAATTGAGCGAGAAAATCGATGATTTTGCTGCCGACACGCTTAATCGTTTTGATTTGTGCCAAGTCGCGTATAAAAACGCTGGGATCATCGTTAAGTTCCAGATTATCAATCGATATGACTTCGCTTTTGATATAGAAATCTAATTCTCGGCGTAAGAATCCGCCCAAATCCTTGTGGATGAAATAATCAAAACTATTCTTTGATGTATAAGCGGTGATATGTTTGCCTAACAAGGTGCGCGTCTCGTCGGCTTCGGTGGGACAAGGGGCGAGCATCCTATTGAACCAGTCGCCTGCAAGTTTTTTAAGAACTCTCTGTTCGGTGTCTTGGTTGATGGTCGCTTGTTGTCGGCTACCGTTTTGAGCGTATTTTAGTTTTTCTCCCGCGCTCAAAGGGCGATGGTCAAAGCGAATGATTAAGGTGGCTTTTTCTTCGCTTATGAAATTTTGTGCCAGCACAAAGAAGCGTTTTTTGCCGTTTACCGCTTGGATATTATCCTTTTCGTTATCCGCTTCGGCAATCTGAAAACGCACTCGGCATGGCTGCTTGGTTTGGTCAATGGTGAAAACATAAGCAGCATAGTTCTCCGTTGTTTTGATGTAATACTGGTCGGAGTTTGCCCAATGCAGTTTGACCTCTTCGCCGTTGTAGGGGATTGCATAGGCTTCTTTGCCGTCATTTTTATAACGCCGTAGCGACATAAAATCGCCTTCGTCATAGTAACGAGAAAAGAAACTGTAAAGATGGTTGTAGGTATCCGCTTCCGTTTGCTGGTCGCGTTTGGCGGCTTTTATCTGCGATTTTATTTCCTGAATCTTTGGGGTTTTTGCCGGGTCAACACCAAGCTCTATTGCGGAGTTGGTCGCGTGGTTAAGGTTTTTTTCCAATAATGTGGTATCAGATTGAGCAATATTGCCCAGTGTTGCCGTAACCTGCGGCAGCAGATGCTGTTCAAGAAAGACTTCAACTTCGGCACTTTTTAGTGCCATGATGCGATACAAGCCGAAATCTAAATCGCCCCGATTAAGCTGGAAAAGCTCGCGTAGCTTCGCTTTTAGTTTGGCTATGTTCTCTGCGGTGGCTTTGTGTTGGGTTTTGGGCTTGTTCATTGCCGTATTCTAACATTTACCCTACGGCTGATGGTGTTTATGTCCTCTTTCAATCGTTCCGCACTTTTAGTCCGCGAAAACTGGGTTAGCACTGCCGATTAGCCAAAATTGTCGAGATAATGATTGCCAAGATTAGCAGAAACACGGGCAAAGTCGGCTGCCATCGCCTGTGCTTCGGGTGCTTCAATATGACTGCCAATCCACGCTAGCAACGCCAGTCGGCGTAGCATGATGAAGGAGTCAAGTTCTGCGGCATCTTGTTCCGTTAGGGCGCGTTTTTTGCGATAGCCTTTGAGCCAAGCCTGTTTTAGGGTCGGGACTTGTGGACTGTCCTCCATAAAACTGATGCTAGCGGCAAAGTCGTACAGATACCAGCCGTTGCCACAGTCGTCGAAATCAATAAGACGTGTGCCGTTCTGGTCAATCAGGAGATTGGCAAGTCGCATATCCGCATGAATCAATCCATAATGTTGTCGGTCGCTACCAAATGCCGTCAGGCGGCGTTTAACCACCTCTTCGACCCGTTCCAGAACGCATCGAATTGGGACCGTTACATTCGGGGCGGCGCGCCAATCACCCCAAGTGGGATTGGCTCCGAATACGGTATCGAGATTCCAGGTTAGTCGCTCGAATGGCTGGGGACGCACCCAGTTAATGGAATGCAGGTGGGTTTGAGCGGCAATTTCGCCCAAATCTTCAAATGACTCGGCAAGGTCATGGGTTTCATCCGGTTGAGAGCCTTCGACAAATTCAAACATCACCATATAACGTGACGTTTCCAGCCCGTCAATTAGGGCACTTTGAATCGGGTTGCTATTTTTACCGACATAATAGTTCGGCGTTATTATCCCGCCCTCACGGGTTAGCGCGGTTGACCAAGCTAATTCGCAACGAATAGCCGTTTCGGAATGGTAGCCCGGGCGGTGGATACGCAGGATAGACTTCCAGCTTGGTGCTTCGACCAGATAAGTGGTGTTTTCCGAGACATTGATTAAACGCGCTTTAGCTACGGCTGGGATGTCCCACAGTTCAAGTGACTGATTGGCAAGCGTGTCGAGATGTTGGAGCATATTCATCGGCAACAATTCGTTCGCCATGATTGTCTTTAATGTTCAAATTTCATCGATTGACTCCAACGACTCGGGTAGAATCTGTCCGCCATCGATGATCAAGGTTTGACCGGTAATATAAGCCGCTTCATCTGAGGCGAAAAACAAGGCGGCATAGCCGATGTCCTCGACCTTGCCAAGACGTTTCAGCGGGATTGAAGCGGCCATGGCATCCTGATATTCTTGACCAAGATGTTGTAGCCCTTCGGTATAAATGTTGCCGGGTAATACCGCGTTTATGGTTGTATTATATTTAGAAAGCTCCATGGCAGCCGTTTTGAGAAAGCCAAGTTGCCCGGCTTTGGATGCGCCGTAATGTGCCCAGCCGGGATAGCCGGTAACCGGGCCGGTGATTGAGGAAGTCAGAATCACGCGCCCCTTGCCGGCTTTTTCGAAATGCGGGATGCTGGCTTTCACGGATAAAAAAGCTGAGCGCAGATTGGTTGCCATCACCTGATCCCACTCGGCTGGTTCCATGTCGAGAATCTTGGTCTGAGGAAAAACCCCCGCATTGGCGCATATAATGTCAACCCCGCCATTGGTTGCGACCACGTCATTAAGCATGGCTTGGATGCTTGCCCAGTCACTCACATCGCACGGCGAGTAGCGGGCACTGCCACCGCTACTGTTGATTTCATCGCATGCCGCTTGTGCCGCTTGCTCACCGCGAGCTGCGATGGTGATGCGGCCACCGTGTACCGCAAACACGTCCGCGATACCGCGCCCGATGCCCTTGGAGCCACCGGTAACGATGACGCTTTTGCCTTTAATTGATGTAAGCATAATATTTTCTCAATAACTAACGCTTGATTGTTTTTGTTTCGCTGAACGCACCCGCCATAAAATTAAGAAAACAAACAAGGCGATGAAAATGGAGGCCAGCACGGACAGCACCCCGACTGTGGGCACCAATGGCGAATAGCCGGAAACCATTTTGGCATACAACCATTCGGGTAGAGTAGCATCTGCGCCAGTGGTAAACAGCGACAGCGGGAAGTTACTCCAGCTAAGCAGAAATGAAAACAGTCCGGCTGAGACTAACCCCGGCAGAAGCAGTGGCAGGGTTATCTGACGAAGTATCGTTCCAGTCGATGCGCCCATATCGCGGGCCGCTTCCTCGAGGGATGGGTCAAAGGAATAGGCACGAATGGCAATAATCAGGGTTGCTATCGGCGCAACCCAAATCAGGTGTGCAACAACTGCGGTTTTCCAGTCTGGAATAATACCAACCGAATTAAACCAAATTAAAAGTGCCAAGCCGAGTACCGTCTGAGGAAAAAAGATTGGCAACAGAATGAGCTTTTGGAACAAGGTGCGAAATCGCCATTGGTAGCGGGCAAAGGACAGTGCCGCAAAAAAACCGATTATCATGGAAATGGCGGTTACAATGAGCGCGACTTTAAGCGATGTTATGACGATGTCGGCAACGGTGGCACTTTCCAATGCGCGTACATACCATGTTGTCGAATAGTGTCGGATGGGAAAGGTCAGATAACGTGCTTTGGAAATCGAGGCGAAAGTGACCGAAAGCAGCGGCAGATAGAGAAAAATAATCGCCATGATGCCGTAAATATAGAGCGCGATACGCATGGCAGGTGTCGGCTTCATCAGTGTTTTCTCCCCATGATGGTATCTAGGTTCACTCGTGAGATACCAAAAATCGCCAAACCACCAATAATAAAAATTAAAATCATTGATAATGCTGAGCCGAGCGGCCAATCCTGTCCATAAGTAAATGCGGTTTCTATTTCGTCGGCTATGACGATAACGGCTTGACCGCCGAGCAATTTACTTTCGACTAACGCCCCAGCGGCGAGGACAAAACTAAGTAGCGACCCAACAACGATTCCCGGGGCCGCCAGCGGCAGGTCTATTTCCCTGAAAATACGCCACCGCGAAGCCCCAAGATCGGCGGCGGCTTGGCGCGCATCATCAGGAACCATGGCTATGCCTTGAGCCAGCGGGAACAGCATGAATGGAAAATAAACATAAACCAGTCCGAATACGGTAATCGGCACATTATAAAGTGGGCTGTCAAAACTATTGCCGGTCCAGCTCCGCATATAACCCTCAATCAGCCCACCCTTCATCAGGGTCAATACCCAGCCAAAAAGCCGAATATTTTCGGAAACAAACAAACTGCTAACCACCGCAATAGTGATGACCAGAGTGAAACGCTTGAACACTTTTGCCATGCCATAGGCGAGTGGCCAGCTCAGCACGAACAGGATAATAGTGGCAACGAAAGCCATGCCGAGCGACCAGAGTAGCGACTTGTAATAGCCCTGCTGGAAAAACACCGCATATGCGGAGAAATCGGGCATATTCATCAGGCTAAAAACCCGCCGTGGCATCACCGAAAAAGTGGCAACGACTATCAGCGGGGCAAGGAAACTCAAAGCCAGCATTATTGCCATCGGCAATGCGCTTAGGAAACCGAGTCGCCGATTCAGACGTTCCATTACGCTTATATTAGGTGGATGTTTTTCACATCCCAACCCAAGGCAACTGAATCTCCGATTGCGCCGTGGTGTCGATGTTCACGCAGACACTCTATGGTAAGACATTTGCCATCGGCTTCGACCTCGTATTGTAGGCGTGAACCGAGCGCGTATTCAGCGCGCAGAATTCCACGCACCATAAAATCCGCAGTTTCATCGGCGGACAGAAAGCGGATAAATTCTGGTCTTATCATCAGTATGCGGTGTTCACCCGGGGGCAACGAAACCACCAATTCCGCGGCTTGATTAGCAAGGTGAATTTCAATGTTGCTTCCGCGTAATCCGCCATCCGTCAGACCTTCTACCTCAAACAGGTTCACCTCGCCCATAAATTCAGCAACAAAACGACTAACCGGCTGTGAGTAGATTTCATCAGCTACTGCAATCTGCTCAAATTTCCCGTCTCGCATGATTGCGATTCGATCCGACATCACCATCGCTTCCTCCAGGCTATGGGTAATATAGACAAATGTTTTGCCGGTACGGGTGTGCAAATCTTTCAGCTCCTTCTCGAGTGCTTTACGCAAACGGTAGTCGAGTGCCGACAACGGCTCATCAAAGAACAGAATTTCCGGGTCAAATGCCAGTGCCCGAGCGAGTGCGACCCGTTGTTGTTCACCGCCCGAGCATTGGCTGATGCGCTTGTCATAAAAACGCTTTGACAGGCGGAGTAAATCCAGTAATTCAAGTGTCCGTTGTTGTCGCTTGGACTCGCTTTCACCGCGAATTTTCAGCGGAAATTCGATATTCTGCCCGACACTCATATGCGGAAACAGTGCCAGCGACTGAAACACCATACAAGTCGGTCGATGGTTCGCTGGAATTTGGTCGATGCGCTGATCGCGCAACCAAATTTTGCCTTCAGTAATTTCATCCATCCCAACCAACAACCGAATCAGCGTCGATTTACCACTACCCGAAGGACCGACGATGGTCAGAAATTCGCCCGCGTAAATATCAAGACTGATTTGCCGGACTGCCGCAAATTTGCCGAAATGTTTGCTGACCTTTTCAAGACGCAAAATCGGCTTGGGAAGCATGATAATCGGAATCAGTATCTAAATACAATGGCAACAAAACCCATCAACTACGTTTGGCAGCGTTGTAAAGCTCGTTCAACTTGTCGTAGGACGGCACCACTTGATAGTCGAGAGAACGCGACATTTCTTCTGGCAGACTTTCCCACTGAATCGCATCCAGTTCATCTGTGCCAAATTTTGCCATTACCTTAGCATTGCCCATTTGACTAACCGGGTTGTAGGTGCCCTCGGAAAAGGCGACTGCCTTGCATATATCGGGTTGCTGAACAAACTCGAGGAAATCTTCAGCTAGGGTGGATGGGTCGGGATTGTTCACCAGCGAAGTCAACTCAATCCAAACGACACCGCCTTTGCCATCAACCGGGCCAGAATTGGGGGTGATGGCACGAACATTGGTTGCACCGTCCAAGCGCGCTGGTGAAGCGGTATAAGTGCCACCAGTGAAGTAGGCATCAATTTCACCGTTAATCAGCGCGGTATTCATGGCAACCAAATCATCGGTCAACAGTTTGGAGTTGGCGAAGAGGGTTTTTGCCGTGTCCGTGAATGTGTCCTGTGCCTGTTCATCGAGTGCTTTGAACGGATTCAGACCACCGGTCAAACACATGTGTATAATATTCCAATTGTCATAGGTCAGAACACCGAAACGGTTTTTCATGGCGGGGTCGAGAAACAGGTTCCAACCCTGATCTTCTGCCATTTGACGGCTTATCTTGTCGGTATTGACCACGAAACTAAATGGACCGAAGCGTTGTGGCATACCAATCAGATTGCCGTCATCGGCGAAGGCAAGTGGATATGGTTTAGCAAAATCCGCCAGCATACTCTCAAAATAAGGCATGAAGCGATTTTTATCGAGCGGCTTGATGAGGTTTCCGGGGTAAAGCTGTTCGCGCGCCCATGGTTGGTTGACATTAATCAAATCCCAGACCTTGATTTCGCCAGCGCGTAGCTTGTTAATCATATCGGGATCCGAAGTGCCACTTTCAGCGCGTACTCGGGTATTTGGATTAGCCGATCGAAATGGTCCCAGCACTTCATCTGAGTTATAGCCTTCCCAACAAAGGATGTTCATTTCGTCGTTGCGCGCTGCCAGCGCACGCCCGACTGGCCCAAGCGCAACGAGTCCTGCGCTACTAATCAGGTGGTGTGAAAATTGTCGTCGAGTAAGTCGCATATTGTCCTCCAATGCAGAATGAATGATTAAAACGTCGAGTCATATAGTATTTTGTGAATTGCCCACTATTGCTTGACACTAGACTCGGGAAGTTTAACAGTTTGGGGCAGGGACCAGGGCATATTAGACTAAACCCTCCAAGGCCAGCATCAGCCGCAACCGGCGTTAATCCGAGCGAATAGAACGATGGGAATCAGTCTCTGCGGTGGCGTGCCAGAAAATCCAAAAGAACCGGATAATAGGCATGAGGTTCCTCAAAGAATGGCATGTGACTACTGTTCGGAAACACATGCAATTCTGCTTGTAGTAATGCCTGCTTCATTCGATGGGCGCAAGCAGGTGTCAATTCATCATGTTGTCCAGTGGTGATGAGAACAGGGGCTTTGATTTTGGGTAAATCGGGAATACGATTCCAGTTTTTCATGTTGCCAGTGTATAGGAATTCATTGGGTCCTTGCATGACCATATAAGGACCCATATTCCAGTCATTCAGTGAACGTAGAACTGGGGCCGGCCATTCCTCCAAGCGACAAACATGACGGTAATTCAACAGCGTGATGGCGGCTTGGTATTCAGGATGTTCTAATGTTCCTTGGGCTTCATGCCGCTGCATCATTGAAACGGTCTCCGATCCCAGCGCTCCTCGCAATCGCTCCAGTTCGGATGCCAGATGAGGAATATCCGCCACCGTGTTTTCCAAAATCAACGACTGAATAGCATCTGGATGAGTCAGAGCATAGTCGATAGCCAACCACCCACCCCACGATTGTCCCAACAGATGAACCTTGCCTAAGCCAAGAACCTGTCGGACGGTTTCAACCTCGGCGACATAACGTTCAATATTCCAAAGTGATTGATCATCGGGTCGATCCGATAATCCAGTTCCCAATTGATCGAATGCAACCACTCGGTAACCTTCGAACTTTAGGCAGGAATGTGAGTCGCGCAGATAGTCACACGGCAAACCCGGACCACCATTGAGGCAGAAAACAACTTCGTCACCTTTGCCAAAACTATAAGTTTTTACGGTGTAACCATCGACCGTCACGTCTTGGTATAAATCAGGTTCTAACTCTTGCCACATGTTTGTTTCCTCCCACTTTTGTTATGTTTTCAATGTTCAAACGCAATAAACTCTGCGCTACTGGTCAAATATCCAGTCGCATAGCCAATCAAATAGTATGATAACTGCTGTCGAATAAGTTTCATATATTCCCCTGAAATGTAAAAATATCAGTTAAAATGATGAATATAAAGCATTGTTGGAATTGCCCAACGTTGCTTGACATTAGATTCGGAAAGTTTAACAGTTAGGGTGGGAAGGGATAGTACACCACATATATACTGAGTTTTATGCGGGGCGCGAGGTTTGAAAATATTGTTGGGGATGTTATATGCGAGAACAACTCGGTGAATTTAATCTGGCACCGTCCAAGGTGCTGGCATCAGCCGCGACTGGTGTCGTTGATTTAATCGAACGTAATCATGGAGATGTTGATACCATCTTCGGTCAGGTGGGTATTCACCTAACCGACCTCAGCAGCCCGATTAACGCCATCAGTCTCAATCAGTATTGCGCTTTATTTGATGTTGCGGCCAGAACCACTGGCAATGACAATATTGGTCTGGAATTTGGCCACAACTTTGCGCCAAAATGTCTGGGTGCGATTGGCTATACCGCACTCAGTTCTCCAACCTTGTCGGCGGCATTGCGCGACATGAAAAAATATTTCCCCGCCCATCAGGAACAAACCAGCTTTGATTTGATTCAAGATGACGATGTTCTATGGCTAAGCTACCACATTCATGACCCCAGAATAAAGAATCGCCGACAGGATGCGGAGCTCTCGCTTGGTATGTTTCATAATATATTCAAGGCAGCACTAGGGGCAAATTGGTCGCCTTTGGAAATTCGCTTTGAACATGATCGACCCGATAATGCTCAGGAGCACGAAAGGTATTTCGGTGCGCCAGTACGCTTCGGTCGCCGCACCAACGCTTTTGCTTTCCGCTGTAGTGATCTTGATGTGCGTATGCCCGGGCAGGATCCATATCTGTTTTCGATGGTCGCCGCTTTTCTGGAATCACGTTGCAAACTGGTTGATGATATGGAGGATATGGCAACGGTTGTACGCAACCAGATTAAACTGCATCTCGGTGATACATTGCCAACGCTCTCAAAAATCGCCAACGTGCTTGGGTTGACCGATGCAGCCTTCCATAAACGGCTGAAAGCACAACATCTGCTGTTTCCAGATTTATTACGCGCCGCACGTCGGGAATTGGCATTACATTATCTGAATGACCCCGATATGTCGCTGACAGAAATAGCCTATAGTCTAGGCTATTCTGAATTGTCCGCCTTTTCGCGGGCCTTCCGTAACTGGACTGGTATGAACCCGCAGAAATATCGACGCAATGAACGGCTATAATGCGTCTGTGATGGTTGAGAGGAGGGAAATCCTATCCGCCTCGGTATTTCTGATTGGAGAGAAGTTAGTTTGTTTGATAATAGGTCGTTAAGGATTCAATCAATAATTTACTTTAACTTCAAGGACGCGGAAATCCCAGTTTTTTCTTGAAAAAAATGGTTTTTATGCACTAAAAATCTCATTTTTTCTTGACAAGGTATGTGCTTGCTCATATAGTGGCGAAAAGTGGGAATTTGTGGGAAATTTATCCAATTATGCAAAACTATAACCATGATTCGCGGCGCAAACACATTAAATCTTGATAGTAAGGGCAGGCTGGCGATTCCAAATCGCTTTCGCGCTGAGCTGATGCAGCGTTGTGGCGGCAAAATGGTGGTTACGGTGAATAATACCAAAGAGCGTTGCTTGTGGCTATATCCTTTGGATGAATGGGAGTTGATTGAACAAAAAATTGTTGCTTTGCCGAGTTTTGATGCCAATCATCAGCGGTTGAAGCGGTTTTTAGTGGGCTATGCCAGTGATGTGGAGATGGATAGCAGTGGCAGGATATTGTTGCCAGCACCGTTGCGAGAATATGCAATGATGAGCAAGGAAGTGTTTCTTGTTGGTCAGGGCAACAAGTTTGAGATTTGGAGCGGTGACTTGTGGAATGCGCGGTGCGATCAGTGGCTACAAGAAGATGTGGATTTGGAGAATTTATCAGTCGAGATGGAGCAGCTTTCGTTGTAGCCCATGAACGCTTCAGCCCACATTCCCGTCTTGTTGCCCGAGGTTGTGCGGGCGTTAAATCTTGCCGACAGTGACATCGTGGTGGATGCGACCTATGGTCGTGGTGGTCATGCGCGGGCAATTTTTCATGCCCTTGCCAGTCATGCCCGACTGATTGTTATCGACCGTGATCAGGATGCGATTGATCAAGCCATATTAGAATGGAAAAACGAAGATCGTGTTGAAATTATTCATGCTCCGTTTTCCAGTTTGACCGATATTTTGGCAGCGCGTAATCTGATTGGCAAGGTGGATGCGATTCTGTTTGATTTTGGGGTGTCTTCGCCACAGCTTGACGATGCGGCCAGAGGGTTTAGTTTTAGCCGTGAAGGAGTGCTTGATATGCGGATGGATCAAAGTGCTGGAATGACCGCGGCAGGTTGGATAAAACAGGTCGAGGAAGATGAGTTGATCGGTGTGTTGAAAAGGTTTGGGGAAGAGCGGTTTGCGCGCAGAATCGCTCGAAAAATCAAGCAGACATTGTTGCAAAGCGATATTAACACGACTGCCGAGTTGAGCCGACTGGTGTGCGAAGCGGTGCCGACTCGAGAAAAGGGTAAACATCCTGCAACCCGAACCTTTCAGGCGATTCGCATTGCGGTCAACCATGAGTTGCAGGAAATCGAAGCCGTTTTACCGCTGGCACTGGATGCGCTGGCTCCCTGCGGGTGTCTGGTTGTGATTAGTTTTCATTCGCTGGAAGATAGACTGGTCAAGCGGTTTTTTCGTGGTCAGTGTCGGGGCGACCCCTATCCCTATGATTTACCGGTTACCCATGACATGCTGAAACCGCGCTTAAAATTAGTCGGTAAGCCGATAAAGCCGAGGGTCAACGAATTAAAGCAAAACCCCAGAGCAAGAAGTGCGGTCATGCGAGTCGCTCAAAAGGTCGTCTAGAATCACGATGAGTAAACTATCTGTTTTGATGTTGATTGTTGTATTAGTCAGTGCGTTTTTTGTGGTGACTGTCCGCCATGAAAACCGGTTAGCATTTATTGCCCTGCAAAAAATAGAGAATCAACGTACTCATTTGCAATCCGAGCGGGGCAGGCTGATGCTGGAAAAAGCGACCTGGGCGATGGAAAACAATATCGCCGATGATGCCAGCAACCGATTGGGGATGTCGCCACCACCGTCAGCGCAAATTATTACAGTGCAACTGCAAGGAGGACAATTGGACAACAATCTCAATAAAGACACGGGCCTACTTAGTGGAGGGGATGGTGGCTAGAAATACAAACGCGAAAGCGCCCTCGGTTTGGCGACAAAATATGGTGCTTGCGCTGGCGGTTTGTGCTTTTACCGTGCTGGCGTTGCGGGTGGTGCAGTTGCATACGGAGGACAATGAAAAATTACAGAATCAGGGCGATAAACGCTATTTGCGCGAGGTAAAAATCGAGCCACAGCGGGGGCGTATTTTGGACCGAAACGGACAGGTGTTGTCGGTCAGTACGCCAGTGGATTCGCTGGTTGCAGAGCCGGCAGTATTTTGTCCGGTGCAAGCACTCTGGAAACCGATGTTGGAACGCATAAATATGTCCCAAGCGCGTTTGCAAAAGCAGTGTGAAAAATTTGCCCATGCCAGTTTTATGTATATTAAAAGACAGATGCCACCAGCACTGGTCGAGCAGATTGTGGCAATGAAAATTCCCGGCGTAGAAACGCGCAGAGAATACAAGCGGTACTATCCCGGAGGACCAGTAAGCGCGCATTTAATTGGTTTTACCGATGTCGATAGCAAGGGGCAGGAAGGCTTGGAACGTGCTTTCGATACCGAATTGCGCGGACAGGAAGGACGGCAACGGTTGCTTAAAGATTTAGCTGGACACTATGTGGAAAGCGTCGAAAGCATCCGCCAAGTTCGCCATGGAAAAGATTTGGTGATTACCATTGACCAGCGGGTGCAGTCGCTGGCGAGTCGTTATCTTGAATCGGCAATCAGGAAACATGATGCTACCGGTGGGAGCGTTGTCGTGCTTGAAATTCCGAGCGGGGAAATCATTGTGATGGTCAACTCGCCCCAGTTTAATCCCAATAACCGCAGCTCAATCACTCCGGGCGTGTTTCGTAACCGCACCGTTGCCAATGTCATGGAACCGGGCTCCACTGCCAAACCCTTTACCATTGGTATGGTGTTAGAAAATGGTAGCGTGACACCAGACACCCTCATAGATACTTCGCCGGGCTACTATCGGGTCCCCGGTTATACCATACGCGATGTGCATAATTACGGCGAAATATCGGTGTTTGATGTCCTCGTCCATTCGAGTAATGTCGGGGTCAGCAAACTTGCATTAGGGTTGCCGTTTGATGATTTATACAACACCTTTAGAGGGGTCGGGTTTGGACAGCGAAGCGGAACACTGCCGGGTGAGACTTCAGGGGTGCTGACCAAGCGCACCCGAAAAATTGAACACGCCACACTCTCGTATGGCTATGGCTTCTCGGCAACGCCCTTGCAATTGGCGCGAGCCTACACGGTCTTTGCGACGGATGGTGTGTTGTTGCCGATAACCTTGCAACCGCGGGAACCGGCATATCGCGCATCGGGTAAACGGGTTTTTAGCGCGTCAACGGTCGCTTCTATCCGCGATATGTTGGAACAGGTTGCGACCCCAAAGGGGACCGCCCGAAAGGCGCGAGTGGCGCGTTATCGAATCGGCGGAAAAACCGGAACCACACATAAGTTAATCGATGGAAATTATAAAAACAAACGCTACCTGTCTCTGTTCGCAGGGTTGGCACCGATAACCGACCCTAAGTTTGTGATGGTGGTAACCATCGACGAACCCAGAGGGAAGTTTTACTATGGTGGCGATGTTGCCGCGCCGGTGTTTTCAAGTTTGATGGCAGATTTGATGCGGTTATATAATGTCAAGCCAGATGGTCTTGAGCAACCAAACATTGCGCTTAAGCGCAAGCGCAATGTTTGAGCGAATAGCTATGTCGGAAATCCATCAAACAACCCCCCTGCCGACTCATCCGACAACCGCTCGGTTAAGTGCGTTGCTGGCAGGCTATGAAGCCATACCCGAAGTGCGTGATTGCCAGATTGGCGCGCTCCGGCTAGATAGTCGACAGGTCGAGTCGGGCGATATGTTCATCGCATTGCCGGGCATGATAACAGACGGTCGGGCGTATATCGCTCAGGCATTGACCAACGGCGCATCGGCAGTTTTATTTGAAAAAACCGGTGCGGGCGATGATACCGACCGAGACGCGCTAAAACATGACGCGCCAGTGATTGGGATCGAGAATCTGCAACAAAAATTGGGCACGATTGCGGCGCGGTATTTCGGCAAGCCCTCTAAAGATTTGCAGATGATTGGGATTACCGGCACCAATGGAAAAACCACCACCGCTTATTTGGTTGCTCAGGCATTGGAATTGCTCGGCATACGCTGTGGTTATGCGGGGACAGTCGGTTGTGGATTGACTGATAGTTTACAACATGCGGCGTTGACGACCGCAGATGCGATTTCCATACAGGCGCAGTTAGCTGCATTTCTGAGTGCTCGGGCAGATGCGGTTAGCATGGAAGTTTCTTCACATGGTTTGCAACAGGGGCGGGTGAATGCGATTGATTTTGATATTGCGCTATTCACCAACCTGACCCAAGATCACCTTGACTATCATCAATCAATGGCGCGTTATGGTGCCGCCAAGCAGAAATTATTTGAATTTGCATCGCTCAAGAGCGTGGTTATCAATAACGATGATGAATTTGGTCGGACATTGCTACAATTATGCCGACAGCAGGCGCGGCTGGAATGTACTAGTTATGGCATGAAAGCGGCAAATCCGACAGTCGATTTACAAGCCGTTGAATGGCAAACAGACGCACAGGGAATACGTTTTGAGCTAAAAACTAAAGGTCGTAGCCAGCAGATTCGGTCGAAATTATTGGGCGAGGTGAATGTGCCGAATGTTCTTGCCGCCATTGGTTGCTTGCAGGCAATGGGTTATGAAATAGAGACAATCTCAGATGTTATTGCCCAAATTAATGCCCCACCCGGGCGCATGGAACGGTTTCGTAATGGACGCTCACAGCCGACTGTGGTGGTCGATTACGCGCATACGCCAGACGCATTGGAACGCGCTCTTCAATCCCTCAAACCGCTGTGTCGCGGGAATCTGATTGTCATATTTGGCTGTGGGGGCGAGCGTGATCAGGGTAAACGGTCACAGATGGGGCGAGTCGCGCAAGCCATTGCCGACCGCGTTATCGTTACCGATGACAATCCGCGTAGCGAATCTGCGGCGCGCATTGTGGCACAAATCAAACAGGGTTTGAGTCAACCGGTTACCGTTATTCATGAGCGTAAACAAGCACTAGCAACGGCGATTGAATCCGCCAATCAGGATGATTGGATTTTGCTGGCAGGAAAGGGACATGAACAAACCCAGAAAATCGGCCGCTCGGTGCGCCCATTGAGCGACCGCGCAATGGTGCGCGAACTGCTAGAGGTGTTGCCATGATGTTGTCGGAGGTTGCCCATATCGTGCAAGGTCATATCGTGAAAGGAAATGGGCACGGTTCAGATGCGCGATGTGCGGCGGTGGTCACAGATTCGCGGGCTGTTGAACACGGAGATTTATTTATTGCCATTGTCGGCGAAAAATTCGACGGGCATGATTTTGTGGCACAGGCAGCAGAAAAAGGCGCGCTCGGGGCGATGGTTTCTACCGTCATGGGTGTGCAACTCGGGCAAATTAAAGTCGCCGATACCACACAAGCGATGGGACAACTGGCAAGTCACTGGCGGTCGCGTTTTGATATTCCAGTGCTGGCAGTGACTGGCAGTAACGGCAAAACCACCGTTACTGCTATGGCAGCATCAATATTGAATCAATGCGGGCACTGCTTGCATCCAAAGGGTAGTTTTAATAATCAATGGGGGGTGCCATTGACGCTGCTCAAATTGAATGAGCGACATGATTTTGCGGTCATCGAAATGGGCGCCAACCATCTCGGGGAAATTGCTAACCTGAGCCGCATTACCCAACCAACGATTGCGTTAATCAATAATGTTGCCGCCGCGCATCTTGAAGGATTGGATAACCAGCCGCAAATTGCACGCGCAAAAGCAGAAATTTTTTGTGGCTTGAATGAATGTGGAACGGCGATTATCAATGCCGATGACCCCTTCAGTGGGCAATGGTTTTCGTTCCTTAAAACGCAGTTAAAAAAGGCGCGGGTGATTTCTTTTTCGATGGAAAAACCCGCAGATTTGGGCATCACCAATTTGCAATCTGCTTGGCTAGACAGCCGTTTCACGTTGCACATTGCGAGGCAGCATATCGACATCCATCTCGCCTTGGCGGGCAAACATAATGTAATGAATGCGTTGGCAGCGGCAGCGATTTGTTATGCCGCAGGTGCGACCATACAGACGATAAAAATTGGACTTGAAAAAATGCAGGCGGTGGCGGGTCGGCTGAATCTGAAGGCGGGATTGGTGGGCTGTCAGGTAATTGATGATAGTTATAACGCTAACCCGCAGTCGGTTAAGGCGGCTATTGACGTGTTGGTAAATTTCGATGGGCACAAGATACTGGTTCTGGGGGTAATGGATGAGCTGGGCGTAGCCAGCGCGCAACTGCACCGCGAGGTCGGGCAGTACGCCTATCAAAAAGGCATCGATACGCTGTACTGTCTTGGTCAGGATAACCATGCCCGAGAGTACGTCCAGGGCTATGGTCAAGGCAGTCGGATGTTTGCAACGGCGGATGATTTGGTTGTCGAATTGAAGGGCAATTTAAGTGCTGATGTGGCAGTGCTGGTCAAGGGATCGAGGTCGTCAATGATGGAGCGAGTGGTGGACGCAATCATTGCCGAAGAGCGCATGGATGGAGCGGATGAGACCCGCAAAGAAGCGATCAATAGACGGGCAAATGCGTCCGCAGGGGGACTGCGATGTTGACTTGGCTATTTGAGAACCTTGCCCATGAATACAGTTTATTGAATGTATTTCGCTATCTAACATTTCGCGGTATCTGTGGGGTGCTGACAGCGATTGTGATCTCGTTTGTTTTTGGACCGATGATGATTCGTAAGCTCAGCCATCATCAAATTGGTCAAACTATTCGTGCTGACGGTCCGCCGACCCATTTTGACAAAGTCGGCACGCCGACTATGGGCGGGGCGATGATATTGGTTGCCGTTGTTGTTTCGACTTTATTATGGGCAGATTTGACCAACCGATATATCTGGGTGGTTTTGTTTACCACCATCGCGTTTGGTGTGATTGGCTGGATAGACGATTATCGTAAACTGATTGATCAAAACCCTAGCGGCATGGGCGCGTGGAATAAATTTCTGTTGCAAAGCATTTCCGGGCTAATCACCGCCCTGTTCCTCTTTTATAGCGCGCAGTCGCCGGCTGAAACCGCCTTGCTGATACCGCTGTTCAAAGACGTGGTGATTCCGCTGGGCTGGGGCTTTGTAGTGTTGACTTATCTGGTTGTGGTCGGCACCAGTAACGCGGTCAATTTGACCGATGGGCTGGATGGTCTGGCGATTATGCCGACCGTGATGGTGGCTGGGGCATTAGGGGTGTTTGCCTATACGGCGGGTAATGCCAATTTTTCAGCATACCTCGGGATTCCTTATATTGCCGGTGCCGGCGAGGTATTGGTGTTTTGTTCGGCATTGGTCGGAGCCGGTCTCGGGTTTCTGTGGTTTAACGCCTATCCAGCACAGGTGTTTATGGGCGACATCGGGGCACTTTCACTTGGCGCAGCGATTGGTATTGTCGCGGTCATTGTGCGTCAGGAAATTGTGCTGATGATTATGGGCGGGCTATTTGTGATGGAAACCGTGTCGGTTATTATGCAAGTCGCCTCTTTCAAATTGATTGGTCGGCGGATTTTTCGCATGGCACCGATTCACCATCATTTCGAATTGAAAGGCTGGCCAGAACCCAGAATCATTGTGCGTTTCTGGATTATCAGCCTGATTCTGGTCTTGATTGGACTCGCCACATTAAAGGTACGTTGAGGAACAGGGCATTGAACATGGCGTATTCCATTCAACCGCATCATGCACGGAATCTGGTTATCGGGCTTGGCTTGACCGGTTATTCAGTGGTCAAACATCTGATGAAAGCGGGGGCACAGGTTACGGTGGCAGACTCGCGGGAGTTGCCGCCGTATCTGCAACAGATCAAAGATGAATTTCCCGCTGTGGAAATCATTGCTGGACAGATACCGTATGCCCGCTTTGGTTCTTTTGAGCGAATCATTACCAGCCCCGGCATTGGCATTGAACGGCAAGATGCCGGTCACGCGGGATTGCTAATCGGCGATATTGAATTGTTCGTCCAGCAGGCAAGCGCGCCGATTATTGCGATAACCGGCTCCAATGGAAAATCCACCGTGACTATGCTGGTTGCCGAAATGTTGTTAGCCGCAGGTTTGAAAGTCAAGGTCGGTGGCAACATCGGTACGCCGGCTCTGGACTTGCTGGATCAGACCTTAGCAGATTATTACATACCCGATTATTATGTGTTGGAGTTATCCAGTTTTCAGTTGGAAACGACTTATTCGTTGCAAGCCTGTGCCGCTACGGTGCTGAACATCAGCGAAGATCACATGGATCGTTACCCCGCGTTAGAGGATTATATCAACGTTAAGAAAAGAATATTTAAAAATGCCAGTAAGCTGGTGGTCAATCGTGATGATGCGTTGACAAGTCCAAATTTATGCCATGCCGAGAGCGTGAGTTTTGGCTTGGATGCGCCGCAGGGGGGCAATCAATTTGGGCTGGCAGGGCATTCGCACTCGCTGTTGCGCGGTGATACCGTGCTTGGTGAGGTCGAACAAATCACCCTGCAGGGCGAACAAAACATCGCCAATATTCTGGCAGCGATGGCGCTGGTGGAAACGTCAGGTGTTGCGTTGCAGCCAGCGGTGATCAATGCCGCACTGAATTATGGTGGATTGCCGCATCGTTGCGAAATAGTGGCTGAAGTAAATGGGGTGAAATGGATTAACGACTCTAAAGGAACCAATGCCGGAGCAACGATTTCTGCCATTGGCAGTTTTCAACAAGAACTTATTTTAATCGCGGGTGGCAAAGGCAAGGGGGCTGATTTTTCACCGCTGGCGAGGAAAATCAAACAACGGGTCAATCACACTATTTTGTTTGGCGAGGATGCGGAAATCATTTTCCAGAGTTTTGATTCATCAATGTCAAGCAGCCGAGTCGATTTATTGGAGCAGGCAGTGGTTCAGGCAAAAAAATTAGCGCGTCCCGGCTCGGTGGTGTTGTTTTCTCCGGCTTGTGCAAGTTTCGATATGTTTGATAACTATGAACATCGTGGCAATGTTTTCAAGCAATTGGTTTTGGAGCTAGTGCATTGAATAACCCGACCCATTATATGGATGCCCATATGCTGGAGCAGCAATCTGCGGAGCAAACAACGCTTCAAGTGAGTCGTATAGCGAGGCGCGAGAGTTCGTCCTGTGATCAGGGGTTAATGTATGCGGTGATTGCCATCCTATCGCTAAGTGTAATTATGGTTTATTCGGCAACCATCGCTGTCGATAGCCACACTTTAGACACTAATTTTAGTCTGCTTACCAAACATCTGTTGCATATTGGTCTGGGTAGCGGGTTGCTTTTCATTGCCGCGTCAATTCGATTGGATTGGCTACGGGCGGCGAGCAAAGCCTTGTTGCTGGTCGGTTTGACATTATTGGTTGTCGTGCTCGTCCCCGGAATCGGTGTCGAGGTGAACAGCAGTACGCGATGGATAGATTTAGGTGGATTTCGATTTCAGCCGTCCGAGTTTATGAAAATTGCTGGAATCATTTATTTTGCCGATTACTTGGCAAGGAAGCGCGATGACCTGCATCGTTTCAAAGTGGGTGTTATCAATATCGGTTTGGTCGTGGGGGCAATCGGATTATTGCTCCTCCTTGAGCCTGACTTTGGTACCACTGTGGTGATCATAACGACCGTTGCAATCATGATGTTTTTGGGAGGTGTTCGTTTCTTGCATTTCCTCATTAGCATGGTTGTGGCGACCCCGATTATGGTTTTGATTATGTGGATGGAGTCTTATCGGGTCGTACGACTGTTAAGTTATCAGGATCCGTGGGCAGTACCCTTTGGTAGTGGCTTTCAATTAATTCAGGCACTCATCGCCATTGGTCGGGGTGAGTGGTTTGGTGTCGGTCTTGGCAACAGCATTCAGAAATTGTTCTATCTGCCCCATGCGGGCAATGATTTTCTCATTGCCATCATCGGTGAAGAATTAGGTGCGGTCGGTATCTTTGGCGTACTCATGCTGTTCATGTTGTTATTGTTTCGTGGGTTTGCCATTGCCCGCAGAGCGTTTAAATCGGGAAACCGATTTTCCGGTTTTCTCGCGCAGGGCATCAGCCTGCTGTTCACCTTGCAAGCAGGGGTGCATATCGGCGTGAATACCGGATTACTGCCGACCAAAGGACTGACCCTGCCGTTGATGAGCTATGGCGGTAGTAGCATGTTAAGCAGCATGGTAGCGGTTGGCTTGTTGTTTGCCGTTGATCGACAAAACCGAGCACGGCAAAGGAATTGAATATGGCGCGAATCATTGTTATGGCAGGCGGAACCGGCGGACATGTTATTCCCGCATTGGCAGTTGCTAAAGAATTGATCGCGCAAGGGGTGGACGTGAGTTGGATTGGAACGCGACAGGGTCTTGAAGCCCGATTGGTTGTGGACGCGGGTATCGACTTCGATTCGATTGATATAAAAGGGCTGCGTAAAAGCGGGATGACGCGAAAAATATTATTGCCGTTTATACTGTTAAAAGCCATCGTACAGACCGTGTGCATCCTATTAAAACGTCGCCCAAAAGCGGTTTTAGGAATGGGCGGATTTGTCTCCGGGCCGGGCGGGTTGGCGGCGGCGGCATTGCGTTTGCCCATCGTGCTACATGAGCAAAATTCGGTGGCAGGACTGACCAATCGTTGGTTGTCCCGATTTAGCCGTCGAATATTGACCGGTTTTCCTTCTACCGAAGGCTTTAAGCAGTTTCAATGGCTCGGCAATCCGGTCAGGGCGGAGATTGCCAATATTCCGACTCCTGAAAGAAGGTTGGCGGGTCGCACCGGCGCGTTGCGGTTGTTGGTTGTGGGTGGCAGTCAAGGTGCGGATATATTTAATCGACATCTGCCCAAATTATTTGCCACAACGCCGATGCCCAATATTGATGTTTGGCATCAAAGCGGCGCAAACAAGGGTGGTGGCATCGGTGATGCTTATTTGCAATCACGAATCGACTGTCGGATTAACGAATTTATTGATGATATGACGGCAGCTTACGAATGGTGTGATGTGGTTATTTGTAGAAGCGGGGCAATGACCGTCTCGGAAGTGTGCTGTGCTGGGGTGGTGGCTATTTTTGTTCCTTATCAACATGCTGTCGATGACCATCAAGCCAAAAATGCGGCTTATATGGTGAGCAATAATGCGGCTTATATGGTGCGTGAAAAGGAGTTTGTTGAGGGACACTGGCTGAAAATTTTGACTCGCTTTGAGGATAATCGAAAACAGTTGATTAGCATGGCACAAGCAGCACGAAAATTGGCGAAGCCACGGGCGACCGGTGATGTGGTAGCCATCTGTTTGGAGGCGATGAATGCGTGATTTTGTCAAACATATTCATTTTGTCGGCATCGGTGGGATTGGTATGAGCGGCATTGCCGAAGTGCTACTGAATCTTGGTTTTCAGGTTTCCGGCTCGGATGTGTCCGATACGGTCATGGTGCAACGACTGCGTCAGGCGGGTGCGGTAATCCATATTGGGCACGATGCGCGGCATATTGTAGGTGCGGATGCGGTCGTTATTTCCAGCGCGGTTGACGGTAGCAATAACGAAATTATCGCGGCACGGGACAATCGAATTCCAGTGGTTCCAAGAGCAGAAATGCTGGGTGAGTTGATGCGTTTTCGCAAAGGAATTGCCATTGCTGGCGCACATGGAAAAACCACGACCACAAGTTTAGTGGCAGCGGTGCTGGTCAAAGCCGAGCTTGATCCGACTTTCATTGTCGGTGGTGTGGTCAATAGCGTCAACAGCAATGCGCGTTTGGGGCAGGGCGAGTATTTGGTCGCTGAAGCGGATGAAAGCGATGCCTCATTTTTGCATTTGCAACCGCAGATTGCTGTGGTGACCAATATCGACCGTGATCACATGCAAACCTATGGCGGAAATTTCAATCGCCTGAAGCAGGCGTATCTTGATTTTTTGCATAATTTACCGTTTTACGGTTTGGCAATCCTGTGTTTTGATGACCCTCATGTCAGACAGATTGCAAGCGAGATACGCAGACCGATGATTAGTTATGGGACCTCGAAGGAAGTGGACTATCAGGCGGTCAACATTGTTCAGCAGGGCAGGGAAAGCGTCTTTGAAGTGATTCGTTTCGGCGAATCACTCGGCAAATTCAAACTGGCTCTGCCGGGCAAGCATAATGTGTTGAACGCTTTGGCAGCCATTTCAATCGCCTATAAGTTGGAACTGTCACCACGCTCTATCGGCGCAGCGTTGTCGAGTTTTCAGGGCATCGGCAGACGTTTTCAATCTCTGGGCATGGCATACATTGGAGCCCACAAGGTGGAAGTCATAGACGACTACGCCCATCACCCGACCGAATTGGCCGCCACCCTGCAAGCAAGCAAAGATTGTTGGCCCGAGCGTCGTATTCTGGTGATCTTTCAACCGCATCGGTTTTCGCGTACCCGTGATTTATTCGATGATTTTGTGCAGTTGCTGGCAGGGGTTGCCCATTTGGTTGTGACCGAAGTGTATCCGGCGGGTGAATCGGTCATTGCTGGCAGTGATGGGCGTTCCCTGTGTCGCGCAATCCGCAAGCGTGGCAATGACCCGATTTTTGTGGAAACCTTGAGCGAATTAAACACGTTGTTGCCGAATATCGTTCAACAGGGTGATGTGTTATTGATTTTAGGGGCAGGAGACATCGGTCAATTTGCACAATCACTGGTAGCACAAGCCCACACAGAGGAGGTCAACAATGGTGGCTCCCATGATGCTTGAGATGCCCAGCACGGTGCCGGATTTCATGCACGGATTGAACGGGCAGTTATTGGTTAATGAACCGATGTCGCGCCATACCAGTTGGCGTACCGGCGGCATTGCCGACTATTTTTATACGCCGGCGAATAAAGCGGATTTAATACGACTGCTCAAGCAATTGCCGACACATATTCCGTTGCACTGGATTGGTCTGGGCAGTAATTTATTGGTGCGCGATGGTGGCGTGTCTGGGATGGTGGTGCGAACCTCCCAAGGGTTGCGCGAATTCAAAGTGATGTCCCCCAATCGACTTTACATCGAGTCTGGGGTGTCGTGCGCCAAAGTAGCCAGAGTGTCAAGCCGCAATAGTTTGCAAGGTGTGGCGTTTTTAGCAGGGGTGCCCGGTTCGTTTGGTGGGGCGTTGGCGATGAATGCTGGTGCGTTTGGTGGCGAGACTTGGCATTGGGTTGAGCAGATCGAATGCGTCAATCGGCACGGGCAATGCAAGAATATTGACGCTAAAGACGTGCGTTATGGTTATCGTCAGGTTGCCTTGCCCGACGGCTACTGGATTCTGAGCGGGATGCTCGGATTGGAGTTGGTGGATAGCCGGTATAGTGGCGCGGATGAGATTCGCAGTCTGCTGGAAAAACGTCATGCCTCGCAACCGATACAAAGTGCAAATGCAGGCTCGGTTTTTAGAAATCCGGTTGGCGATTTTGCCGCCAGATTGATTGAATATGCCGGACTCAAAGGGCTTACGATCGGCGATGCGGCCATCTCGAAAATCCATGCTAATTTTATTGTCAACCAAGGCAAGGCAAGGTCTGCCGATATCGAGCAATTGATTTACCTTGTCCGAGAACGAGTCAAGCAACGCAGTGGCATCACACTGGATATGGAAGTCCGCATTATTGGGACGGCAAAATGAATACTACTGCGACCCATGCTACCGACCGAGTGGCGAAAACACCACAGGAACTGGCGAAGCAACCGCATTGGGTCATCGCCGCTATTGTGTTGGTGATTGTTGCCATCGCGTTGCTGTTCATTGTTGACCGATTGTTTAATCCGCAACAGTTTCAAATTAAACAAATTGAGGTGTATGGACGACTACATCAGGTTGATGGTATGCAGGTAAAACAGATTGTTGAATCCGCGCTTGAGGGTAATTATTTTTCTGTCAGTTTGCAACGACTGGAAAACAAAATAAAACAGATTCCTTGGGTGTTTTCGGTCTCGCTACGCCGTCAATGGCCATCCACCATTGTGGTTTATGTTACGGAAGTTCAGCCGATTTCCCACTGGGGCGATGAACAATGGCTTAATGTTTCAGGCGATCTGGTTGCGCGTCAGCCGGGTAATCATAACGAAAACTTGCCCCTGTTGTCGGGTGCTGATGAGCAGGCAGAGGTTGTTTGGGAAGCGTTTCGACACTGGTCGGAGCGATTTGCTTCTAGCGGTATTTCTCTTGAAGCACTGCGTCTGGACGCAAGAGGTTTATGGTGGTTGAAACTTTCTCTGGGAGCACTGGTGTTGAATGGTGGTCAATCTGCACAGGTTTCTCGGGCGCAAGGGGAAGCAATCGAGCAACCTTTCCAAGTGACTATGGTGGTTGACAAGACGCATTCATTTTCCCGTGTTGAGCGATTTATTGAGGCACTGAATCAGAAGCTTATTATTCAATTTCCGCACATGGAGCGCATTGATCTGCGCTATCCCAATGGCTTTGCGATTAGCTGGCGTGGCTCGCAACCGATTGCTCAAAGCCTTGCTACCTTGGAGTCCGATTATTAACCATGATAAAGAAACCAGAGAATAACTTAGTGGTAGGGCTGGATATTGGAACATCCAAGGTGCTGGTTGTGGTCGCTGAAGTGGGGCAGGACGGTGAAATGGAAGTCATTGGTGTCGGTCACCATCCGGCAAAGGGGTTGCGAAAAGGCGTGGTCGTCAACATTGACGCTACGGTGCATTCAATCAAGAAGTCAATGGAAGAAGCCGAATTAATGTCGAGTTGCAATATCAATTCTGTCTATGCGGGCATTGCTGGTGCACATATCAACAGTATCAATTCACATGGTGTGGTTGCGATTAAGGATAATGAAGTGACGCAAAACGATATAGAGCGTGTGATTGATGCTGCAAAAGCGATGGCGATTCCGAATGATCAACGTATTTTGCATGTGTTGCCGCAGGACTACATTATTGATGGACAGGACGGCATTAGCGAACCGGTGGGTATGTGTGGCGTGCGTATGGAAGCCAAAGTACACATAATTACTGGCGCGGTGAGTGCGGTACAAAATATTGGCAAATGCATCCGTCTTTGCGGCTTGGAAATTGACCATATTATTATCGAACAGATAGCGTCAAGTGAAGCGGTGCTTACCGAAGATGAGCGTGAGCTTGGCGTTTGTATGATCGACATCGGGGGCGGGACAACTGATATAGCTATTTTTTCTGAAGGGGCTATCCGTCATACTGCGGTTATTCCGATTGCTGGCGATCAGGTGACCAACGATATTGCGGTCGCCTTTCGCACGCCCACTCAGGCGGCAGAAGATATCAAGAAGAAATTTGGTTGCACACTGGTGCAACTGGTTGAGGAAGGGCAAATTATCGAAACACCAAGTATAGTTGGTCGCCCGCCACGCTCACTGTCGAGGCGCAATCTGGCGGAGGTGATTGAGCCGAGAATTGTAGAATTACTGTTGCTTATTCAGAATGAAATACGCACCAGCAAGTTTGAAGAAACAATTTGCTCGGGCATTGTACTGACCGGGGGCAGTTCACGCATTGAAGGGATAATCGATCTGGCAGAAGAAATTTTCCATTTGCCGGTGCGTCAGGGAGTGCCCAATTATGAAGGCAGTCTCAGCGAAATGGTCTGCAATCCAATTTACTCCACTGGCATAGGGCTTGCACAATTTGGAAATAAGAATCGTAATCAAATGCAGCAATCAGCCAAGCTGGGCACCATGACATCCATGTTGATGCGGATGAAAAGCTGGTTTCAGGGTAGTTTTTAATGCATTTTTTAAGCATCGTTTATTGTTCGGTTAAGCATTCAAACTGCTTAACCGGTTCACGTTTTTGCACATCAAATAGGAGAAGAAATGTTTGAATTAATAGATACAGTGAGTCAGCAGGCGGTAATCAAAGTCATTGGGGTTGGTGGTGGTGGTGGAAATGCAGTAGAGCACATGCTCGCCGCAAATCTTGAAGGCGTTGATTTTATCAATGCCAATACCGATGCTCAAATATTGGCACTGTCAAAAGCCAGCACCGTTTTGCAGTTAGGCGAAGGCTTGACCAAAGGACTTGGGGCTGGAGCCAATCCTGAAGTCGGTCGTCAAGCAGCGATAGAAGATCGTGAGCGCATCGCGACCGCAATTGATGGTGCCGATATGCTCTTCATTACCGCTGGAATGGGTGGCGGAACCGGCACGGGTGCGACCCCGGTGATTGCGGAACTGGCGCGGGAAAAAGGCATATTGACAGTCGCCGTGGTCACCCGACCGTTTCCGTTTGAAGGTAAAAAACGCCACCATATTGCCAATCAGGGGCTTGAAGATTTGAAAAGTTATGTTGATTCCTTGATCATCATTCCGAATGAAAAAGTGTTGGCGGTCATGGGGCAAAATGCCACGATGATCGATGCTTTCAACAAGGCGAATGAAGTCTTGTTTAATGCCGTGCAGGGGATTTCAGAGCTGATCACCCGACCGGGATTGATTAATGTTGATTTTGCAGATGTCAGAACCGTGATGTCCGAGATGGGCATGGCGATGATGGGTTCAGCGACCGTGAGTGGTGAAAATCGAGCCACTGAGGCGACCCAACAAGCCATATCCAGCCCGCTTCTTGAAGATGTCAACTTACATGGTGCCAAGGGCTTGTTGGTCAATATAACAGCAGGACCGGATATGGCTATCGGCGAATTTGAAGCGGTCGGTAATGCCATTTCTGAATATGCCGCCGAGGATGCCAACGTGGTTATTGGCACCGCTTTTGATCCCTCCATGCAAGGTGATCTTCGGGTGACCATGGTAGCGACTGGGTTAACTGATCCAAACGCAAAAACTGCATTACCGGATGAGGTGGAAAATAAACCGCAGAAACCGATTCGTACACTCGAACAAGTGGCGCGTAAAAGGAATCAAGTCCTGCCACAAAAGCGGTTTGCCAGTGCCCGAGGAAGCGTAGAAACACTCGATATGGATCATTTGGATATTCCTCCCTTTTTAAGAAACCAGCAGGCCGACTAGGACAAAAATCTGGTCGCCCAGATGATTTCAATGATATAGATGGGAATGAGCGGTGAATTGTTTATTTTCAAATGGTTTTAGTGTAGTATTCCCCTTTTTTATGGGGTTGCTCCCCTACCTATCGGTATTTTGCGGAGTAAGATTGAGATGATACGGCAACGAACCATGAGAAACATTATTCGCGCAACTGGTGTCGGTCTGCATACGGGCGAAAAAGTATATCTGACCCTCCGACCTGCTCCGGTCGATACTGGGATTGTTTTCCAGCGCGTTGATCTTGATACAGTCGTCCCGATTCCTGCGCGCCCGAAAAATGTCAGCGATACTCGGTTGTCCACAACACTGGAAGTGGATGGTGTCAAAGTTTCCACAGTCGAGCATTTGATGTCGGCTTTTGCGGGTTTGGGCATTGACAACGCTTATGTTGATGTCAGTGCGCCAGAGGTGCCAATAATGGACGGCAGTGCCGCACCATTTGTATTCCTGTTGCAGTCGGCAGGTATTCTTGAACAGGGAAAACTCAAGCAGTTTATGCGAATCAAAAAACCAATTTTGGTGGAGGATGATGATAAATGGGTCAAGATTGAGCCGTTTAATGGTTTCAAGGTTTCATTTGCGATTGATTTCGATCACCCGATTTTGAAAAATTCCACGCAAACTGCCTCGGTGGATTTCTCGACCACTTCATTCGTCAAAGAAGTGAGCCGTGCGCGGACGTTTGGTTTCATGGATGACCTTGAAGCCCTACGCAATGCCGGACTTGCTCAGGGGGGCAGTTTTGACAACGCGATTGTGATGGATTCTTTTCATATTCTGAACGATGATGGGTTACGTTATGAAGATGAATTTGTTAAACACAAAGTGTTGGATGCCATTGGCGACCTTTATTTGCTCGGTTATCCGTTGATTGGTGCGTTTAGTGCCTATAAATCAGGGCATGCCTTAAATAACAAATTATTGTGTCAACTGCTTGATAATGAATCGGCATGGGAATTGGTGTCTTATGAGGACGAAGCACAAGTCCCCATCGCCTTTGTCCGCACTGTTGCCGCCACCTAATTCAGAGCATTGTCAATGCCATTTGGATTATCGCCTGACTAATCGGTTTTGGTGGTTTCCCTAAACGCTTTTTTTGCAAGCTGGAGGAGGGATTTTCTTAATCCACTGTGCCTGACTTTTGTAGCGAGGTGGCGAAGTGCGTTGGCATTGTCTTTTGATATGGGATTGCTTTTTCTGGCGGGATAATCGACTGCGGATTGTAACGAGGAGACCGGACGTATTTTTGTGTTTATATCGGAAACCTTGAAAGGACTGTCATGCAATTGCCGTAACAGTGAAGGAGTCTGGTGACGGATTTGGGTTGCCCACACTGCGGAATTGCAAAACACCACCAGCCGTCCAGATTGAAATAATAGCGGGTAAGTATGTGGCGCGGCAATGCCAATTTGTTTTTGCCAATAGTCGAGCAGGGATTGTTGCACCGATTCTGCTACTGGCGGGTCTTTGCTCACCGACATAATCTCCCGGGCGATGGATTTAAACTCGTTCATTATTTGATAATGGTCTATTGGGTAATGAGCATCTGGTAATGGTAGCGAAAATTGACCCATCGAACAATAATTCCGAACAATAATTCTGGCATAATCCTGCCCAATATCCAATACATAATCGTAACAATATGTTCCACAATGCACTGAAATTTTTTTTTGGTGAGCGCAATCAGCGACTCCTTAAAAAACTGCATAAAACAGCCGCTCAAATCAACACCCTTGAAGCGGGTTTGCAAGCCCTTAGTGACGCGGAGCTGGCGGCGAAGACAGTTGAGTTCAGGGCGCGTTTTGCTGAACATGCGAACCAAGATGCCTTGTTAGCAGAGGCGTTTGCGGTGGTTCGAGAAGCCTCGGTGCGTGCTTTGGGGTTACGTCATTTTGATGTGCAGATGATTGGTGGCATGGTCTTGGATGGTGGAAAAATTACCGAAATGAAAACTGGTGAGGGCAAGACTTTAGCAGCGACACTGCCGGCCTATCTCAATGCGGTTTGTGGTTGTTCGGTGCATATCGTTACCGTCAACGATTATTTAGCACAACGTGATGCTGAGTGGATGGGGGCAATTTATTCGTTTCTTGGGCTGAGCGTGGGGGTGATTTTGTCAGGTCAGGATCGGGACGCAAAGCAAGCCGCCTATCAAAGCGATATTGTCTATGGCACCAACAATGAATTTGGATTCGATTATTTAAGGGATAACATGGCTTTTTCCGGGCAAGATCGGGTCCAGAATGGTTTGGGATTTGGCATCATAGACGAAGTGGATTCTATCTTAATTGATGAAGCACGCACGCCGCTGATTATTTCCGGACCGGGCGATGAAAGTACGGCTCTATATAACAATCTCAATATCATCGCGCCGCAACTGATTAAACAACAACAGCCAGAAGGTGCGGGAGATTTCTCGATTGACGAAAAAACCAAACAGATTGCATTGACCGAAGAGGGGCATGAACATGCCGAAGCTTTGCTGATCGAAGCAGGCTTGCTTGAACCTGACAGCAGTTTATATGAGGTTGCCAATATCGGTCTGATGCACCATCTGAATTCGGCGTTACGCGCCATCAATTTGTTTAACAAGGATGTGGATTATATTGTGCGCGAGGGCAGCATCGTGATTATTGATGAATTCACTGGGCGCATGATGCCGGGTCGGCGATGGTCGGAGGGTTTGCATCAGGCGGTTGAGGCGAAGGAGGGAGTGACGATTCAGCAGGAGAGCCACACATTAGCGTCTATTACGTTCCAAAATTATTTTCGGTTATATGACAAGTTAGCCGGCATGACTGGCACGGCGGATACCGAAGCCTCCGAGTTTTTGCAAATTTATAACCTTGAAGTCGTTATTATCCCAACCAATCAGGAGATGCGGCGAGAGGATCATCCGGACTTGGTCTATCGTACCGCAAATGAAAAATATGCTGCCATTTGTGAATGTATAGAAGATTGCCGTAGTCGCAACCAACCAGTTCTAGTTGGTACTGCATCGATTGAAACCTCAGAACATTTGTCCCAGATTTTGGACCGCAAAGCAATCGAACATCAGGTTCTAAATGCAAAACATCATGGCAATGAAGCGCAAATCATTGCCGAGGCGGGGCGACCGGGCAAGGTGACCATTGCGACCAACATGGCAGGGCGCGGCACCGATATTGTGCTTGGCGGAAATTTAGACATTGCGTTGAGCGACATTGAATATGAGGATAAAAAACAGCAGTTACGGCAGCAGTGGAATGACAGACATCAGCAGGTCATTACGGCGGGTGGATTACATGTTCTGGGCACCGAGCGCAATGAATCCAGACGGGTCGACAATCAATTGCGCGGACGTTGTGGGCGGCAGGGCGACCCCGGTTCCAGTCAATTCTTTTTGTCGCTCGAAGATAATTTAATGCGAATTTTCGGCTCGCAAAAAATTTCCGGATTGATGGAAAAACTGGGCATGGAAGAGGGCGAAGCGATTGAGCATCCATGGGTCTCACGCGCCATTGAGAATGCCCAGAAAAAAGTGGAAGGGCATAACTTTGACATGCGAAAGCAGCTATTGGAATATGATGATGTTGCCAATGAGCAACGCAAAGTTATTTACGAACAGCGCAATCGGTTGATGGAAATTGAGGATATTTCGGAGTATGTCGTGGAAGCGCGGGAGGAAGTGGTCAACGCGGTCATAGATCGATTTATCTCGCCGAAAGCACTGGAAGAACAATGGCAGATTGAGCCATTGGAAAAAGAAATTGAAAGCGAATTTGGCATTGCTCTGGAAATTCGAAAATGGCTTGAGCAAGATGTCGCGCTGCATGAAGAAACCCTGCGAAAGAAAATTTTGCAGCATATCACGGAGATGACCCAGTCTAAGGAGGAGCGGGTCGGCAGTGATAGTATGCGCCATTTTGAGAAGCAGGTGATGCTCAAGGTGTTGGATGAGCAGTGGAAAGAGCATCTGGCAAATATGGATTATTTGCGTCAGGGCATTGGGCTACGCGGCTATGCACAGAAAAACCCGAAACAGGAATATAAACGGGAATCGTTTGATATGTTTACCGTATTGTTGGAGTCTATGAAATTTGATGTTATTTCTATTCTCGCTAAGGTACAGGTGCCGTCACAGGAAGAAATGCTGGAAATGGAACAGCGGTTGCGAGCGCGGCAAGCCGATGATGCGACGGTGAAATACATTCATCCTGCTGCCCAGGAGGAGGCGGAGCGTTCAGCTGACAAGTCGGGTGGGCAACCTGCACGCCAACCGGTCAACACCGCATCCGAGCAGCCGTTTGTCAGAACGGGTAAAAAAGTGGGCCGGAACGAACCCTGTCCCTGCGGCTCCGGGAAAAAATTCAAGCAATGTCACGGAAAAGGCTAGTCCGAAAATTGAGTTTAATTTATCTTAGCGGATGAGCAAGTCACCCCTCGCGCCGAAACAGTTTCCTACGCTTCCGGAAATATCGGGCATCACACTCGCCTCCACGGCGACCGCGATCAAGTATCAAGAGCGCGATGACTTAATGCTGGTATGCTGTGCCCCGGGGACGAAGGTTGCCGGCGTGCTAACACAATCTTCTACTGCCAGTGCGCCGGTTTTGTTGTGTCGAGATCATCTTCAAAGTGGCATGGCGAGCGCGCTGATTGTCAACGCTGGCAATGCAAATACCTTCACCGGCAAGGTCGGCGTACAACATTGTCAAGACACCTGCGCCGCCATAGCGCATCATCTTGACTGTAAAGCGGAGAACGTATTTGTGGCTTCGACCGGTGTGATTGGTGTGCCATTGCCGATTGAGCGTATCGTCAATGCGATCCCAAAACTGGCAGGAAAGTTACAGGCCAACCGTTGGCAGGATGCGGCACAGGCGATAACCACAACCGATACATTCCCCAAAGGTGCGACCGCGCAAACCATGATAGGTGACGTTATGGTGAGAATCAATGGTTTTGCAAAAGGCTCGGGCATGATTGAGCCGAATATGGCGACCATGTTGGCATTTATATTTACCGATGCAAATATTCCCACAGCCTTGTTGCAAGCAATGCTGGTCGAGGCGAATCAGCACACATTTAATGCCATTACCGTGGACAGCGATACCTCAACCAGCGATACCTGTTTGTTGTTTTCCACCGGCAAGGCAGCCAATGAATTGCCCACAGATAGTGAGAATCAGGCATTGACGGCATTTAAGCGAGCCTTGAAAACCGTTATGCTGGATTTGGCAAAGCAAGTGGTCTGTGACGGAGAAGGGGCAACCAAATTGATTGAAATTACCGTGTGCGGTGCCGAATCCGACCACGTGGCAAAAGTGATTGCCAAGTCGATAGCAAATTCACCGTTGGTAAAAACGGCGATTGCTGGTGAAGATGCCAATTGGGGCAGGATTGTAATGGCGGTGGGCAAAACCGCAGAGCGTGTCAATCTGGATAACTTGAAAATAAATATCGGCAATCGGTTAATCACTGAAAATGGGCAGGTTATATCGGGTTATGACGAAGAGTGGGTTGCCAAACACTTGCAAGGCAAGGAGATTTCTATTGCCGTTGATGTCGGGCTGGGTGGCGGGGTATGCACAGTATGGACTTGTGATTTAACCCATGGTTATATCCGCATCAATGCCGATTATCGGTCGTAATGGTGATGCCAGCAGTTGAAGTTCCTGACTCGCGGCTGTCTGTGGTCGTTGGCGTTCTGAGAAACCCCGAAGGACAGCTTTTGGTTCAACAAAGACGATTGGGCAAACCATGCGCCGGACAGTGGGAATTTCCCGGCGGCAAAGTCGAGCAAAACGAATCACCAGAGCAGGCTTTGGTGCGTGAACTCCATGAGGAATTGGGCGCATCGGCTGGTATAAAAAGTATGATTCGGTTGACCCAAATTGCCCACGATTATGACCATGCGAAAGTCTGGCTGGATGTTTATTTAATCGATAATTTCATCCAGCAGGTCAGTGGTCGAGAAGGGCAAATTTTTGCTTGGAAGGAGGTTGAAGAAATCATGGAAATGAATGTGCTGGAGGCGGTTCATCCCATTTTAGAAAGTCTGAAATCGTTATGAACAGGATTAGGCTGCAAACAGAGAACAATACGTTTCGTGCAAACCGATTACTTGCTCTTTCAGAGCGGTGATTGTTGAATCATTGACAATGATGTCATCTGCCACGTTTGCTCTGTCCTGATCGCTTAACTGTATATCCAAAATACGGTTGATTTGAGTCAGACTCATCTTTCGGGCGTGTTGTAACCGACTGGTTCTTGTTGCCAGATTGCAGGTAACCACAATCACACGATCCATCGATTGATGGCATCCGCTTTCAATCAAGAGCGGCACTTCGAGAATGCAATACGGTGATTTACTCTGCCGACAATGGGTAAACATATTATCCATGATGGGTGGATGCAAAATAGATTCCAGCAAGCTACGCTTGTTGTCGTTTTTGAAAACGATATTCGCCAGTTTTTTACGATCTATATGACCCGTGTGATTGATTATTTCGCCACCAAAGTGTTCGATAATCTGTTCAAATTGTAGGCTTTCCGGACGGGTTAGTTCATGGGCGATCAGGTCGGCATTGATGGTATCAACCCCCAATTGTTTGAACAAATCGGCAACGCTGGATTTGCCGCTACCAATGCCACCAGTCAAGCCGATTCTTTTTGCCATTGTCGGGTCGTCAGTGGATAATAGAAAATTGATAATTGAAAATGAAGGGGCAGTGCAAAACCAATTATGAATTACGAGAATCGTTTAAGACTGTGCAAACATCCAACGTCATTCCCGTGCAGGAGACTGTGCAACAAACGCCGGCTCACCAACCCACTATTGAGCATTTTGAGTCCTGTACGGGTAAAAAAGGGTTCTTATTAAAAGCAGGCAGGTAAAATAAGCTTGTTTGTTGCGAAAATAGGCATTTCTGGCAAAAATAATCGAATAGTGGATGCAAAAAGGATGCTCCACAGTCGACCCTCTTCTTTTGCTAATCGCCTTGGCTGATTTCGTTTGCATAGACTTGCGATAGGCTTGCATAAAGGCTTCATGTTCCCAGCGCCATATTCTTCGGTGAGGCGTTTGCTTTGCCAGGCACTCGCTGCGCAAAGGGCAAGCCTTGCAATCTGTGGCACTGGTTTTATAAATAAACCCAACCTTGCCTTTGGATAGGCTTGGGCTTGCCCTTTTTTTCAGTAATTGACCATCAATGAGATTGATGTTTTGGCACAACAAAACAAATTCCTTAAACGTATTCTTGAGTGCTACGGCATTATTTTTTCTAAAATTAGCAATCGTCTTATAAGTCGGCTTTAAGCCTTGCAATAACCAGATAAGCTCGATATTTCTATGGGCTTCCCGAGCCAGATGGCGGGAACTTCTTGTTTTATGGGTATAACCGTAAATATAGAGTTTTATCATCAATTTTGGGCAAAAGGCGGGGCGGCCATTGTTATTTTTGTCGCTGTGTCTGGTCTTAAAGCCCAAGGCATCAATAACACGAATCGGATCATTCTCGCTGACATAATCCTCTAGCCGCTCTGGGAATAACAGTTGTTGCTGGCGATTTAATCCGTGTATGTAATCACTCATAAAGCATCTGTTTAATGATTATAATCAGTTAGTTATGTTCGTTATTGTATCATAATCTGGCCATGTTTTGGATGTTTATTGCTGTAATTATTGGGTATTTTTGCAGAGGCGGTGTATCGGCTTAAAATGCCAGCAAGGTCGGTGAATTAGGGCAGTAATGAGAATGTGACCAGGGGTGGTGGGTTTTTTGCACAGTCTCGAAAGCAGGAATCCAGTAAAACATCCAAACCGGCAAGAGTTTTCCATTATAAAGCAAGATTACTAAGCAAGCAGGGACTTTATTTTTGTGCTGACGCGGTCCATGTCCACGCGACCTTGGGCTTTTGATTTGACCAGCCCGATGACGTTGCCCATTTCTTTGAGGGTTGTGGCACCAACCTGTTGGATTGCTTCATCAATCAGATGATCAACTTCGTGTTCAGATAACGGCTCGGGTAAATAGGCTTCCAATATGGCAATGTTGGCTTTTTCCTTGTCGGCAAGGTCGGCTCTGTTGCCTTTGCTAAATTGTTCGGCCGCATCGGTGCATTGCTTGATCATTTTTTGGGTTATTTGCAATACGCCTTGGTCATCAAGTTGAATTTTCTCATCAATCTCTTTGCGCTGGACAGCTGCACGCAACAATCGGATGGTTTCCAGCCTGATAGTTTCTCGGTTACGCATCGCCGCTTTCATATCAGCAAGCAGGCTTTCTTTCAGACTCATCAGCGATCTGGATTGGAAATTAGGGGGAAATTAAGCGAGCAACACACAAACACGACAAATGCTATGGTCGGCTTTAATAAAGGCGTTTGTGTCGGGCTCTTTGTCGTGATACCCGTTTCATTTCGCGCCGCACTGCCGCATCGCCATCTCTTTTGCGGACGGTGGTTGGTTTTTCGTAGCACTGGCGACGGCGAGATTCGGTAAAAACACCCGCACGTTCGCAGGCACGGCGAAAGCGGCGTAAAATGACATCAAAGGGTTCATTTTGTCGAACTTGTACAGATGGCATGTTGTTTGGTTCCTGTCTGATTTGATAAGGAGTGTAATTATACTGTATTTCCCCGCTGATTTCATGGTCAATAGCAAATAAAATATCACTTGGTTGTTTCGTGATGCTGTTTCAGGCGTAATTTTATTATAAAATGTTCCAGTTAGACCTTTGCATCATTATAGGAAGCGTGGCTTTATCCGCTCCAGATAGCCCATGATTTTAATCCAGCACTAAAAATACTATTCAAAACACTGATGCCAACATTATTTTTACGGATATTGAGCTTTTTCGGGGCGGTGGTCTTGCTCGCTTCTTGTACAATGTTCAAACCGCGTCAACCCGGACTCGGAGCACCGCTTGAGTGGGCAGCCATAAGCGGGTGGGAACAAGATCGCCATGCCGAAGCTTGGCCTGCCCTACAAAACAATTGCAAGGTGCTTGCTAAAGATCCGTTGTGGGTTGATATTTGCAATGCGGTTGACGCTGTCGATGTGCTGGGGCAGCCCGATGATGGCACCGCAAAAAACTTTTTTGAAAACTGGTTTGCTGCACGGCCACTGTATGCAGAAGGCGGCGAGCGCAACGGCTTGATTACCGGTTATTACGAGCCGTTATTGTTCGGCAGAAAAATTGCGGATGAGCGTTTTCGCTATCCGATATATCAGTCTCCCGAATCTTTGCTTACCATCAATCTTGGTAGCTTGTATCCGACATTGGCAAATAAGCGCGTGCGCGGGCGAAAGATTGACAACACCATCGTGCCCTTTTATTCGCGTGAGGAAATCGAAGCCAATCGGGATTTGTTATCCGGTGATGAATTGTTGTGGCTGGATGATCGGGATGCGGTATTTTTCTTGCATATTCAGGGTTCCGGACGTGTCCAGCTCTCGGATGGAAAAATAGTCGGTGTAGGTTATAGTAATCAAAACGGACATCCCTATGTGGCAATCGGACGTATTTTGCTTCAACAAGGCGAACTAAATCGGGAAGAAATTTCATTATTTACCATTCGCCAATGGCTGTACGAACACCCGCAAAAAGCCGTGGCGTTGCTCAACGAAAATCCCAGCTATGTGTTTTTTACGCTACGAGAAAATCCCGAAAATGGACCAATCGGCTCTTTGAACACGCCCCTGACGGCGGAGCGTAGTCTTGCCATAGACCCCACGCGGGTCAAACTGGGCACCCCAATCTGGCTGATGACAAACTATCCGGGAGAGTCCGACCGCGACTACTCGAGATTAGTCTTTGCACAGGATACGGGTGGTGCGATAAAAGGTACCTTGCGCGCAGATTTATTTTGGGGACACGGCGAATACGCCGAGCAATCTGCCGGCAAGATGAAAGAAACCGGCAGTTTGATTGTGTTGCTGCCAAAATAGGGAGAGAAGGAATTACGAATTACGAATTAGAATCATGCTTTGGAATGGTATCTATTCGCTATCAAATTCAGACAATATTTGTTTTCCAAAAAACTCATAACGCCAGCCTTTGAGCAAGGGAATATTGGTTTCTCCGACAATCAATGTCTCTATATCCTTGCGGTTAGCCAGTAGTGAGCTACTGATACGCGCTTCTTCGGCAACCCTTTTTAGTTTCTGTATAAGGGTCTTGACCTGCCCTCTTTGCTCCTTGTTCAGTGACACGCCATTGCCCCAAATCGGTTCCAGAGCGACATCAGAGATGGCCGAATTCGATTTTAGAATAGCCAGAAGAGCTGTCCCGGAAAACTTGACCAAACCGTGATGAACCGATTCAAGCGCGGAGAGTTGTGTCAGGTTAGCGGGATGGCGCAGACATATCTCAATCAATGCGCGGGTCGATAGCACCCATTCTCGCGGTCGGTTCCTTTTCTGAGATTGGTGTTCGCGCCAGATTGAGAGTGCTTTCGCACTGTGTTGGTAGTGCGGCGGAATTTTTGCCCCACCTTTTAGATGTTGCCATGCATCCTTTGGGTCAATCTGGCAATCTGTTGCCAAAATTTTTTCACATTCATCACGATGCCATGCCTGACGACCGAGTTTAGATAATTGACTATCGAGGGTTTGTTGCAGTGGGTTGATGTAGTTCACGTCATCAATGGCGTATTGCAGTTGTGCCGCAGACAATGGTCGTGCCGACCAATCGGTGCGGGTATAAGATTTCTCCAACTGCACCTGACAAACTGATTCCACTAAGGCAGCATAACTAACCTGTCTCCCATAGCCACAAAATGCGGCGGCGATTTGGGTGTCATATAAATTGCATATCGGTTGATCGATACGTTGAGCCAAAGCCTCCAAATCCTGACCGCAGGCATGGAGAATTTTGACGATGTTTTTATCGGCAAATATCTCCTGCAATGGGGTTAAATCATCAATCGCTAACACATCAATACAAAACCCCGCCGATGCGCTACGAATTTGAATCAGGCAGAGCAGGGGGTAATAGGTTTTTTCGCGCAGAAACTCGGTGTCTACCGCGATCCAATTCGATTTTCGAAGCTCACGAATACATTCGTCCAGCGCGTATCGGCCAGTGATTAGTTTGGTTTTTGTCATGTAACTAATGATACCATTCAAACAGAAATTTTACCGTGTTTAAGAGTCCCATCTTGTGTCTGAGTTCAGAAAGGTATGAGTCGAATATGCTAAACTGCAATGACGTTTAGGGTTGTGTTGAGGAAAATAAGAGCATGAAATTTGGCAAATCTATTACGACATGTATCGGCAAATATGCTGATTTTGACGGAAGAACATCAAGAAGTGAATTTTGGTGGTTTCAGCTATTCCTCGTTATTCTGTCTTTGGTGTTGAGCGTGTCAGAAAGTGTTTCTGACTTTTTTATAATTATTTCTTTTATCGCAAATGTGGCAACGATACTGCCAGTCTTCTCTGTCGGGGCAAGGCGGTTGCATGACATCGGAAAAAGTGGATGGTGGCAATTGTTGATATTGACTGTTATTGGAATCATTCCGTTGATCATATTGCTTGTATTCGACAGCGAACAAAAAGACAATAAATATGGGTTTTTTGAAGGCACTGCCGAACGCACTGACTGGGGCTAAATTTTTATAACTTTAGACCTTCGCATCATTCAAAAAATGGTCGGAAGCGGACATAAATCCCGTCATTGACAACGGTTTTGCGCGGCTGAATCCGCAATTCCGATAATGATGCAACAGTCTCGAATTACGAATTTTATAGGAGAAGATTTGACACAGAGAACCCAGACGACCGCATGAGCGCAGAATGCCAAAGCCAAAAATAAAAACGAGCATTTCCTGTCTATCCATGTAATGTTTTTTTAGCCTTCCATGGCAATCTAATTTGATTTATGAAAAAGCCTATCTATGCCTAAAACTATTCAAACATTGATTCAAATTTGCCTGTTCAGAGCAAAGCCACAAGACCTCGGCGCGTCTGTAACCGTGCTGGTTGTGGCAATAATTGCAACCTTTGTGTTATTCATGGTCAGAAATTATTACCTGATAGCGAGTCCTGACATCCTCGCGATTTCTCTGGCGCAGACGGGATTGCTCGGTATTGGATTAAGAATTCTGCTCGCGCTGACCTCAAAATCCAGTCGCTGGTTGCAGTCTGCTACTGCCTTGTACGGTTGCTGTGGGTTGATTTTACTTGCCATCATTCTGTGCATCATGTTGTTCAATGGCGCATCAGCGGGCAATCTCTTGTTGATGCAGTTTGCCGTTATTGGATTCGGTTTGTGGTTCTTCGTCGTGATCGTTTACATAATCCGTGAAACGCTAGAGATAGGTAATGTGCCTGCATTTTTTATTACTTTGGCACTCGAGTTGTTTTTTACAATCACATTGTTGGTGCTATTCGGAGCGCAACTGTGAAAATTTTTATTGGCGGAATTTGTGGGACGTTTATGGCAGGCATTGCACAATTAGCCAAAGCCAGCGGGCATCAAGTGAGCGGCTGTGATAGTCAGGCATATCCGCCGATGTCCACCCTGTTACGAGCTGAGAATATTGAGATTTATTCGGGCTATCAGCCACAGCATTTGCAAACTGCCAAAATAAACAGCGGCGATCAGGTGGTCATCGGCAACGCATTGTCGCGGGGCAATCCGCTGGTCGAAGCCGTTTTAGATGGTCGCTATTGCTATCAATCTGGACCACAATGGTTGCACGACAATCTGCTGGGCAATCGTAAGGTCATCGCGGTTGCCGGCACGCATGGAAAAACCACAACCTCAGCGATGATTGCTTGGATTATGTCCCGATGCGGTAAAAACCCCGGTTATTTAATCGGTGGCAAACCCGGCAATTTTTCAAAATCCGCAGAGGTTGGGAACAGTGAATGGTTTGTTATTGAAGCAGACGAATACGACACGGCTTTTTTCGATAAGCGTTCAAAGTTTGTGCATTACCGCCCCGACACCGTGGTATTGGGTAATCTTGAATTTGATCATGCCGATATTTTCGATAATCTCGGGCAAATTAAAACCCAGTTCCACCATTTGATGCGAATCATTCCATCCACCGGATCGGTTATTGCCAATGCAGACGATGTGCATGTTGGCGAGGTGTTGGACATGGGTTGCTGGAGCAACATAATTCCATTTTCAATTCGCAACCGAAACTGTCGCTGGTTTGCGAGCAAATTAACCGAAGACTTTTCCCGCTTTGAGATTTATCATCAAAGTCAAGCCGCCAACCAGCCAAGCGGACGGGTCGGATGGTCATGTATCGGTCGGCACAATATGCAAAATGCGCTGGCAGCCATTGCCACCGTACACTCTGTCGGCATCGACATTGAATCTGCCTGCCACGCATTATCCACTTTCAAAGCAACCGCTCGCCGATTGCAGTTGTTGTTTGACAAAGAAAACATCTGCCTGTACGAAGATTTTGCCCACCATCCGACTGCCATTGCGCTCACTCTTGAGGCGATAAAATCAAAATATCGACAACATAAAATTATTGCCGTGGTTGAACTACGCTCCAACACCATGAAGAACGGTTGGCACGGAGACGCATTAGGCGAATCCTTTAATCATGCGGACACCACCTTCATATATCAACCTGATGAGCTAAGATGGCAACCGCAGGCACTCCACAGCCGAACCGATTTGCGAGTTTGTAAAAACCAAGCGGATTTAATCGCCCAACTCGATGCAATGCTGACTCAAAATAGTGTTATTATCTGTATGAGTAACGGTAGTTTTGATCAAATCCACGAAGCCTTGTGCCAACATCTGCAAGGCCGATAAAATTTCCGATACAAACAATTTACACATCAATTTATACATCAACTTATACATCAACTTATACATTATGAATACTCAAAACAAACCTGATTGGCTGATGAGCGCATCAGCCACACTGTTCACTCTATTGTTCACATTAAGCGTCGCCAATACACAGGCGCAGGAAGAGCTATTTATCGAGGACGGGCATTATGAATTGCTTGACGAGGTACAACCGGTGCAAACGGGCGATAAAATAGAGGTTGTCGAAATGTTTTGGTATCGCTGCCCGCATTGCTTTCAGCTTGAGCCGTTCATGTTTGAGTGGCTAGAAAACATCCCCGAAAATGCCCAACTCGTGCGTACCCCAGCTTTATTAGGTCGGCAATGGGAATTCGCTGCCAGAGCATATTATACGTTTGTCGCACTCGGGTTGGAGGAAGCGTTGCATGATAAATTTTATTCAGCCATTCATGTAGATCGACTGGATATTGATTCGGTGGACGCACTTGCCGATTGGGCAGCAAAAAATGGCACCGACCGTCAGTCCATTATTGATACCTTTCACTCTTTCGCAGTCGAAAGCAAATTCAATTTTGCCAAAGTAATGACCAGAAAATATGGCATTTCGGGTGTGCCTGCGATTATTGTGGACGGTCGTTACAGAACCACTGTTTCCCACGCAGGGAGCCCAGAAAAACTGATAAAAGTAATCAATTTTCTTATCGAAAAAGCCGCCCAAACCCGCGCCGAACTTAAGTAGGGGTGAGCGATAAGTTGGTAGCTTTTCAATTGCTCAAAATTTTGTCGTTCTCGCGAAGCCTGTCCCCGCGTAGGCGGGGAGCAGGAATCCAGTATAACAGCTAAACCCGCAAGGGTTTTCCATATAGAATGCGAGCGGGGTTCTTGCTCAGTCTTGTAAACCGCACTTCGTTTACGCAGCCCTCTCAACTCAGACCATTAGACAGACTTGGATTTTGCAGTTATAGCCTTCGCTAAATCTTTTTGAGAAGCACCTAGTGCTAACAACGACTTGATGAGCAGATCCATGGATACTGATGATGACCCTGCTTCCATCTTTGCCACTCTGGATTGGCTTGATTGAATTAACTTTGCAAAAGTAACTTGGCTCATACGTTTACGTCTTCGCAATTCTTTAAGGCTATGACTCAAAGAAACTTTTATTTCAATAAATGCTTCTTCTTCTGGTGTTAGCCCTAAAAAATCAGTTGCGCGACCAACTCGCCAACCTTTGGCTTCTAATTTATTTCGTTTAACTTGTTTCATCATAATCTCTCAATCTGTTTTTGCACGTATCAATAACTTTTGCGGATGTTTTAACCGCGCCATGCAGCCATACAACTACCTTGTCATTAGTGCCCATAAAAGATAGAATATGTCAGATATGATATATTTTCAACTATTAAAAAGCCTAACCAAGCGTTCGAGCAGGCAGGTTCTTCTGGATAATATGATGAGAATCTCGATAATCTGCTACAATTTACCTGTTAATTCAGACCGTTATGCGGAAAAGAGAAAATACACTTGCACGGATACCGTGAATGCGTTAATTTGATGGTATGATACTATCTTTCGGAAACCGTGCGACATCGGACTTTTTTCATGGCATATCAAATAGTCGCACTAGGCGATTACCAACGCAAATCAAAGAACCAGCACTTTATAAATTGGATGTGCTTAATGCCGCTCAGTCACTGGAAGATTTGAAATCTCCTCAGGGCAATAGGCTGGAGATGCTGAAAGGAGATTTTGCCAGTTTTCACAGTATTCGCATCAATAATCAATGGCGTATTGTGTTTAGGTGGCAGGATTTCAATGCTCATGATGTTCAAATCATTGATTACCATTAACGAACTATTAGAGACGACAAAATGATTCCATCTAATCGAATAGCAACCCACCCTGGGGTTATTTTACGCAAAGAGTTTCTTGATCCTTTGGAGTTATCACAAAAGGCGGTGGCAACCCACATTGGCATACCAATACAACGAATCAATGAAATTGTAAGAGGTAAGAGAGGGGTATCACCCGATACGGCTTGGCTTTTTTCAGCCGCTTTTAATACATCGCCTGAATTTTGGCTTAATTTGCAAACTACTCATGATTTGTCACTTCATAAGCCAAAAAATCATATTCAGCCACTGTTTCCCACGTAGGGAGATCGGCGTGGTAACGGTCTGAATTGACAGGGCACGCTTCAATTGAGCGATTGGTTGGGAGTAAAAGAATATGGTTCAGTTAAAGTGCTTTGGCGATAGTAGGGATTACTTCAAATATGACTTGATAACCCACTTGCTAAAGAGTCGTGTGGTGTCAAATTACGCATTTATCCCAATGCTGACAAACCATCGAGTTGATGGCGAAGGCAACAAAACACCAAAGCACATAGGAGGCAAATCAAAAGAGTTATTATCTTTCATTGATAGGTGTGATTCCAAAGATCTTAAGCATTGGGAGTGCTGGTTGAAACCACATATTGAATCGTACGTTACAATTCATCCCGTGAACGAGGTTTTTTTTGAAGATGAAGCAAGAGAAAAGTACTGGGAGTCCTTTGATGCGGTCATAACAACAAAAAACGCACTCATTTTTGTAGATCCAGATACTGGGCTAGAAACTGGAAACCCTTCCTATTTAAAGAAAAGGGGAATAGAAAAATATATCCTTAACGAAGAGCTTAGGAAACTAGTTTACGCACTTGATTCTTCATCAGTACTGATGATTTATCAGCATTTGCCAAATAACAAGCATAAACATGAAGAGTCTGTGCTTAAAAAGATCAAGCAGGCGATTAAGGCTTCTAGGTGTTCTTCAGTTCTGGCATATCGAGAGGATAATTTGGCATTTTTATTTATCTCAAAAAGCGAAGCAATATTTTCGGAATTGTGTAAGCTTTTGGAGAGTTATCATGAAAACAGTGGTCATGTTTACAAGTCAATGCACTATTCGCACAATCACCCAATCCAGATACATGGTCATCGTGGTGCAAGGGGCTTGTTTCCCGAAAACAGCTTGATTGCGATTCAGGCGGGGATTGAAGCAGGTTGCGATGCCATCGAAGTTGATCTTTGTGTGACCGCAGACAATCAATTGGTTATTCACCACGACCTGCAATTATCATCGCGTTTGGTGCGCGATGCGAGTGCTCAATGGGTATCAGGGACAATCCGAATTCGCGACAAAACTCTCAAGCAACTTAAAACCTATGACATCGGCAGAATCAATCCGGATTGTGAATATGCAGCGCAGTTCCCAATGCAGCAAGCGGTTGACGGCACCCGAATCCCTTCGTTGGATGAATTTGTCACACTGGTAAAAGCATGTAAGCGCAAGGTTATTTACAATCTTGAACTGAAACACAGCAATGATTCAAAGGATATTCCAGCAGTGCCAGACTATGTGGATTTGGTCGTTCAAGCGTTAAAAAAACACGACATTGTCGAGCGTGTTTTTTTACAGAGTTTTAATCGCCAACTGGTTATGCAAGTGAAGGCACAATTGCCGAAATTAAAAATCGGCTGGATTACTAAAGCTAAAGCAGGCATTCTGCATACGCAAACACTTGAATCAATCGTTGCAGGAGGTCTCGATGTGTGGTCGAGCAATCAACAGAGCTTAAATGCAGGCAAGGTACGGTTAGCGCATGATTTGGGGCTGGAAGTCTATGTCTGGACGGTAAATAGCGAACAAGATATGCGGCGCATGATTGATGCAGGTGTGGACGCAATAACCACAGACTATCCGAATCGGTTGTTTGACTTGCTCCAAAACCAAAAAAACGGTTGGCGTTAATCTAGCGATGTCGGCGGTCAATGCTCGCCGCCTTCTTTGAAGTTAAAGACCGCGCCTGAACGAATGCCCGAGGGCCATCTGGAGGTGATGGTTTTGAGTTTGGTATAGAAGCGCACCCCTTCTGGACCATGGATGGCATGGTCGCCGAAAAGCGACCGTTTCCAGCCACCAAAACTGTGAAATGCCATCGGTACTGGAATGGGGACATTGATGCCGACCATACCAATTTGGATTCGATGGCTGAAATCTCGTGCCGCATCGCCGTCTCGGGTAAAAATGGCACAACCATTGCCATATTCATGCTGGTTAATAATCTCCACTGCCTGCTCATAGTTTTCCACGCGCACGATGCTCAGCACCGGTCCAAAAATTTCATCGGTATAAATACGCATGTTGGTTTTAACCTGATCAAAAACCGTTGCGCCGACAAAACAACCCCGTTCCGAACCGTTTACTATCAAATCACGACCATCGCGCACCAGCGTTGCTCCCTCCTGCAAACCCTGTTCGATGTAACCCTCGATACGGGCTTTGGCATCAGGATTGATGACCGGCCCCATTTCGGCATCGGCATCGGTATAGGGTCCGACTTTGAGCGCGTTCAGTTTGGGAATCAATCGTTCAAGCAAGGCATCTGCCGGCGCATCGCCGACCGACACCACCACTGAGATTGCCATGCAACGTTCGCCGGCGGAGCCATAGGCAGCCCCCATCACCGCATCGGTAACCTGATTCATATCCGCATCGGGCAACACCAACATGTGGTTTTTCGCGCCACACAGAGCCTGCACACGTTTATTATGTGCGCTGCCGGTATGATAAATGTATTCACCGATTGTGGTTGAGCCAACAAAACTCACCGCCTGTACGCGCTCATCGGTCAGCAACGTATCAACCGCTTCCTTGTCGCCATTGACGATATTAAGCACGCCATCAGGCAGTCCCGCCTGTTTCATCAATTCACCCAAAAGCAACGGGCAGGATGGGTCGCGCTCCGAAGGTTTAAGCACAAATGTATTACCGCAGGCAATCGCCATCGGGAACATCCACATTGGAACCATGGCAGGAAAATTAAACGGCGTAATGCCGACACAGACCCCTAATGGCTGGCGAATATTCCATGAATCCACGCCATTGGCAACGCCTGCCGAGTACTCTCCCTTGAGTATCTGGGAAATCCCACAAGCAAATTCAACCACCTCCAGACCGCGAGTAATGGAGCCTTTGGCATCGTCCAGCGTCTTGCCATGCTCGGAAGAAACCGCCTCGGCAAGCTCATCAATATGCGATTTAATCAAATCTCGAAACGAAAACATCACCTGAGCGCGGCGACCCGCCGGCATAGCCGCCCACGCGGGGAAAGCATCCTGTGCAACACCAATCGCCTGCCTGACCTCATCACCACTCGCCAGAGGAACCTGTTTGCTAACAACCCCAAGGGCGGGGTTATAGACATCACCAAACCGCCCACTTTCCCCCGAGATTTTTTGACCGTTTATAAAATGATGCAGTTGTTTCGGCGGTGATTTTTCAATGTTATTTGATGCTTGTTTCATAATACTTCCTGCTGATAATGTGGCTTGTCGGTGTATTTCTGCGCTGTGTTCCAGTCTTTCACGATGTATTGTTGCTTGACCGAAATCGCACCGACAATGGTAGTGAATATAATTTTCACGAATGATTTCCCCATCGATTGGAATATCAACCCCGCATTCTACCTGATTGGTCGGGTCGTTGAACCAGTCTGGAAATTGAACGTACTGCGGTTTCGGGTAAGCACCGATGCAGGTTGTTAATACACTCATTTTACGCTCGTATTATTCTGGAAGTACAGGTTCAAAATACATGTATTCCGAATATGCTATCAGAAAAGAATATACCCATTCATCCCGCCAATCAGTGTATCAGAAATCAGGATAAAATGGCGCGCAGCCTCCTTGAAATTTTCAGCCAAGAGCAATTTATTGTTATCGTTTGGCGATTTGAATTTGTTCAACCAGAACCGCGCCGACATGGTTGGTCAAATATAATACCGTCCGTCCGCATAAAGGACTGGCATTAAAAACTCCCATGCAGTACATTCGTGCAAACAACAAAAAGTGCCACTCGTTCCTCGCTATGCTTATGTTGTCGGTGAGCGAAGCGATAGACGACAAATAAGATACAGAGAAATCTATGCCAACCATTTCAATGTGTTATGGCATTCTTATCAGGATGTTTTTCATGGTTCTGGCAAACACAACCTGCCACATATTTATGCAGAATACCAAGGGGAAGTTGGTGTTTATGCGATTGAATATGGCCAGCTACTTTCCGGCGGTTTGACCCAAAAAAACATAAATTAGTCGTTGCTTGGATTGAAACTCATCATGATGATTTGAGCGCAGACTGGGAACTTGCTGTTAATGGTAAAAAACCATTTCCTATTAGGGGTTTGACCAATGATAATCACACAAATCGAGCCTGAAAAAAATTATAAATTACGAATTTTTTCTAAAGACGGTAGAGTTTGTTTGATGTTTCACCTTATTTAAAGTCAGAAGCATTTGTAGTATTAAGAGATATGGATAATTTTACAAAAATATATAATGGCAAATATTTTATTGAGTGGGATTGTGGTGCCGATTTATCATCAGATACTATTGAATCTGAGTGGCAAGTTGTCTAGCCGATATGCTCTGCGCTTCCAGCATAATCGGGATATTATTTTCGATGCGATAAATGATATTTTTATTGCGCGTAATGAGTGCCGCTTCAAGTGGTTTGGAGATAAGGTTGCCGTCTATGGTTTGTAATGTTCCTTCGGCAATCAATTGATTTAATTTCTCTAACGTCTCTTGCTCGACCATAGAAACCGATAGTTTTGTAATCGGACAGACCAGCAATTCCAAAAGTTTTCGGTTCATTGGCATGGTTTTATTTCGGAGTGGCTCGAAAGGGCTGGCGAAAGGGTTGAGTGAGTAATTTATCCAGTCGTGCTTCGTCTTTTTGATTGAAAATAGAAAGCCCAATGGTCATTTCCTGATGCCCGTCTTTGGGTTGGGCGACGTAGCTGGCAAACAGGCGATCCCAGCATGACAGGAAAAACCCGTAATTAAAGTTATGCTCCTCTTTATCGACCGAATGATGAACGCGGTGCATGTCCGGTGTTACGACAAGGTAACGCAGATATTTGTCCAGCCATTGTGGTATGCGTATATTGCTATGGTTAAACATCGCCGCGCTATTTAATATGATTTCAAAGGCGATCACTGCCAGAATCGGTGCCCCAAGCAAAATAATCACTACCGCTTTAATTAAAACCGATAACAAGATTTCGATGGGGTGAAAGCGCAGCGCGGTCGTAACATCAAAGCCGGTATCGGTATGGTGCATCCGATGAATGCGCCACAATGGACTGAACATATGTAGCAATCGGTGTTGCCAGTATATTGCCATATCCAGTATCAGCAGGGTCAGTATCATTGATGGCCACAACGATATTTTGAGCCAGATGAATAACCCGAATTTATAGTTCAAAGACAGCAAAGATGCTTCCAGTGCGGACATCGGGACAACCACAAGCAAGGCTGAATTGATTAGGAAAATACCGAAATTGGATGACCAGCGTTGCCTTGATATGTTGGCACGTCTGGTTGCCAATACTTCCCACAACACCATCACGCCGAGTACGATTAAAAACACATAAATGCGAATAACGATGTCGGGACTTAAATTTTCAAACATTTATTGAGACCTTTGCACTTGTGCCCTATGGGTATCATTGTCGGAAGTGTGGCAAGACTGCATTAGAACCTCGGGCGCGTTATATGTAGAAAACCTTGCGGGTTTGGCTGTTTTACTGGATTCCTGCTCCCCGCTTGCGCGGGGACAGGCTTCGCAGGAAAGACGGATGTTGGGTTCTTGCACAGTCTCAAACGATTCCCGTAATTCGTAATTCGCAATTATGTTCCTTGATGAAATCAGAACCAAGCATCTTGTTTGTTCTTGGTAACGAAATCTGCCAGCATCTGCCGATAAATTCGCATCGCTTGTCGGGTGCGTTTGCCGCCCCCTGTTTGGAAATCAATTTTGTTCCCATCCATAGAATATAAGGTGCGTACCGGCATGACCTCGCGGGTCGCGCTGGTTACGAAACACTCGGTTGCTTCGGCGAGCTGGTCACTGTGAATGGGGCGTTGTACAACCGCAATATCGTCATCGGCAAACAAGCCAATAAGTGCGCGCTTGGTTAGTCCGTCCAAATTACCGACGGCGGGGGTAATCAGCTGCCCGCCCATCACAAACCAGATATTGCTGTTTGAACACTCGGTAACCTGTCCTTTTGCATCAAGCATTAAACAATCATCCGCGCCCAGTTTTTTGGCTTCTCCTAAGGCAATGATGTTGTTGAGATAATTCCCGCCTTTGATATTGGGGTCGAGGCTATTGACGCTATTGCGGCGTAATTGGGGTATCGCTAACACCACACCTTGCTCGTACAGAGACTGGTTCCATTCTGGCACGGCTTTGACAATGATGACCAAGCGGGTTTGTAACGACAACGCCGGGTCAAGATCCATCGGACCTTCGCCACGGGTTATTTGGTAGCGCACATAAACATCTTCACCCGCAGCGGGCAAACTTGCCCGCACCGACCGCTTCACGGCGGCAATGATTTCCTGTTTGCTTTGATTGATGTCCATCTCAATCAAACGCGCCGAATTCAAAAGCCGTTGATAATGCTCCTCAAACAGAAACGGGATACCCGAATAGGTCCTAAACACCTCATACACCGAATCGCCATACAAGAACCCGCGATCCGCTACCGGAATGCGCGTATCCGTCAAATTGCTGATTGACCCATCAATGTAGCCGACCGCTTTAACCAAGTTAATTCCCCAGTAATTGAAGTCGTTGTTTGGTCACGGTTTTCACTGCAATAATCTAAGCAATTGTTCAGTAACGGTTTTTTTCACCTCTTTAACCTTTTTCATGGCTTGCTGTTTCAATAAGCCACTCACATCAAGTGCATAGCTCGGTGCCGTGAGGTTGCCAGTAACGGTTAAAGGAATGGTCAGAGATTCAAGGTTTTCAAGCCCCTTTCCACCTTGACCCTCCACAGACTTAACGATGGAAACGGCAAAACTCATGTCAATGCGTTGATTCGGCAAGTCCAGTGAACCCTTGCCTTTAACCCGCAAGCCTGGTGCCTGCATAGATATATTCTTGCTCTGGAAGTGTCCATTTATGCCCGTAAATTTTCCAGATAATTCAGAAAATTTAGTTCGGGCATCGGTTTCGTATTCGTTTTGTGGTACACCGGTTACACGATTCAGCACATTACTGAGTTTAAGTAGTGTAGCCTGAAGATCAAAGCCCTGAATCGCACCGTCCTGCAAGTTAAACACGATGCGACCGCCCATATTTGATAATGGCTGTTCCGCACCCATGTCAATACCCGTCAGATTCAGATTTATCGCGCCAGTTCCGGCGAACATATCCGTTATCTCCCAAGCGGTCAAAATCCTGCCTAGATTGATATTTTGCACATCCTGCTGGATTGTCAGTTCCGCTTCCCCAAGCGTGTTGTCAAGGTTATTATCGGGGTCATTATCGGGGTTATTCTCGGAAATCAGATTACTAAACACGATATTGCCATTCAACGACATCTCATCAGCAACCGTTTTCATTGACGATAACAGTAAGTTTCCACGTTTAAGTGCGTAATCCATTTTGCTGGTTATCGTTTTAATCAAGCCTTTGGGTAGCACCCCACCCAAGCGGTTACGCTCAAGGAAATTGGGTAAATCGGTACTATGCAAATTCAACGACCCCGACAGGCGCATAGATTGTGCCCCAGAAAACAGCGCATCGCCAATCAGGTCAGCACCGATTTTATCTTCACCCTGACGGATATTCAATGCTGGCAACTTGAGCTTCTGGCGCAACATATTCAATGAAGCAAAAGCAATATCGACTTGGGTATCTTGTCCATTTATCACCATGTCAGCGGTAAAGCTATTCATTTCCACAGTATCGTTTAAGTAGCTGAACGCCGTTTTTATAGCCATTTTTCCAAGCCAGTGTTCACCCGTCTGTCCACTATACTCGGCTTCGATGCTTTGTTCCGACAGTATTTTTCCAAAGTTCGGGGCAGTCATATTGAGCTGACCGCTAAAGGTTGGGGACACAAACAGGTTGGACAGATTGATCAATCCGCTCACAGTGACATCATCCCGACTCAAGGTAAAGGCAGGCACCGCCACGCTTTGTTGGGCAATATCAATGGTTAGGGCAGGCAGTGCAAGTTGATAGGGTTGCTCGCTCATATTCAGCGCAACCGATATATCCTCCAAATTGATAACAGTGAGCTTTTCATCAATGGTTGCAGCACCGGAAAAGTTAATTGTCGCAGGCAGGGGTATAATATTGCCCTCGATGCGTGCCGACAGCTCAATATCCAAGGGGGTGGCAGGCTGAATTTTGCCGGTGGACAGATGCAGATCTGAAATTGTTATTATCTGTTTGGTATTGCGGTCATCCCAGACAATTTCTGCCTCTGTCAATGACACGCCCTGCACGGCGAATCCGGCGAGTCCGAAAATATCGCTGGCAGGGTCATCGCCTTGACTTGTATCTGAACTTTTACCACTGCCGAGCAGATCATCCCAGTTGGTTGTCCCATCCGCTAATGTCAGCAGATGTATTTTAGGCTTGTTGAGGGTAATGGCACCGATTTCAAATTTTTTCCTTAACAGCGGTAGCAGTTTTAGACGGATATTTAGTTGCTCCACAAACAGCATAGGCGTATCACCAAACCCGCTGCGATTTGACAGAGACAGTGTCTTCGCACGAATGCCCAGCCAAGGATAAAAAGTCAAATCAAGATCGCCTTGCAGAGTCAGTTGGCGACCGGTATTGGATTCGACAAGTTGTTCGAGTTTGGGCTTGTAGTCGTTTGGATCGACCAGATTTGTCGCCACCAATACCATGCCGACACCGAGCATCAGTAAGAAACCGATAACCCCAAAAAGTAATTTTATTTTATTCATCAATTCAATAAATCTGCGTTTTCCCATAATCCCCATAAACAAGCGACCGCTTTGCCTCACCACAGTCTATCACCGCATTCCTGATTTCAGCAAAATTTCCCGCGCTGTCATCAATCCGCGCTTGTTCGGCATCAATCAATTTTAAGGCGTTATGAATCACTTCAATGCTGGCATTTTTTTTGACTCCCCATTCAGACAGATGCCTGCGCCAGATTTTCGCACCGGGCTGGGCATGAAAAAGTCCCAGCATGTGGCGCGTCATGTGGCGCAAATAAACGCCTTTGCCCAATTGTTTTTCGACATAGGGTAAATAGGCTTCTACAATATCCCGCCGACCCGATACCGATTGATTACTGTTGGGGAAAAAATGCGCGTCAACTTGCTTGATGAAGCATGGATTTTGATATGCCTCGCGCCCTATCATCACACCATCCACTTTAGACAGGTGTTGTTCAATTTGCGCGATGTCGGTGATGCCGCCATTCAGGGTAAATTGAATATGCGGGAAATCCGCCTTCAAACGATACACCCGATTGTAATGTAGTGGAGGCACGGTGCGGTTTTCTTTTGGGCTTAAACCTTTTAACCACGCCTTGCGGGCATGCACGATAAAATGCTGACAACCGGCATTCGAGACGCAGTTGATGAAACTGGCAAGCTGTTCATAACTGTCCTGATGGTCAATGCCAATGCGGGTTTTAATGGTTACCGGAATGGTCACGCAGTCAACCATACGGGCAATGCAATCTGCCACTAATTGGGGTTTCGCCATCAAACACGCGCCGAATTGCGCGTTTTTAACCCGATCACTCGGGCAGCCAATATTGAGGTTGACCTCATCATAGCCCCACGTTTGCGCCAACTGCGCGCACAAACCGAGTTTATCCGGCGCGCAACCGCCCAACTGTAATGCCACCGGATGCTCGCAGGTGGCAAATCCTAAAAAGCGTTCTCGGTTACCATGAATAATGGAATCGGTCACCACCATTTCCGTATATAATCGAACTTTATCGGAAAATAATCGAAAAAATGCCCTACAATGACGATCGGTCAGGTCAAGCATCGGGGCAATGGAAAAATAACGCTTCAAAATTGGCTGAAATAGGCAGTGGATTGATAAGATAGGATGATTTTACTACAAATTGTTAATTGAAAATTGAACCAATTCTTGCTCATCAAAATAACCAATGACCGTGCCTACAAACATTGAACAAACACTCGATTCGCTGGTCTCTCGTGGCATCGAAAAACATCTGAGCAACCTGCAACGAGGGCTCGAAAAGGAAAGTCTTCGGGTTGATTCAAATGGCTTGTTAGCACAGACCCCGCATCCCTATAATTTGGGCTCGGCGTTGACCCATCCGATGATTACCACGGATTATTGCGAATCGCTACTCGAATTTATTACCCCGGTGCATCACAATATCGAAAGCCTGTTGCAGGAACTTCAGGACCTTCATCATTTCACCTATAAGCACATTGGTGATGAAAAACTCTGGGTCAACAGTATGCCGTGTATTGTTGAAAGCGCGGAAAAAATTCCTATCGCCCGCTATGGCACCTCCAATATCGCCAAAATGAAAGAGGCGTATCGGCTCGGTTTGAGCCATCGTTACGGTGCCTTGATGCAGACCATTGCTGGCATTCATTTTAATTTTTCCATGCCGGAAGCATTTTGGCATGATTATTTTTCAACTGATTTGCCCGATTCATTGTCCGGGAACTTATCTGGGCAATGCGGTGAAATTCAAGCGCGGAAGTCGGCTCAGTATTTTTCGCTAATCCGAAATTTTCATCGCCATTCATGGATGTGCAACTACCTATTCGGGGCATCGCCGGCGGTTTGTCGCTCTTTTCTGCGCGGACGCGAACACATGCTGGAGGATTTTGACGCGCATAGTTTCTATGCCAGAAACGCAACCTCATTACGATTAAGCCGATTGGGATACAGCAATGACGCACAGGCGGATATTGAAATCTGCTACAACGGTGTTGACGATTTTGTTAAATCGTTGCGCCATGCGATTGCGACAATAAACCCTGATTATGAAAAATTTGGGGTCAAGGTCAATGGTATCTATCAGCAACTGAACAGCAACTTGTTGCAAATCGAAAATGAGTTTTATTCATCCATTCGCCCAAAACGAGTTATCGTTTCACAGGAAAGCCCTACCAAAGCACTTCAACAACGCGGGGTCGAATATATCGAAGTACGCAACATCGATTTAAATCCTTTTGTGACTATCGGGATTGATGCCGACTGCATTCGTTTTATGGATATATTTTTACTCTATTGCCTGTTTTCGGACAGTGCCCAACTCAGCGCAAAGGATTTGCGTTTGGCGCGTGCAAACCAGCAAAAAATTGTCATGGCAGGGAGAGATCGAGGGCTCAAAATTGATACCGAGCAGGGCGAAAAACCGGCTAAACAGGCGATGATGGAATTACTTGGTGCCATGCGTCCGCTGGCAGCATTATTAGATCAGGTCAACAATTCAAACGTCTATCAGACGGTGATGACGCAACAGTTCGACAAAGTGGAAGATGCCAGCCTGACCCCATCGGCAAAAATTATCAATCAGATGCTGGCACAAGATCTCAGTTTCTATGAATTTTCCAACCAGATGTCGGCGCGTGCCGAAAAACGCTTCAAACAAGCGCGTCTTGACTCGGCAATAAACCGCAAATTTGAAAATCTTGCGACCCAATCCCATGCCGACCAGCAGACAATCGAAAACAACGATAGGTTATCTTTCGATGACTTTCTTAGCGATTATTTCGACCGCCAGAACACGACTTAATAGATTATGCCTAACATGGGAGACTGTGCAAGAACCCAACATCCGTCTTTCCTGCGGAAGCAGGAATCCAGTCAAACAGCCAAACTTGCAAGGGTTTTCCACATGTAATGCGACCTAGCAGGAAACTCTTACATAGTCGCTTATGGTAGCGAGTCGCATATTGCTTTTATCAACTTCGGTCCCTGATAAATAAAGCCAGTGTAGAGCTGAATCAGTTTCGCGCCGGCGGCAAGTTTTTGCTGGGCGGACTGTGGGCTATCAATGCCGCCGATGCCGATAATGGGGATTTCGTCCTGTAAGTTTTGATAGAGCGCGGCAATCACGCGGGTTGATGCCGCTTGCAGGGGCGCGCCGCTTAATCCGCCTGCCTGCTGTGCCAAGTGGTGCTGCTCGACCGAGTGTCGCGATAGGGTGGTATTGGTTGCGGCGACACCATCCATGTTGTGGCGGCGAAGTATCGCGGCGATGTCGTCTATTTGATGGCAGCCCATATCGGGGGCGATTTTCACCACCAGCGGCACATACCTTCCGGTCTTGTCCGCTAATTGTTGGCGTTCATGGTTCAAGGCGCGAAGTAATTCATTCATCGCCTGATGCTGTTGTAAATCGCGTAGGTTTTGGGTGTTTGGCGAGGAGATATTGATGGCGACATAATCCGAATCGTTATACACCCCGCGCAAACCAATCAAATAATCTTCTACGGCGTTATTGAGTGACGTTGCTGCATTTTTGCCGATGTTGATGCCCTTGATGATGTCGTGCTTGGCATGTTGAAGGTTTTTGACAAATTGGCTGAGCCCAACACTGTTAAATCCCAGTCGGTTAATCAATGCCTGTTGCTCGGGCAAGCGAAAGAGTCGGGGTTTCGGATTGCCCGGTTGCGGCATCGGGGTTACCGTACCCAATTCAAGCCAGCCAAAGCCCATCGCATGCAGCGCATTGCACGCGTTCGCCTGTTTGTCCAGTCCGGCTGCCAGCCCGACCGGGTTGGGAAAAGTAATACCCATCGCCGACACTGCCTGCGATTGCGATTGCGATTGAGATGGAGATTGGAGTTGCGAATCCCAGCCGACCAATTTGCCACATAATCGGGTCAGCGGCGGCGAGTCGGAGATGAAGCGCAACATATTCATCGCGACATCATGGCTTGCTTCAGGCGGGAGGCAGAATAACAGGGGTTTTAGTAAGCGATACATCGGCGATGACCTATGACGGATGTGGCGGATGGCAGATTAAAATCGTTCATCTGGTTGCAACAATCGCCATTTTCCGATGCCGAGATTACCGAGTTTGACATTGCCAATACGGATGCGTTTGAGTCGGGTTACTTCAAGATCGACCAATGCACACATGCGGCGAATTTGCCGTTTACGACCTTCAAGCAGAATAAATTGAAGTTCGTTGTCTTTGGTGTTTTTGACTTGCGCTAATTTGAGTTCTTTATTATCCAGCCTCAATCCTTGCCGAAGCAGTGTGATTTTGGCAGCGGTAATGTTGCCGCTGACCACAACCTGATACTCTTTTTCGACCACGCTGTGCGCTCCAATCAGGGTCTTGGCGACACGCCCATCCTGGGTGAAAACCAGCAGTCCGGTGGAATCAATATCGAGTCTGCCAGCGGGAGCCATGCCGTGCCGTTTTGGGGTTGACTCGGCGGCATGATGGCGGTTTTTGGAGTCGATCAGCATGACTGCCGACAGATACCCTTTTTCGGGTAATCCCGAGACATAGCCGAGCGGCTTGTTGATTAAAACCGTAAGCCGGTTTGCTTGCTGGAGACGTGCGCGTTGATGCAAGGAAATGGTTTGCGATTTCAGGATTCGGCTTCCTAACGTGGTTATGACCTTGCCATCTACATAGACCAACCCCTGCTCAATGAATTGGTCGGCTTCGCGCCGCGAACAAATGCCACGCTCTGCCATGAGTTTTGACAATCGAATTTCAGTCAATGCGATGGTTGTCCTATTGAGACTGTGCAAGAATCCCTCGCTAGGTCTCGTTACATGTGGAAAGCCCTTGCGGGTTTGGCGGTTTTACTGGATTCTTGCTTTCGCAGGAAAGACGGATGTTGGTTTCTTGCACAGTCGCTATTGATCGTCTGGCGCTCTGGCGGTGCACGCCGCCTCGGCAGCATTACCAATATAATTTGCCGGTGTCAGTGCCAGCAAACGGGTTTTTTCTGTCGGCGGAATGTCCAGTGTGTTGATAAACGTATGCAGCGATTCCTTGTTAATGCCCTGTCCGCGAGTCAACGATTTCAGTTTCTCATAGGGTTTTGCAATCCCATATCGGCGCATCACGGTTTGGATTGGTTCTGCCAGCACCGCCCAGTTTTCATCCAGATGCTGATTCAGCACCGCAACATCTAGGTCCAGTTTAGCCAAGCCCTTCAAGGTTGATTCGAAAGCCAACACGCTGTAACCGATGCCAACACCGAGGTTGCGTAGCACGGTCGAGTCGGTCAGGTCGCGCTGCCAGCGACTGATTGGTAGTTTGTCGGCAAAATGCCCGAGTAGCGCATTGGCAAGCCCAAGATTGCCTTCGGCATTTTCAAAATCAATTGGATTAACCTTGTGTGGCATGGTACTCGAACCGACTTCACCCACAATCACTTTTTGCTTGAAGTAGCCGAGCGAAATATAACCCCAGAGGTCGCGATTAAAATCAATCAGCGCGGTATTGAGACGACTCAGGCTATGACAAAACTCGGCGATATAGTCATGCGGCTCTATTTGTGTGGTCAGCGGCTGGTGGGTCAAGCCCAAATTGGTAACGAAATCTTTTGTGATTTGGTGCCAGTTCAAATCTGGGTAAGCGGCATAGTGGGCGTTAAAATTGCCCACTGCACCATTGAATTTTCCATATAATTTTTGTCTTGCCAATTGATTTGTCACAAGTTTTAAGCGATGTGCCACATTGGCAAATTCCTTCCCCACTGTGGTCGGGCTGGCAGGCTGTCCATGTGTACGCGCCAGCATCGCTTGGTCGGCATAAGCGTGGGCGCGGTCGGTGATTGCCTCTATCAGGGTCGCTATTTTGGGTAACAACACGGTATCGCGTGCCCCTTTGAGCATCAAGCCATAGCTCATATTATTGATGTCTTCGGAGGTGCAGGCAAAATGAATAAACTCGCTGACCCCCCTTTCATTAGCAAGGTCATTGGCAAGGTCGTCTTGCCCGTTGATTTTATCTTTAAGATAATACTCGACCGCTTTAACATCATGGTTGGTGGTGTCCTCGATGGACTTCACCTGATGAGCCTGTTTAATATCGAATGCGTCAATCAAGGCGCGTAAAAACCGAATACTATCTTTTGAAAAAGGCGGCACTTCAGCAATGCCCTGCTGCTTGGAAAGATGAATCAACCATTCAACTTCCACCCGAACCCGCGCCCGAATCAATCCGTACTCGCTAAAATACGGTCGTAACGTGGATGTCTTGTCTTGATAGCGCCCGTCAAGCGGCGATAACGCGGTCAAGGGGTTGAGTGTGAGTGGCTTATCGGTCACAGGGAAATAGAGATGTCAGATATCTATAGCACAACATAGGTTACCAATTTTATCATAGTCATCGCCGATGCTTATGCAAAGACCTCAAAAGATATAAAAGATAGGCATAGAGAAAAGTAATAAAATATAACTCGTAATTCATAATTCGTAATTATTTTTGTGGCACTCCTACGGAGCGAATAAATTCGCCATTACGCCTCCAAAGCCGCCTGAATGATGCCGCCGCCTAGACAAATATCGGCTTGGTAAAAAACAATAGATTGTCCCGGGGTAACAGCCCATTGATGATGGGTAAATTCGATGCGGCTGTGGTTTTTTCCAATCATCGAGATGACGCAATCTTGCTCGTCTTGCCGATAGCGGGTTTTGGCTTTGCAGGGTGTCGGCACGGTTGGCGGTTGTCCGCTAATCCAGTACAATTGCTCTGCCAGCACTACTTTTTTCAGCAATGCATCATGGTCATGCCCCTGCACCACATAAACGATATTTTTTTTAACGTCTTTGTCGGCAACATACCAAGCGGCACCATCGCCACCAATCCCCAGCCCTTGACGCTGACCAATGGTATAGTAATAAGCCCCCTGATGCCGACCGATGGTTTCGCCTGCAAGGGTTTTTATATGTCCTTCGCAGTTTGGCAGGAAGCGACTCAGAAAGTCGCTGAATCGGCGTTCTCCGATGAAGCATATTCCAGTGCTGTCTTTTTTGTCATGGGTTGGCAGCGACAGTTTTTTTGCCTGCTCGCGCACCTGTGTTTTGTGCATATCGCCAATTGGAAAATACGCATAGCGCAACGCATCCTGTTGTAAGGTATGGAGGAAATAAGTTTGATCTTTGTTGTGATCGCATCCTTTTTTGAGCCGGTATTCATGCCCTTTCCCTTCAATTTTGGTGGCGGCTTTGCTATCAATTCGGGCATAGTGACCAGTGGCAATAAAGTCGGCACCCAAATGCTTCGCCCAATTCAAAAACTCCTTAAATTTGATCTCCTTGTTGCACAACACATCGGGGTTGGGGGTGCGACCGTTGCGATATTCTTCGAGGAATAATTTGAATACCCGCTCCCAATACTCGTATGAAAAGTTGATTGTTTTGAGTTCAATATCAAGCAGTTTGCAAACCGCTCTGGCATCATCCAAATCTTCTCTCGCCGCACAATATTCCTGATCATCATCCTCTTCCCAGTTCTTCATGAACAGACCGCTTACCTGATGACCTTGTTCAAGCAGTTTCGCGGCAGCGACAGAGGAATCCACGCCACCGGACATGCCGACAATAATGTTACTCATTATTGCGTATTTGCAGGCGTAAACGAACGTTGCCAGAATGACCGTTTTTGTTTGGAATTGCCCTCGTATTCCTGTCCACGGGAATTATCAATGACCGCGCTGAGCAGGCTGATGTCCTCCCACTCTTTACTTGACTGAATAACTGGCAAGTAGCCATTCGGTTGGAACCACGAATCAACGACAAACCGTGTGCCGCTGGATTTTTCCACTATTTGCCCTGCCCAATGCTGATCAAAAATCGCCTTGCGATAGGCTTGTTCAATCACCGAGTGATGCTTGAACAAGCCATTCAATTCGAATAGGCGCAAATAAGTGGCAGTGTTGACCGCCTCATCAATGCAATCCTGTTGACCGGGGAACAAGTCCGCAACATCATCCCGACCGGAAGGCAAATCAAATGCAAGATCACGATGGGTTGGGGTATGTCTGCCGATTAGCACCTCCATCCAGCCGATAGCCTGTTTGATTTGTTCGCGTTCCTGCGCCGCTGTTTCTGCCGCCGGCTCAAACCAATCGACCACCTCGCGCCATTCTGTCATCGGCAAATTGACCACAGAACGCTGCTTGCATCCAAAGTCATAGCAAACCGGTATAGCATTCAGGGTAACTTGATCTGGGGCAATCACGCCCTGCTCTTTGCCCGCCCAACTGCCGAGCGAAAAAGCCAGTAAGATGATTACAATGCCTATTTTCATATTGGTTTCACCATGATTATTTTATCGGTATGTGCTGCACGCAACTCATGGGTAGCTGATTGCCATTTTCAAAATCGGCAATGCACTTTAAGACAACCTGACTGCGTAAATGTTTTAAGTTTTCAAGCTCGGGGCGAGCCAGCCAGACCACCTCTTCGATAGCCGGATCGAGCGCGTCATTTTCGTGTCGTGCGATGAGTTGGCCAAAAAAAGTAAAGCGTAGATAGGTCTCACCCTTGCGGGTAACGAATTGATAGATTCCAGTGATGTGCTTGGGTGCAAGTTCCCATGCGGTCTCTTCCCGTGTTTCGCGTATCACCGCCTCAATCAGGGATTCTCCTTGTTCAACGTGTCCGGCAGGCTGGTTAATCACACTACCGCCCCGACTGCGCTCCCTGACCATCAAGTATTTATCCGCTCGTTTTGCGATACAAGCGACTGTAACATGAGGATACCAACGGTCGGTTCCTGCGGCACTATCGCCCACGTCATCACGAATGTTCATTGAATCACCCTGAAATCACCTTGAAACCATCTTGATGCGGGCTGATTGTTTACTTGATTCCTCGCCAGTCTCATCTGTGTGCCCAGCGTGATGAAAAAACTCAGGCGCAAGCATTTCAATAAACTGCTTTGCTTGCACCGGAATAAACCTGCCACGGCGAATCACAATCCCATAACTGCGGCAGGCAAAGTATTGCTTAACCGGTATGGTTGCCAGATTATCGCTCTCTTGCAGACAAATATCCGTAACAATGGAGATTCCCAAACCCGCTTCAACATACTTTTTAATGACCTCCCAGCCACCCGCTTCCAGCACCACCTTATATTGGATATTATGTTGCTGGAATACCGATTTGACCTGCCCCCAAGTGCTTAAATAGCGCGGCGGCAGAATCAAATCATACTGAGCAATCTCCTCAAGGGTAACCTGAGTGCGTTTTGCCAGCGGATGGTCAAGCGGTGTGATTAAGATCGGCTCGAACTTAAAAATCGAGTAATAACTCAAGTCGTTGTGCCTATCAAGCATAGATCCGACCGCAATATCGGCATCGTCAGCGCGTAACATCGCCATCCCATCCGCACCGGTCACATTATGTAGCCGAATCTTGACCCCCGGATACTTATCGGCAAACCGCTTCAAATACGTCGGCAGAATATAAAGTATGGTCGCCTCGCCGGCAGCAATATTCAAATAGCCACTATTCAAATCCCCACACCGCTCGGCAAAAGTATCGCGCAAAGAATCCATACCGTCAACCATAGGCAAGGCGATTTCAAGCAATGCCGCCCCATCTGGAGTCAGGTTGATTTTTGGTCCACGTCGTTCAAACAAAACCGTGTTCAGCTCCTTTTCCAACGCTTGTATTTGCAATGAAACAGACGGCTGACTCAAATAAAGCTGCTTCGCCGCACGGGAAATATTGCCGGACTTTGCAGTATAACAAAACGCCCGCAATTGTTTCAGGCGATTTTGCTTGTAATAGGAGGCGGCTTTAGGTTTCATCCAAGGTTTCATCCACAATTTGGGCACAGAAAATTCATATCCGAATAGTAGAAATATAGTATAGCCGATGTCAACACACAAATCGCGCCTAGTTGATAGCAGTTATCAGTGGGCAGTTATCAGTTATTCCAACATCCGTCTTTCCTGCGAAAGAGACTGTGTAAAAAAACCACCGCCCCTGCAAAAATACCCAATAATTAGACCCTGCTCATAAAACATATCTATCTGAATATAAACAAGTAATAGTGATTTTGTGGTATAATTCTGCATGGGAATCAGCCCAACAACCTCTAAAACCTTGCAGCTATGATTGATTATAACGATTCCAACCAACGTACTATCGCAGAATTTGACTGGCCGTTTCACAGTGCCCTTGATGCACACAACCTCTGGGTAAAACTAGGTCAGTGCATTCCATGGGATGGGTTGGCACAGGGCTATCATAAAAGCCTCTCGTCAAAGCGGGGTCGGCCAGCAAAAGATGCTCGTTTAGTCATCGGTGCGGTAATCATCAAACACAAACTAGGGTTGTCTGATCGGGAAACGGTGAGTCAGATTAAGAGAATCCGTACCTACAATACTTTGTCGGGCTTGTCGGTTATCAAAGATCAGCTCCGTTTGTACCCTCGTTGCTGGTTGAAGTACGCAAACGTATGGGGGATATGGTTGCTACCCCGTAAGCGTTATCGGTGATCCGATATATGGTAGTCGAGAGAACCGGCATTACTTGAAAGAGAGAGGCATCCGTTTTTCGGGCAAGCCATCAAACAGGTAACAGAAACGAATCGAGAGGTGTTGAAGCAACTCAAAGCGCAACGTCGAGCAGATTACCTACAACGCATCCCGATAGAAGGCAAATTTGGTCAGGCAAAGAGCGGTTATCGACTGAATTACATCCGTGCCAAACGAGCAGACACCTTGGTTGCGTGGATTAACAGCATATTCTTGGTAATGAACCTGCTCATCCTGCTGGAGGTCTTTTTTGTGCTCAGCAATAAAGGGACTAATAGGGTCAATAACGAACACTGGGCGACACCAATTACGATTGGACGGGTACGGATTGTGCCGATTGCTTGGCTGGAGCAGATTCAAATATCCAAAACCGATTTTGTGAGCAGACTCTAATTACGGTAATAAACATCCAAACCCTAGCCAGATTATGATACAATAATAAACATAACTCACTGATTATAATCATTAAACAGAGGCTTTATGAGTGATTACATACACGGCTTAAATCGCCAGCAACAACTGTTATTCCCAGAGCGGCTAGAGGACTATGTCGGCGAGAATAATCCGGTTCGTGCCATTGATGCCTATGTCGATAGTTTAGATGTTGATGCATTAGGCTTTAAAACCAGATACAGCGACAAAAACAACAATGGCCGCGCCGCCTTTTGCCCAAAATTGATGGTGAAACTCTATATTTGCGGTTATACCCATAAAACAAGAAGTTCTCGCCATCTGGTTATTGCAAGGCTTAAAGCCAACTTATAAGACAATCGCTAATTTTAGAAAAAATAATGCCGTAGCACTCAAGAATACGTTTAAGGAATTTGTTTTGTTGTGCCAAAATATCAATCTCAGTGAAGGTAAATTAATGGCACTGGATGGTCTTGATTTGATTCATAAAATACAAACACTTAAAGACAGCAAACAAAAGCTGATTGTTGCGACGGATGTATCAAGTCAAGGCAATGACGCACAGCAGTTGCATCAGATGGCAAGTCAGGCGAAAGAAACCTTAGCCCTTGAGACTTTGGATGTGGTTGCCGACAAGGGCTATTATAGCGCAAACGAGATAAAGAACTGTGTTGACGACAAAATCCACCCAATCATCCCGCCGCCGATTATCCCACCTATTGATACGCAACAGAAACAAAAGAAGACTGGCAGATACTGCCAAAGATGATTTTGTCTATTGTGGTACATCTTAAAGGGTCGCAAGACGAATACACCTGCCCTAACGGCAAAACACTGACAAAAAAAGCAACCCCAAGCCTATCCAAAGGCAAGGTTGGGTTTATTTATAGCACCAGTGCCCTAGATTGCAAGGCTTGCCCTTTGCGTAGCGAGTGCCTGGCAAAGCAAACGCCTCACCGAAGAATATGGCACTGGGAACATGAAGCCTTTATACAATCCTGGCGAAAGTCTATGCAAACAGAATCAGCCAAAGCGATTAGCAAAAGAAGAGGGGCGATTGTGGCGCATCCTTTTGGCACCATAAAGCGGTCATTAGGCTGGGATCACTACTTGCTCAGAGGCAAAGAAAAAGTATCCGGTGCCTATGGTTTTGATTGGGCATTGATTATGTTTTGCGATAACTTTAAGCGTGTTTTGAACATGCTTAGGCACAATGCTGTTCAATAAACTGCTATTGGCTATAAAAGCAGGCGATATTGAAGCCGTGATGCAAGAAATCAAGCGACATCTTCTTTTTTGCGTCCACTATTCGATTATTTTTGCCAGAAATGCTTATTTTCGCAACAAACAAGCTTATTTTACCTGCCTACTTTTCATAAGAATCCCTTTTTACCCGTACCCGACTCAAAATGCTCAATAGTGGGTTGGTGAGCCGGTGTTTGTTGCACAGTCTCTTTCGCAGGAAAGACAGCATTGTTAATGAAAAATTGAGAATTGAGAATTGAGAATGAAAGCGGAAAACCCTTTCAGTTTTGCATGTTTCACTGGATTCCTGCTCCCCGCCTGCGCGGGGACAGGCTTCGCAGGAAAGACAGCATTGTTAATGAAAAATTGAGAATTGAGAATGAAAGCGGAAAACCCTTTCAGTTTTGCATGTTTCACTGGATTCCTGCTCCCCGCCTGCGCGGGGACAGGCTTCGCAGGAAAGACAGCATTGTTAATGAAAAATTGAGAATTGAGAATTGAGAATGAAAGCGGAAAACCCTTTCAGGTTTGCATGTTTCACTGGATTCCTGCTCCCCGCCTGCGCGGGGACAGGCTTCGCAGGAAAGACAGCATTGTTAATGAAAAATTGAGAATTGAGAATTGAGAATGAAAGCGGAAAACCCTTTCAGGTTTGCATGTTTCACTGGATTCCTGCTCCCCGCCTGCGCGGGGACAGGCTTCGCAGGAAAGACAGCATTGTTAATGAAAAATTGAGAATTGAGAATTGAGAATGAAAGCGGAAAACCCTTTCAGTTTTGCATGTTTCACTGGATTCCTGCTCCCCGCCTGCGCGGGGACAGGCTTCGCAGGAAAGACAGATGTTGGGGCGGGAATAACTGCCCACTGATAACTGCCGGAAGCGGGTTTGTATGTTTTACTAGATTGTTCAATCTTGTCCATCCTGTTATCCATGTCCATGTTTTTCATCATTCGTAATTTGTAATTCGTAATTATGTACCGTACGGGTTTGTTCCCCTTTGGATTCCTGAAGACCGAGAATATGGCAGATTGCGCGGACTAATTTTGCCCGGTTTAGGGTATAAAAATGCAGGTCGGTAACGCCGTTGTCAATCAATCGGGTGCAAAATTCGGCAGCAACCGTTGATGAAACAACGTCGAATACGTCTTGATTATTGGGCAGTTCGGAAAACAACTGTGAAATTGAAGTCGGAATGGTGGTCGCACAGGACTTTGCGAACGAGTGTACCTGATGAAAATTATGAATCGGCAGAATGCCCGGAATAATTGGTACGGTGATGCCTGCCCGTACCGCTTTATCACGAAATTTAAGAAATAAATCGCTGTCATAGCAAAACTGGCATAAAACACGATTCGCGCCAGCATCTACTTTGCGTTTAAGGTAGTCAATATCGGCTTGTTGCGATTTTGCATCGGGGTGGGTTTCGGGGTATCCGGCAACGGAAATATCAAAATCATAAAGTTGTTTAAGCCCTTGAATCATGGCGACAGTGGATGGGTAATTTGATTTTTCCAGCGTTATTTGATTGTTTCGCAGATCTCCCCTGAGTGCCACGATTCGGGTGATGCCCAACATGGCAATCCGCTCTGCCAAGGCATCTAACTCCAGTTTGTCGGTGTCAATGTGGGTTATATGCGCCGCAACAGGGTACGCGCTCGACTGTCGTAACAAACGCAGGGCTTCAAAACTATGCGTTTCTATGCCACCGCCAGCACCATAAGTGACCGATGAAAATGTTGGGGAAAATCGTTCCAGAGTTTGACTTGAACGCTGTATTTGCCGAGCAACCGATTCGGTCTTTGGCGGAAAATACTCGAAAGAAACATTGATGCCCGACCTTAATTCGTTGAGATGGCGAAGTGGTCGTCTTTTCAGCCGATTGGCGGTTGAATTGGTATCAAAATGGGTGCTATTCATGGATGGCTCTCCGCAGTCATATAAAGAAAGGTTTATATGATAGGACGATGTCTGCCAGTAATCAAGTGAAAAATGAAGTTATTATCTATAAACGACCAAAACTTTCCTCAATTAACCGAAATTTCGACTAATTCGGGCGAAGTAGTAGCAATAACCGGTGTTGCGTTGGCAACAGGTGTTTGCTCATAATAGGTCTTAACATCAAATTCAGGCTGTTGCCATTTCAATGCCTGTTCAATAATTTGTGCCGCTTGTAACACTTCATTATCCTGATTCGGCACACCAATAATTTGTAGCCCCAGTGGCAATCCTTCATCACCAATGCCCATCGGCACGGAGCAGGCGGGCATACCGGCAAGATTGGCATCATATAAAAAGCCTGCCCAATCCAGCCATGGATAGGTTATCGGCCGCGATTCGATCATCGCCGGATGGGTCGTGTCATGTGCAAATGCTTCGCAACCGAGGGTCGGCGTGATGAGCAGTGTGTGGCGGTGGCGACGAAACATGTCCATATAGGCATCATAGATTTGCACGCGCTGATATTGGGCATCTTCATAATCTGTTTCGCTGAGTGCGCCACCTAAATCAATAAATCCGCGTGCGTATTCACCCATGTGCTCGTACTCACTCAACCGTGATTGCTCGGCGGATGATGATGTTGCGCCTTTATGCTGCCAAATGTCGTAGGTGGCTGTGTTTGCCCAAGTTGAGGCAGACGAAGTCAGACCGGGGTTGTCATAGCGTATCTTATTGCCCGCCTCCTCAATCTTGCGTAGTGCTTCTCTGAACGCAATACGAACATCCATATCGACCGGCGCGAAACCGAGATCTTCTGAGGCAATCAAAGTCAGCCCGCCAGATGTTGCCGAAGCCGATTGGCGAGTCGTGTCGGCATCCATATCAGCGAGCACCGAAAACATCAAGCGGGCATCGGCGACCGACCTTGCCATTGGTCCGTAAGAAACAATGGATTCCCAAGTGGTGAAGCCGGGCTGTCTAGGAACGACCCCGTGACTGGGCTTAAAGCCGGTAATCCCGCAAAACGCTGCGGGTATGCGGATTGAGCCACCACCGTCACTGCCAAAAGCCAGACTACCAATACCCGCAGCAACCGCAGCAGCGGCACCGCCGGATGAGCCGCCAGGTGTTTTCGATAGATTCCATGGGTTTGAGGTGCGCCCATAGGCAACAGAATCGGTAATGCCGCTCAAACAAAATTCCGGGCAGGTCGTCTTCGCAAAAATGACTGCCCCGGCCGATTCCAGACGCTGTACCGAAAGCGAGGTCTGTTGCGGGGTAAATCCCTGCAAGGTGACAGAGCCGTTCAAACAAGGTACACCGGCAAGCCACTGGGAATCTTTGATGGTAATCGGAATGCCGCATAACGGGCCGCCTTTTTGCCGTGCCAGTTTTTTATCCGCCGCGAGTGCCGCCTTACGAGCGCGCTCATAAAGCGGTAGCGCAATGGGATTCAGATAAGAATTCAATTTTTCAAGATGTGCGATGGTCACATCAAGCAATTCTAGGGCAGAGATTTCGCCACGTCGCAACGCGGCGCGTTGCTCAACGGCGGTTTTGTACACCCAATTCATAACACTCCGATTTTAAGATAGGTTTAGGAATTATTCTCGCAACCACAAGGAATAACGAGTTTGACGGTGGTCTGTTCAATGACTTTGGTCAATTATCGACCCGGTTCGACAGGCTGGGTATTTTACATGTTGGAGAAACATAATCAACATGTTGTATGAGTCCATCACCTATTGTGCTTTTCGTCTTTTTCGTGGTCCAACCCAATGACGAATGACGAATGACGAATGACGAATGACGAATGACGAATGACGAATGACGAATGACGAAAAACATGGACATGGATAGAGGATGAACAAGATGGAGCAATCCAGTAAAACAAACAAACCCGCAAGGGTTTTCCGGTTTCATTTTCAATTCTAAATTTTCAATTTTCCATTAACAATGCTGTCGTTCCCGTACCGTCCCGTCTTTCCTGTGAAAGCAGAAATCCAATCAAACAAACAAACCCGCAAGGGTTTTCCACATATAACGCGACCGAGACTCTTATACAGTCTTGCCGCACTTCCGACAATTATGCAAAAGCTCCGAATAGTATTTTGATGCCGGCGATGGTTAGAATAATGGAGAATATTTTTCTGGTTATTGCGCTCGGGAGCGTGTGGGCAAGTTTGGTGCCGAGTGGGGCAGTGAGTATGCTGGTTGAAACAATGCCGAGGCAAGCAGGCCAATAGATGTAGCCGGTACTCCAGTTGGGCAATGCCGACTCATTCCAGCCCATAAAAATAAATCCAACCATACCGGCGATGGCGATGGGTAGCCCGCAGGCGGCACCGGTTGCGACCGCATAGCGGATTGAGGTGTTGCACCAAACCAGAAAAGGCACGCTCATGCTGCCGCCGCCAATGCCGACTAGTGCCGATATCCAGCCAATAACAAGCCCGACAACGGATAACGATTGGGCGCTAGGCAGTGTGGCAGACGGTTTGGGTTTGAAATTCAGCATCATTTGGAGTGCTAAAATAATTAACACCGCACCAAAAATCATCATCAGCGTTTCACCGCGCAAGTAATCGGCAAACAAAGCACCAAACAACGCCCCAACCAGAATGCTGGGCGAAAACTTCCTGAATACGTCCCACATCACTGCCCCGTGTTTGTGATGTGCATAAATCGCCGAAATCGAAGTAAAGACGATGGTTGCCAGCGAGGTGCCGATTGCCATGTGCATCAAATAGTCAATCGAAACCCCATTTTTCAGAAAAATATAAATCAGACCGGGCACAATAATTTGCCCCCCCCCAACACCGAGCATACCGGCGAGTATTCCACTGCCACTGCCTAACAGGATGTAAAGATATATTTCATTCATCGCTTGATGGTGATTGGTATGCCCGAGCGGCATGATGCTGTAAGTGTCCAAGCAACAAATCAAGCATATTCGCCGCTTTGCCAACATGTGGCATGACATAAAAGGCAATGTCGGGAAAGCGAATTTGTGCGTCCGCGATTCTTTCGGGGATGTCTTTATCAATATGGTTGCCTTTAGCAAGAAAATACGGCAACACGGTTATTTCGGTCGCGCCTTGTTCCACTAAATTGCCAATCGTCGTTGCGATGTTCGGAGTGGATAATTCAAGGAATGCACATGCAATCAAAGCAAAGTTTTCAGGTAAGTTTTCAGGTAAGTTTTCAGATAAGTTTTCGGGCGAATGACCTATGTGCGTTCTGAGTGAGTCGGTTAAGGCATGGATTTCATCGTTGGAGTCCGGATTGTTGCTGCCATGCGCGATGAGTAGCAATGCGTTCATTTTATATGCTCAATAATCTGCTTCACCAACATGTGGATATGCGTTTCAGAATCGTTTAAGCAGGGAATATAACCGAATTCTTTACCACCCGCTTGCAGAAACAGAGTTTTGTTTGTCATGCTGATTTCCTCCAAAGTTTCCAGACAGTCGGCACTAAACCCCGGACAAATCACCTGCACGGATTTCCCCTGTTTGCCGAACGCTTGTAGTATCTCATCAACATGGGGCGTTAGCCATTTTCCGGGACGTAATCGGGATTGAAAAGCAAGATGCCATTGCGCCGATTTTAGATTCAATGATTGCGCGATCAAGTCCGCCGTTTGTTGACATTGGTGAGCATACGGGTCGCCATCATCAGCATATTTCTGCGGGATGCCATGAAAGGACAGCAACAGTTTTTCCGCTCTGCCATTTTTATCCCAGTACGTCGTTACCGACTCGGCTAACGCCGCAATATAATCGGGGTGATTAAAATAATGTCGAATTATTTGAAAATCCGACTGCCCCCATTTTTGCAATACACGAACAACCTCATCTTCAGTCGAAGCGGTGGTTGTATAAGAAAACTGCGGATACAACGGCACAATTAAAAATCGAGTCGCGCCCGCCTCGAGTAATTTTTCAAGCCCGTCCTCGATAGATGGGTTGCCATAACGCATGCCAAGCGCTACCCGCGTATTGAGGTCGGTCTGTTGCAGTGTCTGCCGAATCAGCGCGGTCTGTTTTTCGGAAATTAACCGTAGCGGCGAGCCATGTTCAGTCCATATTCTTTTATACGCCAACGCAGATTTTTGCGGTCGAACACGAAGAATAACACCATGCAAAATCAACCACCACAGCGGTCGCGCCATTTTAACCACCCGCACATCCCACAGAAATTCCTGCAAGAATTTTTTAACATCGGGCACACGACAAGAATCAGGCGTACCGAGATTGCTAATCAGCACACCTGGTATGTCGGCATGGCTCATTGCTTATTGCTCATGGGTCAAGCAGTTGTTTTTCCATCTCGCTCTGCAGGCTGGAAAAATAATCGTCCCACGAATTGCCATCGGTCGCCAGCGATTCAATCAGACACGATGTTTCGTCCGCGCGAATAGCCGCAATTTCTGCTTCCAGTGTGGTAATCATTGCGCGCATATCGCTAATGCGGCGATTCAGCATTGCTTTATCGGAGATAGTCGCCGAACCAAGCACCCAGTCGCCGTCATTAAGCTCTGCCAGAATTTTTCTCACCCGCGTAAGGTCTTGTTGGCTATAGGCTGCTTGTAATTGTTTGAATTTTTCGGTGGCTTGTGCTTGTAGCTCGTCCGCCAAGCGGTCCGGATGGCATTTGAATGCGCCCTGTTTATAGAGCCGTTTGAGTTCGGCTTTGTCGTCATCGGATAAATGCTGAACCGGGGGTTGTGCTTGTTGCTGGCGATGAAATTCTTCGTATTCATCACGCGCTTGTTGCAAGTCTTCTTCATTCGCATCCGCTTGCTCGGCGGCGAGTCGCTCCGCCTGCTGAATGCGCTGTTGCAACACCTTCTCTAATATCGGTCCCACGGCGTGCAGATAGGCGGCATTGAATTCGGCAATCCGCTGCTCGTATTCTGCCTTGCTGGTGGTTAGTGTGGTCAGCGTATTTTCGAACGCTGCCAACTGCAGTCGCAAGGCAGCCACCTCGGGGTCGATAAACTCAGTCAGCATGGTATTATTTTGCCGATATTCCTCCATCCATGCGCTCGCGCTCGCATATTCCTGCTGCTCCAGTAACTGCGCCAGTTTCGCGGCCTCTGATGGCAGTCGCGATGCCTGTAAAGTAACCACATCCTCATCGCCTAAGTCGATGGTAGCTTGAATAATTTCCAGTCGTTTGAATAGGTTGGACATGGGTTATTCCTTCTTAATAATAAAATTTTATGATGTCTTGCAGATGGGAAAGTGCCGAGGGTAGTTCTTTGATTGGGTTTCCGCCAAGCCAGATGATTGTTAACTGCTGTAAGTGTCCAAGCGATGCGGGCAATGCCGTCAATTGGTTGTCATCCAAACTCAATCTCGACAGCTTGGTTAAATTACCAAACGAAGCGGGTAATGCCGTCAATTGGTTGTCATCCAAATTCAATTTCGACAGATTGGCTAGATTGCCAAGCGATTCGGGCAACGCCGTCAATTTGTTGCGCCCCAAACCCAACCTCGTCAAATTAGTCAGGTTACCCAGCGATTCGGGTAATGCTGTCAATTCATTACCATCCAAACCCAATCCCGTCAGATTGGTCAGATTACCCAGCCATTCGGGCAATGCCATTAATTTATTTCCCCGCAAATCCAATTTTGTCAGGTTGGTTAGATCGCCAAGCCATTCGGGCAATGTCGTCAATTCATTAACACTCAAATCCAAATACGTCAGCTTGGTTAGATTACCCAGAAATTCGGGCAATGCCGTCAATCTGTACCATCCAAAATTCAATTCCGTCAACCGCAGAACTTTCTGTTTATCTCGTGGCAAATTCCGCTCAGGCACATAATGCTCATCTGCCCAAGCAATCAAATCATCCAGCCAAGCATCAGCCGCCAACAACTGCTGGTGCTTTGCCCCTAGCACACTATCAGTGAGTCGCAACAACGATTTCGCCTGCGTCAGGGCAAGCCCGGTTTTGATTGCAGGCAGGTTTGTCGGTGGTTTTTCGTTCATCGTGGCGGTTTTTTAGATTATTTTCCCAGAATAGTCTTTGTTGGCTATTTGTGGGGTGTTTTTTAGGTCGGTGTCGGTTAGTTCGTGGTGTAGCATATTGAGGTGAAACACGGTCATATCATCCAGTTCGCGAGCAATTTCGGTGCCCTCGACAGTCCAAATATCAACCTTTTTTTCAGGAAATTTTTTAAGCACAAACTTAATCGCCCCGCAAAAATCGGTGTCGTTCGAAATGATGACCGCATAGTCATAACCTTGTGTCGGGTCTGGAGACGGGTAGGCACCATGCACAAAATGTGTCGCAAGATTGACATCGGTTTGTTTTTCCTTTGATGTGGGGTTTCCGGCACTGTCCTCATAGCGAGAAAACCGACCGTAGCACAGTTGTACGCCCTCGCGTTTAAGTGCGTGAATGTAATGCCGCTGTCGTTTGCGTTTGCTAGGGTCGGTGCTGGTAACTTTGACCCGTGCGGTGAAATAGTGAATTTCCGCAAGCCTATGCGCTTGGTCATCAAATGAGTTGAGCTTGTTTAAGCACAAGTCCCACAAACTCGGATAGCGGATATTCAGTTTCGGCTTATTAACCACTGCAGCGTAGTATAAATTGAAGCCATCAATATAAACGCATGTTCTGTATTGGGTCATTTTAATTTTATTCGCCGTCTGGCATGTTGCTTATTGTTGTTTTCTTTATGCTCGAATCCGCATTATCGAACGCCGCACATTTTACCCCATGACGGGTATCCAATCAAAATTATTACTACCAGTCTAACCTGATTGCCCTCCCGCCGGTGCAAACACGCGCCCCGCTAATAGTATGGGGCGTGTTGTATTGCCGGTCTTATCGATTTTGCTTTTGATTTTTTGGCACAGAGATTGCCGGGTTGTCAGTGAGCAACTGATAACTGCCCACTGCCAACTATCTATTCTAATCAAACATTAAAACGAAAATGCACCACATCGCCGTCCTGCACAATATATTCTTTGCCTTCCAAGCGCAGTCGTCCCGATTCTTTTGCTCCTTGTTCGCCATGATATTGAATGAAGTCATCGTAGGCGATGGTTTCGGCGCAGATAAAACCACGTTCAAAGTCGCTGTGAATCATGCCGGCGGCTTGGGGTGCGGTTACCCCGATTTTTACGCTCCAAGCGCGCGCTTCTTTGGGTCCGGCAGTAAAATAAGTGTGCAATCCGAGCAGCCTATAACTCGCCCGAATAACCCGATTGAGGGCAGCTTCTTGAAGCCCCATTTCCTCAAGAAACAGGGCAGCATCTACATCACTTAATGCCACTAGCTCTTGCTCAATGACAGCGCAAACGGCAATCACTTGTGCCGATTCTTGCGCGGCTATTTTGCTGATGGTATCGAGGTGGGTGTTGTTTTGAAAACCATCTTCGCTGACATTGGCAATATACAGGGTCGGTTTGATGGTTAAAAAGCACAGTGGTTTTAATCGCTTTGTATCTTCTTTATTTAGTTGCAATGCAGTCAGCATCTTGCCCTCATCCAGATACGCTTTTACGGTGGATAGCAACGCTACGAGTGCGCGCTGTTCCGGGTCGCCAGATTTGCTGTTTTTATGGGCGCGTTGTAATGCCTTTTCAGCCGTTTCCATATCGGCGAGCATCAGTTCGGTGTTGATGGTTGAAATATCCGATGCCGGTTCAACGGTAGCGTTCATGCTCTGCGATACATGGGTAATGTTCGGGTCTTCAAAGCCACGCACAACATGGGCAATCGCATCGACTTCGCGTATGTGGCTGAGGAATTTATTGCCCAATCCTTCACCTTTGGATGCCCCTGCCACCAATCCGGCGATGTCAACAAATTCGATGGTCGTGGGGATTGTTTTTTGCGATTGCACCATGTTTGCCAGATTCGACAACCGCGGATCAGGTATTTCGACCATGCCGATATTGGGTTCGATGGTACAAAAAGCATAGTTCGCGGCTTGGGCAATGCTCGAGCGTGTCAGCGCATTGAACAAGGTTGATTTGCCGACATTGGGCAAGCCGACAATGCCACATTTAATGCCCATCAATACGCACCATCAATATTGTTCTTGACCAATTTGATATCTTTGCACGATAGTTCTTTTGCTTCGCGGTGTAGCGTATTCATCGCTTCTTGATTATTTCCGCATACAATATCGGGCAAGACACGGATGGCGTTGTCAATCGCATCCTCAATCAATCCTTGTTCGTTTGAGCGTGGTTTGTGAAGCACATATCCAGCGACATCCTGATTGACCCCCGCTTTATTGGTATTTTCATTTGTATTGGGGTGACCGATGCCAATGCGGATTCGCAAAAAATCTGCTCTGCCGAGTTGTTTCATAATGTCACGCAGCCCATTATGACCGCCATGTCCGCCGCCAATTTTTAATCGCGCACTCCCCGCTTGTAAATCCAGTTCATCGTGAACCACCAGTATTTGTACGGGGTCGATGCGATAAAATGATGCCATCGGCGCAACCGACTGACCGCTAAGGTTCATGAAAGTGTTCGGCGCAATGACCCGAACCGACCTGCCGTTACAGGTAAACAACGCGGTTTCCGCCTTGAATTTTTTTTCTAGCGTGAACGTGAGCGCGTATTCACGTTGCAAACGTTCAAGAAACCAAAACCCGACATTGTGTCGAGTCGCGCTATATTGATTTCCGGGGTTTCCCAGCCCGGCAATCAGTGCAATGCCTGCTTGCTCCATCTCAATATGCTCAAATAGCCGACCACAAAGTTAAATCAAGTCAAATCAATCTGACCATTGATTCCTGCTCCGTGAACAAGCAATCTAGTTAGCTATCACTCGCCTTGTCAGCGGCTTCGTCTGCGCCTTCTCCTGCTGAGTCCTCCTCATCGGCTTGCTCGGTTTCTGCTACATCTTCCGGATCAACCTCAATGCGTGGCGGTAATACCGAAACCACGGCATAATCATGTTCACCGTCTTCATCATACAAGAGTGTCGTAATATTGACCCCTTGTGGCAGTTTAATATCCGACAAATGCAACGACTCGTTCAAATCAAGATTGCTGATATCCAGTTCAATAGATTCTGGCAAATCATCCGGCAAACAGGAGATTTCCACATCATTGATCAAGTGGGAAATAATGCCACCACTGATTTTGGCACCAATGCAGTCTTCTTCGTTGATGAAGTGAATCGGCAATGACATGGTTAAGGCTTTCTTTTTATCAATACGCTGAAAGTCCGCATGCAGGATGTTTATTTTATGCGGATGACGTTGCACGTCCCGAAGTATGGCTTGCTCCTTGTTGCCATCCGTGTTGATAACGATAATCGCCGAGTGGAATTCTTCTTTTTCCAAACTGTGAAACAAGACATCATGGTTGATGGCAATATGGACATTCGCCTTGCTACCACCGTATAAAACCGCAGGCACATCACCTTCTCGACGCAATCGTCTGACTAGGGTGGTGCCGGAACGCGCCCGAATGCGGGCAATAAGCTCAAATTGATCTGACATTTTCTTCCTCTGATGAAGTTAATCTATAAACAGGTTGCTAATAGAGTCTCCAGTCGCAACACGGCGAATCGACTCTGCTAATAATATGGCGACACTTAATTGTTTGATTTTCTGGCAGTTTTCGGCATCTTTGCGTAACGGAATCGAATTGGTCACGAGCAATTGATCAATTTCTGAATCATTGATGCGTTTAATGGCATCGCCAGACAGCACCGCATGAGTACAACTCGCCAGCACTTTAATGGCACCGTGTTTTTTTAATGCCTTGGCGGCCTGACAAAGGGTATTGGCAGTGTCCACCATATCATCAATCAGAATACACGAGCGTTCAGAAACATCACCGATAATATGCATGACCTTCGCTTCATTGGCTTTAGGTCGCCGCTTGTCAATGATGGCAAGATTGGTTTCAAGCTGCTTTGCCATCGCCCGCGCACGCACGACACCGCCAACATCAGGCGATACGACAATCGGGTTGGGCAATTGCTTGCGCCATAATTCGCTCATCAAAATGGGTAATCCGTAAATATTATCGGTTGGAATATCAAAAAACCCCTGAATTTGATCGGCATGTAAATCCATGGTTAAAACGCGATTAGCGCCCGCAACGCTAATCATTTCAGCAACCAGTTTCGCCGAAATAGCAACCCGTGCAGTGCGTGGTCGCCGATCCTGACGCGCATAACCGAAATAAGGGATGACCGCGGTAATTCGTCCAGCAGATGAACGCTTAATGGCATCAATCATGACCAAAAGCTCCATGAGATTGTCATTGCTCGGCGCGCAAGTGGGTTGAATAATAAAAACATCGCGTCCGCGAACATTCTCCATAATCTCGATATTGATTTCACCATCGCTAAATCTGCCCACAGCCGCTTTGCCAAGTGGGATTCCCAAAGCCTGCACAACCTCTGCGGCTAATACCGGATTAGCGTTACCTGCAAATATCGCCAGATTTTCAGGTGATACCATGTTTCTATGAAATTAGGTGAAATTAGTTTCCAAACGAGTGGCTGGGGTGGGAGGATTCGAACCTCCGAAATGCCAGAATCAAAATCTGGTGCCTTAGGCCACTTGGCTACACCCCAATGGAATATTGCCTTTTTTCATACTGTTTGGCGATGTTTCCAAATCAACAGCAAACGCACCAAACAGCCTGCAAAAATCGGGCGTATTCTGATTGCCACGCCGGTCTATGTCAATGAAAAACTGGAGAAAGTGAATGCTTTTTTTCCGCAAATTCAACCATACCACAAAAACCCCGCAATTTTCGTGTAGCATCCGGATTCAATACCTATGAGACAAACGGGTTGCCAGTATTATAACAGCGGCAGTGAATCATGTTGTTAATTGAAAATTGAAAATGAAACCGGAAATCCTTGCGGGTTTGGATGTTTTACTGGATTCCTGCTTTCGCAGGAAAGACGGGGGTGCAGAAATGACGGATATTGGGGCGGGAATAACTGACAACTGCAAACTATCCATTTCCGGATTTTTAGCACAACCGACTGCTTGACACGTTACGCTATCCAAGAGCAGTTTTTATCGCCTCGATAATTTTTGTTTGCTCATCGCCTTGCAGATAGGGGTGGATCGGCAGGCTGATGACTTCGTCTGCCAGCATGTCGGTAACGGGTAGTGTTTGACCGCCCACTGCGGTTTTGAATGCTGGTTGGCGGTGTAATGGAGCGGGATAATAGACTGCCGAGGGAATGTTATTTTGGCTTAAATGTTGTCTTATTCGGTCGCGTTTGGGCGAGCGGATGGTATAGACCGCCCACGCACTTTTGTATTCGGGCGGGATGGTCGGGGTAATCACCACCTCGTTGAGTTTGTGGTCATAGCGTTCGGCGATGGTTTGGCGTTGCTCAAGCTCCTGATCGAATATTTTTAATTTACAGCTGAGGATGGCAGCTTGTAGGGTGTCGAGACGACCGGTGATGCCGATACGCACATTTTCATATTGACCCGCTACCCCGCTGCCCTTACCGTGAAAACGAATCGAATCTATTATTTCTGCCAGCACCTGATTATCGGTAAATACCGCGCCACCGTCTCCATAACAGCCGAGCGGTTTGGCAGGGAAAAAACTGGTGGTCGCAACATCTCCAAACACACCGATTTTTTTGTTTTTATATTCGCTACCAAAACTTTGGGCGGCATCACTCAAAACAAACAGCCCATGTCGCTTTGCAATGTCTCCAATGCTGTCATGGTCGGCGGGTAGCCCGAATAAATCGACTGGAATGATGCCTTTAAGATTCAGTTTGCCATCATCTTTGACGCTTTGGATGGCTGCTTCTAGTCGTGTACAACTGATATTAAATGTGTCTTCATCAACATCCACAAATACCGTGGTGGCACCGAGCAATTGAATGACTTCGGCAGTCGCAACAAAGGTAAATGAGGGCGCGATAATCGCATCACCCTTGCCCACGCCATAAGCCATTAACGCCATCAACAGCGCGTCTGTTCCGCTCGCCGTACTGATGACATGGTGGGCTCCGCAATATTGGCTCAGTTGTTTTTCCAACATGCCAACTTCGGGCCCCATAATAAATTGCTTGTGCTCTAATACCCGCTCTATGGATGCTCTGATTTCTTTTTCGACAACATTAAATTGCGCGTCTAAATCTACAAATTTCATTTTCTTATTCTATATTTAAGTTATCAATGCAATTGAAAGCCGAGCAGCGTAGGATTGTTATTCGCTTCATTGCCGAGCCGATTTTCTGCATACATCAGCGAGGCGACACCACAAACGGGTAACGCCAGTTGTACGCCACTCACTTGTTTCGGAAATAGTCTCGGGGCTTGTTGCTGGCAGGTTGCTTCATCGAATAAACCAGCCCGATTAGTACGCCATTCGGCACGCTGCAAATCGATAAACAAATTGACTTGATTCATGGTATAGCGGATGCCCACGCCAAGCACCTTGCCATAGGCTTCTTTTCGCGTCCAACATGCCAACATCGCGTGGTCGCGTTGTTGTTTGCCAATGGTGTTCCAAGTGGCTTGTTCTGCTTTGCTCAATATCCGCTTTGCCAAACGGGCACTGGCAATTGTGCGCGGAAAAACCTCAAGATCCACCCCCAATTGCCGATTCCAAGCAAATGCGTACAAGGCATGTCCGCCGGACAAGGTGTAGTTGAATGCTAACTCGCCGTCCGCAATCGTATTTAATAGTCGTGGCTTACCGCGACTTCCATAGCCAAAACGCAGCGCAGAATGCGCGATTCGGGCATAAGCGGACAACAAAATTCGCAACCCAATCCTGCCACCAAGATAGTGTTTGCGCTGGACGTGATTGAGCATTCTCTGCCCACGCTGATGCTCCGCTTGGGTCAATATATTCGCAAAATGGGATCCAAATGCTATCGTCGAAGAGCGGTTTTCAGATGGGGTCTCACTCACCATACCGCCAAGCGACACCATCCATAAATGTATTTGATTGTTCTCAAGATGCAGATTGGAACATTGCTTGGTGGCGATGCTGTTCCATGACAACGGATATTCATCAACCGCTTTTGATGCCGCTTGCGGAGCAATTGTCATACGTCAAATACCGGTCGGAGATTATTGATTTGTGCCAATGCCGTTTGTTCGACTGTCGCATCATAACCTTGCTGTTGTTTCTTAATAATCCGATATTGCAAGCCGCGTTTATCAAACAGATGACTGGTATCGGCTATTTTCAGCTCGACCACAAAGCCCTCCCCGGGGATATTATAAATCCCGCCAAGTACCACCTCTGCGCTCATATCTATTTTGGTCGATGTATCCATGTAAATAATTATAGAATCAGATCAACGTAAAAATAAATTATAAGCCGGATTATCGGTTTCTTCGCGATAGGTGTAACCGAGTTCCTTGAGAAAATGATTAAACGCTTTGCGGCTTTCGCTCGGGACTTGAATGCCACACAACACCCGCCCAAAATCCGCGCCATGATGGCGGTAATGAAATAACGTGATATTCCAAGTGTCTCCAATCCGATTAATAAAATCTCCCAACGCCCCCGGACGTTCCGGGAACTCGAAACTAAATATACGTTCATCGGTAATTTCAGGCACTCTGCCACCAATCATATACCGCGCATGTATTTTTGCTAGCTCATTTTCGGTCAAATCAAGGCTGGGGAAGCCTTTTGCCACCAGTTTCGCCACCAGTTCATCGGCTTCGGCGCGACGTTTAATCTGCACCCCAACAAAAATATGTGCCTGTGCCCCACTGGTGTACCGATAGTTGAATTCGGAAATACTGCGTTGCCCCAAAACACGATAAAAACGCCGAAAACTGCCGCTCTGCTCTGGAATGGTCACGGCGAGAATCGCCTCACGTCTTTCACCAATTTCGGCGCGTTCGGAAACATGCCGCAACCGATCAAAATTCATATTCGCGCCCGAAACCACTGCCACCAAATTCAGTTTTCCATGCCGTGCCTGTTTGCGCTTGTGTTTATTGTCCGACTGCGTTTGGTTATCTTTCAACCAGCGTTTAATTCCAGCGACTGCCAACGCTCCTGACGGCTCAACAATCGTGCGGGTGTCCTCGAAAATATCTTTGATTGCCGCACAAATTTCATCCGTATTGACCCGAACCACATCATCAACAAAATCCCGACACAGATTGAAGTTTGCTTTGCCAACCTGCTTAACTGCCACGCCATCGGCAAAAATGCCGACCTTCTTTAATCTGATTCGCCGACCGGCTTTGAGCGACTGATACAACGCATCGGACTCAAACGGCTCGACCCCAATGACTTTAATTTCGGGTCGCAATTGCTTGATGTAGGTGGCAACACCAGATATTAAGCCGCCGCCACCAACCGGAACAAATACCGCATCCACAAGCTGCGAACTTTGTTTGATGATTTCAAGCCCGACCGTGCCTTGACCGGCAATAATCAGCGGATCATCGAATGGGCTAATAAATTTTTGTTTCTGTTTCTTGCAAATTCTTTGCGCGTATTCAAAAGCATCATCATAGCTATCGCCAATCAATTCAACCGTTGCGCCCCAGCGACGAACCGCTTCAATCTTGATTGCGGGTGTTGTAATCGGCATCACCACCAACGCATCACAGCCGAGCTTGTGTGCGCTCATGGCAACGCCTTGTGCATGGTTGCCTGCCGATGCCACCACCACCCCACGGCGCAATTCGGCAGCAGTTAAACTGCACATTTTGTTATATGCGCCGCGAATTTTGTAGCAGAAAGTCGGCTGGGCATCTTCTCTTTTCAACCAAATATTGTTTTCCAAACGCGCCGACAATAGCCTCGCCAAATCCAGCGGGGTCTCTTTTGCGACCTCATAAACTCTGGAATTAAGAATCGCTTTGAGATAGTTGAAGGGGTAATATTTTGACATATTTTGATAATGGATGTTTTGTGTCTGGTTTTGTGTCTATGTGAAGCGATGGAATTATAAACCAACGCCCGAAAAATGCTATATTTCAGATGCCTTTAACAGAATACCATCCATTGAACCAATGCGCCTAAATGCAAACCGATATGATGAATGACGAAACCGCTCGTGCCAACATGTACGCTAACATGCGTTTCAATATGATTGAACAACAAATCCGACCATGGAATGTGTTGCAGATGCAAACCTTAACCGCTTTGGCTGAAATTCGCCGTGAATATTTTGTTCCCGATCAATACAAATCGCTGGCATTTGCTGATGTTCTCATTCCGATTGATGATAGCCCCGCAAGTAGCGGCAGGGTGATGCTGGAACCCAAAGTGGGTGCGCGAATGATTGAATCTATGGCGATTCAACCGAACCAACGGGTTTTGCAAATTGGCACTGGAACCGGCTATCTGACCGCATTGCTTGCGACACTTTGCGAGCATGTGACCAGCATCGAAATAGACGCGCCACTAAGCCGTCATGCGGGCATCAATCTGGCTATGGCAGGCATCACCAACGTACAATTGATAGACTGCGATTGTTTTGCCTTTTGCCGTGATTTTGGTCAATCAATCGGTTCGCAGAACGGGAAATTTGATGCCGTTCTGATAACCGGTTCAGTGCCAAAAATTGAGCAAACATTCCTCAACATGATTAATGATAGCGGATGTGTGGTTGGTATTGAGGGCGATAATCCGGCAATGCAGGTTGTCGTTTATCGTAACGGCGACCGCCAATCTCTGTTTGAAACCAGCGTTCCCAGATTGGTGAATGCGAATGACAAGCCGTGTTTCACCTTCTAGGATTTATTATCATGCGTCAAGTCGCCTCCTTATTTCATGCATCCGCGTATTCATTATTGCTTGTATTGTGGTGGGCAGTCATTGCCACAATAACGATTGATAAAGCATACGGCGCGGATTTATGGGATATTTATACGCTCGCACTGATTGAGGATCAGACCTACCGTGCTGCCGTATTCGATCACCAAGCGACCCGCCTCAACCTGCCCCTTGCCAAATCTGCTTTCAAGCCGTCCATCATCAGTGGCGTGTCTGCCCCCCACCAAGACAAGACAAACGGCAGCGGCAAGGTTCCTGTGACGGGTATTGGTGTTGAGCTCAATCTTCGCCTGTACGACAAACCGAAACGTGTGAGCATCACCCAAAGCAGGTATCAGGTTGAAGTCTCCGCCTTGCAATTACGCAATGCGAAACAGCGGTTGATTCTGCGGGTTGCCAATCGTTATTTTGATTTGCTGGCAACACAAGATGCCCGCGAGGTGGCGCGGCTTGAAAAAATCGCCATTCGGCGACAAATGGAACTTGCCAACGACCGCTTGCAAGCGGGGCTGGCGACAGAAACCGATTTATTCGATGCTAAGGCGCGTTTCAATCTGGCTAAAGCCAATGAAATCAGGGCACAAAGCCAGCTCAATAATAGCCTTGCCGAGCTCAAGCAAATCATCGACATCAACCCTGAGGCGTTATCCGTCATTGATAACAGCGCACCGTTACAACTGCCCGTGCCAAATGATGTGACAGTCTGGACGGCACACGCCAATGAGCATAACATTGATATTCAGATAGAGATGCTGAATCTGGAAGTCGCCTTGCAGGAAATAAACAAACAACGTGCCGGCAAGTCGCCGACCATCAATTTGACTGGAAACGCTTCACCAACTGGCGGCGGACGCAATACCTCCTCGGCTGTTTTGGAGCTGAGATTGCCACTTTATCTTGGCGGTGTGGTGAGCTTAAAAACCCAACAAGCCGGGTTCAATTATAACCGCCGTGAACGCCTGCTGTTGCAAACGCGCCGCTCGGCATCAACCAAAACCAATGCGGCATTTTTAGCCGTAACCAGCGGCATTAGTCGGGTGCAAGCCTTGCTTGATGCCGTCACCGCAGGCGAAAGCGCGTTGCAAGCAAAAGAACACGGTTTTAGTGCCGGCCTGACCACCAATCTGGATGTGCTCGATGCCCAACGTGATTTATCGCGCTCACGAACCGAATACCTACGCGCCCGATATGATTACATGATTGCCGTTCTGGAGCTGGAAATGTCCATCGGACAGTTAGACGAAACGGCGATTAAACGAGTCAATGGCTGGCTTGGTAATTAGACCCTGCTCATAAAACATATCTATCTGAATATAAACAAGTAATAGTGATTTTGTGGTATAATTCTGCATGGAAATCAGCCCAACAACCTCTAAAACCTTGCAGCTATGATTGATTATAACGATTCCAACCAACGTACTATCGAGAATTTGACTGGCCGTTTCACGGTGCCCTTGATGCACACAACCGCTGGGTAAAACTAGGTGCATTCCATGGGATGGGTTGGCACAGGGCTATCATAAAAGCCTCTCGTCAAAGCGGGGTCGGCCAGCAAAAGATGCTCGTTTAGTCATCGGTGCGGTAATCATCAAACACAAACTAGGGTTGTCTGATTGTGAAACGGTGAGTCAGATTAGGAGAATCCGTATCTGCAATACTTTGTCGGGCTTATCGGTTATCAAAGATCAGTCCCGTTTGTACCCTCGTTGCTGGTTGAAGTGCGCAAACGTATGGGAGATGCTGAGCTTCTATGTCGGTTTGGGAAGTGTTCCATCAAGCGATTATTGGTGCTGTGGAAAAGGCGCAGGCTACTATACCACTATTGGCTCACCACAGAAAAAGGGGTTGCCGTTATTCCGCTGTCATCGTTTTATCAAAATCCGCCCGACACAAAGATAATCATATTCTGCTTTGCCAAACAAGATGCCATGCTAAAGCAAGTGGCAGAAATTTTAAGCCACGTTTAAGTTTTTAAAGAGCGGGTACTATGTGGAATGTTGATGAAGCGGGTGTTTTCTAATCAGCAGGAATAGCCCGAGCAAGAGCATAGGGATGCTTAACATTTGTCCCATGGTCAGCCAGTCGAGGGCGACTGCGCCAATATGGTCATCCGGTTGCCTGAAAAACTCGACAAAAAACCGAAACCCGCCGTAGCCGAGCAGGAACAAGCCACAAATCTTGCCTTCGGCTCGTTGTTTGGATGAATACCACCAGATAATGACAAATAATAGCAACCCTTCGAGCAAGGCTTCGTAGAGCTGCGATGGGTGACGCGCTCCGGGGGCAGTGTAGAACAACACCCCCCAGGGCAAATCCGTTGTTCTGCCCCATAGCTCCTGATTGATGAAATTTCCAATTCGACCAAAAAATAACCCGGGTGGCACCAACGGTGCTAAAAAATCCGCGACCACTAAAAAGTGCCGCTTGGTTTTTCGCGCATAGCAGGTTGCGGCACCAATCACACCGATGAGACCGCCATGAAACGACATCCCACCATCCCAAATGGCAATAATGTCCAGCGGGCTTGAAAGGTAAAAACTCAAATTATAAAACAACACATAACCCAACCGACCACCGACGATGATGCCCACGGCAATATAAAAAACCAAGTCGATGACTTCCTCTTGGTGCCATGTTGCGCTGTGTTTGGCGCGATATTGTCCGAGCAAGATGCCAGCCACAAAACCACACAGATACATCAAGCCATACCAATGAATCGAGAGCGGACCGATAGACAGTGCGACTGGGTCAAAATTAGGATGTATAATCACGCTTGAATGTGTTTGTCGTTAGAGTCAGATATTTTACCTGAATATTCTACATGGAAAGACCACGTAAACACGATCATACTATGACAAAGCCAAAAAAATCATGCCTAATCAGCTCATAAACCAAACCAGTCCTTATCTATTGCAACATGCGAACAATCCGGTGAATTGGCATCCGTGGGCTGAACCCACGCTTGAACTGGCGCGTGACCAGCACAAACCAATCTTGTTATCCATTGGTTATGCGGCATGTCATTGGTGTCATGTGATGGAGCGCGAGAGTTTTGAAAATGATGCCATTGCCGAAATCATGAACAAACACTTTGTCTGTATTAAGGTTGATCGGGAAGAACGTCCCGATCTCGACAAGATTTACCAGCTTGCACATCAGATGTTGACCCAACGCTCGGGTGGTTGGCCATTGACTATTGCGTTAACGCCGGATGGACATGCGCCATTTTTCGCCGGCACTTATTTCCCCTCTGAAGCGCGCTATAACATGCCGGGCTTCGGCGAGTTGCTGGAAAAAATCGCGGCACATTTTACCGACAATGCGGGTACATTGAGCGATTATCACTTGTCATTCAACAAGGCACTGGAAAAACTGAATCCACAATCCAGTGCGAGCAAACTACCCGCCCCCGCGACTGCCCTGAATAACGCGACAGCACATTTAGAAAAACAATACGATAGCGAGTTTGGCGGCTTTGGTAACGCGCCAAAATTTCCCCATCCAACCCAATTAGAACTCCTGTTGGTGGCTACCGAAAACCCCGATTCAGCAAATACCCAAGACGTGAAAAAGGACTCGAAAAAAAGCGTGGAAATGACGCGCAATACGTTGACTCATATGGCACGGGGCGGACTTTTTGATCACCTGGGCGGTGGCTTTTTTCGCTATGCGGTAGATCGGCAATGGCACATCCCGCATTTTGAAAAAATGCTGTATGACAATGCCCAATTATTATCGTTGTATTGCGATGGTTATCACTTGTTCGGCAATCCGCAATACGCCGAGACCGCACGCAGTACCGCGCAATGGGTGATTGCCGATATGCAACAACCCGAAGGCGGTTATTCGTCCACGCTGGATGCCGATTCTGAGGGACAGGAAGGAAAGTATTATGTCTGGAGCGAAACCGATTTGCGTGCCGTGCTGAGCGAAAATGAGTATGTCCTTTTGGAGCATCATTTTGGCTTATTTGGCGAAGCTAATTTTGAAGGCTGTTGGCATTTCAACATGAACCCCGAAACGGCATCCTCGTCATCGACCGATTCTGAAATGGAGCCTGAGATTGCGGCATTAGCGATAGCAAAAGCGAAATTGTTGGCTATTCGCAGTCAACGGATACGCCCCGACCTTGACCATAAAAGTCTCACCGCTTGGAATGGCTTGATGATTAAGGGAATGGCAAAAGCCGGTCGTATTTTGCAACAACCTGAATTTATCCAATCGGCACAAAGGTCGGTTGATTTTGTCCGCAATAATATGTGGCAGGGCATGTTGTCGCACAAGGGACGAATGCTCGCCACCTGCTGTCAGGGCAAGGCGCGTCTGAATGGCTATCTGGACGATTACGCCTTCATGCTGGACGGGTTGCTCGAATTACTTGCATCGACTTGGCGCACGACTGACCTTGAATTTGCGATTGCGATCTGCGATGCCATGCTGGAGCGTTTTGAAGACCGCGAAAAGGGCGGTTTCTTTTTCACCTCGCATGACCATGAAAAATTGCTGTACCGCCCAAAATACGGTGCCGATGACGCGATTCCCTCAGGCAATGCGGCTGCCATTCTGGGCTTGCTTAAACTGGGTAATTTGCTGGGCGAATCACGCTATTTACAAAGTGCGGAAACCGCGCTGTCTCTGTTTGCCGATGATTTGCAACATCATCCTTCGGTCAACGCCCTGATGACCGTTGCGCTACAATATATTGGCGACCAGCATAGCACGGTTATTATTCGCGGTAGTGATGAGGACAATCAGGCATGGCAACAATTTTGCACCAACCGCTACCGACCGCTGACCTCTGTTTTTGCGATTGGCAAAGACGCGACCCTGCCACCGACATTAGCAGCACGCAAAGCCGACAAAACAACCGTAGCGTATGTTTGTAAAGGCAGCCATTGCACACCGCCAATTACGTCTTTGGACGCGCTAAAAAAACAATTCGGTTAAGTTGGGAAAGCGGCTTTAGCCGCGCAAGAACAGTACAGATAACGCAGCAGGCATTGTCAAGCAAGTCCCCCTGTTAAGGGGGAACCTTATTCCCATAATTCTGTTTCCGCTGGATTCGGCTTTAGTCACGATGACAGATTATCAATGACTTGACGCGGGTCTTTTTTGCATCACAATATCCCACACAGCATGACCCAATTGTTGCCCTCTTTTCTCAAATTTGGTTTCGGGGCGTTGCGGGCGCGGGGAGAAGTTTCCTGTACCAGCGACATTCACCAGCGCGGACGATAATTCCAGTTTACTCATCGCTTCATCGGCATAATTCTGCCAGTCGGTTGCATAGTGAAAAACACCATCGAGGGCTAATTTTTTTGCCACCAAGTCGATAAAAGGCGGCTGTATTATTCGGCGTTTATGATGTTTTTTCTTTGGCCACGGATCGGGGAAGAACAGGCTTATTTTGGACAGCGATTGATCGCTAATCCCCTGATGTAAGACATCAATCGCATCGGTACAAAATAATTTCACATTGGTCACATTATGACGATGCAAGTGCATCATCAAGCGTCCTATGCCCGGGCGATGCACCTCCACACCGATAAAATTCTGCTGCGGATTCTGCTGTGCCACCTCAAACAAAGCCTTACCATCCCCAAACCCAATCTCCAGAATGGTCGGCGCAACGCGCCCAAATAGATTCTGAAAGTCAACCCGCTCACCCGCCAGTGCTTCAAGGGATAACCCATAAACCGGCCATAACGTCTGCAACGCACGTTCTTGAGCGCGGGTCAGCTTGCCGCCACGCACGGTAAAACTTCTTATCGAGCGATTGGATGGTGGCTTATGGTGTGGTTCGTGCAATTGGTTTGACACAGATTGTAAATTGACCATTATCAATTTATTTTTAATGTATTCATAACATCACCCCGTCTCTGATAGCGGTCTCCTCAATCAATCTGTTTTTATCTTGGGCGATGAGGACATCTATCTTTTGCTCACCTGGATACTCATCTAGTTTTACCAAAAACCTTATTTTTCTTTTTCTCATATCATCAAATTCTTTTTCTGGGCATAAGTATAAATCTATATCGCCCCCTCTTTTTGTATCATCCACACGACTCCCAAAAAGATAAATTTTGCCGCCCTCAAATGTTTCTGCAAAGGCTTTTTTTATGGGTGTAATTTCGGCTGTTGTGAGTCGCATTGTTCGTATCTTAAAAATCGCTTTTATGGAATCTTTACATTATAAGACGTACGACGTATGCGTACGGGTAAAATTCGTTGTCAATGTAAGGAAAAAAACATAGCGATACTAGGGTTGCCTCATAAGGCGGAAGCCAAGAGAGCTGCTGAGATCGCCGGGCGAATAGTTGCTACGATACGCCGACCGCAGGAGCACGACCTCCAGAATTATCGTCATACCAAGCATAGGCACCTGTCTGATCTCCGTCATCACCCCACGAATACTCGGTCTTTGTCCCAGCCCGTGCCGCATATTCCCATTCTGCATCAGTCGGTAAACGATAGGCGTTACCTCCCTCTTTTTTGTTGAGCCAGCTAATAAATGCCTGTGCGTCTTCCCAAGAAACTAAGGAGACTGGCTTATTATCGCTGTCGTTGTATTCAGTGAAATCATCGGTCAGTAACTCATCATGCCCGGCCGCGTTAATAAATTGCCTGAATTGCCCCACCGTAACCTCATGCACGCCCATTTGAAACGCCGAAATACAAACAGCATGTACCGGTTTTTCATTATCATGACCATCATCATTACCCATGGAAAAACTGCCTGCGGGTATGCTCTTAAACGCCATACCAATGGAGTTGGTATAGCCTTCGGATTTGTAGGTGGCTTTTGCTTCTGCTCCTGATTCTGATTCTGCTTTCGACTCTATGTCCGCATACATTCCCAATGCCTTGCTGTAGTTCTCTGAACCACGCCCCGCTTCACTGAAGTATTGCTCCAAGGACGCTTGGGCGGCGACATGCTTTTTCAGATGATAAAAAACAACAGCACGCTGAAACACAAACGGTGGCGTGATTTTTACACCAAGGGTGTCATATTCCTGAAACAATCCATCGGCTTCCTGATACTGCTCGTCTTCAATGGCTTTGCTGATTTTGGTATGAAGCAAATCTACCCGCACTGTTTTTGAGAGCGCGGAATGTGCCGTATTTGCCGACACGATGACCAGCATCAAGGAGGCACAAAAGAATAATATTTTTTTCATGGTTTATTGATGTTTATTTTGGTTAATATAAAATTGGTTTGATTTATTCAATTACAGTGCTCTTTTAATACGTTTGTAAACGGTGTATAAATTCAGAAACATACTGTACTATAGATGATGAAATGGAGTGCAATATATGGTGGACTCATCCCGATACAATCCGAAACAGGAAAAAGACAGTGTATAGAGGCACCCTCGTATGAATAATTGCAGAAAGGTTTATCTAATTGATGGCAGTCGCACGCCGTTTTTGAAAGCGACTGGCAAACCCGGAAAATTTAAGGCGGCTGATTTAGCAGTCGCCGCTGGTCGTCCGCTGATGATGCGCCAGCCTTTTTCGGCAACCGATTTTGACGAGGTTATTTTGGGTTGTGTCGCGCCCACTGCCGATGAAGCCAATATCGCACGTATTGTTTCTTTGCGACTCGGATGTGGACAAGCGACCCCGGCGTGGACAGTTGCCAGAAATTGTGCAAGCGGTATGCAGGCAGTGGATTGTGCTGCCACCAACATCGCGCTGGGGCGTTCTGAGCTGGTGCTGGCAGGTGGCACCGAGTCCATGAGCCATTCACCAGTGTTGTTTTCTACTGACTTTGTTGGTTGGCTAAGTGACTGGGCGAAAGCAAAAACCATTACTGCCAAATTAAAAGTTTTAACGACACTCAAACCCGCCAGCCTGATACCCATAATCGGATTATTAAGAGGCTTAACCGACCCGATATGCGGCCTATCCATGGGGCAGACGACCGAGAAAATCGCCCATCATTTTGGCATCACGCGCCAACAGATGGATGCCTTTGCGGTACGCAGTCACGAACGGCTGGCAGCGGCGATTGATGACGAGAAGTTTATCGGAGAGCTGGAAGCAATCTATGACAACGCGGGCAATAGTTACCATCAGGACGATGGCTTGCGAGCGGATTCCAGTATAGAAAAATTGGCGAAATTAAAAGCCGTATTTGATAAACCGACCGGTCTGGTAACCGCTGGCAACAGTGCCCAAATCACCGATGGCTGTGCGTGGTTAATCCTTGCCAGCGAAACTGCCGTCGAGGAGTATGGGCTGACCCCGCGAGGGCAAATAGCGGATAGTCAATGGGCTGGCGTTGACCCAACCCAAATGGGGCTGGGTCCAGTTCATGCCAGCACCCCGATTCTGCAACGCCATGGCTTAGCCCTCAATGATGTCGATTACTGGGAAATCAACGAAGCCTTTGCCGGACAAGTGTTGGGTTGTCTCGCAGCGTGGGACTCAACAACTTATTGCAAAAATGAGCTTGGTCTCGACCATAAAATGGGCCTATTAAATCAGCATCGCCTCAATCTGGATGGTGGCGGAGTGAGTATTGGGCATCCAGTCGGAGCAAGCGGTGCCAGAATTATTTTGCATGCCTTGCAGGTGCTTGAACAGCATCAATGGCAGCAAGCGATAGCAACCTTATGTATCGGCGGCGGTCAAGGCGGCGCGATGTTGATTCAACGCCATACCAAGCAACCCTGAAGCACGATGAGCAATCCCACATCGTTTTCAATGTGCTACACTCGGCGAATGATTTTCCTATCAACCAATCACCCTGTTTAGAGCCTATGAATAAGTTGACCACACTGTTGACGGTGCTACTACTGGTAGCGGTAGCAGTTGCTGGTTATATGACCTATAAAAACCGACTGCTGGCATCGGCATCGGCGAGTACGCCTGAGTTGATGGCGTTATCCGAGCAAATCACGAAACTGAAAGCCGACAATGCGAAGTTATCTGCCGATATAACGTCCGCGAATAATCGTCATGCCGAGCAAATCACGAAACTGAAAGCCGACAATGCGAAGTTATCTGCCGATATAACGTCCGCGAATAATCGTCATGCCGAGCAAATCACGAAACTGAAAGCCGACAATGCGAAGTTATCTGCCGATATAACGCCCGCGAATAATCGTCATGCCGAGCAAATCACGAAACTGAAAGCCGACAATGCGAAGTTATCTGCCGATATAACGTCCGCGAATAATCGTCATGCCGAGCAAATCACGAAACTGAAAGCCGACAATGCGAAGTTATCTGCCGATATAACGTCCGCGAATAATCGTCATGCCGAGCAAATCACGAAACTGAAAGCCGACAATGCGAAGTTATCTGCCGATATAACGTCCGCGAATAATCGTCATGCCGAGCAAATCACGAAACTGAAAGCCGACAATGCGAAGTTATCTGCCGATATAACGCCCGCGAATAATCGTCATGCCGAGCAAATCACGAAACTGAAAGCCGACAATGCGAAGTTATCTGCCGATATAACGTCCGCGAATAATCGTCATGCCGAGCAAATCACGAAACTGAAAGCCGACAATGCGAAGTTATTTGCCGATATAACATCCGCGAAGAATCGTCATGCCGAGCAAATCACGAAACTGAAAGCCGACAATGCGAAGTTATCTGCCGATATAACATCCGCGAAGAATCGTCATGCCGAGCAATTGCGTCAGGATATAGCAACGCTTAAACAGACGATGGAAGCCGAGTTAAGCAAAAAGGATGGGGTCATTGAGCAGCTACACAATACCACTAACACCATTCAATTGGACAGTGATGTGGTGTTCAGCCTGGGTTCAACGGAGCTGTCCGCATCGGGCAAGGCGGTGCTGTTGCGGGTTACTGAATTGGTTGAGAAATACCCGGATTATCTGATTAGTTTGGAGGGACATAGTGATAATATCCCGATTAGTAGCGCGCATCGCAATCGATTTCCGTCCAACTGGGAATTGTCGGCTACTCGAGCGGCATCGGCTGCCCGATTTCTGCAGCGTCAAGGCATTGATTCGTTGCGCTTGCGGGTAGTGGGTTATGGATTGAGTCGCCCGCTTGCCGATAATGACAGCGAGCAAGGACGGGCTAAAAACCGGCGGCTGGAAATTCGCTTCTCACCCAAACCACGCATTAGCCAAACATTATAACTTGGCACCATAACCTGGCACTGTAACGCCAAGCCCACGATAACCTAATCTACATGAGGATTTTCCATGAGTATAAAAACCGGAGACAAAATACCCAATGCTTCACTTTCGATAATGACCGATTCAGGTCCAAAAGAGATGACGACTGATGAAATATTTGCGGGTAAAAAAGTGGTGCTATTTGCCCTGCCCGGGGCATTTACGCCAACCTGCTCGGCATCACATCTGCCCGGTTATGTCGTTCACCACGATGCCATCAAAGCCAAAGGGGTTGATAGTATCGTCTGTCTTTCGGTCAACGATGCTTTTGTGATGGCGGCTTGGGGCGAGGCGCAGAATGTTGAAGATAATATCCTGATGCTGGCAGACGGCAGTGCTTCTTTGACGCAGGCGATGGGGCTTGATTTAGACCTCACGACTGCCAATTTTGGTGTCCGCTCTCAGCGTTACGCGCTTATTGCCGAAGATGGGTTGGTCACCCACCTGAATATTGAATCCGCTAACAAGTTTGAAGTGAGTGATGCTGAAACTATTTTAGCGTTGTTGTAATCGTAATAAATCTGAAACACGAGGAGTAAATTGATATGAACTTAAAAGACTCAAAAACCGAACAAAACCTCAAAGATGCTTTTTCTGGGGAATCTCAAGCGAATCGGCGCTATTTGTATTTCGCGGCAAAAGCCGATATTGAAGGCTATAACGATGTTGCCGCTGTATTTCGTTCTACCGCTGAAGGTGAGACCGGGCATGCACACGGTCATCTTGAATATTTGGAAGAATGCGGCGATCCGGCTACCGGACTTCCCATTGGTCCGACACCCGACAACCTCAGAGCTGCCATCGCTGGTGAAACCCATGAATATACCGATATGTATCCGGGCATGGCAAAAACGGCGCGTAACGAATCATTCGATGAAATTGCGGATTGGTTTGAGACTCTGGGCAAAGCCGAACGATCTCATGCAAATCGGTTTCAAAAAGCCTTAGATGACATTTAGCATCTGATACAGCCTATGGATAGGGGAGGTCATCGAGAAGGCAGTTTGGAAGCCCCAACCCGACACCCTATTGACTGGAAAAACCCGGGTTTTCATAATCAAGACGCGCTTTTCGGTGAATTAGAGCGTGTTTTTGACCATTGCCATGGTTGTCGCCGTTGCGTTAACCTGTGTGATTCATTCCCGACTCTATTCGATTTGGTGGATGCGTCTTCGACTCTGGAAGTGGATGGGGTGGACCAACAGGATTACTGGAAGGTCGTCGATCAGTGCTACTTATGCGATTTGTGTTACCAGACCAAATGCCCCTACATCCCACCCCATGAATGGAATATCGACTTCCCGCACTTAATGTTGCGCGCAAAATCGGTGAAATTCCAACAAGGTCGGGTAAGCAACAGCGAAAAAATCCTGTCCTCTACCGATGCCGTTGGCAAACTTGCCAGCATTCCAGTCATCGTCAATATGGTCAATCGAGCAAATAAAATTAAACCAATCCGTAACGTGTTGGATAAGCTACTCGGCGTTCATCCGCAAGCGGACATTCCAGAGTATCACAGTAAAACATTGCGTAAGCGCATGCGGCGGATATCGTTGCCCGATTCTTCTGCTCATATTGAAATCACGGCGAGTGAAAAAACAACTGGAAAAGTGGCACTATTTGCAACCTGTTATGGAAATTACAATGCCCCTGATTTAGGCGAAGATTTAGTGCAGGTACTAAAACATAATCACATTTGGGTAACGCTGGTTGAGCGCGAGCAATGTTGCGCTATGCCAAAATTGGAACTGGGCGATTTAGAGGCGGTTGCCCGAGCAAAAGAAGCCAATATTCCCCATCTGCTGGCAATGGTTGATGCTGGTTACGACATTATTGCACCAGTGCCCTCTTGTGTCCTCATGTTTCGGCAACTGCTACCCCTGATGTTTGCTGATGATGAACAGGTTCAAAAGGTCGCCGAAGCCATCTTTGACCCTTTTGAATATCTAATGCTTCGCCACAAGGAAGGATTACTGAATACCGAGTTTAAGCAATCGCTGGGGAAAGTCGCTTACCATGCTGCCTGCCACCAGCGGGTACAGAAGATTGGCTTGCAAACCAAAGCATGTCTGCAATTGATTCCCGATACCGTGGTGACCGCAATAGAACGCTGTTCCGGGCATGATGGCACCTATGGCGTTAAAAGCAAATCCTATAACACAGCACGCAAACTGGTTCGACCAGTAACCCGCAAAGTAACTCAAATTGATGCTGATTACTATGGTAGTGATTGCCCGATGGCAGGAAAGTTTATCGAGCATGCGTTGGCAGATGGCTCAACCACGTCCCATCCTATATCATTGTTGCGGAAAGCATACGACGGTGAATTAAGCCATAAATAAGCAACGCCCCGCATGTTAAAATTAAATAAAGCCGACCTCATGTCACTGGAAGAATACGCCAGCCAGCGTCCGAACTACCGTGCGCGAGTCATGGCACATAAAAAATCCCGACAGGTCGCATTAGGACCGAATGCCAGACTCTATTTTGAAGATCGGCTCACCATGCAATATCAAATACAGGAAGTGCTTCGGCTTGAAAAGATTTTTGAAGCCGAAGCCATCGCGGAAGAGCTGGCGGCTTATAATCCGCTCATTCCAGATGGAAGCAACTGGAAGGCGACCTTTATGATTGAATACGAAGACCCAGCGGAGCGGAGCACCGCGTTGTCAAAATTGATTGGCATTGAGGGTCAAGTATGGGTGCAAATTGGCGATTTGTGCAAGGTGAATCCAATCGCCAACGAGGACTTGGTGCGCGAAACTGAGCAAAAAACGTCAGCGGTGCATTTTTTACGCTTTGAATTGAATGGCGAAATGATTGCCGCGACCCACAATGGTGCGACCATACAAATCGGTGTTACACATCCCAATTATGCGTATCAAACCGGCGCATTGCCACAAAACATCGCCACCTCACTAAGCGGTGATTTAGAAGCACCCTCAAATAGGGAAGCGCAATAGCGCAGATTCAACGTCCGATCAACCAGCGATGTATTGTTCTAGTTGGCTGATGGTGAATTGTTGCTCTTTAATCACGCTTTTCACCAGATCACCGATAGAAATCATACCGATTACCTGCTCGCCTTCAACCACTGGCAAATGCCGAAAATCATTATTTGTCATCATTGCCATACAATCTGCCACGCTATCATCACGGGTAATGGTAAGCGGGTTTCGGGTCATAATATCGCTGACGCAGGTCTTGTCCGATGAACGGTTTTCCAATATCACTTTACGCGCATAATCACGTTCGCTAAGGATGCCCGATAAGCGATTATCGTCAATCACCAACAACGCGCCCACACCTTTTTCTGCCATTAACTTAATCGCACTAAGTACCGACTGGTCAGACTGCACGCTCCAAATATCGTTGTTTCTGTCGCTCAGAATACCTGCTACTTTGCTCATGCATATTTCCCCGTGATTATTGTGGCAAATTCAGCGGTATCATAACAAACCCGACAGGGTTTGACGAGGATTGTTTGGAGATTGTGTTAGCCCAAAGCCCCGTGTCAAAATCTTTCGTCATTGGATTGGCTTGATCACGAAAAGCACAAAAAATGCAATAGGCACTGAATTCGGACATTCGCTTGCTTTCATTACTGAATTAAGCAACAATGGCATGGTAAGTTGCCTTGAATCATGTGCGATGAAACATAACGAGTAAAAATTTATGTCCGAAACAACCTGTATCTGATGACATCTCTAGTTCGCTTCGTTGATATTCAAAAGAGCTATGATGGCGAAGCTCTGGTTGTCAAAAACCTTAATTTGGACGTGGCAGAAGGAGAATTCCTTACCATGCTTGGTCCCTCTGGCTCTGGAAAAACCACTTGTCTAATGATGCTGGCCGGGTTTGAACCGGCAACATACGGTGAGATTTACCTAAAAGACCAAGGCATTAACAATGTCGCACCGCACAAACGTGGTATTGGCATGGTGTTTCAAAATTATGCCTTGTTTCCACACATGACCGTTGCCGAAAACTTGGCATTCCCTCTCGAAGTTCGAAAAATGAGCAAGAGTGAACGCGAGCAGAAGGTCAAGCGAGCATTGGATATGGTGCAATTAGATGCTTTTGGAGATCGCCGACCGGCACAATTGTCGGGCGGACAACAACAACGAGTGGCGGTGGCACGGGCATTGGTTTTTGACCCTGATTTGGTGTTGATGGATGAACCACTGGGCGCATTGGATAAAAACCTACGCGAGCAAATGCAGTATGAAATCAAACACATTCACGAGAATCTCGGTTTGACCGTGGTGTATGTGACCCATGACCAGAGCGAAGCATTAACCATGTCAAACCGTATCGCGGTATTCGACGACGGCATTATTCAACAATGCGCCCCGCCTGAAGTGTTGTATGAAAAACCTGATAATGCCTTCTGTGCCAATTTTATCGGTGAAAACAATCGCCTGCTCGGCAAGGTGGTTGACGATCTCGGCGACAGCGTCAAAGTTGAAGTTGATGGTGCCGGCGATGTAGTAAGCGCAATTAAAATCAAAGTTGCCGATGTCGGGGTGAGAGCGACTTTATCGTTGCGACCGGAGCGCGTAACGGTATCGCCGAAAGCCGGTTCTTTACCGAATATTTTCCCGGCACGAGCCGAAGAGTTGATTTATCTGGGTGACCACATTCGCACACGCTTCACCGTTTGTGGGCACGATGACTTTATTGTAAAAATTCCTAATTCAGCCGTACACGCCCATCTCCAACGCGGAGATACGGTGGATATTGGCTGGAGTGTGGATGACTGTCGTGCACTTGACCCGTCTGATTGATAGCCAATAACAAACACTGTTTATGAGCAAATATCAGACAATACGTCTTAATGCGGACGGTATTTATCGTGGTTATTTATAATCGTTCAATGCAAATTAAACATGAGGAGAATCTAATGAAAAGTGTAAATAAATTGTGTCAAACGTTGCTGGTGACAGCGGTATTTGGCTTAACCACCACAGCACAAGCGCAGACAGATTTGGTTATTGTGTCTTGGGGCGGTGCTTATACTGCTAGCCAGCAAAATGCCTATCACGAACCCTATATGGCAGCCAATCCCGACATCAAAATCATCAATGATGATTCATCCAACGAGGCAGTCGCCAAGCTTCGTGCTATGAACGAAGCGGGCAATGTAACCTGGGCATTGGTTGATGTGGTGGCGGCCGATGCGTTAGCACTGTGTGATGAAGGGCTGTTAGAAGAAATTGATCACGATGCGGTCTTGGCAAAGGCCCCAGACGGCACCTCCGCATCTGAAGACTTTGGTGATTTAATCGTGTCGCCGTGCCATATTCCGCAGATTGTGTATTCGACCACGTTTGGTTACCGTACCGACTTGGTTGGAGACAACCCGCCGACCTCAATCGCCGATGTGTTTGACCTTGATAAAATACCGGGCAAACGCTCGCTCGAGAAAAAACCAATCAACAATATGGAGTGGGCTTTGCTCGCTGACGGTGTACCCGCTGATGAAGTCTATGATGTGTTAGCAACCGAAGCGGGTGTTGCCCGTGCCTTCGCCAAGCTGGACACCATCAAAGATCAAACGATTTGGTGGAGCAAAGGTGCGCAAACGCCGCAATTACTGGCAGATGGTGAAGTGGTTATCGGCTCGACTTATAACGGTCGCTTGTTCTCGGTGATTGAAGAAGAAAAACAGCCGATTGCGATGATGTGGGATTGGCAGGTTTTTGATATTGATGGCTGGGTTATTCCCAAAGGGGCACCGCATAGAGCGGAGGTGCTGGCTTACTTGTATTTTGCCACCGACACCCAACGTTTGGCTGACCAATCAAAATATATCTCTTATGGTCCGGCACGCAAGTCTTCTGCGCCACTGGTCAGCAAACATGCGACTCTAGGTATCGACATGGCGCCGCATATGCCTACAGATCCCAATAATTCAAAGCACACTTTGTTGTATAACTTTGAGTTTTGGGCTGATAACAACGATGACTTGACCGAGCAATTCAATGCTTGGTTGGCGCAATAGTTGTCTTGAGATAGTGTGTTAAGTGCGATTGTGCTTGATTTTACCAAGTGTTGGGGGGGGGGCGGTTGTGCAAAGTGAACACCGCTCCCACCATTTGTGCGCTGGTATCATCTCCATTGGCTATCTGTCCTACGACTAGGCATTGACCGATAAGCGTTTTGTAATGGCTTCTGCAACCACAACCCCCGATCAGGTGTTCGACCAGACCCTCGGCGAAGCGCCGAGCCAGATGATTGTGACTGCCGACGGTGTTCCTCTAAAAACCAGTCTCGCTCGTGCCCAACGGCGTGGCAAACTGAAAGCCATCGGGCTGGTTGTGCCATTATTCCTGTTTATACTGATTACGTTTTTCGTGCCAATAGTCGATATGCTGTTTCGCAGTGTCGAGAATCAGTTGGTGGGTGAGGTTATGCACCACACTGTGCCGCTATTGCAAAACTGGGACGAACAAAGCGGGGAATTACCCGATGAAGCCGTGTTCGCGGCACTGGCAGAAGATTTTCGCGAAGCCAAAGAAAGTAAATCGAGTGGCAAGGTAGGTCGCCGATTGAATTACGAAAAAACCGGGTTTTCGGGGTTGTTCAGAAAAACGGTGCGTAAAGCAGATGATTTGGAAGCCCCTTATCGACCGGCTTTTATCGCTATTAACAAGAAATGGGGCGAGGTTGAAAACTGGCGGGTATTTAAGCGCGAGAGTGGTGCCTACACCATTTCATATTATCTGGCGGCAATGGATATGGGCTATGGCGATTCTGGCGACATTGTCAGAAACGATGCCGGCAAACGTATTTATCTCAAACTGTTTTGGCGTACTCTGTGGATGAGTTTATTGATAACGCTGTTATGTTTGATTTTGGCCTATCCCATATCCTATTTATTGTCGGTGTTGCCAACGGCAAAAAGCAACCTGCTCATTATATTGGTATTATTACCGTTTTGGACTTCTTTGCTGGTGCGTACCACTGCTTGGATCGCGCTGTTACAGCAAGAGGGAGTGATAAACGATCTTGTGGTTTGGTTGGGATTGGTCGCGGATGACAATCGGCTGGGAATGATTCACAACCGTACCGGCACCATCATCGCCATGGTGCATATTTTATTGCCATTCATGGTGTTGCCATTGTATAGCGTAATGAAAACCATCCCGCCGAGCTATATGCGGGCGGCAAAATCCCTCGGTGCAACTCCGTTTACCGCATTCGTCAGAATTTATATGCCCAACACTGTGGCGGGTATTGGTGCTGGCTCGATTCTGGTATTTATACTCGCCATCGGCTATTACATCACCCCTGCATTGGTCGGCGGACAAAGCGGCACACTAATCAGTAATTTTATTGCCTTTCACATGTCAAGTTCTCTGAACTGGGGACTGGCAGCAGCCTTGGGGGCGATATTACTTGGTATCGTCCTAGCCTTATATTTCCTGTATGACCGCATTGTTGGCATCGACAACATGAAGTTAGGCTAACCTTGACAGTAAAAACGCCAACGCAACTAGCATAACGACACCAAGCACGAGCAAGCAAATAACATTATGGCACTGCCCCCATACACAACCCCGCTGGAGAAAGTTTGGCACTACACCTACCTGACTATTTGTGGGCTGATTTTCTTTTTTCTGATTGCACCGATAGTCATCGTCATTCCACTGTCTTTTAATGCGGTTCCTTTCTTCACTTTCACGGAGGCAATGTTGACCTTCGACCCGAGTGGTTATTCATTAAAATGGTATGAGGATTTTTTCACCAGTCTAAACTGGCAAGGAGCGGTTAAAAATAGCTTCGTCATTGCGATTTTTGCGACCGCAATCTCGACCGTACTCGGCACGGTTGCCGCACTCGGACTAAGTCGTCAGGAAATGCCGTATAAGTCGGTTGTTATGGGGCTGTTAATATCACCCATGATTGTGCCGTTGATTATTTCTGCCGCAGGCATGTATTTTTTCTATAGCAAAGTGGGGTTGTCTTCGACTCATATTGGCGTAATACTTGCTCATGCGGCATTAGGGACACCCTTCGTGGTCATAACGGTTACCGCAACATTGGTTGGATTTGATCACAGTTTAGTGCGCGCGGCGGCGACATTGGGGGCATCACCACAACGGGCATTTTTCAAAATCATCGTACCGTTGATACTGCCCGGGGTGATTTCCGGCGCATTATTCGCCTTCATCACTTCTTTTGACGAAGTGGTTGTGGTGTTATTTGTTGGCAGTTATGAACAGCGCACCATCCCTTGGCAAATGTTTTCCGGTATTCGTGAGCAAATTAGCCCGACTATTCTGGCCGTGGCGACGCTATTGGTCATCGTGTCTATTATGTTATTGTCCTCGGTAGAGCTGTTGCGAAGACGGGGCGAGCGTCTGCGCGGTATTACCCCACATTAGAGCTGGCACAAGTTAATAGATGCGCCCATATTTATAGGCAAATCCTCGTGGCTTCCTGTTTCGCGGGAATGACGAGGTAGAACGAGGATAATGAGTTGGCATAATATGAATATTGCCGGTTAAGAACTGTTGCATCAAGCTCCGTTTAGGGTGTTATGCTCACTTTGTTTGTTACTCCCGCTTGGAGACTGTACAAAATCTAATATTCGTCATTCCTGCGAAAGCAGGAACCCAGTAAAACAGCCAAACCCGCAAGGGTTGCCCTAGGCGTGTTCTTCGATAATCTCCTGTATTGCAGAAAGGTTGTTATCGACCCGTAACACTTTTTCCTCCCGACTCATCAAATCTCCCAGATGCGGTGGCAGTCCGACATCAACACCGCTTGCTAATTTTATAGCGTGGGGAAACTTTGCCGGATGAGCGGTACCGATGGCCACTGTCGGAATAGAGCTGTCGAGCGCGTTTTTAGCAGCAGAAACCCCAATGATGGAATGCGGGTCAATCATCTCGCCAGTCGATTTATAAACTTGGTTAATATCATTTTTGATTTGCTGGTCATCCATTCGATACGCGCTAAAATCTTGCTGTGCTTTTTTCAGCAGGTGTGGGTCAATGGCAAATTTTCCGAACGAATTAAAAGTACTCATCATCTGATTGAGTCGCTCACTGTCATGCCCCAGCAGCTCAAATAAATATCGCTCAAAATTACTCGATATTTGGATATCCATGCTCGGCGACAGGGTCGGCGTTACCACGGTTTTTTCCATCACACCGGTTTCAAAAAATCGAGTCAATATATCATTGCGGTTGGTGCCAATAATCAGCCTGCGAATGGGTAAGCCCATTTGCTTGGCAACATAACCAGCAAGCACGTTGCCAAAATTACCAGTTGGCACTGAAAAATTTATTTCCCGATCCGGCGCACCTAGAATTAATGCTGCCCTGAAGTAATAAACAACCTGTGCGGCAATACGCGCCCAGTTAATGGAATTCACCGTACTCAGGCGATGACGCTGCCGAAAGTCCGCCTCATTAAACAACGATTTGACCAAATTCTGACAATCATCAAAGGTGCCATCCACTGCCAGATTATGAATGTTGTCATCCATAACCGTGGTCATTTGTTTGCGTTGCACTTCGGACACCCGACCATGCGGGTGTAACATAAACAGTTTGACTGCTGGCAATCCCCGCACACCAGCTATGGCAGCCGAGCCGGTGTCGCCAGAGGTTGCGCCGATGATGGTGCAGGACGTGGCGTTTTTTTTCAGAAAATATTGGAACAATTGCCCGAGAATTTGTAACGCATAATCCTTAAATGCCAGAGTAGGTCCATGAAACAGCTCCATAAAAAACAGTTTATCGTCAAGTTGCTTCAATGGCGCGATGGCAGGGTGATAAAATCCCCCATAGGCATTGGATACCAACCGCTCAAGCTCAGCGGAAGGAACCGAATTGCCGACGAATAAACTGATAATGGCACAGGCAAGCTGCGGATAACTTTTATTTTGTAGCCCACGAATCTGCTCCACGCTCAAAGACGGCAACTGAGTCGGGACATACAACCCGCCATCACTTGCCAGACCGGCAAGTGTCACATTTTCAAAATCCAAATCAGGGGCATGTCCCCGAGTGCTTATATATTCCAATGGAGATTTCTCGTTTCACAAAGGTGGGATTTTATCATCCGCAATACACCCGAAAATATATTTTCAACAAAAATAATCGCTGAATTGAGACTTTTGCATAATTATCAGGAGTGCGGCTTCAGCCGCGCCAAAACCGTGCTGGAACGGCGGGACTAAAGTTCCACTTCCAGTGTTGGTAAACTGCACTGCTAATTGCCAACTACCATTATCAATTCTCAATTATCCATTTGTTTTTGAATTATGAAAAGGTCTGCCGATAGTAAGAATAGCTCTCGATCAGAGACCCGCTTCAGTCGGTTTTTGTATAACTGCCATGTACCGATAACAAATCAGGTCGTTTTTAGAACAGAAAAAGCTGACCATTGGGATATTCTATTGACGGTTTCTGTATCAATCGGTAGAATAGTCGGTTGGATGATTAACCATCCATTAATAATTATTTACAACTATGAGGATAAAATGAAAATAGATACAAACATCAAAAAAATAACGCTCGGCGTGGCACTGTTGCTTAGTAGCACGGTTGCGGTGGCAGAATGTGGCAAAGTTCAGGTTGCGGAAATGAACTGGGCTTCTGCTGAATTTGTCGCTAACGTGGATAAAATGGTTTTTGAAAGCTATGGTTGCGAGGTAGAAATGGTTCCCGGTTCTACCGTGCCGACCTTCACTTCAATGAACGAAAAAGGTCAACCGGATGTTGCCGCTGAGTTGTGGGCTAACGCCTTTGTTGAACAACTTGATCAAGCCATTGCCGAAGGTCGTCTAATTACTGCCAACCCCGAACCAATTGCTGGGGTCGGTGAAGGTTGGTGGATTACGCCTGCGACTGCTGCTAGGCATCCAAACCTGAAAACTGTGCAAGATATAATTGAACATCCTGAATTGTTCCCAGATGCGGAAGATTCTTCCAAAGGCGCGTTTGTCACCTGCCCAGCCGGTTGGAGTTGTCAGCTGTCGAATGCCAACCTATTCCGAGCGTTTGAAATGGAACAGAAGGGTTGGAAGTTGGTCGATCCCGGTTCGGCCGCAGGGCTTGACGGTTCGATGACCAAAGCGGTTGAACGTGACCAAAACTGGTTTGGCTATTATTGGGCACCGACCGCAATGATTGGCAAGCACAAAATGGTCGCAGTGCCGTTTGGTGTGCCGTTTGCTGGCAGTGATAACTGGGATGGCTGTATCGTTAAGCCTGAACAGGAATGTGCCGATCCAAAACCTTCCGCATGGACAGTGTCCGAAGTGCGTACTGTGGTTACCGCAGATTTCGCCGATCGTGCTGGTAGTGATGTAACAGACTATCTGGAAAAGCGCGTTTTTCCTGCTGATGTGATGGGCGACATGCTGGTATATATAGCAGAAAACCAAGCAGATGGTGGCGATGCGGCAGCCGAATTTTTTACTCAGAACGAAGCACTCTGGAAAAATTGGGTCAGTGCTGATGTTGCGAAAAAAATTAAAGCGAGCTTGAAGTAATTGTCGCCTTTAATCCGATTATTGCTTCAGAAATAATCGGATTAACCTATGCATGTATCGTAAAATGAAATCCGCCGACATGCACCATGTGTCGGCGGATTTTTCTGTTTCAATATTATTATTATAACAACAATGGAGGTAATCATGGGTTTCTTGACCGAATTTCCGTCGATGGGACGACAGGATTTGCGTGATTTCAAAAAAGGGATTGATGCTGGTTTTCGTGATTTTTCGCGTGAGTTTGGTGAGTCGCTGGAAACTTTCTTTTCACCATTGTTGCAATTTCTGGTGTGGCTAGAAAAACTGCTTATCAATACGCCGTGGCCGATTATTATTCTTATCGTTGCCGCCCTTACATGGTTTGGTTCGCGCAGTATAAAGATCGTGATTGGTAGCGTGCTATCGTTTCTCGCTATCGGTTATTTCGGTATGTGGAAAGACACCATGTCCACTTTAGCCATTATTTCGGTTGCCACTTCGCTTTGTATTGCACTCGGTCTGCCGTTGGGTATATTGATGGCACGTTCGAATCGCGCACAATCGATTGTGACGCCAATTCTGGATGTCATGCAAACCATTCCAGCCTTTGTCTATCTTATTCCAGTGGTGATGTTGCTCGGTATTGGTAAGGTGCCGGGACTGATTGCTGTGTGTATTTACGCAATGCCACCGATTGTGCGTCTGACCAATCTTGGTATTCGGCTGGTCGAAAAAGAAGCCCTCGAAGCGGCCGATGCGTTTGGGGCAAATTATCGACAACGATTATTTGGCGTACAGATTCCAATGGCATTACCCAATATCTTTGCTGGTGTCAATCAAACCATAATGATGGCGTTATCGATGGTAGTGATTGCTTCTATGATTGGAGTCGCTGGATTAGGCGTTCCGGTTTTGCGCGCCATTTCAAATCAATACCTCGCCCTCGGACTGATGAATGGGCTGGCTATTGTTGCTTTGGCAATTATTTTTGATCGGGTTTCGCAGAAATATGGTGACCGCCTGCAAAAGCATCGTCAAGGGGTTCACCATGACTGAGATGAAAATTAAAATCGAAAATCTGTATAAAATTTTCGGCAAAAGTGCGCATGCGGTTATGCCACAAGTACAGCAAGGGATGTCGAAGCAAGATTTATTGGAGCAATATCATTGTGTGCTCGGGCTAAAGGATATTAATATTGATATTCCTGCCAGAAGCGTCTCGGTCATTATGGGGCTTTCTGGCTCGGGGAAATCCACCTTGATTCGCCATATCAATCGACTGATTGAGCCCACAGCAGGCAGAATCGTCGTTGATGATCAGGATGTGCTGGCAATGACGGCAGAGCAGTTGATTGAATTTAGACGACATCAGGCTTCTATGGTGTTCCAAAAGTTTGGGCTACATGCGCATAGAACCGTGGACGAAAATGTCGCCTATGGTCTTGTTATTCAGGGCATACCGCTTGAGAAAGCTAAACAACAAAGCCAGCACTGGATTGAACGAGTCGGCTTGTCGGGTTTTGAAAAACATTATCCACCACAATTGTCGGGCGGGATGCAACAACGTGTAGGCTTGGCACGCGCACTGGCAACCGATGCGGAAATCCTGTTGATGGATGAGGCATTTTCCGCGCTTGACCCGCTGATTCGAGCAGATATGCAGGGTGTGCTATTGGGGCTGCAAGAGGAGCTTCACAAGACCATCGTGTTTATTACCCACGACTTGGATGAGGCTTTGAGAATGGGCGATCGAATTGCCATTCTACGCGATGGTGCGGTTATTCAGCAGGGTGACCCACAAGATATTATTTTACATCCCGCGGATGACTATATTTTTGATTTTGTTAAGGATATTAACCGCGCTCGGGTGATTGAGGTTCAATCCATGATGACTGCCGGTACCCAGTGTTCGGGACCGAATTTGCCCCACGACATGGTGCTGGAAGAGGCATTGCAACAAGTGGTTGATGCCGACAGCCGCGCTGGGAATGTTGTCAATAGCACAGGAGATGTCCTCGGAAACATTCATATAGACCAAATCATCGCCGGCATTGCCCGCCCCGAGCTTGAGAATAAGACCGAAGCAAGCTATACATAGAGACCTTTGCACGAGCCAGAATTTTATTTTCTAGCAAGGAAAAAGTGCGTGGTTTTTCTGAGGAAATCTCTCTATATGCCGACGCTGACGGCATCGCGATGCAATCCGTTAACGCAGGATTTATACAATAGGTTTGCTTGATAAAGGCAAACATAAAAAAGTGGCCTTGTGTGCGGTGATGGGTAAGTTGCTGGTTTATCCTATGGGGTATTAAAATCAGATCAGCCTTTTGATCCGAATTATGCTTGCAGATAGAGTGTTTGTGGTGGAATCCCAGTCGGCAAAGTCGCTCTAACAATTAGCTGAAAAAAGCTGAAAATAAGTGGATCTTTAACACAGTATCTGTGCCCTCTGTGTCAAATCTTTTCGTTTCGTAATTCGTAATTAGAGTCTGCTCACAAAGTCGGTTTTGGATATTTGAATCTGTCCCAGCCAAGCAATTGGCACAATCCGTACCCGTCCAATCGTAATTGGTGTCGCCAAGTGTTCGTTATCGACCCTATTAGTCGCCTTATTTTGGGCACAAAAAAGACCTTCAGCAGGATGAGCAGGTTCATGACTAGGAAAATGCTGTTGATCCATGCAACCGAAGTGTCTGCTCGCTTGGCACGGATGTAATTCAGCCGATAACCGTTCTTTGCCTGACCAAATTTGCCTTCTATTGGAATCCGTTGTAGGTAATCCGCCCGGCGTTGGGCTTTTAATTGCTTCAACACCTCCCGATTCGCTTCTGTTACCTGTTTGGGTCTGCCTAATGGCTTGCCCGAAAAACGGATGCCCAATCCTTTCAAGTAGTGCCGGTTCTCTCGACTACCATATATCGGATCACCGATAACGCTTACGGGATAGCAACCATAACGTTCATGGTAACGCTCAACCTGACCCTGCAAATCATGCCCCTCATGAAACGCATCCCAACTTAAATGATCAACTCGGGATAACCCGTGTGCCGTTAAACTCACGCTCAACTTCGAACCAAACTCAACCGACTTACCTTGCTTACCTCGCACAATCGGACGCACATACGGTTGATGAATGCTCACAATCCGATTATCACAGCGTCGGCTTTTGTTGCGGTACATCTGCCATTGCTGTGCATAGACATGCTGAATGACCCAGTAGTGGTATAGCAGCCTGCGTGACAAAGGCAACGCCGTGCCCATCGGGAAACAATCCATTAAACCCTCAATATGACCAAAATTGCGCCGCAAGTATTGCAGTTGTTGCTTGATCGCTCGTTGGGTCGCTTGACGCTTGGGACGACGCTGTTTGACCAACCCGAGAAAATCTTTACGTGCTTGGCGACGATAGGTGCGTGGTTTCTGACTGAACTCCGTGTGTGGATACAATTCGTCAATGATCCGTTCCGTCATCTCACGCGCTTCATTCAGTAAACTTAAATCCGTGGGATACCGTATCGCTTGCTCTGCCACAGTCGCATCGATTATCAACTTACCTTCGTGGCTGGGTGCTTCCACAGTGGTGGCAGGCGAAATTGGGGAATTATCCTCCCCTTGTGGGTCTTGATTGGGTTTTGGCTCTGGTTTTGGCTCTGGCACGGACTCTGGCTCTGATTCATCACCCGACTTGTTGGTCTGTGTGGATGCCTTCAAACCATCCTTAACGCTGCGTTGCGGCACGACCTGCGCCTTTTCCACAGCACCAATAATCGCTTGATGGAACACTTCAAAAACAGTATCCCCCATACGCTTGCGTACTTCAACCAGCAACGAGGGTACAAACGGGACTGATCTTTGATAACCGGCAAGCCCGACAAAGTATTGCAGATACGGATTCTCCTGAATCTGACTCACCGTTTCCCGATCAGACAACCCTAGTTTGTGTTTGATGATCACCGCACCGATGACTAAACGAGCATCTTTTGCTGGCCGACCCCGCTTTGACGAGAGGCTTTTATGATAGCCCTGTGCTAACCCATCCCATGGAATGCACTGACCTAGTTTCACCCAGCGGTTGTGTGCATCAAGAGCGGTGTGAAACGGCCAGTCAAATTCTGCGATAGTACGTTGGTTGGAATCGTTATAATCAATCATAGCTGCAAGGTTTTAGAGGTTGTTGGGCTGATTTCCATGCAGAATTATACCACAAAATCACTATTACTTGTTTATATTCAGATAGATATATTTTATGAGCAGGGTCTAATTACTCCTCACCCATCGTAGCATAAACGGCAATAATTTCTAATTTCTTTGGTCCGATGCCATGGACGTTTCGTAAGTCTTGAACCGATCTATAGGGTCTGCCAGCAATAATTCTGTCAGCGAGAACCGTGCCGATGCCGGGGATTTTTTGCAGTTGTTCGCTGCTCGCTGTGTTCATGTTATAGGGAGGTAAATCCACCACTCCAGAGTCGCGCCATACCCCGGTTTGTGCGTACCTGGCAACGGCGCACCACCCCGATGCGTTCAATTCAAACGGTTGCCTTTATGTTGATGAATTAGCCTTTGCTATAAACGCGGTTTGGTTGTGCTGGTCATTAAACGGGCAACAACATTAAACAAAGCACCAACAACCATTTCAGAAGTCTGCCGGCGGGTCGTGAAAACCGTTGTCTTTTGACTCGCCTCACTTTGCCCTTGACGGCTTCTTCGAACGCGGTCAGCGCGTGGTTCAGGTCGGTCGGGTTTTGGAGACCATCGGCTGTTTTCCAGCCTGCGTCATTGGTGAGTTTGCGACCAAGGGTCATTGTTAATCCGCAAAATATAAAAATTATTTTTGATAATATCTTCTGCTTTCTTCCATCGGATTTTTGCGGTGGCGGCGGTGAAATCCCACACCTTAGCGTAAAACACACAGGCATAATCACGAATCTGTTTGTTTTTCCCCATACGTTTTATCGGCTCGGTCATTGTTGCAAATTCATGGAGAGAAACCTTTTTGTTTGTCCCTGACGGTGGCAATGGCAGTTTTTCATATTCTTCTCGGTAACTTGTGGTTGCCTTCTGTTCGCTTTCATCAAGCGCGTATCCCGGCGGTGCTTCCCGCATTCTAATTTGCAGATATTCGTTATATACAGCGACATCCATTAAATAATAGGGTTCTTCATGGTGTTCACCGTTGCGAGTTGTAGCTTTATACCAGCAAGGCGGGTCAATACCCTTTGCTTTGGCTAATTGATCACGGAGTTCGTCGATGATCTTTTGTAGTGATTTATTTTTATCTTCTGTTTCTTCTAGTTTTTTTTGTAGTCCTCCAGATATAGTGTTTGCGACAACCAAAGCACCTACCAAATGTTTGTTTTCCTTTATTAAAGACTGATTTTTCTCGGTTGCATTGGCTAATTGAGTACTGAAATTGTCGATGGTCCCTTGTTGTTCTTCGGATTTGGTATTTGCGGCATCTAAAGCACCTACCAAATGTTTGTTTTCCTTTATTAAAGACTGATTTTCCTCGGTTGCATTGGCTAATTGACCACGGAGTTCACTGATGACGTTTTTTCGTTTTCCAGATTCGGTATTTGCGGCATCCAAAGCACCTGTCAAACGTTTGTTTGTATTTTGGAGATTATGAATAATATGCGCAATATCCTCAGGCAACTGGTTTTTCTCAAGCTCATTATTAACCGCATACAAAGCCAGCAACACCAATAACAGCAGAAACAATATCAGGATAAAAATCTCTGCCATGGTCAACCCAAGAGTCAATCCCCGCCGGTAGGTGTCCGATTCGCGCACTGTCATAGCCGTTAATTGCGCTTCACAAGTTGTGTTAATTCATTGACTGCTTGTACCAGCGATGAACGAACTTCCTGTGTCATGGACTGCCATTGCTCCGCCTCCTGTCGCAAGGTCATTGTCAATTGCTCAAACTGTTGGGTATATTGCGGCGTAACATTTGTCGCATCAGCGAGGACGTTGGAGAATCCCTGCGTTGAAGCGGCCAAAGCATTGGCAGCCTGCTTCATTTGACCTTCGATATCGGTAAAGAAATTCAGCGATTGCTGAAGGTTGGTATTCAATGAAACATATTGATTAGCAAGATTTTCAGTGTTGCTCGTAGTGGACTGTAAGTTGTCCGCAACACCTTGCAAAGCGGTCAATACGGCACCAAAAGCGGTTTTTATTGCCGCTGTGCTATGGGCAATTTGACTCAAGGAATTTTGCAAGCCTTGTTCCACATCCGCCGTGTTCGTTTCAGCCAAGACAATCAATTGTTGCACTCGCTTAGACTGTTTCTCGGCTATATCATCTAACGATTTCTGAATATTTTCCACAGACGCGGTGACGCCATCAAATATTGCCCCCAGCTTATCCACTGTTGTGGTTGACAATGTTGACAAGATGCGAGTTTGCTCGGTTGCCGCCTTTTCGATTTGTTGAATCATTGCACTTTGTGCTTTTTTCGTCTCCTGCATCGTTTCATTGGTTGCTTGTACAATGGCTCTGCGAAAAACCACCATGTCGGCAATTGTTTGCGTCAATTCCATACGAAGTTTACGCGCAGTCTCGGTCAAGTCTGCGTGTGCCGATTGTCGCAGTTGATTAAAATCATCGTGGCTTCCCTCTCCCGGTGGTGGCGGTAGATTAGGCGGCAAATCTCTGTTTTCCAATTCCTGTAATAGCAAAATGCGTAATAAAATACCGAAGAAGGTGGAAACCAGCGCAATACCAAAGCTGCCTATCAAGTTATAGGTGCGCTCTGTTATATCTCCATCTCCATTCAACAAAAATAAAGTAATGAGTGAATAAACCAATGAAGTCAAAGTAAACAACAACCCCATGTAGTACAAGTTATCTGGATTGTGTAGATCAGTACTATCGCGGCGCGCTATACGATAATAAAAAACCAAACACGCAAGACAAATCCCTATCGAAATTAGTGCCGCGATTGTTGATGTGTTTGTGCCCTCAAATAATTCACCAAAACCCCGCACTAGACATGATAATGCGGTTCCTGCCCCTAACAGCACCACAAACCAATGGCTATCCAACTGCTTTATCAATCTGTTCCTGTTCATAACGGCATCTGCTCAATCAGGCGACCGTTAAAAAGCTCCACTGCCTGTGTCCACCAATAATAGTGCTTCGGTGTTTGTTTATGTTCAAGATGGGTTCGACGTATATAAAAAAGCCAAACATCTACACCATGCAGGTCGCTCTCCATTTCAGCATAGCCAATCAGTGCCTTGAATGATTTCATATCAGGTAAAGATTTATAATGCGACAACCGCTTCGAGTTTTGTAGCATATCGGAAAACAAAATGAGCCGTGTTGGCTTGCGTTGCTGACTAACCCCAATCGGTATATGCCGAGCGGTTACAAGGGAAACGCTTTCGAGTAATGGCGAATATTTCCCCGTTTGCTTCTCAGGGTCGGACAACGTTTGCCATATTTGTACGACCCGTTTTTCGAACGCCCTCCACCTAAGCTTTGCTCCAATAACGCCACTTGTTAGGTCATCTTCCCAGGTGCGATCTTTAGGGTTGCCGGGATTGCAAATCCTCATCGGTTTGCGCATATCTGCCACCAAAGGCGTTAGATGATAGACAATAAGCTCATGGGCAGGTTGCAGATAATGCTGATTTTCTGCATCCAAGACACCTTGTAGCAGTTGTTTCAATCGCGCGCGCGCAACCAAAGTCAGCGGGTCGGTTGTGTCGATTAACAAAATGGTTTGTTGTGTACTTCCGCTCATTGGACAGAGCGTTCGCGGATTGATTTTTTCAGCCGCGTAACCGTCGTTTGACAATAGCGCCATACCTAGAATAGCCGCCAATATCCATCGATAATAATATGTAATCATGCCAACTGTGATTCATCAGAATCAGATTGCATATTTGCGATGCGGTTGAATTGCTCCCATTTTTCGTCAGCGATAGCCTGTATCCTATGCTGCGCTTCTCGTACGGTTTCTATCACTTGGTCAACATTTTGTAATTCTGGAAAATTGTAAGATGGCGGTTCGATGAGAGTGGGATTAATGTTCGTCCCGTCGTTGAAATAGTCTGGCTCTGGTTCAGTGCGTGCCTGTCGGTTGCTAGTCCGATAATCTGCCACGAGCGCGTTCTGTTGTGCATTCAACACGACAATCCAAGCTGTATATCGTGTTCGTAAGGTTTCAGCGCGGTTGGTTAAATCGTTGTGTTCGCTACGCATATTTTGAATTTTTTCGCGCTCATCGGCAACACGATTATTAGCATCATCAATCTCTTTGCTCATTTTTTCGCGCGTGGTTTCTAACAAATCTTGATACGCTTTGTGGGCTTCTTTTCGTGCCAACCCCCGTTTTTTATAACCCGGATAAGGGTCATGCATGAAATACCACTTCCAAGCGGCAAAACTAAAAAACCCTATACCTACGATAATCAACAAGATAGATAATATCGACTCAATGCCAAAAGGCGAAATTGTCAAACTTTCCAAGGCTTGTTTCGTGTGGTCAAAAACTCGGTCAACAGATTCGACTACGCTGGCATTATCCCAATCAAAAGGAGCCGACAGGACTTGCTCCGCTTGTGCCTTTGCCTCAACAAGAGCATCGCGATAATGTCCAACACCGAGATTAAACATTAAAACCCCTAACATAACGGGGAGACACAGTAATGAACGCCAACGAACCTTCCATGAAACATGATTTTTATAGCGAAAGAGCAAGCCAAACGATGCCGCTAAGATGAACACGTTGACCAACGTGATAAGAAGTGTCTGGCCAAACGCGGTCAAAATGCCGGTTAGTTCCCATAACAAGGTGGCGTTTAGTATCGCTTCGCCCACCAAGAATACGAAAAGCCAGATAACACTTGACTTTAGTGCATGGTAGTCAGGGTCGCGAGTTAATTTGTTCTTTTGTCGGAAATCATCATGCTCTTTCTTCGCGCTCCGCCATTCATCCCCGGTGATATTAGATTCAGTTTGAAATGTGGAAAATATATTGTCCAGGCTGTTTTTCACTCTATTCGGTATTGCCTGAATTTGATTTGTCGACGCCGCTGCATCCCAAGTGTTGACGATTGGCATCAAGCGTTCGTGAAAACCAGTAAAATGTTGCTGTAGTGCGTCTCCGGTTTGTCCGGCCGTTTGGTCTATTTTTGCGATGATTCCTTGCTCCACTGCCCCCCGCTTTTGAGACGATTTTTTCTCTCCATCAATATCGATGGGCGAAAAAATTTCTCGCTCTGTGTCAAAGGCGTTGCTTCCCAAATGTATTGTTTTTTGTGCCATTAGCTTGTTTTTTGTTTTAAGGTCGCTGTTTTGATTTCTTTATTGTAATCAATCTCAGTAATTTCAATCCCGAAGAACCCATTACTCCCCGTCTAGCGTAACATAAACCGCAATAATCTCTAATTTCTTGCTCCCGATGCCACGCACGTTTTGTAATTCCTGAATCGTCCGATAAGGTCTGCCAGCAATCATTCTGTCGGCGAGAACCGCGCCGATGCCGGGGATTCGTTGCAGTTGTTCGCTAGTCGCTGTGTTTAGGTTATAGGGAGGTAAATCGACCACTCCGGAGTCGCGCCATACCCCGGTTTGTGTGCGCTTGGCAATGGCGCGCAAATCCATAAGTGCGGTAAGGTGGGTTGCGCTTGATGTGCCATCAGGGGCAGTGCGTGTTTTGCCGTAGATTCGGGCTAGTCCTTGTGCAATGAGGAGGTGGGCGAGGTCTTTGCCATCGTGGGTTTCAACAAAGGCATAATAGCGAATGGAAGATGAACCGGGGGCTTTGGCGTAGCTGGTGTGGATGGTAAATGGCTTGGCTAATGCTCGGCGGGTAAATTCGGTGGCTTGTTTGCCTAATTCCAACACGCGGCTAAGGCGTTTAAGTGCGAAATAATCTTGTTGTTGCAGTATGCGGTCTTTGAGGAAGCCACTCGCGGACGTTTCCAAACAATCGACGTAATAAAGTCGCAGATGTAATTCACGCTCGGCGGCTTGGACTTTGAAACTGTCACCATCTTTGAGGTCGGTCAGGACAACATCTTTGATGCTGATGAGCTCGGCGGCGTATGCAGGTGTCAGGTAGCCAAGCAAAACCACTGGCAGGAGATGTAATACCAACGGCTCTATTGATTGACTGTTTTGGTCCAATTACGTGATGTAATTGATGTGATTGCCTGTTTGTCCTCTGCGAAGAAATTCCAGGCATCGCAGCATTTGTCGACAATCTCATCGTAGGATTCAAACACAGAGATTGCCAGCTTGTTGGCGCGCAGGTAGGCCCAAACGTTTTCCATCGGGTTGAGTTCTGGCGCATAGGGCGGGAGTTTGAGCAGGGTGATGTTGTCGGGTACTTCCAGTTTTGCTGATCCGTGCCAGCCTGCACCGTCGAGGATGAGCAAGGCATGGGCACCTGCCGCGACCGTCCTGGCGATCTCGCACAGATGTGCATTCATAGCGGACGTGTCCGCATGCGGCATGATCAGCGCAGCAGCCTCGGCGCGTTCGGGACAAACCGCGCCGAAGATATAGCCCGACGTATAACGTGTATCACGCGGCGCACGCGGCCGGGTTCCCCGTTCGGCCCATATACGTGTCAGCGTCCCTTGCTGACCCACACGAGCTTCGTCCTGAAACCAAATCTCCAATGGTTTGCCGTAGGCCGTTTTGGGCAGAACGGCCGCTACCTCTGCAGCGAAGTTTTTTTAAACGCATCCTGCGCATCCGGGTCGGATTTCGGATGCTGCGGGCGCACAGACAAGCGTCGAAAACCAAGTTTTACCAGTTGTTTGCTAACGGTCCGCTCATGCATGACAACGCCAAAGCGCTCCTCAATCTTGCGCTTGAGGTCAATGCGCCGCCAGCGCACCACGCCGTCCGTTTCGGGATCCGGCCCCTCACGCACAAGCGATGCCAACTCCGCCTTCTGTGCCACGCTGAGCAGGGGCTGCCGTCCTGGCGAACGCCGGTTCGAGAGACCCTCAATCCCCGTGTCATTGTAACGGTGTACCCAGTCACGCAACGTCTGGCGGTCCATCCCGCAGTTCTCGGCCGCCGTCTTGCGGTCAGTGCCGTCCAAAATCAACGCAATCGCCAGCATCCGTCGGGCCGCTTTCGCGTCCCTGCACGCCGCTGCGGCGCACCGAAGATCGCAGGCCGACTTGTCCGTTCGCATAATCTCTACTGTCATTAATACCTCCTATGATGATAACTACTGAATCACTTCAAATTCCCCGTGGAAAGCACAAAGTGTCAAATCCTTAGGCCGTTGGTATAAGACAATGTGCAGGTATTTTTTCATCGCCGAGTTTGATTATAATAAGTGGCTTGCAACTCGAAGTCTAATATATTTTTTGCGATGGGCTTGTCGGAAAATGAGGTTTTTAGCTTGTTGTGAATATTTAAGCCCTTGCCTTCGTCAATCAATTGAAGCGGCTGAGCATATTCGTCCCATTCGGATAGCTTTCGCTCGATTAGCTGTAGCGATAGTTCATTACGAGGGGTGTCCCGCAATATATCGGCGGCGCGGTCAATGTCCTGTTCCAATGGTTGCAAAATAGGCTGAATTCGGCTTTTATATGCCCCGCGAATCAAATCCGCCACAAAACGCCCACTCGCGGTTTTGTCAAACCGCCACTTGTCTGTAATATTAGTTGCCAATGTGCCGGGGTGTTCGGCATGAAAAATCATATTTATCGCTGTTTTTATATGCTGTTCTTCGCGCAGTTTTATAAGCGCAGTCGTAATATGTTCTGATTTGGCGATAGGCACGACTCCAGATTTCTTCCTGACTTCGACGGTTCATATTCATAAACTATTGATTTATAAGGAAACACAAAAATATCTAGGCACTACAAATGCCTAGATATTGAAGGATTATGTCAATTAGTACAGTGGGTAAGCTGTGGTAGTCGCTTTCAATCCCATCACGGCATAGATTTTTTTTGCTTGTGGGTCGATTGTAGAAGGGATGACATAACGCTGTTTGGTGCGCTTGTGTTTGAACACACTATGTTGCACATGAATCAAGGCATTACGAATAACTTCAGGGGATAAGGCTTTGTGTTGTAGCTTGATTCGATACATTAGCTGTCTGATGCAGGCAAAAGCCATGAACGAAATAGCAATGTGGGCACGCACCCTGGAAGGTGTCCAGTGGTAGATAGGGCGTACTTTTAAGTCATGTTTAGTGATGCGGAAACTTTCTTCAACCTGCCATAAGCCGCGATAGTGTGATAGCACTTCCTGGTGCGGCGTATCGGGCAAATTGGTAATCACCCCATGCAAGCCGTCCCAGCGGCTTTCGGCATCAATTTTATCCTGGTTGATACTCAGGCTGGTTTTTCCTTTGATAATCAGAAACTTTTTATAGCCGTAGTTATTTAATAAGCTCTTGGGATTCTGGCTTTTACCTATTTTCTTGATGAGCCGATCGACTGCCTTTTGTCGGTCATGTTGATCTTTATCCGCACGCTTTGGACAATGCGAGACAATGAGCCGTCTCTTCTTGTGCGTCAGCTCGGCTGCGCTTGACCCGCCTTTGCCAACTGCCTGATAAGCTGATTTATCCAATACTTTGGTTTGTAGTGCACTTGGTAATTGTTTTAGTTTCGCTCCGACAATGTAATAAGCGCCCGCCTCATCCAGGGCGCTTAGATTGTCTTCATTCAACATGCCCCTATCAGCGACAAAGATCATTTTCCTGACATCATAGCGCGCCTGCATCGTCTTCAAAACGCTGATTAGGCTATGGCCCTCGAAAGTAGCACCGGGGAACACTTCGTAGCCGACCGGCAGGCCTTCATGGGTGACCAGCAAAGCCAGCAATACTTGCGGCTGATTGAATTTACAGTCCTTGCTGTAGCCATTTTGTTTTAACTCATCTTCCTTGAAAGACTCAAAATACAGTGTCGTACAGTCAAAAAACAACACATCCAACGCACCAGGTAACAAGGATCGCGTGCCTTCACAGGTCATCGCTTGTAGCCGACTGATGGTGTTATCGTCCAGCTGATCCATCATCCGATAAACTTTCTCTAAGGACAAAGAAACGCCAAAGTCCTGCTCCAGCTGCTGCACACTGCCGCGCTTACTTTTAGGATTGGCAATGCGTGCCATCACACAATGGAACAGGGCTTCATGGGAAGCACGATACCGCCTCTGCGACAACAGGGTATCGAATGATAACTGGCGATAGACCTCGCCATACACTTCATGGATGCCCAGTACCACCCGTTGTTCTTCCACCATCTGCCTCAGATCAACATTCAAGGTGGCTTTAGACGCTTGGGCTGCTTTCGCTTCAATAACTTGTTTGGCGACCGCCTCAGGCGGAAACAAACCGGGCTGGTGTTGGGCTTCAAGCTTCGCCTTGACGACTTCGGCCAGCTCTTTCAATCGCACTAACTCATCGTCATCCATGGCAATGCCGATATAACGGACAATCTTTTGCTTGACCTTATCGCCGACGCGCACAGATGAAACAATCTGAACCGATTGTCTTGGGCTATTGGGTGTAGATTTAACGCGAACGAACATGGGGTGAGTCTATACCATTCGATCACCGAAGTCAACACAAATATTCAGATAGGCACTACAAACCAACTTCTCTACCACCCCCGCATGTTTATTGGGCTGTGGGCGATCTGCATGGAGCCAACCGTCGAAGTCAGGGTAATTCACGCTCGGCGGCTTGGACTTTGAAACTGTCACCATCTTTGAGGTCGGTCAGGACAACATCTTTGATGCTGATGAGCTCGGCGGCGTATGCAGGTGTCAGGTAGCCAAGCAAAACCACTGGCAGGAGATGTAAGACAATGTGCAGGTATTTTTTCATCGCCGAGTTTGATTATAATAAGTGGCTTGCAACTCGAAGTCTAATATATTTTTTGCGATGGGCTTGTCGGAAAATGAGGTTTTTAGCTTGTTGTGAATATTTAAGCCCTTGCCTTCGTCAATCAATTGAAGCGGCTGAGCATATTCGTCCCATTCGGATAGCTTTCGCTCGATTAGCTGTAGCGATAGTTCATTACGAGGGGTGTCCCGCAATATATCGGCGGCGCGGTCAATGTCCTGTTCCAATGGTTGCAAAATAGGCTGAATTCGGCTTTTATATGCCCCGCGAATCAAATCCGCCACAAAACGCCCACTCGCGGTTTTGTCAAACCGCCACTTGTCTGTAATATTAGTTGCCAATGTGCCGGGGTGTTCGGCATGAAAAATCATATTTATCGCTGTTTTTATATGCTGTTCTTCGCGCAGTTTTATAAGCGCAGTCGTAATATGTTCTGATTTGGCGATAGGCACGACTCCAGATTTCTTGCGTGATTGATCATCTTGCCGATGTCGTCGGTATCAATATTTTTTTGTTCCTTAATCAGCGCGTTCAGCCTATTTGCAAAGGTGTTGGTGTTACCAATACTTTTGTTCTCACAAAGATGCGCTGTCATATTAGCCCGTGTTAATGCGGGCAAAGGCCTTGTTTTTATTGCTTCACGAGCCAATATTTTTCCTGTATCGGGGTTTTCTGAATGCGTAAACTCGCCAATTTTAGGGTGTTGTATGCCCCACCAATAGGATACTTCCTCGTATAACCGTGGATTAGAAGCCGTTAAAGCCCCACCGCTTTTTGCAAATCACTCTCGGGTGCCCGGTCGTTAAAACCAGCGTCTTCGTATGCGACATCAATTTCTGCTCGCGACGACTCTGGTGAAACATTAAGCAAATGAAAGGCCGACATTATCACAACTTAACTCCGCATAATTTCTGACCGTCTTTGAGAAATGTTTTTAAGCGATATTGTCAGGGCGGTTCAACTCCAAACAATATTTTAGGTTCTTCCTTAAATCGAGCAGGTAGTTTACCCTATAAGCAATTGAACGACACACAAATTTCTCAGTCGGTATAAGTCAGGCTATTTGAAAATGTCTATGCGACCCTGCACTGGACAAGAGTTTATATAAAGCAACCAAAGATTGGCGGAGTGTGTGCAGTTGTTATTGGGGATGGCACAAAAGATTTCGCTAAATCATTGACGGCTTTTAAGTTAGCAGTGAATTAGTGCGAAAACGCAGGCTGGCGTTTGTCTGAAACCTGTATTTACCAAAGAGCGGGGCGAACAATGGTTGCCATCGACAATCTCTTTGAGTACCTTATCACGGTCATATTCTTGAATTTGATCTTGTTCAAGTAGTTTAGCTTGCTGTTTCTTTCGGTCGGATATGTTGTGCGTTGTCGTCATTGGGTTCTCCTGTATGTTAGAGCGACTACTCAAATCAACTTGTGTTTTGAGTAATTACATGGGTCTTGGCAACCACTTTCTTTCAATATATTCATCCCCCACCGAGTAGGCGTTACTAGAATCTATCCCATTTGCTCTGGAATATCAATTTTTGTCCGAGTTCAGTACCCATGAGGCAAAAGGGTCGTCCGTTATAGCAAAGGGCAGTGAATCATGAGGGTGCCATTTATTGTCAATAGCCAGAACCTGCCATGCACATGCTATCAATGCGGTCGGTGATGCCTTGATTAAGTGTCGTTTACCTTTGCCTGCGAGATAAAGCGGTTATACCGTTTTAAAGAATTTCTCAATTGCATCATCTTCCGATGTTCTGATTCCCCGCTCTTTATTATTTTTGAAATAGCAGATATTTCCTTTCAAATCGTTTTTCCAAGCATTTGCGATATCCTCCGGTGAAGGACGCTCGCAACTAGACTTGGTTGGCGTTGCTAAAAGAATATCGGCACCGTTATACGGTTCTCCAGTTTCTGTTTCTGGCCACTCAATATTAAGAATACCGCAGTCGTCAACTATGTCCTCTGTTTCGCAAGTATATAGTGATTTAGTTTGTTCTGACACTTTAGTAGCCCATTCTTCTTTGATGTTACCGAAACATTCCTCCGCCAAATTAGGATTGAACATAATTCCAACACATCCCCAATTAGCGGATATTTGTTCACCTTTCGCTCTTATATTCTCTGCCCTCCAAAGCGCTCCTGCTTCGGCAATCAAATCAGAACCTAATTGAACATTGCGAACGCAAGGAACAGCCAGACCTACCCCCATCTTTTTTGGGCTGGACATCTCGTTCGAGAAAACCATCGTGTATGTGTTGCCCCAAGTACTTGACATTCGCCCATAACGAATCGGCACACGAACATGAACCCGCTCACACATTCTGATTCTAGCCTGCCGCCATTTTTGGCGATGATGTTGTTCACCCCAAATTAATGAACCAATTAACAACACGCCAATAGAAAGGTTTATATTATTTGTCATCAACTATTTCTCCTCGAAAATGTTTAACCGACTGTAAAAACAGAAATACAACGAGACCTTTACATAATTGACGGAAGTGTGACTTTACCGATTGTTTTTTGAATTATGCAAAAGTCTACTATAATCTATGAACAACAACACAAGCCATTTAACCGACATCTGTTTAAACTCGTTTAAGGATTGAAAATACTGATTGATAGATGAATCATAACCATAGCCGACATTAAGCATTGAATTGAGTGATGAATAACATGGAAGATTTTCCTGATGTTAAATACGCCTCTGAGCAGGGTTTGCTCGCCATTGGTGGCGATTTAAGTCCGCAACGTCTGCTTGCCGCTTATCAAAAAGGAATATTCCCGTGGTATAGTGCTGGCGAGCCGATTCTGTGGTGGTCGCCCGACCCCCGATGCGTGTTATTCCCCGACCGCTATAAACCACAACGTAGTCTGAAAAAAATCATTAAAAAACATCGTTTTGTTTTTTCTTTCGATCAGGATTTTAAAACGGTTATCAGCCACTGCGCCGCACCGCGTGCGAAGGACAGCGGCACATGGATTACGCAAGAGATGCGCGATGCCTATATTCATCTGCATCACTTAGGCTATGCACACTCCGTAGAAACCCGTATTAATGACCAATTGGTGGGTGGTTTATACGGCATTGCTTTGGGTAGCATATTTTTTGGTGAGAGCATGTTTAGTCAGGTTAGCGGTGCCTCAAAAGCGGCTTTGGATTTCCTCATCGCGCACCTTACAACATGGCATTTTCGGCTTATTGATTGTCAAGTTACTTCCCCGCATTTATTGAGTCTGGGTGCCGTAGAAATTGCGCGCACGGAATTCCTGACACGGCTGGAAGGGGCATTGAGGCAACCCGGCAAGAGCGGAAAGTGGTAGCCGATACTCGAGTCCTAAAATAACATGGGGAAACCCTTGCGGGTTTGGCTGTTTTACTGAATTCCTGCTTATCAAGGGAATGACGGATGTGGGTTTTTACACAACATCTAAAGCCCCTCTTCTGATTTGTCACGGTGCGGCACGGGTGAATAGAATACCCGATATGATTTTATCCGATCGACGAATATTGGTCATAAAATAGTAGATTTTTCGACACCGATTAAGTAGGATTAACTTAATTAGGACATCAGGAATTTATTTGACTTACAAATCATTTGACGGACCCATCGGTCCGAGTTGTTTTCCAAGATAAGTGCAATTCAGAAATATCGATATTGACTCACCTTTCCACGCAGGCATCAAGACTGTTAAACTGATGTAAAACTTCATTAGCAAAGATATCTGATTTTGTCAAAACAGGTCCGAAAATAGTTTCTACATCAATAATCGCGCTAACTAAATCCTTTGATTCTGAGCCCGTTTTGACAATCAGGTGTCGCAGACTTTCCGCCATAGGATCATTCAAGACGAACTTAAATTCACCCTTCATTTGGACAGATATGTACCCAATCCATGCCGCCACGCATTTTGCTAGACACTTTATTGGCAAGCCATTGCCGAGTCGTTCTTGAATTGGATGCAAAATTCTTTGGGGTAGTTTTTGTGAGCCATCAGCGGCAATTTGAGCTAATTTATGCTGCAGTCCGGTATTTTGGAAACGTTGAAATAATGCGGTTTGGTAATCTTCAACATCCACGTTTTTTGGTATATCAAGTGTCGGGGCGACCTCATCTTGCATGAGCTTCTTAATAAAATGGGAAAGTTGCCGGTCCTGCATTGCTTGGGCAACGGTTTCATGCCCCGCAAGAAGTCCTAAATAGGCTAAAGCAGAATGACTGCCATTCAGTAGCCTGAGCTTCATCACCTCAAAAGGATCAACGTCAGAAGTCATAAGAACGCCAACTTTTTCAAAAGCCGGTCGTCCAGCACAAAAATTATCTTCAATCACCCATTGACTGAATGGTTCGGTAACAACCGGCCAATTGTCTTTTAGACCGGTTTCTTTTAACAATAAGCTGCGATCCTCATCCGTTGTTGCCGGGACAATTCTATCCACCATTGTGCTTGGAAATGTGACCTGCTTTTCAATCCATTGCACAATATCCGGGCACGATAATTTTGCCAACATCAACACCACATTGCGACAGGTTTGACCATTTGCAGGAAGATTGTCGCAACTTAATATGGTAAACGGACCGCTCCCCGATTCTTTTCTGCGCCGCAAGGCTTCGACCAAGAACCCCGGAGCAGAGACCGGCGTTTGTGGCGTACGAAGATCAGCTACAATATCTGGATGGTTTGGGTTTAACTGACCTGTTGCGGGATTATGACAATAGCCTTTTTCGGTAATTGTCAGCGAAACGATACGCGTGCTTGGGAGTGCCATCCTGTGCAATAATCTTTCGCTATCACGAGACCCAACAAGCACCCTTAAAACACTGCCAATAATACGATATTGTGGAGCTTCTTCACCTTTTATGATTAGCGTATAAAGCCCATCCTGTGGGGTAAGCGCATTCGCTGTGTTGGCACTACGCAATGACGCACCAATAATTCCCCAATTTGGGTCGTGTTCCAGTATATCGTCTATATACACGGACTGGTGCGCCCGATGAAAAGCTCCCATTCCAAGATGAACAATAGCGGGATTAATTGCCTTCCGGTCATAATTTGGAGTACGCACGGACATATTGTGCAGGCTTTGATTACTCAGTTTCACCCTTTGCTCCAAACTTCAATGATTGTACCCACATAATGGATATATTTCATACTTAGACCTTTGCACTATTAACGGAAGTGCGGCTTCAGCCGCGCAAGACCGTTGTAAATGACGGGACTAAAGCCCCACTTCAGATTATTTTTTGAATTATGCAGAGGTCTCATACTAAATATTCCGTCGCTGCAATTGCACCACGCAATTCCGCCAACCCTTTAAGACGACCGATACCCGTATAACCAGGATTTGTAGTGGGCTTGTCCAAATCATCGAATATTTGATAACCATGATCTGGGCGAAAAGGAATTTCACCGTGAACAACATGGTCGATCTTTCGACGGCGTTCCTCGGCTAACAATATTCCAATTATTGCTAGCATGTCAACATCACTATCCAAAGGCTCAGCCTCGTGAAAACTTTCGCCATCCGCTTCTCTTCGGGTGCCACGCAAGTGCGCAAAATAAATGCGCTCACTAAATTCTCGGGCCATTGCAGGCAAATTATTGTCAGCACGAACGCCCAAACTGCCAGTACAAAAAGTCAAGCCGTTAGACGAGCTAGGTGCTTGCAAAAACAAGTTTGCTAAATCATCACGGGTTGAAACCACCCGAGGCAGTCCAAGAAGTGAACGTGGCGGATCGTCGGGATGGATTGCCAAGCGAATTCCAAACTCTTCAGCCGTGGGTAAAATTTGTTGCAAAAACGCCAAAAGATTCGCACGCAAATCCGGTGAACCGATCTCGTTATAGCATTCAATATCGCGCTGAAATGTTATCAATCTGTGGGACTCGGTTGTGCTACCCGGCAACCCTGCCAAAATATTATTTGTCAATTTGCCAATGTCGCTGAGGTTTAATTGGTTAAATAAAATTTCAGCCTCGCTGATTTGCTGCTCGGAATAGTCTGCTTCTGCACCCGGTCGTTTCAAGATAAACAAATCAAAGGCGGCGAAAGCCTTGGCATCAAAACGTAGCGTTCTTCCACCGGAATCCAGCTGCCACTCTAAATCGGTGCGAGTCCAGTCAAGTAATGGCATGAAATTATAGCAAACTGTCGTTATTCCGAGCGCGGCTAGTGCCCGCAAACTTTCGTTGTATGCGGAGATATATTTCGCTACAGATTTATCCGCCCGTTTTATTGCGTCATGTACTGGAATGCTCTCTACCACCGTCCATTGCAAGAGTTTGCCAGCATGATTTCCCGCATTAATGAGCGACTGATGAGCAGTGACAGCATCCACTGTCCACGCCTCTCCTATGGGAATGTTATGCAGTGCCGATACAATATTATGTGCGCCTGATTGTCTAACATGATTAAGCGGAACGGGATCATTTGCACCAAACCAACGCCAAGCTTCTTGCATAGTGATTTCCTCTCAAAAAAGTTAGATGTCCTGTTTAGACTTACCCGATCAATTCGCTCAGACCAAGCGCCTTTGCGCCGAGACGGCAACTACACCGCCGCTAATCAGGGTTTTTAATTGTACCGGAATGTGGCTCATCTCTTTTCCTCAATTATGAATGGGCCTATATGTGTCCGCACCACCTGCGGCCCATTTGCCGATTGCCGCCATTCGACAAATCGTGTCAAATCTCCGGTGGATTGGTTTTTTGTATCTCGACCAAGCATTCGAGCTGGATTGGTTTGGATAACGGTTAAAACTTGAGGAATTGTGTAACCATACCAGTTGATCATATTACGCAATATTTTATCCATAGTGACCGCTGATCCGGCCAAATAGCTTGAGCCGGGAATGCGCACTGATCCGTCGGGCGACAATTCAATTTCGGTTTCACCCAGGGTGTAAAAACCCGCGACACTCGCCCGACCCGCCGCCGCGACTGCGTCGGTGGTGAGAATGACACGATCCAACCCTTTGGCACGCACCATAGATTGAAGAGCCGGTCGCGGTACATGGATGCCATCCGCAATCAGCATCGCGGTCAATTTATCTTGAGCTAGTTGCCAAAAAATCTGATTATCTGTTTTGTGAAGCATGTGCGGTAAGCCATTGCCCAAATGAGTACTGAGCGTAGCGCCAGCATCTACGGCGGCTTGAATCTGTAACAAATTGGCAGCAGAATGACCGATAGAGACTCGGATGCCCCGCGCCGTTAATGTTGCAATAAGTTCGATAACCCCGCTAACTTCTGGCGCAACCGTCATCAGCCGAATCGGACGTGAGGTAGCCGCTTGCAAGGCATCGACAAATTCAATATTTGCGCTTGTCATATACTTGGCATCATGTGCGCCAGCATAGCCGTCTTTGGGCGACAGAAAGGGACCTTCTATATGATAGCCTGCAACCATGAGTTGCCCGAGACGGCTGGATGAAACAAGTGCGTCAAGCTCCCGCAATGTTTCAATCATTCTATCTCTTGAGCCGGTAATCAGGGTCGGTAAAAATGTGGTAACACCGCTGAGTGCGATTTCCGCAAGAGCGCAGTCTAACTGCTCAGCACTAATCCCGCAGTTGTTAAAATCGACCCCAGCAAAACCATTGACCTGTAAATCTACCAGACCTTCGGTAACAAAGTTGTTGGCAAAGTAATCAATGCCGACATTCGGTTTTTCTGCTCGTTGAAATTGACCATCAGGGTCAATCGTACAATCATAAACTTGACCGTCACCGGAAAAATAAACGGGCAAAATTTCCGGGCAATGGCGCGATTTTATATCCGAGAACACGTTACACTTATTGTGAATTCAAGTCATTCATCGGCGCAATGGCCGTCTAGTTTGCTTGCCGCCGCCGCATCAAGAAACAACGCCACATTTGGGTGGTTTTGTAGCGCAGAAGCCGGGCACATATTGGTAATCGACCCTTGTACAGCGTCTCGCACAGCTTGCGCTTTACGGGCATCGGGTACGGTGCAAATAATATTATGACTTCTTAATATTTGAGAGATACTCATTGTTATGGCTTCGTTTGGCACATCGGCTAAACTATCGAACCAACCTTCGGACACTTGTTGTGCCCGACATGCTGGATCTAGGGAAGCCCGTAAATATGGATTATTCTCACTAAAATTTGCTGGAGGGTCATTGAATGCCAAATGACCATTTTCCCCAATTCCGATAAAGGCAACATCTATGGGTGCGATTCCAATCACCCTACTTAGCCGAGCAATTTCACTTTCTAAATCATTTGCCATACCATCAATAGCCTCAAAATGTTTCAACTTATGCAGTCGGTTTACGAAGCGCTCCTTGATGTATTTCACAAAACTTGCGGGGTGGTTCTGAGAGAGGTTGATATATTCATCAAGGTGAAAAACCGTGCATTTAGACCAATCAACATTGGTCTGTTTAACCAGTTTATCCAACATATCGAACTGACTGCTCCCCGTCGCCAATATAATCCGCACATCACCCTTCTTATCAATTGCCTGCCTTATTAAATCAGCCCCCTGCGCTGAGGCATGCTGTCCAGACGCAATAGATGTTTGTGCGATATTGATTTTCATGTCATTTCCTGTTGAAGTGATAAATTGAACTTTAACTACTCGGTACGACCACTCGGGTTATCAGGTAGTGGTTCGTCGAAAAAACTCGGGTTTGCTTGAATAATTTGTGGAAGCTCTAGCAGAATCTCCCGCAAGTGATGGCGGATGGCGGCTTCTGCACCATCAATATCACTCTGTTCTATTGTATCTACGATTGCGGTGTGTTGTAAAATGAGCGTAGCAAAAGAAAATTGACCAAGACTGATGAATCGTACGCGATCCATCTGCGATTTTAGCCCTTCAATAAACTTCCATGCACCAGCCTTGCCGGCCGCTTCAGCCAGCGTTCGATGGAAATGTTCATCAAGCAAGGTAAAGTTCGGAGATACCTCATTTGCGACCTTTTTTTGCGCTTCCAATTGACTGCGTAGTTCTGTGATTAAGGCAACATCTGGTTGTGCCGCCAGAAGTTTCACGATATCGGACTCGATAGCCTCACGCACAAAACGCGCATCCAATACCGAATTGCAGGCAATTTTTCTGACCACCGTACCACGCTGAGGGCGAACTATGATTAACCCTTCCTCGACCAGTTTGATAAAGGCTTCTCGCACTGGTTGGCGACTGACCGAGTAGGCATTGGCGATTTCGGATTCGGAAATACGGCTACCCGGAAACAAGTCACAATATACGATGCGCTCGCGCAAAATACGATGAAGCTGCGGCCCGATTGGTAACGATTGATCCAAATTCCATCGTTGTTTATCTATTTCTGTCATGCAAATGTATGTGCTTATTAATTTCATTAATCTATTTAAAGCCATACTACCATACAATATTACTATTATCCTGTCAACATACTTTACTCGTAACAATCCACCGAAAAGTGTTGACAAGTATAGTAGTATGGTGTAGATTGACCAGTCCATTAGTATGAAACTTAACAATTAGGAGGTAAACCATGATGAAAAACTCAAGAGAATTTATGAAAACAATAGTTGGGGTAAGTATTTTACTCAGCGTTTGGCTGGGGGCGGGTTCAGCATTTGCGGAAACAAAAATTACATTTGCAACTGGTTTTGCTGGCGGGAGCGGACAGATTGGTCAAACCATGTCCCGCTTCAAAGAACTTGCCGAGGAGCGTTCTGGTGGCTCTTTGTCAGTTGACTTATTTAGTGATGGTGCCCTTGGCAATGAACGTGAGATTCTGGAATCCATGTCTGTTGGCTCTACAGACATGTCGCTGGCGGGTATCTCCGATGTGGTTTACTGGCTCCCTGAATATTTTTTATCGGTGCCCTATTTGTTTGAGAGTATAGAACATGTGCGGGCAGTTTATGATGGTCCAATTGGTCAGAATATCGATAAACTGATGTTAGAGAAGAAGAATTTGCGAACGCTTGCTATTATGAATCGTGGCGCGCGGAACATATCATCCAATAGACGCATTGAAAAACCAGCAGACATAAAAGGACTTCGCCTTCGCATGCCCGAGAATCCATTGTGGATTGCAATATGGAAGCAATTAGGCCCAATCCCAACGACTATTTCGTTTAGCGAGTTATACACAGCACTACAAACGGATGTGGTTGAGGCGCAGGAAAACCCGCTAGAAGCGATTATTAACGCTAAGTTTTTTGAAGTACAGGATTACGTTATCCTGACCGGCCATGTTCGTGATGTTTATAAAATTCAAATTTCAGAACATGCTTGGAAAAAGCTGGACCAAGATCAACAAAGTGCATTGAGTGAAGCAGCTAAAGAAGCTGCATTGTTTGGTGATGGTCTGTTAGCGGATGCGGAAGCTGAATATCTTGAAATCTTAAAGAAATCCGGCACCGAAGTGATCAAGGTAAACCCTCAAGACTTTGCTGATGCAATGTCTAAATCAAGGGAAATTGCCGATAAATTTCTCTTACCCGGTCTTTACCAGCAAGTGAGAGATGTCCTCAATTGATGTGTCGGTATGCAGTATCCGTTTTTCACGAGCCGGAATTTTGTTTGCTAGCTTTTTGTTTGCTAGATCAAGAAAAAGTGTGCGGAATGAGGAAGTTTATACTTATAAATGAGCGATTAAGTACGCTTTTGACATGACACTGCTAGGTAACAAGAACTAAGGCACAGAACTAGTGTGCGGCTCCCACTATATGTTGCTTAAAACTGGGGGTCGCAGGCTAATCTAACAATCAAACAACGTTAGACGTTTGGCTCATGAAAAAACTGGAAAAAGTTCTTTTTATCGCAATTTTATCCTTATTTATCTTAATGATAGTGTTGGTCAGCATGCAAGTGTTGAACCGTTATGTCGTTCATGCCTCCACACCTTGGACAGAGGAAATAACGCGCATTGCTTACATACTGATGATTTATGTAGGCAGTGTGTTGGCGGTTATTCAAAATAATCATGTACGCATAACCATTATTGAGCGGCATCTCTCCTCTGCGCTACGTCATTTTATTTGGATTGTTATTTCGCTCATGTCGTCTTTGTTTTTTGTCGTGGTGGCTTTTGGAAACTACGCTTATGTACAGGTTAACTGGGGCGCAAAATTCCCAACCACACCAATTTTAACGGTTGGGCATGTGATGGCTGTTGTCATGGTGTGTTCAGGCACTATGGCCATTATGTATTTCTTCAACATTTTTAAGCCGATGCCAAACAATAAAGACATGTAAGAGACCTTTGCATAATTCAAAATGTCGGCAGAATAGCGATTAAAACTGTTCCTATTACGATAAACAATGGCGTTTTTAACGGAAAAACAGGAGTTTTGGTGGCAATCATATTTATTTTATGCAAAGGTCTAATTAAACTTAAACAGCAGTAATGAACGCGCTCAAACATGGACGGCACAGACGGACGGATTGGCAACACATTATGGTTAGTTTGGCGGTATGGTGATGGAATGTCCGCTTCTCGTTGCTGGAAAACAGCGGCAAGGATCCAAAAATGTGCTGGATTGGTTAACCTACTAACAACACGAAGAACAACCTAATAATGACTGTTTTCCTAATTCTGCTGCTTTTGATATTGTTGATTCTTATAGGTTTTCCAATTGCTCTGTCGCTTGGGATAACCTCTTTAATTGCGCTTTATATATTGTTTGGCTGGGACGCACCAATAGATTTAGTCGCACAGCGCATGTATTACGGCGTGAACAGCTTCCTGTTGATTGCAGTGCCCTTTTTTATGCTCGCGGGCGAAATTATGAATCGCTCTGGGGCAACAAGTCGGCTTTTTAAGTTTGCCGACTCGGTGGTAGGTTCGTTGCCGGGCGGCTTGGGGCATGTGAACATCGCATCCAGCTTTATTTTTGCAGGCATGTCCGGGTCGGCAGCAGCCGACGCAGCCGGACTCGGAGCAATTGAAATACAAGCGATGAAGGAAAAAGGCTTTCCGATGCCTTTTTCGGCAGGGTTAACAGCGGTGTCTTCGACCGTGGGACCTTTGGTGCCACCATCCATTCCAATGATTGTATTTGGTGTGGTCTCGGGCACATCCGTCGGAGGATTGTTTCTGGCGGGTGTTGTGCCGGGATTGCTGGTGTGTTTTTTCCTTAGTGTGTTGGTTTGGGTCTGGGGCGCAAAAGAAAACTTTCCTAGAAATAAGGCGTTTTCGTTTCGTATAATGTGCGCCACATTGAAACCGGCAATCTTGCCGTTGATGACACCGGTTATTGTGCTTGCAGGGATATTTGGGGGATATTTTACCCCAACGGAAGCCTCGGTTATAGCGGTAATTTATACAAGTTTTTTAGGCGTTGTGGTTTACCGTGAAATTACCGTTCGGGATTTTGGCGGAATTTTAGGTAACGTGGCCCGCGAAATTGCCCCTTTAATGTTAATCGTCGCAACTGCTTCATTGTTTGGTTACCTAATGATTCGTCTGGGTATGCCACGTCAATTATCAGAGCTTATTTTATCGACAACAGAGAACCCAACCATTATTCTGTTCCTCATCGTTTTCATTTTACTTGCCGTAGGGTTTTTTATGGAAACGATAAGTGCGATCATCATTTTCACGCCATTGTTTATGCCGGTAGCCATTACATCGGGGATATCACCTCTGCATTTAGGAGTGATTATGATAATAACGCTAATGGCTGGCGTAATTACGCCGCCGGTGGGGATTGTCTTGTTTATTCTGCAAAAGATATCAGGGATGCCCATCGAAGCGGTATTTAAGGCGGTAATCCCGTTTTTTATTCCGCTACTTATTGCAATTGTAGTTTTAGTGCTGGTTCCGCAAATTTCATTGTTTCTGCCAAACCTTGTTTACAAGTGATGCGAGCATCATCGTAAGCAAACAGCATCTATAACAAAGGCAAGAATGATGACCATTTATAAAATTGGTGTTGTAGGCGGTGGTATCTACGGTTCTCATATGCTTAAATGTTTTGCCAATCAGCAGCATATGGGGCGTGTCGAATTGGTCGCTGTTGCTGATCTTGATAAGAACATTCTTGCGCGTCATGCGGAGACATTTGGAACGCAAGGCTTTACCAACTATACCGCGATGATGGCAGAGACAAATCTTGATGCCGTCGCTATCGCTACCCCAGATCATCTGCATTTCGATATTATTGAGACCGCCGCAACGGCTGGGTTACACATCATTTCGCAAAAGCCGTTGGATGTCAATATCGAACGTACTGAGCGAATTATCAATATCTGTGAAGCAGCTCAGGTTTTACTTTATGTGGATTTTCACAAGCGATTTGACCCAGCGCATATTCGCTTGAAGCAGGATGTTGTAGCGGGTCGGCTCGGCAAACTGCAATACGGTCATGTTCATATGGAGGATAAAATCATTGTGCCCACAGTATGGCTGAAAAAATGGGCTGCTAGTTCCTCACCCTCGTGGTTCCTTGGGACTCATTTCTATGACCTCGTATTCTGGCTAACTGGTCAGTTACCAAAAAGAGTGTTGGCAAGTGGGTATAAGGGCAAACTTGAATCACTCGGACTTGTCGGTGCTTGGGATAGTATCCAAGCGAAAGTTGAATATGAAACGGGGTTTTCCGTCACCTATGACCTGAGCTGGATACTTCCAAACTCCTTTCCGTCAATTGTGAATCAAGGTATTCGGTTGGTTGGAGAAGAAGGTATAGCCGAGGTTGACAGTCAGGATCGTGGGTATTTCTCGGCTTATAGCAGCGACACAGCAAGCATTGTCGTTAACCCGTTTGGTGCATTTGAAACCAATCATCCGATATTCGGCAATACGACAGAAGGATATACGTTCAAGTCGATGACATTTTTTATTGATTTGCTTCAAGCATTGGATAATGGTATGTCAATTGATGGGCTAAAGGGTTCATATCCAAATGCTAATGACGCACTAGTTTCAACCCGCATTGGCTGTGCCATAGACGAAAGTTTGATGTCAGGCAAATTGGTCAATATCTGAGCATCTCCACAACCAATAATACGCGGTGAAATCCATATAAACGATCCACGCAATCGATAGATTATGTATGCAAAATATGGTGTGGGTGTTTCTAACTGATTTTTAATATCGCTGTTATTGGTTGGAATACATAACAGTAAGAATATGGCGATAGTTGTCGAGCAATCACATGTTTTTCAACCCACTCAGTGTTTGACTCATAAAACACAAGTTTTAGAGCACTTGTATGCCACAATCTGACGATATATAGACCCTGCTCATAAAATATATCTATCTGAATATAAACAAATAATAGTGGTCTTGTGGTATAATTTTGCATGGAAATCAGCCCAATAACCTCTAAAACCTTGCAGCTATGATTGATTATAACGATTCCAACCAATGTACTATCGCAGAATTTGACTGGCCGTTTCACGCCGCCCTTGATGCACACAACCGCTGGGTAAAACTAGGTCAGTGCATTCCATGGGATGGGTTGGCACAGGGCTATCATAAAAGCCTCTCGTCAAAGCGGGGTCGGCCAGCAAAAGATGCTCGTTTAGTCATCGGTGCGGTGATCATCAAACACAAACTAGGGTTGTCTGATCGTGAAACGGTGAGTCAGATTCAGGAGAATCCGTATCTGCAATACTTTGTCGGGCTTGCCGGTTACCAAAGATCAGTCCCGTTTGTACCCTCGTTGCTGGTTGAAGTACGCAAGCGTATGGGGGATACTGTTTTTGAAGTGTTCCATCAAGCGATTATTGGTGCTGTGGAAAAGGCGCAGGTCGTGCCGCAACGCAGCGTTAAGGATGGTTTGAAGGTATCCACACAGGCCAACAAGTCGGGTGATGAATCAGAGCCAGAGTCCGTGCCAGAGTCGAAACCAGAACCAGAATCCAATCAAGACCCACAAGGGGAGGATAATTCCCCAATTTCGCCTGCCACCACTGTGGAAGCACCCAGCCACGAAGGTAAGTTGATAATCGATGCGACTGTGGCAGAGCAAGCGATACGGTATCCCACGGATTTAAGTTTACTGAATGAAGCGCGTGAGATGACGGAACGGATCATTGACGAATTGTATCCACACACGGAGTTCAGTCAGAAACCACGCACCTATCGTCGCCAAGCACGTAAAGATTTTCTCGGGTTGGTCAAACAGCGTCGTCCCAAGCGTCAAGCGACCCAACGAGCGATCAAGCAACAACTGCAATACTTGCGGCGCAATTTTGGTCATATTGAGGGTTTAATGGATTGTTTCCCGATGGGCACGGCGTTGCCTTTGTCACGCAGGCTGCTATACCACTACTGGGTCATTCAGCATGTCTATACGCAGCAGTGGGAGATGTACCGCAACAAAAGCCGACGCTGTGATAATCGGATTGTGAGCATTCATCAACCGTATGTGCGTCCGATTGTGCGAGGTAAGCAAGGTAAGTCGGTTGAGTTTGGTTCGAAGTTGAGCGTGAGTTTAACGGCACACGGGTTATCCCGAGTTGATCATTTAAGTTGGGATGCGTTTCATGAGGGGCATGATTTGCAGGGTCAGGTTGAGCGTTACCATGAACGTTATGGTTGCTACCCCGTAAGCGTTATCGGTGATCCGATATATGGTAGTCGAGAGAACCGGCACTACTTGAAAGGATTGGGCATCCGTTTTTCGGGCAAGCCATTAGGCAGACCCAAACAGGTAACAGAATCGAATCGAGAGTTATTGAAGCAATTAAAAGCCCAACGCCGGGCGGATTACCTACAACGGATTCCAATAGAAGGCAAATTTGGTCAGGCAAAGAACGGTTATCGGCTGAATTACATCCGTGCCAAACGAGCAGACACTTCGGTTGCATGGATCAACAGCATTTTCCTAGTCATGAACCTGCTCATCCTGCTGAAGGTCTTTTTTGTGCCCAAAATAAGGCGACTAATAGGGTCGATAACGAACACTGGGCGACACCAACTGCGATTATGTCGATGCGGAACTTGTCAACTGACTAACTCAATCGGCTTGGAACATCTAAAACTAATTTTATGAGCAGACTCTATATAGAGAGCTGGCGAATGTTTAAGAAGGGTTTTACTAACTATCCAAAGGCGTACTGACTCACCCTTCTTCGGATTGAAACGATAATTGCACCTTAACCGCTCGGGTTCGATCAGCGGCTGTGTCAAAGGCTGTAATCATATCTTTAAGAGAGAATATTTTACTAATCATCGGACGTAAATTTATTTCCCCCCTATCAATCAGCGCAACGGCTTCAGAGAATTCATGATGAAAGCGATGTGAGCCTTTAAGCACTATTTCTTTTCCGACAAGCAAGTTGATTGGCAAAGATATATCACCACTCACCCCAATTTGTACAAGTATTCCACGTGGGCGCAACATCTCAATGGCAGATCGGATTGCAGGTGCGGCGGCGGAACACTCAAAAGCCACATCAAAATGTCCTTTGTCCTTGGTATATCTGGTGATATCTTTGCTAGGTTTGGACATATTGATTGCCTTCGTGGCCCCCATGTCCATGGCCACCTTTAGCGGTACATTTTGCAAATCGGTTACAACAACTTCGGCCGCACCCGCTTGTACGGCGAGTGCCACACATAGTACGCCAATCGGTCCGACACCAGTAACAAGCACATTACGACCGGCAAGGTCACCTGCCTGATTACGCGCATGCAGACAAACCGCAAGCGGTTCAGCACAAGCAGCTTCAGAAAGAGATGTTTGCGAATTGATCTTCACGCATTGCGCCTGCCCGATCACGATTTTGTCCCGAAATGCCCCCTGTTCATGGGGAAAACGAATGGCAGAACCTAGAAAACGCATGTTCAGGCAGTGTTGAAACAAGCCCGTGTGACAATAGCTACAAGCTTTACAGGGGCGGCTCGGATTTAAGGAAACACGATCTCCCTTGGCCAAACCTTGGACATCGGAGCCAGTATCAAGGACAGTCCCTGCCACCTCGTGTCCCAAGATAATAGGCTCCTTCACTTGAATTGGACCGAACCCCCCATCCTGATAGTAATGCAGGTCAGAACCACATATCCCCCCAACCCCTATCGCCACCAAGACCTGATCCGGGTTAAGAGCACTAATCGGTTGATTTTCTATACGGATATCTTTTTTGTCGTAGAGACAACAAACACGGGTTTGCATATCTTCTTCCTAATGGATGAGAATCGAGGGCAACCAAGTTGCCAGAGCCGGAATGTAGGAGACTAACAGAAGCACCCCGATATTTGTTGCCAGAAAGGGAATAATTGCCTGAACGACTGACGATAATGGTAGGCGAGCGATGCCTGCGCAAACGAAGAGGCACACCCCAACGGGCGGCGTAGTCAGTCCAATCATCAGGTTCAGCACGGCAAAGATTGCAAAATGCAATGGATCAATACCAACCGTCTCCGCGAGCGACAAAAGCGGAACGAACAGGATAATGAGTGCGGCTATTGTTTCCATGAACATGCCAACAAAGAGCAAAAGCAGATTGATGATTAAAATTACGAGAATCTTGCTTTCCGTAACAGAGAGAACTCCATTTACGATTGCTTGGGGAATGTGCTCCGATACCAAAATCCAACCAAATACGTTGGCAAAACCAACCAGAACTAAAATGGCAGACGAGGATACAGCACTATCCACAATGATCTTTGGTAAATCGCGTAGCGGAAGCTCGCGATAAACAAAGACCCCGACGACTAATGCATAAACACTGGCAACAACCGCAGTTTCCGTGGGTGTTGCGAGACCACTCAATAACCCGTAAATAATCAATCCAGTCATTGCCAGGGCCCAAAGGGCATTGCTAAAGGAACGCACTATCTCCATCAACCCCCGCCAGGGCTGTCTAGGGAAGCCCTTTCTAACTGCAATAACATAGGCTGTGCCCATCATGGCAAGCCCCATCAAGACACCGGGGACAGCCCCGGCTATAAACATCTTCCCAACAGAAATCCCCGACAATGATCCGACGATAATCATCGGTACGCTTGGCGGGATAATCGGACCGACAGTAGAAGATGCTGCCGTAACTGCCGCCGAAAAACTTGCTGGGTAGCCCGCTTTTTTCATTCCCGGAATCATAACCCCGCCGATAGAGGCCGCATCGGCTACCGCAGTCCCTGTGATACCCCCAAATAGCATTGAAGCAGCAACATTAGTCAGCCCCAAGCCTCCACGGATCCACCCGACAAGCGCGTTTGAAAACCGAATGACACGACTGGTGATTCCACCACTATTCATCAGGTTGCCTGCCAATATGAATCCCGGAATGCTGAGCAGTACAAAAACATCTATACCGGCATACATTTTTTGCGGTATAACCACCACGGGAATACCGCTGACCAGAATATATGCAAATGAAGCAAGCCCGAGGGTAACCGCAATCGGAATGCCAATCACAAGACCGATCAGAAACACAACGAGTAGAATCAATACGTCCATCAGCGGGAGCTTTCAAATTTGGAAGAGTACCCATCACTTTTGCCGCGCAACATCTCTGCTACATGCAATAGTGAAAATATCATCAAGAAGAAAAGCAGGATTAACACACTCACATGGGCAAAGTCCATACGCAAACCCATTGCCGCAGATGTTTGCAGACGACCAATCGAAGTGTATTGCCAAGCCGGCATAATTAGCAGAAAACACAGCAAACTGGTAACGATAGCCGAGGTTATTCGTAGCTGGAACGGTAATTTTCCCGGCAGTGCCTCGCAAATGACATCAACATTTGCCAAGTCGCCACTCAGCAACGATAGCCCGGCCCCAAAAGCAACAAGGTGAAGGAGGGCAAAGCGTGTCAGCTCTTCTGTCCAGACGGGCGATGCGCCATAGAAACGACCGAAAACCTGGATAAGGACCGCCCCTATCAAAACGATAAAGGCCAACCCAGTTCCCATTCGGCATACTCTTACTAAAAATCTGAATAGTCGTGCGATCATCGACAGGATCTTGTGGCATCGAAAGAACAGATGCCGAGTATCCTACTCGACACCCGCACAAGTAAAGAAGTTTGGCAACTTATTTCGCGAAAAGACCTTCGACAATGAGACGAATTTCATCGTTCACATTGGCAAGCACCGCGTCCTTAGCGCGTGAGGCAAACGCAGCACCATCCACCGTGACGAAAGTCATGCCTTTCTCTTGCAATTCTGCACCAAGTTTACTGTCATTTGCTAAAAACAATTCACGTTCATAAGTTTGGGCGCGACTTGCTGCTTCCGTCACGGCAACCTGATCATTAGTAGACAGAGACTGCCATGTATTTTCTGCAATCGTCAGATAGATCCAAGACCTTACATGCTCGGTCAAGTTTACATGTGTTTGAACTTCGTTGAAGTTCGCAGACTTGATCAATGCGAGTGGGTTTTCCTGAGCGTCAATCGTGCCGTTCTGTAGTGAGGTGAATACCTCGGAAAACGCCATCGGTGTCGGTTGTGCTCCGAGGGCACTCCAGACATCAACAAAAAGAGGTACATTAGGCACTCGCATCTTCAGACCATTCAATTCATCGGGGCTGGTAATCGGACGGTTCGAGGTCAGATTGCGTGGTCCGCGTGCAAAGAAGGCAATCGGGCGCACCCGCGCCTTCTCAATGATCTGGGCTTTGATCTGATCTCCAACCTTGCCGCTTGCCACCTTATCCATGTGTTCGAGCGATTTATAAGCGTAAGGCACCGCAAGCAGTGCCGCCATGGGTGCCCAATTTTGCAAACTTTCCCCAGTGATAGTCATATCAACCGTACCAAGCTGCATCCCGTTGATTAGATCAATTTCTTTTCCCAAAGATTCATTGGGAAAAACCTGAACCTCAATCCGCCCATCGGTTAAAGTCGAAAGCTCTTTTCCAAATTTCACCGCAGCAAGATGCCATGGATTTTCTTCATTGGCTAAATGACCTAATTTGAGTGTTAGCTCGGCAGCACTGGCTGTTCCTGCAATGCAAACGACCCCTGTAACTAAAAATCTTATGATATTCAAAAATGTTTTCATTGTTTTTCTCCTAAATTGTGAACTTGACATATGCGTCAGGTTATCAGATAGCGACCCGTTGAAAAATGCGGAGCTGCTTGAATCATTTGCGGAAGATCGTTCAAAATCTTCTGCAAATCGTGGCTTCTCGATAAATTTTTCCACACTATGCTTTGTCCGTTGCTTCAGCCAACGTTCAAGAAAACAGTCACCGAGAGGATGAATTCGCAGTGTATCATTATGCAACTTTTTTTTGCCTTCCAATCAATAGTACAAAATGTTATGAAACTGATGCTTGATCAGCACCGACTGATTCAACCGCCATCGTGCTTAATATATCGTTAAAATTATCTTTTCGAATTATTTATATCATTCTACCATACAATCATTTGTTAATGTAAAGCATAAATGGTAAACTGTGTGTTTATATTCATAAAATTAGATAGTTAAGTCTATGTACACGACAGAAAGCAATACCCGCTCCTCCAGAGTGCGGGGAATCCGATACGAACAAGCAGGTATTCGGTTATGAAGCAAACATGGCGCTGGTTTGGACCGAATGATCTGGTTTCAATTGATGACATCTGTCAGGCAGGCAGTGAGGGCGTTGTTTCAGCCCTGCATCATATTCCGACCGGTGATGTCTGGCATCCCGATGAAATCACAAATCGTAAATTGCAAATTGAATCCATGGAAAATGGACAGCCCTCAATGCTCAATTGGGATGTGGTGGAAAGCCTCCCAGTTTCAGAAGAAATCAAGAAACAGTCGGGGGATTGGCGCCAGCACATTGAAAATTATAAGGAAAGCTTAATTAATTTGGCGGCATCTGGGCTTGATGTCGTATGTTACAATTTTATGCCAGTTCTGGATTGGACGCGCACCGATTTGTCTTACCAGTTGTCTACTGGTGCTACTTGTATGCGGTTTGATCTGACAGATTTTGTCGTATTCGATATACATATTCTCATGCGTAAAACGGCAGAAGCTGACTATTCTATAGAGCTGATGGAAGAAGCTGCCTGCCGATTTTCAAAGATGGATAGCCAACGCCAGCAGGCACTAATCCGAAATGTGGTCTTCGGACTTCCGGGGGCAGCTGAAAAATTCACTCTTGATGATGTGCGTCAGCATCTTGCAGATTACACTTTGATTCGTGAAAATGATTTGCGTCACAATCTGATTACCTTTCTTGAGTTGGTTGCACCACTGGCAGAAAAGTTGGGGATTCGCTTGTGTTGCCATCCAGACGACCCGCCGGCACCATTGCTCGGGCTTCCGCGGATTATGTCGACCGAAAATGATTATCGCAAAATCATTGAAGCTGTTGATATTCCTGCAAATGGTATTACTCTCTGTGCTGGCTCTCTGGGTGCACGTCCAGACAACGACCTGCCAGGCATGATGACACGACTTGGTAATCGGATACATTTTTTGCACCTTCGTAATGTAAAGCGAGAAACACCGGATATCCTCGGCTCTTTCCATGAAACGGAACATCTTTTGGGCGATACGGATATGGTGGCGCTCGTACAGGCGGTACTAGATGAAGAAACACGCCGTCGTGATAGTGGGTGGGCAAATAGTTCAATCCCATTTCGACCCGATCACGGGCAGGATATTTTAGGCGATTTGAAGCACAACGCTCAACCAGGTTATTCAGCAATAGGTCGATTAAAAGGACTGGCAGAAATCAGAGGTGTCATCAGTGCACTGACTCATCCATTATCAGGAGCAACCACACAAATTTGTGACTGACTTTTTCTGCGTCCTTTTTATAAAAGTAACACACCGATTTTTAAGCTCGCTGGCGAGAGTTGGAATAGGCAACAGTAAAAACATGACGACAATTGCCGTGTGAGTTCATAACCCTGCAAACAACTCGGGTCTCCGATAAAGATTATTGCACAAAGGCAGGGTATTCTGTGTATGAGTCAAGCATCACTATCTTTATCACTGTATTCGTCCTTGACGGCATCTATTTTCAGAAATCGTGAGCAAAGCAAACCGACTTCGAATAACAACCAGACTGGCAATGCCAGTAGTGTTTGTGAAAAAATATCGGGCGGGGTCAGTAACATGCCGACTACAAATGCGCCGACAATGATATAGGGTCGTTTTTTTGCCAATTCTTGCTCGGTGGTTACTCCCATGTAAATCATCAACACGGTTGCCACGGGCACTTCAAAGGCGACCCCGAATGCGAAAAACAGTTTGATGACAAAGCCGAGATAGGAGTTGATGTCGGTCATAACCGCAACCCCTTCGGGTGCTGTATTGGCAAAGAAATGAAAAATAAGTGGGAATACCGCAAAGTACGCAAAAATAATCCCCAGATAAAACAAGCCACTGCTGGAAATCAACAGTGGCACCACCAATCTCTTTTCATGTTTGTATAACCCGGGTGCCACGAATGCCCATATTTGATACAACAAATAGGGTACTGCTAAGGCAAAGGCGCAGGCAAAAGCAAATTTGAAGGGCACAAAAAACGGCCCGTGCGGCTCGGTTGATATCATGCTGTTGCCTTCCGGCAATGCCGACATCAACGGGCTTGCCAGCACCTCGTAGAGGGTATTGGCAAACGGTGCCAGAATAATAAAAAACACCAGCACCGAAAACACGCCACGAAGCAAGCGGTCGCGCAATTCAATCAAATGCGAGACTAATGTGCCTTCGCCGGCGGACGACTTTGTTTCAGTGTTTGCCATTATCCTGAATGATCACTCTGAATTATTGCTTTTTTTTGGACTGCTTTTTTTGGACTGCTTTTTTTTGGATTGCTTTTTTGGAGTTGACTCGACTCATCTGCTCTCTTTGCCGCTTTCTTTTTTGAGGTCTTTTTGGCAGTCTTTTTTATAGTCGTTGGTTTGGTTTTTTTGCGGGCGGCTGGTTTTTTCGATGCCGTTTTTCGGGTCGGTTTTAGCGTGGTAGATTTTTTGGTCGTTTTGCCTGTTTTATGAGCGGATGGAGCGGCTGTCGATGGTGCTACGGCGTTCTTAACCTCATTGCCTACCGCTTGCAAATCCAGTGCATCGGACGTGGATTGGGTCACCTCGTTGAGCTGTTTTTTTGCCGACTTAAACTCATCTTTCAGAGTGCTGACCTGCTCAACCTCATACTCCTTCATTTCCTTTTTCACATCCGCCATAACCTCGTTGAGCATGCGCCTGCCTTTGCCGACCCACAGACCAACACGATGCGCGGCCCCGGGCAGTCGCTCCGGACCAATGATAAGTAGGGCGATGACCCCAATAAACGCCACCTCCCAAAAGCCAATATCAAACATTGAGCCGTTTCAAACGTAGATCAAACAGTCCAAGAAACCAATCAGGATTTTTTTTTAGTTTTTTCCCCGACTGTCGTCTGTTCCGCTTCATCACCAGAGTCCTGTTCCAGATCTTGTTCAGAATCTGGCTCGGAACCTTCAAGTCGATCAGCCTGCTCTTGTTCTTTATGGTCTTGTTTTTTATGTTCTTCTTCTTTAACTGCCTTTTTGAATCCTTTAATGGCACCGCCAAGATCGCCACCCAAATTACGTAGTTTCTTTGTCCCGAATATCAATAAAACAATCACTAAAATAATAATCAATTGAACCGGACTAATACCGCCTATACCCATAATGTTATCTCCACCGTTGCATAATGATTGGTTTGTACCCTTTGGATTGTAACGCGAAACATGCGTTGTTGTGCTTTTTTGAGTCGATTTGTCGCTGTTATTTGGTGTTATTTGGTGTCCGAGTACATTTCCGCCTGAGTTTTCAAAATCGGCTCCACTTCTTGCCAGCAACCATTCTCATAGCGTTTGTAAAAGCAACTATGCCGACCGGTATGGCAGGCAATGTCGCCGATTTGCTCAACCTGCATTAACACCACATCGCTATCGCAATCAATGCGTAGCTCCTTTAACACCTGAATATGCCCGGACTCCTCGCCTTTGCGCCATAATTTCTTGCGCGATCTGGAATAATACACTGCCCGCCCTTCCTCGATGGTCGTTTGCAACGCCTGCCGATTCATCCATGCGACCATGAGCACTTTGCCAGTGCCGTGCTGTTGCGCGATAGCGGGCACCAAGCCCGCTTCGTTCCATTTTATTTCGTCTAATATTTTCATTTAGTCCTTTTCATCATTGTCGGAAGTGTAGCTAATACTGTACAGGAATCCCGCGGCTCGAGAGCCTCGCCGAACGACTAGGTCGAGTTCTATGTGGACAACCCTTGCGGGTTTGGTTGTTTTACTGGATTCCTGCTCCCCGCCTGCGCGGGGACAGGCTTCGCAGGAAAGACGGATATTGGTTTTTTGGGCAGTCTCAAAGGACTCGCGTAATTCGTAATTCGTAAGCGGAGATTCAAATTATTGTGTTAGCCTGAGCCGCGAGTGCGGTTTCTCTTTGGTTTTGCGTTATTTTCTATAAACTCAATGATGATTCTCGCAACATCTTTACCGGTTGCGGCTTCGATGCCTTCCATGCCCGGCGAGGAATTGACCTCCATGACCAGTGGTCCGCTATTGGAGCGTAACAAATCAACTCCGCAGACATTCAAGCCCATTACTTTCGCCGCCCGCGCTGCTGTTTTTCTTTCTGTGGGGGTGAGTTTGACCAGACTGGCTTTTCCGCCTCGGTGCAGATTGGAGCGAAACTCCCCCGGCGGACCTTGGCGTTGCATGGCGGCAATGACTTTTTCACCCACCACCAAGCACCGAATATCACTGCCGCCGGCTTCTTTAATATATTCCTGCACCAAAATATCCGCGTTTAATTTCATAAACGCCTGAATAACACTTTCTGCCGCTTTTTTGGTTTCTGCCAACACGACACCCCGCCCCTGTGTGCCTTGCAGTAGTTTGATGACCAGTGGCGCACCACCGACTTCTTTGATGATGCTGTTAATATCTTTGCTGGAATGGGCAAATGCCGTGATCGGCATCCCGATACCTTTTCTCGACAATAGTTGTAGTGAGCGCAGTTTGTCGCGGGAACGGGTGATTGCTACCGATTCATTGACGCTATAAATATTCATCATCTCAAATTGACGCACAATGGCAGTGCCGTAATAGGTCACGGACGCGCCGATTCTAGGGATCACCGCATCAAAATCATTGCGATTAAATTCGATACTGCCGTAATGAATGGTCGGATTGTCCGAAGTAATATCCATGAAACAGCGCAGGTGATCCAGCACTTGTACGCTATGACCGCGCAGTTCTGCCGCTTCAACCAGCCTTTTTGTGGAGTATAAATTTCGATTACGAGAGAGTATTGCTATTTTCATAATTGATACGGAATCAGGGTTGTTGACAATAAGAACGCACAACATCAACCACAAAATCATCGCCTATTGCGGTTCGCCCCAACAGCATTCTGAATACCATGTCGTTGCGGCGGGTTAATGTGATTTCAATTTTTTTTACCAGCGCACCAATTTTAATAGAACTTAATATGACAACACGTTCTTCAGTCTGCCCGCCAGAATTGGTAATGTTGCGGTTTTCAACAACCCTTGCGCTACACACTTTTTCTTGTAAATGTTTTCGACCGCCGAAAACCACCTGAAATCGTGCCATAATTACGCCGTTTTCTTCGCTCAACTCATATACCTCTGCATCCATCGTTGAGGTGCGTGCGCCGGTATCAATTTTTGCCTTGACTCGATCTATGCCAAGATCGGGCAATCCGACCCACTCGCGCCATCCGATTATTTGCTTTGCGGGATTTGCTGACATGGTTGGTGCAAGATTTGCACAGTCTCTTTAGGGCATTGCCGCCATCCATAGCAGTCGTAATGCCCTAATAATTACCCCGCACTCGTTCTTTCTTCGGGTCAAAATGCGGGAATGGCACTACGGTTGCTGGAATACGTTTCTGGTGTCCGTCCAGTTTACCAACTTCAACTTCGCTACCCAGTTCGGTATAAAGTATTTTCATCTTGCACAGGGCAATGTTTTTTCTCAGTATAGGCGAGACCATGCCGCTGGTAATGGTGCCGACTTGCTCCCGACCAATAAAAACACCATCGCCATTGCCACCGGGTTCTTCGCCCGCAAGCTCAAGACCGACCAGTTTTTGTTGCGGATTTTGTTTACGCTCAAGCAACACGTCCCTGCCAATAAAATCATCTTGCTTGGATTTCAACGGCACGGTGAAACCAATGCCGGCTTCAAAAGGGTCGGTTTGGTCACAAAATTCGTAGCCGGCAAAAATCAAGCCAGCTTCAATGCGGAGCCAATCCAAAGCCTCCAGCCCGAGTGGTGCAATTTTGAATTCTTGTCCGGCTTCCCAAACCGCTTCCCAGACTGCTTCGGCATCGCTCGGATGGCAAAATATTTCATAGCCTTGCTCTCCGGTATAGCCGGTACGCGATGCCAGAATCGGCACTCCAGATTCATCCCCTATTCGGGCAATGGAAAAACGAAACCAGTTCAATTCCTCGATGGTCGCCTGATCAGGGCGTGTCCAGATAATTTTTTTGAGCACATCCAGACTTTTCGGTCCTTGTACCTGAAGGTTATGCAGTTGCGAGGTGGAGTCCTTAACCCAAGCACGCATATTTCTTTCCTGCGCTTGTTGTCTAAGCCATAGCCCAGAAGTGTCATTGCCACCAATCCAGCGAAAATTATCCTTGCCCAGCCTGAAAACGGTACCATCATCAATCATGCCACCCGATTCGTAACACATCGCGGTATAGACGACTTGCCCAGCGGTTAGTTTTCGGACATCCCGGGTCACACAGGTTTGTAGCAAAATTTCGGCATCCGGACCGACCACCTCGTATTTTCGCAATGGCGAAAGATCGGTGGCGATGACCCCTTCTCGACAGGCCCAATACTCGGTGGTACAACCATAATCGGTGTAGTTATTCGCCAACCAATAGCCATTGTATTCGGCAAAGTTGCGGGTTAGCAGGGAAGTTTTGTTATGAAAGCCAGTTTCTTTTGTCATTTCAGGTTCTGCGTCAGTAGTTTTTCGAAAAGCAATTGCACGTTTGAATAAATTCTTTGCGGAATAAGTTCGTACTTGAATATCGGTTGGCACCCAGCCGTTTGCCGGGTCAATATCACACGGACAGGATGATGAAACACAAACCAAATCTTTTATTGCACGCATCAGCACATAATCCCCCGGGCGCGACCACGGATCATCGAATGTGAACGTAAAGGCATCATCAAAGAAAGTGTTAAAAAACAAATTCATCGCCTGCCAGCCTTTGCGCGGCGGGATGGGATAGGATTTCAATGCCTTGTTAAAATTGTCCGAACAATTTGCATGACCGGGGTAACCCGCTTCATCATAGTATTTGCTGGTGCAAGCCAAGCCGAAACTGTCGTGTCGTCCGCAGGAATCCTGCACAATTTCAAGCAACGGTTGAAAATCCACATCGTAAAATTTTGAATACAATCCGGGTCCGGGATAGGCGGAGCCCATTAACGCCCGCGTTGTGGTCGCGCTGAGATAACGCATCGCGCCTTTCTCCAACTGTGCCTGATCAAAACATTGAAAATCCGAACACTGGCGCCCATCAATATCGAGAACCTGAATATATTCCCCTGCCTTGACTTCATAACTCTGAGCAGTCGCCGCCTTAATGCGGAAACTTTGTTGTTCATCTGCCAGCGGATCAGGCAATTCATTGACCATGGCCTGCCCGGGATTCGCTCGGGTGATATAAACAATCAAATCGGTTGGCGGTAAATCGGTGGGCAATGAATCGGAGGACTGTCCATGCGTTTTCATCGCTTGCCCGGGAGCGCAAATCAAACAAATTAATTCGCTTTCACTGACTAATGTGATGCTTGAACCGGCCATCGTATCACCCGATAACACTTCTGCCACCTTCGCCTCAGGCAAACTGACCGCAAAATTTTTCAGTTTATTTCTTATTTTTGCTGCCCCCAAACTGTCGCCATCCAGCATCTGCGCGATGGTTTCACCGTTTGTATTGGGTACAACACCGAGTTGTGCCGTTGCCGACTTGCTGGCAGCGTTGAATGCCAGTATATGCGCCGATTGCCGACCTTCAGGATCGACTATTTCCAGTTCATCGGCGGGCAATATTGGAACCGCAATGACCGCACCAGCGCGTACTACATAACGCTCCTTGCCAAGCCACTCCTGCCCCAAGCCGGGTTCACGAAGCGTAATAATGTTGTTCATGTTCATAGTGGTCGTATCTAAATGAGTGCTACAAATGTCATCTTTAACAGGATTTTATAGTATTTCCCTGTCTGATTGCTGTTTAGTTCTCTCCGTAGTGATGCCTTATGTGCTAACTTTTTCGTGAACCAATACCAAATTATGTTACATTGCTGACTCAGTAATTGACCAATACTATACCAATGGCAGTTTCAACTCCGCTTGACTATACACTAATTTTAAGCGTTTCAATAAGAAATATTGAAATGGTATAGTTGTGGTACTTTTATTATCAAAACAATTCATGTACAGTGCTGAGGTCAACGTGATGGATTCATCACCGCGACCCTATAAATCTTATTAAATTTCCTTACGGAGCATAAATTACATGATAAACAAAGCAAAATATTGTGCTGTTGCAGTCGCAGCCTGTCTAGCATCAAGCATGGCAGTCGCTGCTGTTCCTGAATCTACCGACCCTATTCAGGTTATTGACAATAACTGGTCAAGCCAAAAAGTGCTAGCACGAGTGGCAAAGAAGATGTTGGAAGACATTGGCTACAGTGCCGAGCTAGTCACTCTGGATACACAAAGCCAGTTTGCGGCAATGGGCACCGGAGACGCACACATCCAGATGGAAGTGTGGGAAGGCTCCATGAACGCCAGCTTCATGAAAGAAGTTGAAGCCGGTCGAATGGTTGATGGCGGTAGCCATGAAGCCACTACCCGCGAAGAATGGTGGTATCCAAACTATGTCGAGGAAATTTGCCCGGGTCTGCCTGACTACAAGGCAATTAACGATTGTGCGGAAAAACTCTCTACTCCAGAAACCGCGCCTAACGCACGTTATCTTTCCGGTCCTGCCGAATGGCATCCAGAAGACATCGAGCGCGTTGAAGCTCTGGGTCTGAATGTGACCATCGTCAATGCCGGCTCTGCCGATGCGTTGTTTGGCGAACTTAAATCTGCCGCCAAACGCAACGAGCCTATCATCCTGTTCAACTGGGCACCAAACTGGGTCGGTGCGGCTTATCCGGGTAAATTCGTTGAGTTCCCAAGACGTGACAAAGAAAACAAATGTGTTACTGATGCAAGCTGGGGGGTCAATCCCGATATGGTCAATGACTGCGGAGCCGCTGTTGGGGGTTACCTGAAAAAAGGACTGTGGGCCGGCTTTGCCGACAAATATACTTGTGCTAATGATTTAATGACCAACATCAACTTTACCGGTCCGATGATTGATGCCGCTGCGGCATTGGTTGATGTCGATGGCTTGGATCATGATGCTGCTGCCGCCGAGTGGATTAAGCAGAACCAATCTGTTGCTGACGGCTGGGTTCCATCCTGCGCCGGATAAGCATCCGATAAACCATTTTTGACGTGGTTATTTAGCCACCGTAGATGTCTCTGACACTGCGGTGGTTTTTTTTGCCAAAAAAACAGCATGGAAGAGATTTGACACAGACGACCCCAAGGATGAGACTGTGCAAAAAACCAATATTTGTCGTTCCTAACCCCCCTAGCCCCCCTTATCAGGGGGGAATTGAGTGGAAAGTCCCCCTGATAAGATACTGTGTTAAAAATCCACTTATTTTCAACTTTTTTTCGGCTCATTGTTAGAATGACTTTGCCTGCTGGGATTCCACCACAAACGCGCTATCTGCAAGCATAATTGACATCAAAAGGCTGTTCTGATTTTAATACCCCATAAGATATAACCAGTAGTTTCCGCATCACCGCGCACACTGCCACTTGTTTAGGTTTGCCTTTATCAAGCAGCCTATTGTATAAATCCTGCGTGACTGGATTGTGTCGCGTTGCCGTCAGTGCTGGCATATAGAGAGACTTTCTCAGGCGTTTGTGCCCTATTTTTGACAGACTACTCTTGTTGATACTACTGCCAGACTGGGTTATCTTCGGATTCAACCCAGCAAAACTGGCCACTTGCTTGGCGTTATCAAATGACGATATATCCCCCATATAGGCGAGGATAGCCCAAGCCGTTTTGTTGCCAATCCCGCCAATGCTGGTCAATAACCGTACTTGTTGACGCAACACAGAATCGCCCGCAACCAAGGCCTTGATTTCCTGTTCAACAATCACTATTTGCCGACAGATGTACCGAATCATCGCTTTGATTGATTTGCTGGCGGTCTTATTCAAACTCACTGGCAAACGATTCTTCTCTTGGGTTGATTGTTTGTTTAACTGCTCCAAGCGCGTCATCAGGCATTGTAACGCAACACTGGCTTCGCTTTTGGGCTTGAACCGGTTTTTCTCTAACTCACCCTTGACCACAATATACTGACAATAACGCGCAATGCTGCCAGCACTTGTGCCCTGTGGGTATCGGATTTATCCGTTTTATTACGCAACATCTCCACCTTGACAAACGCATGGGTTCTCATTGGGTTCGCCACAATCACCTGGTCGCCTGAGCGATGTAAATAATACGCCAAAGCAACCCCATAAACGCTGGTGGCTTCCATACAAAACACTCGCTCTTGCGCTGCGCCCAATGATTTTAGCCATTTGGACAAGGCTTTGAAGCCTTTATGATCATTAGCAAAAGACTGGTTGTGGTCAACATCCTCAACGCACACAGCACCATCAAAACGTGCTTTAGATATATCAATACCGATACATAACATAACATTCTCCGGTTATAATTGTAGATAGGTTGGATCATTTAACTTCGGTGCATCCTCGTACTATTCGTACTCAGATTTTTGGTCTTGCACCAGATACTGTCCGCACTTGATGAAGTTTATGTACAAGGACGTACGGGCAAATAATTGCTCCTGCATTATTTGCACTTCCGCCATCCATGGCGGTCGTATGCCGGTTTTGCAGGAGCAAAAACCGGTAAAGCGGGTAGTAGGTGCGATACCTTATCAACAAGTTTAAAAACTTACTGGGGATTACTGCATCACTACTACCCATCCAACCGCCGTTGGATAGGGTCCATTAAAAACCACTAAACGAGTTGATAATTTACCCGATTGGGATCATACGAGGGGGATTTAGGGGGTTGGGTTTTCCACCAGCGCAACCTAGCAAGGGATTCTTGCACAGTCTCGAAAGCAGGAATCCAGTAAAACAAGCAAACCCGCAAGGGTTTTCTACATGTAACATGCACTGGCTTATGGTTTTTTGCACAGTCTATTCAGTCGCGCAAGACCGTTGTAAGTGGTGGGACTTAATGTACAGGACACCCGGGATAAACGAGGAAATTCTCTCATTTTCGGTAAATCTGTTTTACTCTCTGTGTCGAAAATAATCTATTGTATGCACAATCAAAATTTATGGCCCAAAAACCCAATTCCTGTTAAGATGTGCCCTTACACTAGAATTATATTAAACAAAAAATACTCGCCAGCAAAGTTACTGGAATATGCCCATGACAAATACCGATACAAACACTGCCACCGATAACATCAAGATTTCCTGCCGACATGTGTGGCAACTTTTTGGCCCGGGGGTTAAGCGTTTTCTTGCCAAACACGATCAGAAACCTACCTTTGAACAAATCACCGAAGCCGGCATTATTGGTGCAGTGCGCGATGTTAGTTTCGATGTCCACGAAAGCGAGATATTGATGATTATGGGTTTGAGTGGTTCCGGAAAATCCACCATGCTCAGGTGCATTACCCAATTACTGGAACCCACTGCTGGCGAGGTTTTTTTTGATGGCATTGATTTAACCCAAATTTCAGCAAAGGAATTATCTGAAATTAGGCGACATAAAATGGGCATGGTGTTTCAACATTTTGGCTTATTACCCCACCGAACCGTACTTGAAAACATCGCCTTCCCGTTAGAGATTCAAAATGTTGACAAAGAAACCCGCATCGCCAAGGCGCGCGAACTGATTGAGATTGTCGGCTTGAGCGGTAGAGAAAGTTATTTCCCGCGTGAATTGTCCGGCGGTCAGCAACAGCGAGTCGGCATTGGTCGTAGTCTATCGGTTGAGCCTGATGTCTGGTTTCTTGACGAACCATTTTCCGCGCTTGATCCGCTCATCCGCAAAGAAATGCAAGATGAATTCATGCGCCTGCAATCACAGCTTAACAAGTCGATTGTCTTCGTTACCCATGATTTTGATGAGGCGGTACGTCTTGGTGACCGCATTGCAATTATGAAAGACGGGCTACTGGTGCAAATTGGCAGTGCCGAGGAATTGGTTACCGAGCCGGCAGATGATTACGTCAAAGCCTTTGTCGAAAACGCTCCGAAAGCCAAATTAATTTCCGTAGGAAAAATAATGACTGCTACCAATGGCGCAACCGTTGATACAGACAGCACCGTTGAACCGATAAAAAGCCATGCCGTTCTGGAGGACGTAGCACAACGAATTATGCTATCCGAAAAAGATCTGCCGGTCGCCAACAAACAAGGCGAAATTATTGGTTCAGTCAATAAGGAAACTTTGGTTAAAGTTTTATTTTAGGTAAACGAGTTGTCAGTTTGCAGTTGTCAGTGGGCAGTTACTAAAACTGATAACTGCAAACTGATCACTGACTCATAAATCAAACATGAAAATGCAACCAACAGACATTGAACATAACCCTGCGCTAGCGCGTAAACGCTCGTTAATGCATGTTGCGATTGCGGTTGCAATCATCGTCTCTGGTTTGCTCGCAAAAAGCCAGTTCGACTGGATTGTAAAATATCCAAAGAAATGGGTAATTCCATTGAAAGTCTGGATTACCGACTTTTTTGAGTGGTTGGTCTATGGGGTCAAGTTTTTTGAAGGAACCAGTTACCAGTTTGTCCCAACGGACATTACCCGTGGCATGATCAAAATATTCGAGTATCAGGTTTCTTTCGCCGAGGGGCTGTTTTTCAACGGTTTCAGAGTCGGCATTGAGCCACTGCCGTGGATTACGGTGGTCGGATTGATGTTTATTCTTGGGCATTGGGTCGCGGGTTGGCGCATATCCTTGATAGCCGGAGGATCGTTTTTATACCTCTCGTTGTTTAGTGTCTGGAAGCCGTCTATGGACACTTTCTCGCTGGTATTGATTACCGTGCCTTTCGTTTTTACGGTCGGATTGGTGCTGGCAATCTGGGTAGCAAAAAGTGCGCGGGCAGAAAAAATTCTAACCCCGATGTTTGATTTGATGCAGGCGATGCCGCCTTTCGCATATATGGTTCCCATTGTCGTGCTGTTTGGTATTGGCGATGTGCCGGCAATGCTTGCCGTAGCAGTATTTGCCGTGCCACCAGTTGCACGTTGTATCGCCCTAGGACTTAAAACGGTTCCGAGTGAAGTGATTGAAGCGGGCGAAATGACCGGTTGTACAGAGCGGCAAATGCTCTGGAAAGTGAAAGTGCCGACCTCCCGAGAAACTGTGTTGGTTGGTCTTAATCAGGGCATCATGCAGACGCTGGCGATGATTGTATTAGCGTCACTCATCGGTGCGTCCGGGCTGGGGAATAAACTATTAACCTCACTCCAAACATTGCGGCTGGGACAGGCATTGGAGCAAGGTGTCGCCATAGTCGTCATCGCGGTCGCGCTGGATCGATTGAGTCAGGCGTATGCCCACAAACCACCGATTTATATTGACAAGTCCTTACCGTGGCTAAAGAAACATAACTATCTGGCATTTGCTCTGTTATTTACCATCGGCTCTATTGTGCTTGCTTGGTTTATTCCGGCACTGCGTGTGTTGCCGCAAGAATTAACCATCACCACTGCCCCGTTGTGGGATGCAGGTATTGATTGGGTACTCGATAATTTTTATGAATCGGTGCAAGGATTCCGAAATTTTGTTTTGATAGACATTCTGATACCGATTAAAAAATTCTTTCTGGCAATCCCCTGGCCCACTTTCATCGGTCTCATCATCCTGCTCGGCTATCGCATGGGTGGCTGGCGACTCGCCATTTTGGTCGGTTCGTTGATGACCTTTCCGCTGCTTATGGGGCTTTGGAAAGAGACCATGATAACGATTTACATGATTGGAACTGCGGCAGTGGTGTGTATTATTGTCGGTTTCCCGATTGGTCTCCTCGCTGCCAAAAACGAGCGAATGTCGAAGGCGATTATTTTGATGTGTGATTTCTTTCAGACTTTTCCGTCATTCATCTATTTGATTCCGGTCATCATGCTGTTCAAGGTCAGCGATATTTCGGCGATTATTGCAGTCCTCGCTTTTGCGCTGGTGCCGATGATTCGATACACCAATCTTGGATTCCGTAACGTTCCTTTTCAAACCCGTGAAGCGGCGATTCAACAGGGCGCGTCTCCGTGGCAACGATTGATAAAAGTCGAACTGCCCATCGCGTCACCCGAAATCATGCTGGGCATCAATCAGGTCATTTTCATGGCGTTGTTCATGGTCGCAATCACTGCCTTGATTGGGACGCAGGATTTGGGTTCGGAAATCAACCGCGCCCGCACCGGCAACAAAACCGGCAGAGCATTGGTTGCTGGCTTATGTATCGCCTTCTTGGGCATCACCGCAGACCGTATTATCAGCGCGTGGAGCAAACGCCGTAAAGAAAAACTGGGGTCATCCTAATTTGGCCGCCCTATTACCCCTCATAACTCAAATACCAACATGATAAAAACAATTCTTGTGGCTACAGACGGCTCTGCCTCGTCAAATCGAGCGGTTGACCTAGCTGCTAAAATGGCGAAAATTCACAATGCTTCGCTACATGCTATCAACGTGATTCGGCAAATACAAATACCGCCAGAGATGCAAAATATGGCGCGTGTTGAAAGTCTCGGAGAAACCCGCCTCAACGTGTTGGAGTTTATTGCGAATCAGATACTGGATAATGTGGCAACGCGGATTAAATCCAATGGCGCGACCCTCTCAAAAAGAGCCATTGGACATGCCGACCCGGCAACATCAATTTCCGAATATGCAAAAAAACACAATATTGATTTGGTCGTCATCGGCACCCGCGGACTGAGCAAGGTAAAGGCTTTGTTGATGGGTAGCGTCTCGCGCAAAGTTGCCGAAGTCTGCGAGTCGAACTGCCTCATCGTGCGATAATCATGTAGCACAAATCTGTAAATATCGAGCAACCACTTTTTTCATACCACGATCGAGACATTCAACGGTCAGCGCATGACCGATGGAGACTTCCAAAATTCCCGCTATTTCCAAAAAACGACCTAGATTGTCGAGGTCTAAATCATGCCCGCCATTCACACCCAACCCTAACGACTGCGCGTAAGCGGTCGCTTCCTTGTACTGGTTGAATACCTGCGCCGCCTTTTCTGCATCCAATCCAGCTTGAAGGAACGTGCTGGCAAATTGCTCGGTATATAATTCAATGCGATCACAGCCAACCGCGGCGGCGGCTTTAATTTGCTGGCGATTCGGATCAAGGAAAAGCGAGCTGCGAATACCAGCGGCTTTTAAGCGTTTCAACGCGGGCAGTAAAATTTCATGAGAATCAGCAACCTCCCAACCATGATCCGAGGTCAGTTGATTGGCATCATCTGGAACCAAAGTGCATTGATGTGGCATAGTTTGGTCAATCAGTGCGAGAAAATCTTCCGCTGGATAGCCTTCAATATTCAATTCTGCATCAGGATGATTTTTCAGCAGTTTTGCCAAGTCATACGCATCCGATCGCCTGGCGTGACGCTCATCTGGACGCGGGTGAATGGTAATGCCTTGCACCCCGAGTTCTAGAAACTTGTTGGCATAGGCAACCACATTGGGATAATCCCGCCCACGAGAATTCCTCAGCAAAGCAATTTTATTGAGGTTGATACTTAAATTTGTCACCGCGCTACCGTCGTTTCAAAGTGAGAGGAATCCCAGTTTGGGGTAAACCCAATCATCCGCACCTGCCCAGGCATTGAAGGATTAAAAAGAGAATTATGCCAATAGGTTGCCTGATACTTTTGCTCATCCACATCGATGGCACGAGCGGAGCAGTTGAGCCGATAGATTTGATTGCCCTGATCGAAATGAAGCACACATTGTTTAATGTCGATAATTTGTTTTGCCAATTCACTGGTCATGGAAAATACTGCCGTCATCTCTTCATCAAACTCATCGGGTATTTGGTAATAGTATTCAGATAGCAGATTTATCGCGCCCTCGTACCTTGCCTGATGATCATGCGTTTTCTGCCCCATAAATAGAAATTCACGAGTAATATCCTCGCTATCCGTTTTAACGATTTGCACAGAAACCACTCCGATATTTTGACCTGAAATTTCTAATTCAGGACGCATTGCGGATGATGGCAACCCCTCATTTTTACGCACAGAATACTGCCTGATGCGGCATTGCCATGAAATAAATTGCGCTCGAAGATCTTGTGGGCTGAGTTGATTGAGTTGATTCATTATTCTGATTTATGATTAAAATAACTGTTTAGAACCACGAAAAACACCGCCTTTCGTGGTCATCATTCTTTGTGATATTATACTTCCTTTCAATGTAGTTATTAGCGTGAGGCCTTTGTATAATTGTTGAAAGTGTGGCGAGACTGCACAAGAACCTTGGTCGCGCTCCATGAGGAAAACCCTTGCGGGTTTGTTTGTTTTACTGGATTCCTGCTCCCCGCCTACGCGGGAACTGTGTATATTCAATGCAATTATTGTTTGCATACAAGCGATGTCCTGTATAAGTTCAGAAACATATTGCACTATGATGAGGGTAATTAGAGACCACTTTATCGTACTGATGATTGTATGACAACTAGAATTCTTACTGAGGTAACGACCAGCATAAGTGAGCTTAAAGCAAACCCCATGAAGGTCGCTTTAAGTGCGGATGGGGAACCTGTTGCGGTGTTGAAGCGGAATAAGCCCGCATTTTATTGCATACCCGCCAAAACCTATGAATCGCTTATGGATTATATTGAAGACCGAGACATAATGGCTATTGCCGAAGTGCGTAAAAATGAAGAAAACATCAAAATTGACATAAATGACCTATGATCTTGAATTTAAAAGGTCTGCGCTGAAAGAATGGAATAAACTTGACGCAAGACGACCCGTTTTAACAACCTCATCATAAGGGCGACTAATGCGATATATCAACTCGTTTAGCCACCTGCAACAAGGTTATAAACAGAATTCGCAAATCAAACCAAAATGACTGGCGTTGCAAATACACAATATCGAGCGCGACTTTCTGTTCAATCGATAGATTATCCCTACCATTCACTTGTGCCCAACCGGTCAGCCCGGGAATCAACCGATCAACACCGTTTGCTGTACGCAGCGCAATCAAATCATCCTGATCGGTGGCAGCCGGACGAGGACCAACAAAACTCATATCACCTTTTAGAATCGAAAATATCTGTGGCAATTCATCGAAACTGAAACAGCGAATAAATCCGCCAATGGGCAACAGATAAGCATCCGGATCAGTTATTTTATGACTCGCTACCACTGGCGTATCTACCCGCATAGAACGGAACTTGGGCATCTCGAAGATGACGTTACCGCGCCCAACCCGATCCGACCAATACAGCACGGAACCTTTTGAGGTTAGACCCACGGCAATAGCAACCAACAGCATGGGTATTGCCAATAAAGCAATCAACACAATTCCCATCATCAAGTCAAAAAGACGTTTCATTCATCTCTCTCAATGAGCGTCTCGCATTGAAACCAATAGCGTGTAATTTCTTTGAACAGCAACACTCATCCCCCAGTAATTTATTCACCTTGTATTTTATTCGATCACTCGCAGACGCAACAACATCAAACAGCCGTTCAGCCCGTTGGCTGCCGCGATGCGAGTATCACAAACTGAAAATCATTGCCGTATTTATTCCGCATTCACCCAAAAATGATAATATCGACCCACTAACCCGCCTAGAGCATCAAGTTAGAGGTTGTACTAACAACTGTGATTACCATTAACCCAAACACGGACGGATTGGACTATGAACAAGCAAGCACTGCAAGAGTATCAAACATCGTTATTGACATAGCTTGAATTTCAAGTGCGCAGACGTTACCCCATAAATTTAAAAACAGTCATCAAGGTCGCCAAGATGCCCACCATAAGCAGCATCCGCATAGTGAGTCTTGTTTCCATCTCCGCCATGTCGGCTTTCAGCTCGGCTTTGGTGACCATGTCGGTTTTCAGCTCGGCGAGGTCGGTTTTCAGCTCGGTTTTCAGCTCGGCGAGGTCTGCTTTGGTGGCCATGTCGGCTTTCAGCTCGGCGAGGTCGGTTTTCAGTTCGGTCTTCAGCTCGGCGAGGTCGGCTTTCAGCTCGGCGAGGTCGGTTTTCAGTTCGGTCTTCAGCTCGGCGAGGTCGGTTTTCAGCTCGGCGAGGCCGGTTTTGGTGGCGACCGCGCTCAACAAATGATGGGTCAGGAAATCCGCCTGTGCAATAGCATGGGCTTCCGCCTGAGCAGATGGAACACCTGCTTCCTGCAAGCGTTTGGAATAAGCGAGGGTGTCAAAGGCAAGCATGTTCATAGCGGGAGTGTACCACTTAATACCCAAAAAATACTGTTATTTATGGTGCCTCTGCAGGAAAACCATTGCACTCCGAGACGGCGTTGAAAACCTACTCAATCGGTCATTTATAGCTATAAATTCCCATTCCGTGCGTTTTTACCTTGCCTGACGGCGAAATCATTTGCCGTACAAATGTCTCTATATGTATCTCTCAATTTATTTCTGCCGACAACCAAAACGTGTTTCAACCGTTGACCGGCCCGCTCATCTCATCGTATATGCGCAGATGCGTTGCCACAACATCATCAATATCAAATAGCCGTTCAGCTCGTTGCCGACCTGCCTTGCCCATGGCTTTGCAACGCACTGGGTCTTGTAACAATGACTTAATCGCAGCTGTTAAAGCATCGACATCGCGCACTGGCACCAACAAGCCGGTGACATCGGCTTCAATCGCATCGTGACACCCGGGCGCGTCAGTTGTTACCACAGCCCGCCCACTGGCTGCCGCCTCAATCAGTACTCTCGGCAAGCCTTCACGGTAAGAGGGTAATACCACGATACTCGAAGTGGCAAAAAGTGTGGGAATATCATCACGATACCCCAATGTCTCAACATTTCCTTGTGCTTTAATCTGCGCCATCTCATCATCTGTCATAGACTCTGGATTATTCGGGTCAATCTCCCCGGCCAATAAAAACCGCGCCACAATGCCTTGTTGTTTGATGTTGCAGGCAGCTTCCGCAAACTCACCAACCCCCTTATCTCGCAACAATCGAGCCGCCATAATGACAATGGGTGGCTTATTCGGTTCTGTATTTGGGAAATATTGCTCAAAATCCACGCCCGAACCGGGGATTAACACGGTTTTCTCGGTAGCCAAGTATCCTGAATCTGAAAAAGTATCACGATCATCCGAATTTTGGAAAATCACTCGTAAATTTCTTTTCCCAAACGCCAGCCGATAAAGACGCTTGACCGCCTGCCGAATCAAAGTCGCCTTCAAACCCTTTGCAACAAACACAAAACCAAGACCGGGGACAGCCGCTACCACCCCGGGCACGCCGGCAAAACGTGCCGCCAAGTCGCCATATAGCACTGGCTTAATGGTTACCAAATGGGTCAAATCTGGCTTCAACTTGCGGAACAATTTATAAATCGCAAAAAAAGCAAATAGTTCTTTTAGTGGATTCATACCACTGCGAGTTAGCGGCAACTCGTGGTGAACAAACCCTAGCGCAACAATCCCATTGACCGCATCGCCTGCCATGGTGGCCACATGAACATCATAGCCGGCCTGTTTTGCAGCAACCGCCACCGGTAAGCGGTGAGAAAGAAAGTATGCCGGGCAATTAACCACAAAAAGAAGTCGTTTAGTCATCAATAAGGATTCGTGCGGGTGAGTTTTGCTCTGCTTTTAGTGTAGCATTGAAAATTGAAAATGAGAATTGAAATTGCCCACTAACTAACAACCGTCTCTGGATATTATTCATTGAAAACTCGGCTTTACTGAGAAACCTGTGTAGATAATTGACTTATTGTTATAATACGAGGGCGAATGATGATTCGCCCTACTGCCCACGATAACAGCTAACTTAAAATGTTAATATCCGTATAAACCACGATAAAAACATCGCCATTCAAAAAATGAAAAACATGAAAATAGCCGTCATTGGGCTGGGTTATGTTGGTTTGCCGCTGGCTGTGGAATTTGCCAAGAAACGCGAAGTGATTGGTTTTGACATCAATCACGCCAGAATTGCCGAATTAAAAAGCGGCAATGACAATACACTTGAGACAACACCACAAGAATTAAAAGATGCCATTTATCTAAGTTATAGTACTCGTTTAGATGACATTAAAGATTGTGGTATTTATATTGTTACGGTGCCAACCCCGATCGATAAACATAATAATCCAGATTTAACCCCGCTTAAAAAAGCCAGTGAGACAGTGGGTTCGGTGCTGAACAAGGGAGATATTGTCATTTATGAATCGACCGTCTATCCGGGTGCCACTGAGGAGGTGTGCGTTCCACTGCTTGAACAATGTTCCGGCTTGAAATTTAATCAGGATTTTTATTGTGGCTATTCGCCCGAGCGTGTCAATCCGGGTGATAAAGCACATCGGATTACCACGATTAAAAAAGTTACCGCCGGTTCCACCCGCGAAATAGCAACACAAGTCGATGAACTGTATAAAGAAATTATTACCGCTGGTACGCACAAAGCCATTAGCATCAAAGTAGCCGAAGCCGCCAAGGTGATTGAAAATACCCAGCGCGATGTCAATATTGCACTGATTAACGAGCTTGCGCTTATCTGCAATAAACTTGATATTGATACTCAAGCGGTGCTTGAAGCGGCCGGGACAAAATGGAATTTTCTGCCCTTTCGGCCGGGTTTGGTCGGCGGGCATTGCATTGGTGTTGACCCCTATTACCTAACCCACAAAGCCATTGAAGTCGGTTATCATCCAGAGATGATCCTTGCCGGTCGCCGCTTAAATGGCAGTATGGGCGTTTATATTGCGGAACAGGTCGCTAAGGTGATGACTAAAAAACGCATTCACGTTGTCGATGCGCATATTTTGGTAATGGGCTTAACATTCAAGGAAAATTGCCCGGATTTGCGTAATACGGGCATAATCAATCTGATTCATGCGTTCGCCGATTTTAATTGTCATGTGGATGTGTATGATCCGTGGGTGGATAAAGCGGCGGCAAAGCATGAATATGGAATTACGCCCATAGATTGCCCGATTAACGGCAAATATGATGCCATTCTGCTCGCCGTTGCACACGATGAATTCAAACGGTTATCAGCACAACAAATCCGGGCTTTCGGCAAACAGAATCATGTTTTGTATGATATTAAATATCTATTACAAGCCAATGAAGTGGATGGGCGATTGTGAGCGACATAGTAAAACTGAAAAATATAGAAGATAAAATTATTCTTATCAGGGGAGAGCAAGTTCTGCTTGACAGCGATGTGGCAGAAATATATGAGGTAGAGACCAAGCGTATCAATGAAGCGGTCAAAAACAATCCCGATAAATTTCCGGATGAATATAGTATTGAACTGAGTAAAGATGAATGGGATTCTTTGAAGTCGAAATTTTCGACTTCAAAGATAAGGAGGCAAGGTTAAATCACCCAAAGCCTTTACTGAACGCGGGTTGTATATGCTTGCCACGATCCTCAAAAGCAAGCAAGCCGTACAAACTACTTTAGCGATTGATTGACACAATTCTACAAAATTCGCCATCTCTCCAGAAACATGACGGCATTATCAAACGCGAGCAATGAAACAGAACAAAAAGCCCTCATGCAGAAAAGGGGTGAAATCATTGCTGAAATTCTGGACGACGACCTAGTAACCACAGACACAGAAATCACAGTAGAAATTAATTTTTCCCTGCTTAAATTCAAGCACATCATCAAAAAGAGAAAGCAAAAGGAATGACCCACTACCAACAATTACAAGAACACCTAAAAAACCACTCAAGTACTTGGTTGATAACGGGTGTTGCTGGGTTTATCGGCTCTAGCTTGCTGGAAAAACTGCTTATTCTTAATCAAAAAGTAGTCGGGCTGGATAATTTTGATACCGGCTATCAGCATAATATTGACCAAGCGATAGCCGATGCAGAAGCAACACTTGGTGCTGAAAATCGCACCCTGAACACGGACAGTTTTAGCTTCATAAAAGGTGATATTCGCGTATTAAAAGACTGCCAACAGGCGTGTTCTGGGGTCGATTATGTCTTACATCAAGCGGCACTCGGCTCGGTGCCTCGCTCAATAGCAGACCCTATCAAAACCAATGCAGCCAACATAGACGGCTTTCTGAACATGCTTGTTGCCGCTCGTGATGCCAAGGTCAAACGCTTTGTCTATGCCGCATCTAGCTCCACTTATGGTGATCATCCTGCTTTGCCAAAGATCGAGGATAAAATCGGCAATCCACTCAGCCCGTATGCGGTTACTAAATTGGTCAATGAACTGTACGCACAGGTTTTTGCTACAACCTATGGGTTCAAGTCCATCGGATTACGATATTTTAATATTTTTGGCAAACGCCAAGACCCGAACGGTGCTTATGCCGCCGTTATCCCAAAATGGATAAGTAATATCATCCAAGGAGAAGCCGTGTTCATTAACGGCGATGGCGAAACCAGCCGAGATTTTTGTTATATTAACAACGCCGTACAAATGAACCTATTAGCGGCGATGACGACAAACGAGGCCGCACTAAACCAAGTCTATAATGTCGCCGTAGGCGACAGAACCACCCTGAACGATTTATACCAACAAATTCACAGCACGCTCTCTGCCCGTTGTCCGCTACTCACTGAAAATCTAACCTATCGGGATTTCCGCGCCGGTGATGTTAGGCACTCGCAAGCAGACATTGGCAAAGCGCAGCAGTTACTTGGCTATCAACCGACACATAAAATTGCGCAAGGATTAGATGAAGCGATGACTTGGTATGTTGAGAATTTGTAGGGTTTTCCGGTTTCATTCTCAATTTTCAACTTTCAATTAACAATGCCGTCTTTCCTGCGGAGCCTGTCCCCGCGCAGGCGGGGAGCAGGAATCCAGTCAAACACACAAACCCGCAAGAGTTTTTCGGTTTCATTTTCAATTTTCAATTAACAATGCCATCTTACTAAGAGGAAAATATATTAGGTCAGCGCCTAATTTTTTTGCCAATTTTAGCTAGGTTGTCTTTTACGAGTCGCCGCTCATTAACCGCAGGATAAAACCAACCTGCGATTAGCATCAGAGATAAACTAATAATCCCAATGACTATAAGTTCAAGCAAGGCAGGTGTGTTAAAAGGATTGAGATGCTTTGTGATTGGAATGCTACTAAAAATAATCCCCAACCATAATCCCCATTTTAAGTGGGCAAACCAAGTGATTGTATAGCCCATTTTTTGGATTGCTTGCAGGGAGACTAAAAATATTAGCCAAACACTGATACTGGTTGCTAAGGCGATTCCAAAAACCCCGAGCTTCAAATAAAATAAAAACAAACTATTCAATATAACATTGCTAATCATACCAAGAATGACCCGACTCACCATGATTCGGATACGCCGTTCTACCTGAAAAACTTGTTCTAATAATGGCAAGAAAAATATTGGCAATAATAACCACATGTAACCCAACATAGCACTTGAGACCATGAGTGTGTTTTGATGGCTAAATGCACCACGCTCTAACAAAAAACTCACGATTTCCACTCTAAAATTCAGCATAATAGCACTAACTGGTACGGCTATATAAACGCCTAAAGAAATGGCCTCATTGAGGATATTGCTTCTTTGTGTTTTCGATGGTTTTTCGGCTAATACGGTGATGAATGACTGATGAATACCTAATATAGCGGGTGCCAATGAAATAAGTACCAACCCATAACTGAGTGCAGAAATCGCGCCGGTTGTCAAAAAACTAATAAATATTCTATCAGAAACTGCATAAACATAATTTGCACCTTGCAACACCAGCAAGCCCAAGGAGAATTTAAGACAATGTTTGACTGTGTCAGAAAGCGGATTGGCGTTAAAATCAATGTATTGATAACTAAAAAATAGTAAGTAGATAAACCCAATAATACTACTTAAACCAAACGACCAAAATAAAACATTTTCATTATCTGTGTAAAGTAGCACACAAATTAAAATAATAACGGAACCTATAAATTCGGCTTTATTACAATATGAGAATTGTCGAGTTGCGCGCATAATACCGCCCATTAAAGATGCGGGTACAACAAGTAAGACAGCGGGTATAAACCAATAAAATGCGTTACCCAGTATTTGAGTTCTATATGGTTCAAATCCGACGGCAATTTTTGCCAAATAATCGGACGCAAAAAAAACAAAAATAGACAGCACCGCAGAGCTGAGAAAAATCAGCCAAAATAAGCCCCCGGTTAATTGCTTAAAAGCCGCATATTGTTTGTTTTTATAAAGTTCAATCAGTTTGGGAATAGCAATAATTTCCAATACACCCGACCAAGAAAAAACTAAAATACCCAAAATAGAGAGTGCCATATAAAAAACATCTAATTGGGTAGATAGCCCAATGGCACTCGCAATGATAATGTGCTTAAAGAAACCAATCAGCTTGGAGAGTAATCGCCAAACCACACCAAATCCGATTGAATGTAGGAAAGTTTCTTGGCGTGGTTTCATGGGTTTCATTGTAATATAAATGACCTTCACATAAAATAAGATGTGGTGAATTCAAGACCGAATAACCCCCCGATTGGAAAAATACGAATTATGAGCGATAAATTAGTATCGGTCATCATTCCGGTTTACAACGTCGAGAAGTTTGTCGAACAGGCAATCGTCAGCATCATCGACCAAACCTATAAGCACTTAGAGATTATCGTTATTGATGACGGCTCAAGTGATGCCACCTATCAGATAGTCGCAGATTTAGCCAGTCAAGACCCCCGCATTAAACTTTATAAAAATGAGCGAAACTTAAAGATCGTGAAAACGCTTAATCGTGCTTTGTCGTTGGCGCAAGGCGAATATATTGCACGCATGGATGGGGATGATATATCAGCACTCGACAGAATAGAAAAACAAGTTGCTTTTTTAGAATCGAATCCTGACTATGATTTGGTGGGGTGTAGTCTTATTGCAATAGATGAAAATGGCATGGAAGTAAGCCGCACTGTTTGGTTTTCAGATCAGGAACTGTTGATGAAGTTACTAACATATATAGCACCTGTTGCTCATCCAACATGGCTGGCAAGAAAAAGTGTTTATAGCAAGCTAAATGGTTACCGTGAACTTTCGGGCGTGGAAGATTGTGATTTTTTACTGCGTATGACTTCGGCAAAGCTAAAATATACCAATCTTGAAACCTATTTTGGATTGGAGTATAGGGAAAATAGGGTTGGGAACAGTTCTGGCCTAAGGCGAAGTAAAATAGCCAATTATGTTGATAAATTGTTTATAGAAAGGCAGAAAACCGGAATGGATAGTTTTAGTGAGGAAAACCTAAAACAAACCACTGTTACAAATATATTTTGGGAAAAATTATATCGTTTTTCTAGTATATTTATGTCTAGTGCGGTTAAGCATAAACAGAATAAAAACTTTATTAGAATGGTTGCATATTGCTTTCTTTTGCTGATTTCACCGCATAAGGCGTACGAATTATTCAAAATCATTCAACGCAGGCTCATAATTATGAAACATCAACATAAATCCACCAGGAATCGTATTTCTTGAATATATTACACAATGAGTATTATCAGACCCTCGTGAAGACAATCCGATTTGTCTCATCGGTTCGGTATTGAACTCGGATACTTCGAGACCCGCGGGCACGTTATCAGCCGAAAGTCACTCGGATGAAAAATAATTATCAATTATCAACAGCTTGTATAAACTCAAACCCGCAATAGCCAAACAAAAAACATGCATCTCCTCATATCCATCTACAGCCTCTCCTCAGGCGGCGCCGAGCGCGTTACCGCAAATCTTGCCAATTATTGGGCCGAAAAAGGCTGGCGCATAACCCTTGTTACCATGATAGGGGATGCACCGGATTTCTATGAGCTTCATCCAGCGATTCAACGCATCGCCTTGTCCCATCCTAGCGGCAGTCATACCCCATTAAATACAATCAAACGTAATTATCGGCGTATAAAAACCTTACGCAACATACTCAAACAGCAACAACCCGAAGTGGCACTTGCTATGATGATCGATGCCAATGTCTTACTCGCCATGGCCGCAAAAGGGCTGGGTATCACTGTGATAGGTTCAGAGCATAATCATCCCCCTATGCTCCCTGTGGGTAGTGTGCGTGAGTGGTTGCGCCGCCATACTTATGGGCATTTAGATGCGGTTACTGCATTAACCACTGAAAGTGCAGATTGGTTAAAGAAACAGACCAATGCCAAAGATGTACCCATCATTGCCAATGCGGTTACTTATCCTATACCATCGCATTCGCCCAAAGTTCGTCCTGATTGGTCCAGTAATCGTTTTAACCTTATAGCAGTGGGACGGTTGGCGCCAGAAAAAGGCTTTGAACGTCTGTTATCGGCGTTCACAGAATTAGTCGCACAGTTTCCAGATTGGCATTTGACCATTCTTGGCGAAGGTGTCGCGCGTGATGCTTTGGAAAAGAGACGCTCGGCACTCGATTTAGAACAATGTGTTTCACTACCAGGGGTGGTCGGCAATCTCGGCGATTGGTATGCAGCAGCAGATTTGTATGTTATGAGTTCTCTTTCTGAGGGGTTTCCCAATACCTTATGCGAAGCAATGGCGTATGGTTTGCCGATTGTGAGCGTTGATTGCGATACCGGTCCGCGTAACATCATTCGCCATGAGGTTGATGGCTTGTTAGTGCCACAGAATAATCATGGCGCATTGGTCGAGGCATTGGCGACTTTAATGAGTGACAAGGCATTGCGTCAACAATACGCTACTCGTGCCATTGAAATTAGAGAGAGGCTATCTATGGAAAAAATTGCTGGGATGTGGGAACAGGTGTTTGTCAAACTTGCGGGGCAGGCTGATGAATAATAGACCAGACCTTTGTATAATTGTCGAAAGTGCGGCTACAGCCGACCCCGAGGGACTAAATTCTCATTCGTCTTTCCGTACGAAAGAGACTATGCAAGAAACCCATTTCCGTCATTCCTGCGAAAGAGACTGTGCAAGAAACCCTCCTAGGTTACGCTGGCGGAAAACCCAACCCCCTAAATCCCCCTTGTCAGGGGGACTTGTCACTCAATTCCCCCCTGATAAGATACTGTGTTAAAAATCCACTTATTTTCAACTTTTTTTCGGCTCATTGTTAGAATGACTTTGCCGGCTGGGATTCCACCACAAACGCGCTATCTGCAAGCATAATTGACATCAAAAGGCTGTTCTGATTTTAATACCCCATAAGATATAACCAGTAGTTTCCGCATCACCGCGCACACTGCCACTTGTTTAGGTTTGCCTTTATCAAGTAGCCTATTGTATAAATCCTGCGTGACTGGATTGTGTCGCGTTGCCGTCAGTGCCGGCATATAGAGAGACTTTCTCAGGCGTTTGTGCCCTATTTTTGACAGACTACTCTTGTTGATACTACTGCCAGACTGGGTTATCTTCGGATTCAACCCAGCAAAACTGGCCACTTGCTTGGCGTTATCAAATGACGATATATCCCCCATATAGGCGAGGATAGCCCAAGCCGTTTTGTTGCCAATCCCGCCAATGCTGGTCAATAACCGTACTTGTTGACGCAACACAGCATCGCCCGCAACCAACGCCTTGATTTCCTGTTCAACAATCACTATTTGCCGACAGATGTACCGAATCATCGCTTTGATTGATTTGCTGGCGGTCTTATTCAAACTCACTGGCAAACGATTCTTCTCTTGGGTTGATTGTTTGTTTAACTGCTCCAAGCGCGTCATCAGGCATTGTAACGCAACACTGGCTTCGCTTTTGGGCTTGAACAGATTTTTCTCTAACTCACCTTTGACCACAATATGCTGACAATAACGCGCAATGCTGCCAGCATCGGATTTATCCGTTTTATTACGCAACATTTCCATCTTGACAAACGCATGGGTTCTCATTGGGTTCGCCACAATCACCTTGTCGCCTGAGTGATGTAAATAATACGCCAAAGCAACCCCATAAACGCTGGTGGCTTCCATACAAAACACCCGCTCTTGCGCTGCGTCCAATGATTTTAGCCATTTGGACAAGGCTTTGAAGCCTTTATGATCATTAGCAAAAGACGGGTTGTGGTCAACACCCTCAACGCACACAGCACCATCAAAACGTGCTTTAGATATATCAATACCGATACATAACATAACATTCTCCGGTTATAATTGTAGATAGGTTGGATAATTTAACTTCGGTGCATCCTCGTACTATTCGTACTCAGATTTTTGGTCTTGCACCAGATACTGTCCGCACTTGATGAAGTTTATGTACAAGGACGTACTGTATGCCGGTTTTGCAGGAGCAAAAACCGGTAAAGCGGGTAGTAGGTGCGATACCTTATCAACAAGTTTAAAAACTTACTGGGGATTACTGCATCACTACTACCCATCCAACCGCCGTTGGATAGGGTCCATTAAAAACCACTAACCGAGTTGATAATTTACCCGATTGGGATCATACGAGGGGGATTTAGGGGGTTAGGTTTTCCGCATGTAGCGCATACCTATCGAGGGTTTCTTGCACAGTCTCGATTTAATTGAGAATGGAAAATTGAGTAAAATCTCGTAATGATGACAGCCTAAGCGCCATAAGAGCGAAACAAAAGAGAGATGCCGCTCCTACGGAGCTGACGAAATATTGGGTTTTTGCAATCTCGGGAGCGGGACTTTAGTCCTGCCGTCGTTCCTGCGAAAGCAGGAACCCAGTAAAACACACAAACCCTCAAGGGTTTTCCACTTTAAGCTAAACCGTATCAAGAATGGAAAAATACAACAAAAATACAACTATGAGCGATAAATTAGTATCGGTAATCATTCCGGTTTACAACGTCGAAAAGTTTGCCGAACAGGCAATCGTCAGCATCATCAAGCAGACCTATAAGCACTTAGAGATTATCGTTATTGATGACGGCTCGAGCGATAACACCTATAAAATAGTCGCAGATTTAGCAACTCAAGACCCCCGCATCAGACTTTATAAAAACGAACGAAACTTAAAGATCGTGAAAACGCTTAATCGTGCTTTGTCGTTGGCGCAAGGCGAATATATTGCACGCATGGATGGGGATGATATATCGGCACTCGACAGAATAGAAAAACAAGTCGCTTTTTTAGAATCGAATCCTGACTATGAACTGGTAGGGTGTAGTATGATTTTAATAGATGAAAGTGGCATGGAAATAGGTCGATCAGTAAAGTTTTCAGATTATGAGCTGTTGATGAAGTTGGCAACGTATGAAATGGCTGTTGCGCACCCAACATGGCTGGCAAGAAAAAGTGTTTATCGCAAACTAAATGGTTACCGTGAACTTTCGGGCGCTGAAGATCGTGATTTTTTACTGCGTATGATTTCAGCAAAGTTAAAATATACCAACCTTGAAACCTATTTTGGGGTGGTTTATAGAGCAGATAGGGTTGGGGGCAGTAACGATACTTTGGGCCTACGGCGACGCAAAACAACCAATTATATTGATAAATTGTATGTAGAAAGGCAGAAAACTGGAATGGATAGTTTTAGCGAGGAAAACCTAAAACAAGCCATTGTCACAAATATATTTTGGGAGAAACTGTATCATTTTTCTTGTAGATTTGAGAATAAGAGGCTTGAAGCCAAACATAACAAAAACTTTATTAAAAGGCTTGCATACACTTTTATTGTACTGATTTCACCGCATCAGGCGGGTCAAGTATTCAAAATTATTAAACGCAAGCTAATAATTAGGAGACATAACCATAAATTCACAAGGAACCGTATTTCATGAATATATTACACATTATCGTAGGGCTAGATGCCGGTGGCGCTGAGATAGCACTCAAGCGATTGATCGAATCACACCATATATTCGAGCACAACTTGGCATCTATGGAAAAAATTGCTGGGCAAGCTGATGAATAGACCGAAACCTTTGTACAATTGTCGGAAGTGCGGCTTCAGCCGCGCACGAGAGACTGTGCAAGAAACCCTCGCCAAGTCGTGTTACATGTGGAAAACCTTGGCAGGTTTGGCGGTTTTACTGGGTTCCTGCTTTCGCAGGAACGACGATATTGGGTTTTTGCACAGTCTCTACTGCTGAGGTTCACTGGTGAAGGTGCTTCATGTGATTACTGGACTTGGCACTGGCGGTGCTGAAAACATGCTTTATAAGTTGCTTTCTGGCATGGATAACGAGCGTTTTGAGTCCGTTGTTATTTCATTAACCGACAGAGGCACAATGGCGAACAAAATTGAAATGCTGGGCGTGGAAGTAAGAACATGTAATATGCGTAAAACAAATTTGGGCTTGATTGGTTTTTTGCGTTTAATAAAGCATATTTTTAATATCAAACCAGAAATCGTACAAACATGGATGTATCATGCTGATTTGTTGGGCGGGGTTGCTGCTAGACTACTCGGCATTAAAAACATCGTTTGGAACATTCGCCACAGTAATTTGGACCAAGACAAAACCAGAAAAACAACGATATGGGCGGTGAAAGTTTGCGCTCTGTTCTCTGGTTTTGTGCCACAAGTGATTATTTGTAATTCAAAAAATGCGATACATATTCATCAACAAATAGGCTATAAAAAACACAAGTTTATAAACATTGCCAATGGTTTTGACACCGATTTGTTAAGCCCTAATTCAACAACAAAAGAAAGATTACAACACGAATTAAACATTGATAAATCTGTTTTGTTGGTTGGCATGGTAGCGAGATTTGATGCACAGAAAAATCACCAAGGTTTTATCCAAGCTGCCGCCTTGGCAAGCAAGCAAATTCCGAATGCTGCATTTATCATGGTAGGCACCCATATTGATAAATCCAATAACCGCTTATTAGCATGGATTGATGAGTGCAACATGACAGATAAAATTTATTTATTGGGGATAAGAGATGATATTGCTTTTTTAATGTCCGCATTTGATGTACTTGTTGTTTCTTCTTCTTATGGCGAGGCTTTTCCTAATGTCATCGGTGAGGCGATGTCATGTGCTACGCCCTGTGTGGTAACTGATGTGGGTGATTCTGCATTCATTGTTGGTGAGTACGGGGTTGTGGCACCTGCTGGTGATAACGCCGCCCTGGCACAGGGCATCGCATCATTGTTGACCATGCCTTCTGATCAACGTCAAATTGTAGGACAACAAGCGCGCCAGCGGATTGAGCATAATTTTGCTTTGAGTAGCATTGTTAATCAGTATGAGAACTTGTATATAAAATTGAGTGGGCGACTCGAGTAACAGGAAAAAATGAATGTGTGGCATAGTCGGCTATTGGGATAGGCGCGGGGCAGAAGCATCGGTCGTTGAAAAAATGGCGCAACAGATTCGCAATCAGCGGGGCGGTTGTTTCGGTTGTTTCGTCTATATTTGACAATCACGACAAGAGTCAAAGCTAGAACATTTGAAATATCGCAAAATAGCAAAATTGAGTTAATTTACCAGTAGTTTATGATATTATTGTTGACACTTAACAATGTTGTTAAGTGGTGTTATCGCTTTGCAAAACTTAACTTTGAGGGAATCTTTTATGTCTGCTACTGCGTCAGTACATGTTCGAGTTGATGCTCACACCAAAGTTCTGGCTGTTGAAGCGTGGAACGAAATGGGGCTGTCGGTATCCGAGGCTGTTCGGTTGTTCATACAAGCATCCGCCGATGGTCGTCCACTTCCAATAAAGGAGCCCAACGCAAGCGTCATCAAAGCAATGGATGAGCTGGAAAATGGAGGAGGCGAAAAATTTGCTACCGTAGCCGATTTATTTGAGGATTTAGGCATCTAAATGTGCTCGCTCTAGTTCGATACCAGTCAGTTCAAGCGCGATGCTAAGCGTTGTCTTAAGCGTGGCAAGGATATGGACAAGTTAAGGGCTGTATTGAACATTCTAGTTGAGCAATCTCCCATTCCTAACACATAGCAAGATCACCCGTTATACGGAAATAGGAAAGGCTATCGTGATATTCACATTGAGCCAGATTAATGGCGGTGAGTTTGGAAGCCAGAGTCCCGTTACTGGATCATCGCGTGGTGGAGTTTGCACAACGCATACCCATGTCGTTAAAGTATCGCGATGGCAAGAGTAAATGGTTATTGCGCGAAGTATTATATCGTTATGTACCACGAAAGTTAATGGAACGCCCAAAAATTGGTTTTGGTGTACCCATTGATGAATGGCTACGGGGTCCACTACAAGCATGGGCAGAAGAATTGCTCAATGAAAAACGCTTAACAGAACAGGGAGTCTTTTATCCCGCACCAATTCGCAAAATGTGGCAGGAACACGTTAACGACAAACGCCGTTGGCATTATTATTTATGGGATGTACTCATGTTTCAGGCTTGGTTCGATGAACAATAATCTCCAAATAACATGACAAAACTACTGACCGCACTGCGTGCCGCTGCACAAATGACGCGGTTGCGTATTTTGTCGGTTTTAAGCAACAGTGAATTGACCGTATCGGAATTGATGCAAATCCTTGAGCAGAGCCAGCCGAGAGTCAGCCGACATCTGAAGTTGCTGTGTGATTCGGGGTTGTTACAACGGTATCAGGAGGGGGCATGGGTATTCCATCGAGTTGCTGATAGCGGAGAGATGGCAGAGGTCGCCAGCGGGATTTTGCGAATGATTGAGGTCAACGCGCAGGAATTGCTTTGCGATCAACAGCGATTACAACACATTAAGCAGACAAACGCCCGCCGTGCATTAGCCTACTTTGACAAAAATGCCGCCGATTGGGACCGTATTCGGAACTTAGCGGTGCCAGATGCCCGTATTGAGAACAAACTGCTTGACTGTTTGAGCATCACTAAACCAGCATTATTTTTAGACCTTGGTACTGGCACGGGTAGAATTCTGGAAATATTCTCTCCTTATATCAAAAAAGGAGTCGGTATTGATTTGAGTCGGAAGATGTTGCAGGTCGCCCGTTCCAAGCTTGATTCTGCTACCGCGACAAATTGCTCGGTACGCCAGAATGACATCAACAAATTAGATTTTGAGGATAACACCGTTGATGTCATCACCATTCATCAAGTCCTGCACTATCTTGAGCAACCGGAATTAGTCATTAAAGAAGCCGCCAGAGTATTAAAATTCGGCGGACAACTGATTATTGTTGATTTTCTGCCTCATGATCTTGAATTCTTGAGAGAAAAACACGCCCACCGTAGGCTCGGCATCCCCGAACAATCCATCGCTCAATGGGCAGATGCAAACCAATTATCGCTAATCAGTTGCGACAAACTCGCTGAAGAAACCACGAATAATAAGCACTTAAACATAGGATTATGGAGCCTCATCAAATCCAGCGAGACCTGTGCAGCATAGAAAGTACGGCATTGTTAATGAAGAATTGAGAATGAAACCAGAAAACCCTTGCTGGTTTGGCGGTTTGACTGGATTCCTGCTTTCGCAGGAAAGACGGAGATTGGTTTTCCATAAAGATTTGACAACATCGTTAATTTAGATAGAATGGTCAAACAGCAACACTTATTTTTAGACAACCCCCAATGAGCGATAAAAAAGCAAAAACCGCAGATGAAACAAAAGTCGATGACATGCTCATCGAAATGATCACGCCCAAAGTCAGGGAGATTGAGGAGAAGTTTGGCAGGGGCGAGGGATTAACTCAGGATGACATCAATACGTTATTGCTCAAATCTCAATACAATCATATTAACCATTTAGATTTACATATTAACCATTTAGACTTGAAGCTGAATGAAGTAGTCGCTGATGTTGCCAGCTTAAAAAGCGAGTTTGACAACAAATTTAATAGCTTAAAAAGCGAGTTTGAATTATTAAAGCAAACAATAGAGACCACCATTCAAAAAGCACTCAACAGGAACATGCTGGCACTCATTGTTGTTATGGGTGCTTTTTTAACTTTATCCAAGATTATTGATAAATTGTAAAGATTATTTCTGAATAATCGCTTGAGACCTTTGCATAATTCAAAAAACAATCGGACGGTTCGAGAGTCTCGCAAGAAACCAAAGCCGAATCGTCCAGTACAGAATTTTATATCCTGCCATGAGCGATCCGCTGACGGTGCCCGATATTTTCGATTTTCCGATTCTTTGGCGATACCTGACCGGCACTTGCAAGACCGCAACACCGAGCATGGATGCTTTTAACTGCATCTCAGTCGTCCAGCCGTAATTGGTGTCGGACATCTGTAAACGTGTCAGCAATGGCAGGCTAATACAGCGCATCGGTCCGAGGTCATTAAACACATAGCCATGCAACAGCCATATGAAACAACATGCCAGCCAATTCCCCAAGCGTTGATGAAATGGTAAATCGGCATCATTGGTCGAGGTATTTTGTCGGCAACCGATGGCAAATGGATACCGCTCCTCGGCTACCGGCTCAATAACACGCAGCAAATCTGCGGGATAGTCACTATAATCGCCGTCCATAAACGCGATGAGGTCGGTCTGTCCAGCCGCTCTGATGCCAGCAAGACAGGCGGCACCGTAGCCTTTGTTTTTCTCATAGACCACGGTGGCACCGAATGATTGGGCGATGAGGTCGGTATTATCGTCAGAGCCATTGTCAGCCACAATAATATGATCAACCACATCGGGAATGTCGGTGATGACGTTGCCAATCGCAGCGGCTTCGTTTAATGCTGGAATGATGAGCGTGATGTGTTTGTCGGCAATCATGCCCGATTATTTGTACCCGATTCAGTAACCTATTCGACGCGCTCATTCAACGCCCAGTCATAGTGGTATTTATCAATCGACGGTCTGCCCTCTACATGGTTTTGCAGGTCATCCTGTAGGGCGGCATCGGCGAAGCGCATGAAATGCGCGATAATTTGTCGGTCATCGCCAAAATCTTCCGCATACCAGTCGAAAATGCTCGATACGGTCAATTTTCCGTTGTGTAGCCACACACCGCGTGGGTGATTGATGTATTGCCGCGCCCCCAAATCAAGCAGTGCTTGCAGATTTTTGTGGGTATAATACCAACGGCCTAAGGATTTGACACTTTGTGCTTTCCACGGGGAATTTGAAGTGATTCAGTAGTTATCATCATAGGAGGTATTAATGACAGTAGAGATTATGCGAACGGACAAGTCGGCCTGCGATCTTCGGTGCGCCGCAGCGGCGTGCAGGGACGCGAAAGCGGCCCGACGGATGCTGGCGATTGCGTTGATTTTGGACGGCACTGACCGCAAGACGGCGGCCGAGAACTGCGGGATGGACCGCCAGACGTTGCGTGACTGGGTACACCGTTACAATGACACGGGGATTGAGGGTCTCTCGAACCGGCGTTCGCCAGGACGGCAGCCCCTGCTCAGCGTGGCACAGAAGGCGGAGTTGGCATCGCTTGTGCGTGAGGGGCCGGATCCCGAAACGGACGGCGTGGTGCGCTGGCGGCGCATTGACCTCAAGCGCAAGATTGAGGAGCGCTTTGGCGTTGTCATGCATGAGCGGACCGTTAGCAAACAACTGGTAAAACTTGGTTTTCGACGCTTGTCTGTGCGCCCGCAGCATCCGAAATCCGACCCGGATGCGCAGGATGCGTTTAAAAAAACTTCGCTGCAGAGGTAGCGGCCGTTCTGCCCAAAACGGCCTGCGGCAAACCATTGGAGATTTGGTTTCAGGACGAAGCCCGTGTGGGTCAGCAAGGGACGCTGACACGTATATGGGCCGAACGGGGAACCCGGCCGCGTGCGCCGCGTGATACACGTTATACGTCGGGCTATATCTTCGGCGCGGTTTGTCCCGAACGCGCCGAGGCTGCTGCGCTGATCATGCCGCATGCGGACACGTCCGCTATGAATGCACATCTGTGCGAAATCGCCAGGACGGTCGCGGCAGGTGCCCATGCCTTGCTCATCCTCGACGGTGCAGGCTGGCACGGATCAGCAAAACTGGAAGTACCCGACAACATCACCCTGCTCAAACTCCCGCCTTATGCGCCAGAACTCAACCCGATGGAAAACGTTTGGGCCTACCTGCGCGCCAACAAGCTGGCAATCTCTGTGTTTGAATCCTACGATGAGATTGTCGACAAATGCTGCGATGCCTGGAATTTCTTCGCAGAGGACAAACAGGCAATCACATCAATTACATCACGTAATTGGACCAAAACAGTCAATCAATAGAGCCGTTGGTATAAGCCGTTGCTTGCAGGTTGGGACAGCCGATAGATGCACAATTGACCGCATAATGAACCCGATTATCCTTAAAAATCGGACGCAGAATTTGATGCTCGATATTGTCAAGGCTTAAACCGATTCCCTCCACCTCAACCCGCTTTTTTCGCCACGGACCTTTGAATAATAAAGAGGCAGAGATGTCCTGAATGCTGGCCACCGGATAGTGCGTCAAGACCACCTGAATCACGGAGGCGTTGTATAAATTGATCCAATAAGCAAATTGTTGTTTTCGGTTGAGGGTGCTGACATTGGCGGCTTGCAGATAATCAAGATAGTGCTTGAGTTTGGTTTTATCTGCGCTGGTTACTGACTTGTATGCGAAAAGGTTAATCCCTTGTTCGGTGGAAATATAGCGGTTTAGCAATACATCCCAGATTTGATGATCAACTTCATCGGTGCTGTCGGGCGAATGTTGTTGCCAGTGTTGGGTGATTTCCAATTCAGAGCCGAACGTGAACCCGAATGTATCGGAAAAACGCAACCCGATGATCAGGATGATGATACAGATAATGAGTTTTTTCATGCTTTCTATGAGACCACAAAAACACAAAATAATGCGAACTAATCGTGATTTCAGTCAATTATTTTGGCAATTATTTGAGCATTATTGACAAACCGAGAGGAAATTTGCAGTATGATAGCGATTGTCTTGGCGATGGGGGAGCTATGCAGAGCTTGCGCTCGTTACTCAGCAGGCTACTTTGCCGGTTGGGGTTCCATGATTTCGAAGTGATTAGCAAAACCTTTGGGTTTGGCGATGGCGGTGGTGTAGAAAAAGTCGAATGCAAACACTGTGGTATTGTGGTAACCCGTCAAGCCGATTGAAACTAGGGGCTTATGTACTACAGGATGTACGGGCAGATAATGCAGGAGCAATTGCCGAGGAGCAAAAATCGGTGAAGTCCCACTTCCGAGACTGTGCAAAAAACCAACATCCGTCTTTCCTGCGAAGCCTGTCCCCGCGTAGGCGGGGAGCAGGAATCCAGTAAAACCCGCAAGGGTTTTCTACATGTAACATGCACTAGCTTGGGGTTTTTGCACAGTCTCTTCCGATTGTTTTTTGAATTATGCAAAGGTCTCTATCCATTTTTTTAATTCGTAATTAACAACCGGGACTTGTCCAAGTTATGAGTCGGCGGGGTGTAGCTCAGCCTGGTAGAGCACTGCCTTCGGGAGGCAGGGGCCGGAGGTTCGAATCCTCTCACCCCGACCAGTGGGAGTAACTCAGTGAAATGCGAGGATGCAAATTATAGAGAATCCGGGGCTTCAGATTAGTCTATATCCTTGTATTCAACGTCAATCACGTTGTTCCTGCTGTCTTGGCGGCGCGAGCCATCGCGGTCATATTCGGGCTGTGTCGGCGTAAAGGTGCGAAATAGCCCACGCCGTATGATGTGATGAATAATCAGTCGTCTCAGTGGTGGAGTCAGGAAGATGAAACCAATGGTATCGGTGAAAAATCCGGGGGTGAGCAACAACGCACCAGCGACGAATAAAAACAATCCTTCCATGATTTCTATTGCCGGTATCTGTGCTCGAGCGAGTTGCGTTTGCACTCTGGCGAGGGTGGAAAATCCTTGTGTGCGTACCAGAAATGCGCCTAGCACGGCAGTAAACACAACCAAAAATATGGTTGTGCCCGCCCCCAGCGCACTCCCTACCTCTATCAGTAAATAGATTTCAAGTAACGGAATGGCGAGGAAAATCAACAACAGTGTTTTCATTTAATCATCTAGTCCTGAACAAACCGACAGATTGCGTTACGACTACAATCCATCCTGAGTTACAATATATTACCTTATTATGAGACCTTTGTATAATTGACGGAAGTGCAGATCATGCAGAAGCAAAAATCGGCAAAGTTCCACTTCCGGTGTTGCAGTCGTGTTACATATTGTTAACTGAAAATTGAGAATTGAAAATTGAAAATTGAAAATGAAACCAAAAACCATTGCGGGTTTGGCTGTTTTACTGGATTCCGGCTTTCGAGACTGTGCAAGAACCCAACATCTGTCATTCCCGCACAGCTCTGGCGCGGCTATAAAGCCGCACGTCCGTGAGTCATGCCTGTACTTCCAACCAACACCAGACGTGGGACTTTAGTCTCGCCATTCCCGCTTCCGGGCTGGGAAACTGATAACTGCCTACTGATAACTACCTACAGTTCCAGCACTACGACCGCAAGGCTTTGACCTGTTTACGCCGTGCATGCAAAATCGGCTCGGTGTAACCATTCGCCGCCTTGCGTCCTTCAAACACCAAATCCAATGCCGCTTGAAATGCGATGCTGGTATCTAAATCATCAGCCATCGCTTGATAATTAGGGTCGGACGAGTTCTGCCAGTCCACCACATTTGCCATCTTTTCAAACACCTTGCGGACTTGTTTTTCTGTGGTCAAGCCGTGATGCAACCAATTCGCAAGGTGTTGGCTCGATATTCTGAGGGTCGCTCGGTCTTCCATGAGTTCTACGTTGCTTATATCGGGCACTTTGGAGCACCCAATACCCTGATCGATCCATTTCACCACATAACCGAGGATGCCCTGTGCATTGTTTTCCAGCTCTTTGACCAACTCGCTGTGATGGATGTTACGCGATCCGAGAAGCGGGAGGGTCAGAATATCATCTATATTTGCCCGCATACAGGGTTTAATTTCGCTCTGACGCACGGCAACATTGACCCGATGATAATGCATCGCATGTAATGTCGCTGCGGTCGGTGATGGCACCCAAGCCGTATTTGCACCGGCTCTAGGGTGAGCGATTTTTTGCTCCATCATTGCCATCATGTTATCGGGTGCTGCCCACATGCCTTTGCCGATTTGTCCGCGTCCCGGCAGACCAACTTCCAATCCCACATCGACATTCCAGTCTTCATAAGCCAACAACCAAGGCGATAACTTCATATCATTTTTTGGAATAACCGCACCAGCTTCCATACAACTATGAATCTCATCACCAGTGCGATCTAAAAAGCCGGTATTGATAAAGACGACACGTTCCCGCGCAACCCGAATACATTCTTTCAAGTTGACCGTGGTTCTGCGCTCCTCATCCATAATGCCGATTTTGATGGTATTTCTTGTCAGCCCCAAGGCATCCTCTACCAAAGTAAATAATTCTACCGCAGCGACAGTTTCATCGATGCCGTGCATCTTTGGTTTGACAATATAAATACTTCCCGTTCGGCTATTGCGGTATCTGCCTTTGCCAGCCACGTCCAGCATCGCGGCGGCGACCGTAACCATCGCATCTAAAAATGTTTCGGGGATTTCGTTGCCCGCGCAGGTAACCGCATCGGTGTACATGTGGCTGCCGACATGGCGTATGAACATGACGCTACGCCCATGCAAGGTGAGGGGCCGCCCATCGGCAGCAATATATTCTTGGTCAGGTTCTAATTCGCGCTGCACCGTCTTACCGCCTTTGCGGATGGTGGTGTTCAGGTCGCCGCGCATGAGTCCCGCCCAATTTCGATAAGCCCGAACCTTGTCCTCGGCATCCACAGCAGCAACCGAATCTTCACAATCAATGATGGTGGTCAATGCCGATTCAATTCTTACATCATAAACATTGGCAAAGTCGCCACGACCAATAAAAAAACCTTCGCCAATACAAATATCAATATGCAGATCGTTACGCTTTAACAGGATATTGGAGGGCGATTCCGCACTGCCCCGATAGCCGACAAAACGCTCTTTCCGCCCCAGAGCGGTTTCACTGCCATCCCCCATCACCACAATTAAGTTGCCCGACTTTACTTTATATTTCACCGCATAAGCATGACTGCCCACCGCCAAAGGCACCGCCCGATCCAGAAACTCGCGTACATAGCTAATGACCTGTGCGCCACGAACCGGATTGTATTTGGTGGTTTTCTTGCACCCTGCCACCTCTAGAATAATATCCGTGCCATACAGTGCGTCATACAAACTGCCCCATCGGGCATTTGTCGCATTCAATACATATCTTGCGTTGTCCGCCGGAACCACTAATTGCGGCGCGGCGATGTGGGCGATTTCTTCATCAACATTTTCGGTGGTAATTTCAAATGGCTCGCCGGTCGGCAACAAATAACCAATGTCTTTGAGAAAATGTTTGTATTCTTCTGCCACAGGTTGTGGGTTGTTTTTGTGCCAATCATCTAATTTTTGTTGAAATTCATCGCGTTTTTCCAACAGCATTTTATTCTTGTGTCCCAGCCGTTTGACGATGTTCTCAAGCCCACCCCAAAACTGCGCGTTACCGATTCCGCTGTTCGGCAGAATCTCGGTTTCGAGCAATTCATAAAGGGAGCGATCAATGCTCAGACTATTGATTTCAATTCGGTTGGTCATATTGGTATTTTACATGTTTCACATAGACGATGATGCCCATGCCCAGAATTGGTTAGTGGTTAGCAATCGCCAATCCAAACCTCTCCCGCCACGGAAATTTCTTCGAGATTGGTGCCTTTTCCGGCGCGGTCGATGACGATGAAATCCTGTTTGTTGTGTAGCACCATTTGGAAATGATGCCAGATGTTTTTGTGGAAGTTGATGCCTTGGCGACCATTGGTTATAAATAAAATCAGTTCATCGAATTGTAATTTGCCCTGTGCATGCTTTTGCTGTCCGACCAGCACCAAAAACGGCTGCTCGCACATCGGAATAAATCCCTGACTGCCCAAAGGATGACGTTCCATCATTTTGACTCGGTGTGGCAACGGCATGGGCGCGGTGCGGAACAGGCTGACAATCGGACGACCCTCTTGGTCGTTGGCATCAATATCCAGCAAATCATGGAATCGCGTTGTTAGCCCCTGATTGATTGATTGTTGGGTTGCTTTTTCCAGTTCAATTACCTGACCGAATGGTTTGAAATCTGACCCGGTCAGCGGGATGGGGTTTAGTTGCATAGTCATCCTGTTGGTATTTTAGAGTGTGGCAAACACGTGCAAACGACTCACTCCGCCATCGGGATAAATATTCAACCGAATATGCGTGACCCGCTCGCTGTCGATGATTTGATTGACAAATTCATGTTTTGCATCGGCAGCTAATTTTACCTGTGGCAATAAGGTGCGCCATGCTTGGCTGTCATTCTCAATGGTGGACAAATTCATCTGCTCGATATGAACGCCCTGCACACTACATCGGTCTGGATAATTGCCTTTGAAAAAAGCGGTGTCCACTTCGATGCGCTTGACGATGCCGGCTCTTGCCAATGCAATCACTACCCAATCGTTGCCCGGCTCGCGCCGCCGCCGTGTTTCCCAGCCATCGCCCATGTTGATACCCCGTCCGGGGGCGAGTAAATTGCTCATGTCGCCAAAATGTTGATTGTTACACGCGAGCGCCCGTCCGCCATTGAGTGTTGCCGCGAGATCAATCAGCTCACCTTGTGGCAGGTTACCCCAGTTTACTTTCGGCTGTGCATAAACGCGCAATCGGGCAATGCCGCCATCTGGATAAATGTTGATACGAACATGGGTATAAGCAGTCGAATCAGCAACCGGATATTGATGTTGACTATCACCGTCAAGCTCGCTTTGTCGGACAATTTCCTGCCAATCGGTCGCTTCGTTCGGTTCATGTTCGGTTGTACAAGCATCGATTGAGGCGGCGGGCGCGTGGTTACCGGTAAAGTGGGCGGTATCAATTTCGATGCCATGAATCACCCCGAGTCGTGCCAATTTGACGACACACCAATCATGGCCGCTGCCACGTTTTCTGCGCGACTCCCAACCATCCATCCATTTGCCGTTGTCATCATATTTGTCGGCGATAAAAACCGCTGGCTGGTCGTCTAACATCCGCCCCATACTAGCGAAAAAGTCATCGCTACAACCGCGTGCAGTCGCACCTAATTTTGCCGATGCGAGATTGACCCAATGCCGCGCAAATTCGTTTGTAGTGAAATTATTCATTCGGGAAGCGTACCCTCCAATGGTTGGCAATGTCAATTCTGCGTGCCAGCCAAACGCAATCTTTTTCCAGCACATAGTCCAAGAATCGTGCTAGTGCTGCCGCTCTGCCCGCACGACCCGCCAGCCGACAATGTAATCCGACTGACATCATTTTCGGTGCCTGTTCGCCTTCGGCGTATAAACAATCGAAGGAATCTTTTAGGTAATTAAAAAACTGCTCGCCACAATTAAATCCCTGCGCGGTGGCAAAGCGCATATCATTGACATCCAACGTATAAGGCACCATCAGTAGCGGGGTTTGATATTCGGTCATCCAGTAGGGCAATTCATCGGCATAACTATCCGCACTATAAACAAACCCGCCCAAGTCCGCCGTAATACGATGGGTTGCCGGGCTGGTGCGTCCAAGATAAAACCCCTCTGGTCGGTTGCCGGTAACCGCGGTATGAATTTCAATCGCTTTTTGCAGATGTTCTATTTCGATTTGCTCAGGGATGGATTGATAATCAATCCAGCGGTAGCCGTGGCTGGCAATTTCCCAATCACTTTTCAGCATGGCATCAACGACTTTGTGGTTTCTCTGCATTGCCATCGCCACTGCGAACACGGTGAGCGGAATCTCGCGCTCGGCAAACAACCGATGCAACCGCCAGAACCCTGCTCGAGAACCAAATTCATACATCGACTCCATATTGATATGGCGCGTATTTTCAAGCGGCTGGGCACCGACAATCTCGGACAGAAAGGACTCGGAATGCGAATCGCCATGCAGAATATTACGCTCGCCACCTTCCTCATAATTGACCACAAATTGTAATGCAATTCTGGCATTGTCTGGCCACTTGGGATTGGGCGGCTGCTGGGCGTAGCCAACCATGTCTCTGGGATAGTTCATCGTCCTCCTATTTGTTGTGGGTTATTTTGTAACTTCTGTGGTTAATGACCCATATCATTGCGCGATTAAATCCCGCTCGTGCTGGGTCATTTGGGTTAAATCGCCAGACAACGAATCCTAATTATCGGGTAACCGATGGCGTGGGTAGCGTCGTGAGAATCACTTTTTCCCATCTATGAAATGGGTACATAAGGTACGGATTACTCAAAGTATCGGAAAAATATGACGCGCCGATGACTCCCTACGACCGTGTTATGGCATCTGAACCAGCCAGCCAGAAGACAAAAACAATTGCGGGCTATCCATCAAAAACTAAATCCGTTTATACTCAAGAAATCAATTGAAAGAAAATTAAACGTGATATTTAAGAGCGTCATGGTGACCTCTAATGTGAGGCAACGTATCTGATATTGAGCCGCTTATGGTTACCTTTTATGATGAGTCAATGCGTAGAGGACAATAAGGGGATGGTGATTTTCGGCAACCCATCATAGGCAATGCCGACCAAATCCTGACCGAGTAACGCAGCTCACACCGATGCCAGCCAAAATAGCCAGTGTCGCACTACCAGTAAAATGCACCGTAGCAAAACCACAGACCGCGCCCATTAAAATTATGCCTTCCAACCCAAGATTCAACACGCCGGACTTTTCGGCAACCATTTCACCGATGGTAGCATAAATCAGTGGTGGGGCGTACAGGGTTCGAACCTGTGACCACCTGATTAAAAGTCAGATGCTCTACCAACTGAGCTAACGCCCCAACATGCCAACAATCCGCCAATAATTCATAGCACGGCAAAGAAAATGGAGGCGCGATTATCCTGTTATGACTGGCACATGTCAAACGCTATCTCATCACCAGCCACAAAATTCACCGTATCGGTCGACTAATACAATCTCGTCCCGTGACTACTGTATCGTTTGTTCAATCCGCCGCAATCGGGTTTGAGCAGGAATAATCACCTGATGCCCGGGGAAACGAACCAGAATATCGCGAAAAGTATCCGCCGCTTTCTCATAATCACCAATATCATGCTGGATATAACCTATTTTTAGTAACCCCTCGGGAACACGTGGGCTATCTGAGTATTTGCTTACCAAGGTCTTAAAACCGCTTAGTGCACGTTCAAATTCGCGGTTTACATAGCGCGCTTCAGACATCCAATAGTAGGCATCATCCGCTAATGGGCTGTGTGGCCAGCTCTCTATCATGCTCTGAAATTGGGCAACCGCATCGTGGTAGCGACTTTGTGTTAATAACTGAAAAGCCTGATCATAAGCCTGTTGTTCCTGTTCCGTCACTGTCTGTGAGGATGACACAGGCGCAGTCGTTGATGGGTCATTCAGCGAGGGCGTGTTCTGGGTTGGGGCAATTGGGTCGCCAGCCGTATTTGCGACACCACTCGAGTCAGTGCCCAAGTCATTACTTAAAGCATTGTCACCACCAACCACCACGCTGCTTACCAACCCGCTTCCTTGCTGATTTCTCTCCATGTCAGCTACCCGAGATTCCAGCTTCTGGAATAAATCTTGTTGTCGTCGCTTTGCATTCTCGGTTTCAAACTGAATTTCTTCAATAGAATTCCGCAGCCGTTTGATTTCTTCTCTGATTCCAGCCAAATCAAGCAGTACTTGTAGCACCTCTTGATTTAGCGGTTCGGGTTGTTGAACGGTTTGACTGGGTTGAGTAGGTTGAGTAGGTTGAGTAGGTTGAGTAGGTTGAGTAGGTTGAGTAGGTTGCGTAGGTTGCGTAGAAACCTGAATCGGCTGTTGAGCAGGCACGACGCAACCTGCCAAGAGTACGATAATCGTTGTTATCGCAATGAGTTGAGTTTTTATCGTCATTAGGCTATCAAATATTAAGAGACCTTTGCATCATTGTCAGAAGTGTGGCAAGACTGTACAAGAACCCTGCCATGTTACGGATAGAGAATCTCCACTCGTCTATTCAAACTCCAGATGTGTTCGGTGTTGCCCAGAGATGTTGGTCTTTCTTCTCCATAAGATATTGTCTGGATACGGTTTGAATCCAAACCCAATGCCTGCATCACTCTGGATACCGCTTTAGCACGGTTTTCTCCTAACGCTAAATTATATTCTCGGGTACCACGCTCATCAGTATGACCTTCAAGTACAATTTTTATTTCTGATGCTGTTTTTAGATATTGTGCATGTGCTTGGACAATCGCTTCACTTTCCGGCGTTAAAAGACTGCTGTCGTAGTCAAAATAAATCACTCGCTGATCTAGGAAATTGCTACCAATGTTGGTCGAATCTTCCAGTGGAGACGCATCAAGCGCGTTATCATCATCCAATCCGGTGGCACTAACGTCACCAGTATCCAGTTCACTGCCCGCCCGCCCGCCCACGGATTCAACAACAACAACATCATCATCATCCACAGACCTGCTCCCGCCACAAGCAGCAAGGGCAAGACTGACAACCACGATAGTAAAATAGGGTGAAATACGCATAATAAATCCTCTACAGGTTAAGATTAAATGGAGACCAAGCGGGTTCCCTGATGGAAGCACCCTTAAAATTCAAAATCTGTTGCACTTGGCCATCAATCGACACGGTCGCAAGTACATTTCGTCCACCATTTTGGGTGGCATACATGATTACTTCTCCATTGGGGGCAAAAGAAGGCGATTCGTCTCGATCGGACTGAGTCAATTCCCGAATTGTTCGTTCCTTGACCGAGTATAACCCAACTTTATAGCCATTGCCTTGATTGGTAATCAAAACAATTGTCTGACCATCTGGCGAAAAAGATGCACCAGCATTGTAATCGCCCGCAAAGGTCAATCGTTTAACAGCACCACCAGATACTGGTATTTGATAAATTTGTGCCTTCCCTGACCGGCTCGAAGTAAAAATAAGCGAGCGACCATCAGACGACCATGACGGCTCGGTATCAATATCGGCGTGGCGGGTTACGCGCTGGAACTCTGCGCTGGCGAGATCAAAGATATAAATTTCCGGGTTGCCATCCTTTGACAGGGTTAAAGCCAATTTTTTGCTGTCTGGCGACCACGATGGCGCGCTGTTTAATCCCTCAAATTCGGCAATGCGGACACGTTTTCCGGTTCGGAGATTCTGCACAAACACCATTGACCGATTTTTCTCAAAAGAAACGTATGCCAAACGACTGCCATCATACGACCAAGATGGCGACAGTATGGCATGGCTCGATTCAAGAATAGTTCTCGGGTTCCATCCATCGGAATCGGCAATTTGCAATAAATATCGGCGATTCGACAAGTCATTCCCCTGCACAGTAACGTAAACAATCCGAGTATTAAAAGCTCCTGCGGTTCCAGTCAGCTCTTGGTAAATAATATCACTAATGATGTGGGACACTTGACGCAATTTATTCTCTGGAACGACAAAACTCTGTCCTGACAGTTGTCTTTCCCGAAATACATCAATCAGGTGAAATCGCACCTCGTATTGCGAATTGCCAAGTTTAATGACTTTACCAACCACCAGTATTTCAGATTTAATCAGCCGCCAATCCTTAAATTTCACCACATTGAGACTATCGGGATTGCTCAGAAAACTTGACCGCGGAATGGTTTCGAATCGACCGCTCAAGTCCAGATCCGCATCAATCACATCGGCGGGTTGTTGCGTGGACGGACTGACCCCTTCCATCGAAAAAGGAACGATGGCGATAGGAATGCCGGCGACTATGCCTGAATTGACCTCAATGGTTAAAACCGCAAAACCCGGTAGCGCGTAACCCATCAGCACGAGGGCAAACGCGGTCGGCAACAGTCGTTTCAATCCGGTCAGTTTGTGGGGCACGTTATGAGTCATCAGGGTTAAATTTTAGATTAAAAACATTGATAAATTCATAGTATTTCGGGTTCGCTGGGAACGGTAACGGCGATGCTTTCTTGACTGCCAGTTCTGCAGATTGATCAAAAAACCGATCGCCACTGCTTTTTACCACATTTGCCGACAATACAGCACCATTTTGAGACACTTTTACGGCAATCGTAACCTCTAATCCAATTGTACTCTGTAATGGACGACGCCAGCTATTTTCTATTGCCAGGGCAATTCTGTCCACCACCGCACTCAATGCTGTGTCAGCATCAAGTTTCGTCTGCGCCTGTTGTTGCAATATTCTTTCCTTCTCCAACTTGTCTTTGAGTGCCTGTTCACGCTTAAGATTTTCGGCGGCGAGTCTTTTTTCCTCCGCTTCTACTTTGCGCTTTTTCTCGGCGACTACCCGTTTCTGTTCCTCCGCCTCTACTTTGCGCTTTTTCTCGGCGGCTATCCGTTTCTTTTCCTCCGCCTCTGCTTTGCGCTTTTTCTCGGCGGCTATCCGTTTCTGTTCCTCCGCCTCTGCTTTGCGCTTTTTCTCGGCGACTACCCGTTTCTTTTCCTCCGCCTCTACTTTGCGCCTTTTCTCAGCGGCTACCCGTTTCTTTTCCTCCGCCTCTACTTTGCGCCTTTTCTCAGCGGCTACCCGTTTCTTTTCCTCCGCCTCTACTTTGCGCCTTTTCTCAGCGGCTACCCGTTTCTTTTCCTCCGCCTCTACTTTGCGCCTTTTCTCAGCGGCTACCCGTTTCTTTTCCTCCGCCTCTACTTTGCGCCTTTTCTCAGCGGCTACCCGTTTCTTTTCCTCCGCCTCTACTTTGCGCCTTTTCTCAGCGGCTACCCGTTTCTTTTCCTCCGCCTCTACTTTGCGCCTTTTCTCAGCGGCTACCCGTTTCTTTTCCTCCGCCTCTACTTTGCGCCTTTTCTCAGCGGCTACCCGTTTCTTTTCCTCCGCCTCTACTTTGCGCCTTTTCTCAGCGGCTACCCGTTTCTTTTCCTCCGCCTCTACTTTGCGCCTTTTCTCAGCGGCTACCCGTTTCTTTTCCTCCGCCTCTACTTTGCGCCTTTTCTCAGCGGCTACCCGTTTCTTTTCCTCCGCCTCTACTTTGCGCCTTTTCTCAGCGGCTACCCGTTTCTTTTCCTCCGCCTCTACTTTGCGCCTTTTCTCAGCGGCTACCCGTTTCTTTTCCTCCGCCTCTACTTTGCGCCTTTTCTCAGCGGCTACCCGTTTCTTTTCCTCCGCCAGTTTTGCTGCTTTTTTTTGTTGAATATAATCTGTGGAAATGACCTGTGCTTGGATTGGCTCCGTTGTCCCCCGCTTTATGATTTTTTCAGAAGACTGCCACTGCCAAAAAAACAGTGCCGCCAGCAATATGCTGTGGATGATAGTGGTAAATAATGCCGATTTTACAAATAGCCCAATATACTGTATTCGTTCTCTCATCGCTGGCACACAAACCAACTACCGGGTTTCTTGCGGAGCCGTAATCAATCCAACCGACTCCACCCCTGCGTTTTGCAACAACACCATAGCCTGTACCACATGCGCGTATTTCGCCGCACCATCGCCTCGCACCAAAAATGAAAGAGTCGAATTCGCTTGCAACACTGCCTTGGCTTTCAATTCAATTTCCTCAGCCGATATGAGCTTGGTTTCGTCATCATTGAGGTAGTAATTTCCATCCGCATCAACGGTTACAACAAACGGTTCCTGATCATCATCATTCATCTGCTGTGCTGCCGCTTTAGGTAGTTCAATTTTCACGCCGGTACTCAACAAAGGGGCGGTTACCATGAAAATAATCAACAACACCAACATCACATCAATATAGGGAACGACATTAATCTCACTCATTAACCGCTTCTTACGACCGTATCGGGTTTGGCTCATTCAGCACGATCCCCGATGTCATGACGACTAACAATGCTCAAAAACTCTTCCATGAATACTTCATAGCGACCGGTTAATCGTTCGGCAGTATTGGCAAATTTGTTATAGGCAATGACCGCAGGAATAGCGGCGAACAAGCCCATGGCGGTGGCAATTAATGCTTCTGCAATGCCCGGTGCCACAGTCGCAATGGTCACCGTTTGCATCCCGCCCAACGATTGAAAGGAATTCATAATGCCCCATACCGTTCCAAATAATCCGACATAAGGGCTGGTTGAGCCGACTGTGGCAAGGAACGATAAATGTGATTCAAGATCGACAATTTCGCGGCTTAATGCCACGCGCATAGAGCGATGAATGCCTTCGACCATATCCGAGTGGTCTTTTTGTTTTTGCGCTAAACGATTAAATTCCCGAAATCCTGCCAGAAAAACATTAACTATCCCTTCCGGCTCTCGTTCTTTGCTCCATTCGTAGTAAATTTTTCTGAGGTCGCCACCAGACCAAAATTGATTTTCAAATTCGTCCGCAACATTGGAGCAACGCTTAAAGGTGGAACGCTTGCGATCAATCATGTACCACGACATGACCGAAGCAATCAATAATGACAGTATCACCAATTGCACTGGAATGCTGGCGTTCGCAACCAAATGTAGAATTGACGGATCGTTGGACAGGGTGCTTTCTATGGGCATGGACTCTCTATATGATCTGTGGATATGGAACGAATATGAGCGATATTCAGGTGTTATTCGGTGCGGCCGCTATTATGCACCAACACACAACAAATAGCATGAGACCGTTGCACGATAGTTCTTTTGTCTCCTAACAGCGTCAAAAATAGTCTCAGCATAACAACCGATCAAAATACTATCCATCAGGAAATATTTGTTGCTGGCGACTCGAGACCTCTTTGGGCATGGTCAATCCTAAATGTTGCCAGGCTGATTTTGTCGCAACTCGCCCTCTCGGCGTTCGCATTAGATAGCCCTGCTGAATCAGATAAGGCTCGATGACATCCTCAATGGTGCCACGTTCTTCACCGATGGCGGCTGAAATGCTGTCAATCCCCACCGGACCGCCGTCAAACTTCTGCATAATCGCTAACAATAAATTGCGGTCGAGCAAATCCAGACCGAATCTATCGACCTCAAGCATATCGAGCGCGGCATTGGCAATCTGTTGGGTCAACACGCCATCGCTTTTGACCTGTGCATAATCCCGCACTCGGCGTAATAATCGGTTTGCAATGCGTGGTGTTCCTCGTGAGCGTGTAGCAATAGCGCGTACGCCGGACAATTCGAATGACACATTAAGCAAGGTTGCCGAACGTTCGACAATTTGGGTCAGCTCATCGGTGGAATAGAACTGCAACCGTTGCACGATACCAAACCGGTCGCGTAGCGGTGAAGTTAATAACCCCGCTCGGGTCGTCGCCCCAACCAGCGTAAAGGGCGGTAAATTCAATTTGATTGAACGCGCCGCCGGTCCTTCACCAATCATAATATCAAGACGATAATCTTCCAGAGCCGGATACAGAATCTCCTCGATGGCTGGGTTTAGCCGATGAATCTCATCAATAAACAGCACATCGCCGGCTTCAAGGTTGGTCAGCATGGCAGCGAGATCCCCAGCCTTTTCCAGCACCGGACCTGAAGTTTGCCGCATTCTCGCCCCCATTTCGGTTGCCAGAATATAAGCCAGCGTGGTTTTGCCCAACCCGGGAGGTCCGAACACCAGCACATGATCCAATGCCTCGTTGCGTTGCCGTGCCGCCTGAATAAAGATATTCAATTGCTCTTTGGTGCTGGTTTGACCGATAAATTCATCCAATAGAGTGGGTCGCAAACTACGGTCAAACATCTGCTCATGAGTAGAATCTTGTTGATCATCCGCTGCCAATAATGGGTTTGCGGGTGGATTGGTTTCGTTCATCGTTTTATTAGGTGTTGTAGCGCATTGCGTATCAAATCATCACGTTGTTGGCTTTGCGCTTTGACGGCATTGACTGCGCGATTGGCTTCGGCGGATTTATAGCCCAGTGTGATTAATGCGCCAATGGCATCTTGTAGCGGGTTATCCGGCACTTGCAGAGGCGTAGCCGCGCCTGATGGCAGATCATCTTGGGCAGACTGCGACACCGATTCTGCAATATCAATGCGGTCGCGCATGTCGATAATCATGCGCTCTGCCGTTTTATTGCCAATGCCGGGCACGCGGGTCAGGGTGGCCGCATCCTCGTGGCGGATGCAATGGATAAATTCCTGCGTACTCAAAGTGGACAGAATCGCTAATGCCACCCGAGGACCAACCCCATTGATCTTGAGCAAACTGCGAAATAACTGCCGCTGCCCCTGATCTGAAAACCCATACAGAAGCTGTGCATCTTCTCGCACAACCAGATGGACATACAATGCAACCTCGTTATTTTCTTCGGGTAGCGCGTAAAATGTGGACATCGGGGCTTCCAGCTCATAGCCCAACCCATTGACATCGACCAATACAGTCGGCGGCTGTTTTTGCAACAATATGCCACGCAAAAAACCAATCATCGCCGTCCTCGCACTATAAACAAGTTATTCAACACTCCTCATCTCGCCACCGCCAGTTTCTGTTGCACTTGAGCAGTATGAATATGACATATCGCACAGGCGAGCGCATCGGCCTCATCCTCAGTGGGGGTTGCGGTCAGCCCCAGCAATAGGCGTACCATGTGTTGCACCTGCTCTTTTTTAGCATTGCCAGAGCCGACAACCGCCTGTTTGATTTGTAACGCACTATATTCATACACTGGATGGCACGCATTTACCGCCGCGCAGATTGCCGCGCCACGCGCTTGTCCGAGAATAAGAGCAGATTTTGCATTATTGGCCATAAAAACCTGCTCCACAGCCACCATCTCGGGCTGGAAATCTGTAATCATGGATTCAACCCCTTGATAAATCAAGCCCAACCGCTGTGGCAACGATTCATTACGCATACGAACACACCGAAAGGCAACCGAGCGCAATGCGTCTGCGGTTGTTTCAACCACACCCAAGCCGGTACTTCGGGAGCCCGGATCAATCCCCAGCACTCGCATTATTGCGTCTCAGTAAAATGGGCGTTGGTAAACACGTCCTGAACATCGTCAAGCTCCTCTAAAGCGTCAATCAACTTGATTACCTTTTCGGCACCCTCACCACTGACCTCGATTTCTGTTGCCGGTCGCTGAATTAGTTCCGCGATTTCGGGTCGCAAGCCCGCGTCCTTAATCGCCTTTTGCACCTCATGAAAGTATTCGGGAGCCGAGACCACCTCAATCATGCCGTCCGCGGATTCAATATCTTGTGCGCCCGCCTCCAGAGCGATGTCCATAACCTGCTCCTCGTCTTCGTCATTGGTGAATACAATCGAACCGATTTTTTCAAACAGATACGCCACCGACCCATCGGTACCCAAATTGCCACCATGTTTTGTAAAGGCATGACGCACCTCGCTCACCGTCCGATTCTTGTTGTCGGTCGCGCATTCAACCAAAACGGCAACGCCTTCAGGTCCATATCCCTCATATCTGATTTCCGCAATATCATCGCCTTCCAGCGCACCCGCGCCACGCTTGACCGCACGGTCAATCGTCTCTCTGGTCATATTGGCACCGAGTGCCTTGTCGATGGCACTTCGCAAGCGTGGATTGGCATCCGGGTCGCTGCCACTCATTCGCGTAGCAACGGTAATTTCCTTAATCAGTTTGGTAAAGGCTTTACCACGCTTAGAATCCTGAGCCGCCTTACGAAATTTGATATTCGCCCACTTGCTATGCCCCGCCATGACTTGCCACTGAAATTATGCCTGACATACGGCTTATGAATTATGAATTACGAAAAATATTTGACACAGAGGAGAATAACAGATTAGGGGGAAGGGCGGAGAGATTCTTTATACCCCAATCCGCACATAGAAAGCACTAAAAGGTAAGAAGGCTTGGCTGTATACTGGTTATCACCGCACCGATGACTAAACGAGAGGCTTTTATGATAGCCCTGTGCTAACCCATCCCATGGAATGCACTGACCTAGATTTACCCAGCGGTTGTGCATCAAGGTGCTGTGAAACGGCCAGTCAAATTCTGCGATAGTAGGTTGGAGACTGTGCAAAAACCCCAAGCTAGTGCATGTTACATGTAGAAAACCCTTGCGGGTTTGGTTGTTTTACTGGATTCCTGCTTCCGAGACTGTGCAAAAACCCTCGTTAGGTTACGCTGGTGGAAAACCCAACCCCCTAAATCCCCCTCGTATGATCCCAATCGGGTAAATTATCAACTCGTTTAGTGGTTTTTAATGGACCCTATCCAACGGCGGTTGGATGGGTAGTAGTGATGCAGTAGCCCCCAGTAAGTTTTTAAACTTGTTGATAAGGTATCGCACCTACTACCCGCTTTAACTTCATCAAGTGCGGACAGTATCTGGTGCAAGACCAAAAATCTGAACACGAATAGTACGAGGATGCACCGAAGTTAAATGATCCAACCTATCTACAATTATAACCGGAGAATGTTATGTTATGTATCGGTATTGATATATCTAAAGCACGTTTTGATGGTGCTGTGTGCGTTGAGGATGTTGACCACAACCCGTCTTTTGCTAATGATCATAAAGGCTTCAAAGCCTTGTCCAAATGGCTAAAATCATTGGACGCAGCGCAAGAGCGGGTGTTTTGTATGGAAGCCACCAGCGTTTATGGGGTTGCTTTGGCGTATTATTTACATCGCTCAGGCGACAAGGTGATTGTGGCGAACCCAATGAGAACCCATGCGTTTGTCAAGATGGAAATGTTGCGTAATAAAACGGATAAATCCGATACCCACAGGGCACAAGTGCTGGCAGCATTGCGCGTTATTGTCAACATATTGTAGCCAAAGGTGAGTTAGAGAAAAACCGGTTCAAGCCCAAAAGCGAAGCCCGTGTTGCGTTACAATGCCTGATGACGCGCTTGGAGCAGTTAAACAAACAATCAACCCAAGAGAAGAATCGTTTGCCAGTGAGTTTGAATAAGACCGCCAGCAAATCAATCAAAGCGATGATTCGGTACATCTGTCGGCAAATAGTGATTGTTGAACAGGAAATCAAGGCGTTGGTTGCGGGCGATGCTGTGTTGCGTCAACAAGTACGGTTATTGACCAGCATTGGCGGGATCGGCAACAAAACGGCTTGGGCTATCCTCGCCTATATGGGGGATATATCATTATTTGATAACGCCAAGCAAGTGGCCAGTTTTGCTGGGTTGAATCCGAAGATAACCCAGTCTGGCAGTAGTATCAACAAGAGTAGTCTGTCAAAAATAGGGCACAAACGCCTGAGAAAGTCTCTCTATATGCCTGCACTGACGGCAACGCGACACAATCCAGTCACGCAGAATTTATACAATAGGCTACTTGATAAAGGCAAACCTAAACAAGTGGCAGTGTGCGCGGTGATGCGGAAACTACTGGTTATATCTTATGGGGTATTAAAATCAGAACAGCCTTTTGATGTCAATTATGCTTGCAGATAGCGCGTTTGTGGTGGAATCCCAGCCGGCAAAGCCATTCTAACAATGAGGCGAAAAAAAGTTGAAAATAAGTGGATTTTTAACACAGTATCTTATCAGGGGGACTTTCCACTCAATTCCCCCCTGATAAGGGGGGCTAGGGGGGTTAAGAATGACGGATATTGGGTTTCTGGCACAGTCTCTTTCGCAGGAAAGACGGGGTCGGTGCAGGAATGACGGATGTTGGTTTTTTGCACAGTCTCGTTGGTTGGAATCGTTATAATCAATCATAGCTGCAAGGTTTTGGAGGTTATTGGGCTGATTTCCATACAGAATTATACCATAAAATCATTATTACTTGTTTATATTCAGATAGATATGTTTTATGAGCAGGGTCTAATTACATGGATGGACAGGATTATGTCTCTGCTCATCCTGCCAACATAAATTTTCGTGTTTTACGAGTTTCACATTATATCGGCGAAAGCGACGGCAATGAAGCATGAACCGCTTGAAGCGTTTTGCCGTTTTCACGATTGAGGACAACAACCGCGAGTCCCAGATTTTCATGCGCCCAATCTTTACCGAGAGGTAAGGACAGCATTTGATTCGTTATTCCTGACGGTAGCCTGAGCGGGTCGCCCCAATATCGGACAACATAATTATGCGTCAGCACTCGTCCGTTGTTTTCACCACCTTTGATCTCGCGCACAATGTTATTTTCATAAATGGCAACATGTGCCACGGCATCGATGCCGACTGCCATATTATCAATCGCAAAAACAGCCTCCAGTTTCTCGGCATCGGTTGCTTGTAAATTCAAACGGATTACCACAGTCGCCTTTTGTTGGTTGTGCTGTTTTACGCGCTCAACAATATTGACACCGCCACGTGATTCCTTGCCCGCGACCACAATTTCTGGTGTGTATATCGAACGCTGTTTGTTAATAGCCCCGATTTCCCTTTGTCGCACAGTAAACTCAGGCTTTGCATAGGGGTCAATCCAACCCAATCGGTCCCAGTAATCGACATGAAATGCCAATGGCACGGCATGAAATTGCTGGTCAAGTGTCTTGCCCAGTTCAGTAATAAAGTTGTCCGCTCGCGGGCAGCTACTACAACCTTCGGAAGTGTATAGCTCAATAACCGGCGTAATGGTGTCGCGACTGGTTATTGATAGTCCCGCCTTTTCGTCTGCTCTCGCCAAACTAGCCGCCAATCCAAACGCGAGGACAAGCGCAAGCCCTAAAAAACCTTGTTGAACATGTCGTGGCATCAACATCATTGAAACAGGCTGGCATATTGCTCATATCCTGCCTCAGCTAGTTGTTCTTGTGGGATAAATCGCAGGGCAGCGGAATTCATGCAGTAGCGCAGACCGGTTGGTGCCGGACCGTCTTTGAACAGATGACCCAAATGCGAATCGGCATAGTAACTCCTGACCTCCGTGCGTGGAAAAATCAGTTTGTAATCGGTTTTTTCTACGATATTGTTCGACTCAAGCGGACGCGAGAAACTCGGCCAGCCGGTTCCCGAATCAAATTTATCTTGCGAGGAAAACAGCGGCTCGCCACTGACAATATCAACGTAGATTCCGGTCCGTTTTTCATCATCGTACTGATTTCTGAACGGTCGCTCGGTGGCATCCTTTTGGGTCACCTGAAATTGTATATCGGTTAGCCGCTCTTTAATTTCTGCAAGCGCGGGTTTTGTATATGGCACGGCTTCAGGTTTTGTGGGCGCAGTATCGGACATCTTTTGCTCGCTTGGGGTGGTTTCGGGTTTGAATTGTTGGGGCGAATTGCTTTGCAATATGACTGCCCCTAGAGACAGCATTATAACCAGCACAAGGACTATTTTCATCTTGTTTTACCGACAGTTTGGTTTCAGTTTGATTTATGTGGTGTCCTATATGGATGACCATGCGTAGCGTGTAAAGTTCAATCACTAATAAGCTCCTCCAGAGAGACTATGTTCTCAAATATATAATCACCATGCGCTTCCAATGCGGCGCGATCATGCGCCCCAGTCAACACGCCGACAGCATAAGCGACACCGGCATTTTTACCCATCTTCAAATCTTTGGGACTGTCTCCGACCATGATGACCTGATCGGGCGACAGTCGGCAGGACTGACAAAAAGCATACACCATTTCAGGTTCGGGCTTGACCCCATACCCACTATTTGCGCCACAAACAAAGTCAAACAAGTCGGTTAATTGCAGTTTAGCTAACATCCGATACGCATTTTTTTCATCATCCATAGTCGCCAACCCCAAGCACATCCCCCGCGCTTTAAGCGAGCTGATAAAGCCACGCATATCCGCTATGGCAGGCACATAATGACTCGAAGCATGGGCAAATATTTGTTTGATATGGCGCAAATTATCGCCCTCAATGGGTTGTCCGATTCGCTCCGACCAAAACTCTAAAATTTGCTGGTTGCTACCCGATGCCAGCAACGAATCGGCAACCCAGCCCTGCGTTTCTGCAATAAACCCACCCTCTGCCATCAACGATTCTGCAAGCTCGGGTCGCCCCAGCTTGGTTGCAATCAATTTCGTAACCTGAACATAGGGCTGTAGCCAACTGCCATTGAAATCCAGCAACGTACCGTCCTTGTCAAACAGAATGCCCTTGATTCTGTCACCCTTTATTCTATCGCCCGCGATTTTGCTCCCGCCTGCCTTTTTCATCGTACCGCCAACGAATCGCGGGGCTTTCGGACTTCGGCTATCGCCGCGAGGCGTTGTCGGCGAATCGCCGTTTTAATTTTTACCCCGATGTTATTGTCAGCATCGCCCGACTGTTTGACCTGACTTGCCACCATACCACCATCAATTGCCAATGCTACCTGATGATATTCCAATAACAAATCCATAGCCGTGCTATCTGCCTGTTCATACCCAGTGCGTCCACGTTTGTCTGCCAAACAACAAAGCGCAAACGCGCCAATCAATGCCGGCTTTCTGAAACCATCGAATTTTTCCAGCACCTTCAGGATGGTGGTCGGCTTCAACTCCTCGATGCGATGACAATGCAGGTGAAACTCACAGACCTTTAAGGCAAACGATTGATATTCTCGCGCCACATTCAATCGCTCGCAGAGCTGCTTAATTGGTTTCAAACCGCGTTTTTCATGCCCTCGGTGACTTGGCAATTCTGCTTTCGGTGTCAATGCTTTACCAAGATCATGCACCAGAACAGCGAATCGATTCATCGGCTTGTCGGTCAGCGCACTAGCAGCCTCCAGCGACATCAAAGTATGTATTCCAGTGTCGATTTCCGGATGATATTTCTCGGTTTGTGGCACTCCAAACAGCGCGTCCACCTCCGGCAATATTCTTTTCAACGCACCACAATCTCGCAACACTCTAAAAAACACCGCGCAGTGTCTCTCCTGCAAACTGGCGTGCATTTCCTGCCACACCCGCTCGGCAACCAACGCATCAACCTCCCCTTGCGCCACCATCTGCGCCATCATCGCCTGAGTCTGCTCACAAACACGGTATTCTTTGGCGGCATAACGCGCCGCAAATCGGGCAACCCGTAATATTCTTACCGGATCTTCCGCAAACGCATCCGACACATGACGAATCAATTTGTCCTTGATGTCCTGCTGCCCACCGAAAGGATCAATCAAATTACCCTCGCAATCCATCGCAATCGCATTCATTGTCAGGTCGCGCCGTTGTAAATCTTGCTGCAAGGTGATTTCCGCATGACTATCAAATTCAAACCCATGGTAACCCTTTGCAGTCTTGCGTTCAGAACGCGCCAACGCATATTCTTCGCCGCTGGACGGATGCAGAAACACCGGAAAATCCTTGCCAACCTGCTTAAAACCCAAAGCCCGCATTTGCTCGACACTTGACCCCACAACAACCCAATCACGATCTTTAATCGCCACCCCCATAATTTGATCCCGCACTGCCCCACCGACCAAATAAGTCTGCAATTTTTTTTCAGGATGATTCATAATTTTGTAATATCAGTTTTCGGAAAATCTGTTGAAAATTTTTCCCACCCTTCGTCAAATTGATACCGTGTTATTTTATTGACAGGGTCTTGAATGTAATAAATATTACTGGATGTTTCTTCAAAAACAGCAAGATAAAAGGAGGACGCTTTTGTCAGCCCACATTCATGCTGTTTTGATGTGAGTCCTACGCCTGTCTCTCCCCAAACATCAGCCACGCTCTTGACTTCTACATATAATATTGCTGACGTTCCTAAATCTGTAACAGATAAGTCATAACCCTTATTCCCGTCGGGCATACACTCCACTTTATATCCTTTTGCCTCAGGATCTGTCTTTACCGCAATCTCGCCCTTTTTGCCACGTTCTCGTCTTTGTTCTTGTCTCTGTTTATTTGCTTTATTATTGGAGTCATCATCAGTTGTCTCGCCCGCAACATACGAAATCAGCCGATTCTGTGTTTGCCTTACCGACTTTGTTTCACCTTGGGAATGCCCTCCGCTGTGCTTTCTTGTGTTATCACCTGTTGTACCCCTTTCTTTTTCATGCGTCTCGTCGGGCAGTCCTTCAGAACCAGCATCTCCAGAGCTGGTCTCACCTATATTGTTATCCGATGTCCCATATTCTGTGGAAGACTCATTCGTTTGATTGTTTAGCGAATCAATATCTTTAGGAGTTTCTTTATCTATTTCCGGTGGCCGGCACCAGCCTTTTTTCGTTATTATTTTTTTGAATCGGATTTCATCTTTTATTGCAAGAACATGCCTCACATGATCTTCATGTTGTTTGTAGTCTTTGTCCCAGAGTATTCTCGCTATGGGGACAGTGCCTAGAATGTTATATTCCTGCAACTTGATCAGCATCGGGGCACGCCGAGCAACAAAATCATCCAGCGCGATAAATTTATACAGCGTACAAAGGAGAAATTGGGGTTTGGTGGACATATTCGAATGGCTTATGAAATGACAGATTACTCGATTTTTTGATGCCGAAAACGCCTACCGGTTGCACTCTGCTTGGCAAAATAAGCAGCGTGAGACCTTTGCACGATGGTTCTTTGCTAGAAAACAAAATCCCGATTCAGGCAAAGGTCTCAATGTGATGACGCTAACCTTTGATAACGGCAGGAAATTCAGTTGGCATAGCGAGCAGTTCGGCGAGTTCGGCGAGCTCACCGACCCGTTGCCAAACGACTCGAGTGTAACCTACTTTGCTAAACCGTATCACTCATGAGATTTGGGCTTATAAACCACAATGGCTTACTCATACTTTTTGTTAACCCTTTTTGTTAAGGCAATTTTTTCCAAAGAAAATGCCATTGTATAAAGTCCTCGAAAAAGAGCTGTTCAAAACCACCGATTTAATGAATAACCGACCTAGAAAATGCTTGGGGTATAAAACTCCTTGGGAGGTCTTTTCCCGCGCAATGGGAATAGATCATAATATAAACCCGAGTGTTGCACTTATGGGTTGAATTCGCCGCCTTTGATATTCTTATTATTGGCATTAATAATCCCAGACAGAAGTTCTAATTCATCATCAGTTAAATTTGAAAGAGGCGGGCGTACTAATCCGGGGTCTCGCCCGACAACTTTCAAACCTGCTTTTATTATTGATACCGCATAGCCAGGTGCCCGATCACGAACATCCTGAAATGGATAGAAGAAGTCAACCAGCAGTTTATTTAGCGTAAATCGATCTTTTGAACGCATCGCCTTATAGAATTCCAATGCCATTTCCGGCACAAAGTTAAAAACCGCAGAAGAATAAGTGGTAACGCCCATCGCATCATAGGCTTCAGCAAACATCTCATGGGTCGGCATACCACCAACATAAGAAAGACGATCCCCACAACGCGCTATAATTTCACGCATCAGGTTAATATTGCCAGTACCATCCTTGAATCCTATAAGGTTTGGACAAGATTCTGCCAATCGTAAAACAGTAATGGAATTAACAACCGAATTTGCTCGATTATAAATTATGACACCGATATCAACTGAATCACAAACCGCCTTTATGTGATTGTATAACCCCTCCTGTGTGGCACCAATGAGATAATGTGGGAGGAGTAAAATGCCATCAGCACCCACTATCTGCACTTGAGTTGCAATTTCCACAGCCATTTTAGTGCCGTAACCACAGCCTGAAATAATGGGAACATTACCAGCAACTTCTTTTGCCGCGCTGACCACCTGTAGTATTTCAGCTGGTGATAATGAAAATAATTCTCCGGTCCCCCCTGCGGCAAATAAAGCTGCCGCGTCATATTGAGTCAACCACTCGATATGTTCTTGGTAACCCCTCTTATTAAACTCTAACACATCATCAAAGTGTGTAACTGGAAACGAAAGCAAACCAGAGCTAATTACCTTTTTTAATTCTTGGGGATGCATACTGATGGCTTTATCTTATGTGAACATTCCAGCATTTGGATTAGCACCTCAAGAAACGCTAGCAATGATAATCGGAATTTGTCCTGTATCAATATTTATATCGACTAATTTTTTTATTCATACTACCTATATACAATTTGAACAATACGAGCAAGAGACCTGTACCGCTCTACACCATTTGTTAAATGCACATCCATTGCCTCTCGTGCCGCAGCCGAATCCTTATTCTCAATAGCTTCCATTATATCCTTGTGCTCCATCAAGATTTCCTCTTCAACGGCGGAATCTAGAGGTAAATTTGCCTCAACCCTCAACTGTGAACGCGGGATTGTGTTTCTTCCAAGTAGTGTCAAAAAATCGACAAATCGTCTATTGTTCGAAGCTTCCGCTATCGCAACATGAAACGCAAAATCCTCCGCTTCGGATAACTCAGCCCTCCGAACCTGACGCTTAAAATCACTATATTTCACATATATTTCAGCCTGCTGTGCGGGAGAACATCTCGTCGCCGCAAGTCCCGCAGCCCCCACTTCCACTGCAGATCGTAGTTCCAAAGCTTCAATTACGCTCGGAATTGTTTTTGGGTTCTCAGTCAATAAAGTCAACGTACTTTTTGAGCTGTCAGATTTTAAAACAAAAACTCCCGCACCTTGGCGAGATACCAACAACCCATCAATCTTAAGCCCGGAAATAGCTTCACGAACAACAGTCCGGCTAACACCAAACTCCTCGACAAGTTTTAATTCGGTCGGCAATTTATCGCCCGGAGTCAAATCTCCATTCGCAATTCTCTGACGCAATTGCGCGACAACTTTTTGGGTTAAATTCTGTTTCGGTTGGATAGGTTCTTTACTGACCATAGAAATGAATTCCTGAAAGTTTACAAAACTAATGCGGTTCTTATACGTCCATGTAGCATAACATTGTTTATAGATAAATTCAAAACAAATAAAATTTGTATTATGTATATTGAAATTTATCATAAATCATGCTAGGCTACTACGTGTGACAGCGTTTTTACGCTCACACTATTAACAACCCTAAACTCGAGAGGTTTAAAACAATGAATAAAGTAATAGCTCGCAAAGCCACCGTATCAACACTGATTGCTTTCACGATGACTCTTGCAACTCTGTCAGCCCACGCAGAATGGAGAGGTTGGAACGTTCATGTGCCAAATTACCCAGTATCTATCGCAATGGATAAATTCTCAAGTCTGATTGACGAAAAAACTAATGGCGAACTGACCGCAAAAACATATCATAGTGCTGTCTTGGGCTCCCAGCCAGATGCCATCAAACAGGTTCAACTTGGCGGACTTGATTTTGCCGTCTTTAGTATGGGACCAATGGGACCAATCGTACCCGAAGCCAACGTCGTCTCTCTTCCATTTATTTTTAAAGACATGGATCATATGCACCGCGTCATGGACGGTCCTTTTGGCGATAAAATGAGCGCGGCAATGGAGAAAAAGGGCTTAGTTGCCTTGGCTTGGTATGATTCAGGGGCACGTTCCTTTTATAATTCTATCCGCCCAATCAAAACACCTGACGACGTTAAAGGTCTTAAATTCCGGGTAATGAACAATGAATTATTTGTCGGAATGGTTGAATCCCTTGGTGGCAATGCAACACCGATGGCCTTTTCTGAGGTATTTCAATCCCTCAAGACCAATGTTATTGATGGGGCCGAAAACAACTGGCCATCCTATGAATCAACAAACCATTTCGAAGTGGCAGGTTACTATTCTGGAAGCCAACATCTGATTATACCAGAATGCTTTTGCATCAGTAAATCCAGCTGGGACGAACTGTCGGACGATAACAAAAAGAAAGTTAAAGAAGCCGCACGTGAAAGTGCTATTCTTCAGCGTAAACTTTGGGTTGAACGCGCGACGAAAAGCCGTGTAAAAGTTATAGACAGCGGCATCAAGTTTAATGAAATTGCCAACAAGGGACCGTTTCAAGATGCCATGGGTCATGTCTACGAAAAGGCTGTGGCAAAAAACCCGGTACTGAAAGAATTGATTACTGATATCCGTTCTGTCGAATAATCCCCCCATGTAAGATTGTGCAAAAACCCCAAGCTAGTGCATGTTACATGTAGAAAACCCTTGCGGGTTTCGCTGTTTTACTGGATCCCTGCTCCCCGCCTGCGCGGGGACAGGCTTCGCAGGAAAGACGGATGTTGGTTTTTTGCACAGTCTCAAGTGCTCGACTTCTGTTATGGTAGCGGGGCTACTTTTCTTTTTTGAGAAAATCTAACCAAGATACCGAAATGTGCCTCCGAGCTCGATTTCTCCTCAGTGGAGAGCGTCTATTAGCTCTTCTTGCAAGGCTTTGCACCTATATATCAGGGTGTTGCCTTATAATTCTCGTTGTCACTTTCGGATGGTTGGTTTTTGGTCGATATATTCTAAACTCCACTCCCACATGGGTTGAGCAATTTGCACTGCTCCTCGTGACACTCATTACATTTCTTTCCTCTGCTACTGGCATCAGAGAAAGAACCCATCTTAGTATAGAAATACTCCCACACATGCTCACACAACGCACCAGATCAAAACTCTATATTTTTATTTATTTGATCCTCGGTGCTTTTGGTATCATCATGATGACTCAATCATACCAATTAATGATTTTCAACTGGGCAACGATCATCCCCCTTCTCGACATCCCTGATGGGCTACGCAACCTGCCCATGGTCATAAGTGGAGGTCTTGTCGTTCTGTTTTCGATTGGTAATATATTTCAGGAACTGTCCTCGCTACTGGTAGTCTCAACCCATGACGATATTGAAGCCCTGAAACAATCAAAACGCGTTACCTTGTCTGAAGATAAATTTTAATGGGCTTAGCAATTCTGCTCGGGCTGTTCGTCTTTTGCATCGCCATAAGCGTGCCTGTTGCCTACGCTTTAGGTATAGCCGCCGTAGCTGCCTTTGCTTATGAAGGACTCCCTCTCCTCATCGCTTTTCAGCGTATTGGTTCGGGTGTAACTGTATTCTCCTTATTAGCCATTCCTTTCTTTATCTTTGCCGGCGAACTCATGCTCCACGGAGGTATTGCCGCCCGTCTCGTACACCTCGCTTCTTCTTCAGTAGGGTGGATGCGTGGTGGTCTCGGACAGGTCAATGTGTTTTCGAGCATGCTTTTCGGCGGCATTTCAGGTTCTGCGGTCGCAGACGTTTCTGCACTTGGATCCCTGCTGATTCCGGTGATGAAAGAAAAAGGCTATGAACCAGAATATGCTGTCAATGTAACAGTGACCTCTTCCATAGCAGGCATCATAATTCCACCCAGCCACAACATGATCTTATACGTTGTGGCTGCCGGTGGTAGCATATCAATCTCCAAACTATTTATTGCGGGTATCGTTCCCGGTATCCTCATGTGTCTAGGATTGGCCCTTGCCGCATGGTGGATTGCAGTTAAGAAAAACTACCCTACGGAACCTTTTTCGGGATGGAAAGTTATATTTGTAACCGCTATCGCAGCGTTACCCGGGCTTTTTACGGCAGTTATCATTGTTGGTGGAACTCTATCCGGGGTATTTACTGTCACTGAATCAGGTGCCATCGGTGCAATTTATGCATTTCTAATCACAGTGTTTGCATATCGCTCCCTCTCACTAGAGTCCTTTTGGTTGGCTGTCACCCGATCAGTTCGCACGATTGGAATGGTAATGATTCTGGTTGCTTGTGCTTCGGCTTTCGGCTATATGCTCGCCTTTTATCAGGTGCCAGAAAAGCTAACGTCCCTGCTATATTTTTTTTCAGACAATCCTATTATAATTCTTCTTGCCCTGAATGTTATGCTACTGATTCTTGGTATGATTATGGACATGGCTGCTCTAATCTTGATATGTACACCCATCTTTTTACCCGTAGCAACTAGTCTTGGCATAGATCCCATCCAATTCGGCATCATATTGATGATGAACTTGGGCTTAGGGCTATGCACCCCACCCGTAGGTGCGTGCCTCTTTGTTGGGTGCTCCATTGGTGAGGTGCCAATTGAAAAGGCCGTCAAATCTATCTGGCCATTTTATATTGCTATTCTGTCCGCCCTGATGCTGGTTACTTTTGTACCCGCCATTTCCATGTCATTGCCAAGCCTTATTGGCTAACACCTCAATGCTAGGAAGTTTTCGATGTCTAAAATTCTGTTAACTGGTGCCGCTGGAATGCTTGGCAAAGTGCTTCGTGAAAGCTTAAATGGCTGGAAGACAACATTGCGCGTGTCAGATATTGCTGATCTCGGTAAGGCCAGTAAGGGAGAGGAAGTTGTTCAGTGCGATCTATCGGTTATGAATAGTGTACTGAATCTTGTAGATGGCTGTGATGCCATCATTCATCTTGGCGGAATATCAACCGAAAACACTTTTGATAACATCCTAAATGCCAATATTCGTGGCACATACAACATCTATGAGGCGGCGCGGCAAAAACGGGTTTCTCGTATTCTCTTTGCCAGCTCAAATCACATTATCGGATTTCACAACCGGGAAACCCGATTGGATGCGAATTCCTCTATGCGTCCAGACAGCATGTATGGTGTTTCCAAGGGTTTCGGAGAGATTCTGGCACGTTACTATTATGACAAGTATGGAATCGAAACTGCGAGTATCAGGATTGGCTCCAACTTCCCCAAGCCACTCAATAAAAGAATGCTAGTCACTTGGCTGAGTTCCAGCGATCTTACCTCCCTAGTTAAATCTGTCTTTACAACAGATTGGTTGGGTTATGCTGTCATTTACGGAGTTTCAGCTAATAAAGAACAGTGGTGGGATAATCATCTTACGGCTTATATAGGTTGGATCCCTCAAGATAGTTCCGAGCAGTTTGAAAATGACGAAAATTTAATTTCGGAAATTGTCGATCCGAACGATCCGGCCGTTCGATATCAGGGTGGCAGTTTTGTTTCGGCCGGTCATTATGAGGATAGCTAAATAGTCGTAAGATTTTACCTTCAATACGATTCCCATAGCCCACCCAAGTCAAAAAGGGATGATTTGACTGTTACAAAATGAACCAAAAGCACTATGACTTTAATAACACAAAACTACAAACACGGTTAAACAGTTAAAACAAAGGATTACAGATGAATGGGGCTAGTTATCCGAAATACCCCCCAAAATCAATAATTTTCCAGTCTTTAACCTGGCGCATATTCCTCAAGGACATCACGCTTAATCTCAATACCAAGCCCAGGCGCATTCGGTACAGCAACCACACCGTTTTGGTGTTCAATAGGCTTGGAAACGATAGCTTGCCTAAAAGGATTATGAGTCCGATCAAATTCCAAACGCGGCAACCGTACCTCATGGATTGGTGGTGAAGGTGGAATAATTGCGTGAAAATGAAGTCCTGCGGCCAGAGCAACAGCCGTTCCCCAAACATGTGGAACGAGACGGACATGATATGTATCAGCCAAGGTAATAATTTTTCGGGCTTCGCTCAATCCACCGATTCCACAGACATCTGGCTGAATAATATCAACAGCTTGATTTTCCAGAGCCTGATTAACAGCCCAACGTCCGTGCCAAGTTTCGCCTCCTGCAATGGGGATTGGTTGAGCTTGCCGAACTTTACGATAAGAAACCAATGCCTCAGGGACTACCGGCTCTTCAAACCATTCAATATTATACTGAGACGCTCGCCGACCAATTTGGATTGCATCAATTGCATCATAACCATGGTTGGCATCAATCATTAAAATCACGTCTGGGCCAATCGCTTCTCGGACAGCGGCGATAGTTTCTAAATCACTATCCAGACCATAACCGATTTTGATTTTAACCGATTTAAACCCTTCAGCGACATAGCCCGCCATCTCTTTTGCACAATGGGCGGCATGCTCCTCGCCTTCCAGGCGGAAGCCTCCAGTAGCATAAGCGGGAATATTGGTTTGATAGGCACCACCCATTAACTGGTAGATGGGGGAATCAAAGTGTTTGCCGGCTATATCCCATAGCGCAATATCTATCCCACTAAGCGCGGTATGTATTGATCCACGCTGCCCCTGATCCCTGTATTGATTATAAAGTTCCAACCAAATCGGTTCTATATCCAAAGGGTTTCGACCTACCAGCAATACTGACATTGACTTAATTACCGCAACATTAATGTCGGCAGGACCAAGGCACTCCCCCCACCCAATCAAACCATTGTCACATTCGATCTCTACTAGGCAATGCCTGCGCACTCTGAACACAGCGAAAGAAGACTGGAAAGGCTTCTCAAGATCGTGGTGCAAAAGATAAGTATTTACCTTTGAAATTTTCATTACTGATAATACTTGATAATTCCAGACAGACGCTCTAACACATCATCAAAGTGTGTAACTGGAAGCGAAAGCAGACCAGAGCTAATTACCTTTTTTAATTCTTGGGGGTGCATTTTGATATTGCTATCTTGTGGGTTATTCGAGTATTTGTGTTAAGCAATTGGCTTTATCTCTTCGGGTAGAAGTGCCGCCGGAAAATTTTGATAGGCAACCGGTCTTAACCAGCGCACAATGGCTAAACTACCAACCGAAGTTGCGCGCACATCTGTGCTACTTGGATAGGGTCCGCCGTGCATCATGGCATCACAAACCTCCACACCTGTCGGGAAACCATTACATAGTACCCGACCTGCTTTTTCTTCCAAGATAATGATAAGTTTTTTCGCTGCCAGCATGTCTGCGTCATCCATTTGAATGGTGGCAGTTAACTGTCCATCGAGTGCTTCCGCTATTGTTAACATTTGCGCCACATCATCACATTCAACAATAATTCCTGCAGGCCCAAAAATTTCTTGTCGTAATTTTGGCGTGTCTATCCACACTTTAGAATCAACACTAAATACGCTGGGTAGGGCATGCCGATCACCAACACTGCCTATAAAAAGTGCTTGTGCTAATTTTTGCCACGATTGAATTCCGTCTTTATAGGTTTGACAAATAGTGTCAGTCAACATTTTTTGTTTGACTGTGTTTTGCAAAACCGAAACAGCAACGGCTTTGAATTGATCGGCTCGCGAACCTTTAATCACAAACACAACCCCTGGATTGGTACAAAACTGACCACAGCCCATAACCAAAGAATTAGCCCAACCCTCCCCTATGGTTTCAATTTTTTTATTCGCCGCTTGCTCTAATATAAAAACAGGGTTGATTGAACCCAATTCTCCGTAAAAGGGAATAGGATGGGCACGGCTATGACAAATATCATAGAGAATTCTACCCGCTTTTAAGGAACCGGTAAATCCTACTGCTTTAATCGCTGGGTGATTTGCCAATGCCTGCCCCACAACCCTGCCAGAACCTTGTAGCATTTGAAATGTTGCTGCCGGCATTTGATGTTTCTGCATGGCGTTACTGATGGCTTGAGCCACCCATTCTGAGGTGCCGGCATGGGCACCATGCCCCTTGACAATAACCGGACAACCTGCGGCTAAAGCTGATGCGGTATCACCACCTGCCACCGAAAAAGCCAGCGGGAAGTTTGAAGCCCCAAATACGACCACTGGACCTATTGCTTTATGCGTTAAGCGAATATCGACACCCGGCAAGGGTTGGCGATCAGGCATCGCCTCGGTAATTCTTGCGTCCAAATAATCTCCTTTTTCAAGCAAGTCGGCAAACATTTTTAACTGCCCTGTGGTGCGACTCCGCTCTCCTTCAAGACGCGCTGCTGGCAAGCCTGTTTCCAACTGTGCAGTTACAGTAATATCATCTCCCAAAACATCAATTTCATCAGCAATCGATCTTAAAAATACGGCACGCTTTGTCCGCGGCATGGATGAATAGCCACGAAAATCCGTGCTTGCACTGCTCGCGGTTTCATCCACCTGTTTTTCATCTGCCTGAGCAAACTCAATGCCTTCTAAATCAATGCGGCTTATAGTCTCAGAAGACCCTACCCAGTTACCATTAATCAGGTTTTTGCCGGTTAATTTTGTCATTTTTTCACCTGTTCTCCTGTTTACTATTACTGTTTTTTTTACACCAAATCTGATAATCATTTTTAACATCATCATTGGTACAAGGGTAAAGACCAATTATTGAACGACCCTTTAATACTTCTTCATTAACAAAATTTTCGTAAGACTCCATGCCTGAACATTCATCAGCTATTTCATATGTAAGATGGGCGGGAATAATCACAACACCTTCTTGATCACCAACGACCACATCATCGGGAAAAACAGCAACATCACCACAACCAATGGGCACATTCAAGTCGCAGGCTTCATGCAAAGTAAGGTTGGTGGGTGCCGATGGCTGAGCGTGATAGGCGGGAATGTCTAAAGTTGCTATGCCGGGCGAATCACGAAACCCCCCGTCCGTAACGATGCCTGCACAACCGCGCATCATCAGTCGGGAAATAAGAATACATCCAGCCGAAGCAGCACGCGGATCTTTGCGACTGTCAATGACCAGCACATATCCTGGTGGACATTGCTCAATGGCGACACGCTGTTTATGCTTGGGGTCTTCAAAAACAGAAATAGGGTTTCTGTCTTCGCGCGCTGGAATATAACGCAAGGTATAAGTTTGCCCAACCATATTACGGGCTTTAGGAGCAACCGGGTGTACATTTTGAATAAATTGATTTCTAAGTCCACGTTTATAAAGTGCGGTACACACGGATGCCACGCTTACTTTCATTAAGTTTGCTTTGGTGGCTTCATCCAAAATAGGCGTTGCCATCATTCTTTCCTCCTAGAAAATATCGGGTTCATCCGTTTTGCCTCCAAATCCAGTTTCCAGATAATCAAAATCACAGCCTTGGTTGGCTTGGCTAATATGTTTGGAGAACATCCAACCATAACCACGGCTAAACTTATCTTGTGGTGGTTGCCATTGGCTACGGCGACTTTCAATTTCTTGTTCATCAACAAGCATATCAAGACGGCGATTGGTAATGTCAAGCCGAATAATATCGCCGTTTTTTAACAGGGCTAACGGTCCTCCAATATGTGCTTCAGGGGCAACATGCAAAATACATGCGCCATAACTGGTGCCACTCATACGCGCATCGGAAAGGCGAACCATATCCCGATGCCCTTCCTTCAACAAGTTTTTAGGCATGGGAATCATGCCCCATTCCGGCATCCCCGGACCCCCTTTAGGTCCGGCATTGCGTAAAACCAGTACGTGGTCGGGGGTAATATCCAGATTTTCATTTTCTAACGCTTCTTTCAAGTCTGGATAGTTATCAAAAACCATTGCCGGACCTTCGTGAAAAAAGAATTTTGGGTCGCAAGAAACCGGTTTTATCACCGCCCCATCTGGAGCCAAATTTCCTTTTAATACTGCCAATGACCCCTCCTCAAAAACGGGGTTATCCAAAGTGCGAATAACATCATTATTAAACACTTCAGCGTCTTTGATGTTCTCACCAAGACTTAAACCCGATACGGTTTTAACATTCAGGTGAAGTTTATTGCCTAGTCGCTTCATTAAGGCTGGTAGTCCACCAGCATAAAAGAAATCTTCCATCAAGTATTTTTCCCCGGCTGGACGTATGTTGGCAATGACTGGTGTAACCCGACTCTTTTTATCCAGATCATCCAAGTTAAGTGGAATGCCGGCACGCCTTGCCATAGCAATCAGATGAATAACGGCATTGGTAGAGCAACCCGTCGCCATGGCAACAGTGGCAGCATTATCGACCGCTTCGTCAGTGATGATTTTTTCTGGTGTCACATCTTCCCAAATCATCTCCACAATGCGTCGCCCACTGTTAGCGCACATTCGTGGATGGTTGGCATCTGCTGCCGGAATTGATGAGGCACCAGTCAAACAAAGCCCCAGTGCTTCAGCAATTGAAGTCATGGTAGAAGCAGTGCCCATGGTCATGCAATGTCCATAAGAACGCGCAATGCCTTTTTCAATACTGCGCCATTGTGTCGACGTTACATTGCCAGCACGACGTTCATCCCAATACTTAAAAGCATCTGAGCCGCTGCCTAAAACCTCACCCCGCCAGTTCCCCCTCAACATGGGTCCCGCTGGCAAGAAAATAAATGGATAACCGGCACTGATGGCACCCATAGCCAGAGCGGGTGTTGTTTTATCGCAGCCTCCCATCAACACCGCACCATCCACAGGATGAGAACGCAATAATTCCTCAACTTCCATAGCCAGCATATTGCGATAAAGCATGGTTGTCGGTTTGACAAAATTCTCAGACAAGGACATCGCCGGGATTTCAAGAGGAAATCCACCGGCTTGCAGTACCCCACGTTTGACATCCTCGACTCTGTGCTTGAAGTGCTGATGACAAGGGCTAATATCTGACCAAGTATTGATAATGGCAATAATCGGCTTACCTGTCCAATCAGCAACATCGTACCCCATTTGCAAGATACGGGAGCGATGACCAAAACTCCGAAAATCATCGGCAGCGAACCACTTGGCACTACGCAAGTCGTTATACGTTTTTAGGCTTGTCGTATTCATCCGTGTCAGTAACTGCCATCGGAGGAAACAAACATAATGAAAACAACAAAGGCAACGGAAATCAAACCCACAATTTCAGGCCAGTTGCCATAATCAATTTCTATGCGCTCTTTAATTTCAAGTTCTGCGGGGGACATTTCTTCATCATGTATATCCATGTTTATCTCCGTCAGTTAAGTAATAATTCAGGTAACCACAAAGCAACATCCGGGAAAAACAGGACGATGCCAAGACCAACTATCTGCAAACCAATGAACGGCAAAACAGCCAGAAAAATTTCCTGCAACTCTATTCCTTTTGGAGCAACACTTTTGAGGAAGAAACAAGCAGGACCAAAGGGGGGCGATAAAAAATAAATCTGGATATTCATGGCAAAAAGCACGCCGAACCAAACAGGGTCATAACCCAAAGAAATGACAACAGGAGCAAAAACCGGCACCGTGATAAAAATAATAGCAATCCACTCCATAAAAGTGCCCAACACCATAACAATCAGCATCATCACGCCAATCACCGCAAGCGGATGAATATCAAGCCCGGTTAAGGTTTCACGCAGAAATGCTGAGCCACCAATAAGATTATAAATACCAATCAGACTCACCGCGCCTAACACCAGCCAAATAATTGAACCTACGGTTAAAACCGTTTTACGCATGGCATCGATAGTCATCGCATAAGTTAACTCACGGCGATAAGCGGCAACCAACAAAGCACCGACAGCGCCAATTGCCGCAGACTCGGTTACCGTTGCAATACCTGCATAAATAGACCCCAATATGCCACCAATCAATATGGCAGGTAGAATAATACCAGACATAAATTTGAGTCGTTGTAATAACGGTAAAGCCGTTTCCGGAATATCGTAAATAGGCGCCATACTCGGATTAAGACGCACACGGATAAGAACATAGCAAATGTAAAGACTGGCCAACAGCAACCCGGGGACGACCCCTGCGGTAAACAAATCGGTGATAGAAACCTGAGCGGCAAGCCCATAAACAATCATCACTATTGACGGGGGAATAAGAGTTGCCAGAGCACCCGCCGCGCATATAATGCCAATAGATAGTTTGCGGTCATAACCTAAACGCAGCATTTGTGGCAAAGCAACCAAACCCAGCATCACAATCTCACCGCCCATAATGCCACTCATGGCGGCTAGCACAACAGCGACAACACAGGTTTGTACACCTACCGACCCACGGAATCGTCCACCGAGAATCGCCATCGATTCAAATAGTGACTTGGCAATGCCTGAACGCTCCAAGACATTTGCTATAAAGACAAAGAAAGGAACAGCAATGAGTTCATATTTCTCCAAAACGCTAACGACGTTGGAAGCAACAAGAAACAAGCCAGGAAGACCAAAATTAAGCAGGGCTGTGACAATTGAAACACTGAGCGTGGCAATCCCTAAAGGCACTCCTAACGAGGTTAGCAACAGCAGTGCTAAAACAATCAGAAGCGTAATAAGTTCGATGCCCATCGGTTATACTTTTGTCTCGGATAGATGTTTAAACCAAACAATGATATTGGCAATCAGTTGCAATATGTAAAGGACACTACCAGTAGCAAGCAGGGTTTTCAGATAAGCGGGTAATGCCGGATTAAATGCGCTTCCGGAACGTTCAAGATGTGTCAACGCAGAAATAACCGGATTATAAAGTGCCCATAACAACATAATAATTGCACAGATCGAGAGAATCATTTGTGCAAACAATAAAATATTCCAAGCACGTTTTGGGATAATCAGCTCAAGCATGGTGATGGCGATATGTCGTCGTTGTTCTGTTACATAGCCCACAGACATAACCCATACAGTTGCACATAAAGCAATCACCACCTCAAAACTCCATATTGTGGGGCGGTCAAAAACATAGCGCGACACCACTTCTATGGTGGACAGCGAAATACAGGCAAAAAATAAAACCCCACAAGCATAGCCAATAAAAACGCTTGTCCTGCCGACGATCACCACAAACTTATCCAACACTGCCACGGGTTCCTCCTGTAAAAATGACACTGAACCTAACCATCAAACTTACCGGAACCACATGAAAACATGTGATACCGGTATTTCGGGGTAAAGGCGTAAAAGAGAAATACCATGACGACTTTTATTTTGAAATACGCCTAACCATAGTCATATCCGCCGTTGTAAAACATCGTTTTTGTTATTGGCTCCTTGATGACCAATCCAAAACTGGTTTTGATCTGCAGGATAATAGCCATCCGTGGCTTTGGTTGACCTTCTCTGCAATCCGAAACCTATACGACTTCCAAGTTAGTCCACTAAACCAATTTGTTTCATGAAGTCAAGGTGTGCGTCAAGTGCCGCTTGCGCTCGGCCACTTTTCTTGGCAAAATCCTGCCACGCTTTCCTTGCCACCACGCGCAATTGGTCACGGTCAGATTGCGCCCAATTGATTACTTCAATCTTGCTGGCTGCTTTATCACGCGCTACAAGATTTTTATCTCTGGCATCGGTTTCTGTTGTCATCGCTTCCATCGCCATATACCACCAAGCACGCAATGCTTTTTGATCTGCGGAACTCAGCTTGTCATACTTCGACTTATTGATAGTGAATTGCATCGCGGGCATCGAGTGAATACCCGGATAAAGAGGGTATTTCGCAATTTTATTCAAGCCAATAGCATCATTGTTAACATAAGCAGAAGCATCGGCGGCATCGACAATCCCTTTTTCCAACGAGGTGTAAACTTCAGAAAATGGAATAGATATCGGAGATGCGCCAGCACCTTTGAAAACAGCGGCCGCCAAACCTTCTGGTGAACGAATTTTCTTTCCTTTCAAATCGGCAAAACCACGAATAGGGGTAGCCGCTGCAAGTGCTTCACGGCTAAAAGGACCACAACCAATCACTTTGATTTTACCGTTAGTGAAAGAATCCAGCGCGCCTTGCAAGGCTTTCTCTCCATCGCCATATTGGCAAAACCAGCGCATTTGTGTCGGCGTATCGTAACCAGAAATAAGATCCCCCAACAAAGCAAAAGCAGGCTCTCGCCCAGAAAAATATGGAATGGATGTGAAATCACCATCTAACACACCGTTGGCGACGGCTTCGGGTGTTTCGCGGTGAGAAACCACCGATTTTGTCGGTAACAATTCGATCTCAATACGACCATTGGTCATTTTCTTTAATAGTGGCAACCAATTTTCGGTTAAAAACTGGGTCGAGAAATCACCCGCATTAAACGATGATTGTACTCTTAGTGTGTCTGCATGCGCCGTTGTAACCAACACCATGCACGAAACCGCAACGGCAAAAGCGCATATATCTTTAATAATTCTCATAATATTCTCCTTACAAATGGTTAAAACTACACTCACCGAATGTGAGATACTAATATATTAGCATATTTTAATCTTATAAATCAAGTTTAATAGTTAGATTGTGCATTCTTGCTGACCATATGGCTATAATGCTTTTGTTCAAGGGGTCGTTATTGCATAGTCCATCTGTTTTATACGCAAACCAGCGTTTATAATACGGATTTACAATCGTGTACGTTAAAAAATAAAGTTATTTTATGGATAAAATTGAAAAAGACCTGTTCCTTCATCAAAACATGCTTACTGACGAAGAGGTTCAGTCAAAACGCATCTCCCCACAGCAGATGTACGACCATTTGCGTCAACGTATTATTTCCCTGCGAATAGAACCGGGCGAATCTTTATCCCGATCCGAACTGGCAAAATACTACAGGCTGAGCCAAACCCCGATACGTGATGTCTTGGTTCTACTAAAACAGGAGGGATTAGTTGATATTTATCCGCAATCACGCACGCTGGTCACAAAAATTGATCTGAATCATGCTACTCAGACCCAGTTTTTAAGGGTTGCTCTGGAGCTGGAAGTTTGTCGTCTGCTTGCATTGGACAAGGACAAAACAAAACTCATTCCCATACGCCGCATTCTTGACCTTCAGCGCATAGCATTTGAACAAGAAAATGATCTTGATCAATTTTCATGGTTTGATCGTAGTTTTCACGAAGCGTTATGCGCTGCTACTGGCAACAGAACGCTTTGGCAGGAAGTATCGGCACGTTCAGGTCATATTGACAGATTGCGTAAACTACACTTGCCCGACATCGGCAAAGCGGCCAATATCTTGGGTTATCATAATAAGATTTTGTCGGCAATTGAGAGTAGCGACAAAACACGCACCAGAAAAATGATTCGCCAACATCTTTCTGGGACATTGAGTATTGCTGATAATATTGTGGCGAAATACCCAGAATTCTTTTAAGAGTAATTTGGGGAGCCATCGGGGACACCCACAAAACATCCAGCTCACCAACCGCCGAGCATAGTAAATCGTGCGGGTGTTTCTCTTCCTCTGATGGCGGCGGGCTTTGCTCTACTACCAATCCTTATAGATTATTGCGATGGGGATATTCTCCAGCGGCATCGGCTTTATCGATGCCCGATATGCGCTTTGCCGATAGGGGTTGTGCCACGCTTCTTTGCCAATCGCATCTGTTTTTCGCGTTCGGCATAACGTGTTTTGTCTTGCTTTGTGCCGCGGTCGAAACAGGACGGACAACTGACCCCCGCCTGATATTTTTCGCTTTGTTTGTCCTCATCGCTAATCGGCAGACGGCAGGCATGGCACTGATCATAGCGACCCTTTTGTAACTGATGATTCACCGTGACCCGCTCATCGAAAACAAAACACTCGCCCTGCCATTTTGATTCACTCGGCGACACCTGCTCTAAATATTTCAATATGCCTCCTTTTAAGTGATAGACCTCATCAAAGCCCTGTTGCTTTAGAAACGTCGTGGCTTTTTCACAGCGAATCCCGCCGGTACAATACATAGCGATTTTTTGATGCTTTTCAGGATGCAAATGCTGCTTTGCAAATACCGGGAATTCGCGGAAGTTCGTGGTCTGTGGATTGGTGGATTTTTCAAATCGCCCGACTTTTATTTCATACTCATTTCGGGTATCGACAACCAGCACATCAGGCTCATCCAGCAGCGCATTCCAGTCCTTCGGCTCGACATAGGTTCCTGCTGATTGACTGGGATCAATCTCATCCACCCCCATGCTAACGATTTCCTTTCTTAATTTAACGATGGTGCGTCTAAATGGCAGTTGCGCGACAATCGCGTACTTGGCTTCAATCTCACCGATTGCCGTTTGCTCGCGCAGCCAACGTAAAAAATGTTCAATATCGGTAACCGTTCCAGCAATTGTGCCGTTAATGCCTTCTTGTGCCAGCAGAATTGTGCCAAGAATATTACAGTCCTGTAGCTTGGTTAAAATTGGCATCCGCCACGCAACAAACTCATCCAGAGCGATAAATTTATATAGCGTGCAAACGACAAGTTTGGCTTGATGAGTTGGCATTGTGGTCTTGAAAGAAATGGCGAATTAACCGGATTGACTATTTTACTGGATTCCTGCTTCCGCAGGAATGACGGATGTTGGTTTCGTGCACAGTCTCCTACGCGGGAACGACGGTGTTGGGGCAGGAATAACTGCCACTGATCTGACAACTCTCATGGTATATCAATAATCACGCACCCGTCTTTGCCACCCTGCTCAACAGACGCATGGGCATTCATCGTTTGCGCCAATGACCATGATTCTGCAATTCTATGGTGTAATTGATTGTTCATCAGAGCGCGATTGATGTCCAGTATCGCTTGCTGTTTTGCATTGACGGGCATGTTGTAAACCAAAATCAGATTAACCGAGATGTTTTTGAACATCATCAGATAGAACGGCATAGTTGGTTGCGCGACCAAAGACGATGAATAGGTCGAAATAATCCCGCCATTTTTCAGCACTGCCACGCTGGTTGCCACATTAGCTCCAAACTCGACCTCAACAATTCTATCGACCCCTTTGCCATGCGTGAAATCGGCAATCGCCTCAACCAAATTATCGGTACGATAATTCAATACCGCATCTGCGCCGGTTTGGCGTGCTACCTCGCAACGCGCATCACTGCCCGCGGTCGCAATTACTCTGGCACCAGCAGCTTTTGCCCATTGTGCGGCATAATATCCGACCCGACCCGAAGCACCGGTAATCAATAGGTCAAGTCTGGCAACATCACCATGGATAAACACTGCTCGGTGTGCCGTCATGAGCGGAATTCCTAGACACGCACCAATATCAAAGCCGATATTATCCGGTAAGGCGGGCGCGGTCATTGATGGAACGGCAACATACTGAGCGGCAGTTCCCAAGTGACGCTCAAATTGCGCCTGATACACCCACACTCGTTCGCCAATTCTGTTTTTCGAAACCCCACGCCCGACTCCCTCAATCACACCCGCACCGTCACTATGTGGAATAATAAATTGCTCCGAAAACTCCACTGCCTGATTACCAGATCGTTTTTTAATATCGGAAGGATTGACCGCAGACGAATGCAATCGTACCAAAACATCACCATCTCCAACAACCGGCTTCTCACGCTCACCAAATTTTAATACTTGGTTGGCGGTACCCTGTTGTTCATACCATACTGCTTGCATACGCATCGCTGAATTTCCTGTTGGCCGGATTACTGAACTTTAAGTGATTTTAACACCCCAACGGTCATCGCAAAAGGTTATCATTGAGCACATCATTCTCCTTAATATTGCAAGCCCAGTTATAAACGTGCGGTATAATGGACAATCATGCAGGAGCGCAATAACACCTATGAGGTAATAACAACCCGATGTCATCAGCAAGAATCTCACCAAGCGGCTTGTTGCCGTATTGGTTCACCAGCGCACTGTTGGCATTGGTCATGTGCATGGTCAATACCGCGAGTTTTGCCCAATCGGATGATTTGCCAGAGCTTGGGGATGGCTCGACTCGATATTTGAACACGGTACAGGAGAGGCTGATTGGGCAGCAGTTTTTGCGTCAACTGCTGCGTAGCACGTCTTATGTCGATGATTACGAGTTACAGCATTACCTACAATCGGTCGGCGACCGAGTCGGCGCGACGGCAGATTTACATAGCACCAAACTTTCATTTAACCTGCTTTCGGATAACATATTAAATGCCTTCGCTGTGCCCGGAGGCTATATTACATTCAATACCGGCTTACTGATGGTGACCAAAACGGAAAGCGAGTTGGCTTCGGTTGTTGGGCATGAAATCGCGCATTTAAGCCAACGTCATTTGCCACGATTGCTCGCCAAAACAAGCGAAAACAAAGCACCGTTGATTGCGGCAGTGCTTGGTTCAATATTCATCGGCGGACAAATCGGGCTTGCCGGTTTGACCGCTGCCACTGCTGTCGCCGCGTCTAACCGACTGAGCTATACCCGCGGATTTGAGCGGGAAGCGGATTCCATCGGCATTAAATTGTTGGCGAATGCAAAATACGACCCCACGGCAATGGCAGATTTTTTTGGCGAACTGGAGCGTTATACGCGCCACAACAATTCCGAAATACCGGAGTTTCTGCGTACCCACCCGCTTTCTCTCAACCGCGTTGCCGAGTCCGAATCACGCGCCCGACAATATCCTCCCCAGCCCCATACCAGCAGTTTCGAATTTCATCTTGCCAAAGCCAGAATTCGGCTGTTATACACCGAGCGCGGTGGCGACCCGATTGCTTTTTTTAAGAGTCAAATGGAATCCACACAAGCCGACCTTCGTGATGCTGGCATTTATGGCATGGCGATTTCCCTAGTCGCAACCCGAAAATTGGAGCAAGCCCGAACAGTGCTGCGACCCTTGATTGAGCGATACCCCGGCCATGCGTGGATTCAAGCAGCACAGGCTGAAATTGATCTGATGGATGGCAAGTTTAATCAGGCGATTGATCGCTATCAGACGCTCATCAGCAAGCAGCCAAACAAGGTGTATTTGAATTATCACCTTGCCAATGCGTTACTGTTAAACCAACAACCAGAGCAGGCTAAAAAAATTATTCGCTACCAAATTCGCCGCCACCCCGAGCAATATCGGTTATATCCATTCTTATCTAAGGCGAATGCCGCACAGGGACACCTTGCCGAAGCGCATCAAGCCGATGCCGAATATCATGCCATATTAGGAGATGATGTGGGTGCAATCGCCTCACTCAAACTGGCATTACGCGAATCCACATCGAGCGAATATTTAACCCAGAGCATCACTGCACGACTCAAAGACTTGGAGAAGAAACTGGAGCGACAGAAAAAGAACGGTGGCAGTTGACTGTTCCAACTGTGTATTGTCCACATGATACGAAATTCGATCAAAGAGGATATACGCAAAGCCACTTACACGACTAACGCCATTGGGTCGTTTAACGGTGTTGGACTACATTTAACCTTTGGCAGTTACACAGAATTATCTACAGTGTCATTAAAAAATTCTCTATGCCCAATAGCCATTCGGCGTTTTTGGACTGCGCCAAATTTAACTGCTGTCTTTGAAAAACAAATTAAGGCGAATTCAACCCATAAGTGCAACACGGTGTTTAAAGAAATAGTCTTTGCCCATCATTTCAGCAAAGACCTCGAAAGGGGTCTTAAATCCCAGACATTTTCTGGGACGATTATTCATTAAATCTGTTGCTGTTTTCACCTCATTGTCAGTGATTTTATCAAGTTTCATCTTTTTCGGGAAGAACTGTCTCAATAGCCCGTTATGGTTTTCATTCGATCCACGCTCCCAGCTATGATACGGCTTGGCAAAGTAAGTGTTGCAATTTAATTGTTTGGCAATCTCGCCATGGCGGTTAAACTCTCTGCCATTATCAAAGGTAATGGTATGCACCAGATTCTTAATGGGGCTGAGTAGCTCAATGATTGCATCACGACTTGCTTGTGCGGTCTTACGTTTAATAGGCAGGGCAAGATAAAGCCTGCTCTTTCTTTCTATCAAGGTAAGTATGGCTCCTTGATGATTTTTTCCTATCACGGTATCCGCCTCCCAATCACCAATACGACTGCGCGTATCAACAATGCTAGGACGATCAGCTATATCCACTCTGTTTGGGTATCTTGCCCCTGTAATCAGGCTTGCCGTATCGTTTACGATATGGACGGCTCTGGCACCTTAGGTATTTATAAAGATTGGAGCCTGCCATTTTGTTTTTCAATACAAAGCGATAGATGGTTTCAGTGCTAATACTAATGTCCCAATCACAATATAACCGGTTAGCAACTTGTTCAGGGCACCAGTATTGTTTGAGATTATCCTTGACATAGCGTATTACCTGCGGGGTCAGTTTGATATGCTTGTTTTTAGTTTGATGGCTAGCATGAGCAAACCGACCCGCTTGTTGGTATCGATAACCTTTTTTACCTGTATTGCGTTTAATCTCTCGGCTAATTGTTGAGACACTTCTGCCCATCCGATTAGCAATGCTTGTTAGTGAATCTTGTTGTCCTATCATCAGCCATATATGGTATCTTTCGTGTTCAGTCAAATGGGTATATTGTCGCATTATGCACTCCTTTTTCAGGTCAGTTTAAAAGAGTCTTAATATACCCTTTGGCTGACTTAAGAAGTGTTGCACTTATGATGTGAATGTAAGGTTGGATGTTTTCCGTCTTTATTCGTCTTATGCAAAGGTCTCATATAGTAATAAAAATGTGGCTGTCCTAGACACCGGTTAGGTTTTATTTGTCCACGCGCGCTAAAGCGCGCAACTGTTCTGGTGTATTGGTGTTTTCAAATATCTGCGGGGTGTCGGAGAAATCGACAATAGTGTGTTTATGTTGGGCATACGACCGCCATGGAAGGTGGAAGTGCAGATAACGCAGGAGCAGTTATTGCCAGTACGTCCTTGTACATAAGTCGCGCCAAAGCCATGCAAATAGAAGGAACATCAAAAAAACATCAGGCTAAAAGCAACCCCCCTCATCAGGGGGGATTTATCGCATGTTACCTATTTCGCCACAACGATTTCTTCCGCATTCAATCCCAGTGCATTAGCAACCCCGATTCCATACGCAGGATCCGCGGCATAACAATTGCGGATATGTCGGTGCTGAATGTCAAGCCGCGCCCCACCCACAGAACGGGCAGTATTCTCAAATAAGACCTGTTGTTGCGCGGTGCTCATCAATTGGAACAAGGCACGCGGTTGAGAATAATAGTCGTCATCTTCGCGATGGTTCCAGTGATCTGCCGCGCCTTCGATGGATAATGGTGGCTCGGCGAAATCGGGTTGTTCATTCCACTCGTCTTGCGTATTGGGCTCATAACCAATCCGCGCATCGGCATTATTATCGACCCGCATAGCACCGTCTCTGTGATAAGAGTGGAACGGACAACGTGGCGCGTTCACCGGAATTTGATTGTGATTGACCCCCAATCGGTAACGCTGTGTATCGCCATAGGAGAACAACCGCCCCTGCAACATTTTGTCGGGTGAGAAACTGATTCCCGGAACCACATTGCCCGGGTTAAAAGCAGATTGTTCCACTTCGGCAAAGTAGTTTTCCGGATTACGATTGAGTGCAAACTCGCCCACTTCAATGAGAGGATAATCACACTTTCGCCAAATCTTGGTCAAATCAAACGGATTGACAGGGTAGGTGGCAGCTTCTTTTTCAGGCATGATTTGAACGAACAGGGTCCATTTCGGGAAATCACCTGCTTCAATCGCATCAAAAAGATCTTTTTGATGACTCTCACGATCATTCCCAACCAGCTCGGTAGCTTCTTGGTCAGTCAGATTCTTGATGCCTTGCTGTGTTTCACAGTGAAACTTGACCCAGAAACGCTCGTTATCAGCATTGATGAAACTGAAAGTATGGCTACCAAACCCGTGCATGTGTCGATAGCTTGCGGGAATGCCGCGATCACTCATAACAATCGTAATTTGATGCAGTGCTTCGGGCAAACTTGTCCAAAAATCCCAGTTGTTATCCGCACTACGCATATTGGTTTTCGGGTCGCGTTTCACCGCATGGTTCAAATCTGGGAACTTCAGAGGGTCGCGCAGAAAAAATACCGGTGTGTTATTTCCAACCAGATCCCAATTACCCTCTTCGGTATAAAACTTCATTGCAAAGCCGCGAATATCGCGCTCGGCATCGGCAGCACCGCGCTCACCAGCAACCGTAGAAAAACGCAGAAACAGTTCGGTCTGCTTGCCGACTTTGGAGAAAATCTTGGCTTTGGTATATGGCGTAATATCGTGGGTAACGGTAAATGTGCCATAAGCCGCCGACCCCTTGGCATGCATCCGCCGTTCTGGAATAACCTCGCGGTCAAAGTGTGCCATTTTCTCCAGCAACCAAACATCTTGCAGCAAAGCAGGCCCCCGCGAACCCGCGGTCTGAATGTTTTGGTTATCGACTACTGGTGCACCAAATGCGGTCGTTAATTTGTTCTTCATAGTGATTCTCCTTAACCTGTCAGTTAGATTGATTTTCCGGCTGTGTTGGAATGCCACGCCAGTACGAGGAATGGACTTTACGCTCTTGTATTCAATATATCCAACGGGTTATTATTATCACAGTAATAGAAAAAATCGATTAGTATGCATTTACCCACCATCAGACAACTCAAATACTTGGTGGAACTGGAAAGGCACGGTCATTTCGGTCGTGCAGCCGATGCCTGCAATGTAACCCAATCCACATTAAGCGCGGGACTGCAAGAACTTGAAAGTTTGCTCGATTGTAGCTTGGTTGAAAGAACCAAACGGCGGGTTCTTTTTACCGAATTTGGCATGGAAATAGTCCGCCGTTCAACCAGCGTATTACGCCAAACCGAAGATATTGCGATATTGGCACGACACAGCGGCAAACCATTGAGCGGCGACTTGAGGTTAGGTGCCATCCCGACCATTGCGCCGTACATCCTGCCGCAAACCCTTGCAAAACTTCGTAAAAACTACCCTGATTTGCGGTTATATCTCATAGAAGACGAAACTGCCCGCTTGGTAAAGCGTATGCGCGAGGGTACATTAGATGCAGTCTTGATGGCGTTCCCTTATGACGAGCCCGGTCTGGAGTGGAGCGAACTCGCCGAAGACCACTTACTCCTTGCCTATCCGACAACACACCCGATTGCGAAGATGAAATCTTCGGAGCTCCCCCAATTGCTGGAAACACCCACCTTGCATAAATCTCTGGCAAAAGAGTTAATTTTGCTCGAAGAAGGTCATTGTCTCAGGGATCACGCGCTCTCGGTCTTCCGTAACAACTTCAAGCTGGAAACTGTTTTACAGGCATCCAGCCTGCTTACACTCGTTCAGATGGTCGCCAACGGACTGGGTATTACCTTGCTCCCCTCGCTTGTCTGCCAAACATCGCTTTTGAGAGAAACCAATATCCGCCTTGCCACACTCGCAGGGCAAGCAAGCTATCGGAAACTGGGTCTTGCCTGGCGCAATAGCTCAGTCAGAAAGGATGAGCTCAAATTATTATCTGAACATCTTGCACACACGGCGCAAGAACAGATTTCCATTTCAAAGTCAAAAATTCAAAGTCGAAAATAATTACGAATTACGAAAAACATGGACATGGATGGACAAGATAAGAATAATCCAGTAAAACAAACCTGAAAGGGTTTGACTATTTTACTGGATTCCTGCTTTCGCAGGAAAGACGGCATTGAAAATTGAAAATTGAAAATTGAAAATTGAAAATTGAAAATTGAAAATAAAACCGGAAAACCCTTGCGGGTTTGCATGTTTCACTGGATTCCTGCTTTCGCAGGAAAGACGGATGTTGGAGTTGGAACAACTGCCCAAAGGCGGTATGGTAGCGACCCGCGCATCCGCCACCAATGCGGTTCAGCCGATGCGTTTAATCAAGAACGCATTAGATCCGAATAATATTTTTAATCCGGGCAAGATATTTGCCGAGTAAATGCCGAGTAAATTATTGACATGACACGGGTCACGTCTTCGGTCATTTCTGTGGTGCCGAACCAATGTGTATTGGTCAATGACTTTATCGACCGTGCTAAAAGCGACCATCTGCTTGACGACCTTTACAGAAAGGCAAAGTGGCAGCAGCAAACGATAAACATGTTTGGTAAATCAGTTGGTTGCCCAAGATTGTCTGCTTGGTATGGTGAGAAGCAAGCGATCTATCGTTATTCTGGAACCAGCAATATCCCGATGCCGTGGCTGGACGAGTTGCTGGAAATTTGCCACCTTGTCGAGACATATTCCGGTCACACTTTCAACAGCGTATTGCTCAATCTTTATCGTAACGGCAATGACAGCATGGGGCGGCATAGCGATGATGAGCCGGAACTCGGGGATTCGCCGACCATCGCCTCAATAAGTTTGGGTGCGACACGGCGATTCATACTCCATCCGACTTCTACCAACAAGCAACCGAGCATCAAAGTAAATCTAATATCTGGCTCGTTGTTATTGATGTTCGGGACGGCACAACGAGATTGGCAGCATTCGCTCCCTAAAACTAAACGTATGACAGGGGCACGCATCAATCTGACTTATAGATGGGTACGATCTTGATTATCTGATTGATCTGATGTCAATCTTGGAGGCGGACAGGATGGTTGCACAGGGATAAATAACTCTGCAACAAAATGTGGGTGATGTGCGAATAAGATATCAAATCCTACTGGCTACACAATCGAGGAGATATGACTTGTAGCAGCGCGATTTCGGCGACCGTAGCAGTTCTCACTGAAGACAGTCCGAGGCCATCTTTGACCTGTCCTCCTGGTTATGGGATGACTCAAGCCGACTACGATTGGGAACACTTAAAATAAGCGAATAGTTATAATGTATGCGTTATTAGATAAAACATTATTTCATTCAATCAGTTAAGTTTTGGGCACGTCAGCTTTTGTCGAAAAGATTATTCTTCATTGATTCGTCATAACTAAGTTTAATTTGATGAAATATACTCGGAGCTACAGAAATATGTATTTTTCAACACCCCCCGTGATACGCGCAGAGCCTATTATCAACTCATCAAGGGGCGGTGCATGAACGTATTTGTAGAGTGGCCTACGAGATGCGAGCGTTAAAAAATGTCCCCTTTGAAAGTTACCGGGTTAGTCAAGAATTTTGGCAAAGTTAAGGCTGTGAATGGTCTTGATTTGGAAGTCAACAAAGGGGAGTTTTTCGCCCTGCTTGGTCCAAGCGCAAGCGGCAAAACCACTTCATTTCGTATCATTTGCGGAATCGAAAAGCCAGATGCAGGAACTGTCGAACTAAACGGACTTGATATGACCGATGTCGTCATGCGTGACCGCGGTGTAGCGATGGTTTTTCAGACTTTCGCATTGTATCCGCACCTAACTATTCGCGATAACTTGGCTTTTCCATTGCTTCAGATGAAGCTTGGAAAAGATGAGATTAGAAACCGAATCGGTGAAGTTAGCGAGCTTTTAAGGTTATCCCATACTTTGGACCGTAAGCCAGGAACGGCGAGTGGTGGTGAACGGCAACGTATAGCCATCGCACGCGCACTTATTCGTAAGCCAGAATTATTGTTGCTAGATGAACCCTTAACAAACTTGGATGCAAAGTTGCGCCACGACACAAGAGCCGAATTCAAACGCATCCATCGTGAGTATGGCATCACCATTGTTTATGCGACTCCTGATGAGTTGGAAGCCCTTACCATGGGAGAACGTATTGGGGTGTTGCGTGATGGAAAAATGGTTCAGGTAGGTACGGTTGACGATTTGTATGATCAACCAGACAATATTTATATGGCTGGTACGGTCGGGTCGCCACCTATGAACTTTATTGAAGGTGTAAAAAATGGCGGATATAGTGATGCGGGTGTGACTGTTGGTTTTGGTGAATATTCCGCAAAAAGCTGGTCAAATTCACTATCAAAATTTGGTAATGGCGAAGCCATTATATTCGGCATCCGCCCCCACGAAATTGTTGCCGTAGAAAAAGGCACCGATTTTAATGGGCCAACTTTTAAGGCAGAAATTTACCTTACCGAACCACTTGGAGATATTGTGATTCTTAACCTTGTTGTGGGGAAAGAACGATTAAAGATGGTTTTACCCGAAGACCGTGCGACAGCTTATCAAGCGGGAAGCAGTTTAACTTGTGGCTTTGATATCGAAACCACGCATGTGTTTGCACGAGAAACTGGTACGGCAATTAGGTGACCGTACTGGGCAAAAGGTATAGTACCTAAATTTGAGTATTTTGATTTATTAACTGGACGGAGAATATGAAATGAAAAATAGTATCAAAAAGTTAGATGGCATTGCCTTAGGCGTCATGCTCGCGATGATGACAAGTTTGTCAACCCCAGCTGTTGCTGAGGATATCGTTATTAACATGGCTGCGCCTGATTGGGGTCCAACACGCTTTATGCAGGAATATGCGAACGAAACTTACAAGTCACCAACGGGTAACAATGTAACGCTTGCAATCGATTTTATTCCTTGGCCAAGTTTTTACGAACGGGTCGCCGCATCCATGGCATCAGGCGAAGAAAAATATCAATTGGTTGTGTCTGATAGCCAGTGGATCGGTACCTTCATCGAAGGCGGCCAGTTCATGAAGTTGAACGTCCATATTGATGCCGACGCTGAATTAAAGTCTATCCTTGATGATGTTCACCCGTCCCTGACCGAAGCTTATGCAACATACCCTTATAAATCAGATAATATTTATGGTTTCCCGCAAATGCCAGATACTAAAGTAGCGGTGTATCGTAAAGATTTATTCTGTGATTCAGGTGAAGCAGCGGCATTTAAAGCTAAATACAGCAAGATACTCCCTTGTACTTATGAGGATTGGGCGAAAGTCGATTGGGATACATGGGGCAATATTGGCGAGTTTTTCCGTCGTAGTGCTGGTGACAAACTGGGTTCTGGTACATCAAGCGATGAATTTTACGGCATCGCCTATCAAGCAGGTAAAGGTTACGATTACTCCTCCATGCAAATTAATGCCTTTATCTGGCAAAATGGTGGTAGCCTCTGGGATGAATCAAATCAACCAGTAGCCCAGGCCGAAGGTGTTGTTAACTCGCCAGAAGCCGTTAAAGGTTTTGCAAAATATCTAGACCTTCTGCAATATTCACCACCCATTGTACAAACAGGACAAATGGATATTTTCGCAATCAATGACCTTTACATGCAGGGTAAAGTTGCCGCCATCGTTAACTGGAATGCAGTTTCTGCAACAGCTGTAAATCCTGAAGTATCGACAGTGTCTGATAAAACTGCCTATGCTTTGCCTCCTGGCACAGACAATGGCGGTGTTGAATTAGATCGCTGGGACAACATCGGTGGTCAGCCATTTGTTTTAACAACATGGAATAGCGACGAAGTTAACCTTGAAGCTTTAAACATTGTTAAATGGTGGCTTTCAGCATCTACACAAACAAAATTTGCACAAAACGGTGGCAGTTCAGCACTGCAAAGCGTTATGGGAAAAGCTGATTACAATTCTTATGCGCCTTGGAATCGAGCCCATGTTGAATTGTTGAAATGGCAAAGAGATGTGTGGCATGTTCCAGAATTCTTTGAATTGCTAACGCAACAACAAGAAGAATTTGACAAAGCAATTACCGGTCAAATTTCAGCGAAAGAAGCATTGGATAATATTGCTAACTTCCAACAAGATATTCTTACAGAAGTAGGTCGTATCAAATAAAGAACAATTTTTGGATACATAATCTGGGATGAAGGTGATAGGTTCTAACGTTATCCCCCTATTCCCAGTCAGCAAATACTTTTTTTTTGGCTCTTCTTCGGCTAATCTTGAACTTCTAGTATCTTCTGTTCAATCTAGAGGAGTCAGCTTTGTAAATGACATTTTCATCTGGAATTGTTTTAGTGGATTTCCACTTGTGTTGGAATGCCGATGGAGAACACAAAATGGTGGGAGGAAAAACCGCCCAACTATTCCTGTGCAACTATGGATAGACATGACCGGTGTAACTTGACAGATGCGTGAATTTTTCAACTGGTTAATGGATACCCGAAGACGCGGTGCTATGCTTATTGCACCTGCAGTTGCTTTGTTATTCGTAATGAACATCTTTCCTTTGATGTGGTCATTTGGCTTAAGCTTCTTTCACTACAAAGCTTCATCCATGAAACCGCCAACATTTGCAGGTCTGTATTATTACAAAAAGGTATTGGCCGATCCTGTAGTGTGGGAACGCTTCCAAACAACAGCCGTTATCGTATCTGCCAGCGTTTTAATGCAAATGATAATTGGGTTTTGCCTAGCCTTGTTATTTGTTAAAAAATTTCCTTTACGTCGTGAAATTTTAATGCTGATTTTAACGCCAATGATGTTATCCTTTGTGGCTGTTGGGGTATTTTTTAAATTATTTTACGAACCAACATTTGGGTTGGTCAGTCAGCTTTTTATCTACTTTACAGGCGAACCTTTGATCCTGCTTGGTACCAAATGGGGCGCCATATTAGGCATTGTTATTGCTGATGCGTGGATGTGGTCGCCTTTTGTTATGTTGCTAGTTTTAGCAGGCTTGGTCAGTGTGCCCGATTGTTTATATGAAGCTGCCGAAGTTGATAGTGCGAGCGCTTGGGATCGTTTCAAAACAGTAACGTTCCCCACATAAAAGGTTTGTTGTTATTGGCACTGCTTTTCAGGACAATAGAAACATTTAAGCTGTTTGACGTGGTTTATATTATCACAGCAGGTGGTCCCGGAGCGTCGACGGAAACTATTGCCGTCTATGTGTATCGAATGGCATTTCAGTTTTTTAAAACTAGCCAATCTTCGGCTCTGTCCTATATTTTGTTATTTGTCGTGATCGTGCTGACTAATCTTTACTTATATTTTGTCAACCGCAGACAGGAAGAAAGTTAATCATGTTTGGTTTTAGAAAGAAAAGACGTGCGCTTAGGACGGCTGGTTGGGGATATACTGTATTATGCGGTGGTATTGGGCTAATCTATTTTTCACCCGTGTTATGGATTATTTTAACGTCGTTTAAGTCAAGATATGATGCCCTTGCAACGCCACCAAAACTATTCTTTACCCCAACGTTAGAAAACTTTGGGCGGGTGTTTTATCGGACGATGGGAAGTGGCGATCAAATATCAACAGGTATGGGGTTGTTTTTCTTTAACTCAATCTTTATCGCAGGTGCTGGTGTTTTGTTGGCTGTGATCATCGGCACATTGGCGGCGTATGGATTTTCCCGTTATCCACTAAAGGGTAACGATACATACCTGTTCGTGATTTTGACAACCCGTATGTTGCCACCGATTATAGTAATTGTGCCTATTTTCCTGATGTTTCGTGTAACAGGGCTTAGTGGTAGTTATATTGGTATTATCCTTTTATATGCGATGTTCAATTTAGCTTTTTCAGTCTGGATGATGAAAAGTTTCTTCGATGAATTATCAACCGATGTGGAAGATGCCGCCCGCTTGGAAGGGGCAAGTGACTTAAAAGTATTCTTCAAAATCTGTTTGCCACAATTAAAAGCGGGCCTTGCTGCCACATCGGTTTTTGCCCTGATTTTAACCTGGAACGAATTTCTCTTTGCGCTACTGCTAACAGGCAGTGATACCCGCACCGTGCCTGTTGCAATGGCACGCGCAATGGGCGGGTCGCTTGGGGTTGATTGGGGGCTTTTGGCATCCATCATCACATTATTTTTAATCCCTGTTTTCATTGTAACCTACATGCTACAGAATCACCTGCTACGTGGTGTCACATTTGGCACAGTTAAGAATTAAGGTGCTTGGTTATGAGTACGATTAAAGTCGAAAATCTAACTAAAAACTTTGGTAACTTGCAAGCGGTAAATGCTGTTGATATGTCCGTCAATGAGAACGAAGTGTTGTGTCTTCTGGGACCTTCAGGCTGTGGCAAAACGACTACTTTGCGTATAATTGCAGGTCTTGAACAAGAAAATTTCGGTGACGTTTATATTGGCGGCAATCGCGTGAACGAACTTCTGCCATCTGAACGTGATATTGCGATGGTCTTTCAGTTTTATGCTTTATACCCGACTTTGACTGTGGAGGAGAATATTGGTTTCCCGTTGCGGTCGGAAAATATTGGCGAAGCTGAAGCCGTCAAACGGGTAAATGATGTTGTCCGTGCGCTTCAATTACATGATGTGATTAAGCGCACTCCAAGTCAGTTAAGTGAAGGTGAGAAACAACGTGTTTCCGTGGCAAGAGCGGTCGTACGCAACCCAAATTGTTTTTTATTTGACGAACCACTAAGCCGGTTGGATGTAACCATGCGTCAATCTATGCGGAGTGAGATTAAGGAAATCTTAAACGGTTTATCTAAAGCCACCATCATCGTGTCCCATGATCAAATAGAAGCCCTAACGATGGCAGATAGAATTGCCGTTATGCGCGCTGGTAGGATTGAACAAATAGCAACACCACACGAAATTTTTACAAAACCAGAAAACCTTTTTGTGGCAGGCTTTATTGGTACGCCGGCGATGAATCTAATACCTTCCAAGATGATTGCATGCGATGGCAATCGAGTATGTTTCGATTTATGTGGTCAGCGGGCAAATTTTGTGGTGCAACCAGCAGTTTCTGAAAGCTTTCTAAATTCCTCAGTGACTGTGGGTATTCGCCCAAGAGCCTTTCAATTGCAAAATGAAACCAGTGATGACGGCCTGTCGGCTACTATCGATCTGATTGAACCGATGGGGGCTGAAACCCTTGTCCATGTGATCTCTGGTGGGGTGGATATTCGCGTCGTGTTGAATCGTTCCCAAAAGGTATCAGTTGGTGAAAAAATTCACTTAATGGTTAAGCCCAATCAAACGCTGGTATTTGATAAAAACGAAAGGTTGATTTCGTCATGAATGAAAGCAACAACCAAGGAATGACCTCCGCTCAAGCTCGCAAGTTGGAGTACAGCATCATCGGCTTTTGTGTGTTGGCGATAGTTTTCATTTTTCAACCTTTCAGTCAGATGCTTTTTTCTGTGGGTTGTGTGAGCGTTGTTTTAGGGGGGCTTGCTTTTAATTTGGTTCCCTATTGTAAGCCGGGAACGACTCGCAGGGATATCGCTAAGGCAGGAATGACCGTTGTTATTGTATTTGTTGTTGTTGTCATCTTAGCCCTTGTAACTACATGGGCTTACGGTATTTATCTTCAAGCGAAATAATGTGTTCCCATAATCGGTATCGCAATATAAAGTTGCAACATCTCAGTAAAATTTCACTCCCGCTTTCGATAATATATGCAAAAATCTACAAAAATGAATAAAAAATTAAAAATGGGAATGATTGGTGGCGGCTTTGGCTCTGCTATCGGCGACGTGCATAGAAAATCTGCATCTATGGACGGAATCATAGAGCTGGTTTGCGGAGCTTTTAGCAGTACCGCCGAAAAATCTATCTCTTTAGGTAAAGAACTACTTCTAAAAGAAGATAGATGTTACGGTAATTATGCGGAAATGCTACGTAAAGAAAGAGAGCTTCCCGAAGATATTCGTATGGATTTTGTTACGATTGTAACTCCAAATCACATGCACTTTCCTCCTGCAAAAATGGCACTCGAAAACGGGTTTCACGTCATATCTGACAAACCTATAACCCTAACTTTAGACGAAGCCATAGCGCTTAAAAAAATCATCATAAAAAGCGGTAAGCTATTTGCACTTACCCATAATTACACCGGGCATCCCATGGTAAAACAGGCAAGAGCGATGATTGAAGATGGTAAACTGGGGAAAATAAGAAAAATTCAAGTTCAATACTTACAAGGATGGCTTGCCACAGCAGTTGAAAAAACTGGACAAAAACAAGCCATTTGGAGAATGGACCCTAAAAAGTCCGGGATTGGAGGAGCATTAGCAGACATCGGCACCCATGCAGAGAACCTGCTGCAATATATTACCGGGTTAAAAATTGAAGAATTAGCAGCCGACCTCGGTCAATTTGGTGAGAATAGAATATTAGATGATGATGGTAATTTATTAATCAGAATGGAAAACGGAGCCAAAGGAACTATTTCTATTTCACAAATTGCTACCGGTGAAGAAAATAATTTGGCAATCCGTGTATTTGGCGAAAAAGGCAGCCTTGAATGGCATCAGGAAAATCAAAATGAATTGATTACACGTTGGCTAGACCAACCTAAAAAAATATACACTCCCAATGGCAATGGATTGTATGCCGAAGCATTGCATGCTTCCAGAATTCCGGCAGGACATCCGGAAGGATATTTAGAGGCTTTTGCTACTATTTATAAAAATTTCGCAACACATTTACGGTCTATAAATCGTGGAGAAACTGTTGAAAACCCCGATTATCCAACCATAGAAGATGGCATCAGAGGGATGAAATTTATTTATGCCGCGGTAAAAAGTAATGAGAATAACTCTATCTGGACAAAACTATAAGCCTAAACAGATATATGAAAACAATAAAAGGTCCCGCAGTACTTTTAGCACAATTTATAGGAGACAAAGAACCTTTTAACAACTTAGACTCCCTTTGTAAATGGGCAGCTGATTTGGGATATAAAGGAATTCAAATTCCAATATGGGAATCTCGTTTAATCGATATTGATAAAGCCGCGAAAAGCAAAACCTATTGCGACGAATTAAAAGGAAAAATCGCCAATTATGGATTAGAAATCACAGAATTAGCATCACATTTACAGGGTCAACTTATAGCCGTACATCCTGCATACGACTTAATGTTTGATAATTTTGCACCCAATCACTGCAAAAACAACCCCAAAAGAAGAACAGAATGGGCTGTTAAACAATTAAAAAATGCTGCTATAGCGAGTAGAAATTTGGGAATAAATGTACACGGTACTTTTTCGGGTTCTTTACTTTGGCATCTGTCTCACCCCTGGCCTCAAATTCCAAGCGGACTTGTTGAAATGGGATTTCAGGAATTAGCAAAAAAATGGATTCCTATTTTAGATACCTTTGAAAACAACGGAGTGGATTTATGTTATGAAATACATCCGGGAGAGGATTTACACGACGGAATTACTTTTGAGCGTTTTTTAGAAGCTACCAACAATCATAAAAGAGTAAATATATTGTATGACCCAAGTCATTTTGTGCTACAGCAATTAGATTACGTAAAATATATAGATTATTACCACGAACACATAAAAATGTTTCACGTAAAAGATGCAGAATTCAATCCTACGGGGAAAAGTGGAACTTTTGGAGGTTATCAAAACTGGAAAGACAGAGCAGGTAGATACCGTTCTCTGGGAGATGGACAAATTGATTTTCAAACAATATTTTCAAAACTCACCCAATATGGCTGTGATGTTTGGGCGGTAATGGAGTGGGAATGTTGTATAAAATCTCCTGAGCAAGGTGCAAGAGAAGGAGCTAAATTTATTCAAAGACATATTATTGAAACGACCGACAAAAAATTTGATGATTTTTCTGGCGCTACAATTAGTAGAGATCAATTAAAAGAAATATTGGAACTGTAAACACGATGATTGTTATTTAGATAATATATTATTCTAAATTTTTATCGGTATTACGTTTAATCTATCGACTAATGGTTGAAACACTTTTCCCCATGTGATTAGTGATGTTTTACCGATCAAAGTTACTTTACCCGACAATGTTAGTAAACTTTTTTAACAATCCCCCAGGCGAATTCCCCAGGGGCTATCGTTTGGTGGTAAAAATAAAAAATTAATGTTTTGATTTTAGTGCCGATGGCACTTACCCAAGTGTTGTTCTCTCTTGCAACAAGGGTGTAAAAACTCCGTTATTTTTCGTGCTTTTGTGTCATTCAGCTGCTCCCAGAATCCCTTGTAATTTATAAACAATTAAATAGTTATAACATATGCTCGATTAGATTAAAAAATTGTTTGCTCTTTTTGATATATTTCGTAACAAGATAAACAGGTGGAATCTCTATGGGGGCAAGTCTTGCGCTTTATCTTGCTCTTTTCCGCTTTGTCATTAGTGAAAGCAATGTAGTTGATATGCCCTGCATGCGGATTAACAAACCTTTCTATAACTATGACCTAACATCATGAGTGAAATTACATTCCCAGCTCAACCAAAAATAGAAAGTATCCCTGAAGAACTCAGGGCGATTGCCAAAGATAAAAAAATAACTAATATTATTCTTTCATTTCTCGACTTTCACATTACTGAAGAGGCCTATTCTGAACTCAAAGCCGCCGACTTTAAAAACTCAAACCTTTTGCAAACGATTTCCGATTTAGACGGTTATGGTTACAGCGTTACTGTTCCAGAAACTGCAGAAGAATTTCGCGCCGAAATCTACCCTTCCATTATCGAGCTACATGCAAAAGCTGGTTACTACGGCATCCAGATCCCTGTTGGTGGTGTTTACTTCGATGACAGCGGTATGTTAACTGAAAAATCAATCGAACTTCTCAAGCGTCAAAAAGATATCATCGAATCTACCGGTATGGTGCCATCTGCTGTCGGCGGATACTGGGTTGCTGACTGGACACAGTGTATCAAACCACATATCCAAGCCTCAAATGTACTTGGCTCGCCTTATATATACGGTCCTTTTGCAACTCCATTCCTTTACTTCCCTGAAGGAGCGTCTTCTGGTGAAGCTGCTATGGACTGGGTGGATGTTCATATTGAAAAATTTGCTAAATTACTTCAAGAAGAAATTGGTCCGTTTGCTGCAAAATACGGTGTCACAATCTGTGACGAACCGCTACAAAGATTTGAAAGGATGCCAATTCGCTTAAAAGAAGCTGTTGGACTGGCTCTTAAAGCAAATATTGATCAATTCAAAATTATGGTTGATATGTGTCACGAGTTTGCCGATGGCGATGGTCCGGTCAAATTCCGTGAACGCCTTAAAAGATTACATGATGCCGACAAACTTCACGGCATTCACATCTCTGCAGTGCACCGTGGCAAACTTTACGAATCTTGGTTTAACCAGCAGTACTTCAATGAATTCTTCACACCTTACTTTGAACTTGGTTATGATGGTGAAATTTCCATTGAAACTTTCGATGCGACAGAACCAGTAGTTGAAACTGCCAAAGTAAACCGCCGTATATTCAAAAATCCAATTGGTGTTATGATCAACCAGCTGGTTTATTCTGCCGATAAATTAAGCAAGGTCCCGATCCTTACATCGATCTAAATCGATTTTACCACTCTTTGGTGCTTAGTAAATTCAACCTAATTGTTGAATTCTAGAGCCTTAGAAATCGTTCTCATAAAGGTATCCTTTTTATGGGCAGTATAGATATAATGTCCTTTTTCAAAGGTTATTTGTGCATAATCCACCTATTTATTAAGCAAAAACCAGTAGTTATAAATGATTGGCTAACCTTTGAGCTTAAAGTCAAAAGATTAGGTGTTTTTTGTTTTTGGATGGATTTAAAGCCGAGCAAAGATACGCCTGTGGCTAAACTAAGTGGCGTATTTATTATGTGAATTTATTAGGCTATATTACTATGAGTGATAGCGATAATAAAAAACGTAGTTTACTCAAAAAACACGTGGACAATTTTTTAGATAATCTCCAAAATCGTGGGAATATAGAGGAAATGTTCGAGTTCCTCCCTGATATATATTTTTACATTAAAGACCGAAGTTGTCGCTGGATTATGTGCAACCAAGCCTGTTTACGCCTATGCCATTTTCGGGACCAATCGGAAGTTTATGGCACAATGGAGCGAGATGTATTCCCGTCTAAAATTGCCCAAGCTATTTATCAAGATGACCGTAATGTCATTGATAATAACCAACGCATTGTTAACCGTACAGAATTGATTGTCAATGAAATTGGTTACTTGACATGGGTGTCCACCAATAAGCTTCCCCTTATTGCTAAAGACGGATCAACGGCAGGTCTGATGGGCATAACAAGGGTTCTTGCCTATTCGAATCAGTTTCCTGATGATTATAAGCAGTTCCGCGAGGTAATGGATTATATTCAATCCCATCTGGCTGAAAGAATTGATATTAAGAAATTAGCCAAAATTAGTTTTTTGTCGGACAGCCAATTCAGAAAGCGATTTCGTCAGAAATTTCATCTTTCGCCACAAGAATTCATTATTCGAACCCGACTGCAAACTGCATCAAGAATGCTTATTACGTCGGACGAACCGCTTATAACTGTGGCACTCAAATGCGGTTTTACCGATCAAAGTTACTTTACCCGACAATTTAGCAAATTTTTTGAACAATCCCCCGGATGCTATCGTTCGAATTGGAGGTAAAAATAAAAAAATCAATGTTCTGATTTTAATGCTGATGGTGCTTGCCCAAGTGTTTTTTCCACTTGCAACAAGGGCGTGGGAGTTCCTTTATTTTTCATGCTTTGTGTCATTACAGATGATCTCAGAATCTCTTGTGATTTATAAACAATTGAATAGTTATAATATATGCCCGGTTAGATAAAACAATTGTTTGTTCTTTTTGATACATTTTGTAACAAGATAAACAGATGAAATAGCGAGGATATGGCTTTTTTTGAACACAACGGAGTGCCAGTGTACTATGATGTTCAAGGTGATGGTCCAGATTTGTTGTTCATGCATGGACTTACAGCTGACCGTCATCAGGCGCAACAAACTATGAGTTATCTGACAGATTATAGACTGGTCACTTTGGATATGCCTGGTCATGGAGAAAGTTTGCTCTCTACTGAACATACTTTAAGAAGTCAGGCGAGCTTTGCATCTTATGCTGGGGTCGCAAAATCCCTAATCGCACATCTTGGTATTGAGAGAGTGATTGTAGGTGGAATCTCCATGGGGGCGGGTCTTGCGCTTCATCTTGCTCTTTTTGCTCCGTCATTAGTGAAAGCAATGCTATTGATACGCCCTGCATGGCTTAATCGCCCAGGTCGTCCGCAATTAAATATCATTGAAGATATCGGCAACTGGATTGTAGAAAGTGGAGCTACACGGGCAAAGAATAAATTACTCGAATCTCCAATATATAGAACGTTAGCAAAAGAAAACCCAGTCTGTGCGAAGTCAATTATGGACGTAATTTGTCGTCCGCAGTCGGAGGATTCCGCCGAGGTGCTAACCCTTATAGTGGCAGATCGACCGTTTTCTGATATGAGGCATTTAAGGGAATGTACTATTCCAGCACTTGTTGTAGGAAATAATGCCGATCCCTTGCATCCGCCGATCATAGCGCGAAAGATTAATAAGGCATTGAAGGTTGCCGAATATTTTATCGCACCACCTAAATACCTAGAACCTGAAGCGCATAAATCAGCTATCGCAGAGAGAATTGAACAATTTGTTAATGCACATTTTAAGACGGTAGCCGCTTAGATAATCATATTTGAAATGGGAAAATATACTCATGATAACAAAACGAATTTCAACACAACAAATCCTAGTTAAACTTAAAGGTAAAGTAGATCGTCATGAGCCAATCATGATTTCCAGTGCTGGCAATGGTCTCGTTGCAAAATTGCTGGAACAAGCTGGAGCAGATTGTATCAATACCTTCTCAGGCGCGCGGTTGCGAGCCAATGGTATGGGAACCATGTCGATGATGTGGCCTATTTTAGACTCCAACCAACAGACGCTTGATTATACAAGAGAAGATATCATGCCAGCTTTGGAGGGCAAGGCTTTTGTTTGTGCCTGTCTAAATGCGAATGACCCGTTGAAAGACATGCGTACAGTGCTAAATGAATGCAAAAATATGGGGGTAAATTCGGTTTCTAATATCGGTCCCTCCATCAGCTATGTGGACAAGGATAGTGAGATATTTAATGTTCTCACAAGTTCGGGCATCACCCTGAAAAATGAAATCGATATGTTGAAGTTAGCTCGCGAAGAAATGGACATGGTTTCCATCGGGTTGGCTTTCAATAAAGAAGATGCCCTTGAGGTCGTCGCAGGAGCCCAACCACATATCTTTTGTTATCATGCAGGCACCACCAAAGGCGGGTTGTCTGGGTATGACAAGGGCACGAACATTGCTGACACAGCCACCGAATCAGACTATGTGTACAAGGCGGTTCGTGCTATTGATCCAGATGTAATTCTGGTAGGTCACGGGGCGGCAATGGAAACACCGAAGGATGCTCAATTTATGTTGGATAATACATCTATTAACGGATTCTGGACCGGATCTTCTACTGAACGTCTCCCGATTGAGCGGGCTGTAACGGCCATTGCCAATGAGTTTTCCGCTTTAAAATTCTTAAAATAGAGGGTTTGTTATGACTAAAACTATTGGCATATTAGCGACCATGGATACTAAGGGTGATGAATGCGAGTACCTTCGCGATGAAATTTCTCGCATGGGAGCATGTGCAATCACTATAGATATCGGTGTTATTGCCGATGCCAAATTTCCGATTGATATCACAAATGTTGAAATTGCGTCAAAAGGTGGAACAGCACTCACCGAACTCCGCATTAATCCCTCCCGTGAAGTTGCATCTGAAGTGATGATTAGCGGTGTTACTTGCATATTATTGAAACTACTTGCTGATAAAAAGATAGATGGTGTAATTGGTCTTGGTGGGACACAAGGAACTGCAAATTGTAGCAGGGTGATGCAATCCATGCCTTATGGCTTTCCCAAATTGTTAATTTCCACCATGGCATCGGGGGACACTTCTGCTTATGTAGGTATTAAGGACATCACAATGATGTTCTCTGTCAGCGATATTCTAGGTCTTAATCCCTTGCTCCGGCAGATATTGTCAAATGCGGCTGGTGCTATAGTTGGCATGGCTGAATCTACCATACAAACCAAACTCGATGTGGACCGTCCATTGATTGGAATCACAAATCTGGGTTGCCTGACGCAAGGTACCATGCAAGCCATCGACATGTTTTCGGAACGTGGCTATGAAACCATCGTATTTCATGCTGTTGGTTCGGGTGGTCGAGCGATGGAGCAGTTGATGCGCGAAGGGATTATAACCGCTGTCTTTGACTATGCGCAAGGTGAGATTACTGACTATAAATTTGACGGTATCCGTGCCGCCGATGAAAACAGGTTGACAGTTGCTGGTGAGTTGGATATTCCACAAGTTGTAGTTCCAGGCGGTATTGATCATATTGGGGTCCTCCTGAATGAGCCCAATGTTGTTATAGATCAATACAAGGATCGACTATATGCGTTTCATAATCCAGTCATACTTGTACCACGCACCACCGCAGAAGAAATCGTTCAAGTAATGGAAGAAATCGGGAAGCGATTGAGCAGTGCCAGAAGCAAGACTGTTTTCATTCTACCTAAAAAAGGACTCAGTAGCTATTCCGTTAACGGAGGAGCACTATATGATGCCGCTAGCGATGATGCACTGTTTTCTTCTGTCCGAGGTTTATTGCCGGATAACATTCCCCTCATTGAGATGGAGGTCGGAGCGGAAAGTCCGGAACTAATCAAACGAGCTGTCGATGAATTGATTAAGTTGATTGAAGATTAAAGTGTGAGTAGATAATGCAGAATCGTTGGAGAGAACAAGATGCCACTAAAGCGACTACTGACCTTGAGTTGCGAGCTTACAGCTCTCGTCTTATAGGTATAGATTGCCAGTTGGTACTGCATGGCGGTGGTAACACCTCTGTTAAATCCACCTATATCAATCGGTTTGGGGAAGAACAGGATATTATCTGGGTAAAAGCCAGTGGGTTTGATCTCGCAACCATGGGCACTGAAGGTTTTACAGCACTCCATTTGCAATCTTTGCTTCGGTTAGCAACATTGGATTATTTGAGTGACCATGATATGGTCAATGAAGTTCTCGGCGCACGTCTGAACGCTAATGCCGCCGCAGCTTCTATTGAAGCGATTGTACATGCCCTTATCCCCTTCAAATATGTTGATCATTCCCATGCCGATGCGATTTTGATCCTCTCAAATAGCTTGGGCGGAGAGACTCGTTTCTCCGAAATTTTTGGAAACAGGGTGCTTGTCTTGCCGTACATTAAACCGGGCTTTGATTTAGCCAAACAGTTTAGTAACGTTATAAAAGAGAAAGATTTGTCCAATTTGGAAGCCGTCATCCTCGAGAATCATGGCATATTTACCTTTTCAGACGATGCACAAGATAGCTATGACAAAATGATTCGCATCGTTGATGAAGCTGAAAACTGGCTCAAAAATAAATATGGAACGGCTGATTTTCCTAAACTGAAAAAGTTTGACCCTGTAACCATAGCGATTGCGCGTAATGAAGCCAGCACATTAGCGAAGACCCCGCTTATATCTTGTAAGGCTATGAGCATATTCCCGAATAAGGTAAAAAAATTTGGTGTATTGCTTCGTAATGGAACGTTGACACCTGAACATGTTATTCATAACAAGCCATTTCCTGCAATGTTGAGCGACGATTTATCTGCTGGCTTTGAATCTTTTCGCGAACAATATACGGTCTATTTTGATTGTGCAAATGATTCTGAACTGATCATGCTTGCACCTAATCCCAATTGGGCGATTTTTGAAAGCGGGCACTGCCGTAGTTTTGGTGCGAACTTGAAACGTGCCACCATATCAGCAGACGTTGCCAACGCCACATTAAATGCTATGTTTTACGCTGACCAAATCGGCGGATGGCGGGGCTTGAGCGAGCAAGATTTAAGGGATTTAGAGTATTGGGATTTGGAACAATCCAAACTTAAACGACAAAAGTCCGCATCAGCACTTACTGGAAAAATTGCTGTGGTCAGTGGAGCGGCAGCCGGAATTGGCAAGGCCTGTGCCGAACTTTTGTTTGAAAAAGGAGCCGTAGTCGTTGGGCTAGATATTGATTCATCTATCTTAACGATGATGGGAAAACCCGGTTTTCAAGGAATGATGATTGATCTTACCGATGAATCTGCTATAACAAAAGCCCTTGCAGAGGTTGTGGATATGTATGGAGGGATGGATATACTGGTTTCCAATGTAGGTATTTTCCGCACCGGTGCTACCATCGAAAATCTCTCCGATAAAGATTGGGATGACGCATTGGCGGTTAATCTTTCCTCACATCGGAAACTGCTGAAACAAGCAGTGCCTTATTTGCGCCACGGTATTGGGCCGACGGTTATTATAATGGCATCTCGCAATGTTGTTGCACCAGGTGCTGGCGCGGCAGCTTATTCGGTTTCTAAAGCAGGACTGACCCAGTTAATGCGCGTTGCTGCGCTGGAACTGGCACCGGAAGGTGTGAGAGTCAATGCCATACATCCAGACGCTGTTTTTGATACTAATTTATGGGACGAAGAGACTCTTGCGACTTCAGCGAACCGATATGGAATGAGTGTTGAAGACTACAAAGTACGCAATCTTCTAAAAACTGAAATTAAATCCCGCGATGTTGCTATGGCGGTCTCTGCTTTTGCTGACAGGACGTTATCTAAAACCACTGGTGCCCAGTTGCCAGTGGACGGCGGAAATAATCGGGTAATTTGATTGCAGAACCCGCTCCAAGCAGATCACAAACAATGATCCCTACTCAAATTTCAATTCCCATAGACTTTGCATAATTCAAATGCCCTCACCCAATCTCGGAAGTGCCAATATGCAGAATCAGTTATTTGCATGCACTCCCTGCACATAGATCCTGCCATCCCAACAACGATTCTGCACGGCTAAAGTCGCGCCGCCGACAATCATCCGGTAGCCCGTTTCAGTAAGACATAAACCGCGCCACTACCGCCATCTTTTGGTTGCGCGGAACAAAAAGCCATCACTTCTGCTGATTCTTTCAAGCGATTTATGGTTAGCGGCTTGAGTACGCCTTGCTGGTTTTCTGAGTGATGACCCTTGCCGTGAATAATTAAAACACATGACATGTTTTGCTGAACGGCTTCAGACAAGAACTGGCTTAACAGCGGCTCTGCCTGATAGACCCGCATACCATGCAAATCCAATACCGACCGACAGGGATAGTCGCCGTGCTTTAATTGTTTGATTCTCTTGCGCTGCAAGCCGGAGCGAACGAATAGCACCCCCTCCCCTTGTGTTTGGTCTATGACAACAGCAGTCGGGATGGCGGTCGAAATAGAGTCAGTGGCAGGCTTGTTTGGCGGTGGTTTTTCGCGTTGCGGGTAATGGTTAAAGCGAGGCTGACGAGGGTCGTGGCTGACGACACCGGTCTGTGCCATAGCTTTTTGAAAAACCGACAGTTCATCGGATTGGTTCTCGGCTTGGTCATCGGTGTCGTTATCAGACATTATCAGCAGATATTCTTAGAGCGACGCTGGGTTTTTTAGATATTTATCGGCATCGAGTGCTGCCATGCAACCGCTTCCAGCGGAAGTAACCGCTTGGCGATAGACATGATCGGTCACATCTCCGGCAGCAAAAATGCCGTTGATGCTGGTGAGTGTGGCATTACCCGATGCGCCGCCACGAGTTACAATATAATTGTTTTTCATTTCCAATTGACCGGTAAATAAATCGGTATTGGGGGTATGCCCGATGGCGATAAAGACCCCCATGAGGCTGATTTCTCGGCTTTTCTGTGACTTGACGTGTTTGATTCTTATGCCATTCACGCCACTGTCATCGCCCAGCACTTCATCGAGCACACTATCCCATACAATCGTTATATTGCCACCATTGTCTTTGGTTTTAGCGATTAAATGATCGACCAATATGGCTTCTGCGCGCAATTCATCGCGCCGGTGAACCAAGGTTACGGACGCTGCCAAATCAGATAGATACAAGGCTTCTTCGACTGCGGTATTGCCGCCGCCAATCACCGCAACATCCTGATTTTTGTAGAAAAATCCATCGCATGTTGCACAGGCAGATACGCCGCGACCCTTGAATGCCTCCTCAGAGGGCAAACCCAAATACATGGCTGATGCGCCGGTAGCGATAATCAAGGCATCACAGGTATAAACCCCCGAATCACCCGACAAACGAAACGGTTTGGAAGTAACATCGGCAGTATGAATATGATCAAAAATAATGTCGGTATTAAATCGGGCTGCGTGTCGGTTCATTCTTTCCATAAGCTCCGGTCCTTGAACACCAACATCATCACCGGGCCAATTATCAACATCGGTTGTGGTCGTTAGTTGTCCGCCTTTTTCGATGCCGGTAATCAATACCGGATTTCGATTTGCCCGAGCCGCATAGACCGCAGCCGTATAGCCGGCCGGTCCGGAACCGAGAATGAGGAGTGGGCAGTATTTTTCATCTGACATGGCAACTTTCTAAAATAGTGGTTGTTGATAGCGGTTTTGTAGTCGGGTTTGTGTCTTATTTTACGGTGCAGGATTATACTTTTGCGGGCAGAATTATTCAAGATTTCTAGCATATAGGCTTGTAGATAGCCAGATTGATGTATAGAATACCCGCGCCACATAGTTTCTATGTGGTTACGGTGTTTTGAGGTTTGCCGATGTGGGTCGGTATCTGGTCATGCTAGGACGAGATAATTTGACCCACAATAAGGGCTTACTTTGACACGGGTAATTATCAATTATATGAGGGATATTATGACCTTAACCGCCGAAAACAAGGCTATTATTGTTAAAGAACATCAGCGTGAAGAGGGCGACACTGGCTCGCCAGAAGTGCAGGTTGCGTTAATGACCGCACGAATTCAGGATCTTTCTGCCCACTTCAAGACACACATCCACGATCATCATTCCCGACAGGGATTGTTACGGCTCGTCAATCACCGCCGTAAACTATTGAACTATTTAAAAAATACTGACATTGAGTGCTATCGGGCTTTGATCAGCAAACTCGGTTTACGCAAATAATAGCTAAATAATAGGTGGTTGATATTGCGTGAATAATCAGAGTCATCAGATTACGCACAAACCACCCCATGAAAATAGCACTCATGCACACATCTTATATTGGAGAAACCTAAATTGAGTAAAGTAGTAAAAACATTTCAGTACGGTCAACATGAAGTACGTTTGGAAACCGGGACAATCGCAAGACAAGCCCACGGTGCCGTCATCGCTAGTATCGGCGCCACCGTTGTTATGGTTACGGTTGTCGGCAGGAAGGAATATCGGGGGCATGACTTTTTGCCGCTGACCGTTGATTACGAAGAAAGAACTTATGCTGCCGGCAAAATACCCGGCGGTTTTTTTAAGCGAGAAGGCAGACCTTCTGAGAACGCCATCCTGACCTGTCGTCTCATTGATCGACCGATTCGACCGTTGTTTGCCAAAGGGTTTATGAACGAGGTACAGGTTATTGTTACAGTTTTGTCCATTGACCCTGAAATTAACCCCGATATTTTGGCTCTGATTGGTACGTCCGCAGCACTGGAAATTTCTGGTTTGCCCTTCAATGGTCCGATTGGTGCTGCACGGGTCGGGCTTGTTGATGGCGAGTATGTGCTTAATCCAAGTGCCAGCGTTTTAGCCGAACAATCTGCTTTGGATTTGGTGGTCGCGGGTACCGAAAACGCGGTGCTTATGGTGGAATCGGAAGCCAATGTTTTAAGCGAACAACAAATGCTTGGCGCGGTCATGTTTGGGCATGAACAAAGCAAAATTGCGATTCAATCGATCAAAGAACTGAGGCAGGAAGCGGGTAAAGAAAAATGGGATTGGCAACCCGCCGAGAAGGACTTGTCTGTCGCTGGTCGGGTTGTCGAGCTGGTCGGTGATGGCATCGAAAAGGCGTATCAAATAACCGATAAAGCCGAGCGTCAGAGCTGGCTGTCTGAAATGAAAAGTGGCATACTTGCCGAACTCTGTCCGGCCGATGCCGAAGTCGATAATGCCGCGTTGGTGGCGGATGAAATTAAATCGCTGGAGAAAAAATATGTACGTGGTCGCATCATCGCCGGGCAACCGCGGATTGATGGACGCGACACCAAAACAGTGCGTCCTATCAGTGTTGAAGTTGGCATATTGCCGCGTACCCACGGCTCAGCAAAGTTTACCCGTGGCGAAACGCAGGCTGTTGTCGTTGCCACATTGGGGACCGACCGCGATTCGCAGATTATTGACGCTTTGCAAGGCGACTATCGGGATAGTTTTATGATGCACTATAATTTCCCGCCTTACTGTGTCGGTGAAACCGGTCGGGTCGGTACGCCTAAACGCAGAGAAATTGGTCACGGGCGGTTGGCAAAACGCGGTGTTAAGGCGGTTATTCCGAGTCAGGAGGAATTTCCCTATACGATTCGCGTGGTATCCGAAATTACCGAGTCGAATGGGTCAAGCTCGATGGCAAGCGTTTGCGGAACCAGTCTTGCCTTGATGGATGCGGGGGTTTCGATTAAAGCTCCTGTCGCTGGTGTCGCCATGGGTTTGATTAAAGAAGAGCAGGGCTTTGCCGTATTGACCGATATACTGGGTGATGAAGATCACCTTGGCGATATGGATTTCAAAGTGGCTGGCACCACCGAAGGGATTACGGCATTGCAAATGGACATAAAAATTGACGGCATCACTGCTGAAATCATGGGTCAGGCATTGGATCAGGCGCGAGAAGGCCGATTGCATATTCTGCAAGAAATGAGCAAGGTCATTTCTGCTCCACGCGCCGAGATGTCCGAATTTGCGCCAAGAATTGTGACCATTAGCATCAACCCTGAGAAAATCCGAGATGTCATCGGCAAAGGGGGATCTGTTATTCGCGCTTTGTCCGAGGAAACAGGGGTCAAAATTGACATTGATGATGATGGCACAATAAAAATTGCTTCGACCGATAATATTGCAGCGCAGGAAGCGATACGCCGCATTGAACAAATTACTGCCGATGTTGAAGTGGATTCAATTTATGACGGCAAAGTGGTTCGGTTGATGGATTTTGGCGCATTCGTCAACATTTTGCCGGGCCGAGATGGGCTGGTACATATTTCGCAGATTTCCAACGAGCGTGTTAATCAGGTGAGTGATGTGCTCAAAGAAGGCGACCACGTCAAAGTGAAAGTGCTGGAAGTTGATAGGCAAGGCAGAGTGAGACTGAGCATGAAAGCGGTGCAGGAGGGTTAATCGACACGTTGAGAAGCATGACGCTGTCAAGATGATTGAACCACAAACATTTTATCCTGAACCCGAGCCGCCAAAAACGGCAGGCGAAATGTTGGCGTTCGCAAGAAAAGGGTGGGATTTGTCGGTTGAAGATGTTGCCAGTAACTTGAATCTCGGAGTAGCTGTCATCAATGCTTTGGAACGCGACCAATACGATCTGCTTCCCGGTCATACATTTGTAAAGGGTTACATCAGATCCTATGCCATTTTATTGCGCCTAAAGCCCAACAAAGTAATCAAGCGTATTGTGTTGCATCCCGAATCTGCCGAGATAACCTCCAAAAACATGCGCCGACCACTAAAGCACAAGGCTTGTGACTGGATAAACAAACCGAAAAACAAATCAGGCGGACTGTTGTTCAAATCGGTATTGGTCATTATTTTGTTAGCCGGTGTCGGGCTATTCGGACTGAATCAATTATCACATCTGGATGCCGAGAAACTGGCAGTGTTTTTGAAGTTGCCGCTCCCCGAGAAATTAGACAAGACAAATGACAATGAATTCAGTTTGTCAACCAAGCACAACCTCGAAATTTAAGCGGAAGAGACTGTGCAAGAAACCAACATCCGTCATTCCTGCACCGCCCCGTCATTCCTGCACCGCCCCGTCATTCCTGCGGAAGCAGGAATCCAGTAAAACAGCCAAACCCGCAAGGGTTTTCTGCATGTAATACCAACGGCCCAAGGATTTAACACTTTGTGCTTTCCACGGGGAATTTGAAGTGATTCAGTAGTCATCATCATAGGAGGTATTAATGACAGTAGAGATTATGCGAACGGACAAGTCGGCCTGCGATCTTCGGCGCGCCGCAGCGGCGTGCAGGGACGCGAAAGCGGCCCGACGGATGCTGGCGATTGCGTTGATTTTGGACGGCACTGACCGCAAGACGGCGGCCGAGAACTGCGGGATGGATCGCCAGACGTTGCGTGACTGGGTACACCGTTACAATGACGCGGGGATTGAGGGTCTCTCGAACCGGCGTTCGCCAGGACGGCAGCCCCTGCTCAGCGTGGCACAGAAGGCGGAGTTGGCATCGCTTGTGCGTGAGGGGCCGGATCCCGAAACGGACGGCGTGGTGCGCTGGCGGCGCATTGACCTCAAGCGCAAGATTGAGGAGCACTTTGGCGTTGTCATGCATGAGCGGACCGTTAGCAAACAACTGGTAAAACTTGGTTTTCGACGCTTGTCTGTGCGCCCGCAGCATCCGAAATCCAACCCGGATGCGCAGGATGTGTTTAAAAAAACTTCGCTGCAGAGGTAGCGGCCGTTCTGCCCAAAACGGCCTGCGGCAAACCATTGGAGATTTGGTTTCAGGACGAAGCTCGTGTGGGTCAGCAAGGGACGCTGACACGTATATGGGCCGAACGGGGAACCCGGCCGCGTGCGCCGCGTGATACACGTTATACGTCGGGCTATATCTTCGGCGCGGTTTGTCCCGAACGCGCCGAGGCTGCTGCGCTGATCATGCCGCATGCGGACACGTCCGCTATGAATGCACATCTGTGCGAGATCGCCAGGACGGTCGCGGCAGGTGCCCATGCCTTGCTCATCCTCGACGGTGCAGGCTGGCACGGATCAGCAAAACTGGAAGTGCCCGACAACATCACCCTGCTCAAACTCCCGCCCTATTCGCCGGAACTCAATCCGATGGAAAACGTTTGGGCCTACCTGCGCGCCAACAAGCTGGCAATCTCTGTGTTTGAATCCTACGATGAGATTGTCGACAAATGCTGCGATGCCTGGAATTTCTTCGCAGAGGACAAACAGGCAATCACATCAATTACATCACGTAATTGGGCCAAAACAGTCAATCAATAGAGCCGTTGGTATAACATGCACTAACTTGGGGTTTTTGCACAGCATCTAGCCGCTTTCCTATCATTATGCAAAGGTCTATCTTGAGCAAATAAGACCCGCGCAAGCCGTTTACCCGATGCAAATTGCATTAATTTGTCGTCCGTACAGCCGCTGTCCGTGATGGCAACTGCGCCGATAACTGAAAAACCGCTTTTCATCGGCATAGGTGTCTTCGGTGAGTCGATCAACCTGACCGATTGCCGCATTCAATAGTTTTCGCTCAAGATACAAGGGCAAATCAAACAATATGCGCGTTCCATTATCTGCCGAAATAAAGCAATTCTCGCAGTCGATTTCCGATTGTTGTAAAAATTTTGCAACGAATTCATTGCCAACCTCGTAGGACTGTTTTTGAATCGCCGGGCCGATGGTAGCGATGATGTTATTTTTATTGGCACCCAAATCACACATCGCGTTGACCACATTATCCGTTATCCCCAAGAGCGCACCCTGCCAGCCCCCATGTGCCGCGCCGATAACCTGATTTTCCGCATCCGCAAACAGTATTCCCGCACAATCCGCCCCCATAACACCCAAAGCGATGCCCGCCGTGCCCGTAACCAGCGCGTCCGCCTCTGCGATTTTTTCGTTATCACTTTGATTGCAGTGAGCCGCGATGATCGCCACCTTATTGCTGTGCACCTGTTTTAGACTCAACAGCACATCAGCCTGTAAATCCTGCTTAACCCGATCACGATTTGTCCGAATCGCGGGTCGATTATCGCCTGAAAATGGGCTGCAATTGAGCGACTCAAATTCTCCCGACGAGATCCCGCCCAGACGAGTAAAAAAACCGTGATTGATAAAATCCAGCGATTGCAAGAGCGGGCTGGTCAGGCGTGGTAGCGGTGTCATCGGTGAAATTTAACAAGAAAAACGCAACATATCCATAAGGACACTTCTATTATTTGCTCATGATGGGGGATTTTTCATGGCGACAAAAAATCCTGCTAATAGAGACATCTATATAGCCTGTACTTAATCGGTCAGATATAATCCCAGCAAATTAGGTCACATATCGGAGAGCTGGCAGAGTGGTCGAATGCGGCGGTCTTGAAAATCGTTGACTGTAACAGGTCCGGGGGTTCGAATCCCTCGCTCTCCGCCATCACCGACAATACAGGGGTGAACATAGGATTATACAAAGACCTACCATGAGGCAGAAAAGGTAAAAATCAGCCATCGTTGTGCCGTTATGCTCAAAACGGTTAGCAAAGCTAAAAAGAGTCAAAAAAAATTTGCTCTATTTATTGGTTCTAAAAATTTGATTCGTAGTGAGACATCTTCCTTTAATGCATAATTTTGCTGGCAAGAGCTGTCTGATTGTGGGCGGTGGTAAAGTCGCATTACGGCGGGCGAACACTATTCTCGCGGCGGGGGGGATTGTAGAGGTGATTGCGCCAACCTGTTTACCGGAGTTGCTTGCGCTTGTTGCCGAACAAGTTCAGCAACATAATTCGCCCCAGAAAAGAGCCTATCAGGCAGCCGATATTCAGCCCCGCTATGGGTTGGTGATTGCCGCGACTAATGATCGCCAAGTCAATCAGGATATTGCACAGCAGTGTAAAATGAAAAACATCTTGGTCAATGTGGTGGATGATGCTTCGTTATGCGATGTTACCTTTCCGGCAATCATTGACCGCGACCCGATACTGATTGCCATTTCAAGCGGCAGTATGTCGCCGCAGTTTTCCAAGCTTTTGAAGAGTCGTATCAATACTTTTATTCCCACAGGTTATGGCAAACTGGCAAAACTATTCGGTCGCTATCGCAAACAGGTCAAAACAAGCATTCCAAAAGCCAATGAGCGCGAGGTTTTTTGGAATAAGATGGTACATGGTTACATCGCAGAAAGCGCGTTATCCGGCAATCTGAAACAAGCCGAAATGCAACTGAAACGCGCCATCAAACAACATAAGACACTAGGACAATCCGGCGAAGTCTATCTGATTGGGGCGGGCCCCGGAGACCCGGATCTGCTGACCTTGCGCGCCTTGCGCCTGTTGCAACAAGCACAGGTTGTGCTTTATGACCGATTGGTTTCGGCAGAAATTCTCAGCCGTCTGGATGCGGGAAAAGAGTTAATTTATGTGGGCAAACAACGCGCCAATCACGCGGTTCCGCAACAACAAATAAACGAGTTATTGATTCAGTATGCTAATCAAGGGAAACGGGTGGCGCGATTAAAAGGCGGCGACCCGTTTGTTTTTGGCAGAGGCGGGGAAGAGATTGAAAACCTTGCCACACATCATATTCCTTTTCAGGTTATCCCCGGCATCACTGCCGCCAATGGGTGTGCCTGTTATGCTGGCATCCCGTTGACCCACCGCGATCACGCCCAATCGGTGCGTTTTGTCACTGGACAACTGCAAAACGGCACGGTTAATCTAAACTGGGCAGAATTAACAGTCCCCGATCAAACGCTGGTTTTCTATATGGGCTTGCAAGGATTGCTGATTATTTGTAAAAACCTCATCAAACATGGTGCGGCGGCAAATACGCCGACCGCATTGATAGAAAAAGGCACGACTCTGGAGCAAAAAGTCCATATCAGCACCCTTGCAGAGTTAGCTACTTTACTCGAAACTGTAGAAATTCATGCGCCAACCCTAACCATCGTTGGCTCAGTGGTCAACCTGCATTCATCACTGCGTTGGTTTAACCAGAGCGGATGAATTCAAGGGAGGGCGCTGCGATTGAGTCGGTTAGCGAAATTACTCCACCGCTTCGACAATAAAAACCGCGCCATCGGTAGCCGTAATTCTAACTTCAGTGCCTTTCTCTAATTTAGGCCCTGATACTTTCCAGTAGGTATCATCTACTTTAATTTTCCCCTGACCATGTTCGATGCGCTCGCTCAGGGGAAACACACTACCAACGTATTGCTGCGCTCGGCGATTCAGGTTGGGTATTTCAGACTTGGTTTGTCGAGTAACCAGATAGCGTCTTGACAGAATGATGCTGATGACCGAAAGCGCGGAGAAAATCAAGCATTGTACCTGCCAGATGGTTTCCGGAAATATAAATAATATCAACCCAGTTATAAGAGCCGATACCCCAAGCCACAAGAAAAATGCAACCGGGGCAATCAGTTCAAAGGCGAGCAATGCCATGCCGATAAACAACCAGCCCCAAAATGAAAGTCCAGATAGAGAAAACATGCCTGACCCTTAAACGCTGTTCGCCGGATTATTGCCATCATTGTTGGCATTGGATTTGGCACTCGATTTAGCATTGGATTTACTGTTGAAGGTTTCCTTAACCAGTTCCGAAATACCGCCAATCGAACCGATTAGGCTGCTTACTTCCATGGGCAAAAACAGAATTTTTTGATTATCTGCGGTTCCAATGGACTGCAATGCCTCAACATATTTGACCGCAACAAAATAGTTCACCGCTTGCGTACCACCGGCAGCAATGGCTTCGGATACCATTCGGGTTGCTTCCGCTTCAGCCTGCGCCAACCTTTCGCGTGCTTCCGCCTGTCTGAAAGAGGCTTCTTTTTCGCCTTCGGCATCAAGAACCAAAGAGCGTTTTTGACCCTCTGCCTTGAGAATTGTGGCTTGTCGCAAGCCGTCTGCCTCTAGGATGGCTGCCCGCTTATCACGCTCTGCCTTCATCTGACGCGCCATCGAATCGACCAAATCCGCTGGTGGGCTAATATCCTTAATTTCTATTCGAGTCACCTTGATGCCCCAAGGGTTGGTAGCGGCATCGACCACATGCAGCAATGACGCATTAATTGCATCACGTTTCGACAACGATTCATCCAAATCCATAGAGCCTAATACGGTGCGAATATTGGTCATGGTCAGATTTAACGAAGCGTGTTCCAAATCATTGACTTCGTAACTCGCTTTAGCCGCATCAAGAGCCTGAAAAAACAATACCCCATCCACCTTAACCACCGCATTATCTTTGGTAATGACTTCTTGGGACGGCACTTCGAGAACACGCTCCATCATATTCACTCTGGCACCAATCGTGTCAATAAATGGAATGATTATGTGGAAACCCGGGCGTAGTGAGCGGGTGTATCGACCGAGTCGCTCTACGGTATACTCGTACCCCTGACGAACGACAACAACGCCTTTGAAGACGACAAGAATGGCGACCACGATGATGATAACGACCGTTACAGATATTCCGTACATTTTTCCCTCACGTTAGGTTGTTTAAGATGATTCTGAACTGCGTATGATATACGACCAAGCGGTATATTATCAATACCGACCTTAAAACGGTAATGCCAAATCGGGGCGGATCGAGGAGATAAGGGTTCGGAACTGGTCTTGTATGTTTTCGAGCAGTGCTTGAGTGGTTGCTTCGAATCGCATAATAACGGTGGGTGTGGTGTTTGAGGCGCGTAGCAAGCCGAAGCCGCACTCAAAATCTACCCGGATGCCGTCAATCGTGTGTATGGTGCCATGCCCAAATAAAGCGGCAATCGAATCCGATTGCACCGTAGCGACTAATTCTTCAACCAATTGATAATGCGCGCCTTCGTCCATTTCTAATTTTAATTCAGGGGTGTTGACGGTGTTGGGGATGTCAGCAAATATCTCCATGGGGGTTTGTGCCGATTGGGTCAGCAACTCACATAGCCTTGCGCCGGCATAGATGCCATCGTCAAAGCCACCCCAGCGGTCGTTGAAAAAAATATGTCCGCTCATTTCCCCTGCTAGGGTCGCATTGGTTTCTTTTAATTTGCTTTTGATGAACGAATGACCGGTTTTCCACATGGTCGCTATGCCACCATGTTGCTGTATGGTTTTTGGCAGAAGCTGCGAGCATTTTACATCGAAGATGATTTCTGCGCCCGGTCTGGTTTTCAAGATGGCGCGGGAGAATAATATCATTTGTCGATCAGCCCAAATGACATCGCCGTTGGCAGCGATAATGCCTAAGCGGTCGCCATCGCCATCGAATGCCATGCCAAAATCGGCTTTATGGTGCTCAACGGCACGGATTAAATCTTGCAGATTCTCCAATTGGCTGGGATCGGGATGGTGGTTGGGGAAAGTGCCATCGACCTCGCAGAATAATTCGATGACCTCGCAACCGAGCCGCCTGAACACCTGCGGTGCGACTCCGCCGGCAACACCGTTGCCACAATCAATCACCACTTTAAGCGACCGAGACAGGGTGATGTCTTGTTCAATCGCATTGCAGTATGTGGGTAAAATTTCCTTGCGAAGCAGTTTTCCCTTGCCGTCTTTCCCTGCAACGGTAAAATCGTTTGCAATCACTCGATGTTTTATTTCCTGTATCGCTTCGCCTGACAGGGTCGTCCCGCCAAGCATCATTTTCAGACCATTGTATTCTGGGGGATTATGGCTGCCGGTAATCATCACACCGCTTCCGGTATTAAATTCCACCGTTGCAAAATAAAGTGCTGGAGTCGGCACTTGTCCGACTTCAATGACATCGCAACCGGTCGATAAAATCCCTGCCGACAACGCTTTGGCAAGACCGACACCGGTTAATCTGCCATCCCAACCAACCAACATTTTATCAAGCCCTTGTCGGCCTGCTTCTGAGCCTAATGCTTTTCCGATTTGTTCGACAATTTCCGCAGTCAATGCGGTTTCAACAACCCCGCGAATGTCATAGGCTTTGAAAATGTGGTCAGGAAAAGTCATGGTAATGATTGGAATACGGACTGAAATGGTATCGCTAGTTGATCTTGTGAATCGCCTGTTTATTGACCGCAAGCGCGGCTTCGTGGGTTGCTTCTGAGAGCGTGGGATGGGCATGTATGGTACGCGCTATATCTTCGGCACTGGCTTGATATTCCATCGCCAATACGCATTCACCAATCAGCTCAGAAACATGCGGTCCGACCATGTGTACGCCGAGCAAGCGGTCGGTATGTTTATCGGCAATCATCTTAACAAATCCGATGGGTTCTTTCATTGCCAGCGCACGTCCAGTTGCGGAAAATGGAAATGAGCCGGTTTTTATTTCGATTCCCTGCTCAATCAAGGCTTGCTCGGTTTGTCCGACCCAAGCCACTTCTGGCGCGGTATAAATCACCCAAGGGACGCAATTAAAATCCACATGAGCATAATTGCCGGCGATTCGTTGTGCGACCGCAACGCCTTCCTCAGAACTTTTATGGGCGAGCATCGGACCCCTGACCGCATCACCTATTGCCCATATATGCGGGATATTGGTTTTGCATTGGTTATCGACCTCAATAAAGCCGCGTGAATCGATGCCAACCCCGCACTCTGGCGACAATAAATCGGCGGTTGCCGGACGGCGACCAACGGCAACAATCAATTTGTCGACCTCCATGTTGCTGGCGACTTCTTTTTGGGTATAACGTATGCTTATTCCGTCAGCACCAGATGTTATTTTATTCACGGTGGCACTATTGACTGTCGCGCCAAGCCGAATATCCAAACCCTGTTTGGTCAATTGTTTTTTGGCTTCGCGGGCAACCTGTCGGTCGGCAAGTGCCAGAAAATCGTCCAATGCTTCGAGTATGACGACTTCGGCACCGAGCCGACTCCAGACACTACCCAATTCCAAACCGATGACTCCCGCGCCAATAATACCCAGTCGATTCGGGACTTGGTTAAAATTGAGTGCGCCACTAGAATCAACGATGAATTTATGATCGAATGGAATATTCGGCAACTCCATCGGCACTGAACCGGGGGCGAGAATAATATCCCGCGCCCGAAGGGTTTGCACAACCTGATTATTGTCCAAAACGGTAACGGTGTTATCAGCCATAACCCGACCATGTCCGTGAAACAAGGTTACTTTGTTGGCTTTGAATAACTGCGAAATCCCGCTAGTCAAACCATCTACAATATGCTGTTTCCGTGCTTGCATACTGGCAACATCCATAGTCGCATTATCAATTTTTATGCCATGATCCGGAAAGTGGTGTGCGATTTTGTAATACTGCTTGGATGAATCCAACAACGCTTTGGACGGGATGCAGCCGGTATTCAAACAAGTTCCGCCTAGTGAATATTTCCCTTGCTGATTAACCTGACGGTCGATACAGGCGGTCTTCAACCCGAGCTGGGCACAGCGAATCGCTGCCACATAGCCACCGGGACCTGCACCGATAACAATAACATCAAAATTCTCTGCCATATTAGTCGTCATCGGTTTAAGTCAGCAATCTAACAAACCCCTGACCGGATCTTCTAATATCTCTTTTACCGTGACCAAGAATTGAACCGCTTCCTTGCCGTCAATAATACGGTGGTCATAGGACAGCGCGAGATACATCATCGGCAAAACAACCACATTGCCGTTTTCTGCCATCGGACGCGGTTGAATTTTGTGCATACCCAGAATCGCGCTTTGCGGCGGGTTGATAATCGGCGTTGAAAGGAGCGAGCCAAATACCCCACCATTGGTGATGGTAAACGTGCCGCCGATTAATTCTTCCATGACAACCTTGCCGGCTTTGGCGCGCATCGCAAAATCCCGAATCTGAGATTCAATTTCGGTATAACTCAGTGCTTCACAGTGGCGTAAAACAGGCACCACCAACCCGCGTGGCGAAGAGACCGCAATGCCAATATCATGGTAGTTGTGGCGCACAATATCGGTGCCATCAATATAGGCGTTGACTAAGGGGAAGCGTTGTAATGCAATGGTGCTGGCTTTGACGAAAAATGACATGAAGCCTAATTTTGTGCCATGTTTTTTCTCAAAGCCTTCCTTATATTTCTCTCTAATCGCCATAATGGGCTGCATGTTGACTTCGTTGAAAGTGGTCAACATAGCCGTATTTTGTTGTGATTGAAGCAGTCTTTTTGCGATAGTTTGGCGTAATCGGCTCATCGGTTCGCGGGTTTCTTGACGACCACCAATCGGCAGGTCTGCGGGCGGCAAGGAGTCGGTTTGCGGTAATGAGTTGGACGCGGGCACTGATTCGGGCTCGAGCGGCTCGACCGTATCGGCAATATAATTGAGGACATCTTCTTTAGTTAGCCGAGCATCACGACCTGTGCCGACAATGGTATGCGGGTCAATGTCGGTTTCATCAATCAGCCGCCGCACTGCTGGGCTTAATGGGATATTTTCGGCAACCGTCTCTGCGCCGGTCGCATCCGCTGTCGGGTTGGTTGCTTCAGGTGTTATATCAGGTGATTTTTCTGGCGACCCCGCGCTCGGCACAGCCACCGACTCAATGCGGGCTAACACCTGCTCGCCAAGCACAGTCGCACCGGCCAGTTCAACAATCTCGGTCAGCACACCGTCTTGCGGAGCGGGAATTTCCAACACCACTTTGTCGGTTTCCACCTCGACCAAGACTTCATCCCGATACACGGTATCACCAACCTGCTTCGACCATTCAAGCAACAACGCGTCTGCTACCGATTCGGGTAATGCGGGCACTTTAATTTCTATAGACATGATGTTTTAACCAATTATTTAAATCTCTATTTTAGAGCTTTGTGTATATTGTCGGCAGTGGGAGCCCAGTAAAATATGAACCCTCAATCCCCTTGAAGGGACTCTTTCTTGACCATCCCTTATTCATCGACTGCCAGCGCGTCATTGACAATTTTTTGTTGTTGCTTGACGTGCAATTTATAGTATCCAACCGCAGGCGATGGCGAACCCTCACGACCAACATAATTCAAAGTCTGTTTGTCGGCGAGTATCTTACCCAAAGAATAACTGATTTGATACCAACAACCTTGATTCTTTGGCTCTTCCTGACACCATACCACATGCTCAAGGTGTGGATATTTTTCAATTTCAGCGCCGAGTTCCTGCATAGGGAAAGGATGAATCTGTTCGAGTCGAATGATGGCGACGTTTTTTTGTTCTCTTATCCGCCGCTCTTGTAAAATATCGTAGTAAACCTTGCCACAACAGATAACCAGTTTTTTTATTTCGTCATTATTCAAGCCATCGGTCTCGCCGAGAACCGGATAAAATTGCCCTTCAACCAAATCACTCGCGCTTGACACCGCTAACTTATGACGTAGCAAACTCTTTGGGGTCATCACAATGAGCGGGCGACGAAAGGAGCGCATTATTTGCCGTCTGAGTAGGTGGAATATCTGCGCTGGCGTGGTCGGCACACAGACCTGCATATTATGCTCCGCACACAGTTGTAAAAATCGTTCCAGTCGTGCCGAAGAATGCTCCGGACCTTGCCCTTCCATGCCATGCGGCAGAAGCAGGACTAAACTGCAAATGCGCTTCCACTTTGCCTGTCCGCTACTGATAAATTGGTCGATAACCACTTGTGCGCCGTTGACAAAATCACCAAACTGCGCTTCCCAGATGACTAATGTGCGTGGCTCGGTGGTTGAGTAACCAAATTCAAATCCTAACACCGCTTCCTCAGAGAGCAACGAATTGATGACCAGAAAATTGCTCGGCAAATCGGTTACATACTGTAACGGGATGTGGGTGCGCGCCTGCGATTGATCGTGTAGTGTGGCATGGCGATGGGAAAACGTGCCGCGCCCAGCATCCTGTCCGGATAGGCGAACCTGATACTGTTGGTCAAGCAATGTGGCGTATGCCAACAGCTCAGCACAGCCCCAATCCATCTCTTTTTCGCCCTTTGCCATCAGCACCCGCGCTTCCAGCACCTTCTGAACGCGCTGATGTACCACAAAATCATGCGGCGATTCGGACAGTATCTGTGCCAGCCGAATCAAGTTATCATGGGCAACCCGCGTATCAACCTGTTCGCGCCAGTCATCTCCCATATAGGGGCTCCAATCGAGAGCAATCAAACCCTTGTTGGGGTTAATGATCTGTCCGGCAACAACCTGTCCCTGATCAAGTAGGTCGTGGTATTGTTCGACCTTCTGATTCGCCTGCGGCTCGTTAATCACGCCCTGCTCAATGAGTTTTTCCGCATAAATTTGGCGCGGTGTTTTGTGTTGACGGATTTTGTTGTACATCATCGGTTGGGTAATCGCCGGCTCATCGGCTTCGTTATGACCATGTCGCCGATAGCAGACAATATCCAAAACCACATCACCACCGAATCTCATGCGGTATTCCAATGCCAGTCGGGTCGCGTAAATAATCGCATCGGCATCATCACCATTGATATGGAAAATCGGTGCCTGAACCAATTTTGCCACTTCCGTGCAATACAATGTCGAACGGGCATCCAGTGTGTTGGTGGTAAAACCAATCTGATTATTGATGATGATATGTACCGTTCCGCCAGTGGAAAACCCCCGCGTATGCGCCATGTTTAAGGTTTCCATAACCACACCTTGTCCGGCAAATGCAGCATCGCCGTGAATCAGAATCGGGATAACCTGTTTTCTAGCACTGTCCTTGCGCCGCTCCTGTCGTGCGCGCACCGAGCCTTCTACCACCGGGCAGATGATTTCAAGATGCGAGGGATTGAACGACAGCGCGACATGCACAACCCCGCCGGGGGTTTGAATATCCGATGACGCGCCTTGATGGTATTTCACATCCCCCGTGCTGGTGTCCGCATCTTGTGTTTCATATTCACCATCAAATTCACTGAACAAATCTTTCGGTGCCTTGCCCAGAATGTTGACCAATACATTTAACCTGCCACGATGCGCCATACCGATAACAATTTCTTTGACTCCCTGCGCGCCAAATTGTTGAATCAAATCGGATAGCATCGGTATTAGCGCGTCACCACCTTCAAGGGAAAACCGTTTTTGACCAACATATCGGCTATGCAGGTATTTTTCCAGACCTTCGGCAGCGGTCAGTTTGTCAAGCAATTCAATGCGCTGTGCATCGGGCAAGGGTTTGCGGATGGGCACCGATTCCGCCTGCTGCATGAGCCAGTTGCGGTGCTCGATGTTGGTCAGGTAACGAACTTCATAGCCGATGGGGCCGCAATACACCTGCTGTAAATACGCTATAATTTGACGCAGTGTTTTGCGTCCGCCAACTACCATATCGCCGACATCAAACTCGGTATCCATGTCCTGATCGCCCAGCCCATATTGACTTGGCCGTACCTCTCCAGCATCGCCCCGTCGCATGAACCCAATCGGATCAACATCGGCAAGCAAGTGTCCCAGAGCGCGAAATGCCATAATTAACTTTTGAACATTCGCCTGTTTATGCGCGGAACTTTCCAACCAAGTGCGCGAAGCCGATTCGCTCGGCACGTTTTCTGATCCTGCGGTCAATCCCCCGAGTGGAGCAATATCCGATAGCGATTCAAAAATAGATTTCCACCGCTTCGCTTCATCGCTCGCCGATTCCGCGCCGTCTCGCGTTTCCTGATAGAGCGATTCCAGATACGCCCTGTTCGCAGCACTCAAAAATTCGATGTCAGTTGCCTTTTTTGCATCACTCTGTTTCATAATAATGGCTTTATGATGATTGAATATGTTGTTGTCGGCTTGGTTGCGATACCGCTTCTGGTAGTTGTCAGTTATCAGTTATTCCCGCCCAACCCACTAAGTCCCCCTGATAAGGGGGATTTAGGGGGTTGGGTTTTCTACATGTAACATGCACTAGCTTGGGGTTTCCTGCACAGTCTCTTATGTTTGCTTCAATTGCGCCAGTTATACCGTGATTGTGCCATAAACAAAATACAAAGTAAGTCCCGCTGTCAACAATAAAACGTCAATTATGGTTTAGAATACAACCCCACAAACGTCATAAACGACATGAACGAATCTGATTTTAACAGCCGTTATAGCCGACAAATTCGCTTGCCCCGAATCGGCACAAAAGGACAGGCAAGGTTGGCTAAAGCGAATGTCTTTATTGTCGGTATGGGTGGGCTTGGCTCTCCAGTGGCATTGTATTTAGCGGCGGCCGGTGTCGGTCGGATGCGTATTGCCGATTTTGACCAAGTCGATGAATCGAATCTACAGCGGCAGATTATTCACAGCCAGCGCGATATAGGCGAATTAAAAGCTCAATCTGCCGCCAATTCCTTGCGCGCAATCAACCCAGAGATTGAAATTGAGACGCTCGATTATTCGCTCGACTACACTGATTTTCTCGAACACAGTCAGGATATAGACGTGCTGATTGATTGCACCGACAACTTCCCCAGCCGTTTTGAACTGAACGAAGTCTCACTCAAAACCAACACCCCGTTGGTATCGGGTGCTGCCATTCGCTGGGAGGGGCAAGTTACCACCTTCGACCCCAGAGATAAAAAAAACCCTTGCTATCAATGCCTCTATCCAGACAAAAATATCGAAAGCGCAACCTGCTCAAACGAAGGGGTGGTCGCCCCCTTAGTCGGCATCATCGGCACCATGCAAGCGATGGAAGCAATCAACATATTGCTCGGCGATGGACAGTTGCCCGGCATAGTGTGGCTATTTGACGGCACCAGCATGGCATGGCAGAAAATGAAACTCCCTAAGAATCCTGCTTGCCCCGCTTGTGGTGATTCAACATTGACGGCAAATTGACGGAAATTTAATGAACAGCAAATTCTTTACCAACAGCGCAGAAAACACTTTATTCAACAAACTTGAAGGCATTTTTCAGCACAACCAAAGCATCAATAATTTTGATGTTTTGGTCGGTTATTTCCGCTCTTCAGGTTATTTCAAACTGCGACCATTGCTGGAAAATGTAGCCCACATCCGCATTCTGGTAGGTATCGATGTCGATAAAATAACCACACAAATGCACGCGGATGGATTAGCCTTATTCAAGGGAGACCCTGAAAAAACCATCAAAGACTGGCAGGGAAAATTCATCGCCGATGTTCACGAAGCTAATTATGAACAACAAACCGAGCAGGGTATCAAGCAATTTATTGCGGATATAAAAACCAAAAAAGTGCAAATCAAAGCGCATCCGAGCCGCGCCATTCACGCCAAGATATATATTTTTCGCCCCGATGATTTTAACCCGCATAAAGGCGGTAGTGTGATTACCGGCTCGTCAAACCTCACCGATGCCGGATTGGGAACAGGAAGCAGTCCTAATTACGAATTTAATGTGTTGTTAAACGACTATAACGATATTCAATTTGCCACTGCCGAGTTCGAAAAATTATGGCAGGAAGGCATAGAAATACTGCCACAAGTCGCCGAAGACAGCCTCAAAAAAACCTATTTAGCCGATAACATCACGCCCTATGAACTGTATTTGAAATGTTTGATTGAATATTTTGGTGCGGAAATTGAATTTGACCCGAACTCTATTAAAGACTTGCCCGATGACTTTAAGCGTCTGTCCTATCAAATGGATGCGGTGAATGAAGGCTGGCAAATGCTGAAAAAACACAATGGCTTTTTTCTCGCCGATGTGGTCGGTTTAGGCAAAACGGTTATTGCTGTTTTAATTGCGCGTCAGTTTTATTACCACAATGGCTATCCTGATTATCGGTCTAAAATTTTATTGGTGATTCCGCCGGCACTAAAACAAAACTGGGAGGATACCTTAGCAAGTTTTAAGATAGATGATGCCTTTCAGATTATTACCAACGGCAGTTTGCACAATATTACCAACGCCAAAGACTATGATATGGTCATTGTCGATGAGGCGCATAAATTTCGCAACGATAGCGCAGAAGCATACGACCAATTACAACGCATTTGCAAAACCAAAACCGAACACGATAAGGACAAGGGCGGCAAGGAGAAAAAAGTGATGCTCATTTCCGCCACGCCGCTGAATAACCGCCCGAATGATTTATACAACCAGATTTTATTGTTCCAGGACGGCAACAATTCAACGCTTGATTTCCATCTCGCAAAATTTTTTACCAAGGTAAATAAAGAATATAAGGACATTCTAAGAATGCCGGATAAACACATAGCTCGTCAGCGAACAGCAGCACTGTATGAAAAAATCCGCGGAAGCGTTATCACGCCGCTTATGGTGCGCCGAACCCGCACTGATTTATTGGCAAACAAGCGTTACAAACAAGATTTGCTGGAGCATGGCATTGTGTTTCCACACACAACTCCACCACAAAAAATTTACTATAAATTGGAAGCGAAACTGGAGCAACTATACGACAGTACCATCAAAAAAATTGATAACAAAAAGCAAAATAAAAGCGGCTTACTGCATACCCGCTACCGTGCTTTGCACTATCTAAAACCAGAATTCAAACAACAATATAAAAGAGCCGATTTTATTGCTGATCGCTTGGTTGGTATTATGAAAACACTGTTACTGAAAAGAATGGACAGCAGTTTTTATGCCTTTGGGCAAACCTTAGGGCGTTTTATCAAATCATCAGAGGTGATGCTAACAATGATTGTTAAAAATAAAATCATTATCGCCCCAAACATTGATGTAAATAGTCTTATATTGGACGACAAAGAAGACGAATTAATGGAGCTTATTGCCACTGAAAGTCTAACCGACCCCAGTATTATTGTTTGTTGTCACGATGATTTTGAAGAGGGCTTTATTGATGGTGTCAAACATGACTACGACATGTTAAAAAAACTAAAATCGGATTGGGACGGCATAATCGAAACCGGCGACCCAAAACTGCATGAGTTTTTAACCCGACTGCCAAATTTTTTAGACAAACAAAACAATCCAAAGCAGAAAATCGTGCTGTTTACCGAAAGCACCGACACCATGAACTATCTAACAAAGAAAATAAAACAAACCGAATACAGCGAAAAAACACTCAGCGTCAATGCTAAAAACCGCAATCAACTCAAGCAAACCATTAAAAATAATTTTGATGCCAACATAGATGCCGCAGACAAGCTAAATAGACATCAAATTCTCTTAACCACAGATGTATTAGCCGAGGGTGTCAACCTGCACCGAGCCAACACGGTAATCAATTATGATACGCCGTGGAATGCCACCAAACTGATGCAACGCATCGGCCGGGTCAACCGTATCGGACAAACGGCGAACCATATCTTTGTCCATAATTTCTATCCGACCGCGCAAATTGACGATGATATTGAACTGCGGAAAAAAGCATTGATTAAACTGCAAGCCTTTCATTCGGCCTTAGGCGAAGACTCGCAAATTTATTCAACCGATGAAGAAGTCGATACATTCGGCATATTTGATGAAAATATCAAAGAAGAAGTGAATGAAACCATCCCGTTTTTAGAAGAAATACGGCAGTTCAGAAAAAATGACCCAGCCGCCTATAAACGCATCAAGGGGTTGCCGAGCAAGGTCAGAAATGCAGTGAAAAACGCCACCCATAAAGGCGGAACGCTGGTTTTTGCTCGCACCGAAGGCAAGGGCAGCAGTCGGTTTTATATGCTGAAACCTGAAGCAGAAAATGTCGGCAATGAAAATAACATTGCCCCTTTCATTAAAACCTACAGCTTTATTCAAACCGCCAAATTATTAAAATGCATCCCCGACACCCCGGCAGTAAACTTACCTGATGGGCATCACAGCCAGGTATCATCGGCATTAGATAAATTCAAATCTGAAACAGCACAAGATATTGTCAATGACAATCAAAATAACACCTTAGCGGTGGTGGAAGAAAATGCGATTCGCTTTCTAAAAGCAATGTTAGCTCTCTCCGAAATCAATGCCGCCAATGACGAGGAACCAGACAAAATAAAGCTGGCAATCGAACAAATTAAACAGAAACGCTTTCAAAACCTAACCAGAAACATCAACAGATTAAATAACAATATAAGAGGTAAAAATATCCAGCCTGTTGTGGTATTGGAAAATACCTTGGACATCATTCAAACATATGACCTTAACCGCCATATAGAAGATAACCCAGAGCAAGCAAAAAAACTTAAAAACATCCAGCCAACCATCGTCATTTCGCAATCATATACCTAAGCCCGCCGCCATTCCCGCACCCCCGTCATTCCTGCGAAGCATGTCCCCGCGTAGGCGGGGAGCAGGAATCCAGTGAAACAACCAAACCCGCCAGGTTTTCCACATGTAACGCCATCTAATTCCTGCACCGTATCGTAGAAGCAATAACCATTCGCCCATAAAACATCGATCAATGCGGTTATTTTTCTTGTTATTTTGCAACCATACACATAACATGGACCATACACATCAAACACTACGATTAACCCACTTAACCGGAGCGACCAATGCTAAACAGTGCCCATAGAACCAATATTGTTTTAGATGAAAACATCGTGCAAGAGGCATTAAAACTGAGCAACCTAAAAACCAGGCGGGCTTTGATAGACCTTGCCTTGAAAGAATTCGTTGCCAAACGCAAACCAAAGAATAAACCTGATATTCGCGAGTTATGCGGTATTGGCGGGCTTTATGAGGGCTATGATTACAAAGCCTTACGCAAAAATCGCCTGGCGGAGCAAGAATAATGTATTTAGTGGACTCGTCGGTTTGGATTAATGCCATCAATAAGGCGGATGCTGCATCCGCCTTATTTTTGAAATCCCTACCCAGTGGTGATTGCGCCTTGATGCCATTGATTTATACCGAAATCCTGCAAGGGGCTAGAAACAAAAAAATAGTTGCCACTTATAAATACTATCTTCAAGCACAAACTTTCTATACCTTAAAAGACAATTGGCAAAGCTATGAAAACGCCGCACTTATCTATAGCAGTTGCCGTAAAAAAGGCATTACCATTCGCTCATCCATTGATTGCCTGATTGCCCAATGTGCTATCGAGAATGAGGTTACCCTGCTCCACAACGATAAAGACTTTGTCCAAATGGCCGGGGTTATTTCCGCCTTAAAACAACAATATATCGGCGACTGATGAAACTATTAAACCAAGCCTATGACACAATCAGAAATCCCGCTATGCTAAAACAAACAAATAGAGGTTGTAAGACAGGGTCATGTTAATAAAAAACGAGGATTTACAATGGATTGATTTTGATGCATTAGAAATTGATCCACAATGGAATTATGAGCATCAGCAGGAAAATAAAATGCATCAAATTCATACATATCCGGCTAAATTCCCCGCATTTATTACGAATAAGGCATTGCAAATCGCTTCTTCTAGGAAATTTGAAGTTAATGTCGTGGCGGACATATTCTGCGGTTGTGGCACTGTCGCCTATGAAGCATCACGAAATGGTAAAGATTTTTGGGGATGTGACATTAACCCCGTTGCTACTCTTATTGCAAAAGCAAAAAGTGGCACATATAAGCAGGCTATGTTGGATAAATATTTTATTGAAATAGCCGATGAATTTAATCGTGCTATGACAAAACAAAAGTCACTTTCCAACATTAATGAGAGAATCAAATATTGGTTTGATATTCAACAAATTGAGGAGTTAGACAAACTCAAATCAACCATATACTGCAGTATTTCGGCAAAAAGTAAGTATAGAAATTTTTTCCTTTGTGCTTTTTCCAACATCCTTAAGCCAACATCCAGATGGTTGCAAAAATCAATAAAGCCAACTATCGACCATGAGAAGAAAGTAGTGAATGTTTGGGATGCTTTTTATAAACAATTCAAGGTAATGAAAAAAGCTAATCTGGAAAATATAATTCCCAAAAATGTGAGCGTCATTATTGAGACGCGAAACTTTATGAAAAAGAGAATTACCAATAAAAAAGTGGATTTGTTGGTAACAAGTCCCCCCTATGTAACTTCTTATGAATACGCTGATTTACATCAAATGAGTTTATTATGGCTTGATTTTGCAAGTGATTTTAGGGTTTTTAGAAAAGGTTCAATCGGTAGTTCATTCCATATCTCTGATTTTAATAAGAACAGAGACAAACTAAACAAAACAGGGCTTATCAATGTTGACGAACTAATGGAGGTTGACAAAAACAGGGCTAAGAATGCAGCCAAATACTTTGTGGATATGCAGAAAGTTATACAGAAATCTTATTTATTATTGAACCCTGGTGGTTATGCTTTATTCGTCATTGGTAATACTGAATACAAGCAAGTCCGTATCGATAATGCAAAACATTTAACCGAAAGCATGTTCGAGGCAGGATATACCAAGATAGAAGTTTGCAAAAGAAAAATATCCAACAAGTTTTTAACGCCTTATAGAACCAAAAACGGCAGGTTTGCTAGCAATAAAAACAGCAGAAAAATTTATGCAGAAGAATTCGTGGTTATCGGATGGAAGAAACAATGAGACATACATTCAAATTCGAATTTTCGCCTAAAATTATTGTGCTGCTGGGCGAAGAATTAATTCACGATCATAAAATTGCCATATCAGAGCTAGTAAAAAATGCCTACGATGCAGATGCTAATACCGTCAAGATAAAAATTACACCGCACAGCATTATCATAGAAGACGATGGTATAGGTATGGGCATTGATATTATAAAAAATGTTTGGTTAAAACCCGGCGTAAGTAGCAAAAACAAGTCAAACCCGCAAAGAACAAAAAAGTATCATAGGCACCCGCTTGGTGAAAAAGGCATTGGTCGTCTAGGTGTGCATCGCTTGGGTAATAAAATAGAGATTTATTCTAAATCTGAAAATACGCCAGAAGTACATTTCAGCATTGACTGGAAATTGTTTGAAGAGTGCGACAGCCTAAATGATATTGAGCCGATAAAGGTAATAGAAAATGATGTGCCAGAAGTGATGAATGCGACTGGTACGAAAATCATTATAAAAGATTTAAAGGAACAGTTTACAGATGCGGATATTCAAAATATTAGCAGTGATTTGCAAAAATTACAGTCCCCTTTTCAATCTATCGATGACTTCATAATTCAGCTTTATCATCACAATGGATTATTTGTTAATCAGGAAGAAATTACTATTGATGATATTAAGCATAGAGCACTATTCGAATTTAACATTGAGTTTAGAAAAAATAGAATCATCAATTTTGAATATAAGTTACTAACAAACAATAATCATAAAGTTAAGCCTAGGATTATAACAAAATGTGACTTGGAAAAAGTAATCCATAATTTTGAAAACATAGAATCTACTGTAGATTTAGGGGCTATATGTTTTAGAGGCTATATCTATGAGTATAAATTGGCGACCGTGTTGGGAGAGAAAATTGATAAAGACATCAAGGATTATTTGAAAGTGAATGGTGGCATTAGGGTCTATAGGGACAGGATGCGAGTTTATAACTATGGCGAGGAAGGGAAAGATAATGACATTTTGAATTTGGATAAAACCAGAGCAAAAAAACTAGGCGATCATATTGGATTTAATCAGATTTTAGCCAGTGTTGAACTAAGCAGAGACGGAAGTTCAGGGTTAACCGAAAAAACCAACCGAGAGGGTTTTATACATAACGAGGCTTTCGCATATTTTAGAAACGCACTCAACAAGTCATTAGAAATAGTCAATAAATTAAGGCAAGATGATAAAGAACAATTAAAACTTGCCTACATTGGCAAAGAATATGACAAGGGGGAAATTTCTGTCAGGGTAGAAAACATTATCAGCACGGTAAAAAGTTTTGAAATTGAAGACAAGGAAAAAGAAAAAATAATTACGCAATTACAAAGCTTCTCAAAGGAATTTAAGCATATCAAAGATGTTTTCCTTCATGCTTCAAACGCCGGTCTAAATTTAACTTTTGTTATTCACGAAATTGATAAAATAATCGACGGGCTGGAGAAAGCGTTAAAAGAAAAGAAATATGACTTTGCTGAAAGTATATTTTTACATCTAAAGAATGTTGTCTTAACCTACAAACAGGCGATAAAAATAGATAAAAAAACCAGCTCACATCAACTCCTTAAAATCGTCAATCAATCGGTATTTAATTTTCAGTATAGGTTTGATAGCCATAGCATTGAAATAATCACAGAGGTAGCCGAAGATCTTCACATCGTAGCCAAAAAGAATTTGATTGTCGGCGCGTTCACCAATATTTTGGACAATGCGGTGTATTGGCTAAAAGAATACAAGATTAAATCCAAGAAAATTTACATCAAGGCTTATCAGGAAAGCAATGAGTTAAATGTGATTATTGCTGATAACGGTAATGGCTTTAATATGAGTTTTGAATCTGCCAAGAGTCCTTTTATTTCAGGCAGGTTCGATGAAAGCAGTATGGGTATTGGCTTGCATTTAGTCGAGCAAATAATGCAAGCCCATTATGGCAGGCTGACCCATAGCAGTTCAGAAGCCGAGGCGTTGCCCGCTGAGTTCAGTCATGGCGCAATACTGAAGCTCGTTTTTAATACGGAGATGTAGCATGCTATATGACATTTTGATAATTGATGATGATTTTTCCGGGGAGTCTTTGTTTGATGGTTTGGTGGTGGGATCTGAAAATCACTCTTCTTGGCATAAAACCATAATGCCACTTTATTTTGAGTTGACCAGAGAAAACTTAAAAGTAATCTGGTCAACTGGTGAGATAGATGATTTAGAAAAATTAGAGAATCATCAAATTTCAAAGGTAAAACATGTTATTTGTGATTTGCACCTTACAGGCATAAATGATAACAGTGATGTTAAAAATATCATTGGAAAAATAGCCGGTATTTTGGATAAATTGGATAAAAACTTGAGTGAAAACAGTATTTCTTTCTTAATCAATAGCAAATATATCGTTCAACGTTCTAGTATAAAAGATGGCTTGCAACAAATGTTGGATAGAAGCTATCCAAACAAATATACCGTTACAGTATTCTCTGAAAAAAATGTTATCACGCCAGAACAAAAACAAGAGCTAGTAGGTGTGTCCTTGTTAAGCCATATCAAAGAACAAATCATTAAAAAGCATCTGGAGATGGAGTACGCTTTTGGTGAAAAAATTGGCATAGAAAATGACGTGAAAGAGGAGGTACTAAAAGAATTAACCTTTAGTTCAAAACATAAAATAGTAAAAAAGGCGTTTAATTTGAATGGGCGTGGTAAGGCAATAGATAGATTTAATGAATCAAGAAATCATATCGCTCACACTGAAATAAATGCATTTGTCGATTTGCAAGGCAACTCGACCCTGAAGAAATTGAAATGTTTTTCGGATTTGACCTCTTACATAGAGGAAATTGACCATCTTATTATCGCCATTAAAAATGCACAGAGAAGGTAATGAACTTCCTCAACCAAGCCTACAACCGAGACAATTACCTTGATTTTCTCGCAGATAAATTCAATTTTGCCAAGCACCTTGTGCCTATCGTTATAGACAATAACGATGTTGAATCCCTCCAACAACTCGGCACCGTTACCAGCCAAGACGGGAAATCATTGCCCGTCTTTGAAATTCATATCAAGCCCAACACCCAATTAAGCAGAAACCGTGTGCAATTACGCAATCTGGTTGCCAAGCAAATTGGCAGCGAAGACGGGGCTTTAGCGGTTTATGTGGATGATGAAAACAAACAATGGCGGTTCAGTTTTATTGCCATTGAATGCCGTTTCACCGATGCTGGCGTAACTACAGAGAAAACCGCCAGCAAACGTTTTACCTATCTGTTAGGTGAGAACGCCAAAACCAGAACCGCAATAGAGCGTTTTGAACAACTTCACAAGCAATCCACGCTACAAGACCTAAAAACCGCTTTTTCTGTTGAAGAGCTGAACAAGGAATTTTACGACAAACTGTATCGCTGGTATGAAAAAGCACAAAAACAAGTCGTATTTCCTAATGATGAGCAAGCCGAAAACCATAATCAAACCAGCCTGATTCGCCTGTTGACGCGGTTGTTATTCATCTGGTTTATCAAAGAGAAGGGGCTAATCAAGGCGGATTTATTTGATAAAGATAAATTACAAACGCTGATCGATTACGAACAGCCCAGCAGTTTTTACAAGGCGATTCTGCAAAATCTGTTTTTTGCCACCCTTAACCGCCCGGTCACCGAGCGTAGTTTTCGCAACACAACCAACGGAGCGGCAAATAGCACCAATTATCTGGTCACCAATATCTACCGCTATCAAGATTATTTCATCGATTCGGATAAAGACAAAATTATCGCTTTATTTGACCAAGCACCGTTCCTAAACGGCGGCTTGTTTGAATGCTTAGACCGAGAGGCAAGCGATGCAGAAAAACAGGCTTACGATAATGATAAAACGATTCGCCCGATAGGCAGTGCCATTCGGATTGATGGCTTTTCCGATAGGGCTGATAATGAATTGGTTTTTCATAATCATCTATTTTTCAAGGACACTATTTTCAATGACAATAAGCAGGACAATAAGCAGGATTTAGGCTTGATTGATCTGTTCAATCAATACCAATTCACCGTTGAGGAAAGCACGCCGCTGGATGTTGAAGTCGCCCTTGACCCCGAGCTATTGGGCAAGGTGTTTGAAAATCTGCTCGCCAGTTATAACCCGGAAACCGGACAACAGGCTCGCAAAGCCACCGGCAGTTTTTACACGCCGCGCGAAATTGTCAATTATATGGTCGATGAAAGCCTGAAACAGCATTTTCACCAACACACCGACCTAACAGACGAACAGATCAATGCCCTGTTTGTTGACGCTGAATTCACCGAACAAGAAAACGCCCTCAATAAGCAACAAACAAAAGCCCTGATTTATGCCATAGATGGGCTAAAAATCCTTGACCCAGCGGTGGGCAGTGGTGCGTATCCGATGGGCATATTGCAACGGCTAGTGCTGATTTTAGAAAAAGTGGATGCAGAAAACACCCATTTCAAACAACAGCAAATCGACAAGGCAGAACAAATCCCCGATGAAGCCAGTTGCGCCAGTGCCATAACAGCCATAGAGCAGGTTTTTTCACAACAAAACCAGCATAACGCCTATGGCAAGAAATTAATGTTGATAGAAAACTGTATTTATGGCGTGGACATTCAACCCATCGCCATTCAGATATGCAAACTGCGCTTTTTTATCAGCCTGACCATTGAACAAAGCCCTAACAAAAACAAAGCCGATAATTACGGCATCAAAGCCCTGCCGAATTTAGAAACCAGGTTTATTGTTGCGAATAGTTTGCTGCCTTTGGGTGAGATGCCAAAGCAAAAAGGGATATTTGATACTGGTATCGAAGAATTACAAACAAAATTAGCCCAAGTCAGGCACAAGCATTTTAGTGCCAAGACCTTAACCACCAAACGCAAATACCGCGATAAAGATAAAGACTTACGCGAGCAAATGCTGGCAGAATTAACCAAAAGCGGTATCACTCCAGCCGTTGAAGCCAGCATGAAAAGAATCGTTCATTGGGATTTATACAATCAAAACGCCATCGCCGATTGGTTTGATCCCGAGTGGCAATTTGGCGTGAACGATGGCTTTGATATTGTTATTGGTAATCCGCCTTATATTCAGTTGCAAAAAGACGGCGGACGGCTAGGAGACCTTTACCAGAATTGTAATTTCGAGACCTTCGCCAGAACTGGCGATATCTACCAACTGTTCTATGAAAAAGGCATGGGATTGCTAAAAGACGCACAAGGCAACTTGGCGTTCATCACCTCCAACAGTTGGATGCGGGCCAAATACGGCGGAAAACTGCGTCAGTTTTTCAGCGAGAAACATAAGCCATTGCGCTTGATAGACATGGGTAAAGATGCCTTTGGTGCGATTGTGGACACCAATATATTGCTGGTTCGCAAAGGTAACAGGGAACAAGAATTCATGGCGGTTGATATGGATTCTGTTTCCGAAAAGCAGTTCCCACCTGCCGAGCAATACTGGTCGGGAATCCAGGCATCTGGTGAGATGGCCTGGAGCATATTGTCTCCCGCTGAGAAAGAGATAAAAACCAAGATTGAGCAAATCGGCACACCGCTAAAAGACTGGGATATTCGTATTAACTACGGCATAAAAACAGGTTTTAACGAAGCTTTTATTATCAACACCGCCAAACGAGATGAGTTAATAGCGCAAGACCCGAAATCTGCCGAGATTATCAAACCCGTTTTACGCGGCAGGGATATTAAAGCGTATCAACACCATTGGGCGGAGAAGTGGTTGATCAATAGCCACAATGGCGACAAGAAGAATGCCCCAATCAATATTGATGATTATCCAGCCATTAAAGAGCACTTAAATCAATATTACCCACAACTTAAAAAACGACAAGACAAAGGTATTACTCCCTACAACTTACGAAACTGTGCCTACTTAGCAGAATTTGCAAAAGAAAAATTGATTTGGATGCACATGTCAGGTGAGTCAAGGTTCTCATATAGCAACGGAGAACTATATTGTAATAATAAATGCTTCATAATCACTGGGGATCAATTAAAATATCTTGGAGCCATGTTGAACTCCAAATTAGTTTCGTGGTTTATGAGGATTGTAGGGGTACCAACTGGGATGGGCCTAATTCAATGGGACAAATTTACTGTCGAAACAATTCCGGTGCCCTTATTGGATAAAACCAAACAACAACCGTTTATAGCATTAGTCGATAAAATCCTCACCGCCAAACAACAAGGACAAGACACCCGCACACTGGAAACCCAAATCGACCAGATGGTGTATCAACTTTATGACCTCACCGATGATGAGATTAAAATTATTGAGGAAACAAAATGAGTAAAGAACAAGCAATAAAATTTTTTGAGAAAAGCGATGTACATCTTAAAGTAGGTGAATTTGACCAAGCTATTGAGGCTTATACTCAAGCCATCGCATTAAACCCCAAGTTTGCGGAGGCTTTTAACCATCGTGGCTTGGCTTATAGCAAGAAAGGCGAATTTGACCGAGCCATTCAAGATTTTAACCAAGCCATTGCATTAGACCCTAAACTTGTTGCTGCTTTTAACAATCGTGGCGTGGCTTATGGAAAGAAAGGTGAATCTGACTGTGCCATTCAAGATTTTAACCAAGCTATTGTATTAGACCCTAAAGATGCTACTGCTTTTACCAATCGTGGCGTGTCTTATGATAAGAAAGGTGAATTTGACCGAGCCATTCAAGATTATGACCAAGCCATTGCATTAAATCCTGAGTATGCCGATGCTTTTAACAATCGTGGGGTAGCTTATTATAACAAAGGTGAATCTGACCGTGCCATTCAAGATTATGACCAAGCCATTGACTTAGACCCCAAGCTTGCCGATGCTTTTAACCATCGTGGCGCGTCTTATGATAAGAAAGGTGAATTTGACCGAGCCATTCAAGATTTAGACCAATCCATCACATTAAACCCAAAGCTTGCCGATGCTTTTAACAATCGTGGTTTAGCTTATTATAACAAAGGTGAATTTGACCGAGCCATTCAAGATTTAGACCAAGCCATCGTATTAGACCCTAAAAATTCTGATGCTTTTAACAATCGTGGATTGACTTATGCCGAAAAAGAAGAATTTGACCGTGCCATTCAAGATTTTGATAAAGCCATTGCATTAAATCATGAGTATGCCGATGCTTTTCACGGTCGTGGCTTGGCTTATGGCAATAAAGGCGAATTTGACCGAGCCATTCAAGATTATGACCAAGCCATTGCATTAGACCCTGAAAATGCGAAGGCTTTTCACAATCGTGGGGCAGCTTATGGAAAGAAAGGTGAATTTGACCTTGCCATTCAAGATTTTAACCAAGCTATTGTATTAGACCCAGGGTTTGCAGAGGCTTTTAACAATCGTGGCTTGGCTTATCGAAGCATAGGCAAAGAACAAGAGGCTATAAAAGATTTTCAAAAGGCAAACCAATTAGACCCGACTGTTATTCCAAAGGAGCAAGTTAAAAAAACAGAGGAGAAAGTTACAGAAGTTCAAAATTTTCAAGAGATTTTCAAAGAGTTAAGGGATGAATATAAAAAAGGAGAGACGGTTTGGTTTTGGGCAAGTATTGTGATGGTCATTGTTGTTTTTGGTGGTTTGTTGTATTTAATTTTCTGTCTTAAAGCAGACTATAAAATTGTGTATCCCCTCTATATTTTCCTATCAGTCATTACGTTTATTATCATCCGCCAATACACCAACGCCAAACAGCTACGAATTGAAGCCAGCAACCGATTGGCGATGGCAAAGATGTTTGAAAAAATACAACAAACTAAAGATAATCCGCATTATCAAGATTTCATACCCAAAATAATTGAGAGCATCGCCTATTCAATGCGTAAAAATCAACAAGAATCGATAACAGCAATTGATGAACTACTAAAACGCATTAAAAAATAAACCAATGATATGGAAAGAAAATGTTGTGCTGATTAAAATATTACAAAATTTATAAACGTTTTGATAACGTTTATAAGAAAAGCGTGTTTTGTATAAACGAATAAAACAGCAGTCAAGCATATTGAAAGCCAAATAGGTGCGATGGTTTATCAGCTTTATGGACTCACTGACGATGGGATAAAAATTATTTAGGATAGAAAATGAAAGAAATCACCGAAGATAACTTTGCCTGCCTGCATCAACTTAAACCAAGACGGATTTATTTGCCAACAGCAAATGTATTGAAAAGATATAAAGGCGATCCGGATTATTACGGCACACTAAATTTTAACTTTAAGGAAACCATACAAAAAATATTTGAAAAGGACACTGGTTTGAATCTTTTTGACAATAGTAAGGACGAACATAATACTAATTCTGTGTGGTTATCTATTAAAAATGAAGATGATTATAATCGTATTGAAAGTTGGATAGCGGCACAAGAAACAACCGTATTTATTCGTAGTTTATTGCCGTTGTGTATTGCGTTAGATATCAATGTTTATTACGACAAAAAAATTAAAACAGAAATTGGTAAACTTGAGAATCAAGCCAAAATGAATGAATGCGCCCAATCAATAAGCAAACTTGTGGATATTTGTTGTGCTCGTATTCGGGGGATGAGTTTTTATAAAGATGCCTCTTATATCAGTGCTGTGCCGGCAAACAACGAAAAAGAGTTTGATTTGCCAGCTATTTTGGTTAAAGAAATTGCCGAACGATTGAAATTGGTTGATGTAACCCACCGGTTTCAATATAGAAATGCCAAGCAAACGCTTAAAGATGCAAGTATTGAATACAAGTGGCAAAAATTAGAAGAATCTGGGCTTGCATTCACCGTACATAGAGCAAAGAATGCTACTATCATACTGTTGGATGACAAATATCAGTCTGGCGCAACAATGCACTATGTTGCCAGCAGATTACAACAAGCAGGTTTTGATGAAATATATGGATTAACATTGGTTAAAACTCTACGAGATGCCGATAATCAATAAACCTATCAAAATAGCGCAAGATGATGTGCTTTATCCTAAAAATGTAGCTGGCTTTTTTAAAAAGCTACCGGATATATGGGCTATTGGTAACACCAATTTGCTGAACCATAAAAATACGGTTGGTTTTTGCGGCTCAAGGAAAGCGAGTGATATAGGTATAAAAGCCGCACATAATTGCATTCAAGAACTCATTAAAAAAAATGATAATGTTATTATTGTCTCTGGCAATGCCAATGGCGTGGATTTAGAAGTGCATTATGCGGCATTAAAAAATGGTGCCAGCACCATACTTGTTTTACCAGAAGGACTTGATAACTTCAAAATTAAGCCTAGACTGCGCTCCGTGTGGAGTTGGCACCGAGTGCTGGTTATCAGCCAGTTTGACAACAAGGCTGTTTGGCGCGTATGGCAGGCTATGCAACGCAATGATTTGATATTGGCTCTATCAAAGGCCATGGTCGTTATAGAAGCAGGCGAGACTGGTGGCACTAAAGCGGCGGCTGATTCTGCCATCAAGCATGAAACCCCTCTTTTTGTGATAGATTACGGCGAGAATCCAACAGGTAACAGAAATTTATTACAGTGTGAAGGAGCATCAACAATTCGCAAAAACAGACGCACAGGAGCAGCTAATATTGACCACTTAGGAAAAATTGTATTTGCGAATTATTGATTAAGACAATAGTAAAGATAAGACAAGCTGATCAGCTTTATTACCTCACCGATGATGAGGAAGTAAAAATTGTTGAGGATTCGACATGAGCAAGCCCATTTGCACCATTATTGGCGGGGTCAATGGCTCGGGTAAAACAACTTTTGCACTTGATTATCTGGCGAACAATGTGGCTTGCAAGTATTTTATTAACGCCGACTTAATCGCTGTTGGTTTGTCGCCCCTGGATCCAACTCAGCAACAAATAACCGCCAACCGCCTGTTTCTACAGCAAATTAAACAAGCCATTACACGTCGCAAAAACTTTGCTTTTGAAACCACGCTGTCGGGCAAAACTTACCTGAAGTTCATTCGTCAATTACAAACATCAGGCTGGTTTGTTGAGCTGATTTATCTCTACTTGCCGAGCGTGCAATTATCTATTGAGCGGGTTGCAGAAAGAGTTAAGCATGGCGGGCATGATATTACGCTAACCTCTATTGCCAGACGCTATCCCAGAAGCATCAATAACCTTGTCTATCACTATGCGCCACTATGTGATAGCGTATTGTGTTTGGATAATTCGCAAAAGCAGGAGAAGGTTATTTTTACTCAAACACAGCAGGATATAACCATTCAGAACAAAATCATTTATCAAACCATTATAGAGTGTGCCCGTATATGAAGCCATCAGATAAGCCAACCATTAAAGATATGGAAAAAAAGACGCAACAAATAGCAGAAGCCCTCAATAGAAGCGTGACGGCTGCTTTGGAAAAAAAGCGCAGGCTAGGACAATATGCCGTTGTTTGGGACGGCGAAAAAGTAGTGCGTATCCTGCCTGACGACAAACCCGATACACCAGCGTGCTGATTAGAATATTGTAAAACGTATAAACATTTTGATAACGTTTATACGAAATTCGTGTTTTGTATAATCAGGCGAATTCAACCCATAAGTGCAACACGGTGGTTAAAAAATAGTCTTTGCCCATCATTCCTGTTTTCGAGACTGTGCAAGAATCCATCTCTAGGTCGCGTTACATGTGGAAAACCCTTACAGGTTTGCATGTCTTACTGGATTCCTGCTCCCCGCCTGCGCGGGGACAGGCTTCGCAGGAAAGACGGCATTGTTAATGGAAAATTGAGAATTGAGAATTGAGAATTGAGAATGAAACCGGGAAACCCGTACACTGGAAACCCAAATCGACCAGATGGTCTATAATCTCTACAACCCCATCACCGATGAAATCAAAATCATAAGGTTGATTTTATGAAGCAAATTCAAGAGCGGATGCTGAGGCGACCGCCCGATAATCCTCGTATGTGCGACACACTATTTCTATGAGTCGGACACCGCATATCGCAGTCGTTGGTGCGGGTATCGTGGGGGTTTCCTGCGCCTTGCACCTGCAACGGCTGGGTGCAACAGTTGCTCTGATTGACCGGCACGAAGTGGGCAATCCTGCGGCGGCTTCTTATGGCAATGCCGGCATCTTGGCACGCTGTGCGATTGTTCCCGTGCTAACACCGGGGATGTTGCCCAAAGTGCCTGCCATGTTGCTTTCCCGTGATGCTCCTTTGTTCATGCGCTGGTCCTATCTGCCACATTTGTTACCGTGGCTGATACCTTGTATTCGCTCATCCAGCCGAGAGCGCGTTGAGTATATTGTGCGTAATCTGACACCATTACTATTTGACAGTGTTGGCCAACACCATGACCTAGCGCGAGGGACCGATGCCGAACGCTGGATACGCCCCTGCGAATATCTGTATTTGTACAAAAGCCGCGATGCCTTTGAGCGCGATTCATTCGCCTGGCGTTTACGCCGTGAACACGGCTATGAATGGGAGACATTGCAAGACGATGCAATACGCGAACTCGAGCCAAGCTTGTCAACAGAATATCAATTTGCCGTCATCCTGAAAGATTATGGCATGATCGCCCATCCTGCAAATTACGTCCGCGACCTCGCCAAAAGTTTTGCTGCCGCCGGAGGAGATGTGATTCAGGCCGAGATTAAACGAGTGGACACGCATAATAATGGTGTCGTTTTAAGGGCTGAGCAACATGATATTGAAGCGTGTCAAGTCGTCATCGCTGCGGGGGCTTGGTCGGATAATCTAGCTACGAAATTGGGTGCCAACGTACCGCTCGAATCGGAACGCGGCTATCATCTGGATTTATTGCAGGCGAATAAGCAGCCCGCGATACCGATTATGGATGTGGCGCGCAAATTTGTTATTACGCCGATGCAGGACAGCTTGCGTCTCGCGGGCGTTGTCGAATTCGGTGGTCTGAATGCGCCTGCTTCAATCGCCCCGGCGAAATTGTTGTTGCGTGGTGCCAAAGCGCTGTTGCCGGGGTTAGAATATCAAGCGAAAAAGGACTGGATGGGGCATCGCCCAGCCACATCAGATAGCCTGCCAGTCATCGGTCCGGCAACCGCGAGTTGCCGAGTCTGTTTCGCCTATGGGCATCACCATGTTGGCTTGACTGCAGCACCCAAAACCGGGCGAATTGTGGCACAATGGGTGATGGGGCTTCAACCGGACATCAATCTCGATGCGTATCGTTGTGACCGTTTTAGCTGAACAAATCGAATTTTAGCCAACCTTTATCCGTGAGGAAAACAAACATGCGTAACACCTTCTTAAAAACACGATTCACCCTTTTCGTCTCCATCGTATTCGCTGCCATCGTACCCAATATTGCCCATGCCGAAAAGTGGGATATGCCGATGGCTTATGCTGACAGTAATTTTCATACTCAAAACGGCAAAGCCTTTGCGGAGGCAGTCAAGGTGGCAACCGGTGGCAAGCTGGAGATTATCGTTCATGGCGGTGGCTCTCTGTTCAAAGGCAATGACATCAAGCGTGCGGTGCAGACCGGACAAGCCCCCATTGGTGAGCGATTACTTTCCGCTCACCAAAATGAAAACATCTTGTTTGGTGTCGATTCAGTTCCCTTCCTCGCGACCTCGTATGAGGAATCGGCAACGCTGTGGAAAGTCGCCAAACCAACACTCATAAAGATTTTGGATCAACAAAACCTCGTTTTGTTGTACTCGGTTCCGTGGCCCGCGCAGGGGCTTTATTTTAAGAAGCCGGTTCACTCGATAACCGATGTCAAGGGGGTCAAGTTTCGAGGCTATAATGCCGCGACCAACCAATTGGCGGCCTTGATGGGCATGAATCCGGTTCAAATTGAGGCGGCAGAACTTGTTCAGGCATTGGCGACGGGTGTCGTCGAAGGATTTGTTTCTTCTGGCACAACCGGTTATGACCGCAAGGTCTGGGAACATATGAGTCATTTCTATGATGTCCAAGCGTGGTTGCCGAGGAATTACGTTTTTGTCAACAAAGCGGCGTGGAACGCGCTTGATAAAGATACCCAAAACATCGTCAAAGGGGTGGCAATGATGGCAGAACGAGCGGGAACTGCAACATCCGAGCAACGGATGAATTGGTATTTAACCCAACTCGCCGCAAATGGCATGAAAGTGCAACCCGCTGGGGAACAACTAGCGACCGAGATTAAACAGGTGGGTGCATCCATGACTAACTCATGGCTGGAGAACGCGGGCGCGGAAGGTCGCGCTATCGTCTCTGATTTTAGGGCAATGCAATAGGGTGTCCTAGGCATTCTATAACGATTTCCTATTTTCTTGTCGGGAGCATGTCCGCTCTCCCACAAAAACCAGTACCGCAACCAATCTCTTCGTTGAGAAAGGTGCTGGACGCTATTTATCAGGCGAGTGGTTTTATGGCAGCGGCGTTCCTGCTCATTCTCCTGATTATTATTGTCGCGCAAATGGTATTGCGCTGGTCGGGTGGCATCTTCATCGGTGCGACCAATTATGCGGGCTATTGTATGGCAGCATCCACTTTCTTCGCGCTCGCCTACGCGCTCAATAAAAAGGCGCATATTCGGGTTGGATTGTTGCTGAACCACTTGGGCAAATACCGCCGTTTTGGTGAAATCTGGTGTTGCGGAATCGGTGTTGCCTTAACCAGCTATATGATGTATTACACTTTTAGAGGGGTGTATTGGTCGTATAAACTCAACGATGTTTCGCAAGGGCAGGATGCCCTGCCGCTGTGGATACCACAAGTTCCTATGGTGATTGGTGTGAGCATTTTTGCGCTAACTTTTTGGGATCATTTCATTCGCATCGTGTTCTTCGGGCTGGATGAGGTCGGCGATGATTCCAACGATGATGCCGCAGCTGTCGCCGAGCGCGTCGCATAAGGTCGGGGTACGCAGAAGACCGCTGTCATGGAACCGTTTCTTGCCACTGGATTATTCCTGTTCGTGCTGTTCGTTTTGCTGGGCAGTGGGGTTTGGGTCGGTCTGGCGTTGATGGGGGTTGCTTTTGTCGGGATGGAAATGTTTACCAGCCGCCCGACTGGCGACACCATGTTCACCACTATCTGGTCGTCATCGTCCAGTTGGTCGCTGACCGCTTTACCGTTGTTTATATGGATGGGGGAAATCTTGTATCGAACAAAGCTCTCCGAGGATATGTTTCGCGGACTTGCGCCTTGGATGGACGCATTACCCGGCAGGCTACTGCACATCAATATTGTCGGTTGTACCATTTTTGCTGCCGTTTCGGGTTCATCGGCGGCAACCCTGACCACAGTCGGCAAGATGTCGATTCCCGAACTGCGAAAACGCAACTATCCAGAAAAAATGATTATCGGCACCCTCGCGGGTGCGGCGACACTCGGACTGATGATTCCGCCATCTCTGACCTTAATCGTTTATGGTGTGACCATCAACGAATCCATCTCCAAATTGTTTATAGCAGGTATTTTGCCGGGCTTGCTGTTGGCAACTTTGTTTATGGGCTATATTGTTTTCTGGTCATGGCTAAAACCCGAGCAGGTGCCGACACGCGAGCCGACCATGTCCTTTACTGCCAAACTCTATCAATCCCGTCTGCTGATTCCGGTCATCCTGCTGGTGCTCTTGGTCATCGGCTCCATGTATCTCGGCTTTGCGACCGCGACTGAAGCGGCCGCATTCGGCGTTACTGGTGCCCTGATTTTGGCAGCGTTACAAAGCTCTCTGACCGCCGAGTCGTTTTTTGCCAGCCTGATGGGAGCGACCCGTACCTCAGCGATGATTGCCTTGATTCTGATGGGAGCCTCGTTTCTGTCACTCGCCATGGGCTTCACCGGACTGCCACGCGCCTTAGCGACTTGGATCGCAACATTCGAACTTTCGCCCATTTCGCTGATTATTGCGCTGACCTTTTTTTACATCATTCTCGGCTTCTTTCTGGATGGCATTTCTGCTGTGGTACTAACTATGGCAATCGTCGAACCGATGATACGTCAAGCAGGAATCGACATTATCTGGTTCGGCATCTTTATCGTGGTCGTGGTCGAGATGGCACAGATCACGCCTCCCATTGGCTTCAATCTGTTTGTCGTTCAGGGAATCACCAAACATGACATGAGCTTTATCGCAAAAGCGGCATTGCCAATGTTCTTCTTGATGGTATTGATGGTTGCCCTGCTGGTTATCTTCCCCGAGATTGCCACCTATCTACCAGAAAACATGATACACCGAGTTGAATGATGTCCTCCATTTGTCGTCAGCGAGATTGGTTGTTATGTATCAAAGCACGCCACCGAATACAGTAAATAAGAATTATGATAGAATTTAAATTTATAGACCTATTTGCTGGTATTGGCGGTATTCGGCTTGGTTTCGAGCATCATGGTGGAAAATGTGTTTTTTCTTCGGAGTGGGATAGATTTGCTCAAGATACATACGAAGAAAATTTTGGTGAAAGACCTGAAGGGGATATTACAGAACTAAACCCAGAAGAAATTCAGAACCATGACATACTGCTAGGCGGTTTCCCGTGCCAAGCTTTTAGTATATTTTGTGATCAAAAAGGCTTTTCTGATACCAGAGGAACACTGTTTTTTAATATTGAAGAGATATTGAGGATAAAAAAACCGTATGCGTTTATGTTGGAAAATGTAAAAAATCTGAAATCGCATAACGGAGGAAAAACCTTTACAACAATAATAGCGCATTTAGAGAGTTTAGGTTATTTTGTACACCATGCGATTTTAAACTCACTTGACTTTGGTGTTCCTCAAAAAAGAGCGCGCGTGATCATATTTGGATTTAAAGACAATATTGAATTTTCGTTCCCAAAACCACTGGGGATAAAGCCAAATTTGGCGGATGTACTTGAAGATGATAGGAAAATTGATCGTCAATATTTTGTTTCAGAAAAAATTAGAAAAAAACGGATGGCGAAAGTAAAACCTAACTTTCCTATTCCTTCAATTTGGCATGAAAACAAGTGTGGAAACATCTCTAGCTCTTGAGTATTCCTGTGCCTTACGCACCGGCGCGTCGTACAACTATCTTGTTGTCAACGGGATAAGAAGACTAACATCCAGAGAGGTTCTCAGACTACAGGGTTTTCCAGATACATTCAAAATTGTAGTGCCTTATGCGAAAATAAGAAAGAAACTGCTATGCCTACAAGACGATTAAAAATATGGGATAAATTAGAATGCTAAATACTGTAGATAAAGCAAAAAAGGCACTGGATGCAGTCATTAGAAAATCAAGAGTTCACCAAATCGAATTATTATTGTTTGCAAAAGCACAGAAAAAAAGTAATCAGATCTTTACTGACTCAAATTGGGTGGCGTTCTCGGATACAAGCAGTGATTACCATTGATGAATTAATGCTTGGTATGAAAAAGCACGCGAAATGAGGGGTTTATGCCTATAAATGACCGATTGATTACGATTTTGACACCTAGGACAAAAGAACCATCGTGCAAAGGTCTCATATCAATAAGAACAAGTTTGCCTATGCCCGAATCGCCGAGCCAGCTGATAATTCGGGATAACAGGCGGGTTTTAGGATAGAATCACCATGCATACTTGGATATACAAAGGTCGGCGCAAGGAAAACACCTATCTTTATCTTACTGCCAAAGATAATTTTGCGCGGGTCCCGAAATCACTTTTGGAGTTGCTTGGCGAACTCGACTTTGTGTTGGATATAACGCTCACGAAAGCGCGTCGCCTGATTCAAGCCGATGTCGAGGAGGTGATGCGTCAACTTGAAATCGAAGGCTATTATTTACAATTATCGCCGGGGGATTATAAGCCGGAGAGAATACCTGAAGCCCCATGTTGATAAAAATTTTATTCACCTTAGCGGTGATTCTTGTGGTCATCCTGATTTTTCGTAATCGACGTGACACTAAAATCCCTCACCCTGCAAGGAATACACCAGCGCAAACTCCGGATCAGGATAGCGCAGGATTATTGTCCACCCGTGCCGTTGCCTATCTTATTCTTGCGGTATTGGTTGCCATATCGGTCAGTGTTTTTGTCATCAATTACCAGTCCGATAATCAAATTATCACTATCAGGGTGATTGCCGAAGACGGCATGAACACAGTCTATCAAGCCAAACAGAAATCCATCAAAGGCAGACATTTCATTACTCTGGATGGCAAGCAGGTTGTTTTGGGCGACGGCGATCGTATTGAGATTGATCATGTAGAGGGCAAGCCATGATTCCCAAACACCCGCCACTCACCATGACGATGGTAACGATATCCGTCATCGTTTATTTGTTGATGAACGTCATCAACCAGCAATCTATCATTGCGCCGTTGCTCATTTCTGAATACTTTAGACCGACATTGCCGGAAATTTTTGACGGCCAATACTGGCGTTTGGTAACCCCGATGTTTCTGCACTTCAGTATTTTTCACATCGTTTTTAACATGCTGTGGGTTTGGGAGCTGGGTCGGCTGATTGAATGGCGACAGGGAATGGGGGTATTGGGCTTGGTAACACTGGCAATCAGTATTGTTTCTAATTTGGCGCAGTATTTTGTTTCAGGACCCGTATTTGGCGGGATGTCGGGTGTTATTTACGGCTATTTTGGCTATGTCTGGATGCAAAGTCTGACCAACCCGAGTTTCGGCGTGCGACTGAATCCGGCCATTGTTAAATTGATGTTAGGCTGGTTTTTAATTTGCTGGTCAGGAATACTCGAGACCCTCTTTGGACTAGGGATTGCGAACACTGCCCATACCGCAGGTCTAATCGGCGGCATCATCATCGCGTTAATCGTCTCCGGCGTGTTGCGGATAGCACCAAAATCCTTTGGTAATTCGTAACAAAAAGCGACTAGAGCCGTTGTTCTAAAACCGTGATGTCGGCATTTGTTCTGAGCCATGCCCGAAATTGATTAAACATTTCACTCCCGTCTCGTTCTAATAGCTGTTTCTGTATCGCTGTGCGTTGCGCTTCATCCACTGTTGCCAAGTCTCCGACTTCGGCCTTTTCAAAAGAAACCAGCACATAGTCGCCATTATTGAGGGTGATTCCAGAAAACTGAACCGTGCCTTCTGTTGGCACTGGCAGTGTAAACACGACATCCCCCAGTTGGGTCAAGTTGGCAGGGATGTCGGCTCTTTTATTCGGCAACGTCAATGCTTCAATATCTTGTTGCTGAATCATGTTTTCCCAGCTTGCCTTATTGGCAAATGATTTTAATTGTACCAATAAATCTGCCCCAACTTGTTTCAATTTAGCACGCGACTTTTCAAGTTTTATGGTCGCAATAATATCGCTTTTAACCTCTTCAAGTGGCTTTGAATGCGCCTCTTCGTATTCAGCCTGTTGCACCGCAACCAGTTTGTCAAAGCCGATTTCGATTGCCGAACTAACCAATTTTTCGGTTAGCGCCTCTGCGGAAAAAGCCGCCCGCCTGACTGCCGCTTCTTCGGCAATACCGCTACCTGCAGATTCAGTAAACCAATCACTGATTTGAATCGGCAAATTCATTTCATCTGCCGCCGTGGTCAAATTATCGGGGGCCTCAAATACCACGTTTTTGAATGACTCGGCAAGCTCGGCAAATAATCGCTCGGCTTGCAACTGCTTCGCATCTGCCTCAATCTGGTCGCGCACCTGATCAAGGGTTTGCTGATATTCATCTGACAGCGATGTTAATTTGATAATGTGATAGCCGAACTGTGATTCAATCGGTCCTTTGATTTCCCCTTCCTGCATTTCAAACACCGCATCTTCAAATGGTTTGACCATCTGCCCGCGGACAATGGCTCCGAGTGCGCCACCTTTTTCCTTAGAGCCCGTATCATCGGAATACTGTTGTGCCAAAGCTGCAAAATCTTCGCCCTGCTCGGTTTTGTTCAGAATATCGTTGGCTAACGCAAGTTTGGCTTGCTTCTCGTCTTCGCTCGCTGAGGCAGACACACTCACTAGAATATGGCTGGCTTCACGACTCTTTGCTTTTTTATATTGACCTTTGGTTTCCTCGTATCTCGCGCCGATTTCTTCTTCGCTTGGGGTGGTGGATGTTGTCAACGAACTCACTGACAGGACAATATAATTCACTTTTGTTTTGGATTCGGTTTGATAACGGCTGATATTTTTTTCATAATACGCAGCAACATCGTCATCGGTCACATCAAATTCTGAGACGAATTTATCGGCTTTTAATAGCGCGTATTGTGCGATTCGACTCTGCTGGTTGAGCATCAAAATCTGATCCCGCTCCATTTCGGTAAAAAACGCCGAATCGATAATTCCCTGCCGAAGTTGATTCACTTTGGCATTGCGTCTTTGCGATTGCTCAAAGCCTTGAACCGACAACCGGTTAGCGTGTAACAGTTGCAAATATCGCGCTTGACTAAACACGCCTTCTTCAAGAAACTCCGGCAATGTTTGAATGATTGCACTTAACTGTTCATCGGTAATACGAAAATTTTGTTGGTTGATAAATTGTGTCAAAAGTTGTCGGTCCACCAAACCGTCAACGACCTGTTGCTTAAAATTTAAGTTATCCAGTACCGCTGGGTCAAAACTGCTACCAAAGCGATCTGTCAAAACGCGCCGTTGTACCGCAAGCTCTTCCTGATAGGTGTAGTTGGAAATTTCCTCCCCATTGACTGTTACCACAGCAATTTCATTTGCGCCCTCAAAATAGGAGTTAATTCCCCAAAGCGCGAAAGGGATGGTAATTAGGATTACGATGACCCACGCAAGCCAGCCTGTGGCACGTTCGCGTATTGCGGTCAGCATGGATGTTCCTCGAAAGCCATCTTAAATATAGGTATCTATTAAAAACTAAAGCCAAAATCGGCACTGACCGCCATGGATGGTGGAACGGATAATGCAGGAGCCGTTATGAAAAGGTCTAACTCAGGCAAATAAAATGCCAAACAAAATGCGAGACCAAAGTCTCGTATTCATTACGTTGGCGGAGCGGACGGGACTCGAACCCGCGACCTCCGGCGTGACAGGCCAGCATTCTAACCAACTGAACTACCGCTCCTAAACATGGTGGGCGCTGCAGGAATCGAACCTGCGACCCTCGCCTTGTAAGGGCGATGCTCTACCAGCTGAGCTAAGCGCCCAGAAAAGCGTCTAGTTTACCGCTTCTTTAAGCCCTTTCCCAGCCTTGAATTTCGGTACTCGAGATGCCGGAATTTTAATGGCTTCCCCAGTACGAGGATTGCGTCCCATTCGCTCCTTTCGGTAAGTAACCGAGAAGGTGCCAAAGCCAATCAGAGACACCAAACCGTCGTCGTTTGACAGCTCGCTTTCAATCGTAGCGAAAGTAGCATCTACTGCCTTTCCCGCATCTGCCTTAGTCAAATCTGCGCGTGCTGCTACTGCTTCAATTAATTCTGTTTTATTCATGTTTTAATTTCCTTTAAGTTAAGTTAAATTAAAATTATAAATAGTTTGTGCAGGACAAACGTCCCGCTAAAACTCACTCACTTATTACGATCTTTCATGGCTATTGAGCAGGTACAATTTCTTTAGTCGCTTGCGACCACTCAGCCAAGCGTAATCATAATAACAATTGTCCCTGAAAAGCAATAAAAATAACGACTTTTTGATGTTTATCGGAGTTTTATTTTGCTTGCAATTTGTCGAACAATAGGGTTTATACTGCGCGGAAATCTGCGAAATTCCCCCCTTAATACTATATTGTAGGCAGGCTAATTCCCGTAACTATCTGATATTTAACGAGCGTCAACTTTCTCGCCCGTGATGATAAGTTGATTGTTTAGTGTGCAGTCAGCCCAGACGGTGCATCCTCTGATTTATTCGGTTTGTTCTCCTTTGTCCCATGATGGTCGCTGATATTCTGCTCCGTGACTGCTTCGGGTGCCCGTTCGAGTGCGAGTTCGATCACTTCATCAATCCATTTTGCTGATTTTATCTCTAAATCCTGGCGAATTTTTTCTGGAATTTCTGGTAAATCACGCAAGTTTTCATCGGGGATGATAACCCGTTTTATTCCCGCACGATGGGCAGCCAGAAGTTTTTCCTTGAGACCGCCAATCGGCAAAACCTCTCCCCGAAGGGTAATTTCACCCGTCATTGCAACAGTTGACAACGCTGGAATATCAGTCAATGCCGAAACAATGGCAGTACACATTCCAATCCCCGCGCTCGGTCCATCTTTGGGTGTCGCACCCTCAGGAACATGCACATGAATATCTTTTTTCTCATAGAAATTCGGGTTGATTCCCCATTGGTGACTGCGGCTTCGAACAACACTGATTGCCGCCGTAATAGATTCCTGCATGACCTCTCCTAATTTGCCAGTATAAACGCGCTTGCCCTTGCCCGGCACAACAATGGCTTCAATGGTCAACAGCTCGCCACCAAATTCGGTCCAGGCAAGCCCGGAAACCTGACCGACCTTATTTTCTTTTTCTATTGTGTTTCTGCGAAATCGCTGTACGCCGAGATATTTTTCTAAACATTCTGGTGTGACGACGACTGTTTTGATGATTTTATCAAGCAACAACTGTTTGACCACTTTTCTATAAATTTTTGAAATTTCTCTTTCGAGATTACGAACACCCGCTTCTCGGGTATAGGAGGCGATAATCTCCTTCACAGAATCGTCACTTAAATTGACTTCACCTTTCTTCAAACCGTTGTTTTTTTTCTGTTTTGGAATCAAATAACGGCGCGCAATCTGCTGCTTTTCTTCATCAGTATATCCGGAAATTCGGATTACTTCCATACGATCCAGCAACGGGCTGGGTATATTCAAGGTATTTGCCGTAGCGATAAACATCACATCGGACAAGTCGTAACTCACTTCCAGATAATGATCATCAAATTTATCATTTTGCTCTGGGTCAAGCACCTCCAGCAATGCCGAAGACGGATCACCACGAAAATCCATTGACATTTTGTCCACCTCATCGAGCATGAACAACGGGTTGTTGGTTTTTGCCTTGGCTATATTCTGGACAATTTTTCCCGGCATAGAGCCAATATAAGTACGTCGATGTCCGCGAATTTCGGCTTCGTCTCTGACCCCACCCAGCGACATTCGAATAAACTTCCGGTTGGTTGCGCGCGCAATGGATTCCCCCAACGAGGTTTTGCCAACCCCGGGTGGACCAACCAAACATAAAATGGCAGCTTTGGATTTTTTGACCCGCTTTTGAACGGCTAAATACTCCAGAATCCGGTCTTTGACTTTTTCCAGCCCATAATGGTCATCGTCCAATACTTGTTGTGCTTTTGCTATATCTTTGGAAATTCGCGTCCTGACTTGCCAAGGCAATGCCAGCAACCAGTCGATATAGTTTCGCACAACGGTCGCTTCTGCCGACATCGGCGACATCATCTTCAACTTTTTTAATTCGTCTTCGGCTTTTTTCATCACATCTTCAGGCATCCCTGATTCGGAGATTTTTCTGCCGATGTCATCGTTCTCATTAACACTTTCGCCCATATCGCCGAGCTCACTTTGAATGGCTTTCATTTGCTCATTCAGGAAATACTCGCGCTGGCTCTTGCTCATTTGTTTTTTGACCCGATCGCGAATTTTTTTCTCGACTTGCAACAAATCAATCTCGGAATCCATAACACCAAATATATGTTCGAGTCGCTCATGCGGATCAAACAACTCCAATATGCGCTGTTTTTCGCTATTTTTAAGGTTCAAATGTGCGGCGATGGTGTCCGCAGCGCGTCCCAAATCCTCTATGCCATTTAACGCGGTCATAATTTCCGGCGAAATCTTTGGATTTAAGGTGATGTAATTTTCAAATTCAGCGATGACCGTGCGTAGCAGAATATCCGATTCCCGTCCCGACTCTTTGCTCGATTTCCGGCGAGGTGCCTGGGTTTTGTTTCCCAACTCGGCTTCACACATGAAACACTCTTCTGGATTATTAACATCATGGGTATAACGTAGAATCCTCGCACGCTGCTCTCCTTCGACCAGTACTTTAACTGTGCCATCCGGCATTTTCAGCATTTGTAATATGGAGGCGATGGTTCCGGTATTAAACACATCCTCAACAGTCGGATCATCCTGCGTGAAATCTTTTTGGGTAATCAGCAAAATACGTTTTGTGTCTTGCATCGCCCGGTCCAATGCCGTTACAGATTTAGCCCGACCAACAAAGAGCGGGATTACCATGTGTGGGAAAACCACCACATCACGCAGGAGCAAAACGGGGATTTCAAGGGAGTGTGTGGCTTTACTATCAATCATAGTTGTGTTTTATAATAGTGGATAACGCGCCAAGTTATTCTCAGGATTATTTTCAGGGTTGTTTTGGTCGAATAACAAAATGCCCTTGCACGATTCGGCACTGGAATAGGGTTATTAGGACGAAGCACTTGCGGTTTTTTTGACACGCTCCTCTTCATACAGATAAAGCGGTCGCGCACCCTCGCTAATCACAGAGGCATCAACCACGACTTTTTTCACTCCCTCAATGGACGGCAATTCATACATGGTTTCAATCAGTGCGTTTTCCACAATTGAGCGCAGACCGCGGGCACCAGATTTTCGTTCCATCGCCTGCTGTGCTATTTGATGCAACGCCTCTTCTTGGAATTCCAGTTTCACGCCCTCAAATCCAAATAAAGCCTGATATTGTTTGGTCAGAGCATTTTTTGGCTCAATCAAGATGCGCACCAGCAACTCCTCTTCCAATTCATCCAAAGTTGCAATGATTGGCAATCGCCCAATAAATTCTGGGATTAGTCCATACTTAACCAAATCTTCTGGCTGCAATCGGCCAAGTAATTCGCTAGAGCGTTCCTGTGCCGATTTTTCTTTGATGTCGGCACCGAATCCAATGCCAGATTTTTCGGTTCGCTCCTGAATCACTTTTTCGATGCCGGGAAATGCGCCACCACATATAAACAGAATATTGCGGGTATCCACCTGCACAAATTCTTGCTGGGGATGTTTTCTGCCACCTTGGGGGGGGATGGAGGCGATGGTGCCTTCAATGAGTTTCAATAATGCCTGCTGGACACCTTCTCCGGACACATCCCGAGTAATGGACGGGTTTTCGGATTTGCGCGAAACCTTATCAATTTCATCGATATAAACAATTCCGACCTGCGCTTTCTCAGCGTTGTAATCGCAAGTTTGTAGCAATTTTTGAATGATATTCTCAACATCCTCGCCAACATAGCCGGCCTCGGTGAGTGTCGTTGCATCGGCAATGGTAAACGGGACGTTTAATTGTCGCGCCAATGTTTCGGCAAGCAATGTTTTGCCCGAGCCAGTCGGGCCAATCAATAAAACATTGCTTTTAGATATATCCACTTCGGAACTGACTTCCTCGTTGCCGATTCGCTTGTAATGATTATAGACCGCAACCGACAATATCTTTTTTGCGTCCTGTTGACCGATGACATATTGGTTCAAAATCGCGTGGATTTCCTTAGGCACTGGGAAACGAGTAGCTTCAGTGGTCTCGTCCTCGACTTCATCACGAATAATCTCATTACATAACGCCACACATTCATTGCACACGAACACAGAAGGTCCGGCGATGAGTTTTTTGACTTCACGCTGGCTTTTGCCACAAAAGGAGCAATGTCGCAACTCGGTTTTACTTGAGGGTTTGTTTGTCATATTGAATGTCTAATGCGCTGAGCGATATAATAATACGTCTATAACATGTATAAAGCATGATTCACAGTAGAAAAATGGTCGGTCTTAAAAAACACCATACGAAGCCATTATAACGAAAAAGCATAGATGGGGGCTATTCTCTTTTCGTCAAGGTCGAATCAATGATGCCATATTTCTCGGCTTCACTGGAATTCATAAAGTTATCGCGGTCGGTGTCTGCTTTGATTGTGTCTATCGGCTGGCCGGTATGGTCGGACAATATCTGATTCAGTCTTTCGCGCATATTTAGTATCTCTTTGGCGTGAATTTCAATATCGGAAGCCTGACCCTGAGAGCCGCCCATAGGTTGATGAATCATCATTCTGGAATGTGGCAAGGCATGTCGCTTTTCTTTTTGACCGCCCGCTAAAATCACTGCCCCCATGCTCGCCGCCTGTCCGATACACACCGTGCTGATGTCGGGTCGAATAAACTGCATGGTGTCGTAAATCGCCAGCCCCGCAGAAACCACACCGCCCGGACTATTGATATAAAGCGAAATATCTTTTTCAGGGTTTTCTGATTCAAGAAACAACATTTGTGCAACAATCAAGTTCGCCATGTGGTCGTCAACCTGCCCAACCAAGAATATCACGCGCTCTTTGAGCAATCGGGAATAAATATCATACGCCCGCTCGCCACGCCCGGTAGATTCAACCACCATCGGCACGAGGGTTGTATCGGTAATCCGCTCAGCACTTGCTTGGTCAGTCATTGTAGGAGGAAATTGCATGTTTTAGAGATTCTAAATTTAATAGTAAGTTAGCCTGAATATCAACCCAATCATAGCAGATACAACATGCAAAACCAACGCAAAATGGCGTTCAAAAACTGAACGCCATTTTAGCAAATAGCCCTATCGTCGGATGCCGGACAGCGGTGAAAAACCGTGCCCGGGTCCGGAAATAAAGACTAGTCGTCCATCGCTGACTGCAGGTAGTTTTGTAACCCGACCTTGTTAATTAGCCCCAGTTGCGTTTCCAGCCAGTCAATGTGTTCCTCTTCGTCTTCGAGAATACTCTCGAATAAATCTCTGGACACATAATCCTGAACTGTTTCAGAATAGGCGATCGCGGCTTGGAGATCAGTGCGTGCTAATTGTTCCAGTTTCAGGTCACACTCCAGCATTTCCTGAGTGTTTTCTCCAATCAACAGTTTCCCTAAATCTTGCATGTTTGGCAGCCCCTCGAGGAACAGGATGCGCTCAATTAGGCTATCGGCATGTTTCATCTCGTCGATAGACTCCTCGTACTCATGCTTGCCTAATTCCTCCAACCCCCAGTCCTTGTACATGCGGGAATGCAGGAAATACTGGTTGATGGCAATCAATTCATTGCCCAGAGTTTTATTCAGGTGTTGTATAACATTTTTGTCGCCTTGCATAATCGAATCCTCATGTTGATGAATTCAGAGTATGCGTTAAAAAGTTCGGCTAGTCAATCCTAACTCATTCATTTAATTGGTAAAAACGAATTATAATAAGATTGATTATCAAACGCATTACAATTATCGGAGGGTGCTGGCGCATGGTAGGCGAATAGCTTGGCTGACGGTACAGAGCAGTTCGTTGTCGGTATCGAGCAGGCTCTGGCGCATAATTTTGTTGGCGAGGGTGTGGCATTGACCGCACTGGCTTGCGACCCCCAGCGTGTTGCATAACTCGCGCAAGGATGTTGCGCCACCTTCAACGGCAGTGCGAATTTGGGTGTCGGTGATACCTTTGCAGATGCAGACGTACATAGCAACAGAAACTTTCTAGTGGATGGATAGCGGGATAGTAAATCGAAATGCGAATGATTGTCAATAAGATTCGTGTTATTTGTTGAAAATAAATAGTCTGCCCAAAATTGTATGGCGGGAACCTGAGCGCGTTGCTGGGACAACGGATCAATTGGTGAACATAAACGTCTTAAAGGGCATTTCTTGTTGCTCGATAGTTGCCGTTTCCAACAGACAGGCAATAACCTGATCTTCAAGCTCCATTGCTGCAACATATTTCACCTTCTCTATATTCGCACGACACCATGCGGCATATTCTCCGCTCTGTTCAGAATACAGCGACATTTCCATCATTTTGGTTCGTACCGCTTCTGGATCAGTTGCTATTTTGAATTTTTCGACGACCGCATCAACAACCAATGCGATGACCACTCTTTTTTTCGCTTCATCAACATATTCATCGCGGTCAATTTTACCCGCAGGCAGACCTCGGTTCGCTCTTTGTTCGGTAACGGCTTGAACCAATTGGTCAATTTCCGTCTCCACCAACATATTAGGGGGAGCAATATCATTGACCGCATACAGCGCGTCCAGCACTCGACCGCGTAATACGGCATGTATATTCCTATCCAACTCGCTCTGTAGAAGTGTTCTTATGCTTTTTTTCAGGGCTTCAATACCGCCTTCCTCAATACCCATTGACTCGGCAAAGGCAGCGTCAAGCGCGGGGAGTTGTGGTTTTTCTACGGTCTTAACCGTCGCCGTATAAACGACTGTTTTCCCGGCAAGCTCTGGCGCGTCGTGACTTTGGTGGAAAGTGTAGTTGATATCTTTGGTTTCGCCTGATTTTAATCCCACCAATGCGACATCAAAGTCCGCTGTTATTTCGTTGCTGCCAAGAATAAATGACAAGTTCTTTGTCTTGCCACCGCCAAGTAACTCGCCATCAATTCTGCCTTCAAAGTCAATGGTTAATCGGTCATCTACTGCCGACTCACCGTCATCCGAAATAAAATCAGCGCGTCTTTTTTGGAGATCTTTGAGGGCATCGATCACATCCTCATCGGCAATCTCAACGACCGGCTTGGTAATAGTTTTCCCCGCCAGAGTCGGCATCGGTATTTCCGGAAACAGCTCGATTGTGGCAACATATTTCAGCTCTTTGCCTGCTTCATAGGGGGTGTGCTCAATGGACAGCAATCCAGCAACCACGACTTTCTCCTGTGTCAACGCATCTTGGTAACTGGAATGGATGGTGTCGTTAATCACTTCATTGGTCACATCTGGCAAATAATGTTGTTTGATTATGCCGAACGGTGCTTTACCCGGTCGAAAACCCGGGATACGCGCCTTTTTTGCCCTTTTTTTCAGCCGTTGCGTGACTTCAGTTTCAATCTTTTCTGCGGCAACAGAAATGGTCAGTTTACGTTCTATAACACCCGACTCTTCAATTGAGACGTGCATATTGATTACCTCTTTATATTGCTAACACACAACGATTTTCTATTGCGGTCAGGTGAAAATATTGCTATTGGCATCCTGTTATATGGTGCGAAAGGAGAGACTCGAACTCTCACGGGTTGCCCCACTGGAACCTAAATCCAGCGCGTCTACCAATTCCGCCACTCTCGCAAATAAATGGACTCTAATGACCGCTCGATAAGCCGAAGAGATTGGGGTGAACGATGGGACTCGAACCCACGACGACCGGAATCACAATCCGGGGCTCTACCAACTGAGCTACGCTCACCATATTCAGGGTATCTTTCAGGCACTTCGCACCTAATCTCTCGTTTAGCCGATTATAAACTAAATAGGGCGCGCCCGACAGGACTCGAACCTGTAACCTACGGCTTAGAAGGCCGTTGCTCTATCCGGTTGAGCTACGGGCGCAACGGATAAGATTGATTATTACAAGATCATCTATTAACTGGTCGGGGTAGAGAGATTCGAACTCCCGACATCCTGCTCCCAAAGCAGGCGCGCTACCAGGCTGCGCTATACCCCGAATTTGACCCAATCCCGCCGTATGTACTTAAACATCTCGCCAAGCTCTCGTCATGGGGGCGGAATATACGGATAATACCCGTTCAGGTCAACAACTTGTCTGGGTTCAGTACCTATTGAGACAAACAGGTCGTATTCGCGGTCTTAAAATCGCTTGCAATCTGCATAAACCGCTATTATTCTTGGGATTCGCGCTCGGCATGTGTGTCGGGCATCCTTTTCGCTTATTTTTAACTCAATTCTCGGAGCTGAATCCATGAATCCACTCAAAAGTATAACGGGTACCATTGTTGCTGGTTTTGTCGTTGCCATCATTTTGGTGGTTATTTTATAGTGATGGCAGCCCATCGCACCTAAAGGTCGTGCCCTTGTTCGTCAAACGGGGCATTTTTTATTTATTATAAAATGAGTTTAAGAGGTTTATTATGAACATATGGTCTTTCATTGTCTGGTTGCATGTGCTTGCCGGTATTACTTGGATTGGCTTGCTATATTATTTTAATTTCGTGCAGGTTCCGGCGGCGGCTGAAGCAGCCGGGGATTCAGATGGCCCTGGTCCGGCTGCCATTTCCAAATATGTCGCCCCTCGGGCTCTTCTTTGGTTTCGGTGGAGCGCGTTGGCAACTTGGATTACTGGTGCCATTGCGTTGGAGTTGTCTGGTGCGGGTTTGGTTGCCGCGTTCACGTTAAGCGGCCCTCCGGCAGTAAAAGTTATTGGCGTTGGTGCTTGGCTGGGAACGATTATGTTGTTTAATGTTTGGGGTTTGATTTGGCCAAATCAGAAAAAAATTCTGGGTTTAGTCGAAGCCAGTGCCGAAGAAATCGCCAAAGCTAAAACCATCGCTCTCATGGCATCACGCACCAACACCTTGCTCTCCATCCCGATGATTATGTGTATGGTCGGTTATATGCACGGTTTACCGTTTTCGTTTTAATCCGCCAAACGGTTGCCCAAACAGTTGTATGAGACCGACTTGTTGAGACCAGCACTGTGTTTTCATTTTTAAGCCCCGCCCATCCATCATCGTTAGCCGATGACAATGCGGCGGCTGTGACCAACAAGCATTATGTCAATGGCAATCCTATTTTGCCTCCATTTGACAGTCATTTGGAAACGGCTCTATTTGGTCTCGGTTGTTTTTGGGGTGCCGAGCGAAAATTCTGGCAACAGGATGGCGTATTTACCACTGCGGTAGGTTATGCGGGTGGTAGCACAAAAAATCCGACCTATGAAGATGTTTGTAGTGGTTTAAGCGAACATGCCGAAGTGGTTTTGGTGGTTTTCGAACCCGCTCGGACAACCTATTCAGCCCTGTTAAGCCTGTTTTGGGAGTCCCACGACCCGACTCAGGGGATGCGTCAGGGAAACGACCATGGCAGTCAGTATCGGTCGGTAATTTATACTTTCGGCGACACGCAATTTGCGCTTGCTATGAAATCCAAGACATCCTATCAGGAGATTCTGAAGCAAGCCGATTATGGCAATATCACCACAGAAATAACGTCTGCTGCGGAATTTTATTATGCCGAAGAGTATCATCAACAATATCTGGCAAAAAATCCGGCTGGATACTGCGGATTAGGTGGAACGGGCATTATGACTAGCGCCACCGCTGAGTAATTTTGAACGGATTATCTTTTCGGTTGCAACGGTGGCAGCGGAAAGGACATGATGTTGTTACTGTCGCCCGAGCTTTCGATAATTGTATTGATGCCCTCCTTATCAACTTCATCAATCCTGACGACCGCATGTAGAGGGATGTAGGTACGCTTGACCGAGATGAACTCTTGTTTTAAGCGTTCCTCAGACGGGTCAACCACAAGCTGCGATTTCTCGCCGAAAATAATGTCCGCAACCTCAATAAAGGCGTACATGTTGCTCTGGGTTACTTCTCTGGCATAGAGTTCATACAATTTCCCTTGATTGTGAAATTGAATTTTGTAAATATTTTTCTTTTTACTCATGTGCTGATATAGAATGCGAATTGCCCGATTATATCATTAACTTCAAAAACAACGAATGGCAAAAACAACTGATGGATTGTCGCCATAATGACCCATCTATTTTGGGAATCCTCCGCATAATTCCCCGAGTCATTTCATGGGCATTTTTTCCGTGTCTGATTTTGCTGTTCCCCATCTCGCTGAGCGCGCAACCGCTTCCCGACAGTATTGCGTTGCTGTTAAAAAAACAGGGTATTCCGCAAAGCGCGGTTAGTCTGGATATTCGGCAAGCAGAATCGCAATCCCCGCTGGTCAGTCTGAATAGCGATGTACCCCGAAATCCAGCATCGGTTATTAAATTGGTGACCACCCTATCGGCACTTGAAATGCTTGGTCCTAACCACCAATGGCACACTCGATATTGGGCAGACGGCAATATTAGCGAGGGCGTATTAACCGGCAATTTGGTGCTACAGGGCGGCGGCGACCCATTCATTACGGTGGAGCGGTTTTTACAGCAGATATTGTCCATTCGACAGCACGGCATTGATACCATCACTGGCAATCTGGTGATTGACAATTCCTTATTTGATGTCGCCAATCACGACCGCTCACAATTTGATGGGCGACCGTTACGCACTTACAATGTTGAGCCAGATGCGGCGCTGGTTAATTTTTCAGCAACGTACTTTGTGATTAGCCCGCTGGCAAATCGTATCGTGGTTTTTGCCGACCCGCCACTGACTGATATTGTGGTGGAAAATAATCTACAACCACAGCCCGGAAAATGTCGTAGCCGTAACCAGAGTCATCGTGGCTGGTCCTACACGTTACATCAAAATGGGCATAAAATCATTGCCAAATTCAACGGCAAATACCGCGAGGACTGTGGTCAACGGAGCATTCCCCGAGCATTGTTACCCAATCCCGAATACACCTATCGGTTGTTCCAATATTTATGGCGTGCTAGTGGCGGATTTTTTGACGGTGATTATCGAATCGCGGATACGCCGACTGATGCCACCGCTATCGGCAGTTATTCCTCAATTCCTTTGGCGGATATCATTACCAGCATCAACAAATACAGCAACAACGTCATGGCGCGTCAATTATTGCTGAGTATCGCCGCCCAACGTCAAGCACCAGCAACCATTGCCTCTGGACGTGTGGCAATCAAGCAGTGGCTATCGGATAATGTCGGCATGATGCCCGAGTTAGTCATCGACAATGGTGCCGGACTATCCAGAAAAAGCCGCATCACCACAGCCAACCTAACCGCGTTGTTACAACATGGCTGGCGGAGCAATTACCATGCTGAATTTCTGTCGTCATTTGCCCTGCTGGCACTGGATGGCACGATGAAAAAAAGATTGCCTGACAGTATGTTGGCAACAAGAGCGCGAATAAAGACCGGACTCATCAACGGTATCCGTAGCATGGCAGGTTTTGTCAATGCACGTAATAACAAACATTATACGGTCGCCATGATGATTGAATCAAAAAGAGTCAATTTTACCAATGGCAATATTATTCAGGATGCTGTTTTGGAGTGGACTTATAACCGATAAAACGCGGCTTGCTTCGAAGTGCTTTCGTCTGCAACCACGCACAGAAAAACATCGGGTAGCATCAGTGATTCCTATATCACAAACTTAAAGAGGATGCCCTGATGCAGATACTTCGGCAAGCTCAGTACAAGATATAAAGCCTGCAGATTAAATCATACCGCAGTTGGTATTTGGCAGTGGGACTTCAGAGATTGTGCAAAAAACCAACATTCGTCGTTCTCGTCCCAATTGACGGTCGAAGCCGTCAACCGTGGATTGGATGATTTTTAATCACATTACAACGCCATGACCATAAATGACACCCCCATGATTCACTGCCGCTGTTATAATGCTGGGCTATACTACTGGGCAACCCCGTTTGAGTATCATCAAAAACCCATGAAGGCAATCTGTTTGTCTCATAGGTACTGAACCCGAAACAAGTTTGTTATTTAGAGTCTGCTCATAAAACATATCCATCTGAATATAAACAAGTAATAGTTATTTTGTGGTATAATTCTGCATGGAAATCAGCCTAATAACATCTAAAACCTTGCAGCTATGATTGATTATAACGATTCCAACCAACGTACTATCGCAGAATTTGACTGGCCGTTTCACAGTGCCCTTGATGCACACAACCGCTGGGTGAAACTAGGTCAGTGCATTCCATGGGATGGGTTGGCACAGGGCTATCATAAAAGCCTCTCGTCAAAGCGGGGTCGGCCAGCAAAAGATGCTCGTTTAGTCATCGGTGCGGTGATCATCAAACACAAACTAGGGTTGTCTGATCGGGAAACGGTGAGTCAGATTCAGGAGAATCCGTATCTGCAATACTTTGTCGGGCTTGCCGGTTATCAAAGATCAGTCCCGTTTGTACCCTCGTTGCTGGTTGAAGTACGCAAGCGTATGGGGGATACTGTTTTTGAAGTGTTCCATCAAGCGATTATTGGTGCTGTGGAAAAGGCGCAGGTCGTGCCGCAACGCAGCGTTAAGGATGGTTTGAAGGTATCCACACAGACCAACAAGTCGGGTGATGAATCAGAGCCAGAGTCCGTGCCAGAGTCGAAACCAGAACCAGAATCCAATCAAGACCCACAAGGGGAGGATAATTCCCCAATTTCGCCTGCCACCACTGTGGAAGCACCCAGCCACGAAGGTAAGTTGATAATCGATGCGACTGTGGCAGAGCAAGCGATACGGTATCCCACGGATTTAAGTTTACTGAATGAAGCGCGTGAGATGGCGGAACGGATTATTGACGAATTGTATCCACACACGGAGTTCAGCCAGAAACCACGCACCTATCGTCGCCAAGCACGTAAAGCTTTTCTCGGGTTGGTCAAACAGCGTCGTCCCAAACGTCAAGCGACCCAACGAGCGATCAAGCAACAACTGCAATACTTGCGGCGCAATGTCGGTCATATTGAGGGTTTAATGGATTGTTTCCCGATGGGCACGGCGTTGCCTTTGTCACGCAGGCTGCTATACCACTACTGGGTCATTCAGCATGTCTATACGCAGCAGTGGGAGATGTACATCAATAAGAGCCGTCGCTGTGATAATCGGATTGTGAGCATTCATCAACCGTATGTGCGTCCGATTGTGCGAGGTAAGCAAGGTAAGTCGGTTGAGTTTGGTTCGAAGTTGAGCGTGAGTTTAACGGCACACGGGTTATCCCGAGTTGATCATTTAAGTTGGGATGCGTTTCATGAGGGGCATGATTTGCAGGGTCAGGTTGAGCGTTACCATGAACGTTATGGTTGCTACCCCGTAAGCGTTATCGGTGATCCGATATATGGTAGTCGAGAGAACCGGCATTACTTGAAAGGATTGGGCATCCGTTTTTCGGGCAAGCCATTAGGCAGACCCAAACAGGTAACAGAAGCGAATCGAGATGTGTTGAAGCAATTAAAAGCCCAACGCCGGACGGATTACCTACAACGGATTCCAATAGAAGGCAAATTTGGTCAGGCAAAGAACGGTTATCGGCTAAATTATATCCGTGCCAAGCGAGCAGACACTTCGGTTGCATGGATCAACAGCATTTTCCTAGTCATGAACCTGCTCATCCTGCTGAAGGTCTTTTTTGTGCCCAAAATAAGGCGACTAATAGGGTCGATAAGGTCGATAACGAACACTGGGCGACACCAATTACGATTGGACGGGTACAGATTGTGCCAATTGCTTGGCTGGAACAGATTCAAATATCCAAAACCGACTTTGTGAGCAGACTCTAGTTATGTGAAATTCCATTATTGTATAGAACACAACCATACAGCACTGAATTTTTCGGAGCAGGACGTTCAGCCATAAAAAACGATGCTCCTGAACATCCATGCTTCTGAACATCAATAACTATGAGGATATTAATGAGTAACAAACGAAAACCAACCAATCAAACAGCCGATTCAATTGATACTGCCGATTCTTTTACCCTGACCGATAATAGTACCGGGAAATCTTGGCGACTCCCTGCGCGCACTGGTGCGATGGGGAACCGCTTGGTTGATATTAAGGCACTCTATGGCGAAACTGGCATTTTAACCTATGACCCGGGTTTTACGTCAACTGCCTCGTGTAAGTCAAGCATTACCTTTATTAACGGGGCAAAAGGGGTGTTGTTGCATCGCGGCTATTCAATTACTGAATTGGCGAAAAAAAGTGATTTTATGGAAACCTGTTATTTGTTGTTATACGGCGAATTGCCGACTCCAGAGCAAAAAACCTCTTTTGACGCAGACATTAAAAAACATACCCTGCTTCACGAACAATTGGCTCGGTTTTATTCCGGCTTTATGCGTAGTGCGCATCCGATGGCAATCATGGTCGGAGTGGTCGGTGCGTTGTCGGCGTTTTATCACGACAGCACCGACATAACGGATGTAGGGCAAAGACGACTTGCTGCCCATCGGCTTATTGCCAAAATGCCAACTATCGGTGCCTGTGCCTTTAAGTATTCATTAGGGTTGCCCTTTCCAACACCGCGCAATGATTTGTCCTATTCGGCGAATTTATTGTACATGATGTTCTCCAATCCGGCGGAGGACTACAACATCAATCCGGTGCTGGTCACAGCGATTGACAAAATTCTCATTCTACATGCCGATCATGAGCAAAACGCATCGACTTCAACGGTGCGACTCGCCGGTTCTTCTGGCGCAAATCCTTACGCCTGCACTGCCTCTGGTATCGCCTCATTGTGGGGTCCGGCGCATGGTGGCGCAAACGAGGCAGTATTAAAAATGCTCGATGAAATTGGCTCGGTGGACAATATCAATCAATATCTGAAAAAGGCTCGAGACAAAAACGATAGCTTTCGACTGATGGGGTTTGGGCACCGTGTTTATAAAAACCATGACCCAAGGGCAACCGTCATGCGCGAGACCTGCCATGAAGTACTCAATGTTCTGGGGGTTGATGATCCGCAGCTTGAACTGGCTATGAAACTTGAGGAAATCGCCTTGAAAGATGCCTATTTCATCGACAAAAAACTGTATCCGAATGTGGATTTCTATTCGGGAATTATTCTAAAAGCCATGGGCTTTCCAACCTCGATGTTTACCGTTATGTTTGCCATTGGCAGAACCGTGGGGTGGCTATCACATTGGAAGGAAATGCTGGTCGATGATGAACAAAAAATTGGTCGTCCACGGCAATTATATGTGGGCGCGAGCAAACGCCGTTATGTTGCTATCGGCAAACGTGGGCATACCGAGAAAAAAACCAGTTGGTCGTGGTTGTGGGGAACCGACAAATAAGTACATGGGTTCCTCGTTGACAATCTGATGCCAGCACAGCCAAACAAAATTCAAATTGAACACGGTGCCACACTTGAACATATTATTCGGCAAAGGATCGAGGAGCATGACGGCTGGATCGGTTTCGAGCAATTTATGGATTTGGCGTTGTACGCGCCTGCTCTAGGGTATTACAGCGCGGGCGCAGAAAAACTGGGTGCGGGTGGCGACTTCATTACTGCGCCGTTACTCGGTCAACAATTTGCCGGCTGCCTTGCCAGACAATGCAATGAGATTATCAACAATTTGGCAATCGCACAGCCGACTATTATTGAATTCGGTGCGGGTAGCGGTCAATTTGCACTGGATTTTCTGACTCATCTGGACGCGCTTGAATATTCGCCGCAATATCTGATTGTTGAAACCAGTGCCGACTTAAAACAGCGGCAGAAACAATTGATTGAAGCCAATCGTCCTGAATATCTTGATGTTATTGAATGGGTTGATGGCATTCCAGAAGACGGCATCAACGGTATTATCATTGCTAATGAGTTACTTGATGCACTGCCGATAATGCTCTTTCAAATTGATGATGATGGGCAGGCAAAAGAGCTCGGGGTATCGCTCATCAACGGCCAATTCGACTGGCAAATATCGACCCATTCAATCCCGCAAGCATTGCAACAACGATTAAGCCAATATGCCTTGCCATCAGGATACCAAAGCGAAATTGGTGTACAGGCAGAAGGCTGGGTTCGGTCTGTGGGAGAGAAACTACTTTCAGGGATGATGATTCTGATTGATTATGGTTTTCCGCAGGCAGAATTTTATCATTGGCAGCGAGCGCAAGGCACATTGATGTGCCACTATCAACACCACGCACATGATAATCCATTTTATTGTCCGGGCATTCAGGATATTACCGCACATGTAGATTTTAGTGCGATTGCCGATGCGGGGGATGAGGTCGGTCTGGAGGTGGTCGGTTATTGTGGTCAGGGGAGCTTTTTACTGTCGCTGGGCTTGCTGGAAAATGCTGAATCCATGCAAAACAACAGCCGTGATGCGATTGCGCGGGCACAGGAAATAAAAACTCTCACCTTACCGCAGCAGATGGGCGAGCTGTTCAAGGTCATTGCGTTGGCAAAAAACTATCCCGTTCCGCTCAGTGGTTTTACCATGCAGAATCATATTGGTCGGTTATGATGGGGTGGACACAGGCATTTTGGTTGTCGGTCATTCAGGGGCTGACCGAATTTTTGCCAATCTCCAGCTCAGGGCATCTCGCCTTAGCACCGTCACTATTCAATTGGCCGGATCAAGGGCTGGGATTTGATGTTGCGGTGCATATCGGCACCTTGATTGCCGTTTTAATCTATTTTCGCAAGGACATCGGACTGCTGATTGGCGACTGGATTGGCTCGTTGAGCGGCGGACCGGTGACAGTTTATAGCAGGCTGGCATGGTCTATCGGATTTGCCACAATACTGGTTGGCATCGCCGGTATTTTGTTTGCACACATTGTCGATAGCGTGTTGAGAAACCCATCATCCATCGCCTGCGCGACCATTGTATTTGGACTTGTGTTGGGACTAACCGATAAAATCGGCATCAAGCAGCGCGACATCGAATCCATCAGCTGGAAAGATGTGTTGGTTATTGGTGGCGCACAGGTGCTGGCGTTAATCCCGGGTGCCTCGCGCTCGGGGATAACAATTTCTGCAGGCTTACTGATGGGATTAACCCGCGAGGCTGCGACGCGATTTTCATTTTTAATGGCGATACCAGTGCTTGCGTTGGCTGGAATTTGGCTGGGCAAAGGATTGTTCCAACAGGCGCAAGCAGTGCAATGGTCGATTTTAGCTTTTGCAACCGCCGTATCCGCGAGTGTTGCGCTCGTTTGCATTCATTATTTTATTCGCTATGTGCAGCGTTTTAGTCTATTGCCCTTTATGTTTTATCGCTTGATTATGGGCGTGATTTTGCTACTGGTATTCCTGTAAAATCCGCCTTCGGGAAACTCCTTATTTGCATTCATGAAGCCATGAAAAAAACCCCACAACAATTTCGACAATGGTCCAACAAGGCGATTACCCTGCTGGGAATGTCTGGGGTGGGCAAGACCGTGTTCTCTGCCCGACTATCCGACAACGCTTGGTTCCATTATTCCGGAGATTATCGAATCGGCACCAAATATCTTGACGAAGCCATCTTGGATGACATTAAAATCAAGGTCATGGAGAACCCTTCAATCAAGGAATTGCTACGCAACGATTCGATTTATATTCGCAACAACATCACCGTCGATCATCTACACCCGCTGTCATGCTTTCTGAGCAAAATCGGCAATCCTGAGCTTGGCGGATTGAGCGTGGACGAATTCAAACGGCGACAAAAACTGTTTTTCGATGCTGAAATTCGTGCCATGGCGGATGTTCGTGAATTCATGGAAAAAGCACGCAAAATTTATAGTTATCCACATTTTATCAATGATGCTGGCGGTAGTATATGCTGCCTGACCGACGAACAGTGTTGGAACACACTCAATGAATTAACCGTGGTGTTGTATTTGCGCGCCAGCAAAGACATGGAAAAAACCTTGATTGAGCGGGCAAGGGAAAACCCCAAGCCGTTATTCTATGAAGAAAAATTTCTCGATCAGAATCTAGCGAAATATCTGCAAGAAAACAACTTGAAATCGACCGATGAGATCGTGCCGGATGAATTTGTCCATTGGATGTTTCCCAAATTGATCAAACATCGTAAACCGCAGTATGAACGCTTGGCAGAAAAATATGGTCATACCATTGATGCGGAGAAAATGCTTGAATTGCCGGACGATGTGGATATGATTGATTTTATTTGTGAAAGCATGTCCTAATCACTCGGATTCATTTTAATCACTTACCTGAACATCCGCCCCAAGCCTATGCCGCTCGTTGCTGACACCACGCTACCTAGTTTCGGACGACTCGAAAAAGAGGGGCAGGAAATCCTGTTGCCTGACCGTGCTTTGAAACAGGATATTCGGGAATTGCATATCGGCTTGTTAAACATGATGCCAGATGCCGCACTGCAGGCGACCGAACGACAATTTTTACGACTGGTCGGAGCTTGTAATCGTATCGCGCAGTTTTATGTCCATCCATTCACCTTTCCAGAAATCCCACGCGCGCCGGATGTGCAACAACATATTGATCGCTATTACAGCCACTTCGATGATCTCAAAGATCAGGGGCTGGACGCGCTCATCCTCACTGGCGCGAATCCTGCAAATAGCGACATCACTACCGAACCATTCTGGCAACCATTAGAGCAAGTGGTCGATTGGGCTCAAGATAATGTTTGCTCGGTGATGTGTTCGTGCCTGTCAACCCATGCGGTCGTACAACAGCTTTGGGGATTAGAGCGTTACCGGCTTCATCAGAAGCGTTGGGGGGTGTATTCAAACAGAGTCACCGAGCAACATCATCCGCTCACTGCCAATATTGATAGCCGATTTGACACGCCACATTCCCATATTCATGAGGTCAGTTCAAAACAGTTCCGTGATGCTGGTCTAATTGTTTTGGCTGAAAGCACGGAATCAGATTTGCATATTGGGGTGAGTCCTGATGGGCTTCGCTTTGTGTTTTTTCAGGGTCATCCGGAATACGAAGCGATTAGTTTGTTGAAAGAATACAAGCGGGAAGTAGCGCGTTACATCGAAGGAATCCGCACCGATTATCCGCCCTATCCGGAAAACTATTTTTTTGATGAGGCAAGAGATGTTCTGAATACGTTTGAGCAAGAAGTCGCCGCCTGTGCCGGAAACTTCGCCAATCTGCGCCCATTTCCAGAGCAGGAACTATCAAAAATGATTGACATTACTTGGTTTGATACCGGCAAAGCAATCATCAACAACTGGTTGGGATTGGTTTATCAGGTGACCAACAAAGATCGAGAAAAAGTATTTATGGACGGCATCAATCCGGCAGATCCACTTGGGTTGCTTGAGTCGTCTCCCGACTCATTTCCCTGATTCATTCGATAACTTGGCGATTGCGATAAGCCGGAATAGGTTGCGGTTCATGTAAACCACACCCATTCCAGACAAGTCGGTTATTCTACCAACACCTGCTCATCGGCTTGATTCGTATCCAAATCAGTTGCCGTTGTCGTTGACATCACCGTTACCTTGGGTGGGTTGTCCAGCATTTCCTGACTGATTTCGGCAACCCCACCTTCCAAAGTTCCGTGCGCCTTAATCGCTTCCAGAATTTTTATCCCAATGCCACGAACTTCAAGCACATCTTCAAAACTTTTAAATCCACCAATTTGTTCGCGCAATTTGATGATTGCCACCGCCTTGGTAGGACCAATTCCGGGGATGTATTCCAATGTCTCGGCATCCGCTTGGTTAAGATTGATTTTTTCAGCCATCGCCACAGTGGAAAATAGCCCAATTGCCATTACCACGACCACATATCGAAAAAACTGCTGAAAAAACCGCTGATAAAATAGACTACCGTATTGTCCAACGCCAGCTCCTTGTTTCCCTGTTTTCTGTTTCCTTGTTTGCATAATCAACTCTCCTTGATTGGCTTGTTAAAGCCTGTCCTGTTAAAAAACACCCATTGTCAAAACAAAATGTCAAACCAAATATATTGACATTGGGCATTCACTTTGCCCCAATGTTTCATCAAAACCGTTTCATCAAAACCATTGGGTAATGGAAAATCTACCGTTCTTACAGATTAAAAGATGTGATAAAAGTCACATAACAGGTGTTTTTATTCGTTTATATCAATGATGACTGGCAACGGATAAGCTGAACCTTTCGTGAATGTGCTACATATTACTCCTGTCGATAAAACTTTCCGGTGCTAGAGGAATTTTCACGAGGCTTGAAACGACCGAATAAATAACCCTTTTTTCTTTCGTAAGAAATCTGAATTTGTTCCCCCATCTCAAAAGTTAATTTATTTTTTGGGGCTGTCCTAGATAACACATAAAGAGTGCTATTATGGGAAGTGGCGAATTCAACCCATAAGTGCAACACGGTGGTTATAAACAAGGTCGTCTGATTGAACATTTTGTGTCTGGAACAACAGCACGAACTGCGGCATTTTTTAACCATTGAGCGCGAATGCCCCATACGCCTGCCGATTGAGTCGCCAGCAGAGTCCGCGCCAACACCAAACGCCGCTTTACCTAAATTCTTGACGGTCGCCCGGTGGACAAACCTCAGTACTTGTATTAGAGTTCGGGCATGGTCTCTGACGCGCTCGCCTTTGATACACACCGTTTCGTTAAACGCATGACGGCGGTCGGTATGCCTGAACAGCAAGCCGAAGCACTTGCCGAATCTCAGGCTGATTTGCTCAATGCCAACCTCGCTACAAAAACCGAACTGGCAAACACTGAGGCGGTGCTTAGAGGCGATATTGCGAAAATCGAAGCATCCCTTGAAGCCAAAATCGCAAACACCGAAGCCGGGCTTAAAGCCGATATTGCCGAAACCAATGTAAAAATCGCAAACACCGAAGCGTGTCTAATCAAATGGATGGTTGGCTTGACGATGGGTAGCGTCGGTGTGATGGTTGCATTGTTCAGTTTTTTCCTCCTCTGAAGCGGAGCGGGTGCTGGTTTTTAGTCTTGCTATTTGCCGATTTTTTCGGCAACTTCTCCTTGTTGAACGCGCCTATTCGACCACCGACGGTATCTCCAGCGGCTCCTTGACCAACGCCAAAATCGACTTTTCCCAGATTCTTTACGATCGCAGTAGCGGCACCTGCCATAATCATATAACTGCTGGGATCAAGGGGACTAAATCTATCCACCCCTCCACCATGGCAATCCCCAGCGCGATAATAAGTTGTAGGGTAAACAGTTTCATGCCGGTTCCGATGACGGCCTCAAAAAATTTCATGGGGTATTCACGAGTTAGTTCCAAACTATACAAGCCGAACGTTAATAAGCCAGCGGTAATAACCACATACATTTCGCACATGACCAACAACATTTGCGCTGCCACAGTGTTTTTTATTCGTTTATATCAATGACGAATTCCCAACCGATTAGTCTGTTTCGTGGTTTGACCATTTTATTGAGCAACCGATACTGGGAGTTTGCTCCAGCGGACCTTTGCCGGTTTGTGCAATGCGCTTCATGGCTTCATATAATTCGCGACGGATACCTGATTCTGTCGGATGGCTACCACTTTCATCCAGCCGTCCGCGGTATTGTAGTTGCAGATCCGCGTTGTAGCCGAAGAAGTCTGGGGTGCAAATTGCCGCGTACTTTTCGCCGATTTTCTGGTCGCTGTCGATGAGATATGGAAAAGGGAAATGGTGTTGATCGGATACGCGCTTCATGTTGTCAAAAGAATCTTCGGGATAATCGTCAGCATCGTTTGACATAATGGCAACACTTTTTATGTCATACTTCTCAAGGTCGCTGACAGCCACCACCATTCTGTCAATAATGGCTTTGACATACGGGCAATGATTGCAGATAAACATGACCAACAAGCCGTTTTTTCCTCGACAAGCATCGAGCGTCCAGTTTTTCCCATCCACCCCCGCCAAATCAAAATCTATCGCGGGTAATCCAAACTCACAGACTGGGGTTTCAAGTGTGACCATTTCTTCTCCTATTTTTTTTTCGATTTTTCTCTCGAGCGTTAAATTATCGAGATAATTCTAGTTATTATAGCAGAATCTTGCCATCGTCATTGAAGACATGGGCTCAAAAGCCGGCAACCATGCCGTCTTTGCGATGGTCGGAACCGCGATATAACCGTTCTCAGTCTTGACAATTAACTGTGCTCCGCCCATGCTAAATGGGGTATCAGCAGTTGTCCGCGCTATATCGTGCCCACGATTTTTTAATTCAGCGCGCACTGTGTCATCTATGCCATCCTCGATAAGAACTTGATTATCTTCACAAACTTGCCAGCGCGGAGCATCGCTTGCCGCTTGAGGATTGAGTCCGTAATCACAAATTCGTATCACCATCTGAGCATGACCCTGTGCTTGCATGTGCGCGCCCATAACGCCAAAGCTCATAAAAGGCTGTCCATTATGACAAAGAAACGCCGGTATGATGGTATGAAAAGGTCGTTTGCCACCGCCAATTTGATTCGGATGACCATCTTGTAAGACAAATCCGGCGGCGCGGTTTTGTAGGCTGATGCCAGTTTCGGGGATGACGATACCGGAACCAAAACCTTGATAATTGCTTTGAATCATCGACACCATCATGCCCGATTGGTCGGCAGTGGTGAGGTAAACTGTGCCGCTGTTCGGTGGCAATCCATAGCGCGGATGAGCGGCTTTTTTCATGTCAATCAAGGCGGCGCGACTTTTCAGATAATGCACATCGAGCAATGCGGTTGGGTCGATGTTCATATAAGCAGGGTCGGCGATGTAGCGAAAAGCATCCGCAAAAGCCAGCTTCATTGCTTCAATCTGGCAATGCAGGCTGTCCGGCGAATCCATTTCATACTGCGCGATATGATGGTGTTGCAGAATCCCCAGCATGATGAGCGTCGTTAGCCCCTGACCATTCGGGGGGATTTCATATAATTCAAAACCCTGATATTTTTGCGAAATCAAATCAACCCAATCTGCTTGATGAGCATCTAGGTCTGCCGCGCTGAGCCGCGCACCATCGCGCTGTGCGGTTGCCACTATTTTGTCCGCCAACTCACCGCGATAAAAGGCTTCACCTTTGCTGTCGGCGATTTTTTCCAGTGTGCGCGCCTGCGCGACAAAGCGAAACAAATCACCGCTTTTGGGGGCGTTGCCGTCTGGCAGGAATGGCGCGAAATCAGCAAATTCCGCAAATGCTTGGGTCGCAAAAGCCCACGCCCTTGCGGTAATCGGAGTAACCATAAAACCATTCTCGGCATATTCAATGGCAGCTTCAAATAACTGGCCAAATGGCAGTTTGCCAAAACGCTCAGATAATGCCACCCAAGCACTGACACAACCCGGCACGGTCACACTGTCCCAACCTTGTTCGGGCATGGCATTCAGTCCGGCAAAATGAGTCGCAGAGACGGTAGCCGGACTGCGTCCAGACGCATTGAGACCGTGCAATTGTACGCCGTCCCAGACAATGCAAAACGCATCGCTACCAATCCCATTGCTAGTCGGCTCGACAACGGTGAGGGTAATTGCTGTTGCCAATGCCGCATCAACCGCATTGCCACCCTGTCGCATGATGGACAAGCCCGCTTGCACAGCTAATTGCTGAGAACTGGCAACCATGTTGCGCGCCATCACTGGCATTCGCTGTGAGGCATAGGGGAGTTGTTGCTGGTGGTCGCTCATTTTTTTATTTCAAAAAATCCATTAATGAGAACCATAAACTTGATGCCTTATGGTCTATGTCGCATATTATACAGCCGATAGGTACTGAAGCCGGACATGGTCTCGCCAAGTTTATACTTCAGGTTTATACTCCAAATATTCAGGTATTCACATCGCAACCATTGAGGAGCGCGCATTGACAGAACGACACAACCAAAAAGAACACCCAATAATCGATTCAATAGAAATACAAACCGGCATCAATCCGCGCTATTCAATAATCTGGTTGCACGGACTCGGTGCCGATGGACACGACTTTGAAGCCATCGTCCCGCAATTAAAATTGCCTGAGCAAATGCCACTGCGTTTTATCTTTCCGCATGCCCCGATGCGACGCATCACGGTCAATAATGGCATGAAGATGCGAGGTTGGTATGACATCATTGACTTGCCTATCGATGCCGATTGCCATCAGCAAGGCGACCGCGAGGGCATCGCACAATCGGCACAAATTGTGTATCGCTTGATTGAGCAAGAAAATCAGCGCGGCATCGTAACCGCCAACATATTTTTAGCCGGTTTCTCTCAGGGCGGCGCACTTGCGCTATTCGCCGGATTGCGACTTACAACCCCACTAGCCGGTATCATCGCCTTGTCCGCCTATCTTGCCGATGAGGCGACACTCGATGCAGAAAAATCCATCCACAATCAAACCACCCCGATTTTCATGGCACATGGCAGCCAAGATCCGCTAATCCCGTTATCAATCGCAACACATGGCTATCGGCTATTGTGTGAACTGGGCTACAAGGTCGAGTGGCATACCTATGAGATGCCACATTCGTTACACCCGACTGAAATTGAAGATATTGCGTGTTATCTGAAAAAACATCTGAATAACAATCGCTGATGTTGGTTTTGATATTGATTAGGCTTTTGCATCTATTGTCGGAAGTGTGGCAAGACGGTACAAGAACCTCGGTCGCGTTATATATGGAAAACCGTAAGGCACATAATTAGACCCTGCTCATAAAATATATCTATCTGAATATAAACAAGTAATAGTGATTTTGTGGTATAATTCTGCATGGAAATCAGCCCAACAACCTCTAAAACCTTGCAGCTATGATTGATTATAACGATTCCAACCAACGTACTATCGCAGAATTTGACTGGCCGTTTCACACCGCTCTTGATGCACACAACCGCTGGGTGAAACTAGGTCAGTGCATTCCATGGGATGGGTTAGCACAGGGCTATCATAAAAGCCTCTCGTCAAAGCGGGGTCGGCCAGCAAAAGATGCTCGTTTAGTCATCGGTGCGGTGATCATCAAACACAAACTAGGGTTGTCTGATCGGGAAACGGTGAGTCAGATTCAGGAGAATCCGTATCTGCAATACTTTGTCGGGCTTGCCGGTTATCAAAGATCAGTCCCGTTTGTACCCTCGTTGCTGGTTGAAGTACGCAAGCGTATGGGGGATACTGTTTTTGAAGTGTTCCATCAAGCGATTATTGGTGCTGTGGAAAAGGCGCAGGTCGTGCCGCAACGCAGCGTTAAGGATGGTTTGAAGGCATCCACACAGACCAACAAGTCGGGTGATGAATCAGAGCCAGAGTCCGTGCCAGAGCCAAAACCAGAGCCAAAACCCAATCAAGACCCACAAGGGGAGGATAATTCCCCAATTTCGCCTGCCACCACTGTGGAAGCACCCAGCCACGAAGGTAAGTTGATAATCGATGCGACTGTGGCAGAGCAAGCGATACGGTATCCCACGGATTTAAGTTTACTGAATGAAGCGCGTGAGATGACGGAACGGATCATTGACGAATTGTATCCACACACGGAGTTCAGTCAGAAACCACGCACCTATCGTCGCCAAGCACGTAAAGATTTTCTCGGGTTGGTCAAACAGCGTCGTCCCAAGCGTCAAGCGACCCAACGAGCGATCAAGCAACAACTGCAATACTTGCGGCGCAATTTTGGTCATATTGAGGGTTTAATGGATTGTTTCCCGATGGGCACGGCGTTGCCTTTGTCACGCAGGCTGCTATACCACTACTGGGTCATTCAGCATGTCTATGCACAGCAATGGCAGATGTACCGCAACAAAAGCCGACGCTGTGATAATCGGATTGTGAGCATTCATCAACCGTATGTGCGTCCGATTGTGCGAGGTAAGCAAGGTAAGTCGGTTGAGTTTGGTTCGAAGTTGAGCGTGAGTTTAACGGCACACGGGTTATCCCGAGTTGATCATTTAAGTTGGGATGCGTTTCATGAGGGGCATGATTTGCAGGGTCAGGTTGAGCGTTACCATGAACGTTATGGTTGCTATCCCGTAAGCGTTATCGGTGATCCGATATATGGTAGTCGAGAGAACCGGCACTACTTGAAAGGATTGGGCATCCGTTTTTCGGGCAAGCCATTAGGCAGACCCAAACAGGTAACAGAAGCGAATCGGGAGGTGTTGAAGCAATTAAAAGCCCAACGCCGGGCGGATTACCTACAACGGATTCCAATAGAAGGCAAATTTGGTCAGGCAAAGAACGGTTATCGGCTGAATTACATCCGTGCCAAGCGAGCAGACACTTCGGTTGCATGGATCAACAGCATTTTCCTAGTCATGAACCTGCTCATCCTGCTGAAGGTCTTTTTTGTGCCCAAAATAAGGCGACTAATAGGGTCGATAACGAACACTTGGCGACACCAATTACGATTGGACGGGTACGGATTGTGCCAATTGCTTGGCTGGGACAGATTCAAATATCCAAAACCGACTTTGTGAGCAGACTCTAATTAATATTCTCGGGTTGAGTTTGACCGACTTTATGGTCTCTCTATTCATGCAGTTTTTTGGTGAGTGCAAGGAATTCCCGCAGTGTATATAGCTTATATGAGGATTTGCCCATAACTATAGAAAGGTCAAGGACTGACACAGAAATCGCGGAAAAGTGCTATTGAAAGCCAACGATTTAATGAACAAACGGACTGGAAAATGCTTGGCAACCACTTGGCAGGTTTTTCCCCACGCGCTGGGAATAGATCATAATATAAACCCGAGTGTTGCACTTATGGGGTATTCAAAGCGGATAAAAACGCGGAAATATCGGCTTTTTCGTATTGTATAGATGGTGTTCGGGTTGTTGATGTAAAGAGATGTGCTTGTTATGTGTTTTTAATAGATTCGCTTAGCGATGTAACCCAATCAAAACAAGGTTCATCTATCGGTGCGATTTCTCTTCGCTTTTGTGCCAACGATTCAGCATAAGCTGACAGCCAATTGCTGGGATTTAAGACCCCTTTCGAGGTCTTTGCTGAAATGATGGGCAAAGACTATTTCTTTAACTACCGTGTTGCACTTATGGGTTGAATTCGCCTTATGCAAAGGTCTCATCTTAAATAAGAAAAACCCAATCTGGCAATATACTCGCTCGCCGTTGTAAAATCCATCAATGAGAATTTTAGGCATTGAAACTTCCTGCGATGATACCGGTGTGGCGATTTATGACAGCAAGCAGGGGTTGATTGTCCATCGGCTGGCATCTCAGGTTGATTTGCATCAACAATATGGTGGGGTCGTTCCGGAGTTGGCGGCGCGGGATCATATTCGTACCTTATTGCCACTGATTGACAGCGTGGTCAGAGATCGCTTGAATGAGTCAAAAAAACCCGATGCCGTGGCATATACCGCCGGTCCGGGTTTGGCGGGTGCCTTGTTTGTGGGGGCTTCGCTGGGTAGTAGTCTGGCGCAGGCATGGCAGGTTTCGGCTATCGGCGTACACCACATGGAAGGGCATTTGCTGGCACCGATGTTGGAATCCAATCCGCCGCCATTTCCATTTCTGGCATTATTGGTGTCGGGTGGACATACGTTGCTTGTGGATGTGCTATCGGCGGGGCATTATAAAATACTCGGTCAATCGGTGGATGATGCGGCTGGCGAGGCGTTTGATAAAACTGCCAAACTATTGGGGCTGGGTTATCCCGGCGGACCGGCGATTGCAAAAGTCGCGCTCGCCGGCAATCCTGAACGGTTTGTTTTCCCGCTACCCATGACCAACCGACCGGGGTTGAATTTCAGTTTCAGTGGCTTGAAAACGCATACCTTAACCACCGTACAAGAACATCAGCAAAAACAACAATTAGACCAACAAACCATTGCCGATATTGCGTTGGCGTTTGAGCAGGCGGTGGTCGGGACGCTCAAGATTAAGTGTTGCCGAGCGTTGGTTCAAACACGGCGAAAACGGTTGGTGGTGGCGGGTGGCGTTGGTGCGAATCAGCGTCTGCGCGCAACATTACATGTGGCGACCCAACAGCAGGGGGTTGAATTGTTCTATCCACGCCCTGAATTTTGTACCGATAACGGGGCAATGATTGCCTATGCGGGTTGCTTTAGATTGACAATGCACTTGGCAAGCGGACAATATGCCAACAACTATGCGTTTGAGGTGCGTCCGAGATGGAGTCTTGAAGACATTTAGTTATGTTACTTGGTGATTTTGCTTTCTTCTCCGGATAGCAGTCGGGCGATGTTTGCGCGGTGTCGCCAGAATAAAAATATGGCGATGAGCAGAGTGAGCAGGAAAAACGGTAGGCTTGGCAACAACCACAATACAACCATCGGAGCCAGTGCCGCAGCGGTGAGTGCCGCCAGCGATGAATAGCGGAATAAGGCTGCCATGCCGAGCCAGACTGCCAGCAATACCAGCGTTAGCGCGCCACTCAAACCCATCAATACCCCGCTGGCAGTGGCAACGCCTTTGCCGCCCTTGAAGCCAAAAAATACCGGATACAGGTGTCCGAGAAACGCTGCCATTCCAACCAGTGCAATCACGGTCGTGTTGTCGGTCAGCATTTTTGCGATGAGCATGGGAAGCAATCCTTTAAGCACATCACCGACCAACGTGATGAGCGCGGCTTTTTTGCCACCAATACGCAACACATTGGTTGCGCCCGGATTATTTGAGCCACTGCTGCGCGGGTCAGGCAGACGCATGATTCGACAGACGATAGTGGCACTGGAAATCGAGCCGAAACAGTAGGCGAGGACGGGTAAAATAGTGGGTAGAATAAAATTTAACATTGGATGTTGGCTAACATTTGCATTATATTTAGGATGCTTCTATTAAGCAGGATTTTTTCGTGAGCGCAAGGAAGTCCCGCACGCACTACTGCATGGATGCGGGAGGTAGAGCGACGCAGGAAGCCAAAGCCGAGAACCGGAGTGTATATGGAATACATGAGGGTTCGAGTACGGGGCTGACACCGCAATCACGGAAAAAGACAATTAATAGAGGTGTCCTTATAGTATATTACAGTTCACCTCGGGTGTAAAAATTGATGGATATTATTTACCTTCATGGACTCAAAGCCGATTGTGTCATTGGTGTTTGGAAATGGGAAAGAGAAATCACTCAAACCATTACCATCGACCTTGATATGGGGTTCGATATTTCGGTGGCGGCAAAAAGCGATGATTTACAGGATACATTAAGCTATAAGCAGGTTGCCAAGCGGGTGAAGTCCTTCGTCAGAGAATCCAAATTTGCTTTGGTGGAAAAACTGGCAGAGGAAATTGCCACAATTTTACTGACTGAGTTTCCGATTAAGTGGTGTCGGGTAAAAGCCAATAAATTTGGCGCAGTGCGGGCAGCGGGAGACGTTGGCGTGATCATAGAAAGGGAAAAAAGGGATTGATTCATGTTGTCTTAAGTCTCGGCAGCAATATCAATCGTGAAAAAAATATTGGCTTCGCGGTTGAGCAAATTCATAATCTGTATGGCGATATTGAGATTTCACCCGTCTATGAAACCGCTTCAATGGGCTTTGAAGGAGCGACTTTTTTTAATATGGTGCTTGGTTTTAAGAGCGCGGCAGCAGTGCTTGATATCCGCGACAACTTACGCGACATTGAGGCGGCGGTAGGACGCATTCGCGGTAAGAAATCATTCGACAACCGATTTCTGGATATTGACATCATACTATTCGGTGATAAAAACCTGCATTCTGATGGATTGAACATTCCTCGGGATGAGATTGAAAAATATGCCTACGTCCTAAAACCATTGTCCGATTTATACCCAACATTGGTGCATCCGGTCAGTGGCATCAATTTTCAGCAAATGTGGCTGGATTTTAATAATACGCAAAAATTTCAGGTAGTGGATTTTTCGCTGTAGGAATACGAGATTCGATCAAATTCTCCCGCCATTATTAGGAGGATTGGAAATACGCGCGGGCATTTCTCATTTCTGGATTAAGGATTGAAGTTCGCGGTCGAGTTTGTCGAGGATTTCATCATATTTGAAAGCACCGACTTTTTTGCCACGTTTTTTAAGATTGACGTAGTGTGGTCCGCACCATAACCCTAAATCCGCGTCATCAGTTTCTCCGGGACCGTTTACTCGACATCCCATCACCGCGATGGTGAGGGCGTGATTTTCGGCATATTGGGTTCTTGTTTTTACCTTTTGGGCAAGCTCGATAAAAGCCTCGTTTTCCACCCGCGAGCAGCTTGGGCAACTGATTAGGTTCAATTTGTCCTTATGGAAGTGAACCACCGTTCTGACCCGACCGGCTGCAATATCTTGCAATATTTGTCTGCCAACACTGATTTCCTGATGTTTGTCGTCATAGGGCAGGGTCAGTGAAACTCTGATGGTGTCGCCGATGCCTTTGCCGATGAGTTGTTCAAAGGCGATTCTGGTTTTTTCTATGCCTTCTGGCGGCATACCCGCTTCAGTAACCCCTAAATGCAACGGGATGTCGGGTCGGGCATGTGCAAATTGCTGATAGGCGGAGATGGTTTTTTGGGGATCGGAATCTTTGAGTGATACGCAATAACGGGTAAAGCCAATTTGCTCCAGCCAGTGGCTATGTTCGAGGGCACTTTCGACCATCGCCCTGACAGATTCGTTGACTGACTCGCTTATTGATGTGTTGGCAGAATAACGCGCAAGTTTATCAGGATCAACAGATCCGGCATTGACACCAACCCGCATCGCGCAATCATACTTATCGGCAATATCTGCTAGATAATGCACTTTGTCTTGCCATGGTTTGTTGCGTTCATGGTGATAAAGATGACCCGGGTTATAGCGAATTTTATCGACATGAGGGGCTAATATTTCTGCCAACCGATAATTTTCTTGTAAATCCACACTAATCACCGCTTGGGTTTGTTGACGCAATGCAATCAATGCCCGCGCATCTTTTTTGCTGTCTGCCGCTATACGAATCACATCTGCCCCCGCGGCTTGTAGAGATTTCAACTGTTGCAATGTGGCGGGAATATTTGTCGTGGGCGTGGCGCACATACTTTGTACCGCAATCGGATGCCCGTTGCCAATGGTAATACTGCCAATTTTTACTGCTCTGGTTTGGTTTCGATGTGTCATACGTTTGGTTGATGAATTTGGCGTGGCATGTTATACCTTGTCTTATACTTGAACATCAATAACTATTTGCCACTCATGCTTATTAACCAACTCCAATTTCAGTCGCCTGCCAACCGTGAAGCATAACATCAAAAGAATTTCTGAATTGTTGGCGACATCAAAAAAGTTTTCGGGTGACAGGATTTATTATTTCGAGGACATTGAGTCCACCAATTCATGGCTACTGGCACAAAAGACTTCAGATCAGATTCCGGGTCATGCTTCAGGTTATGATTGGGGTCAACACAATGGTCAAATTGATGGCAAAATCTGCCTCACGGAAAGGCAGATTTCCGGAAAAGGACGGCGTGGAAAATCATGGCTGGCACCCGCATCAAGCTCTGTGCTTTTATCTATGGGCTGGGACTTGCAGGAAAGCAACTCCCAAGGGTTGTCATTGGTTTCCGGTTTGGCAGTGGTACAGTCTCTGCAAGAACTCGGTGTTAAAGGGGCACAATTGAAATGGCCCAACGATGTCATCGCTGACGGCAAGAAACTGGGAGGCATTCTGATTGAAATATTTGGCTCGAATTGTGTCATTGGTGTCGGGATAAATGTCAATATGCCTCCATCGGTTGAGATGCACATTGGGCAGCCGTGGACGGATTTATATTCGTTAGGTTTTCGGATTGACCGGGATCAATTGGTTGCTGCCATTGTACTCAACCATGAACAATTTTTGTCGTACTACGGCATCCATGGTTTTGCATCATTCGTGGAGCGTTGGAATGCGTTGCATGCTTATCAGAATCAAGTTGTGGATGTTGTGTCTGCTGGTAATTGCTGGTCGGGAACCGCGCTGGGAATTGATCAAGAAGGTGCGTTTCTGGTTGAATCTGGGGGTTTGGTCAAGCGTATTATTTCTGGAGAAGTGTCTATTCGCCAAAAACGATCATAGCGAAACGACCATCGCCCAACTGTCATGAAAGTATTAATTGATATTGGTAATCAGCGGCTGAAGTGGGCAACCTCTGATCAGATTGATGCTTCAATTCGCGTGGCAATAGCCAGTCAGGTTGCGCCTGATGAAATGAGGCTCGATAAAATAATGGGTGACCAAATTATCAACACCGACTCAACAGCGCAGTTCGATCAGCTTGCTATGCAGTTCAAAAAATTGCCAGTACCCGAATCGGTTTGGGTGTCTTGTGTGTCCGCAGAAGCCATCAAAAAAAGGATTGTCGAAGTTTGTCAAACTATTTGGCAACTGTCGCCGACTTGTATTTGTGCCCAAGCGGATGCTGTTGGGGTTGAAAATGGCTACGATAATCCGGCAACTTTGGGGGTTGATCGCTGGGCGGCGGATGTCGGGGCAAGATATATCATTGGGCATACCGCTAGAGGGGAGTCGCTTGTTGTTATTGATGCGGGCACAGCGGTGACCATTGATTATATCAGTCGCGAGGGTCGTCTTTTGGGTGGAATAATTTTCCCCGGCGTGGCTACAATGATTAAATCTTTGAATTTGGCGACCAGTCAGATAAAGGAAATGACTCCATTAACACCATTAAAGGATACCCGGAAGCAAATACAGTTGATGAACACCAACACACAATCTGCGCTTGAGAACGGGGTGATGTTGGCAGTGGTTGCGGGCATTGATCAAGCGATTGATCAATATTTGCACACCACAGACGGTGAATTAAAAATAATTATTACCGGCGGAGATGCTGAATGTATCGCCAGTTTATCCATCCATGACATAAAGCACGAAGAAAATCTAGTGCTGATCGGATTGTTGCTACTGAGCGAGGAAGCACAATGAAATGGATAGCCATATTGCTCATGATTGTCAATGTTGTTGTTTACCTTTGGGCGAGCCGACACCAAGATATTGCGAATGAGACGGTTATTCACGCAAAATTCGATGTCAATAAGGCAAGCATGTTAATGTTGAGCGAGACCGGAGATTTGAAACAAATCGGTCATATTAGCGGTTCTCAACAATCTGTTTCGGCACTTGTCGGGTTGGAGAAAAGACCGACAAAACCAGATCGGGCTACGCCTCAGGTCATCGCGTCCTGTTATCAATTGGGTCCATTCAAGAAACAAGCATCTTGGCAATCTGCCATCGAATGGGTGGAGCAAAATGAGATAGAATTTCGGCGCATTATCAGCACAAGCAGGGAATTACAAGCGGAGCGCGTGTATTTGGGTCCCTATCAATCTCGGTCATCTGCCGAGTCCACCATACAGCGGTTAAAAAGCAAGAATCTTGATCATTTTGTCTATTCGGCAGAAAATGGTGCCGTCAGAATTTCGCTGGGTTATTTCACTCAGACGGAATTAGTTGAAAAATTTCTCGCACATCTTAAAGCCCTCAACATAGATGCTAAATCGCGACCCGAATACCGTCAATTAGGTCCTTTTAACTGGCTTGTTATTACCGTTGGCACTGCCAAAGAAAGCCAAGTGATTAAGCATGATTGGGCAGAGTCTGCCGTGAGTTTGTCGCAGGTTGAGTGTTGAGTGTTGGGTTTTTGTGCAGGATTACGGGCTTGTTCTTATCTTGTTCATCCGGTCTATCCATGTCCATGTTTTTCGTAATTCGTAATTATTTTCATGCTTTTCTCTGTGTCAACTGCCCACTGACAACTATTAACTTTCAGAGCAGTAATTCGTTGACAAATCGGGTTCCGAAATAGGCTAAAACGAGCATTGTGAAGGCGATAATAGTCCATTTTGCCGCAGTTTGACCGCGCCAGCCTGCAATTTTTCTGCCGCAGAGTAGGCAGGCAAAGCAGAGCCACGCCAATATCGAAAGCAATATATGGTGGTTGAACTTCAGTAAGGTGCCGAAATTTTGTAAATTGGAAATCATACCAATCACCAAATTAACGGTCATCAGTAAGAATCCCAATAGGGTCAGCCAAAACAGAGTCGCCTCCATTGTTTGTATCGCAGGCAGTGTGGGCAGGGTGTTTCTCGAGGTTGGTTTGTGTAGCAAGCGGTCTTGTATAAGCAATAAACATGCCTGAGCAAAGGCAACACATAATATGCCGTAAACAGGAATCGCCAGCGCAATATGCCAGCCCATTCCACGCGGAATCTGGTCAAGCAGAATCGGGCGCATTGGCAATGCGCCAATCAACACCGAGATTAAGCCGATGGGCAGTACAATCATGCCGAGATTGATGGTTTTTTTAATACATGAAACGCCCAAATATAAAGTGACGGAAATCCATCCTGCCATTGAGATTGCCGGCGCGAAAGAAATATTGGGTGCGTTTGGGATGTTGAGGCTTTGGTATAATAAATAGCCATGCAAGGCGATTGCCACAGCGATTAAGCCGCGCATGAGAAATCGCGAGTGATGGTTGCCGGTCGCTTCACGCCACAGTAAGAATGTGCCGAGGCAGTATATGGCAACACAGAACGCTACAAAAATGGGTGACCAAGACATCATTGGGAGATACATTGGGAGATGGCGATACAGACGATGTCAATTATACACTTTCGACAGCTTGGTAATGTTACCATTCGTTGTTTCATTTATTCGTCCATACATCATTATTAACAGCATGTTTGATCAACTAAGCAATCGGCTTCGCGCCACCATGAAAACCCTCAGTGGTCGAGGTCGTCTGACCGAAGCCAATATAGCCGATGCCATGCGCGAGGTTCGGATCGCTTTATTAGAAGCTGATGTTGCGCTGGAGGTGACCAAAATTTTTGTAGAGCAAGTCAGTCTCCGCGCAGTCGGCAGCGAAGTGCTGGGCAGTTTGCAACCGGGTCAGGCGGTGATCAAGGTGGTGCAGGATGAGCTTGAGAAGTTGATGGGGGAATCGAATCAAGCACTGAATTTATCGACCCGTCCACCGGCTACGATTTTTATTGCCGGATTACAAGGTGCGGGGAAAACGACCACCGTGGGCAAGCTCGGGAATTTTCTTAAAACCAATGACAAAAAATCGGTTTTGGTTGTTAGCACCGATGTTTATCGACCGGCAGCGATTGAACAGTTACAGAGCATTGCCAATAATCTCGGGTTACACTTTTATCCGAGCACTCATGAACAAAAACCGCTGGATATTGCCCGCGATGCACTACGCCATGCGCGTAAAAACGGCATTGATGTGGTGATTGTCGATACCGCAGGACGCTTGCATATCGATCAACAAATGATGGACGAAGTAAAGGCGTTACATCAGGCGGTGCAACCCATAGAAACCTTGTTCGTTGTCGATAGTATGAGTGGGCAGGATGCGGTCAATAGCGCGAAAGCGTTTGACCAAGCATTGCCCTTGACCGGTGTCATTCTGACCAAAACCGATGGTGATGCACGCGGTGGTGCCGCATTGTCGGTTCGGCAGGTGACCGGCAAGCCGATTAAATTTCTAGGTGTGGGCGAGGCGATGGACGCATTGCAACCGTTTCATCCTGCGCGTATAGCTTCGCGTATTTTAGGCATGGGGGATGTATTGTCTCTGGTGGAGGAAGTGGAGCGCAAGGTTGACAAGGTACAGGCAGAAAAGCTAGCGAAAAAAATTGCCAAAGGTAGCGGGTTTGATTTAACCGATTTCCGTGACCAAATGATGCAGATGCAGAACATGGGTGGCATTATGAGCATGGTTGACAAACTGCCGGGTATGGACAAGATTCCACAAAAAGCATTGCATCAGCTTGGTGCCGGGAAAACGGCACAAATTATTGCGATCATCAATTCAATGAACGCTCATGAACGAAAATTCCCCGCGGTTATTCGGGGTTCCCGCAAACGGCGCATAGCGATTGGCTCCGGGACACAGGTTCAGGATGTGAATCAGCTACTCAAACAATTTCAGCAAGCGCAAAAAATGATGAAAAAAATGAAAAAGAAAGGCGGGATGAAGGGCATGATGGATCAATTCCGTGGCAGCACCCTGCCGGGCAGACCGTTTTGATAGAGAGGACAGTTGGCAGTTGACACAGAGAAAAGCATGGAAATAATTACGAATTGCGGATAGACTATTTGGATAAATTTACGACAACGGAAGTGTGGCTTTAGTCGCGCAAAACCCTTACGGGTTTGGCTGTTTTATTGGATTCTTGCACAGTCTCAAACGACTCTCGTAATTCGTAAGGGTTTTCCACCTGTAATTTGGGTATGATTAAAACTCGCGCAGGCAACCGATTTGTCTTATCGGTATTGAACCCGGATACACAATGGTATCTCTGATTAAATATCGTTATACTCGCCGATTGATTGGGTATGCAGTTCATTCAAACGGGCTTTTTTTCTTTAGAAGTAAATTTCAGAGGTAATCAGTGACACTAACAGGGGCAGATATTCTCGTTCGTTGTCTTCAAGATGAAGGTATCGACTATATTTTTGGCTATCCCGGCGGTGCGGCATTGCATATTTATGATGCGATATATCGTCAGGATAAGGTAAAGCATGTATTGGTGCGCCACGAGCAGGGCGCAACCCATGCAGCCGATGGCTATGCGCGTGCCACCGGCAAGGTGGGCGTGGTTTTGGTCACCTCTGGTCCGGGCGTAACCAATACCGTTACCGGTATTGCGACTGCCTTTATGGACTCTATACCGCTGGTGGTGATTACCGCACAGGTGCCGTCTCACTTAATTGGTGATGATGCCTTTCAGGAAGTTGATACCGTGGGTATCACCCGCCCTTGCGTAAAACATAATTTTCTGGTTAAGGATGTGAAGAAACTCGCCGAGACGATGAAGAAGGCGTTTTATATTGCAGCTTCTGGGCGACCGGGTCCGGTGGTTGTGGATGTGCCAAAGGACATCACCGCTCAGATGGCAGACTATGTGTATCCCAAAACCGTCGAGATGCGCTCTTACCAGCCGCGCACCACCGGGCATCGCAAGCAGATTGCGCGCGGCATCGACTTGTTATTGGCGGCAAAAAAACCAATTATTTATACCGGTGGTGGTGCCGTCATTGCCAATGCCGGGGCGGCATTGACGCAGTTGGTGGATACCTTGCAATACCCAAGCACCAGCACTCTGATGGGACTCGGTGCGATTCCGGCTTCTAATCCATGTTTTCTGGGTATGCTGGGAATGCACGGCACTTATGAATCCAATATGGCAATGTATGAATGTGATGTTATGTTGGCGATTGGTGCCCGATTCGATGATCGCGTAACCGGCGAGTTGGCGAAATTTTCGCCTCATTCCAAAGTGGTGCAAATCGATATTGACCCAGCATCGATCGGCAAAAACGTGGCGGTGGAAGTGCCCATTGTCGGCGACTGTTATGAGGTGTTGACGGCGATGAATGAGGCATTGAAAACCAAAGTGGACAACATTGATCGCCCAGCGATTGAGCGTTGGTGGGCGGTGATTAACCAGTGGAAAAGCAAAAATTCACTCGCTTATGACCTGAGTGATCAGGTTATCAAGCCGCAGTATGTAGTGCAAAAATTATTGGAAATTACGCACGGGCAGGCTTATATCACCTCCGATGTGGGACAGCATCAAATGTGGGCCGCACAATATTATGCCTTCGAGCAGCCACGTCGCTGGATTAACTCGGGCGGCTTGGGTACCATGGGGTTTGGCTTGCCAGCCGCAATGGGGGTGCAACTCGCCTTTCCGGACGATGTGGTGGTTTGTATTACCGGTGATGCCAGTATTCAAATGTGTTTGCAGGAGCTGTCCACTTGTTTACAATATGGCTTGCCGATTAAGGTGATCAATCTTAATAACCAATACATGGGCATGGTGCGGCAGTGGCAGGAATTCTTCTACGATCGGCGCTATTCACATTCCTATATGGATGCCTTGCCGGATTTTGTTAAGCTGGCAGAAAGCTATGGGCATGTCGGTATGCGCGTTGACCAGCCCGGGCAAGTGGATGAGGTGCTACAAGAAGCGTTTTCGCTGAAAGACCGACTGGTTTTTGTCGATGTGATGACCGACCATACCGAAAACGTCTATCCGATGATTGCGGCTGGAAAAGGGCATAACGAAATGCACTTGAAACCGGGCGAAGCCACCGTGCAGGAACGGGAGTTAGCATGAAGCGAATAATTTCAGTCTTGCTTGAAAACGAATCGGGCGCATTATCGCGTGTTGCTGGACTGTTTTCCGCTCGTGGCTACAACATTGAGTCGCTGACCGTCGCCCCCACCGATGACGAGTCGTTATCGCGTATGACCATCGTGACCCGTGGCACCGATGCCGTTATTGAGCAGATCACCAAGCAACTTAATAAACTGATTGATGTGGTCAAATTACGCGACCTAACCGAAGGTCGACACCTTGAGCGTGAGCTGATGTTGGTTAAGGTTTCGGCATCGACAGTTGACCAAAAAGAGGACATTAAAAGGCTGGTTGATATATTTCGCGGACGTATTATTGATGTCACCGAATCGACCTATACGCTTGAAATGACCGGTAGCAGTGAGAAAGTCGATGCATTCCTCGAAGCCTTGGCACAAATTGAATTGGTCGAAGTGGTGCGGTCAGGTGTTTTGGGCATTGGGCGGGGGCGGAATGCCCTCAATGTGTAGTTATGTAACCGTAACAAGCAATCCTTTAGATTTTTTATCAAACAAACCAGAGTGAATTCAACATGAAAGTACATTATAACCAAGATGCGAACCTTGAAAAAATTCGCAGTAAAAAAGTAGCAGTTATCGGATATGGCTCGCAAGGTCATGCCCATGCCAATAATTTGCAAGACAGCGGGATTGATGTGGTGGTCGGATTGCGGCACGGCTCAGACTCGCGTGCAAAGGCTGAACAGGCGGGCTTAAACGTGCTGGAAGTCAACGAGGCGGTCGCACAGGCGGATATTGTGATGATGCTCTGTCCAGATGAGTTAATGGGGGCAATTTATAAGGACATTGAAGCCGATTTTAAGGCGGGTGCATCGCTCGCTTTTGCGCATGGCTTTAACATTCATTTTGGCTATATTAAGCCCAGAGACGACTTAAACGTTATGATGATTGCACCTAAAGGTCCAGGGCATTTGGTGCGTTCGACCTATGAACGTGGGGCTGGAGTGCCGTGTTTGGTGGCGATTGACCAAGATGCGACTGGCGACGCACTGGATATTTCTATTGCCTATGCGGCATCGATTGGTGGCGGACGTGCGGGCATTATTGAAACCACCTTCAAGGAAGAAACCGAAACCGATTTATTCGGCGAGCAGACGGTATTGTGTGGTGGCGCAACCGCCTTAGTGCAGGCGGGATTTGAGACGCTGGTTGAAGCCGGTTACGCACCAGAGATGGCGTATTTTGAATGTATGCACGAGCTTAAGTTGATTGTTGACTTGATGTATGAAGGTGGCATTGCAGATATGCGTTATTCGATTTCAAATACGGCTGAATTCGGCGACTTAACCCGCGGTCCGAGAATCGTAAACGAGCAAACCAAAGCGGAAATGAAAAAAATTCTAAGCGAAATTCAATCGGGTGAATTTGCGCGAGAATGGATGGATGAAAATGCTAGTGGCGGCAAACGATTCTCCGAATTACGCCGTAAAGCACGCGAACACCAAATCGAAGAAGTCGGTAATAAACTGCGTTCAATGATGTCATGGATTGGCGAAAACAAGGTTGTGGATAAGGCGAAGAATTAACTTCCATATCGTTATTCAATGGCATGAGAGAGATATTAACGGACTACCAATGGAACTTATACAAATATATGCAAAAGAAATATTTTCACTTCTTGTCCCGCTCGTTATATGGATTCTAAATGATAAGTTTCGTGCTAGAGCAAAGCTACAGATTGCCCAGCCACATAGGTTTACATTTCTCGTAGATGAACCCTTAAAGGACGAAAAAGGTGGTTTAGTTTATGCAAAACAAACTGTTCATACAGTGACGCATACAATCAGAAACTCAGGCAAGGAAACTGCCATGAATGTTGAGTTAGTATTTAATTGGCAACCGTTATGTGTGAATATTTGGCCATCTCGCCATTATAAAGAATACACCGAGCAAGATGGTCGTTACATTTTAATATTTGACAGCTTGGCTCCAAATGAGATAATCGGGTGTGAACTGTTATCAGTAAACAGGGATTTGCCTGATTTGATTAATTCAAGAAGCGACCAGTGTGTAGCTTCTACTGTTGAAATGTACCCACAGCCAATTATACCCGCATGGAAAAGAAGAATTGCTATCGTGTTATCTTTTGCTGGGATTTCCTTTATGGTTTATATGTCAATATTGCTTCTACAGTTTCTTGTTGTTAATTAACATGTGAGTGCCAACTATTCTAACAAACCGCTCTACTATAACTCTACTACGCTTCGCTTCGAAAAATCTAGGGAATGTAAATATTAGCCGTCAAATCAAGCAACAGAAAACAATGAATTACTGGACGAAGTTAAGTGTAGAATTTGCAAATCAAAAGAATTATTTGGACGAGTTGTTCGGTGTTTATCCTACAATTCCAGAAGGCATTAGGGTTATCGATAAAACTTTATGGAATCAAGTAGAACGATTATTCGAAAAACAAAATAATGCTGATTTAATCAAAGTGTTGCTGCAATTGGATTTGTTTCCGATAAAGGACTCTTATGTTGCATATTTCAAAAGAGACAAAAACGCTATTGCTAGAAGTCCAAACACCGTGGATAGGCTGTGTGGCAGGCTTTATGAGATGGGATTGGATAAAATCTATGAAAAATGTTCAGAACCAAAAGAAACTAATAGACAAATTGACCCTTGTTTAGACGTTGGTTAAAGAGAGGTGTATTAGGCATAAGTCCAGTTTCTCTTGAAAATTTTTTATCTTCAAACAACAACGCTGTATTAGACGCTGGCGATGCTCAGATGATGAAATTTGCACAGGAGCATTTAAGCTACAATCATGAAAAAGGACTTGATTTTGTTGCAAGGTTTAACGGTAAATATGTAATTGGGGAAGCAAAATTTCTCACTGACTTCGGTGGGCATCAAAACGCACAATTTAATGATGCAATAAATACAGTCAAAACAGACGTTAATGCGGTGACAGTCGCTATTTTAGATGGGGTTTTATACATTGAAAGTAGTAATAAAATGTATCGTGATATTACAAGGAAATTAACCGATTACAATATAATGAGTTCAATGGTTCTCAGAGAATTTTTATATCAATTGTGAGGGCATTAAGTAATGGATAACATGATTATTGATGGAGACAATATAAGTGCGCTTACCTATCTGTTGCAAGACCGAGAATTGAAAGGGGGCATTGATTTGGTTTATATTGACCCGCCTTTTTCTACCAATGGTAATTTCACCATTACCGATGGTAGAGCCTCCACCATCAGCAATTCTAGGAAGGGGGATATTGCTTATTCAGATAAACTTACCGGCACTGATTTTATTGAATTTTTAAGAGTACGATTGCTTTTATTGAAAGAATTATTGTCTGAGCAAGGTTCTATTTACTTGCATATTGATTACAAAATAGGACACTATGTAAAAATAATGATGGATGAGGTTTTTGGTATGGAGAACTTTAGAAATGATATTACACGAATCAAATGTAATCCGAAAAATTTCAACCGAATAGGCTATGGAAATATCAAAGATTTGATTTTATTTTATTCTAAATCATCAAAACCTGTTTGGAATGAACCCAAAGAAAAATACACCACGAACGATATTGAAAAATTATTCCCAAAAAACAAACAAGGAAGAAGATATACGACAGTTCCTATTCATGCTCCGGGTGAAACAGAAAATGGCAAATCGAGTCAGCCATTCAAAGGAATCATGCCACCCAAAGGCAGGCACTGGCGAACCGATGTGGAAACATTAAAGCAGTGGGATAAGCAGGGGCTGATAGAGTGGTCAAAAACCAACAAGCCGCGAAAAGTTATCTTTGCGGATGAACGCGAAGGCAAAAGAGTTCAGGATATTTGGCACTACAAAGACCCGCAGTATCCAACATATCCAACGGAAAAAAATCAGGATTTATTAGACTTAATCATTAAAACATCTTCCAATCCTGAAAGTATCGTTTTGGATTGCTTTTGTGGTTCTGGAACAACGCTAAAATCGGCGCATTTGCTCAATAGAAAATGGATAGGGATTGATCAATCAGCACATGCGATTAAGGCAACCATCAAAAAAATGGCAAGCATAGAGGGCGATTTTATGATGCGCGAACCAGAATATAAATTGATTAATCTGAATCAGATAGAAACCGCTCATAAATCGCATCATTGACGTGCTACCTAACCGACTATTCTCGTGATGACAATAATCACATAATATGTGCATGACTTACCCCATTTTGGCAAAAGAAGGTACCGTACATTTAATCATCGTAATGTTGCTTGGTATCGGTGCGACACTATGGCTCGGATACGGGTCGATTGTCGTATGGGTTGGCGTTTTATTCGTGTTCCAGTTTTTTCGTGACCCGAAACGCAATATCACCACCGCGCCCGGGGCAATCGTTTCCCCTGCCAGTGGCAAGGTGGTGGCAATCGGTGAGGCAAAAAACCCCTATCAGGATAATGCCAAAGCACTTAGAGTCAGCGTGTTTATGAATGTGTTTTCGGTGCATTCCAATCTCATCCCGATTTCGGGCATTATAAAAAATAGTTGCTACTATGCGGGTAAGTTCGTCAATGCCGCGCTGGATAAATCCTCTGCTGAAAATGAGCGCAATGTCATTTGTATTGAGACCGATTCCGGCTTCTATGTTTATAGTGTCCAAATAGCCGGATTGATTGCGCGAAGAATTCTGTGTTATGTTAAATCAGGCGATAGCGTGCAAACTGGACAACGCTATGGTTTTATTCGGTTTGGTTCGCGGGTAGATTTATATCTGCCACTGGAGTGCAAGTTAGCGGTAAAATTGGGGCAGTGGGTTAGTTCGGGGAATAATGTAATCGGGTATTTGCCGGTTGATGCGGTTGATGACTAGCCCGAATCGGATAGAAACTATTATTCAGTCACAAAATACAATTTTATTATGGGTATAAAAAAATCATATCAGGAATCGTCCCAAAAATCGTCCTTGCGTAGTGGCAAGAAAGGCATTTATTTCTTGCCCAGCCTGTTCACCACAGCCGGGTTGTTTTTCGGATTCTACGCCATCATCCGAGCGACTCAGGGCAATTTTGCCGATGCCGCAGTGGGTATATTGATTGCCATGATTATGGATGGATTGGATGGTAGAGTGGCGCGATGGACCAATACGGCAAGCAACTTTGGCAAAGAATACGACAGTCTGGTGGACTTGGTGGCATTTGGGGTTGCCCCGGGTCTGGTGATGTATTTTTGGTCATTACAATTTATTGGTAAAGCGGGCTGGCTGATTGCCTTTCTATATGCGGCAGCAACCGCATTACGGTTGGCGCGGTTCAACACATTGGTTATCAAAGACAACCGCTATTTTTATGGCATAGCCTGTCCGGCTGCCGCCGCATTCATCTCCTTTTGGGTTTGGAATTTCCATGAGAGCGGTATTTCTGGGCAATCCATGGTAATGTCGTGGATGAGTGCGTTGGTGACTTTGCTCATGGCAGTTTTGATGGTCAGCAATGTCAAGTTCCGCAGTTTCAAGGATTTTGACCCCAAGCATAAAATACCCTTTTTCGTATTGATTGCTATTGTGGGTAGCATCGTCTTGATTTCGTTTGACCCACCACGAGTGTTATTTCTTCTCGCGCTTGTCTATGCGGTGTCGGGACCGATTGGTTGGATTATTCGCAGACAGCGCGGCATTATTGAAAGTCCGGCATTTTTACCTGATGAGGTCGATGAAGATGAAGACGATGCGATGCAAGACAGCTGTGAATATGATGGGCAGGAAAAAGATGGCGACAAGAATCCGACCGATTCTGGTGATGCTAAAAAGAAATCAAAATAGTGAAAACACCACAAGTACGGTTTTATAGTGGTCCGCATAAAGTTGAATTAGGGCTTGAAACATGGCGGTTATTTTTATAGACTTCTGTTATGAGTAAAATTGCCACGAAACGCTGTTCACAATTTGATGTTCAAATTGGTGCGCCGGTTGCTGTTCCGAGTATTTTCGGGGTGACTGCTTTATTACTCCTGCCTGTTCTGCTACTGCGCGTCTCAGCGCAATAAACTCTACCCACATCCGCTAATACACAATTCTCTGCCCATCAGGCAGAGTGCTGAAACATAAACTCGTAAAACTCACAGTCAGACAGGTAATCCCATGAAAGAAAAGTTAATCATTTTTGATACCACATTAAGAGACGGCGAACAAAGCCCGGGCGCGTCAATGACGCAGGAAGAAAAAATCCGCATCGCTCGGTTGCTAGAAAAAATGCGCGTCGATGTGATTGAAGCAGGGTTTCCGGCAGCCAGTCCGGGTGATTTTAATGCGGTGGCAGCCATCGCCAAGTTAATCAAACATAGCACGGTATGTGGTTTGGCTCGCGCCAACCCGAAAGATGTTGAAAAGACCGGTGAAGCACTTAAATCAGCAGAGTCGGGTCGCATTCACACCTTCATTGCAACCTCGCCAATTCACATGCAGTATAAATTGCGTATGCAGCCCGAGCAGGTGCTCGAACATGCCGTGGCAGCCATCAAACAGGCAAGAGGTTATACCGATGATATTGAATTTTCTCCGGAAGATGCCGGTCGCTCCGAGTTTGATTTTCTTTGTCGAATTATCGAGCAGGCGATTAAAGCTGGTGCGGGAACCATCAATATTCCGGATACAGTGGGCTATAACCTGCCGGCTCAATTTGGTGGGCTGATTAAGCGATTGCGGGAAACAATTCCGAATTCTGATTTGGCTGTTTTCTCCGCACATTGTCATAACGATCTTGGGTTAGCGGTGGCAAATTCATTGGCAGCCGTTAGCGCGGGTGCGCGTCAGGTTGAATGCACGATCAATGGATTGGGCGAACGTGCCGGCAATGCTTCGCTGGAAGAAATTGTGATGGCAGTACGGACTCGACAGGATGAATTTTCCTGCGACACCAATCTGGATACCACTCAAATCGTACCTGCGAGCAGATTGGTGTCCAATATTACCGGATTCCCAGTACAGCCGAATAAGGCGATAGTCGGTGCCAATGCGTTTGCCCATGAAGCGGGGATCCATCAGGACGGGGTCATCAAGGCGCGGGAGACATATGAAATAATGTCCGCAGAAGATGTCGGCTGGGGTTCAAATCGCATGGTATTGGGCAAACATTCGGGCAGAAATGCGTTCAAACAACGATTAAAAACGCTCGGGTTTGAGTTTTCTTCTGAACATGAATTAAATGAAACATTTGCGCGTTTCAAGGACATGGCAGATAAAAAACATGAAATTTTTGATGATGATTTGCAAGCACTGGTAACCGAATCAGGCAATGAGGCAGAGAATGAGCGGTTTACACTCGAGCATTTACAAGCCCGTTCTGAAACCAATCAAACCCCGAGCGCGAAAGTGGTTATGATGGTGGACGGCATGGAAATCGAAGCCGAAGATGTGGGCAATGGTGCGGTTGATGCGGCGTTCAAGGCAATAGAGAAAATTATTAAGTCGGGCAGCACCTTGCAATTGTACTCGGTGAACAGCATAACCAGCGGCACCGATGCACAAGGTGAAGTCAGTGTCCGGCTGGAGAAAGAGGGGGTTATTGTCAACGGACATGGCGCAGATTTGGATATTATTATTGCTTCAGCAAAGGCATACATTAACGCGCTCAATAAACTGTACAGATCTGAAGCCAGAACCCATCCACAACTGGCGCAAGCAGTATAAAATGACCGATCTAGACGATTGTCAGTTGGAAATTCTCGGCAAAATGGGCGTGGATATCTGGCAGCTCAGGGAGGAAAAAAGAGAGCAAAAAGGGGATGAAAACACCCCTCAGACGAGCGCGCAAGAGAATCAAATTGATGCGCGAGAGAGGGCTCGGGAACCGTTCATCGAACCGAAAAGTCCCGCTGTGCCGACCAACCAATCCGAACAAACTCCGGATACGCTGGATAGAGTGGCAATGGAAGTCAGCCAGTGTCAGCGTTGTCAACTGCACTCGACCCGTATTAAAGCGGTTGCAGGAGCGGGAAGTCGTCAGGCAGACTGGATGTTTATCGGTGAAGCACCGGGGAAAAACGAGGATCAACAAGGGCTGCCTTTTGTTGGGCGGGCAGGGCAGTTACTCGATGCCATGATTGGCGCATTGCAAATGCAACGAACCGATGTATTTATTGCCAATGTAATCAAATGCCGCCCACCGTCAAATCGAGACCCTGTGGCGGAGGAAGTGGCAGCCTGTGAGTCTTATTTGCACCGTCAACTGGCATTGGTTCAACCCAAAGTTATTGTTGCATTAGGTCGAATCAGTGCCCAAGCATTGCTCAAAACCAGCGAACCTCTTGGGGCATTGCGTGGTCAGGTACATCACTATGGCGTGTCCAATACGCCCATGATTATCACCTATCACCCGGCTTATTTGTTAAGAAGCCCGGGACAAAAGCCCAAAGTCTGGACAGATTTACTGCTGGCGAAATCTATTGTCGCAGGAATCACCGTTTGCGTCTAAAGTTATCTGGACGCCATACCCAACAGCGTGCTGGTGAATAAATCGTTATTGCCGATATGTCGAGGATTGCCGATATGGAACAATCCTGTCGCTATGATTGGGATGAGGGCAGGCTGTCGGCGATTAGCTGGAATTGCTGAATATGTTGATCGCAGAAGCACATCGGGGAAAAGGGTTTGGTTTTTACACGATCCATAAAGCCCCACTTCCAATCACTTTTTGAATTATTGCAAAGGTCTATCACAGTACAAAACCTCTGAAAAGTAAACCCCGACAAGAGGATGAATAATCCCTATTTCTCATTCTCAATTCTAAATTCTCAATTTTCCATTGAAAAAGGAGTTGTTTACTGCCGTTTTATACGCTGTGATTTATAAGCGTTTATACGTATTGTTCCCTGCTATAATTACTGCCCGCATATCATTATTGAGGTATCGTATGAAAAAGCCAGTCAGGATTGCGGTGACAGGAGCCGCCGGAAACATTGCTTATGCTTTGCTGTTTAGAATTGCTGCCGGGGATATGCTCGGCAAAGACCAGCCGGTGATATTGCAGCTTTTGGAAATTCCACCAGCGATGAATGCGCTTGAGGGGGTTGTGATGGAATTAAATGACAGTGCCTTTCCATTGTTGGCAGGTATCGAGGCAATGGATGATTCCAATGCGGCTTTTAGCGGGGTGGATTATGCCATGCTGGTTGGGTCAAAACCGCGTGGCGCGGGGATGGAGCGGAGTGATTTGTTGAAGGACAATGGTAAAATATTTTCGGCACAGGGCAAGTCCCTGAACGAACATGCTTCGAGAGAGGTGAAGGTGCTGGTGGTGGGTAACCCAGCGAATACCAACGCCCTGATTGCGGCCGCAAATGCGCCGGATTTAGACAGCGCGCAATTTACCGCGATGACACGGCTGGATCACAATCGTGCTAAATCCCAACTGGCAGAAAAACTGGGCTGCCATCATCAACGAATCACGCGAATGACCATTTGGGGGAATCATTCCGCAACCCAATATCCTGATATTGCACATGCTTTGATTGATGGCGATGCGGTCAGTGATCGGGTTGACCAGCAATGGTTGGAGGATGTTTTTATTCCGACCGTGCAACAGCGTGGCACTGCCATCATCAATGCGCGTGGTGCGTCTAGCGCGGCATCGGCGGGGTCGTCCGCAGTCGATCACATGCGTGATTGGGCATTGGGGACTGCCGCTGGAGACTGGGTAAGTATGGCAATTCCTGCGGATGGTAGTTATGGCATTGAAGAAGGGTTAATTTATTCCTTTCCTGTCACCTGTCAAGCGGGTCGCTATGAAATTGTTCAGGGTCTTGACATCAGCGCGTTTAGTCGTGAGCGAATGCGGCTAACCGAACGCGAGCTGAGCGAAGAAAAACAGGCGGTGGCAGAGTTGATGTAACGCTACCGCGCTGGTGTGGTTTTGTTGGGCACGGAATCCAGTTTCATAATTACGAATTACGAGAGTCGTTTGAGACTGTGCAAGAACCTAACACCCGTCTTTCCCGCGTAGGAGACTGTAAAAAACCAACATCCGTCTTTTCTACGAAGCCTGTCCCCGCGCAGGCGGGGAGCAGGAATCCAGTAAAACAGCCAAACCCGCAACATGCGCTAGATTGGGATTTTTGTACGTCTTGCTACATTTCCGACAATTATGCAAAGGTCTCAAGATGAGAATAAGTGTTGTCATACCAACATTCAACCGCGTGAATCGAGTTGCGCGGGCGATACAGTCGGTCTTGGCACAAAGTTACCCGCCCGATGAGGTGATTGTGGTTGATGATGGCTCTACAGATGACACCGTTGCCAACATCAAACAAAGTTTCCCCGAAGTCAAACTCATCAGTCAGGCGAATCAGGGACCGCAAGGCGTGAGTCGGGCGCGCAATATCGGCATTCAATTTGCGACCGGTGATTGGCTTGCCTTTTTGGATTCCGATGATGAATGGTGCGAGCATAAGTTAATCAGTCAGGTTGATGCCTTAACGCGGTCAGTATCGCCATCGACTCTGTTGCCAACTCAATCTGGCTATCAAATTTGCCATACCGATGAAATCTGGATTCGCAATGGCAGGCGGGTTAATCCGATGAAAAAACACGCCAAGCCGGATGGCTGGATTTTCGAGCAGTGTTTGCCGTTGTGCTGTGTTTCTCCTTCATCTGTGTTGGTTAAAAAGACCTTATTGGAAAGCGTTGGATTGTTCGATGAATCACTGCCTGCCTGCGAGGATTATGACCTGTGGTTAAGAATATTTTCGCAGTTCCCGGTGTTGTTGGTTGCCGAGAAATTGTTGATTAAATATGGCGGACATGCGGATCAGTTATCACAAAAGTATTGGGGTATGGATCGGTTTAGAGTGTCGGCAATCATTAAATTGCTTGAGGGCAACAATTTGCGCGAACGTGATCGGCGATGTGCGGTGAATATGTTGTTGCAAAAGCTGGCAATACTGATTAAGGGTTTTGAAAAAAGAAAAAGTACCACCGATTTGTCCCACTATCAGGCATTGTATCAACGCTGGAGCGATGTGCCGTGCTAAACATCATCACCGCATTGCAAGCAGAAGCAGCCCCGATTATTGAGGGGCTTGCGCTCACGCCATCACCAAAGCCATTGGTGGCGGGTCATGCGATTTTCTGTGCAGATGGTGTGCGGCTTGGCATCAGTGGAATGGGCTGTGCCAATGCGGGTATTTTGACGGATTATTTTTTAGCCGACAATAAGCGACCGTACGAACCGGTATATTGGCTCAACTTCGGCATTGCTGGCAGTGCCGTTCAGGAGATTGGCAATCTGATTCTGGTACAAACCGTTACCGCGCAATCAAGCGGAAAAACATGGACGCTGGCGGAGATCAAGGGGATTAACTTGAATCTGCCGACTGCCCCTCTATGCACGGTAACCTCGCCGCAAACAACCTATCAAGGTAACAACATCTATGACATGGAAGCAGCAGGAATCGTATCATTATTATCTGACCGACACGCGCTGGAGCAACTATTTTGCGTAAAAATAATATCAGACGGACCAGACAGTCCGCTCGAATCGTTGACCAAACAGGACATACGAAACATGCTCAACGACCGAAAAAAAGATATACTCGCGGTCACTGAAAAAATTTATTCGGCATCGTTGCAACGGTTGCCCGAATCCATTACCTAAGTATTACAGGAATTTGAATATGCCTTCATTTGATATTGTCTCGGAAGTCGATTGGCAGGAAGTGAAAAATGCGGTCAATCAAGCGAACAAAGAAATCACCAACCGGTTTGACTTCAAGGGCAGTAAAGCGAAGATTGAGGAAAGCGACCCGAATTTGACCCTCTATGGCGATGATGACTTCAAAGTGAGACAAATGCTGGAGATATTGCAACTCAAGCTGGCAAAGCGTGATGTGGATTTAGGATGCCTTGAGCAAGGCGAGGTGAAAGAAAGCTCAACGGGTAAGGCGGTGCAAGAAGTGCAGGTACGTCAGGGCATTGATACCGAGTTGGCGCGAAAAATGGTCAAGTCAATCAAAAAACAAAAATTAAAAGTCCAAGCGTCCATTCAAGGAGAGCAGGTACGGGTAAGCGGGAAAAAACGCGATGATCTACAGCAAACAATCGAGTTTTTGAAAGATCAGAAACTGGAATTGCCGTTGCAATATATCAATTTCAGGGATTAGCCGGTTGGCGATTCTGGCGCGGCTTATGTACAGGATGTACGGGCAGATAACTGCTCCTGCGTCTGATACTATGCAAGAAACCAACATCCGTCTTTCCTGCGAAAGCAGGAATCCAGTAAAACAGCCAAACCCGCAAGGGTTTTCCACATGTAACATGCGCTAGCTTGGGGTTTTTGCACAGTCTCGTCTGCACTTCCGGCGGTTATCAGTGGGCAGTTTACTAACACCGGAAGTGGGACTTCTGCCATTTTAACTATTTAGAGTCTGCTCACAAAATCGGTTTTGGATATTTGAATCTGTCGCCCGACAACTGTGGTTTTGTCGCCTGTCTAGCTGTCTGTTTGGTCGTTTGTTTGAGGGGCATGACATCAACCAGAAACTGCGAAAGTTCATACGTTTTATGTGCTAGATTTTGAGCGCGTTCATGCCAGCTTGGATGGTCGCTTAACAGGTTTAGATAATGCACTTTAATCATCGCCGCACAAGAACCAGAAGGCACAACGACATAATCAAATGTTTCAAATTCGGCAATCAGATTGGTTGCCAAATGGCGCGCTTTTGCATCATCACCGCTGTTATATGCCGGTTGACCGCAACAGCTTTGTTGTGGCACCGAGACCTTGCAACCACATTGCGTAATCAAATGTGCTGCCGCAAACCCGACCTGCGGACGGAATAAATCGACCAAACAGGTGACGAATAAACCAATATTTTTCAATTTTCAATTCTCAATTAAAAAGCGGTATTGATTGATCTGCTGGCATAGACGCTGTGCCTGATTGGCGGCAGCAGTTGCAAAATCAGAATCGGAAGCGAATATCACCGCTCTGGATACATTGATGACCAAGCCGGTTTTTTCTGCATTTAGCCCGTTTTGTAGTACCGCTTTCAGATCACCACCCTGTGTGCCAATTCCGGGGATGAGCAAGGGCATCTGTGCGGTCATTTGTCGGACTTCTTTGATGGCTTGCGGATAAGTTGCACCGACCACCAGCGCGACATTATTATTTTTATTCCATTTCGATACGGCGAGATGAGTGACATGTTGGCTGAGCGTTTTGTCGCCGCTGACAAGCTGCTGAAAATCACCCGAACCCGGGTTGGATGTGCGGCACAATATAATGACACCGTGATTCTCGAAGCTCAGAAACGGCTCAAGCGTATCCCCGCCCATGTACGGATTGACCGTGACCGCATCCGCCTGATAGCGTTCAAACGCTTCTCTTGCATACATTCGTGCAGTGGCACCAATATCGCCCCGCTTGGCATCCAGAATCACTGGAATATCGGGGTATTCAGAACGTATGTAGTGGATGGTTTTCTCTAATTGAGTTTCTGCTCCGATTGCCGAATAATACGCTACCTGTGGCTTATAGGCGCATACCCACTGTGCGGTGGCATCAATAATTTCTTTGTTAAACTTGTAAAGCGGTTGTTTTTCCTTTCTAATGGTAGCAGGCAGTCTGTCAACATCCGGATCAAGACCAACGCACAGCAGTGAATCCTGCCGTTGCCAGCAATCGGTTAATTTTTTATAAAAGCGAGACATTGGGGCAATTGAAAATTGAAAATTCGTAATTCGTAATTCGTAATTCGTAATTCGTAATGTTGTCTTATATCACAGAACCTGACCCACTGTTAGCCACCCTGAGCGCAGATAATCTGGTGATTATCGATTTAGGCAGTGCAACGGAATATCAGCGGGGTCATATCAGTGGCGCGTTGTCGCTGCATGTCGGTCAACTTCGGTTGGGAACGCTCCCCGCACCCGGGCTATTGCCCAATCAGCGCAATCTTGAACAAACATTGCGTTCTTTGGGCATCAATAACGATAGCCATGTTGTTGCCTATGACCATGCGAATAATGTAAACGCCTGTCGATTATTATGGACATTGGAAGCGGTCAGTCATACACGGCATTCCCTGCTCAATGGCGGCATGAGTGCTTGGCTTGATGCTGGTTTGCCAATACAAACGATATCAAATAGCGCGTCTATCGGGAGCATAGATGTGACCATAAACCCGACAGTTTGTGCCGACCGCGACTATGTTTTGCAGTCATTAAACAAGCCGCATATCAAAATTCTTGACGCACGTTCGCCAGAAGAATACCACGGACTCAAATCCGCTTCGCTACGAAAAGGACACATCCCCAACGCACTCAATTTGAACTGGCTGGACACCATTGACCCAACCAACAGTTGCCGGTTCAAGCCCGCTGAGGAATTACTCGCACTGCTCGCAGATCGCGGCATCGACCAAGCAGATGAAATCATTGTCCACTGCCAAACCCATCAACGCTCCGCCCACAGCTTTGTGATGCTCAAAGCATTAGGTTTCAAGGTTCGCGGATACGCCGGTTCTTGGTCAGAATGGGGTAATGACCCGCAATTACCGATTGCCTGATGTGGCTACCTTAGTCTGAATTGAATGGGATCATGCCCTTAACAACGTAACCTGAAAGGTTACAATTTCGGTATGATAACCAGCTTCACGCATAAAGGATTAGAGCGTTTCTACAAAACTGGGAAAGCGTCTGGTATTCAAGCAAAACATGGCAAACGGTTAAGGCTAATCCTGACCAACCTTAATCAGGCAGTGGTTTGCGACTACATGGGTTAAAAGGTAGCCGTAAAAATATTTGGTCTGTTTTTGTTAGCGGCAATTGGAGAGTTGCATTTCGATTTGTAGATCGAGATGTCGAAATAGTTAATTATGAGGATTATCACTGATGAGTATGTATAACCCGGCATCTCCGGGTGAAATTCTAAAAGAGTTGATTATCACCCCTTTAGATATCACCATTACCGAGGTTGCTGAACATTTGAATGTCAGTCGTAAAACACTTTCAAAAATTTTAAATGGCAGAGGGGCAATAACACCAGAGATGGCGTTACGTTTAGAGTTGGTATTCAAGAAACCATCTGCGGAGCACTGGCTTCGCCTGCAAAACGCCTGCGATCTTTGGCGCACTCGCCAAAATGAGACGGATTTGCAGGTTTTACCTTATGACCCCAAACGAATTACGGCGTAGTGGCGAATAATCATTACCAAGCCATTTCCATAGATGCACAGGATAGACAGGATTGTTCCATTTTATCTATCCATGCCCATGCTTTTCGTAATTCGTAATTATTCAAGTTCTCAGAAAATAAAACAGCTCAGGAAACAAGGAGGTTCGGTCATTTTCAATTTTCAATTTTCAACTGAAGTTTGGGGAGCAAAATTGCTTGTCCGACTTTCAGGCTTGAACGCTTTAGCAACGGATTGAGTCGATAGAGTAGCCATAGTGGGAATCCGGATTGTTTGGAGACGAGCCAGACTGAATCCCCCGATTGCACGGTATATTTTTCAATGCCAACCAGCGAATAATGTTCTTTTAATGATTCACTGAGCACCTGATGATATTCGCTACGCTTGCGCTCAAACGCGCTTACCTTGCTGCCCGAAATAGTCGGTAGTTTCAGCGTCCTGCCGACATGTAAAGTCTGTTTATAGGCTAGTCTGTTTAATGTTCGAAGTGTTTTGGTCGATCCCAGCCCCAACCAATCGGCATAGTGCCCGAGTGTTTCATCGGCTTCAACTTGAATGCGGTAAGCCGGTTGTTCGGGTGAGCCGGAAATGGAAATACTTAAATCGGGCAAGGTGTCGAGTAAATTTGATAATCCGGAATAGGTTGTTTCCTGATTGTTGGTTTCAGGTTCAAGTTCAGGGGCAGGGCTTTCGGCAGTGGTCGTGGCAACAGTCGCCGCGATGGCAGTTTCCAAGTCCGCTTTTGCCAGTTGTGTCGCTGTTTCTGTGGTATCGGGAATCTCTAATCCCGGCACTTTTAATTTCTGACCCGGAAAAATAGTGGCTTTTTTATTCAGTTTGTTTAACTGCATGAGCGCGGTGCAATCGACCGAGAAACGTGTGGCGATGGAACAAGCATAGTCGCCCGCACGCACCACATACCTCTTGTTTTCGTCCAGATTCGCAATCTGATCGGTTGCTTTGGCGACCGCACCCGGGATAGTCAGCTTCTGTCCGCTATAGATGACCGCTTTTCGACCCAACCGATTGATGCTAATCAGTTGGCGACAACCGAGATTAAATTGTCGGGCAATGCCGCAGGCGGTATCACCACGTTTGACGCGGTATATTTCACCATCACGTTGTGGGCGTGATTGAATCACCACAGGTTGATTGCCGCCTTTGTTGCTAGTCTCAGCAACCACAATTAAATCGCCCGGAATGGATAGTTTCTGCCCGATTCTCACGAGGGCTTTTTTGCCAAGCCGATTGCCATTGATTAACGCCCGACAATTCACTTTCAACGCTCTGGCGATGCCGCAAGCGGTGTCGCCCTTACGAACGATGTAATTGCCAGCTCCGCGCACAATGGTTTCTGGTGGCATGGCTGCTAATTTGGCAATCGCCGTTTTATATTTGTGGTCGTGCTTCGATGGCGGTAGTTTTAACTGGTAGCCGGCTGGAATCATGCGCCAGCCATTCCATACAAATCTGGTCAGCCCCAAATTGAGCGGTTTTAACTGCTTTTCTGAGACCTTAAAAACCGATTTTATGCGTGTCAGCGAGGTGGCATGTTTCAGCGTCAAGGTTTGATATTGAGTCCGTTGATCAAGGGCAATATGCGAAAAATATCTTTGTGCGTTTAAGGCAACATGTCGTGCTGCCAGAAAACTGGCATAAAAGTTTTTCACGGCAACCTGAAAGCGTGGTGATTTATATTTTTTCAGCACGCTTAAATAGTCGGGCTTGACCTGCGTAATCGCCCGTCTCATGCCGTTTAGCCCGTAATTATAAGAGGTGATAATGAATGGGTTTATTTCGTGGTCGGTAATCTCGGGATTGATGGATTTTGCCAGTTCGGTGAGTGAGTCTCTGGAGCGAACCAAATATCTGGCAGCGGCATGGGTTGCTGCTTCCGGATCCAGTCTTTCATCAATAGTGGCACTTAATTCCAACCCCAGAGTGCGTGCCGTTCTTGGCATGATTTGCCACATGCCTGCCGCGCCTGCTTTTGAATAAGCTGCTGGGTTATAGGAAGATTCCACAAAAGGCAAATAGCGTATTTCTGCTGGAAGGTTGTATTGTTTCAATACGGTATCAACCAGATATTGGTAGCGATTAAATCGTCTCAAACCCTGTAAAAAACCATCCATTACACCACTTTGGCAACGAATTGTGGTGCTGGCAAGTCGAATTTGTTTCGGTGTTTGTGCGGAAAATAATGCGCCCACATGAATTTCTTCAGCCGCTTTGAGTTTCTTGCCGGCTTCAATTTTTGCCGCAACATTATAAAAAACCGTTTTTAACCTACGCCGTTCTTGCTCTGTTTTGCTATTGCAACCTTTGTTGGTATTGACAATAGAATACACGCGCTCGGGCACATTTGGATCGTGAAAAATAGCCTTTCGCTTGTCCCAGCCCTTGAAAACTTGTATCCAAAAATCAACTCTACGTTTCAATTCTTTCGGGCATGGAAAGTTATTGCTACAGTTCAATTCGTGTCGGGGGAGTAAATGATGTGCCAGCACCAGATGCCCGGGCATGACCGCTGTGGCGATATAACCGCCGATAATCAGCAAAAATAATGTGCCCGATTTCGTGGCTGCTGAAAAACGTGATTTGAAGGGCATAGTGAGATTGTTTACAAATAAAATGTGTGCAACATGGTGACAATAATGACAATGAACATGATGCTCATAATGCTACCTGCCTTGAGAAAATCTGCTACATGATAGCCGCCGGGTCCCATTATCAAAGCATTCACCTGATGAGTCGGGATGAGAAATGAATTGGAGGTGGCAAGCGCAACAGTCAGAGCGAATACGGCAGGATTGGCATCGACCCCGAGGGCAATGTTGATTGCCAGTGGAACCAGTAGCACGGTTGCCCCGACATTGGATATGATGAGGGTAAATAAGGATGCCAATATTGCGATAGCGGTTTGCAACATCCAGATTGGAACGCCATCGAGATAAAACAAAATCTGTTGTGCCATCCACATGGCAGCACCACTGTTTTCAACGGCAATGCCAAGCGGAATCAAACTGGCGAGAAGAAACACACTCTGCCAACCGATGGCGTGGTAAGCCTCTTCAATGTTGATTACGCCGCTCAGAATCATGCCGACTGCACCCGTCATTAAGGCAACCGATAAACGCACATCGGTAAATATAATCAGGAACAGGGTCAGCACAAGAAAAGCGACTGCAAATTTAAGTTTGTCTGGTCGCTCATGCTCTCGCGGAAAGTCGGTCACCACGACAAAGTCATTTCTGGCATCAACAATCGCGTTCAGGTCGCTCCACTTGATGTGCAAGACCAATGTATCCCCAGATTGTAACACCAGCTCGGGAATGCCATCATCAATGACATCATCGGCACGAAAAACAGACAGCACCGTGGCATCATAATGCTTCCTTAATGCAACTTCGCGCAATGATTTGCCGATGACAGAAGAATCAGGAGGAATAACCACTTCCGCAATGCCCGCACTACTTGAACTGAGTATCTCGGCAAACACATCCATTGTATTTTTCACCTGCAAGGCGTATTTTTTGGCAAATTCATAAACCGCATCTCGGCGACCCATGATCGCTATTTCGTTGCCCGCCCAAAAATCGGTGTCGCCGCGTGGTGCGACTATTAGCTCATGCCCATTTCTGATGGCAACAATCCAGCCGGCTCTGCCAGCAGCGTCAATTTCGGAAAGTGTGCGCCCTATTAAGCGACTTTTTTTGGTTACGATACATTCATAGACCTCTCCCTCAATGCCATAGACCTGACTAAAATATTTCAGCATGTTTCCCGATTCGCCGGGCTTATCCTTGATGACTGGCAAAACAAAACGCCCAAGAAATACGAAGTAACAAATCCCGCACAAAAGCAATACAATCCCGATAGGGGTGACCGAAAACATATCAAATGACTCGATGACCAGCGTCCTGTCCGGTGCTTGGTTGGCGTTTTCAATCAGGTCGTTAAGTAAAATCAATGGACTGGAACCGACCATGGTAATCGTGCCGCCCAAAATCGCACAAAAGCCCATCGGCATGAGCAACCGCGAAACGGCCAAATCGCCACGTCGCGCAATCCGATTGACCACCGGTAAAAATAGGGCTGCCGCTCCAATGTTTTGCAGGAAACTGGAAATCAATCCGACCACGCTGGAAAGAATCATAATGACCCGACCTTCGGTATTGCCCCCGACTTTAAGAATTTTGTTGGCGAGTTTGCCCATGACACCAGTATGGTCGAGACCGGCACCGATAATCATGACCGCAATGATAGAAATCACCGCATTGCTGGAAAACCCGCTAAACAACTGATCCGCAGACACCAGACCTGCGTAGCCCGGAATCAGCGCGGTTAATCCGATTAAGACCATCACCGACACGGCTGCCACATCGACGCGGACAATTTCAAAGGCAAACAGGCAAATAGTCAACAGCAGGATGGCGATTACTGCCCCCATTTCAAAGGTAAGCTGAACCCCTTCAGTCACATTTATGTCTCATGGTCTCTTTTCCTGTTGCTCGCTGGGTCATTGGTAAATCGTAATTGGTAAACTGAAGCGGTGTCATTCTATCACTAATCTAATCATCTGTCAGATTTGCCCATGCGCCGGTTTATGCGATGCCAATTTGGGGTGTATATGAATCAGGCAGGATTTCGAGAGAGACTAAGACAGATGAGATTTGAAGAAGCGTATGACGGTTACCAACGTAACTGATTGAGCATCAGCGAGGCGGCCACATTCTTAGGGCCTGTGAACGTACTGATCAAAGGTATATGTATCGTTACGAGGAAGATGGTATGGATGGGTTGTTAGATCAACGGCTCAATACGCCCTCACATTTACATGCGCCATTTTCATGGTTGGTATCAACGTGAACCGAGCGCGTTAGCGGGGATGGTGGCTCATCAGGATGGCAGTACGCACCAATGGGTTGAGGGCATATACTGGGATTTAATCATGACCATGGATGATACTACGAACGAACATTATTCAATGCCGAGTTTAGTCATCCGGCAGTGAAACAGGCAGTGCTTTTGTGCGGCTTGTAGGAATAGACCTAGATGACTATCTGTGCGAGCGATATGAGCACGTGATCGGTAAAGACAATTGTGTCTAGTTTGAACGATTACATTTGCAATTACCACAAGATCAACATCGTTATCATTACATCAAAAACCTCATGGCTTCCTTGCACCAGTTCATACGCAATAATCTCACGCAATCGGTGTAAAAATACATGTCGACTTGTTGGCACCAAACATTGATGCCACAGTTCGTGCTGTTGTTCCAGACACAACATGTTTAATAAGACGACCTTGTTTATAACTGCTTAAACGACTCTTTCTCATACTTCCCATAATAACACTCTTTATGTATTATCTAGGACAGCCCCTAAAATAATACTATGCTGTAAAGACAGCAATCGATGACTACCATGATGGCGTATTTTAAGCTGAAAATCGGCGCTACATTCTTCCGCTTGCCTAAAAATGCTAATATGAACCCATACTAATTTGTAGAGCAAAAATATGAGTATTGATTATCTCGAATTTGAGAAGCCTATTGCCGAGTTACAGGAGAAAATCGCCGAGTTGCGGCGGGTTAGTGCGGGCGGAGAGGTGAATTTGGATGCGGAGATTGAGCGATTGTGTGCGAAGAGTCGCCAGATGACCAAAGATATATTTTCCAAACTCAATGCGTGGCAGATTACCCAAATTGCGCGTCATCCTTTGCGTCCCTATACACTGGACTATATCGACCGGATTGTGGTTGGTTTTCAGGAGTTGCACGGCGATAGAATGTATGCCGACGACCCGGCGATAGTGGCTGGCTTGGGCTGGATTGGTGAGCGGCGGGTTGCCATTATTGGGAATCAGAAGGGGCGCGATACCAAACAGCGTACTTGGCGCAATTTTGGTATGGCACTGCCAGAGGGCTATCGTAAAGCACAGCGAATTATGCGGCTGGCGGAGCGGTTTGGTCTTGCGCTGGTTACACTTATTGATACGTCAGGAGCCTATCCCGGAATCGGGGCTGAGGAAAGGGGGCAGAGTCAAGCGATTGCCCAATCTATTGAAATGATGACGCGCTTGAAAACCCCGATTATTTCGGTGGTCATTGGAGAGGGCGGGTCGGGTGGTGCGCTTGCGATTGGTGTATGCGATAAATTGTTGATGTTGCAATATGCCACTTATTCGGTTATCTCGCCTGAGGGGTGTGCCGCTATTTTGTGGAAGGGTGGCGAGAAGGTGGCAGATGCGGCTGAAGCAATGCGATTGACTACGCATGAGATTTCTAAGGTGGGCTTGGTGGATGAGGTGATTGCCGAGCCAGCGGGTGGCGCACATCGGGATTATGACGAGGTGACAATGGCAGTCAAAATCAAGATTATTGACGCGCTCAGAGAGTTTGAATCGGTCGATAATGAGCAGCTAATCGAAAATCGCTATGAACGACTCATGGGGTTTGGGAAATTTGAGCTTAAAAATTGAACCCGAAAATTGAACAGGACGCACTTTTTCTGGCTACCGACTATCCTGCGACTGAGTTTTCTGTTCAAGCACTAGCCGACATTTTATTTAACCACTTTGCGCTTGCAGAGAATACACAATTTGTCGTGGCTTATAGCGGTGGTTGCGATTCCCAAGTCTTGTTGCATGGCTTGGTGGGGCTGCGTAAACAATCCAATATTACGCTCATGGCAGCGCATTTTGACCATGCTTTGCAAGCGCAATCGGCAGGGTGGGCGAAACAATGCGAACGTTGGTGTGATGAATGTGAAACGCGCTTTGTTTCGGTGCGCCGAGTGGTTGACTGTGAGCCCGGTGCCAGCCTAGAAGCGTGTGCTAGAGATGCCCGTTACCAATGGCTTGACGAGATTTCGAAGGTGCCGCAGGTGGTGCTCAGCGCACATCATGCCGATGATCAGGCAGAGACCTTTTTATTGCATTTGTTTCAGGGAAAGGAAATCGCACAACTTGGCGGAATCGCCCCGACACGATCATTGCTACATAGCACGCAAACGAGGTTAATCCGACCATTGCTCGGGTTTAGCCGAGCGCAGTTGTTGGGCTATGCACGGAAAAATAAACTGCAATGGCTTGACGACCCGATGAACCAAAATCTGCGCTTCTATCGAAATTATATTCGCCATGCGTTGTTGCCGATGATGAGCAAGCGGTCGCCGAATCTGGTAAGCGCATTAAATCGGGCAGCCGATTCCTGTCGCCGTATTGCCGAACATGAACGCGCCGAATTATCGGTGTTCTATGAAAGATGCTGTTGTCCGAAATTGCGCGGGGTTTTCTGCTTAACCGCGCCGCTCAATGTGAACGCCCCGCAATGCGCTGAAAAACACCACTTAATCGGCTTGATTCGCTATTGGATTCACCATGCCGGCTATGACTCTCCTACAAATGGACAGCTACTCACTTTGTATCGGCAAATTGTCGAGCAACAAGCGACACAAGCAAGTCTCGTGTTTAATGATTTGGCAGTGCGCTATTATCATCACCATTTATATCTCACCAAGGTGATGCCTCCCCGCACTTGTTTGAAGCTGGAATGGAATATGCAGACGATCAACATTGCCGACTATGCGATGACTGTGGAAATGATTCGAGTGGCATCGGGCGGAATAGATCGATACGCGCTACAAGGGAAAAAAATCCACCTAGTCTGGCGCAAGAAAAACCCGCCGAGCGAGCGCGTTCGACTGCCACATCGGCAACATCATTGCACCCTGAAAAAATTATTTCAGGCACGTCGTATGCCGCCTTGGGAGCGTGATTATCTGCCTTTTTTGACCGTTGACAATGAAATTGTCTGGGTTCATGGCATTGGTGTCTTGGACGGATATATGGCGGCTTCGGGAAATATCGGTGTCTGCCCACAATTTTCTCGGACAAAATGATATCTGGGTTCAGAAAGATATGAGACATTTAGTTGTCAGTTGGCAGTTGTCAGTGGGCAGTTATTCCCGCCCCAACATCCGTCTTTCCTGCGAAAGCAGGAATCCAGTAAAACAAGCAAACCCGCAAGGGTTTTCCGGTTTTATTTTCAATTTTCCATTAACAACATGATTCACTGCTACTGTTATAATACTGGGCAACTCCGTTTGAGTATTATCAAAACCTCACGAAGGCAACCTGTTTGTCTCACTATGTGCTGAAATCGGACAAGCCATTGAGAGTTGCGTCTATATTTGGTAATCTTCCTGCCCGTCCGCGAAGCCATTTCGGGGGACTCTTTGTCATATTGACTCGCTGATTTTATGCGACTTATTTTAACGTCTGAACGATAACTTGAAACGATGACCAAATTTATATTTATCACTGGCGGGGTTGTTTCTTCACTCGGAAAGGGCATCGCCTCGGCATCGCTAGGTAGTGTTTTGGAAGCAAGAGGAATTAAGGTAACGCTACTCAAGTTAGATCCCTATATCAATGTTGACCCCGGCACCATGAGCCCATTTCAGCATGGCGAGGTGTTTGTGACCGAAGATGGTGCCGAGACCGATCTCGATTTGGGGCATTACGAACGCTTTGTGCGTACCACCATGGGCAAGGCGAATAATTTTACCACTGGTCAAATTTATGAGCGGGTGATTCGCAAAGAGCGGCGTGGCGATTATCTGGGTGGCACGGTGCAGGTGATTCCGCATATCACCGATGAAATCAAAGCCTCCGTCATTGCTGGCGCACGGGATGCGGAAGTGGCATTGGTGGAAATTGGTGGCACCGTAGGCGATATTGAATCATTGCCATTCCTCGAGGCGATTCGTCAAATGCGTATCGAATTTGGCAAGCAGAATACCTTGTTTTTGCATTTGACATTGGTGCCGGAAATTCGAGTTGCTGGCGAAATCAAAACCAAACCGACTCAGCACTCGGTCAAAGAGATGCGCTCGATTGGTATTCAGCCGGATATATTATTATGCCGTGTACGCGAAACGTTGCCTGATGTGGCACGCAAGAAAATTGCCTTGTTTACCAATGTGGAGGAAGAATCGGTTATCTCAGGGGTCGATGTTGACAACATCTATGAAATTCCAACACTCTATGTGGCGCAGAAAATAGATCAAATTGTAACCGCGCAACTCAACATCAAAGCGGATGCGCCGAATATGTCGGAATGGCAGAGGGTGTTGGAAAACAGCCTTCACACCGAAAATAAAATCACCATTGCCATGGTCGGTAAGTATATTAGCCTGACCGAGTCCTATAAGTCGTTGTCGGAAGCATTATTCCATGCGGGTATTCAAACGCGCACCAAAATTGAAATATTTTACGTTGATTCAACCGAGATAGAGGAAAACGACACCGCAATGCTGGCAGAGGTTGACGCTATTTTAGTGCCTGGTGGATTCGGCGAAAGAGGGATTGAGGGCATGATAACCGTGGCACAATATGCGCGCCTCAACAAGATTCCCTATCTGGGTATCTGTCTGGGTATGCAGGTCGCAACCATTGAATTTGCACGTCATGTTGTCGGGCTGGAAAATGCACACAGCACCGAATTTAACAAACAATCCCCGCATCCGGTGATTGCCTTGATTGCCGAATGGACTGACGATCAAGGACAACGTGAACGGCGTGATGAAAGCACCGATCTGGGTGGCACCATGCGTCTTGGGGCGCAGGAAATTCACCTTAAAGCGGGTTCCAGATACCGACACATTTACAATCAAGATGTGATTCGAGAACGTCATCGACATCGCTTCGAGTTCAATAATAACTATATGCAGCAGTTTGAAGAGTACGGACTTATTTTTTCAGGGTTGTCCGGCAATGGCTTGGTTGAGATTATCGAGCTTAAAGATCATCCTTGGTTTATTGCCTGTCAGTTTCATCCTGAATTCACCTCCAACCCCCGAGACGGACACCGCATGTTCACCGATTATGTGTATGCGGGGTTACAGTATCAACAGGCACAATCAAATGCCCCAATTCAACGAATGACCAACGAATACCGATGACGATACCCACATTCAAGAAAAACCAGAACAAGCCTTTCTTTTTGATTGCCGGACCCTGCGTCATCGAATCAGAAGAAATGGCGTTATCCACGGCAGCCACATTAAAAGAAATGACCAGTCGGTTGGGGATTGAATTTGTTTACAAGTCTTCATTTGACAAAGCCAACCGAACTTCTGCCGACTCGCCCCGAGGTCCCGGACGGGATGCTGGATTGATGATTCTCGATAAAGTCAGGGAGCAAATCGGGGTTGCGGTATTAACCGATGTTCATAGCATTGAAGACGTTACCGATGCTGCCGAAGTGGTGGATGTCCTGCAAACTCCAGCGTTTTTATGCCGTCAAACAGACTTGATTCAAGCCGTTGCATTGTCCGGAAAGCCGGCCAATATCAAAAAAGGGCAGTTTCTGTCGCCACATGAAATGCAACATGTGGTCGATAAAGCGCGTCATGCCAATAGCGATGCAACGATCATGGTCTGTGAGCGCGGCTCAAGTTTTGGTTACAACAATTTGGTGGTAGATATGCGTAGTCTGGAAATTATGAAATCGACACAATGTCCGGTGGTGTTTGATGCCACCCATTCGGTACAGTTGCCCGGTGCTGGTCAGGGGAAATTCAAGGGAAAATCCAGTGGTCAACGAGAATTTATTCCGGTATTGTCCAAAGCGGCAGTCGCCGTTGGGGTCGATGGGTTGTTTATGGAAACCCATCCGCAACCGGATCAGGCGTTTAGTGACGGTCCAAATGCTTGGCCCCTAGATCAAATGGAAACACTGCTCAAACAATTGATTGAAATAGATCGGTTGATTAAGTGTTATTAGGCACAACTGAAAACCACCAACCACTATTATTAGCGACTTATTAAACATGACACAATCCACACAAATTAAAGATATAACCGCTCGGGAAATACTCGATTCTCGGGGCAATCCCACCATTGCGGTCGATTTGCTATTAAGTAACGGAATTTCTGGCAGTGCTACCGTTCCATCAGGGGCATCAACTGGATCGCTGGAAGCATTGGAGCTACGCGATGGCGATCAGCAACGATATTTAGGCAAAGGAGTGTTGAATGCCGTTCTCAACGTAAACACCACATTAAAAAGGGCGGTTTGTGGTCAGGATGTCATCGACCAACGGAATATAGACCGGATTATGCTGGAACTAGATGGCACAGAAAATAAAGGCAGTCTTGGTGCCAACGCGCTATTGGCGGTTTCTCTGGCAACCGCCCATGCCGCCGCCAATACACAAAGAATACCGTTATTCCAGCATCTGGGAGCTTTGTATGGCAATGACAAATTCACCCTGCCAGTGCCACAAATGAACATCATCAATGGCGGGGCACATGCGGACAATGCGATTGATTTTCAGGAGTTTATGATTTTGCCAGTGGGGTTTCCAATTTATTCTGAAGCATTGCGTTGTGGCGTTGAAATTTTTCATGCCTTGAAATCGGTTTTGCTGGCGAACAATCTCAGCACTGGAGTCGGCGACGAAGGCGGGTTTGCGCCACAATGTGCGTCCAATGAGGAAGGATTGAGTTTAATTATGCAAGCCATCGAAAAAGCCGGCTACCGTCCCGAAGATCAGGTTATGATTGGGCTGGACGCTGCCAGCTCGGAATTCTATCACGATGGTAAATACAGATTACAAGCCGAAGGGCTGGCACTGGATGCGTGGGAGTTTGCCGACTACCTGCAACGCTGGATTGATAAATACCCGATTATCAGTATTGAGGATGGCATGGATGAACAGGATTGGGACGGTTGGGCTACGCTGACCAAACAATCAGGTCATCAGGTGCAGCTCACCGGCGATGATTTGTTTGTGACCAATACCGAAATACTGAAAAAAGGCATTGATCAAGGCATCGCCAACTCAATTTTGATCAAATTTAATCAAATCGGTACGCTGTCCGAAACCTTTGATGCGATTAGTATGGCACAACAGGCGGGTTATTGTGCCACCATTTCCCACCGTTCTGGCGAGACCGAGGATACCACGATTGCCGATTTGGCAGTGGCAACTGCAGCTGGACAAATCAAAACCGGCTCGTTATGTCGGTCTGAGCGCGTGGCAAAATATAATAGACTATTGAAAATTGAGCAAATTCTAGGTAATAGTGCGGTTTATGCGGGACGCGCTGCCTTCTCTAATCTGAATTAACCCATCGGCTAACGAGGAGTCATTATGAAGCCGCTTAACCTTATATTATTGACCATGTTCGTAGGCATCCAATATGCGTTATGGTTTGGCGACAAGAATGTGTTCGATTTATATCGTATGCAACAAGCCGAGCAGCAAACCCGTTTGGAGAATGTGGCAATGAAGCAGAGAAACCAACGACTTGTTGCCGAGGTCATTGACCTCAAAGAGAGCGGCGAAACGGTGGAAACCATTGCCCGCTCGGAGTTGGGTTTAATCAAAAAAGGCGAAACTTTTTATCAGATTATTGAGAACGAGTAATGGTATTTACATGGATAGACAGGATGGACAGGATAGGAATATTCTGGCAAACCAAGAGGAATTAGAGAGTATAAATAGTCCACTACGTTTGGGGGGCGGGAATCCAGTAAAACAAACAAACCCTTGCAGGTTTTCCATATGGAACGGAACCTAGTGGGATTCTTGTACAATCTTGTAAGCCACACTTCCGATAATTATCAAAGGTCTCAGCCTACTTTAATCAGCGTTTATTGACGGAATTTTATAGGGCAGGGTCATGCGTTTTAGCTTCGCGCCATTGACTGAGCCGAGCATCAAGTCCCCTGATTCGACCATTGTTGCTGGAACCATGGCGGATAATTGCCACTGATTACCGTGGTTATTGCCGGTTTTAACGGCATCAACCACCATGCCGGATTTCTGCCCTGATTGATGGTTTGATTGCTGACTTGATTGACTTGGGCGATAAATTTCATCTGCGGGTGAAATGGGGTGCTCTGATTCTGCCTCGGCAATGATGAGGCGTTGTTTGGGTTTGCCGAGATATTTTAGTCGAGCGATAATTTCCTGACCCGGGAAACAGCCTTTCTTAAAGCTGACAGCGTCCACCAATTCAAGGTTGATGGTCTGGGGGATAAATGCTTCAGCGGTTTTCGCATAAACCTGCGCGATGCCCGAGCGAATATCTAGCCATCGCCAAAAATCGGCATGGCACAGTGGCATGTCGCTGGTGATGTTGCGGGATGGTGCGATAATCAGATGTCTTGGAATTTGCTTATGGATGTTTGCATCAACCCGATAGCTAAAATTGGTAAGCCCAGCCGAATTAATCTCGCCAAGCATTCCGAGTAAGGTGTGTTCGGTGTCCGGTTGGAGGGTTACTTTTGCCCTCATCACAAACATTTTTAAGCGGCTGATGAGAGGGTCGCGTATGTCCTGCGGTACAATCATCCAGAATCCGTTGTCCTTGCCGTTGTCTGTGTCGTGATTCTTGCGTACTAGGCGAATAATCGCGAGGCTCCTGCCCTTGGGGTTGCAGTAAGCATGCAGTTGACACTGGTTTTGATTCAGTTTATGGATGTCATTACTGAGTTGACCTTGTAGAAAAGCCTGCGCGTCATTGCCACTAACCTGAATCAGGCTGAGCGAAGACAAATCAATCAGATTGCCCGGGTAGTCGTCTCCTGTGCTGGCGACAATGGACTCCAAATCCATGCTCTCGGGCTGGATGGTTGGTGCATTGGATTGTGGTGAGGTCATGTGAGTTGAGCAGTGTGGATAACGATTGTATAAAAGAATTTGATATTAATTAAGAATAATATCACTGGAAATGGTTAAAATTAAGTTAGGAATCAGTTAGAATGACACAATGCAAGAGAATAAAGCAAGTGGAGTGTCGGAATATCTGCCGAGAGATACGCGCAGTTCTAATCAATCTGACACCCCAGCCGACCACCCAGTCAATCACCACATCAGGCGAAATCGAGTCGATGCTGTGAATGAAATTGGCGGCCCAAAAGGGTTGGAGCCGACTCGATATGGAGATTGGGAAGTCCACGGACGGTGTTCTGATTTTTAGTGCGATCCTGTTTATATGCAAAGCCCAGCAAATAGCCGTATTGCCACCATATTGCCATAAGACATGAGAATAAGAAACAACCTAGTAAACAATGCGATGACCCATGCAGAAGGTTGCTTTGCCGACCAGTAACCGCCCGCTGTCGCCACACCTTCAGGTCTATAAACCGCAACTCACCTCGATATTATCGATATTACATCGGGCGACTGGCGCGGTGATTACGTTTGCGGCATTGATGATTGTCGGCTGGCTGGTATGTATCGCCTTTGGCGCGACCAGCTTTAACTGGGCGTTTCAATTTTTCAATTCCCTGTTTGGTCAAATATTACTATTCGTATGGACCCTATGCACCAGCTATCACTTGTGCAATGGCATTCGCCATCTGGCTTGGGATATGGGCTGGGGATTTGAGTTGGAGCAGGCGTATTTAAGCGGTAAATTGGTCATTATTGGTGCGCCGGTATTGACCCTGTTGGTGTGGTTGTTATGATTTCGCCGCATTCTTCATCTGCCACTAAAGGCTCCCACCATTGGTGGTGGCAAAGGGTGAGCGCATTAGCCCTTATCCCGCTAACACTGTGGTTTATGTTTTCGATTGTCAATCATGTTGGCGATGACTGGGCCACCGTTGTTGGCTGGGTCGCGCAACCCTATGTAGCCGTTTTGCTGATTTTGTATATTGGTTTTATGCTCTTTCATGGTCAGCTCGGGGTGCGAGAAATTATTGAAGATTACGTCCATGATCAAAAACTAAAATGTATCTGTTTGTTGGGAACGAAAGTGGTTATGATAGTTTTCGCATTGGCTGGACTGTATTCAATCCTGCGTATTGCATTGTGAGACCTTTGCACGATAGTTCTTTTGCCTGCGGTGTCAAAAACGGTCTCGATCGATCATTTATATGTATAGGTTACCTCATTCCGCGCGCTTTTTCCTTGCTAGAAAACAAAACTCTGGCTCGTGCAACGGGCTCATTGTGACCGTTTTGGTGCTTTATCCTTTGGCAAAGGATAGCATACGAATAACTGATATATTTCTTGGAATAATATCGGCCATTCTATTCATGACACTTGGCTTTTACATCGACGGAAAAGGAGCAGAAAATGAATGATTTATCTTTAATATTTTTATTGCTAATTATTGTTGTGGCAGTAGTCTTTATCGTCATAAAAAACGATAAAGACTACATTCAAAATAATAAGAGACCTTCGCTATTGTGAAGTTTATGACGGATGCAGAGTAAAACATGACTGAAGCCTATAAAATTATCGACCATCAATATGATGTCGTGGTGGTTGGTGCTGGCGGTGCGGGGTTACGCGCCACATTCGGCATGGCGGTGGAAGGGTTGCGTACCGCTTGCATTACCAAATTGTTTCCCACACGCAGTCATACGGTCGCCGCACAAGGTGGGATGAGCGCGTCATTGGGGAATATGGAGGAAGATGACTGGCGTTGGCACATGTACGATACGGTCAAGGGATCAGACTGGCTGGGCGATCAGGATGCCATCGAATATATGTGTAAACAGGCCGCCGATGCGGTGATTGAATTGGAGCATTACGGGGTTCCCTTTTCGCGTACCCCCGAAGGCAAAGTTTATCAACGTGCGTTTGGTGGCATGACCACGCACTTCGGAGAAGGTCAGGCACAACGCACCTGCGCGGTCGCAGATCGTACCGGACACGCCATATTGCATACCCTATACCAACAATCACTAAAACATAATGCCGAGTTTTTTATCGAGTACTTTGCGCTCGATTTGATTATGGACCAGGGCGAATGCAAAGGCGTGATGGCATGGGACTTGGATAAGGGTGAACTACATCGTTTTGCTGCCAATCTTGTTGTGTTGGCAACAGGCGGCTATGGTCGAACTTATTTTTCTGCAACTTCAGCACATAGCTGTACTGGCGATGGCGGCGGCATGGCATTACGCGCTGGATTACCGTTACAGGATATGGAGTTTATCCAATTTCATCCGACCGGAATTTATGGTGCAGGTGTTTTGATTACTGAAGGGGCGCGTGGGGAAGGCGGCTATTTAACCAACTCCAAAGGCGAAAGGTTTATGGAACGATACGCCCCCAATGCCAAAGATCTGGCATCCCGCGATGTGGTTAGTCGCGCCATGACGATGGAAATTCGTGATGAACTCGGAGTTGGCGAAGAAAAAGATCACCTGCATTTACACTTGGAACATTTGGGCGCGGATGTGTTGGCACAACGCCTGCCCGGGATTTCTGAGTCGGCAAAAATTTTTGCTGGTGTGGATGTGACCAAACAACCGATTCCGGTTTTGCCCACGGTACACTACAACATGGGTGGCATACAAACCAATATTCATGGCGAAGTGGTCACCTTAAAAGGGAATAATCCGGACACGGTTGTGGTCGGTTTAATGGCAATCGGTGAAGCGGCTTGTGTATCGGTTCACGGCGCAAACCGATTAGGCTCAAACTCGCTGTTGGATATTGTCGTATTTGGTCGGGCAGCGGCACATCGGGCGCGGGAATTGATTGAGCCGGGTCGCGCACTGCCACAGTTGCCGAGCAATGCCGGCGAAGAAATTTTACATCGATTCGATCATATTCGTTATGCCAAAGGAGCGATTCCAACAGCAGAAATACGGTTGCAAATGCAGAAAACCATGCAAAATTATTGTGCAGTATTTCGGACCGAACAAGTGATGCGAGAGGGGGTCGAAAAATTGACCGCAGTCTGTCATAAATTTGCCGATGTCGGCGTTGCTGATCGCTCGATGATTTGGAATTCGGATTTGGTAGAGACCTTGGAGCTGGATAACTTATTACGTCAAGCCAGTGTTTCAATTCATTCGGCAGTCAACAGAACCGAAAGTCGGGGGGCCCATGCGCGAGAAGATTATCCCGACCGCGATGATGAAAACTGGATGAAGCATACATTGGCATGGCAGGAAAATGTTGCCGATGAACCGAATATCGACTATCGACCGGTGCATAGCTACACCTTAACGGACGAAGTGGAATACATTGAACCCAAAGAACGTGTTTACTGATGGCTGAATTTAGACTGCCGACCAACTCCGTAATTGGCAAAGGCAAAACCTATCAAGATGTCAGCGATGGCAGATTGCGGGCAGTCCAAATCTATCGCTGGAACCCTGACTCTGGCGACAATCCCAGCGTTGACACCTATCATGTGGATATGGATGCCTGTGGTCCGATGATGCTGGATGTGTTAATCAGAATCAAAAATAAGATCGACAGCACGTTGACTTTTCGGCGTTCATGTCGAGAGGGGATTTGTGGTTCATGTTCGATGAATATCAATGGTGTCAATACGCTGGCATGTACCGCCGCGGTGGATGAATCGAAAGGCGATATAAAAATTTATCCGTTGCCACACATGTCGGTAGTCAAGGATTTAGTGCCGGACATGAGCAATTTTTATGCCCAATACGCTGCCATAAAACCGTGGTTGCAAACTGTCAGTGATGACGATGTGCCGAAGAATGAACGCCTGCAATCAGAGGAAGAACGCGCCAAACTGGATGGACTGTATGAGTGTATTTTGTGCGCCTGTTGTTCGACCAGTTGCCCCAGTTACTGGTGGAATAGCGACCGTTACTTGGGTCCTGCCGCCTTGTTACAATCGTATCGCTGGCTTGCTGATAGCCGGGATCAAGCAACCGATGAGCGACTCGATCAGCTGGACGATGCGTTTAAGTTATATCGTTGCCACACCATTATGAACTGTACAAAAACCTGTCCAAAAGGACTCAACCCAGCCAAAGCAATTGGCGAGATTAAGAAGGCGATAGCGCAACGCAAATAGCCTGCATTCGCGGTTGAATTGAACAGCAACTAATGTACGAATGTGGAACGGAATCCATCAACCAAACAACTACTTTGGCGATGTCGGCGAGGCACCAAAGAACTGGATTTAATTTTGGGCCGGTTTGTCAGCGATGATTATCACCAACTTTCCGACAACGAGAAAATTGAATTTAACAAATTATTAGAAATGGAAGATCCGATATTAACGGAATGGCTGTGTTACAAGACAATGCCGGACAGTCAGGCATATGGAACGGGAATGGTGAAAATTGTCTCACGAATATTGTCTGCCTATCACCATTAAACTCGACTCAGCGCATCGAATGCGTGTCCTGTTGGTAGTCTTATACCTGCTTCCCCTCATCCCCGTTTATATTCAATTAGACGCACTCTGGTCGTTCGCAATAACCTTGATTTGTTTGGCAATACTGAAATTCGAATTGAATCGCCAATCTGCCCTACAGCCATTTTCAAGCATTCAAGTGAATGAAAAAGAAACATGGCATCTGATTGATTCGCACGGCAAACTACAACCCATTATATTAAAAAATTTCATGTGGTTTGGCACAGTATTATTTCTGCTGTTCACCCTCAACGGGAAACGGCAAAGAGTCATGGTGTTTGGAAGCCAACAACAGACAGCACATTTACACAAACTTAAAGTCTATCTGAGAAATATCTGAAAAACACTATTGTATGAGTCCACCACCTTTTTGTAGTCCAATCCAATGACGAAAAGATTTTGACACTTTTTTGGTCAGTGTTTTGTACAACCAAACCCCGAATTTTGACAAGCCAGTCTGAGTGCCTTCTCATAACTCCCCCTAACCCCCCTTGACAGGGGGACTTTCTACTCATTCCTCCGTCAACCCAAAGCTCAAATGTCCCCTTTTTATGTTTGCCTTTATCAAGCAACCTATTGTATAAATCTTGCTCGTGCGGTTAATTGCTCATTCGTGGTCGCGAGTTTATAGGGTAGAATATTCATAAGTCTTGGTTGCCAGCAAGATTAGCGACCCATTGGGCGATGGTTGTGTTTGATGATAACCAGTATACAGCCAAGACCTCTTACCTTTTAGTGCTTTCTATGTCGGATTTGGGCTGACAAATTCGGACAATTCGTTGATTCAAAGTGGCGTGGAAGGTAGAATAGGGCGGATTAAAGTGGTGTGTGAGTTAAAGTGCAATGCAACGGTGGTAATAACAATTGATAAGGGGGGACTGTAGGTTCTCCCTTTTTTTAACTAAATTTTTGACCAAGTGGTGGCGGTTGCCGTTGTTTGTTTGACTGGAGAGATTATTGAACGTTCCTGCTCTGCTCATCCTAGAGGATGGCAGTATATTTTATGGTAAATCAATTGGTGCTGAAGGAATGAGCGCGGGTGAGGCGGTTTTTAATACTTCGATGACCGGCTATCAGGAGATTTTGACCGATCCTTCGTATGCCAAACAATTGGTAACCTTGACCTATCCTCATATCGGCAATGTTGGCGCGAATCAGGAGGATGTGGAATCCGCAAGGGTATTTTGCGCCGGTTTGATTGTAAAAAACCTGCCACGGCGACATAGTAATTGGCGCGCTCAGCAATCGTTGAGCGATTTTCTTGTTGCTCATGGGGTGGTGGCAATCGCTGATATTGACACCCGAAGATTGACCAGATTGTTGCAAACGAAAGGGGCGTTGCGCGGTTGCATTGCCGCTGGAGAGAACCTTGATGTCGAGGCTGCCCGCAAGGCTGTCCACGAATTTGCGGGGTTGGCAGGGATGGATTTGGCAAAAGAGGTTTGCGTGGATAAGCCTTATGATTGGCGCGGGGGAGGGGGCTGGAATCTGAAATCCGGATATAGCCCGACATCGGCATCAAGCGGTGATTTTAAAATTGTCGCCTGCGATTTTGGCATCAAACACAACATATTACGAATGCTGGCGAAGCGCGGTTGCGATATAACCGTGGTGCCAGCGACTGCGAGCGCGGCACAAATCCTTGATTGCAATCCAGATGGCGTCTTTCTGTCTAATGGACCGGGTGACCCGCAACCATGCGACTATGCCATCACCGCAATCCAACAGATTTTGGAGCACAATATACCCGTGTTTGGTATTTGTCTCGGTCATCAACTATTGTGTTTAGCGAGCGGGGCGACCACCGTGAAGATGAAGTTTGGGCATCACGGCGCGAATCATCCGGTACAGGATTTGCAAACCGGACAAGTGTTCATTACCAGCCAGAATCATGGCTTCACGGTCGATGAGAATTCATTAAACGGCACCATTCGAGACAAAATTAGAGTGACGCATCGGTCATTATTCGACGGCACTGTGCAGGGCATTGAGCGGGTGGATAAAGCTGCATTTTCATTTCAGGGTCATCCGGAAGCCAGCCCCGGACCGAAAGATGTTGATTATTTGTTTGACCGATTTATCAGCATGATGAGCGACGTGGGACGCAATCGTGGACCTGAAGGGATGAGCAAGCAGGATGCCTAAACGTAGCGATATAAAGAGCGTTTTAATCATTGGTGCCGGACCGATTGTGATTGGTCAGGCGTGTGAATTTGATTATTCCGGCGTGCAGGCGTGCAAAGCCCTGAAGGAAGAGGGATATCGGGTGGTGCTGGTTAATTCCAATCCGGCAACCATTATGACCGACCCGGATTTTGCCGATGCGACTTATATTGAGCCGATTACATGGCAAACGCTGGAAAAAATTATTGCACAGGAAAGACCGGATGCCATTCTGCCGACTATGGGCGGGCAAACCGGCTTGAACTGTGCGCTGGATTTGAATCGGCATGGTGTGCTCGATCAATACAATGTGGAGATGATTGGCGCGACCAGTCAGGCGATTGACAAAGCCGAAGACCGAGAGCAGTTTAGAATAGCAATGAAATCCATTCACCTTGATACGGTCAACGGTGATCTGGCGCATGATATTGAGGAGGCGCGTGCCATCGTGGACAAAATTGGTTTTCCGGCAATCATTCGACCGTCATTCACGTTGGGGGGAAGTGGTGGCGGGATTGCCTATAACATGGACGAATTCGATGAAATTTGCAGTCGTGGACTGGATGCATCGCCGACCAATGAATTATTGATCGAAGAAAGCATCATCGGCTGGAAAGAATATGAAATGGAAGTGGTGCGGGATAACAACGACAACTGCATCATCGTCTGCTCTATAGAAAATTTTGATCCGATGGGAGTGCATACCGGCGACTCCATTACGGTCGCTCCCGCCCAAACCCTGACCGATAAGGAATATCAAATTATGCGCGATGCCAGCATTGCGGTACTACGCGAAATTGGGATTGATACGGGCGGCTCAAATGTTCAGTTTGCAGTTAATCCGAAAAATGGTCGGTTGATTATTATCGAAATGAATCCGCGGGTGTCGCGCTCTTCGGCGTTAGCCTCAAAAGCGACCGGCTTCCCTATTGCCAAGGTGGCAGCAAAACTGGCAGTCGGCTTTACCCTAGACGAGTTAAGCAATGATATTACTGGTGGCGCGACTCCGGCATCGTTTGAGCCGAGCATTGATTATGTGGTGACTAAAATTCCGCGTTTTGATTTTGAAAAATTTCCCCAAGCGGATGCGACCTTAACGATTCAGATGAAATCGGTTGGCGAGGTCATGGCAATCGGGCGTACCTTTCAGGAATCATATCAAAAAGCAATACGCGGGCTGGAGATTGGAGTGGATGGTATGGACGCGCAATATTTACCCGATGCGGGGAAGGGCAGAGAAGAATATATCACGGCAAAATTACGCATTGCGGGTGTGCAACGTCCGTGGTATATCGCCGAAGCGTTTCGGCTGGGGATGTCGGTAGAGCAGATATACGACATCTGTAAAATAGATTATTGGTTCCTTGCCGAAATCGAAGATTTGATTGTTACCGAGGGGGAGATTACCAAAGTAACACTTGAAAAATGCGACCCTGCGGGGATGCGAGAATGGAAGAAAAAAGGCTTTTCGGATCGCCGAATAGCGACTTTGATGCGGCTTGATGAAACAGCAGTACGGACGTTCAGAGTTGCCAACAAAATTCACCCGGTCTATAAACGAGTTGACTCCTGCGCTGCCGAGTTTGATACCAGCACGGCTTATTTATATTCGAGTTATGAAGAGGAATGCGAAGCATTGCCGACCGATAAGCGGAAGATTATTGTGCTTGGCGGGGGCCCGAATCGCATCGGACAGGGGATTGAATTTGACTATTGTTGCGTCCATGCATCAATGGCATTGCGCGAGGATGGATTCGAGACCATCATGATTAATTGTAATCCAGAAACGGTGTCCACAGACTACGATACATCGGACCGGCTGTACTTCGAACCGCTTACGCTGGAAGATGTGCTGGAAATTGTTCGTATAGAAAAACCATTTGGGGTGATTGTGCAGTTTGGCGGACAAACGCCATTGAAATTGGCGCGCGCGTTAGAGCAGGCGGGAACCCCGATTATCGGCACCTCGCCAATATCCATCCATCAAGCGGAGGATCGCGATTATTTTCAAAAATTATTGTCGGGCTTGGAGCTATTGCAACCACCGAATCGAATTGCACATAATGCCCAAGAAGCACTTACGTTGGCAGCCGAAATCGGCTATCCGCTGGTACTGCGGCCATCGTATGTGCTCGGTGGACGGGGCATGGAAATTGTCTATAACGAGGAAGATTTGAGCGCGTTTACAGAATCGGCATTAAGCCTATCTTTCGATTCGCCGGTGTTGCTAGATCGGTTTTTGAATGATGCCATCGAGGTCGATGTGGATGCGGTCTGCGATGGTGAAAGTGTGATTATCGGTGGTATCATGGAGCATATCGAAGCGGCTGGAGTGCATTCTGGCGATTCTGCCTGTTCACTGCCGCCGTTCAGTTTGTCCAAAACTATTCAGGACGAATTACGCAAGCAAACCAAAGCGATGGCATTGGCACTTCATGTGGTTGGTTTAATGAATGTGCAGTTTGCGATTAAGGATGAACAAATTTATGTGCTGGAAGTCAATCCCCGCGCTTCCAGAACGGTGCCGTTTGTATCCAAGGCGACCGCAAGACCGTTGGCGAAGATTGCCGCTCGCTGTATGGCGGGTCAATCTTTGACCGAGCAAGGGATTCGTGGTGAACAAATACCGCCGTTTTATTCGGTCAAAGAAGCGGTGTTTCCATTCATCAAATTTCCCGGGGTTGATACCGTACTTGGACCGGAAATGAAAAGTACCGGCGAGGTGATGGGTATCGGCGATAGTTTTGGCGAAGCATTTGGCAAAGCACAGAATGCAGCCGGCTACACCATCCCACAGTCAGGCAGAATTTTGTTCAGCCTACGCAATGAAGATCAGCAAGATGCCGTGCCATTGGCGCAATACTTCGTTGCTGCCGGTTTTGAATTGTCGGCAACCGAAGGCACCGCAAAAGTGATTCGCCATGCCGGCATCCCTGTCAAGCAGGTGAATAAGGTGATAGAAGGTCGCCCACATGTTGTTGACGACATCAAAAATGATCAATTCGATTTAATCATAAACACCACTTCTGGCAAGCAAAGCCTAAAAGATTCATATACAATCCGCCGTGAAGCGTTGCTTCATAAAGTAACCTATTACACGACATTGGCAGCCGCAAAAGCATCGGTAGCAGCACACCGACACGATGCGACATCCGATACGGTATCGGTCAGACAGTTGCAAACGCTTCATAAGAAATTGAAAAACAACATAATCCTGAATTAGACAATCTGGATGACTGGGGGTTAAAAACAGCGGGAAATTTCTTCTTCCAACACGCCGTTAGACGCGAAAACGACACTTTCTTGCTCTAAAAACTCCATCAGATTCGAATGAGAAACGCTACCACCAGCTTCGTTTACAATTAAAATTCCAGCAAGAGCATCCCATGAATTTAGATGCGCCTCATAAAAACCTTCGGCGCATCCAGTCGCAACATTTAGCAAGCTAACAGCAGCTGATCCATTGCGGCGGTACTCGAATCCGTTTTGAGTGACCCTCTTGACCAAAGTCAGATAATCTTTTAGCGGCTGTCGTCTGGATCGACCCAGCATGAGCAACGCAGAATTGCAATCAGAACAACTTGATACATGAATTTTTGCACCGTTCACAAATGCCCCTTCGCCACGCATAGCCCAGGCCAAGTCAGCGTGATCGGGTGCGAAAATCACTCCAAACTGGATACTTCCTGCTGCACAGTATGCAATTGAAACAGCCCAGTCGGGTAACCCCCTCATGAAATTGGATGTCCCATCAATGGGGTCAACTACCCAGATGTTTTTGCCAGAACCACTGCTGCCTGCTTCCTCGCCAAGAAAGGTATCATCCGGAAATTGAGCAGAAATATTTTTTCGAATTAGTTCTTCAACAGCATTGTCGGCTATAGTGACAAAGTCCTGTAAACCCTTTGATTTAACAAAGGTGTCTGAGCGTTCCCCTCGCAATTTGACGGCGAGTTGGCCGGCTTCGTGAGCAATCGTTTTAGCAATTTCCAGCTTCATCCTATTCATAATTCCAAATGCCTAGTTGTTGAACGAAATACGGGCACCAGCTTCTGTGAAAACGTCTTCTGGTCTGCATCGGGTTGTTTGATGCGACCGATCATTAATTTTACTGCTTCAATAGCTTGTTCATCCGGATCTTGGCGAATCGTGGAAAGCTGAAAACTGTCCCAAGAGGCCTGTTCAATGTCGTCGAAACCAACTAATTGAATATCGTTGGGAATATTTAGCCCCCAATCCCGGCGTAGCCCGTCCAACAGACCAAGTGCCAGCAAGTCGGTGACGCAAAATACACCATCAATTTTTTCATCTGCGACGGCTATTTCAGCGGCCATCCTATGCCCGCATTGATAACTGTGCCCTTTCGATAGAAAACGGATTGTTGAAACATCGTTTTGCTTGCAGATATTCAGGAAAGCACTTGCTCTTCGGGTGACTGAAAAACTTCCCTCTTCAGGTTGCAGTAGCGCGAGCCGTCGCGAGCCCCTGGATGCCAGCATTTTAAAGGCAAGTTTACCACCCTGATCAACGTCGATCTGAACACAATCAGCACCTTTCACGTTTGTGCCACGATTTATCATAACAAGCGGAATTGAAAGCCGACTGCATTTCGAAATAATTGCCGTTGAAGGGGTTGACGTGGTTACAATCATTCCGGCAATGTTATAACTAAACAAGAGAGATATCAGATCTTCTTCTCCAGTCCTTTCCGCCGACAGCAGGATGGGGCGAAATCCATGGCTAATACATTCTTCTGCGATTACTTTCACTTGTCGTGCCCTGAATGGAGTGTCCAAATCTGCCGCGACAATACCAACTAGGTTTGAATGTTTGGTTTTTAATCCCCGGGCAAGATAATTCACCTGATATCCGAGATCGTTTGCAGCGGCAATTACTTTTGCGCGTGATTTTTCGGATATCCTGGAGCCTTCTGTGAACGCACGGGAGACGACAGAACGCGACACTCCTGCCTTGCGTGCAACATCATGAGACGTGACGGGAGTCGCCTTCAAATCATGGCTGGAGTCACCTTCCAATTACTCGTCTCCACTATTGGTTATAAAATTTGAAAAGAGGAACGGTTGATCCAGATTGACCATATCAGGACGCGCTTGGTTAATTCTTGAGAATACATCCCAATCACTTCCATTGTAGGCTATCATGGAGGCGATGTCTGAAGTACGCAGTAATTCAATTTCAGACCAATTGTCGCCAAGGGCGAATTCTCTCAATTCAAGTCTAGTATCGATTTCTGCTGGGTTCAACGCCGAGAAACTTGTAAGCAATCACTTTTTCATCGAAGAAGAGTACGGTATCGACATCATATGCTCTATGAGCAGAAAAGTCGCCTGAACGTGCTTCTGATGACAGGAAAATAGCTTACCTATCCGTATCAGGGATTTGCCCGACCAATGTAATTCCGCGATCCCGTAAGCGCACTGAGACGGTTGAGCCGATGCGAATAGGATTTCTAACATCGGGTTCAACAACAAAAAGTTCCCCCACGGCACTATCAAGCGTATATTCTAGGTGGGTGCCCAGATAAGTCGCCTTAACCACCTCGGCTCCAATGGAGTTGGATATATTCCGGTCGCTAATCTGAAGAGATTCAGGGCGAATAGCAACCTGAGTCTTACCATGTTTCATTCCACGGTCGAGCAACTTTGTTTCAGCATTACCGACCTGGACATTCGCCCATCCTCTATCAATTGAGCATATTTCCGCAGTCACCACATTAGCATCACCAATGAAGTTTGCGACAAACAGATTCGCCGGCTCTTCATATAATTCACGTGGCGTTCCTTCTTGGGCAATTCCGGCATTTTTCATTACTATAATCCGATCAGATACTGCCAACGCTTCAACCTGATCGTGGGTAACATAAACGACTGTCAGTCCAAGTTCAGTCTGAATGTCCCGAATTTCTTCACGTACCTGACGCCGTAATTTGGCATCCAAATTGGAAAGTGGCTCATCAAACAACAGCACCTGAGGCTCTAGAACAAGTGCCCGTGCCACCGCGACACGTTGTTGCTGACCGCCCGACAACTCACTGGGCAAGCGAGCACCGTATCCAGCAAGATCAACCAGCCTCAGCCCATCTTCGGTTCGATCACGAACTTCTGCCGCATCCATACCGCTAATGTTAAGACCATAACCGATATTCTCGCTAACTGTCATGTGGGGAAATAATGCATAGGACTGAAATACCATCGAGACATCACGGTCGGTTGCAGGTAGTTTCGTAACGTCTTCCTCACCAATCAGAATGCGACCTTTTGATGCCATATCCAGCCCGGCAATCATCCTAAGTGTGGTTGTCTTCCCACAGCCAGAAGGACCCAAAAGTGTCACTAGCTTTCCAGCTTCAATTTGAAAGGATACATTGTCGACAGCGATGACATTCCCGCCATAAATCTTGCTGACATTCTCAAATATTACCGTAGCCGCCTTACCCTTAATACTCATGCAAGTTTCCCCTCTTTAATAACTAACTCGGCTTAACTGCGTTTAACACGCCGTCCCAGATTTCGTTCGCCAACCACAAGTTGAAATATGATGACGGCAACAAGCATTACAAAAATCAGTACCGTACTATAAGCAATCGCTATACCGTAATCGTTGTTCTCAACCCGACCAATAATATAACTTGTTGCCATATCATATTCGGCGCTAACTAAAAAAATCACCGCGCTAATCGCCGTCATCGCTCGTACAAAACTATAAATCAATGCGGCGACAATAGCCGGGCGTAGCAGTGGCAAAATCACTTTGCGCAGAGTGCGCCAGCTATTCGCACCTAAAGTCAGCGATGCTTCATCAAGACTTTTGTCGAGTTGCGACATTGCAGCAATGCCAGTTCGAACTCCAATAGGCATATTTCTAAAGACAAAACATATAACTAAAATAACCCCCGTGCCAGTTAACTCAAATGGCGGAACATTAAAGGCAATAATGTAGCTAACACCGATAACAGTTCCCGGAATAGCGAAACTAAGCATTGTGCCAAACTCAAACACCTGCTTGCCGATGAATTCCTGCCGGACCAACAAATAAGCTGTCAACAAACCAACCATTGCTGTTAACGGTGCTGCGGTCACGGCAATCGAAATGGTTGTCCAAAATGAGCCCCATGCCGAACCTGTCCATAAAATTCCACCGTCAGCAAAACTGAACGAAAAGGCTGTGATGTAGTGTTTGAAAGTCAGGCTGTGATCAAGCCCCCATATTTCGACAAACCCGCCAACAATAATCATGCAGTAAATCACCAGCGTTATTGCTGTCCATCCCAAGGTAACGGAAAAAATAGGATAACGCACACGTCGTGGCAAAACGGCAGGGATTCCAGAATCGCCTTTACCGGTTACAGTGGTGTACGTTTTACGTCCCAGCCATTTACGCTGAAGGAAAAATGCACTCATGGTAAAAGACAACAACACTATCGCTAATATAGCGGCCATGCCCTGATCATTTTGTGCCCCGACAATGGCAAAGAAAATTTCCGTCGAAAGGACATCAAAATTCCCGCCCAGTACCATCGGGTTACCAAAATCAGCCATGCTTTCAATAAAACCTAACAAAAAGGCGTTAGCTAATCCGGGGCGCATTAACGGTAAGGAAACCGTGGTAAATGTTTTCCAGTTATCGGCTCGCAGTGTTTGCGCGGCTTCTTCCATTGAAGGGCTGATCCCTTCAACCACACCGATTAAAACCAAAAAGGCAATAGGCGTAAAAGCCAGCATTTGTGCTATCAAAATACCTGGCAATCCATAAATCCATCGAGTAGGGGTCACCCCTAGAAGGTCAGCAACAAAGGTTGTTACCACACCAGACAGACCAAATAACAAAATAATGGCAAGACCGATCACGAAGGGAGGCGTGATAATCGGTAGAACAGTCAATGCCCTGAATAGACGTTGATACTTCCAGCCAGAACGTGTCACGACCAGAGCAAACGCCAGCCCCATACAGGTGCTGCCTGTCCCGACCAAGGTAGCCATAAACAGTGAATTCCATGCCGCCCCGCAGCCGACATTGCTAGTTAGACAACCAGTCCCCCATATTTTATGGCTGGAAAATTTTGTTAGAAAGGTTGCAAGAGAATAAACACCCTCATTATCGTGCAGAGCACTGGTAAGAATTTGTAATATCGGAAAAAAAACAAAAGCCACAACGATAGCAATCACGAGGCCAATTGAGCTGACAACAAAAATATCGCCATTAATGACCCCGCGGGCTGCTATGCCTTGGGTTAACGCAAACAAGAAAGATGCGGCGACAAATAACGCCCCATACCCCAAGCCATATTGCCTGTCGTCCAGAGGTCCAAAAATCGACTCAAAAGCGACGACTTCCCATCCGGAAATACCAATGGCAAATCCCTGCGCCAGCAAATAGCCAAGCCCACCGAGACCTGAAAAAATTAGAATGTTACTGTAAAACGGATCGGATTTAATGCGTCCCCAAGTGGCACATGGCAACGCCAAAAAAATGAGAAGAGGCGCAAGCCAGCTCTTCTTCCCGGCTACTATTTGAATGATTGCGGGCGCATAATCCGGATCAAACGGATATCCTCCGAATATCCAACCCAGCCCCCAGAAGCCATCTGTGACGACGTACCAGGGGAGTATCAAAAACCCAACCAAGCCAACTACCACCCATAGTAAAATGATTCTATTGATGACCAGCGACCCGACTAAATTATTTTGCAACTTATTGCGGTAATGACTTTACCTCATCATCCCATTTTTTAAGCAGTCGCTTGCGTTCAGCAGAGCTACCATATTTTTTGAAATCATAATCAATTAACTTGATTCTCGATAATTTGGGGGCCATTGGCGAAACCTTGGCATTATTATTTGAAGGCACCTGGAATGCCTTCACTTCAATGGCCCGTGATTGAACAGCAGCCGTCAATGCCCAGTCGTAGAACATCTTAGCTTCATCTAGGTTGCGCGCACCTTTAATTAAACTCATCGATCCAATCTCATATCCAGTGCCCTCACAAGGAGAAACCACTTTGATTGGGAAACTTTTTACGGCTTGCTTGACAGCATCATGCATGAACACGATGCCGATTGTATTCTCGCCACGGGCTGCCGCTTTGATTGGTGCCGAACCTGATTTAGTGTACTGATTAATGTTCTTATGAAGATCCCTCATAAAATTAAAACCGTCTTTTTCGCCAAATAACTGAACTATCGTTGCCAGAGTCGTGTATGCCGTACCCGATGAATTTGGGTTAGCCATCTGCACATGTCCTTTATAGGCAGGCTTGAGTAAATCTTTCCAGCAGGCTGGCACAGGAAGATTGTTCTTTTTTAGGACTTCTTCGTTGTAGCCGTATCCGAGCGCACCAGAATAAATACCAATAGTCTTGTTGTCAGCAGATTCAGATTGGCGGATTGACCAATCCTGAAGTTGGGAGCGCATAGGAGAGAGATAAGCGACACTCAAACCCTCTTCAGCAGCTTGCAAATGCGGGTCGCCCGTTCCGCCCCACCAAACATCTCCTTTAGGGTTTTTAGATTCAGCCCTGATCTTGGCAAATGTTTCACCCGAACTTGCTCTGCTCATATTAACTTTGATGCCGGTTTCTTTCGCAAAACCCTTGGCCATAAGTTGGCACCAGTCTTCTTGAGCACTACAATAAAAGTTGACCTTGCCTTTGGCTTGGGCTGTCTGAGTTATTAGTAGGGCAAACAGGATGGCACCTAGTGTCGCAAGTGCGGTTGGTTGAAAATATTTTTTAAGCATTTTAGTTGTTCCTCAATTGTTTAAAATCGTTAATTTAGCACACATGTGCATAATATAAAAATTACTCAAATTATGTTATCGTTTTAATATATATACATATTATTTATAAAGCAAATGGCATTGAATAAACGCCTTTTGAATAAATAACATATGTGTTCATATTTTGTCAAGCGGATGTATAGAACGCGATTTTTCTAATCGCATGTTTGTTTCACTGAAATTATTGATATAATTCGTTATTCCTCCAAGAGCGATAGTTCACCAAGAATCCGTTTTGTTCTGGAGGGTAAATGTCCAAATGTTCGGATAACTACGGTCGTAACATTTGAATTTTGATGTGAAGGATATCCCCATTAAATTGGGGTAGAAATTATGAGCTTTGAAATGAACGATAGAGTGATATTGACCCGTACTGGTGCTGGTGAATTGCGCGCTGGATTTGAATCGCCATGGTGTACTTGATAAATACAATGTCGAGATGATTGGCGCGAGCAGTCAGGCGATTGACAAAGCCGAAGACCGAGAGCAGTTTAGAATAGCAATGAAATCCATTCACCTTGATACGGTCAACGGTGATCTGGCGCATGATATTGAGGAGGCGCGTGCCATCGTGGACAACATTGGCTTTCCAGCAATCATTCGACCGTCATTCACGTTGGGCGGAAGTGACGGTGGCATTGCCTATAACATGGACGAATTCGATGAAATTTGTAGTCGCGGACTGGATGCATCGCCAACTAAAGAATTATTGATCGAAGAAAGCATTATCGGTTGGAAAGAATATGAAATGGAGGTGGTGCGCGACCAGCAAGATAATTGCATCATCGTTTGCTCGATAGAAAATTTTGACCCGATGGGGGTGCATACCGGCGACTCCATCACCGTTGCGCCCGCGCAGACTCTCACCGATAAGGAATATCAAATTATGCGCGATGCCAGCATTGCGGTATTGCGAGAAATTGGCGTTGATACGGGCGGTTCAAATGTTCAGTTTGCGGTCAACCCAGATAACGGTCGGTTGATTATTATCGAAATGAACCCGCGAGTATCGCGCTCGTCGGCGTTAGCATCGAAGGCGACTGGTTTCCCGATTGCCAAAGTGGCCGCTAAACTGGCAGTCGGCTTCACCCTAGATGAATTGAGCAACGATATTACCGGAGGCGCGACCCCGGCATCGTTTGAGCCGAGTATTGATTATGTGGTGACTAAAATACCGCCGTTTTATTCGATCAAAGAAGCGGTGTTTCCATTCATCAAATTTCCCGGGGTTGATACCGTACTTGGACCGGAAATGAAAAGTACCGGCGAGGTGATGGGTATCGGCGATAGTTTTGGCGAAGCATTTGGCAAAGCACAGAATGCGGCCGGCTACACCATCCCACAGTCAGGCAGAATTTTGTTCAGCCTACGCAATGAAGATCAGCAAGATGCCGTGCCATTGGCGCAATACTTCGTTGCTGCCGGTTTTGAATTGTCGGCAACCGAAGGCACCGCAAAAGTGATTCGCCATGCCGGCATCCCTGTCAAGCAGGTGAACAAGGTGATAGAAGGTCGCCCACATGTTGTTGACGACATCAAAAATGGTCAATTCGATTTAATCATAAACACCACTTCTGGCAAGCAAAGCCTAAAAGATTCATATACAATCCGCCGTGAAGCGTTGCTTCATAAAGTAACCTATTACACGACATTGGCAGCCGCAAAAGCATCGGTAGCAGCACACCGACACGATGCGACATCCGATACGGTATCGGTCAGACAGTTGCAAACGCTTCATAAGAAATTGAAAAACAACATAATCCTGAATTAGACAATCTGGATGACTGGGGGTTAAAAACAGCTGGCAATTTCTTCTTCCAACACTCCGTTGGACGCGAAAACAACACTTTCTCGCTCTAAAAATTCAAGCAGATCCAAATGAGAAACGCTACCACCAGCTTCGTTTACAATTAAAATTCCAGCAAGGGCATCCCATGAATTTAGATGCGCCTCATAAAAACCTTCGGCGCATCCAGTCGCAACATTTAGCAAGCTAACAGCAGCTGAGCCATTGCGACGGTACTCAAATCCATTCTGGGTGACCCTCTTGATCAAACTCAGATAATCTTTTAGCGGCTTTCGTCTGGATCGACCCAACATGAGCAACGCAGAATTGCAATCAGAACAACTTGACACATGAATTCTTGCCCCGTTCATAAATGCTCCTCCGCCACGAATAGCCCAGGCCAAGTCAGCGTGATCGGGTGCGAAAATCACTCCAAACTGGATACTTCCTGCTGCACAGTATGCAATTGAAACAGCCCAGTCGGGTAACCCCCTCATGAAATTGGATGTCCTATCAATGGGGTCAACTACCCAGATGTTTTTGCCAGAACCACTGCTGCCTGCTTCCTCGCCAAGAAAGGTATCATCCGGAAATTGAACAGAAATATTTTTTCTAATCAAATCTTCAACAGCATTATCGGCTAAGGTGACAAAGTCCTGTAAACCCTTTGATTTAACAAAGGTGTCTGAGCGTTCCCCTCGCAATTTGACGGCGAGTTGCCCGGCTTCTTGAGCAATCGTTTTTACAATTTCCAACTTGATTTTTGCCATACTATTCATCGTTCTAAATGCCTGGTTGTTGAACGAAATACGGGCACCAGCTTCTGTAAAAACGTCTTCTGGTCTGCATCGGGTTGTTTGATGCGACCGATCATTAATTTTACTGCTTCAATGGCTTGTTCATCCGCATCTTGGCGAATCGTGGAAAGCTGAAAACTGTCCCAGGAACCCTGTTCAATGTCGTCGAAACCAACTAATTGAATATCGTTGGGAATATTTAGCCCCCAATCCCGGCGTAGCCCGTCCAACAGACCAAGTGCCAGCAAGTCGGTGACGCAAAATACACCATCAATTTTTTCATCTGCGACGGCTATTTCAGCGGCCATCCTATGCCCGCATTGATAACTGTGCCCTTTCGATAGAAAACGGATTGTTGAAATATCGTTTTGCTTGCAGATATTCAGGAAAGCACTTGCTCTTCGGGTGACTGAAAAACTTCCCTCTTCAGGTTGCAGTAGCGCGAGCCGTCGCGAGCCCCTGGATGCCAGCATTTTGAAGGCAAGTTTACCGCCCTGATCAACGTCGATCTGAACACAATCAGCACCTTTCACGTTTGTGCCACGATTTATCATAACAAGCGGAATTGAAAGCCGACTGCATTTCGAAATAATTGCCGTTGAAGGGGTTGACGTGGTTACAATCATTCCGGCAATGTTATAACTAAACAAGAGAGATATCAGATCTTCTTCTCCAGTCCTTTCCGCCGACAGCAGGATGGGGCGAAATCTATGGCTAATACATTCTTCTGCGATTACTTTCACTTGTCGTGCCCTGAATGGCGTGTCCAAATCTGCCGCGACAATGCCAACTAGGTTTGAATGTTTGGTTTTTAATCCCCGGGCAAGATAATTCACCTGATATCCGAGATCGTTTGCAGCGGCAATTACTTTTGCGCGTGATTTTTCGGATATCCTGGAGCCTTCTGTGAACGCACGGGAGACGACAGAACGCGACACTCCTGCCTTGCGTGCAACATCATGAGACGTGACGGGAGTCGCCTTCAAATCATGGCTGGAATCACCTTCCAATTACTCGTCTCCACTATTGGTTATAAAATTTGAAAAGAGGAACGGTTGATCCAGATTGACCATATCAGGACGCGCTTGGTTAATTCTTGAGAATACATCCCAATCACTTCCATTGTAGGCTATCATGGAGGCGATGTCTGAAGTACGCAGTAATTCAATTTCAGACCAATTGTCGCCAAGGGCGAATTCCACGATAGTAGGCTCAAGAAAATTCATGACATCTTCCAGAGAATCAAAATCCTGTCGCCGCGCCATGATACGCGGTTCGGGAGAAAGAATGCGTAATTCATGGAGCGATGACGTGGTAAACGACCAGAAGAAGCAGTCATTTTCCATTCCGGTTGCCATAACGGCGTTCCAGATGTTTGCGACTGGAGCATTCTTTATCTCAATATACAACTTACCCCTATAGGCTTTCGCCAAATCCAGAGATTCCTCAAGTGTTGGAATTTGTTCACCACTGAAATGTGGCGAAAACCACCCCCCGACATCCAATTGCCTGAGAGTCTCCAGTGGATAATCACTGACCCGACCTGTTCCATTGGTTGTGCGCTCCAATGTAGCGTCATGGATTACCACCAGTTGACCATCCGAGGACACGTTAACATCGAGTTCCACATGACTAAATCCGGCAGCAAAAGCGGCGTGCATGGCGGGTAGAGAGTTTTCTGGGGCTACTTTATTTGCCCCTCGGTGGCAGACAACCTGAACCGGCCAATCTGAACTTACAAAAAATGGCTTCACCAGTTCCGGTCGGTTAGAACATATTCCCAATACCGGTTTTTTACGCAACTCGGTCATGCGCCAAGGGTCTTCTTCGTGCCAAAGCACAATCTTTTGACACAGTACCGCGCTACGGGAAAAGAAGACATCATCTAACAAATCCTGTGGACAAGCCATCCGTTCCCAACAAAGATGAATGATATCGGCACCCTTGGCATAATCAAACGGGTCAGTATCTGGTGGCACGTGGATTGCACGAGGGTAAGGGCAATCTGCAGATGCCAACGCCCCAATCATCATCGGGTCACGGGAGCTTATAATGGCACGTTTTACTCCGTATGCGACCAACATATTAGAGGTTGGGACGGCGGCATCATTTACTTTGATGTCTGCGTAGATCCCGATATTATGGGTCTGAGCGAGTGTAATCACATCAGAAAGCAATGGCACCCGATCTGAAGCGACGGTGGAGCGGATGTCAGAATAACTAAGATCCTCCAACATACGTCCATCGGCAAGACGGTCGTGATGAAAAGCGATGATTTGTCCATCCGCAGTAAGATGCAAATCAACTTCCCACATATCTGCCCCCAGAGATGCCGCGACCTCAAATGCTTCCAAGGTGTTTTCGGGCGCATAAGCACTCGCCCCCCGGTGGGCGATGGACAAAGGTCGCGCAGGAGAAAGCCAATCTTTATTCACAGTTATCACATGCCGTTTCAGCATCATAAGAATAACCATCAGGCGGCATCCATTTGTTCTTATAACTGCGAAAAAAATGTTCTGCATTATCCCAACAATTTCCGTGTTGCTTTATGGGTGGTGGCGACGGAATTGAGTTTCTGATTGCCGTTTGGTCTGGCGGATTATGGGTGTTGTAAGGTGGCATCTTTATTTTAATCTCCATTTTACAATTTCATCAATTTGCGTTTGTATCATTAGTGACAAGATCAACGCCGAGAAAGTTATAAGCGAGTCCCTTGTTCATCGAAGAAGAACACGGAATCGACATCTATACCCCAATGAATTTGATCGCCAATTTTGCCTATCTGTCCGCCGCTTTGAATTGAACGCAATATTTGTCCACCAGCGAGTTTGATATCGTAGAGAATCTCTCGCCCCTGACTTTCAATAAAGATAATTTCACCTTTGATGGCGGTTGAGAAATCTGGCTGTAGGTGTTCAGGGCGGATGCCAATGGTGGTTTTCTGTCCTGCCGACAGTGCTGTTCTCTTGATCCGATCCGGCAATTCAAAGCTCAAACCTTGGGCGACAAAACGACCGTATTCAATCAATCCATCGGCAAACGATATCGGTGGATTGCCAATGAAACCAGCGATGAATTTGTTCTTCGGCTGGTGGTACATTTCATCCGGCGTTCCGATTTGCTGAATCTTTCCTTTGTTCATCAAGGCGATGCGATCACATGTACTCATTGCTTCGACCTGGTCGTGGGTAACCAAAATGGATGTGCAACCGGATTCCTGCTGAATTCGGCGAATCTCGCTACGCATCTCAAGCCGTAGCCCAGCGTCGAGATTGGCCAACGGCTCATCCATCAACAAAACATCCGGTCGGCGTACCAAGGCGCGGGCGAGGGCGACTCGCTGCTGCTGCCCACCCGAAAGTTGTCCGGGTCGGCGTTCCAGAAGTTCTTCCATGTGTAGGGTGTCGGCGATATCCTTGACCTTGAGTTTAATGTCTGCTTGATTTTCTTTACGAATTCGTAGGGGAAAAGCAATATTCTCGAAAACGCTGAGGTGTGGGTACAGAGCGAAAGACTGGAAAACCACACCAACTTTCTTCTGTTGGGGGGGCAAATGGGTGACATCACGATTACCGAACCAAATTCGCCCAGAACTTACCCGGTGCAATCCGCAGATGGCATAGAGCGTTGTTGTTTTGCCACACCCCGATGGTCCTAACAGAGCGATCATTTCACAATCGCCGACGGTCAGATCCATATCCTCAATTACATTGATTAAGCCGAATGATTTCGAAAATTTCTCCAATCTTATTTCCATTAACCTTTGGTTCCTCCACCATAGATGTTCATCAGTTTGTCTTGGGTGAATAGGTAGAACACCATCACTGGAACGATGTAAAACAATCCGACCGCCTTAAATAGCCCGAAATCGGACAAGTAGTCGTCAATCAGCAGACCAGCGAGATAGACCGACAACAGACGCGTGTCTGAACTCGGAGCCAGAATGAGTGGTAGTATAAATTCGCTCCATCCAGCCATAAACGAAAATATGGCCAGTGCCGCAATCCCGGGCATGATCTGGGGCAGGACAAGTTTATACCAGACCTGAAAACGACTGGCCCCATCCTGCAATCCTGCCATTTCGATTTCCCATGGTACGGTGTCGTAGAAACCTTTCATGATCCAAATGCCAAATGGCAGTTCAAGGGCAGCCTTGACCAGAATAACCCCGACCAGTGTGTCGTAGAGACCGATTACGCGAAGCATCAGAAATATCGATATGATTAATGTAATGCTGGGGAAGGAATGAAGCAGTAGCACAAATCCAAGAAATTGGGCACGGAATGGGAATTTCAAGCGTGACAGCGCATATCCAGCCGTGGACGACAGGACGACGACAATGGCAACGACGCTGGTTGCGAAAATGGTTGTGTTAAGCGTTGCGGTCCAAACACTGCCATGACCAGGAATCTCTTCGGTCAGGAAGCGCCAGTTTCTGAGCGTGAACTTTTCTGGCCAGATGCTCTCGACATTGATTTCGGATATGGAGTCGATGAACAGCCAAGCGTACATGATCAGAATCGGTGTCGAGACGATCAGTAAAAATATTGTCAGGGGCCAATTGGTTTTACGGTCATCCATGTCAATTCTCTATCAGGGGGTCGGCGACCAATTTCTTGAAATCGAATAGCCGAAGATAAAGCAGAGACAGAGCAATGCCGACGACAACTAGCACCACCGCTAAGGTCGCGCCAAAGCCGTATCGCAGATTACCGAAGTAGTTTGACAGTGCCGTGTGGTAGGCGTTCAGTGCCCAGGTCTCGGTGGTAAAGAACCCGGGTCCGCCATCGGTCAGCAAAAGAATATATTCGAACGACGTTAACAGGCTCAGGGTCTGATAGCTGGTTACGAACAAGATTGGCCATGCCATCAGCGGCAGAATGATACGCCGCACCTGTTGCATCGGATAAGCGCCGTCAACTTCAGCGGCGCGTAGCACATCGGCGGGAATGGCGAGTACGGCACTGGCAAAAATAATCATACCCATGCTGGCACCAACAAATCCATTAACGATGATAACAAAAGTCCATGGGAATTCGTTCAGCCAATTTTCGGGCTCGACACCAAGCGATTCGAGAAAGTAGCTCATGAAGCCGCTATCGAAAGTAAACCACTTCCATAGCATCACGTAGATAACTGATGGGCTGATGCGCGGGATCAGCCATAAAGCGCGGAAAAACTTTGACTGCCCACTAGGCATATAAAAGGTAGCAAGTGCCAAGACAAGTGCAAAGCCGACGTTGAAAAACAGTGTAAAAAATACATAGAACGCTGTATTGGCCAAAATTTTTAATGTGAAATCGCTGGCCAGTAATTCTACGTAGTTATCAGTGGTCCATCGCCAACTGGTGTTTGATATTTCGAGCAATTGATCAAAGGTCACGTCATCGACTTCAATGTCGTTCGCAACGAGACCGGCACGAAAAGCCGTCGCCGTTCGAAACTCTTGGTTGAAAATGGTGTTGACCACCGATTTTGATATTGCTTTGCGATCCTTGAATGATCGGGGACGATTTATTAGTTTTTTGAGTGCGGCAAAGAGCACTTTCTCGGAGCCAAAGGCACGACCTGAAAGTTTCTCTTCAATCTCCTTCTCCAGTGAGGGTTGCAGATTGATCTCCTTAATCTTCGTCAACCCAGCATCATTGAACGAGAATACCTTGTTGCCCAACTGCTTGATCAGGGCGGCATCAAAGTTACGCTCGGTTAAGTCGAGGATTGTTGCTTTGGTGACGATGTATCGATTGCCGAGAATTCCGGTATCGGAGCTCATAGTCGTAAAACTGAATATGAAAGTCATTATCACCGGGATAACGAAGAATAACGTTACGGTCACCGAGGCGGGCAACATAAACCAAACAGGAAGAAATGATTTATTTATCCGCATTTGATTATTTTCCAATCGGCGTTGTAATGTGAACGCTTGTTGGCACTTTGACGTACCCGACTCAGTGCAATTTACACCGAACCGGGTCACTGCAACGAAATACAGTTATGAGAAATTATCGAATGATTACTTTATCACCCATCGTCGCCTGCATTTCCTTAACCACTGTGTCAACTGCCTTTTCAGGTGAAAGATCACCACTCCAGGCTGCGGTCAACCCCTTCCATACAAGCGTATCATATTGCCCGAAATTGATACTATTGGGTAACGCGAAAGCATTTTTCAGCAACTCCGTGGCTTCCGCTGTCCAACGGTCGTCGGCATATTGTGCGACCTTGGTTTGGGCAGTTGTGATACCGAGATGGGCTGAGGCGATGGCATGGAGCGTATTTAGTCTGGGCTCGGATACGATGGTAATAAGTCGCCCAGCAATCTCCAGTTCCTCTCCTTTTGCCTGCTTGGAGATTAAGTAGGTCAGCGGATGAGTAAGGGTAGTCGCCTTACCACCAGTACCACCAGAGGGAATGAGGGAGAACATGACCTTGTCAAAGAAATCTTTGAGACCTTCGCGACGGGTATAACGGGCATAGTGCCAAGTACCGCCATGCCATAGCCCCGCCTTACCGTTAGCGACTTCGTTGTACCATTGATCCCATTCCATACCCAAATGATTTTTCTTGGTCACCCCGTATTTGAATACAGCATCGTGAAAAAACTGGTAATACCCCAGCAGCGCGCCTTTGTCCAGAATCAGTTTGCCGCTTTTCTCGTCAATCATGTCGCCACCCTTCTGAACAGCATAGAACTGCCAATAGTCTCCTCCTTTGGTGGCGCGAGGATAAAATCCGTAACCTTTCTCGACCAAGCCCTTATCTTGAATTTTCTTGGCATCTTCAAGGACATTTTGTAGCGTGTACTGGCCACTTTCTACTTTTCCAGGAAGTGCCGCGATGTCGGTGTCCGAATATCCAATCGCCTTCAAGTGAGGATTCCAGCCGAAGAAAGGTCTGGATTCAGCGTCTTGAGGAACTCCCCAAACCTGCCCATTCCAAGACATAATCGGCCACAGATTAGTAAAAACATCTGAAAATGGCCATGCTTCAAGATCAACACTGTCTTCGATGGGCAGAATAAGACCAGCACTTCCCCACACCGGAATGTCTTCGTGACCGCCGACGATAATGTGTGGACCTTGACCTGCCTCGACAGCGAGCGAGAATCCTTGCTTCAATTGTTGCCATGTCTGTGTACCAGCAAATGACCTCGATGACACGGTGACGCTGATGTCGCGACCTTCAATTTTTAACTCCTCGTTGAGAACATTTGCAGCAAGCCCGACAGCCTCGAATCGGTAACGTTCGTTTTGATCAGCCGGTGCCCAAACCACAATCTCCAGGTCTTTGGCTTGGGTTGTATGAGTGATTAGCAAGGTAAACAGGAAGGCACCCAGCGTTGCAAGTGCGGTTGGTTGAAAATATTTTTTAAGCATTTTAGTCAGTCCTCTCTCAATTGTTTATGATGGTTCATATAGCACACATGTGCATAATATAATAATTACTCAAATTATGTTACTGTTGTAATATATATAATATATTATTTTATAAAAGAAAATGATATTGAATAAACGCATCTCTAAAACTAACATACGTGTGCATATCTTGTCAAGCGACGTGTGTAGAACCGATTTTTCTAATCGCGTGTCTGTTTCACTGAAATAGTTGATATAATCTATCATTCCTCCAAGGGCGGTAGCTCATCAAGAACCTATGTTCGGGAGGGCACGTACCCAAATGCTTCCCTGCTCGGATAACTGCAACCGTAGCATTTGAGTTTTGACGTAAAGGATGTCCCTATTAAATTGGGTGGAAATTATGAGTTTTGAAATGAACAATAGAGTGGTATTGACCCGCAATGGTGCCGGCGAATTACGCGCCGAGCTAACCAAATTGAAAAGCACGGATCGTCCGAATGTTATTGCCGCGATAGCGGAAGCGCGGTCGCATGGTGATCTTTCAGAGAATGCCGAGTACGATGCTGCCAAAGAACAGCAGAGCTTCATAGAAGGACGTATAGCGCAACTTGAATCCAGCCTGTCGATAGCAGAAATAATAGACCCCACCAAGATTGCTCAGGATGAAAAAGTCGTGTTTGGTGCTTATGTGGATTTATACGATGTTGACCAAGATAGTAACGTCAGTTATCAATTGGTCGGTAACTTAGAAGCCGACCTCAAAAAAGGACGCATATCCATCAGCTCGCCGATTGGCAAGGCGTTGATTGGAAAACACACGGGAGACGAAGTCGAAGTTGCTGCTCCGAGCGGAAAACGAATTTACGAAATTATCAGCGTGGTTTATAAATGAGTCTGTAAACTTGTGAATGTGCCATAAAAAACATTCAGGTTCTTTATAAGCCGTCCAAATACCGAAAAATTAGACTATAATGATTGATATGAGCGACGAATTTAAAAATATTTTCATTGGTATGGGGTCGGCTTTAGTTATTATGCCATTGGGAACGGTCAACCAGATGAGGTCCCCACAAAAGAACGATGCTGAAAACTTAGATGGTGATTGGCAACGAGTAGGACACGATCTGCGCTCTGCTATGAGCCAAGTGGATAATGAGAAAAAAAAGTAACCGTATAAAGGGAGACCTTTGCATAATTGTCGGAAGTGCGGCAAAACTGTACAAGGACCCCTAGCGTTATATATGGAAAACCCTTGCGGGTTTGTTTGTTTTACTGGATTCCTGCTTTCGCAGGAAAGACGGATGTTGGTTTTTTGCACAGTCTCTTGCGCGGGAACGACGAAATATTGATTTTTACACGACCCATAAAGTTCCACCTCCAATCATTGTTTGAATTATGCAAAGGTCTCAAAGAATGCTTCTCGCTCAGAATCGGTTGTTCAAGTAGCTGAACAGCGCACTACGGTTTCTGGACCAATATCCTCGGCAGATGAAATGGCAAGATATAAAGCCATTGATCCTGATTTGGTTGACAGAATCATATCTCTTGCCGAGAGAGAAGCAGCGAACCGCCATAAAATGGAATCTTTAGAGTTGCAGGCTAATATTGAAATATCCAGCAAACAGTTCTCTGAACGCAGACTAGGACAAAGATTTGGTTTTGGGATTGGTGGGTATCTTTGTCACGGGACAAATAATATCGAAAAATAAATCGTAGTCTCAAAGCCACCCGCCCAATAAGAGATACACGATTATTTTAGAGTTCTGGGATCTTGATTTTCAGTTGTCAGTGACTGCCCACTTCCTGTCTTCCAATGAAGTCCGCCATCCAATTGGCACCATTCAGGGTCATTTTTGAGGGTTTTGGGTTGGGGGTGTTTTGACGTTGAATCAGTGTGGTTAATAGTGCCGATTCGGTTAAGTTTTGCTCTCTTAGCATGGTTGCGAGATTGTTTTTTTCAAATATTCTGGCGCGAATTAATTGTTCTTGTTCTTCTGCCCTTTCAAAGGGGACAATGATTGCAGGTGTTCGGGTCATCACAATATCCATCATGGTATTGTAGCCGCCTTGTGAGATGGAAACCGAGCAGTGACGGAGTAAATCAATAAAATCACTGCGATTACGTTCAATTTTCACATGCTCGGATTGTGATTCCTGAAGTTGACGAAAATCTGCTTCGGGGACGTTATAGCCAATCAAGATATGCCAATCATAATCCTGACCACGTGCTGATTTTGATGCGCTAATCGCAGCTTGATATAACTGCTGTCCAATCGCGCCACCACCAGCGGATACCAGAATACTTTTTGTTTTGCGTTGCGGATTGATTGTGTCGATTGCTGACTTGCTAACGTAGCCGGTATAAACCAATTTCTCACTCAAATGCTTTGCTACTGGAAAGGTTTGCTCAAATCGAATGAATTTTTTATCGCCGTGGACAAACACAATATCAAAATACTGCGCCAGCAAATCCAGCGTTTCCTGTGTCCGCTTGTGCTTGGATTTGGGTTGAATGATATCTCTGACCGAGCAGGCAACAATTGGGCGAGCGGATTGTTGACCGCTGGTGGGTGGTTTTATAGCGCGTAGTAACGGCAATAATTCAAAGCGCATTTTCCGCCGACCAAATGGATAGGTTTCTATCAAGACTAAATCGGGTCGTGCTTGGGCAACAGCCTGAAGGAGTTGGTCAATACGTACGCGCTTAAAATGATCGGTTACGCGCTTGCCGGATTGGTCAAATAAATCACTAAAGGTTGAATCGGATTTTATTGCTGGTAATTGAATCAAGTTCGCCACGCCAAAATCGACAGTCGGATCGACAACGCCACCACTTACGACGGTGACCGAAAACCCGCGCTCAGTCAATGCTCGAGTAAGCAATGCAGTTCGATGCAGATGTCCGGTGCCGAGCAAGTGTTGAACGTAAACGAATATGTTTTTCAAGTTGCGTGATAAAAGTTGAGCGATAAAAGAAGTTAATAACTTGTTGGCAATCGGCAAGCCATCCGGTGTTTTTAGTGTGAGTCCCTAATCAATTCACCGACTCGCTGATTAATGTTTTCCAATCCGTCTAACAGTTTTTCTGCTCCGCAGGATGATGGCAATGGTTGTTTGGGCAAGGATTTTAACGCATCAATCATCAGTTGTGTGTCCTGATGTTCATCACATTTTAGCATCGAAACCAGTCCATTCTGGGCAGCATAATCGGCACGAATTCGCTGTTCTAGTCGAGGTGTTTCTCGGGGAATCAGAATTGCCCGTTTGTCAAAAGACAGAATTTCACAAAAGGTATTGTAGCCGCCCATCGCAACAATGCCGACAGCATTCACCATTAATACCTCCATCGTGCTGTCAAAGGTGCTAACGTGTAACTGCGAAATTTTGTGGATACGTGCTCGGAATTGACGTTGCGCTAATTTGGACATAAAGGGTCCAAGCACAACAAGGGCATGTGGTAATTCATTTTCGGCGACTTTCTCGTAGGCTCGAATGACCCAGTCAACCATCAGTTCCCCATCACCGCCACCACCTGTGGTAACCAGTAAATAGGGGATGTTTTTATATGCTTGGGGTAGGTAACTGTTTGATGGCAGTTGTCGTTTTAGATAGCCCAAATAACGTATTTTCTTGCGTGTAGATTTCGGCAGCTCGATGCCCTGAATAGGGTTGGCAATGGACTCTCTACCGTAAACCCAAATGTCGTCATAAAGTTTATCCAAAGCCGGTACGACTTGTTTTCGTTCCCATTCCTCCTGCAAGGCTTCTGATTCATCCATAATATCGCGCAACCCCAGCACATTGGTTGTGCCGCGCAATTTCATCAATTTAAGCGTTTGCATGACCTCGCCACTCAACCCTAACGGTTCTTTATCGACCAGAAATATATCGGGCGAATAAATCTCTGCGGTATGTTGAATGATTGATGCGCGTATCGCCAGCGTTTGATTGATATCAACATGCAATTCCAGAGAAGTGTAATCTCCGTTCCGTAACTTCACTACGCCCGGAATGCAGATAAAATCAACCCGCGCTTTGAAATCGAATTGACCAATGATAGGAGAACCCGAAATAATCAACACCGACATTCCCTTATAAGCATCAACCAGCGAATGCCCGATAGCCCGGCACCGTCTTAAATGCCCTAACCCAAAACTGTCATGGCTATACATTAAAACTTTGGCGTTCTGTAAGCGATCTAAAGATTGCATCATGGTTATTATTGTCGGGTTTCAAAAATAGTCGGGTCGAGATTGGCGATACAGCGCGCGCTTTGTTTTATTGTTGCCAGATGCGCGGCGGCTTTTGGCATTTCATAGGCAAAATAAAATTGTGCGGTTATGATTTTTGCCTTATAGAATGGATCGCCATCATCCAGATTTATGGCGATGTCGGCGGCTTTTGCCAGTTGCCAGCCACAGAGCACCGTGCCCCACAGTCGCAGATACGGGTCGCATATTGCGGCGGCTTGGCGGATGTCTGTGGTTGCCATTGCCATAATCGTATTGATGCTTTGCTCGATGGCGGTTAGCCCCTCGCGAACTTGGTCTCGCATTGAATGCGTGGCAGTATTGTTGATATTTTGTATTTCAGCGCGAATGTGTTTGATGACGGTGGCTGCCATATTGCCATTGTCGTGTAGCAGTTTTCTGCCGATTAAATCGAGAGCCTGAATGCCATTGGTGCCTTCATAAATGAGGGTAATTCGTTGGTCACGATAATATTGCGCCGCGCCGGTTTCTTCGATGAAGCCCATGCCACCATGAACTTGCAAGGCGAGGGATACATTTTCAAGCCCGATTTCTGTCGCATACCCTTTGACGATGGGGGTCAAAATTTCAACCATGCTCTGGTTCAACGCACGACTTGCCGAGTCGGGATGCTGGCGGCTTTTATCGAAAGACGCGCTCAATACCAACCCCAGTGAGCGCAATGCTTCGATGCGGCTTTTCTGCAACATCAGCATCCGTTTCACGTCCGGGTGATTGACAATGCTCACGCGCTCGCCTTTGGGGGCTTCAATCGCATTTCCCTGTACGCGCTCGTTGGCAAACCATACCGCTTGTTGATAGGCACGATCTGCCACGCCATTTGCTTCGATGCCGATTGCCAGCCGTGCAATATTCATCACCGTAAACATATAAGTCATGCCGTGATGTGGTTGACCCATCAGGTATCCGACCGCACCGGCTTTGCCAGAGGAGTCGGGATATTTACCACTGCCGTAAGCCAGCACGGCAGTCGGGCTGGCGTGGATGCCTAATTTATGCTCTAAAGAAACGGTTTCAACATCATTACGCCGCTGCCATTCGCCGTTTTCATCGGGCAGAAATTTTGGCACAATGAACAACGACAATCCTTTCACGCCTGCGGGTGCATCGGCTAGGCGAGCAAGCACTAAATGGATGATGTTTTCGGTTAAATCATGGTCGCCGTAGCTGATAAAGATTTTCTGACCACTGAGCAGATAATGATTGCCATCGGCGACCGCTCGGGTGTTTACGACTGCCAAATCTGAGCCGGCATGGGGTTCGGTTAGATTCATGGTGCCAGACCAGATTCCTGCCACCATATTATTTACATAAATCTCTTTCTGCTCCTCGGAGCCATGCAAATCAATGGCTTCGATGACCCCTTGAGTGAGTAATGAACACAACGAAAATGCCATATTTGAGGCATGCCAAATTTCTTGTGTTGCCGATGCCACCAACCACGGCAAACCCTGACCACCGCGCTCGGGCGAAAACTGCAGACCGCTCCAACCGCCTGCAATGAAAGCGGTATAGGCTTCTTTCCAGCCGTTCGCAGTGTGTACCGTGCCATCGACTAATTGTGCCCCATCAATATCGCCACTGTGGTTGATTGGTGCAAGAATATCCTGTCCGATTTTTGCTGCCTCCTGCAATATCGCCCGCAACAGGGTTTCGGTTGCCTCTTCATTGCCGGGCAGGGCGGCAACACCCGCCAAATCGGCTAAATGCACGGTTGAAAATAAGATGTCCCGAGTCGGTGCTTTATAGGTCATGTTTAAGGAGTCTTTTTCTGGTCAATATTATTGTTGATGGTTACCAATTTCATCTGAATACGCTTGGTCACTTCTTTCATGTCGCTGATGGTATTCGTTATATCATGTTGTTTTTGCAGTAATTCTTTGCGATGGGCTTCGATAGTTTCGAGAACGTATTGCAGTTGTGCCACTTCATCGGGTTGGGTGTCGTACAGCGTCATGGTGGTTTTGATTTCAGAGAGCGAAAACCCCAGTCGTTTGCCGCGTAATATCAATCTTAATCGTACTAAATCTTTGTCCTGATAGATGCGTTTACCATTTGTTCTTGTAGGATGTAGCAACCCTTCTGATTCATAGAAGCGAATCGTGCGCGTGGTTAGGTCAAAGTGTTTTGACAGTTCAGAAATGCTGTAAGTTGATGGTTCATTCATATCAAAGAGGTCTTGGGTAGTTGTCAGTTATCAGTTATCAGTGGTCAGTTTACCAACATCCGTCATTCCTGCGAAAGCAGGAATCCAGTAAAACAGCCAAACCCGCAAGGGTTTTCCGCCTGTAACGCATGCCTAGCGAGGGATTTTTGCACAGTCTCGAAAGCAGGAATCCAGTAAAACAGCCAAACCCGCAGGGTTTTCCATCTATAATCCGACCTAGTCGTTCGGCGATGCTCTCGAGCCGCGGGGTTCTTGTAAACCACACTTCTGGCAGTCATACCTGCACTCCCAACCAACTCGGACGTGGGACTTTAGTCCAGCCTCTATAGTATTGCACGACTCTGGCGCGGCTACGCACTTCCAGCAATTATGCAAAGGTCTCCATAGTCTTTGTAGGACGTAGTTATCAGTTATCAATCAAGTGCTTGAAGCGGCGACAATGGCATCAATAGCAATCTCTAGTGTCGTGCTAAATTCGACATCCGACTGTTGTGCGTTTAGCCCTTCGGTGAGTGCGCGGGAAAAGCTGGCAATCATGCCATTGTTTTCGGTTAGTTTCTGATTGGCTTTTTCGCGGCTGTATCCACCCGACAGGGCAACCACTTTGAGCACATTCGGATGCTGGATGCAGGGCTGATAAAAATTCGCCGTCTCTGGCAAGGTCAGTTTGAAAATCACCTTTTCGTTTTCACCCAGTGCGTCCAGTTGAGCTAATAACTGCGTCCTTAACATCGGCTCTGCCTGTGATTTATCCGTCGCGTTAATATCCACTTCAGGCTCAATAATCGGCACCAATCCTTTGGCGATAATCTGTTTGCCAATGTCGAATTGCTGCGCGACAACTGCTTTTATACCCGCTTCATCGGCGCGCTTAATCAGCGAGCGCATTTTGGTGCCAAAAACACCGTTGGCAACGGCACTGTCTAACAGCGCGTCCAACTCGGGCATTGGCTTCATCATCTGTACGCCACTTTCTTCGTCAGCCAGACCCTGATCCACTTTAAGTATCGGAATGACGTTTTTCTCCTCCCACAGATAGCGACAGGTCGGCTTGCCCTGTACTTGTCGGTGCATGGTGTTCTCAAACAAAATAGCGGCAAGAATTTTGTCGCCGGTAAAGTTTTCATTGGTCATAATGCGGGTTCGCATTTCGTGAACCTTGTCATACATCTGTTCATCACCCGAATATTCGCTTTCGTCAACCCCATACATTTTAAGTGCTTTAGGGGTGCTACCACCACTTTGGTCTAATGCCGCGATAAATCCAGTCGCGCCAGTCGTGGCATTTATTTTTTCGAGTTGTTCGGCTGTTTCAGTCATCGTTATGTATTAAATAAGTTAGGTTTGATTTGTACGGCAAGAATAGAAGTTATTACTCGAAAATTCAAGTGTATATGACAATAAACCGTTTAACACCACGGTATTGGGACGGGTATGACTGCGGAAGTGCGTAACCGCGCAAAGTCCTTGTCAAAATGGCGGAAATATAAAATCCCGTAAGGTATCGCTCGGGCGAATAAACCGTCATTGGTTTGATCACGAAAAAGACGAAAAGCATAAAAAGTGCAATCGGTAGTGGACTCATACGGGTTCTTGTGAATTGCGGAGGGGCTATAATCGTAGGCAATGTTTTTGTTATTTCTTACCACGAAACGGCTGGGTGCTGTAATATTGCTGGGTATCATTAATAATTTAAGGTTGACTCAGATAACATTTAAAAACGTGTTTTTGGGGAGTCGCCACAGTGAGGTTAAGACATGGATTGAGAAAAACTCAAAAGTCCAGTAAAGAAGAACGAGATTGGCAGATTACGACTAATGCAAATTATTGACAACATAAACCAACTTCTAGGCGAAGCCTTAAGGCAAACAATCAAACCAAAGTCGTGTTTGAAAATAGCCGCCTCCTGTTTCTCTATATATGCGTTTGAAGCCTTACAAACTGCATTATCAAAAACAGAAAACTGGATTTCATTTTCACCGAGCCAACCTTTGTATCAGAGGGCGAGACGGATCAAGCCAAGCGCGAGTTTTTTATTCCCAAAGCGCAGCGCGAGAGGAGCTTCTATGGAACAGAGTTTGAGATTCATCTTCGCAATAAACTGACGCAACGCGCTGTTGCCCGCGAATGTGCTGACTGGATACGGAACAAAGCAAGATTTCGCTCGAACAAAACAAAAGCATCCATATGAAAAAACTAAAAATGCACAGCTCTGATTTGACGGCAAAAAATATCGCTAAAATCCGGGTGATGTTTCCAAATTGTGTAACGGAAGCAACCGATGAGAACGGCAAGCCGCGCTTGGCGGTTGATTTTGACCAACTCAGGCAGGAATTATCGGATAGCATTGTCGAAGGGGCACAGGAACGCTATCGGCTGGACTGGCCGGGCAAGCGCGCAGCCCTGCTTGCCGCCAATGCGCCGATTGCCAAAACCTTGCGTCCGTGCCGGGAGGAGAGCCTTGATTTTGACAGCACGCAAAACCTGTTTATCGAGGGTGATAATCTGGATGCGCTGAAACTGTTGCAGGAAACCTATCTCGGCAAGGTGAAGATGATTTATATCGACCCGCCCTATAATACCGGCAAGGATTTTATCTATAAGGACAATTTTACTGCCGATAAACAGGACTATCTGGCAGACAGCGGGCAGATTGATGAAGAAGGCGGCAGGCTGATCACCAACCTCGAAAGTAATGGTCGTTTTCATTCGGACTGGTTGAGTATGATGTATCCGAGGCTGAAACTGGCGCGTAATTTGTTGCGGGATGACGGGGTTATTTTTATCAGTATTGATGATAATGAAGTGGCAAGTTTACGTAAAGTTTGTGATGAAGTTTTTGGGGCAGAAAATGAGCTTGCATGTTTTACTGTAAAGGTACGATATGAGGGCAAGACCCTTGTTGAAGACATGATTTTTCAAAAAGTAGTGGAAAATGTTCTCGTTTATGCAAAGTCTCAAGAAAATATTGAAATTGTTAGGAAAATTGAAGACTACAATTTTGATAAATTTGTTTGGTCGGTTGTTGAAAATGGGCAACCGGAAGTTATCGAATTAGGAGGGAAACGAGTCGAGGTTTTCACGAGGAATAATTACAAATTTATAAAGAAAGAAGCAGGCAACAATCTGCTAAAAGAGATTTGGGCGACAGGGTCAATTTTGGATGGGAATTCGTCAGGTAGGTTCTTTCGTGATTATTTGTCAGGAAGGTATCAGACGGATGGATTGGGAGTCTTATACAAAGTGTATGGCATTGGTGATGATGAACTTCCTTACAGATACTTCACCGGTCCACAAAGAGAAGGCGCGACAAAAGGAAAATACTACCAAGGGGTTCCAAAAAGTAAACTGAACTCACCTGACGGGGCAAAAAAGAAAAAGCCAATTATAACATTTCTCGATTTGGCTGCGAGTTTTGGAAATTGCCGACACGAAGGTGGGGTTGATTTTCGTAGCGGCAAGAAGCCATTAAAACTAATCCTAGAACTCGCTTCTATGGTGGAATGGGAAAAAGACGACATCGTAGTTGACTTCTTCGCCGGCTCCGCCACGACCGCCCACGCAACCATGCAGCTTAACGCCGAAGATGGCGGCAATCGTAAATTCATCATGGTGCAACTGCCTGAATCTTGTGATGAAAAATCCGAAGCCTGCAAAGCCGGTTACAAAACCATCGCCGAAATAGCCAAAGAACGCATTCGCCGCGCTGGCAAAAAAATCCTTGCAGGCGAATGCCATGAAAACTGGAACAGGGACATTGGCTTCCGTGTCCTGAAAATCGACACCTCCAACATGGCGGATGTGTATTACACCCCGGAGCAGACCGAGCAGAAAAACCTGCTGGCTGCCGTGGATAATATCAAGCCGGGGCGCGACAAGCCCGAAGACCTGTTGTTTCAAGTGCTGGTGGATTGGGGCGTTGACCTGACCCTGCCCATCCACCGCGAGACCATTCAGAACAAAACTATCTTTTTCATTAATCATAAACCCTATGACCTGATCGCCTGTTTTGACCAAGGCATTACCGAACAACTGGTCAAAGAGCTGGCCACTCATAAGCCCGCGCGAGTGGTTTTCCGCGATAATGGTTTCGCCTCAGATGCGGTTAAAATCAATGCCGAGCAGATTTTCCGCCAGCTTGCGCCGGCTACTGACGTAAAGTCCATATAGGAGATGCGAAAAAATGGAGCAGACACTCAAAAAACTGTTAGATGGATTACTCGATACTGGGGAAAATGAAGTCATTGAATTCAAACAGGCAAACGATAACTTCCCTACCGACAAAATTGGACAGTATTTTTCGGCACTTGCCAACGAGGCAAATTTACGTGACTTTGAAAAGGCATGGCTGGTGTTTGGTGTCGATAACAAAGGAGGTATTATTGGCTCGTCATACCGCCTTGAGCCGGGCCGCTTGCAAAGCCTGAAAAACCAGATTGCGGATGATGCCGAACCGAGTATTACCTTTCGCAATATCCATGAAATGAATCACGATAATGGTCGTGTTATATTGTTTAAAATTCCCGCCGCACCACACGGTATGCCCATCGCATGGAAGGGGCATTATTATGCCCGCGCCGGAGAAAGCCTGACCAGCCTTGGTTTGGATAAACAGGATGAGATTCGACAGCAAACAATCGCCAGTGACTGGTCTATACAGATTATTGAAAACGCGACTTTCAACGACCTTGACCCCGAGGCAATAGAATGGGTGAAAGAGTCCTTTGCCAAGAAATACAATACTGTTTTTCCCGCCGAAGATATTGCCACATGGAATACGCAAACGCTTTTGGATCGTGCAAAAATAACGATTGGCGGACAGGTTACACGGACGGCTTTGTTGCTTCTGGGAAGGGCAGAAGCAGCGCATCTGCTTTCACCACATCCAGCACAAATGACATGGAAACTTGAGGGGCAAGAGAAAGCCTATGCGCATTTTTCTATCCCTTTCGTTCTGACTAGCTCTCGGCTTTTTCAGAAAATACGCAACATCAACTTGCGGCTTCTGCCGGATAACGAATTACTGCCATACGAAGTTTCCAAATACGACCAGAAAGTAGTTTTAGAGGCTTTACATAATTGTATCGCTCACCAGGATTATAGTCGCAGCGCTCGTATTGTGGTAACAGAGTGGCTCGACAAGCTGACTTTTGAAAACGAGGGCGAGTTTTTTGAAGGTGTCCCCGATGATTATGTCAATGGCACGAAAACGCCCAGGCGTTACCGCAACCCTTTTCTTGCCCAGGCTATGGTGGAACTCAACATGATTGATACTATGGGCTATGGCATACACCAGATATATGAGGCTCAAAGGCATCGCTATCTGCCTATGCCAGATTATGATTTATCTTTAGGCAATGCGGTGCATATGACGGTTTATGGCAGTGTCGTTGACCCTGCTTATAGTAAGCGTTTGATGGAGAACGCAAGGCTCTCGCTACTTGATGTACTCGCTCTGGACAGGGTGCAAAAAAAGTTACCCATTACCGATGGAACAATTCGGCATTTGCGTCGGGGCGCACTGATTGAGGGACGGAAACCCAATCTTTATGTCTCGGCTACCGTTGCTGCCGCCACCGCCAACAGAGCAGATTATATTCGAACCCGAGCGCAGGACGATACATTCTATAAGCAGCTTATCACCGATTATTTAATTAAGTTTAATAAAGCATCCAGGAAAGAAATTGATGAGTTGATTCTGAATAAATTAAGTGATGTTCTGACAGCCGATCAGAAAAAAAGTAAAATTAGCAATATTATCAGTAGTTTACGCAAAAATGGTGTGATTCATAATAGGGGCTCGCGCACCGCACCGCAATGGGAATTAAACACAAAATCAGGAAACTTTAAGAAAGAAAATAGAGTTTTAAGAAAGAAATAAGAAAGAAAGGAAGAAAGAAAGCGAATAAACTCAATGAAACTTAAATTCAAAACCCAGCCTTGGCAGACCAATGCCGTGGACAACATCAAGCCAGTGCGGGTGGTTTTCCGTGATCACGGCTTCGCCTCAGATGCGGTTAAAATAAATGTCGAGCAGATTTTCCACCGGCTTTCGCCTGCTACCGAAGTCAAATCAATTTAGGGAACTGTCATGAGTATATCTTTAGACAAACTCACCATCAAGGGTTTCAAATCCATCCGCGAGCTGGCCAATTTTGAGATGCGTAAGCTTAATGTGATTGTCGGGGCGAATGGTGCTGGCAAAAGCAACCTGATTGCCTTTTTCAGGATGCTGCAGGCACTGATTGATGGCAACCTGAACCGGTATGTAATTGACAGTGGCGGTGCCGGCGATTTGCTGTTTAATGGTCGCAAAACGACCGGGGAGATGGTGTTTGAAACCCACTTCGGCGTGCATGGCTATCGCTTTACTTTGGTGCCAACACCAAAGGACACCTGCACCATTACCAAAGAGGCAAGGTATTACACTGGCGGAAGCAGCCGCTGGTGGGAACTGGGCGACAGTGATGATGGAACATCGCTTATGGTGGCTGAAGTCAAAAATAACCAGTCTGATGCAGAAAAATCACGACCGGTATACAACGCCATTGCCTCATGGCAAATTTATCACTTTCATGATACCAGCGCAACTGCCGGCAGTCGCCACTATGAAATTGTGCAGGACAACAAGGCACTGCGTACCAATGCCGACAATATCGCCCCCTTCCTGTTAAAACTGAAACAACAGCATATCAAGGAATATAAAACAATTATCAATGCCATTCGGCTGGTAACACCGTTTTTTGATGATTTCCTGTTGGAGCCGAGACACTGCGGCGCGAAAGAAAAAGTCAATATTAGCTGGACACAAAAAGGTTCGGACTATCCGATGCAGCCCTACCTTCTGTCTGATGGAACGCTTCGATTTATCTGTTTAGCCACAGCACTGCTACAGCCCGATCCACCTGCAACCATCATTATTGATGAACCAGAACTGGGGTTGCATCCGGCCGCTATTGTCATTTTGGCCGAGTTGATTCAACAGGCAGCACAACGTACACAGGTTATTGTGGCCACCCAGTCACCCGCCTTAATCGATCAGTTTGGTATTGACGACATCATTGTCGTCAATCGGGAAAATGGGGCATCGTCATTTAAGAGATTGAAGGAAGCTGATTTCCATGAGTGGCTCAAGAGTTATTCTGTCGGCGAGCTATGGACAAAGAATGTTATAGCTGGAGGTCCGGCCTATGAGTGATTACATCGAGGTGATCGCCATTGTCGAAGGCCGGACAGAGCAAATATTTATTGAATCCCTTTTAACGCCTTACCTTGCTAACAGGAAGATTTTTATTTGCGCAACACAAGTGAGCAAACCCGGTCAGAAAGGGGGCGATGTTCGCTTTGAACGAGTTAAAAATGATCTGGCGTTGCATCTAAGGCAGCGTTCGGATACCTACGTCACCACTTTTGTTGATTATTACGGCATAAAGGCATGGCCCGGCATTGACCGGGTTGCGCCTAATGCCACACCAAAGCAAATTGCTGCCTGCGTTAATCAGGCAACCAAAACGGAAGTAGACGCCCTGTTCTCAGCACAGCAGTCCGCGCGGCGCTTTATTCCCTATATGGCGATCCACGAATTCGAGGCTCTGTTATTTAGCGATAGTGCGGTGCTTGCTACGGAACTGGGTATTGCCGAGAACGAGGTTACAGATGTGTTGGCCGAGTTTGGTGAGCCGGAGGCGATAAATAACAACGCTCAAACCGCACCATCCAAACGGCTGGATCACTGGTCAAAAAACGGGAGGTTTGCCAAAACCAGCGCAGGTATAGCATTGGCAAAAGTCATTGGAATAGCAAAAATGAGAGAAAAGTGCCCACTGTTCAATAACTGGATTGCACGTTTTGAAACCATCGTCAAGGAACTGGCATAACAATTTGGCATTGCCACAATGGAAATTAAGCAAAAAACCAGAAAACTTTAAGAAAGAAATAAGGAAGAGAGTGCCAGCAACCCCATGAAACTTAAATTCAAAATACAACCCTATCAAACCAACGCCGTGGACGCGCTGCTGGATTGCTTTGCCGGACAACCTAAAAGCGATGCTTTGCGTTACCGCATTGATCCGGGGCAGATAAAGAAAGATGAGCATTATCGGCCCGAGTCTGAATATGAAGGCTTTAAGAATAGCGATATTGGCTTGACCGATATTCGGCTTCTGGAAAATATTCAGGCGGTGCAGAAACGCCAGAACCTGCCCTTGTCAAAATCGCTTGCTGATTTTACCGGGACCGACCCAAAGGGCATGGTTAAACCAAAGCCCAAATCCTACCAGCCCGGCGCACCCCTTAACCTTGATATTGAAATGGAAACCGGCACCGGTAAGACCTATTGCTATATCAAAAGTATTTTCGAGATGTATAAACGCTATGGCTGGTCAAAATTCATCATTATGGTGCCAAGCATTGCCATTCGTGAGGGGGTAAAAAAATCATTCGAAATTACTGCCGATCATTTTACCGAAACTTACGGCAGGCGCGCACGGTTTTTCATTTATAACTCCAAACGTCTGCATGAGCTAGAAAGCTTTTCATCGGATGCCGGTATCAATGTGATGATTATCAATATTCAGGCGTTCAACGCGCGCGGTGCGGACAATCGCCGGATTTATGATGAGCTGGACGACTTCCAAAGCCGCCGACCCATTGATGTGATCAGCAGTAACCGCCCGATACTGATCATGGACGAACCGCAAAAGATGGAAGGCAAGGCAACCATGGACGCCCTGCCCAAATTCAAGCCGCTGTTCATCTTGCGCTATTCCGCCACCCATAAAACCAACCACAACAAAATTCACCGCCTCGATGCACTCGATGCCTATAATCAGAAACTGGTGAAGAAAATCGCCGTGCGCGGGATTCAAACACGCGGGCTGGCGGGTACTAATGCCTACCTTTATCTGGAAGGCATCGAAATTTCCAAAACAGCACCCGTGGCGCGCATCGAGATGGAAGTGAAACGGGCATCGGGTATTAAGCGCACACTCAAACGGCTGGAATGCGGGCGCAACCTGTTTGTCGAATCTGGCGAGCTGGACCAATATCGTGGCTTTACCATCAGCCAGATTGACTATAATCAAGACACAGTTGAATTCACCAATGGAGTGGTTCTAAATGCCGGCGAAGCCAGTGGCAATGTGAGTGAACAAGACATTCGCCGCATCCAGATACGCGAAACCATCAAGGCGCATTTTGACAAAGAAAAACAGCTTTTTGCTCAAGGCATCAAGGTGCTGTCGCTGTTCTTTATCGACACAGTCGCCAAATATCGTGATTATGAGCAAGCAGATGAAAAAGGCGACTATGCTCGCGTCTTTGAACGTGAATATCAAACCTTAAAAGACGAATATCTGGCAGAATTGTCGCTCGATAATGAGGCTTATCGCAAATATCTGGCGGATATTGATGCAGGTGCAACCCATAACGGCTATTTCGCCATCGACAAAAAAACCAAACACCTGAAAGACCCGAATGTTAGCAAACGCACGGGCGATTCCGATGATGTAGACGCTTATGATTTGATCCTGAAGGACAAGGAGCGGCTGTTGTCCTTTGGCGAACCCACGCGCTTTATCTTTTCGCATTCTGCCCTTCGTGAAGGCTGGGATAACCCCAATGTCTTTGTTATGTGCATGTTGAAGCATAGCGATAACACGCTGTCACGCCGTCAGGAAGTGGGGCGCGGGCTGCGTTTGTCCGTTGATCAATATGGCGAGCGCGTGGATCACGAAGCCATTGTGCATGACATTAATGTGCTCACCGTTGTCGCCAGTGAAAGCTACAAGGACTTTGTTGCTGGGCTGCAAACTGAAATTGCTGAGGCTCTTTCTGCACGCCCGAGAAAAGCCACCGAAGCTTACTTCACCGGCAAAATTATAGAGACAGAATCTGGTTCTGTGGAAATTACCCCGCAAATGGCGAAACAGATTTATCGCTACTTAATCAAAAACGATTACACCGATGATACGGATACCATCACCGACACATATCACCAGGCAAAAGCAGATGGAAAACTGGCGAAGTTTACCGAACAACTTGCCCCCTATACGGCACAAATCATCGACCTGATTGACAGTGTGTTTGATGATAGTAAACTGCCTGATATTGACGATAGCCGCAAGCCGAAAATCAATCCGCTTAATGATAATTTCAAGCGGAAGGAATTTTTGGAACTCTGGAAACGCATCAATCGCAAGGCGGTGTACCGGGTTGATTTTGAATCTGCTGAACTGATAGGAAAATCAGTTACCACCCTCAATAAAGAGCTTCGTATCACCCCGCTGCAATATACCGTACAGAAAGGCGAGCAGATTAGCACTGTAACCGACGATCAAATCAAGGACAGCGAAGGCTTTTATCTCACTGCTACAAGCACTGAACGCGGCGGCACAGTGTATTCAGATGTTAGCTATGATCTGGTTGGTAAAATTGCCGAGAATGTCCATCTGACGCGCAAAACCGTTGCCGACATTCTTACCCAAATGGAATCGGCTGTATTCGCACAGTTCCAGCAAAACCCCGAACATTTCATCACGGAAGTGTCAAGACTAATCAAGGAACAAAAAGCCAGCGCGATTATTGAAGAACTCAATTATGATGCGGTTGAAGATCGTTATGAAACCGATATTTTCACCGCCGCCCAAGCTGGGCAGGATTTATCGCATGCCACGAACAAACTCAACAAACACGTCTATGATTATTGTGTCACCGATTCCACTGTTGAGCACCGTTTTGTCGGCGAACTGGATGCAAGCGATAAAGTAGTGGTCTATGCGAAACTTCCACGCGGCTTTTTGATCCCGACACCGGTTGGTGACTATAATCCCGACTGGGCAATATCGTTCGAGCGGGGCAGTGTCAAACATATCTACTTCGTGGCAGAAACCAAGGGCACAATGTCGTCCATGAAATTGCGCGAAATTGAAAAAACGAAAATCGAATGTGCCCGCAAATTCTTCGACGGCATCAACGAACATATCCAATCTGATAAGGTCAAATATGACGTTGCCACCGACTATGGAAAATTGATGGACGTTGTTGGGTTGGAGAGGGTCGCACAATGATCATTATCTCCAGTAATTTGTTTCCCGTTCGGTTGAATGCCTAAAAACGCGCCAAATTATTGGAATATTTCATCATCTGATACCTTTGCATAATTGTCGGAAGTGGGACTTTAGAGACTGTGCAACAAACCCGCCCGCGTTTCATGAGAAAAACCCTTGCGGGTTTGGCTGTTTTACTGGATTCCTGCTCCCCGCCTGCGCGGGAACAGGCTTCGCAGGAAAGACAGCATTGGGACAGGTATGACTGCGGAAGTGCGTAGCCGCGCAAAGTCCTTGTCAAAATAGCGGAAATATAAAATCCCGTAGGAATGACACCTTTGTAGCCCAAGAAATGATAATAACCCCAAGTTCCGTAGGAGCGACACAATTTATAAATTTCGTGTGCAGTCAATCATAAACCTCTGTGTCAAAATCTTTCCGTCATTGGTTTGATCACGAAAAAGACGAAAAGCATAAAAAGTGCAATCGGTAGTGGACTCATACAGGTTCTTGTGAATTGCGGAGGGGCTATAATCGTAGGCAATGTTTTTGTTATTTCTTACCACGAAACGGCTGGGTGCTGTTAATATTGCTGGGCATCATTAAATTTAATACTAATTGCTTAAACATTATCGACATTTGGTAACCATAATGGTTATATCCACCTGCAGAATACATAAAACGAGTGAGTATTCGCTTGATGTTGTGCGTTATTCATCCAAGAACAAACAGCTGTTTTACAAGTCGCGGAGAGTGCAGCAGGATGTAGAAAACTTGGGGTTCTCACTGGGTATTGTATGTCAATGTTTACAGAGTTTAGACGAACGACATTACCATGAATCGGTTAATTATGACGACAAACAAGGTTGGTTTAATGTATAGACGCAGTTGGTCGGCGGATTTCCAATCAGATGTGTCCGATTCTCTTTATATTAAGTTCAAACTCAATCGAGACTGCAACATGATTATTCTTGCTTCGTTTCATCTATGAAAAAATCTACCCATAATACCGATCATGCCATGACCGTTTGTCCCGTTTGTGATCAAGGCAGTCTGAAAGAAGAGCGATATAGTGACCAGTTTAAGTACGGAAAACATCTGGTTGACGTAGATGAGTTGGAGAGTTATCTGTGCGATGTCTGTAATGCTGAGCCAATATCGCCAACGCAAATCCTTCGCAACCAGATTAAAATCGCCGATGCAAAGCGAAAACATGCGAGGCTATTGACCAGTGTTGAGATAAAAGAAATCCGTAGCAGTCTCAGTTTGACGCAAAGGGAAGCCGCCATTCTTTTTGGTGGTGGTGCAAACGCTTTTTCAAAGTATGAAAGAGGCGATGTGGTGCAGAGTGAATCTATGGACAACTTGTTGCGCGTGACTATTGATAGTCCGCAAGCGTTACAAGCACTTATGCAGTTAAAGAAGAAGGCGCAAGCCTAGCTGGTCAACGCCATTTCTAATTAGAACATTGGGGCATGTTTGCGTGCCCAATCAAGCTCCTTCCAAATCTCGTTTTGCCTGATTCAAGTGGTGAATCATTAATGTGACCGCGCCTTCCATATCGCGTCTGATTATGGCGTTGAGCAGTTCTCTATGTTGGCGGTTGTACTGAGCGATTTTTTCTGGCGTTAATATGCTGTGTTTGCGGTGGATCCATTGAGTGTGGTTGCGAATATCATTGATGCGCTGATAGATCCAGATGAGGAGCGGGTTTTGTGAGTAGTTTGCAAGCATTAAATGGAATGCTTCATCGGCGGACGAAAAAGAATTTGCATCTTGTCGGGAATGAATCGACTGGTCCAATACTTCTTGCAGCTTTCTGAGTTCACGATTGTTGGCATTAGAGACCACCAGCCTGACGATATGTGGCTCTATTGCCAGCCGTGTTTCGATTAAGTCCAGCGGGCCGGTTTCCTCGGAGATATCATCTTGGTCAAATTTTATGTCATAATTGATAAATGTACCGCTACCAAACTTTTTTCTGACAAAATTAGCGCGTTCTAATTGATTAAGTGCAGCTCGGACGGTTCCTCGTGCTACGGCATATTGCTCTGCCAGACTTCTTTCGGAAGGCAATCGTTCGTTGTAAGCGTAGTCGCCATTGACGATGCCAGCACGGATTCGATTAAATAATCCAGCAGCACCGGTGGTCACTTTTAAGTGGTCTTGTGTCATATCGAGGGCGTTCCCAGTGGTTTATAAATGGTATATATAATAATTAAACTATTTAGTCAATCGGGTCTTGTAAATCATAAAGAGTTAGTGGTTAAATAGAGTTAGTTGCAAATTATCCAAAGAATGGTATAAAATTCATTCAAAATTAAATATACTTAAAGTGTACCACAATCAACAATCACATCAACAATCACGAGATAAAACATGGCATTTCCCCAGCACAGTAAGTATCTGATTATTGGCGCCGGTATTCACGGATTGAGCACGGCATATCATTTAGCATTAGAACTCAAAGCCAAAGGCAAGGGCGATGGGCGCGATATATTGGTCGTCGACAAAGCATCGGTTGGTGCAGGTGCTTCGGGCATCGCTTGCGGCGTTGTCAGAAATAATTATTTCCAACCGGCGATGCGTGAACTCATGGCACAATGTGTCGAAGTATGGGAAAGCGACACCACGGCGTATAGTTATCATCCGGTGGGCTATATGCAAATCAGCCCTGAGTCGATGTTCGCAGACGTGGCATCGATTGCCGAGCAACAAAAAGAGATTGGATATGAATCTGTTTTTATTGAAGGCGAACAAGCATCGATGGATTACATGAAAGGGATATTCCATGATTGGCAGGCGCAAGGTATCACGTCTGTTCTACACGAAAAGAAAGGCGGCTTTGCAAATAACACAAAATCACTGTATGGGCTGGCGGGTAAAGCCGAAGCACAAGGCGTTCGCATATTAAGCGGGGTAACGGTGACTGGTTTTGAAAGCGATGATGCCAGCAGTGCGATTAAGGCAGCAATCACCGACCGCGGCAATATCGCTTGCGAGCAGTTGATTGTTGCGCCGGGACCTTGGGCGAAGAATATTTGGGACATGCTCGAATTGCCCAAGTCAGTGGATATTAAATCCAACGGTCAGATACATAAAGATGTGCCGATGTGGGTTTACTGGTCATTGCAGGAAGGCACATTGGGGGTTGACCCGGAGATGCAAAAAACCAATGACGGACAATTGCCACCGGTTATTCATGTCGATTCCAACGCCCCCTTGTATTCTGATGTGGACGGGTCGTTGATTACCGATGAACTCTGGGGCATTTACTACAAGCCTGATTTTCATTTTAACGGCATACAAGGTGGTGCGGCACCGTTTAAGGTCGAAACCGATCCGGACAAGGTCAAGGTTGACCCTTATGGGGTGGATTCGCCGGATTTTATTGTTGGCGCTGAATTTGCCCACATGTGGACCTCGGCGTTAGCGCATTGCCAAAAACGCTTTCAAGGTCAAACCCCGAAATACAATGACGAGCCGTCCGGCGGCATCGGCTCGTTTACGCCGGACAGTTTTCCGGTTTTTGATAGTTTCAGAGACAACTGTTATTTTATTGCTGATTCCAATCATGGTTACAAGATGCTTGGCGTTGGCAAATTGGTTGCCGAAGAACTGGTCGGTTCAAAAAGCAAACTATTGCAACCGTTCCGCTTCTCGCGTTATATTGAAGGCAAGTTGCACCCGATATCCAACAGTCCGTTTCCTTGGAGTTAGTCGAGAACGAGTCGCCGAGGAACGGTCTGTCTCACAGGTCAGCGAGAGTCAACCCGTATGATTTTAACCACCAACTAAAACGATATTATTGGAGAGAGATATGGCTAAAAATAAAATAGCAAAAAAGACGACAACCACAAAGCAATCAACCAGCCGAGTGCAAACGTCAACTGATTTGGAGCGGCGTGTGAATGCGCCGGGTCGGGCGCAAATGATTAAGCAGGTACGTGCGAAAATTAAAGAAACTGGGGTAACGTATATTTACTTCCAGTTTGTTTCTGTTACCGGTCGAATTGTGGGTAAAGGGATTCCTGCCGACCATTGGGAACGTGTCGCAGACCGAGGCTTTCAACTGGTTTATGGTTCCACCGCAAACCTATTTATTGATCGACATGGTGATTATATTGGCTACGGTCCGGAAGCATCAGAGCTGGTCGGTATTCCCGACCCCGAAACCTTTGTGCAATTACCTTGGGATAAACGTATCGCTCGGGTGTTTTGCACCTGTTATCGCAACCGTGAAGAGCGGGTTAATCCGGGTGCCCACCTGACCTCCGACTGTCGTGGTAATCTGGAAATCATCCATCGTGAGTTTGAGAAAAAATACAAAATGCACATGCGTGCCGGTACTGAGCCAGAAATGATGTGGCTCAAACTGGATGAGAACAAACAGTTGCAGGGCGGGGTGACTAAGCCCAATTGCTATCACATCGATCAGTTTGAAGAATTGCGACCGGCGTTTATGCAAGTCATCGAATATGGTGAACAAATGGGTTTTGATATGATTCAAGGCGATCACGAAGACGCGCCCGGTCAATTGGAATTGAACTGGATGTTTGACGATGTGCTGAGAAACGCTGATCGCTTGACAACCTATCGGCAAATCTGCGCGCAGGTCGCCCGCGAGAAAGGCTTACATGCCTGTTTTATGTCCAAGCCTTTTATGAATGTTTCTGCATCGGGCTGTCACCATAATGTTTCATTGTGGTCGGGGGGGAACGACAAAGTCAACAAACTGCATCAGAAATCTATTCCGGGCATGGATGACGTATTTTCCTATCGCGAAGGCGGTAAAAACCATTTCATGCCGGATCCGAAATTCGATGCCGTTAAACCCGGTCCCGTCGGTCTTAAATCAATCGGTGGTGTTATCGAACATCTCAGCGCATTGACTGCCATCGGCTCATCCACAGTGAATTCTTATCGCCGTTTGTGGGATACGGGTTTCTGGGCCCCGGTTTTTGCCGACTGGGGTTTCCAAAACAGAACCTGTGCCTTGCGCGTTTCTGCTCCGGGTCGTTTTGAGTACCGGTCGGTGGATTCTATGGTCAACCCTTACTTGATGGGTGGTGCATTACTCAAAGTGTTTGATGATGGTATATCTCGAAACCTTGATCCGGGTGAGCCTGAAGAACGTAACATCTATGCGGCGATGGAAGCGGGTAAAGAGGTTAAGAAATTGCCGATGACTTTAGGTGATGCCTTAAAGGAACTGGAAAAAGACGCGGTGGTGCGTTCATCGATGCCTGACGAAATGTACAAGGTTTACCATCATTATAAAACGGATGAGTGGGAGCGATTTAATCATGCGGTTTCCGATTGGGATCTGGAAAATTATCTCGATTGCTTACCTTAAATTGATTAGCCCCGCTAAAGCCGATAAAGGCTATCGGCGGGGCAGTGAAACAGGTTGGTGTTAGGGGTTTGCCCGTAGCACCAGGTTTTAATATTATTTTTTCAAATTAACCTTTAATATGGAGAACTTGCAAAATGTGTGGTATCGCAGGACTAATACATCGGGGCAAAAGCTCTGACGTGGGGACCGAAATGACATCGATGCTTCAATCTTTGAAGCATCGGGGTCCGGATTCTACCGGCTTCGCGCTTTACGGAACCCCCATTAAAAGCCAATATATAATGCGCTTCAATGTCGCCGAACAGGAAGACATGAAGAAGGGCTTTGAGATACATCAAGAAGTTATTGAACGTCAAAAAGAAGTTGACGACCGACTGGAAAAACTCGAAGTGAAAGTAAAACTCCGTGATGAAGCGACCGAATATTCCCATCGCTATACCTTTACATTTGATGGCGATCTGAAAAAACTCGCCGATTATGTTGAGGACATAGAGGGGGTAGAAATTCTATCCATCGGCGAGGGTCTGGAATTGATTAAAGATCTGGGTGATGCCACTGTGGTTTCTGATCAATATGGTTTGGCAGGCTTCAAAGGCACTCACGGCATCGGTCATACGCGCATGGCGACCGAGTCGGATGTGGATATTCGTTCGGCACACCCTTATTGGGCATATCCGTTTAATGATGTGTCGGTGGTGCATAATGGTCAGCTCACTAACTACTGGGCATTCCGTCGCCAGATGGAACGCCGTGGTCATCGTTTTATGTCCAACTGTGATTCGGAATTGATAGCGGTTTATATCGCCGACCGCATGAGCGAAGGCGATGAACTTGAAGAAGCCATGAATCGCTCTGTTCATGAGTTGGACGGCGTATTCACTTATTTAGTCGCAACCAGTGACCGGCTTGGAATGGCAAAAGATGTGATGGCAGCGAAGCCGATGGTGTTATATGAAAGCGATGATTTTATTGGTTTGGCTTCCGAAGAGGTCGCTATCCGCAGCATATTTCCGAATGAAATTGAAACTTGGGATCCATATCACGGGGAGGTAAGAGTATGGCAGGCGTAGAACACAAATCCCATGACATGGGTCTGCATGCCGAGCAGTTGAGCGGCAGAACGCAACAGCGTTTTTTTAGTGCTACTGAGGATGAAAATTACACCTATCCTTGGGCGCATGAGGTTGATTTTGATAAAACAGCTGAGTTTGATGCGGAAAAAATGGAAACATCGGCGATTAACCTGAAACTTCGTGAACTGATGCAATCAGGTCATGGCACCATCACGGTTAAAAATCCGCGTGCCAAACATGGTGTCGGGGTTGGCATCCTGAATCGCTTAAAGCTGAATTTTGAAGGTAGTCTAGGTTATTTCGGCTGTGGATTGATTGATGGGCCGAACGTTCATATCAGTGGTCGAGTCGGTTGGTCATGTGCAGAAAACATGATGTCCGGCAAGGTGGTCATCGACAAGAATGCCGGCTCAACATTCGGTGCCGCGATTCGTGGTGGTGATTTGGTTTGTCGCGGTGATGTCGGTTCACGAACCGGTATCGACCAAAAAGGCGGCACCATTATCGTTGGCGGTCGTACTGGCGCATTCACTGGATTTATGATGCAACGCGGACGCATGATTATTTGTGGTGATGCGGGCAAAAATCTGGGTGATTCCATGTATGACGGCACCATCTATGTGGGTGGTGAGGTCGAAGATCTGGGGGTCGATTGCGTACCCGGTGAACTCAATGAGATTGATCTGAAATGGTTGAAAGTCAAATTGGGCATGTATGGTATCGAGCCGGCTTGTGGGATCGAAAACCTGAAGAAATTTGTCGCGGGTAAGCAGTTGTGGAACTACGACAACTTGGAGCCGACCGAGAAAAAATTGATACTCTAAGCATAAGAGGAAAACAAATATGTCAAAAACGAAAAGAGATACCAGTCATCTGGGACAAAGTTTTATGTTCCCGCCGGAGGTGATGGATGATATTCATATCAAAGCCGAATTGGGACGCTACCGTATGCGTGGCTTCTCATTATTCAAGAAAATTCCGACTTGGGACGACCTGACTTTTATGCCGGGAACCCTGACCCGTTTCGTCATTGAGGGTTATCGGGAAAAATGTCTGACCGAAACCATCATCGGGCCAAAGGCAAAACGTCCGATGGTGTTGGATATTCCGGTTTATATTACCGGCATGAGTTTTGGCGCATTATCTTATGAAGCCAAAACCGCACTGGCGCGGGGTGCGACGATGGCAGGCACAGCAACTTGTTCGGGTGAAGGTGGCATGATTCCTGATGAACGCCGCTATTCGGAAAAGTGGATGTATCAATGTATCCAATCCCGCTATGGCTTCAACCCCAACCATTTACGCCTTGCCGATTGCGTAGAATTTTTCATCGGGCAGGGCTGTAAGGTCGGGCTTGGCGGACACTTGATGGGACAGAAAGTAACCGATCAGGTGGCTGAGATGCGGTCGTTGCCGGCTGGAATCGATCAACGCTCGCCAGCGCGGCATCCAGATTGGCTGGGACCCGATGATTTGGCTTTGAAAATCAACGAAATTCGTGAAGCGACCAATGGTGAAATTCCGATTCAATTAAAACTGGGCGCGGCACGGGTTTATGATGATGTGCGGATGGCAGCGAAAACTGGTCCCGACTCCATCTATATTGATGGCATGGAAGGCGGCACGGGTGCTGGTCCCCACCTAGCGACCGAAGAAACCGGCGTGCCCGGCATTGCGGCGATTCGCCAAGCACGTAGAGCGATTGAAGATGTCGGTAAATCCGGAGAAATATCACTGGTTTATGCGGGTGGTATTCGCAACGGCGGCGATCTCGCTAAAGCCTTAGCACTGGGTGCAGATGCGGTTGCCATTGGTCATTCGGCGTTGATGGCATTGAACTGCAACAAGGATATCCCAGAAGCGGATTTCGAGAAAGAAATGGGTGTTGAAGCCGGTCATTGTTATCATTGTCATACCGGTCGATGTCCGGTTGGTGTTGCGACTCAGGATCCGATTTTGCGAAAACGGCTCAATCCTGACTTGGCCGCAGAAAGGGTCTATAACTTTCTGCATACACTAACTATTGAGGCACAACTTTTGGCGCGGGCTTGCGGTAAAACCAATATCCACTCCCTCGAACCCGAAGATTTATCGGCATTAACCATGGAGGCTTCTGCACTGGCACAAGTTCCTCTGGCAGGTACCCAGCACACCGTTGGGCGACCCGATTTGACCCGCTTTTAGGAGAATAAAATGAGTAAAACCACAAACGTAGATCAATTCATCAAATCAGATGGCTTGGATACCGGTCGGGAAAAAGACATCGGTCAGCACATCGGCTATCGTTATGATGTGAATCTGGTGCCGGACATGGATCGCTGCCCCGAATTTCTTATAAAGTACATGGAGATAATGGGCTGGGACGATCTGAACTGGCTCGAAGATGTCCACATGGGCTATGAAGAAGGGCGACCGGCAGTATTCGACCGTAACATCAATGGCTGGGTACAGGTTCCAGAAGACCTGAAACTGCCGGACAACCAGCAAGATCGGGATATGATTGCGCGAGAATTGCTAATCAAATTCCAGATGGCAAAAACCCATCCGATGGTTGACCTGATGAATGCTTATAAGAAGTTTTAGGATTGTTGTGTCAGTTGTCAGTTGTCAGTTGGCAGTCATACCCGTTCCATGCTGTCGTTCCCGCGTAGGAAACTGTGTAAAAAACCAATAACCGTCTTTTTTGCACCGCCCCTTCATTCCTGCGAAGCCTGTCCCCGCGCAGTCGGGGAGCAGGAATTCAGTAAAACAGCCAAACCCGTAAGGGTTTTCCACATGTAATATGCGCTGGTTTGGGGTTTTTGCACAGTCTCTATCTGCACGATTGTGCGTGGCTGAAGTCGCGCTTCCGAGAATAATGCAAAGGTCTCAACATGAAAAAAATACTGATATTCAGGCACGAATCATGGGTTGGGGCAGCGTATTTTACTGATTTACTCACCGAGTTGGGCATTGCCTTTGAGCTGATAAGAATAGATCAAAACGAGATTATCCCACAACATCTTGCCGATGATGTTGCCGGTTTGGTTTTTTTAGGCGGTACGATGAGTGTTAATGACTCCCTGCCGTGGATTGAGCAGTCGTTAAATCTGATTCAATTGGCACAGCAGAAAAAATTTCCGGTATTGGGTCATTGTTTGGGTTCTCAACTCATCAGCAAGGCGTTAGGTGGCACGGTTAGCCCCATGCCGAATAAGGAAATAGGCTGGCATTCGATACGGTTTGCCGACAATGACACTGCCCGTCAGTGGCGGGGGCATTTGCCAGACGGCATGAAAATTATGATCTGGCATCATGAAGAATTTTCCATTCCTCGCGGGGCTGAACCGCTTTATGCCACTCAACACTGCCACAATCAGGCGTTTGCGATTGACAACATGGTTGCCACTGTCGCCCATGTTGAATTGTCGGAACAACTATTGAACGAATGGCTGGATGCTTATGGTGATGATATTGAGCCTAACGATGGCTCGGTGCAGGCGATTGCGGAGATTAAATGCAATATCAAAGATAAGATGGCAGAAATGCACACCTTGTCCGACTCATTCTATATCAAGTGGCTGGCAATGGCGTACCCGCAAGCCGATAACCCCGATTTACATCATCAAATCAAAGACTATTTACAGCAGGGAAGTTGTTTGTGTCAGGCGGTTCGGTTCTATCTTAAAAAGCCACGCTATGTGGTTAATTGCCATTGCTCCGAATGCCGTAAATTTCATGGCAATTATGCTGCCTATACCCATGTCAATACAGCCGACATACACCTTTTTGGTGCCGATCAACTCAAATGGTATCAGCAAACCGACAATCAGGCGCGAAGAGGCTGGTGTCAGCACTGTGGCGCGAGCCTGTTTTGGCAGAAAGACAGCCATTCAATGTGTGTTGCCGCAGGGGCATTAACCACGCCGACCCATCTCAACACCACCCGAAACATTTATGTCGAGAATGCCAGTGATTATTATGAAATTGATGCGAATACGGACTGGTATTCGGCAACCATGAAGGGCGCATCACCGGTGAATTTTGATGTCGTGGGAAAGCCTTCACGAGCTGGGGGCAACCAAGAATAAGCAAAATATTATATCTGTATCTTTTTATTACCGTTACTGCCGAAGTAATTGCGGTTGGTGCACTGAAAGAAACCCGCAAGGGTTTTCCATATGTAACATGCACTGGCTTGGGGTTTTTGCACAGTCTCTATCTGCACGGTTGTGGCATGGCTCAATGTGATTATCTCCTCTGTCATAACCCTCGCTCGGTGAGCCCGCCGCACCGCTCCTGAAGAAGTCAAAAGGGGACATTACTGCTTTGGGCTAACATTTGTGCTTTCGTTGTTGTATAACCAGAATACTTCATATAGAATTGCCAGCGCACCATTCACATCAACTCCTTTCTTCACTACCTTAAATTGGTCACCATGACAATTTGGTCGGCGGGAAGATACCTAACCATAGGGAGCAATAATGAGACATTACGAAATTACGTTTCTGGTTCATCCTGATCAGAGCGAGCAAGTCCCCGCCATGATTGACCGTTATAAAGACATGGTTACATCGGGTCAGGGCAATATCCACCGCGTTGAAAACTGGGGTCGTAGGCGTTTGGCTTATATGATCAATGATGTGTATAAAGCGCATTATGTCATGCTGAACATTGAGTGCGACCTTCATGTTTTGGGAGAAATTGAGAACAACTTCAAGTTTAATGACTCCATTTTGCGGCATTTGGTTATTCGACGAAAAGAAGCGATTACAGAAGCGTCTCCAATAGCACAAGAGAAGCGAAGGGAAGATGATCGGGAATCTGAGGAAGCTGCAAGGCAACTCGCCGCCGCTGGAGGTGATAAAGAAGCGGAGCCTGATGAGGAGAGTTCAGAATCTGATGAAACGTCCTCGGAGTCACCTAGTCCTGTGGCACCATCTGATCTTGATGAGGTGAAACTGGATGAAGCGATGCTTGATGAAGACGCGCTTGCAGAGGATGCCCTTGAAGATGAAGCGATTAAAGATGCAGCACTTAAAGACGGAGGTATAGTATGATGCGTAAGCCCCAAAGACGACCAAGATTCTGCAAGTTCACCGTAGAGGGTGTGCAGTCGATAGACTATAAGGATATGGCGATTTTGACTACCAATATCAGTGAGACTGGGAAAATTTTGTCGCGCCGAAGCACTGGCACCAAGGCACATTTTCAACGGCAACTCGCCACAGCGATTAAGCGCGCCCGATTTCTTGCGTTAATCCCTTATACCGACCAACACGATAACTAGGAGATTGGCATGGAAATTATCTTGTTAGAAAGGGTCCAGAATGTGGGTGAGATTGGCGATGTGGCTCATGTCAAAAATGGTTATGCGCGTAATTACCTTATTCCGCAGAAAAAAGCCCTGCCTGCTACCGCCGATGCAATGGTTAAAGTGGAACAGAGGCGACGACAGTTAGCCGGAGAGGAAGGGAAGCGTTTGGACGGCGCGAAGGCGCGTGCAGAGTTTGCGGTTAAAGATATTACGCTAACCCGACTGTGTGGTGAAGAAGGTCAATTGTATGGATCGGTATCACCGCTTGATATTGCCGAAGCCCTAACCGAGGCGGGGACCCCGATAGAAAAATCTGAGATCAACCAGCCCGATGGACCGATAAAACATGTCGGTCAGTTTGAAGCCGAAATCATACTCCATCCAGAGGTGCGCTTTACTGTAAAAATAACGGTAACTGGCGAACATGCGGACAAGCGTCCGGTGACCGATTCGGTGCCTGATGACAGTACAACGGCAACATCTGAAGTTGTTTCCGTTGCTGATGCTACTACGGATGAGGCGGATAAAAATCCAGCCGAACCCAAATAAAGCAGACACGGAAAGCCCCTTATTGATGGGGGATTGGCTGCGAAGCCTCATTGGCAAGAGGTTTTCTGGACAGGCACTCATTTTGTAGCGTATAAAAATTCGGCTTTTGCCGTATGGAACCCCCCATAATAATCGTTAACCAAATTATTGTCCATTGCCTGAACCCGCACAATTTATAACCAATTCACCGAAATTACCGCCCCAATCACTGGAGGCGGAGCAGTCTTTGCTGGGCGGTTTGTTGTTGGACAACCGTAAATGGCATGAGGTCATCGATGAAGTCGGGGTGCAGGATTTTTATAGCCAAAATCATCGACTGATTTTTGCCGCTATTTCTGGCTTGCAAGATGCTGGAGACCCTGCCGATGTGGTCACAACATCGGAATGGCTGGAATCGGAAGGCAAGCTGGAAATAGCGGGTGGACTCGCTTATATCGGCACATTGGCGAATAATACGCCAAGCACGGCAAATATTTTAACCTATGCGAAGATTGTCAGAGAACGCGCTATTTTGCGTTCGCTTATTGCGGCAGCCAATGATATTTCCAATAGTGCTTACCATACGGAAGGACGAACGCCGAGGGAAATTCTTGACTTCGCTGAAAAACTGGTGTTTGATATTTCTGAGCGCGATGGTCGTAGCCAACAAGGATTTACCTCCATTCAGGATTTGCTGGCACGAACAGTTGACCGCATTGATGAGCTACATGATTCAAAAGAAGCGATTACGGGTATTCCAACCGGATTTACTGATCTTGATGAGATGACTTCTGGATTGCAACGGGGTGATTTGGTTATCGTGGCAGGGCGACCGTCTATGGGTAAAACCGCTTTTGCCATGAATATTGCAGAATATGTTGCGGTCGAGAAAAAATTGCCGGTTGCCATATTTAGCATGGAAATGCCAGGTGAGCAGCTGGCGATGCGAATGCTGGCATCTTTGGGGCGAATCAATTCCAATAAACTTCGCACCGGTCAGCTCACCGATGAGGATTGGCCACGATTAAGTTCTGCGGCCGGGTTGTTGGCTGAATCAACGATGTTTGTGGATGATTCGGCAGGGCTCAATGCCCTAGAATTGCGCTCAAGGGCGAGGAGAATAGCACTTGAGAAGAATAATTTAGGATTGATAATTGTTGATTATCTTCAACTTATGCAGGCTTCGGAGAACACCGAAAACCGTGCTACGGAAATATCCGGAATTACCCGTTCGTTGAAAATACTCGCCAAAGAGCTGAAAGTACCAGTGGTTGCCTTGTCGCAGTTAAATCGCAGTGTGGAATCACGCCCGAACAAGCGTCCGGTGATGTCCGACCTTAGAGAGTCTGGTGCCATCGAGCAGGATGCGGATGTCATTTTTTTCATCTATCGAGACGAGGTATATAACGAAGACAGCGAGCAAAAAGGAATTGCCGAAGTGATTATCGGCAAACAACGAAATGGTCCGGTTGGCATGAAAAGATTGACATTTCGTGGCGAGTTTACCCGTTTTGAGAACCATACGTCATCCCAGTATGGTCCCAGCGAATATGAGTGATGGGCAGGGTAACGGCGAAACAAACACCTGGCGCACTCGGGCGCTCATTGATCTTGACTCATTACGCCACAACATACAGCAAATCAGAAATACGATTCAAACTCGATTAATGCCAGCCCAATTGGTGGCAGTCGTCAAGGCGGATGCCTACGGGCATGGGCTCGAAACCATTTGCGGCGCGGTGCGTCATCAGGTGGATGCTTTCGCGGTTGCAACTATTGATGATGGCATTCGATGTCGGCGGGTTCAGCAAGATAAACCGATTGTGGTGTTGTCCGAATGGTGGCAGCAGCAGCAACTGCAACACTTTGAGCAACACCGTTTGCAGCTGGTATTGCACAACCAACAGCAGCTAAAATGGCTGGTGGCATATCAAGGGAGTCCGCTGTCGGTGTGGATTAAATTTGATAGCGGCATGAACCGACTCGGTGTTGCCGCAGAAGAGGTGGCTGCGATATATAAAAAGTGTCAAAGCATGGCTACCGTCAAACAGATACGGCTGATGTCACATCTAGCTAATGCGGATGTAATCGGGGATGATTTTACTCGTACCCAACTGGCTGTTTTTAAGCGCGTGACCGATCAATTCGACTGCGAAAAGAGTCTGGCAAATTCTGCCGCAGTGATGCGCTGGCAAGCGAGCCATTTTTCATGGGTTAGAGCGGGGCTGATGCTCTATGGAATCGCACCCTATAACCAGCAAGACGACAAAACGCCCACGTTTGACCTAAAACCGGTTATGCAGTTGCAGGCGCGGCTGATTGCGGTTAAAACCATCGGTCGCGGTCAGGCAGTTGGTTATGGCGGTATTTTTCGTACCCACCGGGTTTCAAAAATTGCCGTGGTCGGTTTTGGCTATGGCGATGGCTATCCGAGATTGGAAGATGCCCGCGCTTGTGTTTTGATTTATAATCAACGGGCAACCATTATTGGGCGGGTTTCCATGGATATGATGACGGTTGATGTGACCGATCTGGAGCCTGTCAAAGTGGGTGATGAGGTGGTATTGTGGGGAACTGGTTTGGCAGTCGAAGAAGTCGCGCAATGGGCAGACACCATACCCTATGATTTGCTCTGTAAAGTGAGCGCGAGAGTGCCACGACTTACGCTCAATTAACAAGATAACACGACATGGCAAAAGCAAAATTAATTTACTGTTGCTCTAAATGTGGTGGCGAGAGCCCAAAATGGGCTGGGCAATGTGGCGAATGTGGCGAATGGAATACCTTGCTGGAGCAACCAGCACAGCGCGCGTCATCACTCACCGAGCGGTTCTCTGGCTTTGCGCCAAAGGTTGAGGTGCAACGGCTTGGGCAGGTGGAAATTGAGCATATCAAGCGCATCTCCAGCGGTAGCGCGGAATTCGACCGCGTATTGGGCGGTGGTTTGGTATTCGGCTCTGTGGTGTTGATTGGTGGCGATCCCGGAATTGGTAAATCGACCTTATTATTGCAATACCTGAGTCATATCGGTAAGGACGCGCCGGTGCTGTATGTGACTGGTGAAGAGTCAATCGAGCAGATTGCTTTGCGCGCCCACCGTCTGGACTTGGACGCTGCCGATATGAAAATAATGGCAGAAAATCGTCTCGAAACCGTGCTGGAGATTGCTCATAAAGAGTCCCCGGCGGTGTTGGTTGCCGATTCCATTCAAACTTTTTACAGTGATATGCTCAGCGCAGCCCCCGGTAGCGTGTCTCAGGTTCGCGAGAGCGCGGCTAGATTGGTGCGCTATGCCAAACAAACCGGGTGTTGTGTGATTCTGGTCGGTCATGTTACCAAAGAAGGTGCGTTAGCAGGACCGCGTATTCTGGAGCACATGGTTGACAGTGTGCTGTATTTTGAGGGAGAAAGCTCAAATAGTTTCCGATTGATTCGCGCCATCAAGAACCGCTTTGGCGCGGTCAATGAAATCGGTGTATTTGCAATGGGCGAACAAGGGTTAAAAGACGTGAGCAATCCATCTGCCATGTTTGTCAGCAAGCATGGCGCGGAAAAGCCGGGTAGCGTGGTGTTGGCGACTCAGGAAGGCACCCGCCCATTACTGGTTGAAATTCAGGCTTTGGTGGATGACAGCGCATTGCCGAACCCACGGCGATTATGCGTCGGTCTCGAACAAAATCGACTGGCGATGCTATTGGCAATCGCCCACCGCCACGCCGGCATTTCCTTGAGTAGTTATGACGTATTTACCAATGTTACCGGCGGTGTGCGCGTCTCCGAAACCGGCGCAGATTTGGCGGTGCTGTTGGCGATTCTCTCCAGCGTTAAAAATCGCGCAGTGGGTAGCGACTTGATTGTATTCGGTGAAGTCGGGCTGTCCGGCGAACTACGACCGGTACAACGTGGCATGGAACGCCTGAAAGAAGCAGAAAAATTGGGCTTCACCCGCGCCCTGATTCCAGCCGCGAATAAACCAAAATCGGCTCTGTCCAAGATTAAAATAATCGCACCGAAACGCATAGAAGAGGCCATTCAGATATTAGATGTGTAATAATCCGCCAACCCGCAAGGTACATAATTACGAATTACGAGAGTCTTTTGAGACTGAACAAAAAACCAACATCCGTCATTCCTGCACCGACTGTCCCCGCGCAGGCTGGGAGCAGGAATCCAGTAAAACAACCAAGCCCGTAAGGGTTTTCCATATAACACGACCTAGCTGGGTTCTTGTACAGTTTTGCCACACTTCCGTGATGCAAAGGTCTCTAATAAAATCAACCCTAACCACAGGACTCGTTATGTTCAATAAACACTCGCCACGAAAACCATTCATCATTTGTTCGCTGTTGATGTCTTTTTTCATGCCTTTTTTGCTTGCACAACCACTCTTTGCACAAGAATTAGAGCTTGATTCTGACGACAAAAAATACAGCTATGCCATCGGCACTAAACTAGGTCAACAGATGGTGAATCAGTTCAAAAACCAGCCGGACATCCATTTAGAGGCATTATTGCAAGGTATTGCGGTCATTGTTTCTGGGAATACGCCGTTGTTATCGGAACAGGAAGCCAATCAAGTCCTGCAACAAAAACAGCAAGAACTATTGGCAAAAACCGCTGTCATCGCGGCGAAAAACGCTGCCATCGGAAAGGAATTTCTGCAACAAAATAAGTCCAAAGAAGGGGTCATCACGACTGCAAGCGGGTTGCAATATAAAGTCCTGACTGCTAGAAATGGTGGTGGCGACAATGCCACACTCGCCGATACGGTGGTGGTGCATTATAGTGGCTCGCTGATAAACGGAACGGTATTCGACAGCAGTTATTCGCGTGGTGAACCGGTCACATTTTCCTTAGGAGCGATTATTCCCGGATGGCAGGAGGTATTACAGTTAATGAAGCCGGGAGATAAATGGGCAGTCGTATTACCACCTGAACTTGCCTATGGCGAACAGGGTTCGGGACAGTCTATTGGTGCCAACGAAACACTGTTATTTGATATTGAATTGCTTGAAGTCAAAAAATCGGGTAATTGAAGTTATTAGTTGGCAGTGGGCTAGGGGGACTTGATTGAAAACTGAAAACGTCAGATATTGCGAAGTAACGCATTGATGCCAATTTTATTTCTGGTTTTCTGATCGACAGTTTTTACAATCACGGCACAATACAGGCTGTGACTACCATCTTGGGCGGGCATTGAGCCTGATACGACAACGGAACCCGGCGGAATATAACCGTAACTGACGTCTCCAGTAGCGCGATCCAGAATACGAGTGCTTTGCCCGATATAAACCCCCATGGAAACGACTGCACCCTCGCCAACAATCACGCCTTCCACTACTTCGCTACGCGCACCGATAAAACAATGATCCTCAATAATGGTCGGCGATGCCTGCAAGGGCTCGAGAACGCCACCAATACCAACGCCCCCAGAAAGGTGAACATTGGCACCAATTTGTGCACATGATCCCACCGTTGCCCAAGTATCGACCATTGTTCTGGCTCCCACATAGGCACCGATATTGACAAAACTAGGCATCAGTACCACATCGGTAGCAATATAAGCCCCGTGCCTGACTGTGGCAGGCGGGACAACCCGAAATCCACCGTTGGCGAAATCTTTGTCGCCATAGTCGCCGAATTTAAGCGCAACCTTATCGTAGTAGTTTGCACAGCCACTATTTAAGGTTTTGTTTTGATTGATTTTAAATGACAACAGAACTGCCATTTTTAGCCATTGATTAACCTGCCAGCCATCTTCCGCCGGCTCTGCTACCCGCGCTTCGCCAGAGTCCAATAAATTCAGGCACTGATTCACGGCTCCGCGCAATTCTGTACTTGCATTGGCAGGAGTGATATTCTCCCGCTCCTGCCAAGCATCAGTAATGATATTCTCTAAATTTTGCATAGCTGTTATTTTAGTGGGAAAAGAAAGTAAGATTATACTGTTAATGACGTAATACTGTTGATGAAAAATTGCCAGAGTTTTGGTTATTGTCGATGCGAATTCATCACAAGTCGGGTAGAATGTGGCTTCTTATGAGCAATATGCGTCAATTTAGACTCCATGGGATGTGGACAGCCGGAATCGAATCGATAATGACGGTTGTAGAAACCCGAGAAAACACAATAATAAGTGCGATTGATAGGCAAAATGATAGGCAAAAAATGACGTGGCATCGAATCTTAACTCAATAAGCGCGAAAAACCACTACGCGGTCACCATATCGGATACTGCCGGGTCAAGACATTTTTTCGTTAAGACCACGGTGAAGAGAACGATGATCGTGGCAAGCGTTGCTATTTTGGTTGTTACTTTTACACTATGTGTTACCAATGTGCTTCAATATTCCTCGGTTGTATCGCTTGCGTTTGAAAAATCAATCTTGAACAAGCAGCTGATTCAAGCCGATTATTTAATCTCTAATTTTGAGCAAAAAATCTCCAATAGTCAGCAACAGACAGCGAATATCAGCAAAGAACTTGTAGCGATTGAAAAATTCAGTGGCGTGGATACAGGGGATTTGGAATCTTCTCTTGATGAGCGTATAAAACGGATTGGAAACTTTTATAATGCCCGCGAAGAAGAGTATTCAGAAATTGGCAACAGGGTAGGGGAAATCGAACAGGTCATTGGGGTCGGCATTGGGATTGGTGATGAATCGACTGAACAACATTCAAATCAGCAACGTGACCTTGCGGCTCGGGTTGATTTGGCAGGTTTGACGGCAATGCAGGAACGTATTCTCCATGACAATATCCCAAACGGCTATCCTCTGAAAGATCATGTGATTACCAGCAAGTTTGGGATGAGAAACCACCCTATTACCAAGGTTAAATCATTCCATAACGGGATTGATTTGCGGGCAAAAACCAATACTGAAATTTTTGCACCAGCAGATGGCATTGTTAGCAATGCCGATTATTCGAATCTGAGTGGTAATCGAATTGTCATATTACATAATTTTGGCTTTGAAACACATTATTCCCATCTAAAAAAAATACGAGTTAGTCCTGGAGAGATGATTCACAAAGGTGATTTAATCGGCTATTCGGGGAATACAGGTAGAAGTCTAGGAGCGCATTTGCATTACGAAATCAGGTATCTTCGCAAGCCAATTGACCCATACCAGTTTTTGGAATGGGAGTTTGGTTCACATGAAATTTTCACACAAGTCAAGGGTATAAAATGGCCATCTTTAATAAGTCTGATCAACAAACAGATTACGCATCAAACATTACAACTATCGCAACTGGAACACACATCACAGGAAAAATAGATATAGAGTGTGAGCTACATATTGATGGTGAAGTTGATGCTGACATAAATTCCACTGGATTGATCAAAATTGGTAAATCGGGGATTGTCAACAGCAAAGCACTACGCGCTAAGAGGTTGATTATTAGTGGTAAGTTTTCTGGCGAAGTCGACTGCGAAGCCGTTGAAATTATAGACGGCGGTGATGTGCAGGGAAAACTTACTTCTGCCAGTCTTGAAATAGACGCAAGCAGTTTGTTCCAAGGCGAAAGTATTCGTAAATTACAAGACGATCATTCCAAGATTACTGGTTCCGACAAGAAGGCAGTCAAGGACAAACCTAAACAGCCATTATTTGCCGATCAATCACAACAGGACGATTTTACAAAATCTGTCACCTGACCAATGTAGATAGAAGCATTGACACAGACGACCAACATCCGTCTTTCCTGCGAAGCCTGTCCCCGCGTAGGCGGGGAGCAGGAATCCAGTAAAACAGCCAAACCCGCTTCCGGTAGTTGTCAGTGGGCAGTTATTCCCGCCCCAACATTCGTCTTTTCTGCACCGACCCCGTCTTTCCTGCGAAAGCAGGAATCCAGTAAAACAGCCAAACCCGCAAGGGTTTTCTACATGTGACATGCACTAGCTTGGGGTTTCTTGCACAGTCTCTACTGCGTGGATACAGGAGATACGGACCCAAGCATATCCCCCTGCTCATTTGGCGGTGGCTTGTTTGACAGAGACGGTAATTTAGTCGGGATTACGACTTTTAAGCTCGTTGATAAAGATGTGGAAGGCATCGGCTTTGCCATTCCTGCTGATTTGGTTTTGGATTAGTGAGTAAACAGGAAAAATGGGACAGCTGAAAATGCAAGCCACACAGACAGCAAAATGAGAATGACAGATGTGGCAGATACAGAACAGCTTTTACGCCTTACCCAGTCTATTCCTTCCAAAAAGGCCGAACCTCTTAAAAGATGGATTGCAAGGGTAGCGAGAGAGCGGATTGATGAAATAGAAGACCCGGAATTAAGCATTGACCGAGCAATGGAAACCTACCTAAAAAAGGGGTATTCCAAAGAATGGACCAACCAACGCTTAAAAAGTATAGATGTACGAAAAGAATTGACAGATGAATGGGATACAAGGGGGGGGGGGGGGGTAAAAAAGGGTTTGGAATACGCGCTTTTCTAAGCTGCCTGTGCGGCAGTGAACAAAATCACCTTCTTTGATTGATTCGACCTGCATTTCTAAGCTGCCTGTGCGGCAGTGAACAAAATCACCTTCTTTGATTGATTCGACCTGCATTTCTAAGCTGCCTGTGCGGCAGTGAACAAAATCACCTTCTTTGATTGATTCGACCTGCATTTCTAAGCTGCCTGTGCGGCAGTGAACATTGATTCTATTTTCATTTTTCAAATTCTCTTTTTCTAAGCTGCCTGTGCGGCAGTGAACTCCAAGTCCGCTATTTCGCTTGTAGTCCGGTTTTTCTAAGCTGCCTGTGCGGCAGTGAACTTTGACATCGTCCACGCCAACAAAGTTAACTTTTTCTAAGCTGCCTGTGCGGCAGTGAACGAAAAAGTTTGGATTGGTCATGACGATGGTTTTTTCTAAGCTGCCTGTGCGGCAGTGAACCTTTGACCGATACGACATGATCCCCGTATCCTTTTCTAAGCTGCCTGTGCGGCAGTGAACCTTTGACCGATACGACATGATCCCCGTATCCTTTTCTAAGCTGCCTGTGCGGCAGTGAACAATATCTAACCAAACAGCACACAAACTACCGATTTCTAAGCTGCCTGTGCGGCAGTGAACTTTTGTCGAAGTATTCATTCTGTGCGTCTCCATTTCTAATCTGCCTGTGCGGCAGTGAACTTTTGTCGAAGTATTCATTCTGTGCGTCTCCATTTCTAAGCTGCCTGTGCGGCAGTGAACGTGTTTCCAATGTGCTTTCGGTATCGTCACTTTTTCTAAGCTGCCTGTGCGGCAGTGAACCCTGCTGTTGCGTTGATATTTGAGTATATGATTTTCTAAGCTGCCTGTGCGGCAGTGAACGCTAGTGTACCCTTGCTTAATACGGGCTCTGTTTTCTAAGCTGCCTGTGCGGCAGTGAACAAATAGAGGCAACGACCACACAGCTACCAACATTTCTAAGCTGCCTGTGCGGCAGTGAACAATATCTAACCAAACAGCACACAAACTACCGATTTCTAAGCTGCCTGTGCGGCAGTGAACTTTTGTCGAAGTATTCATTCTGTGCGTCTCCATTTCTAATCTGCCTGTGCGGCAGTGAACTTTTGTCGAAGTATTCATTCTGTGCGTCTCCATTTCTAAGCTGCCTGTGCGGCAGTGAACGTGTTTCCAATGTGCTTTCGGTATCGTCACTTTTTCTAAGCTGCCTGTGCGGCAGTGAACCCTGCTGTTGCGTTGATATTTGAGTATATGATTTTCTAAGCTGCCTGTGCGGCAGTGAACGCTAGTGTACCCTTGCTTAATACGGGCTCTGTTTTCTAAGCTGCCTGTGCGGCAGTGAACAAATAGAGGCAACGACCACACAGCTACCAACATTTCTAAGCTGCCTGTGCGGCAGTGAACAATGAAGCAAGACAAGCAGAAGCAATGCAGCATTTCTAAGCTGCCTGTGCGGCAGTGAACGTTGAGTTTGGACTGATTTTGTCGAAGTATTCTTTCTAAGCTGCCTGTGCGGCAGTGAACGTCGTACAAGGTCACTTTGTGTTGTGTTGCTTTTTCTAAGCTGCCTGTGCGGCAGTGAACACTCTAGTCGAAACCCCGCGCAAGCGGGGTCTTTTCTAAGCTGCCTGTGCGGCAGTGAACGTCTTTGTCGCCGATCATCACATCCGCGCCCATTTCTAAGCTGCCTGTGCGGCAGTGAACATCACCCGGAATCTAAACCATCAGATTCACATTTTCTAAGCTGCCTGTGCGGCAGTGAACATGGGGTGGATACAACGCCGGTGACCTTCGATTTTCTAAGCTGCCTGTGCGGCAGTGAACATCGGTAAAAAACTCCCCCATATGTTCTAATTTTTCTAAGCTGCCTGTGCGGCAGTGAACTACTGCCTGCAATTTCGCTTCTTTTGACCAATTTTCTAAGCTGCCTGTGCGGCAGTGAACTTATGTAATACTACGCCTATAAACATTCCGCTTTTCTAAGCTGCCTGTGCGGCAGTGAACAGTCGCTCCTCGTTCGCTTCGTCCGGCATCCATTTCTAAGCTGCCTGTGCGGCAGTGAACAGGGCGGAAGAACGCACCCGCGCCTTAACCTTTTTCTAAGCTGCCTGTGCGGCAGTGAACGTTGCGACCGTTGCGCAGTTGAGATTGACGACTTTCTAAGCTGCCTGTGCGGCAGTGAACATGCCGTCGCAGGAGAGCCGACAATTTTACATTTTCTAAGCTGCCTGTGCGGCAGTGAACTACGGCACAATGCTGGTCGAGCAATTTGAAAATTTCTAAGCTGCCTGTGCGGCAGTGAACGTTTGAGGTTAAAATTGAATTGCCACTGCCAATTTCTAAGCTGCCTGTGCGGCAGTGAACGACCATATCGGGCGACGCCTCATTTTCAAAATTTTCTAAGCTGCCTGTGCGGCAGTGAACAATTTTTACTCATCAAATTTCCCCCCCGAAAATTTCTAAGCTGCCTGTGCGGCAGTGAACTTCTCAAAATGGGAAGATGAAATGTTGCGAGATTTCTAAGCTGCCTGTGCGGCAGTGAACAAATTGTTATCTATGACGGCCAAGTCTTGGACTTTCTAAGCTGCCTGTGCGGCAGTGAACGACCATATCGGGCGACGCCTCATTTTCAAAATTTTCTAAGCTGCCTGTGCGGCAGTGAACAATTTTTACTCATCAAATTTCCCCCCCGAAAATTTCTAAGCTGCCTGTGCGGCAGTGAACTTCTCAAAATGGGAAGATGAAATGTTGCGAGATTTCTAAGCTGCCTGTGCGGCAGTGAACAAATTGTTATCTATGACGGCCAAGTCTTGGACTTTCTAAGCTGCCTGTGCGGCAGTGAACGAAAGGCGCGAAGGTGAATTCTTTTGGCGAATTTTCTAAGCTGCCTGTGCGGCAGTGAACCGAATGGCAAGGATTCTATGACCCGGCACATTTTTCTAAGCTGCCTGTGCGGCAGTGAACAATAGCGGCAATCTCTGCCCGGATAGCGGCGTTTTCTAAGCTGCCTGTGCGGCAGTGAACGTCATAAACGACAGATATTATGTGCGCCGACATTTCTAAGCTGCCTGTGCGGCAGTGAACAATACAGCCAATAACGAAACTTGGATTATCATTTTCTAAGCTGCCTGTGCGGCAGTGAACAGCAGTATAAAGTGTACAAAGATAGTTATAACAAGCACTTAGGGCTTAGTTGATTAAAAGACTAATAAAAAGCGGCTATTTCTTAACTATTTGATCTGCAAGGGATTATTAAAAGTTCGAAAATAAAGGTTAAAACTCTGGCACTGTGGCACCGCCTAAGCTTAAACCATAACAAGTAAGCCCGCCGAACTCTTCTTGCTCTACCCCCTCCTTTTCAATAAACAATCTGAACCGCTCTTTTTTAGACAGGCTAGTCATATTCACGAAAGGTAGCTTACTTTCTTGCGCTTTAAAATTATTATTATTAAAATGTTTCAATGCCTGCTCGAAATATTCACCTTTTCGCTTCGCTCTTCTACGGGCCAAACGCTCTACATTAGTATCGAATTGCACACGTTTAAAACGTACGAATGTGCTGGCTGACTCTGGCACTTCTTTAATGGATGCGCAATGACTATAGTCGGTTAAACGGTTTAACCATTTGGCCATATCAAGCTGTTGTAATTGTGATTGCGTTAGTGCGAACAAGCGCAATTTACTGCCCAGCGGAAAATCTTTATTGCCGTATTCTGGAAAAGAAGCAGCAATAGCAGAATTTCCATTCGCTGTCTGTTGTTCAACCAAGGCCAAATGAAGTTGTCCATACACTTTTTGCCAAAGAAAGCCGAGGTTGGCTTCCACATTTGGCAGCAAGGTAATATCAAGATAGAAGTTCATTTCTACTCCCTATTTATCACTTTTCGCCCCAAATACACCGCCACGAATCAATATTGCAATGACATAGTGTTGGGCTTGTTCATTCATATTACTATTTTTTAACCATTCAATGAGTAGCGTATAAAAATCATTTTTGGATTTCCGGTGAGCCTCACCTCTCGTGGTCACCGAGCCAAACGGTTCCACGGCAATAGCTTGAATGTTTTCACCTTCAGAGTACCAGGTATCAATCGTGCGCAACGCATTGCCAATTTTCTCGGAATGTATAGCGGCACAGCCATTCAACTGAAAGAGAATTTTACTCTTCTCTCCTTTAGGTATATTTAGTACCATTTCTTGTGATGGCCAAACACGCGCCCCGACAAAGCCAAGTTTGGCAAACGCAGTAACCTCCAAATGCTTGAAGCTATCACCTTGCAAGCCACTTTGAACAACATTGGTCAGTGCAGCCAAATGACTATCTTCTTCAGGTTTCACAAAATCATCCAGCTGGTGATCATCAAAAATCCATGTATGCTCTCTGTGCTTTACCTTCACACGCAGATTTTCTGCTCCAACCCTGTTACGCCATAAAAACCGACCGTTGGCAATATTGTGAGCATATCGAATTGCCAACTCTGTAAATTTGTATTTTTTTCCATAATCTAAAATGACTTTAGATAAATTCTTTTCAAAATCTGGGTCATTACAAGCTGCTGGCTCTCGCAGTCCTCCCATTACCTTTAAGGAAAACTGTATTCTTAATGTATCTGCATCGTGAGGTAATGCCGCATCGCCACCCCAGGATAAATTGGATTCCACCTTTTTAGGCTCTTTTGCACCATATTGACTATGTGTTGCACGGTTGCGCTTGTCGTGAAGTTTTATATCCTTCCATTCACTGTCTTCTTTATCAACATTACCCCACAAGCCTGAAGTCATTAGCGCGTCAGATACTTCAAACCTTCTGCTGAAAGCTAATATCTCAGGAGGTTGTTTCCAAATCTTTGGTGTGCTCGCTTTTACCATGTCTATTCTCCTACTAAAGTGAATTTAAAAAATCATCTGCTGGTTCAATATCATCGGCATCCGCCAAGACTACCTCTGAATTCTCTTCATTCAGCGGCTTCTGCCGGCATAAATACCAGTCGTATTCGTAATGATATTGCCATAACATATCCGTTACCTGTTGAATTCGATGCAGGCTGCGCCATTCACCAATGCTGTGAGTAGCTTCAACAAAACAGAATGTACAGGTTGGATCTCGTGTGTTGGCCGCTTCCCCCGGATGACACATCGGCGCAATCGCTTTATAGCCATTAGTGATTGGCACCAGCCAGCCTTTTGCTGGCTTTTCTAACCGCATCCATTCCGCTTTTGTTTTTGAATCAGCTTCCGCTTGGGCATCCTCTAATGTTGGCTTGGCCTCATACTTCATTGCGGAAAAATCCAGCCAGGCATCAATTAACTCGGCATCTGTTTGGCTTTGCCGCAGGTTTTGATAATGTTCTGCCAGTAAACCCGAGCGATCCATCAATACAAAACCCGGTAATAACGCCCGTTTAATTTGTCGCATTTGCTTAATTTGTTGTTCCGGATCGCTTTTTTCACTGAACACATGCACAGCCTGGATATTATGGATACTCCCGCCAGCCAAACGATGCTGGTGCGCCAAGGTAATTAAATTTTTCTTAACCGCTTCAATTTCAACCTCTCTGCTCATCGTGAAATTTGGGCACTCCATAACCAAAGAGACACACATACTCATCTTGCCTTCCTCGATAATTGGCGAAGTTTTCTTCGCACCTTTTTTAAACATGGGTGGGTTTTTACTTTGAGCAAACACATAATCACCATATCCTTTAGGCTGATAGGCTTGAATTTGATGCTGATGACAAATTACCGCACAGCCTTGCAATTGCAACGAATCGCTTTGCTCTAGTTTTCTAGATAACGCATGAGCAAAACCCAAAAAGTGTGTAATCGCTGGAAAGCCATAAGTAAATCCGGCAATACAGTTAGCACCTTGCACCTCAATGCGTTCAAAAATTATATACGCACTGCTCATACCCGTATTCCCGTTGAATGATGCTCGGCTAACGTTGCATCAGTAAGTGCGCTAAATTCCCGCAGCAATGGCTTAAACAATTTTTTCCAATGGTTCTCCTGATCAACACCCAAAGTCAAGTGTTTATGTTTAAGTTGTTGATTAACCCATCTGGCGAAATCCGTTTCGATATCTGCCTGCCAATTAAGATCGGTTCGGGCTGTCTGGAATACTTCATCTTGTCTGAATGGGTCAAGCCAGTATTGCTGATGTGCAGCTAGATCGGACTCTTGCGACCAACCAGTCAAGTTCTTTAAATTCTGTACTTGTGCTGCATAGTCAAACACTGAATCAGCAATTTCTGTTACCAGGGAAGCAATCAGTTTTTTGCGCGCAAGATTCAAGCTCAAGTTTTTTGACTTGATAGCCAGTAACAGGTTTTGGAGCCGTTTAACTGGTTCTTTGACAACATGCGAAAGTTCTTGATTAAAACTAAATATCGTTTTTCTTTTTCTACTAGGTGGTTTTATCTGTGTTTTCCATTGTGGCGATTGGCAGGGGAATAAAATTAATTGGCCTAATCTTTTTCCATTCAAATTAGAAACATTCTGATGATTGCTCTGTGTTACTTTTAAAATCGCAGTTCCATGAAATAAAACATCATCTTTTTTACAATACAGCCTTTTATTTCTTGCATCTCTTGCGGGCATATTCTTCTGTCGAGTCTGCCCAACACAATCATAAATAAATTTAGCCAGGCTGGAAGAAACCAAAGGGGCTAATAAATGATAATCAGCCAGTACGGGGAAATATATCTGTTTTAATAACTCATGACTAGACTTCCCATGTTCTTCAAACACACACTCAAACTGACTTTTCCATTGCAAAATCTGATCATTATCTTCAGCAAAGGATCCTAGCACGGAAGGATCATCAGATACGACCTTGCCAAGTAGTTCACCCTCACAATCTAGTTGTAAGAACTCTGCAACAGGAGCATATTTGGGATTTGAGTAAGAGAAATCATCAGGTAATTTCTGACCAGCACCTCCTGTTGAAAGTAACAGTTTAGTACTTTTTGATTTATAGGCTTTTACGTTAACATTCGATCCTTGTGCACTTGAATGTGTTAGCTTGGCAATATGTGTTATATCAATACTCACTTCGCCCAAATTACTGGCCACATAGTTTATCCAGTTGACGGGGATATATTTCTCACAAAGTAAACTATTCTTATTTTCAATATGCTTTTTAAGATCAAGAATCTTTAATTGTTTTTGTTTTTTCTTCCCCCCAACTGTCATATTGAAATTTTCATATTTAAGTTCGCATAGCAACTTAAATTTCATACTCATATGATCCAATGAATTCAGCTCATTACTTTTTTTAGCCTTTACAATTTTCACCACATGTTTTTTTATTTTTTCTGTCTCAGATGATGCCTTTACAATGTCAGCGATACCTTTGATAACATCTTTTAATAGCTTTTCTGACTCAGCAGTCTTTTTCCTTAGTAAAAAGTCATCGATAACCCGAACAACCTTCTCATTCATCATTGCGACCATATTATCTAAGCCTCTCTAAAAATTCCAAGTAACGGCGAATAATGCCATCGAATGTCTTGATTCTGATATTCCCGCAAACGAACCTCACCGAAACAATGACTTGTGTTTTTCAGTGATATGCCTAACTTCTCTGATAAGTTTTTATAGCAGCCTTTAATATCGGTGTCAAACCACGGCTGATTCCCGTTATCTATTTCTATCTCCTTGGGGGTAATGTTTGAAACTGGTTCATACTCAACAGGGCTTACATTTTCGTTTTTTATTTCCCAAGCCAGCTCATCAGAATCTTCGTCTATACAAAGGCAATAGGCTTGGTCTGGAGACGATGCTCTAAAAGGCTGCCTGCGCTGTAACTCAGCACACCAGCTCACCTTATTTTTCCACCATAGTCTAGCATTGTTTTTTTGTTCGTTGTCACCCAGCAGTTTTTCTCGGTAGGCCATATGTTCCATCATGGCCAGATTTGAAAAAGGAGCCTGTTTTTCAAGCTTCTTTGGTATCTGTATGCTGGGTTTGGAATCAGGTTCGTCATATTGGCACACCTCTAAAATATCGTGCAGATCATGGCTATTTAGTTTTCTATTTTTTGCTTCAAATCCTGGTTTTGCAAAGGCAATTTTCTTTCCCTTCAGTGCTTTAATATTTTTATTCAGAATATAGAGATTCGCTTCTTTCGGTTCTTGTTTTCGGTGCCGTTGTATACGTCCCGCCAATTGGATAATGGAACGCATAGAACTTGGTTCGGCAATGGCCCAATCATAATCATGGTCTCGGCCAACTTCAGCAACTGACGTAGCCAGTACAACAAACAGGTGGTTTTGTTCAGAGCAATTTACCAACGCCTGTTTAATATCAGGGGTATGCCATATTGCCTGCGGATTCTTCCGGTCAAGCACCTGATCCAGCTTGTCTTCAATGAGCGATCTCTGAGCTAATGGGTATTGGCTATGATATACACAATAATGAATTTTATAGTTTTTTGGTACTTCTCGTTTGTAGAGTTCTTTTGCAACCGCAACTAATGGGTTGATATTAGCCATGCGAACCAACCCGATAGAAACTTTTTTGCCTGATTCATGTTTCTCATGGTGCGTTGCATGTAGATTTGTCATATTTTTTTGAATGATTTCGCCCAGCAATGATGACCAGCAAGAATCATCACCTAACACGGGAATATCCAATAATTGAGCTTTTCGCAATGCCAGGTTGGTTTTCTCTAACCCCTTAATTCGCTTTGATACAAATTCATCATGCGTCTTAATAAAGGATTGAATGCCATCATGCTCTGATGATTGTGAATTAAGCTCATCGAACCATGCACACACAATAGGCTTCATTGATTGATCACTGCTGGTAGCTGCTTGATAGGATTTCCGCCCTTTCTGATAGGCTTCAAACAAACCATAAGCCAGTGCGGGGGGCATGGTCGCTGTCGATAACAAAACTTTTGCCCCCAACATACCTGCCCAATTGACCAGACGGGCAAGTGCTGGTAAGTCGTTTAAATCAAATTCATCCGGCTCATCTAAAATAAGATCCGATGTTAGTAGCCGCAGCATTGGAACAATTTGCCTGCCACCTCGTACACCTTCCGTAGCAGGGGTTAAGTGATCGATAGTACTAACCAAAATCGGAGCGTGCAACAGTTTTTGGTTTTTTGGATTATTTTTGAACCACTTATCCAAAAGTCCTTCGTAGGTATCAATATCGTAGATAACTTCATAACCGTCACCATCCGCGCCAAGGTCAAGACTTTCGCTACCCCAAGAGGAAAATCTATTCTCACTTATTTTATCCTCTTGATTGATTTGGCTTAATTTCAGCACAGCCTGAGAACCAATGAGTGTGGCAATGTCACCTTCATCAAGATCCAACCTTTTTTTGAGAGACTTGCCAGTCTGTAATGTCAATGTACGTAAACCCAAGGCAATGCTGATACGACAACCCTCCTTGTCATCCGACAGTCCATACATAATTCGGGCATTGGCAATGGTTTTACCCTTGCCGGTTGACGCCATATTGATACCAAAGAACCCTTGTGTTTGGGCGGTATTCTGAAGACTTACAGCCGTTTGATAGGCTTTACCCTGCCATTGGAATTCTTTTTCTCTACCCAAGCCTTTTCTCAAAACCCGGTTATCGCTAATGCAAGGCAATTCATCACGAAAGCGCGGTAATGATCTGGAAAATAGATAAGCGTAATGCCCAACAGCCACGTTATGTTCATCCAGCTTTTGTTTTAACTGTCGATTTTTATCGGTATTGGCGTAAGCTTGATAGTTTGAGTCCTGCCACTGCACTGTGGTTCCCCCTGCTGAGTAGCAATGATCTGACAGCATCAGAGTTAAACGCGATATATGCATCACGAATGGTTTGTCAAACCAGTTAATTCTGACCAAGCCTACACAGCGTACACAGCGTACAGCCCGCTTTGATATCTGGACAGCCTTTTGTTGCCACGTTTCGCTTCTGAAAGGAGTACCACTTGAAAATGACCAATTTGATTTAATTTGTTCTTCAGTCCAGTCTGGCTTAAGGTGATTTTCCGAGTTCCATAAGTTATCGAAACCCTCGCTCATCCAATTGTCTATATTGCTCAGGCTAGGTTCAACCTCCCTTTCTCTGGGATATGCTGGCAAACGATGGTGTGAAACGATTAGCCAAGCGACAAGCCTTGCAAACTCCGGAAGAGTATCAAAGGGGTTGTTAAAAGAAGTTGATTGTGGTTTGTCTACCACTAATCTATGCAGTATTTCCTCTTCCACTTTTGCATCCACATTCGCCAGCTTAATTATCCACTTTTTATCAGAATTTCTATCGACAAAAGCCTGAAATAACCGCAGAGAAACCCACTCATGTCGATAAGCCTCAAATTTTTTAGCTTTTATTTCCGGGTTGAGCTTGTTCTGAAATAAGTCATTAGCCTTACCCACATCATGAAATAAACCTGCAATACCAGAGGCAATGGCAATCACTTCAGTCGTAAGCCAGCCTCTTTCCCATTCGAGATGGCGATGATTTTTTTTGGTTGTATTCACCGGCACAACGCCCTGCTCATCAAACTTATCTTTACTCCCCACGACCCAGATAAACTGCGACCGGCTACGGCTACGTATCCAGTGACATGAAACGGCAGTATTTTTACTGGCGGTCTTTCTCAGTAGTTTTTTTACGGTTTGTAAACCGTCATTGGTGATCACGGTTTGCCAGGTGTTGTCGCCGATCCTGTTTGCAAATGCATCCAGTACTCGGCGTGTTTTTTTGAGAGCGTTTTTCTCGCACTGTGAAACAAAGGTGACCATCATCTGGCTTCGCCCTCGTTGACAGCCTTGGTTTCGTGATGCTGTAAGGCGATGGTTTTTACCTGTTCAAACATAAAATCCAGTGCCTTGTGGTCGGTAAACGCCTGTAAGCATTGCTGGCGAAACTCCTGTTCGGTGGCGTCTTCTTTGGCGCAGATAAAGGCCCAGGGTAGCACCAATGTGTCTTTTATTAAATCTGCTACATCGAACACCAATGCGCCACGGCGGGTTTTGCCGTGCATGACAGCGAAGCCGTGGGGGATGCCCAGCACCCATAGCGTGGTCGCGGCTAAGCCATAAGCCAGATAATTGCCGTGGTTCAAAAAAGCATTGGCAATATCGACTGATTCTCTTTCGCGCACAAAATCGCCATGTTTGGTTCTGCTGGCGGCTATTTTGTAAAGCTGTTTGGTGAGGTCGGCTTCAATTTGGAATAGTTTGCTGATTTTTTGCGCCTGTGCGATTTTTATGCAAGTCTTGTCGAGCATAGCGGTTACACCCTCTTCTCGACTGTTAAATCCTGCGGCTCTCAAGTCGCGGTCTTTTGCCCATACGGTTTGCATAAACTGAATGCGTGCCGTTTGAAATTGCCTGGCCGCCAGCAGACGTTTGTGTTCGTCAAACCAGAAGTTCATCCAGCCCTGGACATATTCGGTGGGGCGATATTCGCTTTGTGGCGACAGCCATTCAATCTCGGTGGCCATAAGCAGGGGCGTTGCGCCACCGCCACAGAAACCGACCAGTACGCCGGCCTGAGCCAGCATACGCATGGCGGCCTGGGTGATGGAGGTGCCGGTTCCCAATAGCAAGCAGGTGGTATTGGCTATCGGAATATTCCAGTACTGGTTTTCGTTTTTGGCTTCGGTAAGATACAGCACTCGTCCATCTTTCTGCATCACACGGCATTTTTCCAGATAATAGATGTTGGCGCGCTTGGAATGCAGGATGGCTTTTAGGTCGGTGAGTTGTTCCATGGTCGTTTTCTAAAATGATGTTTTGAGACCCTTGTATAGTTGTCGGAAGCGTGACTTAGTAAGACTGTACAAGAACTCTGGTCACGTTCCATGTGGAAAACCCTTGCGGGTTTGGCTGTTTGACTGGATTCCTGCTCCCCGCCTGCGCGGGGACAGGCTTCGCAGGAAAGACGGATATTGGTTTTTACACGACTCATTATATACAAGGATGTGCTGACAAGATAACTGCTCCTCGGCAATTGCTCCTGCATTGCTCTACTAATCTACATCCGTGTAGCGATGCGTTATCTGCACTTCCTGTCATCACCTGCGGGAGCAATTGCCGAGGAGCAAAAACCGGTAAAATCCTACTTCCAATCATTTTTTGAATTATGCAAAGGTCTCCATACGATTGGTAGAAAGCGCAAAGCGGTGGATTCAATGCGCTTCTAACGATAACAAGGTCGTGTTTCCACCTGCGGCGGTGGTATCGGTGCTGACTGAGCGTTCTGTTGCGAAGCGATGCAGATAATGTGGGCCGCCGGCTTTGGGTCCGGTTCCTGATAGCACTTCGCCGCCGAAAGGTTGTACGCCAACAACCGCGCCGATGGTGTTTCTATTGACATAAACATTGCCCACTTTGATCCGGCGGGTTATTCTTTTTACCGTGGATTGAATGCGGCTGTGTATGCCGAAGGTGAGTCCATAGCCAGCGCGATTGATGTCATCGACGACACCATCGATTTCGGACGCGGCAAATCTGCAGACATGCAATACCGGGCCGAACACTTCCTTTTGCAGTTGCCCAATGCCGTCAATTTCAATAACCGCGGGGCTGAGATAATAGCCACCCGTATCATCTTGCACGGTCGCGCCTCTGACCACTTTCGCCCCTTGCTGTTCGCATCTGGTAATATGCGTTGTCAGCGACTGCAAGGCTTGCTCATCAATGATGGGTCCAATATCGTTGCTGATTTCGACAGGATTGCCGACTTTTAATTCTGTCATGGCGCCGACTAGCATGGCAATCATCTCATCGGCGATGTCTTCCTGTAAATACAAAACGCGCAGTGCCGAACAGCGTTGTCCAGCACTTTGAAATGCCGATTGAATAGCATCGCGAACCACTTGCTCGGGCAATGCGGTCGAGTCAACAATCATGGCATTGATGCCGCCGGTTTCGGCAATGAGTGGCACAATGGCACCTTGCTTGTTGGCGAGGTCTTGTTGAATGCGTTTAGCGGTTTCAATTGAGCCGGTAAACGTAACGCCGTCAATTTGAGGATGATTGATCAATGCTACGCCAACTTTTGCGCCACCGGGCAATAGTTGCAAGACATCTTTCGGGATGCCCGAATCATACATCAGTTGCACCGCACGACTGGCGATAATCGGAGTCTGCTCGGCGGGCTTGGCAACAACACTATTGCCTGCTGCCAAAGCGGCACCAATCTGACCGGCAAATATTGCCAACGGGAAATTCCACGGACTGATGCAAACAAATACCCCGCGACCATGTAGCGACCATTGATTAAGCTCGCCGGTGGGCCCGGGTAGGGTGCGCGGTTGTTCAAATTCGCTGATCGCCTGATGTGCATAATAACGCAAAAAGTCGATTGCTTCGCGTAACTCGGCAACCGCGTCAGGCAGTGATTTTCCCGCTTCGAGCATACATAAAGCCAATAATTCATCGCGGTTTGTTTCAAAGCAGTTGGCAGTTGCCAATAATAGCTGAGCGCGCGCCTTGCCTTTGCGTTGATTCCAGTGGTCGGCACCGGCTTTGGCGTTGGTAACGGCGTGGTTGACATCATCGGTTGTGGCGTGGATTACGTTGCCTATCGTTTTACCGGTTGCGGGTGATACGCAGTCGATGCCTGCCGACCAATCGGTTGTGGTGGCTGGGTTTTTACCAACCATTTTTTTGCCAGCAATCACGCCAGCAATCAACGGTTGCGCCCGCCATGATTTGGAATAAAAAATTTGTGCGGATCGAAAGAACTTTTCCAACTCCAGCGCGTCATCAAAATTTAATCCACAAGAATTTTCCCGTTTGCCATAAATGTCTCGCGGCAGCGGAATATTCGGATGTGGCTTGGAATCTAGTGCTGCTAGCGTGGTCAGCGGGTCGGCGACAATGTTTTCAATCGGTAAATGCTTATCCACCAAGCGATTCACAAAAGAACTGTTGGCACCATTTTCCAATAGCCGTCTGACCAGATAGGCGAGCAAATCTTTATGTGGTCCGACCGGTGCGTAAATCCGACAATTGACGCGATACTGCTTGATGACATGTTGGTAGAGAATTTCGCCCATGCCATGCAGGCATTGAAATTCAAAATCTCTGCGCTCGCCAACGAAATTCAGTATCGACACCACCGTCAGCGCGTTATGGGTCGCAAACAGCGGATAAAACGCAGTCGGATTATCAATTAATTTGCGCGCACAAACCAGATACGATACATCGGTGGTAACTTTGCGCGTATAGACCGGATACCCGGCATAGCCATTGACCTGCGCTTTTTTTATTTCCGAATCCCAATAAGCTCCCTTGACCAGCCGTATCATCATTTTTTGCTGTGTTTGAAGTGCCAGTTCCTCGAGCCAGTCAATGACCGCTGGCGCACGTTTTTGATACGCCTGCACCACAAACCCCAACCCGTTCCAGCCGACAAGATCAGCGTCCTCGCACAGCATTTGCAACAGATTTAATGATGGCTCTAAGCGTTCAGATTCTTCAGCATCAATAGTCAGCCCGATATTGTAGGTTGCCGCCTGCACACAGAGTTGTTTCAAGCGCGGAAATAGTTCATCTGTAATCCGTTGCTCCTGCGCGTATTCATAGCGCGGATGCAAGGCAGATAACTTGACCGAAATGCCAGCACTGGAGTAGGGGTCATTATTGCCGATTTTGGCAATATTTTCGCTGATTTTACTGCTATATTCCCGAATATTGTCAGGAATGTTTTTCTGCCCAATGGCATCAATGGCAGTTTGGTAGGCGTGTAAATAGTGCCGTGCATCGGCATCGGTGCGCGCCGCCTCGCCGAGCATGTCATACGAATAACAATAGCCTTGCTTTTCTCTCCGCTCGGCAGCTTTTAAGCCGCGTTGGATGGTTTCAGCCAAGACAAATTGCTTGCCCATGATTTTCATGGCTTGTTTCACTGCCGTCCTAATCAGTGGCTCGCCACTACGGGCAATGAGTTGACCCAGATAATCCCCAGCATTTTCAATGACCACCCTATCCAGAGCAATGATTTTACCCGTCAGCATCAGCCCCCAAGTTGAGGCATTGACGAAAAATGATTCGCTTTCACCCAGATGCGCGCTCCAGTTGCCGTCCGATAATTTATCCTGAATCAGTTGATCCGCAGTTTCTGCATCGGGGATTCGCAACAGAGCTTCTGCCAAACACATCAGGGCAACCCCTTCCTCGCTAGACAATTTGAATTCCTGCAAAAAAGCATCCAAGCCGCCATGATTTTCGTTTTGCTTGCGAATTTGTTGCACCAGTTTTATGGTTTCTTTTTTTACATTTTCGTTGCTTCTATTTTTGTGGGCACTATTTTTCCTGCCAGCAAACGAGTGTAATAATTGCTCGACACAGTCGCTCTCATCGGCATGGTAATGCTCACGAATCGCACGGCGTTTTGGGTTGGTGTCGGAAAATGGGGTTGAGAATTTCATTGGGTTATGAATTCACGATAGGAGATTGGTCGAAATCCTACCATATTTTTTAATGGAAAATTGAGAATTGAAAATGAGAGCGTGAGATTGGAGGTTGAAAATCAGAATTATGGACACCCAACATCAACAATATTCCCTATATCAGGAGGACTTCTTTAGACCTTTGCATACATGGGCTAGCTTGGGGTTTTTGCACAGTCTCCTACGCGGGAACGACGGATGTTGGTTTATGTGTTTGACTGGTTTCCCGCTTCCGGGCAGGAAAACTGCTCCCTGCCATTTTCAATTAAACCAAAGTCCCACTTCCGCCTTCTACGGAAGCGGGAGATTGTTATCATTTATTTTGTCATCATGGTTTCAGAGAACCATCAAATGGCATAAAATAGGCAGAGTTGCGGGATTGTGCTTTATGCGGGCTCCGTGACAAGTGGTTTACCTATGGCGGTGAAGGGGTGCCTTCCCAACGGCGATATGTTGTGAACTCGGTCAGGTCCGGAAGGAAGCAGCCGTAGCAGCAATTTCGGGTGTTGGGGGCAGGTATGCTGGATCCGCCACCTTTAACGATTCAATCCCCTCCAATAAACCGATAATCAGAATTAAAATCAATGAGTTATCTTGCACTTGCTCGAAAATACCGCCCCAAGATATTTTCTGAGGTGATTGGGCAGGCACATGTTGTTTCCGCGCTTACTAACGCGCTCAATAGTCAGCGAGTACATCATGCTTTCCTGTTTGCCGGAACCCGTGGGGTCGGCAAGACTACGTTGGCGCGCATCTTTGCCAAAGCGTTGAATTGCGAAGCGGGTGTTAGTGCCGAACCGTGTGGTCAGTGTGTCGTTTGTCGGGGGGTAGATCAGGGAAATTTTGTTGATTTGATTGAAGTTGATGCTGCCTCCAGAACGAAAGTGGATGACACTCGAAAATTGCTTGATAATGTGCAATATACCCCGACTCAGGGTCGTTACAAGATTTATCTGATTGACGAAGTACACATGCTCTCAATTCACAGCTTCAATGCGTTGCTCAAGACGCTGGAAGAGCCACCCGAGCATGTCAAATTTTTGTTGGCGACGACCAATCCACAAAAGTTACCAACCACCATTTTGTCGCGTTGTATTCAGTTCAATCTCAAGTCGGTGGATATTGGTCGCCTATCTGCCCAATTGGAAAAAATTCTGGATGCGGAAGAAATCAAATACCAGTCGTCGGCATTGATGATACTAGCACGATCTGCCAATGGTAGCGTGCGCGATGCCTTGAGTTTGCTCGATCAGGCAATCGCATTTAGCGATGGTGATATTAATGCTGACCAGATTAGAGCAATGCTCGGCATGATCGCCGATCAGTTTATTATTCAGCTATTGTCGCAGCTTATTCAAAA